>NZ_CP047050.1:200000-3107673 GCF_009799805.1 Myroides phaeus
AACAGTCGCCTGGACCTTTTCACTGCGGCCAGCTTGCGCTGGCGACCTTTCTCCCGAAGTTACAGGTCTATTTTGCCTAGTTCCTTAGCCATGAATCTCTCGAGCGCCTTAGGATACTCTCCTCGACTACCTGTGTCGGTTTACGGTACGGGTACTTATAACCTAAGTTTAGAAGCTTTTCTTGACAGCCCTTAGGCACACTATCTCTTCGTCCGTAGACTCCGAGTACTATCGCATTTCTCCAAGTCCGACGCATTTTACTATCAGACCTATAGGTACGTGCTTCAACGAACTATTCCGTCAGTTCGCGGTGCTTTCATCACTGTGTCACTCCATCACTGTTATAAGTAGTACGGGAATATTAACCCGTTGGCCATCGACGTCCCCCTTCGGGTGTGCCTTAGGTCCCGACTAACCCTCAGCTGATTAGCATAGCTGAGGAAACCTTAGTCTTACGGCGTGCGGGTTTCTCGCCCGCATTATCGTTACTTATGCCTACATTTTCTTTTCTAAAAGGTCCAGCAATTCTCACAAATCACCTTCAACCCCGTTAGAATGCTCCCCTACCACTCACGCATTAAGCGTAAATCCATAGCTTCGGTAGTATACTTATGCCCGATTATTATCCATGCTCGATCGCTCGACTAGTGAGCTGTTACGCACTCTTTAAATGAATGGCTGCTTCCAAGCCAACATCCTAGCTGTCTGGGCAATCAAACCGCGTTTTTTCAACTTAGCATACATTTGGGGACCTTAGCTGATGGTCTGGGTTCTTTCCCTCTCGGACATGGACCTTAGCACCCATGCCCTCACTGATAATTATCATTACTTAGCATTCGGAGTTTGTCAGGAATTGGTAGGCGGTGAAGCCCCCGCATCCAATCAGTAGCTCTACCTCTAAGTAACTATCGATTATCGCTGCACCTAAATGCATTTCGGGGAGTACGAGCTATTTCCGAGTTTGATTGGCCTTTCACCCCTACCCACAGGTCATCCGAAAACTTTTCAGCGTTAAACGGTTCGGTCCTCCATTTAGTGTTACCTAAACTTCAACCTGCCCATGGGTAGATCACACGGTTTCGCGTCTACCACTACTGACTAAAGCGCCCTATTAAGACTCGCTTTCGCTACGGATCCAGACCTGAAGTCCTTATCCTTGCCAGCAACGGTAACTCGTAGGCTCATTATGCAAAAGGCACGCCGTCACCCAACGAATGGGCTCCGACCGCTTGTAGGCGTATGGTTTCAGGATCTATTTCACTCCGTTATTCACGGTTCTTTTCACCTTTCCCTCACGGTACTGGTTCACTATCGGTCTCTCAGGAGTATTTAGCCTTGGCGGATGGTCCCGCCGGATTCAATCAAGGTTTCACGTGCCCCGACCTACTCAGGATACCACTATTCTTATCTTCTCTTACTTGTACGGGACTATCACCCTCTTTGGTTTACCTTTCCAGGTAATTCTAATTAAATCCGCAAGAAATATCGTGGTCCTACAACCCCAATATTGCCGTAACAACATTGGTTTGGGCTATTCCGCGTTCGCTCGCCACTACTTGCGGAATCACTTTTGTTTTCTTCTCCTCTGCCTACTTAGATGTTTCAGTTCAGCAGGTTCGCCTCCTATTAGGATAATATGTCTTCAACATACTGGGTTGCCCCATTCGGATATCTACGGATCAAGTCGTGTGTGCCGATCCCCGTAGCTTTTCGCAGCTTATCACGTCCTTCTTCGCCTCTGAGAGCCTAGGCATTCCCCATACGCCCTTATTTTGCTTATGTGCTTACAATTCTTTCGAATCGTACTTTCTATAAATTTTATTATTTTTGATTCTTTTCTAACTGTATTAGTTAAGTATCTCAATATGTCAATGATCGTTTTGAACTTGCGTTCTTGTGGAGAATATCGGAGTCGAACCGATGACCTCCTGCGTGCAAGGCAGGCGCTCTAGCCAGCTGAGCTAATCCCCCATAGATATAGATATTTGTGTTATCTGCTTCCATTGGGTTGTGGATAACGCAACCTCTATAATTTCCTTTTAAACCCTTAATGTATTAGTAGTCCCGGGCAGACTCGAACTGCCGACCCCTACATTATCAGTGTAGTACTCTAACCAGCTGAGCTACGAGACTCTGTATACTTAAGTGTTGTATTTTGAACTAACAGCGAGAGTAAAGTATTAATTACTAATTTTTTCTCTAGAAAGGAGGTGTTCCAGCCGCACCTTCCGGTACGGCTACCTTGTTACGACTTAGCCCTAGTTACCAGTTTTACCCTAGGCAGCTCCTTGCGGTCACCGACTTCAGGTACCCCCAGCTTCCATGGCTTGACGGGCGGTGTGTACAAGGCCCGGGAACGTATTCACCGGATCATGGCTGATATCCGATTACTAGCGATTCCAGCTTCATGGAGTCGAGTTGCAGACTCCAATCCGAACTGTGATCAGCTTTTGAGATTCGCATCCTGTCGCCAGGTAGCTGCTTTCTGTACTGACCATTGTAGCACGTGTGTAGCCCAGGACGTAAGGGCCGTGATGATTTGACGTCATCCCCACCTTCCTCACGGTTTGCACCGGCAGTCTTGCTAGAGTTCCCGACATTACTCGCTGGTAACTAACAATAGGGGTTGCGCTCGTTATAGGACTTAACCTGACACCTCACGGCACGAGCTGACGACAACCATGCAGCACCTTGTAAATTGTCCGAAGAAAAGTCTGTTTCCAAACCTGTCAATCTACATTTAAGCCCTGGTAAGGTTCCTCGCGTATCATCGAATTAAACCACATGCTCCACCGCTTGTGCGGGCCCCCGTCAATTCCTTTGAGTTTCATTCTTGCGAACGTACTCCCCAGGTGGGATACTTATCACTTTCGCTTAGCCACTCAGTCCGAAAACCGAACAGCTAGTATCCATCGTTTACGGCGTGGACTACCAGGGTATCTAATCCTGTTCGCTCCCCACGCTTTCGTTCATCAGCGTCAATAAGTACGTAGTAACCTGCCTTCGCAATTGGTATTCCATGTAATATCTAAGCATTTCACCGCTACACTACATATTCTAGTTACTTCCATACTATTCAAGTCAAACAGTATCAATGGCCGGGTCTTAGTTAAGCTAAGAAATTTCACCACTGACTTATCCAACCGCCTACGAACCCTTTAAACCCAATAATTCCGGATAACGCTCGGATCCTCCGTATTACCGCGGCTGCTGGCACGGAGTTAGCCGATCCTTATTCTTACAGTACCGTCAAATCACTACACGTAGCGAGGTTTCTTCCTGTACAAAAGCAGTTTACAATCCATAGGACCGTCATCCTGCACGCGGCATGGCTGGTTCAGAGTTGCCTCCATTGACCAATATTCCTCACTGCTGCCTCCCGTAGGAGTCTGGTCCGTGTCTCAGTACCAGTGTGGGGGATCTCCCTCTCAGGACCCCTAATCATCGTTGCCTTGGTATGCCGTTACCACACCAACTAGCTAATGATACGCATGCCCATCTTCTACCGATAAATCTTTATTAATCAAATGATGCCATCCAATTAAACCATGGAGCATTAATCCGAATTTCTTCGGGCTATTCCCCTGTAGAAGGTAGGTTGCATACGCGTTACTCACCCGTGCGCCGGTCTCTATTAAGCAAGCTCAATATACCCCTCGACTTGCATGTGTTAGGCCTGCCGCTAGCGTTCATCCTGAGCCAGGATCAAACTCTTCATCGTATATTTTTAATTTCGTTAATTAGCAAGTTAATTCAAATGTAAACATTTGCCTTACTCTCTTAATTTTTGCTGTCAATCCAATATGTCTATGAACGTGTCTTCTTATTTATAATCCCACTTGTGTTTCAAAGCGAGTGCAAAAGTATAACCTTTATTTTTATAAAGCAAATTAAATTTACTCTTTTTTTATAAAGTTATAATTTTTACGATATGTAAGTAGATAAAAAAATCCTTGCTGGAAATCAGCAAGGATTTCAAAAGAAAGGCGGTGTCATACTCTCCCACTGGTTAGCAGTACCATCTGCGCTAGCGGGCTTAACTTCTCTGTTCGAAATGGGAAGAGGTGAGCCCCGCTGCAATAACCACCTTAAATCGGTTGTTACCCTACGGATAACTAATATTTTTATATTAAGTTACTTAACTTTATACTATACAGTACTTTTTGATTTGAATCTATTATCCAATTTATTGCTTAGAAAGTTGCCCTCTCCCTGAATTTAATCAGGGAGAGATACACATAAGCTTACGGGTTATTAGTACTACTCGACTTTGACATTACTGTCTTTACATCTATAGCCTATCAACGTGGTCATCTTCCACGACCCTTTAAAGAAATCTCATCTTGTGGTGGGTTTCGCACTTATATGCTTTCAGCGCTTATCCCTTCCCAACGTAGCTACTCTGCGATGCCCCTGGCGAGACAACAGATGCACTAGAGGTTGGTCCAAATCGGTCCTCTCGTACTAGAATCAGATCCACTCAAATTTCTAACGCCCACAGTAGATAGAGACCGAACTGTCTCACGACGTTCTGAACCCAGCTCGCGTGCCACTTTAATGGGCGAACAGCCCAACCCTTGGGACCTTCTCCAGCCCCAGGATGTGACGAGCCGACATCGAGGTGCCAAACCCCCCCGTCGATATGAGCTCTTGGGGGAGATCAGCCTGTTATCCCCGGCGTACCTTTTATCCTTTGAGCGATGGCCCTTCCATGCGGAACCACCGGATCACTATGCTCTACTTTCGTACCTGATCGACTTGTTTGTCTCTCAGTCAAGCTCCCTTATACCATTGCACTCTACGCACGGTTACCAAGCGTGCTGAGGGAACCTTTAGAAGCCTCCGTTACTCTTTTGGAGGCGACCACCCCAGTCAAACTACCCACCAAGCAATGTCCTTCCTTACGGAAGTTAGATCTCAAATAAGCAAAGGGTGGTATTTCAACAATGACTCCACAACGCCTAGCGACGCCACTTCAAAGTCTCCCACCTATCCTACACATCACTTATCCAAGAACAATACTAAGCTATAGTAAAGGTGCACAGGGTCTTTTCGTCCCACTGCGGGTAATCGGCATCTTCACCGATACTACAATTTCACCGAGCTCATGGCTGAGACAGTGTCCAGATCGTTACACCATTCGTGCAGGTCGGAACTTACCCGACAAGGAATTTCGCTACCTTAGGACCGTTATAGTTACGGCCGCCGTTTACTGGGGCTTCAATTCAATGCTTCTCAACAATTACTCACCGATAACATCTCCTCTTAACCTTCCAGCACCGGGCAGGTGTCAGGCCCTATACTTCATCTTACGATTTTGCAGAGCCCTGTGTTTTTGATAAACAGTCGCCTGGACCTTTTCACTGCGGCCAGCTTGCGCTGGCGACCTTTCTCCCGAAGTTACAGGTCTATTTTGCCTAGTTCCTTAGCCATGAATCTCTCGAGCGCCTTAGGATACTCTCCTCGACTACCTGTGTCGGTTTACGGTACGGGTACTTATAACCTAAGTTTAGAAGCTTTTCTTGACAGCCCTTAGGCACACTATCTCTTCGTCCGTAGACTCCGAGTACTATCGCATTTCTCCAAGTCCGACGCATTTTACTATCAGACCTATAGGTACGTGCTTCAACGAACTATTCCGTCAGTTCGCGGTGCTTTCATCACTGTGTCACTCCATCACTGTTATAAGTAGTACGGGAATATTAACCCGTTGGCCATCGACGTCCCCCTTCGGGTGTGCCTTAGGTCCCGACTAACCCTCAGCTGATTAGCATAGCTGAGGAAACCTTAGTCTTACGGCGTGCGGGTTTCTCGCCCGCATTATCGTTACTTATGCCTACATTTTCTTTTCTAAAAGGTCCAGCAATTCTCACAAATCACCTTCAACCCCGTTAGAATGCTCCCCTACCACTCACGCATTAAGCGTAAATCCATAGCTTCGGTAGTATACTTATGCCCGATTATTATCCATGCTCGATCGCTCGACTAGTGAGCTGTTACGCACTCTTTAAATGAATGGCTGCTTCCAAGCCAACATCCTAGCTGTCTGGGCAATCAAACCGCGTTTTTTCAACTTAGCATACATTTGGGGACCTTAGCTGATGGTCTGGGTTCTTTCCCTCTCGGACATGGACCTTAGCACCCATGCCCTCACTGATAATTATCATTACTTAGCATTCGGAGTTTGTCAGGAATTGGTAGGCGGTGAAGCCCCCGCATCCAATCAGTAGCTCTACCTCTAAGTAACTATCGATTATCGCTGCACCTAAATGCATTTCGGGGAGTACGAGCTATTTCCGAGTTTGATTGGCCTTTCACCCCTACCCACAGGTCATCCGAAAACTTTTCAGCGTTAAACGGTTCGGTCCTCCATTTAGTGTTACCTAAACTTCAACCTGCCCATGGGTAGATCACACGGTTTCGCGTCTACCACTACTGACTAAAGCGCCCTATTAAGACTCGCTTTCGCTACGGATCCAGACCTGAAGTCCTTATCCTTGCCAGCAACGGTAACTCGTAGGCTCATTATGCAAAAGGCACGCCGTCACCCAACGAATGGGCTCCGACCGCTTGTAGGCGTATGGTTTCAGGATCTATTTCACTCCGTTATTCACGGTTCTTTTCACCTTTCCCTCACGGTACTGGTTCACTATCGGTCTCTCAGGAGTATTTAGCCTTGGCGGATGGTCCCGCCGGATTCAATCAAGGTTTCACGTGCCCCGACCTACTCAGGATACCACTATTCTTATCTTCTCTTACTTGTACGGGACTATCACCCTCTTTGGTTTACCTTTCCAGGTAATTCTAATTAAATCCGCAAGAAATATCGTGGTCCTACAACCCCAATATTGCCGTAACAACATTGGTTTGGGCTATTCCGCGTTCGCTCGCCACTACTTGCGGAATCACTTTTGTTTTCTTCTCCTCTGCCTACTTAGATGTTTCAGTTCAGCAGGTTCGCCTCCTATTAGGATAATATGTCTTCAACATACTGGGTTGCCCCATTCGGATATCTACGGATCAAGTCGTGTGTGCCGATCCCCGTAGCTTTTCGCAGCTTATCACGTCCTTCTTCGCCTCTGAGAGCCTAGGCATTCCCCATACGCCCTTATTTTGCTTATGTGCTTACAATTCTTTCGAATCGTACTTTCTATAAATTTTATTATTTTTGATTCTTTTCTAACTGTATTAGTTAAGTATCTCAATATGTCAATGATCGTTTTGAACTTGCGTTCTTGTGGAGAATATCGGAGTCGAACCGATGACCTCCTGCGTGCAAGGCAGGCGCTCTAGCCAGCTGAGCTAATCCCCCATAGATATAGATATTTGTGTTATCTGCTTCCATTGGGTTGTGGATAACGCAACCTCTATAATTTCCTTTTAAACCCTTAATGTATTAGTAGTCCCGGGCAGACTCGAACTGCCGACCCCTACATTATCAGTGTAGTACTCTAACCAGCTGAGCTACGAGACTCTGTATACTTAAGTGTTGTTTTTTGAACTAACAGCGAGAGTAAAGTATTAATTACTAATTTTTTCTCTAGAAAGGAGGTGTTCCAGCCGCACCTTCCGGTACGGCTACCTTGTTACGACTTAGCCCTAGTTACCAGTTTTACCCTAGGCAGCTCCTTGCGGTCACCGACTTCAGGTACCCCCAGCTTCCATGGCTTGACGGGCGGTGTGTACAAGGCCCGGGAACGTATTCACCGGATCATGGCTGATATCCGATTACTAGCGATTCCAGCTTCATGGAGTCGAGTTGCAGACTCCAATCCGAACTGTGATCAGCTTTTGAGATTCGCATCCTGTCGCCAGGTAGCTGCTTTCTGTACTGACCATTGTAGCACGTGTGTAGCCCAGGACGTAAGGGCCGTGATGATTTGACGTCATCCCCACCTTCCTCACGGTTTGCACCGGCAGTCTTGCTAGAGTTCCCGACATTACTCGCTGGTAACTAACAATAGGGGTTGCGCTCGTTATAGGACTTAACCTGACACCTCACGGCACGAGCTGACGACAACCATGCAGCACCTTGTAAATTGTCCGAAGAAAAGTCTGTTTCCAAACCTGTCAATCTACATTTAAGCCCTGGTAAGGTTCCTCGCGTATCATCGAATTAAACCACATGCTCCACCGCTTGTGCGGGCCCCCGTCAATTCCTTTGAGTTTCATTCTTGCGAACGTACTCCCCAGGTGGGATACTTATCACTTTCGCTTAGCCACTCAGTCCGAAAACCGAACAGCTAGTATCCATCGTTTACGGCGTGGACTACCAGGGTATCTAATCCTGTTCGCTCCCCACGCTTTCGTTCATCAGCGTCAATAAGTACGTAGTAACCTGCCTTCGCAATTGGTATTCCATGTAATATCTAAGCATTTCACCGCTACACTACATATTCTAGTTACTTCCATACTATTCAAGTCAAACAGTATCAATGGCCGGGTCTTAGTTAAGCTAAGAAATTTCACCACTGACTTATCCAACCGCCTACGAACCCTTTAAACCCAATAATTCCGGATAACGCTCGGATCCTCCGTATTACCGCGGCTGCTGGCACGGAGTTAGCCGATCCTTATTCTTACAGTACCGTCAAATCACTACACGTAGCGAGGTTTCTTCCTGTACAAAAGCAGTTTACAATCCATAGGACCGTCATCCTGCACGCGGCATGGCTGGTTCAGAGTTGCCTCCATTGACCAATATTCCTCACTGCTGCCTCCCGTAGGAGTCTGGTCCGTGTCTCAGTACCAGTGTGGGGGATCTCCCTCTCAGGACCCCTAATCATCGTTGCCTTGGTATGCCGTTACCACACCAACTAGCTAATGATACGCATGCCCATCTTCTACCGATAAATCTTTATTAATCAAATGATGCCATCCAATTAAACCATGGAGCATTAATCCGAATTTCTTCGGGCTATTCCCCTGTAGAAGGTAGGTTGCATACGCGTTACTCACCCGTGCGCCGGTCTCTATTAAGCAAGCTCAATATACCCCTCGACTTGCATGTGTTAGGCCTGCCGCTAGCGTTCATCCTGAGCCAGGATCAAACTCTTCATCGTATATTTTTAATTTCGTTAATTAGCAAGTTAATTCAAATGTAAACATTTGCCTTACTCTCTTAATTTTTGCTGTCAATCCAATATGTCTATGAACGTGTCTTCTTATTTATAATCCCACTTGTGTTTCAAAGCGAGTGCAAAAGTATAACCTTTATTTTTATAAAGCAAATTAAATTTACTCTTTTTTTATAAAGTTATAATTTTTACGATATGTAAGTAGATAAAAAAATCCTTGCTGGAAATCAGCAAGGATTTCAAAAGAAAGGCGGTGTCATACTCTCCCACTGGTTAGCAGTACCATCTGCGCTAGCGGGCTTAACTTCTCTGTTCGAAATGGGAAGAGGTGAGCCCCGCTGCAATAACCACCTTAAATCGGTTGTTACCCTACGGATAACTAATATTTTTATATTAAGTTACTTAACTTTATACTATACAGTACTTTTTGATTTGAATCTATTATCCAATTTATTGCTTAGAAAGTTGCCCTCTCCCTGAATTTAATCAGGGAGAGATACACATAAGCTTACGGGTTATTAGTACTACTCGACTTTGACATTACTGTCTTTACATCTATAGCCTATCAACGTGGTCATCTTCCACGACCCTTTAAAGAAATCTCATCTTGTGGTGGGTTTCGCACTTATATGCTTTCAGCGCTTATCCCTTCCCAACGTAGCTACTCTGCGATGCCCCTGGCGAGACAACAGATGCACTAGAGGTTGGTCCAAATCGGTCCTCTCGTACTAGAATCAGATCCACTCAAATTTCTAACGCCCACAGTAGATAGAGACCGAACTGTCTCACGACGTTCTGAACCCAGCTCGCGTGCCACTTTAATGGGCGAACAGCCCAACCCTTGGGACCTTCTCCAGCCCCAGGATGTGACGAGCCGACATCGAGGTGCCAAACCCCCCCGTCGATATGAGCTCTTGGGGGAGATCAGCCTGTTATCCCCGGCGTACCTTTTATCCTTTGAGCGATGGCCCTTCCATGCGGAACCACCGGATCACTATGCTCTACTTTCGTACCTGATCGACTTGTTTGTCTCTCAGTCAAGCTCCCTTATACCATTGCACTCTACGCACGGTTACCAAGCGTGCTGAGGGAACCTTTAGAAGCCTCCGTTACTCTTTTGGAGGCGACCACCCCAGTCAAACTACCCACCAAGCAATGTCCTTCCTTACGGAAGTTAGATCTCAAATAAGCAAAGGGTGGTATTTCAACAATGACTCCACAACGCCTAGCGACGCCACTTCAAAGTCTCCCACCTATCCTACACATCACTTATCCAAGAACAATACTAAGCTATAGTAAAGGTGCACAGGGTCTTTTCGTCCCACTGCGGGTAATCGGCATCTTCACCGATACTACAATTTCACCGAGCTCATGGCTGAGACAGTGTCCAGATCGTTACACCATTCGTGCAGGTCGGAACTTACCCGACAAGGAATTTCGCTACCTTAGGACCGTTATAGTTACGGCCGCCGTTTACTGGGGCTTCAATTCAATGCTTCTCAACAATTACTCACCGATAACATCTCCTCTTAACCTTCCAGCACCGGGCAGGTGTCAGGCCCTATACTTCATCTTACGATTTTGCAGAGCCCTGTGTTTTTGATAAACAGTCGCCTGGACCTTTTCACTGCGGCCAGCTTGCGCTGGCGACCTTTCTCCCGAAGTTACAGGTCTATTTTGCCTAGTTCCTTAGCCATGAATCTCTCGAGCGCCTTAGGATACTCTCCTCGACTACCTGTGTCGGTTTACGGTACGGGTACTTATAACCTAAGTTTAGAAGCTTTTCTTGACAGCCCTTAGGCACACTATCTCTTCGTCCGTAGACTCCGAGTACTATCGCATTTCTCCAAGTCCGACGCATTTTACTATCAGACCTATAGGTACGTGCTTCAACGAACTATTCCGTCAGTTCGCGGTGCTTTCATCACTGTGTCACTCCATCACTGTTATAAGTAGTACGGGAATATTAACCCGTTGGCCATCGACGTCCCCCTTCGGGTGTGCCTTAGGTCCCGACTAACCCTCAGCTGATTAGCATAGCTGAGGAAACCTTAGTCTTACGGCGTGCGGGTTTCTCGCCCGCATTATCGTTACTTATGCCTACATTTTCTTTTCTAAAAGGTCCAGCAATTCTCACAAATCACCTTCAACCCCGTTAGAATGCTCCCCTACCACTCACGCATTAAGCGTAAATCCATAGCTTCGGTAGTATACTTATGCCCGATTATTATCCATGCTCGATCGCTCGACTAGTGAGCTGTTACGCACTCTTTAAATGAATGGCTGCTTCCAAGCCAACATCCTAGCTGTCTGGGCAATCAAACCGCGTTTTTTCAACTTAGCATACATTTGGGGACCTTAGCTGATGGTCTGGGTTCTTTCCCTCTCGGACATGGACCTTAGCACCCATGCCCTCACTGATAATTATCATTACTTAGCATTCGGAGTTTGTCAGGAATTGGTAGGCGGTGAAGCCCCCGCATCCAATCAGTAGCTCTACCTCTAAGTAACTATCGATTATCGCTGCACCTAAATGCATTTCGGGGAGTACGAGCTATTTCCGAGTTTGATTGGCCTTTCACCCCTACCCACAGGTCATCCGAAAACTTTTCAGCGTTAAACGGTTCGGTCCTCCATTTAGTGTTACCTAAACTTCAACCTGCCCATGGGTAGATCACACGGTTTCGCGTCTACCACTACTGACTAAAGCGCCCTATTAAGACTCGCTTTCGCTACGGATCCAGACCTGAAGTCCTTATCCTTGCCAGCAACGGTAACTCGTAGGCTCATTATGCAAAAGGCACGCCGTCACCCAACGAATGGGCTCCGACCGCTTGTAGGCGTATGGTTTCAGGATCTATTTCACTCCGTTATTCACGGTTCTTTTCACCTTTCCCTCACGGTACTGGTTCACTATCGGTCTCTCAGGAGTATTTAGCCTTGGCGGATGGTCCCGCCGGATTCAATCAAGGTTTCACGTGCCCCGACCTACTCAGGATACCACTATTCTTATCTTCTCTTACTTGTACGGGACTATCACCCTCTTTGGTTTACCTTTCCAGGTAATTCTAATTAAATCCGCAAGAAATATCGTGGTCCTACAACCCCAATATTGCCGTAACAACATTGGTTTGGGCTATTCCGCGTTCGCTCGCCACTACTTGCGGAATCACTTTTGTTTTCTTCTCCTCTGCCTACTTAGATGTTTCAGTTCAGCAGGTTCGCCTCCTATTAGGATAATATGTCTTCAACATACTGGGTTGCCCCATTCGGATATCTACGGATCAAGTCGTGTGTGCCGATCCCCGTAGCTTTTCGCAGCTTATCACGTCCTTCTTCGCCTCTGAGAGCCTAGGCATTCCCCATACGCCCTTATTTTGCTTATGTGCTTACAATTCTTTCGAATCGTACTTTCTATAAATTTTATTATTTTTGATTCTTTTCTAACTGTATTAGTTAAGTATCTCAATATGTCAATGATCGTTGTGGCAATCATAACTGATAAGTATATCAGCTTTGACTTATGCCGTTGTGGAGAATATCGGAGTCGAACCGATGACCTCCTGCGTGCAAGGCAGGCGCTCTAGCCAGCTGAGCTAATCCCCCATAGATATAGATATTTGTGTTATCTGCTTCCATTGGGTTGTGGATAACGCAACCTCTATAATTTCCTTTTAAACCCTTAATGTATTAGTAGTCCCGGGCAGACTCGAACTGCCGACCCCTACATTATCAGTGTAGTACTCTAACCAGCTGAGCTACGAGACTCTGTATACTTAAGTGTTGTATTTTGAACTAACAGCGAGAGTAAAGTATTAATTACTAATTTTTTCTCTAGAAAGGAGGTGTTCCAGCCGCACCTTCCGGTACGGCTACCTTGTTACGACTTAGCCCTAGTTACCAGTTTTACCCTAGGCAGCTCCTTGCGGTCACCGACTTCAGGTACCCCCAGCTTCCATGGCTTGACGGGCGGTGTGTACAAGGCCCGGGAACGTATTCACCGGATCATGGCTGATATCCGATTACTAGCGATTCCAGCTTCATGGAGTCGAGTTGCAGACTCCAATCCGAACTGTGATCAGCTTTTGAGATTCGCATCCTGTCGCCAGGTAGCTGCTTTCTGTACTGACCATTGTAGCACGTGTGTAGCCCAGGACGTAAGGGCCGTGATGATTTGACGTCATCCCCACCTTCCTCACGGTTTGCACCGGCAGTCTTGCTAGAGTTCCCGACATTACTCGCTGGTAACTAACAATAGGGGTTGCGCTCGTTATAGGACTTAACCTGACACCTCACGGCACGAGCTGACGACAACCATGCAGCACCTTGTAAATTGTCCGAAGAAAAGTCTGTTTCCAAACCTGTCAATCTACATTTAAGCCCTGGTAAGGTTCCTCGCGTATCATCGAATTAAACCACATGCTCCACCGCTTGTGCGGGCCCCCGTCAATTCCTTTGAGTTTCATTCTTGCGAACGTACTCCCCAGGTGGGATACTTATCACTTTCGCTTAGCCACTCAGTCCGAAAACCGAACAGCTAGTATCCATCGTTTACGGCGTGGACTACCAGGGTATCTAATCCTGTTCGCTCCCCACGCTTTCGTTCATCAGCGTCAATAAGTACGTAGTAACCTGCCTTCGCAATTGGTATTCCATGTAATATCTAAGCATTTCACCGCTACACTACATATTCTAGTTACTTCCATACTATTCAAGTCAAACAGTATCAATGGCCGGGTCTTAGTTAAGCTAAGAAATTTCACCACTGACTTATCCAACCGCCTACGAACCCTTTAAACCCAATAATTCCGGATAACGCTCGGATCCTCCGTATTACCGCGGCTGCTGGCACGGAGTTAGCCGATCCTTATTCTTACAGTACCGTCAAATCACTACACGTAGCGAGGTTTCTTCCTGTACAAAAGCAGTTTACAATCCATAGGACCGTCATCCTGCACGCGGCATGGCTGGTTCAGAGTTGCCTCCATTGACCAATATTCCTCACTGCTGCCTCCCGTAGGAGTCTGGTCCGTGTCTCAGTACCAGTGTGGGGGATCTCCCTCTCAGGACCCCTAATCATCGTTGCCTTGGTATGCCGTTACCACACCAACTAGCTAATGATACGCATGCCCATCTTCTACCGATAAATCTTTATTAATCAAATGATGCCATCCAATTAAACCATGGAGCATTAATCCGAATTTCTTCGGGCTATTCCCCTGTAGAAGGTAGGTTACATACGCGTTACTCACCCGTGCGCCGGTCTCTATTAAGCAAGCTCAATATACCCCTCGACTTGCATGTGTTAGGCCTGCCGCTAGCGTTCATCCTGAGCCAGGATCAAACTCTTCATCGTATATTTTTAATTTCGTTAATTAGCAAGTTAATTCAAATGTAAACATTTGCCTTACTCTCTTAATTTTTGCTGTCAATCCAATATGTCTATGAACGTGTCTTCTTAATTATAACCTCACTTGTGTTTCAAAGCGAGTGCAAAAGTAAATAACTTTTTTGATTTAGCAAAACTTTTTTAAAATAAATTTCAATTTGTTTTTGTCGCTAAACCACCGTATTTACTGAAACGGACTGCAAAGATACAACCTTATTTTTTACTTATCCAAATTTAATTTCTTATTTTTTTCAAAGCGAAATAACGTTACTTTTTTATCTTTACTCCTTCACTATCTGTGTATGATCGTCTGCTGTAATGCGGATGCAAAAGTAGCATCTTTTTCGCTATTTCCAAACTTTACAACTCCTTTTTTGAAAGGTTTTTTATAACCTGTTGTTATGTTGCTTCTTACCTCTGAAAGTTTTTTTACTTTTTGTTTTTATTGGTTCAAATAGGTCTGGACTTCTTTATTAAAGTTATTCCTCATTATATATATGCATTCTTATTACTCTCCTTATATATAGTACAAAGTTACCTATATTACTTCTACAGGTATTATAAAGCGGTTATTTTGATATCATTTGCTATCAAATGACATCATATGCACTATAAACGCTGTCCCACTTTTTTCTATATTTAATATAACATACTGATTTTCAAAATAATTACATTATCTTAAATGAAGATTGTTCGGAGATACACCAGAGATGAGTCGTAGATACCTCGCCTAAAGGCCTTTTTCGCGAACCATCTACGGCTTATCTACGAGCTATCTACGACTAAGCACCACGCTAAACTATTATAAAACAGCCTGAAACCCAGTATTTACAAGCTATTCAGAGTATAAATCTTGTAAAAGAGCTCTTATTAGAACTTCGTAAAAACCTTTTTCACTACTAATAATCACCATACTATTAGCTATTTGTACTACTTACCATCACAAAACCAAGCAAGAGGTCCTGTACTAACGCCAAACAAAAAAGCCACTTAACGCAAGCGTTAAGTGGCTTTTTATTCTATATTATTTCATTTATTTCTTAGCTAATTTAAACCTCACCTTCTCCCCTGCAGCATCAATCTTCATTAGATAAACACCTATTGCATTAAAAATACTTGTTCCCTTATTACTAATTATAAAAAAAGAGTTCTCTTAGAACAAAGAGAACTCTTTTTTAAAATATCTTATCTGCATTTCGTAAAACGAAAAAAAACACCAAAAGAATAATTAATACATATGCAAACCAATTAGGAATAGCATATTTCTCTAAAAACTTTTTATTACCTAATAAATATACCTCTATCAAAGCAAAATAAAGAAATGCCAACAAAGGAAGTAAAATATAAATAAGAGGATTTAACAGAAATGCTTCACTAAAGTTTCCGTGTAATAAAGAATGTAGAGCACGTTGTCCGCCACATCCTGGACACAACCAACCTGTTTGTTTATTAAATATACAAACAACACCAGTACTTCCTTCACTTCCAAAAAAATTATAATAGTAAAAAACTAATAAGATCGGTATTAAGAAAAACAAAATTCTAACACACCATTTTCTCATATCTTATTGATTTTCGGCTTCCTCTATCGCTTGTTGCATCAATTCTTGAAAACCTTCTATACCACCAACTTCTTGAAAAAAGAAATAATAAGCAGTAATACCTGCAGCGGTTAAAACTAAAGCAATAATTGACAATATTTTAGCTGTCTTCGCGGATTTAACAGCACCATTATAATCACCATTATTAAATTTACTTGTAGATTGACTTGACATTACAATTGCAATAATACCTAAAATCAATCCTAAACACCAAATTGAACACACACTCAAAATGGTAGAAACTATTGACAAAGCCATATAATTATTTGGCTTTTCTAAAATAACTTCTGTTGTTTCAAAACTATTTAAATCCATACTTTAATATTTTAACGCAATATAGAGTATTTTTACAAAAAATAAAACAACAAATAATTATTAAAGCAAGTACCTTAACGTCAGATAATTAAACACAAAAAAAGAGAACTATAATAGTTCTCTTTTGTATGTTTATCATTAAAATAATTAATTGGCGTATTTCTTAAGGAAATCATCTAAATCTCCTTGTAATAAACTCTGAGCATCATTAACGATTGCATCCACATCTTCAATAGTTAAAATAGGTTTTAACTTAGCGTCGTTTCTCAACCAATCTAAATACTCTTTATTAAACTCTGCATTGCTATATTCTCCTTCCTCTATCAATTCCTCTTTATCAGAAAAATAAAACTCCTCGTCATAAATTACTGGCTCTACATCATAAGCTGCAACTTGCAAAAGCTCTTTCAAATTCTTAGCCGCAATAAAAACGCCTCCTTCATCTCCAAAAATAACAATTGGACACTCTTCTAAGTTTTCATTTTTTACCCAAAAAGCAAAAATACTTCCTGTACTATTAGCTTCTGCAAAAGGAATAAAAGAATTTACAAATTCCACATCCTCTGAAAAAGATTCTATAATGCCTGGATCTTCATCAATTAAATAAAGTGCATTCGAATAATATGATGGAATAGTGTCTAATAACTGAAATTCCATTAAGCTTTTTAATTCATTAGGTATTTTATACCCCTTAAATAACGCAGTAAATTCTTGTTTTACCATTGTGTTGTTCATTTTTGCCTTTTTACCAGGCTTACAGTTTTTTTAATTAAAAAATAAATTAAAGTAATAAAGTCTACCTTAAATAACCTTATTACTTATATTCAATAAAGATAAAATATTTTTTTTTACAAAAAATAATATTTTAAACATTATTATTGTTTTTTATATAACAAATAGTATTTCTTTTTCAGAGCATAAAAGTAATATTTTAAAACAAAACTTTCAAAAATTCTTATTTAAATAACAATTATATTAAAAATAAAAGACACTCACTATTCACATCCTTACTTATAAATCTAAGTGTTTTTAACTATTTACATTCAAATAATTATATTTGCCTACTTAAATAAAGAAATACAACACTTCATAATATGTCCACATCACATACTATATATTTAGCTTCAGCCCTTTTAACAAATGACAAAAATGAAATGCTAACAGTTAGAAAAAAAGGATCAACCTTCTATATGATGGCAGGAGGAAAAATCGAATTAGGAGAGACACCAATTGAAACCTTAAAAAGGGAAATTCAAGAAGAATTACAATTAAACATTACAAACGATCAAATTACATTATTAGGTACGCATCAAACAATAGCTGTCAATGAAGCTAATACAATTGTTAACGCTACAATTTTTCATGTCAGAATAAATAACTCATCGATTCAAGCAAGTGCAGAAATTGAAGAGATAAAATGGGTAACAAAAGAAAATTATAAAAGCATTAAGCTTGCTCACCTTTTAAAAGAATTTAGTCTTCCAATTTGGTTAAAAATGAAATAGGCCTTACGAATTAACGTAAAGCCTATTTTTATACTCGTTCAACTATGCTTGTTTCTTAACAAACTTAGTTAGGATTACAATTGTTTGTCCATCTACCTTTCCTTCAATTTGTTCTACATTATCGTGAACTAATCTAATATTTCTTACAGCCGTACCAATTTTAGCATTAATAGTAGATCCTTTTACATCAAGGTCTTTAATTAATGTTACGGTATCCCCTCCTACTAAAATATTTCCGTTACAGTCTTTATGCAATTCTACAGAACCATCACCTATGTGATCTCCACTTAATTTAGCAAATTCAAGTAACTCATCATCTAAATACATCATATCTAAACTATCCGCAGCCCAGCTTTCATTTCTAAAACGGTTAAGCATACGCCAAGCAACAACTTGTACTGCAGGAAATTCACTCCACATTGAAGTTGTTAAACACTGCCAATGATTAGAATCTAATTCTTGCTTTTTATCAATTTGAGCCAAACAAGTATCACAAATATAAATCTCTCTATCTGCATCATTTGCAGCAGCAGGTGGTACTTCATAAACATTTAAATGCCCAGTAGCCTCACATAATTCACACTTGTTACCACTTCTTTCTTTCAGTTGCGCTTCAGTCTTCATACTTTATAATCTAATAAATATTAAAGGTGTAAATATAAACTTAAATATTTATATACAAAAAATAATAAAACGACTCATTATATAAAGTATTTTCATTTAGAAGCTACTAATATCACATCTTTATATATTACAATACTTCAAACCTTATAATTACATCAGAAAAAACATTGGCAACGACACTATACAAACAAATGCTTTATCTTTACTACTTAACAACACACAATTATTAAAATGAAAACAGATATTGAAATTGCACGCGAGTGTAAGCTTGAAAAAGTACAAGACATTGCCAATAAAATTGGTGTAGATCAAGAAGCATTAATTCCATACGGAAAGCACATGGCAAAAGTTTCACTTGAAGAAATTAATGCCGAGAAAATTAAACAATCTAATTTAATCCTTGTTACTTCAATTACCCCTACCAAAGCAGGAATAGGTAAAACGACTGTTTCAATTGGTTTAGCATTAGGATTAAATAAAATTGGTAAGAATGCCATAGTAGCATTACGCGAACCATCATTAGGCCCATGCTTTGGAATGAAAGGTGGAGCAGCTGGAGGTGGTTATGCTCAAGTATTGCCAATGGAAAACATCAATCTTCACTTTACAGGAGATTTTCACGCTATCACATCAGCACACAATACCATCAGTGCATTATTCGACAATTATATTTATCAAAACAGAGCCTCTGAAAATGGTATAAAAGAAATACTTTGGAAACGAGTATTAGATGTAAACGATCGTAGCTTACGCTATTTAGTATCAGGACTTAGAGGCAGCGCGAATGGAGTTCCTCAAGAAACAGGTTTTGACATTACCCCTGCGTCAGAAATTATGGCTATACTATGTTTAGCAAGTGATATAGATGATTTACGCAGAAGAATTGAAAACATCTTATTAGGATATCGCTATGATGGCAGTATGTTTACTGTCAAAGACCTTGGTGTAGCTGGAGCAATAACAGTCCTATTAAAAGACGCTTTAAACCCTAACTTAGTTCAAACAACAGAAAACACTGCAGCTTTTATTCACGGAGGACCATTTGCTAATATTGCGCACGGATGTAACTCTGTAATTGCAACTAAAATGGCTATGAGTTTTGGAGACTACGTAATAACAGAAGCTGGCTTTGGTGCAGACTTAGGAGCAGAGAAATTTTTTGATATTAAATGTAGAAAATCAGGGCTACAACCAAAGCTAACAATTATAGTAGCTACAGCACAAGGCTTAAAAATGCACGGAGGAATTCCTATTGAAGAGATTAAAACTAAAAATACAGTTGGAATTACTAAAGGATTAGAAAACTTAGCTAAACACATTGAGAACATCCGTTCATTCGGACAAAATATAGTTGTAGCCTTTAATAAATACGCTTCAGACGATGCAGAAGAAATTGCTATTGTACAACAATATTGTAAAGACAATGCTATTGGTTTTGCCTTAAACAATGCATTTGTTGAAGGAGGAGAAGGAGCAAAAGAATTAGCACAAACTGTTGTAAATGCAATCGAAACTGCACCGAGTAAAGAGCTAACACTCCCATATAAAGACGAAGACACTATTGCCTACAAAGTAGAACAAGTAGCTAAAAAGATATATGGAGCAACTCACGTAGAATTTTCAGCAGTTGCTAAAAGAAAATTAGCACTTTTAAAATCAACAGAAATGGATAAATATCCAGTATGTATTGCTAAAACACAATTTTCTTTCTCTGCCGATGCTAAAGCTTTTGGAGTAGCAAAAGATTTTGAGATTCTTATAAACGATATAGTTATAAATAGAGGAGCTGAATTTATTGTTGCTATTGCTGGAGATATCATGCGTATGCCAGGACTACCTAAAGTTCCACAAGCAACTAAAATTGACTTAGTTAATGGTCTTATAGAAGGATTAAGCTAATTGGCTATCACTTTAAAATAAAAAAAGGTATTGACACTATGATCAATACCTTTTTTTTAATTGCATTAAGCTTTAACAGATTATTACAAATAACAACAAAATATTTTTATTAACAAAATTTTTTTTAATCATTCACATTATTATTTATAAAAATTATTTTATTATATTTGAAATGATACTTTTGATGATAATTTATCTTAAAAGTGTTTAAATATTATTTAATTATTTCAAATGAACGAATTAATCTATCATTTATTCAATCCTTTACCTAACGCTATTATGACAGTGTTAATGATAATCTCGATTATTTATTGGATTATCTCTTTTTTAGGTGGTGGAATAGACAATACCGATATTGACCTTGATTTAGATGTAGATATTAATGCTGACATTGGTGTTGATGCAGATGTAGACACAGATTTTGATCTTACCAATAATAACGTTGATACGATAACCGACAACAATATTGATACAACCGTTCATAGCGATCCAAGTGTATTCATAAAGTTTCTTCATTATATAAATGTCGGTAAAGTACCATTTATGATAGTACTTACATTACTTAAATTCTTTACGTGGGCAGGGACTCTTCTTGCTACAACAATACCAACTGTTTCTAACTTAGGAATGAAATCCGTTGTAATACTAATACCACTTTCTTTTATCGCAATATTCGTTACACACTATGCTACTACCCCTATTGCACGATTTCTTTACAACACGGGGTATCACGGTGAAGAAGCTATTGATTTTATAGGAAAGGAAGGTAAAATGATTTCCAGCATATCCGCAGTAAAAAAGGGGAATGTTGAAATTCTAATAGAAAACGCCCCCGTTAAACTACTCGTTACAAGTAAAGATGGCCAACCTCTCTCTTTTGGAGACAAGGTTTTAATCATTAATAAATCAACAGACAAGAATGTTTATATCGCAAAGAAAATAAACACATAACTATAACCATTAAATAAAAATTGAACTATGGATTTTGAATTCGGATTAGGAACTTTAATAGCCTTAATAATTGGAGCGCTATTCCTACTTATCTTACTATTTTTTGCAATACTTGCTTCTTTTTACAAGAAAATTCCTCAAGGAAAAGCGATTGTAAGAACAGGAGTTGGTGGAACAAAGATTGCATTTAATAAAGGTATTTATGTAGTACCAGTATTCCATAAAATGGAAATTATGGATATTTCTGTAAAAAAACTACAGATAGACCGTATGCAACAAGAAGGATTAATATGTAAAGATAATATTCGCGCTGATAT
The DNA here is from genome assembly GCF_009799805.1 of Myroides phaeus. Lineage (NCBI taxonomy): Bacteria > Pseudomonadati > Bacteroidota > Flavobacteriia > Flavobacteriales > Flavobacteriaceae > Myroides > Myroides phaeus. The sequence goes on from NZ_CP047050.1 coordinate 221,679, forward strand.
TAAAGTTGCATTCTTTATCCGAGTAAACAAATCAATTGATGACGTAGTTAATGTAGCACAAACATTAGGTTGTGAAAGAGCAAGTGATGTTGAAACATTAAGAAACATCTTTGAAGCAAAATTCTCAGAAGCATTAAAAACAGTAGGTAAGAAATTTGAATTCATCGAATTATATGAAGCGAGACGAGAGTTCAGAGATGAAATTATCAATATTATTGGTACTGATCTTAATGGCTATATCTTAGATGACTGTGCGATTGATTATTTAGAACAAACAAATATCTCCTTCTTAGATCCACAAAATATCTTAGACTCAGAAGGTATTAAAAAAATCACTGAATTAACAGCACAACAAAACATCAACGCTAACCTTATCCGTAGAGATGAACAGAAAGTTATTAAAAAACAAGATGTTGAAGCAAGAGAAGCTATTCTTGAATTAGAAAGACAATTAGCAGAAAAAGAAGAAAAACAACATAGAGAAGTTGATAACGTACGTGCCCGTGAAGAAGCAGAAATACAAAAAGTACGTGAAGAAGAACGCTTAAAATCTGAAAGTGTACGCATTGCTACAGAAGAAAGTTTAGCTGTACTTGAAGAAAACAAATTACGTCAAGTAATTATTGCAGCTAAAAACAAAGAAAGAACTGATGCAATTGAAACAGAGCGTGTAGAAAAAGACAGAGCATTAGAGCAAACTGAAAGAGAGAGAATTGTTTCTTTAGCACAAATCAACAAAGAGAAAGCTGTTGAAGAAGAAAGAAAATCTATTCAAGATGTTATTCGCGAACGTGTTTCTTTAGAAAAAGGAGTTGTTGAAGAGCAACAAAATATCAAAGATGTTGAAGCATTACGCGAAGTAGAAAGACAAAAACAGGTTGGAATTACACAAGCGAGTAAAATTGCAGAAGAAAACTTAATCAAAACAATCAAGGAAGCAGAAGCTAAGAAATTTGCGCAAGAGCAAATATCTCAACAAATGTTGATTGAAGCAGAAGCACAAAAAGAAGCTTCTATCAAACAAGCAGAAGCACGTAAAATATTAGCAGAAGCCCAAGCAAGAGAAGATGCTACACTTGGACTTGCTGAAGCAGAAGTAATCAAAGCAAAAGCAGAGGCTGTAGAACAACAAAGTATTGTAGAAGCAGCTAAAGTACAACGTATGGCAACGGCAGAAGCAGCTGGAATTGAAGCTAAAGCAGAAGCTAAGCGCAAAGAAGGTTTAGCCGAAGCAGAAGTTATTAAAGAAAAAGCTTATGCAGATGCAGAAGGTCTGAAAGAGAAAGCAGACGCTATGAAGCAAATGGATGGCGTAGGTAAAGAACACGAAGAATTCAAGTTAAAACTACAGAAAGAAAAAGAAGTAGAACTTGCACATTTACATATTCAAAAAGACATTGCTATGTCACAAGCAGAAGTTTTATCCTCTGCCCTTCAATCTGCAAACATTGATATTGTAGGAGGAGAAACAATGTTCTTCGAAAACATAGTAAACCAAGTAAGTCGTGCTAAAGGATTTGATAACCTAATTGGTAAGAGTTCAAATGCGCAAGACATTAAGCGTGCTCTTTTAGGAGATGGTACTTCTGTAAATCAAGGAGAACTATATGAAAACATCAAATACTACGCTAAACAGTTTAATATTACTTCTGAGGATTTAAAAAACCTAAGCATTGCTACTTTAGTTCTAAAGATGCAACAAAATGCAACAGATGAAAATAGTGGTTTATTAAACAGTATTGCTGGTGCAGTACAAACATTAGGTATAGGAAACAATAAACTTTCTTAATTTACTGTATATCACTCCTTGCTTACAAGGAGTGATATACTATATTATCCTCTACCCCTTTCATTTACCTACGTATATACTATATACATAGTCCTTTTACACTATGGCTGAATTAGAAAACCAACATATCGTCGAATCGCTTGATTCTAATACATACGAAATTATACAGCGAAGACTTCAAGACCAGAAAAGTGAGTTAATCCAAAAACTTAATACTTTAAATGATAGTCGTAAAGAAATCTTTAGTTCTGTTGACTTAAAACTTATCGCCAACCAACGTATTACAACAGAAAACAATTGTATTGCCAGAGGAATTATAGCCTTTGACAACATTTGTATTTTCGGTTATAACGTACATTTTGGACTAAAGAAGGAAATACAACTGAGTGATGTTTTCAGTATTTATCGTTTTGAAAACAATCAATTTCAACCTGAAAGTCTTGATTTTATAGCCGATGATAACTTTATCAACGACTACAATAACTTATACAAATATTACAGGGATTCTATCTTTAGTCGTTTCAAAAAAACGGAGAACTACCTATATATGGTATTTCAAACGAGTTCAAAAGTTGACGACCTAAAAGCTTTTAAGTGGTTAATTAAAGACAATAAACTCTATTATCAAGACGATAGAAGTGTTCACGAAGTAAAAAAAGCCAGTCAATATGAATTTAATTGGCAAAAAACTACCATAGACAATAGACGTTTAGGAATACATCCTCACGTCTCTATTTTAGATAAAGTATTTATTGAAGCTGTAGGTGGAGATATTACTTTCAAAATAGAAGACAATACACAAGATGGAAAAGGAATCTATAGCGAGCCTGTGAAAAATATAGACCAGCAACTTGATGATGCTGACTACTATTTTGCAGACTTAAACAACTTTATACTTATACGTATAAAACCTTACCAAGAAGATTTCAGAGCGTTTATATTTAACAATAGAACAAAACAAGTAATCAATGTTCCTGCTTTAAATGAAACAGGAATATTATTACCCGATAACCAAGGTGTAATCTTTTCAAATGGTTATTATCTTCAAAATGGTGACTACAAGATTTTTGAAAACAATGTCCCTAATCTTGAATTCGTAAGAACAATACCTTCACATAATGGAGAAGACTTTTTATATATATTCTACCAAGCGGAGAACAATATATATGTTCTTATGTCTTACAATATCATTAAACAACATATAGAGACACCTATAATATGTAATGGTTTTACACTTTTCAACGATGGTAAACTTACCTATTTCCGTTCAGAAAACGAAGCCGTAAAACACCACGTAGTTCAAGTATGGGAGACGCCTTATGCCACTACCCTACTGGAAAATAAAGAACAAAAAGACAATCACCTTTATAAAATTGGAAATAAAGACATTGTAAAAGCAATGGCTGAGTGCCAAGAAATCATACACCTGATTGACAAAGAAGATTCGTATGAAGGCCTATATAATGACATAGCTAAAAAAGCTAATGATATTATAGATGCTTATTTTTGGATTAATGACTCAGAAACACAACAACTATCTACTCCTCTTTCACAAATTAGAAATATTGCTAATACAGCAATTGACGAGTTTGAGAAAGTACAAGAACAGCGAAAAAGAGCTTCAAGTCAATTAGAAGAATTAAAAACTAAAGTAGATAAACAACTCTTTAATGTTAAGAATGCTAAAGGTAATACCTTAGAAAGTTTAGTACAATTACTTGCTGACAACAGAAAACTGGTAGGTGAAGTTATCAATGCTAAACAAACAAAGTACACCCATATTCCAACATTAGAGGCTTATTTAGAGGCTCTTTCTAAAACCAATAGTTCACTATCAGAAAAAACAATAGCCTTTTTACTACAAGAGCACGCTTTAGTACCGTATGAAGATAAAGTTATTGCCCAAAAAGCAAAGGTAAACGAAGTAGTCAAAGTAATTGATGCCAATACTATTGATGATAATTGTAAGAAAATATCAGCAGAATTAGAGTTACTAATAGACATCTTAAATAGCTTAAAGATTGAGGATACAACCCAAGCAACAAAGATTATTGAGAAGATATCTGTTATTTTCGCTTCTTTAAACGAAGTACGTTCACAGCTTAAACGCAAGATAGACTCTTTGCGTACAAATGAATCTATTGCTGAGTTTCACGCACAACTAACTTTATTAGACCAAAGTATTATCAACTTTTTAGAGTTGTCAAATACACCTGAAAAATGTGATGAATACTATTCTAAAGTCAGTGTACAAGTTGAAGAATTAGAAAGTAAGTTTGCTGACTTTGAAGAATTCATTCTAAAAATTGCGGACAAGCGAGAAGAAGTTATCAAAGCTTTTGATACGCGTAAAACACAACTTGTTGAACAAATCAATAGACGTACAAGTTCACTTGAACAGATTGGTCTTCGTATTTTAAAGAATATTGAAAACAAATCTGCCTCTTTTAAAACCAAAGAAGATATACACGCTTTTTTCTCTACGGACTTAATGATTGATAAAGTTCGCCAATTAGTTCACGATTTAAAAGAATTAGGCGACGTATCAAAAGCTGAAAACCTTGAGAATAGCATCAAAACAAGTCAAGAAGACGCACTGCGTACTTTAAGAGATAAACAAGATTTGTTTGCCGATGGGGAGAATATTATTGCACTGGGAACCAATAAATTTTTAGTCAACAAGCAACCTTTAGACCTTACCATTGTCAGAAGAAATGATATTTTATTTTATCATCTAACAGGTACAAGTTTTTACTATCCTATTCAAAATGATAAAATATACACCTATAAAGAAATTTGGAATCAAGACTTAGTATCTGAAAACAGTGCAGTTTACCGCGCTGAATACTTAGCATACCAAGTTTACAAACAATACCAAAAAGATAACACATTAGTTCTTTCAGAGACAATAAAACACAGAACAGAACAAAATTACGCCGAAGGTTATCTAAAAGGCGTACACGATTTTGACGCCTTAGAAATTTGTAACAACCTACTTTCTTTAAATAAGGAATTAGGCATACTAACCTATGCCCCAGCAATTCGTGTAAATGCACAGCTTTTTTGGTACAGCTTACCAGAGAATACAAAAACAAGCATTCTTAAAAACATCGATAGTGCCACTGCAGTGATTAAAGTATTCCCTAAAAGTGAAAACTATACGTATGTTTTAGAACAAATACAAGACCTGTACAAACAATGGAAGTCATCAATGCGCTTAAATAAAAATGAGTTACAAATTGCAACTTATATTTTTAAAGAGCTTTCAACAGGACTGTATTTTACAAAAAGTAATCAAGCAACCCTATTAAAAAAACAGTTTACAACGTACTTACAACAACAAAATGCTTTGTTGATTTTCGAAGATGATAGTAAAGACGCTAAACTATCAATGACAGATCGTTTTCTATTAATACAAAACTGGTTACATTCCTTTATTGACACGCAATCACAAACAGCTGATTCTATCAAATACATACAAGAAGCAACGTGTCTATTGTTATTTGAAAGCACCTATAATTACACACTATTAGAAGCCAAAGACGAAGTGGTTATTTCTAATTTAAAAGGAAACCATCCACTAATTGTACAAGATAATTACACTTTAGATTATCATCAGTTTATGGATAAACTATTCACTTTTGAAGAAGTATCCGTTCCTGCTTATAACGACTTTAATAGTACAAAAGACAATATCTTAAGTGAGTACAAAAAGTCGTTAAAAATAAATGAGTTAAAACCACGTGTATTAACCTCTTTTGTTAGGAATAAATTAATTAACGAAGTTTACTTTCCTTTAATAGGAAACAACTTAGCGAAACAAATTGGTGTTTACGGAGATAACAAGCGTACAGCGAGAATGGGAATGCTATTATTAGTATCCCCCCCTGGATATGGAAAAACAACACTAATGGAATATTTAGCCAATGCATTAGGATTACATTTTGTAAAAATAAATGGTCCTACAATTGGACATTCCATTACCTCAATAGATCCAACAGAAGCTAAAACATCTGGAGCAAGAGAAGAATTAAAGAAGATAAACTTGTCATTTGAAATGGTTGACAACGTTATGCTTTACTTAGATGACATACAACATTGTAGTTCTGAATTCTTACAAAAGTTCATTTCATTAGCCGATGGACAGCGTAAGATGGATGGTATTTTTGAAGGAGAAAGTAAAACATATGATTTAAGAGGAAAGCGTTTTTGTATCATTATGGCAGGCAACCCATATACAGAAACGGGAGAGAAATTTCAAATTCCTGATATGTTAGCCAATCGTGCAGACACCTATAACTTAGGAGATGTAATTGGAAATACTGAGAGTTTATTTAAACTAAGCTTACTTGAGAATGCTATTGCTGAAAACAGTTATTTACAGCGTCTAAGCAGCAAATCATTAGATGATTTCTATAAACTAATTCAACACATTGAAACTCGCTCTGAAGAAGCATTAGATTTAGAAGGTAATTTTAGTGCTCAAGAATTAGAGGAATTTATAGCTGTGATTAAAAAAGCGATGATGGTAAGAGATATCGTTCTTAAAGTAAATCAGAATTATATCTTGAGTGCGAGTATGGACAATGCTTATCGCGTAGAGCCAGCCTTTAAATTACAAGGTTCTTACAGAGATATGAATAAGATGATAAGTAAAATTGTTCCCTTAATGAATGAAGTCGAAATAGATGAGTTAATCTTAACGCATTATGAGAATGAATCACAAACCTTAACTTCAGATACAGAAGCCAACCTTTTAAAATTAAAGGAAATCACAGGCAAACTAAATTTAGAAGAAAAAGAACGTTGGGAAACAATCAAGGAAATTTTTACAAAACAGAATAAATTAGGTGTCGCAGGCAAAGACAATCAAGTTGGACAAATATTAAATCAGCTTATGGATTTTAATCACAATTTAGAGGGTATTGCACAAGCTTTAAAACGCAATTAGCAACACATACAACAGGGTTTAATTCTTTTAAAAGAGTATAAATGCAAAGCGGTCTATTCATAAAATAGACCGCTTTTTTATTAGCATTTAATGTATGGCACTATCTTAAAAAAAAAGTCTGCATCTAATAGATACAGACTTTTTAAAATTTTATTCTTTCTAATTTACTTCTATCACACTTCCCTTTTCTTCATCTTTCACTACAGTAAGTGACATCGGTATTCTCTCTTGCAATTCTTCAACGTGAGAAATAATTCCAACTATACGGTTCTCCTTATGTAAATTACTCAATGTTTCAAACACGATGTTTACCGAGTCTATATCTTGTGTACCAAACCCTTCATCAATAAAGAAGAAGTTTTTATTAGATTTCGATAAACTTTGTACACTTTCTGCCAAGGCTAAAGCCAAAGAAAGCGACACCTGAAAACTTTGTCCTCCTGATAATGTTTTCACACTCCTTGCTTTCCCGTTGTTCAAATAATCAACAATCTCAAAATCATTGCTCTCATTTAATTGCAAACTCAGCTGATTATTTGTCAGACGATGAAAACGGTGATTAGCCATATCACATAAGTTTTTCAAATAAATACCTGAAACGTAATTTACAAAACCAGCACCTTTAAACATATTGTCAAGTACACTGATATTCTTTAAGCGTTTTTCTACTTTATCGTGTTCTATTAATAAATCTTTCTTCTCGGCTAACTCCTTAGTCAATCGTTCAACCTCACCCTTTAGCTTAGCCGTTGATTCAGTCAATACCTTAACCTCCAATTCAAGCTTTTCAATAACCTCTTGTTGTTTCTCAAATTTCTCTTTATCAAAAGAAACTTTCTCCAACTTCTGTTCTAAAGCAACAACATTGTTTTTAACTACTTCCAGTTTTACCTCAAAAGCTTGAATAGCCTCACGACCACTCTTAACATCCAACTGAGTTTCTAAAATAGCTTTTACCTCATCTAATGTATTTAATCCATTTGCATGAACTAATACCTCTAATTCTTTCTCAAGCTTTTCTTTGCTTACTTTTAGCTCAGCAATTTCCTCTACTAATCCCTTTTGTTCTGATTGAAGAGCTGCTAATTTTGGAGATAACTCTTGAAACTCTTTTGTCAATGAACTATGTTTCTTTTCCGTATTGTCAATTCTCAATTGACGTTGTTGTTGTTCTTGAGCAATTAAACTTTCTTCTAACCCTAAATAAGCTTGTAAGTTTAAACGAACAATTTGAGAGCTCTTTGAGTGAATCTCACTTTCATATTTAGCTTTTTCAACCTCCAATTCAGCTAACCTTGTTTTAGCTTGGTCTGCTTTATGTCTTAACTTTTCAACCTCTTTCTGAAGAAAAGCATACTGATTCTCGCACACCTCAACTTGTTGTTGAATTGCATTAGCGCTCTCTTTTAATTGAACAAACTGTTCCTTATGACCAACTTCAATTATATTCCAAGTAAACTTACTGTGGTGTACTTGTACTGCCTGTTGGTTCGCTTGCTCTTTTGCTTTTAACTCCTCTAACTGAGTTAAAAAGAAATTATACTTATCAAACAATGCCACTGCTTTACTTTCGTATGCATTCAACCTTGTTTGTTTATCTTTAATATCGCTTAAAGTACGTTCAGCATTTGCAATAGCTAACGACACATCATTGCCTTGCAAAACGTGCGGATGCTCTAATGATCCACATAACGGACAAGCTTGTCCATTGTGCAAATCACTTGCATACTGCGTTAACTGCTGCGACACTCTTAAATGCGCTAACTCTTGCTCTGCTTGCTCCTGCTTTTTATTAAACGTATTTCTATAACCACTAATCTCAGCTTGCCAATTATCAATATTCTTTAATTTTAGTTTTTGAATATCCTGTTGTACCTGCTGTAAGTCAGCTGTAGATTTACCTATACTCTGATTTGCTTCCTCCGAACTCTTTTTTAATAATTCAAAATCCTTAAACCACCCTTCAATATCCATAATCAAATTACTATCAATTCGATTAGCTTTCATTTGATTTAACTCATTCTCTTTTTGCTGTAAGTTAACCTGAGCTTCGCTAAAATGCTGATTAACCTCATTGACAAACTTGATTCCCTTTTCAAAGTGTTCTTGATTTTCTGTATTCTTTAGAGAAGCTTCTTTTATTCCCTTGATTAGTCCAAGTTCATAACATTCCGCTTTTTGTTGCTCTAACGTAGCAAAATCCATTTGCACCATTTCTAATTCCTTAGAAACCTTTGTAAACATATCTTGCGTTTGAACAACAGAAGTAGTCAGCTTTTCATTCTTTTCTTCCTTAAAAGTTAGCTTAATACCTGTATTCTCAGCATCAGCTAACACCGTAGCAAAGGTTTTTTCAACTAATTCAAAACGCTCAAGCTCTTTCTTCTTTTGTTGAAAACCGGGCAATTGTTCGTTTAAAGTTGCCAATTCCTCTTTCTTTACTACTAAACTTTCAAAGTCTTCTTTTACAGCTTTTAACTGTTGGTAACTTTCATTCTCTATTTTAAAAGAATTAGCTGCCTTTTCTAACTTATCTTGTTCATCAACTAATATCTTTTGTTGTTCCTCAATTGTTTCTTGCGTAACCGTAGCAAAACCTTGCAATCTACCTTTAAGCTGATCAAAACTTTCCTTTGTTTTTCCGTAAATACCCTTAACTTTTGAAGTCAAATCAAAACGATCTAACCCAAAAATCTGTTGCATCATACGCGTACGATCAGCCCCTTTCAAGTCAATAAACTCTCTGAACTGTCCTTGCGGAATAATAACAGTACGCTTAAAGTTATCGTAACTCAATCCTACTATTTCATCCATATTCAAATGAGATAGTGGCATCCATTCATCTCCCTCCCACTGATACAATACAGCATCACCACGTTTCACATCTTCAAATCGCTTAGAATTACGCTTAAACTCTCGTCTAATTCTATACTTTTCATCTGCAAAATTATAAAACTCAAAATCTATCACAGCGTGATCAGACTTTAAGTTCATCATATTATACGCGCGATTATCTCTTGAATTTAATCGTTCGCTTTCTCCATATAATCCAAAAGAGATTGCCTCTAAAATAGATGATTTTCCAGAACCTACCTTTCCGAAAATTCCAAACAATCCAGCCTCAATTAACTGTGTAAAATCGATTACTTGTTTTTCTTGGTAAGAATATAAACCTTCAAGTGTTAATTTAATTGGTATCATCTATTCTTCATTTAAAATTTCATTAAACAAATCAATTATCTCTTCATTAGGCAATTGCCCACTATATCGCTGTTTAAAATAATCAGAAAACAACCCTTTAATATCTTGTTCCAAATTCACTTGATTCACTTCCTTATCTCCAGCTTCCTTATCCATATTCACAATTGGGATGATAGATATAATACCATCGTGTGCTTGGTTTAACCTCTTAATATCATCAGCATTTAGGAAAGTATCACTCACCAAGGTTAACTCAACCAATGGCTCAGGATTAGACAATAGCCAAAAGATAGCCTCTTCAATATTTGCAAACTTCACTCGCGAAAGAGGTCTTCCCTTTTGCAAAGGCATTTGTCTGTAAGTAACCGGCTTATTTGCCTCTGCCTCAATTATCATAACGCATTTACGCTGTCCTGCTTCGCTAAAACTATAGCCCAATGGACTACCAGAATACACCACAGGGCGATCATCCGGTCCTATTTGATGTGCTCTATGAAGGTGACCTAAAGCAGTATATTGTATTTGCTCTGGAATGATATCACTATAAATCAAATCTGCATTACCTATTTTCAATGGTTTTTCTCCATCTGGTTCCTCTAACATCTCCCCATTTCTATTCATCATATACAAATGAGAAATCAATAAATTCACCCCTTTCGTCTTACAATACTTATCAGCCAATGCTTGCCACGTCTCTTGTAAAACACTATTCAATGCCTCCGTTTTATCCTCTACATTCAAAGCCTTTCTCAGCCTTACTTCATTAGCATAAGGCGTATGTATAATACGAATAGGTTGTTTGAAGTCTTTCAGTCTTATTTCAATAAATCCAGGTGCCGACTTAGAAACCTTAAAATGATCTTCTATCGCAAATGGTTTAACCTCAGCATTAGGAAACCCAACAAAGATAATTCCACACTCCCTTGCCAATGGATCTGGCGCATCAATACGTTCAGGACTATCGTGGTTTCCTGCAATAGCAATTACAGGACGCTCTCCATTCTTAGCCAATCGCTTCAATGTTTTATAAAACAAATCAACTGCTTCAATCGGTGGGTTAAACGTGTCAAACAAATCACCAGCCAGTAGAACTAAATCCACTTTCTCTTTATCGGCGATTTTACAAATTTCTTCTAAAACCTCCTTTTGTTCGTCAAGTCTACTATAATTATCTAATCGTTTTCCAAGGTGCCAATCGGCTGTATGTAGTATCTTCAATGCCATCGTATGGTCTGTATTTTCTGAATATTCAAAGATAAGGACAAATAATTCGACTCCTAATGAATTTTACTAAATATAGCGTTAATAAACACCTTAAAAGCAACAAATGACAAATTGACTATGGGTGATAAAAACGTAGAATCTACAACGACTACCCCATTCGTAAACGAGATACATAAATTGTAAAACAGTATGCTAAAAACAGAAAAAAACAATTTTATGCACATTGTAATATTAGCATCATCTACCTTGCTTATACCTTCTTATTTTAGTCCACAAAAAAAGGGCAATGCGATAATTAGCTTATCTCATTGCCCTTGATGTATATATTGATTGTGCGACTTAAATCTCACATCCTTCCGGTCCACAAGCACCTGCGTCTTGATTTCCTTTCATTTCAAATTGTGGTTTACTTTCTTGGTAAGCTTGCGTTAATGCTTCAACAAACGCCTCTACTGGTTGCGCTCCAGATACTCCGTATTTTCTGTCTAACACAAAAAATGGAACACCAGACACACCGATAGCTTGTGCTTCTTGAATATCTTTTTGTACCTCAGCTGTTTGCTCTTCTGTTTCCAAAAATGCTTTAACCTCAGCTTTATTCAATCCAACTGTTTCCGCTAACGTCGCTAATACTTCAATATCACCAACATTTTTACCTTCTGTAAAATGAGCTAAGAACAACGCTTCTTCCATCTCGTTCCCTTTACCTGCTTTTTGAGCAAAGTGACTTAAACGGTGCGCTCTAAAAGTATTTACAGGAATAGCAATATCTTGTCTGAAATCAATTCCAACAGCAGAACCCGCTTGTTGTAAATGAGCTAACATTCCTTCAATTTGCTCCATTGGCATACCTTTTCTGTTTACCAAATACTCTTTAGTAGACATATTAGCACCTTCTTCTGGCAATGTTGGATCTAATTGGTAACTCTTCCATTCCACTTGAATCTTATCTTTAAAAGGCAATTGTTCTAATGCACTTTCAAAGTGTTTTTTTCCAACAAAACAGAAGGGGCACATAACGTCTGACCATATTTCTACTTTCATATTGTTTCAATTTAATGTGATACTATGTTCTGCAAAAGTGCAGCTTCTCAAAGATACACTTTAAATTACACATCCATTCCTGCTTTAACAAACCTTAAATAAATGTTCTTTCAAAACGATAAGTCTATTTTTTGTATTTTTACCCTTATGGGAAAGTCAATTATATTTATCGGAATTGTCATAGTTATTATCGGACTAATTGTACAATTTACACCATTCAACTTTAATTGGTTTGGCAGACTACCAGGAGATATTCACGTTGAACGCCCTGGCTTCTCTTTCTTTATGCCTATCAGCAGTATGATAATTTTGTCTATTGTAATTAGTGGACTAATTTGGCTTTACAATCGTTTCTTTTCTTAGCGATTACTTAACCCAAGTATCTTTTCCTGCAATAATACCAGAGATCAAAAGGGTAACTGACATAACTAAAAGGAAAATAAAAGACGATGTCCAACTTCCTGAGAAGTCGTAAAAAGCACCAAATAACGGAGGACCACAAGCTGCTATTAAATAACCAAAAGCCTGTGCCATTCCAGATAATTCAGCCGATTGTACTGTACTACGAGTACGCAAGACAAAGAAAAGCATTGATAAACTAAATGCTAATCCACTTCCAGCTCCAATAAGTACACACCACAATACGATGTAGTCTGTTTTGAATATAAGGATTCCCCCTATTCCAACAATAAACAACAACCCTACTATCAGTGAAAGCAATTTTTGATTATTCATTTTACTTGCTATAATAGCACCAGCAAATGTCATTGGCAATTGAGCAAACTGAACGTAAGACAATATCCACCCAGAGTCTTCTATTGACATTCCCCACGTTTGAGCTACTTTAGGCAACCAAGCAGCCAAACAATAGAACAATAACGATTGTACTCCCATAAATACCGTTACAGCCCAAGCTAATCCAGATTTATACAAGTTTACCGTATTCTCTTCAATAGGAAAATCTCCCTTAACTGTTTCTTCTTGCTTCTTCTTTAATTGTGGTATCCACACTACAATAGTCACTAAAGATAAAACCAACCAAATACCAATTGATCCTTTCCATCCAAAGTTTGTGATACGCCCTAAGCTAATGCTGAACCCCGCCGCTAATGCCGCTGTTAAATTCATAGCTACAGAGTACACCCCCATCATTGTTCCTACTTTATTGCTAAAGTTATTTTTAATAAATGCAGGCATTAATACGTTTCCAACTGTAATTGCTGTACCTACTAATGCTGCTCCAAGAAATAGAGAGACAATACTTCCTAAAGGTCTAATGATTAAACCGATTGTCAACAATATAATGGAACCAAGTAATACTAATTCCATTCCGTATTTACGAGATACTTTTGGAACAACGCCTGATAACAAGGCAAATGCCATTAGGGGAATTGTAGTAATTAATCCTGCCGCAGTATTTGACAAGGATAAAGCTTTACTTATCTCTGCTACTACTGGACCAACAGAGGTTAGTGGGGCACGTAGATTAGATGCTATAAATATTACACCTAAAAACATCAGTATCTTCTTCATTTTTGAGACATCACCCTGACTTGTTTCTACTTTTGTATTCATTTTATTCTGTGAGTTTTTAAATATGACACAAAATTAAGTGGTTATTTTTAATTATATTCGCCATATATCATAACTAAAACGACAAGTATGGATGGGCATAAATTAGTAGATGAAGTTGGAAAAGACGTTTTTGTGTGGCACGCAAAACAGTGGAAACACACAGATGAATTTCACTCTCACAAAAAAGCACAATTAGTATTTGTAGAAGAAGGATATCAATATCTACATATTGAAGAGAACCACTTCTTACTACCACAAAATCACGTGGCTTGGATACCTTCAAACGCTATTCACAAAACAACTACCTCATCAGAACACGTATCTCTGCGCACGTTGTATTTTGACATTGATAATCTCCCGCCTTTCTATGATGAATTGTATTTATTTGCTATTCCGCCTGTACTTAAGGAAATGATACTTTACACAGAAAAATGGTCAATGCTAAAAGAAGAAAACAAGAGTGAGTCCCTCTTTCTAAAGGCGATATTACACGAGTTACCTTCGTTTATTGACAATGCTGTACCCTTGCAAACTCCTGTACCCAAGAGTAAGAACTTAATAGATATTGCTGCTTATATACATCAAAACTATCAACATAAAATAAACATTGAAGAAGTAGCGACAATGTTTCACTTGAGCATTCGTACGTTAGAACGACAGTTTAAAAAAGAAACAGGTATTAGCATTGCAAAGTATATACAAATGGTCAAGATTATTAAGTCCATTGAGTTACTTAGTGAAGGCGTATTAACCATCAATGAAATCGCTTTTAAAGTAGGCTATAGCAGTGCGCAATCTTACAGCAATGTATTTACAAAATTAATAGGTAGAAGGCCGAGTGATTTCTTAAATCAAATTAAGGGTCAGGCACAAAAGTTAGGATACTAAGCGTAAACATCCCTTTTCTTTAAATCAACAAAACACAAAATAAACGAAGATTTAAAATATAATGTACTATATTATGTTTGTGATAATGAACATATCAAAGCGTAGTTTTAGACACACCATGTTCGAGACATTTACCAGTCAAGTACCACAGAGGCTCGTAAAAAAAGCCTTTTTACCGAAGGTGTCTGGTATTTGTGTGGTACTTGTCCGAAACAAGTATAAAAGAAGCACTTAATAACAATACTTTAAAACCTCTCTTTTTAGTTAATGGAAATACCAAAAAACAATTACTAACCAAGGTCTATTCATCTACTATACAAAAGTCAATACAATTAAACTCAATATCAAAAAAACATCCAATTTAACTTATATCCAAATTTTAAAAAGGCAAATGATTTAGTTGCTGATAATTTACGTAGAATATATAATTTAAAAATACCAAAACAAGTAGCTATTATTAAACTAACTCATAGAGAGTAATAATGTTCATAATACTTCTCTAATACCATTATAAAGACTTTAAAAACACATTGCTTATATATTATTAATTACTTTAATGATAGAGGTACGAACACTTCTGCCGAATCCCTGAATGCGAAAGTAAAGTACTTTAGATAAATCATAATTCTTGCTTACACTCTACCTTTTATTGTTGATCCCAAATTAATAAATAGCTATTTAACTTTACTGCATAAAAAAAGCCAACCTCTCGGTTGGCTTTATCTTTTATACTAAATTGATTAGTTTTCTACTGGTAAGAAACTATACTCTTTAGCGTAGTACAACATTTGAGCTTCAAAAGACTCTGGTTGTTTAATTTCGAAATCAGTAATCTCTCCTTTATCATTTTTCACAGGAACAATATAAGGATTTACGAATCCTCTGTATGGAGCAGAATTAAATTTAGCGTTTCTTGCTAATACTTCTTTGTGAATAGCTTGATCAACTTTCACTCCGTAGTTTTCAACTAAAGCTTTTGCAGCCTTAAAGTCTCCTTCAGATTTGATACGTTGAGTTTCTCTTAATAACTGACCAAATAATTCGTGTAGTTTTTCATAATCAGTAATATTGAAATATGTTTTACCATCGCGAACAACTTTCTCAATTACGTTGTCTTTTTTACCTTTTTCGAATACCCAAGCACTAACCCATTGGCGGTTTCTCATATGAGCTTCCTCAATATCAGCACCTGGCTCTAAACGCACTAATTGTAACATTAATCCATTTCTGATGTATCCATCATAAGCTGCTTTTCCTACTGCTTTCCAATCATCTACTAATCCTAATTCTTGTAATTTAGGGTTGTATAAGTAGAATAATCCAACTAAGTCAGCACGTCCTTCTTCTAATGTAGAAGCATAGCTTTTTAAAGTTACTTGTGGTTGTCCAACACCAGGGTTAATTTGCCCAGACGCGTGTCCGATAACTTCGTGTAAAGCTGTATGTAATTTATCAGCTAATTCACCATATTTTTCCTCCAATTGGAATTCCTCTTCATCGTGAACAAACTCTTTCAAACGATCAGAACCACTTGCGTGATTGTAAGAGTCAATAATATTACCTAATGAAATTGATTTAGAACCGTGTTCTGCTCTAATCCAATCTGCGTTTGGTAAGTTTACTCCGATAGGTGTACTTGGAGATGCATCACCAGATTCAGAAGCAACGATAACAGTTTTGTAAGTTACCCCTACTACACTTTTCTTTTTATGTGCGTCAATTAACGGAGAGTTATCCTCGAACCACTGTGCCTCGTGAGATAAAACTTCCATTTTCTTAGACATATCAAAGTCTTTGATTTGAACAACACTCTCATAAGAACCTTTATGTCCTAATGGGTCATTGTACACTTCAATAAATCCGTTATTATAATCAATATTTCCTTCAGTTGCTTGTACCCACGCAACATTATAATCATCCCAAGATTTTAAATCTCCTGTTTCGTAGAATTTAATCAACAAGCCAATAGCGTCAGCTTGCTTTTG
The DNA here is from genome assembly GCF_009799805.1 of Myroides phaeus. Lineage (NCBI taxonomy): Bacteria > Pseudomonadati > Bacteroidota > Flavobacteriia > Flavobacteriales > Flavobacteriaceae > Myroides > Myroides phaeus. The sequence continues at coordinate 238,336 of NZ_CP047050.1, forward strand.
GTTTTCAGCAACAGTCTGTGCTTTTTCTAACCAATAGATAATTTGGTCAATAGCTGGACCATACAAGCCTCCACTTTTCCAAACTTTCTCAACTAACTTACCGTTCTCTTTTACCAATTTAGAGTTTAAACCGATAGACAAAGGACGATTAGCATCAGGGCTTGTCATATTAGCATAGAAATCCTCTGCTTCTTTAGCTGTAACACCTTCTCCATAGAAGTTTATAGCAGAACCAACTACTAAATCCTTAGATGCGTCTAAGTTTACTTTCTTATTATCAACATCATTAAAAAGAATCTCTGCAACATTATTATCTAATGTTGTATTTGTTTCTTTCAATAAAGTATCAAAGTATGCTTTTGCAAATGCAGGTTTAATTTTATCATTTGAGTAATGGTGGTGAATACCGTTAGAGAACCATACTCTTTTTACATAAACCACAAAATTTTTCCAATCTTCAGTTGTTTTATCTCCTTGGTAGTTTACATAGATATTTTCAAGAGCCTTACGGATCTTTAAGTTATGCTTATAGTTTTGGTCCCACATAATATCGCGACCTACATAACCAGCTTGGCTCAAATAATATACTAATGTTTTTTCTTTTAAAGTCAAGTCATCCCATCCTGGAATTTGATATCTTAAAACCTCGATATCTCCAAACTTGTCTACACTGTATTCAAAGTTCTCCACTTCTGTTGCGTTCTCGTTATTTGTTTTATTCTCTTTATCTTTCCCACAAGAAAGGAACATTGCTGAAGCAAGTGCAATACAAGCAATAGTGTTTAATCTCATAATGTTTCGTTTATTCGTGTTGCAACAAATATATAAAATTCTATACGGAACCCCTATACCTTTTTCCGTTAGAAATTATGAACTACAAAATTTTGAGCTTATTTGTTTAAATAATCATCGAAAAAACACCTTTCTTCTTTCAGATTACTAAATTTCACTTGCTTATAGTCTTGTGTTTTATTTTTAAAAAAGCTTAATTTTTAGGAATCAAAACATAGCAATAGTAGTTATAAAAGTAGCTGTAGATAAATGTGCTACAAAAAAAAGAGATAGTAATAAGAGATGAGCTTACTTCATCTTTCATAATGCTTGTAGATTACATTAGAACATCAGGACAAAGTATAGAAAACAAAAAAAGTAACCCGAAGGCTACTTTTTCTTTACTAAAGGATGATTTAATCCCTTTACATTATTATTAATAACCTCATAGGTTTTTAAATGCTTAAACAATTCTGTCAGGTTTCTAAAACCATAATCACGAGCATCAAAACTTGGATTAAGTTTACGGATATTACCTCCAACTGTTGAGATATAAGCCTCTACTTCTTCGTCAACTGACATATTAAAAGCTTTATCTATCAATCTAAATTCTTTCTTAGTTAACGATTTATTGTCATCATCATCGTTATTATTCGCTTTTTTAGCATTGCCATTACTTCCCTTTTCCTTTTCAGTTTCCTTAGGCATTAGGGTTTCACAATAAGTAAATATCTCACAAGACTGTACAAAGGCATTCGGTGTTTTCTTTTCACCTACTCCCATAACAAATATACCACCTTCTCTAATTCGCTTAGCTAAACCTGTGTAATCACTATCACTTGAAACAATACAAAACCCATCAACCGATTTGTTGTGTAAAATATCCATTGCATCAATAATCAGAGAACTATCTGTAGAGTTCTTCCCTGTTGTGTAGTTGAATTTTTGAATAGGCGAAAATGACAGGTCATTCAGTAGGTCTTTCCAACTCCCCATTTGTGGAGTAGTCCAATCTCCATAAATTCGTCTTATCGTTACTTTACCATACTTAGACACCTCTTCTAATATTTCTTCCAGTAGTTTTGGTTGCGCATTATCGCCATCTACCAGGATCGCTATATTATTATTTATTTTTTCCATTCGTTAGTTTCTAATTACAAAGTCCCTAAAATACAAAAATCCCATTCAAAATGGGATTTTTATATGCTAATATATTTTTAAATATGCCTTTTTATTACTTAACATACGTAAATGTACCGTCTACAAAAGAACTTTCACGTTTTCCTGATTCATTTGTCCAAGACCAAAAAGCTTTGACTTCTCCCGTTTTAGTATTGATTATTTGACTCACTGTAAAGCCAGTTTTCTCAATCCAATTCAAAAAGTGTAACTCCTCTGACAACCTTTTATAACTTACTTGTTCATCTCCTTGATTAACAGTACCATCTTTTGCCTTTGTACTCCAATGCAATGTTTTCTCACTTGTATAATCAGTTATGGCACTCATTTCTGGAAAAGAAATTTCGCCCTTTTTACCAATTAAATCCAAAGAAATTGTTGCTTCGCTTTTAACTTCTTCTCTTGTACTTTCATTCTGTTTACAGCTTACCATTGTAAATAAACCAACAGTAATCATAATTAGTGCTATTCGTTTCATATTCAAATATTTTCACCAAAAGTACAACCTTGAAATATCAAAAAAATTGAACTACTTCAATAAATACTAAATGCGTTTTTTTCTGATTTTACTCAAGAACTCTTGTGTAATACCTAAATAAGACGCAATTTGAATATTAGTCAACCTCTGTACCAACAAAGGATAACGTTCACAAAAGTCGTCATACTTTTGAGCCCCTGTCATAGACAACTCATTAACGATACGCCTTTGTAAAGCAACACATTCTTGTTGTGTCATAATTCTATAAATTCGTTCAAGTGGCGCAACCTTAGTATAAAGTTCCTCTTTCTCCTTTTTATGAATAATCAATATTTCGCTGTCTTCTAAAGCCTGGATATAAAGCTTAGAAGGCTTGTTAAAATTATAACTCTCTAAATCTGCCAACCACCAATCTTCTATAGAGAAGTGAACGATATGTTCTTCTCCTGTTTCATCAACACAGAAAACACGAAAACATCCTTGTACAACAAAAGCTTCAAAGTCACAAATAGTACCAGCTTCTAACAAATACTCTTTCTTCTTAAGTAATTTTGTTTGAAAAGTATTCATAATTATTTCTCGCTCTACATTTGAAAGCGCAACACCTTTCTTCTCAAAATTAGATATCAAACAAGCTTTTGTCATTTATTTCCTTTATTACTTAATCCACTTAACTGTTGTAGGAGCTACATAAGTTTTCATCAACACAAGAAGATCATCAATATTATTTGCAACTACAATCATATCTCTATTTTCCTGTTTTAAAAAACCATTTGCTACCATTGAATCTGCCATTTGTAACAACGGAGTATAGAAGTCATCTATATTTAACAAGGCAACTGGCTTTTTATGCAAACCTAATTGTGCCCAAGTCAACATCTCAAAAAACTCTTCCAATGTACCATATCCACCTGGCATTGCAATAATACCATCAGACAATTCGTCCATTTTAGCTTTGCGTTCGTGCATCGTTTCTACAATGATTAAATCGGTTAAACGAGTATGTTCCAACTCAACACTTTTTAAGAAAGTAGGTAAAACACCTATTACCTCTCCCCCGTGCTCAAGTGCGCCATCTGCTACTGCGCCCATTAAACCGACTCTTGCTCCTCCGTAGACCAAGCCTATTTTGTGATTAGCCATTGTTTGCCCCAGTCGATAAGCTTCTGTTTTAAACAATGTTTTTGATCCTGAACTCGAACCACAAAAAACTGTATATCTCATATTTATTTTGATTACAAATAAGGTTTTAATAATTGATTACCAATAACTTACAATATTTTTCGTATTGATTTATTCTTTTTTATAAAAAAAGTGTGTAACAAATAGTCAAATACTGTTACTACTATGATAGCAACCCAAATTAAAACAAATAAACTTAACTCAATAACAATTATGAAATTTAAACTAAGCATTTTCCTTTTTTTAACCATGGTGTGCTCTACGTTTGCACAACAAAAAGGAAAAATAACAGGTATCGTTTTCGATAAAACGCTTAATGAAGCAGTTCCTTATGCTACAATTTCTTTGAAAGATGGTGAGGCTATTGTAACAGGTCAGATGACCGCAGAAGACGGAAAATTTGAGCTATCTGCTCCGATGAAAAAATATACAATCGAAGTACAATTTATTGGTTACAAAACATTTACTAAAGAATTCGAATTAACTGAAGCTATTCAGAACTTTGGATATATTAACCTACAACCTGAAGCGACAACTTTAGATGGTGTTAATATTGTAGCTGAGCAATCTACTATTGAACAAAAGATCGACAGAAAAGTAATTAATGTTGGAAAAGACTTAACAACAGTTGGGGCTACTGCATCAGAAATTATGAATAACATCCCTTCTGTTAATGTTGACCAAGATGGTAAAATCTCATTAAGAGGTAATGAAAATGTGCGTATTCTTATTGATGGACGTCCAACAAATATCTCAGCAGATCAATTATTAAAACAAATTCCTTCTACTTCAATTAAAAGTATTGAGTTAATTACTAACCCAAGTGCTAAGTATAATCCAGAAGGAATGTCTGGTATTATTAATATTGTATTACACAAAAATACAGCTGATGGGTTCAATGGTTCTGTTGATACAGGTTTGACTATTGCAAAAACGCCTAAGACAACAAACTCATTAAACTTAAACTATAGACAAGGAAAGTTAAACTTCTTTGGTAATGGTAGTTTCAGCAGTGGGAAATATAAAAATGAAGGAGATATGGTCCGTCACGACATTTCTTCTCCAACAGAAATTAGAATGCGTTCTAAAAACAACTCTTACTTATATAAAGTAGGTGTTGACTATTATATTGATGACAACAATACTTTGTCTTTTTATACAAACCAAAGTAATGGGTCAAATGATTTAGACTTATATACATCTACTGTTTATCCTAAAGGTGATTTTGAAGATATCTTCCAAAAAACTTATTATGACGGATCAAGCAGATATAGTTCATATAACTTAGCTTACAAACATTTATTTGAGAAAAAAGGACACACATTAGACGTTGAAGTTAACTTAAACGATAACAAACGCACAAATGATGGGGACTACAACACTAAAACAGGTATAGCTAATAATCTTTACCAAGACTTTTCAGTTGACAAGAGTACAATGACAACTGTAAACGTTGACTATGTAAATCCTTTAAACGATCATACGAAACTTGAAATAGGTGCTGAAGCGAGAATTTCAAGAGCAGAGAATAATTTTAATACAACTCTTGTTGGAAAAGATATTGTTAACAATGATTACAACCAAGATATCTATTCAGCTTACGTTACTTTTGGACAAAACTATGGCAAGTTTAATTACCAAGTTGGAACAAGATTAGAAAGCTATAAAGTAGATTCTAAAACAGCAGGTAAAACAATCTTCAAAGATGATTACGTTACTTTATACCCTTCTGTTTACTTAGGATATAATATGACTGACAATGATATGTTTAACTTGAGCTATAGCCGTCGTGTAGATAGACCAAGTGTTTCTCAAACAAATCCAATCAGACAGTTCTCTACTCCATTAATGTCAATGGTCGGTAATCCAGAACTTAAACCTCAGTTTACAAACTCTATTGAGTTAAACTACACAAGAATGTTTGCTAAACAAAGTAGTATTACTGCTGGAGTTTATTACAGAAACATTAATAAAGAAATCAACCACGTGATCTACAAAGATCCGTTGAATGATAACCCAAATGCGTTATTAATGACGTATGACAACTACAAATCAAATGATGCTTATGGGTTTGAGGTTTCTGCTAATATAAAAGTTACGCCATGGTGGGATATGCAACCTGCTATTGATTTCTCAAGTATTAAACAAACTGGTGTAGTTTCAGAAATCAAAACAACAGCACAAGGAATAGAAACAGAAATGATTATGCGTTCGATTACTGCTAATGCGTTCAATGCACGTTTAAACAGTAACTTTAAAGCGACTAAGAACTTACGTTTCAACTTATTCGGATTCTATAGAGGTGGTGTAGATGGTATTACTTCAGATTCTAAAGAAATGTATAAGATAGACGCTGGAGTTAGATATTCTTTATTAAACAATAAAATGAGCATCAGTGCTCGTGTAAACGATATTTTCAATACAATGAAATATGGTTATAACTCAATCTATCCTTATCCTGCAACAGGAGAATTTAGATGGGAAAGCAGATCATTATACATTGGTGTAAACTATATGTTTGGAGGTGCTAAGAACCGTGCTTTACAAAGAAAGTACAGAGATTCTAACACGAAACAAAGTAGTGGCGGAGGTGGAGGATTATTCTAATCCACAACCCGTCAGACAATTCTTTTTTTGATTATTACTGAAAAAGCTGCTATTTTAAGGATAGCAGCTTTTTTTATTTTGTCATTTAATATTTTAAAAGAAACTCTCTTACTTTACTTTGCACCTTTTTTATAACTTCATCTTTGGATAAAAATAAATCGTGTATACCATTATCAACACAAGCATCTACAACTACATTACTCAATCTATTTCCTACCCGTTTAATATCATTTACATTTAATACAATATCTGATTCAAATACTGTTTCATTCCACTTTTTAGGATTACCCGATTTTGAACTATACAATAGTAAAATTGGCAATTCACCTAAATCAGAAGATTTCACCAACCTATCTTGTGCTTGTTTCACAGCAAGTATCCAAGCATAAAATACTGGAAAAGGCTTAATTGGTTTTAATCGTTTGTCATAATCCCAATTGCCTTTATAATCTTTATGTAAGGACTCGCCATATATTTCTGGTAATCCATCTATACATCCAAAAGGATTACTGTTCTTTCTATTTTTAGCAAAAAAGCTTACAAACGGTTTCACGTAAAAAGGAATATTGAAATCTAAAAATGGAGAGTTTAAAATCAATCCTCCTATCCTCTCCCTCTTCTTTCCAAATTTAGCGTAATAAGTTGCTAAAAGTCCCCCTGTACTATGTCCTAAAAGATAAATTTGAGTCTCTTTATTGTCGTTTAGAATAAAATCTAAACCAAACTCTATATCAGGAAAATACTCGTCTAAGCTTTGGCAATAATTTGGGTGTTGATGTGTAAGAAGAGACCTACCACATTTTCTTAAATCAAGAGCATAGAAATTAATTCCTACAGAATTAAAGTATTCCATGATATGCTTTTGAAAGAAATAATCACAAAAACCGTGTATATATAAAACAGATTTATATGCCTCTTTTTGGTTTCTTTTCGATTCGATAAGCGTAGTAACTACCCTACCCTCATAATCGTTTGCAAAAGTATGTTGATGTGTTATATAATCTTGATACGTAAAATGTAGGTTCATAGTCTAAAAGCAAAGTGATTATAATAATGGCGAAAATAATCGAATGAAACTATTTTTCAGTCGATGCCAATTAGATCGTTTATTCCAAAAGCTCAATTCTAATTTAATTGAATCCTTACAATCATTATAGAACATTTGTCTCATCTTATTAGCAAAAGCTTCATCATAAGTAATTACATTAACTTCAAAATTCAAATCAAAACTTCTGTGATCTAAATTACACGTACCAATTGAGCTTACCCCTGAATCTGTCACAAAAGTCTTAGCGTGAATAAACCCTTTTTTATACAGATAAATCTCAACACCGTACTCTAAGAGTTCTTGGAAATAAGATTCTGATGCTAGTTTTACAATATGTGAGTCTGTAATACCAGGTAAGATAATCTTTACCTTTTTACCACTTAATACGGCCATTTTTATAGCCAACTGTAATGATTCGTCTGGAATATAATATGGAGTTGTTATCAACACCTCACTCTGGGCTGTTTGTATTGCTTTTAAGACACTATAAAGGATAGAAGGCACATCTGAGTCCGGTCCAGAAGAAATCACCTGTACAGGCACATTTCCTGCAACATCCCTTGCTACTTTAGGAAAATACTTTTCATCAAAAGCAATTGACTGCTTGCTACAAAAATTCCAATCCGCTAAAAATACATATTGTAGTCCATATGCACCAGGCCCTTCTATACGAAGATGTGTGTCACGCCAGAAAAACTCATTTAACTCCTTTTTACGGTTGTCATATCTATCAGATATATTTATTCCTCCCGTATAACCAATAAGTCCGTCTATAACGACAATTTTGCGGTGATTTCTATAATTAAGTCGATTTGCAAAAGCCAATAGTATAATTTCATTAAAAGCATAAGCTTCTACTCCATTTGCTCTTAAATTACGAGCTATATTTTTTCTTATATCTCGACAACCAAAATCATCATATATGAATCTAACCTCAATTCCTTCTTTTGCCTTTGCTATTAATACCTCTTCTATTTCTCTCCCAATGTCACTATTTTCAAAAATATAATATTCGATATGAATACTTTTTCTTGCTTGCTTTAAATCTTGTAGCAACCTCGGAAAAAACTCCTCTCCATTCTCTAATATTTCAGCCTTATTGCCAACCAACAAAGGTCCATCTCCTAATGCAGGATTAGATAACATATTGATGAATGAGCGATTTTTATTTACAATTGGATTGCCATTTTCACCTAAATCTAAATGGACTTCTCGTAGGCGCTTTGACAAACGTTCACTATAGTCATCATTTACCTTTAACTTTTTAGAATACATTTTTCTCTTGCGGTAATTAATACCAAAAGAAAAATAAAACAACATTCCCAAAATAGGCACAAAAAAAATAAGGAGTAAATAAGCTAAGGTTTTAGAAATAGAATCTGTATCATATACAATTCGAATAGCTACACCGATAGCAATTAAAAAATATATAATTTCAAAATATATAAACCAATCTGCTTGTATTCTAAAAAACATATCAAATGTATTTATTCACGAAACTCTACACTATCACATCTGTCAAATAAAGACAGACTTTTAGAGAATTAATAAATTTAAAAAAATAAATCCAATGAATAATGAATACTAAGATAAAAAGAGTGTAAAACAAAAAAGCCTCCCTAATAAGGGAGGCTTTTGAGCCAGTGGAGGGACTCGAACCCACGACCTGCTGATTACAAATCAGCTGCTCTAGCCAGCTGAGCTACACCGGCGATTAACCGTATTTTATACAATATAGATTCTCTAAGAGAATTTGAGCCAGTGGAGGGACTCGAACCCACGACCTGCTGATTACAAATCAGCTGCTCTAGCCAGCTGAGCTACACCGGCGACTCAACTATATTGTATTTTAGTTTAATGTAATTTTTTTGAAGAATTTGAGCCAGTGGAGGGACTCGAACCCACGACCTGCTGATTACAAATCAGCTGCTCTAGCCAGCTGAGCTACACCGGCAACTCAATTATATTGTAATATTAATTCTTTAAAAGAACTTGAGCCAGTGGAGGGACTCGAACCCACGACCTGCTGATTACAAATCAGCTGCTCTAGCCAGCTGAGCTACACCGGCGACTCAACAATATTACAATATAAACTCTTCAAAAAAATATGAGCCGATGGAGGGACTCGAACCCACGACCTGCTGATTACAAATCAGCTGCTCTAGCCAACTGAGCTACACCGGCGACTCATTTTGCGAGTGCAAAGATAGCACGCTTTTTGTATTTTACAAGACCTTCAGCGTTTTTTTTTATCTTTTTTTTCTACTAAAGAGCGTTTATTTTCTCAACTAATTGACCAGCAACAGTTTCAAGTTTTGTATAAACTCCTTTAAAATGTGCTTTTTTATTTTCAACATTCTTAGCGTTTACTTCATCGATCAATTCATCGAATGAATTTAATGCTTCTTCTAATAATGCATTAGTAGATTCAGTAACTCCATTAGTAGTCATTTCGTGAATATAAATAGCTTGAATAATATCACCTAATACATAGTGAATATCTTTTTTTAAGTTTTTTACACTTGCCATAATTCTATCTTATTTTAAATTTGAAACAAATCTACAATTTTAAAATATCCTATACTACTTTTTTAAGAAACAAATATTTCTAAAAGTGTAGCATTCCCTGACAATTGAATATTTTCAATTATCGCTGGTACTAAAATTGTATTCCCTTTTTGAAATTGATACTTCTCAGAACCAATAGTCATTGCACACTCCCCTTCTGTAACTACATAAATATAAAACCTTTGAGAATCTTTTTGTTTAAAAAACTCTCCTTTTAAAGGAATATAGTTAACGGAGAAAAACGGGCACTCCACTATTTTATTGATAGTATTCTTTTCTTGTGAATATTGTAATTCTACTTCTTTCTTATTATAATCTATAGCATCTAAAGCTAAATCCACGTGCAGTTCTCTTGAATTGCCTTTAGCATCAACTCTTCCCCAATCATAAACACGGTAAGTAATATCAGATGTTTGCTGAATTTCAGCAAGTAAGACTCCTTTTCCAATTGCATGGATAGTACCTGCGTCTATAAAGAAAACGTCTCCCTTCTTAACAGGAATTTCTTTAAGAATAGAAGGTAATGTATTCTTATTTAAGTGTTCTAAATAACTTTCTTGAGTAACCCCTTCTTTAAAGTCAACTACAACTCTTGCTCCTGGATCTGCTTGCATAACATACCACATTTCTGTTTTACCACAAGAATCGTGACGTGTTTTTGCTAATAAATCATTTGGATGCAACTGAATTGACAGATCTTCCTTAGCATCTAAAAACTTAAATAATAATGGAAAATGTAATCCAAAACGTTCTATGATTGAATTACCCAATACTTCTTGTGGATAAGCTCTAATAAGTTTATCCAACTCCATACTCTTATATGCTCCATTAGCTACAACACTAATGTCGTTAGGCACTCCAGAAATCTCCCAACTCTCTCCTACTTCACTAGAATGAATATCTTTTCCAAGTACTGATTCTAGCTTCGTTCCTCCCCATATTCGATCCTTTAGTATTGGATTAAATAGTATTGGATACTGTATAAAATTCATACGCTAAATCAAATCAATTAATATATAGACTTTAGTCTATTAAACTTTTCCTATCCGCTTTTCCAAAAAAACGAAGGCGCAAGTTACAACTTTTAGTAATAAGACTTAAATTTTAGTTTTCTCCTTTATAAGAAACAAAATTTCTTGCAGTCTCATATAATTCTACTTCTAACTCTTTATCCTGTGGAATAAAAGGTCTTAATTTTTGCCATATTACCACAGCTATATTTTCAGCAGATGGAATTAAATTTGCAAACTCAGGAACATCTAAATTCAGGTTTTTATGATCAAAGGCTTCTTCTATCTCTCTCTTAATCAAATCTGAAAGCTCTTTCAAATCCATTACAAAACCAGTCTCTAAGTCCAATTCGCCAGTAACATGAACTATCAGTTCATAGTTATGACCATGATAATTGGGGTTATTACATTTCCCAAAAATCCTTTGATTTTTTTCATCAGACCATTCTTTTCTAAACAAGCGATGTGCTGAATTAAAATGGGCTTTACGACTAACTCTTAATTTCATATATTACTTTTTTTGAGCCTCTATATAATGGTAAAACTTAGAAAAGATTATTTTAAACCATTCAGTATAAATTTCTGGATGTTTCTCCATATCTAATTTAATCCCTTCAACAGACATCCATTTCCAAGCTTCTACTTCTTCTAAATTAATATTAGGCTCTTCATTATAATACCCTATCATTACGTGATCGAATTCATGTTCTGTAAGTCCATTGTCAAAAGGCGCTTTATAAATAAAATTAAAAACATCTTTCAATGGTACTTCAAATCCCATTTCTTCCATCAAACGTCTTCTACCTGCCTCTATATTAGTTTCACCTACACGTTGGTGACTACAACAGGTATTTGTCCATAACAAAGGAGAGTGATATTTCTCTGAAGCACGTTGCTGTAACATAACTTCATTTTTATCATTTAAAATAAAAACAGAAAAAGCACGATGCAATAAAGCTTTTTGATGCGCTTCAATTTTTTCCATTGAACCTATCTGTTCGTCTTTTTCATTAACTAATATCACAAATTCTTCTTTCATACCGTAAAAATTATAACAATTTCAAAAATACAAAAAAGATATGGTATAACTAATTTCTTTAATTATTCATCTAAAACTATTTCTAATAGAAAAACAATAACATAACTACTTACTTCTCTTTTTTTAAGTAAAAAAAGCTATAAAAAAGCTACTTTTAAAGCAATATGAACTCAAAAAAAGAGAATATGCGAAAAAAAACACCTTGTAACACGAAGTGTTTTTTTTATAAAAAACAGCCTATATCGCTTATTCTACAAGGCATTCAAGCATATTTTAATACAATAATTGATTTAAACAAATACAACAATTCTCCGAGTTTAAAGGGATTGAAGCTATTTTGTCGAAGCATAGTCGGACCATTGTCCCACCATTGTCCTTAGAAGCTTCTTTAAAACGTACTGATCCATACAGAACTCCTATAAAAAGTATACTCATAATTTCTTGTAAACCTCACTTTTCTTTAAAACAAATCACTTTTACTTAGCGCTCTCAGTAAATAATAATTAACTTAATGTTATTTATTTTTACTTACTTTTGAGCCAAATACGATAATAATAATGGAACGAAAAATTAAACTAATTTGGGATTTTAAAGGTCCTGCAGGAGAAAAAACAGCTGAACATCACGTTATCCATTTGAAAGAATATGTTGCTATTGAAAAACTTTCTATTTCAATAATAGATTACAGCCAGCTGTCAGAATTTCATTCTATTGCTTACATGGTAGTTAATGATGAGCAAATGAGACAACTTCGTGATATACTAAAACCTCACAGAGGAGAATTATACCAAGATTAAAAACAAAAAAAAGAAGCTGTCTAAAAAAATTAATAGAGGATAGGAAATTTAAACCCTTTATCTATACGAGGGTACAAGTAAAATATAAATAAAATAGGGTGGCCTTACAGACCACCCTATTTTATTTATTTGTGCAATTTTGATTTAGTTTGCTTCTTTCGTCATAAACTGAATACGCATTAATCGCAACTCTTCAGTATCATAATCACCATCAAACTCAGCCATTGCTGCCTTTATATTGTCAGTTTCAGATTCCATGAAATAATCATAAATCTCTTCTTGTTGATCTTCATCTAACACATCATCTATCCAATAACTGATATTTAATTTAGTCCCTGAATAAACAATCTGCTCCATCTCTTTCAATAAAGCATCCATATCTAATCCTTTAGCACTTGCAATATCATCAAGAGATAATTTTCTATCTACACTTTGAATAATGTATAACTTTAATGCAGAATTTGCACCTGTTGATTTAACAACTAAATCATCTGGTCTAATAATATCATTCTCTTCTACATATTTTTTAATAACATCAACAAAGTCGTTTCCATATTTCTTTGCTTTTCCTTCACTAACCCCTATGATATTAGCCATTTCTTCAAGTGTAATAGGATATTTTAATCCCATCTCTTCCAATGATGGATCTTGAAAAACAACAAAAGGAGGAACACCTGCTTTCTTAGCCACTTTCTTTCTTAAATCTTTAAGAATACCAATAAGAACAGCGTCAGCAACCGAATTAGATTTAGATATATTTAGATCACCATCAGTAATTTCTCTTGAATATTCGTGATCCTCTGTCATCATAAATGATTCCGGATTTTGAATAAAATTCAATCCCAATTCTGTCAGCTTTAATACACCATAAGCTTCGATGTCTTTTCGTAAAAAATCAGCAACTAAGACTTGTCTAACTAAAGCCATCCAATATTTCTCATCGTGCTCTTTACCAATACCGAAAAACTCTTGTGTATCAGTTTTATTTACTTTAAGCAACGCATTAACCTTACCTAATAAATTAAAAATCACTTCCTTAGTTTTATAAACTTGCTTAGTATCCTTAATAACTTGAAGCAATTTTACTACTTCATCTTTTGCTTCTACTTTCTTCTTAGGATTACGAGTATTATCATCCATATCAGCACCGTCACCATTCACTTCGTCAAACTCTTCTCCAAAATAGTGCAGTAAGAATTTTCTTCTTGACATTGAAGTTTCAGCATAAGCTACAACCTCTTGCAACAAAGCATAACCGATCTCTTGCTCTGCTATAGGCTTACCAGCCATAAACTTTTCAAGTTTCTCAATATCCTTATAAGCATAATAAGCTAAACAATGTCCTTCACCTCCATCACGTCCTGCCCTACCCGTTTCTTGGTAATAACTTTCTAATGATTTCGGAATATCGTGGTGAATTACATACCGTACATCTGGCTTGTCAATTCCCATACCAAATGCAATAGTAGCTACAACTACATCTACATCCTCCATCAAAAACATATCTTGATGTTTTGCACGAGTCTTTGCATCTAAACCAGCGTGGTAAGGTACTGCACTAACTCCATTTACTTGAAGTACATTAGCAATCTCCTCAACTTTCTTTCTACTTAAACAGTAAATAACCCCAGATTTACCACTATGCTGCTTTATAAAACGAATAATATCTGTTTCAATATTTTTTGTTTTCGGCCTTATTTCATAGTACAAATTAGGTCTATTAAATGAGGCTTTAAAAACGTTTGCATCGGGTATTTCTAAATTCTTTAAAATATCCTCTTGAACTTTTGGGGTAGCAGTTGCTGTTAACCCAATGATAGGAATATCTCCTAAATGTCTAATTATATTACGAAGGTTTCTATATTCAGGTCTAAAATCGTGACCCCATTCAGAAATACAATGTGCTTCGTCAATAGCGACGAATGATAATTTCTCACCTTGTAAAAAGCTCACATACTCCTCTTTAGTCAGAGACTCTGGTGCTACATATAGCAACTTGGTAACCCCATTTTTAATATCCTCTTTTACCTGATTAATTTCAGTCTTTGTTAAAGATGAATTCAAAACGTGAGCAACTCCATGTTCGGAAGACAAACTACGGATTGCATCAACTTGATTCTTCATTAACGCAATTAATGGAGAAACAACAATAGCTGTACCTTCTAATACTAAAGCTGGTAATTGATAGCAAAGAGATTTCCCTCCTCCTGTAGGCATAATCACAAAAGTATTTTGTCCTGAGATAATACTTTTGACCACATCTTCCTGAAGACCTTTGAACTGTGAAAAGCCAAAAAATCTCTTTAACTCCTTGTGCAAGTCAATTTCAGTTGATTTCATTATTTTTGTATGGTATTTTACATAAATTTGCAGTACCTAAAGGTAAGCAATTTCTTTATTTCAAACCTAATATTTAACATTCGCTAATTTTGAACACAGCAATAAACATACTAAACACAGCAAAAAATACTTTACTATCTGAAAGTGAAAGTGTTAAAAACTTAATCAATTACTTAACCGAAGATTTCGAAAAAGCAGTTGAAACAATTTTTAATTGCAAAGGGAGAACAATTGTGACAGGAATAGGCAAAAGTGCACTTATTGGAGCAAAAATAGTTGCAACATTGAATTCAACAGGTACTCCAGCAATTTATATGCACGCCGCAGAAGCTGTCCACGGAGATTTAGGTTTAATTCAACCTGGAGATTGTATTATCTGCATCTCTAATAGTGGAAATAGCCCTGAGATAAAAGTCTTAGCTCCTCTTTTAAAAAGACACGGTAATAAATTAATTGCTATAACGGCAAATGAAAAATCTTTCTTAGCAAAATCAGCAGATTTTATATTATTATCTAAAGTAGAAAGAGAAGCTGAAATGAATAATTTAGCTCCGATGAACAGCACCACTGCTCAATTAGTTTTAGGAGATGCATTAGCTGCTTGTTTAATTGAATTGAGAAACTTTAATGCAGAAAATTTCGCAATGTATCATCCGGGTGGTGCATTGGGTAAAAAATTACTACTTTTGGTGAAAAATATTCTGAAAAGCGAGAACAGACCAATGGTTTCTCCAAACTCATCTATAAAAGATGTGATTGTTGAAATATCAGAGAAACGATTAGGAGTAACTGCTGTAGTTGAAAATGATAAACTAATCGGAATTATTACAGATGGTGACTTGCGAAGAATGTTACAGAAAAATGATAATTTATCTGGATTTACAGCAAAAGAAATTATGTCTTTTAATCCAAAATCAATTGAAAGCAATGAACATGTGTCTAAAGCGTTATCAATGTTAGAAGACAACTCTATAACTCAATTGCTTGTTACAGAAAATGAAAAATACGTAGGAGTAATCCACTTACACGATATCTTAAAAGAAGGAATAGTATAATATGGCTAAATCGAATAACACTAATAAGGAAATGTCTTTCCTTAATCATTTAGAAGAACTAAGATGGTTACTTGTAAGATCAACTGGATTCATTCTTGGAGGTGGTGTGATTGCATTTATTTTTAGCGATTTTATATTTAATAAAGTAATCTTTGCTCCAAAAAGCAAGGATTTTGTTACGTACCAATTCTTTTGTAAAATTGCTCAAAAATTTAATTTAGATCAAAGTTTTTGTAGTCAAGATTTACCTTTCGAAATACAGAATAGAACAATGGATGGGCAGTTTTCTGTTTTAATTTGGACTTGTATTTCAGCAGGATTCATACTTGCAGTTCCATTTATTCTATGGGAGATATGGAAATTCATTAGCCCTGCATTATATCAAAAAGAAAAAAAATACGCTAAAGTCTTTATTGTTATTTCTTCTCTATTATTCTTTTTAGGAGTTGTATTCGGATACTATGTAATTACACCTCTATCTATCAACTTCTTAGCTAACTTAGAAGTCAGTAATATAGTTAAAAATCAAATTGATATAAATTCATATATAGGTCTTGTAAAAACAACCTCTATTGCTTGTGGGTTAGTTTTTGAATTACCTATTATTATCTACTTCTTGTCTGTGATGGATTTAGTTTCTCCTCAATTTTTGAGAGAATATAGAAAGTATGCTATTGTTTTAATCTTAATTGTAGCTGCTATCAT
Source organism: Myroides phaeus (assembly GCF_009799805.1). Classification (NCBI taxonomy): domain Bacteria; kingdom Pseudomonadati; phylum Bacteroidota; class Flavobacteriia; order Flavobacteriales; family Flavobacteriaceae; genus Myroides; species Myroides phaeus. The sequence continues at coordinate 255,115 of NZ_CP047050.1, forward strand.
TACACCTCCAGACGTAATAAGTCAAATTATAGTTTCTATACCACTATTGATCTTATATGAAGTTAGTATCTATATCTCTAAGTTTGTTCAAAGAGATAAAAAATTAGATACCAATAAAAACACTAACTTGACTAAAACAGAATAATCAACATGAAATTAAGAGCTGATAATTTAATTAAAATCTACAAGAAAAGAAAAGTAGTAAAAGGAATTTCTGTTGAAGTAAATCAAGGAGAAATCGTTGGGTTATTAGGTCCAAATGGAGCTGGAAAAACCACTTCTTTCTATATGATTGTAGGATTGGTAAAACCAAATAGTGGAAATATCTATTTAGATGATACCAAAATCACAGATTTCCCAATGTATAAAAGAGCACAACACGGTATTGGGTACTTAGCACAAGAAGCATCTGTTTTTAGAAAGTTAAGTATTGAAGACAATATCTTAAGTGTTTTACAACTTACAAAATTATCGAAACAAGAGCAAATTGCTAAAATGGAGTCTCTTATTGAAGAATTTAGTTTAGAACATATTAGAACTAACAGAGGAGATTTACTTTCTGGAGGGGAAAGACGTAGAACTGAAATAGCAAGGGCGTTAGCAACTGACCCTAAGTTTATTTTGCTTGACGAACCTTTTGCTGGAGTTGACCCTGTTGCAGTTGAAGACATTCAAAGAATTGTAGCTAAACTTAAAAACAAGAATATCGGTATTTTAATTACTGATCACAATGTTCAGGAAACATTAGCTATTACAGATAAAACATACTTAATGTTTGAAGGAGGAATTCTTAAAGCAGGAATGCCGGAAGAATTAGCAGAAGATGAAATGGTAAGAAAAGTTTATTTAGGACAAAATTTCGAACTTCGTAAAAAGAAACTACATTTTTAATTTTTTTTTACATTCTTTTAACCTATCTAAAATTGACAACGATTACATATAAGTATTCAATTTTACTTAATTATTACACAAACATAAGACCATAAAAAGATTATAAGTAGCGTTTTAAATTAAAAAAAACGATACAATCAATTTACTTTCACTAAGAAAAAGTAAGTTTTGGCAGATAATCTGCTAAAACACTTTTTTTTGACTATTTAGAAACTTTATATTTGCAAAAAAAAATATGAAAAATAAAATTGCATTGAGATTATCTTTCTTATTAGGAGCTATCTTGTTATTAACATCATGTGCTTCAAGAGAAAAACTTGTTTACTACCAAAATGTTGAAGATGTTTTATTGAAAGAAACAAGCGCTACTCATTTCGAAACTAAATTTAGAGCTGATGATTTATTAATGATCATTGTTTCTGCTGAGGACATTCAGGCTGCTGCGCCATTTAACTTAGTTAATACAATGACTACAAACCCTAATAATCCAGCAGGCTCAGGTCAAATGCAACAACAGCTTTATTTGATAGATAGTAATGGTAATATTGAATTTCCTGTTTTAGGGACATTAAAAATAGCAGGTAAAACAAAAGCTGAAGCTATTGAGTTACTAACTAAAGAAATAAGTCAGTACATAAATAATCCTATTATTAACTTGAGAATTATGAACTATAAAGTAACAGTTCAAGGAGAAGTTAATAAACCTGGAGTTCATAATATTACAAGTGAAAGATTAACTCTTACCGAAGCAATCGCTCTTTCTGGAGATATGACTGTTTATGGAAAAAGAAATAATGTTCTTGTAATTAGAGAAATAGATGGAAAAAGAATTCCTATTCGTGTAGATATGACAAAAGCTGACTTCATGAGTTCTCCTTACTACTATCTTAATCAAAATGATATTGTTTACGTAGAACCTAATAAGACAAGAATAAACTCATCTGTTGTTGGTCCTAACTTAAGCTTAGGTTTATCAGCTTTATCTTTATTAGTAACTATTATCGCTTTATCAATTAAATAACAGTATGGAAAACAAATTTGACAATCAAGAAAATGCTAACATCAATATCAGGGAAGAGATAGATAAATTCTTAATTCACTGGAAATGGTTTGTTGTTAGTATTTTTATTACACTTTGTATTGCTTTCGTTTATTTACGTTATAGCGAAAAGATCTATAAAATAAATACTACTATCATTGTAAAAGATGATAAAAGAGGTGGTGGAATAGCTTCAGAAATGGCTGCTTTTGCGGACTTAGGGATGTTTTCAGGAGGAAAAAGTAATGTTGAAAATGAAGTTCAAGTATTGCAATCACGTAGTCTTGCAGAGAAAACTGTTAGACGATTAGCTTTGAACATTGCTTATCTAAATGAAGGAACAGTTGTTACAAGTGAAATGTATGACAATAGTCCTATTCATTTTGATTTTGTAGAACGAGTATTTGACTTCGATAATATTACCTACACTTTCTATGTAAAAAACATTACGAACGATTCTTTCACATTACTTGATAAGGAAAAAAATGAAATTGGTAATTATAAATATGGAGAAGTTGTACATACTATTTTAGGTAAATTGATTGTTACTAAAAATGCTCCTAAACAAACACCAACATTAAAACTATCAACAGAAGAAGATAAGGCTGAAGAAGATGTTAAGGATATTGTAGTACAAATTACTCCTGTTCAAAAAGTAGTTGATTACTATACTAAGCAAGTACAAATTGCACCTACTGATAAATTCTCAACTGTTTTAGACTTATCTATTTTAAACCCTACACCTACAAAAGCAATTGATTATTTAAATAATTTAATTACTATTTATAATGATAATGCTATTGCTGATAAACGCTTTATTTCAGAAAAAACATCTGAATTTATTGACTCACGCTTAGTTTTAATTACTGAAGAATTAGGTGATGTAGAAAAAAGTGTAGAAGGTTATAAAGCGAAAAATAGTATTACTGACATTCCTACTGAATTAAAAATCTACTTAGAGAATGCTAATGTTTATGAAAAACAAATTATTGAAAATGAAACAGAGTTAAAAGTTGTTTCTTCTTTAATTGATTTCTTAAAAAACAGTAAACCAAATGAGTTATTACCTGGGAATATTGTGTCATCTGATCCAAGTTCAAATAGCTTAATTAATCAATACAATCAGCTTGTTTTAGAAAGAAATAAACTTAGTACAAGTTCAACTAAAATAAACCCTGCTTTAGTTAAATTAGAAGATCAGATTAACTCTATGAAAGCTTCTGTACACGAAAGTTTATTGCGTTTACAAAGTTCTCTAAAAATCACTCATAAAGAATTAACAAGTAAAGAAACAGAATTAAGATCTAAATTATCTCAAGTACCTAAACAAGAAAGAGAATTTAGAATTATAGACAGACAACAAAAAGTAAAAGAAGCTATTTACTTGTATCTATTCCAAAAGAGAGAAGAAACAGCAATTGCTTTAGCTGCAACTGATCAAAATGCTAAGATCATTGATAAAGCTAAAAGCTCAGATAAACCTGTTTCTCCTAAAAAAGCTATTATATTATTAGCAGCTTTAATCTTAGGAGGATTAATTCCTTTTGCAATTATTTACTTACGCAATTTACTTGACACAAAAGTTAAAAACAGATTAGATATAGAAGAGAACACAATTGTTCCTTTCTTAGGTGATATACCTCATTCTGATGATAACTCAAAAATTGTTGATATCGCAAGTAGAACAAGTACAGCAGAAGCTTTACGTATTATTAGAACAAACCTTGAGTTTATGCTAAGTGGTGTAAAAGAAGGTGATGCTAAAATGATATTCTTAACATCTACTTTCCCTAAAGAAGGTAAAACGTTTACTTCTGTTAATACAGCTGCAACAATTGCATTGTCAGGAAAAAGGACTTTATTAATAGGTTTAGATTTACGTAATCCACGTTTAGATGATTACATAATGTTGCCAACTAAAGGGGTTTCAGATTACTTGCTTAAAAAAGAAGAAAATATCAATCAATACATTGTTAAGATTGATGGATATGAAAACTTATACGCTTTACCTGCAGGTACTATTCCTCCAAACCCTGCTGAATTACTAATGGGTGACAAAATTGGAGAAATGTTTGCTGAATTAAGAAAGCAATATGATTATATTATTGTAGATACAGCACCAGTAAGCCTTGTAACAGACACATTATTGGTTGCTAAATATGCAGATACATTCATTTACGTAGCAAGAGCAAACTATTTAGATAAGAGAATGTTGAAATTACCTAATGACTTACATAAAGAAGGTAAACTTCCAAATATGTCAATTATCTTAAATGATACTATGACTACTAAAGGTTATGGTGGTTACGGATATGGTTACGGATATGGTTATGGTTATGGCCATGATGTAGAAACAACTCAAACACCTTGGTGGAAAAAATTATTTAAAAAGTAATATAAGAAAAGGTCACTCTAAAAAAGAGTGACCTTTTTCATTAATATGTCAAAATATTATAGCAAATACTACCAAAACAAAAATATAAAAACCTCTGATTATCAAATTGACAATTCTATAGTAATAACCATAGAAACATCAAAGATTATCGTACCTATTTAGTATATTTGCTTAAGAATTTACAAGTTTTCGACCGAAAATATTTAACGATAAAATTGTTTTCATTTAAATACTAAAAAAAATGACACAAAAATCTAAAATCCTTTACACGTTTACTGATGAAGCTCCGATGTTAGCTACGTATTCGTTCTTACCAATTGTTCAAGCTTTTGCAAAAACTGCAAATATAGATGTTGAAACACGCGACATCTCTTTAGCTGGACGTATTTTAGCAACTTTTCCTGAATTCCTAAAAGAAGACCAAAGAATTGGTGACGCTTTAGCTGAATTAGGAGAATTAGCAAAAACACCAGAAGCTAATATTATTAAACTTCCTAATATCTCTGCTTCTATTCCTCAGTTAAATGCTGCAATTAAAGAATTACAAGCAAACGGATATGCTGTACCAAACTATACAGCTGAGCCAAAATCTGATGAAGAAAAAGCTATCAAAGCAAGATTTGCAAAAATATTAGGTTCTGCAGTTAACCCTGTATTACGTGAAGGTAACTCTGACCGTAGAGCTCCAAAAGCAGTTAAAAACTACGCTAAAAAACATCCACACTCAATGGGTGCTTGGTCTGCTGACTCTAAAACAAGAGTAGCTTCTATGCCAGAAGGTGATTTTTACGGTAGTGAAAAATCAGTTACAGTTGCAAATAACTGTAAATACAAAATTGAATTCATCGCTAAAGATGGTTCAGTAAAATTATTAAAAGACTACGCTCCTTTATTAGCTGGAGAAGTTATTGACTCATCAGCTTTAAACGTAAATAAATTAAAAGCATTTGTTTCTGAAATTAAAGAAGAAGCGAAAGCTAAAGGTGTATTATTCTCTACTCACTTAAAAGCAACAATGATGAAGGTTTCTGACCCAATCATTTTTGGTGCTATTGTTGAAGTATTCTTCAAAGAGGTTTACGCTAAATTTGCTGAGTTATTTGCTGAATTAGGAATTATCCCAAATAACGGATTAGGTGACTTATATGCTAAAATTGCAGGTAATGCACAAGAAGCTGAAGTAAAAGCTGCTATTGATGCTGCTATCGCTAACGGACCAGCTATTGCAATGGTAAACTCTGACAAAGGAATCACTAACTTACACGTTCCTTCTGATGTTATTGTTGATGCTTCTATGCCTGCTATGATCCGTACTTCTGGTCAAATGTGGAACAAAGAAGGTAAGCAACAAGATACAATTGCTCTTATCCCAGACCGTTGCTACGCTGGAGTGTACGAAACTGTAATTGAAGACTGTAAAGCTAACGGAGCTTACAATCCTCAAACTATGGGGTCTGTTCCAAACGTTGGTTTAATGGCTCAAAAAGCAGAAGAATACGGTTCTCATGATAAAACTTTCCAAGCTGAAGCAAACGGAATTATCAGAGTTTCTGATGAACATGGAAATATCTTCTTCGAACAAAATGTTGAAGCTGGAGATATCTTCAGAATGTGTCAAACTAAAGACGCTCCTATTCAAGACTGGGTTAAATTAGCAGTAAACCGTGCTCGTTTATCTGAAACACCAGCTATTTTCTGGTTAGACGAAAACAGAGCTCATGATAGAGAAATTATTAAGAAAGTAAATACTTACTTAAAAGATCACGATACAACAGGATTAGATATTCAAATCTTATCTCCAATTGAAGCTACTAAAGTTTCTGTTGAAAGAATCCGTAAAGGTTTAGATACTATTTCTGTAACAGGAAACGTATTACGTGACTACTTAACTGACTTATTCCCTATTTTAGAAGTTGGTACTTCTGCTAAAATGTTATCTATCGTTCCTTTAATGAATGGTGGTGGTTTATTTGAAACTGGTGCAGGTGGTTCAGCTCCTAAACACATTGAGCAATTCATTGAAGAAGGATACTTACGTTGGGATTCATTAGGAGAATTTTTAGCATTAGGTGCTTCTTTTGAACACTTAAGCCAAACATTAAATAATCCTAAAGCAATGGTTTTAGCTGAAACATTAGATGAAGCTACTGCTAAGTTCTTAGATAATGATAAATCTCCAGCTCGTAGAGTAGGGTCAATTGACAATAGAGGTTCTCATTTCTACTTAGCTATGTATTGGGCTGAAGCTTTAGCAAACCAAGATAAAGATGTAGAATTAAAAGCTAAGTTTGCTCCTATTGCTAAAGCAATGGCTGAAAACGAAGCTAAGATTAACGAAGAGTTAATTGCTGCACAAGGAAATGCACAACCTATTGGTGGTTATTACCAACCTCAAGTTGAAGCTACTTCTAAAGCAATGCGTCCAAGTAATACTTTAAACACTATCGTTGATAGTATTGCTTAATTAGCATTTATAATATATATAAAAAGGCGACTAATAAATATTAGTCGCCTTTTCTATTTTATTAAAACACCTACTAAAAGTGCTTTCTATTTATTTAAAAGTTCTACAGCGTGATTTAGTGCTGATTCTGTAATATCTTTTCCTGACAACATCTGAGCTATTTCCTTAACTCTCTCTTCATAATTAAGCAATACTAATTGTGAAGTAGTCGTGTCATCATTAGATGTCTTAAACACTTTAAAATGCTGTTTACCTTTAGCAGCAATTTGAGGTAAATGGGTTATTGCTAAAACTTGCATACTATTTCCCATTCTCTTCATAATTTCGCCCATCTTATCTGCTACTTCTCCTGATACACCCGTATCAATCTCATCAAATATAATGGTAGGCAAATTAGAGTAACTTGCTAAAATCGCTTTAATAGCTAACATAATACGAGACAATTCCCCACCTGAAGCAACTTTTTTCAACAAGCCAAAGTCCATTCCCTTATTAGCCGAAAACAATAATTGAATCTCATCTTTACCATTGTGATAATAATGGGAAGTTTCCTTAATATCAAATTTAAAATTCGCATTAGGCATTCCTACCAAATTCAATATCTCTAAAATCTGCTCTTGTAATACAGGCACAGCTTTTAATCTTGCTGTTGATAATTGTGATCCTAAATCATTTAAAATACTCTCATATTTTAAAATACTCTTTTCTGTTTCTACAATTTTATCATCTATCCCGGTAGCTAAAAAAGCTTTATCACTTAATTCCTTTTCTATTTCTAACAATTCAGCAACAGTATTTACCTGATGCTTCTTCTGTAAAGAATACAACAATTGCAATCTTTCATTAATCAGATTTAATTGTTCAGGATCAGCTAAAACATTTTCTAATTGACTTTCTATTTCACTTGCAATATCAGCAACCTCAATTTCTACACTCGCAACTCTATTATACAGTTCTTCAAAATCCTTTGAAAAAGAAGCTGTTTTTTGCAACAGATTACGAACGTCTTTTAAACCAGAAATAATCCCTACTTGATCATCTGTTAAATGACTAATTGACTGACCAAAATTTTCACGTACAAATTCAACATTGTTTAACTTCTCATATTCTTCTTCAAGTTCTTCTTGATTGATATGGGCTAAATTAGCAGCCTCTAATTCCTCTAATAAAAAAGTATTATAATCATGCTCTTTTATCAAATCTGCTTGCTGTTTAAGCAACTGCTTTAAACTCGATTGTAAACCTTTGTAAATTTTTAAATTACTCTGATACTTATCAAGAAGTTTAAAATTTCCTGCAACAGCATCTAAAATTTGTATTTGATAAGTTTCATCAGACAATTCATGTGTTTGATGTTGTGAATGTATATCAATTAGATATCCACTTAATTCTTGTAGAGTACCTAAGTTGACAGGAGTGTCATTAACAAAAGCACGAGACTTTCCAGAAGGAGAAATCTCTCTTCTTATAATTGTCATTCCTTCATAATCAAGCTCCAATTGCTCAAATAACTCATGTAATTTATAAGGCTCTACTGTGAAATACCCTTCTATAATACACTTTTCTTCCTTATCTTTTAAAGATGATAAGTCTGCTCTTTTTCCTTGTAATAAACCTAACGCCCCTAATAAAATAGACTTTCCGGCACCGGTTTCTCCAGTAATTATAGAGAACCCATCTGAAAAATCGATATTAAGCGATTCTATTAAAGCAAAATTCTTTATGGTTAATGATGTAAGCATATATTATATAACGCTTTAAAACTATAAACTATTCCATTTAGAAGAACTCAACGGAGCTATTCTATTAAGCACTTCAATTACTCTCTTCTTATTTTTATCTGTAACACCTGAATAAACATTAACTAACTCATCGCTTTTAGCATCTAAAAAAACGCGTATTAAAAATGAATTAGGCTTAGACTTATGTATTTTTTCTAATTCTAACAACGCATTATAAATCCCTTCACGACCTTGTTCTACATTACTTGTCATAATATCCATTCCCATACGATGATATGTATACAAAGCATCTCTAAAAGGCAAGCCTGTTCCTGCTACAATATCATTTATCAAATAATACCTATTATTTGTCCCATCTGCTTGTTTCCACCCTCTATAACCTGATTGTTGCGCAATTGAATTTATAGATGAAGCAGCTTGAAAATAGTTACTTCCACCTCCTTTTGAAAATGTTTCATTATCTAATCCTATAATCACATTAACATAATACGCTATCAATGAAGTTAAATTAGAATCAAATGAATTCGTATTATAATATAACGGTTCAAACTCAATATAATTGAATGTTATATCCTTGTCGTTAAAACTAAAAACTGTTGATGAATAAGTTGAATTATAAATAGGACGAGAAGATTGCACCTGCAGTGAGCCAGAAACTGTATTATTCCCGTATGTATTTACAGTTAGGAAAAAAGAACAATCTATTCTTTCCGAAGGTGCAAACTTTTTAGAAGTCCAACTCGTATTATTTATAAACTCTTTAAGAGATTTTTCTAATGTTTTGAAGTAAGCTTGATTACTATTACCTACTTGACTGTGATTAACTGTTACATTCGCATTTAACTCTTGTCCGTAGTTAATGCAAACTGTAAAAAATAAACCGACAAGCCAAATAAGTTTATGCATAATGATCAATTATTTTTTGTACAATATCTATTGCTACTTCTTCTTTCAATTTTAACTCCATAGGTTCTAAGTTAAAATCTTTATCGATAAAGGTAACTTTATTTGTTGGTTTACCAAAACCTGCCCCCTTATCATTTAAAGAATTTAGTACAATTAAATCTAAATTCTTTTTAACTATTTTTTGCTTAGCATGTTCCACCTCATTCTGTGTCTCTAAAGCAAAACCAACCAAGAATTGTTTCTTTTTAATTGCCCCTAAAGAAGCAAGAATATCCGGATTCTTATCCATTTCGATAACAAACTCTTCGCTATTCTTTTTGATTTTTTGATCTGCAACATGTTTAGGTCGATAATCAGCAACTGCAGCAGCTGCAACTACAGCATCAACAGATTCAAAATACTCGTGACAAGCTGCATACATCTCCTTAGCTGAAAGGATACTAATCACTTTCACTAATGGATGACTAATCTTTTGATTCGTTGGTCCAGACACTAAAACAACCTCTGCTCCTTTTGTGGCAGCTTCCATTGCAATATCAAACCCCATTTTTCCAGAAGAATGATTTCCAATAAAACGCACTGGGTCTATCGGTTCATATGTTGGTCCTGCAGTAATTAGAATTTTCTTACCCCTTAAAGGCAATGAAGTATTAAAATGTGCATCAATAAAATCAAGAATATGTTCTGGTTCTGCCATCCTCCCCTTACCTACTAATCCACTCGCAAGTTCTCCTTCTTCTGCAGGTATAATAATATTACCATAAGACGTTAATAGATTTATATTTCTATCCGTAGATGGATGAACATACATATCTAAGTCCATAGCAGGAGCAACAAATACAGGGCATTTAGCAGATAAATAAATAGCCATTAATAGATTATCACAAATACCATTAGCCATTTTAGCTAACGTATTTGCAGTAGCGGGAGCTATGATCATAAAATCAGCCCAAAGCGCTAAATCTACGTGGTTATTCCATGTTCCTCCTTCATCACCAGCATTGAAGAATTTAGTATATACTGGCTTTTTTGATAAAGTAGATAAAGTAAAAGGAGTCACAAATTGATGAGAAGCAGGTGTCATAATAACTTGTATCTCTGCACCTGCTTTTATAAGTAAACGTACTAAAGCTGCCGTCTTATAAGCGGCAATTCCACCAGTAACACCCAGTAATATTTTCTTTCCGCTTAACACTGACATTCGCTAAGTATTTATTATTTTACAACTTCTTTGTAAGAAACTCTGTCCTCTAACCATTCTTCAACAGCTAAAGCGTGAGCTTTAGGTAACTTTTCGTAAAACTTAGAAACCTCAATTTGTTCTTTATTTTCAAAAACTTCATCTAAACTATCATTAGTTGTAGCGAACTCTTCCAACTTGTGAACCAATTCATTCTTGATTTCTGTATTGATTTGGTTGGCTCTCTTTGCAATAATAGTAATAGCCTCATAAATATTTCCTGTAGGCTGCTCAATCTTATTTTTGTTATAAGTAATTGTGTTAACCGGAGCACTTGTTTTCTTTAAATCCATCTCTTTCGCTTAAGTTATTTTGAAAATTTTGCTAATTCTTTATTTACATTTTTAATCATATCATCTGCCTTATCCTTATACTTTGTTTCAGCATTAAAACGTATAAGGGTTTCGTACATTGATTTTGCCGTATTTAAACGATCTTCAACCTTTGATGCAACACTGTTCATTGCTAATTTGTACGCAGAATCAAATTTATAGTACAAAGCATCTTCTTTAAACTTTGTACCTGGGTAATCATATATAAAATTATCTAATGCTATAATTGCAGCACCATAATTTCTTGTCCACTCTCCGATTGTATTCAACTGCTTCGCATTTTCAAAAGCCTTTTGCTCTAACTTTTGATTCATATCAGACATAATACTATTTGCTTCGAATACAAAGTTTGACGCAGGATACTGATCTATAAAAGACTGTAACTTCTCTATTGTTGCATAAGTAACGTGTTGATCTAATGAATAAACAGGTGATAACTGAACCCCTGATTTAATCTCTTTCAACAAAGCTTCTTCTCTTTTTTCACTTCTTGGATACACAGCTGCAAAACTTTTAAATCTTTGTCCTGCTAAAATGTAATCTTTTGTTTGATAAGTCGCCTCTGCAAAGTTGTAATACATCTCCTCTGCTTTTGGATTTGCACGATACACATTTTCCAATTGTTCATACAAACGAATAGCGCTTCTATATTTTTTCTTCTCAAAAAATTGATTAGCTACTTCTTTCTTATATTCATAATCTTCTGATTTTAATGCCTTTTGCATAGGCCCACAGCTCGCAAAAGAAAGTATTAAAATAGATACACCAATATATTTTTTCATATATGTTTTTCGTTGTTTTAAACAATAGCATTTCCAAGATAGTCCTGTCAAAGCAAATGCAAATTTAAATTAATAATTGCATTATACAAAAACCTTTTTATACTAAAAAGAAAAGATGTCAAAAAAGACATCTTTTCTCTTAATTCATTATAAATTAAACGCTTAATTTACTGGATTAGTATTTGCTTCTTGGTTAAAATTCTTGATATCATTATCAAATAAATATAACCCTCCTTTATCATCTCCAATAAGATTAATCTTATCTAAGATTGTACGCGCTGTTGCTTCTTCCTCTATTTGTTCTGCTACATACCATTGTAAAAAGTTATGTGTAGCATAATCGCGATCTTCTAATGCAATATGTACTAATTCGTTAATACTTTTAGATACAAATACCTCGTGATCAAATAATTGTTTAAACAATCCTTTAATAGAAGTATGATCTAAAGTTGGTTTTGTAATAGCAGGAATAACTGCTTCTCCACCTCTTTGATTCACATACTTAACTAATTTAAGCATATGTTGGCGTTCTTCATCTGACTGAGCAAACATAAAAGTTGCAATACCTTCAAAACCTTGAATTTCAGCCCAAGAAGCCATATCTAAATAAATTTGAGAAGAATCTCCTTCTAACTTTATCTGCTCATTTAAAGCATTTTGCAATTTTTCTGATAACATACTTTTTTATTTTACTATTTTACTATACTCTTTTTCTATTCTTGAAGTTAAATCATTATCTACATTAACCAAAGGTAATCTTACACAATGATCTGTAACATTGGCTAACTTCAAGATCTCTTTGATACCCCCTGGATTTCCTTGTTCAAAAATCATATCTATAATAGGCATCAATTGGTATTGAAGAGCGAAAGCTTCTTTCACTTCCCCTTTCAATCCTAAACGTATCATATCTGTAAATTGTTGTGGTAACCCTTGTCCAATTACAGAAATAACTCCTGCTCCACCTGCTAATACTAATGGTAAAGCTATTGCATCATCACCAGAAATCACTAAGAAATCTTTACGTGTTGATTGTCTAATTAATTCCATTCCTTGTACCATACTACCCGCAGCTTCTTTAATTCCGATGATATTGTCGAAATCATTTGCTAAGCGAATCACTGTACTTGGATTCATATTACTTCCTGTTCTACCAGGTACATTATATAATATAATCGGCAATGGACTATTTAAGGCAATTTGTTTAAAATGCTGATAAATTCCCTCTTGCGTTGGTTTATTATAATATGGAGACACTGATAATATAGCATCAAAACCCTCTAAGTTTTCCTCCGTTAATTCTTCCAATACTCCTTGAGTGCAGTTGCCGCCTACACCTAACACTAAAGGCAATCTCTTGTTATTAACTTGCTTTATGGTACGCTTGACTAATTGTTTCTCTTCCTTACTCAATGTTGCTGATTCTCCTGTAGTTCCTAATACCACAAGATATTCAACTCCTCCTGAAATTGTGTATTCTACCAATCTCTGTAATGCTTCTACATCTACAGAGAAATCGCTTTTGAATGGCGTTACTAATGCCACTCCCGTACCAATAAGTGATTGCATAGTTTTAATGTATTAATTATTTTTTAAAAACTTTAATGTATTTGAATAAGTTGTCGATATAACTCTTAACATTCAAATCAGAAACCTCTAAACAAAAATGGTTCCCCTTTGTATTAACAGACGAAATACCAACCTTAAATTTTGCAAGGGACTTTGCAGTCACCCACAATAATGGCGCACTATCACTTGTGTAATAACTAATCAAAAGATCGTAATCTGCTCCTATAAAATCTAACACTTCTTTTTTATCTGTACTTCCAGACATAGTAAAGTCTTTTATTTTAAAGAAATTCTCATCTCCTTTTGATTCTTTGTTATCATTTGAATAAACAAGAAACTGTACTTGACTTTGCTTAACACCTTTCGTGTTCAAAGCCTCCAGCAATTCCGAAAGCATTGTCGAATCTGCCTTTTCAACTACAATACCTATCTTTTTAAATTCGTATTTAAAATCCGTAGGTACTGGCGTTAATTTAGCACTCTCAACACTTTTTCGTATTGCTCTTTTCTTCAAAGTGTTAAACCACATATAAGCTCCAATTTTTGTAAAGTTAATCAAATCAACAATTAAGATTGCCTATTTTTAACAAGGTTTTATTGAATCAAAGCTAAAAAGTCGTCTTCTGACAAGATTGTAACTCCTAATTTATTTGCTTTTTCTAATTTTGAAGGTCCCATTTTATCACCAGCTACAACATAACTTGTCTTTGATGTAATTGAACTTCCATTTTTTCCTCCGTGATCTTCGATAGCTTGTTTTATTTCATCACGAGACATTTTAGAAAACACACCAGAAACAACCAATGTTTTTCCTTCTAATACATTAGAGACTACCGTAGATTCTTTCTCCTCTAAAACAAATTGTACACCATAGCTCTTCAATCTATTAATAATCTCTTTATTAATTGAACTACTGAAAAAGTCGATTACACTTTGAGCAATACGCTCTCCAATCTCATCAACCATAATCAATTCCATCAAAGGAGCTTCTGCTAAGGCATCAATATTCTTATAGTGATTTGCTAATTTTTTAGCAACGGTTTCTCCCACATAACGAATTCCTAATCCATATAAAACACGTTCGAAAGGAATCGATTTAGAAGCTTCAATTCCCTTCAACAAATTATCAGCAGATTTCTCTGCCATTCGGTCTAAAGGTAAAATATCTTCTTTCTTTAATTCGTACAAATCAGCATAACTCTCTATTAGTCCACTTTTGTACAACAACATCACTGTTTCCTCTCCTAATCCGTCAATATCCATTGCTTTTCGAGAAATGTAATGTTGTATTCTTCCTGCAATTTGAGGAGGACAACCATATACATTTGAACAATAATGCTGTGCTTCTCCTTCGTTTCGCTTCAGTTTTGTTCCGCATTCAGGACATTCCTTGATATAAATAGTACGTTCAGAATCAGCAGAACGAGCTTCTAAATTCACACCTACTATCTTAGGAATAATCTCTCCTCCTTTTTCTACATAAACCGAATCATTTACGCGAATATCAAGTTTAGCAATCTGATCTGCATTGTGTAATGACGCGCGCTTTACTATCGTTCCTGCCAATTGTACAGGCTCTAAATTAGCTACCGGAGTAATTGCTCCTGTACGCCCAACTTGATACGAAATAGAGTTTAAAACAGTCTCTACTTGTTCTGCTTTAAACTTATAAGCAATTGCCCAACGAGGTGCTTTTGCTGTATAGCCTAATTCTTCTTGATAATGAATTGAATTTACCTTAATAACTACTCCATCTGTCTCATACGGCAAAGTATGACGGTGTTCATCCCAATATGAGATAAACTCCAATACTTCTTCCATATTTTTTGCTAACTTAGAAATAGTAGGAACCTTGAACCCCCAATCGCGAGCCTTATCTAAACTCTCATATTGTGTTTCAATTCCCAAATCACTTCCTATAACATAGTATAACAAACATTCTAAAGGACGTTTTGCTACTTCAGCACTATCTTGTAATTTCAAACTACCAGATGCTGTATTTCGAGGATTAGAATAAGGTGCTTCCCCTATTTCAATCAACTCTTGATTCATCTTCTCAAAGCCTGCTAAAGGCAAAACAATCTCTCCTCTGATATCGAATAATTCAGGATAATCTCCATTTAAACGAATCGGAACTGACTTAATCGTACGAATATTACTTGTTACATCGTCTCCTTGAATTCCATCTCCACGAGTAACAGCTCTTTTTAGCACACCATTTTCGTAGGTAATACTAATCGAAGCACCATCATATTTTAACTCACAGGTATATTGAATTGGCACATCACCTAACATTTTCTGAACGCGCTGTTCCCATTCTATCAAATCTTCTTTTGAATAAGAATTATCCAAAGAATACATACGATGACTGTGAACTACTGTTTCAAAATTTTTAGTTACAGCTCCACCTACTCGTTGTGTAGGTGAATCAATATCGAAAAATTCAGGATGAGCTGTTTCCAACTTAACTAATTCAGCTAATTTTTGGTCAAACTCAAAATCAGAAATTGTTGGATTGTCCAACACATAATAATTATAATTATGTTGATTTAGCTCTTTTCTTAAAGCTTCTATTTGCGTTTTTACTTCCATACAGTAAACAACTTATAACTTCAACATATCTTTGAATTGTGTATATAACACACCTTCACTCAAAATAGCTCCTTGTTGAATAATAGAAAATAACTCCGCATTTCTATCTTCTCCAAATTTCTTTCCTCCGTGACGAATCTCAACTGCCTCTGTAAACACAGCATCAGATAACCATTGTAATCCTTCTTTTGTCAAGAAATCAATATCAGATTGTAAAGCTTTAATTACAATAGTATTAATCTCAGTATCGTCAAAACCAAATAAGAAAATATGACTTGGAGAATAATGCTCTAAATATTTAGCATTTGATAAAACTCCCTCCCAAATCAAATCAGAAAACACATCTAACTCTTGTTCAGCCACTTCTGGCTTCTCTGCTTTTATCTTATCCCATTCGTTTTTATCTATTTGCTGTGAAGCTAAAAAATTAGTAAACTCTGGGTGTAATTCTTCAAATTGTTCTTTCGTAAGACGGCTATACTTCATTGTAATATATTTTAAAAATCAAAAATACTAAATTCTAAACGTAATTAATATCAAAAAACTTATCTTATCTTTTATATCCACTAATCCTATTGAATAACAAGCATCTGAATAATTCAAATAAAAAATCTCTTTAAAACATTTAAGCTTTAAAGAGATTTATTTTATTTATATCCACTATTTATTTTAAAAACTGTTTACCTTGTTCTAACAAATTTTTATCATATTTCAACTCCTGAATCTCTTCATAGATTGGGTCGTAATATAGTTTCTTTGTCTTGATATCAAAAAACAAATGTTTAGCTCCTGCTATTCTATCCGGGTAGTCTTCATAAATAGTTATACCATAATAATTACCAAAAGCTTTACTTGCATCATTACTAACTTGAGGAGAAACATCTAACATCATACCAACTCCCTTTCCATCATTTTTAATAACTTCTGCCTTGAACTCATCACTTAAATAATACCCCATCTCACTTGACTTGACTATATTATAAACAAAGTCATAACTGTCAAAATCCTTGCTGTAAAACAACTTATCTTCTTGCTTAGATTCTTTCAACAATTTCTCAGGCTTTACCTTAAGTGACTTAGCTGTCAATTCTAAAATATAAGGAACATCTTCATATAAATTCTTTCGCTCTACTGAAGTCGGGTCTTTCAAAAACTTACCTTCAATAGAGTTTTCATCAACTACTTCCTCTATTTTTTCATCTTCTTCTCCAGGTTGTGCTACTTGCTCAATATTATCTTGAGGCTGTACTTCTTCAGTCTCTTTTTTACATTGTACTAACAATAAACACAAAGTTGAAACACAACACACTTTTAAAATAGTTCGAATCATAATATATAGAAAATTGGTAAAACCTAAAGATACAAAAAAAGGCCTTCCAATGGAGGGCCTTCTATATATATAATCAAAAAATGACTATTCTTGCTCAGCGATTACTTCGTAATCAACTTCAACGATTACATCACGGTGTAAACGAACGTTAGCAGTATATTTACCTAAACGTTTGATAACTCCTGAAGTGATGAATTTTCTGTCAATTTCTTGACCTTCTTTAGCGAATGCTTCAGCGATATTAGCGTTAGTAACAGATCCGAATAATTTTTCTCCACCTGCTTTAACAGCGATTTTAATATCTAAAGCTTTTAATGCTTCAGCAATAACTTTTGCGTCTGCAATTAATTTAGCTTCTTTGTGCGCTCTTTGTTTTAAGTTCTCAGCTAATACTTTCTTTGCAGAAGGTGTAGCTAAAACTGCCATTCCTTGAGGAATTAAGTAGTTACGTCCGTATCCTGGTTTAACAGTTACTACGTCGTCTTTGAAACCTAATTTTTGAACGTCTTGTTTTAAGATAATTTCCATGTTGATGTCCTTTTTAAAGAAGTTAGGTTTCACGGTGTGAAAACCAACAACTTAATTTGTTATTATTTTAATAAATCAGCTACGTATGGCATTAAAGCTAAGTGACGAGCTCTTTTTACCGCTACAGATACTTTTCTTTGGAATTTCAAAGAAGTTCCTGTTAAACGACGAGGAAGAATTTTTCCTTGTTCGTTAACGAATTTCAATAAGAAATCAGCATCTTTATAGTCAATATATTGGATTCCAGATTTTTTGAAACGACAGTACTTTTTAGCTTTGTTTGTTTCAATGTTTAAAGGCGTTAGATATCTGATATCTCCGTCTTTTTTACCTTTTGCAGATTGTTCTATACTTGACATAACAATTAAGCTTTTTTAGATTTTAATTTCTCTCTTCTTCTTTCAGCCCAAGAAATAGCGTGTTTGTCTAAAGTTACAGTTAAGAAACGCATAACTCTTTCATCACGTCTGAATTCAGTTTCTAAGCTAAGGATAACTTCTCCTGGAGCTTTGAATTCGAATAAGTGATAAAATCCACTTTTCTTGTGTTGGATTTCATAAGCTAATTTTTTTAAGCCCCAATCCTCTTTAGATACCATCTCTCCACCGCGAGAAGTAATAAATTCTTCGAATTTAATTACTGTTTCCTTTACCTGAGTTTCAGATAAAACGGGATTCAAGATGAAAACAGTTTCATAATGATTCATAAATACAAAATTTTATTTGTTACAAAATTGGGTGCAAAAATACAACTTGTTACCTTACAATCCAAATTGATATTTAATTTATTTCAATTTTAATATAAGTAGCAATCTGCCTCTTTTATACCTCAACTATATTTTTAAATTCTACTCTTCTTCTCTTTGAATTTTTTTATCTAACAGTTTCTCTGCATATACATAGATATCTTCAATAGATAAAGCAACTAAATCAACGTGTCCTCTTAACCAGTTCGCATTTAACTCAACAACATCTTCTTCTATATCAAAAAATTCGTCATTGTTTAACGCAATACTTGTTTGATGTGTAGCTGAATAATCAGCTTCTACAAATCCTTCAATCACTTCGTAATCCAAGCTTTTCAAAAGAGCAACTTGTTTTTTCAAAAATGCTTGGTGCTGTTTAGCCCCCATTTTTCCAAGTCCTTCTTCAACTACATCGAAAAATTCATAATCAGCTCCTGAGTTCCATACAATCTGAGAGAAGTTCCCTGTTTCATATTGGTCCAAGTAATAATCTACATAATAACTAACTAAAGCATCGTGATGAATATCCTCGTCAATAGAACCGCCTTCTTCGCGAATTAAGTTGACAACAGAAATATTTGAATAAACAATATCATAATGCTCTTCACTTTTCAACGCTTCATCGAAAACTACTATTTTTAAATTTTTCATATATCCTTTTTTTTATTTACGCTCCATAGTGTAGTAAACAAAAGTACATTTTAAGTTAGTATCACAAAAGATATTCTTATTAAACTTATGTAAATTATATCCTACTATTTCACTATGAACAAGTCCATAATAGCAATTCCTACCATAGCCTTTTTACTTTTTATATATCTTACTTAAAATTGCTCTTTAATAAAAACACAAATTCAATAACTTACAAAACTAATAAAAATCAACATTTGGTGTAACCTTTACAGAACGATAAGCGCCAATTGCTTCAAAACTCTTTAAAATACGCTTCACATTCTCCTTTGTTTTAACAAGAGGAACATTCTGCGGTATTTTAATTAGAATTACTCTTATATATTGATTTCGAATTCTATTAATAGCGGGTTCTTCAGGCCCTAATACAGGAATCCCTAATTGCTCTTTCAAATTATTATACAACCAAAAAGAAGCTTCGCGCAATTTCTCGAAATCTCGATGTTTTAAAGTCAAACGTACTAACCTATAGAATGGTGGGTATTTAAAATTATAGCGCTCATACATTTGTTCTTTATACATTCCGATATAATCATTATTCGTCACTTGTTGAATAATGTTGTGATAAGGATTAAAAGTTTGTATCACTACCCTCCCTTTTTTATCTTGTCTTCCTGCACGCCCTGCTACTTGAACCATCATTTGATAAGCGCGTTCGTGTGCTCTAAAATCAGGGTGATATAAACTATTGTCAGCATTCATAATACCAACTAAAT
Source organism: Myroides phaeus (assembly GCF_009799805.1). Taxonomy (NCBI): domain Bacteria; kingdom Pseudomonadati; phylum Bacteroidota; class Flavobacteriia; order Flavobacteriales; family Flavobacteriaceae; genus Myroides; species Myroides phaeus. The sequence goes on from NZ_CP047050.1 coordinate 275,076, forward strand.
TCACATTGCCAAAGTCAAATCCCTTAGCCAACATTTGTGTTCCCACCAATATATCTATCTGCCTATTTTCAAAGGCTTCTACAATCTTTTCATAACCGTGTTTCCCTCTTGTCGTATCTTGGTCCATACGGCCAATTCGCTTATTGGGAAACAACTCTCTTAACTCCTCTTCTACTTGCTCTGTTCCAAATCCTTTAGTATTCAAATCCACGCTGTGACAACGATAACATTGCTTTGGCATTGGAAGTGTATAACCACAATAGTGGCATCGCAATTCGTTTTTAAACTTGTGATACGTTAAACTCACGTCACAATGAGGACATTCAGGCACAGAACCACACGTCATACATTCTACTACTGGCGAGAAACCTCTTCTATTTTGAAACAAAATCACTTGTTCCTCCAAAGACAAAGCCATATTCATCGCTTCAATCAGATAATCAGAAAAGTGTCCCGTCATCTGTTTTCGCTTGTATTTATCTTTCACATCAACCAAAACAATTTCTGGCAGCACCACATTGGAATAACGTTTTGTCAATTGCACCAAACCATATTTGCCTTGTGTAGCATTGTAATAAGTTTCTAAACTTGGCGTTGCTGTACCTAAAATCACTTTCGCTTGGTGTTGCTTAGCTAATACAATAGCAGAATCACGCCCGTGATAACGCGGAGCAGGATCGTGCTGTTTGTAATTCCCTTCTTGCTCTTCATCTACAATAATCAACTGCAAATCTTGAAACGGCAAGAAAATAGACAAACGCGTACCAATAACAATCTTAGCTTTTTCTGATTGGTTCAACACTTGATCCCAAACCTCTAAACGTTCGTTGTGTGAATACTTCGAATTATACACCGCTACTTGGTTTCCAAAATAGTTTACTAAACGCGAAACTAACTGCGTTGTCAATCCTATTTCAGGTACTAAAAACAATATTTGTCCTTCTTGGGCTAAATATTTTTCAAGTAGTTTAATATAAACCTCTGTTTTTCCAGAAGCTGTAACCCCGTGAAGTAACACCACATCTTTCTGCTCAAAATGCTGTCCTATCTCCCACAGTGCTTTACTCTGCTCATCACTTAACTCAATCACATCTTGTTTAGCGTCGCCAAAAATAACCCGGTCTTGATTCAAATAATACTCTTCAAAAACACCTTTATCAATCAAAGCCTTGACAACAGCAGAAGAAGATTCTGACTCCTCTACCAATTGCTTTACTGTAATTGGTTTCTTAGCAACAGCATTCAACTGAAAAAACTTCAACACCATTTCGCGTTGCTTTTCTGCGCGCGATACTAATTGCATTAAATCCGCTAACCCATTCTCAGCCACATAAGGCTCAGCAATTTTCACATAGCGAATTTGTTTAGGTTTATACTTTTCAACCAGTTCTTCTTGCAAGAAAATCATTCCTTTTTCCAACAGAGAATTAATCACTGGAAACACTTTTTTACGATTTAGAATCGCAATAATTTCTTCTACTTTTAATATCGCTTGTTGTTGTAAAGCCTCGTATAACAAATATTCCGAATCATCTAAATCGTCTGGTGATACAGTATTTTTAGGATTATACTGTATTAAAGTCTCACTTTCTAAAAGTAATCTTGAAGGCATAGCACTCCTATATACCTCACCTATTGTACACAAATAGTAAGAAGCAATCCACTTCCACAAATCTATTTGCTTCTGTGTTACAACTGGAGTGATGTCTATGATCTCATTTATCTCCTTGGCTACATATACCTCGGGTACTCTATTGTGCTTTTCGATCACTATAGCTGTATAAACTTTAGACTTACCAAATGGTACAGCAACTCGCATCCCTATTTGGATGAAATCATATTCGGCTTCACTGATCTGATAAGTAAAAGTTGGTTCAACTGCAACAGGAACAATAACCTCAACAAAGTAGTACATCTTCAATTTTCTTTTTAATAAAAACAAAGATAAATAGTTTTAACTCGCTTTCCTCATCAGCGCACAGACTTCCTGCGATATATATTAGCAAAATTTACACTATACAAATACTCACTCCTTTTATTGAAGAAAAAAAGGCCATCTTTCGATGACCTTCTTAATATAATTTTTAAAATCTTATTCTGCTTTAACCCAAGTTTGCGTTCTACCTAATAATGATAGTCCAACATACCCTCTTACGTCAAGCTTATCTTTTCCATTTAATTTTACAGTGCATTTATACTGTTTTCCAGATTCCGGATCAGTGATTTTTCCTCCTGTATATTCATCACCTTTTTTCGTTAATCCTTTAATGATTACTAACCCTTCAATTGGTTTACCTTTCTCATCTCCCTCACACTTATCACAAGTTGGATTAGGTTTAGAAGGATTCAACAGTTTTTTTACTTGTCCGTAATACTTACCGTCTTTTTCGTAAATATTGATTATCGACTTCTCTTTTCCTGTATTGTCATCAATAGTCTTCCACTTTCCTACAATACTCTGTGCGTTCATTGATAAAGATACACCCAATACCATTATCAAGCAGGTTAAAAAATTCTTCATATTTCTTTGGATAGTTTAATGGTTATGCTTCAAATATACCTTTTTTTTTGACTTAAGTTTACTTATCGCTAAATTTAATTCAAAACCTAATAATAGGATCATACAGTTAATCCACAGGTAAAACATAACTACCAATAAAGTACCTATTGACCCATATAATTCGTTATAACGGGCAAAACGTAAAACATAAACACTGAACAAATAAGAGGTAAGAATATAAAGAACTGTAGTGAATACAGAACCTATCGAAATAAACGAAACGCGTTTTGTTTCTTTAGCACCAAATTTATACAGAATTGAAGTGGTCATTAAAACAACGAGTAATAAAAAAATACTTCTTGACCATTGTATTAATGTCGAATTTACGTCAAACTTATACATCGCTACTTCTAATACAACGTAAAAAGCTACTGAGAAAATAAGTAAAACTGCTAAGAAAACGGACAATACCAACGCAACTAAATACTGCCTAATAATATTACGCGAAATTGTAATATGGTAAGACGATTCAAACCCTCCAATTATCGCAAAGACTCCATTGGTCATTAAAAAGATAGACAGCAAGAATCCGGAAGATAATAATGAGCGATAACTATTATTCATAATATCGTGAATAATAGACTCAATTGCTTCAAAGGTGTTAGGAGGAACTGAGTTTTCAATAAACTGCATAAAGTCTAATTGAAAATTATCTAAGGGTATATAAGGTATAAGGTTTAAGATAAATAAAGCAAAAGGAAATAAAGCCATAAAGAAACTGAAAGCAATTGAACCTGCCCGATATGAAAAGGCTCCCTTTACAATTCCTACTAAATACAATTCAATAAGATCGTATAAAGAGTAACCTTCTAAAAAAGAAAAGCGTATCTTTTTTAAAAAGCCAACTACTTTATTTAGTACAGGAATTTTATCTATTTTACTTTCAATCTCTCTCGACATCTTTGCACTTTGTTATAAAAATACAGAATTATACTTTATAAAAAGTAATCTAACTCTCCTTTTTAACCTTGTTTTACAACACGGCTTTTAAACTTAAATCCATATTATATACTGAATGCGTTAGAGCACCTGAAGAAACATAGTTTACTCCACATAAAGCATATTCTCTAACGGTAGTTTCATCTATATTACCTGAGGACTCCGTTTGACATTGGTTTCCGATTAATTGCACTGCTTCTCTTGTCATATCATAATCAAAATTATCCAACAAGATACGGTGTACATTGTCACAAGCTAAGATTTGTTTTACCTCATCAATACTTCTTGCTTCAACAATAATCTTAAGATCTTTATTATTGTCTTTTAAATATTGATTTGTCTTTTCAATTGCTTGTTTGATTCCACCTGCAAAGTCTATGTGATTATCTTTCAACATAATCATATCGTATAACGCAAAACGGTGGTTCTCTCCTCCTGCAATTTTTACAGCCCATTTTTCAATTGCTCTAATTCCGGGTGTTGTTTTACGAGTGTCCAATATCTTCGTTCCCGTTCCTTCAAGTAAGTCAACAAACACACGCGTTTTAGTTGCAATAGCACTCATACGTTGCATAGCATTTAAAACCAATCGCTCTGCTTTTAAGATAGATTGTGAAGAACCCGAAACATATAAGACAATATCTCCTACTTTTACAGAAGTACCGTCTTTCACACATTCTTCCACAACTAATGAAGGGTCTACATAATTGAATACCATTTTAGCAAAATCAACTCCAGCAATAATACCGTCTTCTTTGACTAACAACTTTGCTTTTCCTGTTGCAGAAGCAGGAATACACGCTAATGAACTGTGATCTCCATCACCTACATCTTCTCTAATTGCGTTGCGAATAATAATATCTAACTCTGCCTTAAATTGTTCTACTGAAATCATATCAAAAAAATTTGCGATGCTAAAATAAGAAATGTTTAATGAACTCTCCCTTATCTAACATCGCAAAAAATGAATAATGTCTTTTTACTTATCCGATTTGTACGCCAATCATCTTGTAAAATTCTCTTAGAATAGCTGGATGTCCAGGCCAAGCTGGAGAGGTAACTAAGTTTCCGTCTACTACCGCTTTATCAGCATCTATTTCTTTGTAAACACCTCCTGCAACTGTAATATCTGGTCCAACTGCTGGATAAGCTGTTAAGGTTCTTCCCTTTAAAACATTTGCTGGTGTCAATACTTGAATACCGTGACAAATAGCTGCTACTGGTAAGTTCTTTTCAAAAAAGTATTGTACAAACTCAATTACTCTATGGTTTAATCTGATGTATTCTGATGATCTTCCTCCACAGATATATAATCCTGCATACTCTTCAATCTTCACTTCATCAAAAGACTTGTTAATTACAAAATTATGACCTCTTGATTCAGCATACGTCTGAAAACCAACAAAATCGTGAATAGCTGTTGCTATAACTTCATTTTTCTTTTTCCCTGGACATACTACATCTACATTCACTCCTACTGAAAGTAGTGCTTGATAAGGTACCATTACTTCATAATCCTCTACGAAGTCTCCTGCTAACATTAAAACTGTTTTTGCCATAATTATAATTTTTAATATTATTTCTTCTAAGATAAGTCATTATTTAAAACTCCAATGTTATTAAATTGTAAAAAAAAAAGAAGAAGTTTACCTCATCCATTTTTACTAACTTTATTACTTTAAACACAAAACAAACATTTACTATGAAAACTAAATTCTTAGCTTTTGCAATTTGCTTATTTACGCTTGTTAGCTGTAATCAAAAAGTAACTCCTCCACAAATGGAAACAGTGGACAATTTATACGCAATTGAGGTTCCAGGTACGTTAGCTGTTATGGAAGATTTGTATCCAGAGGCAGATTTACAATATGGAAACACATTTAAACAAGTATTTGTGGTTACTGCACACGAGGCAAAAGACAAAACGGCTTCTTTTGAAGCGTTTACTCAAAAGGCATTGGCTAACTATAATAAAAGACCAAACTACGAAGTAATCAAAGAGGAAGAGGTACGCATTAACGGCATTGCAGGTAAAATGTATGAGTTAAAAATGTCTCAGGGCACAGATCTAATGTTTATGTTACAAGTTGTATTGGATGGTAAAAAAGCAAACTATCAGTTCATTGGATGGACACAAGCGAACAATCAGGCTGCTGAAACAACGAATTTCATCAATACTTTATCTACTTTTAAAGAGATATAATAATTCTTAAAATTAAACTGTAATTAATTGACCACGAGTACTAATTGTCGTACCTTTATTGTACTCTTTTGATAAGAGTTAATATCACTCAATACAAATTAATTAATAAAGTTATCATGAAAAGATTAAACACTATTTTGGCATTAGCAATTACAAGTACAATGTTATTTTCTTGTGGAGAAAAAAAAGCTGATAACGCTACAACTGCACCTGAAACTACTACTGAGGCGCCAGCTGAAACAGCAGAAGTTCAAGGAGTACAAGTTACAATCACAGCTGACGACGCTATGAAATTCAGCCAAAATGAAATCCGTGTTCCTGTTGGAGAAAAAGTTACTTTAACTTTAAAACATACTGGAAAAATGGACAAAGCTATTATGGGACATAACTGGGTATTATTAAAACCAGGTACTGAATTAGCAGCATTTGCTGAAGAAGCTGCTAAAGCTACTGAGACAGATTATATCCCTGCTGAAGGAAAAGAAAACATTGTTGCTCACACTAAAACATTAGGTGGTGGACAATCTGATACAATTGAATTCACAATTACTGAAGCTGGTACTTATGATTTCTTATGTTCATTCCCTGCTCACTTCGCTATGATGCAAGGAAAATTAATTGCTGAATAGTCAATTCTATACAAAGCATATATGAAACAGGTTACTTCGGTAGCCTGTTTTTTTTGTCTTATTACTTCAAAAAGTACTGTTTCAAACGACAATCACTTCACTCTATTACTTGTTATTAGTCTAAATAAGCTTTTTACACATCCCTAATTTATGGTTAAGAACACTAAGCATATCACATATAAATAAGCTAAAAAACATTAAAATCTCACTCATCTACTTTTTTCATAAACAATCTCATTTAACCATCTTTATTAATATAAATGGAAACACTTCATTTTAAGAAGCTTATTTTTCTGATACATTGTTTCTTATCTGTAAGAATTGTACATTTGAACTAATTAAAATAAGCATTAAAATGAAAAAAATCGTATTATCATTAGCTGTTATAGCTACAATGACTCTTGCGTCTTGTGGTAACAAAAACGCAGATAAAGTAACAACTACTACTGAACAAGAAGTTGCGACTGAAAAAGGAGAAAAATTCAACGTAAACCTTACTGATAGTTATGTAACTTGGAAAGTAGGACACAAAGGTGGATTAGACCCAAGATTCGGTAAAATCTCTCTTCAATCTGGAGATATTGCTGTTGACGCTTCTGGTTTAAACGCTGGTAACTACGTAATGGATATGAATACAATTGCTGTAGATAGAGAATCTGTAAGCAAAGATGAAGATGTTGCTAAATTAGAAGGTCACTTAAAAAATGCTGACTTCTTTGACGTAGAAAAATACCCTACTGTTGCATTTGCAATCACTAAAGTAGAAGATTTTGATGCTACTAAAAATGAAAGCAAAATTGAAGGAGCTAACAAATTAGTTAGTGGAAACTTAACTATTTTAGACAACACTGTAAACATTACTTTCCCAGCTAAAGTAACTATCGCTGATGGTAAAACTACTGTTGAAGCTAACTTCGTAGCACAACGTACTGACTGGGGTATCAAATTTGGTACTGTTGATAAAACAGGTGCTGCTATTACTCCTGCTGAATGGGGAATTAGCCAAGATATGGAAATTGGAATTCACTTAGTTGCTGATAAAGTAACTGAATAATTCTTCAATTATACAATTTTTAGACAGAGCCACTCATATCGAGTGGCTTTTCTTTTGGCATTCTCTCATAGAATACACGCCTTGTTTTAAAAGAAATAAGTAACTTTGTAGTTCTTACATTAAAGGATTAAACAATTTTATAGTTTTTACAATAAAACTAAAAGCAACAGAAATAAGATTATGAAACATTTTGATATAGTGATAGTAGGTGGAGGTCCAATAGGGATAGCTTGCGGACTAGAAGCAAAAAAACAAGGGTTATCACACCTGATTGTTGAAAAAGGCTGTTTAGTTAATTCACTATATAATTATCCTGCTAATATGCAGTTCTTCTCTTCTTCTGAATTATTAGAATTAGATAACATTCCTTTTATCAGTATTGAAAAGAAGCCTCGTCGTAACGAAGCTTTAGAATACTACAGAAGAGTTGCATCTTCTAATGAATTAAACCTTCACTTATTTGAGCAAGTTTTAAGTGCTGACAAAAATAGCGAAGGACAATTTGAGGTAAAAACATCAAAAGATACTTACTTAGCTTCAAACGTTATTGTAGCTACAGGTTTCTACGACTTACCTAACAAATTGAATATTCCTGGTGAAGACTTACCAAAGCTTACACATTACTATAAAGACCCTCACTTCTACGCGAATATGAATGTTGTTGTTGTTGGGGCAAGTAACTCATCTGTTGATGCTGCATTAGAGTGCTACAGAAAAGGTGCTAAGGTTACAATGGTAGTTAGAGATAAAGAAATAAGTTCTCACGTAAAATACTGGGTTAAACCAGATATTGAAAATAGAATTGCAGAAGGAAGTATCAAAGCTTTATTTGAAAGTAACTTAACTTCTATTCAACCTAATTCGGTAACAGTTCAAACTCCTGAAGGAGAAGTTGAACTTGACAACGACTTCGTTTTAGCATTAACGGGGTACCGTCCGAATTTTGACTTTTTAAATCAATTGGGAGTGGAAATTGCAGATACGCAAGATAGAACTCCTATATACAATACAGAAACTATGGAAACGAATGTACCTAATTTATATTTGGCAGGTGTAGTATGCGGTGGACTAAACACGCACACTTGGTTTATAGAAAATTCTCGAATTCACGCTGTTTCTATTCTTACACACATCATCTCGAAATATCGATATCGTCGATATTAGGACTTGCATTCCTTACAAATCCCTTTGGCTACAACTTCTATATCATCTAATTGAAAACCTTGTGGTATTTCAATTTTAGGTATAGAAACTTGTGTTAGACAAATTGTCTTTTTGCATTTATTACACACAAAATGTAAATGAGTATCGTGGTGTTTATCTTCATCACATTCCTGAGAACATAATGCATATTGAGTAACGTTATTCGTAGTAATACTGTGAAGTAATCCTTTGCTTTCAAACGTTTTTACTGTCCGATAAATCGTAACTCGATCAGATTGGTCGAAACTTGCTTCGATATCTGCCAATGACACTGCTCCGTCTTGTTGTTTTAAATATTTTAAAACTAATAACCGCATTGCAGTAGGCTTTATCTTTTTTTCCTCCAATATGTTTTCTAATGTATTCATACCTCACATTTTTATATAAGCAAATATAAACAATGTTTAACCGAGAATAAACCCCATCCTTTTAGGTGTAAAAACATCTATTCTTAGCCAATTCCCCCAACATTAATTAAAGAAAATAAACAACTATTAGTATTATTATAAAAAATAAAAACATATATTTATTTTTTCACAATACTATAAACTAAAACATAACAAAAAGTGAATAGTAAAATTATTGGAAGTATCCTAATCATTGCTGGTACAGCAATTGGAGGAGGAATGTTAGCAATGCCAATTATCTCGTCGGGAGTTGGCTTTCCTGGTATAACGTTAATTATGGTTTTAATATGGTTAGCTATGTGCTATACCGCAATTTTATTGGTTGAAACCTACCGATATAATAATCCTGATGACGGATTGAGCACAATGACTTATAAATATTTAGGTAAGGCAGGTTCTATCGTTACAGGTATAAGTATGCTTACGTTAATGTATGCATTGGTTAGTGCTTATATCGCTGGTGGTAGTGATATCTTACGACTTAACCTTAGCAAATGGTTAGACATTGAGCTAACACCGCAAGCAACAGCTTTAATCTTCACTATCCTTTTTGGGGGTATTGTTGCCTTAGGTGCTCGTGTGGTTGATTTTGCTACGAAATGGCTATTCTTAATCAAATTAGGATTCCTATTGATCATTGTACTAATTATGTTTGGATATATCCGAATTGAAAACTTATTGCAATTACCAATGGAAAGAGCCTTAGTATTCTCTTCTATTCCAGTTATATTCACTTCTTTTGGTTTTCACATCGTAGTACCAAGTTTAGTGAAATACTTAGACGGAAACCTAAAGGACTTAAAGAAAGCTTTTGTTTATGGTAGCTTATTGCCTTTGATTGTTTACATCATCTGGCAATCGTCAATCTTAGGAAGTATAAATCCACAAGTATTCTTTGACATCATACAAGAAAACAAAGGATTAGAAGGAATGATTAAAGCTGTTAGTACAGTTTCTCAATCAAACTGGCTACAAATACCGATTAACGTATTTACTGCAGCGGCAATATTAACCTCTTTTTTAGGTGTTGCCCTTGCCTTATTTGATTATATAAAAGATTTAGCAAAGAAAAAATCATTTTCTAAACGCCCTTTTATAATTTATCTAATTACTTTTATTCCTCCTCTACTTTTTGCATTATACTATCCTAAAGGATTTGTTGTTGCTTTAAGTTATGCTGCAATATCCGTAGTAATTACATCGCTTTTTATACCAATTTTAATGTATATCAAAGTAAAGCAAGAAAGAAAAGAGAAAATCTCTTTCTTTCAAAAGATAGCTTTCACATTAATTATGGCATTTGGAATAGCTATTTTAATTATTCAAACATTAATGACAATGGGAAAACTCCCAATATTAGACTAATGAAAACAAAACACACAGATCAACTCAATTTAATTTAAAAAAGAAAAAATAATGCAAAGAATTATCGGAAGTATCCTTATTGTAGCAGGGACTACAATTGGAGCAGGAATGTTAGCAATGCCAATTATATCAGCAAATGTAGGTTTTAGCTTTATGGCTTTAATCTTATTCTGTATCTGGTTTGCTATGTTTTATACTTCTATACTTCTTGTTGACGTATATAAATATAATTCGCCTAACGACGGACTAAATACCCTTACCATAAAGTATCTTGGTAAACCTGGGGCTATTGTTACAGCAATTAGTATGCTTACATTAATGTATGCTTTAGTGAGTGCATATATCACTGGAGGTGGAGAAATACTTAGAACAAACTTAGAACTGTGGTTAGAGAGAGAAATATCTCCTCAAATTACGGCTGTGTTGTTTGCTGTTATGTTTGGTGGTATTATCGCGTTTGGAACAAGAATAGTTGATATAAGTACAAAGATTGTATTTAGTATTAAACTACTGTTTTTATGTGTTGTAATCGGTTTATTACTGCCTAAAATTGAGGCAGCACACTTAGCGTTTACACCCACAACTGCTTTACCGGTATTAGCAACAATACCAGTTGTATTTACCAGTTTTGGTTTTTATGTTGTTATTCCAAGTTTAGTAAAATACTTAGATGGTAACTTAAAACAATTAAAATGGGTGTTCTTTATCGGAAGTATTATTCCATTGGTATTGTACTTAATTTGGGAACTTACAATTTTAGGAAATATCGAAAGCACAGCTTTTAATGTTATATTACAAGAGAACTCAGGACTTGAGGGATTACTAAAAGCGATTCGTAAAATACAAGATTCAAATGTAATTAAAGTTGCTTTCAACATATTTGCGGCGGCAGCTATTCTAACATCGTTCTGGGGAGTAGCACTTTCTTTAAGTGATTACATCAAAGATTTAGGGAAAAACAGACCAATGGTAAACCATAGTATATCGGCAACTTTATTGACTTTTATACCGCCTTTAATGTTTGCTCTTTTCTACCCTGACGGATTTATTATTGCCTTAGGATATGCTTCCGTTTCGTTAGTAATCTTAGCCTTAGTAATGCCTATGTTAATGCTTAAAAAAGCACAACAACAAGCAGGTGAACAGCAACCTATTTTACAAAAGATTGCTTTTGTTTTCTTATGGGGATTATCTGCTTTGATTATTGTACTACAAGGGTTAATGGTCGCTAAAATATTACCAGCGTATTAAGAAAACATATACACTGTGATGAACCGACTTAATCTACATTAAGAAATTTGTAGATTAAGTCGGTTTTTTATTTATAAACCACACAATACCAATACCTTTACTATTATTAATTAAAAACAGTACAGTATGAAAAGTATAATTTTAATAGGAGCAACAGGATATGTGGGACAAGCTTTGTTAGCTGAATTCACAGAGAGAGGTTTTCAAGTAAATGCAATTGCTCGAAATACGCAAAACATTCCGAGTACTCGCTTAGTTACGCCAATCGAAATGGATGTAACTAAAGATCACCAATTAGAAAACATCCTAAAAGAAGGAGACATTGTAGTTAGTGCTTTCAACGCTGGATGGACAAATCCAAACTTATATGACGATTTTACAAAAGGTGTGAATGCTATTCACCGAGCTGTAAAAAATTCAAATGCAGATCGATTAATCGTAATTGGAGGAGCTGGTACTTTATATGTAAAATCAGATTTACAATTAGTAGATACTCCTGAATTCCCAGCAGCTATCAAACCAGGTGCTACAGCAGTACGCGATTATTTCCAAAACACTTTATCAAAAGAAACAGCATTCAAATGGACGTATTTTAGCCCTGCTATTGAAATGAAACCTGGAAATGCAGGAGAGCGAACTGGTTATTATAGATTAGGGGTAAACAGCCCAGTATTTGATTGTGAAAACAGAAGTAGAATCTCCGTTGAAGATGTAGCAGTAGCTATTGCAGACGAAATTACAACACCTCAATTTATAAACAGACAGTTTACTATTGGATACTAAAACAAAAAAGGAGCTCAATTGAGCTCCTTTTATTTTCTATAACTATGCCTCTTTTGAAATAATATAACGCACTACGTGCTCTGCTGAATGCAATCCAAATAAAGCAGGCATCCAACTATTTGTACCAAAAAACGACTTTTTAAAGTTTTTTCCGTCTGTCATTTTTAAGCTACTCTCATCTGGTTTCTCTGTTGAAAAAACTGCTTTTACGCCTGATGAGATACCTTCTTTTTTTAAACGCTTGCGTATTTGTTTTGCCAACGGACAAACATCCGTTTTAGCTATGTCTTTAATCACAATTTTGTTCGCTTGCATTTTACCACCTGCTCCCATATTGCTGATTACTTTTACTTTCTTACGCTTAGCTGCTAAAATCAAATTAACTTTTGGCGTTACACTGTCAATACAATCCAACACATAGTCAAAATCTTCTGTTACGATTTCGTGTGCTCTTTCTGGAGAGATAAACTCTTCTATACGCGTTAAGTTCAATGCAGGATTAATATCCATCAATCTATCTCCTACTACTTGTACTTTTGGCATTCCTACTGTAGAGTGCAATGCTGGCAACTGTCTATTTATATTGGTAATATCAACAGTATCTCCATCTACAATTGTCATTGTTCCTACGCCTGCTCTTGCTAAAAACTCAGCAGCAAATGAACCAACTCCTCCTAATCCTACAACTAACACTTTTGCATTTTGTAGTTTTTGTAACCCTTCTTCCTTAAACAGTAATTCTGCTCTTTCTTGCCAAACCGCCATCTATTATTAACGTTTTAATCAGCTTAACGCTGTAATTATATATTAAATATCTCTCTAAAATTCGCTTCTATTTGTGCTTCAATATCTGGTGCTACTGTCATTGCTTTATGATAAACAGCTTCTATACTTACATCCTTTGCATCATCGGTTTCTAAAAACACCTTCTCTTTAGGCATTGCTTGGAATACCTCAACTAATGCAGGTTTGCTTAATAAGGCTTTGCCAAATGACAGATAAAAACCGTTCTTGATTAAGCTATCTGCTACTTGTTTGTTCTTATTAAACCCGTGAACAATCAGTGGTACAGAAATATGCAACTCTTTTTTTAAAGCAATAACTTCTTGATAGGCTGAAACGAGGTGCAAAATTACTGCTTTTTTGTACTTTTCTGCAAGTAGTAATTGCGCTGAAAACACTTTTATTTGCAGTTCTAACGGAATAGCTATCTTTTTATCTAAACCACACTCTCCTATCGCTAAGCAGTTTGCTTGTAATAACTGTTCTTCTAAAACAGTTAATTCCTTCTGCCAACTTGTTTCTTCTATATACCACGGATGTATTCCTACAGAGTAATGAGGAACTACAACATTTACTTGCATAGGATATTGATTTACTATTTCAATTCCCTCAAATAAATTAGTTGAATGATGTGTATGTAAGTTGATTTTCATTAATGCGAATATAAAAAAATGCCTCTAAAAAGAAATACTCTTTAGAGGCATAAATTTCAAAACAACAAGTTGTTTCTATTATTTCAATCCAGCTAAGCTGTGTTCAATAGTTGCAATCTTAGCTAAAGCATCTGCTTCTTTCTTTTTCTCGTTATCAACAACTTGAGCAGGAGCACCACTAACGAATTTCTCATTAGATAATTTTCCTTGTACTGAACGCAAGAATCCTTTTAAGTATTTCAACTCTTCTTCCAATTTAGCTACTTCTTCTTCTAAATTCACACTTCCTGTAACTGGAATAAAGTACTCATTAGAATTAACACGGTAAGACAATGCACCACTTACTTGCTCTGTTACATATTCGATAACCTCAACATTTCCTAATTTAGAAATGATAGTATCAAAATAAGTTGAAGCCTTTTCGTTGTTTATTACTTTTAAATCGATAGTCTCTTTAAAAGAAATATTCTTGTCTTTACGAATTGTTCTAATACCAGCGATAACCTCAGTAGCAAACTCAAACTCTTTAATCAAGTTTTCGTCAAACTCTTTAATTGCAGGCCAAGCAGATACTACTAATGCGTCTTCTGCTGTACGCTCGCTGATGTGTTGCCAAATTTCTTCTGATAAGAAAGGCATAAATGGATGTAACAACTTCAAGTTAGCCTCTAACAATTCAATTGTTTTATTGAATGTTTTAGCGTCAATTGGTTGTTGGTATCCTGGTTTAATCATCTCTAAGAACCAAGAACAGAAATCATCCCATACTAATTTATAGATAGCCATTAAAGCATCTGAAATTCTGTATTTTTCAAAGTGGTCTTCAATCTCCACTAATGTTTTTTGCAATTTAGCTTCGTACCACGCTAAAGAAACTTTAGCTGATTCTGGTTGCTCTAATGTTTCAGAAACTTCCCATCCTTTTACTAAACGGAATGCGTTCCATACTTTATTTGTAAACGCTTTACCTTGGTTACAAAGTTCTTCGTCAAACAAGATATCATTTCCTGCAGCAGCAGATAACAATAATCCAACACGAACACCATCAGCACCAAACTTCTCAATTAATCCTAATGCATCTGGAGAGTTTCCTAATGATTTAGACATCTTACGACGTTGAGCATCTCTTACAATACCTGTGAAGTACACATTAGTAAATGGTTTTTTACCAGTGTATTCATACCCAGCCATAATCATACGAGCAACCCAGAAGAAGATAATATCCGGTCCTGTTACTAAATCATTTGTAGGATAATAGTAATTAAACTCGTCATTCTCTGGTTTAGAAACTCCATTGAATACTGCCATTGGCCATAACCAAGAAGAGAACCAAGTATCTAATGCATCGTCATCTTGTTTTAAATCAGCAACAGTTAATGCAGCATTACCTGATTTAGTTTTTGCTAATTCAACTGCTTGTTCAATTGTTTCAGCAACAACGAAATCTTCTTTTCCAGCTCCGTAATAGAAAGCAGGAATTTGGTGTCCCCACCACAACTGACGAGAGATATTCCAATCGCGGATGTTCTCTAACCAACTTCTGTACGTATTGTTATAACGACTTGGGTATAACTTTACATCTTCTGTTTCCATAACAGCAGCTAAAGCAGGTTTAGCTAAATCTTCCATTTTCAAGAACCATTGGTCTGAAAGTCTTGGTTCGATAACTGCTTTTGTACGCTCAGATGTACCAACGTTATTGATATAATTTTCTACTTTGTCTAACGCACCGATAGAAGCTAATTCGTCTTCAATCTCTTTACGTACAACAAAACGGTCTTTACCTTTATAATGTAAACCTAAATCATTTAAAGTAGCATCTTCATTAAAGATATCAATGATCTCTAAATTGTGTCTTTCTCCTAAATCTTTATCGTTTACATCGTGTGCAGGAGTTACTTTTAAACATCCTGTTCCGAATTCCATATCAACGTATTCGTCAAAAATAATTGGAATAACACGGTTACAAATTGGAACGATAGCTTTCTTACCTTTTAAATGAGTATAACGCTCATCATTTGGGTTAATACAGATAGCCGAATCCCCTAAGATTGTTTCAGGACGAGTAGTTGCAATAACTAAATAATCCTCAGAACCTTCAATTTTGTATTTTAAGTGGTACAATTTACCTTGGCGTTCTTCATAGATAACCTCTTCATCAGAAAGCGTAGTTTTAGCTTCTGGATCCCAGTTAACCATTCTGTACCCTCTATAAATCAACCCTTTGTTATATAAATCAACAAAAGACTTAATCACTTGTTCTGACATCTCAGGATCCATTGTAAACTTCGTACGGTCCCAATCACAAGAACAACCTAATTTTTTAAGTTGCTCTAAAATTACTCCACCATACTCTTCAGTCCAATCCCAAGCGTGTACTAAAAACTCTTCGCGTGTTAAATCGTTCTTATTGATTCCCTGCTCTTTCAATTTAGCGACGACTTTAGCTTCAGTAGCGATAGAAGCGTGATCCGTTCCAGGTACCCAACAAGCGTTAAGCCCTTTTAAACGTGCACGACGAATTAATACATCTTGAATTGTATTGTTTAACATATGCCCCATATGTAATACTCCAGTCACGTTTGGTGGCGGAATTACAATTGTGTAAGGCTCTCTATGATCAGGTGTTGAATGAAAATACTTATTTTCCATCCAGTACTGATACCACTTTTGCTCTACTTGCTTAGCGTCGAATTGTGCAGGTATTGTCATTATACTATTAATTTTACTTGTTTTTAACATTTCTTCAATGCCTTAGCAACATAAACTATACATTGCTTTACATTTAAACAAAAGGTACATAAATTTTTTTTACGTATCTTTGTAGTATGCAAAAATAGTGGATTACAAATCAATTACAAAAAATTACTTTCTTAGATTGTAAGTATAATTAACTTGTTTGTTTTCCGAAAATTTATAAATTTACATAACACGAAAATAATAGACAATGAAAAAAATGTTAGCATTATTAGTTTTGGTATTGACAAGTGCAATTACATTCGCACAAAACGGACCAAAAATCGAGTTTAAAGCAGAGAATAACACAATTGACTACGGAACTGTTGTAAAGGGTAAAGACAATGGTGTTAGAACTTTTGAGTTTACTAACATTGGAGACGAACCTCTTATCATCACAGCTGTACGCTCTACTTGCGGATGTACTGTACCTTCTAAACCAGAAGAACCAGTATTACCAGGACAAAAAGGAAAAATTGATATTAAATACAATATGGCTCCTGGAAAAATTAGTAGAACAATCACTGTTGAATCTAATGCAACGAACTACATCAATGGTGTAGTAGCTTTAAGAATTAAAGGTGAGGTTGTAACAAACTAAGCACAGAGTAAACAAGTATAAAAAGAGGACTTATCGCAATGATAAGTCCTCTTTCTTTTTAACCGCTTTGAACAGATAGTACTTTTTCTATAAAGTTTAAGTACAACAAAAAAGGGACTACCTCAGCTATTGAAGTAGTCCCTTTATATTTTATGTCGTATTCTTTTTATTGTTTAAAGAAAATATTATTAGCAATAGCCTTTTCTAAATTCTTAACTTCCTTAACCTGAACTTTAGATTCAAATCCGCGTATATGCTTTGTATGGTGAATATCAGAACCAACAAAATCAATCATATCGTTGTTCAATAAATAATTGGCAGCCTCTAATACGTGTCCCCCATAATATCCTGTGGTCGATAACAAATTCATCTGAAACTGACAACCAGACTTTTTCAACTTCTTATACATCTCTAAGTTTCCGTGATAAAAGTTGTAACGCTCAGGGTGAGCTAATACAATATTATATCCGTTTGACTTTAAATGAAATAAAATATCCATTAATTGAATAGGTGGATTCACATAAGACATCTCAACAAGAACATAATTATCTTTTAACGTAAGCAGTTGTTCTGTTTCAATTCGCTTCAGAAAACTCTCATCCATCATATACTCAGACGCCACTCTTAACTTTAAAGACTCTGCCTCACTTGCTAAAACCGTTTTAACCTCATCATACTTAGCCAATATTCCTTCTTTGGTGTTATCCCATACTAATGGTGTTGTATGCGGTGTAGTAATCGCCTGATCAAATCCTAAAGATTTCATCGCACTAATTATAGTTTTAGTGTCCTCTTGCGTCTGTGCCCCATCGTCAATACCAAACATCAAATGCGAGTGAATATCAACAAAGTTATTCGGAATAAGGTCTTTTAATACAGGTTTTGATTTAAAAAATGAAAACATAGCTCTTTTCTTTTATTTACAATTTTATTTGGCCATTACCCAACTTCTACTACTTCTCATATCAATAGCTAAACTAACTACTGTTAAGAAGAAAAGTGGCAAGGTTACAATTAGTTTTTCACTCGATAAGTTTAAAACTACATACAAAAATAAGGAAACAAATAGTAACATTTGTACAATCTTCAAAATGATATACTTTCTTCTAACAAATGGAAGCACCAAAAATAATGGGCTACATAGCAAAATGGTATTATTACTTAAAAGCTCTGAATGCAAAGAGTAAAAGCCTACTGCGAAAAAGAAAACACCTAATACCCCCATTAGAATGAAATAAGCATTTCTAACCATTTGAAACGTATTCAAATACGTTAGCAATAAAACAACGGCACTAAATAACCAAATTGTATTCCACCACACACCGTTATTCTCTTCCTTTTTGTTTTCCTCTAAAACGGTAAAAGTTTCCTTTACCAATGGCTTCCCGTCAATTGTAGTTTCAGCAATCCCCTTCATCAACTTATCGGGTAAAAACAATGAAGTTGACTTTTGGTCAACCTTTGAACCAAAAATAAGGTTGATCCCTAACAACTCGAAATATCTACTCTTTAAGTAAGTGTTCAAAATAGTTCGATACTCTTCGCGATTTCCCTCAATATCTGTATTCAAGGGTTTAGAAAGATTATGGTTTAAAATATCCCCTACTTTAGTTGTACAGTTTTGGTCAATAAACTTATACACGTAGTACTTATTCTCTTCTTTCAACGAATTGTTTAGCTCTTCCCAAATAGCTTGTTTCTGCTCTTGTGACAAATTAAGCACTTGTTCATAAACAGCGCGATTGTCATAATAGTACCCTACTAAAAAATTCTTGTAAGTAGAGTAATCAGCAAAATAAAGTAAATCCCCTTTTACAAACTTTCCGTAGAAGTTAGGTGTAGAAAAGTCAAACATTCCGTAGTTATACACTCTGTCAATTCCCTCCATCGGGTCATTTACTCTAATTGCAGTATGCCCAAACAAAGAATACAGTTCATCTCCTACCCCACAAGTTAACACCGTTATCTCTGCTCGCTCAGAAAGCGCTCGCTCATTTGCAAATACAGCTTGCCCTATCCAAAAAAACAAAAACAAGTACAGTATATTTCTCATTATTTATCTAATTTATTGTGTAAAAATAGTGTTTATCTGTCGTTTTTAATCGACTTTACGAATCTACAAATAAGAAAAAACAAACGAATCCTTTTTCACAAAAAAACAACAATATCAAATGAACGAATACTAAAGTATAAAGTACCCTTTCATACAGCTTACCACCTCTTTAATTATATTGCCTAAATAAATTCATAAGTATATGCTAACCAATACCCTTATAAAGTATATTTTCACTTTCAAACCTATTTTTATTATAGTCTACAAAAAGTAATCACTGCTAAAAGTGCGATAATTACTAACTTTATGATACATTTGCACCATATTAAATAGATAAACTAAGCGATTTGCTCAGTTTTTAAACTTTAGATATTTATGAAAAAACATATTCCTAATATTATTACGCTACTTAATTTATTATCTGGATTAATTGCGTGTGTTTATGCCTTTGACGACAATATTCATATGGCTTTCTTATGGGTGTGTATCGGAATATTTTTTGATTATTGGGATGGATTTGTAGCTCGCCTTTTAAATGTAAAAAGTGAATTAGGACTACAATTAGATTCTTTAGCAGATATGGTAACAAGTGGTGTAGTTCCAGGTTTAGTTGTTTACAAACAATTAGCTAATATTCAAGCTAACCAAGAATTATACAACCTAACACCTGAGACATATTATATGGGAGTGGTTCCTTATTTAGGATTCATTATCACATTAGGAGCTGCATATAGATTAGCGAAGTTCAATATTGATACACGTCAAACAGATTCATTTATTGGATTGCCAACTCCTGGTAATGCTTTATTTATTTTAAGTTTACCAATGATTATATCAACAACAGATAACGAAACAGTAATCTCTGTATTAAGTAATCCTTACTTATTAGTTATCTTGAGTATTTTAAGTGCTATCATTATGAATGCTGAATTACCATTATTCTCATTAAAAATAAAACCAGGTAATATTGGAGCTTATAAATTACAGATTGTTTTTGTAATCGCATCAATTATACTTTTAATAGCATTACAATATTTAGCAATACCGATTATCATTTTGGTTTACATCCTTCTTTCAATTATAAAGAATGTAACTTCAAAACAAACAGTATAACAAAAGAGGATATGATAGACATCATATCCTCTTTTTATTTTATAAACAATTGATATTTAAAATAGTACAATTTGTAAACTATTAAAATTCTTTTTCAAAACAGCATTTATAAAAAAGTTTTGGCATAGTAATTGAACTATACTTGAAAACTTTTTTTTCATACTACTTTTTTTTTGCCCTATACTACTTACCCCAATTTGTATAGGGCTTTTATTTTTTAAAAAGTGTACATCTACACGTAGGAATAGCTATCAAGGTACAAATAATAGCTGCTTTATATTTCCTTTTTAGTACACGTTTACCTCATAAATTTCAAAATAATATAGCTCTGTTAAACACCAAATAATACTCTTTTGTGGGTTTTATTTTGAGTGTATGTATACTGTATGTATACTCCTTGTATAGTCAATGTATAAAAACTATGTAAAAGTTTACAAGCAATATACATAGCATATAGAGACAATATACATATACCTACAATATGATTACCAAAACTTATGTACTCGATTAATAAAAATCTGCATTTTTAATTCTAATATATACTCACTTATAAAATTCATTTATCAAGTACTAAACTCTATTTTACTTGATAAAAGCATCCTTTACTTTATACAATTGTCCCAGTCAAAAGCAATTGTAAAAAGTATCAAAAGGATAACAAAAGATACTTTTCTCCTCATTTTTAGAACATAAAAAACATTATACTGCTTATAATTAAAAAAAAACTTTCATTTGCAACCAATTCGTCAAACCAAACATAAATAACTAAAAATCAACACATAACAAATTAATAAAAAGACAATTATTAATCACAATTGATGTTTATTTTGAATTATTTTCAGTATTAACATTGGAATAAGATTTTTTTATATATTTTTAACAAAACATAATTTAAACAACATGCTTAATAATTTAGACCCAACTATTATTACCTTCTCAATCTATTTGGTTGCCGTTTTAGGTATTGGAATAATAGCTTACTTACGCACTAAAGACTTTTCTGATTACATTTTAGGAGGTCGAAGTTTCGGGCCATTAGTTACTGCTCTTTCAGCTGGAGCATCAGATATGTCAGGATGGCTTTTAATGGGCTTACCTGGAGATATCTATAAATTTGGATTATCTCGTAGCTGGATTGCTATTGGATTACTGATTGGAGCTTATTACAACTGGAAACTTGTAGCAGGAAGACTACGCGTTCACACAGAAGTAAACAATAATGCTTTAACATTACCTGACTTCTTTCACAATCGATTCGGTAGTGATGGTAAAGTAGTAAAAACAGTAGCAGCTATTACAATTTTATTCTTTTTCACTATTTACTGTGCCTCTGGAATGGTAGCTGGTGCAAGGTTATTTGAAACCTTATTCCACATGGAATACATCAATGCACTATACTTAGGAGCATTAGCAACAATAGCATATACATTTATTGGTGGATTCTTAGCTGTAAGCTGGAGTGATACAATTCAAGCCTCATTAATGCTATTCGCTTTAATCTTAACACCTGTTATGATTGTAATGCATATGGGAGGTTGGGATTCAATCGTTACTTATACAGAACAAGCATCATTACTAACATCGATCCCTTATAGAAGTTTCACACACAATGTTGAGTTTATCGCTATTATTAGTGCTGCTGCTTGGGGATTAGGATACTTTGGTCAACCTCATATTCTTGCTCGTTTTATGGCTGCAGATAGTGCTAAAACAATGCGTAAAGCAAGAAAAATAGGAATGACTTGGATGGCATTATGTCTTGGAGGAGCTGTAACAATTGGTTACTTAGGAATTAGCTACTTCCAAAAAAATCCTGACCAAGCAAGTGTTGTTAGTACTGACAATGAAATGATTTTCATTGAACTTATCAAACACTTATTTAATCCTTGGGTAGTTGGTGTTTTACTTTCTGCTATTCTTGCCGCAGTAATGAGTACATTAAGTTCGCAACTTTTAATGTCTTCGAGTACACTAACACAAGATTTCTATAAAGCGTATTTCAGAAGAAGCGCAAGCCAAAAAGAGTTAGTATGGACAGGAAGACTTACTGTTCTTTTAATTTCTTTTGTTGCAATCTTAATTGCTTATGACCCAAATAGTAAAATCTTAGCTTTAGTAGCTCACGCGTGGGCAGGATTTGGTGCTGCTTTTGGACCAGCAATCTTATTCATCTTATTCTGGAAAAGAACAACTGGTATTGGAACTTTAGCAGGTATTACAGTTGGAGCATTAACTGTTGTTTTATGGCCTATTTTATTTGGTACAACAGTATATGAAATCATTCCAGGATTTATATTCAGTTCAATCGCTATTTATTTAGTATCAAAATATGGAAAACAATCAAGTGAAGAAATGCAAAACAAATTTGTGGAAGCAGATGCAATTTATCACCGTGAAAAATAATTGTTAGAATTATATATATTTCTTATTTGTAAAATCCCAAAGACGCTAATGTCTTTGGGATTTTTTTATGCACTTATAAAATGAAATACGATTCATATAACTGAATAATTGTCTAACCAAAACAAAACTGATAACTTTGCTGTCTCTTTAAATACAATCATGCAGACAACAACTCCAGTACATCCTATCTATAACTTACAGTTTATCTTAGTTTGTTTAAGTTCACTATTATTCTCAGCAAGTTTTAATATGCTTATTCCTGAACTTCCAGATTACTTATCAGGATTAGGAGGAGCAGAATACAAAGGATTAATCATTGGATTGTTTACCATTACAGCAGGTATCTCACGACCTTTTAGTGGAAAACTAACGGATAAAATTGGTCGTGTGCCTATTATGGCGATAGGTTCTGTGGTATGTTTCGTATGTAGTTTACTATATCCAATCTTGACATCTGTATCCGGTTTTTTATTCCTGCGTTTATTACACGGTTTTTCTACTGGTTTTAAACCAACAGCAACTGCGGCTTATGTTGCAGATATTGTACCGAAAGAACGCTGGGGAGAAGCGTTGGGACTTCACGGAATATGCTTTAGTACCGGAATGGCCATTGGTCCTGCTATTGGTAGTACCATCAAAATATATACTTCAATAAACTTTTTGTTTTACACCTCTGCTCTATTTGCATTATTGTCTATTATCATCTTATTAAATATGAAAGAGACATTGAAAGACAAAGAGAAACTTTCTTTTAAAATGTTCAAACTAACAAAGAAAGATATATTTGATATTGGTGTATTCCCAGCAGCATTTGTAACGTTTATGTCGTACATCGCTTATGGTGTAATCCTTACTTTAATACCCGATTGGACTGGACACTTAGGTTTAGAAAACAAAGGGATATTCTTTATGATTTTTACCATATCCTCACTACTTGTACGTTTTGTAGCAGGTAAAGTATCTGATAAATATGGTCGTGTATTAATTATCAATATTGGGTTAATTCTACTATTTGCGTCTTTAATGATTATTGGTTTTTATGAATCAGTATCAGGACTTTATATGGGAGCATTTATGTATGGAATTTCTTTAGGAATCTTATCTCCTGCTTTAAATGCGTGGACAATAGACTTTAGTAATCCTGATCAAAGAGGTAGAGCTATTTCTACTATGTACATAGCACTTGAAGCTGGTGTTGGTGGAGGAGCTTTTATTGCAGGATGGTATTATAAAGATACTATTGCACACATACCAACGATTATGTATGCAAGTGCAGCTGTAATCTTCATTAGTATATTATATATGTTTTATAGAAAAGTATCTTTAAAATAACCTGATATTCACTCCGCATTATACCTTATTACTCCTGCAAATATTTGTTGGGAGTTACACCTGTGTGTTTCTTAAAAAACTCAATAAAGGCACTGTCTGAAGAGAAACATAACTCTACAGCAATTTCAGAAATAGTTAGTTTTTCTGCCAACAATTCTATAGCCCGAAGTAAGTTCCACTGTAAACGCCAATCTTGATAAGACATTCCCGTTTCTTTTTGGAAAATACGCGAAATAGTCTTTTCACTCGCTCCTACTTCCTTGCTTAAATCCTTTAAAAAAGGTGGCATTTCTTTCTCAAAAACAAACGACTTTACTTTGTCTATTAATCGGTAGTCAGTTGGAATTTTAAGCTCATAATCACCTTTTTCAGCTATTGTTAGTTCATCCCAAAAAACAGCAAGAATGTGCTCTTGTTCTACCGAATATGAAGTTGTCCACTCCCACCAAGCAATGCGTTCAATTAGTTGTTGCAATAAAGGATTCACAGATAATACAGTTAAATCTGTAGGCAAACTTTTTATCGCTACACTATGAATATAAATAGATCGATAAGCTACTACATTTCTAAATGTCACTCTATGTTTAACCCCTGCCGGAATAAGCAATAACTTCCTTGGCGGAAGTATCACTTGTCTATCTTCAGTAATCAAAGTCATACAACCAGAC
Source organism: Myroides phaeus (assembly GCF_009799805.1). Taxonomy (NCBI): domain Bacteria; kingdom Pseudomonadati; phylum Bacteroidota; class Flavobacteriia; order Flavobacteriales; family Flavobacteriaceae; genus Myroides; species Myroides phaeus. The sequence continues at coordinate 299,812 of NZ_CP047050.1, forward strand.
GGAGCATATAAAAATTGCAGATGATTATTGTGTTTATGATAGCCAGAATCGTGTTGTACCAAATCAGACGCTAATCCTATTACAGGCAAACCAATCTGTTCTAAGTGAAAAATATCTTCTTTGTTCAAGTACGCCATTTGTCCTTTAATTGATGTTTTTTGTTTTTATAGTGTTATAAAGATAGTCCAATTGCGTCAGACCTTTGTACAAAATATTACTCTTTATGCAAACAAAACTCAATATTACCTTAATGGTTCTACTAATGATGTTCCCTCAATTTGTGGAAACAATTTATAGTCCCGCTTTACCTTCTTTATCATCGCACTTCAATATTCCCCCTGAAAAAACATACTTAACTATAAGTATCTATTTTAGTGCCTTTGCAATTGGCGTTATATTTTGGGGAATTATAAGCGATTATATTGGTAGGAGAAAAGCGATGTTAGGAGGGATAATTGTTTATGCACTTGCCTCACTGCTTGCCTTGATAGCCCCTACGTTTGAAATAGTATTAGGTGCCAGATTTATTGCAGCTTTTGGAATAGCTGTAGGTTCTGTCATTACGCAAACTATGATGCGAGATTCATACAGTGGTCAAGAATTAAACAAAGTGTTTTCAATAATGGGTATAGCCCTTTCGATTAGTCCTGTGATTGGATTGTTTTTAGGAGGTTTAATTGCATCATTTTTAGGATATGTAGGTATCTTTTCTGCGTTAGCATTATTAGCTATTATTCTCCTGTACATTAGCTACAACAAGTTGCCCGAAACAAAACAAGGAGAAACAAAGGTTACTTTTAAAACGATTATGCAAGTAGCCTCTTCGCTGTATAGAAGCATAGATATTTGGCAATTTGCTTTGCTTATAATGTGCTTTAATGTCTTACTGTTTAGCTACTTTACTTATGCTCCTTTTATCTTTGAAAAAGCGGGACTAAATACAACAATATACGGTTATAGTGGCGTATTACTTGCTTTAGGAACATTCATTGGAAGCTACTTTAACAAGTATTGCATTTCGAAAGGAATTAGCACAAATACCCTTATTAAACTGTCCACATTATTAGCACTCATCAATTCCTTTTTTGTGTATTTACTAAAGGATAGTTTACTATTCTTATTACCAAACATATTAATCATAGCCTCATTTGGTATCGCAATTCCAAACATATTAAGTGTAGCACTACAAAACTACAAATCATCTATAGGTACTGCAGGCGCACTATTTGGCTTACTCTATTATTCATTAATTGGTTTAGGTTTATTGAGTAGCCAGTGGATAAACAACTACGCTTTTGTACTACTAACTTTTAGCACAATTGCATTGGTAATTTCTTTTTCTTTAAAGCCTCGAGAAATGACATAAAAAAAGGTTAGCTATTCAGCTAACCTTTTTTATATAACAAACATCTTAATCTTCTTTTTTATCCTCTTCGTCGTTTTGAGTCTTTAATGACAATTGTATTTTCTCAATTGAGTTTCTATACATTTTCAAGACTTTACCATTATAGTTTTCTAAAGAAACTTCATCGTTCACTTTATATTCGTCTGCAGGGTAAACTTCACTAATCAAACCAGCAAGGGTATCATAATGTTCACTTTCAACAAGACGTATTGGTAATAATCTATTGATGTCTGAAAGGTTATAGTGTGCATTCACAACATAAACACCTTCATCTATAGCTTCAACAATTGGTTCTTCATTATCATACTCATCTTGAATCTCACCTACAAGCTCTTCTAAGATATCCTCCATTGTTACAATACCAGTAAACTCACCTACTTCATTAGTAGCAATAGCCATCTGAAGGTGCTTAGCTTGAAACTGTTTAAGAACATTTTTAATTAAAGCATTTTCAGAAATAAAGATAGGTTCACGAATTAAAGAAGCTAAGTCTATATCTTGTTGATCTTTAATCATAGCTTTCATTAAGTCCTTCGTATAAATAACACCTTTAATATCATCTAAAGAATCCTCATATACCGGAAATCTTGAATATCCTTCATTAATAGCGTAATCAATGGCTTCTTTAACCGTAGTTGAAAGTTCAATAGCAGAAACATTCTTACGCAAAGTTTGAATATTATTTACACGACGATCGTCAAAATCAAATACATTTTGAATTAAAAGGCGCTCTGTTTCTTCAATAGCTCCTCCTTCTTGACTTTCAGTAATAATCATTTTTAACTCTTCCTCAGTGTGGATATCAGACCCGTGAACAGGAGTAATACCAAACAAACGAAGTAATCCATTAGCTAATCCGTTCATCAACCAAATAATAGGTCTGAATACGAAATAGAAAATACGTAAAGGCAACGCTACAGTAAAAGTAGTTTTCGTTGGAAAATGAATAGCTAATGATTTTGGTGCTAATTCACCAAATACGATATGTAAAATTGTAATTATAGCAAAGGCTACAGGGAATGAAATACTTTTAGCAAAAGAATACCACTCTGGACCAGTAAGTCCAAATACTTCAAATAAATACATTAAAACAGGTGTTAGAGAGCTTTCTCCTACCCAACCTAATCCTAATGAAGCTAAAGTAATACCTAACTGAGTTGCTGCTAAATAAGCGTCTAAGTTTGCAACAATGCCCTTAGCTACACCAGCAACTTTTGAGTTTAACTCTTGATGTACTTCAATCTGAGAAGTACGAACTTTTACAATTGCAAATTCCGCTGCAACGAAAAATCCATTTAATAATACAAGGAATAGCGTAAGTAACAACTTCGCTACAGAAATTTCTTCGTGTACAATGCCGGAATTAACTAACATTGTAACAATCTGGGGGTGTATATCCATTTTAAGAATTAATAAAAGACCAAGTTTAATTTTTTTAAAGGCCTTAAAATCATATTATAAGTAATATGAATCTTATGTCAAAATTACTAATTTAATTGATATTAAGCCTAAGTTAAAATACTAATTTTAAAAAATATATAATAATCTGTCTATCATTCCAATATGAGACCTACTAATAACATAATATTGGACACAAAAACAACTACATCTTTTCTACATAAAAACCCAATCACATAACAATTTACTAAGACCTTTGTCTTTAAATTGAATCTTTCTCAAAGTGAAAAGGTAATATATTAACCAAAGATGGAGAATAGCAAACCTTACCCTCAGCTCCCATAAAATACATTTCAATAGGTTGCTCTTGTTTTGTTTCATACTCCAAGATACTTTGTCTACAAGCACCACAAGGAGGTATTGGACTATTGGTAAGTTTCAAATCAGACGAAGCTGTAATTGCTATTTTTAATATTTTCTTTCCTGGATGTACTGCTCCTGCATAAAAAATCGCAGTACGTTCTGCACATAAGCCAGATGGAAATGCTGCATTTTCTTGATTAGATCCAACTACAATTGTACCGTCTTCTAACAATAATGCTGCACCAACTCTAAACTTAGAATAAGGTGCATAAGCCTCTTTTCTAACTTGAATAGCTTTCTCCATTAACTCTTTATCTTGGACAGCTAATTCAGCCATTGAATCATACTCGATAAAGGTTGTAACAATTTCAATTTTTTTCATAATATTTCATTATTAGAGACAAAAAATCCAAACTCACGGTTTAATGTGGTTTGGATTAGTTATACAAATATACTTATTTTTTCTTATCCTTTGTATCTTTTATTTCCGATATCAAAAGTTAAAGAAAAACGTAAAGTATTTTCCATTGGATTATTAATTTTAGATGTTGAGAACAAATATGCTAAGTCAATTGATACTAAGCTATATTTAAATCCTGCACCCACAGTAGCATACTGTCTTGCCCCTTTTTCTTGACTCTCGTGAAAGTATCCTGTTCTAAAAGCAAATTTATTATCAAATAAATACTCAGCTCCTAAAGACCAAGTGATCTCTTTCATTTCTTCACTAAATCCTCCTGGTGCATCACCAAATGATTTAAACACTCCTTTAAACCATCCCATATCACCATACTTCTGTAATTCCATTTGGTAATCATCTTGGTTGTTTCTCTTAAACTTAGGAGGAGTTGGAACTAACAATTTATTCAATTCTCCAGAAACAGTAATCGTATTTTGTTGATCAATAATAAAATCAAAACTACCCCCTAATTTTAAATTAGCTGGCAAAAATGATCCGAATTGCTGATCATCATATTTTATCTTAGGACCTAAGTTTTGTACGTTAAACCCTGCTCTCCACTTACCGTCAAAACTCGAAAAAGCAATTTTATCAGATTCATAGAATCCAGAAACATCAACCGCAAAAGAACTCGCACTTGTACTTGTTCCATCAACTTCTGGCATTTTTAAATTTGAATTTATAAATCTACCAGTAACAGCCATACCGAAATTCTCACTTAACTTTAATGAATAAGAAACATCAATTGCAAACTCATTAGGTTTCTTTGTTACTACACCCCCATTCAAGTCTTCGCGCATATCAATCTCTCCCATTCCAAAATAACGTAAGCTTGCACCAATAGCACTTCTCTCATTATATTTATTGTAATAGTTAAGTTGTCCTAAAGACATATCACTTGTTATTTTTGACATATAAGGTGTATAACTAACAGCAAAACCTTGACTCTGATCAGCAAACGCATATTTTGCAGCATTGTGTTGTTGAGAAAATGCATCTGTAGTAGTTGCTACTCCAATATCTCCCATTCCTGCTGAACGAGCATCTCCTGCTATCAATAAAAAGGGTACTCCCGTAGTAATAGGGCGATTTTCTTTTTGTGCGAACAAAGATTGTCCTACTAAAACACTAACAAGTAAAGCTGTTACTTTTTTCATTTATCTTTTATTTAAATTCAATATTCTTTTAACGAGCGTTAAAATTGTTGACTCTATAGTTGGGTAAATATATGCTTTTAAAATTTCTCTTAAAGAAAAAAGCCCGACTAATCTTATAATTACATTAACAATTAAAACGAGAAGTCAATATTACTATTTCCTAATTAGAAATACAAATATTATATCAAAAAACTAAATAGAAACTATTTTATACATTTTTTTTACCTAAAACCAAAATATACCACAAACAACACCTATAAAAAAACATCTCATTATGTTAAAATTAATAACAAATATTCTCATTCATTACTAAACTTCACTTGTACTTTACATTTTAAAGAAGAAAACGATTGAAACTAAAATAACATCCTTTAAATTATTTCTCTATATACTACATCAAATACAAAATAAGTACATATTTACTATATCTTTGTAGTTGATTTTTTTAGCAAAATTTGATTGCCTAATATTATCTATCTATACAATAGATGATTTAAATGAGCGTTATATAGTAGATAGATTTATAAAAAATAACAAAATACTGATAATTTGTATTTATAATAGAGGTAATATTATTGCTAATTAAACGTTAATTACTAAATTGCGTACAATTTCATATCCATTATAATAAAGATGAGAATTAAAAGACTTTTTAACTTTCGAGTACTTAGCGGTATATTAATTGCTGCAAGTATCACGAGTTGTGGTAATTCAAATAGCAACGTTTCAACTTCTACGGGTTGGAAAATTAATGATAGTAAAGGAGGATTCCAATATAACACAAAATACGAACAAAAAACTCCAAATGGGATGGTTGCCGTTGAAGGTGGAACATTTACAATGGGGCAAGTACAAGATGATATTATGTCTGATTGGAATAATAGTCCAAAACAGATGTACGTACAGTCTTTTTATATGGATGAAACAGAAACAACAAATATAATGTACAATGAGTACCTATATTGGTTGCGTACTGTATTCCCTCAAAACAATGAAATTTATAAAGAGATTTATAAAAGTGCTCTTCCTGACACAACAGTTTGGAGAAGTGCTTCTGGTTTTAATGAAGCTTTAATTACGAGTTATTTAAGACACCCAGCATACGCAAATTACCCTGTAGTTGGTGTTTCTTGGTTACAAGCAACAGATTTTGCTAAATGGCGTACTGACCGTGTTAATGAGTTAGCACTTGAAAAAGCTGGTTACTTAAAGAAAGATGCTAAGATTGTTGAAGCATATGCTGACGCACACTTTAGTACAGACACTTATTTAATGACTCCTTCTCAAGTATACGGAGGTAATAGTGATATTGTTTATAGAGGTAAAGATAACAAAGCTGGTGAAGGAGATAGAAACCTTTATGCAACACAAAACTACGGACTTTTCACTTCTCAGTTTAGACTTCCAACTGAAGCAGAATGGGAATATGCTGCAATTGGTTTAATCGGAAACCGAGAGTACAATAACTATAAAGGTCGTAAAACTTATCCTTGGGATAAATCTGGAAAAAGAAAGAAAGGTAAGCCAGCTCCACAAAACACGAAATATGCGAACTTTAAACAAGGACGTGGTGATTACGGAGGTATTGCTGGATGGTCAACAGATAATGGAGATATCACAAATGCTGTGAAATCATATCCTCCAAATGATTTTGGTTTATATGATATGGCAGGTAACGTTGCTGAATGGGTTGCAGACGTCTATGATCCTGCAGTAGATCAAAACGATACTGACTTCAACTTCTACAAAGGAAATGTTTATTACAAAAACAAAATAGGACCTGATGGAAAACTTGAGATTGTAACAGACCAATCTGTACAATTTGACACGCTATCTACAGGAAAATTAAGAGTTAGAAACTTACCAGGACAAATAGCACAAGAAGTTTATGACCCTGCAGTTATCGACGAAATTGTTCAAACTGGTTTAGGTGGTAGATCTCCTGAAGACAAGCCTAAAACAAATGATAAAACAGCTTTATATGACAATAAATCAAGAGTTATAAAAGGTGGTTCTTGGAAAGATAGAGCTTATTGGTTAGATCCTGCTACAAGAAGATTCTATGCAGAAGATCAAGCAACAGATTATATCGGATTTAGATTAATCATGACTAAAGTTGGTCCAAAATCTGATAAACGAAAAACGAAAAATTAATATTTTTTATAATATTCTTTTACAAAGCCCTAATTCAAATTAGGGCTTTTTTTTATACTTTTGACACATGGATATAACAGAACTTTACCAATGTTTTTTACAGTGTGACGGAGTTTCTACAGATACAAGAAACATACGCCCAAACTCTCTTTTCTTTGCTTTAAAAGGAGAGAACTTTGATGCAAATGAATTTGCACAAGAAGCTTTAAACAAAGGAGCTGCTTATGTTGTAATGGACAATAAAAAATTAGTAACTGATGCAAGTAAAATGCTTCCTGTTCCTAATGCCTTAGGTACTTTACAACAATTAGCAAAATACCATAGACAACAATTAGGTTTGCCTGTTTTAGCATTAACTGGTAGTAATGGAAAAACAACTACAAAGGAATTAATCACAGCTGTTTTAAGTCAAAAATACAATGTTAAGGCTACTATTGGAAACCTTAATAATCATATTGGAGTACCATTAACGTTATTATCATTCGATGAGGAAACAGATATTGGTATTGTTGAAATGGGAGCTAATCACAAGCAAGAAATAGCTCAACTTTGTGAAATAACTGATCCTGACTTTGGCTATATCACAAACTTTGGAAAAGCCCATTTAGAAGGTTTTGGTGGTTTTGAAGGTGTTATTAAAGCTAAAAGTGAAATGTATGATTATTTAGAAGATCATCATAAAACCGCTTTTGTGAATATTGATGATCCAACACAAGACGCAAAGACAATTACATTTAACAGATATACATTTGGGATTGAAGAAACAGCTGATGTAACTATTCAAGGTTATAATGCACAACCAAATGCAACTGTGGTATTTGAGAACACAACTTTTAACTCTAATCTAACAGGAATATACAATACTACTAATATAGCAGCTGCAATTTCAATTGGTAAATTCTTTAATGTACCTACAGAAGAAATTAAAGAAGCAATTTGTAATTACAATCCTACCAATAATCGCTCGCAATGGATTACTAAAAATACAAATAGCATTTTACTTGATGCATATAATGCTAATCCAAGTAGTATGGAGGCTGTCTTAGAAAACTTTGCACTATTAGATGATAAAAGAGAGAAAGTCTATGTATTGGGAGATATGAGAGAATTAGGAAAAGAAAGTAACAAAGAGCATAAATCTATTGTAGCACGCTTTTCAGAAGATTCTACAAACACTATTTACTTTATTGGAACTGAATTCTACAAGACTTCTAACACAATTAAAAATCAAAATATAAAATTCTTTGAAACTTTTGACAAATTCAAAGCGTTTATAAATGAAAATAAAATAAGTTTTCAAGACAAACTTTTCTTGATTAAAGGTTCAAGAGGAATTGCTTTAGAAAGAGTATTAGATTTAATTTAATCATATAAAAAAAGACGCTTTATATAAAGCGTCTTTTTTTATATGATTATTTCTCTTCAACTTTTTTAATCTCTAATCTCGTTATTAGTGGAAAGTGATCCGAGTTTTTAAACTTATCAAAAGTTTCAAACGACTTAACTTTAATTCTTTTATCAACAAACACATAATCGATACGCATAGGATAATAAGAAAAATCGTAACTCTTACCAAATCCTTTCCCCGCTTCAACGAAAGCATCGTTCAAATCTCCCTTAATATTTCGATATACATATGAAAAAGCACTATTATTCATATCTCCACAAATAATCTTAGGAATTGACACATCATTCATATGAGAACGTACTAATTCAGATTGAACCTGTTGCTCTTTAAACGCTTTAGCGATTCTATTAATGATCATTTTTGACTTTGCCTCATCTATCTTTTCATGTATATCAGGACTTATACTAATCGATTGAAGATGGATACTGTAAACTCTAATAGTATCTTGATCTTTCAAAATATCAGCAAACACAACATTGTTATTAGAACTCGGAAGATTTATTTCTCCCTTATCTATTATCCTGTATTTTGAATAGATAGCTTGCCCTGTCTTTATCTTATTACCATGTGATGTAATAAACTTATATGGATATTGCTTAAATCTAAGATTAGTATTCTTAGAAAACTCCTGAAAACACAATACATCAGGATCGTGTAAATCAACAAACTCTTTTATCTTTGATGATACATCAACTCCAGGAATCCAATCAAAAAGATTAAACAACCTTACATTATAACTCATTAATGTAAACTCCTCTTTTGTAACAACTTCATTTCTTCCGGAAAACTTATAAAACTTTGTTATAAAAGTTATCCCCAAAATTAAAATCATTACTGACAACCAAATCTGGCGCTTCATTTGGATCAACCAATAGAATAGAAAAACCAAATTGATTATTAAAAACAAAGGTAGAATCAACGTAAAAACAGATAGCAATGGAAATAGTTTTGGTGCCAAAAAAGGCAAAAAATAACCTACCAGAGACAAAATTGCCACCAGTATATTTCCACCATAAACTACTTTATTAAACCACGAAAGATCCTTCATAATCTGTTATTTTCCAGCTCTAAATAAAAAGTCTTTTTCTTCTTTAGTTAAACTTTCATATCCTGACTTACTAATTTTATCTAATATCAAATCTATTTTCTCTTGTTTACTCCCCTTTTCAGGAAAAGAGTTCTTACTTTTCTTTTGTTCTTTATTGACATAAACTTTTCTAAAATTAGTGCCTTTTTTTTGTTTGAACAAATTAGCAATCCTATCAAATATAATACTTAAATCAAACCCTCTTTGCAATAACTTAATATACAACACTCCTAATACCGCCCCACCTAAGTGTGCTAAATGTCCACCTACATTTGAAGTAGACAACTGAATCACATCAAGTACAATGATAAACAAAGCTATATGCCACAATTGTACATTCCCAATCAGAGCCAATCTAACATTCATTCTTGGTGAAAATACAGCTAAACCAATTAATGGTGCCATTACAGCAGCAGAAGCTCCTACTAAAACACTACCAGTATTTAAAAACTGTGAACCAATTACAAAAAATAGTCCTCCAAAAACAGCTCCTAATAAATAAACAGTTAAAAACTGCTTACTTGTAAAATATGTATTAAATAATTGTCCTACGAAAAATAAAACAATCAGATTAAACAGCAAATGAATTACTCCTGCGTGTACAAAAGCATAAGTAAGCAATGTCCACGGTTTTAAAACAGAAAAGGACAAATTACCAGACAAAACAAGCCATGGAAACACTATATTATACAGTGATGAAAACAAAAATTCGAGTACAAACATAAACACAGAAATACCTATATTCCAGAATATAAGTTTCTGTACAACACCACCATTCTTATAATTACTGACTAAATCTTTAAATATTTTATTCATTATAAATCCCAACGATTTTGTCTAAATTGTCTTTTCTTCCAATAATACATTAAAATAAAGCCCATCAATGCTCCTCCAATATGAGCGAAATGCGCAATACCAGAACCTCCACCAAATAGACTAAATCCACCACTTACACCTCCATATAAGTCTAACAATAAAATACCAGGTACAAAATATTTTGCTTTTACAGGAACTGGTACAAACATCATCATTAACTCTGCATTTGGAAACATAAAGGCAAATGCTACAAGTAAACCATATATCGCTCCAGAAGCTCCCACTACAGGAGTATTAAATGCAGATAAAAAATTCATTAATTGTCCTTCTCCTAAAATTCCTCCCCATCTTAAATCGTACTTTCCTTCACTTAGTAAGCTTAATATATCACCTTTATTAAAACCACTATCAACCAAAGTTGACATAGCTGATTGTATTGTTATATAATTAACCCCATTATGCAATATTGCTGCTCCAAAACCACAAAGCAAGTAAAATATTAAAAACTTCTTTCCTCCCCACATTGCCTCCAACGTACTACCAAAAGAGAACAAAGCAAACATATTGAAAAAAATATGCATCATTCCCCCGTGCATAAACATATGCGTTAAAGGTTGCCAAAGATAAAAATTAGGGTTTTCTACGAAATACATAGCAAATAATCCTTGCATAGCAGGCACTAAAAAACTTGCTACAAAAAAGATTATATTAACTATAATTAAATGTTTTACTGTCTCTGTTATTCTCATCATAATGCGAATTTTTTTTCTATATCTTCTACCTTCATTGTAATAAAAGTAGGCTTCATAAAAGGTGAAATATTAGGTTCTTTACAAGCAAATAATGAATTTACAATTTCTTCTTGTTCTTCCTCATTTAACACTGTACCATTTTTAACTGCCAAACTATGTGCCAAAGATTTTGCAATACGATCACTTTGTCCTAAAGTTGTAGGAGGAACACCATCTTGAAAATCTGCAATTAAATCTTCTAATACAATTGATGCTTCACTTTCTGCAACATTGACTGGTAATCCAGATATAACCACAAACTCTTGGGCAATATTCTCAAAACCAAACCCCGTTTGTTTCAATAAAGGTTGTAACTCTCGTAACATCTCAATTTCAAAAGGTGCATAGTACAAAGTCAAAGGAAATAACAACTGTTGCGATGACGCTTGTTGCACTCTAATATTTTCCATAAACTTTTCATACAAAATACGCTGATGCGCCCTTCCTTGGTCTATTACAACCATACCTGACTTTATTGGACTTACAATATATTTTCTATTTATTTGAAAACGTTTAACACCACTGTTTTCGTCTTTACTATTTTCAAATAAATTTCCTGTAACAAAATCACTTTCTAATTTTATATTGGAAACATCTAAGTCGTTTGCAGAAGACTTTAAGCCCTCATACATACTTTCCCATCCAGCTATATTACTTTTAGACGACAGTGTATTATTGTCTCTCTTAGTAAAATTCGATGCTGATGATCCTTTACTAAACTTAGATTCATATTCAAAACTATCATTACCTTTTGATGCAATTACAAAACCATCATCAAAATTATCTTCCACATTACTTGAAAAAGCATCATCATTACCTTTACTTTCAATTACATCAATAAATCGTTCGTGCTCTACTATATTTTTAGATCCTTCAAGACTTTCTAAATAATTAGCTTCTGATAAATTTCCTTTGCTTTCAATCGAATCTATAAAAGGACTTGACTCTATATTACTGATATTTGACTTAATAAATCCTTCTGCACTATGCTCAAAAGGATTATATTCAAACCTATCTGTTTCATTAGCAATTTCTCTATGAAAAGGGTTGAAGTTTCTATCAACCTCTATTGTTGGAGTTGTTGCCTCTGTCCCTTCATAATCATACGGAGTATCCAACGTTGAATCTCTTTGAAAATCTAACAAAGGAGCGACATTAAACTGTCCCAAACTGTGTTTTATTATTGATCTTAATATACTATACAAAGCTTGTTCATCATCAAACTTAACTTCTGTTTTTGTAGGATGAATATTAATATCTATTGAATCAGGTGGAACATTAAAGTAAATAAAATAGCTTGGGTGTGTACCCTCTTTCAACAACCCTTCATAGGCTGCCAAAATAGCGTGGTGTAAATAACCACTTTTTACAAAACGATCATTTACAAAGAAAAACTGTTCGCCCCTACTCTTCTTTGCAAATTCAGGTTTTCCAACGAACCCAGTCACTTCAACGATCTCTGTGGTTTCGTTAATAGGAACTAACTTTTCATTAGTTCTTACTCCGAAAACACTTACAATTCGTTGTCTTAAATTTGTAGGAACTAAATTAAAGACCTCACTTCCGTTGTGAATCAACGAAAAATGAATGTTATTATGAACTAATACTATACGTTCAAACTCGTCTATAATATTTCTTAACTCTACATTATCTGATTTAAGAAAATTACGACGTGCTGGTATATTAAAAAATAAATTCTTTACTGAAAATGACGTACCACAAGGGACAACCGCTACCTCTTGACTGATAAGTTTAGTTCCTTCTATGACAAGATGTGTACCTAACTCAGCTGAATGTAAACGAGTTTTTAGTTCAACATGAGCAATAGCGGCAATTGAAGCCAATGCCTCCCCTCTAAATCCTTTAGTACTCAATGCAAACAAGTCCTCTGCTTTAGAAATCTTTGATGTAGCATGTCGTTCAAACGCCATTCTTGCATCTACATCACTCATTCCTTTTCCATTATCTATAACCTGTATTAAGGTTTTTCCTGCCTCCTTTAAAATTAATTTAATTTCTGTCGCACCAGCATCAACTGCATTCTCAATCAGTTCTTTCACAACAGAAGCTGGTCGTTGAACAACTTCTCCTGCGGCGATCTGATTCGCTACATGGTCCGGCAGTAAACGAATTATATCTGACATTTATTTGCTTAAGCTTTTTTAGTGTTTATTACGAAATATTTTATCCGAAAAACAAATTTAAAGAAATATAATCGCCTTTACTATTTCTCAATTGTAATTTATTCTAAAATAAAAAAACCTGTAAAATTTCTTTTACAGGTTTTTTTTTATTTTCAATAGATAGTACTTCTATTTATCTTCTATTCAATTCAATCATTTTCAATGCAGCAACGGCAGCTTCGGTACCTTTATTACCATGCTCACCACCGCTTCTTGCTAATGATTGTTCAATTTTATTATCTGTAAGAACACAGAAAATAACTGGAATTGCAGAAATCAAATTCAAATCTTTAATTCCTTGAGTAACTCCTTCACAAACAAATTCAAAGTGCATTGTTTCCCCTTTAATAACGCATCCCATTACGATAACTGCGTCAAGTTCGTCATCCACTTCAATCATTTTCTTTGCTCCGAAAATCAACTCAAAACTTCCTGGCACATTCCAACGAACTATACTTTCTTGAAGCATTCCGCAATCTAATAATGCCGCTTCTGCTCCTTTGTATAATCCGTTTGTAATTTCATCATTCCATTCTGATACAACGATACCTACTTTAAAATCCTTTGCATTTGGTAAAGTAGCTTTATTATACTCAGATAAGTTTTTATTTGCTGTTGCCATTTTATTGTGCTAATCCAATCAAAGCTTCAACTCCATTTGCTTCAGCTGAACCTTGATAGTTGTTTTTAATATCAGTGAAAATCTTTACTGCTTCTTCTTTTTTTCCTAATTCTAAAGCTACTAATCCAGCCTTATTTAAAAATCTTGGAACAGTAAAATCATTCTTTTGTGAAGCTGCTGCTTTTTTGTAATAATCAAAAGCATCTTCTTTTTGTCCTAATTCAGAAAAAGCATCACCAATAGCACCTAAAGCTAAAGCACCTAATAATTGGTCTTTACTTTTAAATTTCTCTAAATGCTCAATTGCTTTTTGATATTCTCCTTTGTTCAAATAAGAAGTACCAGCATAGTAATGTGCTAAATTTGCAGACTCAGTACCTTTATAGTTTTCAATAATACCTAAGAATCCTAATTTCCCTTCTCCACCTTCTAAGGCAAGATTAAACATAGACTCTCTCTCTTCCGTATTCATTAAAGCATTGTTGTAGTATGACTGAGCTTGGAACATTTCATTTGCAGCATCGTCATTTTTAGGCTCAACAACAAATTTATCATATCCAATATATCCCATAGTTGCTAATGCAATTGCACCAACAATACCAAAAATTGCTTTTTGATTACGTACTGCCCAATTTTCAACTTTATTAGCACGCTCGTCTAAAGTGTTAAATACTTCAGCCGTAGTACTATTTGCAGTATCTACATTGTTATATTGATCGAACTCATTAGCTTCTTGTTCTTGTTCTGGTTTAGGAGCTTTATAACCTCTTTTATTATAAGTTGCCATGTATACAAAGTTTAATGAGTCGCAAAAATAGGATTTTTATTGTAATATAAAAGTGCTTTCTATTTATATTTTTGATAATTTGCACCGAAATTTCATAAAGCACTCTTGAAAACGTTAAAAAACCTAATAACTACGTGTATTTAAAAAAATTAAACCTCTTAAATTTTAAAAATATTAGTGACAAAACCTTCACTTTTAATCAACGAATCAACTGTTTTGTTGGCTTAAATGGCGTGGGGAAAACTAATATATTGGACGCGATATATTATATGGCATACGGGAAGAGTTATTTCAACCCAATTGCCTTACAAAATATCAGACACAATGAAGACTTTTTTGTTATTGATGGAACTTTTGTCAAAGACGATAAAGACGAACATATTGTTTGTAGTTTAAAAAAAGGGCAAAAGAAAATTCTTAAAAGAAACAGTAAAAACTACGAACGCTTTTCTGACCATTTTGGCTTTATTCCATTGGTTATTATTTCTCCTTCTGATAGTGATTTAATTACGGAAGGAAGTGAAACACGCCGAAAGTTTATCGATAGTGTTATCTCACAAATGGATAATACCTATTTGCAATACTTGATACAATATCAAAAACTCATTACTCAGCGAAATGCACTGTTAAAAAGCTTTGCTCAGAATCAATATTTTGACAGAGAAACGCTTGAAGTTTACAACGAACAAATAGCTGAATTAGCTCATCCTATTCACATTAAAAGAAAAGAGTTTATTACTCAATTTACTCCTATTTTTAACCGTTATCACAAGTTAATTACTGAGGATAAAGATGAAGTTACTCTTTCTTACGAAACACAATTAGACAATATGTCTATGATGGAGCTATTCAACGAGTTTTTAGCTAAAGATAGAATTTTACAATACACATCAGTTGGAATACATAAAGACGACTTGTCATTTGAACTAAAAGGTCATCCTATAAAGAAATTTGGTTCTCAAGGACAACAGAAATCATTCTTGATTGCTTTAAAATTAGCACAATTTGACTTTTTAAAAGAATACAGGGGAGTTGCTCCTATTCTTCTTTTTGATGATATTTTCGATAAATTAGACGAAAATAGAGTGCGAAAGATATTAGAATTAGTAAATTTAGACACTTTTGGACAACTGTTCATTTCAGATACTCACGTAGAAAGAACTGAAAGCTTACTGAACAGTATACATCAAGATTTTGAAATTTTCAAAATACAACAAAACGAAGAATAAATTAAACCAATTACCTCATGAAAATCCTTGAAAACATATCATTAAAACCCTATAACACTTTTGGTTTAGACGTAAAAGCAAAATACTTCGTTGAAGTTAATAACCTAACCGACTTGAAAGAAATAGTGAAGGCTAATGATAGTCAAAAGCTATTTATTTTAGGCGGAGGTAGTAATATGTTACTGACTACTGATGTAAACAAAATAGTTGTTAAGTTGAACTTAAAAGGGATTGAGGTAGTTGAAAACAACGAAGATTATGTACTTGTAGAGGCTCAAGCTGGTGAAAACTGGCACGAATTTGTCTTATGGACTTTAGCACACGACTTTGGAGGAATTGAAAATCTTTCCTTAATTCCTGGTAATGTTGGTACTACTCCTATTCAAAACATTGGTGCTTATGGAGTTGAAGTTAAGGACACCCTACATAGTTGTAAAGCTTTAAACGTAAAAACGTTAGCTATAGAAGAGTTTTCCAATAAAGATTGTGAATTCGCTTATAGAGAAAGTATTTTTAAAAATAATCTAAAAGACCAATATATTATCACGTCTGTAACATTCAAATTGACGAAAAACAACCACAATTTAAAAGTGGAATACGGCGCTATTCAAAAAGAGTTAGATTTAGAAAGTATTACAGTACCAACTATCCAAGACATAAGCAAAGCTGTCATTCGCATTAGACAAAGTAAATTACCTGACCCTAAAGAAATAGGAAATAGCGGAAGCTTTTTTAAAAACCCAATAGTATCAACTGAAACATTTAATCACCTTCACAGTATTTACCCTACAATGCCTCATTATATTTTGAATGATGCTGAAGTTAAAATACCTGCTGGATGGTTAATTGAAAAAGTGGGGTTCAAAGGTTATCGCATTGGTGATGCTGGTGTACATAACCTACAAGCTCTGGTTTTGGTTAATTACGGAAAAGCGACTGGTGAACAAATAAAAAAGCTTTCACAAACCGTTCAAAATGAAGTAAAAAAAGTATTCAACATCAGCATATCAGCAGAGGTTAACATCTTTTAAAAAACTTATTTAATTCTTATAGAAAATTGTACATTTGCATACCTCTATTTTGAAGGGATTTTACTATGCTAACAATATTATTTTACCTATTTATTGCAGTCTTAATAATTGAATTTTTACAATATGTTATTGTTTATAGTCGTTTGGCATTTACGTCTCAAACTTCTAACAAAAAATCAATTGATTACGAACCTGTATCTGTTATTGTTTACATTAAAGATCAAGAAGAAAAACTTACAACTTTCTTAACTTCTTTAATCAATCAAAATTACCCACAATTTGAAATTATCTTAGTAAATAATGCTTCAGAAGATAACAGCTTAGATATACTTGAATCGTTTGAAAGACAATTTCCTAATGCCAAATTAGTTAATGTAGCTAATAATGAGGCTTTCTGGGGCAACAAAAAATACGCATTAACTTTAGGAATAAAAGTAACATCTTATGATCGTTATGTTTTTGTCGATCCTACTGTAATGCCAGCAAACCTAAATTGGTTGGCAAGCTTAACAAGTAACTTCTCTACCAAAAAGAAAGTTGTAATTGGACATACAAGCATATTAAAAAAGAAAAAGTCTTTTCTGAACAAACTAATGCGCTATCAAAATATGTTTAAATCTATAAACTTATTTTCTTGGGCCGCTTTGGGTAAACCTTTTCACGGTAACGCACAAAATCAAGCTTATAACAAAGAGTTATTCTTTAAAGTAAATGGTTTTATTGAGCATATGAAAACACCTTTTGGAGACGAATATGCTTTTATAAATCAAATCGGTACAAGTAGAAATACAGCTGCTGCAATACATCCCGATAGTTTTGTAATCACTGAAAGTGACAATAAATTCTCAACTTGGAAAAAACAGCTTAAAAACAACGATTTACTACTTAAAAATTCGAAAACGATAAATAATATAAAAGTTAGATTCTTCAACTTTTGTCGTGTATTATTCTTTATATCGTTTGCTGTATTAGTTTCTTTTTTACATCAAATAGAAATAGTAGTAGGACTTTTTATTTTTAGATATATCCTAATATATATATACAATGCAAAGCTTTTTAAACTTTTTGCAAACAAAGATCTACTGTGGACACTTCCAATATTAGAAATAATTCATATTTTTATGTCTACTTACTATAGTGTTACACACTTTATATCAAGAAAAAAGATTTGAAAGACTTAGTACCACAAAATATCGAAGCAGCACAAAAAGGTGATCAAACAGCCTTCACTTTCTTACTAAATTTCTATTGGTCTGAAGTCTATAATTATATCCTTAAAAGATCCGCTAATGAAGCAGACAGTGAAGATATTACAATTGAGACTTTCTCTAAAGCATTTTCAAGTATAAATAGTTATAAACCTGAATTTGCATTTAACACTTGGCTTATTTCAATCGCGAAAAATGTTCATATCGATATGATACGAAAACGAAAAAATATGTCATTTGTTGATCTTAATGACGAATACAATTCTGAATTCAGCAACATTGTTGACGACACTTCAAATATAGAAGACAAATTAATAAAGGAACAGAACTTAGCTATTTTTAAGAACTACATTAAGCTTTTAAAACCACACTATCAAGAAGTAATTGAACTGCGCTTCTTTCAAGAGCTTTCTTACAACGAAATCTCTGAAGTCCTAAACGAACCACTTAACAATGTTAAAGTCAAAATAATGCGTGCTAAAAAGCTTTTAGCGGAGATTATCTTAAAACAGATTGACCATAATTTTAATTTGTAAATATTCTTCTATTTTTTCTATTCGCTACTATCTACTTGTCTGTAAAACATATGAGCTAAATCCTTATATACTTTCTCTTTTTTACAACATAAAAAAAACCTCTTTATAATCTCTTTTTCACGAGGTACTTTATTTATAATTATTATTAGGCCTTACCTACCATTATTTTAAATAAAGCTACTATCGTCTCTGGCACTTTCTTGCAGAATACTGGCACTTTTCCGGCACTTTACCCCGAAAAACAGCCTATTTCTCGAACAATAGTGCCAGGATACTGCCAGCATTCTGCCACTAGACTAATCAACTTCCCTTCATTATTTACACAAGTAAATACCTTATACAGCACAAATACCCAGCTACTCCACAGATCTCCAAACAAACAACAAAAACAATACATCTATCAAAATAACAAATACTTACATTTTTAAAAGAACTTTTATTTTAAGTAAAATAAAACTCAAAACTGACTTTTATCATAATAAAAGACAAAGTTGTCTTCTATATTTGATATATCAAAAAATAAAAATAATCTAACTATGAATACAAGAGTACAATCAATGAAGAACAAACTTGGGGTATTACTATTAGCTCTAGGTTTATTAGCAATGAATAGCTGTCAAAATAAAGAAGCTAAAGCCACAAAAATGACTCCTGATATTGCTGAAAAAATTGTTGTAAAAGGAGAAATGGAAGCAGAATTAACTGCTCCCCCTATGGTTCCAAAACCAGTAGGAAACAGAGAGGCAACTAAGTTAAAAGTAAACTTAGAAATTTTAGAAGAAGAAGGTGAAATGGTAGATGGTGTTAAATATGTTTACTGGACTTTTGGTGGTACAGTACCTGGAAGCTTCATTAGAACTCGCGTTGGTGATGAAGTAGAATTTACTTTAAAAAATCACCCAGACAACAAATTGCCTCACAACATTGACTTACATGCTGTAACAGGTCCAGGTGGTGGAGCCGCTTCGTCTTTAGTTGCTCCTGGACATGAAGTAACTTTCTCTTTCAAAACGCTACACCCTGGCTTATATGTCTACCACTGTGCTACTGCGCCTGTAGGAATGCATATTGCAAATGGTATGTACGGTTTGATTTTAGTTGAACCAGAAGGAGGCTTAGCTCCTGTAGACAAGGAATACTATGTGATGCAAGGGGATTTCTATACAAAAGGAAATTATGGAGAAAAAGGTGTACAACCTTTTGACATGAATAAAGCGCTAAAAGAGCAACCTGACTATGTCGTGTTTAATGGTAGCGTAAATGCCTTAGTAAATGATAATGCAATTACTGCAAAAGTAGGAGAAACTGTACGTCTTTTCGTAGGAAATGGTGGGCCTAACTTAGTAAGTTCGTTTCACGTAATTGGAGAAATATTTGATAAAGTTCATGTAGAAGGTGGTGATTTAATCAACGAAAATGTACAAACCACACTAATTCCTGCAGGTGGTGCGGCGATTGTAGAAATGAAAGTGAACGTACCTGGTACGTTAGTTTTAGTGGATCACTCAATCTTCAGAGCATTCAACAAAGGGGCTTTAGGTATGCTTAAAGTAGAAGGAAATGAAAATGAAAAAGTATTCGCTGGAAAAATTAGAGAGGGAATTTACTTGCCTGAAGGTGGTACTATCCAAACAATGCCTAAAAATGAAGCTAAAAAAGAGGTAATCGTTGACAAAACTTTAGCGCAACAAATGACTGATGGTAAAAATATATTTACAAGAACTTGCTTCGCATGTCACCAGTCTGAAGGACAAGGAATCGAAGGAATCTTCCCTCCTCTTGCTAAATCTGATTACCTAAATGCGGATGTTAATAGAGCTATTAAAACCGTTATTAATGGTCAACAAGGCGAAATTACAGTAAACAACGTTAAGTACAACTCTATCATGACGAGCCAACACTTATCTGACCAAGAGATTTCTGATGTACTTACGTATGTATATAATAGTTGGGGAAACAACAAAAAAGTGGTAACTCCTCAAATGGTAAAACAAAATAGATAAAATGTTTTTTCTTGATAAATCAAAATGCATCGCTGTTGTTTTAGCTTTACTTTCAATGATAACAACGTTTGCTCAAAAACAGACGCAGATGCTTACTATCAAAAGTGGAACCTACGTTCCACTTTATGGTAGTATAGAAGAAGGCTTCGTGAAAGTAGAAACTTTTCTTATTGACCAATATCCAGTGACAAATGAACAGTTTTTAATATTCTTAAAAGAAAACCCAGACTATCAAAGGTCTGCTATCAAAGGAATATTTGCTAACAAAAGTTACCTATCTCATTGGAACGGTGATTTAGATTACGGTGACCTCAAGCCAAATGCTCCTGTCACAAACATATCGTGGTTTGCTGCCAAAAAATACTGTGAGCTACAAACTAAAAGATTACCTACTATGGATGAGTGGGAATATGTAGCAATGGCTGATGCAAAAAATATGGATGCCAGGGAAAAAGAAGATTATAATAAATACATTCTCTCTTGGTACGAAACACCCAAAACATATAATAATCCGGTCGGTAGCACATTCAAAAATTATTGGGGCGTTTACGATATGCATGGCCTTGTTTGGGAATGGGTAAGTGATTTCAATTCTATTTTCTTATCAGGAGAAAGTCGAAAAGATAAAGGAAATGACGAGAACCTATTTTGCGGAAGTGCTTCAATTAATGCCTCCGATTTAATGGATTATGCCGCTTTTATGCGATATGGTTTTAGGGGTAGCTTAAAAGCAAACTTCACTACAAAAAACTTAGGCTTTAGATGTGCTAAAGATCTATAAAAAAGAAATTATGAAAACAATTTTAACTACCACAATACTCTGTTTTACATTGCTTCTTACGAGTTGCAATGACAAAAAACAGACAGAAGCTCAAGCTAATTCAGAAACGCTTTCCGCGGATGCTCAGGCTCCCAGCAAAATCTCTGATATGTCTATCTATAACTTGCCCTCTACGTGGACTACACAAGATGGTAACGACATTGAATTAAAAGATTTAAATGGAAATGTATTAGTTATGGTCATGATCTATACTTCTTGTAAAGCTGCTTGCCCTCGCCTTGTAGCCGATATGAGAAATATTGAACAAAGAGTAAAATCTAAAAACACTGATAAAGTAAAATATGTCTTAGTAAGTATTGACCCTACTGTTGATACACCCGAACGATTGAAAGATTTTGCTAAAGAAAATCAAATGGATGGTTCTCAATGGTTATTCTTGCGTTCTTCTGAAGAAAACACAAGAGAATTTGCGGCTACTTTAGCTGTTAATTATAAAAAGATATCTCCTATTGATTTTTCTCACTCAAACATTATCAGTGTGTTTAATACCAAAGGTGAATTAACATACCAACAAGAGGGCTTGGGCATTGATTACGCACCTACAGTGAATGAAATAGAAAAAGAACTAAACAACATCAAATAAATAATCTATTACAAACTAAAAAAGGACAGTTGAATTTTATCTCAGCTGTCCTTTTCTATTTATTATTGTATACCACCAAATCTCACAAAACTTCCCAATACTAACATTGCAATACTTATCACTGTTACAGCTAAAATATGAAAGCTCATCAAGGGCAATACTTTTATGCTCTTTTTCAACTTAGGTAACACCTTAAATTGTGCACTCAAGGCTAATACAAGAATTGCTAATAGACAACTCAGTTTAAATGAAATTACCGTCTCAATCGGCGTTTCAAATGCAAACCAACTTCCTATTTTCACATCGTATAAGTAAGCCATTCGTATCCCTGTAACGATCATAACAAATAGAGCTGGCATCCCTATCCATTCATACTTCGTTTCAAAGTCGAATAGGATATCCACAACTCGTTGCTTCCATACTTGAGGCAAGATAATTACGCTTAATATTATATGACCCCCTACCCATACTGCAGCTCCTAAGAGATGTAATATTAATAATATATGTAACTCATTCATAGTTCTTATTTTTTAAAATAAATGATAATAATAAACACCCTATACTAATCGGAAATAACACAGATATCCAAAACATTAAAGACATCGTATTGTCTATAAAAACAGTTGCCACCAACCCCTGATAGCCTTGTAAAAACAAAATGCTTTCTGTTCCCAAAAAAGCAATCACCAGTAGATAACTTCCTACTTTCGAAAGTATATTCACCTTCAACCTCTTACTTTGAACTAATAACCACAATCCAAATCCTGTCAATATCCCTAACATATTCAAATGAATAAAGGCGACTATCCAACTTCTCAATCCTTTTAGACTTTCTGCTAATCCTTCATAAACTGCACTAAACTGTACGACTATTCTAAGCAAAAAACAGACACCTGCTAATAATAACAAAAACTGTAGAGGTCGTTTTTTTTGTTTATTTGAATCCTTCCAATAATCAAGACAAGGCTTTACTAATAATCCGAAGGCTACCAATTGGATAATTACTCCTATCGTATTGATAATATGCAAAAACGAATATTCTACATACCAACTTAATGGTAACGAATAGGTAAGTACTACAGATGTACACCAAGTCCAATAAAACATCTTGAACAACTTTATTTCTCTTTCTTTAAACAAAAAAGAGAAGAGCAAAGCTAAAAACGCAGTCATAAACCATCCGTCAAACTGAAAGTGCAAAAAGAATTGAATACATATTTGATAAAATGCACTCGCCTTGCCCATCATTCCGACAGCAGGCCCTAAACACCAAACGCCAATCGTTGAAAATAGCATGAAAAAAAGCGACGTTTTCAACAATATCTTTTCTTGATTAGTCTTTGTGGTATTGTTTTTCCATAATCGATATACAAACGCATAAGAGCATAAGATATGCAATGTCGAAAATGCAATTGAGGGAGCAGCATATCCTTGAAAAGGGAATGTTACCATCATTCCAACGACTGCTAACTGTGTTGTCCAAAATAAACGAGTATAAAATTTTTCCTCTTTTTCATTCTTTATACTAAACACTTGAACAAACAAAACATATACCAATAGGTATAACCACCCCAATAAGGCTATATGAGAATGCGTGTGCAATAAATAAAGATATGTAACACCATTTATCGGAAAAACAAATAAAGCCCTTAAAAGCAACCCAAATAGAGCAGCAATAAAAAAGTTTAATATTGGAGTGAAGTAGTAGATTGTTTTCATGTTGTTATAAACAAAAAGTGCTTTATACTAAGATAAAGCACTTTTGATAATAAATTAAAGCATTATTCGAATTTTTGCTCTAACGCTACGGCACTTGGAAAAAGAATATTGTTTTCTAAGTGAATATGTTTGTGCAAATCTTCTTCGAATTCTTTAAGCATTGCATAAGTTACTTTATACGTATTACACGCATCTGCTGGCGGTGTATAGTTATTTGTTAATGCTGCTATTTTTCTAAAACGCTCTCCCTCTCCATCGTGTTCATGCATCATCATTGACACAGGGTTTTGTACTGTTCCAAAATGAGGCGCTTGAACTGATTGTCCGCTGATTGTAGCGTTCACCATTTGCTTCACAAAAGGGAATAAAACTAACTCCTCTTTTTTCAAATGTTGAGATAATTCTTCTGCACAACCAATAAACAAGTTATTTACTTCAAACAACTCCGGATGTCTCTCCCCATGTACTTTACATAGTTTATTTAAAAACTGTAACAATACAGGAATCTTTTCTTCTACATAACGGTGATGCGTTTTCTCTATGTAATCAACGAGTAAATCTAATGGCCAAGCGCGGAAATCTATATTATTACCAGCTTTTTGATTTAATAATTTGTCTAATTCTTCTTCTAAATCTGTCTGGCTAATTTTTTTCTTTTCACACACTTCTTCTAAAGTACGTCCACCTTTACAACAAAAGTCGATTCCATATTTATTAAATACTGCCGCTGTTCTAAAATCCTCTGCTACGAATGAGCCAATTGTTCTATTTTCCATAATCAATTCTTTTTTAAAGTTAACTTAAATACAAATATTGCGATGGCTACAATTCCTACAGTGAAAATTATATCACCTATTGAACGCATCCATTTTAAAACAATCATCCAAGGATGTTGCATCAATTCACTTGACCTTGCATACCACATACCGTGTTGAATACTTTCTATCGCTTGCCAAATACCTATCGGCAACAAACTCAATAAAGCCATTAACAGCAATCCTATGTTTAATCCCCAAAATCCTATTTTTAATAATCCTTCATTCCATTTCACATCCCGATAAATACTTCTTAAAACGAATAGCATTAAACCAATCCCTAACATTCCATAAACTCCAAACATTGCTGTATGTCCATGTAATGGTGTTGTATTTAATCCTTGTACGTAATACAAGGCAATCGGTGGATTGATTATAAAGCCAAATACTCCCGCTCCTAAGAAGTTCCAAAAAGCAACTGCTATTGTGAAATATAAAGGCCATTTATAATCTTGTAACCAACTGTTGTGTTTTGAAATTTTATAATTCTCATATGCCTCATATCCAATCAACGTTAATGGCACCACTTCTAATGCACTAAACGTTGCTCCTAAGGCCATAATAGCTGTAGGTGTTCCTGTGAAATATAAATGGTGGAATGTTCCAATTATCCCTCCAGACATAAATATGATCGTAGAGAATAATGCTCCATGAGTAGCTGTTTTCGTTTTGATTAGTCCCATTCTTACAAATAAGAAGGCTAATACTACTGTAGCAAATACTTCAAAGAATCCTTCTACCCATAAATGCACTACCCACCATCTCCAATACTCAGCGATAGCTAAATTTGTTTGTCTTCCCCACATTAATCCTGCTCCATAAAACAAGGCTATTGCACCACAAGAAATAAGGAATAATACAATTAGATTTCTCTGACTCCCTTTTTCTCGTAATACAGGAATCAAAGGACGTATCATTAATGCTAACCATATAAACAATCCCGCAAATAAGAATATCTGCCAAAAACGTCCCAAATCAACGTATTCATATCCTTGATGTCCAAACCAGAAGTTCTGTACTAAATTTAACTTCTGCATTACACCAAGCCATTGTCCGAACATTGATCCAAGAACAATTATCAGTAAAGCAACAAATAAGAAATTAACTCCCAATACTTGGAATTTAGGATCTTTTCCTCCAACTGCTGGAGCGATATATAATCCTGTTCCTAACCAAGCTGTTGCAATCCAAAAGATAGCTAATTGTGTATGCCACGTTCTTGTTACAGAGTAAGGTAATATTTGATCTAATGGAATACCATAAAAACCTTGTCCTTCTACTCCATAATGAGCCGTTACAATACCAAGTATTACTTGTAAAATCATTAAAAGGCAAACTACCCAGAAATATTTTTTAAGCATAGTCATACTTCTTGTTGTAGTACCATTAGACATTGGATCTTTCTCTGGACGCAATTCTTCATCTTCTTTTTTAGAAGCTACATGATAATAAATCAATACACCCACAAAGAAGATTAATAGAATTATACTTACTCCTGACCATGCTAATAAAGGTGTGGTCGCTTTATTCCCCACTAACTCTTCTGCTGGCCAATTATGCGTATAACTAACATCACTACCTGGTCTATTCGTTACTGTAGCCCAAGTAGCCCAGAAAAAGAACGCACTCATCTTTTTCAATCGCACTTCGTCAGTTAACGTATTGTTTGGTATAGCATAATTTTTACGTAATTGTGCAAACTCAGGATCATCAGTAAATAACTTCTTGTAGTATTCAGCCAAATATATACGAGCTAAATCACGCTCTGTTGATATAGTAAGCTTAGCAGTATTTTTATCGAACGTATTAACGCGAATCGTACTTTGTAATTTTGCCTTTACACCAGCTTGTTCCTCAATACCAAGTTTATCAAAAGCAACTTGATATTTTTGATTAGCATAGTAATCTAAAAGAAATACCGCTTCTCTGTGTAAATAATCAGCTGTCCAATCTGGAGCAACGTAGGCACCGTGCCCCCAAACTGATCCAAGCTCTTGCCCTCCTATACTCTGCCAAACATTCTGCCCGTCTTTTATATCACTCTCAGACAAAACAACCTTACCTTCTGTGGTAACAACTTCTTTTGGAACAGGTGGTGCTTCTTGATAAATTTCAATACCAAAATACCCCAATACTCCAAATGAGAATAACATAACTATCGCAAATGCTATCCATAATTTTTTTTGACCTTTTTCCATAATAAATAATAGAAGACTATTTTATCCTTTATTGTTTTTAAAAGAAAGGGAACTAATTCCCTTTCACTTACCTATACTTTCAAAAAAGTGTCGCCTGACTTGGTACCTTTAGCTAACTCTTTCAATGTTGTTGTTTCGAGCATTTTTCGTAACCCTTCACGAATTAATTTAAATTTCTCATGAACAGGACAAGGGTGAACTTCAGAACACTCTGCCAAACCTAAACCACAGCCTTTATAAATAGCATCCCCATCAATTACGTTAACGACTTCACATAATTTAATTTGATCTAAACGATAAACGGGGATTTCAAATCCTCCACCAACTCCTTTGACTGAATCTATGATTCCGCTCTTTGATAACTTCTGCAAGATCTTTGCCGTAAATGCTTCAGGAGCATCAATTTCCTTTGCTATCTCTTTAAAGCCGACGCGTTCAGCTTTCATAGATGAAACTGTGATAAATATCACAGATCGTATAGCATACTCACAAGCTTTTGAAAACATCTAAATTACTTTTACAATACAAATATATGAAAATCTAAACATAAAAGACAAAAAAGTCTTCTTTGTTTTTCAAAAAAAATCTGTAACCATTAATATAATGATTACAGATTTTCTATTTATGACTACATAACTAATAAAGTTATCGAAAAACAATATCACTTATCACCTCTCGCCTTAATTCTTCATTAATCATTTTGATTATCTTACTCTTACCATAAGTCAATTCCTCACGAACTATAGGTGATGATAAAGCCACATATAATACATCCCGTTTCAAAATAATATCTAAAGTATAATTCGCAATACCAGGCCCTAATAAATTACGCCAAGCTTCGCGAACATCAAGAGAATTGATACCATAATCCAACTTATTCTCTTTGATTATTATCTTCAGAATATCTTGAATACTACTTTCTTCTCTAAGTCGCTTCTGCGCTTCAAATTTTTTCACGATAATTATTTTTTTACACTTACCGGATCAGCTTTCTTATAATAGTAAATGATATTATTCTCATTTTTAACCACTAATTCTTTCTCACTTAATTTAACTAATTCTTCTTTCCACTCAGAAAAATCAGTCTTATATGAAAATAGTGTTTTCCCTTCTTCATTTAAAATGACCAATTGCTCAGGAACATCATTTGTCAAAAACTCACCATTAAACTGAGGCATTACCTTTTGACGAAATCCAACTCCTAAACTATCAACCTCAAAGTAATCGATCGTTCCATTCACGGTATAATCTTTCTCAGCACCATCTGGTAATTTCGCTTTCTCAATTTCCCAGTAACCATTTACCAATACTAAGTCAGCCTGTTTGATCTCTTTACCACATCCAACTAATAATAGTAATGTACTAAAAATAACACTAAATAATATCTTACGCATATCTATTATTTAAAAAATGAATCAACAAACTCATATTTATTGAACACTTGTAAATCTTCAATACCTTCTCCAACCCCAATATATTTTACTGGAATTTGAAATTGATCAGAAATACCGATTACAACACCACCTTTTGCTGTTCCATCTAATTTAGTTACTGCTAATGAAGTTACCTCTGTTGCAGCAGTAAATTGTTTTGCTTGTTCAAAAGCATTTTGTCCTGTAGATCCATCTAAAACTAACATTACATCGTGTGGCGCATCACCAACAACTTTCTGCATTACACGTTTAACTTTTGTCAACTCGTTCATCAAGTTTACCTTATTGTGTAAACGCCCAGCTGTATCAATAATTACAACATCGGCCCCTTGATTAACTGCTGATTGTAACGTATCAAATGCAACAGAAGCAGGATCACTTCCCATTTGTTGTTTAACAATCGGAACATCAACTCTATCTGCCCAAACTTGTAACTGATCAATTGCCGCTGCTCTAAACGTATCAGCTGCTCCAAGAACAACCTTTAAACCAGCCTTTTTAAATTGGTAAGCAAGTTTTCCAATGGTAGTTGTTTTACCAACACCATTTACACCCACCACCATTAAAACATAAGGCTTTTTATCTTTAGGTACTTCAAACTCTGTAGATTCACCTGATTTTGTTTCAGATAACAAACTTGCGATCTCTTCTCTCAGAATTTTATTTAATTCATCTGTTCCAACATATTTATCACGCGAAACACGTTCTTCAATACGTTCTATAACTTTTAAAGTTGTATTAACTCCAACATCAGATGAAACAAGTATCTCTTCTAAATTATCAAGTACATCATCGTCAACTTTTGACTTACCTGCAACTGCTTTAGTAAGCTTTGAAAAAAAAGAAGATTTAGACTTTTCTAAACCTTTATCTAAAGTTTCCTTCTTCTCTGAAGAAAATAGCTTTTTGAAAAAACCCATAATTACGTTATTAACTTACACAAATATAAAGAATAATTACCATCCTGAAAATAGGTGCAAAAACAAAATAGATATAATAAAAAAAAAGCTGTCGAATGGACAGCTTTTTTCAAGATTTTATAATGGTAAAATTATTTCTTGTTTAAGAAATCATCTACGAAATCAGGAGCCATAACAGCCTCAACGAATGTGTAAGCACCTGTCTTTGGAGATTTAACCATTTTGATTGCTTTAGTCAACTTTTTAGAAGATGTTCTTAAAGTTGCTACGGTTTTCTTTGCCATGACTACTAATTATTTAATTTCTTTGTGTAATGTTACTTTCTTCATGATAGGATTGAATTTTTTGATTTCCAATCTATCTGGAGTATTCTTCTTATTCTTAGTCGTGATGTATCTTGAAGTCCCTGGTAAACCAGATGCTTTATGTTCTGTACACTCTAAGATTACTTGAATTCTGTTACCTTTCTTTGCCATCGTATTCTATTTTTTATGGTCTCAGATTATTTTACTAATCCCTTTACTTTTGCATCTTTCAACACAGCAGTAATACCTTTTTTATTAATTGTTTTTAATGCAGACGTTGATAATTTCAATGTTACCCATCTGTCTTCTTCAGCAATGTAGAAACGTTTTTTAACTAAGTTTACAGAAAACTTTCTCTTAGTTTTATTCATCGCGTGAGAAACGTTGTTTCCAACCATTGCTCTTTTACCAGTAATTTCACAAACTCTTGACATTATTTCTTATCTTTTATTTCAATATTCAAAATCAGGGTGCAAAGTAACGAAAAAGAAAATTATTTTACAAAAACTTTTTACGTTATTTTTCTAATATTTCATTATATATCAAGTCTAAACCTTTGGAAACCGCACTATTTATGACTTTCTCTCTTGGTTGACCGAACTGATATTTCTTTGCAAAAACTTTTTCAGGTGTTGCTATACCTATATATACTGTTCCTATTTCCTCAGGAGAGTCTCCTTTTGACGGTCCAGCATTACCAGTTGTAGCAATCGCATAGTCAGATTTAAATCTTTCTTTTGCTTTCGTCGCCATTTCTATAGCTACCTTTTCGCTTACTACACTATATTTATCTATCGTCGCTTGGTTTACTCCTAACAAGTCAATCTTACTTTGAGTAGAATAGGTTACTATTCCGCCTTTAAAATAACTTGAAGAACCTGGCTTCTCATTAAACATTGTAGAAAGTTTCCCCCCTGTACAACTTTCTGCAAAGGAAATAGTTTTTTCTCTATTTTCCAATTCTCTGATAACAATTTCTCCTAAACTTAAATCCTCATATGCACGAACATAGGGAATCACTGATTCAGGCAACGCTTTTAATTGATTATCAATAACTTGCTCCAAAAAAACCTTCGAATCACCTTGAATAGACAATCGTAATCTAACACTTCCTGCACTTGGCAAATAGGCCAACTTAACATTTTGTGGTAAATTATCTTCCCATTCTTCCAATAATTCTGCTAATAAACTCTCTCCTAAACCATAAGTAATTATAGTCTTGTGAAAATTAAATGATTTTTGAAATGTCTTCTCTACAAAAGGAACAACCTCATCTACAAAGATTGTTTTCATTTCAAACGGAACTCCTGGTAATGATATAAATGTAGTATTCTCTTTACTCATTAACATTCCTGGAGCTGTACCTACCTTATTAAATAGGACTTTAGCTTTCGAAGGAACTAATGCTTGTTGTCTATTTATTGGCGACAAAGGTCTTTTAAATAAACGTTCCAACATTTCTGAAACGTGATTCAAAACACTTTCATCTTCAATTAATCTATCTCCGAAGAAATCACAAAAAACGTTTTTAGTAACATCGTCTTTCGTAGGCCCTAAGCCTCCTGTGATAATAACTAAATCAACGATACTTAACTGTCTTTGTAAAACCGCTTCTATCGCCTCTCTTTTATCTGAAACTGTAATAATTTCTATAACATCAAAACCGAGCTTATCTAATTCTTTTGCAAGATAAGCCGAATTTGTATCAACTATTTGCCCTATCAGAATCTCATCACCTATTGTTACTATACTCGCTTTCATACTTACAAATCGAAATCTTTCTTCAACTCTTTTACCGCATTTTTTACGTGTGTTTTAAAAGACTTGAATATCTCTTTAACTTCTTTAGTTTTCCCTTCTTCTTTTGTCCATTTCTCAATTAAAGAAAGTTCTTCTAAAGCTTGATCCATACCTAAAAAATCTAATGAAGGCAATAAAGCTTGTGTATGCTTGTTAACTTTTACATATGCCTTTTCATCTATCCCTGTCTTCATTTTTTTCAAACGACGACGTGAATCCTCTATAAAATCAACCAATCTCTCTTTAACAAGTTCTTGATCGTCATTATACTTTTTAAACAAAGGACCTAAGTCATAATAAAGTGCCATAAAACTATTTTACATTTAAACGAAATATCGGTCTTCCTGCAATTTCACCTTCTAAAACATCCCCTTCATTTACTTTACCTACTCCTGCTGGAGTTCCTGTATAAATTAAATCGCCTGTTTTTAAAGTAAAATATTTTGAAACTTCTGCAATAATCTCATCTATATTCCAAATCATCTGTGCCGTTGAAGCTTTCTGAACTACATTCCCATTTTGTTTCAACAAAAACTCTGTATCAAACAAATTAGGTAATTCATCCTTTGAAAAGAAGGTCCCAACATTTGCCGAACCATCAAAGCCTTTTGCTTTTTCCCAAGGAAGCCCTTTTTCTTTCAATTTGCTTTGAAGATCTCTTGCGGTAAAATCAATTCCCAACGAAACTTGATCATAATATTTATGAGCAAATTTGACATCAATATACTTTCCTACCTTACACACTTTCAACACAAGCTCTACTTCATAGTGAATATCCTCAGAAAACTCCGGAATTACAAAAGGAATTTCCTTTCCCAACAAAGCTGTATCTGGTTTTATAAACAAAACAGGCTCACTTGGTCTTTCATTATTAAGCTCAGCTATATGATCTACGTAATTTCTACCAACACAAATAATCTTCATTTTCTTATGTTATTAGATTAAAACTTATTGTTTAATTTTCTCAATTTAATTCCTGTCAACACTTTCTTAGTGTATAAAGGGAAATCGGCATTTTGAATCCAACCATAATAACCTGGTTCTTTTTCTAATACTTCAGACACTAATACACCTTTATTTTTTCCGAAAGTAAAAATCTCTTCACCATCTTCATTTAACGCAATAAATCCAGCAAAATCAACACTTCTTTTTCTTGTTGTAAATTCAGACAATGCTTTCATATCATTCTCCAAATCCTCATAACGATCTAATTGTGCTTTTAAAATCTCATAAGTAGCATTTGTATCTGCTGCTGCTGAGTGTGCATTTTCAAGAATTTCGTTACAATAAAAGCGATAAGCAGCACTTAAAGTACGCTCCTCTTTCTTATGAAAGATAGTCTGAACATCAACTGACACTCTATTTCCCATTTCAAAATCAACTCCAGCACGCAACAATTCTTCTGCTAATAAAGGAATATCAAATCGATCAGAATTAAACCCAGCTAAATCAGCATCCTTAATCATATTGTAAACTTGTGAAGCCAACTCTTTAAATGTTGGTTCATTTGCTACTTTCTCATCTGTAATCCCGTGTATCTTTGAAGACTGTTCTGGTATAGGCATTCCCGGATTAACCAACCAAGTTCTACTTTCTTTGTTTCCGTTTGGATATACCTTTAAAATTGCAATCTCTACAATTCTGTCCTTCGCTACATCAATACCTGTTGTTTCTAAATCGAAAAAACAAATTGGTCTATGTAATTTTAATTCCATTATTCAGATTTTGTTTACTACAAATATATAAAATGTAAAACACTCATTCAGGTTATAACGTCCTAAGTTTAAAAAACAATTAACGTTAAGATTTAAATTCTACTTGTTTTTTAAACAAAAGAAGCCACTTACGAATAAGTGACTTCCTTCTTTAAAAACAATTATAACATTAACATTATCCCTTTTTAGAAAGGTGATTTTTTTACACTATCTGGTAAATCAGAAGATAAACTACCTAAGAAAGCAGCGATATCGTCTAATTGTTGTGCATCAAGTGTTATATTATTTTGAACAATACCCATAATTTCAACTGCTCGTTTTAAATCTGATACGGAACCATCGTGAAAATAGGGTGCTGTGTTTGTTACGTTTCTCAATCCTGGCACTTTAAACAAATACTTCTGAACTTCCTCTTTCGTTAAATCATACAATCCATTGTCAATTTTTTCAGACTCTGTCAATTCCCAGTAATTTTTATATACTCCGAATTTTTGGAACATTTGTCCTCCTAATGCTACGCCATTATGACAAGTAATACATCCTACACTCATAAAAGTTTCTAATCCTTTTTGTTCTTGTGCAGTTAAAGCCTTTTCATCTCCATCCAAAAACTTATCAAATCTACTCTCAGGATTCAATGTTCTCTCAAAAGCACCGATAGCATTAGTAATATTACCAAAACTAATAGGCTGTTTTTCTCCTTTATATACTTGAGCGAATAGATCTTTATACAAATCTATCTTTTGAATTCTCTCTTCTAATTCTTTTTCATTTTTAATATTGTGCTCTACAGGATTTAAAATAGGTCCACCTGCCTGCTCTTCTACATCTTTTGCACGACCATCCCAAAACTGCATACTATGCAATGATGCGTGTAATACCGTTGGTGAGTTTCTTGCTCCTAATGAACCGTCATCTCCAGGAGAAAACTTCTTGTTATCTACTCCAAATGTATTTAAATCGTGACAAGAGTTACAACTAATATTCCCCTCTCCTGATAACCTCGTGTCAAAATATAAATACTTCCCTAATTCTACTTTTTTGGGATCTAACTTCTCAAACTCTACTGTTGATAGAGACTTAAAATAAGTACTCGCTTTACTTAATAATTCTGATTTCTCATTTGAATTAACGTCTTCCGTTTTTTCTTGATCATTTTTACAAGCTACAAATGACATTAAAACAGATAATAAAACAACTTTTTTAAACATAGGTTTTTAATATTTATTTGTTCCTAAATGTACCTTATCAAAGAAATAATACATATGATAAATGTCAGCAGAATTGAAGTATTTCAAATTAAACAATTCTCAAAAACATCAGCAACAGACAATACTTTTAAACAATAAAAAACGCCTAAAAAAACACATATAATAAAATTAATTTTGTTTTATTAATTAATTATTATATTTTGGTATCAACCAATCAAAAACAATAAGCAATGAAATCTTCTTTTTACTTACTAATGCTAACTTTTTCTGGTTTGCTTCTTCAAAGTTGCCAAACAACAGAAACTATTGTTTCGGCTCCTTATAAATTAAACAAATCTGAAACAACTATATATTCTGCCAAAACCTTTATGTTTAAAAATTATTTCTTTACATATAAAGATGGAGAAGCTACACTTGTATATCAACAAGACGACAAGCTAAATAAAAAGTCAGAGCCTATTTTCTTGAAACTTCAAGAGAATAATTCTAACGGTAGATACCAAGAATTTATAGACTCAAGCAAACAAATAAGTGTAAAGATTATTAATCAGTATGAGGTAAGGCTTCAATTAGATAAAGCAAGATATACGTTATACACATCAAATCACTTAAAAGAAGTGAATGCTGATACAGATAAAATATTAGCCGATATGGCTATTTGGAAAAATGTCCGTTTTTAAATAACAAGAGGTTTCTAAATTTAGAAACCTCTTGTTATTTAATGCTTTTCAATTGTTATTCTATCCTTACAATGCTGGTTCGTATGTAGAAATCTCATTTCTTAACCACTCAGGTATTTCAATTGACCTTTTCTCTTTCATATCAATCATCACTTGAGTACTTGTTCCAATAGCATGCACTATTACCTCTCTTTCAGCACCATCGCTTAAAACAGCATATTCAATTTCAAAACTCTTCCCTCCCATTTTTGAAATTCGCACACCTACACGTGGATTTTGTACTGTTAGATTTATTTCTTTTAAATAATTACACGAAATATTCGCAATCACAAACATATCTTTATACCAATCCCACGTTTTACTTGCTTCCTTCATATAATATCCTCTACCTATTTGAAAATAGTCGATAAACACAACATTGTTAACGTGTCCTAAAGGGTCTAAATCACTCCATCTAACTTCTAACGGGTGATAAAATCTAAAATCACTTATATTAAATTCCATTTTTTTCAATTTATATCTCAAGATATAAATTCTAAAAGTGATTCCAATTTTTTTTAACAAATAGTCATACCTTTTTAAAAGAGAAATCATTAAAAAAGCCCTTAGCAAAATGCTAAGGGCTTTTTCAATCTCTGAAAGTATTTACTATATATTAGTAAATATCATAATGCTCTACCTGATGGAAGTCTTCATACGCTACTTCCTCATCACACTCTAAAGACGGGTAGTGATTCTCTCCTGCATCAAACAACATAACATTGATACGCTTAAATAATAACTCAAGCATTGTTTTTTGTCCTTCAACATCTAAATTCACATTCATCTTTACGATGTGCTCTTTTACTGGTGAACTTTTTTCTTTATCCACACATATTAAGGTAACACTAAAGCTTGTAATTCCCGACATAGAAATTCCTACTACTTTAAATTTTTCTTGATCTATACCAAAGTATTCCCCAATACTACTGATATAATTACCTTTGTTTGCAGCGATTCTGTCAGAGATATCAGCTGCGATACTTCCTGTGAAGTCATTGTAATGTACTTCTGCTTTCATAAACAACAAAATTTAATTTTCTTTTCACAGATAAAGATACTAATTCATTAATAATCACAACAATATATAATCATTATTAAGTATTTATAAATTCAAACAGAACATCTCTCAATTATAATTAAATATTTTACTAAAATAATAATTATAAAATATTAATTACCTTAATTAAATAAACAGAACAATCTTTTTTAGCTTTTAGACAAAACTTTAAATAAGTCAATAACACTAAATTAACATTTAACCACCTAATTACCTTAAATCACCCAATTATCACAATCAATTAAAGAATATCTTTAAACATATCACTAAAAACACCCTGTTAAAATTATTTAACACAATCTAAAAAAACCTTAAATAATTGTAATATTCACTAAATATTGATTGTAAAAAAGTCAAATCATCACTTTTTGTAATCTTCTTCACTTTATAATTGCTCTAAATAATCTTATTTCCAATATTTGAGAATAAAAATCAAAGGTTTCTTATTCCTTTTTTAATTATATATGCTGTTTCCTTGCTTCCATTTTCACGCATCCATTCATCACAAACTTCTTTTACAAAAAGAGGATTATCCTTAGCAGCATCATTTAACCAATTCCCTACACTGTCTCTAACGTATTTTGAAGAGTCTGCTTTTAACACTTCTAATATTGGTAAAGCAAGGCTGGGGTTGACTTTTAACTCAGTAATATGTGTTGCCCATACTCCTCTTGGACGTGTAGCTTCAGACGCAAACCTTCTGATATTCTCATTTCCATCCTTAGTCCATTCTTGTAATAAATTCAAACTTTCTTCTAAATTTTCAATGATATCTTGTCGAACTGCCATCCAAGAAATCTCACGTACTCCAAAATGTGTATCTCGCGCAAAGTCACTTATAGCCTTCAATTTGCCACTTATCAACATCTCTTTATTGTATTGTATGAAATATGTAGCCCAACAACGTACGGAATCACTTTTGTGATTTTTTAGTAATCCAAATAACTCCTTATCTCCTCTCTCTTTTGATAATTGATATAATGTATGCCCTACACTTTGATTGATCGTATTTGCTGTAACTTTTTTAAGACCTGCAATTCCATCTAACACTATAGGTATATATGCTGTACGTTTTAAATCTGCCAAAACATTTTCTACCAGTAACAACTTATCAATTGCTAACCATTCTGTAAGATTAGCACTTTCTATTTCCCCTCTATTCAATTGTTCTAAAATAGCAGTCGGTATATCTTTCATCGAACGGGCTCCTTTGCGCTTTTCCATTCCTTATATATTTTTTAGTAGTTCTGTAATCTCTACGCGATTCATATAATCCTTGTCTTCATATTTATAAGTTACAATTCCCTTTTCGTCTACAATATAAGTAACTGGAATTGGCAACTTATAATCTTCGTTTCCATTTATCAAAGTTAAATCAATTCCTAACGCTTTATAATAGGGGATTACATTTTCTTGCAACGCAAAACTTATTCCTAACACATTACTCAGTGCATTGTCTTTGTCTTGTAGTACACAGAAAGGAAAACTTGCTTCTGTACTCCACGCTGCATTTAAACTACTTTGTTGGGGAGTAATAACGACAACCTCACCTCCTTTTTGTTTGATTTCTGCATAATGTTTGGCAAGAAAACTTACCTCAACAGAACAAAAAGGACACCAATTCCCTCTTACAAAAGAAACAATCAACTTACTTGAGCCATATAATTCTTTTAAATCAACACTTTCTCCTTCTACTGTCAACAAACAAGCATCGGGAAATAAATCGCCAACCTCAACAACAGACTTTAACTCTTCTTGTCTCTTTAAATCTTCTATCGAAGAACTAAATACTTCTAATACTTCAGTAGGTAATTGCTTTGTCATCACCTCCTTTATTTCTTCTAACGCTTGCTTAATTTCATTCATTATAAAAACCTTATTTTTACAAAGATTATAAAGAGTAGTGGTCTGTACAATACCGCATAAAATTACCCCATAGGGATAAAAAAGTCACTTTTATGAATAACAAGCAACCAACGATAGAAGAAAAAGTATGCCCTCTTGAATTTGCAGTTAATGCAATAAGTGGAAAATGGAAAATTCCTATTGTTTGGCAAATCAATAATGGACATAAGCGCCCAAGTGAAATGCTTAGAGGAATAATGAAAGTTGACCGCCGTGTTCTCAATCAACAGCTAAAAGAGTTGGAACAGGATGGCATATTACTAAAAACAAGTTTTAATGAACTGCCACCACGAGTAGAATATTCCTTAACTCCACTTGGAGAAAAGTTAGTTGCTGTACTTTGGAACTTAAATGCGTGGGGAGAACTATTGCTAAAAGAAAAAACGGAATTATAATTCCTTATAATCCCGTTTATATATGTTTTTATTTATTATTAACCATCAAACTCCCCACAGTCGTGAATACTAAATGTTTTCAACTTACTATGTGTTGTATAAAAGGCTCCTATTCTAAAAAATTCTTTGTCTAACGACTGTCCCGTTACTGTAACTTTATAAACCGGCACCTCATCAATTTGTTCGAATATAAATTCATTTACAGGTGTCTTTACAGTAATTGTATTCTCTTTCTCTTCAATTCCTGTTACTTTAAACGATATTTGATTTTCTAAATCACACGCATTCATCAAGGTAATCATTTCACCATCTATCAATACATTAGCAATATCACAAGCATAACAATTACCTGAAAAATCAAGTCCATATCGCTCTGTAGCAATTGTACTTCCTTCTTCTACTATTTCCAAAGGAACCATTAATTCTGAAGTCAACTTGTGAATAGCTTCACTTTGTGTAGCTGTAACTTCTGATTTTACTTCACTTACTCCTGCTGTTTCTTCGTTTTCACCTTGCTTACAAGCAAACAATGCAAAGCACGCAATTAGTGTTACAACAATTTTTTTCATATTGATGATTTTTGACAAATGTATAGGATAGAATAA
Source organism: Myroides phaeus (assembly GCF_009799805.1). NCBI lineage: Bacteria > Pseudomonadati > Bacteroidota > Flavobacteriia > Flavobacteriales > Flavobacteriaceae > Myroides > Myroides phaeus. The sequence goes on from NZ_CP047050.1 coordinate 338,674, forward strand.
TTTCTTACAATAGGTTACGAAAGTATTAATATTATTATTTGAATGCTATTCACCTTGTATGTATATTTTTTATATAGTACTTGTAATATGCTTCTATACTTTTACATAGTTTTTATACATTGGGTATACATAGAGTATACATACACTATACAAGCACTCTGAATAAAACTCCATTAAAAGAGTTGCAAAAGCATAGTAAATACAACATACTATTCTTTATTTAGGACTTAATTAATCACCATACATTCTAACAACAGCCTGACCCCGGACTACATTCACTCTTTTTACCTGCTACTTGTTCTGGTGTTATACCACAAGCATCTTCTGCTAAACAAGCGGTTAATGTATTAATTAACACAAAATGTGTACCGTTAAAATCTAATGTATATTTTCCTATTGTTGCTGCTCCTTGATACTCAACCTCAACTTCTGCATCTTCTATCCCTAATTTATTCTCTGACAAGCGAATTATATTAAACAACTTTCGAGCTTTTAATCGATGCTCAAAGTCGTTGGCATTCCACAACTGAAAACTAACTTTGATTTCGCGTCGAATTACACCTCCACAATCAATATATTTTTTATCAACTTGTCCCACTTCAGTTACGTGAAAATGTGCTGGAACAAACGAACCATCTTCAAACTGAAAATCTACTTTTTCTAAATTTTCTAAAGCTGCTTTAACCTCTGATAATTTCATATTCTCTTATTTATTGTTTCATTTATAATCGTATTATTACGATACGTTTATTTAAAAAAATGCTTTAACAGCATTTATCTACTTTTATATCTTGCGCAAAGAAAAGTCCAAACTCAACAGCAAATTCTTGCCACACTTGTTCGTCAATACAATAGCATACTGATTTCCCTTCAATATTCCCTTTGATAATCCCTGCATTTTTTAATTCTTTCAAGTGCTGAGAAATTGTAGCTTGTGCTAAGCCAAGTTCTTCTACTAAATCATTGCATATACAAGCGTGTTGGTTGATTATAAATTGTAAAATCGCTAATCTGGCAGGATGTGCCAACACCTTAAACATTGCTGCTAACTTATTCTTCTTATCGCTAAACAATTCTGACTTTGTAATTCCCATAACTTTTAATGCTTATAATATCATATCGCAATATTACGATATATATACAATGTAAAAAAGAAGTTTCTGTTAAATAGTAAACAACCTTCCTTTTCAGATTCTCCCAAGTAATAAATCACAGCTTTTGTATTTCACTAAAATTGTAATCAAAAAAAGAGTTACTTCTTTTTACAAAAAGTAACTCTCTTGATTTATAAAACTTTTATCCCCTTTAATCTTCTCTACTTCCATCATCAGCCATACGAACAATTTTAGGAGTAAACTTCGCTACTACATCAACTAACTCTCCTTGTGCTGCCATTACTTCATGAATATCTTTATAAGCCATAGGTGCTTCGTCTTTTCCGGCTCCAATTAACTGTACACCACAATCTGCTAAAACGGCTTTGATATCTTCTACCTTCAAGTTCTTGATAGCTTGTGTACGACTCATTTGTCGTCCTGCTCCGTGAGATGCTGAATTTAGTGCAGTTGCTTCTCCTTTTCCGCGAACTAAAAACCCAGGGGCAGTCATAGACCCAGGAATAATTCCCATAACTCCTTCACTCGCCGGTGTTGCTCCTTTTCTGTGTACAATAACTTCTTTTCCTTGGTACATCTCTTTCCACGCAAAGTTGTGGTGATTCTCAATCTTTGCTAATACCTCTGCTCCTATAGCTTTGGTCAACTTATCGTGAATTACCTCGTGACAAGCAGAGGCGTAATCTCCGGCTAAGTTCATCATCATCCAATATTCTTGTCCTTCTTGTGAATTCAAATCCAAGTAAGCAAGGTTAGCCGCTTCTTGTGGCAACTTACAAACCTCTTTTGCAATTTTAGTGTAATGCCCTGCAATTGTAGCTCCCATTCCACGAGAACCTGAGTGTGTCAATAAAGCTAAGTAAGTTCCTTTATCAATATTCAACACCTCATCGCGGTCTGTAAACTCCATAATCCCCCATTCTACAAAGTGGTTTCCCCCTCCTGATGAACCTAACTGTGACCAAGCTTTATCTTGTAAATTCTTGATAAACGGATTTAAGTTAAACTCTCCTCTATCTAATATAGCGTGATTGGCTTTATGTTGTCCTAAAAAACCGTGTCCTGCTCCAAACTTAGTGTGTTTCACTAATTGTTCTTTTAGCAAGCCTTCCATTCCATAAAACTCCATTCCTTTAATATCAAAAATAGACAGTGCCATTCTACAACCAATATCTACACCTACACCATACGGAATGATCGCATTTTCTGTAGCTAACACGCCTCCGATAGGCAATCCGTATCCTTGGTGTGCATCTGGCATTAATGCCCCAGCTACTGCAACGGGTAATTTCACAGCAGTTTGCATTTGTTTAATTGCTCCTTCTTCAATATGATCTGCTCCATAAATACTATAAGCAACAGCTTCTTCTCTTAATGGAATCACTCCTGTTTCTTCTCTTTGTCCTACGCCATCAATAATCGCTTTAGCCAACTTTCCAAATACCTTGTGATTTAGATAATCTTCTGCATTATCCAACACCATTTTATAATGTGCTAACATCTCTGTTTTGGTAAATCCTGTACGTTTCTTGTTTGCTTTTAAGGCAACACCCAACAAAGCGTTCTCTGGATAACCTATCGCAATCAAATCATTTCCGTTTATAACTGTATTTTCCTTTTTCATTTTATTTTATCTTTTTTCTCAGAAGAACAATTCTCTTTGTTTGTAACTCTGGTAGGATTCGAACCCACATTCCATATTGGCAGTACGGCTGTTAATACGCTTCCCTACTATCTTCGGTGCCTCTGTAAACTCTACCAACTTGTCCGCGCAGGTCAAGCCGGGATATCCGTACACTCTACGTTAGCAAATTTAACCGTAGGCTTTTGCTTTTAAGCTACAGAGTCATTTGACTATTAATTACAAAGAATGTGTTCTTCTAAATTATACAATGCCTTTTTATAAACAAACTACTTGGGTTAACGCCATAAAAAAAGGCAATTACGATGTGTAATTGCCTTGATATCTATAGCAAGTAGTGCGTTACTACAGCAAACGATGCATTATTTTCCAAATACCTCTTTCAACTGTTGTAATACATTACCACCACCAGATAAGCTGATTTCACCAACTTTCTCGGCAATTTTCTCGATGTATTCCATCTCTTTTAACTTCAGCAACATTTCATTCTCTTCCATTAGTTTGGCAGTATTCAACAAACTTCTTGTTGCTGCTGTCTCTTCACGGCGAGTAATCATATTGGCTTGTGCTTTCTTTTCAGCAACTAACACTTGGTTCATAATTTCACGGATCTCTCCTGGCAAGATGATATCTTTGATACCACAAGCTGTTAAATCAATACCTAATGCTGCAATTGAAGCCTTCACTTCTTGCAATAAATCGCCTGATAAGTTCTCTTTATTTTCCATTAATTCGTCAAAAGACATTCTTCCGATTTTCTCTCTCAACATTAATTGGATAATAGTGTACACTTGTCTTTCAACGTCTTTATTATCAACATAAGCTACAAGTAGGTCTTTCACTTGGTATGTTAAGCTAAAGTTTACTCTTAATTGTACTTTGTCTTTTGTCAATATCTCTTGCCCATTCATCTCCATATTCTGTTGACGAATATCAATATACTGTGTCTCAATAATAGAATCGTTGTTCCAGAAACGGTATTCACCTGCTTCTAAAATACGTTCAAACTTACCGTTGATTACTAATAACGCTCTCTCGTTTGCAGACACAACAACCTTGCGGATGAATTGCCCCATATTACCTTTGTTTGTCAATACACGAGGAATCGTTTCGTCAACCTCTATTGTATCGATGTTGTAACGCTCAAAAGCAAACTCAGTAGCGTCTTTCCAAAAGATATGTCTTCCCGCCCCAAGAGCAGTCATAAATACCTTGTTCTTGAACACTAAAACAACTTCATTGTCTAATACGTCAATTACATTCAACATCGCTTGTAATGTACTATTTTGCAATAGTGCATCTACGTCTTCGCGAACTGGGAACATATCCGCTTTGTTGAATTGCTCAATTTCTTTATTACCCCAAATAATATATTGTCCTGTCTGATATACTTTAGTCAATTCACCTTGGTTAAAAACTAAGGCAACGTGATTTGTTTTTACTTGTAACTTTTTCATTGTACTATTTTTTTAATCTTTTAAATCTTTTGTTGAAAAAGGAGCGATAAATAGGCTTCCCTTTTTTATAAACGGAAAAACGAGTTAAGCATTCGTTAGTATAGCTTGTGTAGTGTCCAAGTTACCTCAGCAAGCAAAGTAAATTCTCACTACATCCCATATACCTCACCAAAACTTATACTTGTTTTTTCAGGTTTAAAAAAAGGTGTTCTTTGTCGAAACAAAAAACAGAAACACTATTTATCAGAACCTTTTATGATGAGAGGTTTTTATAGAAGTCCTCTGCTTCATCCATAAATGCCCGAAGGCTGCGTGAATATTCCGCTTTACCATTTAAGCTATATTGCCTTTTGACAATAATAGGATTCGAACCTACATCTTGAATATGGAAACGAGCATTGCCCGTTTGTTCTAAGTCCACAAGCAGTATAAGGTAAACTATTGTCCCTCACTTCCGTGCTATTCAGAAACACTTCCAAGGCTTGCGTCTTTCGAACAGTACAAAGATGCGCATTTATATGCGCAATAGACTTGCGCAGATTAAAAAAAGTTTAAAAATATTCACTAACATTTGTTTTACAACACTTTACAAACAATACCTTTTTAAACAAAAAACAACTACGCAAATCCTTTGCGTACATAATAAGTTTTTGTGTACTTTTATCTCCTATTATTTATCGACAAAAGGAATGGCTACAAATAAATTGGCATTATTACGCTACAAAATCATTGACGAATGCTTACAAAATAGGTTTAGAAAATGGACATTAGATGACTTGATTGAAAAAGTCTCTGATGCGTTATATGAATTTGAAGGAATAGATAGTGGTGTTAGTAAACGTACCATTCAACTGGATATTCAAACGATGCGTAGTGATAGCTTAGGATATAATGCTCCTATTGTTGTTGTAGACCGAAAGTACTATACTTACGAAGATCCTGATTTTAGCATTAAAAATTCTCCTATTAACGATACTGATATGGAGAAACTAAAAGAGGTAGTCAATATTTTAAAACACCTCAACGGTTTTAGTCAAGTGGATGAGATGAGTGAGATGATTGCTAAACTTGATAATAGCTTGCTTAAGCGTAGTTCTAAAGCTCCTGACTATATACAGATGGAAAACAATAATCGCTTAAAGGGGATTCAATTTATCAATCCTTTGTATGAGGCGATAAAAAGTAAACAGCCCATTTTGATTGAATACAAATCTTTCAAATCGCAACAAGCAAGTAAAGAAATATACCATCCATATTTATTAAAAGAATATAGAAATCGCTGGTTCTTGATCACAAGAAATAATAAGTTACCTCATTTACTCACGCTGGCTTTGGACAGAATTGTAAATATACACACCTTAGCAAATGAACCTTTTAAACAATATGAGGGCATTGACTTCAACCGTTATTTTGAGGATACAATAGGCGTTACTAAAACTGAAAAAGACAGAGCAAAAAAAGTTATTCTTTGGATTGATGCCAATAATGCTCCTTATGTAAAGACAAAACCTATTCACCCTTCACAACAGGTGATTTCCGAAACGAAAGAAGGGACAACTTTTCGCTTAGACGTGGTTCTAAACTTTGAATTGGAGCGTGAAATACTTGGTTTTGGGGAAAATATGATAGTTCTTGAACCAAAAGAATTAAAAAAGAGAATAGGTAAACGCCTGTCTAAAATGATTGAAAATTATAATATTACGCCTAAAAATGATTGATTATCTAAATCATAATATTGTTTTTTAATACAAAACTGCCTTTAATCATATAATTATTTCTCAAAGCTTACGTACCTTTGCAGTTATGAAACACTTTATAGTAGTCATAGTAATGTTATTCTTTATGAAGCCAGTATTCCCAATATTGGACTTCGTGGTTAACTATGATGCTATTCAAGAACTGTGTATCAATAAAGATAAGCCTGAATTAGAATGTAACGGTAGCTGTCACTTAAAAAGTGAATTAGCTAAAACAGCTCAGGAGGATAATCCTTTCTCAGCTAAGAAGACATTTCAATTGCAATTAGAGGTACTTTTCTTTAATCCCTACGAATGGGATAGTCCTGTAATCCCCACAATTCCCTTTGCTACGAAAGTAACTGATAGTTACCAAATAGCTTATACTTACTTACCTACGTTTGATTTTATCAAACCACCACACGCTTAAATCTTATTTTATTACCGTTTTATATACTGACTTTGTGCTATTTAGCGCATAAGCCACTATGTACCTATAATTATAATTTTAAGATTTAAACAAAATGAAAAAAATACTATACTTCGCTTTTACAGCAATCGCAATCGCTTTTACAACAACTTCTTGTTCTTCTGATGATAATTCAATGTTAAAGGGGCCAACTACAAGACCTGTTGAAATCATTACAGACCCAATAAAAACACAAACAGAAGGCGATTATTCTATTAAAGTGTTTACTAATACTAAAGAGTTTTACGCTCCTTCTACAGCTCCAATTATCATAGAAATTACAGATAATAAAGATGAGACTAATAAAGTGTTTACAAACACAAAAATGGCTATCACAATGCATATGACAATGCAAGATGGTCATCAAATGTCTCACTCTGCTCCTATTACACAACTTAGACCTGTAGCTGGAACTACTAATAAGTTTGAAGGGGAAATTATGTTTTCTATGGCAGGAATGGAGTTAGAAAAAAACTATTGGACAATTACTGTTGAATCAGAAAACAAAGGAAATAAGATTAAAACAGATATCAATACAACTGTTAGACCAGGCAATTTCTTTGACAGAGAAAATATTATAAATTCTATTGCAAAAGGAGATAACAAAACATTAGAAATGTTCACTTATAATGGTAAAAATCATTTCATCGCTTTTCATCAAATACCAAATCCAAAGGTTGGAAGAAATAAAATGCAGGTATCGGTTTTTAGATCAGAAAAAATGGGAATGGAATTTCCTGTTGTAGAAAACTTATCTATAGAAATTGATCCAAGAATGCCAGATATGGCAAACCATGGTGTTAGTGCAGCTATAAACCCTTTAAAATACAATAGTAATATTGGAATGTATGATGGTACTATTGTATTCAATATGCCTGGATATTGGTATATCAATTTAGTAGTGAAAGACGAAGCTGGGAATATTGTTGCTGGTAAGCCTGTATATACTCCTGTTAGAGTTAATAAAGACACTGATATAACTCCTGTTCTTGGTGACAAATTCCTTGATATATTCATATAATTTATACTTGCCCAACCTAAAGTCATCCACTTTTTAATAAAAGACTATGTTTAAACATATATATATAACTGGTGTATTAACTGCCCTAAGTGCTACAATGGCAATAGGGCAAAATACATCAGCAAATGACACGCTTAAGAATAGCAATTTGAAAGAGGTTGTTCTAACTTATTCAAAAGAAAAAGAGCTTGTTGATAAAAAACCATTGACAACTATTGATGATTATCTTGCTAAAAAAGAAAACATCACTTTAGTTAGACGTGGTGCTTATGCTTGGGAGCCGTTAATCAACAATATGACGATTGAGCGTACAAGACAAACTATTGATGGAATGCAAATATTCCACGCTTGTACAGATAAAATGGATCCTATTACTTCTTATGTCGAAATCAACAACCTTGACCAAATAGATGTTACTTCTGGTTCACAAGGCTCTATTTTTGGTCCTACTTTAGGTGGTAGCATCGACTTGAGAACAAAGAAACTTGCTTTTACTGAAGACAAACAATTTAGCGGACAAGTGCAAACTGGTTTTGAGAGTATCAACAAACAAAAGATTGTAGGCGGAAACTTCGACTTCACTTCTAAAAAGTTCTATGCGAGTGGTTCTATTATGTTTAGAGATGCAGACAATTATAAAGCTGGTGGAAATAAAGAGGTTTTATACTCTCAATTTAGAAAACTAAATACATCTGGTATTTTAGGTTACTCAATCAACAAAAGCAATAGCGTTGAAGCTGCTATTATCTATGATAAAGCAACAGACATTGGTTACCCTGCCCTACCAATGGATGTATCGTTAGCAGAAGCGATTATCACTTCTGTGAAACACACTTACATTCCTACTGATTCTTGGGTAACAAAATGGGAAACTAAATTGTACTACAATACAATTACACATAGAATGGATGATACCAATCGCCCAGATGTAGCTATCCGTATGGATATGCCAGGATGGAGCGATACTTTTGGTGCATATTCTACTATATCAGCAACAGCTAAAGAAAACCACCATTTAAGTGCTACAGTGAACACTTACCACAATAAGTCTATTGCGGAAATGACAATGTTCTCAACTCTTACTAACGCCGTTAACATGTCTGTTTACACTTGGCCTAACGTTAAAACTACTTATGTTGGAGGGACTTTTAAAGACCATTGGCAAATAGACGACAGTCAGAGTTTAATGCTAACAGCAAGTATCGGATCTCATAATAATACAGTTAGTGAAGCTGGTGTAAATCAATTGAGAATTTTCTTAGTAGATGATTCGTTTAAAAAAGATAAAACAAGAGTAGTTGGTAATTTTGCTGCTAACTATGAAAAACTACAAGACAATTGGGTTTATGGAGTTGGTATAGGATATGGTAACAGAGCTCCTTCTGTTTCTGAAGGATATGGATATTACCTTTTCAACAGTGGAGATAAGTATGACTATATTGGTAACCCAGGTATGAAAAACGAGTCTTCTTACGAAGCTAACTTATTTGTAAAATATGTTTCTCCTGCTTTCTCAACTAAATTATCTGGTAATTTCTTCTATTTAGACAATTATATCATTGGTGTAATTACTCCTCCATTCAACGCAATGACTCCAGGAGGAAATGGGCTTAAGATTTACCAAAATATTGACCATGCTATTCAAGCTACAATTGATTGGAATTTCAAATACAATGTAGATACTCATTGGACTGTATCCGGAGGTGTTGGATATAGCTACGGAAAAGATAAAGACGAAAACACATTGCCTTTTATTAGTCCTATTGCTTATCGCGCTGCAGTTGATTATAAATATAATTCGTTTAATACTCAATTAGGCGTTACTGGTAATGCAATAAAAAGCAATGCTGCTGAAGCGTATGGAGAAACTACTACTCCTGCTTATGCAACATTAAACTATAATGCAAACTACAAGTTTAACTTTGGTACACAAATATTAAGTATTGGTGCTGGTGTTGAAAACATCTTAGACACTAATTACACTACATATTCTGATTGGAACAAAATTCCAAATCCAGGAAGAAACTTCTTTGTAAACTTATCTTACAAATTATAATATCTTAAAAACCGGTAATTCTCTTACCGGTTTTTTTATTTCTTGTTAGTGTGATCGCTATTTATAAATACATATATTATCTTTAACTATCTCGCATTCTTAATATAAATGGCGATTAGCTATAGAGACAAAGAGATTTTCTTATAACCATTACTTATTTTTAAACACATTAAACACAACCAATTTACAATGGCGCGTATTAAACTAAACTTACCAAACGAATATATCTTCTCAACAACAATACCCGTGAGAATCACAGACCTTAATTATGGTAATCACTTAGCAAATGACAAACTCTTATCTATCCTTCACGAGGCACGAGTGCTGTTTTTAGCTAACTTTGGATATACAGAGTTAGATTGTGCAGGAAAAGGCTTAATAATGGGTGATGTGGCTATAGAATACAAGAATGAAGCTTTCTATGGTGATCACTTAACAATACAAGTAGTTGCCGGAGATTTTACAAGAGTAGGTTTTGACTTGTACTACCTTGTTCAAACAGAAACAAAACTAATTGCAAAAGCAAAAACAGGTATGGTTACTTTTGATTACAATAAGAGAGCTGTAGTAGAAGTACCTGAAGTATTGAAAACACAATTCATTCCACAAGAATAACTCCTTACAAAATATCTAAAAACCAGAATCCGTAGTGATGTATTTCTTTCTGATTACATTGCTTCGGAGCATCATAGGTTTTATAAACTATTTCACCTATTTCACCTATTTCAAAAGGAACACGTTTTTGAAACATAGGACCATCAAAAACAAAGGTGTGAAACTCTCCATTCTCCCCACAAGGATCGACTCCCTCGGGTAAGTCTGCAATAAATTGATGGTCTATTATCCTACCAACAAAACTCTTATCAAGGAATTGCTCATTCACACACACGACAATAGCTTTTATCCCTGCATTTACCATCTCTTCTACCAATAGCTTTGTATTCATATTCCACAAAGGAAAAACTCCTTGAATAGCTAATCTTTGCAACTGTTGTTCTCTAAAGATTTTCAAGTCCTCTAATAAAATATCCCCATAAACACTATTACATATCCCCTCAGACTTATACACGCTTAATTGTTTCGTTATTATTGCCTCATACTCTTGTAAAGACAATGTTTCCGTTAAATACACAATATCTATTGGCAGTCCTAAACATACAGCTTGTCTACGTAACACATCTTCACGAATTCCGTGCATCGACACTCTTCCAAAAGACTTGTTTACTGTTGTCATAAGTCTAATTACATTGTATTCCTTTGTCCTTTGCAGGGTATATAATGCATAAGCTGCATCTTTTCCTGTACTCCAATTTAAAAACGCCTTAGAAGTCATAATCATCTAATATTTGTAAACACAAGGTATAAAAAAAACGGCTTGACAAAAGCCAAGCCGTTTTTAAATATATTAATCGAATAGATTATACTTCTCTATTAGGGTCAAATGCCTCTAAGATTTGAGCAACACGTTGTACGAATTGTCCTCCTAAAGCTCCATCTACTACACGGTGATCATAACTGTGAGATAAGAACATTTTTTGACGAATACCAATGAAATCTCCTTCTGGTGTTTCAATAACAGCAGGAACCTTACGAATAGCTCCTAAAGCTAAAATACCTACTTGTGGTTGGTTGATAATTGGTGTACCAAATACACTTCCAAAAGTACCAACGTTAGTTACTGTATAAGTACCACCTTGTGTATCGTCTGGTTTTAATTTACCAGCTTTTGCACGATTACCTAAGTCATTAACAGCTTTTGCCATTCCAACTAAGTTCAATTGGTCTGCATTTTTAATTACAGGAACAATTAAATTACCATTTGGAAGAGCTGCAGCCATACCAAGGTTAATGTTTTTCTTTTTAATGATGTAATCACCATCAACAGAAATATTCATTCCTGGGAAATCTTTTAATGCTTTTGCAACCGCTTCCATAAAGATTGGTGTAAACGTTAATTTCTCACCTTCTCTCTTCTCGAAAGAACTCTTAACTTTATTTCTCCAGTTTACAATATTAGTTACGTCAACCTCAATAAAAGATTGTACGTGAGCCGAAGTCTGTACAGATTGTACCATATACCCAGAAATAAGCTTACGCATACGATCCATCTCTACAATCTCATCTGCACCATTAACTGATACAGGAGCTGCTTTACTTGCTGTTTGAGCTACAGGCGCTGCTTTTGGCGCAACTGCTTGTGCAGGGGCAGCAACTTGAGTTGGTTGTGAACCTCTATTTTTAACGTATTCTAAAATATCATTCTTAGTTACACGTCCATCTTTACCAGTACCAGCAATAGCTTCTAATTCAACAAGAGATATTCCCTCTTCTTTAGCAATATTTTTCACTAATGGAGAGAAGAACTTTTCTGAATCAGAAAAATCAACAGGAGCTACCGCTTCTTGAGCAGCTGCAACATTGTTTTCTACTACTTTAACTTCAGGTGCTACAGTGTTATTTGCTGTTGGAGCAGGTGCAGCACTTCCTCCTTCAGTTTCAATTATTGCAATTGTTTGTCCTACTTGAACAACATCATCTACTTGAAATAATATCTCAACCAAAGTTCCTTCCACTTCTGACGGAACTTCGCTATCAACTTTATCAGTTGCTATTTCTAAAACTGTTTCATCTGCCTCTATGCGATCTCCTACATTTTTCAACCAGTTTGTAATTGTTGCCTCAGCAACACTCTCACCCATTTTGGGTAATTTTAATTCGAACTTTGCCATATTTATAACCTAAGGTTGTGATTTTTGATTCAAATTACAAATTTAATAATATTTCGGACTTTTTATAATAGATTATAAAATTATCATTCTTACAAAAAGTAATCTCTATCTCCCTAATTCCTATCATTACTTCGATTTAAAAATTGTTTTTTTACTTATTTTCTTTAGAATTTTATTCAAAAGAATACAATCTATTATTAAAAAGTATTTCCCTTAATTAGATCTGAAAAGATAGATAAAACCGATAGATGCAGAAATATACAAAAAAAGCACCTATCCAAAATTAAAAACAACTACAGATTTCACTAAATATTTAAGTAGAAGAAATCCCAAAAAAAAAAGTCGACCATTACTGGTCGACTTTAATATATAATAAAATATTATTATTTAATTACGTTACGTTTACGATCTGTTTCTTTTAAGAAGATCTTTCTAATACGTAAAGATTTTGGAGTTACCTCAACATACTCATCTTTTTGAATATACTCTAAAGCTTCTTCTAAAGAGAAAATAACTGGAGGAACAATTCTTGCTTTTTCATCATTACCAGAAGAACGAACGTTAGACTGTTTTTTAGCCTTAGTTACGTTAATACACATATCATCACTACGTGTATTCTCTCCAATTACTTGTCCTTCGTAAATTTCGTCATTCGCATTAACGAAGAATTTACCACGGTCTTGTAATTTATCAATTGAATAAGGAATAGCTTTACCATTCTCCATAGAAATTAATGAACCATTATTACGTCCAGCAATTTCTCCTTTGTATGGTTGGTATTCTAAGAAACGGTGAGACATAATAGCTTCACCTGCAGTAGCTGTTAATAACTGATTTCTTAAACCAATAATACCTCTTGAAGGAATATTGAATTTAATAATCATACGTTCTCCTTTAGGCTCCATACTTAACATTTCACCTTTTCTTAAAGAAACGTATTCAACAGCACGTCCTGATAAATTCTCAGGAATATCAATTGTTAACTCCTCAATTGGTTCACATTTAACACCATCAACTTCTTTGATGATTACTTGTGGTTGTCCAATTTGTAATTCGTATCCTTCACGACGCATTGTCTCAATCAATACAGATAAGTGCAATACACCACGTCCAAATACCATAAACTTATCAGCACTGTCAGTTTCTTTAACACGTAAAGCTAAGTTTTTCTCAAGCTCTTTGCTTAAACGATCTTTAATGTGACGAGAAGTTACATATTTACCTTCTTTTCCGAAGAAAGGAGAGTCATTAATTGTAAACAACATACTCATTGTTGGCTCATCAATAGTGATTGTAGCTAATGCTTCTGGATTTTCGAAGTCAGCGATAACATCTCCAATTTCAAATCCTTCAATTCCTACAACAGCACAAATATCACCAGCGTGAACTTCGCTTACTTTCTTACGTCCTAAACCTTCGAAAGTTTGCAATTCTTTAATTTTACATTTAACGATTTTTCCATCGCGTTTAACTAAAGAAATATTCATTCCTTCTTTTAAAATACCTCTGTGAAGACGACCGATAGCAACACGACCTGTAAAAGTAGAGTAGTCTAAAGATGTAATCAACATTTGTGGAGTTCCTTCGTTAGCTTTAGCTTCTGGAATATGTTTCAAAACCATATCTAATAAAGGCTCAAATGAATCTGTTGGTTGTTTCCAATCATCAGACATCCAATTGTTCTTAGCAGATCCGTAAACAGCAGGGAAATCCATTTGCCATTCTTCAGCACCAAGTTCAAACATTAAATCGAATACTTTCTCGTGAACTTCTTCTGGAGTACAGTTTTCTTTATCAACTTTATTTACAACTACACACGGCTTTAATCCAAGACTAATAGCTTTTTGTAGTACGAAACGAGTTTGTGGCATTGGCCCTTCAAAAGCATCTACAATTAAAAGAACACCATCAGCCATATTCAATACACGCTCTACTTCCCCACCGAAATCGGCGTGGCCTGGAGTATCAATAATGTTGATTTTTGTTCCTTTATAACTTACTGAAACGTTTTTTGAAGTAATAGTAATACCTCTTTCTCTTTCGATATCCTCATTATCCAAAATTAATTCTCCCGTGCTCTCATTGTCACGAAACAATTGACAGTGGTGTAAGATTTTATCAACCATAGTTGTTTTACCGTGGTCAACGTGTGCAATAATCGCAATATTCCTAATTGGTGTCATATAAGGATTTTAAAATTTAAATTTTTAATTTAATAACTTCGTTTATAAAACGAATAAGAAAAACAAGAAAAGCCCTCAGATATTGAGAGCTTGATATTTTTTTCTTCTTAACAAACTAAATCGTTTTACTGTATTATTATAATGCAGCAACGTGTTTAGTTAATTTTGATTTCAAGTTAGAAGCTTTATTCGAGTGAATGATATTTTTCTTTGCTAATTTATCAATCATAGAAACAACTACAGGTAATTTAACACCAGCCTCAGTTTTATCCTCGATCATACGTAATGCTTTGATTGCGTTACGAGTTGTTTTGTGTTGGTATCTGTTTAATACTCTCTTCTTTTCGTTACTTCTAATTCTTTTTAAAGCTGACTTATGATTTGCCATTTTCTAAATATTTTATTAAGTCTATACTATTTTTTCTCTTGTAGTCCGTAGGGGAATCGAACCCCTGTTACCAGGATGAAAACCTGGCGTCCTAACCCCTAGACGAACGGACCAAAAAAATCTCAATGTGTAAGTTCTAAATGAACTAAGTAGTCCGTAGGGGAATCGAACCCCTGTTACCAGGATGAAAACCTGGCGTCCTAACCCCTAGACGAACGGACCAAAATCTCAATATATTAAGTTTTAAAAAAACTTGTAGTCCGTAGGGGAATCGAACCCCTGTTACCAGGATGAAAACCTGGCGTCCTAACCCCTAGACGAACGGACCAAAATCTCAATATATTAAGTTTTAAAAAAACCTGTAGTCCGTAGGGGAATCGAACCCCTGTTACCAGGATGAAAACCTGGCGTCCTAACCCCTAGACGAACGGACCAAAAAAATCTCAATGTGTAAGTTCTAAATGAACTAAGTAGTCCGTAGGGGAATCGAACCCCTGTTACCAGGATGAAAACCTGGCGTCCTAACCCCTAGACGAACGGACCATTAATATCAATATCTACATTTAAAAGAACTTTGTAGTCCGTAGGGGAATCGAACCCCTGTTACCAGGATGAAAACCTGGCGTCCTAACCCCTAGACGAACGGACCATTTGTTTCTCTAATGCGGATGCAAAACTACAATAATTTTTTTATCCTACAAGAGAAAAACAAAAAAAATTAAAAATTAATATGCTTTTGCAAAAAGAACTCTACCCTTAGATGGTTGGCCTGTTAGCACACAAACACCCTCTTCCTCTTTTCTATCAATTGGAATACAACGAATTGTAGCTTTAGTAAGATCTTTTATCTTCTCTTCTGTCTCTGCAGTACCATCCCAGTGAGCTGAAATAAATCCTGCTTTATTTTCTAACACATCTTTAAACTCTTCAAAAGAATTTACTTCTGTGATATGTTCATCTCTATATTTTAATGCCTTATTGAATAAGCTTGATTGAATCTCTTCTAACAAATCTTGGATATACTCCACGATTCCATCTTTAGAAACAACCTCTTTTGTCAATGTATCACGACGAGCAACTTCAAAAGTTCCATTTTCAAGATCTTTTGGTCCTACTGCCACACGTACAGGCACTCCTTTCAATTCATACTCATTAAATTTCCATCCTGGTTTGAAAGTCGTACGATCATCAAACTTGAATGAAATATTTAATTTTTTAAATCTATCTGTGATTTTCTTAACCTCAGCACGAATAGTTTCTAATTGCTCATCCGTTTTGTGAATTGGAACAATTACTACTTGTATAGGTGCTAAATTTGGAGGCAATACTAAACCATTGTCATCAGAGTGCGTCATAATCAACGCTCCCATCAAACGAGTTGATGTACCCCACGATGTAGCCCATACATATTCTTGCTTACCTTCTTGGCTTGTAAACTTAACATCAAATGCTTTTGCAAAGTTCTGACCTAAAAAGTGAGATGTACCTGCTTGTAGTGCTTTTCCATCTTGCATTAAAGCTTCAATACAATAAGTTTCATTTGCACCAGCAAAACGCTCTGTCTCTGTTTTAAATCCTTTTACAACAGGGATAGCCATAAAGTTCTCTGCAAAATCAGCATATACTTCAAGCATTTGTTCTGCTTCTGCAATTGCCTCATCTTTTGTTGCGTGAGCTGTATGCCCTTCTTGCCATAAAAACTCAGCAGTTCTCAAGAACAATCTTGTTCTCATTTCCCAACGAACAACGTTTGCCCATTGATTAACTAAAATAGGTAAATCTCTATAAGATTCAATCCATTTTCTATATGTATCCCAAATAATCGTTTCAGAAGTTGGACGTACGATTAATTCTTCTTCAAGTTTTGCATCCGGGTCAACCTCAATTGATTTCCCATCTTCACTTGTTTTCAAACGATAATGCGTTACTACCGCACACTCTTTTGCGAAACCATCTACGTGACTTGCCTCTTTACTAAAATAAGATTTGGGGATGAACAAGGGGAAATAAGCGTTTTGATGTCCAGTTTCCTTGAACCTCTTATCCATTTCTGCTTGCATCTTTTCCCATATAGCATAACCATACGGTTTGATTACCATACACCCGCGTACACCTGAGTTTTCAGCTAAATCAGCCTTCACTACAAGTTCATTGTACCACTTTGAATAATCCTCTTCTCTTTTAGTAATATTCTTGCTCATCTTTTAAATTTGGCACTAATTAGTGTTTAACTCTTAATTAACTATAATAATTCCACAAAACTAACTAAATTTGTTTTGACCGACAATTAAAAAAACAATGAAATGAAAACAATTACGAAAACTTCTAAGTTAATAAGCAGATTCTGTGCGTTTCTGTTTATCGGAGGATTAGCAGTTTCTTGTGGTTCTTATTACAACACCTCATATTATGATGATGGTGTTTATTCTCAAGGGAATAGCCCACAACAAAATAGCAGTAATCAAAATGACAACTACTATGAAAATTATTTTCAATCATTAAACAATGATTTAGAATATTTCACAGATATTAATCAATATACCTCACCTATCAATGATAGCGTAGTTAAACACAAACCAACTAAAGCAGTTTCTTACGGATCTTGGGGTAGTGAACCATCAAGTATTCAAGTGAATGTTTATAACAGAGGTTACTACGGATCTCCTTACTACGGGTATAATGGTTATTACAATAACTATTGGGGTGGATATTATGACCCATTCTACAGTCCTTATTATTGGGGCAGTGGTATTAGTATTGGCTTCGGATGGGGATGGGGTTATGGATATTATAACCGTCCTTGGGGTGGATATTATGGTTCACCGTATTATGGAGGAGGATACTACTCGCCTTATTACAACAATTACTACGTAAGAACTACTCGCCCTTATGGTGATCGATCAAGCTATAGTGGTAATCGTTCTTCTTACAACGGAACAAATAGCACAAGATCAAGTAATTCTTATTACAGCAGAGGCAACTCTTCAAGTAATAGAGGTAATTATGGAAACACAAGATCTTCTTATTCAAGATCGAGCTATCAAAGTACAGGACGTCCTACAAATGTAAATTCGTCTAATAGTACTAATACTTATTACAATAACACAAGAAGTTCTAATTCAAGATCATCTTATAGAAATAGTTCTTCTTCTTACAATAATTCGAGATATAACAATAGTAACTCTTCTAACAATACAAATACAAGAAGTAGTAATAGCAGAAGCAGCTACTCTACTTCATCATCAAGAAGTAGTTACTCTGCTCCTTCTTCTTCGTCGTCGTCAAGAAGTAGCTCAAGTGGATCATCTCGCAGTAGCTATCGCCGTTAATTAAGCCAAAGACCAAAAAACACAACTATTATGAATAAATATTTTTATAGCTTACTTTCTGCTATATTGTTAACCGGAGCTACTTATGCGCAAGAAGCATCTCCTGGTGATGTAATGAAATTTAACCAAACCGACCTAAATGGTACAGCTCGTTTTAGAGGAATGAGTGGTGCTTTTGGAGCTGTAGGTGGAGATTTATCTGCATTGAGTATAAACCCTGCTGGGGGAGCTATTTTCAATTATAATACTGCTGCTTTTACAGTGTCATACGTTGCAAAAAACAATAAATCGGATTACTTTGGAAACAAAGAATCTAAAAATTACAACGGACTTGATGTTGGACAAATGGGAGCTTTATTTGTTTTCAACAGCTATGACAAAGATGCTGTAATGAAAAAGTTTACAATTGGACTTAATTATGAAAGCACAAAGAACCTTAGAAATGACTATTTGTTTAGAGGATTGAGCAATGGCAATAGTTTAGGTGATTATTTTTTCAACATTGCTAATAACAATCATATTCCTTACGATGTTGCAGATCCTAAAACTAACGATGGTACAGATGCATATGTACAAGCAGGTAATATGGCTGGTTATGATGGTCAACAAACTTTCTTAGCACACGAAACGGGTGTAATCTTATCCGATAAACAAGATGGTGTTTACTCAGCAAATTACGCTACTAATAGTGCTTATCATCAAGCCAGAGTATTTACTACTTCTGGTTTTTCAAGTAAATTTGCTGGTACTTTTGCTGCTCAATTAGGTGATCGCTTTTATGTGGGAGGAAATTTAAATATTCACGTAGTTGATTATACACAAACATCACGCGCTATTGAAAGAGCACAAACACCTGCAGGAGATGGAACTATTGATATTATGAATTTTTACAATAGTACTTATACTTATGGTACTGGTTTCTCTTTCAACTTAGGAGCAATTGCTCAAGTAACTGATGAACTTAGAGCGGGTATATCTTATGAATCTCCAACTTGGTATTCTTTAAAAGATGAATTAGCTCAAGGATTAGAAACTATAGCTGTTGGAAAAGATGAATCTGAATACATTTACCCACAAGTAGTAAACTTATATGATCGTTACCGTTTGAGAACTCCTTCTAAATACACAGGGAGTTTAGCTTACGTTTTTGGTGAGAAAGGACTTATTAGTGTTGACTATACATATAAAGATTATAGCAACAACGAATTCCGTCCAAAAGGAAATAATGCTTACAAAACTTTAAACAATTCTATTGCAAATACAACACAAGGTACAAGCCATATACGTATTGGAGGTGAATATAGAATTAAAGACTTTAGCATCAGAGGTGGTTATAGATTTGAACAAAGCCCTTATAAAAAGGATTTCAAAGCTTATGGTGATTTGAATAGTTTTTCAACAGGGGTTGGTTATTCATTTGGAAACTCAAGATTAGACCTTTCTTATACAAGAACTGCTCAATCATTTCAAACCAGCTTAGTTGATATGACTGTAAACAACTTATATTCAGCTGCAAATATTAAAACACGTGATAATTTTGTCAACTTAACATACAATATAAGCTTCTAATATTTTTAGAACTTTTTGTACTAAATCTCTTTAATGGTTAAACTATTAAAGAGATTTTTTTTGTTGTACCTTTGCAGTTCGTTTTTAGTAAATAAAAAGATTAGAAGAAATGAAGAATATTTTCAAACTATTTGTAGCTCTTTGCTTATTTGCAACTGCTTCTGGTTTTGCACAAGACGCTGTTACAACACCATTGCGTTATACTGATTCAAACAAAGGTAAATTCTATATTTACTGGGGAGGTAACCGTGGATATTACACAAACTCAGATATCCGTTTTAGAGGTGCTGATTACGATTTTACATTGGAAAATGTACAAGCAAGTGATAAACCAAAAGGATGGCATGTTGATTATATCAACCCAGGTCGTATGACTATTCCACAAACAAACTTAAGAATTGGTTACTTTATTAGTGATAAATACAATATCTCTTTAGGTGTTGACCATATGAAATATGTAATGGATCAAAATAAAACAGTAAACATTAAAGGTTATTACCCTGGACAAGGAGATAATCTATATGGTGAAGCTGTTGCTGGAAATCCAGACCAAGTATTACTTACTGATGACTTCTTAACTTTTGAACACACTGATGGTTTAAACTATCTTAACTTTGAAATAAACAGAGTTGATGATATTTCTAAATTATTCGGTGTTTGGAATACTGATAAAGTACAAATTAACTTAACTGAAGGTGTTGGTTTTGGACTTGTTTATCCAAAAACAAACACAAAACTTTTAGGTAAAGAAAGATATGATGAATTCCACGTTGCTGGTTTAGGAGTTTCTGCTAAAGCTGGTTTAAACGTAACTTTCTTCAAACACTTCTTTATTCAAGCAGAATTAAAAGGTGGTTTCATCAATATGTATGATGTACGTACAACTGCTGATAAAGCTGATAAAGCAATGCACGATTTCTGGTTTGGAGAAACTGTTATTGCCTTTGGTGGTATCTTTAGATTATAATACTCTTTTAAGAGTTCAATATAGCGAGAGTCCGTTTTCAATTGAGAACGGACTCTTTTTTTTCAATTATCCAGATTCCTTTCTTAGTAAACTTTTAAAGCCAAAAAACAATAATTCTACGACTTCCTTAGACTCATATTCATAATCACTATCAGTTTATTCAAGACTCATTCGAGACATGCCCCACACATCTCCGAGACATCTTCGGAAAAAAAGCTTTTTTCCGAACTATTGTGGTACTTGAGTGGTACATCTCCCGAACAAGATACCTCTAAGACTTTAATAAACAATCACTAATACTACTATTCAGTATCTTGAAGAACTCTATTTACCTATATATTTTTCACGAAATTACATTCCCCATTCTTTTTATTCTCAAATATAAAAGGCATTCTTAATTTGATATTTTCTTAATCTAAAACAAAATAAATCAAACAATATCAATCATTTAAGTATTAACAGGAATGAGTATAATTTACTACACACAATATTATAATTATACTAAAGCTGATGCTTTCTATAGAAAAAAAATGTACTTTTGCAGTCCAATTTTTTAAATCAATGAGAACCAAAACTTTAAAAACAAATAAAATCAACGTAGTAACTTTAGGTTGTTCAAAAAACGTTTACGATAGTGAAGTGTTGATGGGACAACTAAAAGCAAGTGGTAAAGAAGTAACGCATGAAGCAGCTAATGATGAAGCAAACATTGTAGTAATTAATACCTGTGGATTTATCAATAATGCAAAAGCTGAATCTGTAAACACTATTTTAGAATACGTAGATAAAAAAGAACAAGGTATTGTTGATAAAATTTTCGTTACTGGATGTTTATCTGAACGTTATAAACCAGACTTAGAAGCAGAAATTCCAAACGTAGATCAATACTTCGGTACAACTGATTTACCTTTATTATTAAAAGCTTTAGGAGCTGACTATAAACACGAATTATTAGGAGAACGTATGACTACTACTCCTAAAAATTACGCATACTTAAAAATTGCTGAAGGATGTGATCGTCCTTGTAGCTTTTGTGCTATTCCAATTATGCGAGGAAAACACGTTTCTCAACCAATTGAAAAATTAGTAAAAGAAGCTGAAGGACTTGCAAGAGATGGTGTAAAAGAACTTATTTTAATTGCACAAGATCTTACTTACTACGGATTAGATTTATATAAAAAGAGAAACTTAGCTGAACTATTAGAAAACTTAGCTAAAATTGAAGGTATTGAGTGGATTCGTCTTCACTATGCATTCCCTACAGGATTCCCTATGGATGTATTGGAATTGATGAAACGTGAGCCTAAAATCTGTAATTACATAGATATTCCTTTACAGCATATTTCTGATAATATCTTAAAGTCAATGCGCCGTGGTACTACACAAGCAAAAACTACTAAGTTATTAAACGAATTTAGAGAAGCAGTTCCTGGAATGGCTATCAGAACTACATTAATTGTAGGATATCCTGGAGAAACAGAAGAAGATTTCCAAATCTTGAAAGACTGGGTTCAGGAAATGCGTTTTGAACGTTTAGGTTGTTTCGCTTATTCTCACGAAGAAAACACACACGCTTATTTACTTGAAGATGATGTTCCGGAAGAAGTAAAACAAGAAAGAGCAAACGAAATTATGGAAATTCAAGCTCAAATTTCTTGGGAATTAAATCAAGAGAAAATTGGTAATACATACCGTTGTATTATCGACAGAAAAGAAGGTAATCACTTTGTAGGTCGTACTGAATTTGATAGTCCTGATGTTGATAATGAGGTATTAATTGATGCAACAAAACACTATTTGAAAATTGGTGAATTTGCAAATATTACAATTGATGAAGCAACGGAGTTTGACCTTTACGGTACTCCAACAAAATAATTTACTAAAAGCTGTTCTACTTCGAACAGCTTTTTTTGTGTCCAAATTTTCCCAACTTTCCTCCTATTCTATTTTTATTGTATTACTTTACACAAGCATAACATTGAGATAATCTCTGAATAAAACAAAACAATCATCTTTGTTTAAACCAATCATTAAACAAGATGAAAACAATTAACAAACTCTTACTAATCTTCCTTACTATGAGTAGTACCTCTTTTGCTCAAGAGCATAACATATTAAGAATAGGACATCGTGGTGCAATGGGACACATAACAGAAAACACAGTTGAATCTATTCAAAAAGCAATAGACTTAAATTGTGATGTAATTGAAATTGATGTTTTCAAAATTAAAAGTGGCGAATTAATGGTCTTTCACGATGATCAACTTGATAGACTTACAAACGTTACAGGAAACATTGAAGACTATACCTACAATGAATTGCAAAAGGTAAAAGTGAATGGAGTTTATCAAATTCCAACTTTAGAAAAAATAATTGAAACAATAGATCGCAAAGCTGTTTTAAACATTGAACTAAAAGGCAATAATACAGCAAAAGAAACACACCAACTTATTCAATTATTTATAAACAAAGGGTGGACTAATACCGACTTTATAATCTCAAGTTTTAAGTGGAATGAGTTAGAAAAAATGCGAAGCCTTAATAATTCAATTGACATTGCAGTATTAACAGAGGAGGAACCAGCTGATGCAATAGCTTTTGCGAAACAAATAAACGCCGTAGCAATAAATCCTTACCACAAAGATTTGAATGCCTTAAATGCCTCTAAAATACGAGAAGCTAATTTAAAAATATATCCGTGGACCGTAAACGATCAAGAGGATA
Source organism: Myroides phaeus (assembly GCF_009799805.1). NCBI lineage: Bacteria > Pseudomonadati > Bacteroidota > Flavobacteriia > Flavobacteriales > Flavobacteriaceae > Myroides > Myroides phaeus. The sequence goes on from NZ_CP047050.1 coordinate 362,059, forward strand.
TAAACAGAATGAAAGAACTAAAAGTAGATGGAATAATAACTAATTATCCTGAACGTATATAAAAGCAAAAAGGCGTAATAGTAATTATTACGCCTTTGTTATATCTTAAAAACTGATTACAAATAATCAAAGAATGTTGTAAAATGTTGTAATAACAATACCCATAAAATAATAATCGTAGTACCGATTACAGCTCCAAAAATTCCTCCAAGTCTAAAGTCTTTTTGTTTTAATAATCCTGTACCAAATACAATAGCATTGGGAGGTGTAGAAACAGGTAAGAATAGACCACAAGAAGCACAAAGCCCCACAACCAAACCTACAGGTAATAATTGTTCAGGAGGCAATACAATAGCAGCTACGTTAATTACAATTGTTGCTGTAGCTGTACTACTCATAATATTTGAAAATAACACAGTAACAACAGCAAAAATGATCATCATTGCAATCATATTAAACTCCATATCTGCTAAGAATTGAGAGTAATACGGAGCTAATAGCTCTTTAATTGCCATACCTAAGGCTAAACCACCCGCTACTAACATCAGCGTATCCCAAGGTAATTTTCTAACGTCTTCAGCTGTAATAATTCCCATCATCGGTAAAAACATAATAGGAACCATTGCCGCACCGGCAGTTGGGATATGTAATGTACTTCCAAACATCCACATTCCTACTGTAATAATTAATATAACAATTACAGTTAGTCTCTGTAAACGCATACTATTAGTTAGGTCTAATGCCTTATTGGCAAATGATACGTCTAATCCTTTTACTTTAGAAGTATATTTCTTTACCACTGCTAACCAGAAACCAACTAACAAGATAGTTGCCGGTACAAAACCTAAAAAGAACCATTGCATAAAACTAACAGAGTATCCTTTTGATTTCAATACGTTTACTACAATTAAGTTAGGTGGTGTAGATACCATACTCATCATCCCTGCAAATGTAGCTGCAGCTGGAATACTGATTAAAATAGCTTTAGACATCATTGAGTCTTTCCCTTCTCTATCAATCAATGGCATCACTGATGCTAATACCATTGCGGCAGTAGCTGTATTTGATATAATAAGAGATAGAACTGAAGTTACAATGATAATACCTAAAACTAAGGTATTAGGATTTGAACCAAATATTGAAAGTGTCTTTTTAAATAATGATAAGTCGAGGTTGGTTTTTCGCATTCCTTCACTCAAGAAAAAACCTCCTAAGAATATCCAAATAACACTGTCAGACCAGGTGGCGGAAATCTCTTGAGGAGATAAGGTAGCCCCTTCCATATTCCCCATTGTATAGACTAAGAACCCAATAATCATTATCCCTACTGCAAAAGGAGGAATAGCTTCAGTAGCCCATAATAAAATAGAAAAAATTAAGATAAACAGCGTATAACTTTGAGCTTCAGAAAAGGCTTCGGGTGCTAAAAAATAAGTACCTGCAAATGCTGCAACTAACGAAAAAAAGAAAATTCCTACTCTCGTTTTGATATTCCACATATTCCAAGAAGCCTCGATTAACAACTCACTATAAAAGCGAATTCCCGTTCTAATCTTTCGAATCTTATCAAAATAATCAAATTCCATATTCTAATATTTAACTGTTAAAATTACAACATATAAAGTCATAAAGCCACCAAAAATACGACATTCACCACAAATAAAGGAATGCTATTTACAACACTCCTTTAGTTCACTTATAATCAAACAATTAATTTAATTATTTTTTCTATTTCGCCTATTATTAAACTGTTACATTTTACTCCTTCTTCAATAAAACCATTTACACAAGCTACATTGTATTCTTACAATCTTTGCTTTTCTTCAATGTCTATATCCTTAGAATCATACTTAACTTTGCTATTTCCGAAATTATATCTTAGTCCAATTACGACAGCTTGTGTGTCTGAATAATCTCTAAAATAATTGTTTTGATTTGCATACTTTGTTTTGATTGTCTGTATATCACTCTTAAAAATATTATTAAAGGTCAAACTTGTCGCTATTTTCCCTTTGAAAAAATCTCGTGACACCATCACATTTGTTTGCTGCATTCCACTTACTCTAAAAGTACCTTGCACACTTGGCGTATAAAAACCATACGTAATCATTGCCTTCCAATTGCTCTTTTTATCTATATCAAAGATTGAATAAACTCTACTTCCAAATGTAAAAGCGCTGTTTTCATGAAGTATTTGATCAATTCCATAGAAATAATCCTCTTGCTGCTGAAAATGCAAATAGACACTTCCGGTCCACCACTCTGTAAATTTAAACGGATGAGACAATTGCAAACCTGCCATTCTTCTCTTGTTTATATTGGTATAATGATAAATTAAATACTTTGTTTGTTCCTCCTGAAAAGATATTTCCATAGAAGGGTTTTTCTCATAATTGAAAAACACTTCCACGTCAAGGTGGTTCCAGTTATAGGTTAAGTTAAAATTATGACTTAAGGCAGGTTTTAAATTCGGGTCTCCTTGAAAATAAGAAAACATATTGAAATAACTCTTTGCAGGATTCATCCAAGAATAACTTGGTCTGTTTATTCGCTTACCGTAAGAGAACCCTAATTTCTGTAAATCATTTATCTCATACATCAGATATACAGTAGGAAACCATTTGAGATAGCTCTGTTTGTTGCTTTCTTCTTCTCTATTTTGAGTTTGAATTCCTGTGTACTCAGCTCTAAGACCAGCTTTGAATTGCCACTTTTCCCATTGCTTTTGGTAAGAAGCATATCCTGCCCAATTTAACTCTTGATATTCAAATAAGTTACTCTTCTTAGCTCTATATTGTAAACTTCCCAGTTCATCATCCCAAAATTCTAATTGATATTGTGCTTGTATAAAACTGTACTTAGCACCCAATTCCCATTTTGACGTTGCTTCTCCTGAAGTATAGTCTAAAGCAGAAACTACTAATCTTGTACGAGAATTATCATCACTCAAATAAGTACTTTCACTTGCCTCTTGATCTTTAAAATTTAACTCCGTAAAAACAAACTGATTCTCTACTTGGTTGTCATACGTGAAATAATTAGACCAAAGCAACTTTCGATTTGCCTTCCACTTCTTGTCAAACATAAAATACCCCGTATAGCTATCCATGTTAGACTTTTTGTCATTTGTAGTCACATAGTTCGATTCTACTATATGCTCTAAATTATAAATCAATGTTGGTATTACAAATACGCCTTTCGTTTTTGAATTGATATAGCCAGTACCCCCTACTGTAAATGTGAATGTGCTATCAATAGCAACGTCTGTTTCGATATTAAAACTATGTCTCCCATCAATCTTATTCTTACGTGTCATATCACTTGACCACGTTGTTCCATCTTCATAAATAACATTGTCCCAATTGTTACGTACAATATTTCCATTACTAAAAGCATAATTTGCAGTAAAATTCACTTTTTCATCTGCGTAAATATGGTTGGTACTTACTGTATTATAAGCATATTGTCCTTGTCTAAATTGTTCTGAAAGACTTCCTTTATAACCCAGGTTTACATTCTTTTTCATTTTAATATTCAGTACAGCATTCCCTTCGGCTTCATACTTAGCAGGTGGTGTAGTAATTACTTCCACTGATTCTACTAAAGTACCTTCCGTAGATTCCAACAACTGTTTTAACTGTTCGCCACTTAACATTACCTTCTTGTCATTAATAGTAACCAAAATACTTGAACTGTTGCGAATAGAGATGTTGTCACCAAGAACACTTACCCCTGGTGTTTGTTTTAAAATATCCCACGCATTGGTAGAAGTCAATGGCGTGTCTTGAACCCGAAACACAAGTCTATCTATCTCTCTTTTTATCGTAGGTCGTTTTGAAATAACGGTAACTTCATTTAAAACTGTGTTATCCTCTTCTAAAATCACATGCTTTAATTCAAGCGAATGGATTGGTATTACTCTTTCTTTATATCCGATATATTGGAATGTAACCTGAGTATCTTGTTCAGTAGTTAACTGAAATTCTCCTTGTTCATTTGTAAAAAAAGAATTGCTATTCTTTCCATCTTTATCTTGAACAATAATTGTAACAAACGCGAGCATCTCCCCTTGTTTGTTTGCTACTATTCCTTTTACTACTTGCGCTTGCATTATTAGTCCCACTAATAAACAAAACCAAACTATTATAAATCGTACCATACTTATTACTATTTTGATTCAAAAGTCGTTCACTTTCTAAAATATCCGGGTTAATAGACGGTTAACGAACGGTTAATGCTCCGATTATCAAAAACATCTATACTATTTATCCTACTTTTGTTTAAATGAAAAATCCCAAACCAAAATACTATCTAACAGCATTTAGTGCTTTATATCTCTTACTTCTTGGAGTAATGGCTTATTATTTCTATAATGCTTATCAGCTAAAGACGAAAGAAGTTATCTCTTATGTTTACAATGTCATAGATAATTATGAAGATTCTGATTCTTTTAAATCCTTGGAACTAAAACAAGAGAATGGGCTCTATGCTTCTATATTGGATTTTATACACGGTAAGAAGACTGTTGATGAAATTAAAGAGGATAAAAAAGACTTTATGAAACAGAGCAATGATTTGTTGAGTCACCATATTGATAGTCTTTTTGAAAAAGACAACTATGAAGTAGCAGTACGCCATGTAGTAAAACGTGTTTATTCAAACAAGGATCAAAAGGAATTATTGACTGAACCATTTACAGTACTAAAAACCGATAAAAACATTTCTACTTCTTACCGAATTAACAGCTCTAAATGGGAAGTAAAAGAAAGTAGTTTACAAACATATCAGAGGGAAAAAGAGGAAGAGTATCAACATCATTTTACAATATTTCAAGAAAAATATACTGATATTCTAAACATAAACAGCATTGTACTACTTTCATTAGTACCTCTTTTGTTAGTATCAGTTTTAATCTGTTTGTTTATCTTATTGTTGTATTACATCACTTATAAAACAATTAAACAAAAAGAACAAGAGGTAATTAATCTACACAATATGGTGGATAATGTATCTCATGAATTTAAACTACCTATTGCTACATTGAAATACGGCTGTAATAACCTTTCAAAAGAATATCAATCCCCTACCATTGAATTATTAAAAAGACAGATAGACCGTTTAGAAAGGTTACAAAATACGCTATCTACAAATATTACAGAAGATACTGTTTCATATACTAAGGAAGACTTTTACAATATGTTTGCCGATCTACAAGACCAATTTCCTTCAGTTGTCTTTCATAAAGAATGGTCTGCAGATTTGACACTCCTTTTCCCTAAAACACCTATTGAAACAATCTTACTAAACCTCATTGAAAATGCTGTAAAATATGGTGGAACGGAAATAACTTGTCAACTTATCCAAAAGAATAAAAAGCTTGTGCTTACGATAAAAGATAATGGAATTGGTATCCACTCGAATCAGAAACAACTTATTTTCAAGAAATTCTATCGTATTATGCAAGATAATATTCACACGACAAAAGGTCTTGGAATAGGACTGCATCAAGTTCAACAGGTAGTCAATCTCTATAAAGGGAGCATTATCTTAGAAAGTAAAGTCAATAAAGGAACTACATTTAAAATAACATTGCCTCATGCATAAGATACTTTTAGTAGAAGATGATTTAGATTATGGAACTGTAATAAAGCAGTATTTAGAGATTTGTGGTTTCTCAATCTTATGGTTAACTACCCCTACAGATGTTTTTAAAACATTAGAACAAGATAAATATAGCCTTGCTATCTTAGATATTATGTTGCCTATACAAGATGGTTTTAACTTGTCAAAAGACATAAGACTAAAGTATCCTCACATCCCTTTTCTATTTCTGACGGCTAAAAATCAAAATATTGATCGATTAATGGGATTGAAGCTTGGCGCAGAAGATTATATTTCTAAAACGTGTGATCCTGAAGAATTAAAGTTGCGCATTGAAAATATTATAAAACGAAATCCAGTCTCAATAGATGATAAATACTATTTAGGTGCTTATACTTTTTATCCTATGCAGCTTAAATTAGTTCATTCAAAAGAAACATTCCGATTAACAGAACGTGAGAAAGACTTGCTGTTGCTATTTATTCAATACAACAAAAAAGTCCTTCCAAGAGATGTTATTTTGACACAATTATGGCCCTCTGCTGATTACTTTAATGGAAGGAGTATGGATGTGTTTGTAACACGCTTGAGAAAATACTTAAGTTACGATGACAATGTACAAATCACGAGCCTACGCGGTGTAGGTTTTGAAACAAACCTTGCGATTAAATAATCAAATGCCTCAATACATATCTATAAAACAAGTATTCTGTGAATTGAGATTTCATTGTTCACTGCTATTTCCACTCTTGTACATATAAAAAAAATCAAAGTGAGTTCAAAGGTTTTGAAGACTTCACATAAAAAATTATATTTCACTTATTTATTCGTATTTTAGATTGACTTGTTAACTAAATATTTATATTACTCGTAACTTTGCATAAACACATTTTAAATTTTAATTAAAAAATTAGCTTATGCAAAATTCAAAATTAGACAACAAAGTAAAAGCTTTTTTAGTCGCCTGGTTCTTTTGTCTAATATTCTACTTCTGTAGTTATGTTGTACGATCAGTACCTTCAGTAATGACTGTTCTTTTAGAGAACAATTTTCAAACCGACCAAACAGCTATTGGTTTAATGACTGGTAGATTTTATTATACTTATGCTCTTTTTGCTCTTGTAGCTGGGGTAGCTTTAGACAAACTTGGAGCTAAATATTCAATTACGACTGGAGTAGTTTTATTGGTTTTAGGTTCTGCTCTTTTCTTAACTTCAAGCTTTGTAGCTGGAAACATAGGACGCCTTTTACAAGGAATTGGTTGTGCTTTTGCATTTCCTGGTTGTGTTTATTTAGCAACAAAAGCATTCCCTGCAAAACATTTAGCAACAGCAATTGGTATTACTCAATGTATTGGTATGTTCGGTGGATATGTAGGAATACATTCAATGGGTTCTCTTTTTAAAAATTATGATTATTCAGCAGAAATTTATTCTAACTTTTGGATAGTAATTTCAATCATCTTGTTAGTAACTGCAATCATTCTTTGGTTTGTTGTTCCGTTACCTACAAGAATAAAAGAAAGAAGAGCAATTGATAAATCAGAAAGAAAACCAAGAGTTAGTATTTTCGCACCTTTCAAAATAGTTTTTGGAAATGCACAATCTTGGATTTGTGGTTTAATATCAGGGTTATTGTTTGCTCCGACAACAATTTTTGTAATGATATGGGGAGTTAAATATTTCAACTTAGCAGGAATTGAGTATGAACAAGCTGTAGTTGTAAGTTCAATGGCAGCTTTAGGATGGGTATTTGGTAGTCCGATTTTAGGTGTTGTAACAGATAAATTAGGTCGTAGAAAACCCGTTCTTCTTGTATCTTGTATAGCAATGATTATATGTTTATTACAATTAATCTTCGCTCCAAACCTACTAAATCCAAGTGTACTAATGTTCGTCTTCGGATTCTTCTCTGGGGGAACTATGATTACTTACTCAGTTATTAAAGAAGCTAATCCTGACAATGTGAAGGGAAGTGCTACTGGTGCAATGAACTTTATTACATTTGGTGTAAGTACATTAATTGGCCCTATCTTTATTTACCTTTTTGGTGAGAGCTTGAAAAATATAGATTTATACCAATCTGCTCAAAACAATATTGTATTATTCTGGGTAGGAAGTATTGCTATTGCAACTGTATTAGTTTTCACTTTAAAAGAAACTGGTAGTGCAGTTAAAAAAACAATAGAATAAGTTAAGCTTAAAGCAAACTGCTTTAATAATTATACTATAAAAAAGCCTGCTAATCTTAAAAAGATCAGCAGGCTTTTTTTATCATCCTATTTTTAATCTGTGTAATCAAACATCTCTAAATAGCTTTTACGAAGTTTGTCTTTAGCTTTTATACGTTCAAATGCAGTCTTACTTACTTCTTTCCACTTTTCATCTTGTGACTCCTGATATAGCTTATAACTTGCTAATGCGTAGTTCGCATTAAAATCATCAAGATCATTAAACACTTCACTACAATGATCAAATGCATTAATTGCCTCTTGATACTGCTTGTCCATAGTAAAAAGAATTCCACGCATTAAAAAAACCTCACTTTTTCTTATGGTATCCCAAGTACCTTCCAACAAATACTTTTCCTCTGCAATTAAAAGATTGCTCAACCCATTTTTGACATCACCAATACTCGTAGCAGTTAATCCCATTCCATAATAAGCATCTGGATCATTAGGAAAATCTTTAATTAGCTCTTCATATTTCTTACGAGCTAATCCAACATTACCAACTCTTACTGCTGCTTCAGCTAATGCTTGTTTAAAATCAGCGTTACTATTGGTAGCAAGACTATCCGCATAGTAATAATAATTCAACGCAGCTTGATGCTTATCTTGTTTCGTTAAAGATATCCCTGTATAAAAATAAGCATCACATAAACTTTTGTCTTCTTGTATAATATTAAAAAATATCTTACCAGCTGTATTCGCAAGCCATTGATAATTCAATGCTTCAAATCCTGACTTATAATAATCAATTAGCTTATTATTATCTGTTGGACACTCAAGTTTAACTAATGAAAAGTTATATTCTTTTTTTACTTTTTGAGCAAATAGCTGGTAGCTTGTAAGTATCACTAAAAAAACGAATATATGCCTATTCCACTTATTCAAACTTAGCATTTAACGAGGATAAACAATTTCTCCTGTTGGAGAAGCATTATAATATTCTATTTCAGCTTGCTCTTCCATGCGATCAGTAAATAACACTCCATTCAAATGATCCATTTCGTGTTGCATTATCACAGCTGTAAAACCTTCTACTACCTCTTGAAAATGAGTACCACTCATATCGTAATATGTTATTTGAATAGCTAAACTTCTATGTACATCTCCATATGCATCAGGAATAGATAAACATCCTTCTTCGCCTCTTCTTTTTATATTCGAAAACCAAACAATCTCAGGGTTAATAAAAAATTCAAAAGGGTTGTCTTTTTTATCCATTCGTTGTGCTATAAATAAGCGTCTTGCAATTCCAACTTGAGGAGCTGCGATACCAACACCTGGTTTATTCTCATCGCGTACCGTTTGATACATTCGTGAAATTAATAGTTTCAAATTTTCATCTTCTGGAATAAGTTCCTCACACGTCATTCGTAGAACTTTTAAGTCCGACTCATCTGTTGTTTGAAGTACACGCATTGGTTCTTCAATCACTCCAAAGTTTATAATCTGTAATTCTGATTCATTAAGTTTTGTTCTATTTTGCATAGCCTATTCTTTTGAGAAAACAAAATTAGGAAATATATCACGCATAGATATAAAAAAAGCTCGAATAAAAATTCGAGCTTTAATTTATGCAGCATTTTGTGGTATTTCTACCGTCTTATTTTCATTTTGTTCTTCAGGTATTTCAGGTAGAGGATCATTTACTGATTTAATCTCATATCCCTCTTCTTCCTCTTCTTCATTACTTTCTTGCCCTAATACCTCACTTGCCTTATAACGGCCTAATTTAATATCAAAATCTTCAGCATTACCAGTAATCCTCATTGGAATACCTATTAACCCCATAGGAGGTAAACCTAAGCGAAAGCCAATATTCAAATCACCATCTAAACTGACTTGTCCTTCAAACCTTGGTCTAAAACCAGCCATTTTCATCTTGGTTCTTTCAATAGTCATTACATTGTCTTTTATACTTGACTTGATATCGACTTTTGAAAGAGTACCATTCTCTAATGATTTAGCATCTGTTTTATTAGCAATTGCTCCTAAAAGCTTAAATCCTTTAAAGCTGATATCTTCAATAGACAATACACCTGCTCCCTCTAAAGATTTCATTATAGGAAACATATTTTTATCTAACTCCCCTTTCAACTTATAGTCCAAAGAAACATTTCCATAAGCATCCTTAGCCATACTTACCATTTCTCTAAAAAGAGTAATTTCATGATAAGCACGTTGAATATCAAACTCAGAAGCACTTATTTGGTAATCAAACAAAGCACTTCTATATCCAGTAGGCTTATAGTTACCATTCATCGATACTTTTGTACCTATCAAATTAAACTTAGTATCCTCTAAAGTAATAGCTCCACTGTTAACTATTAGCTTACCTAAAAGCGATTCAAGATTATACTCTGAATACTTTACCTTATTTGCATTAGCGTTAAACGTAAGGTTTATATTATTTGGCACTTGAACAACACCTGTTCCAGTAGAACTTGCATTATATTGATTTGTTTTATTGTTGCTAAACATCATAAACTCATCTACATCCATATAAGGTGATTCCAAATCAAATATCCCTTTTAATGTATCTCCCTTTACAACATAATTAATAACATTAGTCAAATAGCCATTCATTCTAAACTTTGAACTACCATATCTTGCTTCAAACTTTTCAAATTGCATTTGCTCTTGAAAGAACCTAAACACTCCCTGATTAATTACTAAAGGCTTTGGAAACATCTCTGAGCTTATACTAACATTACGAACTGTAAACTGACCACTATTCTTAAGTTTTTCAAAATTACCTTTTAAAGCATCACTTTGAGAACCATTTAAAGTCAAATCAGTCAATACTTTTCCTCTTACATCTAATCCTGCAATTTTAAATACTTTATAAATATTACCAATATTAAGATCACCTTTAGATTTAATATTATAATTTAAATCATCTAAGTTGTGTAAACTGGCTGATAAGTGAAATGGCTCTCCTGCAAGTTTAAAATTAATTGGTAATAGCTTTATTGATAAATCACTTAAAGATCCGCGTTTGCTCTTTAAATGAGTATTAACTTGTATATCTTCAATTGGCAACTCGGGCAAATTTGCTAATCTTACGAAACCATTTTCTAACTTAATATCACTATTTATAATAGGAAAACGCTTTCTATTCGGTTCATAAATACCTTTTATAGAACTATCAATTTTCAAGATACCTTTTACATCAATATCTGTAATTGGCAAAAACTCACGTAAAGTCTCTAAATCAACATTACCTTTTACATCGGCATCCACATTATAATTTGACAAATTCTTTAGATAAACCCTTCCCGTAAAATAGTTATCCATTGCTTTCAAACTAACATTTGAAAGATTTACAGCAATATTTTTATAATCAGAATTCAAACAACTACTCTCAAAATCTAAATCTACATTTTCAATAGCTTTTGGTAATTGTGATAATTTAAAATATCCATTATGTAAACTACCTTGTAAATTAAAGCTCGGAATACTTGTAATAATAGTGTCACGCGATACCTTACGCAAAGTTCTGGTTACTTTTATTCCTTTAGAATAGACTCCTTCAAAATCACCTATAAGATTCAAATCACCTTTCATTTCAAATCCAGATAAACCGATAGCTTTACTAAACAGACTAAGATCAACATTACTATGAATGTTCCCTTTCGTTTCTAAAGTTTCTAATCCTTTACTATGAAAAGAAATTTCACTTTGTTTTCCATCGATAGAAAAAGACAACTCATTAATAGCCACTTGACTTTTTTGGATATCTAACTTAGGTAAGTGATATTCAAAATCTAAATTAAATGACTCTAATGGTTTATCAATCGTACCATGTTGAATCAAACCGTTTTTAACTTTCAATGCAAAATCTACATTTGGAGCTAAAGAATCTCTTACAATATACTTTCCTATAAGCTTAAATCTACCTTCTACTTCTCCCCCAAACTTCGTATTATCTAACCATCCCTGGTACTCTGGAGGCACAATAGAAAACAACTGTTCAAGACTTGCTTTTTCTGTTTTAATATCAAAAAGCATATCATAACCATTTTCTATAAAACCAAAACTTCCAATAAAATCGACTGGTAATTCCTTTATGCGAATATTGTTTTTCTTAAATTCAAAAGTTAAAGATTTTGTATCTACTTTAGTTTCTAATTTCGCAAGAATAGGTTTTTCTTTTACATAATGAACTCCATCAAAATTAAAGTCAAAAGATTTTATACGGGCAATACTTTTTATATCAAATATATCATCGCTCATGTTTCCTGTTCCTGTATAGTCAAAATCTTGAGCTACAAAACTAACTTTACTAGCTAAATCATTGTATATAATATTAGCACTCTTAATTTCTATTTGATCAATTTTTAATTCAATAGAATCGTCACTTGTATCTTTATCATCAGTTACTTTAAAAATATCGTAATTAGCTAATCCTTCTTCATTAACATATATAAATATAGTTGGATCATCTACATAAATCTTATCAAAACTCAACTTACCTCTAAAAAGATTTAAAAAATTCACTCCCAAACTAATTGATTCTGCTGCAAATAATTTCTCCGTAAAAAGAGAATCTATACTTACTCCCTCTATAGAAGGGGAGTTAATGTTCGCTGTTAAATATGGGAATTTTTTATAAAAAGACAACTCTATTTGTTCAAAATAAACATCACCCTTAATATTATCACTTAATACTACACCTACCTCCTTGCGAATTTCGTCATTATAAATCTTAGGTATTAAATACATTAGTAATAATACACAAGCGAATACACCTACTAAAGTAATAGCAAAAATCTTTAAAATACGCTTATAAACACTTTTCATATAAAAATATATTTTTCAAACTGTACAAAAATAATGCTTCTCTCTTCTCCTTAATACTACTATAAAAAATATTTATAGCTACTATATTACTAAATACTATTAGTACTTCAGTTTAAAGCAAAAAAAATCCCCAACCTCATAGAGATTGGGGATTCAAAAGAAAGGCGGTGTCATACTCTCCCACTGGTTAGCAGTACCATCTGCGCTAGCGGGCTTAACTTCTCTGTTCGAAATGGGAAGAGGTGAGCCCCGCTGCAATAACCACCTTAAATCGGTTGTTACCCTACGGATAACTAATATTTTTATATTAAGTTACTTAACTTTATACTATACAGTACTTTATTGTGATTTGAATCTGTAATCCAATTTATTGCTTAGAAAGTTGCCCTCTCCCTGAATTTAATCAGGGAGAGATACACATAAGCTTACGGGTTATTAGTACTACTCGACTTTGACATTACTGTCTTTACATCTATAGCCTATCAACGTGGTCATCTTCCACGACCCTTTAAAGAAATCTCATCTTGTGGTGGGTTTCGCACTTATATGCTTTCAGCGCTTATCCCTTCCCAACGTAGCTACTCTGCGATGCCCCTGGCGAGACAACAGATGCACTAGAGGTTGGTCCAAATCGGTCCTCTCGTACTAGAATCAGATCCACTCAAATTTCTAACGCCCACAGTAGATAGAGACCGAACTGTCTCACGACGTTCTGAACCCAGCTCGCGTGCCACTTTAATGGGCGAACAGCCCAACCCTTGGGACCTTCTCCAGCCCCAGGATGTGACGAGCCGACATCGAGGTGCCAAACCCCCCCGTCGATATGAGCTCTTGGGGGAGATCAGCCTGTTATCCCCGGCGTACCTTTTATCCTTTGAGCGATGGCCCTTCCATGCGGAACCACCGGATCACTATGCTCTACTTTCGTACCTGATCGACTTGTTTGTCTCTCAGTCAAGCTCCCTTATACCATTGCACTCTACGCACGGTTACCAAGCGTGCTGAGGGAACCTTTAGAAGCCTCCGTTACTCTTTTGGAGGCGACCACCCCAGTCAAACTACCCACCAAGCAATGTCCTTCCTTACGGAAGTTAGATCTCAAATAAGCAAAGGGTGGTATTTCAACAATGACTCCACAACGCCTAGCGACGCCACTTCAAAGTCTCCCACCTATCCTACACATCACTTATCCAAGAACAATACTAAGCTATAGTAAAGGTGCACAGGGTCTTTTCGTCCCACTGCGGGTAATCGGCATCTTCACCGATACTACAATTTCACCGAGCTCATGGCTGAGACAGTGTCCAGATCGTTACACCATTCGTGCAGGTCGGAACTTACCCGACAAGGAATTTCGCTACCTTAGGACCGTTATAGTTACGGCCGCCGTTTACTGGGGCTTCAATTCAATGCTTCTCAACAATTACTCACCGATAACATCTCCTCTTAACCTTCCAGCACCGGGCAGGTGTCAGGCCCTATACTTCATCTTACGATTTTGCAGAGCCCTGTGTTTTTGATAAACAGTCGCCTGGACCTTTTCACTGCGGCCAGCTTGCGCTGGCGACCTTTCTCCCGAAGTTACAGGTCTATTTTGCCTAGTTCCTTAGCCATGAATCTCTCGAGCGCCTTAGGATACTCTCCTCGACTACCTGTGTCGGTTTACGGTACGGGTACTTATAACCTAAGTTTAGAAGCTTTTCTTGACAGCCCTTAGGCACACTATCTCTTCGTCCGTAGACTCCGAGTACTATCGCATTTCTCCAAGTCCGACGCATTTTACTATCAGACCTATAGGTACGTGCTTCAACGAACTATTCCGTCAGTTCGCGGTGCTTTCATCACTGTGTCACTCCATCACTGTTATAAGTAGTACGGGAATATTAACCCGTTGGCCATCGACGTCCCCCTTCGGGTGTGCCTTAGGTCCCGACTAACCCTCAGCTGATTAGCATAGCTGAGGAAACCTTAGTCTTACGGCGTGCGGGTTTCTCGCCCGCATTATCGTTACTTATGCCTACATTTTCTTTTCTAAAAGGTCCAGCAATTCTCACAAATCACCTTCAACCCCGTTAGAATGCTCCCCTACCACTCACGCATTAAGCGTAAATCCATAGCTTCGGTAGTATACTTATGCCCGATTATTATCCATGCTCGATCGCTCGACTAGTGAGCTGTTACGCACTCTTTAAATGAATGGCTGCTTCCAAGCCAACATCCTAGCTGTCTGGGCAATCAAACCGCGTTTTTTCAACTTAGCATACATTTGGGGACCTTAGCTGATGGTCTGGGTTCTTTCCCTCTCGGACATGGACCTTAGCACCCATGCCCTCACTGATAATTATCATTACTTAGCATTCGGAGTTTGTCAGGAATTGGTAGGCGGTGAAGCCCCCGCATCCAATCAGTAGCTCTACCTCTAAGTAACTATCGATTATCGCTGCACCTAAATGCATTTCGGGGAGTACGAGCTATTTCCGAGTTTGATTGGCCTTTCACCCCTACCCACAGGTCATCCGAAAACTTTTCAGCGTTAAACGGTTCGGTCCTCCATTTAGTGTTACCTAAACTTCAACCTGCCCATGGGTAGATCACACGGTTTCGCGTCTACCACTACTGACTAAAGCGCCCTATTAAGACTCGCTTTCGCTACGGATCCAGACCTGAAGTCCTTATCCTTGCCAGCAACGGTAACTCGTAGGCTCATTATGCAAAAGGCACGCCGTCACCCAACGAATGGGCTCCGACCGCTTGTAGGCGTATGGTTTCAGGATCTATTTCACTCCGTTATTCACGGTTCTTTTCACCTTTCCCTCACGGTACTGGTTCACTATCGGTCTCTCAGGAGTATTTAGCCTTGGCGGATGGTCCCGCCGGATTCAATCAAGGTTTCACGTGCCCCGACCTACTCAGGATACCACTATTCTTATCTTCTCTTACTTGTACGGGACTATCACCCTCTTTGGTTTACCTTTCCAGGTAATTCTAATTAAATCCGCAAGAAATATCGTGGTCCTACAACCCCAATATTGCCGTAACAACATTGGTTTGGGCTATTCCGCGTTCGCTCGCCACTACTTGCGGAATCACTTTTGTTTTCTTCTCCTCTGCCTACTTAGATGTTTCAGTTCAGCAGGTTCGCCTCCTATTAGGATAATATGTCTTCAACATACTGGGTTGCCCCATTCGGATATCTACGGATCAAGTCGTGTGTGCCGATCCCCGTAGCTTTTCGCAGCTTATCACGTCCTTCTTCGCCTCTGAGAGCCTAGGCATTCCCCATACGCCCTTATTTTGCTTATGTGCTTACAATTCTTTCGAATCGTACTTTCTATAAATTTTATTATTTTTGATTCTTTTCTAACTGTATTAGTTAAGTATCTCAATATGTCAATGATCGTTGTGGCAATCATAACTGATAAGTATATCAGCTTTGACTTATGCCGTTGTGGAGAATATCGGAGTCGAACCGATGACCTCCTGCGTGCAAGGCAGGCGCTCTAGCCAGCTGAGCTAATCCCCCATAGATATAGATATTTGTGTTATCTGCTTCCATTGGGTTGTGGATAACGCAACCTCTATAATTTCCTTTTAAACCCTTAATGTATTAGTAGTCCCGGGCAGACTCGAACTGCCGACCCCTACATTATCAGTGTAGTACTCTAACCAGCTGAGCTACGAGACTCTGTATACTTAAGTGTTGTATTTTGAACTAACAGCGAGAGTAAAGTATTAATTACTAATTTTTTCTCTAGAAAGGAGGTGTTCCAGCCGCACCTTCCGGTACGGCTACCTTGTTACGACTTAGCCCTAGTTACCAGTTTTACCCTAGGCAGCTCCTTGCGGTCACCGACTTCAGGTACCCCCAGCTTCCATGGCTTGACGGGCGGTGTGTACAAGGCCCGGGAACGTATTCACCGGATCATGGCTGATATCCGATTACTAGCGATTCCAGCTTCATGGAGTCGAGTTGCAGACTCCAATCCGAACTGTGATCAGCTTTTGAGATTCGCATCCTGTCGCCAGGTAGCTGCTTTCTGTACTGACCATTGTAGCACGTGTGTAGCCCAGGACGTAAGGGCCGTGATGATTTGACGTCATCCCCACCTTCCTCACGGTTTGCACCGGCAGTCTTGCTAGAGTTCCCGACATTACTCGCTGGTAACTAACAATAGGGGTTGCGCTCGTTATAGGACTTAACCTGACACCTCACGGCACGAGCTGACGACAACCATGCAGCACCTTGTAAATTGTCCGAAGAAAAGTCTGTTTCCAAACCTGTCAATCTACATTTAAGCCCTGGTAAGGTTCCTCGCGTATCATCGAATTAAACCACATGCTCCACCGCTTGTGCGGGCCCCCGTCAATTCCTTTGAGTTTCATTCTTGCGAACGTACTCCCCAGGTGGGATACTTATCACTTTCGCTTAGCCACTCAGTCCGAAAACCGAACAGCTAGTATCCATCGTTTACGGCGTGGACTACCAGGGTATCTAATCCTGTTCGCTCCCCACGCTTTCGTTCATCAGCGTCAATAAGTACGTAGTAACCTGCCTTCGCAATTGGTATTCCATGTAATATCTAAGCATTTCACCGCTACACTACATATTCTAGTTACTTCCATACTATTCAAGTCAAACAGTATCAATGGCCGGGTCTTAGTTAAGCTAAGAAATTTCACCACTGACTTATCCAACCGCCTACGAACCCTTTAAACCCAATAATTCCGGATAACGCTCGGATCCTCCGTATTACCGCGGCTGCTGGCACGGAGTTAGCCGATCCTTATTCTTACAGTACCGTCAAATCACTACACGTAGCGAGGTTTCTTCCTGTACAAAAGCAGTTTACAATCCATAGGACCGTCATCCTGCACGCGGCATGGCTGGTTCAGAGTTGCCTCCATTGACCAATATTCCTCACTGCTGCCTCCCGTAGGAGTCTGGTCCGTGTCTCAGTACCAGTGTGGGGGATCTCCCTCTCAGGACCCCTAATCATCGTTGCCTTGGTATGCCGTTACCACACCAACTAGCTAATGATACGCATGCCCATCTTCTACCGATAAATCTTTATTAATCAAATGATGCCATCCAATTAAACCATGGAGCATTAATCCGAATTTCTTCGGGCTATTCCCCTGTAGAAGGTAGGTTGCATACGCGTTACTCACCCGTGCGCCGGTCTCTATTAAGCAAGCTCAATATACCCCTCGACTTGCATGTGTTAGGCCTGCCGCTAGCGTTCATCCTGAGCCAGGATCAAACTCTTCATCGTATATTTTTAATTTCGTTAATTAGCAAGTTAATTCAAATGTAAACATCTGCCTTACTCTCTTAATTTTTGCTGTCAATCCAATATGTCTATGAACGTGTCTTCTTAGTTTTAATCTCACTTGTGTTTCAAAGCGAGTGCAAAAGTAAATAACTTTTTTGATTTAGCAAAACTTTTTTGAAATAAATTTCAATTTGTTTTTTGTCGCTAAACCACCGTATTTACTGAAGCGGACTGCAAAGATACAACCTTATTTTTTACTTATCCAAATTTAATTTCTTATTTTTTTCAAAGCGAAATAACGTTACTTTTCTATCTTTACTCCTTCACTATTTGTGTATGATCGTCTGCTGTAATGCGGATGCAAAAGTAGCATCTTTTTCGCTATTTCCAAACTTCAAAACACATTTTTTGAAAGGTTTTTTATAACCTATTGTTATGTTGCTTCTTACCTCTGAAAGTTTTTTTCTTTTTTGTTTTTATTGGTTCAAATAGCTCTGACTTCTTTAGTAAAGTTATTCCTCATTATATATATGCATTCTTATTACTCTCCTTATATATAGTACAAAGTTACCTATATTACTTCTACAGGTATTATAAAGCGGTTATTTTGATATCATTTGATATCATTTGCTATCAAATGACATCATATGCACTATAAACGCTGTCCCACTTTTTTCTATATTTAATATAACATACTGATTTTCAAAATAATTACATTATCTTAAATGAAGATTGTTCGGAGATACACCAGAGATAAGTCGGAGATACCTCGCCTAAAGGCCTTTTTCGCGAACCATCTACGGCTTATCTACGAGCTATCTACGACTAAGCACCACACCAAACTATTATAAAACAGTCTGAAACCCAATATTTACAAGCTATTCAGAGTGTAAATCTTGTAAAAAAGCTCTTATTAGAACTTCGTAAAAACCTTTTTCACTACTAATACTCACCATACTATTAGCTATTTGTACTACTTACCATCACAAAACCAAGCAAGAGATCCCGTACTAACGCCAAACAAAAAAGCCACTTAACGCAAGTGTTAAGTGGCTTTTTTGTTTTTATATTATATAATATCGTTTCAAAAAATTCTAAATATAATTTATAATTCTTCAAATGACTCCAATACTTTCCTCATAGAATTTTGTTCTTTTACTTTTCCATTAACAGGAACCCAGGTATATACTTGATAATATTTTCCTGTACCCTCAACTAAAGCAATATCATAATAAATATCATTCTCGACCAATCTTACATTAAAAGAAAGAAATACAAACTTATTGTTTTTTATAGTTGAATTTTGAATAATGGGCTTACCAATTATACTAAATTTCTTATCAATTTGGTTCAAAAAAATATCCGCATATCCTTCTAAACTATCCGAATAACTTTCCTTAAAAGCAGATGATGCTATTAACTTTGTTAGATTAGACTTAGGCTCTTCAATTACCATTACACATACACCATTAATAGTATTCATATATTGTAATGATGCTTCAGAGTTCAAACCTTCAACTCTTTTTAAATAATTTGGTAACTCTATAGAGTACTCATTATTAAAATCAACAACCTTAACATCTACTTTATCACTACAATTCAAAAAAAAAGTGGCAATAAAAATTAATCCTCCTATTCTCGTAAACAAACTCATATTTATACTATCAACAAAAATTTTATTTTCTACACTTCTTCATTACCTCAGAAAATAATTCTAAGCTAATTATTTTTTCTTGTTCATCATAGATAGGTGATGTAATCATTAATTCATCCACCTCTAAGATGTCACAAAAACGTTGAACATCCTCGCTTATATCTTCAGGAGTTCCTATAAAAGAACAAGCCGTCATATTATATACTGCCTCTTCTTCTTCAGCAGTCCAAACCCCACTCATAGTTTCACAAGGTTCTTGCATTGGCTTTCTATCATTCCTAATAATCCCTAAAAACATTTTATAAAAAGACGTAGCTAAGAATTGTGCTTTTTCAGACGTTTTTGCAACAATAGCATTTACACAAGCAACAAAATAAGGTTCTTGCAATTGAGAAGATGGCTTAAAATATCTCTTATAAATCCTACTCGCTTGTTGAAGTTGATGAGGAGCGAAATGACTTGCGAAAACATAAGGTAATCCAAGCTCTGCCGCTAAATATGCGCTTTCAGTACTTGAGCCTAATATCCATAAAGGAACATTAGCCCCCTCACCTGGAAAAGCACGAACTTTACATTGCTTATCTGTATTGCTAAAATAATTCTTCAACTCCTCAATTTGATTAGGAAATGAATCCGCTATTTGAACATCATTTCTTCTTAATGCCTTGGCGGTAAGTTGATCTGTTCCAGGAGCACGTCCTAATCCTAAATCAATACGACCAGGATACAATGCATCTAAAGTTCCAAATTGTTCAGCAATAACTAAAGACGAATGATTAGGCAACATAATTCCACCTGACCCCACCTTTATTTTAGACGTGCCACTTGCTACAAATCCTATTAGAACTGATGTAGCAGAAGAAGCTATATTAGCCATATTATGATGTTCTGCCATCCAAAATCTACTATAGTTTAAATTCTCAGCACATTGAGCCAACCTTAAAACACTATGTAAAGTTTGAGTTATACTTTTTCCCTCTCCTACAATTGCAAGATCTAAAAAAGAATAAGGTATTTTATTAGATTTATCTCCCATAACATTCATTTATAATTTCACACAAAATACAAGTTACTTATTTTTATTTTAAAAAATGAATAACGTACACATACCATTCTAAACAAAAAAATCACTCCATCAAAGAAGTGATTTTGTATAACTATCTAATATCAATTGTACAATTAGACAAATCATCAATAATAGCAAGTGATTCTACTCTCACTCCCTTCTCCTCTAATAGCTTTCTGCCATCTTGAAAAGCTTTTTCAATTATAAATCCCATTCCTACAAGATTTGCTCCAGATTGCTCTATTAGATCTAAAACTCCGATTGCAGCATTACCATAAGCTAAAAAATCATCTACAAAAAGAACATTATCCCCAGGCTTTAAAAAGTCTCCACTGATAACAACATCATAAGTTCTATCTTTTGTAAAAGAATGAATCTGTGTATGCAACATATTTTCCATAGTCGCTGGTTTTTTCTTTTTAGCAAAAACCACAGGTAGATTCAATAAATACCCAGTCATAATAGCAGGAGCAATACCACTTGCTTCAATCGTCATAATCTTATTAACATTACTCGAAGCAAAACGACGGACAAATTCTACACCGATTGACTTCATCAAAACAGGGTCCATTTGATGATTAATAAAGCTATCTACTTTTAAAATACCTCCTTCAAAACATTTACCATCTTGAAGAATACGTTGACGTAATAATTCCATTTTTTTGTTGTGTTGTATGTTTTCGATTTAGCATATCAATATACACTAAATTTATTAGTCTGCGAATTTACCATAATCTAACAAACAAGCAATGCAAAACAGATAATAGAATATCTTATAAAAAATACTATGCTGAAATTTAGCAATAAATACACTCCTAATACTTCATTATACTATAAAACACTTTTAATATAATACTTACATATATCAAAAAACCCCAAGTGCGACAAACTTGGGGTTCTTCTAACAAAAATAAACTAACAACTCAATAAACAACAAATACATTAGCATTTGGCAATTTAATTGAATCACATACATAAAGTGCGACAACATTTCTCTATGTAATATCTTCTCTAATATAATAAGCTATATTCAAACTTAGGATAACCACGTTCCCCTTTCTCATTCATAAAACCAAGCATCCTCATTTTATAAAAGTTTCCTTTCGAATCCCTTATAACATAAAAAACATCTCTATTTAAAACCTTAGCATTTGCAACATCTCTCCAACTACCACCAATAGTGGTTAAATCTGAAGATAAATTACTTTCGACAATATCTTGTTTAGCAAACTGTTTATAAAATTTCTTATCACCTTTAGGAATATCAACTTTATATGCTTTAACTCCTGCATAACGATTAATAACTATGAAATCCGAAAAACCATAAGACCCTTTTGGAGTACCATTTTGATCTACTGTATTTGTAAAAACAGTAAAGTTTAAATCCCACTTCTTTTTAGAAGGCTCAACATTTACAACCTTTAGGTCTTTTAAACTAAAAAATTGAAAATTAAAAGCTTCTTTTTTAGAAATAACTACTTCCTTATGCGTTAGGTCACTCAAATTTGCATACTGCAATAAATAACCATCGTTTCTTTTCAAAATACGAATTTTCATCCAACCTCTTTCATCACCAGTAATATTAACAGAGCCAGGTGCTACATTTCCAGTACCAGGAAGAAATCCTAAATTTAAGAGATAAACGTTATTCTCTACATCATTATCACTTACTTTGTTTATTGCAGTAAAATCTAAACTACCCGAAGTATGATCAATATAAGCAGTATTTGCAGCATCAAAAGTTCCTATTTGAACCTGTTTTTTCATTTCACTAACATGACCTTCATTCACTTTATCAATATCATTAAAAGCTAACTTACCAGCTGCCATATAAACAGCTCCATTTATCTTAACCACATCCTCTTTACCAGAATAAAAAGCTAAGTCCCAAGAATCACGTTTAATTGGATAAGTAGCTTTACCTCCTAAGTCCACATATACTTGAAATGGCTGACTTGGTCCACCAATAGCAGGACTCAAAATCCCTCCTAATGCAGCATCAAAACTAATAGCCATTACATCGTATCCTTGAATAAATGAATTAGCCCCCTTATAATTAATTCTTTCTATTTGAAATTGGATGGTCATATCTTGACGTCTCCATGGAAATTCAATATTCTTAAACGTGAATTCAGCTCCTCTATCGCCTTTTACAAAAGGTATAATTAAAACTTCATCTGAAACAGCAGGTAAAGTTTCGAAATCAACTCCATATTCAGCATTAATTGCTTTCACTCGAATCTCTACACTTCCACTTTCAACAGCAACATCAGAAAATATTAATGAAATATTTTTTGTACTCTTTATATCTAAATACGAAATAGACTGTTCTGCAAACGCTACAATAAAATCTCTGCTTTCATTATTACCATTTTTTGAATCCTTTTCGCAAGAAGCAAAAAAACACGTTATCAATAATAATATACTTATTTTAATAAAATTCTTCATTTTCTTTTTCTTCTAAAAACCTAAATCATATTGTAATTTCATAAAAACACTCGTTCCGTATCCTAAAGGAATTGTCGTAACTCCACCATCATGAGCTGTTCCTGCACTTGTTGTTGATTTCAAATATTTTACATCAAATAAATTCCTTATCCCTACAGTTAACATTAACTTTTTATCTAAAAAAGGTTGTCTTGCGGTTAAATCAAGCATTGAATAACTCTCTTGTTTTCCCTTAATATAATATTCTCCAAAAATATCACTCTCCTTTTTATACTTATACTCCTCGCCATTATACTTATAATAAACCGAGAAAACAGATCCTGTTTTAGGTAATCTATAACTAATATTAGCAGTAACTTCAGGTGTATATAAAAACTTATCTACATCTTGAGGAGCATTAAATATTTCTTGAGCAGTACCTGACATAGTAAAACCAAGTCCAAAGTCAAACTGCTTATAACTTAATTGATTCAAAATAGTAAAACCAATATTTCTAAAACGATCAACATTATCATACTCAAATCTCAATCCATCTGGACTAACAATCTCAATCAAATCTATTTTATCTTGAACAGTAAGATATCGACCAGTTAAACTCGTTGTAGCATTAAAATCGTCAGAAAGATTATACTCTTTCTTTAGATTTACAAAAAGAGTTTTTCCTTTCTCAGGACTAAGGTTGGGATTACCTTGTAAGTCGTGATTAACATCTACAAAGTAAGTATAAAGTTCTTCATAATTAGGTAATCTTGGAGAAGTACCTACAGTTGCACGTAATTCATAATCCTTATTAAACACATACTTCATTACTAAACTAAAAGCATGTTGACTTTCAAAAACATTAGAGGTCATTAAACGATATCCAGGTCTCACCATAAATTTAGGAGTAACTGTAATTTCAGAAGAGGCATAAAAATCATAACTTCCCAAAGTTTTCTTTTTAGGTTTCTCTCCTAATAACTCAGTCATACTTGAATACCCTTTATTATTTAAAATTTCATAACCTACTTGAAACTTTGCTTTTTCCCATTTAATAAAATCACTAAAAGTTCCTCTTGAAAACCAAACTTCCTTACTTTCATTTTTAAAAGACTCTCTATCAAACTTTTCGTCATACTTAATACGGTAACGATAAGTATCTATGTTCCTTTCTTGTTTTTGATAAGAAAAAGAAAGGTCAAAAAACATTAAATCTCCCATTGTTCCAGAAGTATTTAATACGTTAGACCAACGTTTAGTATTTGTAATTTTATCTTTAGCTGTTGGATCAATAGTTTCAAAAATGGGATCTTCATTGAATTCATATAAATGAGAATAATTTTTCATACGCTCATCGAAATATTCAAACTTATAAAAAACTCGATATTTACCCTTATGATAATTCAATAATCCTTTAACATTATTCTGATTTTTAGGTAACCAATCATGTCCTCTTTTATCAACATCTCCATAATAATTTTGTCCTTCTCTATCGTTATACCAACCTTTAAAATCATTATGAGTATAACTTATACTTGCATATACATTATCATTAATATTATGTCCTATAGTAATACCTTGGATATGTTTACCTTTATTCTTGAGATTATATTCCTTTCCAACTGTTTCCTCTTGAACAAAAGTTTTTACATTCCAATCATGAATACTATTTTTCTTAGTTATAATATTGATGATTCCTGTAACAGCATTCGCTCCATAATCAACCCCCATTGCACCTTCTACAATTTCAATTTGCGCAACATCATCCAGGTTTATCTGAGTCAAATCTGTATTATTTCCAAATCCTTCATCACTAATCATAGGCACATTATCAATTAATATTGTAAAATATTGTGCGTCTAATCCAAACATTTTCACAGATGAACGTCCTGTACCTCCGTTAGGCAATATAGAGATATTCATTACCTGATTTAAAGCATCAGCTAAAGTTACAGCTCCTAAATTTTCAATTCTTTGCCTATTTAAAATAGTAACATTATTAACAGCTTTATTTATTGATTGTGGATTATATTGACCTGAAATAACAATTTCTTCTAATTTTTGATCTGGTGAAGCAATAGTATCATTTACTTGTGCTCTTGCCCCTACACTAAAAACTGAATAAAGTCCAAGTGCAATTATTAACTTACGCTTCATTAATATTTTCTTATTATTTATTAAGATAAATTCTCAATTGCAAATATAAGAAATATTATTATTTAAAATGAGTTTAAATAATAATATTTAAAATAAAAAAACGGAGCTTAAAAGCTCCGTTTCAATTATATAACATTACATTAATTCTGTGGTAAAAAAACTTCTGCCATCATACAGCGAGCACTTCCTCCTCCACAAGCTTCAATTGTATCTAAAGGACTATGTAAAATTTCACAATGTTTTTCTATACTTTTAACTTGTACTGGTGTTAAACTATTAAAAGCTTGAGTAGACATTACTAAATATTTCTTGTCATTAGCTCCTTTAACTTGTAACATATTACCCGCAAAGTTATTCACTTGATCTTCAGTAATTGCTATTACTTCTTTACCTGACGTTTTTAAATTATTTAAAACAATCTTTTTCTCTTGTTTATCATCAATACAGTCCAAGCAAATAACAGCAAATGTTTCAGCTAAACACATCATAACATTTGTATGATAGATATGTTTTCTCTCACCATTTACATTTTGAAATGCTTCAAAAATCACAGGGTCCATTTCAAAGTCTTCGCAAAACTCTATTACTAAACCTTCATCTGCACGAGGAGATAATGCACAATATGTTTTTTCATTTACACGATCAAGTAACAAACTGCCTGTTCCTTCTAAAAACAAATCATCTTCCTCAGCTGATGTATAATCCCATACATCATTTATAACAAAGCCCTGTTCTTCTAATGCATCAAGAATATCTTCTCTGCGTTCCCCTCTTCTATTTTCAGCAAACATAGGGTATAAAACTATCTCTCCAGATTCATGAAATGAAATCCAATTATTAGGAAAAATACTATCAGGAGTATCAGGATCAACTGTATCCTCAACAACAATAACATTCACACCTACAGCTCTAAGTTTTTCAACAAACGCATCAAACTCAATTTGAGCTTTTGCGTTAACTGTTGCAGGTGTTAGATTATCTAAAACTTTTTGATAATAATTATTCACAGCAGTTTGCTCATTCATTCTAAAAGCAACTGGGCGAATCATTAATATATTATTTGTAGTTTGACTCATATCTTTTTATATTATTAATCACGTATCAAAGGTAAAGTAGAACATCTTAATAATCCCTCTTGCTTAGCAATTTCTGCATAAGGAATTTCTTCTACAATAAAATTATGATTTCTTAACCAATCATTTAAACGTTTAAAGTTTCTTTCAGAAACAACAACATCTGGAGCTATCGAAAATACATTAGAAAACATATGATACATTTCTTCTCTTTCGATATGAAACAAATTATCATAACCAAAAAGATCAACTAAATATTGATATTCCTTTTCATCATAAAAGCCACCTTTATATATTATAGCTTTATCTTTTCCAACTGGTTGAAAACAACAATCTAAATGTAAAGCATTATCTCTTGGTTCAACTTTAGACTTAACCAAGTCAAAGCTCTTCACAATTTTATTAGGAAATAGTTCTTTTATAAAGTTTACACCAGCTTCATTAGTCCTTGCAGTAATATAATCTTTATAATCTGGACGTTTATAAGAACCGATAAAAATATGATCATCCCATAACATTACATCACCACCCTCGAAATGAACTTCGTCTGGTGCGGATATAATATCATTATCATTAATTTTATCTAAAACGTAATGTATAGCTTCGAGCTCACGATCTCTATCAGGAAGTATATTAGCCTTAATGAATTTATCTTCAATAACAAAACCAATATCGCGAGTAAAAATTTGATTGTAATCCTCAATTATCTCAGGTCTAAAAACCTGAACATCATATTTCTTAAATACATTATTAAAAGCATCCATTTCAGTTACCATATCAGCTTCTACAGGATAAGTCCCTGCTTTAATATGTTCTAATGATTTTGGATCATACGCTTCTTCAATCGTAGGTGTGGGTCCGATACTGTTAGCAGTACCAAGGACCACAGCCCGCAAACGAGCAGTTTCATTGGTTACATGTAGTTTTAACATAATAGTCATTTTCCACAAATATAACAAAAAAGGGCTCCGAATAATCAAGACAATAAATAATGTCGCAAATAAATAAAGCCACTAAAAAGTGGCTTTATAATTTACATAGCAAAAAGCTAATTATTTTCTTTCATCAATTGGAACAAAACTTCTTAAAGCTTCCCCTACATATAATTGACGAGGTCTTCCAATTGGTTCTTTATTAATTCTCATTTCTTTCCATTGAGCAATCCAACCAGGTAAACGTCCAATAGCGAACATTACAGTAAACATTTCAGTTGGAATACCTAATGCTCTATAAATAATTCCTGAATAGAAATCAACATTAGGATATAAGTGTCTTTCTACGAAATAAGGATCTTTTAATGCAGCTTCTTCTAATTTTTTAGCAATCTCTAAAACTGGATCATCAACACCTAACTTACTAAGAACTTCATCTGCTGCCTTCTTAATAATACGAGCTCTTGGATCAAAGTTTTTATAAACTCTATGTCCGAATCCCATTAATCTAAAAGCATCATCTTTATCTTTAGCTTTTGCAATATATTTATCCACATCACCACCATCATTTTGAATAGCTTCTAACATTTCAAGAACTGCTTGGTTAGCACCACCGTGTAATGGTCCCCATAAAGCAGAAACTCCAGCAGAAACAGAAGCAAAAAGACCTGCGTGAGAAGATCCTACTATTCTTACTGTAGACGTAGAACAGTTTTGCTCATGATCAGCATGCAAAATAAATAATTTATCTATTGCATTTTTAATTACAGGATCAATTTCGTACGGTTGAGTTGGTAAAGCAAACATCAAACGTAAAAAGTTATCTACATAACTTTTAGTATTATCATAATAATTTAAAGGATAACCTTTAGCTTTTCTATGAGTCCATGTTGCAATAACCAAAAACTTACTCATAGTTTTACATACTGCATCATATAAATCTTTCTCACATTCAGCATTTACAACCTTTGGATTAAAAGCAGTTAAAGCACTTGTCAAAGAAGCTAAAACCCCCATAGGGTGTGCAGTTTTAGGAAATCCGTCAATGATATTTTTCATTTCTTCATTAACTAAAGAATGTCTTCTAATATCATTTTCAAATTTCTCGATTTGCTCTTTAGTAGGTAATTCACCAAAGATAATTAAATATGCTACTTCTAAAAAGTTTGATTTACCAGCTAAATCTTCAATCGAGTATCCTCTATACCTTAAAATTCCTTTTTCACCATCAAGAAAAGTAATTGCACTTTTACAAGACCCAGAATTCTTATAACCTGGATCATAAGTGATAGCCCCTGTTAATGCACGTAATTTAAGGATATCAATTGCTACTTCATCTTCTGTACCAACTAACACTGGAAACTCGTGTCTTTGACCATCAACTTCTATATAAGCTGTTTTAGACATATTGTTATTATTTTATTTTTTCATTACTAAATTAAATCTTTGCTATTTATTAAAAAACCAAAGAAATTCAGAAGGAAAGATACGACTTATTATGCATACATACAAGTTTAAACACAACCTAAACACATAGAATTATACTTAAAAATTAAGCTTTGACATTGAACGACATCATATCGAAATTTAACCTAAAGTATATTTCATTTTTCGCAATAAAAATCTTAAAAAACAAAACAATCAAAAACCTAAAAAAATAGAAAAATGAAAGCTTTTATAGCTCACCTAAGTTTCATAACAGTAAAAAGAATAACTAATAATGTAAAAGAGCGATAACATTTGATTGTTATCGCTCTTTACTATATAATAAATAAAATATATTACTTCACTTTAAAAG
The DNA here is from genome assembly GCF_009799805.1 of Myroides phaeus. Classification (NCBI taxonomy): domain Bacteria; kingdom Pseudomonadati; phylum Bacteroidota; class Flavobacteriia; order Flavobacteriales; family Flavobacteriaceae; genus Myroides; species Myroides phaeus. The sequence continues at coordinate 391,070 of NZ_CP047050.1, forward strand.
CATTGCTTTGAGGATAGTAAGCAACATCTCCTAACTCCTCTTCAATTCTAAGCAATTGGTTATATTTAGCCATACGATCAGAACGAGAAGCAGAACCAGTTTTAATTTGTCCACAATTTAAAGCCACAGCTAAATCGGCAATAGTGCTATCTTCTGTTTCACCAGAACGATGAGACATCACTGATGTATAACCAGCATTTTTAGCCATATTAACAGCAGCGATAGTTTCTGTTAATGTACCTATTTGATTAACTTTAATTAAAATTGAATTTGCAATACTACCTTCAATTCCTTTTGATAAACGCTCTACATTTGTTACAAACAAATCATCTCCAACTAATTGAACTTTATCTCCAATTCTTTCAGTTAAATACTTCCATCCTTCCCAATCATCTTCTTGCATTCCATCTTCAATTGAAATAATAGGATATTTTGCTGCTAATTCAGCAAGATAATCAGCTTGTTCTTTAGAAGTACGTACTTTACCTAAATCACCTTCGAACTTAGTATAATCATACTTCCCATCAACATAAAATTCGGACGCTGCACAGTCTAATGCAATCATAATTTCATCACCAAATCTATATCCTGCATTTTCAACCGCTTTTTTGATAGAGTCTAATGCATCTTCAGTTCCTTTCAAAGTTGGAGCAAAACCACCTTCATCACCAACAGCTGTACTCAATCCTCTTTCGTGAAGAACCTTCTTCAAATGATGAAAAATTTCTGTCCCCATTTGCATAGCATGTGTGAATGTGATAGCTTTAACAGGCATGATCATAAACTCTTGAAATGCTATCGGTGCGTCTGAATGAGAACCTCCATTAATAATATTCATCATAGGTACTGGTAAAGTATTAGCAGAAACACCACCTACATAACGATACAATGGTATATTCAATTCTGCTGCTGCTGCTCTGGCAACTGCAAGAGAAACACCTAAAATCGCATTTGCTCCTAAATTACCTTTATTTGAAGTTCCATCAAGTTCAATCATTAGTTGATCAATAGTATTTTGTTCAAAAACACTAACACCAACTACATGTTCAGCAATAATACTATTAACATTATCAACTGCTTTCAAAACTCCTTTACCCATAAATGCTTTTCCACCATCACGTAACTCCACAGCTTCGTGTTCACCAGTAGATGCTCCAGAAGGAACAGCAGCTCTACCTAAAAAACCATTCTCAGTAATTACATCAACTTCAACAGTAGGATTACCTCTTGAATCTAAGATTTGACGTGCATGCACACTTACAATTGTACTCATATATTGTGTCTTAAAATTTAGTATAAACAAATTTACAAATTAAAAAAGAGGTATTCCTATAATTCAACGAAATACTAATAAAAAACCAAAAAAAAAGAGCTTATTAAGCTCCTTTCTTTTTTGTCATACTCTGTACGAACTCATCAAATAAATATCTTGAATCATGTGGACCAGGACTTGATTCAGGGTGATACTGTACTGAAAAGACATCTCTGTCTACCATTTTCATACCAGCTACTGTACCATCATTTAAATGCACATGTGTTAATTCTAATTTCGGATGTCTATCTAATGCAGACTTTTCAATAGCAAAACCATGATTCTGAGAAGTAATCTCTCCTCTACCTGTTTTTCTATTCATAATAGGATGATTAACACCTCTATGTCCACTAAACATCTTAAATGTAGAAACACCTTGTGAGAGACCTATCAATTGATGTCCTAAACAAATTCCAAAAACTGGTTTACCTGAATCTATAACCTTATTCACTGTATCTAAAACACCAAGTGATGCAAGAGCTTTAGGATCACCAGGTCCATTAGATAAGAAATAACCATCAGCTCCAAAATCTTCTAACTCAGCAAAAGAAACATCATAAGGGAATACCTTTACAAAACAATCACGCTCTTCAAAGCAACGTAAAATATTAGTTTTAATACCAAAATCCACTGCTGCAACCTTAAAAGTAGCAGAACTATCTCCAAAAGTATAAGCCTCTTTTGTAGACACCTTTGATGAAAGTTCTAAACCATCCATTGAAGGAACATTACTTAGTAATTCCTTCAATTCAGAAACAGACTTACCATCAGTAGATATAATTGCATTCATTGCACCATTATCACGGATATGAGCAGTTAAAGCACGAGTATCGACATCAGAAATAGCTACCAAGTTTGCCTCCTTTAAGTAAGTAAACAAATCAGAATCAGAATCTACACGTGAATGATTAAAACTAAAATTCTTACAAACTAAACCTGCTATCTTAATACTATCCGAATCAACTTCATTATTATTAACTCCATAATTTCCAATATGCGCAGTAGTAGCTAACATAATTTGACCAAAATAAGATGGATCAGTGAATATCTCTTGATATCCCGTCATACCCGTATTAAAGCAGATTTCACCAAATGCAGTACCTTCTATACCAATTGATTTACCATAAAAAACAGTTCCATCTTTTAAAACTAAAAGAGCCTTTTTTCTTTCTATATATTCCATAATAAAGTTGTGTTGTATGAATTACAAAAATAAAAAAAAAGGACAACCCTAAAAGGGTGTCCTTTAATATAATTAATAATAAATAATTTTAAAAAAACTATTCATTAGTATTTGCTTCAGTTGCAGGAGCTTCAGTTGCTTTTTTCTTACCTCTACGAGTGTTAGATTTTTTAGCATCTTTCTTAGCAACATTATAGATTTCATTGAAATCTACTAATTCGATCATTGCCATATCAGCGTTATCACCTAAACGGTTACCTAACTTAATGATACGAGTATATCCTCCTGGACGATCTCCAACTTTTTGAGCAACCTCTCTAAAAAGTTCAGTAACAGCCTCTTTGCTTCTTAAATAAGAGAAAACAACGCGACGGTTATGAGTATCGTCAGTTTTAGATTTAGTTACTAATGGTTCAATAAACTGTTTTAAAGCTTTAGCTTTAGCAACAGTAGTATTGATACGCTTGTGCTCAATTAAAGAACAAGCCATATTAGCCAACATAGAATTTCTATGTCCAGCTTTTCTACCTAAATGATTTATTTTCTTTCCGTGTCTCATTTCTTTCTAGAATTTAGACTTAAAGTCTATATTATTCTTTATCTAATTTGTATTTTGATAGATCCATACCGAAATTAAGTCCTTTAACAGCTACTAACTCTTCTAATTCAGAAAGAGATTTCTTACCGAAATTTCTAAACTTCATTAAGTCATTTTTGTTAAATGAAACTAAGTCTCCTAATGTATCTACTTCAGCCGCTTTCAAACAATTCAATGCTCTAACTGAAAGATCAAGATCTACCAATTTAGTTTTAAGAAGCTGTCTCATATGAAGAGATTCCTCGTCATACGATTCAGTTTGTGCAATCTCATCAGCCTCCAAAGTAATTCTCTCATCAGAGAATAACATAAAGTGGTGGATTAAAGTTTTTGCAGCTTCTGTTAACGCATCTTTTGGATGAATAGAACCATCTGTAATGATATCAAAAACTAACTTTTCATAGTCAGTTTTTTGTTCAACACGATAGTTTTCTATAGCATACTTAACGTTCTTAACTGGAGTATAAATTGAGTCAGTAAAGATAGTACCAATAGGTGCATTAGGTTTTCTATTCTCTTCAGCTGGTACATAACCTCTTCCCTTCTCAATAGTAAGATCCATATTAATAGTTACATTACTATCCAAGTTACAGATAACTAATTCTGGGTTCAGAACTTGGAAACTTGAAATAAATTTCTGGAAGTCTCCTGCAGTTAACTGTTCTTTTCCTGAGAAAGAAATACTTACAGTTTCATTATCTACATCTTCTATTTGACGTTTAAAACGAACTTGTTTTAAGTTAAGAATGATTTCAGTAACATCCTCAACTACACCAGCGATAGTAGAAAACTCATGATCCACACCCTCGATACGAACTGAAGTAATAGCATATCCTTCAAGTGAAGAAAGAAGAACTCTTCTTAATGCATTACCTATAGTCAATCCATATCCCGGTTCTAAAGGTCTAAATTCGAATTTACCCTTAAAATCGGTCGAATCAATCATGATAACTTTATCGGGCTTTTGAAAATTAAATATTGCCATATTTGTTTCGACTGAATGTCAATTATTATTTGTTGTACAACTCTACGATTAACTGTTCTTTGATGTTTTCAGGAACTTGAAGTCTTTGAGGTACAGAAACGAAAGTACCTTCTAAAGTTTCAGGATTCCAAGTAATCCATTCATAAACAGCACTAGAATTAGATAATGAACGTTCGATTGTTTCTAAAGATTTTGATTTAGCACGAACAGCTACTTTATCACCAGGTTTTAATTGGTATGAAGGAATGTTAACCAATTCTCCATTTACAGTAATATGTCTGTGAGAAACGATTTGACGTGCAGCTCTACGAGAAGGAGCGATACCCATTCTGTAAACAACGTTATCTAATCTTGACTCACATAATTGGATCAAAACTTCACCTGTTACTCCACGAGCAGCAGATGCTTTTTTGAATAAATTACTGAATTGTTTTTCTAAAATACCATAAGTATATTTAGCTTTTTGTTTCTCCATCAATTGGACAGCGTACTCAGATTTTTTACCTCTCTTTTTTGCTAATCCGTGTTGCCCTGGAGGGTAATTTCTTTTTTCGAATGATTTATCATCACCAAAAATTGCTTCACCGAACTTACGAGCGATTTTCGTTTGTGGACCAGTATATCTTGCCATTTCTAAAAATTAAAAAAAGGTAGGGATTATGAATTCAGGTCACTTTCCTTCGATAATCTATTCCTACCTTAGGTTATACTATAAAATTAAACTCTTCTTCTTTTCGGAGGACGACATCCGTTGTGTGGCATTGGAGTAATATCGATAATCTCTGTTACTTCAATTCCGTTGTTATGTAAAGATCTGATAGCAGATTCTCTTCCGTTACCTGGTCCTTTAACATAAACTTTTACTTTTTTCAATCCTGCCTCAAGTGCAACTTTACCGCAATCTTCTGCAGCCATTTGAGCAGCGTAAGGTGTGTTCTTTTTAGAACCTCTGAATCCCATTTTACCTGCTGATGACCAAGAAATCACTTCACCTTTTTTATTAGTCAATGAAATGATGATATTGTTAAATGTCGCATTAATATGAGCTTCACCTGTTGCTTCAACAAGTACTTTACGTTTTTTTGTATTCGCTTTAGCCATATTACTACTTATTATTTAGTTGCTTTTTTCTTGTTAGCAACAGTTTTTCTTTTACCTTTTCTTGTTCTAGAGTTGTTTTTAGTTCTTTGTCCTCTTAAAGGAAGACCAACTCTATGACGGATACCTCTGTAGCATCCAATATCCATTAAACGTTTGATATTTAATGAAATTTCAGAACGTAATTCACCTTCAATAGTGAAATGAGAAACGGCTTCACGAATAGCTCCGATCTCGTCATCATTCCATTCTTGAACTTTTTTATCTTCGCTAACTTGCGCTCTTCCAAGAATTTCTTTAGCTCTGCTTGAACCAATTCCGAAAATATAAGTTAAAGCAATAACTCCTCTTTTGTGTTTAGGTATGTCTACCCCTGCGATTCTTGCCATAATTATCCTTGTCTTTGTTTAAATCTAGGATTCTTTTTATTAATAACGTAAAGTCTACCTTTTCTACGTACTATAATGCACTCGGCACTTCTTTTTTTAACTGATGCTCTTACTTTCATTTTAATAGCCTCTTTAATATCTATAAGTAATTCTTGCTTTGGTCAAATCGTAAGGGCTCATTTCCAATTTAACTCGGTCACCTGGTAACAACTTAATGTAGTGCATACGCATTTTTCCAGATATATGAGCGATTACTATATGTCCATTTTCTAATTCCACACGGAACATTGCATTTGATAATGCTTCAATGATTGAACCGTCTTGTTCTATTGCTGATTGTTTTGCCATAAAAAATTAAGCTATTGCTTTCCTATTTTTACCACTCGTCATCATACCATCATACTGTTTATTCAGCAAGTATGAATTAACTTGTTGTATTGTATCGATTACAACACTAACCATAATCAATAACGACGTTCCACCGTAAAACATTGCCCAACCTTGTTGAACTCCTAATAAACTAACTACAATAGCAGGAAAAATTGCTATCAAAGCCAGATAAAGAGACCCTGGGAATGTAATTAACGACATAATTCTATCTAAGTAATCAGCAGTGTCAGATCCAGGCTTAACACCTGGGATAAATCCACCACTTCTCTTAAGATCGTCTGCCATTTTATTAGTAGGTACTGTAATTGCGGTGTAAAAGTACGTAAAAATTATGATTAATAAAGCAAAAAGTAAATTATACTGCCATCCGAACACATTATGGAATGTAGAACTGATTGATTTAGCAGTATCAGAAGTAGATAAACCAGCTACTGCAGCTGGCACGAACATAATTGCTTGAGCAAAAATGATCGGCATTACTCCTGAAGCATTTAGCTTTAAAGGGATCCACTGACGATTACCGCCTAACATAGATTGATCATAAGTCCCCGAAGCACTTCTTCTTGCATATTGAACCGGTATACGTCTCACTGCAAGAGTTAAATAGATACAAGCAACAATGATTAACAACCATAAAATTACTTCTATAACCACCAACATTGGTCCTCCATTATTATCAGTGATTCTTGATTGGAATTCTTGGATGAAAGACATTGGAAGTCTTGCAATAATACCAACCATAATCAATAATGAAATACCATTTCCAATACCTTTATCAGTAATTTTCTCACCTAACCACATTGCAAAAATAGTTCCGGTAACTAGTATAATTACTGAAGAAAACAAGAATGAGAAAGAATTGAAACCTAACAAAAATGCATCTGATGGTAGTTGGACATACAAGTTATAGATATAGCTAGGTCCTTGTAATAAAGTAATACCAATAGTTAACCATCTTGTTATCTGGTTCATTTTCTTTCTACCGCTTTCCCCATCATTTTGGAGTTTCTGAAGATAAGGAACCGCGATTCCCATCAACTGAACAACAATGGAAGCAGAAATATAAGGCATAATACCTAATGCAAATACAGATGCTTGCGAAAATGCACCACCTGTAAAAACATTAATCAACCAACCAATACCTTGGTCAGTTTGCTCTGTTAAAGCTTGCAATTTCGTTGCGTCAATACCTGGAAGGGTTACTTGTGTACCAAAACGGTACACAAGTAATAATCCCAATGTTATCAAGATTTTGTTCTTCAACTCCTCTATTTTCCAAATACTGGCTAATGTTTCAAAAAACTTCTTCATCTTGTTTATTAAGATTTTATAACTTTACAATTTCTCCTCCAGCTGCCTCGATTGCTTCAATAGCAGATGCTGAAAACTTGTGTGCAGAAACTTTCAATTTTGCTTTGATTTCTCCACGCCCTAAAACCTTAACCAAACTATTCTTAGAAGTTAATCCTAACTCAACTAAAAGAGCGAAATCAACAGTATCTGTAATCACTCCGCTATCAACTAAAGACTGTAATTTCTCTAAGTTAATAACATCATATTCTACTCTATTGATATTTTTGAAACCAAATTTAGGAACACGTCTTTGAAGTGGCATTTGCCCTCCTTCAAATCCGATCTTTTTAGAATATCCTGAACGTGATTTAGCTCCTTTATGTCCTTTTGTAGAAGTTCCTCCTTTTCCAGAACCTTCACCACGACCAACACGTTTGTTTTGGTTGTGTACTGAACCGTTAGCTGGTTGTAAATTACTTAAATTCATACTTTACAATATTATTTAATTTCTTCTACAGAAACTAAGTGTTGAACTTTATTTACCATTCCTAAAATAGCAGATGTAGACTCATGTTCTACTACCTGTCCCATTTTACGAAGTCCTAAAGCCTCTAATGTTCTCTTTTGATTAAGAGGACAATTAATTTGGCTTCTTACTTGTTTTACTTTAATCTTTGACATAATTCTTTCAAATTAACCTTTAAATACTTTTTCTAAAGAAATTCCTCTTTGTTTTGCAACTGTAGAAGCACTTCTTAGGCGTAATAAAGCATCGAAAGTAGCTTTCACCACGTTATGTGGGTTAGAAGAACCTTGAGATTTAGATAATAAATCCGTGATTCCTACAGATTCCACAACCGATCTAACAGAACCTCCAGCGATAACTCCAGTACCTAAAGATGCAGGCATCAATAAAACTCTTGCTCCACTAAATTTTCCTTTTTGCTCGTGAGGAATAGTATGTCCGTTTAAAGGAATTCTAACTAGATTTTTCTTAGCATCCTCTACTGCTTTAGCGATTGCTTCAGAAACGTCTTTTGATTTACCCAAACCATGACCCACTACACCGTTTTCATCACCTACAACAACTACAGCTGAGAATCCAAAAGCTCTTCCCCCTTTAGTTACTTTGGTAACACGATTTACACTAACCAAACGATCTTTTAAATCAAGACCACTTGGTTTTACAAATTCTACGTTTTTATAATTTTGATACATAACTAATTAGAATTTTAATCCAGCTTCTCTAGCTCCTTCTGCTAATGATTTAACACGTCCGTGGTATAAATAACCGCTTCTATCAAAAGATACAGTTTCAACCCCAGCTTTTAAAGCTTTCTCTGCAATTAGTTTCCCAACCGATGCAGCAGTTTCAATATTGGTTCCTCTTGTTATACCTGCTTCTCTTGAAGATGCAGCAGCAAGAGTTACTCCATTCACGTCATCTATAACTTGTGCATAGATTTCTTTATTACTTCTGAAAACAGAAAGTCTTGGTTGAGCAGGAGTACCGCTAACTGTCTTTCTGATTCTGAATTTTATACGTTGTCTTCTCTCAGATTTTGTTAATGACATAGTCTTAATTTTTAAGCTGATTTACCTGCTTTTCTTCTTAACTCTTCACCCACAAACTTGATACCTTTACCTTTGTAAGGTTCTGGTTTACGGTATGAACGGATCTTAGCTGCAACTTGACCAACTAATTGTTTGTCAAATGAAGTTAATTTAATGATAGGATTTTTACCTTTTTCAGATATAGTTTCCACATTAACTTCTGGCGCAACATTCAACACAATATTGTGAGAGAATCCTAAAGCTAAATCTAATTTTTGTCCTTGGTTAGAAGCACGATATCCTACCCCAACCAATTCTAAACTGATAGTAAATCCTTCAGAAACACCAGTGATCATGTTATTGATTAAACTACGGTATAAACCGTGTTGTGCTCTTTCTTCTTTTGCATCAGAAGAACGCTCAACAATAACTTGATTTTCTTCAACTTTAACACTAACTGTATTAAATTTCTGAGTAAGTTCTCCTAATTTACCTTTTACAACAACTTCTCCTTCGTTAACTGTTACAGTTACACCAGCAGGAATTGCTATTGGACTTTTTCCTATTCTTGACATCTCTTAGTCTTTTTAAATTAGTATACGTAACAAACTACTTCTCCACCAACGTTTAATTGTTTCGCTTGTTTTCCTGTCATCAATCCTCTTGAAGTTGACACGATAGCGATTCCTAAACCATTTAAGATTCTTGGAAGGTCTGTTGCAGAAGCGTATTTACGCAAACCTGGTTTACTAATTCTTTGGATATCTCTAATTACAGACTCTTTCGTGTCTTTATCATATTTAAGAGCTATTTTGATTGTACCTTGAACTGTACTGTCATCAAATTTATAGCTTAAGATATATCCTTGATCGAATAAAATTTTTGTGATTTCTTTTTTGAAATTAGATGCTGGGATTTCAACCACTTTGTGGTTTGCTCTAACAGCGTTTCTAACTCTTGTAAGGAAATCTGCTATTGGATCTGTATACATTGTTTTTACCTTTAAATCTTAATTACCAACTTGCCTTTTTAACACCAGGTATTAACCCATTGTTTGCCATCTCACGGAAAGTAACACGAGAAATACCGAATTGACGCATATACCCTCTTGGTCTACCTGTCAATTTACATCTGTTGTGTAAACGTACTGGTGAAGCATTTTTAGGTAACAGTTGTAATCCTTCGTAGTCACCTGCCTCTAAAAGAGCTTTTCTTTTAGCAGCATATTTATCTACTAATGCCTGTCTTTTAACCTCACGGGCTTTCATTGATTCTTTAGCCATACTTAATTCTTTTTAAAAGGTAATCCTAATTCAGCAAGTAAAGATTTCGCTTCTTTATCTGTATTAGCAGATGTAACGAAAGTGATATCAAAACCAGCGATTTTGTTTACTTTATCGATGTTGATTTCAGGGAAAATAATTTGCTCAGTAACACCTAAGTTATAATTTCCTCTTCCGTCAAATCCATCAGATTTAATACCAGAAAAATCTCTAACTCGTGGTAAAGCTGAAGTAACTAAACGGTCTAAAAACTCGTACATTTTCTCTCCACGTAACGTTACTTTTGCCCCAATTGGCATTCCTTTTCTTAATTTGAAAGAAGCAACGTCTTTCTTAGAAATTGTTGCAACTGCTTTCTGTCCTGTAATTTTAGTTAACTCCTCAACAGCGTAATCAACTAATTTTTTGTCAGAAACAGCAGCACCAACTCCACGGCTAACAACGATTTTCTCAAGTTTAGGAACTTGCATTACGTTTTTATAACCGAATTCCTCAGTAAGAGCAGAGATAACTCTGCTTTTATATTCTTCTTTAAGTCTTGGTATATAAGCCATAACTATAATACTTGATTTGATTTTTTAGAAACTCTTACATTTTTTCCATTTTCTTCTTTGATAGCTACTTTAGTAACTTCATTAGTCTTAGGATCAACGATCGCTAAGTTAGAAATATGAATCGGAGCTTCTTTTTTAACAATTCCACCTTGAGGGTTAGAAGCACTTGGCTTAACATGTTTTGAAATCATGTTAACTCCTTCAACAATAGCTTTGTTCTTTTCACGTAATACACGTACGATTTTACCTTCTGATCCTTTGTGATCTCCAGCGATAACTCGTACTGTATCTCCTGTTTTTATCTTTAGCTTAATCATGTTTAGAACGAATTACAACACCTCAGGTGCTAATGATACAATTTTCATGAATTGTCTTTCACGAAGTTCTCTTGCTACTGGACCAAAAACACGAGTTCCTTTCATCTCACCTGCAGCATTCAATAATACACAAGCGTTATCATCGAATCTGATGTAAGATCCATCAGCTCTTCTCACTTCTTTTTTGGTACGCACAACTACTGCAGTTGAAACAGCTCCTTTCTTAACGCTTCCGTTTGGAGTTGCTTCTTTAATAGAAACTACAATTTTATCACCTACAGAGGCATAACGACGTTTCGTTCCTCCTAAAACACGGATAGTCAAAACTTCTTTTGCTCCTGTGTTATCTGCTACTTTAAGTCTAGATTCTTGTTGTACCATAATTATTTCGCTCTTTCAATGATTTCAACTAATCTCCAACATTTAGATTTAGATACTGGACGAGTCTCCATAATCTTAACTGTATCTCCAATGTTGCAGTCATTTGTTTCGTCGTGTGCAACGTATTTCTTCGTTTTCAACACGAACTTACCATATAATGGGTGTTTAACTCTTTTTACTTCAGCTACAACGATAGATTTCTCCATTTTGTTGCTAGTAACAACACCTATTCTTTCTTTTCTTAATTTTCTATTTTCCATCTTTCGGCAAAATACAATTATTGTAACTCTCTTTTGCTTAGTTCAGTTTTAACTCTTGCAATACTTCTTCTAATTGATTTAATTTGAAGAGGATTCTCGATTGGAGAAACTGCATGAGAAGACTTTAAGCTGTTATATGTGCTAGTCAACTGGTTTAGTTGATCTTGTAATTCAGCTACAGATAGATTTACTATTTCTGATTGTTTCATGATAAAATTTTATTATGCTTCGAAATCTCTAGCAATTACAAATTTAGTTTTTACAGGAAGTTTTTGAGCTGCAAGACGCAAAGCTTCTTTAGCTACTGAAATTGGCACTCCACCAACTTCGAACATGATTCTTCCTGGTTTTACCACAGCAACCCAGTATTCTACTGCACCTTTACCTTTACCCATACGTACTTCGAGAGGTTTCTTAGTGATCGGTTTGTCTGGGAAAATTTTAATCCATAACTGCCCTTCACGTTTCATAAAACGAGTAGCAGCGATACGCGCTGCCTCGATTTGACGTGAAGTAATAAATGCAGAGTCCATAGATTTGATTCCAAACATACCATTTGAAAGTTCATGCCCTCTTTGAGAAATCCCTTTCATTTTACCTTTCTGTACCTTACGGTATTTTGTTCTTTTAGGCTGTAACATTTTTCTTCAGTTTAAAAATTACTTTCTTTTGCGTGGGTTAGATTTACCTTTTGGAGACCCTGATGATTTGGATTGTTTTTTATCCATACCAGCTAACGGAGAAAGATCTCTTTTACCGTAAACTTCACCTTTCATGATCCACACTTTGATTCCCATTCTACCGTAAGTAGTGTGAGCTTCTGCAAGTGCATAATCAATATCAGCTCTGAAAGTTGATAATGGAATTCTTCCTTCTTTGAATGTTTCAGAACGTGCCATTTCAGCTCCGTTTAAACGACCAGAAATCATTACTTTGATTCCTTCTGCATTCATTCTCATCGCTGCAGCCATAGCCATACGGATAGCTCTACGGTAAGAAATTCTGTTTTCGATTTGACGAGCGATACTAGCAGCCACTAAATATCCATCAATCTCAGGACGTTTGATTTCAAAGATGTTGATTTGAACTTCCTTATCAGTAATCTTTTTCAATTCTTCTTTTAACTTGTCTACCTCTTGTCCACCTTTTCCGATAATGATACCAGGTCTAGCAGTAGTGATAGTAACGGTTACAAGCTTCAAAGTTCTCTCAATGATTACTTTAGATACACTAGCTTTTGATAAACGAGCATGGATGTACTTTCTGATTTTGTGATCTTCAGCGATTTTATCACCGTAGTCGTTTCCACCATACCAGTTTGAGTCCCATCCTCTGATAATACCAAGGCGATTCCCGATTGGATTAGTTTTTTGTCCCATACTGTTTACTAATTGCTTTGTGTGTTATTATTAGATCCTAATACGATTGTAACGTGATTAGAACGTTTTCTGATTCTGTGTGCTCTTCCTTGAGGTGCTGGACGAAGTCTTTTCAACATCATACCACCATCAACTCTGATTTCTTTAACGATCAATCCAGCTTCTTCAATGTTTGAATCACTGTTTTTCGCTTGCCAGTTTGCAATAGCAGACAAAAGTAATTTCTCTAATTTACGAGAAGCTTCTTTTGAACTGAATCTTAATATATTTAGAGCTTTTTCTACTTTCTGACCTCTTACTAAATCCGCAACTAAGCGCATTTTTCTAGGAGAAGTAGGGCAATTGTTTAGCTTAGCAAAAGCAACTTGCTTATTAGCTTCTTTAACTTGCTCTGCTCTTTCTCTTTTACGAACTCCCATAGCTTCTTATTATTTTTTACCTTTATTCTTTGCACCAGCGTGACCTCTAAAAGATCTTGTTGGCGAAAACTCACCTAATTTATGTCCTACCATGTTCTCTGTAACATACACAGGAACAAATTGACGACCATTATGTACTGCAATAGTTTGTCCAACGAAGTCTGGAGTAATCATAGAAGCTCTTGACCAAGTCTTGATAACTCCTTTACCACCAGCTTCAACATTTTGTTGAACCTTTTTCTCTAATTTGAAGTGAACATAAGGTCCCTTTTTTAACGAACGTGCCATGTCTTAATCTTTTATTTCTTTCTACGTTCAACGATATACTTATTACTCGCCTTAACTTTAGAACGAGTTCTGTACCCTTTAGCAGGCATTCCATTTCTAGAACGTGGGTGTCCTCCTGACGAACGACCTTCTCCACCTCCCATTGGGTGATCTACTGGGTTCATTGCTACTGGTCTAGTTCTAGGTCTTCTTCCTAACCATCTTGATCTACCAGCTTTACCTGAAACGATTAATTGGTGATCGTGATTAGAAACAGCTCCGATAGTAGCCATACACTCTAACAAAATCAAACGGATTTCTCCAGAAGGCATTTTGATTGTAGCATATTTACCATCTCTAGCAACTAATTGAGCAAAAGTTCCTGCTGAACGAGCGATAACAGCACCTTGTCCAGGGCGTAACTCGATACAAGAAATAACTGTTCCTAATGGAATAGTTTTTAAAGTCATTGCATTTCCAACTTCTGGTGAAGCATCAGGTCCTGAAACTACAGTTTGTCCAACTTTCATACCGCTTTGAGCAATGATGTATGATTTAGCTCCATCTGCATAAGCGATCAATGAAATGAACGCTGATCTGTTTGGATCATACTCAATTGTCTTAACAGTAGCTGGGATACCTGCTTTAGTTCTTTTGAAATCTACAACACGGTATCTTTGCTTATGACCACCACCCATGTAGCGCATGGTCATTTTTCCTTGACTATTTCTACCTCCAGATTTTTTTTTCGGTGCTAGTAAACTACGCTCCGGCTTATCAGTTGTTATAGCGTCAAAACTATTTACAACTCTAAAACGCTGACCTGGGGTAATAGGTTTTAATTTTCTAACTGACATTACTTATTAATTAGATATTTGAATAAAAGTCTATACTTTCTCCTTCTTTCAATTCAACTATTGCTTTTTTATAAGCATTAGTTTTAGCGTTGATCATTCCACTTTTAGTGTACTTAACAGAACGCTCAGCACCGTAGTTCATAGTATTTACACTAACAACAGTAACTCCATAAGCTGCCTCAACAGCTTTTTTAATCTCAATTTTGTTAGCTTTTCTATCAACTACAAAACCAAAGCGGCCGAAAATTTCGCCGTCTTTAGTTATTTTTTCTGTAATTATAGGCTTAATTAAAACACTCATCTTCCTATTATTTACTTAAATTTTCAACAATTCCTGCTACAGATCCTTCAGTTAACACTAAACTACCTGCGTTTAAAACAGCGTAAGTGCTTAATTCTGAGTTAGTTACAACAGCAGACTTCTCTAAATTGCGTGATGACAAATATACATTATTATTTGATTCACCCAACACAAATAGAGATTTTTTATTTTCCAACCCTAAAGCATTCAAAACGTTAATGAATTTTTTAGTACTTGGTGCTTCGAAATTAAAGTCTTCAACAACGATTAAATTTGATTCTTTCATCATGATAGAGAAAGCAGATTTTCTCGCTAAACGTTTTAAACTTTTGTTTAATTTGAAAGAGTAGTTTCTCGGTCTTGGTCCGAAGATTCTTCCCCCTCCTCTGAAAACTGGAGACTTGATACTTCCCGCTCTCGCTGTACCAGTTCCTTTTTGTTTTTTAATCTTACGAGTACTACCAGATATCTCAGCTCTTTCTTTAGCTTTATGAGTACCTTGTCTTTGATTTGCTAAATATTGTTTAACATCAAGATATACTGCGTGATTGTTTGGTTCTATACCGAATACTGAATCTAAAAGTTCAACTTTTCTTCCAGTATCTTTTCCTGTGATATCTAAAACTTTTACTTCCATTACTTCTGAACGATTACATAAGAGTTTTTGTGTCCAGGAATAGCTCCTTTAACAACAAGTAGATTTTTATCAGCAACTACTTTTAAAACTCTAAGGTTTTGTACTGTTACATTTACTCCTCCAGTTCTTCCCGCCATACGCATTCCTTTGAATACTCTTGATGGGTAAGAAGAAGCTCCTACAGATCCTGGTGCTCTTAAACGGTTCTTTTGTCCGTGAGTAACTTGACCTACTCCACCGAAACCGTGACGTTTAACAACCCCTTGGAATCCTTTTCCTTTAGACACACCTTGAACGTCTACAAATTCACCTTCAGCGAACAAATCAACAGTGATAACATCACCTAATTTGTAATCACCTTCGAATTCTTTGATTTCAACAACTTTTCTTTTAGCAGATGTTCCAGCTTTCTTAAAGTGACCTAACTCAGCTTTAGTAGCATGTTTCTCTGTCTTGTCATCGAAACCAAGTTGTAACGCTTCATACCCGTCAACCTCATTGGTTCTGACTTGGGTAACGACATTTGGACCTAATTCGATTACTGTACAAGGAAGGTTTTTCCCGTTTTCATCGAAAATACTTGTCATGCCGATTTTTTTACCAATTAACCCAGACATAAATATTTATTTAAAATTTATTTTTCAATTTAAAAGAACTAAGTATTGAGGCAATTACCTCAATACTTAGTTATAAAATTTTTGTTTCGAACTAAGCGTTATTTATCACACTTTGATTTCAACTTCTACTCCACTTGGTAACTCTAATTTCATTAAAGCATCAATTGTTTTAGAAGATGAAGAATAGATATCTAACAATCTTTTGTAAGAACTTAATTCAAACTGCTCTCTTGCTTTTTTGTTCACGTGAGGAGAACGAAGAACAGTAAATATTTTTTTGTGTGTTGGTAACGGAATTGGTCCTGTTACTACTGCACCTGTACTTTTTACAGTTTTTACGATTTTCTCAGCTGATTTATCAACCAACATATGATCGTAAGATTTTAATTTTATTCTGATTTTTTGACTCATTTTTCTCTAACTAAGATTATGCGTTTCCTTTAGCTTTTGCAATAACTCCTTCAGAAATATTAGAAGGTGTTTCTGCATAATGAGAGAACTCCATTGTAGAAGTAGCTCTACCTGATGATAATGTTCTTAATGTAGTAACATAACCAAACATTTCTGATAATGGAACTGAAGCTTTAACAACTTTAGAACCAGCTCTATCATCCATGCTATTGATTTGTCCACGACGACGGTTTAAGTCACCTACAATATCACCCATGTTTTCTTCTGGAGTTAACACTTCTAACTTCATAATTGGCTCAAGAATAACAGCTCCTGCAGCTTTTGCAGACTCTTTATATCCCATTTTAGCAGCTAATTCGAAAGATAAAGCATCAGAGTCAACTGCGTGGAAAGATCCATCAGTTAAAGTAACTTTCATAGAATCCATTTCGAATCCTGCTAAAGGTCCTTGTTTCATTGCTTCTCTAAATCCTTTTTCTACTGAAGGAATATATTCTTTTGGTACGTTACCACCTTTAACCTCATTAACGAATTGTAATCCAACTGCTGGTTTACCATCAACGTCTTCTGCAGGTCCAATTTTGAAAACGATATCAGCGAATTTACCACGTCCACCAGATTGTTTTTTATAAACTTCTCTGTGTTGTGCATCACGTGTAAGAGCCTCTTTGTACTCTACCTGTGGTTCACCTTGGTTAACTTCTACTTTAAACTCACGTTTCATACGGTCGATTAACACGTCTAAGTGTAACTCTCCCATACCAGAAATTACTGTTTGTCCAGAAGCATGGTCAGTTTTCACTGTGAACGTTGGATCTTCCTCAGCTAATTTAGCTAAAGCAGTACCCATTCTATCCATATCCGCTTTTGTTTTTGGCTCAATAGCGATACCAATTACAGGATCTGGGAAAATCATACTTTCTAAAACGATTGGGTTTTTCTCATCACATAGAGTATCTCCAGTTTTGATATCTTTAAACCCTACAGCAGCTCCAATATCTCCAGCCTCAATATATTCGATTGGATTTTGTTTGTTAGCGTGCATTTGGTAGATACGAGAAATACGCTCTTTATTACCAGAACGAGTATTCAATACGTAAGAACCTGCATCTAAGTGTCCTGAATAAGTTCTAAAGAAAGCTAAACGACCTACGAATGGGTCAGTAGCAATTTTAAACGCTAATGCAGAGAACGGCTCTGTTACAGATGGTTTACGTACGATTGGCTCTTCAGTATCAGGATCTGTTCCTTCAATACCTTCCTTGTCCATTGGAGAAGGTAAGTAACGACAAACAGCATCTAACATAAACTGAACACCTTTGTTTTTGAATGAAGATCCACAAGTCATTGGAATGATACTCATATCCAAAGTTGCAGCTCTTAATGCAGCGTGGATTTCGTCCTCAGAAATTGATTCCTCATCCATCATATATTTTTCTAAAAGGTTTTCGTCATAAGCCGCAACCTCTTCGATTAATTGACCTCTGTATTGTTTAACATCATCAACCATGTCAGCAGGAATCTCAACAACATCAAATGTAGAACCGTGGTTCTCATCGTGCCATACGATTGCTCTGTTTTTAACTAAGTCAACGATACCTCTAAAATCAGCTTCATCACCAATTGGTAAAACAATCGGCACTGCATTTGATTTCAACATATCTTTAACTTGCTGACAAACAGCTAAGAAGTTAGCACCTTGACGGTCCATTTTATTTACAAACCCCATACGAGGTACTTTGTAATTATCAGCTAATCTCCAGTTAGTTTCTGATTGAGGCTCAACACCATCAACAGCACTAAATAAGAATACTAATCCATCTAATACACGTAAAGAACGGTTAACCTCTACTGTAAAGTCAACGTGTCCTGGAGTATCAATAATATTGAAGTGGTATTCCATTGAATCAGGCAATTTTGCCCCTTGATTCGTTGGGAAACTCCAAGTACAAGTAGTTGCAGCTGAAGTAATTGTAATACCTCTTTCTGCTTCTTGCTCCATCCAGTCCATAGTAGCAGATCCTTCGTGAGTCTCTCCCATTTTATGGTTTTTACCTGTATAGAACAAAATACGCTCTGTAGTAGTTGTTTTACCAGCATCGATGTGAGCAGCGATACCAATATTTCTTGTATATTTTAAATCTCTTGCCATTGTATATAGTTTCTGTATGGATTAAAATCTAAAGTGAGAGAATGCTTTATTAGCTTCAGCCATTTTATGAGTATCCATTCTCTTTTTAACAGCAGCTCCTTCTTCTTTAGCAGCAGCTAAAATTTCAGATGCTAATCTTGCAGCCATAGATTTCTCATTTCTTTTTCTCGCATACAAAATCATCCATTTCATTGCCATAGAGATCTTTCTATCCGGACGAATTTGCATTGGAATTTGGAATGTTGCTCCACCAACACGACGAGAACGAACCTCTACGTGTGGCATAACGTTAGTTAATGCATCTTTCCAAACATCTAATGAAGTTTTTTCTTCATCTTGTTTCTTTTCTTCTACGATTTCTAAAGCATCATAGAAAACTTTAAACGCTGTAGACTTTTTTCCATCCCACATCAAGTTATTAACGAAACGAGTTACTAACTGGTCATTAAATTTTGGATCTGGTAAAAGAGGTCTCTTTTTAGCCTGTCTTTTTCTCATGTCTGTTTCTTAAACGTTTATACGATTATTTTTTGTCTTTAGGGCGTTTAGCACCATATTTAGATCTTCTTTGAGTTCTACCGCTTACTCCTGCAGTATCCAAAGCTCCACGAACGATGTGGTATCTAACACCTGGTAAGTCTTTCACCCTTCCACCTCTAACTAATACTATCGAGTGCTCTTGTAAATTGTGTCCTTCTCCTGGGATGTAAGCGTTTACTTCATTACCATTTGTCAAACGTACCCTTGCAACTTTACGCATTGCAGAGTTAGGTTTTTTTGGTGTAGTAGTATAAACACGCGTACAAACACCTCTTCTTTGAGGACAAGAATCCAAAGCAACCGATTTACTCTTCTTAGTCAATTGGGTTCTCCCTGTTCTTACTAATTGTTGAATTGTTGGCATAATGTTTATTAATAATTTCTACAATATATTATTCCGCACTATATACGGGGTTGCAAATGTATAACTATTTTTTAATTATTCAAATCTCAAAACACTAATTTTCAACAGAATTAATTTTTTTTACCTATTCCTTTTAATACAAAAAAGAACGTGTTTATCCTGAGCGTTTTTCAAACCCCCATATTACTTAGATTTATCCTGTATTTTTAGTTTTTAATAGAAATACTTTTTGCATATTCAATATAAGAAAAATAATCGTCAAAACCAAAAAAACATCTTATTTAAGCTTTTTACATTGTCAAAAAAAAACCTAAAATTGAATACAAAAATCTAAAAAACAACATTTTACAAAAAAACAAAACACAAAAAACATTCCAATAATTCTCTCTCCTTATAATATAGAGAGCATTTAAACTTTCTTGTATTGTTGAACACAAAATATATTTACCTTTGCAAAATGGAACAGGACAATCAAATATTTGGTATTCGCGCAATTATCGAAGCCATAGAAGCAGGAAAAGACATTGATAAAGTTTTTATTCAGAAAGACGCTCAAGGTGAGCTAATGAATGAACTTATCAAAAACTTAAAAAAGAATAATATTAATTTTTCATATGTACCTATTGAAAAATTAAACAGACTTACTAAAAAGAATCACCAAGGTGCTATTGCTAACATTGCCCCTATTGCATTTGTTGCTTTAGAAACTTTAGTTGAATCTGTTTTAGAGAAAAAAGATAAACCTCTATTCCTTATTTTAGACCAATTATCAGATGCTCGTAATTTTGGAGCTATTATACGTACTGCTGTATGTTGTGGTGCTGACGGAATCATCGTTGGTAAAAATGGTGCTGCTCCAGTAAATGGAGATACTGTTAAAACATCTGCTGGTGCTGTTTTTAATATTCCTATTTGTAAAGTTGATCACATTAAAGATGCTGTATTCTATTTACAAGGTTCTGGTGTAATCACTTTAGGAGCTACTGAAAAAGCTGAGAAAGAAATTTACGACGTAGATCTAAACGTACCTTTAGCTATTATTATGGGTAGTGAAGATAAAGGAATCAACCCTTCTGTATTAAAAATCATCGACGAGAAAGCAAAACTACCGATGTTTAGTGTAATTGATTCATTAAACGTATCTGTTGCTTGTGGTGCTTTCTTGTATGAAACTATCAGACAAAGAAGATAATTTGAAAAAGACTAAACTACAAAAGAAACCTAATTTTCCAGTTAATCAAGAACTTGAAGCGTACTTAGAAAAATACAACCGTATTACTAAGACCAGTATTTTCTATGATGACTTAATGCGCTTTTGTGGTTTTATCAATTTAGAAGATTCTAAAGGAAATGATACACTTTGGTTAAGAGTTTATTATCCTGAACACGAATACAAAGAAATTGAAGCAAGTCTAACAAAAATATACACTTTACTTCATTCTGATGGAGATGAACAAACATTGCCATTCTTAACAATTGACAGCATTGACTTTTGTTCGTTTGGCAATTCAAAACCCTTTAGAATTAAAGTAAGAAATATTCTGAATGACAACTTTACAAATCTTTATATAAAAAGAGCCGATGCTTCAAGAATATACGGGTTAGAATTAGAAGAGATGCTCTCTCCTTACCCAATGAACTTTTTGGTTTATAAGGAAACTTTAATTGAAGAGCACATCTTAGGAATTCCTGCTGATGTGTTTATAAAAGACCACTTGCCAAAATGTACTGAATTAGAAAAAGCACAAATCTCTAAAGAGTTTGTAAAGTTCAATGAAAGATGTCTACTTGGCTTATTAGGTGATATGAGATCGTATAATTACGTTATCATTCCTACCCACGATTTTGACCAAGTAGTTTATAGAATACGTCCTATTGACTTTGATCAGCAAAATTATGAAGGCAATTTAAAGTTTTATATGCCCCAGTTTTTCAAAGAAAATAGTACGGTAGTTATGATGGTTTTAGACAAACTAAAAGACAATTCAATAGAACAGTATCGAAAAGAAGTCCGTTCCGTTTTAGTCAGAAGAGTTTTGAGTAACAAAGAACGATTTGATGACCTAATTGAGGTAATGAAAAAAGACACCATTTCAACTCTCGAAAATATAGATCATCTCAAACTCGATTTGTACAACTTGAGCAAAGACAAACAATTTAAATACTGCTCTAATATGGGAGAAATATTAGAGACTATGATAAACTATGTCATTAAAAATTATAAAAGCGTCTTTTAACGAAGACGCTTTTTTATTTTGATCTTGTTACTATTTAGTAATCTCTCTTTTATCAAGAGCAATCATCAACAACTTAATTAACTCTTCTTGCAAATCCTTATTTTGTTTTATAGGATATAGCTTATTATATATAATGGGTAACGAAGAACGAAAAGGATTCTTATAATCTCTTTCAACAACTACTTCTTTGGGAATTATTATAAAATTCCCATTTTTATCAAAGCATTGCATAAATGAATCTTTACTCTCATCATAATCAGGTTTTTGCCACTCGTATTTGTAATACTTTTCAGGCATATCTGGATTAGACAAAACAAAACTCAATATTAAACCAGTTATAAAACCACTTAAATGTCCTTCCCAAGAAATCCCTTCTTCTATCTCTGGAAACATATACCAGACAGTACCACCATACAAAACAACTATTACTAAAGACAAAGCCATCAATCTAAAATATCTGGTTTGTACTCCTTTAAAAAAGATAAAGCTCACTAAAACATAAACCAAACCACTCGCCCCTATGTGAAAGCTCTCTCTTGCTATTAGCCAAGTACCAATACCCGAAAGTATAATACCAAAGCCAAGTACAGCCCATACTTGTTTTTTATAGAAGTATTGAAGTAACGTTAGCAATACAAATAATGCAGCTGAATTGTTATATAAATGCTTTAACCCTCCGTGAATAAAAGGACTAAACAGAATACCTCGCAAGCCGCTCAAAGTACGAGGATAAACACCATACCTATATAATTCTAAATAGTAGGTCCAATCAGCCCAGTAAACACCCCATATAATTACCACAGCAAAAAGAGGTAATAACAAAAGCGAAATTGTAAAGGGTGGATTCTTTTGATTCATCCTCCTAATTTAGTAACTATTGTGAATATTAAATAACAAAAGAAACTTTAATTGTAATTCTTGATCATATCTATCAATTAAAGCAAAAGCCAACTTCTTAATATCTTAAAACTACCTTTATAAACAGCTCTCCCCCCTCATCAACAAAGGAACTACTATAATTAAACTCACATTCAACACTCCCTTAAACAAACCATTGACAATATCTTAAAATAGTATTCTCTGACTCTCATCTGAGAATTCTCCGTGTTTACACGGGTTGAGGGCCTTAAAGTCGGACCATTGTCCGACAATACTCAGACACCCCTCAGATAATTCTATAAAAAATCTACAAGAAATATTGCATAAGATAAATCTGTTAATCTCCGTACTTAAAGGGCTTACGGATAAATAACTCTAAAAAACAGACTCAAAAAAGTAAAATAATATTGTTCTATAAAAGTAATATTATCTCTAAAATAGCACTTATAATCTTTAAAAACAGGCATTTTTTTGACTAAAAAAGTATTTACAAGTCCAGTTTTTAAACAAAAACACGTTTAAGATTAGCTTTTTTTATTTAAAATAAATCATCGCATTCAGCACTATACAGCTAATTAGCAATCACAATTGATGCTTCCAGTCATTAAAGTTTTCTGTTTTTAAACATATTCAATCACAACTAAAAGCTGTTGATTTAATCATAATAAACAGATTGTTGATGAAGTTTAAAAAAGCGTTGTATTTTTGTGAATAAAGTTATTAAGAAAGATACTATGGAAGCACCTTTAGCAGAGAGAGTCAGACCGCATTCATTAGAAGATTATATCAGTCAATCCCATTTAGTGGGAGAAACAGGTATTCTGACCAATCAATTGAAAATGGGATTTATTCCTTCCCTTATCTTTTGGGGACCTCCTGGTACTGGTAAAACTACATTAGCGGAAATTATAGCTAAAGAAAGTGAACGTCCTTTCTATGTATTAAGTGCTATCAATGCTGGGGTAAAAGATATTCGTGAAGTAATTGATAAAGCTAAACAAAATACAGGCTTATTTGCTGCTCGAAATCCAATCTTATTTATTGATGAGATCCATCGTTTTAGCAAATCTCAACAAGACTCATTGCTTGCTGCGGTTGAACGTGGATGGGTAACTCTAATTGGTGCAACCACAGAAAATCCAAGTTTTGAAGTAATACCTGCTTTACTTTCAAGATGCCAGGTTTACACCCTTAATGCTTTCACCAAAGAAGATTTAAACGCACTACTTATTCGAGCTATTGCTAAAGACAAATTTTTACAATCAAAAGAGATAACCTTAAAAGAAACAGAAGCTCTTTTTAGATTATCTGGTGGTGATGGCCGTAAACTTTTGAACACATTTGAACTTATTGTCAACGCAACAACGGATGACAAGATTGAAATCAACAATGAAATGGTTATGAAGGTTGTTCAAAAAAATACTGTTTTGTATGACAAAACTGGTGAACAACATTATGATATCATTTCAGCATTCATCAAGTCAATTAGAGGAAGTGATCCTAATGGTGCAGTTTATTGGTTAGCAAGAATGATTGAAGGAGGTGAAGATGTAAAGTTCATTGCAAGGAGGCTTGTTATTTCTGCATCTGAAGATATCGGAAATGCAAATCCTACTGCTTTAATTATGGCAACAAATACATTCCAAGCTGTTTCTGTTATTGGTTATCCTGAAAGTAGAATATTACTAAGCCAATGCGCTATTTATTTAGCTACATCACCTAAAAGTAATTCAACTTATTTAGCTATTGGAAAAGCACAACAAGTAGTAAAACAAACTGGCGATTTATCGATTCCTATTCACTTAAGAAATGCCCCAACTAAATTAATGAAAGAATTAGGTTATGGTGAGGACTACAAATACTCACACGATTATTCTGGCAACTTCGTAGAGCAAGAATACTTACCTAATGAGATTAGTGGTCTTGTACTTTATGAACCTGGCGATAATAGCAGAGAAAAGAGTACTCGTGAATTCTTGAAAAACAGATGGCAGATAAAATATAACTATTAAGACTATAATTATAAAATAAAAGACCTACTCTTAAAGTAGGTCTTTTATTTTTATTAATTCATTTACTTGTATAATCTCCGGCGATACTTCTTTATCAAATTGATTATAATAAATAGCATCCATTCCTACACCTAAAGCACCTTTAATATCTGCTAATAAGTTATCCCCTACCATCACCGCTTCATCAACTTTTGCTTTCGCTTGATTCATAGCAAAGTGAAATATTTGTGGATCAGGTTTATTAACTCCTGCTAATTCTGAATTAGTAACCGTAATAAAATAATCTTCAATTCCTGAATTAGACAACTTCTTTTGTTGAACTTCACTAAATCCATTTGTGATTATATGTAATCTATATTTTTGTTGTAAATAGTCTAACAATTCTACAGCCCCATCAAAAAGATGATTAAAGTTAGGTAAAGTACGAATATATTCATCTCCTAATTTCAGAATTCCCTCTACACTACTTTCGTAGTCCAAAGCCTCAAATGTATCGCGAATACGTCCTACCCTTAACTCCTCTTTTGTTACTTGATTCAAACTATATTTATCCCAGTAAACAGCATTAATATCTATGTAATAATTTAAAAACTGTTCACTTGTAAAAGGAAAATTAGACTCAGCTATTACCTGCTCAAAAGCCTTTGCTGAATTTGTTTCAAAATCCCATAAAGTGTGATCTAAATCAAAAAATATATTTGTCTTTCCAGAAAAACCTCCAAAACTCATACCTATAATTTCATTGTGTTAGCGACAAAATTAAGTATTCTAAATTTAGTAAGCACTATAACAAACCTTCATCTGCAAAACTATAATAACTATATTCAGTTACAATAACGTGGTCTAACACCTGAACATCCATTACTTTTCCTGCTTCCTTTATTTTTTTGGTGATTGAAATATCTGCCTCACTGGGTTTAAGTTTCCCACTTGGATGATTGTGAGACAAGATAATTCCTGTCGCTTTTTGCTCTAAGGCAATTTGAAATAAGACGCGAATATCAACAACCGTTCCTGTCATTCCCCCTTTACTTAAAGACGTTTTAAACTTAATCTTATTTGAATTATTCAGAAAGATAACCCAGAACTCTTCGTGATCTAAACTTCCTATAATCGGATTCATAATTTCAAAAACATCTTTACTTGATGTAATCTTAGACAAATCTAATTGTTCGTTCATTCGTCTACGTTGACCAAGTTCTAATGCAGCAATAATTGAAATAGCTTTAGCCTCTCCTATTCCTTTAAATGAAGTCAATTGGCTTAAACTTTGCCGTGCTAATAATCCTAAGTTATTATTATAGGTAAGTAATATTTTCTTACATAGCTCAACTGCTGATTCTTCTTTATTTCCCGAACCAATAAGTATTGCCAGTAATTCGGCATCACTTAACGATGCCTTTCCTTTTAAAACTAATTTTTCTCGTGGCCGGTCGTCTTCAGCCCATTCTTTGATAGTAATCCTTTGTTTTTCCATTTTTGATATTTTAATAGCAACTTATCACTATCAAAAATCAAGCCTTGAATTACTTATTCTTCAACACCTAAAAAACCTTCTCCTCTAAAAAAAGCAGTCGTTTTTCGCTTCTCTTCCCGATCACTTGCCAGAAGTACAATCTTATCTCCTGCCTCAATAACAGTAGAACCACTTGGAATAAAGAATCGTTTATTTCTTCTTATCATTGCTATAATAACACTTGATGGCAAATCAATATCAACCAAGCTCTTTGAGACAACAGGGTAATGTTCTTTAACATCTACAATTGCCATTAAGGTCATTTCACGATTATCTAAATCATATGTCAATTGTTCCTTAACCTTATCTTCTTCTGGTAAATCTAATTTTAACCACTTAGCAAACAAAGAAATTGTACTCCCTTGGAATAAAATAGATATAAGTGTAATAAAGAAAACTATATTAAAAATAACATCAGCTTGAGGAACTCCTGCTACTAAAGGATAAGTAGCAAATACAATAGGAACTGCTCCTCTTAAACCAACCCAAGACACAAATGTTTTAGTTCGAATATCCACCTTAAAAAAAGATAAACATATAAAGACTGCAATAGGCCTTGCTACCAAAATCATAAAGATTGAAACAGCAATACCGATTCCAGCAACATTAATAATTTCAGATGGGAACACTAAAAGTCCTAAGGTCAAGAACAAGACAATTTGCATAATCCAAGCCATTCCATCAAAGAATCGTATGATTTGTTTTTTATGAACAACCTTCGAATTACCTAAGACTAATCCTGCAATATAAACAGCTAAGAATCCATTTCCACGAATTACATCTGTGAAAGAGAAAGTAAAGAACATTAGTGCAAGTACAATTACCATATAAAGGCCTTCATACCCTAAATCTAATTTATTCAATACATAGCGACCAGCTTTCCCCATTACAAATCCCATAACAGCACCAACTAACATTTGTAAAACAAACGACTCTAATATGGAAAACCAACTCATATCCGGAATCTGCATAAAGCTCAAAACTGTAATCGTTAGAACATATGCCATTGGGTCATTACTACCACTCTCTAACTCAAGCATTGGTCTGATATTATTCTTCAAACCTAATCCTTTAGAACGCAGTATAGAGAATACAGCAGCAGAGTCTGTAGAAGACACAATAGACCCCAACAATAATGACTCTAAAAAGGTGAATGGAGATATGTAAAAAACAAACGCCCCTACCGCAAAAGCAGTAAGTAACACTCCTAAGGTGGAGAGTACTATTCCTTTTGCGGCGACGGGGCGTATATCATCTTTATGCGTATCTAATCCTCCTGAAAATAAAATAAAATTCAACGATGCAATTCCTATAAACTGTGTCAATTGTGGGTTATCAAAATGAATTCCACCAAGTCCTTCCGAACCTGCAAGCATTCCTATAAAAAGGAACATTAAAAGAACTGGAATTCCAAAACGGAATGAAGTTCTACCTGCTAAAACACTAACAAATAAAAGAACAGATCCTACTAATAAAATATTTTCAGGAGTAATAGTGTGCATATTATGTAATCAAATTATTGGCAAATTCGTTTAAGTCTAATCCTCCGTAATTACCAGAACTCATAAATAGTAATACGGTATTATCTAAATCTAAAGCATCTAAATACGTTCTAAAATCAGCAGCATTGGTATACGTTACAAGATTATCTTTCTTGAATGCATTAACCATTTGCTCTGATGAGATTTCATCAAGTCGCTTAATTTTCAAAGCCTCTAAAGAGTAAAAAACAACTGCTTCATCAGCTTTAGCAAGTGCTCCTTCATACTCACTCAAAAAGTTTGCATTTAAAGAACTGTAAGTATGCAATTCTAAACACGCGATAACCTTCTTGTTTGGATACTGCATTTTTACAGCTTCAGTAGTAGCAATCACTTTACTTGGAGAATGCGCAAAATCTTTAAATACAACAGTACTTCCATTATCACACAACTTCTCTAAGCGTTTTGATGCTCCCTTAAAAGACGCAATAGCTTCATAAAAATCTTCTTCATCAATACCCATATTTTGACAAACCCACTTAGCCCCACTCAAGTTGCTTAAATTGTGTTTACCAAATACCTCTAAAGGCATTGGTCCTTCTGGAGTCTCTAAATAAGTAACCCCTCCGTCAATTGAATATTCCGGAGTTGCATAAGGTAATTTGCGAATTGGGTTTTTAGTATTTTCAACTATTTCGTTGATAACTGCATCTTCCTCATTGTAGATTAAGATTCCTCCATTAACAATTTTGTCAACAAAGATGCTAAATTGCTCCACGTAGTTATCAAAAGTTGGGAACACATTAATATGATCCCAAGCTATACCACTAAGCAAAGCAATATTAGGTTGGTACAAGTGAAATTTAGGGCGTAAATCTAAAGCAGACGATAAGTATTCGTCTCCCTCTATTAGCATAAATTCATTGTCAGAAGTTAAGTTTACCATTCGGTCAAACCCTTCTAATTGAGCACCAACTAAATAATCCACTTCTACACCGTGATAATGCATAACGTGAAGAATCATAGATGTAATGGTTGTTTTTCCGTGAGAACCACCGATTACAACACGCGTTTTATTTTTTGAGTGTTCGTAAATGAACTCTGGATAAGAATATATTTTCAAGCCTAATTCTTTTGCCTTCGCTAATTCAGGATTATCCCCTTTAGCGTGCATACCAAGAATTACAGCCTCTATATCTGAAGTTATTTTCTCAGGAAACCAACCTTCTTGTTCTGGTAATAGTCCCTGTTGAGCAAGTCTTGTTTTTGAAGGTTCAAAGATAGCATCATCACTACCCGATACAACATCACCTTTTGCATGCAATGCCAGAGCTAAATTGTGCATTGCACTCCCTCCTATTGCGATAAAATGTACACGCATTATTTTCTATTTTGATCAATAAATTCAACTTAGCGTAAAAATACAATTTTAAAAAGAAAACATACTTATTTTTAATCAAAATACAGCTATATTAGGACTAAAATATCTAACTATTAAGTCTTTTCTAATGAACAAGCAACTTACAAATTATGAGAAAGCGAATATAGCAAGTACTTGCTTTGTCTATAATCTCTTATCATTTATCTGTTCGTTTATCGCAATCATTATTTCATTTATACCATTTGTCAACATAATTGCTTTCTTCTTGGGTTGTACAGCTTTATTGTTTTCAATTCTCTCTTACAACAAATCTAAAAAGATAAACAATAAGCTCACTCCTTCTCTATTTGCAATTGTAATATCACTTTTTCCAATTACAATTTCAATCGGATTAAACCTTGTTATCCTATTAGCTTTAACCAAATAAAAAACTCTGAATAACCTAAGTTACCCAGAGTTCTTATTATTAATTATTCCATTCCAAGATACTTTCTAAAATATCCACATTCATTAATTACTTCTTTATAGTATTTAGTATCGCTGTACTTTTCTTGTAACTCGGCAAATCCACTCCACTTTTTAAACACAGTGTCATCTCCCCAAGCTCCGTAGTAATAACTATCTGCGTGATACTTCCCTACATAAAATGTATTGCGTTCTATTTTAGCATCAAAGTAAGCTAACTTTGCTTTCTGTTCTCTTGTTGTAGCATTAGCTTTAGCAATATTGTAATATTTTTGAGCTAATTTCATACTTAACAAAAACGATTTGTTTTCTGACATTATACTATTACTTCCTGACTCTCCAACAATATTATTATAATAGAACATTCTTGCATTACCAAAATAAGTTGTGTTGTAATAAGCATTTCCTAACAACATAGCATTGTTAAACACATCGTTACCATTCTTAACATTATCTTGCATTTCTTTTACCTTTTTCAAGAAAGCAAGCTTGCTGTATTTTACACTTTGCTTAGCAGCGTGATCACAGTCATTACAGTCCTTTATCTTACCATTGAACGGGTTTCCATACAATTCAGCTTCTTTATATGCATCAACCGTTTCTTCATTGTAAAAACTACTCCACTTTCTAACTGGCTCTGCCTTTTCCATTTCTACTATAGCCTCTTCTACCTTATCTTGATAATACAAATAGATAGCACGGCTTTCATAAATATCACTCAAATTAAACCTGTAATGAGAAGCAAATAAACTTTCTATTTCAGACTTATTCGTTTTTTTAAAAAAGGCTTCCATTTCATTAGAACGTTTCACATCTTGGTAGAAAGAACTACCATCACTAAGCAATAGTTCAGACATAATTAAATTACCTTGTTCCTTATAAACCGCAGATAAAAATTGGCGTATCCAATTTGATGCATAGTCATATCTAAAAGCTCCTTCATAATCACCATTGGGCAAATCATTATAAAGCCACTTTAAATCTGTTATCAACAATTTTTCAACTGTTTTATCAATCTTCTTAACTTGTGAAACAGTATTTATCAAAGCAAACAATCTCACTTGATCTGCCAATAGTTTATCATCTCCTTTTACAAAACTTTTCGCCTCCTTTATTAATTTCTCTGCTTCGCTATAATTACCTTGAAACACATCCATATAACCTGCTGCCAACTTCCACAATACAGGGTTATGAACACCTTTTGTATCATTAGCAACTTGTTTTACCCATTTCAATGTATTTAAGTCAATCTTCTTTTTAATAGTCTTGAAATACTCATCCTTCGACTTAAAACTACTGTCTACAAAAACATTTACAGCACTCTCTTGTTCATTCACCCAGCGAGTCAATAAATAATCTATATGCTTACTATTTGGATCTATAGCATAGACTTCTTTCATTGCTTCAGCCGAACTTTTATAATAACCAGTAATCGCCCAAATTGCGGCTTTTACTTCTTTATCATTGGTACTATTAATAACATTCTGAAGTTGTTTATTGTCTAATGGTCTGAAATTATACAATGCCACTTGTCTCATTGAAGGTTCAGCATTAAACACCTCTGCATAATACAAGTTAGACTTAACGTAATTAGCTTGTTGATAATAAGCACCAGCAACATAGCCCACCGCGCGATAATAAAGAGTATTCTTAACTTGCCCGTTTGCTGTATGCTCAAAATAAGAAATCACCGAAGCTCTATCCTTAGAATAAAACTTAGCTTTCATTACTTGAAACCACATACGGTTTGTAAAGAAAGTGTCGTTTTTACTCAACTTATTATAGTACGACTCTATTTCATTAACCACTCTATCAGAAGCTGTAATCGCAATATGATTTTCGTAATCCCAATAATTAATCGTTTGCGCACTATAAGCTTCTATCTCCTTTGCAAAATATAAGAATGTAATAAAGTTTCTAACCTTTTCATCTTTCAGGTTTAAACCATAAGTTCCCGTTTTTGCTTTCTTCTTTAATACATCATTATATAAATCACGTATATTATCAGTTGTATCCGTACTTTCTACTAAGTATTCTTTGATTACGTGTTCAGGTACACTACTCCCTAAATAAGCTTT
Organism: Myroides phaeus; assembly: GCF_009799805.1. Classification (NCBI taxonomy): domain Bacteria; kingdom Pseudomonadati; phylum Bacteroidota; class Flavobacteriia; order Flavobacteriales; family Flavobacteriaceae; genus Myroides; species Myroides phaeus. The sequence goes on from NZ_CP047050.1 coordinate 422,660, forward strand.
CCAATCTTCAACAATTTGGTCGTTGAACATAGAAACATTATCCATATAGCCCCAATTATAAAAACGCTCATACGGCGCAAAAAACATTGGTTTATATGAATTATCAACAAAAGCCTCTGGTGCAAATGACGACACAGACGAATAACTAAACCAATCGTCTGCACACGCATAAGTATAGGCTCCTACTCCTATTATTAAAGAAAAGCTACTTGCATAGAGACAATTCTTCCAAAACTTCTTTCTCATAAAAACGCACATTTTTTGAATTCAAATCATATAATATTATTTCAGATGGACATTTACCACTTGCCTGATACAAATCTTGTTTCATTTCTTGCAACTGTTCTGGTTTAATACTTTCAACTTTTACTTGATCTCCCACTTGAAAATACTCCCCAAAATAAAGTCCTTCTTCTTGAACACTAAAAACAAATTCACTGATTTGCTTTAGTCCACTTTTTTCCTTTAAGTCATCTAAGCGTACACGACTTATTAACTTTATTACTTTTCCATTTCTACTTTGAACTACCCAAGAGTAAATTGGAAAAGCATAATCTAATGTTAGAGGATAATCTTTCAATCCTCCTATATACTTTTTCGCTATGCTTCTATCATAAATAGAATTCAAACTATCAGAAGCAATAGTTCCCATATTATAATACATTAGTACTCCACCATCAACATCAGGTATTCCTGTTTTTGATGCATACTTAACTTGATGTAATCGGATTGTTGACGTCAACTTCCAATCAATATCTTTTTTAATATACTCGATCAACTTAAAAAAACGATCTTTAGACTGTAAAGTCCAATCACAATCTAATTGAATTTCTTGACAGTCTACATCATTCACATCATTTACCTGTCTAATAAAATCAACTATCTTCTCTGCCAATGTGTACAAGTTAGTCTGCTCGTTAATTAAAACTTCATTCTTAATATAAACAACAGGTACAACTTCTAACTGAGGTAGCCGTTCTTTAAAAATGATTGGACTAACAGGTATAGCTTGATTGCCTTGAAGAACAACATCAAAATACCTTATATAAAGTTTCTTTATATTCAATTCTTCCAATGACTTTTTCTCTATACTATCTAACTGAAAAGACGTACGCCAATAATAATATGACAATGATGTTTTTGAATTTTTATTGTTTTTAAAATCGCATCCGAGCAACAAAAACAAACTCAACAAACAAATTAAATACCTCATTTTATTACCTCTTATTTAGATTAACAAAAGTGCAAAAAAAAATGCCTAATAAATTAGGCATTCTTCATATTTTTTAAAATTGTCTTATTTCACTAAAGTCATTTCGTCAACGATATGTTTTGCATCTGCAAACTTATCAATGATAAACAACACATAACGAATATCAACACTGATTGTTCTTTGTAATTTAGGATCATAGATAACATCTCCTGCCATAGCTTCAATGTTTCCGTCAAATGCTAAACCAATCAATTCCCCTTTTCCATTCAATACTGGAGAACCTGAGTTACCACCAGTAATATCGTGGTTAGTTAAAAAGTTTACAGGCATATGACCGTCTTTATCAGCATACATTCCATAATCTTTACTATTGTATAAGTCGATTAACTTTTGAGGAGCTTCAAATTCTTCATCACCAGGTACGTGTTTTGCAACAGTTCCTTTTAATGTTGTAAACCAATTTTCTTTTGCATCATTCACTTTATTACCTCTTGGTAATCCAATTACAGTACCATAAGTTAAACGTAAAGTAGAGTTTGCATCAGGATAGTATTTTCCTGTTGGATTACTTTTCTGAACACCATCTACAAATAAACGATATGCTTTTTGGTATTTATCTTCTAAAGCACTTAAAGCATCTGATTTCTCTCTGTATTTATCCATAATTGCAGAAGACAATTTCAATAAAGGATCACGAGATACAACAATATCTTTTGGATCTTTTAAAAAAGCTTCAATCTTAGCTTTATTAGCAAATACACTCTTATCAAAAGCTTCATTTACGAATTTTTCGAAATCACCATTATACTCTTTTTCAATCTGAGCAATGTATGGAGCAATAGCATACCCTTCCGATTTAGAAGCATATAATGCTAATTGTTTAGCTAACATTTCACGCTCTAAAGGCTCACTTACACTATTGTAAATACTCTCAACATACGCTGTAAAATCTTCACGCATTTCATCTCTTTTCTTATCATCACCTAAAGCGTATGCTTCCATACCTCCAGCTAAACGATAAGGAGCTGCTGCTAAAATAGAAGTACGCATCATTGTCATTAAGTAATTATCGTGACGAGCTTTTTCATTTGTAGCTGCATAGAAATTATTAATGTCTTGGATTACGTTTCCGTATTTTGCTTTGTTAGCTTTTTTATTAGCCCATTTATTAAAAGCATTTTCAGCTTCAGTTTTTGAACCAACTGTATTATGTTGCGTTAAGGCATCAATCATACCTTGACGGTTTTTCCAATAGTTAGCAACCCCTGCGTATTTAGAAGCATAGTTTAAACGAACAGCGTCATCTAAAGACATATGTTTCTTCATTACATCCATTCCTAATTTAGAACCTTCAACCCAAGCTGGGTATGCAAACTTAATATTTTGCTCTACACCTTGTGCTGGCATCCAACGATTAGTTCTACCAGGGTAACCTAAAATCATAGAGAAGTCACCTTCTTGAATTCCTGTTATAGAAACAGGTAAATAATGCTTAGGAGTCATCGGAACATTCTCAGGAGAGTACTCTGCTGGGTTTCCATTTTTATCTGTATAAACTCTAAACAAAGAGAAGTCACCTGTATGACGTGGCCACTCCCAGTTATCAGTATCTCCACCAAATTTACCAATACTATTAGGAGGAGTACCTACTAAACGTACATCATTGTAATCTTGGTAAACGAAGTAGTAGAATTCATTTCCTTGAAAGAATGATTTAACCGATACAGTGTATTTACCATCTCCATCATTCTCTTTCTGAATTTTAGCAATTTCTTGATTGATTGCTTTTTCTCTTTCTGCTTCAGTCATTGAATCTCTAACAACGCTTAAGATACGACTTGTCACATTATCCATTCTAACGAAAAAACGTACAGATAAGTTCTTTGCAGAACGCTCTGTATTTTTGTCTTTAGCCCAGAAACCATTTGTTAAGATATCATCTTCTGGAGTAGATAAGTCAGCAATTTTATCATATCCACAGTGGTGATTAGTCAACACTAAACCTTGATTAGAAATAATTTCTGCTGTACACCCACCATCAAATTGCACAATAGCATCCTTTAATGAGTGATTATTTATACTATAAATTTCTTCTGCTGTTAATTGCAGTCCCATCTTTTCCATATCACGTTGATTTAAACGATCAATGAACATCAAAAACCACATTCCTTCATTAGCTTTTACCTGAAAAGGTAGCGCTAACAAAAATGCAGTTAAAAATAAAATGACTTTTTTCATAAATTAAAATACTGTGTTAGATTGCGAAGATAGTTTTTTTCTTCAAAAACAGATGCAACAATTGCAAGAATAAAAAAAACCGACCTGAAATTCAGATCGGTTTTATATGGTAATATTATTAAAATCTATTTATTTAGAGCTGTTAAGCATTTTCCAAAGCTTATCTTTTAACTCTTGCATACCTTGATTTGCAATTGCAGAAATAAACATATAAGGAACACCTTCTAATTCAGCATCCAATTGTTCTTTCATTTCTGCTTTCAATTCGTCATCTAACATATCACATTTAGTAATTGCTAACAAACGATCCTTATCAAGCATTTCAGGATTGTAACGTCTTAACTCATCTAAAAGAATATTATACTCCTTCGTAATATCGTCAGCATCTGCCGGAACCATAAATAAAAGCGTAGAGTTACGCTCAATATGACGTAAGAAATAATGTCCTAATCCTTTTCCTTCTGCAGCCCCTTCAATAATACCAGGAATATCAGCTATTACAAAAGATTTAAAATCTCTATAAGCTACAATTCCCAAGTTTGGTTTAAGCGTTGTAAATGGATAATCAGCAATCTTAGGTTTAGCAGAAGTAACTACTGAAAGAAGAGTAGATTTACCCGCATTAGGGAATCCCACTAATCCAACATCAGCCAATACTTTTAATTCCAAAATAACATCTAACTCAGTACTTGGCATACCTGGTTGTGCATATCTTGGTGTTTGGTTTGTAGAACTTCTAAAGTGCCAGTTACCTAAACCTCCTTTCCCACCTTCAGCTACAATTCTCTTTTCACCGTGTTCAGTGATTTCGAATAATACCTCTCCAGTTTCTTTATCTTTAACTACTGTACCTAATGGAACTTCGATAATTCTATCATCACCATCAGAACCAGTACTTCTTGAACTACCACCATCACCACCGTGACCAGCTTTAATATGGCGTGCAAATTTCAAGTGAAACAACGTCCACAAACCTTCATTCCCTACGATATAAACGTGTCCTCCACGTCCTCCATCTCCACCATCAGGACCACCTTTTTCAATAAATTTTTCACGGTGTAAGTGTGTAGAACCTCTACCTCCTTTACCGGAAGCTACATATATTTTAACGTAATCGACAAAATTCCCTTCAGTCATTTCCTTAAGTTTTTCCCCCACCCTAAAGCACTATGCCATAGGAATTGGGCGGCAAATGTAATATTTTTTAATGAATATTAAATAGTTTACACTATATTAATGTATCAATAACTTTACTTAATCTTTCTGTAACCTCTTCAATAGCACCTATTCCATCAACAGCAGTATATTTAGATTTCTCTTCATAATACTTGATTAATGGAGCAGTTTTTTCATTGTACTCAGTATAACGGTTACGAATTTTATTTTCATCTTGGTCGTCGCTTCTTCCGCTTGTTTTACCTCTTTCTAAAATTCTTGAAACAAGAATTTCATCATCAGCATCAATTCCGATTGTCGCTACGAACTTGATATTTTTTTCATTTAGTAATTCTTCAAGAGCTTCAGCTTGTTTAATTGTACGAGGAAAACCATCAAATAAGAAACCTGCTTTATCCATATTATTAGCTACTTCATTAGCAAGCATATTAATTGTGATTTCATCTGGTACTAATTCCCCTTTATCGATAAAAACCTTTGCTTGTTTTCCTAATTCAGTATCGTTTTTTAAGTTAAAACGAAATACATCTCCTGTTGAAATATGAGTAAGATTGTATTTTTCTTTAAGAAATTGAGCTTGAGTACCTTTTCCAGCACCAGGTTTTCCAAATAAAACTATTGCAATCATTATATATGTTTTATACTGTTAGTGTATTAATTATTGTTCTTTTATTTGATAGATCTCAGGCAAGTTACGACCGTGTTTATCATAGTCCATTCCGTACCCTACTATAAATTTATTCTCGATTTCAAACGCTACATAATCTAACGGGATATCTTTTGTGTACGCTTCAGGTTTTAAACATAAAGTACAAATTTTGATATCTTTTGGTCTTTGTTGTTCAAATAACTTTTTCAAAGCCACCAACGTATTTCCAGTATCAACAATATCTTCAACGATTATAACTCTACGATCCGTTACATCAATATCTAATCCCAATAATTGATTTACTTGATTTGTAGATTGTGTTCCAATATATGAAGCCATCTTCACAAAACTCATTTCGCAAGGTGCTGTGTAGTGTTTCACTAAATCAGAAATCACCATAAATGATCCATTTAAAACACCGATAAAAACAGGTACTTCCCCATTCATATCTACCACCATTTGTTGTGCGATTTCTTTTAATCTGTTGTCGATACGTTCCCTTGAAATAAACGGAACAAAAACCTTATCTAAAACTTGTATTTCCATTGTGTTGTGTTATACGTAATTTGCAAATATACAAAAAGAATAAACCTTTATTAGTTTCTACGCAAAGGAATTGCCTGAAAACACAAAAAAACCTCACTCCACCTACCGGATAAGCAAAGTCTACTTTTTAAAGATAATGATTAATATCTTATTCTAAAAGTTAAAATATTTCTCAAGATTTTAATCCCTTTTAGAATAAATATTTTAAGGTATAAACAAAAAACGTAGCGTTATAAAACGCTACGTTAAAACAAACTAATTCAATCTAACTCTAAAACCAAAGTTAATAGTTCTATCGTTGAGATTACTTTTAAATATCATTTATACATCCACTATCTATACTATGATTAACACTCAATCACAATTCAAATATAAGTTAATTTTTTTAACTAAAAAATATTTTATTAATAAAATATTAAAATTCAATTTAAATTATAATTCATATTTATTTACCAATATTTAAACTATACTCAAAATAAAAACACTAATATTAAAAATTAACCAATAAAAGCTTAAAACACACTCTGTTAAAAATCAATTACTCATTAAAACATCATTATCACAATTATTTACTGTTAATTCTAAAATCATACATCAGAATTCTATTTCATTCTTTTTTAAATTATCTTTGTCGTTATAACTATACAACAACACAATGAATTATTTTTCAACTGATTTCCGTTTGGGAATTTTAGGAGGTGGCCAACTTGGCAAAATGCTCCTTTATGATACTCGAAAATTTGACATTGCAACGAATGTCTTAGATCCAAGTATTGATGCACCCGCACAATTTGGTGCTCACAAGTTCTTTCAAGGAGATCTAATGGATTTTGAAACTGTTTACCGCTTTGGAAAAACAGTAAACACTTTAACTATTGAAATAGAAAACGTTAACCTTGATGCTTTAGAGCAACTTGAAAAAGAAGGTTTAAACGTATTTCCTTCTCCTTCTACCCTACGTTTAATTCAACACAAGGGAAAACAAAAAGACTTCTATACTCAGAACAACATCCCTACCGCACCTTATAAAAGATTTGATAACATCGAATCTCTAAAAGATGCCGTTAACAATAATGAAGCTACTATTCCTTTTGTCTGGAAAGCAGCACAATTTGGATATGATGGAAACGGAGTAAAAGTTGTACGCTCTGTGGCTGACTTAGACAAACTACCTAATGTAGAATGTATTGCAGAACAAATGATTCCTTTTAAAAATGAATTAGCTGTTATCGTAGCAAGATCAGTATCAGGAGAAATAAAAACTTACCCAGTTGTAGAAATGGAATTTCATCCAGAAGCAAATCAAGTTGAATATGTGATTTGCCCTGCCAGAATTCCTTCTGCAGTTTCTGATAAAGCACGTGAAGTTGCTTTAAAAGTATCAGAAAAATACAACCACGTTGGTTTACTTGCAGTTGAAATGTTTCAAACAGAAGATGATGACATCTTAGTTAATGAAGTTGCTCCTCGTCCACATAACTCGGGACACTATTCTATTGAAGCAAGTTATACATCACAATTTGAACAACACATCAGAGCTATCCTTGATTTACCTTTAGGGGACACAGATAGCAAGGTTGCTGGTGTTATGGTTAACTTAGTAGGTGCCGAAGGATATACAGGACAGGTATATTATGAAGGGATGAAAGAAATCTTAGCCATTAATGGGGTAACACCTCATATTTATGGTAAAAGAGAGACAAGACCCTTCAGAAAAATGGGACACGTTACTATCGTTAATCCAGATATGACTAAAGCAAGAGCAATTGCTCAACAAGTAAAAGAAACCATCAAAGTAATCAGCAAATAATTATGAAAATAGCAGTAGTAATGGGCAGTACTTCAGATATGCCTGTAATGCAAGACGCCATTAATATTATTAAAGAATTTGGAATTGACGTTGAAGTAGATATTGTTTCTGCTCATAGAACTCCAGAAAAGTTATTTGACTTTTCATCAAATGCTCATAAAAGAGGAATAAACGTAATTATTGCGGGTGCAGGTGGAGCAGCACATCTACCAGGAATGGTTGCTTCTATGTCGCCACTTCCTGTAATTGGAGTACCTGTAAAATCATCTAACTCTATTGATGGATGGGACAGTGTATTATCTATACTTCAAATGCCAGGTGGTGTTCCTGTTGCAACAGTTGCTTTAAATGGAGCAAAAAATGCAGGTTTATTAGCCTTGCAAATCTTAGGCAGCCAAAACCAAGAAGTACTAAACAAAATGATTGAGTATAAAAATGGATTAAGAGACGCTGTTTTAAAAGCTGCTGAATCTATCAAGTAAACCTTCATTTTACAGCATAATATAAACGCCGAAATAGATTCTCTATTTCGGCGTTTCTTTTTTATAAAACATAGCTTACTTCCCAAAGAAAATAGCAGTTAAAAAAATACACGCTATAGCATTTATTTTTCCTTTACACCTCCAAAAACACCTCTCAATCACCCATATACAAAGACTTATACGTATCATATACCAGACAAGTACCACATTCCTACCACACACCTTCGGTAAAAGAGCTTTTTTCCGAACTACTGTGGGACTTGAGTGGTAGATGTCCCGAACATGGTATATACAAAACACTACTAATACTACTTTAAGTATACTCTATCTCAGCTTCACCTTTACTATTAATAGTTTACAACTTTATAGTTCACTTCTATAAGAACCTATCGCACACTTGAAAACTTAAATAGAATTAATAGAGTAGTAAAAAGTAATTTCTTGTCTTTTAACTAAAAACACAAGTAACTGATTAAAAAACTATTATAAAATATTCCATTTTATTTAACAACACATTCTTCTAAAAAAACTTACTTTTATGTTTTAAAGACTACGAACATTAAAATTGAATACATATAATATGTCACTATTAAATACCCAATTCAATACAAAACACGGGACTGCTCCCTTTTCTAAAATAAAAACAGAAGATTATAAACCATCTTTTGAAAAAGCAATCAACGAAACTAAAGAGGAGATTAATGCTATTACTTCAAATACTGAAGCTCCTACTTTTGAAAATACAATAGAAGCTTTAGCGTATTCAGGTATGAGTTTAGATATTATTTCTAATATCTTTTTCAACCTAAACTCAGCGGAGACTAATGATGATATGCAAAAGATTGCACAAGAAGTTGCTCCTTTACTTTCTGCTCTTAGCAATGATATCTCTTTAAATGAAGAATTGTTTAAACGTGTGAAAACGGTATATGAGCAAATCGACAACTTGAACTTAAATACAGAACAAAAAACACTATTGACTAAAAACTACAAAAGTTTTGTACGAAATGGTGCTTTGTTACCTGAAGATAAAAAAAATAGACTGCGTGAAATTGATGCAGAATTATCTAAGACATCGCTTACTTTTGGAGAGAATGTGTTGGCAGAAACACATAAATACCAACTAAATATTACAGATAAAAAAGACCTTGCTGGTTTACCTGAAGGAGCTATTGAAGAAGCAAAAAGCTTAGCGGAACAAGAAGGTAAAGAAGGTTGGTTATTTACTTTAGACTATCCAAGCTATATTCCATTTATGACTTATGCTGATAATAGAGCATTGAGAAAAGAAATGGCTATTGCTGCAGGTAAAAAGGCTTTCCAAGATAACGAACACAACAATGAAGCTAATGTGCTTAACATTGTAAAATTACGCCACGAAAGAGCTAATTTATTAGGGTACAAAACACACGCTCACTTTGTGTTAGAAGAACGTATGGCACAATCTCCAGATAAAGTGAATGCTTTTTTAAATGAGTTATTGGCAAAAGCTAAACCAGCTGCAGATAAAGAATTTGCAGAACTTACTGCTTTTGCAAAAAAATTAGATAATATCGACCAATTAGAAAAATGGGATGGTTCTTACTATTCTGAAAAACTAAAACAAGAGCGCTTTAGTTTAGATGATGAGTTATTAAAACCTTATTTCCAATTAGAAAATGTATTGGATGGTGCTTTCCAAGTAGCTAATAAATTATACGGATTAACTTTTACTGAAGTTCAAGATATAGACAAATACCACCAAGATGTAAGAACATTTGAAGTAACAAATGACAAAGGAGAGTTTGTTGCTGTGTTCTACTCTGACTTCTTCCCACGTAAAGGAAAGAGAAACGGAGCTTGGATGACGTCTTTCAAAAATCAATACGTTTTAAATGGCGTGAATGAAAGACCTCATATTTCTATTGTTTGTAATTTTACTAAACCTACGGCTACAAAACCATCATTATTGACTTTTAATGAGGTTACTACTTTATTCCACGAGTTTGGACACGCTTTACACGGAATGTTAGCTAATACAACATATCCAAGTTTATCAGGAACTAATGTATTCTGGGATTTTGTAGAATTACCAAGTCAGATTATGGAAAACTGGTGTTTTGAAAAAGAGGCTTTAGCATTATTTGCAAAACACTACCAAACAGGAGAGGCTATTCCAATGGAATTAGTTGAAAAAATCAAAGAAAGTGCAAGCTTCTTAGAGGGAATGGCAACGGTACGTCAATTGAGCTTTGGATTATTAGATATGGGATGGCACGGTCAAGATCCGACTACTATTACAAGTTTAAAAGACTTTGAAGTAGCACAATTTGAAGCTACTGCTCAATATCCTGACGTAAGAGAAAATGCAATGAGTACTTCTTTCTCTCATATTTTCCAAGGGGGATATTCTTCTGGATACTACAGCTACAAATGGGCAGAGGTTTTAGATGCTGATGCTTTTGCTTTCTTTAAAGATAACGGAATCTTCAATAAAGAAATTGCAACAAAATTTAAAGACAATGTATTGTCTCAAGGAGGTACAGATCACCCAATGACATTATACAAACAATTTAGAGGACAAGAACCTACTCCAGATGCTTTACTTAAAAGAGCTGGTTTGATTAAATAAAACAAAAAGCCCATTGTCAAAAAACAATGGGCTTTCTTATTATTATGCTTGTTCTATAAAAACGGTTTATAGAAAACACTCTTCGTTATACGTATAATCATCAAGCGTAATCGGCATTTGATTTGCTTCTTTAAGATTTTGTTGCGCTTCGTTATACTTATCTACTTTCGAAGCAGCCTTTGGACCTTTTATCGTTCCTAATAAATTTTGAATACGATCTAATTCTTGTTTTTGTTCTGCTTTTAAATACCCTTCAGCAGTATCACAAACTTGCTTAAATGTTTTACCTCCGACAATCTTTAAAAAAGCAGCATCTGTTTTATCGTTATCTATACCTTCATCTTCCGTATAAAATATATTCATATTTCCGATAATCTGAATTGCTTTTTGTAGACGCAGCTGGTCTTTCTCTACTAAAGAAGTCATCATCGCGTCTTCTGAATCCATATACGTATCCATCGTTTCACCAGACAATTTCAATTCTTTGGTTTCTACAGTTTCTTGTACAGTCTCTACAGTGACCTCTTCTGTTACCGGAACCTCAACTTTCTTATCTTGACAACTCGCAACACATAGTGCAAAAGTCAACAATCCTAATCCTGCTTTTTTCATACTTTAAAAAAAACAAATGTATAAGAAAAAAGAAAAGGAGAGATAAAAAACTTATCTCTCCTTTAACCAAACCAAATCTCTATAAAGACACAACTATCTTTTGTTTATACTATTTATTCTAAGTCACCAAACTTACCTGCATTGAAGTCATTTACAGCTTCAATTAACTCATCTCTTGTATTCATTACAAAAGGTCCATAGTGTGCAATTGGTTCGTTTAGCGGTTCTCCTGATAACACTAACACTACTGCATCTTCTAAAACCTCAACAGTAAATGCTTCTCCATCTTTTGCCATATGTGCAACGTGGTCTGTTTTTACAATTGTAGTATCATTAACTTTAATTTCTCCTTCTAAAACTAACAACATTGTAGTGAAATGAGAAGGAAAAGTAAAGGTAGTTTTAGCACCTGTTTTAGCTTTTAAATTAAACATATGCATTGGTGTAAACGTAGAAGCTGTTCCTTTTGTTCCTTCAAATTCACCTGCAATTACCTCAACCAATCCCATATCATTTGGCAATTGATGTTTTGCCATTTTATCATTTTCAATCGCTTGGTATTTAGCAGGTCCTTTTTTGTCTTCTCCTTTCAAGTTTACCCATAGCTGTACCATTTGAAACTCTCCTCCTGTTTTACTCCACTCTGTTTCGTGAAACTCTTTGTGTAAAACACCTGATGCAGCAGTCATCCATTGTACATCTCCTTGCCCAATGATACCACCTCCACCACTGCTATCTCCGTGTTCAACACGCCCTTTATAAGCAATTGTTACTGTTTCAAATCCTTTGTGTGGATGAACACCAACTCCTTTTGGAATTTGAGAAGGTGGGAACACGAATTTTGAGTTATAATCAAACATAATGAACGGGTCCATTTGTTGCATACTCATATTTGGCATACCTGGAATAAAGTTATGTACTCTAAAACCATCTCCTACAAAGTGTGCAGGCTGTGGTGCTACTATTTGTTTAATATTTCTTGTTTTCATATCTCTTTGTTTTTTGTACTACAAAGTTACAACCACACCTTCCCTTTTACACTTAACCTACAACAAGAAAAGGCGAACACATTGGTTCGCCTTTCTTTATTTGGTATTCACTTATACCTATTACTTAATCTCTACTTTTATTCCTTCACTGTGTGCACTCATTTCAGGAGCGTACATATTTTGTAATGTAGTAATACCATTAGAGAAGAAACCTGCTGTATTTGCTCTTAAATCATATTCAAAAACATAGCTTCCTTTGTTTAATCGAGAGATAAAGAAATTTGTTGATGCATCACGTGTTTCCTCGTAATAACCAAACTCTCCTCTCCATCTGTAACCAGAGAAAACATTTGTTGGTTCAAAACCACTTGCTCTCATATCCTTAATGTGAACAAAGTCCATATTTCTATCTACAACAATTTCTAAACGTACTGCTACTTTATCACCAACCTTAATTGGAGTATCTGTTGTAATCTGTCTCAAGACTTCTCCTTTGTCTGTATTCACACGCAAGAACAATTGTTTATTGAACTTAACTCCTGTATGTGCTGCTGTGATTTTATCTAAATCCTCAAAATACTGCCAGTACATTGCTCCCCAAGCTACACCAGGAGAAGTTTTTTCTACCTCAACAGTTGCCATTTGAGGAGTAATTTCTCCTTTAGACCAAGACTGTTTTACGTAACCACTTCCCATTTGACTATCTTTTGTTAAGTCAATTGGCGTACCACCAACTTTTACTGCAATTCCCTTATCAGAATCTGCCCAAGACTTGCCAATATTCAATAAAGCATAAATAGCTCGAGTAGTAGCCTTTGTAGAGTTCCAAGCTGTTGTTTGTTTGTTTTTCAACAACCACACTTTCATTTCTTCTAACGCTTTGTCTTCTTTAGATACAACCTCACTGTAAGCCTCCATAATCATCACTTGTGTTTCTACAGGCGAGTCATACCAGAACCATCCAGGTTTATTCTCTTTCCAATACATTCCCATTTCATCCGAATCTACTGACAACTCCATTATGCTCTTAATTGCTGTACTTGCCAACTGGTTTTTACCATATCGTTTAGCTACTACCGCACGCATTGCTTTGCTGTATAAACCTACATTAAGTTTACTATCCTCTAAATTCTTTAAATAGAAATTAAGCATTACACCGTGTTCCTCTTTCATTTTAAAGTCATCTTTAAAGAAACTTCTCACATACAAATAATGAAGATTAATTGGGTTGTAGCCCATCTCTGCCTTTTTCAGTAATTCATTATACACTACAAACTGCTCTTGGTCTACAAATCGAATTGCTCTATCTAACATTCCCTTGTAAGCAACTCCCATATCTTCATTTAACATTCCCATCTTTTTCAAGTTCCCAAAACCTTCTACGATAGATTGTGTAATGTATAAATTAGAGTTACTACCACTAAACCAAGGGAAACCTCCATCTGCATTTTGCATTTCAAGCAATTTGTCAAAAGACTCTGTGCGCTCTTGTTGCATTTTATTCAAGTCAAACAATAAAGCAATGCGCTTCATTTGTTCTTCTTCACTTTCTGCTTGCATTAACCAAGGAGTTTCTTCAATCAAGATATTTCTCAACTCTTTATTTTTCTCTAAACGAGATACCAACTCTCCTTTAGAATTCCAATTGTCAAATACACTTTTAATACGAGGATTGCTATTCATAATAGAAGTAGAAACTACATTCCCGTAAAACTTATTGAACATTCCATTGGCATTTGACGAATGATAATCTCTCAACGATGGAAGCGCAAATACAGCATTCCACAATGGGTTTGTAGTCATTTCAAATGTCAATAAGAAATTGTCTTGTGTTGATGAATTACCTTCTTTCAACTTATCTAACGTGAAGAACTTGTTTTGTCCTTCTTTCACATAGATAGGCATTGTTTCTGTTACCATCATACGATTTGAAAGAATAGGCAATGCCGACTCCTCTCCATCGCTAAAGTCACCTGCTTTTGCAACCACGCGATAAACCACAGCTTGAATACCATTAGGCACTTTTATAGTCCACGTACTTACTGTTGATTCTCCTTTACCTACAGCGATTGCTTTTACCTTGTCATCATTAGCAAACGAAGCATCAATTGGTTCCATTGTAAATGCGTCAAAAAGCAATAAAGCAACTGTTCCATTCACTTCTTTATCAGAAAGATTTGTTGTCTTATTAGAAATTACAACCTCATCTCCTTGACGTAAGAATCTTGGCATATTAGGAACAACCATCAAGTCTTTTTGTGTGCGTACTTTTTTCTCTATATAACCTGTACGCAAATCTTTACTATGAGCCAAAGCCATAAACTTCCATTGCGTTAACGCTTCTGGCATTGTAAACTCTAACTTGATATTGCCATCCTTATCCGTTTTTAACTGTGGATAGAAAAATGCTGTCTCATTCAGATTAGTTCTTGTTTCCACATTCCCTAATTCTACCAAAGCACCTTCTTTCGTTGTAATCAATACTGCACCTTTAGCACCTCTAACTCCATATAAAGCCGTAGCCTCTTCTGGAGACAATACTTTCATTTCAACTATATTTTTTCTATCTACTTCCACACCTTCTTCGGCAACTACTCCATCTATAATTTGAAGAGGCGAATTATTGGCATCTCCACTTCCAAACGATATTTCACTTTTTCCACGTACTTTTTGTGCACTTGGTGCAGCCATTACAGCACTTTCCTCCATTACATAATTTGCATCAGCACTCATAGCCATCGTTCTGTACATCATACGTTGTGTATCTGCAAATCCAATATTGAAAGTCTCTAACGTAATTGGCATACCAAAATACACAGACTCATAACTAAAGTAATTTCCTACAGCGTTACTTGTATATGTAATATTATTGAACGCATTATTGAAGTTGAATCTATCGTTATTAGTATAGTATTTCTTTCTCTTGTAAAAAGAAGAAGAAAATGAATTAGAAGCAAACTCATCTAAAGAAGCATCATACATTCCTGCTAATACTTCCGACAACACTTTGTCTTTGTCCAATCCTGAAATAGTCAATGTCCACGTTTCTTTCTGACCTGGTGTCAACTTATCTCTGAATGAGCCAACCTCGATATTTAGTTTACCTATTTCGTTGTTAACACTAATCAATCTTCTATCATTTTGGTAGAAGTTGTGTTTCACTGCTGAGAAATACACTGAAATAGTATTTTCATCTTTAACAGGTACTTCAAACTTCACAGCCTTCTTACCTACTTTCAATGTTTTTTGAGTTACAACACTTTCTTTAGAAATCACAGAAACAACAACAATTGTATTCTCTTCTCCCGACTGTAAAGAGTACGTTACCTTATCACCTACTTTGTAAGCGCCATCTCCTCCTTGTATATCAAGCAAGTCATACACTTGACGATTTTTCTCATTTGTATTTACAACATTGACTTGTTTATCTACTGTTATCTTTTCTCCATCCTTGTCAACTACAAACCCTTTTACAATGTAAGTACCACTTGCTAACTTAGAAGCATCTTTCCAATTAAGCTCTTTTGCTTGTGCAGTATCAAAACTCGCTTTAAAAACTTGAGCTCCTTCTTTCCAAGTAGCTTGATCTAACTCTTGTGCATAAGGTAAATAAGGGAACAACTTAACAAACTCATCGTATGTATATGCCTCCTCTTTATTTCCAGATCTCAAACCTGTATTTAGCATACGCTTTGGATATGGTGCTTTCAACTCATAGATTGCAACCTCTCCTTTAGCAGGATAATCAACACCATTCAGATTTGTTGTATTTAATTTGATTGTTTCTAAGTCGGTTGCTGTTACATTAGCCCCTACTTTTAAGTCAAGCAATACACCTCTATCTCCTACTGTAACAGAAGACGACTCTGTATGTGTTTCTCCATTGACATCCGTTACCTCAACATTTACCACATAGCGATATGTACGAGGATTATCTTTATCCTTTTTCTCATTAGCAGGAATAGCAGTAAAGTCTATAACAAACTTACCATCCTTATCTGTGATTGTTTCTCCTTGTGTAATCTGCTCTGGTTTTTCATAACGCATAAACATACGTCTATACCAAGGTAAGTAAGGCCATAAAGTAGCACGTGTTACTTTATACGTAACTTTAGCCTTATCGATATTAGCACCAGAAAAAGCAACAGCACTTCCCTTAACAGATACTTTTTCATTTAACTGAAAACTTTCTGTTACCTTATCCATTGTTACCTCAAACTTTGGACGTTTGTATTCTTCTACTTTGAACATCTTAGAGCCACCTATTCCTTTTACTCTGATATAGAAGTTTCCTAACTTACCAGAAGCAGGCAAAGCAAATGACCCTTGTAATGATCCGAACTCATTTGAAATAGCGTCAATACTATTGATTACTTCATTGTTTGTATTAACCAATTCAACAGTATATTTCACATTTGTAGACACTTTCTCAGTAAGCCCTTTTATTTCTGTCAATATGGCTTTAAAATAAACTGTTTGTCCAGGTCTATATATACCACGGTCAGTAAATAATTTACTTGAAATACTCTCTACATCATCGCTGTATTTATCTTTTCTTGGGTTATAATAATAATTTCTATAAAACACGTCTTCCCCATCAATCGAATAAATACGTTGAGAAGATTGCATATCAAGAGTAAGTGTATGTTCTCCTTTTGAATCCGTAGTAATTACTGTTTCCCAATAATTCTTATCTCTCTTATTAGAAATACTATTAGATACACGAATACGCTTATTCACTAAGGGTTCTCCTGTAGCACGGTTATACGCACGAAGTTTGTTTTCTCCTAAAATAATCACATTAGAAGAAACACTAAGCTCTGTATAACTTACTACATCTTTTTCTTTCTCTAATCTATCAAAAGGAGCTGTACTTGTCATAATAGCATAACGCCCCATTTTTAATGGTTTTAATGCAATACGCGTACTATGAACTTTGTTATCATCATACTTCTTAACATCAATAGTATAACTATCTACTACTTTGTCTTTCGTAGAAATATACTGATACCCCTCTTTTTCGTGTACATCATATTTAAACTCATAATCTGCAACAGGTTCAGTTATCTTAACTACTTGTACAAATACTTTATCAGTGTTCTTGTAACTGATGTTTAATGGAGCAATCTCATTAACATCGAGCATTTGAATTGTAGATATACTCAAGTCAGGATTAGTTACAAGCTTTTGATAATCTGTAAACATTTTTAATTGCCCCTTATCTGCTGACAAAGAAAACAATCTTAATGCCTTTTGAGCATAAGCAATAACCTCTGTTCCTTCTACTTTTAACTCCGAATTTTCATTCGTCTGTTCAAACTGTCTGTACAAAAATTGTAAGTATGCTTTTGATAGATCCAGATTCAATGGATAATCTTTTAGCAATTGTTTGTACTTATCGTTTTTAGTAGTTGCTGTCCAATCATATCTAAAGTCTAATTCAAACAAGGCAGTGTAAACTACTAAATCTACATTCTTGCGATTAGCCACTTCATTTTTAACCTCATCGATTAACTTATAAGCCTTGTCTCTATTCAAGTCTTGCTCTGCTTGAGGAACGAAGCTATAAAGTCCATTCAACAAAACAGAAGCGTAATCTAAACGCACTGCCTCATACAAGGTATAATTAGAAAAGTCTACTTTGCTGTCTTTGTCATAAACAAACATATCCTTCCAATCCTTTACTAATACAGTTGGATTCTTCTTCAAAAGCGTCAAAGCACTTGAATAGAACTTATCAACGCGTTGTTCTAATTGACTTAACGTCATAAAACGTACATCAGTAGCACTATCTGTTTCTTGCTCTGTTCTATTTCTAAACTTATATGAGTTTTCACTTTTGTAAATCGTATATAACTGCCCTTGATAAGCATCAAGCATCGCAGCATAAACCCCAGTAGCAGTTATACGTTCTTTTTCAAATACCTGAAAAACTTCGTTTACATTAAACTCACTATCATCTTTAGTTGCTATATCAATCTTAGCTTGATAAAAAAGAGCTTTCAATACACTTGGATAGTCTTTTTCTTTACGCGATAAGTCAAGTACTTCCTTAACCTCTGGCGCAAGGCTTTTTACTTCATAGCCTTGTTCTTTTTTAGCAATACTCTCCCACAATGCCTTAATTTTAGGATTTGGTGATTGTCCAAACCCTACTATTGGAGCGAGTATCATTAAAAATATATTCATTTTTTTCATAATCCGTTCAAATTACTTTTAGATAAAAATAAGTCTTTATCTCTACAATACTATATTCTATAAACAAAAAAAGAGGCGCTATAGTATAGCACCTCTTGAATTTTAATATCTTTTTTTTAATTTACAGTACGCTTAGGACCTTTTGCTTCAGGCCATTCTTGACGTTGCCCTTTATCATTCATTGGCAAGACAATCTTATCTCTATTTACCAATTCTTCTTCCTCACTTGCTTTATAAGCTAAAATTGCAATAAGAATAGCATTGCTCTGTACATCGTCATAAACTATTTTATCAGCCGTATCTCTTGTTGTATGCCAAGTATATCCTCCATACCCCCAACTAAGAGAACTCAACATAAATCCAGGAATATCTTTACTTACGAAAGATACGTGATCAGAACCTCCTCCTGAAGGAGAACCTGGAAAGTGTGTTTTAATTTCACTCTTATACTTAGCTGGTACTGCGTGTAACCAATCTGTCAAATACTGGTATGAGTTTAGAAACCCTTGTCCTGAAATATTAGCAACACGACCTGTTCCGTTATCTTGATTAAATACAACCTGTATTTTATTGTGCAACTCTGGATGATCAGCAACAAAAGCACGCGAACCATTTAACCCTTGTTCTTCACTTCCCCAATTACCGATTAAAATAGTACGCTTAGGATTAGGCAATATTTTCTTCAAAATACGTGTAGCCTCCATCATTGTGATAATACCCGTTCCGTTATCAGTAGCTCCTGTTCCTCCATCCCAACTATCTAAATGTGCCGATAAAATAACGTACTCATCAGCTTTCTCACCACCTTTTAACTCAGCAATAGTATTATATGTTTTTGCAGTACCCAAATCTTTAGATTGTGCATTTACATTAATCTTTGGTGCTTTGCCATTCTCTGCTAAACGGAACAATAATCCGTAATCTTCCACTGACAAGTCAATCGTAGGCACTTTCATTGTTTCTGCTCCAAAAATTCTATTTGCCCCCATTATACCTGTCCAATATGACATAACAATACCAGCAGCTCCAGCTTCTTCTAAAACTTTAGGTAATTCCTTAGCTGAATATCCTGTATTAGCAATTCGCTGGTTCCATTCTTCAGCATCCGTTCTACGTTGTTCCTTCATCTTATCATAAGACTCAGCTGTTGCATACTCTTTCCATTGGTAATCTGGTCTTCCAGAAAACTGATGTTGAGAAATCATTACAAACTTACCTTTCACTTTTGGTAACCAAGCGTCAAACTCTGCTTTATTCTTAGCATCTACTAAAACAACTACCTCTCCTTCTACACCATTCTTCTTTGTAGCCGGACTCCAAGCTAATTGTGTTCCCTCTAATGACTTTATACGTGGTGATGTCATTGTAATCTGAGTAGTACCTCTCTCCCAAGCTTTCCAAGTTCCATACACTTCATTACGAGCCTCAAGTCCCATTGCTTGGTATTGGTTAACAACCCAATTATGCGCATCCATCATTTGCGGTGTTCCTACTAAACGAGGCCCAATTACATCCATCAATTCAAAAGCATAGTTCTTTAATTGTGAATTTTCTGTTCCCTCTTTCACGATAGCATCTACTATCGGATCAGCTTTCTGTGCAGATGCCATAACACTTGTCATAAGTGCAATACCAAGAACACTATGTTTTACCACAGTATTCAAGTTTAAATTAATTCTCATAGTTGATTGATCTATTAGTTTGAATGGCCAAAATACATATTTAAGCTAAGGTGTACAACCCTTTTTATTTCTGTATTATCAATTAAACACAGTGAAAATTATCACCTCAACAATTCTTACAGTCTTCTTTTATCAATTTAATGACAAACATAGAATTATAAAAAGTACATTATTCAATCTGAATATAATTCAGAAACTCTTTGCTTTTTTATTTTTCAAAACTCTTATTCATTAGTAACGTGAATACCTATAATCTATATTATTTAAGAGATTCTCAAATATTTACATCATCGTTTCTACCGCTATTAGATGCCGTATCTTTGCCTCAAATTTTTAATAAGTAACTTTTAAAACAATGAAAAACCTGAAAGGAATTTTTTTCGCATTAATTTCTTCTGGTACATTTGGTTTGGTGCCTTTGTTCTCCTTACCGTTAATTGTACCTGAATTGCGACCAGAAGGGGTGGCAGCTATCGGCATACCGACCATCCTATTTTACAGATTTCTATTTTCTTCTGCTACAATGGGAGCCGTATGTGTGTATAAGAAAACAAGTTTAAAAATATCTATTAAAGATTTAGCAGTCGTCTTTTTCTTGGCGTTATTGTATGCCGCAACAGCCAAGTTTATTGTTGACTCTTATGAATACATCGCAAGTGGTTTAGCAACAACAGTTCACTTTTTATATCCCATCTTTGTAAGTATTGTGATGATTCTTTTCTACAAAGAAAAGAAATCAATAGTCCTATTAATCGCTTCTTTACTTTCTCTAATAGGAGTTGGAATGATGTGTTGGCACGGAGAACCATCTCCGGCTTTGTTTAAAGGACTTATCTTAGCTGCGATAACAATCTTTACATACGGACTATATATCGTCGGTTTAAACAAGTCGAGAATTGCAGATATGAACTTTGACTCTTTAACGTTCTATGTATTGTTAATGGGCTGTTTAATCTTCTTATTCTATTGTTTGGTAACAACAGGTATAGAACCAATCACTTTAAAAAACGATTGGATGAACTTAATTTTATTAGGTTTCTTTGCAACGTTTATATCTGATTTATGCTTAGTATTAGCAGTAAAACACGCGGGATCAACAATTACTTCTATTTTAGGTTCAATGGAACCTGTAGTAGCTGTTTTAGTAGGTACATTGTTCTTTGCTGAACACTTTGATTTTATCTCAGGTATTGGACTAATGTTTGTTTTACTATCTGTAACACTTGTTATTCTATTTAATAAAAAGCCTACTTAAGGCAACTTTATATAACAACAAAAACTCCGCTTCAGTACTAAACCGAAGCGGAGTTTTTTTATAGGATAATTAAATATTTACTTCATTTCGAGTTGTCCTTTCCCTTTACTTAAAGTAAGTACCAGCCATATTAAAGCACCTTCAAACAATAGTGAAATACCTAAATAAACATAAAAATCTACTGCCTTTAAGTAAGTATTATAATCAAAAATAGATACTCCTTTCCCCTCAAAATAAAATTGATAAAAGCTATATAAAACAAGGAGTACTAATAATAAAATTAGCGCTATTTGGTAAAAAGTCTTTTTCATAAGTTAATCTTCTTTGAATTAAAAATACGAAAAAAAACTATTCTGAATTACTTCTTTGAAGATGGAATGTACTTCTTTTGGATAAAATAAAAAGCAATACCACCTGCGATATAACAGAGAACATCAATGAAATCGCCAGTATATCTGGGATTATGCTGAGGTAAATACCATTCAAAATACACTGAAAAATAAAAGACAATAGTCATAATCATCAAAGGAGATAATAGAAAGGTATAGCCTTTCCATTGTTTTAAAACTGCTAAAGTAAGCCACGCAGTAAGAGGTACTGCTAATAAATCGTTGACATAATTATTGACAAAAGAAGGTAGTACTATCCCCAATCGTTGCAGTACATATATTATAACTCCAAGAAGCAACATACCGATAAACAACCTATGTTTTAATATTCTCACGCTACTACCACTCCAATAAACCAAGCAATAAACATCACTATTGCCATAAATACTATCCAAACACCATAGATGAGTTTAAACACTAATCTTACCAATAACCAACGATGATTAGTCATTGCACTAAAAAAGCGATCCACTTTACTTGGTCCCTTTAATATTTCGATGCGTTCTTTCTCTTTAATGTAGTCTTGTCTTTCTTGCTCACGACGCTTTACTAAATCAAGTATAGCACCACAATGTTCACATTCTTCAGCATTAGCATTGAACTCTCCACAGTTATAACATCGAATATGAACTTGACCTTTTGACATCTTTTATTTAAATCTGTTCAAAACTACATTTTTACATTAAAATAAAAAAGTCTTTGTACATAACTATACAAAGACTTTTTCGATAAAATATATAAAGCTAATTACATCTACTATTTTGTATGAGCATTATGTGCTCCGTGCATTCCTCTTCTGTGCTCCATTACTTCTAAATTCTCATCAACGAAATACGCACTACCAAATCCGTTTACATAAGATCCTTTTACTGGTTTGAAGTTGAACATAATAAAGTCTTCTAAGTCACCTAATACCTCAACAACTTTACCGTGTCTTTCTTTTAAGTCTACCATTGCCTTTTCATATAATGGATTCTCTTTTCCCACTAATTCTGCAACTGTATCTAAAGTTAGACGATGTCTTGCATATAATTGTTTAGAAGCACTCTCATCTTCTACAAACATAAAAGATACTTGCTTTCTATCTCTCAAGTTCTTTGTGTGTTTAGCCATAAAAGAAACTAAGATTTGAAAGTCGTTTCCAACTCTTGAATAAGGTGCAGTACTTACCAAAGGAGTTCCATCTTCATTGATTGTAGCCATCATAATTGACTTGCATTCATTGATTAACTCTTCAACTTTTGGAGCTTTTGGTTTCACTTTACTTTGGTCGAAATTTGGGTTTGTTGTATTTGTACTCATGATTATGCTATTTAATTATAATGCGAATATAATAAATTATTTAAACTAAATAAAAATAACTATATCTGTATTTATCCTATTTTTTAAAATTTAACTAAGTGTTAATTAGCACAAAAGCTTTTTAAAACAACAAAAGCGAAGAAATAATCCCTCGCTTTTGTTATATGTAAAAACATCTTCAATACCTTTTAAATATCGTACTGATAAATATAATCATCCATTACATACCCATTGCCAATATCAAATGTTTCTGACTTGATACATTTCAACCCATTTCGCTCATAGAAGCTAATTGCTTTGGTATTTTGCTTATTCACTGTTAAGTATACAGCAGTAGCCTTTTGTGCTTTGGCATAGTCAATAACACGCGCCAACATCACCTTACCTACTCCCTTTTGTTGTTGGTCTGTATCTACATATATCTTAGAAAGAAATACGCGATTGTCTTCCATCAGTTTGTAGTCCAAATATCCTAATAGTTGGTTGTTCTCAACATACAATTCCCATACATAGCCTTGTTCTATTTCTCCAAATATTCTCTCGTTGCTATACATCATTGGCAACATATAAGCTATCTGCTCTTCTGTAATAATTGTACCATAAGTCTTTGGCCAAATCTTATCTGCTAACGGGCGAATTAATTGAACATTATTTCTATTAACTAAATGAAAACCGTTTGTTGCACTAATAATAGTACTATCTGCTGCTATATTAATTTGCATAACTATGTAATTGTTATATTAACTCTGAATAACAAGAATACGATTTGTTTATCAAGTATGAAATACTTTTTTAATCAATCACTCTCCTCCAAACTAAACAATTCCTCAACTGTAGTCTTGAGAAACTTACTCAGTTTTAAGGCTAATACAGTAGAAGGAACATACCGATTCGCTTCTATAGAATTAACTGTCTGTCGAGAAACAGTTAACAAATCAGCTAATTCCTGCTGGGTTAATCCGCAACGAGTACGTTCTATTTTTACGTTATTCTTCATTGTTACTTTTTTTCAATTTTCGCAATTGCAGTTCAAACATTAAAGTTATAAAAACCATCATTGTAAATACTCCCATTCCTGCTGATATCCGCCCAATCTCTTCTTCGTCTGCAACAAGGCTAAAAATATTATTTATTAACACATATATTATCAAAAAAACAATAGCACCTGTCATCGTGTTTAATCTCAACTGCACAAACATTTCGTCATCCTCTTTTCTTTTTGTCCAAAACAATATCAACAAAGCTAAACTGACAATTGTAAGCATAATTTCTTTGCTGTAATCTCCATATTGTTTTAGAAAATCTCTAAACACAAAAGCTATAATAATGTCTAATAATATTATAGCAATTACTACCCATTTAAAGTAGTTTGGAAATAAAGGTAAGTTTCTCATAAGTTTTAAATTTTATAGTCACAAATGTAAAATAAACTTTACAATTAGACAAACAAACTTTACATCAAAAACAA
This sequence comes from Myroides phaeus, assembly GCF_009799805.1. Taxonomy (NCBI): domain Bacteria; kingdom Pseudomonadati; phylum Bacteroidota; class Flavobacteriia; order Flavobacteriales; family Flavobacteriaceae; genus Myroides; species Myroides phaeus. The sequence continues at coordinate 447,280 of NZ_CP047050.1, forward strand.
TACATTAATGATGTCACACACAAAACATACTTACTATCTCTAACCCTACGATTACTTGATAATCCTCCCACAATTGTCCGACTATTCTCCGACAAAAATAATTCTATCCCAGTATTTTCGGGCTATACAGGGATTATACACGAACAATTGTCGGACAATTGTCGGATAATTGTTGAACAAGCTACTTATATTCCATCTATATATTGGTTATACTAACATTCCGAATCTACCTCTACAAGTGGTTAAAAAGCAGTATATCACAAAAATAAAGTTTTAAATTCCTAACTAAAAATATCCCATTTCCCTTTATAATAGATCGAAAACAACTAAAAAAGTAAACAACTACATCATATTAGTTTCAAAAAAAGACTAAAATAGTTCCTATTACCCTCAATTTAAACTAAGGTTAAGACAATAAACTATTTAACCAAAAAAATAAGGGCTGTACTCTCATTTTAGAATACAGCCCTTATCCAAATTATATAACGTTTAACTACAAAATTATCCTTTGTAATTTGTCAAGAAGTCAACTAATGTACGTACTCCACTACCAGTACCACCGTTTCCTTTGTAATCTCTTGGAGAATCCATCCAAGCTGGACCAGCGATATCAATGTGTACATATGGATGTTTAGCGAAGTGCTCTAAGAATTTACCAGCTGTGATAGTACCAGCAAAACGTCCTCCAATATTCTTCATATCAGCTACGTTTGATTTTAATAAATCTTTGTAGTCATCCCAGAATGGCAATTGTGCTAAACGTTCGTGAACATTGTAACCAGACTTAACGATGTCTTGAATAACATTTTCTTCGTTACCCATAATACAAGAAGCCATATCTCCTGCTACTACTAATGCTGCTCCTGTTAATGTAGCTGCGTCAATAATAACTGCAGGTTCATATTGGTTAGCATAAGCAATAGCATCAGCTAAAATCATACGTCCTTCTGCATCTGTGTTCAATACTTCAATTGTCGTTCCATCATACATAGTAATAACGTCACCAGGTGCATAAGCATCTCCACCAGGACGGTTATCAGTAGCAGGAATTAATCCAATTACGTGAACGTTTACTTCGTTTAATGCCGCAGCATAAATAGTACCTGCCATACAAGCAGCCCCCCCCATATCACTCTTCATTGAGTCCATAGATCCCGCTGTTGGTTTTAAACTTAAACCTCCTGTATCATATACAACACCTTTACCAACTAATACAATTGGTTTTTTGTTGATTGGGTTAGCAGGTTTGTACTCCATTACTGTAAATGTTGGTTGCTCAACAGAACCTCTGTTTACAGCTAATAAACCACCCATTTTCAACTCTTCAATTTCTTTGCGCTCTAAAACTTTTACAGAGAAATTAGCTTCTTTTCCTAACAATTCAATCTCTTTCGATAATTGTGTTGCAGTTAAAAAGTTTACCGGCTCATTTACCATTGTACGTGCCCAATAAACAGCTTTGATTGTATTGTTTAAGTCAGCGATTTGCTTTGCAGTGAAATCTCCTTTTACCTCAACATTAGTTAAAGCGTATTTCATTTCCTCTGCTTCCTTGAAGTATTTCAAGAATTGGTAGTTAGACAACATAAACCCTTCAGCTAATGCTAAAGTAGCTTCACCGTTTCCAACGATGCTTAAGTTATCTGCTTTCTTATCTAATTGTTTGCGGATATTAAATCCTGCTAAACGCATTTTTTCTAAATCTGTATTCTCTTTTACGAAGAAGAAATATTGACTTCCTACTTTAGCGAAGTCCTCTTCTTTTTTGCTTTCTTCAAAGCTTTTTACGAAGTCATTTAAAAACTCAGGAACAACTACAGCTCCTTTATTGTCTTTGCTTAAAACGAAAACTACATTTCCGTTTGTCTTAACGTCATTTACAAGTTGTATCATCTTTGTGTATTTATATTATTGCAAATATACATTTTTTTAGACTCAACTAAAAAAACACTATACTTGAGTTTCAGAAAAGCTTTCCAACACCACCAAAAGCCACCATACAATAGGTACACTTTCAACCCAAAAAAGGGTGTATATCTTCGTTCTCTCTCTTGAAGCATACCAAATAAAGAAAAGAGTTAGCAACACAATAACAAGATTATTGCAAGCTTGGATAGGTTGATAACCTACTTTAAAAAATTCGATTACATAAAAGGGAATTAACAATAATGTCAACATCCATTTGGTATTGACAACCCCTAAAGTTTGAGGTAATGTTTTTAGTTTACTATCGTCAAATTGCAAGTCCACTATCTCGAAAATCCCTATTAATATCAGCACCAAGATAAAACGTTGTGCAAACTTAATTCCAATGTCCCAACTCAATTCCAATCCTGCATTAACAATCGGAACAATCAAAGTAACTGTTGCCCAACAAAGGCAAACTATATAAACTTTTAACCCTGCCCAATTGCGGAGGTTCGGTATTTTATCATTGATAGGAATAGCGTAAAAAACAGATAGTAATAGGAGACTAACCGTTACTAATTGTGCCTTTAAATTAAGCAAGAAAAAACAGATTGTACCTACAACTAATGCTAATAAACTAACAGCAACTATCGTCTTGAATTTACGGGATAAGCTATATCTATGACGATATACAAAATCGGCATATTTAATAAAGTTGTATGAAAAAAGTGTTCCTGTGAACGCCATAGCAGAAACAACACCATCAAATGGCAATCGACAAAAGTAAAAGGTCATTTGTACCAGAGCGAAAACTGCAACCGATACGTGAATACTTCCATTTAAATAAAAATCAATTCCCTTGTTCTTCATCAAATCCATAAGTATTCTGAAATAATTATCAAATAGTATTATAAGTTTTCAAAATTAAAAGTAATATTCGACAAAATGTCAGATTAATGGTTATTTTTGTGTGCTTAAACACAACTAATATTTAATTGTCCAAATGAAAACAAACGCATTTGCTTTAAGACACATTGGTCCTCGTCCTGAGGACTTAGCACAAATGTTTAAGACTGTAAAGGTTGAAAACATCGAGCAACTGATTGACGAAACGTTTCCAAACGCTATTCGTTTAAAAGAAGATTTAAATCTTGCTCCAGCAATGAACGAATATGAATACTTATCACATATTCAAGCATTGGGTAACAAAAATAAAATATTCCGCTCTTTTATCGGTTTAGGATACAACGAGGCTGTAGTACCTGCAGCTATTATTCGTAATGTATTTGAAAACCCAGGATGGTATACTGCTTACACGCCGTATCAAGCTGAGGTGGCACAAGGTCGTTTAGAGGCTTTGTTAAACTTCCAGACAACTGTAATCGAATTAACAGGAATGGAGATTGCTAACGCTTCTCTTTTAGACGAGGCAACTTCTGCTGCTGAAGCTATGATCTTGTTATTTGACGTTAGAACAAGAGATCAAAAGAAAAACAACGTTGTTAAGTTCTTCGTTTCTGAAGAGATTTTACCTCAAACTTTATCTGTATTACAAACAAGAGCAACACCTTTTGGAGTTGAATTAGTTGTTGGTAATCACCAAGAGTTTGACTTCTCTGAAGAATTCTTTGGAGCAATGTTACAATACCCTGGAAAACACGGTATCGTAAATGACTACGCTGATTTTATTCACACTGCAAAATCTAAAGACATCAAAGTAGCTGTAGCTGCTGATATCTTATCTTTAGTTTCTTTAACTCCTCCAGGAGAAATGGGAGCTGACGTTGTAGTTGGTACTACACAACGTTTCGGTATTCCATTAGGATATGGAGGTCCTCACGCTGCTTATTTCGCTACTAAAGAAGAATACAAACGTAGTATGCCTGGACGTATTATCGGTGTTTCTAAAGACGCTGATGGTAATACAGCTTTACGTATGGCTCTTCAAACTCGTGAGCAACACATCAAACGTGAGAAAGCTACTTCTAACATTTGTACTGCTCAAGTATTGTTAGCTGTAATGGCAAGTTTCTACGCTGTGTACCACGGACCAAAAGGATTGCAAGCAATCGCTAACGGTGTACACGCAAAAGCGGTTACTTTAGCTGCAAGCTTAGAGAAATTAGGAGTTGAACAAACAAATGCTGCTTTCTTTGATACAATCACTGTAAAAGCTGATGCTGAAAAAGTAAAAGCAATTGCTCTTGAGAATCAAGTTAACTTCAATTATATCGATGCTAACACAATCTCTATTTCTTTAAACGAAACTGTAGAATTAAAAGACATCAACACAATCGTAGCTATTTTTGCTAAGGCTGTAGGTAAAGATGCTTTTGAAGTTGTTGCATTAGACGAAACTACTGTTAAATACCCAGCTAAATTAAAACGTACTTCTACGTTCTTACAACACGCTGCTTTTAACAGCTACCACTCTGAAACAGAGTTAATGCGTTATATCAAAAAACTTGAGCGTAAAGATTTAGCATTGAATCACTCAATGATTTCTTTAGGTTCTTGTACAATGAAATTAAACGCGGCTGCTGAGATGTTGCCTTTAAGTAACCCACAATGGAATAATGTTCACCCATTCGTTCCTGCTGATCAAGCACAAGGGTACTTAGAAATGTTGAAAGACCTTGAAGATAAATTAAGTGTTATTACTGGTTTTGCTGGTACAACATTACAACCAAACTCAGGAGCGCAAGGAGAGTACGCTGGTCTTATGACTATCCGTGCTTACCACCACGCAAGAGGAGATTTCCAAAGAGATATCGCTTTAATCCCTGCTTCTGCTCACGGTACTAACCCTGCTTCTGCTGCTATGGCTGGAATGAAAGTTGTAGTTACTAAAACTACTCCTGAAGGAAATATCGATGTTGCAGACTTGAAAGCTAAAGCTGAACAATACAAAGACAACTTGTCTTGTTTAATGGTTACTTATCCTTCTACACACGGAGTTTACGAATCTGCTATTATGGAGATTACTCAAATCATCCACGATAATGGAGGACAAGTGTATATGGATGGTGCTAATATGAACGCACAGGTTGCTATTACAAACCCAGCAAATATTGGTGCTGACGTTTGTCACTTAAACTTACACAAAACATTTGCTATTCCTCACGGAGGTGGTGGACCTGGTGTAGGACCAATCTGTGTTGCAGAACACTTAGTTGAGTTCTTACCTTCAAACCCAATAGTAAAAGTAGGTGGTAAAAATGCTATCACTTCTATTTCTGCTGCTCCTTATGGTTCTGCTTTAGTATGTTTAATCTCTTATGGTTACATCGCGATGTTAGGAACAGACGGATTGAAGAAAGTTACACAACAAGCAATCTTAAATGCTAACTACCTTAAAACTCGTTTAGAAGAGCATTATTCTATTCTATACACTGGTGAAAAAGGTCGTGCTGCACACGAAATGATTCTTGATGTACGTGAGTTTAAAGACAAAGGAATTGAAGTTACTGATATTGCTAAACGTTTAATCGACTACGGATTCCACGCTCCAACGGTATCTTTCCCTGTTGCTGGTACATTGATGATTGAACCAACAGAAAGTGAAAGCTTAGAAGAGCTTGACCGTTTCTGTGATGCAATGATCTCTATCCGTAAAGAAATTGAGAATGCTACTATTGAAAACCCAGTGAATGAGTTGAAAAACTCTCCTCATACATTAGCTTTATTAACTGCTGATAATTGGGATTTACCATACTCAAGACAAAAAGCGGCTTATCCACTACCTTATGTAGCTGAAAACAAATTATGGCCTTCTGTACGTCGTATTGACGATGCATACGGAGATAGAAACTTAGTTTGTTCTTGTGCTCCTATTGAAGTATATATGGAAAACTAATCCTAACGGATTTATAGATATGAAAAAGCACCATCATTAGATGGTGCTTTTTTTATGCTCAATAGAGATTTTTTACTCTTCGATAATATAATTTCTAATGTGATGTTCTTTAGCAAACTCTCGTTGTAAATCTTTCAACTTAATCGCATCGTGATTTAATTCCATAGACAGCTCTTCTAACTTCGTATAATAGTGTTGCATATCGCTATTAGTTAAACTATCTGCTTTTGCGCTCATTTCTAAGTAAACATCTAATGTTGCATCACTTCCTCTCATATAAGAGATCAAAGCGTCTCTCATGGGCTTTACATCCTCTTCTAAGTCCATTGCCAAGTACTCTTCAATTGAATTGGCAATATATTCTTTAGCTTCTGTTGCTCTTCCTTTGATTACAACAAAATCTGATGGTTTTTCTATTCTGCTTTCTATGTTGTAAACAGCTTCCATTTTAGAAATAGTAGAGTTCCACTTTGAAACACTTAAATTCAAATCAGCTTCTCTATTCTTACAAGAAGTTAATAAGAACAAACCTGCAAATAGGCCTATTATAATTTTCTTCATATCTACGTATATTTAAACACAAAAGTATCTCATTTGTTTATCGTAAACAAAACTCCCCCTATGATGTAAAAATATTGCTTCTACTAAAAACATAAAACTTCATAGTTTAATGCTTGTGTTTTCTCTTCTCCAAAGATAGTATTCAAATAAGTTACGTTCTTATTTTCTTTAGTAACTACGTGATAATCATCTTGTATGATTCGCTTTAATTGTTCTAAGTGAAAACTGCTATTGTATTGCTTTTTATACACTATAATACAACTACTATATTTTAAGCTACTAACAGCATTGTTAATAACTTTTATCAACAATTCAAACATCGTATAATCAGTTGTAAAACAACTCTCATCGACATTAAAAATAACGACTCCTGATTGTCTTAAAACTAAACTAAACTCTTCTATCCCAGTAAAATCAATACATTCAAGAGATAGCTCACTTGTTGAGTATTCACTTGCATAAGCATTGATAAGTTCTTTTGCTTTGTTAGTAACTGCTTTATACTTATTAACATTAAATACCTTTATACTAACAGCTTGTTCATAGTTATCAACATACTTATCAACAGTGTTGTTAATAACTTTAAGCAACTGTTGGTGAACACAAATAGAATAAATTCCCGCCAATGAACTAAAATCTACTATTGAAATTCCTCCATTTGAATTATCAATTTCATTCGCTAAAAATAGTTCTACTCGATTACAAATTGTTTGGTATCCGTAATATGATTCCTCTCCTTGTAATAAATAAAACAAATCAACTTTTGCCTCTTCAGTTATAGAAAATCCCTCTTCATCATATCCCGTATTAAAATCAGTACGACCATACGCTAACACATTGTTTTGTATATAAAAAGCTGGTCTATTATAAATCCGATTATCAGTGTATATTCCCTTTTCTTTTAAAGGCAAGACAACTTCAATCTTAAACAACGTATCAAAAACAGGACAACTTTGCACCTCATCTTTTATAGTACTTTGTACGCTATCAATTGTTTCTTGTAAAAGAAGCTCCTGAATAGTATTTTCTACAAAGCCTCCTTTTTCTCTGATGAACTCAATCAACTTATAATAGACATCGTTTTGACTCAATATTCCCGCATTACCAATTAAAAAGATTTGTTCTTTTGCACGGGTTAAAGCTACGTTCAATTTACGATCTACTGTTTTATCTTCATTCAAGTTTACAACACTTTCTAATTGAGATAAATTATTTACTGCAAACGAATAAATAATTATATCGCGTTGCCCTCCTTGAAATCGTTCTACTGTATCTACCGTTATTAAATCAAATCCTGGAATATCTGCTTCCTCCAGTTTGTTCTTAATTAAGGCTATTTGATTTTTAAACGGAGCTATTATCCCAATTCTACTGCTTACATCAAATGATTGTTTATTGTATGCATAAATCTCAATTAATCGCTGAATAATATGTACAACCAAATCTGCCTCTCCGTCATTAACCTTTCCAGATTGATCAGACTGTTCTTCTTCACTATTAAAAAACAAGAGGCGTTTATTTGCAAGAGCGGTATCTAATTGTCTATTACAATCCGCAGGGACATTTAAGGATAATTCACGCACTTGACGAGCTAAACTATTCTTTGCTCCTTCTGATAAATTAGTTAAGTGATAAGCCTCTTTCAATTGTCCATCATAGAAATTGATATTTGGAAACAAAGCGATGTCTTGGTGCATTCGCCCTTGATAAGTCAACGTATCACAAGCATAATCAAACCCATTGTGCTTACAATAATTAAACAGTCTTTCAAACAATGAATTTCGCCTATCTCCCAGCCCCATATCTTGTAACAAGACATTATTCGTTTTTGAACTTACCTCATCTTGAACAACAATTGCTGGCAACTGCTTATGATCGCCAATCATTATAAATCGCTTACACTTGTGCAACATTCCGATAATCTGTGGTTCTAATATCTGAGAAGCCTCATCAATTATCAAGGTATCAAATCGCTTTAAATTAAACACGTCATCTTTACTTGACATAGAAGCTACAGTAGAAACAAATATTCTATTACTACTTATTATTTTTGCTAAACTACCACGAGTAAACTTCTCCTCGTCTAATGCAAGTTGTTGGCGTTTCTCTATAATAATATTGTCTAATAAACAATTGTGAAAACTACTATTACAAGACAGAGAACTCCCTATTCGGATAAACTTATAGTTGTTTGTTGAGGTAATATCATTTAGTGCTTCATTAATAGTTTCACACAACTCATCGACTGCCTTATTAGTATAAGCAAGCAGTAAAATATTTTGATTGCTATTCACGTATAACTCCCTCACCAACTCTTTGATGATATGAGACGTTTTTCCAGTACCAGGAGGTCCGTTCAAAACAAAGTAATCCTCTGTACTCAATGCATTATTTAAAATGCGGTTTTGTTCAACAGACAATGTTGGTTTATTAAAACCATAAGACACACCCAATGCTGGAGGTAACTGCGTTAGCATCACCTGACGATGTTTAGCTGGAGCATTCATAAATGAATACATTCCCTTATACATACTGGTAAAGGAACTATCCATAAAATCCCGTTCCAGTGCCCAATACTTAAATTGTTTGAAATAAGCAATACTGCGTTGCATATGTCTAAACACAACCACTACTGTATCCTTCGTAATCTTTCTAATAGAACATTTGAATATCTGATGAGAAACAGCAATATCTGCCTCTGTCTCTCTGGGGTATAAAACACATATATCCCCTTCTCTAAAATTCACAAAATCATCTGTAATTGTTCGGTTAAAAACAATCAATTTCTCATCTGTAGATATGCGATTTTCTTTTATTTCTAAGTCAAATAAAATACTATATTTCTCTATTTTATCGTCTAAATCGTCTAACCATAAACTGGCTAAACCATTATTCCCTTCATAATTCCCAATGCCAAGTTTACTAATATATTGTTCTCTTGCAATAAAGCTCACAAAGGAATAGAAGTAAGTCAATTCTAACTCACTCGCATTGTGTAATGGCTTTAAAAATGCATTGAACTGCTTAGTAAGTATATCTTTAAACTTACTGTTTATTGGATTGCTAATAAGCCTTTCTGGATTAACCTTGCTAATTAAAGTTTGTATAGCCTCTAAAACGTCTGACTTTAAGATCTGCTCGTTTAAGATAATTTGATTGCGAACATTACATATCTCTTGCACACGAGCCAGAGTAATATGGTCTGTACGAAGATTGCCATTTGTTGTTTTACTATAAAAAATAAACCCACTTAAATACTGCTCATTTCCTATATCCTGAAAGCTTATGTTATTTACAACAGATAGCATCAGATGATATAGATAGAGCTGCACAGAGTGATTCGGTTTAACACTAAAGCCATCATCAGGAAATGGAGTACTTCCCGACTTTAACTCTACAATTGTAGTCTTATCATCTTTCGAAGGAATTGTATGCAATACGTCTAAACGTCCTTGTACTCCGTAAACATTACTCAAAAAACTCGGTTCTAAAGAAATGTTCCCTTGACTTGATATGCCGTATTGTTGAAATTCATTTAAGTAAACACGTTTAATTGTATTAAAATGAGAACGACAGACAAAGGCATATTGTTTAAATTCTTCAGATGAAAAAATATCGCTACACGCAGTATGTTCAAAAGGATAAGTCTCAAAATGCTTTACAAAGATGCTGTCAAATTCAACAGTACGCGCATCCTCAGAACTCACTAATTCATCCATAACAGCATTAGCAAAGTTTCCAATCAGTAAATACTTATTATTGGATATTGGTTCAAACTTCGCTTTTAAAAACAACAATGGAGAAGTACCAAAATCTTGAAAACACTCGGCAATAGCAGAAACGTCGATTAAATAATCTGGTTCAAGTACCACAATTTTTGGATGGTAAATTTGATGTTTATCAATTCCAACATTGATTAAATATAAAGTAGCTCCAACCCACAATTGATTACACGTTGTAAAAACATCATTAACATCAAATTCATTTATGCGAACGCGAATATGTTGTTCTGTCGTAGTATTTTCAACCTCACAGATTAAAATATCAGGTTGCTTATGAACAACAACTACTTTAAGCTTATCAACAAAACCACTATACTCAGACTCCTTTCTCTCTCGTCTTATCTCTTTTTCCGGATAAGCAAGTCGATTTAAATCTGGAACTGGTACATTGTAAACTTGAGATACAAACTCATTGATATCTTTCCAATAGGTAGGAAAAAACAAGTCTAATTCTTCTGTACTAACTTCGCGAAGTTCATTGCTAATCATTCGAAACGAATGAATATTTTTAGAAACTTGGTATTTATTACAGATAAATGATAAACGAGAAAATAGATTGGAGAACTGAAGAACTTCTTTCGCAGTAATATTCTTCGTAATCTTATTTAACAGACTTCTCAACACTTTATACTTAGTTATAATTGAAGTGTCTTTTCCTACGTAAACTTGTAATAACGAAGTGAAAAAAGAAGTTGTTTGTTTATTATCTAACATGCCTATGAAGTAATTCTTGTAATATTTTTCAAAGATAATACAGAAATGATTTATACAATAATTCGTACTTCAATATACAATTAAATCACAGCAACAAAAAAGGGAGAACACTCTTAAAGTTCTCCCTTTACAAAAAATAAATCACCTCTGTATGAATCAAATCACATTCTATATCAAATATAGAAAGTATTTTTCTTTTAAAATATCACGAATCAAACACATTACTAACATAAAACATAACAAATCAATGCAAATCAGTAGTTGTGATTCTAACCGTCTTTTTAATTAAAGAATTAAAACATTTAAAAAAATGACAGCTATCATAATTTGACCTAAAATATGGTCCTACTTTTACATAAGCCAAAGGAAGGTATTATTTTTATTTTACTAAATTAAAAAAAGAGAGGTTAGTCAGCTTCTCTTTTTTTATTTCACTTACTTTACAATCGGCACCTTATTAGATTTTAAAGGCTCTGTGTATAATTTATATCCTTTTGCACTTACTTGATTAAATATCTTCTCTCCTACTAACTGTTCAACATTCTTAGGAATCAAATTATAATTTACATAATATTCAAAACCTCCTTCTACTACTTTCTCTTGTGGAGCATACCAAGCGGGAACCAATTCTTTCACAACTTTAAAGGGAAGTCGCAATTGAATATGACTTTTAGGCTTAACTATTACATAATCACTTACAGTTTTATTTCTCACTTTCTCTTGCCATTTCGCTAAGATTGATGATGAATCAAAACTCGCACTTACTAAAACAGGCTCATCTACTTTTTCTACAACATTGTAAACTTTTTGTTGTAATAAAAACACCATATTTTCATAAGTACTTCCAATACTCGCACTATATGCTAAGTCTGATGTATCCCACGGAAACCAATAAGTGTCATTTGTATTGTTTAACAAAACAACTGTAACCAAGCTATTATCTTTAACCTTAGAATCTAAAACTATTATTTCAACTTTAGGTTTATTCTGTTGCCCAAACCCCATAATGGAACAAGCAAAAAGAATAACCGAAAAAACTAATCTACTCATAATCAAACCTAATTTATTCACTAACCGTAAAATTACAATTATTTGACCGCATTATTGTCAAAAAACACTCCTTATAGATTAGAATGATTTTAAACAAGGAACTATATTTGTACTCATAACAACCTTATTTTTCTTATTTATGAAATACTATATCATTCTCTTATTTACTTTTTTACTCTCGTTTGTCTCTACTGCACAAGAACCTATTACCATAGGAACATCTTATACTATTTCATCATCTGTTTTAAAAGAAAATAGAACAATACAAATCTACTTACCGAAATCTTATAACGATAGTACATTAACACCTCAACACTATCCCGTCATCTATTTACTGGATAGTGAATCTAACTTTAACTACTTATCCGCTTATGTTGAAAAACTATCTAAATACCCCTATCCTTCAATTCCTGAGATGATAATTGTAGGAATTGTCAATACAAATAGAACAAGGGATCTAACGCCAACAGCACAAAACACTGCTGCTATGTCCCAAGAACAAAGCAGTAAAATTAAAGGAGACTCTGGAGGAAATAGCTTATTCTTTGATTTCATTGAAACGGAGCTATTTCCATACATCAATACAAATTTTAGAACCGTAGGTTACAATATACTAATAGGACATTCTTTTGGAGGAATAACAGCATTAAATAACCTATTAACGAGAACCTCTATGTTTAATGCTTACATTGTACACGACCCAAGTATTTGGTGGGACAATAAAATTATCTTACAAAACTATCACAACGCTAAAGATTATGACTTTCAAAACAGAAAGTTATTTTTAACTCAAGTAGATGAAAAAGAAAATACAGACCATCTTACTGAACACTATAATGCTATTAAAGAATTTGATCAATTCGTTACGAATAATCCACCATTAAATCTACAATACGAATACATACAATATGCAGGAGAAGACCACGGCAGTATCCCAATGAAAGGAAATTTAGACGGCTTGCGATATATCTTTGAAGGATACAAAATAAACTTTAAACAGCTTAAAACAGATCATCACTTATTAGAGAATTCCTTTAATACTCTAAGCAAAAACATTCACTTTATATTAGTCCCTAATGAGCAATACCTAACAACTATCATAAAATATTTCCAACAAAATAATGAAATTGCAGTCGTTGATTATTTAATTCAATATAAAGAAAAACATTATCCTAAATGTATGATTATTAACAAAAAAGAAAAGTAATAATCAACCTGTATTATTTGTTTTTTAAAACTAAATAAAGAAATAAACTATAAAAAAGCAATAATGGCATACATTTGGTCGTTAATATGCTAAAAAACAAAGCAAATTACTTCATTTTTAAAAATGAAAAACATAAGTTTACTAAGATATTAACCAACAATAACAATATGAATATTAAAATTGTAAGTTCTGGATGCTATATTCCTACTAAAGTAATAGGCAATCAAGACTTTGGTCAGTTTGATTTTAGAGATGAAAATGGTTTACCATTAAAAGATAATAATGAACGCATAGCTAAAAAACTTCAACAAATAACAGGAATTGAAGAGAGACGATATGTACAGGATAATCTAACAACAACTGACATCGGAACAATTGCTGCTCAACGCGCAATTCAAAATGCAAATATCGACCCTGAAACTCTTGACTATATAATCTTTGCACACAACTTTGGAGATATTAAACACGGTACTATTCAATCTGACATTGTACCAAGCTTAGCAGCAAGAGTTAAACACAACTTGAAAATAGCTAATCCAAGTTGCGTAGCTTTTGACGTTTTATTTGGTTGCCCTGGTTGGTTACAAGGAGTAATTCAAGCCTATGCTTTTATGAATGCTGGAATGGCTAAACGTTGTTTAGTAATCGGAGCTGAAACGTTATCAAGAGTAATTGACCTACACGACCGCGACTCTATGATTTACGCTGACGGAGCAGGTGCTACTATCCTTGAGCGTACTCACGATGGTGGAGGTATTTTATCTGTTGAAAGTGCAAGTCATACATTAGAAGAAGCTTTCTTTATTCACTTCGGAAAATCATATAATCCAGATCTTGATAAAGACACAAAGTACATCAAAATGTATGGACGTAAAATATACGAGTTTGCTCTTCTAAATGTTCCTAAAGCAATGAAGAGTTGTGTTGATAAAAGTGGAATTGATATCAAGAGAATTAAAAAGGTTATGATTCACCAAGCGAATGAAAAAATGGATGAAGCCATTGTAAAACGCTTTTACGAATTATACGATATGGAAATGCCAGAATATATTATGCCTATGAATATTCAAAAATTAGGTAATAGTAGTGTAGCTACCCTTCCTACTTTATACGATATGATTATCAATAAAGAAATAGAAAACCACAGCTTTGAAACAGGTGATATAATACTTTTTGCATCTGTAGGAGCTGGAATGAACATTAATGCTTTTACTTATCAAATTTAGAACTACAAGTACCCTAAAATAAACATAGCCCCCGTAGAGTTAAACTTTACGGGGGCTATGTTTTACAATAAAATCACTATTCTTCACTATCAACACTATTCCTATCTACAAAGAAAAAAGTTATTCCTGCTACCAATAATATAGCGTAACAAAAAAATCTAATCCCTTCTCTTGCGAAAACATCAAACAAATCTATCAACAATACTACTGTTGACATAATAATTAATGCTACCATTAATTTACTTAACTTATCCATTTACTTCTCTTTTTTATTATTCTAAACCCTCTCCTTATTGGTTAAAAGAAAGAGCTACACAAAATTTATTTTCTCAATTTCTTTGCCATTTCTTTACTAAACAATGTGTCTTAGTTCGAAAACAACCTTTTGTACCATACAAACAATAAAAAGAACAAATAATCATCTTAACAGCGTCCCATAAATTTGATTTTAGTAATTTTGTCCCCCTAAAATGACAAATCTATTTTGATGAGTGATAAATTACAAACGCTTTCTGATTACTACCGATTTGCAAAAACAAAACAACACTACTCTTTTAGTGTAGAGGAATACCAATCAGGAAAATCTCATTTCAACATCAACAAACGAAAATATTGCAGTTTCCCAACTCCCTATAACAGACGTGACTTCTACAAAATTTGCTTAATCATAGGAACAGGTGAATTAAGATATGGACAACACAAAATCTTTATTGACAAACCTGCTCTATTTCTACCTTGCCCTACTACTCCTTATGAATGGATTTGCCATAGTACTGAACAAGAAGGCTTTTTTTGTTTGTTTAATCAAGAGTTTTTTAATGAACACAACAGTATTGACGTTTTTAAAAAAACATCTCTTTTCAAAGAATGGAGCAAACCTCTTGTGTTCTTAAATGATGAGGAACTGTTGTTGATAAACACCTATTTCAAACAGATATATGACTCTTCTAATAGCAATTATCCTCTAAAGTTTGAAATCATTAGAAATTTATTAGCACTCATACTTCACCAAGCTTTACAACTTAGTGTTACTGATATTGAAATTTCTGAATCAACAAATGCATCAAGATTGTTTAGACAATTTGATGAGTTACTAAATAATCAATTCCCATTAGACTCGCCTGCTTACCCTTTGCAAATGACTGCTCCAGCTCATTTTGCTCAAAAGTTAAATGTGCATATCAACCATTTAAACTCAGCTATAAAAACGGCAACCGGAAGAACAACAACTCAATTAATTAAAGAGAGAATATTAGGTGAAGCGAAGAGTCTTTTGATACACACAAACTGGAATATCAATGAAATTGGTTATACACTTGGTTTTGATCAACCCTCACACTTTAATAACTTTTTTAAAAAACATACAGAAATCACTCCCTTGCAGTTTCGAACAGCACAGAAACACTAATCTTTGATTTTCGTAATTATCCCTTTGACTTTTTTAATGTCAAACTATTCTTGTGCAATTAATTTTGCACGCACAAACAACAATTCAAACACTTATGTTAAGAGAAGCTTCTGAGCAAAGAAAAAAAATAGCCACTATTTTAGCCTTTTGTTCTGTCCCCCTATCAGGTTTTGTAACTGATATCTACTTACCATCTTTTCCCTCTATGGCAAAAGGATTGGTCGTTTCTGAAAAAGACATTCAACTAACGCTAACGTGTTACTTGCTTAGCTACGGAATATCACAATTATTTGTAGGTACCTTATTGGATAATATTGGGCGTTACAAACCCCGTTTACTTGCCTTGTTATCGTTAATCCTAACTAATTTAGCAATCACATTTTTAGATGATATCCTATTAATTTGTTTGATTCGCGTTATTCAAGGTATTGCTATTGCCGTATTAGTTGTGGCAACGCGAGCCATATTTATTGATATATATGATGAAAAAAGACGTACTTATTTCTTAAGCTACTTTACGGTTGCTTGGTCGTGTGGTCCTATCATCGCTCCATTTTTAGGAGGTTACTTAGAAAAACTGTTTTCTTGGCACGCAAACTTTTACTTCTTAGCTATTTACTCCGCCGTAATTTTACTATTTGACCTATGGGTAGGCGCAGAGAGTATCCCCGAAAAAAAGAAGTTCAATATTAAAGAAACAATGGCTTTATATGGAATGATGTTGTCTAATAAAATGTTTATGACAGGTATCTTAATCCTTGGTTTCAGCTACTCAATCATTATGATCTTTAACATTGCAGGACCCTTTTTAATTGAAAACTCATTTCATTTCAACTCAGTTACTATTGGTTACTGTACACTGATTCTTGGTTTTTCGTGGATGATTGGTGGATTAATTGGTAAACGCAGAATGCACGTTCCCTTTAAACAACGAATTACACGCCCTATCATTATCCAAATGTCCTTAATTATAGCATTGCTTATCCTAAGCCAGTTTTACCAAAGCTTACTTATTTTAATGCCATTCTTGTTTATTATACACATTTGCTCAGGAACTATCTTTAATAATTTCTTTACCTCAACTATGCTGTTCTTCCCTAACAATGCAGGAACAGCAGGGGGATTAATGGGCGGATTAGTTTACATATTAACATCAATCACAAGTTTTATTATCTCATCAAGTGGGGTGATTGACACACAAGCAGGTTTGGTATGGCGCTATTTATTTATGGCATTAGCTTTATTAATGGCAATTATTGCAATTCGCATACAAGCAACAAAAAATGCAATAAGTAAATAATACTTCAGGCAAAAAAAGACTGAAAGAAAACAAGATTACTCATACCTGTCTTGTTTTCTTTTTGCTAAAGAATACCAATCAAATCAAAAAAGCATAATATCTTAAACAATAAGTAAGCATTCAAGATTTATTGCATTAATTCCATCAAAGAAATAAACCAAAAAATGCATACTAAATAAAACGCTTCATCTACTATATTATCTGAATATTCAGGCTTTTAATTATGTACTTTTGCGCAATATTTCGAATAAGGAATATTTCTTTTTTTTAACTCTTAATGTATTAGACGTACGTTATATAAAATGCAATTAAACAACAAATTTTTAGGCTTTGCATCTGCTATTTTCGCAGCGATGCTTTGGGGTGTATCAGGTACTTTCGCACAATTTCTTTTTACAGAAAAAGAATTCAACGCCGAATGGTTAGTAACCGTTAGATTATTAGTTTCAGGAATACTTATGCTGATTTTCGGTATTCTACAAAAAAATCCTGATGTGTGGAAAATATGGAAGGATAAAAAAGACGCAATCAACTTAGTTGTGTTTAGTATCCTTGGAATGCTAACTGTTCAGTATACATATTTTGTAACAATCTTACATTCAAATGCTGCTACAGCAACTGTTTTACAATATACAGGTCCGGTATTTATTGCTATTTACTTAGCATTAAGATTAAAAAAATGGCCTAAGCCTATTGAATTTTTAGCTATTGGTCTTGCTATGTTGGGAACCTTCTTATTAGTTACCCACGGAGATATTACAAGTTTAAACATTACACCAACGGCATTGAGCTGGGGTATTGCTTCTGCTTTAGCATTAGCGGCTTATACAATTATGCCTGTGCATTTATTAAACAGATATAGTCCAATTTCAATTATTGGTTGGAGTATGTTAATCGCAGGAACAGCAATGAGTATCATTCACCCTCCTCATAAATTGGAAGGAATTTGGGATACAGATACTTATTTAGTAGTTGCATTTATCGTGTTTTTAGGAACTTTAATTCCATTCTACATCTTCTTAAATGCTATTAAAAATATTGGGCCACAACGTGCAAGTTTACTTGCCTGTGCCGAACCATTATCTGCTACGTTTATAGCAATTACTTATTTCGGAGTACAGTTCCATACCATGGATTGGTTAGGTAGTTTGTGTATTATTGTTACAATTATACTGCTTACTATGATTAAGAAAAAAGTATTGCCAGAACCAGAACTTTAAAACAAATCAATTCAATATAGCTCTAAGGCGGTGTCTTCTTTAAGACATCGCCTTATTTTTTATATGCATACTATGTTTTTCAATTTCACAGTAGCCAATATCACAACTTACCTCCTTCTCCCTTTGTTCCTAATTGTGTGTTGTCTAATTATTATTCTGTTTACTAACAATGCACAACCTTAATCCTTATCACAGAGATACAATAAACGAAGAAAAGTAGTCTAATAAAGAGGTAACAAAACCTGTAAAAGCGAAGTATAATAGGTAAATAATCCTTAGATCAACAACAAAAGTTGGAGGCTAAGCAAAAACTTTAGTTAATCTAAAATAGATAAGACTCTATCTCCATCACTTCTCCAATGCTTAACTTTCGCATTAAAGGATTCTGCAGAAACACTCCTACTTATAGTATTAAAGTAATTAATAATTTCTCAGTATTGTATTCGAAAGTCTTTAAAGCAGTATTAAAAGATTATAGAGAAGTTTAATAAACAATATTAAACCAATGAGTAAGTTTAGTAATAACTACTCGCTCTTTCTTTTTAATCTTCAGTTTAATTGTGTTGACGTTTGTTTAGAAGATGACGAGACCTGGCTAATGCTTGGTTTTTAGTAGCTCTATTAACTAAAAGGAGATGTTTTAAAGTATTGTCATTACAAGCTTCTTTTGTACTTGTTTCAGACAAGTACCACACAAATACCAGACACCTTCGGTAAAAAGCCTCCTTTTCCGAGCCTCTGTGGTACTTGTGTGGTAGATGTCCCGAACATGGTGTATTTAAAACTACACTTTAATGTGTTCTTTATTGCAAGCAAAATCCAATGCTTTACATTTTAAATCTACGTTTATTTTAGAAAAGGGATATGTATGCTTAGTGTGTAACTTTTACACCTCATCCTTATCGTTTTAAAAACTTACTAATAAACTTCATTAAAACTTGTCTTATTCCAATTACCCAATTGGTGCGGAAGATAAAATACCCGTTGATAACTAAAACAAGTGCTACGCGAATACATAGTTCGAATAAAGGATGAATATTCATCGGTATTGCAAATACTCCTAAAACAACCAACACCATTGTCATCAATAGCTTGAAGAACTGAAGGTCGAAAGGCCATAGTTTCATCTTGTGATAGATGTAGTATGTCTTTGCAATATTAAATAAGGTTAATGACAATAAAGAAGCTAACCCTACTCCAAATATACCAAGTGTAGTTTGTGTCAACAACAAGTAATTTAGAGCTACATTTAATACCATTAAACTTAGTATGGACACAAGGTTAAAGCGATAGTATTTTGAGTAAGAAATTATTTCACTATTGAATCCTGTTGACATATTTATAACCACATTTACTCCCAATAAATAGATTATAGGGATAGATGGGGCTAACTTATCATAAGTAGGTAGTAATCTAAACAACGGCTCTATTCCGACTGCTACACACGTAAACAATAGCATTCCTATAAAGAATAAATTACGAGCTACTTCTTTATACTTCTGGTTAAGTTCACGTAATTGAACTCTCTTAATCAAATCTGAAATGATAGGAGCATATAAAGCAAACACACCTGTAGCTGGAATTGCTAAGGTTGAGGCAAGGGTAACTCCGATATTATATGTTCCGTTGGCTTCGTAAGAAATGAAATATGGTATCATTAGTGAATCTACTCGAAAGGCAAAAAAAGAACCAAAGCTACCTGCAAATGCGAATAGACTATAAGAGTAATATTCTTTTTTACTGACTGATTGAAATAAGTCTTTATAATTCCAATGCCATTTGTATTTGAAGTGCTTATAAATATAAACCCCTATTACAAATGCAACGATATAATAGGCAATGATGTAATATCCTATAGCTTGATTAATTGTATAACCTGTATAAATCACCATTAAAAAAACGGCAGGTAAAGCTATTTTAGGAATTATCTTTTCAAAGAATGTGGGAAAAGACAACTTCTGCAAATTGGTAGCTTGCCTTCTGAATAGCTCAATATAAGCCATTGCTATTGCCAATGGAAATCCCATATAGACATATTTAATGTCATCTCCTTTGTAGAAAAAAGAGCCAACATAAATAAGTCCACCTACTACCAAAGCGAGCTTTCCTAAGGATAGTAAACTAAAACTGAATAGTTTTTTTTGTAAGTTCTCGGTTAAATTGGGATAGAAGTTAATTAACGCGTGTGTACTTCCAAGTACAATGATAGGAAATAGTATTTGTGCACAAGCATCAACAAAGCGAATGATACCAAGCATTTCTTTGTCTTGAGGGTAAATTAAAACAGTAGATATTACACCTATTAATACCCCGATGTAATTAATCGCGGTAAACAAAAAGGCTTGTTTTGTAGAAATCTTACTCCCCATTAATTAACTTATTATGCTTACAAATATACTTCCTAATAAATGCTTAACTACTATTTTTTTTAAATTTGTCTTTTGATGGTTATCTTAGACTATTAATCTAAATTTTCAAGACTTAAAGATAATGAACTATATTGTTATTATGCCTGCGTTTAATGAGGCGGATTTTATATCCAAAACATTAGATAGTATGGTACAGCAAACTTTGCCTCCCGTACAACTCATCGTGGTCAATGACAATTCTACTGATAATACAGCGACTATTGTTCAACAGTATGCGAACAACTATTCTTGGATTACTCTTGTCAACAAACAATCTGAGGCCATTCATTTACCGGGTAGTAAGGTTGTTCAAGCGTTTAACTATGGTTTAGATTCTCTTGCCCCTGTATTAGATTACGACTTTATTGTAAAATTAGATGCAGATTTAATCTTACCTACTAACTATTTTAAAACTATTGCTAATACGTTCGCAGCAGATAATACAATCGGTATGGTTGGAGGATTTGCTTATATTGAGAAAAGTGGACAATGGATTTTAGAAAACTTAACTGATAAAGAACATATTCGTGGTGCGTTTAAAGCCTATAGAAAATCGTGCTTTGAGCAAATTGGTGGTTTGAGAACAGCTATGGGATGGGACACTGTCGATGAATTACTATGTCGTTTTTACAATTGGAAAGTAGTCACTATTGAATCTCTCAAAGTGAAACATCTTAAACCTACAGGTGCTAATTATGATAAGTCTGCAAGATATAAACAAGGTGAGGCTTTTTACAGACTCCACTACGGTTTAGTTATTACAGCTATCGCTGGTTTAAAATTGGCAACTAAAAAGAAAAAAACACTTCTTTTTGTAGATTATCTGAAAGGGTACTTCAAAGCACAAAGAGAAAAACAACCTTATTTAGTGAATGAAGAACAAGGTAAATTCATTAGAAAATACCGCTGGCAGAAGATAAAATCTAAACTGCTTTAGTCTTTTTTTGCTCTAATAAACTCAAAACTCATTTGTAATTGGTAATTTAGCCGATATTTTAATTTTTATGATCAAATCTGGATTAACACATATAGGACAGTACTTTCTTATGCTAAAAGAAATCTTTAGCAAGATGACTAAATGGAAGGTTATGAAAGAGCTTATTTTTAAAGAAATTGATGACTTAATCATCGGTTCTTTAGGAATTGTTTGTTTCTTATCTTTCTTCGTAGGAGGTGTAGTTGCAATCCAAACAGCTTTAAACTTAACGAATCCTTTAATTCCAAAATACCTTATTGGTTTTGCAACAAGACAATCAGTAATTCTTGAGTTTGCTCCTACTTTTATATCAATCATTATGGCTGGTAAAATGGGATCTTTCATCACATCAAGCATCGGTACGATGAGAGTTACTGAACAAATTGACGCCTTGGAAGTGATGGGGGTTAGTTCATTAAACTACTTAGTTTTTCCAAAATTAGTTGCTGTTTTATTATACCCATTCGTTATTGGAATTAGTATGTTCCTTGGTATTTTAGGAGGATGGTTTGGCGGTGTAATGGGAAATTTTGTTACATCAGAACAATTTATAATTGGATTACAAGACACTTTCATTCCTTTCCACGTTGCGTATGCTTTTATTAAAACAGCGTTATTTGGTTTCCTTTTAGCAACCATTCCGTCTTACTTTGGATATTATATGAAAGGTGGAGCTCTTGAAGTTGGTAAAGCGAGTACAACTGCTTTCGTATGGACAAGTGTAGCTATCATTTTGACAAACTACGTATTAACCTCTCTTCTTTTAAGTAATTAAGATATGATTGAAGTAAAAGATATAATTAAATCATTTGATGGTACTCAGGTTTTAAAAGGAATCAGTACTACATTTGAAACAGGAAAAACAAACCTAATTATTGGACAGAGTGGTTCTGGTAAGACAGTATTACTTAAAACACTATTAGGTATTCACACTCCTGATAGCGGTCATATTTCTTTTGATGGGCGTATTTATGCTAATCTAACTCAAAAGGAAAAAAGAGACTTACGTACTGAAATTGGAATGGTATTCCAAGGTAGTGCACTTTTCGACTCAATGACTGTTGAAGAAAACATTGCTTTTCCTCTTAAAATGTTTACTACAAAAACAGAGAAAGAGATTAAAATGCGTGTTGACGAGGTAATTGAACGTGTTAATTTAATCAATGCTCATAAAAAAAGACCTGCTGAAATATCAGGTGGTATGCAAAAAAGGGTTGCTATTGCAAGAGCAATTGTAAATAATCCGAAATACTTATTTTGTGATGAGCCTAACTCAGGATTGGATCCTAAAACAGCTATTGTAATTGATAACTTGATTCAAGAGATCACTCACGAATATGGTATTACAACCGTTATTAATACACACGATATGAACTCTGTTCTTGAAATTGGAGAACATATTGTATTCCTTAAAAATGGGGTTTTAGCTTGGTCTGGTAACAATAAAGAAATCATTCAGACAAATAATGAAGATGTTGTAGATTTCGTTTATTCTTCTGAGTTATTTAGAATGGTACGTGAAGCAATAAGACACATTGGAAAAGAGAATAAATAATATATTAAGTAAGAAAGGTTCAGTAAAAAACTGAGCCTTTTTTTATATTACAAAATAGACTCCCATTAGCAAGTACACAAAAGACATAAGAAGCTTAATAAACCACTTTTTAAACCACTTTCTTTTGTTTACTTAATGTTGAGGGTGCAGATAAAACAAAAGGCTTAGAGATACCTCTAAGCCTTTTGTTTTAAAATATAATCGATGTTTATCGCTTAATCTTCTGACTTGTTTTTCTTCTCCAATTCAGATTCTACATAACGACTAACATTTTTAATTTCCTGTTCTTTTCTCTTCGGATAAATTAATAAGATATCTTCCTTATCAACTATGATATAATCGTTTAAACCATCAATAACAACTGTCTTATCTTTATCTGTACGTACTACGTTATTTGTAGCATTATTAAAGAAAGCCTGTGCGTTAACTATGGCATTATCAGAATTATCTTTTGGTAACTTATCATACAAAGATCCCCAAGTACCTAAGTCATTCCAATCAAAAGTAGCTGGTAGCACATATACATTGTTTGCTTTCTCCATTACAGCATAGTCAATAGAAATATTCTCTGCCATTGAATAATTTTCATCTATAAACGACTTTTCATCAGCTGTATTATACTTTTCAAATCCTTGGTCGAAAAGCTCTGACATCGCAGGTTGAAACTCAGAAAACGCATCCAGTATTGCTCCTACACTCCATACAAAAATACCGGAGTTCCATAAGAAATGACGACTTTGAACAAATTTACGTGCAGTTGCATAATCAGGCTTTTCACGAAACTGAACTACTTTCTTAATAGGTCTTGAGTCTAACTTATTAAACTCAATATAACCATATCCTGTATTTGGAAAAGTAGGTAAAATACCCAATGTCATTAAAACACTATCGCGCTCACAAACATCAAATGTACGCTGTAAATTCGAAATGAATTGCAACTCATCTTCAATCCAATGATCACTTGGTGCAACTACCATTACAGCATTTGGATTGTTCTTTTTAATTTTCATAGCAGCATAAAGAATACAAGGTGCTGTATTTCTCATTGCTGGTTCCAATATAATATTATTGTCAGCTACTAATGGCAATTGTTCCTTTACAATACCCTTGTAATTCTCGTGCGTAAGTATCAAAATATTCTCTTGAGGAATAAGTTGCGACAAACGCTTGAAAGTCTTTTGAATCAGAGTATCCCCTGAACCAAGCATATCGTGAAACTGTTTTGGAAACTCAGGAGTACTAACCGGCCAAAAACGTGACCCTACTCCTCCTGCCATTATAACAGCATAGTAATTTGAACTCATATATATATTATCTATTTACAACATAATGAGTCAATATTTCTACTTCAGCATTCGCTTTAAAAGTGTAAATACGACCCGTTGATACTTCTAAGCATTCAAACCTTTTAACTCTTAAAGGTCCTCTTTTAAATATTTTCCCATTATGCGTTCTAAAATGACTTCCTAATGGAATCTCATATATAAAACACGTGTTATCACTTTTATCCTGAACATTATACCTTCTCATTGCTATAGACAGCCTATCATCTGTATCACTACTCGCTGATGGGTTCCTAAAGTGATTAGCCAAGAGCGGTAACAAAGCATTTGGAAAAACTTCTGGTCTTAAAAAAGGTAACATTAATAGTTGAAAAGTCTTTTTCCATTCAACACCATGTGGCTTTATACGACCACCATATTTCTGAAAAGCTACTAAATGCGCTATTTCATGAATTAAGGTCATTAAAAACCGATAAGGATTAAGATTTGAATTTACAGTAATTAAATGCTTTCCATCAGTATTTCTAGTATAATCACCGTGTCTTGTAACACGTTCATTTACTATCTTAAGATGTACCTCATAATGTTTAATCAACTCAAATACCCCTCCTAATGCTTGTTCTGGTATGTAAGGTCTTAACTTTTCTATCAATTTTATTTACTTTTAAGGAGTTGTACTTGATACTTGAAGCACTTTCCCATTAAAAAACTTATTACCATTGATAGCAAAATTACAAATATAATCTGCCATCTCATCTGGAGTAATTGGCGCTTGATAACCTGGAAATGCCTCTTCTAACATTTCTGTTTGCACTGCACCTAAAGCTACAACATTGAAATAAATTCCTTTGTCTTTATATTCTTCAGCTAATAATTCACTCAAAATCGTAACAGCTCCTTTACTCGAACTGTAAGCAGCTAAACCACCAAATTTCATTACCCCTTGAACTCCTCCCATACTACTAATGGTAACAACGTGGCTGTTTACTTTCATATATGGAATGCAAAGCTGAATTAGGCGTGCTACACCAAAAACATTTACTTGGTATACACTATCAAAATCTTGCTTCGTAAGTTGTTCAAATGGCTTATTAACAATAGCTCCAGCATTATTTACAAGAACGTCTACGTGTTTCCAATTGTCCTCAAGAAAAATAGAAACTTTCTTTAAGTCCTCTTCCTTTGTAATATCTACAGACAAACAAATAACATTAGTCATTCCTAATAATTCTTCAGAAACCTTACGTGAGATAGCTAAAACATTATGTCCTAATGCAGCAAACTTCTTCACAGTTTCTAATCCAATACCTCTACTAGTACCTGTTACAATTATATTTTTCATATTATTTCAATCTTATATCTCCTGTAGGTAAATTAACTAGTTTACTAACTACAGGTATTAATTTATTAGTAAATGAAGTCATGAAATCTAAGTCCATAAATTGAGCCTCATCTTTTACATGATGATAATATTCATAATTCTCAAAGTCAAATGAACTAAAGCTTTGACTTGGAATCTTAAATTCTAAATAAAACGGATAGTTATCTGAACGTTTAAATAGTTTAAACTCCTCTGCCTTTTCAAGCTTGCCTACCAATGGTTCACCTGCAAGCTCATTCAATTTCTCAGCAAGATTTGATTCATCATAACCTGTTAAGTAAGTCATATAATCACGCTTCATAGCTAAACCTAACATCTCAAAGTTAAGCATAGAAACCACATTTACATTTTCACTTTTTAATCGTTTTGCTAAATGTTTTGATCCCCATAATCCCTTTTCTTCACCAGTAAAAAAAGCAACTAATATAGTTCTCTTATTATCCATTTTAGTTAAGTTTCTGGCTAATTCAAGCATAATTGCACTACCTGCAGCATTGTCATTTGCTCCATTAGCAATTGAATCACCATCTATCGCTTTTTGAATGCCAATATGATCAAAGTGAGCCCCCAACACAACTACTTCATCCTTCAAAACTTTATCATTTCCTGGAATAACACCTACAACATTCCAACTATTATTTACATTACTTAAAGTATCATTATATGAGGTAAAGAAAGGAGAGATACCATAACCTGCTAAGTGTTCACTTAAAAAACTTGCAGCTTTTCTATTTCCTTCTGCATCAGTATCACGTCCCTCTAACTCATCTGATGCTAAATAATATAAAGTATTTGAAATACGCTCTTTATCTGCTCTTACTAATTCTGTTGACGATGACTTCATAGTAGAACATCCTACTAACAATAGTCCAACCAGAAAACTATATAATTTCATTTAAAATATTTTTATCAAAAATACAAAAAGCACTTTAACTTAAGAAAACAATTCAAGTTGAAAACGCGTAAAAAGAAGAAATCTATAAAACAAAAAAGCCCATTTCGTTTGAAATGAGCTTTTAGTAATATTTATAATATTGATTATGCCAACATTGTAACTGGATTCTCAATATAACTTCTTAATGTTTGTAAGAATTGTGCACCTGTTGCACCATCTACTGTTCTATGATCACAAGCTAAAGTTACAGTCATAGTATTACCAACAACAATTTGTCCATTTTTAACAACTGGTTTTTCAATAATTGCACCAACTGATAAAATAGCAGAGTTAGGTTGATTAATAATAGAAGTAAATGATTGAACTCCAAACATACCTAAATTAGATACAGTAAATGTACTTCCATCCATTTCAGCAGGTGTAAGTTTTTTAGTCTTAGCTTTTACAGCTAATTCTTTTACTTTTCCTCCAATAGACGTTAATGACATTTGATCTGTAAAAGGTAATACAGGAACAACAAGACCATCTTCTACAGCTACAGCAACACCAATAGCAATATGGTGATTATAAACTGTTGCGTCTTCTCTCCATTGTGTATTTACTTGAGGGTGTTTACGCAAAGCCATTGCACACGCTTTAACTACCATATCATTAAATGATACTTTTGTATCAGGTAAATCATTGATAATTTTACGAGATGCCATAGCATTATCCATATCAATCTCAATAGTTAAATAGTAATGAGGAGCAGTAAACTTAGACTCACCTAAACGACGAGCAATAGTTTTACGCATTTGAGAGTTTTTAACTTCTTCTACACTAACCTCACCAGCAGGAACAAAAGTTTTCACTTCAGTTTTTGCAGCAGGAGCTTGTACATTTTGAGCAGGAGCAGCAACTTTTGCAGCCGGAACAAAATTCTCAACATCTCTCTTGATGATACGTCCATTCTCTCCAGAACCTTTAACTTCATTTAAGTTAACACCTTTTTCTTCAGCAATTTTCTTAGCTAAAGGCGAAACAAAAATTCTACCAGAAGTAGTTGTTGATTCAACAACTGGAGCAGCAGCTACTTCCTCTTTAACAGACTCAACAACAGTTGAAGCCTCTTGTGCTGGAGCTGCTTCAGAAGCACCACCATTATTAATATTATTAAGTACAGCAGAAACATCAGTACCTTCTGGTCCTAAAATAGCTAATACACTATCTACAGGAGCAGTCTCACCTTCTTGAATTCCCACATACAATAAAATTCCAGACTCAAATGCCTCAAATTCCATTGTTGCTTTATCTGTTTCAATTTCAGCAAGAATATCACCTTCTTCTACTTTATCTCCAACTTTTTTGATCCAAGACGCAACTGTACCATCAGTCATAGTATCACTCAAACGAGGCATAGTTACAATCTTAACACCTGCTGGCATTGCTGCTTTTGGAGCAGGAGCTGCAACTTTAACTTCTTCTTGAGCGATTACTTTTTCTTCAGTCACTTCAGTTTTAGCACCTCCATTTACTAAAGATGAAATATCTTCTCCTTCATTACCAATAATAGCAAGTAATGAATCTACTGGAGCAGACTCTCCTTCTTGTAATCCGATATATAGCAATGTTCCTTCGTGAAATGATTCGAATTCCATTGTTGCTTTATCTGTTTCAATTTCTGCTAAGATATCTCCTTCAGAAATCTTATCTCCAACTTTTTTTAACCATGCAGCCACAACACCTTCTGTCATAGTGTCGCTTAAGCGTGGCATTGTAATTACTTCTGCCATAACTTTTTTTTATAATCTATGAGGTAAAAAAGGATAATTCTCTTGTTCGTATACTACATCATACATAACATTTTTCTCTGGATATGGAGATTCTTCAGCAAAACGCTCACATTCTAAAACGTGTTCTTTTACTCTTTGATCCATAGCCTCTATCTCTGCCTCTGTTGCAAACCCTTTCTCTCTAATTATATCTAAAACTTGAGTAATAGGGTCTATTTTTTTGTATTCTTCAACTTCCTCTTTTGTACGGTAGTGTTGAGCATCTGACATAGAGTGTCCTCTATATCTATAAGTTTTCATTTCTAACAATGTTGGACCATCTCCACGACGAGCTCTTTCAATAGCTTCGTACATTGCTTCAGCAACCTTAACTGGATTCATACCATCAACTGGACCTGAAGGCATTTCATAACCCAAACCAAGTTTCCAAATATCAGTATGATTTGCAGTACGCTCAACAGAAGTACCCATTGCATATCCATTATTTTCGATAACAAATACAACAGGAAGTTTCCAATTCATTGCCATGTTAAATGTTTCATGTAATGAACCTTGACGTGCTGCACCATCACCGAAGTAACACATTGTAACAGCTTTTCTATCAAAATATTTGTCAGCAAATGCAAGACCCGCTCCTAAAGGTATTTGTCCTCCAACGATTCCGTGTCCTCCGTAAAAATTATGCTCTTTAGAAAAAATGTGCATAGATCCACCTAAACCTTGAGATGTTCCAGTTCCTTTTCCTAATAACTCAGCCATAATTCTTTTTGGATCCACACCTAAACCAATTGGTTGAACGTGGTTTCTGTATGCTGTAATCATTTTGTCTTTCGACAAATCCATTGCGTGTAAAGCTCCTGCCAAAACAGCTTCTTGTCCGTTATATAAATGCAAGAAACCTCTTACCTTTTGTTGAATATATAAAGCGGCTAGCTTGTCTTCAAACTTTCTCCAAAATAGCATGTCTTCATACCATTTTAGATAAACTTCTTTTGTAATTTCTTTCATATGACTTTACTTTTCGTAAGCGGCTTTTCCGCTCAAAATACAGACTTTCTCAATTCTCCACAATACTGTGGAATAGCAAAAGTAGTACATCTACTTTACAATGGAAAATTTATTTGAAATATTTTGGAATCGATAGCAATAGTTAAACTTTTTTTAAGAAAATATTATATTTAAAACATAAACACATGCAAAAAACACTTAAAACGAAAACTAAAAATACTCATTTATTTCTTAAAACAAATGGCATATAGTCAATTATACACTTATGCTAAAAACGATTTTATCAAATACTATTTACACTTCTAATAAAGCAATTTTAATTCCATATACACCTCTCAATATTGCAATTAAAACCCATCTTGATTTACAATGTAAAATAATATTTATTGATTATTATTTTTTTAGTCTAATCTAAAATTATATTTTTACACAACTAATATAAATAAACAAGACAATGAAATTCAATTTACCAACATTAAATTATTCGAAAGACGCCTTTAAAAATTTCATCACTGAAGAGGGGTTTGATTACCACTATGGAAAACATCATCAAACGTATATTACGAACTTAAACAAACTAATAGAAAATTCTGTATGGGAAAATTACAACCTTGATACTATTATAAAAGAAGCTTATATAAAAAAACAGACGGCAATTTATAACAATGCAGCTCAACACTATAATCATAGTTTTTTCTGGAATTGTATCACTCCTAATTCTACAGAGATGCCCTCTAAACAATTGTTAGAACTACTAATAAGAGATTTTGGATCTATAGAATCTTTCAAAGAAGAGTTTAGTAACACAGCTACCAAATTATTTGGTGCAGGATGGACTTGGCTAGTTTTAACACCTGAAAGAAAATTAGAAATCATAGCTTTAAGCAATGCAGATACACCAATTATATTCAATAAAAAACCATTATTGACTATAGATGTTTGGGAACACGCATACTATATCGATCACCGAAATGCGAGACCAAAATTTATTGAACAATTCTGGAATCACGTTAATTGGAAATTCGTTTCTAAAAATTTAGAATAATATGAGTGCAGAATGTTTAGTATTAATCGAAAATAGTTGGAAAAAGAAAACTCAAAAAGCCATTCAACTCGCTAATGAAGGACAACATATACACGCTATAAATACATATACAGAAGCACTGATTAGAGCTGAGATATTACAAATTAACATTTGGAACTGTTTAAATGAAAACATACCCTTTTGTGATTGTTATGTAACAACATGTTTAAGTTTAGCAAAACTATATAGAGCAAATAGACAATATGAAAAAGAAAAAGATATCTTATCTAAAGCTTTAAAAACACTATCTATTTTGATGCAAAACCTACCTGCTAATCTTATAATACAATTAAAAATTGATGATCTGTTTAAGCAAATAATTATCCAAATAAGAAAATAGTAAGAGATTTTAAGCTAATAGAAAGCAAAGGAATATTCCTTTCTTAATTTTACGAAAGCCATAATAAAACTAAGTCTATTAGCTTATAACTATCAGTATTATTTTATTTTTTTATACTCTTACTAAATAAAAAAAGGTCTACTATTTATAGTAGACCTTTTTCTTTATGTCTTAACGATTAAGCTTGTCCTTTGGGACCAAAGTTAATAGTTGATAAACTTGGTGGAGAATCCACATCCTTTATTTCACCATTACTTGCTTCGAAACGTTGAATATTATCTTGCAAAGCAGTCAATAACCTTTTTGCATGTTGTGGAGTCAAAATAATTCTCGACTTCACTTTTGCCTTAGGTACACCTGGCATGATATTCACAAAATCAACTACAAACTCAGTGTTTGAATGATTAATAATAGCCAAATTTGAAAAAGTACCTTCAGCAGTTACTTCATCCAATTCAATATTGAATTGATTCTGTTCCTCATTCATTTCTTAGAAATTTAATTCGTTTTCTTTATCTAAAAAACCATCTTCTTCCAAGCTACTTACAACGATGCTTTCGTAAGAACGCATCCCTGTACCAGCAGGAATTCTATGACCAACAATAACGTTCTCTTTCAATCCGTTTAAGCCGTCAACTTTACCTGCAACAGCAGCTTCGTTTAACACCTTAGTTGTTTCCTGGAACGATGCAGCAGAGATGAACGATTTAGTTTGTAACGATGCTCTTGTAATACCTTGAAGCATTGGAGTACCTGTAGCAGGCATAACATCACGCGTTACTACTAAGTTTTTATCCTCACGTTTCAATAAAGAGTTCTCATCACGTAGTTCTCTCGTTGTAACAATCTGTCCTTCTACAAGGTTATCAGATTCTCCAGCGTCAACTACAACCTTCATTCCGTACAATCTATCATTCTCTTGGATAAAGTCACCTGCGTGAACTAATTGATCTTCTAAGAATAATGTATCTCCTGGATCTTGGATTTTAACTTTACGCATCATTTGACGGATAACCACCTCAAAGTGTTTATCACTAATTTTTACCCCTTGAAGACGGTATACTTCTTGAATCTCATTTACTAAATACTGTTGAACAGCAGATGGTCCTTGAATTCTTAAAATATCGTCTGGAGTAATAGCTCCGTCTGATAATGGTAAACCAGCTTTCACATAGTCATTCTCTTGAACTAAGATTTGGTTAGATAACTTAACTAAGTATTTTCTAATATCTCCTGTTTTAGATTCAACAATGATCTCTCTGTTACCTCTTTTGATCTTACCAAATG
The DNA here is from genome assembly GCF_009799805.1 of Myroides phaeus. Classification (NCBI taxonomy): domain Bacteria; kingdom Pseudomonadati; phylum Bacteroidota; class Flavobacteriia; order Flavobacteriales; family Flavobacteriaceae; genus Myroides; species Myroides phaeus. The sequence continues at coordinate 479,501 of NZ_CP047050.1, forward strand.
ACACTACACCATCAATTTCAGATACTACAGCTGGGTTTGAAGGATTACGAGCTTCTAATAGCTCCGTAATTCTTGGTAAACCTCCAGTAATATCCCCTGCTTTTGATGTATGACGAGGAATCTTAACTAAAACTTTACCAGCTTTAATTTTATCTCCATCATTTACCATTAAGTGAGAACCTACAGGTAAGTTGTATGAACGTATTAACTCACCATCTTTACCATAAATTAATAAAGTAGGAATTAATTTTTTGTTTCTTGATTCAGTAATAACTTTTTCTTGGAATCCTGTTTGCTCATCAATTTCAACCATGAACGTTTGTCCTTGTTCGATATCTTCATAAGCAACTTTACCAGTAAACTCAGAAACAATTACACCATTATAAGGGTCCCATTTACAGATTACAGTATCATTTTCAACAACGTCACCATCTTTAACGTAAATAGTAGAACCGTAAGGGATGTTATTAGTAGTTAATAAAATTCCTGTGTTAGCATCGTATAATTTAGCTTCAGTAGAACGAGAAATTACAATATTAATTGCATTTCCTTCGTTATCCTCACCTGCTACAGTTTTTAAGTCTTCCATTTCAAGACGACCTTTAAACTTAGCTTTAATACTTGATGTTTCAGAAATGTTACCAGCAGTACCCCCTACGTGGAATGTTCTTAATGTTAACTGTGTACCAGGCTCACCAATAGACTGAGCAGCAATAACCCCAACAGCTTCACCTCTTTGAACCATTCTTGCAGTTGCTAAGTTACGTCCGTAACATTTAGCACAGATTCCAACTTTAGCTTCACAAGTAAGTGGAGATCTAACTTCAACTGATTCAATTGGAGCAGCGTTAATAGCTTTTGCGATAGCCTCCGTGATTTCTTCACCAGCACCAACAATCACTTCAGAATTTAAAGGATTAACTACAGCATTAAGAGCAACACGTCCTAAAACTCTTTCTCCTAATGATTCGATAACCTCTTCATTTTTCTTAAGTGGCTTAACATCAATTCCTCTTAAAGTACCACAGTCAACTGAATTAACAATTACATCCTGTGCAACGTCGTGTAGACGACGAGTTAAGTATCCAGCATCCGCTGTTTTTAACGCCGTATCCGCAAGACCTTTACGAGCACCGTGAGTAGAAATGAAATACTCTAAAATCGAAAGACCTTCTTTAAAGTTAGAAAGAATTGGATTCTCAATAATTTCACCACCACCAGCAGTAGATTTTTTAGGTTTAGCCATCAAACCACGCATACCTGTTAACTGACGAATCTGCTCTTTAGAACCCCTCGCTCCAGAATCCAACATCATATATACTGAGTTAAATCCTTGTTTATCTTCACGAATGTTCTTCATCGCTAATTCAGTTAACATTGCGTTTGTAGAAGTCCAAACATCAATAACCTGATTGTAACGCTCGTTATTTGTGATAAGCCCCATATTATAGTTCATAGTAATATGATCTACTTGTTGGTTAGCATCATCAATCAACTCTTGCTTACGTGGAGGAATAATAATATCTCCTAAACTGAATGATAATCCACCACGGAATGCATAACCGTATCCCATGCTCTTAATATCATCCAAGAACGCAGCAGTTGTTGGTACATCAGTTATACTAAGAATACGACCAATAATATCTCTTAAAGATTTTTTAGTCAATACCTCATTAATATAACCTGCAACTTCTGGTACAACTTCATTAAATAAAATTCTACCTGCAGTTGTTTCTATGATTTGGTAAACTAATTCTCCTGCTTCATTATAGTCTTTTGCACGAACTTTAACACCAGCATTTAATTCTAATTTACCTTCATTAATTGCAATATGTACTTCCTCTACAGAGTAAAAAGTCAATCCTTCACCTAACACAATTTCTTCTGGAGTACTCTTACGTAACTTAGTCATGTAATATAAACCAAGAACCATATCCTGAGACGGTACAGTAATAGGTGCACCATTCGCAGGGTTCAAGATATTGTGAGAAGCTAACATCAATAATTGAGACTCAAGGATTGCTTCTGGTCCAAGAGGTAAGTGAACTGCCATCTGGTCACCATCGAAATCGGCGTTGAATGCCGTACACACTAATGGGTGTAATTGAATAGCTTTACCTTCGATTAACTTAGGTTGGAAAGCTTGAATACCCAATCTGTGTAACGTAGGAGCACGGTTTAATAATACCGGGTGTCCTTTAATCACGTTTTCTAAGATATCCCAAACAACTGGCTCCTTCTTATCTATAATTTTCTTAGCAGATTTTACTGTCTTAACAATTCCTCTTTCGATTAACTTACGAATAACGAAAGGTTTGTATAATTCAGCTGCCATATCTTTTGGCAATCCACATTCGTATAATTTCAATTCTGGTCCAACAACAATTACCGAACGAGCAGAATAGTCAACACGCTTACCTAATAAGTTTTGACGGAAACGACCTTGTTTACCTTTCAATGAATCAGAAAGAGATTTCAAAGGACGGTTAGATTCAGTTTTAACAGCAGAAGATTTTCTTGTGTTGTCAAATAATGAATCTACAGCTTCTTGAAGCATACGTTTTTCATTACGTAAAATTACTTCAGGAGCTTTGATCTCCATTAAACGTTTTAAACGGTTGTTTCTAATGATTACACGACGATATAAATCATTCAAATCAGAAGTAGCAAAACGACCTCCATCCAATGGAACTAATGGACGTAATTCTGGTGGAATAACAGGAATTACTTTCAAGATCATCCACTCAGGTCTATTCTCGCGGTTTAAATTAGACTCACGGAAAGACTCTACAACTTGAAGACGTTTTAACGCTTCAGTTTTTCTTTGTTTAGATGTTTCATTATTAGCTGCGTGACGTAAAGTATAAGATAACTTATCTAAGTCAGTAGTAGCTAATAAATCCATAATACATTCAGCACCCATTTTAGCGATGAATTTATTAGGATCTGTATCATCTAAATATTGATTTTCCATCGGAAGAGTATCACAGATATTCAAATACTCCTCTTCAGTTAAGAAATCTAAACGATTTAAAGGTTCACCATCAACGTTCTTAGCTATACCAGCTTGAATAACTACATAACGTTCATAGTAAATAATCATATCTAATTTCTTAGACGGAAGTCCTAAGATATAACCAATTTTGTTAGGTAAAGAACGGAAGTACCAAATGTGAGCGATAGGCACAACTAAATTGATGTGACCAACTCTATCTCTACGTACTTTCTTCTCAGTAACTTCAACCCCACAACGGTCACATACGATCCCCTTGTAACGGATTCTTTTATACTTACCACAAGCACACTCATAATCTTTTACAGGACCGAAAATACGTTCACAGAAAAGACCATCACGTTCTGGTTTATGAGTACGATAGTTAATTGTTTCAGGTTTCAAAACCTCACCTCTCGATTCTGCTAGAATAGATTCTGGAGAAGCTAAACCTATTGAGATTTTATTAAACCTTTTTACGGTATTTTTCTCTTTATTTTTATTCATGGTAAACTTACTTGTTAAAGTGTATGATAAAGAGTAAGCAGCGTTAACTGCTTACCCTATAATCTTAGTTTATTCTTCTAATCTGATGTCTAATCCAAGACCTTTTAATTCATGCATCAATACATTGAATGATTCAGGTAATCCTGGCTCTGGCATAGTTTCTCCTTTAACGATTGCTTCGTAAGTTTTCGCTCTACCAATAACGTCATCCGATTTTACCGTCAAGATTTCACGTAGTGTACTTGATGCTCCGTATGCTTCTAAAGCCCATACCTCCATCTCTCCAAAACGCTGACCACCAAACTGAGCCTTACCTCCTAATGGTTGTTGCGTAATTAATGAGTAAGGACCAATAGAACGCGCGTGCATCTTATCATCAACCATGTGTCCTAATTTCAGCATGTAGATAACACCAACTGTTGCTCTTTGGTGGAATCTTTCTCCTGTACCACCATCATACAGATAAGTGTGTCCAAAACGAGGAATTCCTGCCTCATCTGTAAGCGCATTAATCTGATCTAATTCAGCACCATCAAAAATAGGTGTCGCAAACTTTTTACCAAGTTTTAATCCAGCCCATCCTAATACTGTTTCATAAATCTGACCGATGTTCATACGAGAAGGTACCCCAAGTGGATTCAACACAATATCAACTGGTGTTCCATCTTCTAAGAATGGCATATCCTCGTCTCTAACGATTCTCGCTACGATACCTTTGTTACCGTGACGTCCTGCCATTTTATCACCTACACGTAATTTACGTTTCTTAGCTATATAAACTTTTGCTAATTTCAAAATTCCTGATGGTAACTCATCTCCTACAGTAATCATAAATTTCTCTCTTCTAAGAACTCCTTGAAGATCGTTTAATTTAATTTTGTAGTTGTGAATCAAGTCTGTGATCATACCATTTGTATCCTCATCAGTTGTCCATTGTCCTTTTGTTAAATGAGCGAAGTCATCAACAGCATATAACATTTTTTGAGTGAATTTCTTACCTTTTGGTAAAATTTCCTCTCCTAAATCATTCAATACACCTTGAGATGTTTTACCATTCACGATGAAGAATAATTTTTCAACTAAACGCTCTTTTAACTCGTTGAATTTAACTTCAAACTTAGTCTCTAATAAAGCCAATTCGTCTTTATCTTTAGAACGTTTACGTTTATCTTTTACTGCTCTTGCGAACAATTTCTTATCTAAAACAACCCCTCTTAAAGATGGTGAAGCTTTTAATGAAGCATCCTTAACGTCTCCAGCTTTATCACCGAAGATTGCACGAAGTAATTTTTCTTCTGGAGTTGGATCTGATTCTCCTTTAGGAGTAATCTTACCAATTAAAATATCACCAGGTTTTACTTCAGCACCGATACGGATCATACCATTTTCATCTAAGTCTTTTGTTGCTTCCTCACTAACGTTAGGGATGTCATTAGTTAACTCTTCGTTACCTAATTTAGTATCTCTAACCTCTAATGTATAATCATCAATATGGATAGATGTAAAGATATCTTCACGTACTACTTTCTCAGAAATTACGATAGCATCCTCGAAGTTGTACCCTTTCCATGGCATAAACGCCACTTTCAAGTTACGACCTAAAGCTAACTCTCCTAATTGAGTAGCATAACCTTCACAAAGTACTTGACCTTTAGTAACTCTATCACCTCTTCTTACAATCGGTTTCAAGTTGATACTTGTACTTTGGTTAGTTTTTCTAAACTTAATTAAGTTGTATGTTTTCTCATCTGGATCAAAACTAATTAGACGTTCTTCATCAGTACGGTCATATTTAATAATGATTTTTTGAGCATCAACATACTCAACAGTACCTTCTCCTTCAGCGTTAATTAAAACACGAGAATCAGAAGCTACTTGTCTTTCTAATCCTGTACCTACAATTGGAGATTCAGGACGTAATAAAGGAACCGCTTGACGCATCATGTTAGATCCCATCAATGCACGGTTGGCATCATCATGCTCTAAGAAAGGAATCAAAGATGCAGAAATAGAAGCAATTTGGTTAGGAGCAACGTCAGTAAAATGAATATCTTTCGGTTCAACTACTGGGAAATCCCCCTCCTCTTTAACAACTACACGCTCGTCAGTCATATTACCAACAGCGTCTACAGGTACGTTAGCTTGCGCAATTAATTTACCTTCCTCTTCTTCAGCACTTAAATAAATAGGATCATTAACGATATCCACTTGTCCGTTTACAACAGGACGGTAAGGAGTTTCGATGAATCCCATATTATTTACTTTAGCATAAACAGCTAAAGACGAAATCAAACCAATGTTTGGTCCCTCTGGTGTCTCAATAGGACATAAACGTCCGTAGTGAGTATAGTGAACGTCACGCACCTCGAAACCTGCTCTTTCCCTTGATAAACCTCCAGGTCCTAAAGCTGATAAACGACGTTTGTGTGTAATCTCTGCCAATGGATTCGTTTGGTCCATAAACTGAGATAACTGGTTAGTTCCAAAAAATGAATTAATAACTGATGATAAAGTCTTAGCATTAATCAAGTCGATTGGAGTAAACACCTCGTTATCACGTACATTCATACGCTCACGAATTGTTCTTGCCATACGAGCTAAACCAACACCAAACTGAGCAGATAATTGTTCACCTACTGTTCTAACACGACGGTTTGATAAGTGGTCAATATCATCAATCTCAGCTTTTGAGTTAATCAATTCAATCAAGTACTTAACAATAGTGATAATATCCTCTTTTGTTAAAACTTGTTTGTCAATTGGAGTATCAAGATTTAATTTCTTGTTCATTCTGTAACGACCAACTTCACCTAGATTGTAACGTTGATCAGAGAAGAACAATTTATCAATAATACCACGTGCAGTCTCCTCATCAGGCGGTTCTGCATTACGCAATTGACGGTAGATGTGCTCTACTGCCTCTTTTTCAGAGTTAGTAGGGTCCTTCTGTAATGTATTATGTATGATGGCATAATCTGCCTGATTATTGTCTTCTTTATGTAAAAGAACAGTTTTAACGTTAGCGTCAATGATTTCTTCGACATTGTCTTTATCTAGGACTGTATCACGGTCTAAAACAATCTCATTTCTCTCAATTGACACAACCTCTCCAGTGTCCTCATCAACGAAGTCTTCATGCCATGTGTTTAACACACGTGCAGCAAGTCTACGTCCAATGTATTTCTTAAGACCTGTTTTTGATACTTTAACTTCCTCTGCAAGGTCGAAAATCTCTAGGATATCCTTGTCTCTTTCGAATCCAATTGCACGGAATAATGTTGTAACAGGTAATTTTTTCTTTCTATCGATATAAGCATACATCACGCTATTAATATCGGTAGCAAACTCAATCCATGATCCTTTAAAAGGAATTACTCTCGCCGAATATAACTTAGTTCCATTTGCATGGAATGACTGTCCAAAGAAAACACCAGGTGAACGGTGTAACTGTGACACAACAACTCGCTCAGCACCATTGATTACGAAAGTACCGCTTGGAGCCATATACGGTATTGTTCCTAAATAAACATCTTGAACTATAGTTTCAAAATCTTCGTGTTCAGGATCAGTACAGTATAACTTCAAACGAGCCTTTAACGGAACGCTATAAGTCAGTCCTCTATCAATACATTCTTCGATTGAATAACGAGGAGGATCAACAAAGTAATCAAGGAACTCCAATACGAACTGGTTTCTTGTATCAGTGATCGGGAAGTTCTCCATGAAGGTATTGTATAAACCTTCCTTACCTCTCTCTTCAGATTTAGTTTCTAATTGAAAGAAATCTTTAAAAGACTTTACCTGAATATCCAAAAAATCTGGATAAGCCGGAATATTCTTTGTAGAGGCAAAATTTAATCTTTCAGTCTGATTTGTGATCATCAATGGACAAAAAATTTTGATTAAGAATTTAAATAGAATTTTGCGCCGAAAATATATTAGACGCAAAATGGTTTAGGCCTTTGGGACGCATCCCAAGACCTAAACCTAAAATATTATTTGAAAAAAGCTTATTTAAGCTCAACAACAGCTCCTGCTTCTTCCAATGATTTTTTAAGACCTTCTGCCTCATCTTTAGAAACACCTTCTTTGATGTTTGCTGGAGTTGAGTCAACGATATCTTTAGCTTCTTTTAATCCTAAACCTGTTAATTCTTTAACAGCTTTAACTACAGCTAATTTAGAAGCACCAGCTTCTTTTAATACAACTGTGAATTCAGTTTGCTCTTCAGCAGCACCACCTTCAGCACCACCTGCAACTACTACAGCAGCAGCAGCTGGTTCGATTCCGTACTCGTCTTTTAATATAGTTGCTAATTCGTTAACTTCTTTAACTGTTAAGTTAACTAATTGTTCTGCGAATTGTTTCAAATCTGCCATTTTTCTATCTTTTAATGATTTGTAAAAATATAATTTATTAATGTGCGTTCATCTTGAACATTTAAAAACTTAGTGTAGTACAAGGACTATTCTTCGTCTTTAAATTGGTTTTTAAGAGCTGAAATAACTCTTTGAGCTGGAGATTGAAGTAATCCAATGATTTCTCCAATAACTTCTTCTTTAGATTTAATAGCTACTAATGTCTCTAATAAGTTCTCACCTACATACACTTCTTCCATGATGTAAGCTCCTTTGATAGCTGGTTTCTCAGCTTTCTTTCTGAACTCTTTAATAACTTTAGCTGGTGCGTTAGCAACATCAGCAAACATAATAGCACTATTTCCTTTTAAGATAGAAGGTAACTCCTCATAACCTCTGTCAGAAGACTCCATTGCTTTTGCAAGCAAAGTGTTTTTAACTACTTCTAATTTAATTCCAGCTTTGTTACAAGCTTTTCTAAAGTTTGAAGTAACTTCCGCATTAAGTCCTGATATATCAGTGATATAGAAGATGTTTGATTCAGCTAATTTAGCTTTTAACTCTTCAATCGCTACTGCTTTTTGTTCTCTAGTCATACGTGAAATTTTTTATTTACCAATTATACTGCTTTAGGATCTAAAGCAATAGCAGGGCTCATAGTACTAGATATATGAATAGACTTGATATAAGTACCCTTAGCTGCAGTTGGTTTTAATTTGATTAATGTTTGAATAAGTTCAGCCGCGTTCTCAGTAATTTTATCAGCATCAAAAGACACTTTACCAACAGAAGCGTGAACAATTCCAGTTTTATCAACTTTAAAATCGATTTTACCAGCTTTTACTTCTTGAACAGCTTTCGCTACGTCCATAGTAACTGTACCTGTCTTAGGGTTTGGCATTAAACCTCTTGGTCCTAAAATACGACCTAAAGGACCTAATTTACCCATAACAGCAGGCATAGTGATGATAACATCAACATCTGTCCAACCGTCTTTAATTTTTTGAAGGTACTCATCTAGTCCAACATAGTCAGCACCAGCAGCTTTAGCTTCAGCTTCTTTATCAGGAGTAACTAATGCTAACACTCTAACATCTTTACCTGTACCGTGAGGTAAAGTAACTACACCACGCACCATTTGATTTGCTTTACGAGGGTCTACACCTAAACGTACAGCGATATCTACAGATTCGTCAAATTTTGCAGAAGCAACTTCTTTTAATAATACAGATGCACTTTTCAAAGAATATAAAGTATTCTTTTCAATTTTTGCAGCAGCTTCTTTTTGCTTTTTCGTTAATTTTGCCATTTCTTCTTTCTTTTACAATTAAAAAGGAGCATTTCCTGTTACTGTTATTCCCATAGATCTTGCAGTACCAGCTATCATACTCATAGCCGCTTCAACAGTAAATGCATTTAAATCAGGCATTTTGTCTTCCGCAATAGCACGTACTTGTTCCCAAGTAACGCTTGCTACTTTTTTTCTATTAGGCTCACCAGATCCAGTTTTCACTTTCGCAGCCTCTAATAATTGAACAGCAGCAGGTGGCGTCTTAACAACAAAGTCAAATGATTTGTCTTTGTACACAGTAATTTGTACTGGTAAAACTTTACCGGGTTTATCTTGTGTTCTTGCATTGAATTGTTTACAGAACTCCATGATGTTAACTCCAGCAGCCCCCAAAGCAGGTCCAACCGGTGGCGAAGGATTCGCAGCACCTCCCTTAACTTGTAGTTTAACTACTTTACTAATTTCTTTTGCCATTTCTTAAAAAATTTGGCACATCTCAATTGGAAGCAAGATGTGTATGTATGTAACATTATAATTTTTCTACTTGCGTAAAGCTTAACTCCAATGGTGTTTTTCTTCCGAAAATCTTAACCATTACTTCAAGCTTGCGTTTCTCTTCATTAATGTTTTCGATTGTACCATCAAATCCATTAAATGGTCCATCTGTAACTTTAACAGACTCACCAACAGTGTAAGGGATTGCTCCTTTGTCAACTTTAACAGCTAACTCATCAACTCTACCTAACATTCTGTTTACTTCTGATTCTCTCAATGGAACTGGTTCTCCACCTCTGGTCTCACCTAAGAAACCGATAACTCCATTGATTGATTTAATAACGTGAGGAACCTCACCTGTCAAACTTGCTTCAATCATTACATAGCCTGGGAAGTAAACACGATCTGTAGTTTTCTTTTTACCATCTTTATTAATTGTAACAACTTTCTCAGTTGGTACTAAAACTTGTGATAAGTAATCAGCTAAACCTAAGCGAGAGATTTCAGATTCAATATAATTTTTAACCTTATTCTCTTGTCCACTTACCGCACGAACCACATACCATTTTTTGACACTTGTATCAGCCATAATATTTTTTTTATTTCCTTATGCTCTCGCCCAACTATAAAACACTCCTAAAACTTTACCAAACCCTGAATCTACTCCCCAAGTTGCAAGGGAAAATAAGATAGCAAAGACAGCAACAATTATAGTGTATCGTTGAACATCTGACCACGGAGACCAAGTAACATTACTTTTTAACTCCGTAAAAGCCTCTGATATGTAATTAAAAACTTTTGCCATGATTATATTGTTTTTGCACGGGTGGAGGGATTCGAACCCCCATCAACGGTTTTGGAGACCGCTATTCTACCCTTGAACTACACCCGTTTGTTAATAAAAGTCAGTGGCCTAAACCACTGACTTTCTAATTTATGTTTAATCTCAGAAAGATTAGTCAATAATTTCAGTAACCTGACCAGCACCTACTGTTCTACCTCCTTCACGGATAGCGAAACGTAAACCTACTGATAATGCGATTGGGCTTAATAACTCAACAGTGATAGTTAAGTTATCTCCAGGCATAACCATCTCAGTTCCTTCTGGTAATTGGATTGTTCCAGTTACGTCAGTTGTACGAACGTAGAATTGAGGACGGTAGTTATTGTGGAATGGAGTGTGACGTCCACCTTCTTCTTTTTTCAAGATATAAACCTCAGCTTTGAATTTAGCGTGTGGTTTAACTGAACCTGGTTTACAAATAACCATACCACGACGGATATCAGTTTTGTCAATACCTCTCAATAATAAACCTACGTTATCTCCAGCTTCTCCACGGTCTAAGATTTTACGGAACATCTCAACTCCTGTAATAGTAGAAGTTAATTTGTCAGCTCCCATACCGATGATTTCAACAGCATCTCCTGTATTAGCAACTCCAGTTTCGATACGTCCTGTAGCAACAGTTCCACGTCCTGTAATTGTAAATACGTCTTCTACTGGCATTAAGAATGGTTTTTCGTTGTCACGTACTGGCTCTTCGATCCATTTGTCAACTTCTTCCATTAATTCTAATAATGCATCAACCCATTTTTGCTCTCCGTTTAAAGCTCCTAAAGCAGATCCTTTAACTACTGGTCCATTATCACCGTCGTATTGGTAGAAAGATAATAAATCTCTAATTTCCATTTCAACAAGCTCTAATAACTCAGCGTCATCTACTAAGTCAACTTTGTTCATGAATACAACAATTCTTGGAATACCAACTTGGCGTCCTAATAAGATGTGCTCACGAGTTTGTGGCATTGGACCATCAGTTGCAGCAACTACTAAAATTGCTCCATCCATTTGCGCTGCTCCAGTTACCATGTTCTTAACGTAATCCGCGTGACCTGGACAGTCTACGTGCGCGTAGTGACGATTAGCTGTTTGGTATTCAACGTGAGAAGTATTAATTGTAATACCACGCTCTTTTTCTTCTGGTGCGTTATCAATTGAATCAAACGAACGAGCTTCTGAAAATCCTGCTTCAGCTAAAACTTTAGTAATAGCAGCAGTAGTAGTAGTTTTACCGTGATCCACGTGTCCGATAGTACCGATGTTTAAGTGCGGTTTCGAACGGTCAAAAGTTTCCTTTGCCATGATTTAATAATTTAATCTTAGTTATATAATTAGTGTTCAAATATAATAAAAAAACCTGAGCCAATGACGGGATTTGAACCCGTGACCTCTTCCTTACCAAGGAAGCACTCTACCCCTGAGCTACACCGGCTAATGCCTCTTATTTCTGTGGGGAGAGCAGGATTCGAACCTGCGAAGGTTACCCAACGGATTTACAGTCCGTCCTCGTTGGCCGCTTGAGTATCTCCCCTCAAACATTTTGTTTGATTTTTTTTCTTTTGAGCCAGTGGAGGGACTCGAACCCACGACCTGCTGATTACAAATCAGCTGCTCTAGCCAGCTGAGCTACACCGGCTTTTTCTTCTCAATAGAAAAAGTCCGCTATTTCTAACGGACTGCAAATGTATATATTTTATTGATTAAAAAAAACAATTTACTTATTTTTTTACATTAATGTGATTTCGTTTTCTCCTTGAATTTCACAACTAAACGCTCTAAGGCATCGGTTCCTGCATCCACACTCTCTTCAAAACTCTTGCAAGTTTTCTTAACAACCATTTCATCTCCTGGTACCAGTAATTTCATCTCTGCTACTTTGTTTTCTTTCTCATTGGTATTTTCTAATTTCAAAAACACATCTACTGAAATTACCTTATCATAAAACTTTTCAAGTTTAGATAAACGCTCATTTACAAAATCTACTAATTTTCGATCTACATTAAAATTAATGGCTTGAATGTTAACTTTCATAAATAACTAATTAAATGGTTAATTTTACTTTTTCTTCATTCGAGGATGAGCCCCTTGGTAAACTTTTTTCAACTCTTTCAAGTTTATTTGCGCATAACCTTGCGTTGTTCCCAAACTCTCGTGCCCCATCAACTCCTTTATCGAATTGATATCTGCTCCATTCTCTAATAAATGTGTAGCAAATGAATGTCGCAACACGTGTGGACTTTTCTTCTCCTTCGTTGTTGCATTACTAAAGTAGCGATTTATAACCCGATAAACAAACATTTCATTGATTTTGTTACCTTTTTCATTAACCAACAAACTGTCGTTTTTAGCCATATTACTCATAACCAAGCCTCTAACACTAATATATTTTTTTAGTATTTTCTCAACTACCTGAACCATAGGTATAACACGGACTTTATCTCCCTTTCCAAGAACTTTAACTTGATGCTGATAAAAATCCACATCACTTATTTTCAATGCTACCAACTCTGCTCTACGTAAACCTAAACAATAAAGCATTTCTACAATTAGTAAATCTCTAATCGAGTTAAAATCCTCTAACCCATCTAACATCTCTCTCACTGCATCAATTTCATTTACAGAAAAAGGTAATTGAAGTTTCTTCTCTACTTTCAACGAACGATGAAGTTGCAAAGGACTAACCTCTACTTCTTCTATTTTTTGCAAAAACTTGTAATAAGAACGTAACGAGCTCATTTTTCTATTAATCGAACGATTACTAACTCCCTGCTCAGATAATTCTACTATCCACAATCGCACACCATCATACTTAACAGTCAAATAATCTAAATCTTTCAATGCTAAAAAATCCACATAAGTAACTATATCATATTCATAAGCCTTAATTGTTTCAGCAGAATAATTTTTCTCTTTATACAAATACTCGATAAATCTTTCTAAATTTTTATCCATAAAAAAACCGTTACAACAAAGTTAGTACTTTATTATAACGGTTTAGTATAAATTTGTTCACATTACTAGATTTCTACTGAATCACGTAAGTGTTGAACGTATGCAGCTTTCTGCATTTTGTCTCTTTTTAAAACAGATGGTTTTGAGAAGTGTTGACGAGATCTTAACTGACGTAATGTCCCAGTTCTGTCAAATTTTCTTTTGTAGCGCTTAAGTGCTCTATCAATATTTTCTCCATCTTTAATTGGAATGATCAACATGTTTTCATACACCTCCTCTCGTTTGTGGTGCAAAAGTAATCCTTTTTTTAAACAGCACAATAAAAAAAACACCTTTTTTAATTATTTGTTAGCCAAACTTTAAATTCAATTACTCGCTCCCTACTTACAATCACTTCTTCTTTATATGATTCTAACACGATTTTGAGTCTTGATGTTGATAGTTGCAGAATCTCTTTTATAAAACTTAAAGCAACTACCTCTTTGCGATTTACACGATAAAACACCTTCGGATCAAGAGTTTCAACGACATTCTCAATAGAAGAATCATCTAATAAATATGAACGCCCTTCATTTGTATGAATATAAATACCTCTATCTTCTCGAAACACACAAACCACATCTTCAATTGCAACTAATTTAATTTGCATGCCCAATTTAATTACAAATCTTTTTATATAGTTATCATTTTGAAAGTAATTTTTTATTTCTGACAATCCTGCAATAGTATTCAAACCTCTTGTAAGAAGCTTATTAATTGCACTCTTTAAATCTTCCTTTTCAATTGGTTTTAATAAATAATCAATACTATTGAGTTTAAAAGCTTTCAAGGCATATTGATCATAAGCTGTTACAAACACAATAGGGCATTTAATTTCTACTATATCAAAAACATCAAATGATACCCCATCTGATAACTGTACATCTGCTAATATCAAATCAGGCTCACTATTTTTTGAGAACCACTGGATAGCATCAACTACAGAATAAAGTACTTGTTCTACTTTGTATCCCAACTCCTCCAATATTCTAACCAACAATCTTGCTGCTGGTTTTTCATCTTCTATGATAACAATTCTCATATTCACAACATTTCAATAGGTAACTTAATCATAAAATATTTCTCACTATTTTCTACTAAAACTTCTTTATCATACTCTAAAGCATAGCGTGATTTTAAATTCCTCAATCCTAATTTACTTGAATAGGTGTCCTCAACCTTACTCAGCTTATCATTCTTAATTACTAAAAACTCGTTATCTACTATACTAATACTAACGTTTAATTTGCCTTGTGTGGGTATTGCATTATGTTTTATAATATTTTCTAAAATAGTTTGCATTGCTAAAGCAGGCATTGAATAATTATAGAAGCTTTCAACTTCTTTAGATACCACAAAATCTATAGCATTTTCATAACGAACATTCATCAAATACATATAATCACGAGCAAATCTCATTTCCTCTCCTACTGTAGTCTTACTATTTTCGATTTGTTCAAGTACATAGCGATAAATATTTGTAAAAGATCGCGCAAATTGCTCTGCCTTCTGTGGGTCTTCCTGTATAATACTGATAAGTACATTTAAGTTATTAAATAAAAAATGAGGAGAAAGTTGTTCTTTCAAACTATTAATCTCAGCCTGCTTAAGAGCTACTTCTATTTGCTCATTTCTAATTGCCAAATTCTTTATTCTATCATATAAGATAAATGCCAATACCGTCAACAAAACAAATATAGAGATTAAGATAATATATAGAAAATTCAAAAAAGTGAATCGCTCAGAGGTGAAAAAATCTATAAAACTAACTTTGTAAAACAATTTTAATAAAAGTGCCAAAAAAACATAATAGGAAATAATAGAAACAGTTATCCCACTAAGAACAAAAACAACTTGTCTCTGCCAAAACTGCTTTTTTTTATTTTGAAAAAATACTTTATCAAATAAACTTACGACTGCATAATTTGTCATATAAATCGCAAAACTTAATATCACCCCTAACAATGTATTTGTAGAAAACAAATAGGGACTGAATGAAGTTACCTTATTACTTTGACTATAAAAAATGTAAGCAAGAAAAACACTAATACACAGACTTACACAAAAAGCAATTAGTAAGTGCTTTCCAAGGGATACCCCTTGGTTATTCTTTATTCCTTTCAAAATTTTCTAATTTTTTTTATTCAACAATATATTGCTAATTATTAGGTAGACGGTACTATAAGCACCTTAACAATACTGATCCTTAAAGCAGATGTTTTCGCAACTTGAGTGTCTCCTCTAAATTAGCAAATACACCTCAAAGAAATATTAATTTTTTTTGATATAATACTTACACTTCACTTCCCACAAGCTTCTTTTACTTTTATAGCTTGTTCATTTCCCCAACTTGGATAAAAGGGTTCCTCTGAAGTTAGACTGTCAAAATTCTTTACAGCACGATTAACTAACTCACAATAAGGAGCAGTATCTATTCCTGTAAATTTAGCAGATTGCAGATTAAAGTTTGCTTTCTGAAATAAGGCCCTTGGATTGTTCGGCTCGAGCAACAAGGCTTTGTCATATAGAGCATTTACTTTACTTGACAGAGTCATTCCCTTACTCATAGGATCAGTTGTAATATCCAATGTCATATTCAAAGCATCTAAAATTAACCACTCAGCACTTTCTTTTTTTCCACTTGAGTTTCAATCAACATAGCGTTTTGTTTTACTACTTTTTCTTTTTCCTCTGCATCTTTAATATTAAAACCTTCCGTTACTTGAATAAATACTTGATAGTAAAATGGAATCCAGTTATCCTTTTCTGTAGTAGCTATTCGTTCAAACATCGCTACAGCTTCTTTAGTATTCCCTTGTTTCCATTCACCAAATGCTTTGTCCATCGCAGCACTATACTTACCCTGTGCGTTGACTACTAATCCTACAAGCAGTAAGCCAACTGTGATCCATTTTTTCATATTTTTATTTTTATTAATACAGTAAAACTATTGACATCTACACTGCAAGAAAAAAGAAGATGTACCAACTGTTGATATCAATGTTTGAATTGCAATTACAGATTGTCCAATTGATTTATTTTTTTATTACTACTAATTGTCCAGAAGAATCCTACGAATACGAATCGCTTTGCAGCAGATGTTATCCCTACAGGCTGAACAGATGGATACTGAGATGAAAATTCATATGCGTAAACAGGATCTTGTCCAAATATATTTTCTACAGAAAAAAATAATATCTTTTGGCTTGATAGCAAATAAGACCAACTCAAACTGAGCTTATTTACATCATTTGCTTTATGCTGTATATAGTCTAATTCATAAGGATTATAAAACCTCCTACCAGTCGTAAATGTATTGGTAATACCAACCATTGATTTCCAATCATCAATCCAATATTTTAAAACAAACGATACATTGTGCTTAGCCACATAACTTGGCTGTATCTGTTTATCCCAATAAAACTCCCTTCGTTCTGAATCTAAAAACGAATAACTAATCCAATAAGTAACATTTTTAATAGACTTGTCATCTTTCCAAAAAACATCTATTCCTTTTGCATAACCACTTCCAGTATTTGCTATTTTGATATTATCAAGTGTACCATGGTACTGCATAAGATTTGCATACTTTTTATAAAACACCTCAGCACGAAACGTTTGTTTATTTTTGTTGTAAGTATAGTTTATAGCATAGTGGGTAGACTTAAGCCAGTCGGGCTTCGAAATAGACCTTAAATACTGCAAATCATTAGTTTGATTGAATTTCCCATAAGCCAAAGACACCTGTGCATTATTCGTCATTTGATAAGCAAAGGCAAACCGTGGTTCTATGACGAATTCATTTACTTGATTATTCCAATTAGTACGAATACCGCTTCTTAAAGAAAAACGTGATGAAAGCGACCAGGTGTTTTCTATAAAAGCAGCATAAGTATTATTGACAGTATTAAATTCTCGCGTTTTATTTACATTAGAGTCTTCATTACTTGCTTGTTCTAAAAAACCTTCAATTCCAACATTAAACCCAATTTTATTACTCCACTTATAGTACAACTTTACTTTTTGATGTAAATCCCAACCGTTTTCTTGATGAACGAGATCCCTATAGTTATTCTTTAGTTCTGTATAACCAAACCCCGTTCCTATTTCAAGTTTTAGAAATGGATTTAATTTAGTACTATAATGGCTATTCAAGTAAAGATTCTTTCCTGTAAAACCAATTGAATCTATGTCCTGATTAAAATTATTCTCTTTTGCAAATTGAGTCTTCGATAAGTCCATAGATGCATATAACTTATAAATCCCTTTTTTCAATTCCCTTTTAAAGCTTATCTCTCCTGACAAACCCTTATATGGCCTAATCATATCAAACTTCTGTGGAATAATACTCATATAAGGGCGCAAATCTAAATACCCTAAGCTAACCGCTAAAGAATTTTTATTCCACTGATGGCTCTTTGCTAAACTCAATCCTACAGAAGACAAGGACAAGTCCGTTCTATTGTTTTCAATATCATCACTCGTATTCAATTCTAAAATTCCCGAAAGAGCATTTCCATATTCTGCAGAATATGCTCCAGTAGAAAAAGACATTCCTTTAAATAAAAAAGGAGAATACTTGCTTCGTACAGGAAAATCGCCTGTCGAGAAAGTATAAGGTTGCCTTACTCGTAATCCATTGACAAAAATGCCCGTTTCTTCAGCCCTACCTCCACGAATCATTAACCTGCCATCTTCACTATTCACTTGAGCACCTGGCATTGTGCTCATAATAGCCATTATATCACCTGGACTCCCCGCAGTAGTAACAGCATCGAGTGAAGTAAATGCAGTAACCTTATCACGCCCTAAGGCTTTTATACCACCTACCTGAATTTGTATATTCTCTAATACATTGTTTTTAGAAAACAGCACATATATTTCTTTCGTATCATCCGAAAGATTTACCACCGTACTATTATCTAAATACAAGGCATGCCTAAATTGAAGCAAGCCTTCTATACTTTCCTTTTCTGTTTGAAAAACAAACTCTCCTTTTTGATTAGACAATGCCCCGTCATAAGTTCCTTCAAGAAATACATTAACCCCGTGAATAGGTACTTTTTTTTCATTAACTACAATACCCCTTATTTCTACTACTTGTGCAGACATTACTAATGGCAATAACAATAAGACCAACTGTTTTATCATGATTTTTATTTCAAAATAATCCCATTCTTAAAGGGGAATCAATTTTTTAAGCATGAGCTGTTTAAAAAACCGCCTTAACCGTTATCAATCTATCCTAAACCAAAAACCATTTACTTTAAAATAAAATTGGAGTATTTATAATTTGAATACTCCTAAAAGGAACCTTCTCATAAAAACTGTATTGACCTCTCCTGAAAAACTGTAAAGTTTTTAAAACAGTTAAATATGAAAAAAAGCAATGACGCAAGTCAAAAAAATAGAAAACAGAACTTGTACAGCAATAATAGGATTACTGAAATAAGTGTACAGTACAAAATAGGATTATCAACTATAACTGTATAACTATAGTAAGCCAATACGTATCTCATTCTTATATGATACTGTATGATACCATAATATAAACTTAATGCTCCCATAGTGTACCCATAAAACACCATACTTTTTATGGTTACACTATGGGAACACTATGGGAGCACTATGGGAACACCCAAAAGAAGAATAGTATTATGACACTAACTTTTGAAACAAATTCACCTCATCAAAACAATAAAACTCCAAGGATGCACATTCAAATAAAAAATACTTTTGTTTATAAATAACCTTATTCTTTCCCTATCACAAACCATAACTCTCAATCACAGTAAATTATGATCTCTCTTTATGGATTAACAAAATTTCGTTTTCTACCATATATATGGTATTTTCATTATCTACTACCTATAAAAAAGATACAATACTTATTTTTGCAATTAATTAGAAACTCCCCGTTAAAATAAAACACTTTAAAATTTAAATGAAAAAATTACTTAACAATACAATTGTAAGATTACTTTTAGGAGTAATAGTTGGCTTAATCATTGGCCCTTACTTAACAGATGGTTTACTTCAAGTAATCTTATCTTCTCGCCACGTACTGGGACAAATTATCTTATTCTTAGTGCCATTAATTATCTTAGGTTTTGTTGTTTCATCAATTACAAAACTTAATACTAATTCGACTAAGGTAATTGGATTCTCCATCGTTATTGCTTATCTATCGAGCATAGGTGCCGGATTCTTTAGCTCGGCTTTAGGATTCAACATTATCCCTCATTTAGAAATAGCTAATAAAGCGAATAGCTTAAAAGAATTACCTGCTATGCTTTTCAAATTAGACATCCCTCCTGTTTTTGGAGTTATGACTTCTCTAACATTAGCACTTATGATTGGTATTGGAATTTTATGGACTCAATCAAAACCGTTAGAAAAAGCTTTCGATCATTTTAAAGATATTGTACTCCTATTGGTAAATAGAGTACTTGTTCCTATTTTACCTTTTTATATTATGGCAAACTTTGCCCTATTAAGTTATGAAGGTTCTATTCAATCACAGCTTCCTGTATTTTTAACAGTAATTATTATTGTAATTATAGCGCATTTTGTGTGGTTAGCATTTCTATACACTATCGCAGGAATCTATTCTAAACAAAATCCATGGGAAGTTATCAAACATTATCCACCTGCTTATTTAACAGCAGTAGGAACAATGTCGTCTGCGGCTTCTTTAGGTATGGCTTTACAATCTGCCCATAAAAGCAAAGTTCTAAAACCAGAAATCACTAACTTTACTATTCCATTCTTTTCAAATATTCACTTATGTGGTTCTGTTCTTACTGAGGTTTTCTTTGTAATGACAGTATCTCAAGTATTATATGGCTCAGTACCTGATATTGGTACAATGATTTTATTTATTGTACTTCTTGGAATATTTGCAATTGGAGCTCCTGGTGTACCGGGAGGAACAGTAATGGCTTCATTAGGAATCATCGCTTCTGTTTTAGGTTTTGATGATGCAGGGATTGCTTTAACATTGACTATTTTTGCATTACAAGATAGCTTTGGTACCGCTTGTAATATCGCAGGTGATGGGGCACTTAGTTTAATGGTAACAAAATATAGTGATAATAAACAAACAGCATAGTCTCTATAAATTACTATGTGGTTTACAATAGACATAAAATGATTAAAAAACTTTTAAACAATACCATATTCAGATTATTAACTGGCGTTGTATTAGGACTTATTGTAGGTCCTTATCTAACGGATGGATTACTGCAAATAATTCTTTCAGCAAAACATATATTAGGCCAGCTAATCTTATTCTTAGTCCCCTTAATCATTTTAGGTTTTATTGTTTCCTCTATTGCTAAATTAGATCAAAACTCTTCGATCATTATCGGATTTTCATTAATCATTGCTTACGCTTCAAGCGTAGGAGCCGGATTATTTAGTGCTTCTTTAGGATATAATATACTTCCATGGATAGATGTTCCTAAATCTACTTCTACATTAAATGAATTACCTGCTATGCTTTTCAAATTAGACATTCCTCCTATATTCGATGTAATGACTTCTTTGGTATTAGCCTTGATGCTTGGTTTAGGAATTTTATGGATACAGTCTAAAGAATTAGAAAAAGCCTTTGATCACTTTAGAGAAATCGTTCTTTTACTTGTAAATAGAGTTCTTGTTCCACTTCTCCCCCTATACATCGCCTGTAACTTTGCATTACTTAGCTATAGAGGCTCAATACAATCACAGTTACCTGTTTTTATCAAAGTAATTGCTATTGTTATTGTTGCTCACGTTGTTTGGATTGCGATCTTATATACTATAGCAGGCTTATATGCGCGTAAAAATCCTTGGGAAGTATTAAAGCATTATGGCCCTACTTACTTAACAGCATTAGGAACAATGTCATCTGCGGCCAGTTTAGGGGTTGCATTACAATCTGCTCACAAAAGTAAAATATTGAAACCTGAGGTATCTAACTTTACAATACCTTTCTTTTCTAACATTCACTTATGTGGAGCTATGATAACAGAAACATTCTTTGTAATGACAGTTTCCTTAGTTTTATACGGCCATCTACCAGATGTAACTACACTAATTCTATTTATAGTATTATTAGGAATATTTGCTTTAGGGGCACCTGGAGTACCAGGAGGTGCGTTAATGGCTTCTCTCGGGTTAATTACTCAATTATTAGGATTTGACGATGCAGGAATAGCCTTAACACTGACCATTTTTGCACTACAAGATAGTTTTGGTACTGCTTGCAACATTGTAGGAGATGGAGCACTTAGTTTAATGGTAACAACATTTCACGATAAACAGCATAAAAAAAGGGAAGCTAATTAGCTTCCCTTTTTTTATGCTGTTTAAAATAAACTTAGTCTTTTAAGATATTACGAGAGATTACTAATTTTTGAATCTCTGTAGTTCCCTCACCAATAGTACATAATTTAGAATCACGGTAGAACTTCTCAACTGGGAAGTCTTTTGTATAACCGTATCCTCCGTGAATTTGTACTGCTTCGTTAGAAACTTTCACACATACTTCAGATGCATACATCTTAGCCATTGCTCCTAATTTAGTAACAGGCTTGTTGTTATTCTTTAAGAATGCAGCTTTGTGTAATAATAACTCAGAAGCTTCAATCTCTGTAGCCATATCAGCTAATTTGAATCCAATCGCTTGGAATGAGCTAATAGGTTTACCAAATTGAACTCTTTCTTTTGAGTATTTTAAAGCAGCTTCATAAGCTCCTTTAGCAATACCTAAAGATAAAGCACCAATAGAGATACGTCCACCATCCAATACTTTCATTGCTTGGATAAACCCTTCTCCTACTTCACCTAAACGGTTAGCATCTGGTACGCGACAATTATCAAAGATAAGCTCTGCTGTTTCTGAAGCACGCATACCTAATTTGTTCTCTTTTTTACCGCTTGAAAAACCTGGAGTTCCTTTCTCAACAACAAATGCTGTCATACCGTGTGAATCTCCTTTTTCTCCTGTACGTACAATTACTACAGCTACGTTACCAGAAATTGCGTGTGTAATGAAGTTTTTTGCTCCATTTAATACCCAATGATCTCCATCTTTTACTGCAGTTGTACTCATACCTCCTGCATCAGAACCCGTATTGTGTTCTGTCAATCCCCAAGCACCAATCCATTCTCCTGTTGCTAACTTTGGAATCCATCTTTTCTTTTGTTCTTCATTGGCAAAAGTTAAGATGTGATTTGTACATAATGAATTATGCGCCGCTACAGATAATCCGATTGATGAATCTACTTTTGAAATCTCTTCAACTACCGTGATATATTCATGATACCCAAGTCCAGACCCTCCATATTCTTCTGGTACAAGTACACCCATAAATCCCATTTCCCCTAATTTCTTAAACAAGTCTACTGGGAATATTTGTGCTTCGTCCCATTCCATAATATTTGGACGAATATGTTGTTCTGCAAAATCTCTGATTGATTGCGCAATCATTGCTTGAGTTTCGTTGTATTCAAAATTCATAGTTGATAGTTTTAATTCGTGAATTTCAAATATAAACTAATTATATCTACTTTGTCAATAGGGAATTTCTCAATTTTCACTAAATCCTGTTTATTAACAAAATCTCCATTCATACTCCTATACTTTACAACTTCCCTTGCTATAAAGTAATTCATATAAGGTAATTCTTTGATTTGATTAATTGTAGCTTCATTTATATTCAATAAAGTGTATGCCGGAGAGGTCTTTAATATGAAATATTTTGATAATTCTACCACTGTCTCCTCTGGTATACCTTTTACAAATTTTAACTGTTCAATTGACACAAATCCTCCTAAGCGTGCTCTCTCTTTTAATATCCTATCTGCATAGGCAGGACCAATTCCTCTTACTTTTTGTAAATCATCATTAGTAGCAGAATTAATACAAATTGGCTCAATAATCTCTTCTCTATCCTTTTTAGTATCCCCTTTTTTCTCATACTTTAATTCCCCTTTCTGTTGATTAACCCATTTAGGAAATTTAAAATAAGGACTATATTTTTCTAACCACTCACCTGATACCTGTGTAACATTCTGAAACTCCCGTACTGAGTTTACATATAAATTTTTATCTCGAAACTGATGTAATCTATCTATCTCTTCCTTAGTCATTCCAAATAAAAAACCCTTATAATCACTAATAAAGTTAGGATTAAAAGGGTATATAGTATCTTGTTTAAAGCTTTGTAATTGATATAAACTATCTATCAATAGAACTTTAGATTGATAAGATGATGAAATAAAGGTAGCATCTTGTCTATTGCCACTTCTCTTAATAGACAAGAATAAAACCAATAAACTACTTTGAATAATAACCAATAAAACAATCAATATTATTAGTCCTCTTTTTTGAGATTTAGAATAATAGTAAAACTTTTGTTTGACAGAAGATAACATAGGTTTCTTTTTACAGAAAGTTAATCATTCTATCTGTCAAAAAAATACACTAATCAAATATCTTTTACAAATCAAAAACGGATGTTCTCTTAGTGTAAAAAAAGTCCTTTATTTTAGCGAAGAATGCTAATGTAACATATAATGCAAAAGCTAAACCTAATGTAAAAAAAGAAAGATATATAAAAAACAATCTAACACTTGTGGCCCTCATTCCAAGTCTATCTGCAACACGCGTAGAAACTTTAAATCCATATCTTTCAAAAAAGTGACGTAAGTTGGTTATCATATCTATTTTTTAAATTATTTATCAAAAATACAAATTATTGTTTCAAATACCTCTTTCCAACAATACATTCTAAACACCTCCCCTCGTCGCAATACTTTTTCTTCAAATGAACAAGCGCTTGACTGTCAACAATATTTTCTACTTTTATATTATTCTTTACAAACAAACTTACAATGCTATTTTGCTCAGCCTGTATATTCATACCTATCTCTATTATTTCAGCTAAATCATAATCTTCTATATTTTTACTCCGCTTATATACTATCTGCATAGGAAGAATTACATTTACTATTAATAGATCTATAAAACTTCTTGTCATCCGCTTTACCTGTCTTTTACTTTCCTTATTCAAAACATAATGATTCTGCCAATAATCACTTATCTCAACATTAAAGTAACGGTATAATTCTTCTATATTAGTGACTTCTAAAATCTGCGTAATAACCCTCTTATGGTGATAATACCAACTTGCTAATTGTGCTAATCGAATAGTAGGGAAGTTTTGAGGGCGCAATTGAAAAAACTGAAGTTCACCACTTGGTCTTTCTTTTAAATTATGTTTATACTTTAGAAATTGCCATTCACTTCTTAACTGCTTTACATACTCATCATCAACCTCATCACCTGTATGCAATAAACCAACCACACCAAAAAACAATGCCTCTATTTGTATTAATGAATTAGCTTGTTTGTATACTATAGTCACAGGCAATTGACGCATTGCATCAAAAAAAACCTCTCCATTAGAATTTAAACCAAAACTTCTCGCTAAAAAACAAAAGAATACTTGCTCCCAATGATAATTCGTCTCTGCTAACAACAACTCTATCGGTTTTGCTTTATACTCTAACCGTTCAATAAACAATCTATCTCGCCAAGACATCCAACTCAAAGCATCAATCTCTTTAATAAATTCCTCACATTTTAAAGGCTTTCTACCTAACAATAAATGATTACTTTTCTCTACAAGTTTAACGTTTACATAGTTCTCTAAAATCAAAACAGGAATCTCTGTTCCATCTTTCCTAAAAACAGGCATATCATACTCCCAAACTACGTGTAGAATAACATTGTTATAACGATTGTCTTTCTCGTGATTATGCGCATACCATTCTGAAGCACATTTATGAATTTCTACATTACCTGCCCAAACTTGCTCATCTATTTTTAGTTTAGCATTAAAAAAATCAGGACCATCTAATCCCGTAAATATTCCTATTGAATATATTATTATCTTCTCATTATTAGCAGTGCGCAACTCATTTGAGTTAAAAAGTTGATTTGCCCACACATAGTGAAGGAATGCTTCTTTCATAAAATAAAGGGCTATTATGGTTAATCTAATTCCTTTTAGGTACTTTTATAAAACTATTCCAAACATCTTCTAATTATGAGAATACAATTAAGTTTTATTCAAATACTATTTATTTGTCTATCATTCAATTTATTTGCACAAAAACCTAACCAAAATATATTAGTTGAATACGAAAGCTTTATAAATAATAAAATTGTTAATCAAGACAATCCACTTATGCTTATTAGCAATTTAGATTACGCTTTTTTATATCAGAAAAAGCACCTTGATGTAGGTATTGAGAATTATCCGTTCGAACAAACTTATATTGATTTTAAAAAGCAAGAATACTTATCCCTTGCTCAACTTGATTTAAAGTCAAGAATCAAAACAACAGCAACTAATAGCTATACTAATTTTCTACTGAGTAGAGAAACTAAAAAAATTGCAGGATACACTTGTAAAAAAGCAACAATAGAAATAAACTCCAACAAGTATACGTTATGGTATACTGATGTAATTAAAGCTAAAGGGAGTCCATTATTATTAGGGGCTAACTTAGGGCTTGTATTGGAAATAGACAGAAATGGTACTTATAAAATAACCGCTAAGAAAATAACTCAAAACCTTTCTATAGATATCAATCCGTATCTAAAATTAGAGGGAAGCGAAATGGTAGACCTAAAGCTTTACCAAAAGAAATTATGGGAAAGTAGATTCAAAACAATTCCTCTTTTTGAAAATGACCTTGTTAATTATTCTGACACTCTAATAAACAAACCTAACTTACTACGATTTGCTAAAGGAACACTTCTCGTAACTAAAGTAAAATTCCCTAAAATAAATAATACAGATCAAGTATTTGTAAACCTTACAGAACAATCAAACGGTGATGCTTATGATAGAACTGGTAGTCTATTTTTGATACCTTATTATCATGAAATATCATTGATGGATGCTTTGGAAAGAGGCTTAGATATTTTACCTGTTTATCAAAACAAAGAGTCTTCTAATAAATATCAAGGAGTCGTTGCTACAAACAACTATACTCCTCCAATTGAGCTAATGCGATTCTTTACTCCTTTTGGAGTAAAAGGTTTTAATCATATTGAAGTATTAGATTACCAATGGCAAGAGAAGGCTTTTTACAGACAAGAGATTACAGAGTTTGCTCCACTTATAAGCAATAGTGAATGGTATATTGGTGTATATATTGGAAACTACGACAAAGGAGGTCATAAAATAAGTGCAGATATAACAATTCACCCTAACGGAAGTAAACAAAGTGAGGTAATTAATATGATGCCTCTTTTCAATACAACAAATGTAATGGAGATGGCAGGGCAAAACTACCCTACAATGTTTTCAAGTTCAGAAGGTCTTAAAATAGAATTCACAGCTACAACAGACATGAAGAATGTGCGTTTACGCTACATTGCAACAGGTCACGGTGGTTGGGCAAATGGAGATGAGTTTAATCCTAAACCAAACACAATCCTTTTAAACAACACTAAAGTTCTTGATTATTTACCGTGGCGACAAGATTGTGGTTCTTACAGAGATTACAATCCCGCTTCAGGTAATTTTGAGACGGGACTATCCTCATCTGATTTAAGTAGATCAAACTGGTGTCCTGGCACTATTACTCCACCTATTTGGATTCCGTTAGGTGATATCCCAAAAGGGACACATACCTTGCAAATCAAAATTCCAATGGGCAAACCAGAAGGAAAAAGTTTCAGTTACTGGAATATATCAGGTGTATTATTTAGCGAATAAAAAAAGGGACTCCATAAATGAAGTCCCTTTTTTGTATTTTTTTACTACCAATACGTAAAGAAATAATTATGTAAAGAAGTTCCAAGCAATTCCAAATCTAAACATAAAGTCTCGATATGGATTATTTGGTGCTGAGTAGTAATTATACCCACTCATACTTGAATTAAAATGTTCAAGTTTTAAATAAATACGTGCTGTACGCACTTTCATATTTACAAAAAAGTCAAACACTGGATAACCACCAATTTTTACTTTATCCTGAACAAAGAAATCTCCTAACAAAGGGTTGTAATCATTTCCATAGTATTTAGTAAAGTAACTAAAAGTAATACCTGTTTGAAACTTTAATGCTTTATCAAAAAAAGCGTCAGAGTAATACAATGTATTTCTTGTTACAAAATCAGGAACATTCAAAATATTGTCTGCTTGATCTACCTTTTGGTATAAGAAAGTATTGTCTAAACCAAACTTACCAACTTGAATATCTTTTGAAAGTTGTAATGATAAATAGTTTATTGTTTTCCCATATTGTTTAGGAGAAACTAACAATTGATTTGCAATTCCAAAATCATTATACTCCGTTGCATCATTTGAAAAATACAATTTATCTTTTAATACAGAATAGCTTCCTGAGATAGAAACCCAAGGCGTATTAATAGTAGCATCAAATTGATTTATTTTTTCGTTATTAAACTCTTTATACCAGTTGTATCCAACATAGTCACTTTGATATAAATAGTAACTTAAATTACCCATTCTATTCAACTTTTGATATCCAAGATCAAAAGAAATATTGTCAGATAATTTATAAAAAACATCAGCTTCTATATTACTTGTATTATCATCTCCCAAAGAGGTACTCAACAATAGATTTGCTTTCCAATTATTCTTGTGATAAGTATACTTACCCCCAATCATATTAATATTCTTTTCAATTTGATCAGGCACAATACCTTCTTCAATATGAGCTATACTTTTATAATAATAGCGATATTTATAGAAGTCTGTAAAGAATTGAAAACGTCCAACAACATCAGATTGATAGGCAGCTCCAACACGATTAAATAAATTATAATAACGTGTTTTATTACTTATTTCACTTTGAAAAGCATCTCCGAATCTTGTTTTATCATCATACTGACTATTGACATTTCCTTGTTTATACTCAAAGAATTTATCTTCATAAGTAAACTCATGAGTCAATAATATACCATTCTTAAAAGACTTGTTTAACTGATACTGGTGATTAAGATAAAAGCGTTTCCCTTTTAACATAGTTTCTACATCGCGGAAATAAACATTTAATCGTTCACGTTTATTATATGGAGCCTTACTCTCTTCAAATAAATCTAAATCTCGGATACCTCCATTTTCTTGATTCATTATATCTTGGAAAGTAAAGTGCGTTCTAAGCAAATATTTTTTATTTGGAGAAATATAACTTGACCCTATTCTAAAATTACCTGTAGAAGACAATTGATTAATATACTTTCCTAAAGATCTCAATCCTTTGTACCCTACAAATAAATTTAAATTCTCACTTGTATTTAGAGTAATAAATGCATCAAGGTTTTGGCCTTGTTTCATAACACTTCTATAATACAAATCAGTATATGGCGTAGGAGAGGAATAATAGTTAATATCATCCGCATCTAAGTATGCAAATTGTTTTGCTTCAAAACCAAAACCAGGAAGTACATTGTTCTCCTTATAATTATACTTTAAGACATTATAAGTTTGACCTTCATTTGCAAAAGGCAACAAGCCAAAAATATCTTTTCTTAAATAATTAAACGTATAATATTTCTTTACACTTAATGCAGTGTCAACAGCAATTGTATCATTTTTAATTGAAATGATTTTATAATCTCGAATAGGCGCAACAGAGTCTTTCTTGACTTTCTTTCTTAGACTCCCTATTTCTTTTTTACCATTGTTATCTTGTTCTTCGTCTGGACGATAACTACTTTGTTCTCCCAAGTTTTGGAATTGCCCATAAGAAGTTATAAAACAGAATAGAAACAGAAAAACACCTAAGTACTTTCGCATACAAACTAAATTTGGACAAAGGTAATTTTATTTTTTAATTAAATAAAAAAAGCCATCCGAAGATGGCTTTCTTATTTCATTTTGACTAATTAATTTTTAGCCCATATTAATTTAGAATTCATTTTGTCACCACCCATTCGAGCAGCAGCAGCATCTTTATTAGCTTTATTCACAAGATCTAAATCACTTGGATAAGTAATTCTCTCTGGTAAATCAGTTAAGTTTTCTAAAGGTACAAAAGTATAAGACGTTTCTCCATTAGGCCCTTTAGCAATCAAATCATGAGATTGACCTGGTAAAAGTAGCGTTTTAGGATACTTTGTTCTTCTATACTCTGCCCAAGCTTCGTAAGGTTGTAAATAAAGTGCAATGTACTTTTGTGTTAAAACCGTCTCTTCACTTGCTGCAGGTAATGTGTTTACATAAGCATCAATATCAGCTTGAGCCACACCCCAACGAGCCATAGAAGCAGAAACTCCTTTTTTATACTCTGCATCATCCCAGTTTTTATTTTCAGAAACTAAAAATGCAACCTCAGCATACTCCATTAAAACTTCACCATAATCAGCTTTATAAACTGCTGCACCAAATTGAGAAGCAGCTCCTCTTTGTGATCCAGTAAAGTTATCTTGTAATCCGATAGGGAATCCTGTATAGAAACTTGCTTCACGATCAACATAGTTTCCAACCTCAACGCTTGGAGCACTTGTATCTTCAGGATCAGAATAAAATAATACTCTTACTTCATTTTCTACACCATCATCATCTTTTTTCAGATTAGTTTTAGGAGCAACCATTCTAAATAAACGTGGATCAACTTTTCCTGCAAAAACATTAGTCTCTCCTTTCAATAATTCAACAAATGTATTCGTCGGTGCAAAGTCATTACGATTATCAATAAATGCTGCTGTATAGAATGGTGCAGGATTTATCTTATCATTTTGAAATACTTGGATTACGTTATCATCGTTTGATTCCATCACTCCACTTGCTATAGCCTCATTAATATGAGCCTGAGCTTCTGGAATAACATTTTTCACGCGGTTAGCAATCTTTAATCTTAATGAATTAGCAAAACGTTTTAAAACGATTGGTCTTCTAAACAAGTTATCTCCACTTGAGAACACATTATTTGCTTGTAAATTCACAGATTCAGCAGCCTCTTTCAACTCCTTCATCAAATCTTTATAAATTTTTTCTTGAGGAGCAAACTTTGGTGTAGCTTTTTCATTTTCAGTTCCAATAGTCATTCCTTCGAAATCTGGATCATCACTACCATAAGAATAGTAAGGAATATCTCCATAAATTTCTAAAGCTTGTAACTGAGCATACGCAATCATAACACGTGCTGCTGCTAATTGATTTTTTGGATCTCCATATGCTGCAATCTTTGCTTCGTTTGCTGGATCTTCTAAAATATCAATAATTGTTTTATATTTCTTTACTGCTAAAAAGATATCACGGTATAAACTATTATTTACACCAACTCTAAACTGATATCTATCTTCTGCTGTATAGTTTCTTTGTGCTGAATACTGCACCCAAGGTAGAGCCATACGAGCAGAAGGGAAACCTCCTCTTGTATTAGTCATTAAAGCCTTGTTAGCACCATTAAAAATTCCCGTTGTACGAACCTCTGTTGGTTTATTTGGGTTTACATTTATGTCTTCTAAATCCTTATCACAACTTACTAAAGTAAGTACACAAGCAATGAAAGACAATTTATATATAAGCTTTTTCATAATACTCTTTAGAATTTAAATTTAACATTCATTCCGTATGTTCTTGTAGAAGGTAAAGAAGCTCCTTCAATAGCTTGGATGTTTCCACTTCCGTATGAAGCCATTTCAGGATCCATACCTTTCCAAGCAAGATTCCAAGTAAATAAGTTACGACCAAACATAGAAATAGTAATTCCTTTAAAAGGCCCAACCCACTTAGTAGGTAAATCATATCCTAAAGATATCTCACGTAATTTCACATAGTCTGCATCAAAAATGTTCTGTGCATCAACTGTAGTTTGATGAGCTTTAGCCCAATCAATTGCATCTACAACTTTATCATTTTTAGTTCCATCTTCTTTAACACCATCTAAAATCACACCTTTCTCACGGATACCATCAACTGCAGTTTCTTCTAACATACCAGAGTACATTCCGAACATATGAGAAGTAGAGTAATATTTACCTCCTTTTTGAATATCAAGTAAAACTCCTAAACGGAAATTTTTGTATTGGAAGCTGTTACGAATACCCATATTATAATCAGGTAAATATGAACCTAAAGCTTGTACTCCTGTTGATTTATATAAACCATTCGCTCCTACTACTTTATTACCATTTGCATCTCTTACATAATCTTTACCATAAATTTGTCCATAAGCCTCACCTACTTTTCCTTGTAAAGAAACGTTAAATGGAGCTCTTGTTATTTCAACTGACTCAACTCCATCAGCTAATCTTGTTAACTCATTTTTATTTTTAGAGAAGTTCCAAGAAATATCCCATGAAAAATCAGGTGTTCTAATTGGAGCTAAATTAACTGTAGCCTCAAGCCCTTTGTTTTTCATATCTCCAGCATTCAACCATTTATAAGCAAATCCTGTAGCTGGGTCATACTGTACTCTTGTAATAAGATCCTTAGTGTCAATTTGGTAATAAGAAACCTCGAAACCTACTCTATTATTTAAGAATGCAGCCTCTAAACCGATTTCTTTAGTAGTCATCATCTCTGGTTTTAAGTCAGGATTGTTAGCCGTAGCACTTAATGAATACGTAGGAGAACCTAAGAAAGGCCCATCTAAATTAAAGTAATCATTTGTTCTATAAGCATCAGTATCATTACCAACTTGTGCCCATCCTAATCTCAATTTACCAAACGATAACCAATCAACTTCTGGTAATAAAGTTGAGAAAATAAATGTACCTGTTACAGAAGGATAAGTAACTGACTTTTTCACAGTAGAGAACCAATCTGTACGTGTTGTACCTTCTAAGAATAAAAACTCCTTATAGTTTAAGCTAACAGAACCAAACACACTGTTTGTTCTCATATGAGTTTTATCATTTGAAGATTGTGCAGGAGAGTTACTATTACTTAAATTATACAAGTTAGGTAAGTCTAAACCTCCTACTGTAGTTCCATATAAATAATCTCTTCTTTTCTCACTTCTATTAACTCCAACAAAAGCGTTTAACCCAAAATCACCAAAATGATCATCATAATGTAAACGACCTTCATAGTTATATTCAGAAATATTACGTTTCAATATACTATAACTTGAAGTAGCTTGAGAACCAACAGCAACTTGCTCTTCTACTGTAAAACTATAGCGATCTCCATACACAGTACCTACAGCATATAATTTATCACTAAAGTTATAAGTCAACTTCACATTTCCATAAGTTCTATTACGAACATCTTGAGAAGTATTTTCATGAACTACCCAATAAGGGTTATCAGAATATGCAGGTCTTGCATCATTCCAATCATTTCTATTCCAAGATCTTTGATTACCATTTTCTAATTTATAGTCTTTAAGCTTTTTAAAGTCTAATTGTCTTTGAGACCACTGGAAGAATTTCTGAGCAACAGAGTTATCTCCATACCCAACTTCAGGTCTATTAAATCCTTTAGTATAAACATAACTAATGTTTGTTTCTGCTTTTAACTTATCCGTTAACTGAGTAGAAGCATTTACAGTAAAGTTATTTTTCTGTAATTTAGAATTAGGAACAACCCCCTCAGTAACATTATTACTAAAAGACATTCTTACATTACTATCTTTATAAGACTTACCTACAGCTACAGATTGATTATGTGTAATACCTGTTCTAAAGAAAGATCTTACATCATTTTTAGATTTTACCCAAGGTACTTCTTTCATATAATCGTTAGAAAATTCAGGATCAAAAGCATACCATGGTAAATACATAGTACCATCTAACTTAGGTCCCCAGCTTTCATCAGTAGAATATTCTGGGATGTTATACATTTTCCCGTCAATCTCAACTTGTGAC
Source organism: Myroides phaeus (assembly GCF_009799805.1). Taxonomy (NCBI): domain Bacteria; kingdom Pseudomonadati; phylum Bacteroidota; class Flavobacteriia; order Flavobacteriales; family Flavobacteriaceae; genus Myroides; species Myroides phaeus. Next base: position 512,825 of record NZ_CP047050.1, read on the forward strand.
CACTCTGGAGAAGAACCACCTCCATAAGAGTTTTGCATTTTCGGCATAATGTTTACACTCTCAAAAGTAATTCCAGTGTTAACCTCAATATCTGTACGACCATTCTTTGCAGACTTAGTAGTATAAATGATTACACCATTACCTCCTCTATTTCCATATAAAGCAGAAGCAGGTCCTCCTTTTAATACAGTTACAGATTCGATTTCATCTGGATTTATATCCGCAGAAGTATCACCATAATCACGTCCACCAGCACCTCTTTGCATATTAGTATCCCCAAAGTTACTATTATCCAAAGGTACCCCATCAACAACGATTAAAGGTTGGTTGTTTCCTGTTACAGATTTAATACCACGTAAAACGATACGAGCAGAACCTCCCATTGAAGATGGAGAAGTTACTTGTAAACCAGCAACATTACCAGACAATGCATTTACAGCATTTGTTTGTCCAGCTCCTGATAATTCATCTCCTTTAACTTCTTGAGAAGAATAACCAAGTTTCTTTTTGTCACGCTTAATACCCAAAGCTGTTACTACAACTTCATCAAGCATTTCTTCATCACTTGCCATTGCAACATTAAAAATTGATGCAGCACCGACAGTGTGTTTAACGTCTTTCATTCCCACAAAAGAAAAAACAAGAACATCTCCTGCTTTTGTTTTAAGAGAATACTTCCCATCTAAATCAGTTTGTGTACCATTTGTAGTACCACTGATTACAACAGAAACCCCAGGAAGAGGAAGCCCCTCTTCGCTTACAACTCCGCTAAGAGTCTTTTCTTGTGCGAAACCAACCTGTACAAATAGGGTCAGAATACACATAAAGATCCAAGTAAACTTTGATTTCATTATAATTATTTTGATTAGTTAGTATAACAAATCTAACAAAAGATTTTAAATAACATTAACTTTTGTTAGATTTTTTTAGCAATCAGAATAAATATAGTTTAAAGATAAACACCCATATGTATCAAAAAAACAATAATACAATCATAAATATATAAATTACACAATACCGAGAATCACACCAATCCCTTACAAGCATTGGGTTTTAACATAAAAAACATTACAAAATTGATATTAAATAAATCAATCCCTCTAAAACAAAAGAAGCCACTCAATTGAGTGGCTTCTTTATTATTAATTCAATATCTAATTATTATAAACAGGATTATTCAATATTTCATTTTGCGGAACCATAAAAGTCATCTTTGAATCATCATAACTAAAATTAGTGTTTGCAAAATAAAGGTGATTGCTTCCATAGTTAAAATCTGCCTTATTTCGTTTAATAGCAGCATAAGCTTTCCCTTCACCCCATAGTTCAATACGTGTTTGTAATAAAATCTGTTCTTTTAAGTTATTACCACTTAAATTATCAACGAATGTTACATCTGCAACTCTTACAGCTAAAAATTCTTTTAATATTTCTTTTGCTGCTGCTTCCTGTCCAAGTCTTGCTTTTACTTCAGCATTTAACAAGTACATTTCTTCAACTCTCATAAATACATAATCAGATTCAATGATACGTTGTCCTCCAAAAAGTTTCCCTTTAGCAGAATAAAATTTATTTGCAGGAACAGTATTCTCTTTTCCAATTTTCATTTCTTCTCCTGTTACATCTGTTACAATATTGCTAACAAATTGTTGTTTACGAACATCTTTATCTGATATTGCTTTATACAATTCTGTTGACATACCTTTTGTGTCACCAACATATGCATAGCTGTATGTATAAACATCCATTTGGCCCCACCAAGAAACCAAATCCAAATTGTTCTCTGAAGTCAAAACAGCTCCCCACATCCAGTTAGGGTTACTTGACATTTTATTAAAACCTGCTAATAGTCCATTTTTAGAAGCAAGAGGATAAGCACCACTTAGAATAATGTCATCAGTTAATTTCCCAGCTTCAATTAAAGCATCGTTTGTTCCCTTAGCTGCATAAACATAGGCAAGTATTCCTTTTGTAACCAAGTAATTTACGTTCTTTTCTTTTCCAACTGCACCAGCCTCCTCAAACAATTGAATCGATTCATTTAAATCTTTAATCATAAAATCAAAAACTTCTTGAGTAGTCTTTGCTGCCAAATTTTCTAATACAGGAGCTTCATAAATAGGAAGTAGTTTTTCATTTGCATCATAACCTTTTGTATACATTACAGCAAGATTATAATACATATATGCTCTTAAAGCTTTTGCTTCAGCTAAAACCTTTTTTTCTGTATTTTTAAGTTCCTTTCCATCATATGGTGCAATTACATTATTTGTACCTCGTACCATATAATAATAAAACCTCCAAGGCTTATAATTTTCATTACTTGTAAAGTTGGTTATATTTTGCAAATTAGCAATTCTGCTATACCAACCATAAATTGCACTATTAAGATTTACATCTCCAGCAAGCATATCTGTATAAATGTCAAAACCTTTTTGTCCAAAATCATCGTGTCCAGTTGTTCCACCAGAAAAAGCTCTAACATTATAAGCGTACAAACCATTTAAAGTAGCCGCTCCTAAGTGAGGTGAGTTCTCAGAAACTTTATCTATATCTGATTTTGAAATAGTATCAGTTGCTGACAATTCTAAGAAATCTTTTGAACAAGCTCCAAACATAAGTCCTACGCTTAAAGCTAATAATATTATTTTTTTCATGTCTTTTCGATTAATTAGTGATTAAAATTTAACTTTCACTCCCCCTGTGATTGTAGTTAAAGGAGCATACTGATATGTTGAAGATTGTCCAAATTCAGATGTAGCAGGGTTGAATCCATCACGTTTAGCAAATAAGAATAGGTTGTCTCCTGAAACATAAAAACTTAAGTCTGCTAACCCCAATTGTTTTACAAATAATTTAGGTAATGTATAACCTAAACGAATATTATTAATGCTCAAGAAATCAGATTTAGTTAAGAAACGAGTAGAGGTACCATTTACACTTGCATCAGCATCACTTGAAATTCGAGGTACATCAGTAATATCTCCAGGTTTTTGCCATCTATTATCAATGTCTTTATGCCAATTATTTCCACCTACTTTATCATTATGCATCAAACTTGCATAAGCACTATCATAAGAATAACCTCCTAAACTATAAAGCATTTGAACAGATAACTCCCATCCTTTTAATCCACCACTCAAGTTTATCCCACCACGCACTTTTGGAATAGCAGATTTACCAACATACTGTTGTGTACCTTCAGCATAGTTAAAAGTTTTTTCTTTAGTTAACTGACCCTCTTTATCTGGATTAGCTACTAAGAAATCAGTTAATGAAGCAACATATTGTTTTTCCCATTTCCGTCAGTATAAGTATATGTATACCATTGTGCTCTTCCAGACTCACTGTCAACTCCAGCCCATTCTCTCATATAAAAATCAGCAATTGAATGTCCCGCTGAACGTCCATACAAGCCATCAATATCAAGCACTTTTTCTTGTCCTGTAGAAGGGTCTATTGGCATATTGATTAACTTATTTTTTAAATACTCACCATTGATCGCAATATCAAAATAAGCATCCTTAGTTTGTAATACGTGTCCAACTACATTAAATTCTACCCCCTGATTTCTCAATTTACCATCATTTACTGTCATCAATGCATAACCAGCCGATGGACCTACTCTACGGGTAAAAATTAAATCATCAGTATCTTTTAAATAATAATCAACCGATACATCTAAATATTTTTTCAAACTAACTTCAACACCTGTCTGAAACATTTTTGATTTTTCCCAAGTTAAATCAGGATTCCCAACAACAGATTCATAAATTGCTAAATCACCTCCATAAGTACCAACTTGCCATAAATTCTCTCCTGGATGATTACTCCCAACACCTTGATCTCCTATTAGACCATAACTTGTTTTCAATTTCAAATTACTTATCAAATCTTGATTAAGCATAAACTCTTCCCTTGAAACAACCCAAGACAAACCGACAGAACCAAAAGTTCCCCATTTATCATTTTTAAATCTTGAAGAACCATCACGTCTAATTGTTCCTGATAAGAAATACTTTCCTGCATAATCGTAATTCAATTGCCCGAAATAACTTTCAATAGCATATCTATTTTTGTAACCTGAAGAAGGGCTTGAACTTGATCCATTATTAATTTCAGTACTATTTGGATCAGCCAAATTATTTTTACTTATATCGTTATATCTTGACTCGTAATAGCTATTTTCATGAGCAGCAAGAACTTCAAATCCATGTGCACCAAAAGATTTTTTATAACGTAATAACTTTAACCAGTTATAAGTAAATAGTTCTGTTTTAACCTTAAAGATTGATCCTCCCATTGTAGCAGCAGAACCATAATATCTATTATTTAATCGATCTCTTGTATTATTATAATATTGTCCTCCTACATTAGTTTCAAATGTTAATCCATCTGCAATACTTACAGTAAAAGCAGCATTAGCACTTACTTCATCTCGCGTGGTTCTATCTTTACCATAAGTTGCATCTCCTACAGCGTTAGTTAAAGCACCAAAACCACGTCTGTACCATAATCATACTGATTACCTCCATAAACGTCTTTTACAAAATTTCCATCTTCATCGCGTAAGAATAAAGGATATATAGAAGGAATATTATTGGTAAACCAGAATACACTTCCTGAATCACTTGACTGCCCTGCATTGTTACTTTGTGAGTGTGTATAACCAATGTTCATCTTTGCATCTAACCATTCTTTTGGTTTATGCTGTAAATTTAAACGAGCAGTTAATCTTTCATAATCAGAATTTACTGAATACCCCTCATCTTTTAAATACCCTAAAGAAGAAAAATAAGATGTCTTTTCTGCAGATCCACCCATATTAACATTAGCTTCAATACGTCTTGAAGATTGAAAAGCATAGTCTCTCCAGTTTTCAGGATTATATTTTCTTGTAACTCCTTCACGTATTTTTCCAGTAGCAGGATCGATTAATTCCCCTCCATCTGCTACATTCCACATATTATATCGAGGATCTATACCGTAACGTTGTCCAAATAAATTATTACCTGCCCAAACATTAGCTTGATCATCTGTAAAATTCCCTTTGATTTTACCATAGTTTGTTAATCCTTCATAAGAATACTCCATATACTGTTCAGGAGAAGTTATCACATCATAATCCGGTAATGCTCTCCAGTTAACACCTGTTTTCATGTCAACTTCAATAAATGAACCTGAAGTTCCTTTACCTGTTTTAGTATTAATAATAACAACACCATTAGCTCCACGAGAACCATAAATTGCAGTTGCAGTAGCATCTTTCAATACAGTCATAGAACCAATATCAGCAGGATTAATAGAGCTAATATTTCCAAAGTATGGAACACCATCTACAATATAAAGAGGACTTCTATTACCATTCACAGAACCAAATCCACGAATACGAACAGTAGGTTCGGCACCTGGCTGTCCTGTTGAGGCAATAACACGCACACCTGCTGCTTCACCGGCTAATGCAGCAACAGCATTAGAAACATTCTTTTTTTCAATTTGCTTTGCTTCTACTTGTGAAGCAGAACCTGTAAATGATTCCTTTGTAGCTGTACCATATCCTACTACAATTACTTCGTCCAACATATTGTCTTCAGACATCATTGTCACGTTGTGAATAGGTGTAGCGCCTACTTTATACGTAACATCATTCATTCCAATAAATGAAAATACAAGAACATCTCCTGCTTTAACATTTAAAGAATACTTACCATCCAAATCTGTTTGCGTACCCTCTTGCGTACCCTGAATTACAACAGAAACACCTGGCAATGGCAATCCATCCTCACTCACAACTCCTGTAAGTGTTTTGTTTTGAGCAAATCCCATTTGAAGGCTTAGTACAAATAGGATAGTCAAAAACCAATTAAGTCTTGATTTCATCATATAAATTGATTAGTTAGTAAAACTGATTAACAGAAAAAACTATACCAATAAATCAACAACAAGCAAAACAAAAAAGTTAAAAAACAATAAATAACACAATTAAAACAACCGAAACACTACAATAACAACAAATAATATTTTAAAACATTACCAAATAACAACATCACAAAGCCATTCAATATGTTAATAATTAAAATAGTTAAAATCTTAAATTAAATTAAAAATAAAATCATAATTACAGAAAATAAATCTCATTATACATAATTACACAAACATAAAAGCATAATTAGCGAATAAAAAAGAAACTATTCACTTTACATAATCGCATAAAGCACATTATTTAAAATTGTTCTAATTATTGAAGCGATAGATTAATATTTAAGAAAAATTGCCAAAAGGCTCTTAATCAAGCTAAGCAATTTTACACATTACAAGTGATAATACTCATAAACTACTTATAACATACTACAAAACTGTACTTGAACGAATCTATTTCTACAAAATATAGGGCAAAAAAAATCCCCTTGTAATAGACTCACGTCTACTACAAGGGGATAAATAATTGTACAGTTTTCTAAATTATACTATAGTTTAGTAACCTTTATTTTGATCAATACCTGTTACATTGATTTCCTTTTGAGGAATCGGTAATGCCAACAATGGATTTCCAAAAGAAATAGTATCTCCGTCTATATCATCATTACCTTTAATTGCAGGATTTGATACAGCTCCTCTCCAACGCATTATGTCTTCAAAGTTAAATCCTTCAAACATCAACTCCTTAGTACGCTCAGAACGAACTGTTTTTAAATCTAATGTTTTGAAGATTTGATCATCTTGTTTATCATCAATCAAATAACGTTTTGCAGCAATTTCATTAACATAAGCTAATGCCTTTGCTTTATCTCCATTAGACGCTTCTAAAGCAGCTTCTGCGTAATTAAGCATAATCTCTTCAATACGCATAATTCTAATGTTAGATGTACGAGCAGTATACTTTTTCATATTACGTAAACTTTTATCACTCGTAACGTCTTCTTCCATTACAGTTCTACGAATATCTTCTACTTTTTTACCATCAGCAACAGCTTTAGCATCGAAAATTGCATCAACCTTTGCAGGCATACAAATTAAGTCTCCATATCCTAAAGAACCATCTGTGAAATATACATAGAATAAACTCGCAGTAAATTGGTTATCACTTCCTGTTTGAGTCAATTCAAACAATGAGTTTGTCATAACCTCTTCACTTTTATATCCGTCGATAAATCCAGCACGTGTTGCAACTTGTCTTTTTGAACTATCAATAGCTTTTTCAGAAGCAGTAATTACTACATCATAATAACCTTTATCAAACTGAGATGCAAATAATGCTATACGAGATTTAAAACCATAAGCTGATGCTAAATTAATACGAGCACGAACAGATGAAGTATTCCCACTAACTTTAGGCGTACTTTCTTCTAATAAAGCGATACCTTTTTCTAAATCAGCAAAAATTAATTCTAAGTTTTCCTTAACTGTAGGACGACTAATAGATTCATTAGCATCTCTCGTTGTAGTTTTATAAGGAACTCCCATTCCATTTAGTCCTTTATCTTCAACATATTGTTGTCCATAAACTTTAACCAAATCAAAATGTCCTAAAGCTCTTAAAATATAAGCTTGACCTTTATAGAAGTTAATTAAATCAGCATCACCATTTTTAGCTACAACTACTTGATTTGCTTCAAGTACTCTGTTAGCATTAGTAATAGTTTTGTAAATCTGTTTCCAAGTATCTACAGAGTAGTTATGAGTTGGCTGTACAGTAGCACCAGAAACAGAACCAAAACGTCCTGTAGCATTTGTTGAATACATGTACTGTGATCTTGCCTCAGAAAAAGCAATAATATCTCTTCCGTAATAAGCAGAATTAGTCATACGTGCATAAGCACCATTCAAAGTAGCCAATAATTGATCAGCAGTCTTAATTGGCTCCTCACCATCTTGATAATTCGATTGCTTCGGATCTAACGAACAAGAAGTAAAAGATGTTACTCCAAGCGTAAGAAAACCAGCAATATATAATATTCTAAATAATCTTTTCATTTCTTAAAATTTAACGTTTAAAGTAAACACTACTGATTTTAATGGAGGAGTAGCTAACTCAATGTAACCTGATGAATCAACCTCTGGATCCCATTTCAATCTATTATCTTTAACCCATACAAATGGATTCATTGCTGCCATAGAAATATTAATAGCATCAACTCCGATAGATTTAACAGCTTGTTTGCTTAAATTGTAACCAAATGTTACTTGTCTCAATCTGATATGATCTCCTTTATACAACCATCTTGTACTTGGTGCTGTATATGTAGAAGAATTCGATGTACTTAACTTAGGTACATCTGTAATATCACCAGGTTTTTGCCATCTATCCATTAACTCAGTTGTACCGTTGTAAGTATAAATTGAGTTCTTAGCATTTGAATTTGTAAATTCAGCCCAAGAATCATAAACTGAATATCCAGTTGCAAATGAGAATAAAGCATCTAAATAGAAACCTTTGAAATCAACGTGAGTATTAAAACCTCCAGTTACTTTAGGTAAAGCACTTGTATTTTGGAAACGTTTTTCAGCATCTGAATGAGTAGAAGTTGTACCTCCATCAGCAGTATACCACAAAGGATTTCCTGATTGAAGATCTACACCAGCATACTCAGGCAAATACCAAGTTCCGTAAGGTTTTCCTTCAACAGTTCCAGTGAAACTTGATAACACTTCTAAACGCTCACCTTTAACGATAGGCATACGAGTAACTTTGTTCTTAACAGTACCAACGTTTGCACCTACAGACCAGTTAAAATCATCTCCTCTGAAAATATCAACGTTTAATTCAGCCTCAAAACCACTGTTTGATAAATCTCCAATGTTAGTCCATTGTGAATCATAACCTGAAGTTAGAGATAATGGTACTGCATATAATAAGTCTTTACTCTTACTTTTATAGTAAGTTAAACTTCCTGATAATCTATTATTAAAGAATCCGAATTCAACACCTGCGTCAAATTTCTCTTGTTTCTCCCAACCTAATGGTCCTCCGTAACGAGATGCTAATAAAGCTGACTCATTATTGTAGGTACCTGCAGCAATTTGTTGCATAAATAAGTTAGGGCTGATAGATGAGTTACCAGTTGTACCGTAAGAAGCTCTTAAACGCAATAAACTTACAGCAAAAGCATTTTGCATAAATGTTTCAGAGCTAATATTCCAAGCCCCACCTACTGCATAGAAATTACCCCATCTGTCATCTTCAGAGAATCTTGAAGAACCTTCTCTACGGAAAGTAACATCTAATAAATAACGATTTTGGTAATCATAGTTTAACATACCTAAGTAACTAAACTGTGACCAATCATAGAAATCAGCATGAGCAGTATAGTTTGCAGCTGCAGTACCTAAACTAATCATACCTGGAGGAAGAACCTCACCACGACCTTCTAATTCGTTCAACTTATTTTTTTGGTATTCTACTAACGCTTTTACATTAAAACGATGAGAATCTCCTAAATAAAATTTATAATCTAAAGAGTTTTGCCAAACGTAGTTGAAAATTCTTCTTTCGTTTTGACTTGAAGAACCTTTATAAGCTTTCCCGTCTCCGTGTACTGGATTACTAAATGTTTTATAGTTAGCTAACGTATAATCCAATCCAATTTTTGACTCGAACTTTAAGTTATCTAAAATTTTATATCCTAAACTATTGTTTGAAATAACACGAGTTACATCATTCTCATTTACATTATTTGCCATAGTGTAAATTGAGTTATGTAAACCTGCTGAAGTACTTAAATTTGGTGTTCCATCTGCATTATAAATTGCAGTCCAAGGACTCATAAACATACCTGTTAAGTTAGGGTTAGAAAAATATGCCCCTCCTTCTGGAATACCATTTTGTTTAATATTAGAAACATTTGCACCAACCGTTAAATCAAGTTTTTCGTTTAATTTACGATTCATAGTAAATGATCCAGTTACTTTTCTAAAATCAGAACCGATAACAACACCTTCGTATTTATCGTGTCCTAAACTTGCGTAATAAGAACCTCTCTCATCTCCTCCATTAACACCTAAGCTAATTGAAGACATAATTGCATTTTTATTCTGTACTGCATCTCTCCAATCGTAATTTTGAGATCCATTAGCAACCCATTTAGACAAAACGTTATTTGGTCCATAACCATTTTCGCCCACATACCAGTCTAAAGCTTCATCTTTAGTAAATCCATCTTCTTCACCATAAGCATTATAGTTAGCCTCTAACCATAATTCTTTTTTCTGTTCACCACTTAAAAATTTAGGCCCCTTACGAGCAAAATTTTGAATACCGATAGATGATTTAAAAGTATAAGAAGGTTCACCTCTTTTTCCTTTTTTAGTAGTAATTAAAATTACACCATTACCACCACGTGCACCATAAGCAGCAGTAGCAGCAGCATCTTTCAATACAGTCATAGACTCAATATCATCACTGTTGATTCCAGATAATGCAGATAAACTTGTTCCTTTAGAATCTCCTGATAAGTTCTCAGTGATAATAGGCATTCCATCAATTACATATAATGGTTCGTTTGTCGCAGACATAGAGTTACGACCACGAATTCTAATATTTTGTTGCGCTCCTGGAGAACCAGAAGTAGTAGCAATTTGAAGTCCTGCTACACGTCCTTGTAAAGCTTGGTCAACAGATGCTACTGGAGTTTGAGCTACTACATCTCCCTTAACAGCAACAACGTTACCTGTAACTTCATTTTTAGTTTTAGTTTGACCATAAGCCAATACTACAACCTCTTCTAACATCTCTTCATCTGATTTCATAACAACATTATGAGTAGTAGATGCTCCTACTTTATACTCAATATCTGCCATTCCAATAAATGAGAATGTTACAATTTGTCCTTGTTTTACAACAATGGAATATTTTCCATCGAAATCTGTTTGTAACCCATCTTGTGTTCCTTTAATTACAACAGTAACTCCTGGTAAGGGAAAATCACCGTCAGTAACAACACCAGATAGTGTTTTCGTTTGTGCAAAAGAAATCTGCACAAATAGCACCAGGATTAGTGCTAAAGTCCACTTAAACTTTGATATCATTATTAAATTGAATTAGTTAGTACACAAACTTAAAAAAGTAATCTAAAAACTAACAAACCCTTATGTTTATTAACTTTAAGACACTTTTCAAAGCATAACTAAATACCAACTAAAATACAAATAATGACAAATTGTTACACTTTATATAATATTCTCATTCTAAAACAAACAATTCATCAAATGAAAAAATTAATTTTATCTAAACAAAAAAAATCTCATGTTGCAATTTTTAACATTAAGATAAAAAAAACTAAAACAACCTTTAATTTTAACAACAAAAGCTTCGAGTACCCTTACACAACATTTCATAAAGACTTTTATCTTTGCTCTTCCAAATTACAGATATGTTATTAAAGAATTTTTCTGGACTTATACTTGAAGCCGGAACCGATGAAGCTGGCCGTGGATGTATTGCAGGTCCAGTTACAGCTGCTGCTGTTATATTACCAAAGGATTTTGAGAATGAATTTGTAAATGACTCTAAAAAAATCACAGCTAAACTTCGCTATTCTCTTAGAGAGCTGATTGAAGAAAAAGCACTTACCTATAAGGTAACACATATTTCTGAAGCGATTATTGAAGATCTAAATATTTTACACGCTTCAATTAAGGGAATGCAAGATTCTGTATTGGCTTTAGACCCACAACCAGAGTTCTTAATTGTAGATGGAAATAAGTTTACAGCTATTCCAAATATTCCTCACGAAACAATTGTTAAAGGAGATATGAAGTATCTAAGCTTAGCTGCTGCTTCTATTCTTGCTAAAACATATAGAGACGATTATATGGATAAAATACACGAAGAATTTCCAATGTACAATTGGAAAAAGAACAAAGGATATCCTACAAAAGAACACAGAGACGCTATTAGAAAATATGGTCCTTGTAAATACCATAGAATGTCTTTTAAACTTCTACCTGAACAATTAAAATTAGAATTATAAAAGCTTTATTAAGACCAAATTCGACATTCCTTCGACATTCTTCCCACAGACCTTCGGAAATAAGCCTTTTTTCCGAAGATATCCCGAACGAATGTCGAACTTATCTCGAGCTTAATCCCAATCACACATAAAGCTATGTCAACTATATGTTACTCTTTGTATAAAATAAATATCAAAAAAAAAGCTCCTCTTTAAATTAAGAGGAGCTTTTGTATTTTATAACTGTAAGGATTATGAAAAAATCTTATTTACAGCATTAATTGTATAATCTAAATCTTCATACGTTAATGCATCAGTAATAAACCAAGTTTCGTATGATGATGGAGCAATATATACTCCTTCAGCTAATAAGCCATGGAAGAACTTTTTAAATGTGTCATTATTTCCAAAACCTGCTGTTTCAAAATCGACTACTTCTTTTTCATCAAAGAAAACAGAAATCATTGATCCTACTCTGTTGATTGTAAATGGTACATTATTATCAGTAAGTACTTTTCGCATTCCTTTTTCAAGATAAGCTGTTTTTTCTTCTAAACGATTAAACAACTCTGCATCTTTATTTATCTCTTGCAACATTGTTAATCCTGCAGCCATAGCTAATGGGTTTCCTGACAATGTACCTGCTTGATAAACTGGTCCTACTGGTGCTAAGTAATCCATAATTTCATTTCTTGCCGCAAAAGCACCTACTGGAAGTCCTCCTCCAATAACTTTTCCGAAAGTAACAATATCTGCATTTACACCAAATAACTCCTGAGCTCCTCCTTTAGATAAACGGAATCCTGTCATTACCTCATCAAAAATCAAAAGAGCTCCATATGTATTACATAATGCTCTTAATCCTTCTAAAAATCCTTTTTGAGGAGGCACACACCCCATATTTCCAGCAACTGGTTCTACAATGATTGCTGCTACTTCCCCTTCATTAGCTTTTAAGATTGACTCTACATTTGCTAAATCGTTATAATTAGCTAATAATGTATCTTTAGCCGTTCCTGCTGTTACACCAGGACTATTCGGAGAACCAAAAGTAACAGCACCACTACCTGCTGAAATCAAAAAAGAATCAGAGTGTCCGTGATAACATCCTTTAAACTTAATAATCTTCTCACGATCTGTATATCCTCTTGCTAAACGAACAGCACTCATACAAGCCTCTGTCCCAGAGTTCACAAATCTAATTTTATCAATATTAGGAACCATAGAAACAGCTAACTCAGCAATCTTTGTTTCGATTTCTGTTGGCATTCCAAAAGAAGTACCCAATTTAGCTTTTTCTATTACTGCTTCTACTACAGGAGCATAAGCATGACCTAAAATCATAGGTCCCCAAGAATTTATATAATCAATTAACCTGTTACCATCTTCATCGTATAAATAAGCACCTTTAGCTTCTTTTACAAAAATTGGAGTTCCTCCTACAGATTTAAAAGCTCTTACAGGTGAATTCACCCCTCCTGGAATTACTTTTTCAGCCTCTGCAAAAAGCTTACTACTTCTTTGGTATAACATATTATTTTAATTTTAAAATTTGTCCGATTGAAAGTGATGTACTTGATAACTTATTTATCTTTTGTACTTGAGCTACTGTCATATTATATTTTTTAGAAATAGAATATAACGTTTCTCCTTTTTGTACTACGTGTTGGTTTCTCTTAGACGCAACCGTAGGTTTCTTTGTTTCTTTTACTGGAGTAGTTGATTCTGAAACTACAGCAGCAGCAGTTGATCTTTTACCAACCACTTCAATATCGTAATCATATAAAGAATAACGTTCTATTATACTAATTAACTTATCTGCATAACGTGGATCAGTAGCGTAACCAGCCTTTTTAAGTCCATGCGCCCAACCTTTATAATCATCTTTCTCTAATCTGAATAAATCATTATAACGTGAACGACCAACTAAAAAAAGCGAATGGTCTCGATATGATTCTTCTGGATTAGCATATTTTCTAAAACATTCGTCAGGAGCATCGTCTGTATGACGTACTGACTCACCTTCCCAACCTTGGTGGCATTTAATTCCAAAGTGGTTATTTGCATTTCTACTTAATGTTCCTTGTCCTGATCCTGATTCTAAAACCCCTTGAGCTAAAGTAATACTCGCTGGAATACCATGATCAGTCATATTTGATTTAGCTACATCTTTATATTTAATGATATAATCTCTAATCATATCAGTTGTTACACTCAATCTCGAAGTAGCTTCTAAAATCTCACGTTCCTCTTTTTTGCGCTCTACCTCAACTTTTTTCAGTTGTGTTCTATACTGTGTCTTAGACACTAATTCCTTCTCTTTAATTTTTTTCCCTGTTAATGTGCTCTTTTTGCTTCCACAGTTAACAAATAAAACAATACAAAATAAAAAGCCGATTTTTCTTAACATAAATAAATGTTGCTAATTTTTAATTTTACTACTCCACCCTTGTAATCCACCTGTGTGAATTGCAAGTATTTTACTTCCTTCTTTAAAGTAACCTTCTTTAATTTTCTGAATCACTCCAAACATCATTTTCCCAGTATAAATAGGATCTAAAAGGACTCCTGTTTCTTCTTGAAAATGCTTTATAAAATTGATTAACTCATCTGTATATTTAGCATAGCCTCCAAAGTGATAGTCTAATATTAAGTCCCAATTTGTTCTATCGGTATACAGTTTTATATCGTTATATAAGAAATCTCCTTTCAAAGCAGGAAACCCTAATACAGTTTGATGTGCTTGTGAACTATTAATAATTCCTGCTATAGTACCCCCTGTTCCTACGGCAGTACAAACATAATCAAAATCACAATCTGTTGGTTTTAAAATTTCTTCGGTGCCTCTTATAGCTTCACTATTTGTACCTCCCTCAGGCACTAAATAAAAGTCGCCATATTGAATACGTAAACGATTAATCACTTCTTCTTCGCTTTTTAATCTGTAATCTGAACGCGATAAGAAACCGAGTTCCATTCCGTCATCTACAGCTTTACTTAAAGTATGATTATCCTTGTACTTCGTTGCCAACTCTTCACCTCTAATAATCCCTATTGTATCAATACCGCAAATTCTACCTGCTGCAGCTGTAGCAGCAATATGATTTGAATAAGCACCGCCAAATGTCAATAGTTTATTATATCCTAACTCTTTTGCTTTAGCTATATTGTATTTTAACTTTCTAAATTTATTTCCAGAAACCTCTTTATGCAATAAGTCTTCTCTCTTAATATATAACTCAATATCATATGGCAATTCTATTGCTATATGTTGGTTATACACATTTTCATTATCAAACATTGTTTCTATTTTTATTTAAAAAAGCAAATGATTTTCTGCTTTGCAGATATGTAAAATCACTTTCAAAACTATATGCTTCTTTTTCAAAACAAATAGCTTTATAAGCTTCTCTGACATCTTTTTTATTAATTAAGTTCCAAAAAAAAGATAGGATATACCAAAGGTAAAAAAACACAACTAAAAGTTCTATTTGTTGTTTTAAATGTATCCTCTCGTGATTTAACAACACCGCATCCTGCTTCATCTCTTGAGAACGCAAAAATATAAATGGAAAAAGCGTTATTCCATCATAATTCTTAGGCACCATAAATCGACATACAACAACCATCTTCTTTAATTTAGATTTAAGAATTCTCCTTGCTTTTTTTTCTAACTTTATTACTATATTACCATCACAAATATGAAGTAAATCACATCAGTAAATTTGTACACAAAAATACTTAATGATTTGCTGTAATAGGCGTACTTACCAAATAAAATACATAAACGAACAAAAAACATATAAAATGACATTTAAAGAGCTTATTCAGCAGGGCATCCCAACAGTACTTCCTGCGAAGAAAGATTATGACGCCACAATAAACCACGCTCCTAAACGCAAGGAAATTCTTTCTGATGAAGAGAAAAAATTAGCATTAAAAAATGCATTGCGTTATTTTGAACCTGAACATCACGCAACTTTATTGCCAGAGTTCAAAGAAGAATTAGAAAAGTATGGACGTATTTATATGTATAGATTTCGTCCTGACTATAAAATATATGCAAGACCTATTGATGAATATCCAGGAAAGTCATTGCAAGCAAAAGCTATTATGCTAATGATCCAAAATAATTTGGACTACGCTGTAGCACAACATCCACACGAATTAATCACTTATGGTGGTAATGGAGGTGTATTCTCAAACTGGGCTCAATATTTACTAACAATGAAATATTTATCTGAAATGACAGATGAACAAACATTAGTAATGTATTCTGGTCACCCTATGGGATTATTCCCTTCTCATAAAAATGCACCACGTGTTGTGGTTACAAATGGTATGATGATTCCTAATTATTCAAAACCAGATGACTGGGAAAAATTTAATGCATTAGGAGTTACACAATATGGACAAATGACTGCTGGTAGTTATATGTATATTGGACCTCAAGGTATCGTACACGGAACAACCATTACAGTGTTAAACGGAGGTAGAAAAATAGCGAAAAATGGCGAAAGCTTAGCTGGTAAATTATTTATTACTTCTGGTTTAGGAGGAATGAGTGGAGCTCAACCTAAAGCAGGAAATATTGCTGGCTGTATTACTGTTTGTGCTGAAGTAAATCCTAAAGCAGTTCATACAAGACATTCTCAAGGATGGGTTGATGAAGTGATTACAGATCTTGATGAATTAGTAACAAGAGTTAAGAAAGCACAAGATGCAAAAGAAATTGTTTCTATTGCTTACCAAGGAAATATTGTAGAAGTATGGGAGAAATTTGATGAAGTTGGCTTATATGTAGATTTAGGTTCTGACCAAACTTCTTTACACAACCCTTGGGCAGGTGGTTATTATCCTGTTGGATTGTCATTTGAAGAGGCTAATGATATGATGGCAAACAATCCTGTTGAGTTTAAAGAACACGTACAAGAATCTCTTAGAAGACAAGCTACAGCAATTAATAAACATACAGCTAAAGGAACGTACTTCTTTGATTATGGAAATGCCTTTTTATTAGAAGCTTCAAGAGCTGGGGCAGATATAATGGCAGAAAATGGAATTGACTTTAAATATCCAAGTTATGTACAGGATATTATGGGGCCAATGTGTTTTGACTATGGTTTTGGTCCTTTCCGTTGGGTATGTGCATCTGGAAATCCGGAAGATTTAGCTAAAACAGATGAAATTGCTTGTCAAGTTTTAGAAGAAATGATGGCTAACTCTCCTTTAGAGATTCAACAACAAATGGCAGACAATATTCGATGGATAAAAGGAGCTCAAGAAAATAAATTAGTTGTAGGTTCTCAAGCAAGAATATTATATGCCGACGCTGAAGGTAGAATTAAAATTGCAAAGGCTTTTAATGATGCTATTGAGGCAGGTAAAATCGGACCAGTTGTTTTAGGACGTGACCACCATGATGTATCAGGAACAGATTCTCCTTACAGAGAGACTTCGAATATCTATGATGGTTCTAAATTTACTGCTGACATGGCAATCCATAATGTAATTGGAGATAGCTTTAGAGGTGCTACCTGGGTTTCTATCCACAATGGTGGTGGTGTAGGCTGGGGAGAAGTTATTAACGGAGGTTTTGGTATGGTACTTGACGGTACTAAAGATGCTGAGAACAGATTAAAATCAATGCTGTTTTGGGATGTTAATAATGGTATAGCACGTAGAAGTTGGGCACGAAATGACGAGGCTATATTTGCTATTAAAAGAGCAATGGAAGCTGAACCATTATTAAAAGTTACTTTACCAAATATAGTAGACGAAAAACTTTTATAATATCAAAAAAATAAATCTTATGAAAACATTGAAATTATTACCCGTTGCTTTCATAATGCTGTTTGTAACCGCTTGTAGTAGTATACAGGTTACTTCTGATTATGACAAAGACGTAAACTTTAATAATTTGAAGACTTACGCTTTTTTTAAAGAAGGAATTGATCATGTTGAATTAAACGACATTGATAAGAAACGTATTCTAAATGCTATAGATCAAACTTTAACTGAAAAAGGGTTACAAAAATCAGATGCAAATCCTGACTTCTTAATCAATATTTTCACTAAGGCTCAAAAACGAGTTGATATTACAAATAACAACAATTTTTATTCACCATGGGGTTACTATGGATGGGGACCTTATTGGGGACCTAACAATACAACAGTAAGTACATCAACGCAAGGAATACTTTATATTGATATTTTAGATACAAAGAAAAAATCCCTTGTTTGGCAAGGAATAGGTACCGGGGTATTAGGTAAAAATTACAATACTGAAAAAAAAGAAGCTAAGATTAAAGAGTTTGCTCAAAAAATCTTAGAAAATTTCCCTCCAACTAAAGGGAAGTAATCTATTAAAATAAAAAAGGTCGGTGTAATAATTACACCGACCTTTTTGCTTTATAAGGTTAATTATATTTTAAAACAAACACAACTAATTATACAATAAAACAACTTAAAATTAAAGCGTTATTCTTTCTCAACAGCCAAAATATTTAATCTGTAAAAAAATTCATCTCATAAAAAACAAAAGTCACCAAATAAAACAACAAAAGAGGGCAATGTAAGCTTTTACATTGCCCTCTTTATATAATATACTCAATTACATCTATAAAAACATAATGAAATAAATCTTAAAAAACAGTAATGAACCATTAAAGCTCATTACTGTTTTTTTTGTTTATATAGTAAGCCTAAAAATTATTCTACTACAGTCAACTTAACAACTGCAGATTTCATAGATCTTAATGTATTTCCTTTAGAACTACCTTTTTCCCAGTTAACTTCTTTAGCATCTCCGTTAAAAACTAAGCTAGTCGCCTTGCCTTTTGCAGTGATTGCAGAGCTATTTATAGCAACTTTTTTATATGCTTTAGATGTACCTGCACCTAACACTTTATAGCTTATTTTCAGCTGAGCACTGTCCACAACACCTTTCTCATCTCTCTCTAATTTATCAAATGCACCACCCGCACCTAAGAAATATCCTATTTCTAACTTGATTACTTCATCTTGTAATCCGTCATTTATGATATTTCCATTCGCGTCTAATGTTACCATAGATGCAAAACTTTGTTGAATAACATAAGTAGCAGTCTTAGTTTGAGAAATCCAAATTGCAAAATTTTGTCCATTTATATTTTTAATTTCTTCTAATCCATACACCTCAGAAACAACAGATTCAGAAACATCTCCATACGTAAATTTACCACTACCTACAGGTTTTCCTCCAGACTTAACAACGATTTTCTGTACATCAGATTTTAATTCCTCAAAAGTTGCATAAACTTCATATTCACCTGGTCCAGCTCCATTAAGATTTAATCTTCCTGTTTTCATTTTAAAAGTTTGACCTAAGATATGAAAAACAGAATTCTCTACTAAATTTCCATTTTGATCTTTCACCTCAACGATGATTGGATTTCCTTCGTTCAAATCATTAAGATTTACAATTGTCAATACTAATTTGTTTGGAGCTTTGTCCTCAGCAACTACAACACTAACTTCATTACTTTTTCCATAACCTTCTTTCTCAGCAACGAATTTAACTGTACCAACTTTGTCAGCTTTCCAAACATCAGATGTTAATGCAGCCCCTCCTACTTGAGTAATTTTTACTCCAGAAACAGCAGCTTCACCATCAGTTACACTAAATTTAACTTCACCTCCAACAAAAACCTCTAATTTATCTGGTGTCAATACCAACGTTTTTTTATCTCCAGGAACTTCTTCTCCTTCTCCTTTAACAGTAATTTTTACAGCAGCACTGTCTTTAGCACCCTTTTTCTTAGCTACAACTTCAAATTCACCAGCTTTCTCAAATTTGTGAGGTGTGTAAATTTGCTCATCTCCAATAAAAAGCTCCGATCCTTTTTCTTCTTTACCATCTAAAGTAACTGAGAACTTTACAGACTCTCCTGCATTAATTTCAGTCTTATCAGCTTTAACCGCTAATTGACCTGCTTCTACTTTAACTGGTTCATCTGAATTGTCATCACTACTACAAGATGCTCCAAATGTAGCTAACCCTGCTACAGCTAAAAACATAAATAATTTCTTCATAAGTATTAGTTTATTAGTTAATTAATTCGATCACAAGATATAAACTTTTTTTCTTTTACAAAATATTAAGTTAAAAAATATCTTAATTAAGTTTTTAGAAAACATTATTAAAAGTAAAAACATTAAAATAAACACACTAAATAAAAGATATAATTAAAAAATTAACTCATTAATTAAAGTTAATACATTTCAAAAGTCTCAAACAAACTTAATTACAAAAAATATTAAAATAGTATCATTGGTAACTATTGCAAATCAAAAATTTAAATTCTAACAACAAGCCAAAAAAAATAACCAATAAAAGTACTAACTATTGTTTTTTACTATATTTACAATTAACATTAATAAATATCACATATGAAACCTCAAGAATATGAAAGCAATGAATTAATTGAAAGATTACCTAATCATTTAAAGCAATTTATCAAACCACAGAATTATGAAGATTATAATCCGATTAATCAAGCTGTATGGCGATATGTGATGCGTAAAAATGTTGATTATCTTTCTAAAGTTGCTCACGAATCATATCTTGAAGGTTTAGAAAAAACTGGTATTTCAGTTGAAAGTATTCCAAGTATGTATGGGATGAATCGTATCCTAAAAGAAATAGGATGGGCTGCTGTGGCAGTTGACGGTTTTATTCCACCCAATGCATTTATGGAGTTTCAAGCATATAAAGTTCTTGTAATTGCATCAGACATTAGACAACTTGAAAATATAGAATATACTCCTGCTCCTGATATTATTCATGAAGGTGCTGGTCACGCTCCTATTATTGCAAATCCAGAATATGCCGAATATTTAAGACGTTTCGGAGAAATTGGTTGTAAAGCCATTTCTTCTGGTCGCGACTATGAAATATATGAAGCAATACGTCTATTATCTATTTTAAAGGAAGCAGAAGGTGTTGATCAAAAAGAAATTGATGCTGCTGAAGAAAGAGTTGAGTACTTACAAAATAATGCAGGAGAACCTTCTGAAATGGCTTTAGTGCGAAATCTTCATTGGTGGACTGTTGAATATGGTTTAATCGGTGAGGTTAACAACCCTAAAATATATGGTGCTGGATTACTTTCTTCTATTGGAGAGAGCGCTTGGTGTATGACAGATAATGTAAAAAAGCTCCCTTATTCAATTGAAGCTGCTCAACAAGGGTTTGATATTACAAAACCTCAACCTCAATTATATGTTACACCTGATTTTGCTTATTTAAGTGAAGTTTTGGAAGAGTTTGCTAATAAAATGGCTTTGAGAAAAGGAGGTTTAATGGGAATTAAAAAGCTAATTGATTCTAAAGCTTTAGGGACTATTGAATTAAATACTGGTATACAAATTTCTGGAGTTTTCACAAGAGTTATAGAGGATGAAGGGAAACCTGCATACGTACAAACAACAGGTAAAACGGCATTAGCATATAGAGAAAAAGAATTAGTAGGCCACGGTACAGAAACACATCCTCACGGCTTTGGAACAGCTTTAGGTAGACTAAAAGGAATCAACCTTGCTATTGAAGATATGAGTCCTCGTGACTTAAAAGCTTATAACCTATATGAAAACAAACCTGTAACCTTAGAATTTGAAGGAGGAATTACTGTTTCTGGAACAAATATTACAGGTATTAGAAATATTCATGGTAAAATCATCTTAATTAGTTTTAAAGACTGTACTGTTAAACATTACGATGAAGTATTATTCCAACCTGAATGGGGAACTTACGATATGGCCGTAGGAGCCAATATTATCTCAGCTTTCTCAGGTCCTGCTGACTACCACAGTTTCGATTTAATAAACCACGTACCATCATCTCATACTATTAAAGCTAAACGAGATGAACAAAGAATAAAATTAGAAAGCTTGTATGCCTCAATTCGAGAATATAGAGAGAAACAAGCTTCTTGTGATTTAAACAATGTTTTAGATATAGTTATCAACGAATATGCTAATGATTGGTTATTGTCAATAGAAATATTAGAGCTTGCTCATACTAACAACAATAACGAATTAACGGAAAAAGCAATGAGCCACCTGAAGTCTTTACAATTAAAAAGACCTGAGGTAGCTCACTTAATAAAAGATGGTATGTATATTATTTTAAATAATTTATAAAGCTAAATCCATCATTAAATCATTATCTGTACTTATTACATTACCTTGATACTCTAAAGTCCAACCTAATGTATTAGTCAAAATTAATATCTTGGAAAGTTCACTTATTAAACGATTCTCTGCATTCGTTTTTAAAGTGGACTTTTCTATTTTAGTTGCAATATCTTTTTTTATCTTTTGGTTTATTTTGTTGTAATCATCTCCTATAAAAGGATTGAATGTACTTTGTTCTACATCGTAAATCTTATAATCAGGATAAATTTGAACTTCTGCTTCTGGAATATATAACAATTGAACTACTTTCCTTTTCTCGTCTATTTGATATTTTAATTGACTTAAATCGTATGCTACTGTTGCTTTTGCATTCACTATGACTACAGCTTTCTTATCAAAAGAGAGTAAGTTTAAAAAATATTTCTGCTGATCTTTGTACGTCATTACTTGAGAGTAGTGGGCTTCTGTAACAACTAATTTACTTACGTTTTTCAATTGTTCTTGAATCAACATAGAATTGTACTGCATATTATCACTGTCCTTTTTAAAAAAAGAATTGTATAATATTGCACCTGAAAACATAAAAAACAACACTATAAATAGTGCATAAATAACTCTTAGTACTTTTCTCATAACTATCTAAAACTCATAAAGGGATATTTTTCTAACAAATAATCAATCTTAGCAATCAACGTATCTAAAAAAGCTAAATGTTGCTCAGCAGTAGGATTAAAAGGTCTATGATTAAGTCCTTTTTGAACCTCCTGAACCTTTTGCATAATAGTAATCATATCAGGATGTATGTATGTACTAACAAAGCGCTCCCAAATGTAATCAACAGCTTGTTCATTTGGATGCAACATATCAGCTTTATAAAAACGATAATCTCTCAACTCATCCATCATAATTTCATAAGATGGAAAATAATTAATACTATTAACTCCAACCTGTTCTATAGCATCATGTAATGCTGTAAACAATAAAGATTTGCTTCTTTGGTTTTCAACAATACCATCTTTAAAATGACGTACTGGAGAAATTGTAAAGATTATTTCTATCCCTGGATTAATTTCTTTTACTAATTTAATGATTTTCAAGTAACTATTTAGTAACTCTTGGTAAGTCAATAACCTTTTAGTAAAATTAGATTGTGGTATTTTATGACAATTAGCTACCACTACACCTGTTTCATTATGTTCATAAACCCAAGCGGTTCCAAAAGTAATAGCTATAACAGAAGACTCTTTTAAGGCTACTTGTAAATCAAATAACTTTACATTTAACTTAGTAACAATATCTTCTTGTTCTAATTCATTCATATCTGAATGAGCAATAAAAGAACTCCAAACTTCATTATGACAAAACACATCATCTTCAGTAAACTCGTATCCATTGCTGGCATATTCTAAAATACGCTCAATAGCAATAGGATGGAATAAGATCCCAAAAGGATTTACTATACTTTGAAATTGAAATGATTTAAACTTCTCACTCATATTCACAGCAAAACAAGAACCTAATGACACTATTTTATCATTATATGTTATTGGCTTCTTTACTGATTTTATAGGAACTACTGTACTAAACTTCATAAGTTGAAATAATTAAGTATAAAAAAAGATTCTCAATGAGAATCTTTTTTTAATCAGTTTTTATTTTAAATAATCTTTAGCATGTAAAACAGCCTCCGCTATTCCTGCTGGATTCTTACCACCTGCAGTAGCAAAGAAGGCTTGACCTCCACCTCCACCTTGGATATACTTACCAAGTTCTCGTACTATTTGACCAGCATTTAATCCTTTTGTTTCTACAATCTCTTTTGAAACATAACAAGTCAACATTGGTTTATCATTACTAACACTTCCAAATAACACAAACAGATTAGTGAATTCATTACCTAATTCATAAGCTAAATCTTTTGCTCCAGATGCATCTAAATCTACCTCAACAGCTAAGAAAGAAACTCCATCAACTTCTTGAATTTGTCCTTTCAATTCTCCTTTAAGGTTTTTAGCTTTTTCTTTCAACAACTGCTCTACTTGTTTTTTCAACTTAGCATTTTCATCTTGCAAAGAAACTACTGCTTTCAAAGTATCTTGTGGATTCTTTAAAACTATTTTAAGCTCTTTTAACGTATCTTCTTGTTCTGTATAGAAATTACGTGCTGCCTTGTTAGTTATAGCTTCAATACGACGAATACCCGCTGCAACAGCTCCTTCACTAACAATTTTAAACTGCCAAATGTCTGCTGTATTATTTACGTGTGTTCCTCCACATAATTCCATACTCTCTCCAAAACGAATAGCACGAACCTCATCTCCATATTTCTCTCCAAATAATGCCATAGCTCCTTCTGCAATAGCTTGAGCCATTGGAATACTTCTACGTTCAACTAAAGGCAATTGCTCATGAATGCGATCATTTACAAAATCTTCAACTTGTTGTAACTCTTCTTCTGTAACTTTAGCGAAATGTGAAAAGTCAAAACGCAAGTGAGAAGGAGATACTAACGAACCTTTTTGCTCAACGTGAGTACCTAATATTGTACGCAATGCCTGGTGTAACAAGTGTGTTGCAGAGTGATTTGCCATTGAAAGCTTTCTTGCCTCTACATCAACTTTTGCTACTAAACTTGCATTTACATTACTTGGTAATTCTTTTACTATATGTAGAATTAAGTTATTCTCTTTTTTCGTGTCAATCACTTTAATAGTTTCATTAGCTGAAACTAAAACTCCGCAATCACCTACTTGTCCTCCTCCTTCTGGATAGAACGGAGTAGCATCTAATACGATTTGGAATAACTTACCATCTTTTTTACTATCAATTTTTCTATAACGAGTAATCTTAACGTCATTCTCTAATTGATCATATCCAACGAACTGCTCAACATTTCCAGACACTAACATTGTCCAGTCATCTGTAGATACTTCTGAAGCAGCACGAGAACGATTCTTTTGTTCTGTCATTGCAGCATCAAAACCAGCTTCATCAAGTTCTAATCCTTTTTCACGTAAGATTAATGCTGTTAAGTCAATTGGAAAACCAAAAGTA
The DNA here is from genome assembly GCF_009799805.1 of Myroides phaeus. Lineage (NCBI taxonomy): Bacteria > Pseudomonadati > Bacteroidota > Flavobacteriia > Flavobacteriales > Flavobacteriaceae > Myroides > Myroides phaeus. Next base: position 538,003 of record NZ_CP047050.1, read on the forward strand.
TCGTATAATTCAAAAGCTTTAGCTCCAGAAACAACTTTACCTTCTGTTTGTGCAATTACATTGTCTAATAAGTGTAATCCTTGTTCTAATGTTCTTAAGAAAGAAGCTTCTTCTTCTTTAATTACATTCTTAACTAAGTCTCTTTGGCTTGTAATCTCAGGGAAGAAATCTCCCATTTGAGTACTCAACACATCAACTAATTGGTAAATAAATGGTTCTTTCTTATTTAAGAAAGTGAATGCATAACGAATAGCACGACGTAAAATACGACGGATTACATATCCTGCACCATTATTTGACGGCAACTGCCCATCTGCAATTGCAAAAGCAACTGCTCTTACGTGGTCAACGATAACACGAATTGCAATATTTACCTTATCTTCTTCCTCATTAGCAGCCTTTATAGTGTATTTAGCTCCAGTTAATTCAGAAACCTTAGCAATTAATGGCGTGAACACATCTGTATCATAGTTTGATTGAACTCCTTGTAAAACCATACAAAGACGTTCAAACCCCATACCTGTATCTACGTGTTGTGCTGGTAATTTCTCTAAAGAACCATCTGCTTTACGATTAAACTCCATAAATACATTATTCCAAATCTCAACTACTTGAGGATGGTCTGCATTTACTAAATCTTTACCTGCTATTTTTGCTTTCTCTTCAGCTGAACGAATATCTACGTGAATTTCAGAACATGGTCCACAAGGCCCTTGATCTCCCATTTCCCAGAAATTATCTTTCTTGTTACCCAAAAGAATTCTATCTTCAGAAATTAATCCTTTCCAAATATCATAAGCTTCTTGGTCAAATGGAACATTCTCTTCCTTGCTACCTTCAAAAACAGTAACATAAAGAATGTCTTTCGGTATTTTATATACCTCTGTTAACAATTCCCATGCCCAATTAATAGCTTCTTTCTTGAAATAATCACCAAAACTCCAGTTCCCTAACATCTCAAACATAGTATGGTGATAAGTATCAATACCTACCTCTTCTAAGTCATTGTGTTTTCCTGATACACGTAAACATTTTTGAGTATCAGTGATACGATTACTTTTTGGCTTGGCGTTCCCTAAGAAATATTCTTTAAACTGGGCCATCCCAGAGTTATTAAACATTAAAGTTGGATCGTCTTTCAAAACGATCGGAGCAGAAGGAACAATTAAATGTTCTCTTTCTTCAAAAAAGCTTAAAAACTTCTGACGAATTTCTTGTGATTTCATATCCTATGGAAACTAAATTTATCTATTCTATTGTTAATATAAAGCTATTCTTTTACTTGTTAAACATTTTGTAAATTAGTGAATAACCTTTTTCTTTTATCTATCCTTGTTGACTTAAAACATCAATAAACCAAAAACATTTTTTAAATTTGTTAGCTAACGATATTTAAAAACTGAAGGATTAAAAAATTTTAGTGCAAAAATAGTGTTTTTTTAAAATATGGCTAAGGTAAAATATTATTACGACCCCGAAAAATTAGCGTTCCTAAAAATACGCCCAAAAAAGTTCAAACAAATAAGTAATATTTTCTTATTTATCTTGTCTGCAGCTATTTTTGGTGTTTTAGGCCTATTTGTCATGATCAATACAAACATATTACAAACGCCTAAAGAAAAAAAGCAAGAAAGAGAACTTGCTGAGTTTAAAACAAATTATGTTCTACTAAATAAAAAATTAGACCTTGTAGCTGAAGTTCTTGATGAATTAGAAGTTAGAGACAACGATATTTACCGTGCTTATTTTAATACTTCACCAATTCCTGAAGAACAACGAAAATCGGGCTTAGGAGGAATAAACAGATATCGTTCTTTTGTTGGCTTAAATAATGAAAAACTCTTAACAGAAACAAATATGAAGATTGATCAGCTAACAAAACAAGTTGCTATTCAATCTGAATCGTTAGATGACATCATCGAGTTAGCTAAAAAGAAAGAAGAATTTCTCGCTTCTATTCCTGCAATTCAACCTGTAAAAAATGAAGATTTGAAAAGAATGGCTTCAGGTTATGGATACCGAAGTGACCCTTTTACAAAGATTAAAAAATTCCACGCTGGTATGGATTTTTCTGCAGAAATAGGCACTCCTATTTTCGCAACAGGAAATGGAAAAATAATTAGAGCTAATAATGAATTATCAGGATATGGTAATCTTATTGAAATAGACCACGGTTATGGATACTTAACAAGATATGCCCACTTAAGCAAATATAATGCAAGAGCTGGACAAACCGTTAAACGTGGAGACATAATCGGATACGTAGGTAGTAGTGGTCGTAGTTCAGGACCACACTTACACTATGAAGTACATTATTTAGGAAATGTAGTAAACCCTCTTAATTACTATTACGGCGAAATTTCAGCTAAAGAATTTGAGCTTATGGCACAAGAGGCTAACCAAGAAAATCAATCACTTGACTAATGGAATTAAATTTACCTGACAAACGTTATTACAGCATTGGAGAGCTTGCAAAAGCTTTTAATGTAAATGCTTCCTTATTGCGCTTTTGGGAAAAAGAATTTGATATAATCAAGCCAAAGAAAAATGCTAAGGGAAACCGTATGTTCACTCCTCAAGATGTTGAGAACTTACAATTAATCTATCACCTTGTGAAAGAAAGAGGATTTACTCTTGATGGTGCAAAAGATTACCTTAAAAGCAAACCAAAAGAAATTGCAGACAATTTCGAAATTATAAAAAAGTTAGAGGGAATTAAGAATGCCCTTATTAATATTAAAAATGAACTTTAAACAGTAAAAACAAATGAAAAAAGCTTTAGTACCTATCGTCGTATTAGTTGTAATCTTTATCGGTCTATTTAGTTATGGAGTTGGTATCAAAAACAACGCTTTAGAATTAACACAAACAGAACAAAAACAATGGGCTGATGTTCAAACAGCTTACCAAAGAAGAAACGACCTTATCGGTAACCTTGTGAAAACTGTACAAGGGGCAGCTAATTTTGAAAAAAGCACTTTAGAAAGCGTTATTAATGCTCGTGCTAATGCTACTAAAGTAACTATTGACCCAACAAATATGACTCCTGAAAACTTTGAGCAATTCAATAAAGCACAAAGTCAGTTATCTTCAAGTCTTTCAAAGTTATTAGTGGTTTCTGAAAACTATCCTGAATTAAAGTCAAATACTAACTTCTTGAAATTACAAGATGAAATTGCAAGTACAGAAAATACTATTCAAACTCAAAGAATACGTTTTAACGATGCAGTAATGAATTACAATAACTATGTATTAAGATTCCCTAATTCTGTTTTCGCTGGTATGTTTGGCTATAAAGAAAAATCTTTCTTTAATGCTGTTGAAGGTGCTGAGAAACCAGTAGAAGTTAACTTTGAATTTTAATTATGGCTACGATCTCTGATTTTTTATCTACTGCAGATGAAAATGAAATCATAAAAGCTATAGAGCAAGCAGAAAAAAATACTTCAGGCGAAATAAGAGTTCACATAGAAACTTCTACTAAAAAAGAAGCTATGCAAAGAGCGCAGGAAGTATTTTTTGAATTAGACATGAATAAAACATCACAACAAAATGGTGTTTTGTTTTATATCTGTATCAACTCAAAAGCTTTCGTAATCTTAGGAGATAAAGCAATAGACGAGAAAGTCAAAAACGAAAACTTTTGGGAAGGAACTAAAGAACTTGTTATTAATCACTTTAAACAGGGATTATATAAACAAGGACTTATATATGGCATCCTTAAAGCAGGTAGTAAATTAAAAGTGTATTTCCCTTCACAAGGAGATAACAAAAACGAATTACCAAACGAAATTTCAAAAGCATAGCACTTATGATGCAACTAACAAAAAAAGTATATCATTTCTTTTTTACGGCAGTATTCTTATTACTATCGCAAGTAAACTATGCTCAATTTGATATCCCTGCTAAGCCTTCTCGCTCTGAACAAACTTTAGTCTATGACTATGCTAATTTATTAGATGGAGGACAAAGAAAACAACTTGAGCGAAAACTAATTGATTATAGCAATGAAACCTCAACACAAATTCTTGTTATTGTCATCCCATCTCTACAAGGAGAAAACATAGGTTTGCTTGGTCCACGTTGGGGACATGAATGGGGAGTTGGTCAAAAAGGAAAAGATAATGGGGTAGTTATTCTAATGGCAGTAAAAGATCGCCAAATCGGTATTTACCCTGGTTATGGAGCAGAAGAGAAAATTACTGCAGGTCAAGGAGGAGACCTTATTAGAAGTAGAGTAATTCCAAATTTTAAAGCTGGAGATTACTACGGAGGTATCAATGAGACCGTTGATGGGGTAAGTGAGATGCTATTAGGAACATATACTAATGACAATCCTACTCGGTTAGAAGGTGATAACGAAGTTGGTGGATTAGGCTGTTTATTTTTAATTATCATTATCATATTCTTAACCATTATATTCAGTAAAAATAATGGGGGAGGAAATGGCGGTGGCGGTCGTGGAAAAAGAAGCTTTGGAAGTGACTTAGCTGATATTATCATATTAAGCAATATGGGCCGACGTAGTGGCGGAAGTAGCTGGGGTGGAGGCTTCGGTGGCGGAGGCGGCTTCGGCGGTGGTGGAGGCGGTGGCTTCGGTGGTTTTGGCGGAGGAGGATTCTCTGGTGGAGGATCAAGCGGAAGCTGGTAACCTAACACAAATAATATTATTGCAAACAATATATAAAACAACAAAGGGCAGATAATTCTGCCCTTTGTTGTTTTATATATTAGTATATCTATCATTTCACTACATTCTCATTGAGCGCATCGAACGCATACCTCCTCTTCCTTTTCCTCCTTTACCTGCAAATTCATTTAATTTATAAGTCAAAGAAAACATTACATATCTCTTTAATACTAAACTCTCTGAATCTACGATTTGCATCGGATCAATTGTTCTTCTTGAACTAGTATTTTGATTTAATAAATCATACACTTTAACTTTTGCTCTAAATTTCTTTTTAAAGAATTCATAAGCTAAACTTACATTCCACATATAGAAATCACGTTTAAACCCCTTAGCTATTTGTGAATTATAAGTGTATGCAAAATCATTTCCGAAAATAATACTCTTAGGCCAATAAGAAGTCGTCTGTAAGTTAAACCTGTGCGTAAAATTACTTGCTTTATCTACAGAGAAGTTAGTATAACTACTTGAATAGTGATTGTAAGTATAAGAAGGTCTTAAAGTAAGAAAATCACCATAATCATAAGTCAAATAGACTCTTGGCGAAATAGTATTTGAAGTTGCATCGTAAGTTTCGCCATCTATATATCCTTTACTTATTGATTGATTAAAACGCACTCCTACTCCATATCGTAAACTATGCTCTTCCCACTTATTACTTCGATACCAATCACCTGAAACAGACCATTGATAATTACCTGATATATTTTTAAAAGTAGATATACTCTTTCTATCTTCATCATACTCTACAGCACTTACAATACTATTATTATAAATTGTTGTACTTGCCGAAATTGTATAACCTGCTCGAGTTTGAAAATCATACGAACGATAACTCATATTAATATTATGAGTCCCAGTTGGTTTTAAATCAGGATTACCTATAGACGTATTAAGGGGATTCGAAATATCTGTAATATCTAACAGTTGAGCTGCACTTTGATATGTTACATTGTAATTATAAAATCCAAAAATATTGTTCTTTTTACTAAGTTGATAATTAAACAATGCATTAATATTAGGATCAATATAATACTTATCTAAACTATACGTCTTAGCATTATATAAAGCACTTGCTGAATTCTTCACAATCTTTGTTCGCGTCATTAAATTTGCATTAAACTTACTCTTAACAAGAGTGAAATTTACAAAAGGTACAACCTCATTTTGTACTGTATTATAATGATTTGTCTGTAATGTATTTAATTCGCTATACCCACCAGTAAGTTCACTAAAATCATAAACCTTTAAATCTGAAATAGATTGATTTCGATTCCAATTAGAACCGAATGACACAACCAATGAATCTGTAATCGGTTGACTATACTCTACAGATATTCCATAATTATCTGAGGAATTAATGCTTTTTTGATATTGTTTACGCTCATCATCTTCTTTCTCTGATTGATAAAACTTCGTATCAGATTCTGACAAAATATCATTGTTGCTATTACTATTAGAATTAGTTAATTCAATACTTAAAAACTGCCCTGTTTTTTTAAAGTTTCTAATATAACGTACAGAACTTCCAAAATTATAAGAATCTCCTACAGTATAAGAACGTGAATTGCTTTCATTCAACAATTCTCCCTTTTCATCAAAAGACACTTGATCGCTTATACTATTTGAATAATTATGACTTTTATTAAAAGTAGGACTAAAATAAAACGCATCTTTATCACCTGTGTAATCTACAGACACATTTCCTCTATGCCCTTCACTCCCACTATTGCTTGATGAATTTGATTTATTCGTAAACTCTCCTGAAGGAAGAAACTTCGTAATTATAGACTTATTCCAATTCTCTACTTCAGCAAAATTATAATTATAACTACCGTTTACATTTAACTTATCAGAAACATTCTCAACAAAATTGACTCCAAGCATCCTTGACTCTGTAATGCCTCCTGAAGACCTACCGGTACGCATATTATCAAAGACTTCATTCATAGAGAAACCACTTGCGTTTATGTTATTTGCAGATCCTACGACACTTACTTGTCGACGCTTATTGAAGCTATTTAAGAACAAAGCACTTTCATAACGATCATTTGACCCATATCCTGCAGATACTCGCCCAAAATACCCTTTATTTTTATCCTCGTCAATGGTGATATTAATACTCGCATCATTTGTCTTACTTCTTTCTTTTGTAAAACGTTCTTTTTTAGACTTTTTATCTGTTACTTGTACTTTTTTAATGATATCAGATGGTAAGTTTTCAAGAGCAATCTGCCCATCTTCATTAAAAAAAGGTTTCCCATTCACTAGTATTTCGTTGACAGCCTTTCCATTTACTGTGATTTTTTTATTCTCATCTATCTGAACTCCTGGCAACTGTTTTAATAGCTCCTCTAAATTAGCATCTGGTCTTACCTTAAATGAAGAAGCATTAAACTCCAAAGTGTCTTTCTTAATGCGAATTGGTGGTGCTTCAGCAACAATTACAAGCTCATCTAAATTCTGACCATACTCTTTTAAGATGATATTTTTTAAATCAACTTCTTGCTCTATTCCTTCTTTAAACGTTTTAGAGAACTCTTTAAAACCAATCATTGAGGCTTTAAATACAACAGGTGTATTTACCTTATTAAACTTCAAATCAAAATAGCCTTTTAAATCACTTACAGTATATTCAACCAAAGTTGAATCCTTCTCCTTAGATAAGAAAATTGTAACGGCTTCAATAGGATTATTTAACGAATCAACTACTCTCCCTTTAATAGACGTAGTATTCTGAGCTAATAAACTTACAGATGTAAGTATAAACAGTAAACAAAATATATTTTTCATAATAAAAAAGCGGTCTTTGTATTAACACAAAGACCGCTTAGAATATTGTTCAAGTTGAAACTTATTATTTCTGACGGAAATAAATATCGATTGGCACACCACTAAAGTTGTACATTTCTCTTAACTTGTTTTCAATATATCTCTTATAAGGATCTTTGATATATTGAGGCAAGTTAGCAAAAAATACGAACTGAGGCGTATCTGTAGGCAATTGCATACAGTATTTAATCTTGATATACTTTCCTTTAATTGCTGGAGGTGGAGTATGCTCAATAATTGGCAACATCGCTTCGTTAAATTTCGAAGTAGAAATACGTTGTTTTCTATTTTCAAAAACCTCAACAGCTGCTTCCAACGCTTTTAATAAACGTTGTTTTGTAATTGTAGAAGTAAAGATAATTGGCACATCTGTAAATGGAGCAATCTCTTCGCGAATTTTCTCTTCAAACTGTTTAGCAGTCATTGTATCCTTGTCAATAAGATCCCACTTATTCACTAAAATAACAACTCCTTTTCTATTCTTCTCAGCTAACCAAAAAATACTTTGATCTTGTCCTTCAAATCCACGAGTAGCATCAATCATTAAGATACAAACGTCACTATGTTCAATAGCACGTACAGATCTCATAACAGAATAAAACTCTAAATCTTCTTTTACTTTTGCTTTTCTTCTAATACCTGCAGTATCTACAATATTAAAATCGAAACCAAATTGTGTAAAACGAGTGTCAATTGAATCACGAGTAGTACCAGCAATATCTGTAACGATATATCTATCCTCCCCGATTAAAGCATTAATAAAACTTGACTTACCAGCATTAGGTCTTCCAACCACTGCAAATCTTGGTAACTCATCTTCTTCTGCTTCAACTTCCTCTTCTACTGGTAATGCCTCAACAACAGCATCTAATAAATCTCCTGTCCCACTACCACTAATACTTGCAAATGGATAAATTTCTCCTAATCCTAAATTGTAGAATTCGAAAGTATCATCCATACGTTTAGCACTATCAACTTTGTTTACTGCAACAAGAATAGGCTTTGTTTCTTTACGTAATAAACGTGCAACTTCTTCATCCATTGGAGTAATTCCTTGCTCCACGTCTACCACAAATATAATTACGTCTGCCTCGTCAATTGCAAGACTTACCTGACGTCTAATTTCTCCTTCGAAAATATCCTCAGAACCTTTTACGTATCCTCCTGTATCAATAACAGAGAATTCACGTCCATTCCATTCTGACTTGCCGTAGTTTCTATCACGTGTTACACCACTAACCGAATCTACGATAGCATCTCTTCTTTGAATCAAACGATTAAAAAAAGTTGACTTCCCTACGTTTGGTCTACCAACTATGGCTACTATACTACTCATAAATATCTAAATATGTCGCAAAGTTAGTATTTCAATGCGATATTTTAATTATAATTTTACTATTCCTTATTTCTTTTGATTGTATCCGAAACGACGCAACTGAAAATCGTTTGTTCTCCAATCTTTATTCACTTTCACAAACAACTCTAAGTGTACCTTTTTCAAAAAGAATTTTTCCATTTCTTCTCTTGCGGCAATACCTACTTTTTTAAGTGCAGATCCTTTATGTCCAATGATAATCCCTTTCTGACTATCACGTTCAACCATAATAACAGACTTAATGCGGATGATATTTTCCTCTTCTTTAAACTCTTCCACTTCTACTTCTACAGCATAAGGAACCTCTTTGTCATAGTTTAAAAGTATTTTCTCTCTGATAATCTCACTTACAAAGAAACGCTCAGATTTATCTGTTAATGAATCTTTAGGATAATAAGGAGGTGAAACTGGCAACAATTCTACAATACGATCAAACACAGTTTGCGTATTGAATTTCTCTAAAGCAGAAATTGGAATAATCTCAGCGTTAGGAACCTTAGTTTGCCACATTTGCATTTGTTCTTCTAACTGTTCTTGGTTAGATCTATCAATTTTGTTTAATAACAACAGAATTGGCGTACTTGTTTTAGTGATACGATTAAAGAACTCTTCATCTTTCAATTCCTTCTCACCTATCTCTACCATATAAATTAATAGATCGGCATCTTCAAATGCAGACTTCACAAAGTCCATCATAGACTGTTGCAATTCGTATGCAGGTTTAATTATACCAGGTGTATCAGAAAACACAATTTGATGATCATCTCCATTTACAATTCCTAAAATTCTGTGTCTAGTTGTCTGTGCCTTAGAGGTGATAATTGAAAGTCTTTCACCTACTAATGCGTTCATTAACGTTGATTTTCCTACATTAGGATTACCTATAATGTTTACAAAACCTGCTTTATGCGTCATATTTAATTTATTTTCTGGCGCAAAGGTAGTTTATATCAACGACATAGGAAAAATAAAAATATAAAAGCAGAATAAATTTGTCATTCTAAATAATCATCTTATATTTGCACCACTATATCGCGGGATAGAGCAGTAGGCAGCTCGTCGGGCTCATAACCCGAAGGTCACAGGTTCGAGTCCTGTTCCCGCTACTAAGTAAGCCACTTCAAATGAAGTGGCTTTTTTTATGCTTATACTTTTATACTTAGTAAAATCATCTTTCTTAATTCGCACTTTTTCAAAAACAGCGTAAACTTTACATCACGTACTGAGATATACAAGTGTATTCCCTACAAATTATCGATTTTATATCACTTCATTTATCCTTACTTTATATCACTTCTAATTCAATATTATACGTCAAATCAATTTATGAACAGCTATAGCTTATAAAACAAGCTTTAACATTTAAAAACAAAATTACTCTTACAAACTACAATACAACAACTTATAAAACCAAAAATGTTAAACTTCAACTATTACAGAATATTAATCCCCTTTAGTTGCTCTTTTTAGAATAATTCATTCTATATTTGTACCACAATAGCGCGGGATAGAGCAGTAGGCAGCTCGTCGGGCTCATAACCCGAAGGTCACAGGTTCGAGTCCTGTTCCCGCTACTAAGCAAGCCACTTCATTCGAAGTGGCTTTTTTTATTTTACCATATACCATAAAAAAAGCTGTTATATAAAATACAACAGCTTTTACTTAAAACTATATACACAAAAAGGATATATCCTTTATCTTCTTTCTACGGTTCCCAAATAATACGAGTTAAGAAATCCATCTTCATTTCTTTATAACTTGACAATGGTATCCCTGTAACAAAACCTACCGCAAGATTATGCAATAAAGCAACTTTTATCTGTGGGTGTAATACATATTGGAATCTATCTTGTCTGAAATCAATATTATTCTCAATACCAATAAAGTTCTTAGAATTAGGTAAAACATAAAGTAAACTCGCATTAATTGTACCTAACACACGTGTCTCTCCTGTATCAAATGTATTCTCAAATACTGGTCCACCAAATACCATTGCATTGAAATTATTAAACTTCTTAGCAACAACTAAAATAGGATTCATTCGCATTCCTGTAAAAAACTTCCCATCACCATCTAATTTCTTCAAGTAGTTCATTTCAAATTCGTGAATATAAGCTACTGCCATCGAAGTCTGAGCTTTTTCATTTACCAAGAAAGTATATTGAGTAGCTAATTTTATCCCTTCTATTCGATTATTAGGAATCATTTGATTTCCTATCCCCTTTTCTTTACTATTAAAAGAAAATGGAATCTCTACTTCTACTCCTAACCTATTAGCAACAGCCCATTCATATTCAATAAATCCAAAATACTCGTTATAATGTTTATGATCTGCAACACCAAACCCCATATTGAACTCTGCCTCTCCCTTTCGAGCACCTAAATCTCTCATCAAATCATTAAACAAAGGCTCTGCGTGTTCAACTTTAGGTAGTAACTTCTTTTCTCCGCTTAGACTATCTTTTGCTTCTTGAGCAATACTAACATACCCTATAAATAAAAAAAGCACTGATAGTGCTACTTGTAACTTCTTACTGTAATATCTCATTCAAATTATTTTGGCGCAAGTTACAATGCAAACCTACTTACTAAATAGTACAAATCTTTTCTATTCTAATACAAAACTTGAAATTCACAAACCTTAACTAATTAAAAATCAACAACACATAATTCTATCCTTTTTAAAAATAAGACAAATTACTCATTTTAAACAAGAGCTTTCTCTGATTCAAAAACAACACGACTCAAAAAAAAGTAAAATATTTCCTATCAATTCTTGCCAATTCAATTATTCGTACTATATTTGCACCACTATATCGCGGGATAGAGCAGTAGGCAGCTCGTCGGGCTCATAACCCGAAGGTCACAGGTTCGAGTCCTGTTCCCGCTACTAAGTAAGCCACTTCAAATGAAGTGGCTTTTTTTATGCTTATACTTTTCTTGTATACATTGTAAAGACTGATACAATATCACCTACTTTCTTCCTGCTTCAAGATCAAAATAAACTGCACTGCTCTCATTAATACTCATCCTTTTTAAAAATAAATACACTAATTCTATATTTTATTTTTAAAAAGATAAAAGTACAAGTACAAAAGCATCTATCTGATTCAATACACTTTACTTCAATTTAAACTCAACATTACCTCTTAAAAGTACTACTCAACAAGAACAATACACCGTCTTCAGGCATAGCCCTATTTTGTCAATTCAAATAATTATTCTACATTTGCACCACAATAGCGCGGGATAGAGCAGTAGGCAGCTCGTCGGGCTCATAACCCGAAGGTCACAGGTTCGAGTCCTGTTCCCGCTACTAAGCAAGACCACTTTCAAAAGAAGTGGTCTTTTTTATTTTTAATAAATAGCTTTATAACGCCTACTAACAACAAAAGGGAGTACTTTACAAGTACTCCCTTTGTTATTTTTACTCTTATGCTATTACATTAACTCTTCTTGGATTTGTTCCCACTCTTCCATTAAATCGTTAATTCTTTTTTTCTTTTTCTCATAATCACTGAAGAAAGCAGTGTCTTGTATTAACTTTTCATAGTCAACAGCCAAACGCTCGTCATCTTTAGCAACTTTCTTTTCAAGCTCGTTAATCTCACTCTCTATTTTGCTAATTCTATTTTGCAAAGACTTCTGTTTCTTTTGCTCATCATAGCTAAGTGTTTTTTCTTTCTTAACCTCACCTTTACTCTCTTTAACTGGAGCATCTGTTCGCTTCTCAATTTCACGCATATCTTGAGCATTTCTCTCTTCTAAGAAATAATTAATATCTCCTAAATACTCTCTAATACGTTGATCTTTGAACTCATAAACAAATTCCGTTAAACCTTGTAAGAAATCACGGTCGTGAGATACAAGCACTAATGTCCCTTTAAAGTTTAAAAGAGCATTCTTCAACACATTCTTAGATTTAATATCCAAGTGATTGGTCGGCTCATCCATTAAAAGTACGTTAATTGGCGACAACAACATTTTACATAGTGCAAGACGGTTTCTTTCACCTCCAGACAATACTTTTACTTTTTTCTCAACGTCATCTCCTCTAAACAAGAAAGAACCAAGCATATCACGTACCTTAACACGGTTGCTATCAGTTGCAGCATCTAACATTGTATCCAAAATAGTCTTTTCCCCATCAAGATAATCAGCTTGATTTTGTGCAAAATATCCTATTTGAACGTTGTGACCTAACTTAATACTTCCATCATACTCAAACTCGTTAATAATAGCTTTTATCAACGTTGACTTACCTTGCCCATTTTGTCCTACAAAAGCAATCTTAGAACCACGTTCAACAAGCAATGAAATATCTTTAAAGATTACTTTCTCTCCATACTTCTTAGTAACCTTATCTATCTCAAGAACTACTCTTCCTGGCTCAATACTTACAGGGAAAGAAATATTCATTACAGCATTATCATCTTCATCCACTTCAATACGCTCTACCTTATCTAATTTCTTAATTAAAGATTGTGCCATTGATGCTTTAGTCGCTTTATAACGAAACTTCTCAATTAACTTCTCTGTTTCCTCGATCTTCTTAGCTTGATTCTTCTGAGCTGCCAATTGCATCTCTCTAAGCTCTTCTCTTAATACTAAATACTCTGAATAAGGCTTATTAAAATCATATATCTTCCCTAATGAAATCTCAATCGTACGATTCGTTACATTGTCTAAGAACATCTTATCGTGAGAAATAATAACTACTGCGCCTGGGTAAGTTCTAAGGAATTGTTCTAACCAAATAATACTTTCAATATCCAAGTGGTTAGTAGGCTCATCCAGTAATAATACATCATTATTTTGAAGTAATAACTTAGCTAACTCAATACGCATACGCCAACCTCCAGAAAAAGTATCTGTAAGATTATTAAACTCTTCTCTTTTAAATCCAAGTCCTTGAAGAATACGCTCCGTATTTCCAACGTAATTATATCCTCCGATTAATTCAAAACGATGCGTTAAGTCACTTAACTTTTCTATTAATTCAGAATAAGAATCAGACTCATAATCCGTACGCTCAACTAAAGCTTTGTTCACTTTCTCTAATTCCGCCTCAACTTTTTTAATTTCAACGAATGCCTGATATGCTTCGTCTAATACCGTACGACCTGGCGTAAATTCAATATCCTGTCTTAGGAATCCAATGCGAAGATCCTTTTCCATCGCCAAACTTCCTGTATCAGGTTCCATATCCCCTGATAACAACTTCATCATTGTTGATTTTCCAGCTCCGTTTTTACCTACAAGACCAACACGGTCACCAGCTCCAATACGGAATGTTACATTCTCGAATAAAAATTCTCCAGAAAAAGAAACTGAAAGATTATGTATATTTAACATACTATGATTCTACTTAAGTTTAAATTTTTTATACCTATGAATTGACAAATTCTCTTCTAAAGGCATTTTATTTTCAATATTATTATATAATTTATCTGCTAAAAATGGTCCTAAAAGTACACCTCTTGTGCCCAGACCATTCATCACATGAATTCTATCTGACTGCAAACTTCTTCCTAAAAGTGGTCGTCTATCTTTAACCGTTGGTCTTACACCTGCACTATGCTGTACTACTTCAAAATCTAAGTCCACTACTTCTTTTAACCCAGCAATAAGTTCTTCTAAACCTTCTTTACTAACGTCATCTGTTTTATCTTCCCAATTATAAGTAGCACCTACTTTATAGTGATTATCTCCCAAAGGAATTAAAAAGACATTTGCTTTTAAGATAAAATCGATATTCAAATCTGGAATCTTTACGACCATAACCTCCCCCTTAGTTCCATCTAAAGGCAACTCTTTAAAGAATGGGTTATTCAACATTCCAAATCCTTCTGCAAACACAATATGTTTTGCTTCTATGTCCTTATAAACTACCTTTTCATTATCAAAACTTAGTTGATCAAAATCAAAAGCTTCTACACGATAGACTCCTTCTTGATGCAATAAAGCCCTATACTTACTTATTAATACTTTTGTATCAACATAACCAGTTTCATTTACGACACCAAAACCATAAGGAGAAAGTACTCCTTTGATTTCTTGACGATCTAAATTAGATGACAAATAACTCTCTAAATTAGGTCGATCTGCTGCTTGAAACCAATTATTTTGTTCCTCAATAGAAACAAGTCTACGATACAATGGTATTTCGTGCATAAATTTAGCACCCAATTTCTCCTCTAATTTAGCATAGAAAGGCTTTGCTATAGCTAATTGCTCACCTACTTTCCAAACTTCTGTAAAGCGTTTTAGCACTACAGGATTGTACATCCCTCCTGCTTGCAATGACGAAGAACGTTTTTCGTTATCTATAACAATAAAACTCTTTCCCTCGCTTGCTAACTTCTCTGTAAAACAGATACCAGCTAAACCAGTTCCAACTACAATATAATCTACCATAACATAAAGCATTAAAAAAGCTCTTATCTAATTTAATAGATAAGAGCTTTCTAAATTAGAATTACAAAATTACTAATTCCACATATCATCTTCAAGGTTTCGAATCAATTCTTTGATTCTTTCACCTTCCATAAGTGATTTTAACTCATTGTTTTTAATGTATTCATCTACACGACGGTTTCCGTATACATTATCAGACTTATAAATAGTAGAACTAAATCTTCTTGAATTCAACAAATGGTCGAAGTTAATCGGATTCATTGGATTCTTAGGATTAAATGCATAATTCTGGAATAATACTTCACGAGCATCAGCAAAAAGAATCCAGAATAACTCTACATAATTCTCATTTGCTGACCCTTTAGTATATAAATCCGCAACTACTGGAGCAATACCCAATAATCTATATTTTAATTGTCCTTCATTTCTATCGAAATACCACATACCCATAATGTGATATTCTTTTACATCTGAAGCACGTAATTCAACCTTTTGAATGTACTCATCAGGAATAGCTTCTCCTGCGTTGTAATACTCAATACCAACATCAGTAGTATCAACCTTAACAAATGATGACTCAATGTCTTTTAAAGCTCTGTGTACTTTAAATTCACTATCGTCATAAACTTCTGTAATAGTCCCTGATTTAATACCATCAAGTAAAACTTGAAACAACGGTTTTCTACCATCACTATCATACTCGTCAATAGGGTATAAGTAAGCTTCGTTTGATTTTTCAGCTAAAGAAATATTTTCCCAAACCTTAATACCAAATAAGATATCACTTTCCTTAACATGTCCGTAAGGAATTGGTCCCTCAGCTGTGATTAAAATCTCTTCAATTGGTTTGATACCAATCTCACTGGCAGATTTTGCGTTCAAAATGTTTGTCTGCGCAAAACTTCCAATTGAAAACAATGAAAGAACTGCATATAGTGAAAAGTTTTTCAAATTCATATTCTTAATATTTATTCGTATAAAATTCGGCTAAATTAATTGATTTCGAAAGTACAAGGGGCTGTTTTTTTCAAAGCATAATTTCCTGCTCCTTCTAAACGTACCTTAATATCAGATATCACAACAACATCTCCTATTCTTGCTCTTCTAATCGCTGCTTTAGCTCTATCATTCATTCTATTACCAGCAACTACTACACTTGGTTCTCCTGGCACTTGAAGTACAAAACTTGTTACAGTTAAGTTCACATCAAAATCAAAATCATCAAGTTTAGCTCCTACAGTAACTATCTCTAAGTTTGACTTAGGTCCCTTAGCTGCATACTCTCCACGTACAGTTCCTCTTGGAGAAGGAATATCTTTAATACGGAAAACTTTGCTATCAGAAACTCTTTGTCCATCAGGTAAAGTTCCAGAAACATTAATAGATACTTCACGTCCTGCTTGAGGATTTAAGATGTACGCTCCAACTCTTCCAGCTTTAGATAAACCAGGAGCTGACGCTACAACCTTATCATCACTAATTCCAGCAAATGAAATAGTCAATGGGTTAGCAACACCACGATACACTACGTTCATTTTATCTGCAGAAATATTAGCAGAGTTAGGTTTTGGTACAACAACGTAATTTCCTTTAATTGGAATCTCCACTGGACTACCTTCTTCCATAAAAGTAAACAATCCTTTGATGTCGTGTTCTCCTACATTTCCTGTATTAAAGTTTAAGTTAACTTGACCTTCACTTAAAGACTTATTCAAGTCGATTGTCTGTCCGTTTACTGTAACTTTAGTAGGTACTGTTGATTTATCGTATCTACCTAATACTACTTTACCTTTGAATGCTTCACCTGCAAAATATGTAGACTTGTCAGAAATAACAAATGCTTCATAGTTACGCATTGACGCAGCTTGTGTAAGTGTATTACCTAACAAACTATTATAAATTTCATGCTCAATTACCTTTGCATCATTTTGCATTGTTGACAATTTTGTCAATGTCGCAATTGCAGGGAAACCTTGGAAATTATAATTCAAATATGGTTTAGTGATACCCTGACTATCTTTCACATCGTTAATATCAAATCTATTATCAAGATCAATAACGATTGGTTGAAACTTAGTATCAGCTAAAACAGTTTTAATATCAGTTTTATACTTTTCTATTGCATTGATAAAAGCTTGTCCTTCTTCAGAGTAATTATCCCCTGCGAACCAAGCAGCATCAATCAAATCTCCTTTATCCATACGCTCAGCTGGTAACTTACCATCAGCTGTTCTTTCTCCTTCAAAACCTTCAGTTATTCCAGATTTCAACTGATCAACGTATGCATAAAACTCCTTAGTAATACCAGAAACTTTCTTGGCAATTTCATAAGGCCCCTTAAAACGAGTTGGATCATCTGTTGCTTTTTCACCCAAACCATTCAACAATTCATCATTGCTTAGAATAGCAGCGCTATTAGCAGACTCAAACTTCTCGTTAACCATACCAAAAGCAGAAAGAACCTCCTTCGACATCTGAAGTGCCATCATTGCGATAAACACCAGATACATCAAGTTAATCATCTTCTGCCTTGGAGTCAATTTTTGTTTTGCCATTACCTTATAATATTTTTACGAATTATAAACTAATTAGCATTTCTATTTCCACCCATAGCAGAAAGCATTCCACCATAAACAGTATTAAGAGATGATAAGTTATTTGTTAATGCTTGCATTTGCTCTTTTAACTTAACGTTATTTTCTGCAACTGCTTGATTGATCTCTGCATTTTTACTTGCACTGTCTAATTGTACTTTATACATCGCGTTTAATGACTCTAACTGTTTGGCAGCTAAATTCATTTCTTCAGCATATTTCTTAGTAGAAGCAACAGAATCTACAGCAGGTCCCATTTCTCTTGAAGCAGCTTCAAAATTGCGAATGCTTGTACCTAAACTTTTCATTAACTCACCATCAATCTTAGCTTCTTTCAACATATCATCTAATTTCTTAGAAAGTGATACTTCAGTAGCTTCAGGATTTACTGCTTGAGTTTGTTCATTTTTAAATTTTCTTATTTCTTTTGACTCCCCTTCATTTAATTCTGGGAAAACTTTTGCCCAATCTAAATCGTCATCTACTGGTTCAAATGCAGAGATAGCAAAAATAAATGCCTCTACTAATAAACCTACAGTTAACATATTATTACCATTCAATGGACCAAACTCCATATGAGTAATTTTAAATAATGCACCAATGATTACAACTGACGCCCCCATTCCATAACAGAAGTTCATCACTTTTTTAGGTATTGCCATAGCTATTTTTTTCTTTTTTTTTATTTTTTCCCTTATAATTAACGAGCCATTCTTGCAGCATTCACTTTTGATAAAGAACCAGAAACAGATTGAACCGTTCTGAATCCAACATAACTTCTTGCTGAGTCAGCATATTCTTTATCACGTTTAGCAACTTGTAAGAAATAAGCAGGATCTCTCCATGAACCACCTCTAACTACTTTTAAAGGACTATCACTTCTTCTATTTCTTGGTTTTAAAGTTGACATATAATCATAGCTTGAAACATCATATGTAGAACTTGTCCACTCAGACACGTTACCAGCCATATTATATAAGTTATATCCGTTTGGAGGATATGCACGTACATCTGCAGTGTATAAAGCACCATCAGCGGCGTAATCATTTCTTGTAGGTTTAAAGTTTGCCATAAAACATCCTTTTTCATCTACAGTATAAGGACCTCCCCAAGGATACATAGCTCCTTCAAGACCTCCTCTTGCAGCATATTCCCACTCGCTTTCCATTGGTAAACGGTATTCTTGAATATCAACTGCTTGCTTATTTTGTTTTAAATGTGTGTTTTTATACATTGTTCTCCAAGCAGCAAATGCTTTAGCTTGGTGCCAATTCACACCTACAACAGGATACTCTCCAAAAGCTTCGTGCCAAAAATAATCGTTGTGCATTGGCTCATTATAAGAGTACTTAAATTCTTTAATCCAACGTGTAGTATCAGGATAAATTAATAAATTCTCTGTTTTAAGGTGTCTTTGTCTTTTTCCTCTTGTGTCTGCAGAACGATCACTAATCGCAGCATCAACATCAATGTAAGTATATTTAAACTTTAATTTAGACACATCAAAAGTAGTTAATCCATTATATGTATCTCTTGCAGAAATATATAATGAATCCATTACCTCAACATAATGCTCGTCTGGATATCTATTAACATCATTTACCAAATTAACTTTCTTATTTAATAAACGACCTGCATAAATATCATCAGATGCTTGTAAGCTATAGTAGTTTTCATACATATATCTTTGGTAAGCAGTCATCTTATCTAAATTTTCTTCTGCATCAACAAATGCATAAGCACCTATTCCTCCAGATTCTTTTGTCATCCCCATTTCATCTGCAGCAATTGCTAATTTTGTACGAATGATAGAATCTTTTACCCAGTTAACAAATTTTCTATATTGATTATTAGACACTTCTGTCTCATCCATATAGAACGAACCAACAGTTACTGTTTTTATAGGAGCATCTTGAACACCCAAGATATCTTCATTTGCTTGTCCCATTGTAAATGTTCCCCCAGGAATTCTTGACATTCCTTGTGGTTTTTGAACATCCCATCTCTTTCCAGGATCTCCGCCTAACAATTCACCACGATCTCCAGTTCCACAACTGGCTAACAAGGTTAACATAGCTCCTAATGTAATGATCTTCTTCATATAATTTTAGGTTTTTTATATATTACTCTTAAAAAACTAATGAGTATTTCTTTTATTATTTTTCACAAAACAAAGCTAAAAATTAATTTAACTAAATTACTTAAAAAAGTTAAAATTTTAATTATAGCAAACTTTTTTTCAATGTACGCCACCATCTTTCGGGTACATTTTGACTTATAGCCAATTCATAATCTTCATAACTACAAGGTAACAATACCTTTCGCTCCGTATTATTAAAGAATACAGGTGCTTCTACCCACCATCTCTCTGATACATCACTTTTAAAGAAAATCAAATCATCATAACCTTCAACAGGCACAATGTATTTTAAGTAACTTTCTTTACTCACAAACGGGTATTCGTTAGATCTAAAATTTACACCTTCAACAAAATACCACAATATCTGTGCTATTAATAACGTCTCATTTTTGTTATTATTATAATTAAAAATACCAAAAGACGAAACTCTATCACTTAATCCTGAATAACGAGCTAAAGAACAAATCTCTTTTCCGTCGAATCCATTGGGATTAAAAAAATCAAAATTACCTGAATCACCTGATTTTACAACACCCATATCAATACTAATGATATCTGCATCTCTCAAAACAGGCTCTGCTAATTTTATATTCTTTGTTATCTCTCCTACTCTATATGCCTCAAAATATAAACTTTCTATCAAGTCGATTTCTTCTTGGGCATTAAAATAAGTCTGATATCCTATATTAGAAAAATTAAACAAATTAACAGGTTCTTCCATAATAATGCGAGACAAAAAACTCTCTGCAGGAAAACTTCCTTCTTTAGCTAAATCCAACTTGGCATCAATGGATACTAAGTTGACCATTTGCTCTAATTTGTCATATCCTCTATAAATAGCATAGGTCATATCTTGTGAACCTCCAATCACAATTGGAATAACACCATTTTTAACCAAGTCACCAACTAAGGTTTTTAATAAAAAATAAGTGTCTTGCAATTGTTCTCCAGGCAAAATATCACCTAAGTCAATCATATTTGTACTCCAGTTTCCAGGAAACAAAGCATAAAAGGCTTTTCTAATTTTAGATATATCAACAATATCATCATCGTTATTAAAACCACGATTATCTACTACTCCTATAATCGCAATTCGATATCTATTGTAGTTTTCAAAATTACCACCAGAAAAAAAAGTAATTTTCTTACCTAAAGATTGACTTGGCAATCCGTCAATATAGTTTATTAACTCATCTCCGATAGGTCTTAATAACTCATATAACATATTCTACTTCGTTTTGGTAGTTTTTGTTGTTGTTGCCTTTTTTGTCGTTGTTGCTTTTTTCGTAGCTGTTGTTTTTTTAGCAGCAGTTTTCTTCGCTGGTGTTTTCTTCGCTGGTGTTTTAGCCTCAATCATTGCTTTTACTTCATCTAACGTCAAAGCTGCAGCATCAACTTCCTTGCCTAATTCTATTTTTACTTTTCCTTTTAGAATCACCGAACGTCCCCAACGTGCTTTTTCAACGCGAATTCCTTCTTCTGCCCAATCATGTAAAACTTTTTCCTTCTCTTTTTTGATTTTATCCTCGATTAATTCGTTGATATCGTCATTTGAAAGATTGTCAAAATTATACTTCTTATTAACATTAATAAAAATACCATTCCACTTTAAGTAAGGACCAAAACGACCTACACCCTTTTGAACTGGCAATCCTTGGTAGCTTGCAATTGGAGCATCTGCTTGCTCTTTTTCTTTGATTAATTCAACTGCTCTTTCGTAAGTAACATCCAAAGGTTCTTCTCCTTTTGGCAATGAAATAAACACTTTACCAAATCGAACATACGGACCAAAACGCCCATTGTTCACCTCTACTTCCTCTTCTTTATACTGTCCTAAAACTTTAGGCAATAAGAAAAGAGTTAATGCCTCTTCTAAAGTAATTGTACCAATATTTTGGTCTGGTGCTAAACTTGCAAACTGTTTTTCCTCATCTTCAGGATCTCCAATTTGTGCAACTGGACCGAACTTAGCTAAACGAACTAATACCGTTTTTCCACTCACAGGGTGTATTCCTAAAATACGCTCTCCTGATTCACGTTCTGCATTTTCTTCTACATCTTTTACAGTTGGGTGGAAATGGTCATAAAATTCTTTCATCATTTTAGCCCAATCTTCATTCCCTGCAGCAATCTCATCAAAGTCTTGCTCTACTTTTGCTGTAAAGTTATAATCTAAAATAGTTTTGAAATTCTTTACTAAAAAATCGTTTACAATGATTCCGATATCAGTAGGTACTAACTTCCCTTTATCAGAACCTGTCTTTTCAACTAACTCTTTTTGCTTAATTTCTCCACCTCTTAATACCATCATTTTATAAGGACGCTCTTTTCCTTCTGTCTCTCCTTTTTCTACATAATTACGTGCCATAATCGTAGAGATTGTCGGTGCATAAGTAGATGGACGACCAATACCAAGCTCTTCTAACTTCTTAACTAAAGAAGCTTCTGTATAACGAGCAGCTGGCTTTGTAAAACGTTGTGTAGCAACCAAAGAATTTTGCTGTAAATACTCACCTACGCGTAATGCTGGTAAAATACCTTCTACTTCTTCATCTTCATCATCGTGTCCTTCTAAATATACTTTTAAGAATCCTTCAAAAAGTAATACCTCTCCTGAAGCAGCAAAATAATCTTTAAACTTATTTGCTTCAATTTTCACGTTTGTACGTTCTAATTTCGCATCACTCATTTGAGAAGCTAAAGTACGCTTCCAAATCAAATCGTATAATCTTGCTTGATCTCTATCTACTGGTGCAGTATGCAAAGCCATATTAGTAGGACGAATTGCTTCGTGGGCTTCTTGTGCTCCTTTACTTTTTGTAGTATAGGTACGAGGTTTTGAATACTCTGCTCCGTATGATTTAGTAATCTCAGCAGCAGCAGCACTCATTGCATCATTAGACAAGTTCACACTATCCGTTCTCATATAAGTGATTAATCCACTTTCATATAAGCGCTGTGCTAACATCATTGTTTGTCCTACTGAATAATGCAATTTTCTTGCTGCCTCTTGTTGTAACGTAGACGTTGTAAAGGGAGCCGCTGGAGATTTTTTAGCTGGTTTAGTCTCTAAATCTCCTACTCTATATTCTGCTCCAATATTTAGAGCTAAAAAGTCGTGTGCTTCTTTTTCTGTTGCAAAGTTCTTAGGTAACTTTGCTTTTAACACCTTTCCTTCTGCTGTTTTAAACTCGGCAGAAATGTGGTAAGATGAATTCACATTGAATTCATTAATATCGCGTTCGCGTTCTACTATCAACCTTACAGCTACAGACTGAACCCTACCTGCTGATAAACCTCCTTTTACTTTTTTCCATAAAACAGGAGATAATTCATACCCAACAAGTCTATCAAGTACACGTCTTGCTTGTTGTGCATTTACTAAATTATAATCAATTTGTCTCGGATTATCAATTGCTTTTAAAATAGCCGTCTTGGTAATCTCATGAAAAACAATACGTTTTGTATTCTCATTCTTCAAATTTAGCTCCTCTGCTAAGTGCCATGCAATAGCTTCTCCCTCACGGTCCTCATCGGATGCTAACCAAACCATCTCTGCTCTCTTTGCAAGATCTTTTAGTTTTTTAACTACCGCCTTCTTATCACTTGAAACCTCATACTTCGGTTTAAAGTTATTATCTACATCTACTCCTATCTCTTTTGACGGTAAATCAGCTATGTGTCCATAACTTGACTCAACTTGGTAATCTTGTCCTAAAAATTTTTCAATGGTTTTTGCCTTTGCAGGTGACTCAACAATCACTAAATTCTTTGCCATACTTCATTATTTTGTAGAGCAAAAATATATGATTTTTTTGAATATATCTGCTCTCTCCTTTATTAATAGTCCTTTTAAGTAATATGCGCGCATACTAATTTCGGTATAACTTGATCATTTTGCTATAAATACCCCAACTTTACACGGAGATATAAACAAATTTAATATTTTTCTAAACAAACAAAGTAAATCTTATAAATTTCAACTATATCCTAAAAAGTTCTAAATTTCAATATTTATCTCTCTTTTTCAATCTTAAATAACACTCACATCCTTAAAACGACAATTATTTATCCCCTTTATATAAAGGTACAATATTCTTGTATATTAACATAGCTCTCTTTTGTTCTAAATATTATCCTTAATTTTACTTTCTGTATAAGATATCCATTAATACTTTACCTTAAAAACACAATCTCTTAAAACGTAGTTTTTAATAAAAATGAACCACTTCTTCTCTTTACAAAAGAAGAGAATTCCTTTACTACAGATAACCACTTAGAATAGGTTTAATCAGACCTCGTTCCAGTCAAATTCGACACTAATTCGACACTCCTTCGGAAAAAGGCCCTGTTTTCCGAAGGAATCTGGTACTTGTCTCGAAGTTATCTCGAACATAATACAATAGAAACTCCTACAACTCACTTTGTAAACGCTTCTTTAACGAAAAAATCACTTACTAAATAAACTTCAAAACCTCTTAGAACACTTGTACTTAACGAAATCTCGCTTTAAAAGCACCTTATTTATATGTCAGCTATCACTCCTTTAAAATAGTGTCAAATATATAGCTGTCATCTTGTCAGTTATCTAAAAAAAAGTATCTTTGCCCCATATAAGTAAAACACCCTTAGAGCAATCTTATGGAAAAGGTAATTGACGAAAATAAACAAGGTACAAGCCTACAATTAGAGAAAAAAGAGAACAACGGTAAGAAGCTTTTTATTGAAAGCTATGGTTGTCAAATGAACTTTTCAGATAGTGAAATTGTAGCTTCAATCCTTTCTGAAGAAGGATATAATACAACAGATAATTTAGAAGAAGCGGATTTAGTGTTAGTAAACACTTGCTCAATTAGAGATAAGGCAGAACAAACTGTTCGTAAACGTCTTGATCAATACAACCGTATTAAAAAGAAAAACCCAGGAATGAAAGTTGGGGTTCTTGGTTGTATGGCTGAACGTTTAAAAAGTAAATTCTTAGAAGAGGAAAAAATTGTAGATATGGTTGTTGGACCAGATGCTTACAAAGATATTCCAAACTTACTAAGAGATGTAGAAGAAGGTAGAGACGCTATTAACGTTATTCTTTCTAAAGAAGAAACGTATGGTGATATTTCTCCTGTTCGTTTACAAAGTAATGGTGTTACCGCTTTTGTATCAATCACAAGAGGATGTGACAATATGTGTACATTCTGTGTTGTTCCTTTTACAAGAGGTAGAGAAAGAAGTCGTGACCCTCAAAGTATCTTAACGGAAATTAAAGACTTACAAGAAAGAGGCTTTAAAGAGATTACTCTTTTAGGTCAGAATGTTGATAGCTATTTATGGTATGGTGGTGGTCTTAAAAAAGACTTTGACAAAGCTACTGAAATGCAAAAGGCAACAGCAATGGACTTTGCTCAATTATTAGAGCAATGTGCGATTTCTTTCCCTAAAATGCGTTTTAGATTCTCAACGTCTAATCCACAAGATATGCACGAAGAGGTTCTTCACGTAATTGCAAAATACCACAATGTTTGTAAATACATTCACTTACCTGTGCAATCAGGAAGTACTCGTATTTTAGAAGAAATGAACCGTCAACATACAAGAGAAGAATATATTGCCTTGGTAGATAAGATTTACGAAATCATCCCTGGTATTTCTCTTTCTCAAGATATGATTACAGGTTTCCCTACTGAGACAGAAGAGGATCATAAAGATACTTTGTCACTAATGGAACACGTAAGATATGACTTCGGTTTTATGTTTGCTTATTCTGAAAGACCAGGCACACTTGCAGCAAGAAAATTAGAAGATGATGTACCTGAAGAGGTTAAAAAACGTCGCCTTTCAGAAATTATTGCTGTTCAAAATAAAATCAGCTTGGAAAGAACACAACGTTTTGTTGGTCAAACTGTAGAGGTCTTGATTGAAAAAACATCTAAGCGTTCTGAACAAGAATGGTCTGGAAGAAACTCTCAAAATACTACTGCTGTTTTCCCTAAAGAAAACTATAAAGTAGGAGATTTTGTAATGGTAGAAGTTACTGATTGTACTTCTGCTACATTAATTGGAAAAGCTGTAGGATATTCTCCTATGCAAGAATAGTTTATTATAATTATCACGTCAAACGATGGAAAACCTTCAAGTTATAAAACAACGCTTCGAAATTATCGGAAACGATATTAAGCTAAACCGTGCGTTAGAAAAGGCTATTCAAGTAGCTCCTACTGACATTTCGGTTTTAGTGACAGGAGAAAGCGGGGTTGGTAAAGAGAGTATCCCTAAAATCATACATTCATTATCACACAGAAAACACGGTAAATATATTGCCGTAAACTGTGGAGCTATTCCAGAAGGTACAATTGACAGTGAATTATTCGGACATGAAAAAGGTGCTTTTACGGGAGCTATTGGCTCTCGTGAAGGTTACTTTGAAGAAGCTGATGGAGGAACTATTTTTTTAGATGAAGTTGGAGAGTTACCTCTAACAACACAGGTAAGATTATTACGTGTACTTGAAAATGGTGAATTTATTAAAGTTGGTTCTTCTAAAGTTCAAAAATCTGACATCCGTATTATCGCTGCTACGAATGTTAACATGATGGAAGCTATTGACAAGGGAAAATTTAGAGAAGATTTGTATTACCGTTTAAGTACGGTAGAAATAAACCTTCCTCCTCTTCGCGAAAGAGGTGAAGATATTCATCTAATCTTTAGAAAATTTGCTTCTGACTTCTCGCATAAATATAAAATGCCTCCTATCAAACTTGAACCGGAAGCTGCTAATTATTTAATGAGATACCGCTGGGACGGAAATATTCGTCAATTGCGAAATGTAGCTGAACAAATATCTGTATTGGAGACAAATAGAATTATTACGCTACCTGTTCTTCAAACTTATCTACCGAATCACGACAGACAATTACCGTCTTTAGTGAATACTAAAAAAGCAGATTCTGATTTTAGTAGTGAAAGAGAAATTTTGTATAAAGTACTTTTTGATATGAAAGGAGATCTTACGGATCTTAAAAAACTAACTTTGGAGTTATTACAGAACGACAAGGGACAAGTTCAAGAATCAAATAAGAATTTAATTCAACGTATCTACGGCCAAAAAAATAATGAAATTCAAGATATACAAACAGCTCCTACGAGCAGTTTTAATATCTTACCAATGGAGAATCATCAAACACAAAACAATTCTTTTCATGAACATGTTGATGATGATGAAGACGACAACAATTATCTTTTAGCTGAAACGGTAGAGGATATTCCTTTAAATTTAGTTGATCAAGAGTTAGAGTTGATTAAAAAAGCATTGGAAAGAAACAAAGGTAAAAGAAAAGCTGCCGCAGAAGAACTGGGAATCTCTGAAAGAACACTATATAGAAAAATCAAGCAATACAACCTATAATTATGAAAATCAAATACTTATTTTCTATTTTACTATGTTCTATAGTACTTCATAGTTGTAAATATTATAACTTTACTGGTACTGGTAAAATAGATGCTAATACGTTTCAGGTTAATACGTTTCAGAATAATGCAAGTTTAGTAGAACCGGGAATTGACAGAACATTTACAATGGCGTTGCAAGATTTGATTCAGAATCAAACAAGCTTAAGCTTAACTAATAATGATGGTGATCTAATCTATGAAGGTGAAATTGTAGATTACAGAATTAGCCCAATGACTGCAACAGCAGATCAAAGAGCTGCACAAAACCGTTTGTATATTGCAATCAATGTTCGTTTCTTTAACAAGAATAAACCAGAGGATGACTTCGAAAAAAGATTCTCTTTCTACTATGACTATGATGCTAACGTTCAATTAATGGGCGCAAGTTTAAGTACTGCTCTTGATGCTATTTATGAAAGAATAACACAAGACGTATTCAATGAATCTTTAGCTAAGTGGTAATTTAAAAATTTTAGAACTCGTGAATTTAGATAACTTAGATATATTGTTGCACAAGCCTGAAAGCATTGCTGCTAATGACGCAAGTGAACTAAAAGATATACTTCACGACTACCCTTATTTTCAGTCGGTAAGAAGTTTATATCTTAAAAGTCTCTTTTTGCAAAAAAGTAGTGATTACAATCAAGCGCTAAAAAAAACAGCTGCATATACCTTAGACCGGGATATACTTTTTGAGTTTATCATTTCACCTGATTTTGTTAGTTATAAGCCTATTGATCTACTAAGTGAAATAGCTGATATACCACAAGAAGAAACAGAAGATCAAAGTATAGAAGAGGAAGTATTACCAAATACTCCTAAAGAAACTTCTACGGCTATTAAAAGCTTACTTCAATCAATAACACTTCTTGAAAACGAAAAGGAGGAAGAACAAGAGAGTGTACAAGTAGAAGAACAACAGTTGATAGAGGAAAATATTATAGACGAGACAACTTGTATAGAAACACCAGAACAGTCTGAAGTGATAGAAATACAGGAAAATATTGATGAAAAAGAGAATCATCAAAAATTAGAAGAAAAATTAGAAATAGGAAAACCACTTGCTTTCTCTGAGAGTGAGAAATTCTCATTCCAAGAGTGGTTGCAATTAGCCAAAGTTAAGCCTATTGATAGAGAAAAAGAGGATGTTTTAACAGATCCTGAGGTAATAATTGATACCGATAAGCAAAAAAAATTAGATTTAATAGATAAATTTATCGAAACAAATCCTAAAATTTTGCCAACAAAAAAACCTACCTCAGCCCCTGTAAACATTGAGAACTCAGTACAAGAGAACAATAGTTTAATGACTGAAACATTAGCAAAGATTTACTTAGAGCAAAAAAAATATCAAAAAGCAATACAAGCTTATGAGATATTAATTTTGAAATATCCAGAAAAAAGTAGTTTCTTTGCAGACCAAATATTAGATATAAAAGCGTTACAACAACATAATAGTTAATCACCATGAACACATTTACAATATTTTTAGTATTAATCGCCATTGTATGTTTTTTACTTATCGTAGTAATTATGGTACAGAATCCAAAAGGAGGAGGTTTAGATTCATCTTTCGGAGGATCTACAGTAGTTGGTGGTGTTAAAAATACAAACGATTTCTTAGATAAAAGTACTTGGACTTTAGGTGCAGTATTAATTATCTTAATTTTATTATCTACTACTAGTTTTAGTGGAGGTGCTACAGGAGATTCTAAATTATTAGATCCAAATGCAGTTACAGCGCCATTAGCGCCAATCTCTCAAGAGAACGAAACACCGGCTGAACAACCAGTGACACCTACTCAAGAGACTGAAACTCAAGAATAATAATTACATATTATTTATATATTAAAAATGCCAGCTGTCAAGCTGGCATTTTTTTTTGCTAAGAGTGTCACTTTTTTGCTTTGGCATACTTTATGACTATTTGTTATCTGTATTAATTAAAAATAATTAAATTCAATTTATAAACTATAAGACTATGGCATTAAACATTAAACCACTTGCAGACAGAGTTCTTATTGAACCTCTACCAGCAGAAACTAAAACTGCTTCAGGTATATTCATTCCAGACACAGCAAAAGAAAAACCTCAAAGAGGTATTGTAGTTGCAGCAGGAAACGGAACTAAAGATCACGAGATGACTGTAAAAGTAGGCGATACTGTTCTTTATGGGAAATATGCTGGAACGGAATTAAAGTTTGAAGGTAAAGATTACCTTATCATGCGTGAAGACGACATTCTTGCAATTGTTTAAAAAATTGAATCATTAACAACTAAATCAGAAATTTTAAAATGGCAAAAGATATTAAATTCGACATAGCTGCACGTGAAGGTTTGAAACGTGGAGTTGACGCTTTAGCAAATGCAGTTAAAGTAACATTAGGTCCTAAAGGAAGAAACGTAATTATTGGAAAATCTTTTGGTGCTCCAACAGTTACTAAAGATGGTGTTTCTGTAGCTAAAGAAGTTGAGTTAGAAGATACTTTAGAAAACATGGGGGCGCAAATGGTAAAAGAAGTTGCGTCTAAAACAAATGACTTAGCTGGTGATGGTACTACTACTGCTACTGTTTTAGCTCAAGCTATCGTTAAAGAAGGTCTTAAAAACGTTGCTGCTGGTGCTAATCCAATGGATTTAAAACGTGGTATCGATAAAGCTGTTGAAATTATCGTTGAAGAGTTAAAAAAACAAGCACAAGAAGTTGGTGGGTCTATGGACAAAATCAAACAAGTTGCTTCTATCTCTGCTAATAATGATGATTTTATCGGTGAATTAATTGCTCAAGCTTTTGAAAAAGTAGGAAAAGAAGGTGTTATCACTGTTGAAGAAGCTAAAGGAACTGAAACATTCGTTGACGTTGTTGAAGGTATGCAGTTTGATAGAGGTTACTTATCTCCTTACTTTGTGACTAATTCTGAAAAAATGGAGGTAGAATTAGATTCTCCTTACATCTTATTATATGACAAAAAAGTTTCTTCTTTAAAAGAACTTTTACCTGTATTAGAACCAGTTGCTCAATCTGGTAAACCTTTATTAATTATCGCTGAAGATGTTGATGGTGAAGCATTATCTACTTTAGTAGTTAATAAATTAAGAGGTGCTTTAAAAATTGCTGCTGTTAAAGCTCCTGGTTTTGGAGATAGAAGAAAAGCAATGTTAGAAGATATCGCTATCTTAACTGGTGGTGTGGTTATCTCTGAAGAGCAAGGATATACTTTAGAAAACACTACTTTAGAAATGCTTGGTACTTGTAAACGTGTAAGCATTGATAAAGACAACACAACTATTGTTAGTGGAAGTGGTGAAGCTGATATGATCAAAAACAGAGTAAACCAGATTAAAGCGCAAATGGAAGCTACTACTTCTGACTATGACAGAGAGAAGTTACAAGAGCGTTTAGCTAAATTAGCTGGTGGTGTTGCTGTTCTTTATGTTGGTGCTGCTTCTGAAGTAGAAATGAAAGAGAAAAAAGATAGAGTTGATGATGCATTACACGCAACAAGAGCTGCTGTTGAAGAAGGTATCGTTGCTGGTGGTGGTGTTGCTTTATTAAGAGCTAAAGAGGCTTTAGTGAATATTAAAGCTGAAAACGCTGACGAAGAAACAGGTATCCAAATCGTAGCAAAAGCAATTGAAGCTCCTTTGAGAACTATTGTTGAAAATGCTGGATCTGAAGGATCTGTTATTGTTGCTAAAGTATTAGAAGGTAAAGATAACTTCGGATACAATGCTAAAACAAACGAATACGTTGATATGTTACAAGCTGGGGTTATTGATCCTAAGAAAGTAACAAGAGTTGCATTAGAAAATGCTGCTTCTGTTTCTGGAATGATTTTGATCACTGAGTGTGCATTAGTTGAAATAAAAGACGAAAGTGCTGCTGCTATGCCAATGGGCGGAGGTATGCCTGGAATGATGTAATAAACATCTCGTCTGAAAAAACAAAGGGGTTGTCTTATTGGACAACCCCTTTGTTTTTCAATGTTTTTTTTATCTGTATAAGAAACTTTATACAAAAAGAAAGGCTGCTCTATCGTGATAGAACAGCCTTTTTTATATTTATAAAAGGAATACTATTTAGTAATCTCTTTTAATTCTGCTATTGTTGCTGTAGGATTCTCTGATTTAAATACGAAACTTCCTGCTACTAATGCGTCTGCTCCAGCATCTACTAAAGCTTTTGCATTTTTGCTTGTTACTCCTCCATCAATTTCAATGATTGTAGAAGCTCCTTTTGCCTCAATCATTACTTTTACCTTGCGTACCTTATCATAAGTGTTTTCAATAAAACTTTGTCCTCCAAAACCAGGATTAACACTCATAATCAACACTAAGTCTAAATCTTGTATTACATCTTCTAATACATTTACATTCGTATGTGGATTTAACGCCACTCCTGCCTTCATTCCTTCAGCTTTTATAGCTTGAATTGTTCTGTGTAAATGTGTACACGCTTCATAGTGCACTGTCAAGATATCAGTTCCTAAATCTTTAAATGTTTTGATATAACGATCAGGATCAACAATCATTAAATGTACGTCTAATGTTTTTTTAGCGTGTTTATTAATAGCATCTAAAACAGGCATCCCATAAGAAATATTAGGAACAAATACTCCATCCATAATATCAATATGAAACCAATCTGCCTCACTATTATTAATCATTTCAACGTCGCGTTGTAAATTTCCAAAATCAGCCGCTAATACAGACGGCGCAATAATTGTGTTTTTCATTATATTGTGTTGTTTGTACAAAGATAAAAAAAAACCTAACAGCACACGCCATTAGGTTTTCTTATGTTGTTTTCAATTACTCAGCGACAACAACTGTTGCTTCAAATAATTCAGAAAAATATTTTATAATCTTATTTCTTATTTCATCTTCATCTACGTAATCAACTCCAAGTTCAACATTCAAAGAAGTAACTCCTTTTCCTTTGATTCCACAAGGAATGATATTGTCAAAATAACCAAGGTCTGAATTTACATTTAATGCAAATCCGTGCATAGTTACCCAACGTGATGCTCTAACTCCCATTGCACATATTTTACGCGGAAATGGCGTTCCTACTCCAAGCCACACACCTGTTTCTCCTTCACTTCTACCTGCTTCAATTCCGTAATCCTTTAAAACTAAAATAATAGTCTCCTCTAATAAACGAAGGTATTTATGAATATCTGTAAAGAAGTTTTCTAAATCAATAATTGGGTATCCAACTATCTGACCTGGCCCGTGATAAGTAATATCTCCACCTCTATTAATTTTATAAAAAGTAGCTCCTTTTGCTTTTAATTGCTCATCATTCAAAAGCATATTGTGAACATCTCCACTCTTTCCTAACGTATAAACGTGAGGGTGCTCTACAAAAATAAAATAGTTATCAGTAGGTTCTGTAGCTTCTTCTCTTCTATTCTTAACTTTTGTAGCTAATATAGATTGAAAAATCTCTTCTTGGTAGTCCCAAGTATCTTTATAATCCTTTTCGCCTAAATCAATAAGCTTAACTGTTTTGTTCATTTCACTAAATTCTTAGTTATTATATTTTGGATTGTTCAATATTACTAAAGCTCCAATTACACCAGGAACCCACCCCATCAGGGTTAATAGCAAAACAATCAATATAGACCCACATCCTTTATCATATACAGCTAAAGGTGGTAAAAAAATCGATAATAATACGCGCCAAAAACTCATTTCTAATTGATTAAAAGTTATACAAATTTCGTGATTTTTTATCACATAAAGTCATCTGCCCCAAAATTTGATTGCTTGTTTCTTTAAAACAAGCATTTAAAAGCAAAATAATGCGTTTTAAGACTCTTAGTAATTGTCGCATTTTCAAAGATTGGCTATATTTGCCTTTTAAAATTAATTCACAATTATTATGCAACTTTCAGAACAAGAAATCATAAGAAGAGAAAAGCTGAGTAAATTACAAGAGCTTGGTGTAAATCCCTATCCTGCAAACCTATTCCCTGTGGATCATACGTCTAAGCAGATAAAGAACGATTTTGAAGAAGGTAAGAAGGTAGTTGTGGCTGGAAGACTTATGTCTTCAAGAATTCAAGGAAAGGCTTCTTTTGCTACTATTCAAGATAGTGAAGGAAAAATCCAATTGTACATTAACAGAGATGAACTTTGTCCTGGAGAAGATAAAACTTTATATAACGAGATTTATAAAAAGTTAATCGACTTAGGTGATATTATAGGAATTGAAGGAGAGTTATTCACTACGCAAGTTGGTGAAAAAACAGTACGTGTTAAAAACTTATCTTTATTAAGTAAGTCTTTACGCCCTCTTCCTCTTCCAAAAACAGATGCTGAAGGAAATACTTTCGATGCTTTTACTGATCCAGAATTGCGTTACAGAATGCGTTATGTTGATTTAGTGGTTAATCCATTAAACAAAGATATTTTCGTAAAACGTACTAAATTATTTAGTGCAATGCGTAATTTCTTTAACGATTCTGGTTATATGGAAGTAGAAACTCCTGTATTACAGTCTATCCCTGGTGGAGCTGCTGCTCGTCCATTTATTACACACCACAATGCTTTAGATATTCCATTATACTTGAGAATTGCTAATGAATTGTACTTAAAACGTTTAATCGTTGGTGGTTTTGACGGAGTTTACGAATTCTCTAAAAACTTCCGTAATGAAGGTATGGACAGAACGCACAACCCAGAGTTTACTGCAATGGAAATTTACGTTGCTTATAAAGACTATAACTGGATGATGGACTTCACTGAACGTTTATTAGAACATTGTGCTATTGCTGTTAATGGTACGACAGAAGCTACTTTCGGAGAACATGCTATCAACTTTAAAGCTCCTTACAAACGTATCACAATGGCAGACTCTATTAAAGAGTTTACAGGTTTTGATATCACAGGTAAATCAGAAGACGAAATTCGTCAAGCTGCTTTAGGTATGGGTATTCCTGTTGATGAAACTATGGGGAAAGGAAAACTTATTGATGAAATCTTTGGTGAGAAATGTGAGGGTAACTACATCCAACCTACTTTCATTACTGATTATCCAAAAGAGATGTCTCCTTTAACTAAAGCTCATAGAGATAATCCTGAGCTTACTGAGCGTTTCGAATTAATGGTTTGTGGTAAAGAGATTGCTAATGCTTACTCTGAGTTAAATGATCCTATCGATCAAAGAGAGCGTTTTGAAGCACAAATGGACTTAGCTGATCGTGGAGATGATGAAGCTATGTTTATTGACCAAGACTTCTTACGTGCATTAGAATATGGTATGCCTCCTACATCTGGTTTAGGTATTGGTATGGACAGATTAATTATGTTCTTAACTAATAACGCATCTATCCAAGAAGTTCTTTTCTTCCCTCAAATGAGACCAGAGAAAACTGCTCCTACTGTAGAGTTAACAGATGAAGAAAAAATCATTGTTCAAATTCTTGAGAATAATGAAAACAAAGTAGAAATTGCTTCTCTTAAAGAGCAAGCTGCTTTAAGTGGTAAGAAATGGGATAAGGCAATGAAAGGTCTTGCTGCTCATAACTTAACAAAAGTAGTTACTGAAGATGACAAAAAATTCGTAGTGTACCAACACTAATCAAATACAAACAAAGGGGCTTTAAAGCCCCTTTGTTATTTTTATATCTCTTTATAAATTCAAATTATTGATAAACTCAAAGTCCGTCAATGTTTGTAAAAATGCTATAATAGCTCTTTGTTCTTCTTTAGATAACAGTATCCCCACTTTTCCATTGTTACTTTTTAATAATGGATCTAAAGTTTCACTATCTTCTACTCCATTCACATAAAAATTAAGCACTTCATCAAGTGTTTCAAATCGCCCATCATGCATATAAGGAGCTGTAAGTGCAACATTGCGCAGCGAGCTTACTTTAAACTTGCCTATATCTTCTGGTTCTCCTGATACATCAACTCTTCCTTGATCTTGTAATACAGGATCCCATGGTAATCCATTGTTTCTAAAACTGCTATCTGAGAATAAATCGGTACTATGACAAGAAGCACAATTCTCTTTAAATAACGACAATCCCTTTTCTTCTAATACTGTTAAGTTACCACCAGCTTCTTTTCTAACGAACTTATCGTACTTAGAATTACTAGACACTAATAAAGTCATATACTGTGCTAATGCTTTCATCATACTCGTAGAAGTCATTTTAGTATCATTATATGCCTTAGCAAACATAGCAATGTATTCAGAATCTAAACGCAATTTCTGTAAAATGGTAGGCAATGTTTCACGCATTTCAACTTCATTGTGAATCGGTACAATTGGAACCATCTCTAAATTATTTGATGCACCATCATAAAAGTATTCTTCAAAAAAAGCCATATTCTGAATAGCTGGAGCATTCCTCTTTCCTATCAGTCCATCTATTCCAATACTTAATGCCTTGCCTGCATCTGAAAACGCAAGTTCTCTTATATGACAAGAGGCACATGATATTGTATTATCTTCTGACAAACGTACATCATGAAATAACTTTTTACCTAATTCAAATCTTGATTGTCGTAATTCGTTGTTTTTAAAAGTATATTTTAACGCGGGAAAATTACTTGGCTTTTCCCAATGTAAAATATCATTGTCTACTTCTATAAGTTCTTCATAATTATCTGATGAACAACTAATCAACAAAAAACCTCCTATTAAACTTAAAATAATCTTTTTCATAGAAATAAGTGAAGGGAAGACTGACTAATCTTCCCTTCTTGATAAAATCAAATAATCAACTATTCAGTAATTTTTACTTCTTTCACACTGAACATATTCACTGCATTCTCCATAATCTTTGGAGCACGCACTTTGTCCACCATGATATATTGTTTCTCTACTAAAGAAATTTTGTTTTTGTCATCTAACAACTTAGACACCTCTACATCTAACTCAACCGTTGCAGCATATTTATCACTTACTTTAACAACGTCTTTTGTTGTCAATACAACTTCTCTATAATTATCTAACTTACTTCCGTGACTACCAATGTGTAATTGGAAATCATCTGCTTCAGATCCAGCGCTTGTGAAGAAACCTTGGCAGTTAATAAATTTATACCCTGTAAGCCATCCCCAAATAAGGTTGTGTTCTCTACATAAATCCCAGAACTCTTGTTGATCTTCTAAACCTCTAAGATATTTTTCTTGGTCAACTCCCATACCAAATTTAATACCAGTATAACGCCCTGCAGGAACATCTTTAAGAACTACTTTAAAATCGTTAGATTCTGAATCTACAAAAAAGTAACTCTCATTTTTAGGATATGTAAACACTTCACCTTTATCATCTGTCAGCTGAAAATTACCAATGATGTATTTTAAAAATGTAATGTTTAACTCTTCCTTATTTCCATTTGATTTATAAAAAGTATCGTATTTCAAAGCTTCTCCAAACATTTTGTGATCAAAATTGAAAGTAACAGTATTCTTCCCTTCTAATACTTCAAGTTTTCTGTCTAATACTTCATCTGTTGCATCATCACTTGTACAAGAAGTTAAAGTAATTGAAGCGCATAAAAATAATGTGATATATGATAAAAATTTGTTCATTTTAATTGTATTTATAAGTTTAAAAAAGTCAATAGGTATCCTGTTCGATATACTCGAACTACCTTAAAAAGCTAATATTAAAACTTATACGATTGGAGGTTGTAATACAAATGAACTATATAAGTAGTTATACAAGTTTAAATAACCACTGTGTTCAAAATCCTTTTTAAAAGAATAATCAACGAAGTCAAACTCTGTTTTATAAGTAAAAACAGGAATAAAATCTAAAAGAACAGTTGCCTTTTCTAAATGAACTGGGGCTTTTGTTTCTAATGTTTTATCAAGTTCCTTCGCTAAGTGACACTTCCCGTTACACTCTAATTGTGGTTTATCCACATTCTCACATAAAACGGTTGATATATAATCATAATTGACCATATACTCCACTACCGGCATTACCGGACGGAATATAAATACGAGTACTATGATGATATATAATTTTTTCACGTGCCAAAAATATTTAAGTATAAAATCTTATACTAAAGTTATCCCTCTTAAATCTATTGAAATTCACCAATAGTGAAACAAAAGGAATAAATATTGAAATTTAAGTAAAACTCTTGCGATAGTTTTCCGGTGTTATCCCCTCTTGCTTCTTAAAGAAAGTCACAAAATAAGAAGTACTATCAAAACACAACTCCCTTGCAATCTCATTAATATTGAAACTACTAAACTGCAATAATCGTTTTGCTTCTACTACTATGCGTTGTCTTACTATATGACCTGCAGTAACGCCCTTTTCCTGCTTGCAAAGTTTATTTAGGTAATTTGGGGTTACACAAAGTTTTTCTGCGTAAAAAGCAGGTGTTTTTGCTTCTTTAAAGTGTTGCTCAACTAAATCTTGAAACATTAGTATACGATTATTAACTGCAGTCTTTATCTGCTTATAATTATCTACCACACATTCCTTGTTTAGAGTTTGTAATTCGCACAAAAGAATATTTAAGTAAGAACGCAAAACCTTTTCGCGATCCGGTCTTTCTGAAGCATGTTCAACATCCATCAATTCCAACAAAACAGACAACTTCCCTAAAACGCTTGGCTCTATTTGTTGTGAAGGCGAACTATCTGCTTGAAAGAAATCAAAAAAACGAAGTACATTTTCATGATACCTCAAAGAAAAGAATGACTCCTCAAAACAAATAAAACTTCCCTTACAATCTTTTAAAACATTGAATTTTACAATGTCTCCAGGTTTAATAACAATTACTTTTGAAGAAGTACCTGCTAACAAAAAGTCATTTACACTTAAACTATACTCTCCTTCTTTCAACACTAACAACATATAACTATTAGCGCGGAAGTACTCACACAAAATAGGGTGATCTACTAACAACGCATTCATACTTTTCATGTAAAAAGAAGACTGATCTTGAGTAAAATAATTTAAAGCACAAGACTTTACTATCTTACTTGACATAAGAAATTTTGGTTTAATATTATACAATAGTACTCATCACTAAAATTTTAGCAATGAAATTAGTCCGATAAAATAATATTAAACGTAGAGGGGAGGACGAAGTACGCCATTAGAAAAAAGTCCAGCATATAGATTCTTATAACCATCTATTGCTAAACAATCTGAAGTAAAATCAACCTTAGAGTTTTGTTGAACTTCATTGGTATCAAAAAATAATAAAGAAAAAGCTATTGAACACAACTTCTTTGTGTCCTTTTCTTTTTGCTCTTCCGCTACTTTAGCCATCTCCTGCATTAAATAACATTTTCCGTTACACTGCATTTCAGGCTTATCTTTATTTATACACAAAACAGTAGCAATATAATCATAGTCCACTAAATAGTTCATTAAGGGAACTATCGGACGAAAGACAACTAATGTTATGATTATAAATAAAAACTGTTTCACATCACAAATATACATACCTAAAGGATAGAAACAAAGCATAAAAAAAGGCGCTACTAAAGAAGTAACGCCTTTGATAATTTCTTATCCTAAATAAGTTTTCAAGATTTTACTTCTTGATGTATGTTTTAATCTGCGAATTGCTTTCTCTTTAATTTGACGAACACGCTCTCTTGTTAAATCAAAAGTTTCTCCTATTTCTTCTAATGTCATTGGGTGTTGATCACCTAATCCAAAGTATAAACGAACAACATCAGCCTCACGTGGAGTTAATGTATCTAACGCTCTTTCAATCTCTGTTCTTAAAGATTCGTGAATCAACTCTCTATCCGGATTTGGAGATTCACCAGAACGCAATACGTCATATAAGTTAGAATCTTCTCCTTCTACTAATGGTGCATCCATTGATAAGTGACGCCCAGAGTTTTTCATACTCTCCTTAACGTCATTTACAGTCATATCTAATTCTACTGCAATTTCTTCTGCAGAAGGTGGACGTTCGTTAGATTGCTCTAATAAAGCGTACATCTTATTAATTTTATTAATAGAACCAATCTTGTTCAATGGAAGACGTACAATTCTTGATTGCTCAGCAAGAGCAGACAAAATTGATTGACGAATCCACCATACAGCATATGAAATGAACTTAAAACCTCTCGTCTCATCGAAACGTTGTGCAGCTTTGATTAATCCTAAGTTTCCTTCATTAATCAAATCGGGAAGTGTTAAACCTTGATTTTGATACTGTTTTGCAACAGATACAACGAAACGTAAATTCGCTTTCGTTAATTTCTCAAGAGCTCTTTGGTCACCAGCTTTAATTCGCTGTGCTAATTCTACTTCCTCATCAGCAGTAATCAAATCTACTTTACCAATTTCTTGCAAGTATTTATCAAGAGATGCCGTCTCACGATTCGTTACCTGCTTGGTAATTTTAAGTTGTCTCATATTATTTCTATCCTTATTTTCCGATTAATATCCTTGTGTCACATTTGTTATACGTACAAACGTTACAAAAGGTTACAAAAGTTTTACTCTTTTCCTACATTTAACACTCAATTAAGAAAAAAGCCCCAATTTAGATACTCTAAACTGGAGCTTTTTGTTACAATAACTATGCTATATTACAATAAATAAGCTTAGTAATTATTTGTTTTACTTAACTCTTCTTCATCTACTTCCACTTCATCTAAGTATCTTTCTAAACTATCATCCAACTCTTTCATCCAAGGCGTGTGATGTTCTTCAGCTGTTACACCTGTCATAACTGAAGTGTAAACTTTATCACGGTAATGTAAAATATTCACCTCTTTGTCATTCATCCAGCTTTTAAACATCTCTGCTACTTTGTCTAAATCGAATGTAGGATAATCAGTTAAGTCAATTAACTCTTTAATATATGCTGTTTGAAAATCAACGTGCTCTGGTCCTGTACTCGCAGCTTTTACAGCTTTCAACCAATTATTAATATCTTCATCACGTTTCTCTTTTGCAGGCAATGCAATTCTTCCTAACATATAATCACGGGCGAACCAAGCCTGAGAGTCAAACATATTGAATGTATAATATTGGTCTTGCATCCCTAAGAACAACAATCTTTCATTTTCATTGAAAATAACTCCTTTATATAAATTATCAGGATACAAACTATTCTTTGTTTTTAATCGTAATTCATCAGGCAAGAAAGGGAATTTATGTTGATAACCTGTACATAAAATAACCGCATCAAAAGCCTTAGAAGAACCATCTTTAAAATAAGCTACATTATCTTCAAAATGTGTAACTAAAGACCTCTCTTCTATTCCTTTTGGCCACTTAGCTCCAATAGCATTGGTACGATAAGCAATCGTTACTGATTTACTACCATGTTTAAAACATTGTACACCTATATCCTCGGCAGAATAACTACTTCCTATTAACAATACATCTTTATCTATAAACTGATCTGCCCCTCTAAAATCGTGCGCGTGCATTACTGTTCCAGGGAAATTATCAATACCTTTAAAATAAGGCATGTTTGGCGTAGAGAAATGTCCTGTACCAACAACTAAATAATCAAAAAACTCTTCAAAAGTTTCATTCTTAACTAAATCGTCAAAAACAACTCTGAACTGCTTTTTATCTTCTAAATAGTCAACCCATCTTGCAACCGTATTAAACTTAATAAAATCACGCGCTTTACTCTGTTTAATTCTTCCTTCTATATAGTCAAACAAAACCTCTCTTGGAGGGTAAGAAGAAATTGGAGTCTTGAAGTGATCCATAAAAGTATAATCAGCAAACTCTAAACACTCTTTTGGTCCGTTTGACCACAAGTACTTGTACATACTCCCGTGTAAAGGCTCACCATATTTCCCTACACCAGTTCTCCAAGTATAGTTCCACATTCCACCCCAGTTATCTTGTTTTTCATAACATTTAATCTCTGGTATGGGATTTCCTTTTTTTTGTTCTGATTCAAAAGCTCTTAACATAGCTAATCCACTCGGACCAGCACCAATAATTCCTACTTTAAAATTTGACATAAATACATAATAAGTTTGTCCTCGTTTTCAATAAACGAAGAAATTAATAAATTAGATTGTTACTGATTACTCAGCCGAGATAGAATACTAACAGAAATAGCATCCTACATAGGACATCCAAAAAACTATGGATGTTAAAACAGAAAGGGATAACGTCTTATGCCCTTATTAGGTGGATTTACATAATAATCCAATTTGAGATAGGTAGCAAAAAAGGTGCTTAAATAAGCATAAATACCTTTTAAAAAAGTATTCGCTACCTTTAGTAACATAGCTAATATATTAAATATTAACCAATTAAAAAAATACACAGCGATTTTTCAATTTTACACTATGGCGATATTTTATTAAAAAATGCTCAGTATTAGTAATTAAAAAATCACAAACTGTAATTAACATTAATAACCCAACTGACACCCTATAAAATTATAGAAACCATAAAAATAGGTCTAAAACAAAAAAAGGGTACCTTTTATCAAGGTACCCTACTTTTTATGATAAAGTGAAATATAAATTATTTCGCTTGGTTATCTTTATTTGGAGTTTCGTCTTTTTTCTCTGCACGAGGTGGACGAGGCATTAAAGCTTTTCTTGAAACTTTAGCTTTTTTAGTTTTTGGATCAATACCTAAGTATTTAATCTCTAACTCTTCTCCCATTTTCAATACATCAGAAACATTTTCAACACGTTTCCAATCTAATTCTGATACGTGTAATAAAGTTTCTTTACCTGGTACAAATTCTACAACAGCACCGAAGTCTAACATTTTTACAACTTTTACAGTATATACCTCATTTTCTACTGGAGAGAATGTAATATTACTAATAGAAGATAATGCTTTATCCATACCTTCTTGGCTTGTACCTAATACTTCAATAATTCCGAAGTCACCTTCTTCATTAATAACGATTGTAGTACCAGTTTCAGCTTGTAAAGCTTGAATGTTTTTACCTCCAGGTCCGATCATTGCACCGATAAATTCTTTAGGAATACTAACAGTAACAATTTTTGGAGCTTTAGGTTTAACTGTTTCATTTGGAGTAGCAATTGTATCAGTTAATTTTCCAAGGATATGGATACGACCGTCATGAGCTTGTTTCAAAGCTTGAACCATAATATCATAAGCTAACCCTTCGATTTTGATATCCATCTGACAAGCAGTGATACCATCTTTAGTACCTGTAACTTTAAAGTCCATATCTCCTAAGTGATCTTCATCACCTAAAATATCAGACAATACAGCCCAACGTCCAGTTTTGCTATCAGAAATTAATCCCATTGCAATACCAGAAACTGGTTTTTCAATTTGAATACCAGCATCCATTAAAGCTAATGTACCAGCACATACAGTTGCCATTGAAGAAGAACCATTAGATTCTAAAACCTCAGAAACCAAACGAATTGTATAAGGACAATCAGCAGGAATCATAGTTTTCAATGCACGTTGTGCTAAGTTTCCGTGTCCAACTTCACGACGAGAAACACCTCTTAAAGGTTTAGCTTCTCCTGTTGAGAATGGAGGGAAGTTATAGTGTAAGTAGAATTTCTCTTCTCCTTGTTCACTTGGCAAGTCAATAACGTTAGCTTCTCTTGAAGTACCTAATGTTACAGTTGCCAATGCTTGTGTTTCACCACGAGTAAAGATTGAAGAACCATGTGCTGATGGTAAGTAATCAACTTCACACCAAATAGGTCTAATTTCAGTAGTCTTACGACCATCTAAACGAATACCTTGATCTAAAATTAAGTTACGAACAGCCTCTTTTTGAGTTTTGTTGAAGTATTTACTAATTAAATCAGCTTTCTCTTCTCTTTCTTCTTCAGAAAATAAAGCTAAAACTTCTTCTTTTACTTCAGCAAATTTCTCGCTTCTTTCGTGTTTAGCACTTGCATGAGATGCGATTTCATATAACTTAGTATAAGCAGCATTATGAACAGCAGACTGGATGTTTTCATCTTCCTCTTCTCCTTCATATTCTCTATACTCTAAGTTTAATGCAGCACGCATTTTTTCTTGAGCTTCAATTTGCAATTTGATAGCCTCATGTGCAAATTTAATAGCCTCTACCATTTCAGCTTCAGAAATTTCTTTCATCTCACCTTCAACCATAGCAACAGAATCTTTAGAAGCACCAATCATCATATCGATGTCAGACTCTTCTAATTGAGCTTTACTTGGGTTAACGATAAATTGTCCGTTAATACGAGCAACTCTTACTTCTGAAATGTAGTTATAAAATGGAATGTCAGACACAGCTAATGCTGCAGAAGCAGCTAAACCAGCTAATGCATCAGGCATAACATTTTCGTCATGAGACATCATCTGAATCATAACTTGTGTTTCAGCGTGGTAGTCATCTGGGAACAATGGTCTTAATACACGGTCAACAAGACGCATAGTTAAGATTTCTTGGTCACTTGGACGAGCTTCACGTTTGAAAAAACCTCCTGGAAAACGTCCAGCAGCAGCAAATTTTTCTCTGTAATCTACAGTTAATGGTAGAAAATCAACTCCTGGATTAGAAGTACGTGCAGAAACTGCTGTAGCTAAAAGCATACAGTCTCCCATACGAACAACTACAGATCCATCCGCTTGTTTCGCTAATTTTCCTGTTTCGATAGAAATAGTTCTTCCATCTCCAAGATCGATAATTTCTTTGGTTACCTTAGGAATCATAATAATTTAATACTTTAGGGTTTCTGTCTCTCCGAAGAGAGACATTAATAATTGTGTGTTGTGTTGTGTGTTGTTGTGTAGTTGTATGAAACCCAATGAAAAACCAGTCTTTTTTTGCCAAAAGGCTAAAAAGAAAAAGAGGCGCACAAGGGCACCTCTTCACTATTGATTATTTTCTAATATTCAATTCTTTAATAATCTCACGATATCTGTTGATCTCAGTTTTCTTTAAGTAGTCAAGAAGTCTTCTTCTTTTACCTACTAAAAGAACTAATGAACGCTCAGTATTGTAATCTTTACGATTTCTTTTTAAGTGCTCAGTTAAGTGAGAGATTCTGAAAGTAAACAAAGCGATTTGTCCTTCAGCTGATCCCGTGTTTGCAGCTTGTCCTCCGTGTTTAGCGAAGATTTCAGCTTTTTTTTCTTTTGATAAATACATGCCAATATTCTTTTTAAATGATTTTTATGCATGAACTATAGACGATCTATATTTCGATTGCAAAGGTAATTTTATTTTTTAATTTAAAGCATTATGTGAAGACTTTTTTTAAAAAGATTTTTATTGCTCCTCAAATACTTTTCAGCAAATCAAATTAAAACATACTGGCTACTTCTAAATTCAGGTTTTCCAAAAACTCTTGGTCTTTAGGTGTAAAAGCAGCTATGGTATGAGAATCAATATCTATCTGACCAATATTTACCCC
This sequence comes from Myroides phaeus, assembly GCF_009799805.1. Lineage (NCBI taxonomy): Bacteria > Pseudomonadati > Bacteroidota > Flavobacteriia > Flavobacteriales > Flavobacteriaceae > Myroides > Myroides phaeus. Next base: position 582,819 of record NZ_CP047050.1, read on the forward strand.
CTTTACAAATAAAGGCACCACAATTTCTGACTTCACAGTAATACTACAAGCTATATAATTATCTTGTGCTGTAACATCATCTACTAAAAAAGTTGCATTACTATTAGCCACTTGACCACAGATTCCTTTTCCAAAAGGTATTATAACGTGATCTGTTTCATCTCCAACATAAGGACCTAACTCTAATACCTTTTTATTGTGATCTGCAAAATAAAACCCTACCCAATCATAATAAGGTATAGAGTCAAATAACAACTGACAAATCCCCAATAGTTTTTGCTCTTTATTTTTCTCACTATCTACAATAATATCTTTTGCTTGTTCTAATAATACTTTATAATCCATACTACAATTAAAATTACTTTTGAATTCTAAAAATATAGAAAAACAAGATTAGTAAAGTTTTTTTAACAAAAGTATTTTTTATCTAATTCTGTTTTATACTCCATAAAAAAAGTCTCCTACAAGAGCAACAACAAAAGTTGAAAATAAAACTTGGTTAATCTAAAAGAGAAAAGACCTTATCTCTGCCCGTTCTAAAGTACTTTATTTACACATTGAAGAACTCAGAAGAAGTTTACATACTTCTATAATTAAAGTTGTAAATAATTTCTAAGAATGTATTTCGAAAGTCTTTAAAACAGTATAAAAGCTCTATTATCATAAGCTTCTTTGATACTTGTTTCACACAAATACCACACAAGTACCAGACACCTTCGGAAAAAAGGCTATTTTTCCGAACTTCTGTGGGACTTGAGTGGGAGATGTCTCGAACATAATACGTTTAAAACTACACTTTGATATGTTCTATATCACAAGAACATATCAATATATTATACTTTAAATCTTCGTTTATTTTATTTCTGACAAAAAGAGTTGTCTACGCTTAATCCACAACTTTGGCGCCTGATATATTATTATGAAGATTTATTTGTAGGGGTATTAAAAACAAAAAAGCACTAATGCAAATACATTAGTGCTTTTCTCAAACAACAATATGCAATTTTGTAGCCAAACTCACAAACTACAAAATCTATTTATTTTTTATAGCAATTTTATTTTTCTTAAATGTATTGCTTCAGCAAATACTTAATTAAATCTGTTGTAGTTAAAATCCCTACTAACATATCTCCTTCCATAACAGGTAAGGATCTAAAATCTTTTTCAACTAATATTTCTGCCGCTTCTCTGACGTTTTCATCAGCTTGTATTGTAATAACATCCTTCACCATTACTTGTTCAATAGTAAACATATTATAAACAGTCATATCAATTATTTCATCATTCTCACCAACTGTTTCTGCTAAACTAATTTTCAACAAATCAGTATAACTTAAAATCCCTACAAGTTTGTTTCCAGAAACAACAGGTAAGTGGCGGATTTTATGTTTTTTAAACAATCCTTCTGCATAAGTAAGCGAATCTGTAATATTCAACTTAACAATATCAGAAGCCATAATACTCGAAACTGGAACTCTCTGTTTCATATCAGCACCTTTTTAGAATAGCCCAAAACTACTTCACATTTAGTCATTAAAATATGATTTTTATCATACTTTGTGATATTTGGTCAAATAAAAAAAGCGAAGTAAATACTTCGCTTCTCAATCTATATAATTTTGCGTCCGTGGGAGGTTTCGAACCCCCAACCCTCAGAGCCGAAATCTGATATTCTATCCAGTTGAACTACACGGACACTATATAATTTAGTTTGTCAATAAAGACTTTACTATAGTTGAAATTGTTTTTCCATCAGCTTTACCTGCTAACTCTTTTGATGCAAGTCCCATAACTTGTCCCATTGAAGCCATTCCACTAAAACCTCCTGTAGAAATAATCTCACTAATAACTTTCTTCACATCTTCTTCTGACATTTGCTCTGGTAAGAATTGCTCGATAACAGCTACTTGTGCTAACTCTGGTTCTACCAAATCCATACGTCCTTGTTCTGAAAATATGTTTGCACTATCCTTTCGTTGCTTAACTAATTTCTGTAAAATTTTAATTTCTTCTTCTTCAGTTAGCTCAGTTTGTGCCCCTGATTGAGTTTGGGCTAATAATAACTCAGACTTAATTGCTCTAAGTGCCTCTAAAGCTACTGTATCTTTAGCTTTCATTGCACTTTTCATTGCATCCATAATCTTAGATTGTAAACTCATATCAAATATTTTATTTAAGTGCAAATATATAAAAAAGCCCGAAAAAAGTATAACTTTTTCGGGCTCTATATATAAGGTCTGTCCTAATATTAATCTACATTGTCATGTAAAAAAGAATTATTCGATCTTAATTTAGCATCGTTATTACTATCAACACCGAAGCTAACTCTTGACTTTCCAGTTACATCATCTGTATCTTTCAAATCTACTCCACTTCTTTTATAAGCTGGTTCACGCTCTAATTCAGTTAACTGATTATTTGTGTTATTAAACTTATAATTAAAGTCTTTCATCTTTTTTCTTCTTTCAGCAGCACGACTTCTTAAAGTAAACTCTTCAATACTCATTTCCATTGGGTTTACTTCATCCAATTCTTCATCTAAAACAATTTCTGTTTCGTTTACAATTGGCTCAGCTTTTACTTCTGACTTTACAGAAAATTTGAATTCTTCTGCAATATCTTCTTGATGTTTATTTACAGGTTTAGCAGCAGATAATTCACTTTCTTTTTCAGTATAATCTTCTAAAGTAAAACGAATAACTTCTTCTTTTGGAGCAAGAGTATTTCCTACTGTTACTTCATTTGCAGATAAATGTGACGCAAAAGGTTGTGTGTTTTTTTCTTCTACAGATAAACCAATTGGCTCAACCACTCTCTTTTGAGTTGTATTAATAACTGTTAAAGGTTCAGCTTTTGGAGCTACTATAACAAACTCAGGATCCACAACTTTAATATCACGAATGTCCTTAGCTTTATTAGAAACTTGCTCTACTGATAAGTTAACATTCTTTTTAACCTCTTCTTTCGGTGTTACATTTTCAAAAAACACGTCTAAATTTGAAGCTTCATTTGTTCTGTCAATGATAGTAAAATCATTCTCTCCTGTTGGTAAAACTGGATCTCCATCTTCAGGATCATCACCACCGTCTAAATAATCATCGTCATTATCGTCTTCATCAAAATCATCTTCTAAATTATAGATAGTGATTTTTTCTTCTTTAGGCTCTTCTGCTTCTTCTGTTTGACCAAAAGTATTAGCGATATCAGTACTACTTAAAGCTGATAAAGGTTCATTTGGTGTAGAAAAACTAAAAGAACTTAATGGCGCAGCTGAAGATAAATTTCTTACTGCTTTTTGCTCATCATCTAAAGTATGAATAATCATCTTTGGTTCAGATGTAGTAACAATGTTCTTTTGTTGCTCTATATTGAAACCTGTAGCAATAATTGTTACAGAAATAGCTTCTCCTAATGTATCATCTTCACCAACTCCCATAATGATATTAGCATTATGACCAGCTTCAGTTTGGATGTGATCATTAATTTCTCCAATTTCATCAATAGTAATCTCATTTGAACCAGAAACGATTAATAATAATACGTTTTTAGCTCCTGTAATTTTATTATCATTTAATAAAGGAGAATCTAAAGCATCTACAATAGCGTCTTTAGCTCTTGTTTCACCTGAAGCAGTTGCTGATCCCATTATTGCAGTACCACTATCAGACAATACTGTCTTAGCATCTTTTAAGTCAATATTCTGTGTATAGTGATGTGTAATAACTTCAGCAATACCACGCGCAGCAGTAGATAAGACTTCATCAGCTTTGGAGAAACCAGCCTTGAAACCTAAGTTTCCATATACTTCACGTAATTTATTATTATTGATAACAACTAATGAATCTACTTGCTTACGTAAACGCTCAACACCTTTTAAGGCTTGTTCTTGTCTTACTTTTCCTTCAAATTGGAAAGGAATCGTTACAATTCCTACCGTAAGAATATCTCTCTCTTTAGACAATTGAGCAATTACTGGAGCTGCACCTGTTCCGGTACCTCCACCCATACCTGCTGTAATAAATACCATTTTAGTATTTACATCAAGCATCTTTTCAATTTCTTCTATACTTTCAAGAGCAGATTGCTGTCCTACTTCTGGATTAGCTCCAGCCCCAAGTCCTTCAGTCAAGTTAACACCTAATTGAATTTTATTAGGTACTGTACTATTTTCTAAAGCTTGTGAGTCAGTATTACAAACTATAAAATCTACACCCTTAATACCTTGCTTAAACATGTGGTTAATGGCGTTACTTCCACCACCTCCAACACCAATTACTTTAATAACGTTTGATTGGTTTTTTGGTAAATCAAACTTTATTCCTCCAAAATCTGTATTCTCCATATACGTAGCGCTTTTATTCTTGCTTTTCAATAAACTCTTTAATCTTTCTAAAAAAATTACCAAAGAAACTGCTTTCAAATTTCTCCGCAATCGGACTATTTAAAGACTCATCTTTTATTTCTCTTGGCTCTTTTGATTCTACAGAAACTCTTTCTGGTTCATTATACTGAACTGTTTCTGTTTGTTCTCTATTGCTTGCCACTGGCTTCACAACAATCGGCTCTACAACCTCTTGTTTCACTTCTTCTTTTTTAACCTCTTCTTGTTCTTCAACTAAAGAAATTGCTCCCTTAATCTGATTGCGGTTACTCTCCATCACTAAACCAACAGCAGTAGCATACAACGGACTTGATATCTCGGGATTTGAATCTCCTGCTAAATGTTCGTTTGGATATCCAATACGAGTATCTATTCCTGTTATATATTCAACTAATTGCTTGATGTGTTTTAATTCAGATCCTCCACCTGTTAAAACAATACCAGCAATTAATTTCTTCTGTGGATTTTCATATCCATAACTTTTAATCTCAGAAAATACCAATTGAATTATTTCCTCTACACGTGCGTGAATAATTTTCGATAAATTCTTTAAAGAGATTTCTTTCGGTTCTTTACCTCTTAATCCAGGAATAGAAACAATTTCATTGTCTTTATTTTCACCTGGCCAAGCAGATCCAAATCTTACTTTTAAAATCTCAGCTTGACGTTCAATAATAGCACATCCTTCTTTTATATCTTCTGTAATAACATTTCCTCCAAATGGAACTACAGCTGTATGACGAATGATACCATCTTTAAAAATTGCAAGGTCAGTTGTACCACCACCTATATCAATTAATGCAACACCAGCTTCTTTTTCTTCTTGACTTAATACAGCTTCTGCAGATGCTAATGGTTCTAAAGTGATACCACTTAGTTCTAAACCTGCATCTTTAATACATCTACCTGCATTTTTAATCAATGCCGCTTGTCCTACAACAACATGAAATGTTGCTTCTAAACGACTTCCATACATTCCTATCGGCTCTTTAATACCTGGCTCACCATCAATTTTAAATTCTTGTGGTAAAACATGTATTATTTCCTCTCCAGGTAACATACTTAATTTTTGAACTTGATTAATTAACTGTTCAATATCTTTGTCACCAATAACTTCATCAGGATTTTCTCTACTGATGTAGTCACTGTGTTGTATACTTCTAATATGTTGTCCTGCGATACCAACAACAACATTCTTAATTTTATATCCTGCTGCTGCTTCCGCATCAGCAACTGCGTGTAAAATAGACTGAATAGTTTGTAAAATGTTATTTACAACCCCACGTTTTACACCAAGACTTTTAGCTTTCCCTAAACCTAAAATCTCAAGTTTGCCATATTCATTCTTTTTACCAATCATTGCAACAATCTTAGTTGTTCCAATGTCTAAACCTACAGCTATATTTTCTTTTTCCATACTCCTTTTTACTATTTAGTGCATATCACTTGCTGGGTAAACTTCAGGTTTACTACTTTGTACTTATTTTGTTCAATATCTTCATTTACCATATACTGCACAAAAGCTTTATAATTCTTCAATTTTTTTTCTTTCTCATCAAATCCCCCAAACTGAATATCGAAATTATTTGTTCGACTCATCAACTTAAGTGACCTATCTGATTCTACAATAATCCCCGTAATGTCCTTTCTTAAAAATTCGTCTTCGTTTATCAATTCCAACATCTCTTTAAGGTCTTTTTCATTACTCTGGTTTACTTTTCCTTGCACCATAGGAACTCGATCCGAATAATGAATTGACAAAGGCATTCTCTGTCCATATTCATCTAAGTAATAGTTTTTAGAATCTTCAATGATTCTACCTATCGCTTTCTTTTGCCAAACATCAACAAATAACCTTCCATCAACTGTTAAATATACATCAGCATCCTTGATCAAGTCATTATTTAGCACCCCTTTTTCCAGATTATTCAAATCTAAAACAGTTCTATTTATCTCGGAAATTTTTGGAAAATTATTTTTAACCAAATCGCGAACTTCTGTAGCTGTAACAAAATGTTCTTCTCCTCCCTTAAATAAAACCTCAATGTCCGTAATCACACGAGAATCATTGCGTTTATTCGTGAATGAATATATAAATAATAAGACTAAACACAATAACAATATGCGAATATCTGACCATTTAATATTTTTTACCCACTTTTTCACTATAAACTAATCTTAATTTTCTAATTCTCTCTTTATTTCACTAACCATCTCACCAATATCTCCGGCTCCTATAGTTAAAATTACGTCTGCATCTATTCCTTTCAAATAATTAATTAATGATTCTTTAGCCACTAATTCCTTATTACTTGAAGTAATATCTTCTAATAATGCAGCAGATGTAATTCCTTCAATAGGCTCCTCTCTTGCAGGATAAATATCTAATAAAACAATATTGTCAAATGTTGATAACGCTTTAGCAAACTCCCCCATAAAATCTCTTGTTCTTGAGAATAAATGTGGTTGAAATACTGCCACTATCTTTTTGTCTCCGTATAATTCGTGCACTGCTTGACTAACGGCTAAAATCTCTGTTGGATGATGTGCGTAATCATCTATATAAATCAATTTCTCTGAACGCAATTTATACGAGAATCTACGTCTAACCCCTTGAAAACTTTCAAGTCCTTTTACCAATAAATCTTTATCAACTCCATAAGTATATGCCATAGCAAAAGCAACTAATGCATTTGATAAATTATGATGTCCTGGTAATCCAAAACGTACATCTTTTATTTCTTCTGTTGGTGTAATAATATCAAATACATACCATCCATCAACAATTTTAATATTTGCTACTCTAAATTTAGCATCTTCTGCAAAACCAACTCTTACTCCTTCTAAACTTACGCCATCAGCAGTAAAAACTTTTGTCTTATCTTCAACTTTGTCAGCAAAATCTTGAAATGCAGTTAGCATCTCATCTGCTGTACCAAAAATATCTAAATGGTCTGCCTCAGTCGATGTAATACATGCAGTGTTCGGATATAGCTTTAAGAAAGATCTATCAAACTCATCTGCTTCAACAACAGTAACTGTTGTACCGCTACCAATTAGATTCGTTTGATAATTCTCTACTACTCCTCCCACAAATGCTGTTACATCAATATTTGCTTGAAACAACAAGTGTCCCAAAATACTTGTTGTCGTAGTTTTTCCGTGTGTACCTGCTACAGCAAAGCAATAAGTGTCTTTTGTTATCAACCCTAATACCTCTGCACGCTTGCGGATATCGAAACCATTATCTTTAAAATAAGCCCACTGCTTATGACTTGAAGGAATCGCTGGTGTTATAACAACTAACGTACTCTCCTTGTCTTTATACTCTTCTTCTAATAATTCAACATTGTCTTCAAAATGAATGTCGATTCCCGCTTCTTCTAACTCATCTGTTAACTGAGTTGGTGTACGATCATATCCTGCAACATTCTTTCCTAAGAATTTAAAATAACGAGCTAAGGCACTCATTCCAATACCTCCTATACCTATAAAAAAAACGCTCTTTATCTTACTTATTTCCATAATCTTATTTCATTAAAGACTCTATTCGGTCTACTATATCTTTAGTTGCATTTGGTAAGGCTAATTTTTTAAAATTCTTACCCAATACTCCTTGGTATTCTTCATCAATAATTAAGTTACTAAAAACTTTAGTAAACTTATCATCAAGCTCACTTTCTTTTATCATTATCGCTCCATCTTTCTCCACAATGCTATTTGCATTCTTTGTCTGATGGTCTTCTGCTACATTAGGAGAAGGAATAAATATTACTGGCTTTCCTATTAAAGCAAGTTCTGATATTGATGATGCTCCTGCTCTTGAAATAACAAAATCTGCTGAAGCATATGCTAAATCCATTCTATCAATAAACGCCTTTACCTGAATATTATCTCCTTCATATTTTTTATACTCTTCAAAGTATAGTTTACCACACTGCCAAATAACTTGAATATTACTCTGTTTAAAAGAATCAAGATTCTTTTCTATCAGTTGATTTATTCTTCTTGCACCTAAACTTCCACCAAGAACTAATAGTGTCTTCTTATTGTTGTCTAAACCTAAAAAAGAAATACCTTCTTCACGTTTTGCATTAACATCAATTAAATCCATTCGAACAGGATTTCCTGTTTTAAAGATTTTATCACTTGGAAAAAAACGTTCTAACTTATCATAAGCGACACAGATTGCTTTTGCTTTTTTCCCTAATAACTTATTAGTTATTCCTGGAAAAGAGTTTTGCTCTTGTACTACAGTAGGTATTCCTTTATCAGCAGCAACTTTTACGACTGCTCCACTTGCGAAACCACCTGTTCCAATAACAACATCTGGTTTAAACTCCTTTATAATCTTTTTAGACTTCCAAATACTACTAAGTAATTTGAAAGGAAAAGCAAGATTGTCTAAAGTTAGCTTACGTTGTATTCCAGAAATCCAAAGACCTTCAATCTTATATCCAGCTTGAGGAATCTTCTGCATTTCCATTTTACCCTTTGCACCAACAAATAATATTTCCGCATCTGCATATCTCGCCTTAATCTCATTTGCGATAGCTAAAGCAGGATAAATATGTCCTCCTGTTCCACCACCACTCAATATGACTCTCGGTGCTTTTTTCATTGTAATATCTAATTATATTAATTCTCTTTTTTCTAATTCTTGTCGCTCAAGATCTAATCGTTCTAACTCCTTTTGAATAGCTGCATCTCTTTCTTTCCTCTCTTCCTCCTGTGCCTTTACTTCTTGCTCTTTCTTAGTTACACTTAAGATAATTCCAAAAGCAAAACACAACATAATTGAAGAAGTTCCTCCACTACTTATCAAAGGCAATGTTTGACCTGTTGTGGGTAAAAATGATACTGCCACTCCCATATTAATTAAGGCTTGAAAGATGATATAAAATCCAAGACCAATAACTAATAATTTTCCAAACATTGTAGGTGCTTTATGTGATGCTATTAAAAATCTATAAAACAACCATAAATACAATCCTAATATCGTAAGTCCTGCTACCAACCCTAATTCTTCAACAATAATTGCATAAATAAAATCGGAAGAAGATTGTGGCAAGAAATTCTTCTGGATACTCTTTCCTGGACCAACTCCAAATAAACCTCCTGATGCAATAGCTATTTTTGCATTATCAACTTGATATAAATCTTTTGTTCCATCATCTGGTCCTGCAAATCTATCGATACGGCTAATCCATGTATCTACCCTATTAGGCATTGCACCTGGAAATGCTTTAGCTGCTAAAACGAATAACCCAAGCATTAATAATCCAGTCATCAAAATAACTACCAAATACTTCTTAGGATAAGGTCCTACAAACACAAGCAAGGCTGCCATACCAAATATCAATCCAGCAGTAGAAAAGTTGGCTGGTAAAATAAGTCCTACAACTATCATTACAGGAACCCACAACTCTAACACAGATGGCCAAAACTCAACAACTTTATCCTTTATACTTACTAAATATTGGGCAACATACATAATCAATATAATAGCTGCCAAAGCTGAAGGCTGAAACTGTACAAAACCAAGATTTAACCATCTACTGGCATTGGCTCCATTAATTGTTTGCCCTTTTAATAATGTAACGAGTAAAAGAATTATAATAATTGGTATACCAAAAATCGATACTGCTCTAAAATATCTATAATCACGAGTATGTATAAACCACATTACTCCGAAACCAATACTTAAAAAAGTAAAGTGTTTTAATAAATATGAAAAAGTAGACTTCCCTGTACCAATGGTATACACCAAGTTAGTACTTGCACTATATACAGGTACAAACGAGAATAAGGCCAATAGTAATAATATTGTCCAAATGTATCTATCTCCATATAATGTTGGGAGAAACTTTTTCATTTTACTTTTCTATAAATTATTAACTTCCTCTTTAAATTGTCTTCCTCTATCTTCGTAGTTAGCGAATAAATCAAAACTTGCACAAGCTGGTGACAATAACACTGTATCGCCACTTTCTGAAAAACTTTGTGCCATTTTTACAGCATCATTCATACTTTGTACTTCTACAAATGCATCAACTACATTTGCATAAGCAGTTCTAATTTTTTCATTATCTACACCTAAACAAACAATGCTTTTTACTTTCTCTCTTACTAATGGCATAAGCTCATCGTAATCATTCCCCTTGTCTACACCTCCCACTATCCAAACAGTTGGAGTTTTCATACTTTCAAGAGCAAAAAAAGTTGCATTAATATTTGTCGCCTTTGAGTCATTGATGTATTGAACATTATCAATCTTTTGGACTTTTTCCAATCTATGTTCTACCCCTTGAAAATCAGACAAACTTTCGCGAATACTTTGCTTTCTTATGCGTTTCAACTGTGCAACAGTCGTAGCAGCCATAGCATTCTTTACGTTGTGCTTCCCTTCAATACCAAGCTCATTAATAGGCAATACAATAGTTTCCTTATCCATAGCTACAATAATATTTTGCCCCTCTAAATAAGCTCCATATTCTAATTTCTTTGTAATAGAAAATGGCACTTTTTTAGCAGCAGTTTTATGATTTGATAACCAGCGCTGAATCTCTATATCGTCATAATCATAAATCAAATAATCATCGGTGGTTTGATTCATTGTAATCCTAAACTTAGCATCGATATAATTCTCATACTTATAATCATATCTATCTAAGTGGTCAGGACTAATATTCGTGATCACTGCTATATGTGGTCTGAATTGCTTAATTCCATCTAATTGGAAGCTACTCAATTCTAACACATAGCATTTATTTGGGTCAACAGCTACTTGTTTAGCATAACTGTCTCCTATATTTCCAGCAAGACCAACATTTACTCCTCCATTACTTAACAAATGGTAAGTCAACATTGTTGTTGTTGTTTTTCCGTTACTACCAGTAATTGCAACCGATAATTCTGGATTAAAAGCATAAGCAAACTCAATCTCAGAAACAATCTCAATATCTGCTTGCTTTATTTTTTGAATAATAGCTACTTTATCAGGTATCCCAGGACTCTTAACTACTATATTACTATTTAAAATAATATCTTCACTATGCTTTCCTTCTTCCCATTGAATCTTATTTTCCTCTAATAACTGTTTATATTTATCAGCTATTTTTCCGAAATCTGAAACAAACACTTCATACCCTTTACTCAAGGCTAATATAGCTGTACCAACGCCGCTTTCTCCAGCTCCTAAAACAACTACTTTCATACTATCTAAGTTTTAAAGATACTACACAGAATACCCCTAAAAGGATTGCTATAATCCAAAAACGAGTAACTATTTTACTTTCGTGATACCCTTTCTTTTGAAAATGGTGATGTAATGGTGACATTAAGAAAATCCTACGTCCCTCACCATATTTCTTCTTTGTATATTTAAAATATGAAACCTGTAAAACAACTGATAAGTTCTCTGCTAAGAAAACACCACATAGTACAGGAATCAATAATTCTTTTCTAACAGCAATAGCCATTACAGCAATAATTCCACCAATAGTTAAACTTCCTGTGTCTCCCATAAATACTTGTGCTGGATAAGTATTATACCACAAGAAACCTATGAGGGCACCAACAAAGGCGGAGATAAACACAGTCATCTCTCCTGAGTTAGGAATGTACATTACATTTAGATAAGTTGACAATACAACGTTACCAGATATAAATGCAAAAATTCCCAATACTAATGTTGAGATTGCGGAAGTACCAGCGGCCAAACCATCGATACCATCCGTTAAGTTTGCTCCATTTGAAACAGCTGTAACAATAAAAATTACAATTGGTATAAAAATTAACCAAGCATATTTTTCATATCCATCACCTAACCACGAAAGCAATACACTATAGTCAAATTCATTATCCTTTAAGAACGGGATTGTTGTAGCTGTAGATTTAACATCATACTTACTAACGACTGTTTCCACTAATGTTCTATTGGCTGGCATTTCACGTACAGTAACACTTGGACTAAAATAAAGTACAGCACCCACGATTAGACCTAATCCTACTTGACCTATAACTTTAAACCTTCCTTTTAATCCTTCTTTATCCTTTTTGAAAACCTTAATGTAATCATCTAAGAAACCTATAACCCCCATCCACACTGTTGTTAATATCAACAATAGCACATAGATATTATCTAACTTAGCAAATAATAATACAGGAATAAGTGTCGCTATAATAATGATAACACCTCCCATTGTTGGTGTACCAGCTTTTTCTTTTTGTCCTTCAAGTCCTAACTCACGCACAGTTTCTCCAACCTGCATATTATGTAAAAACTTGATAATCTTCTTTCCGTATATAATAGAGATTAATAAAGATATAATCAATGCCATTCCTGAACGGAATGTGATATACTGAAACACCCCTGTTCCAGGAATCTTAAAAAACTCTTCTAAATACTGAAATAAATAATATAACATAACCTAATACTTCTTCTAATCTATTGTTCTAAAAAATCAGTTACCGTCTCTAAGTCATCAAAATGACTTCTCACACCTTTAATCTCTTGATAAGACTCATGTCCCTTACCTGCAATTAAAATTATATCTCCAGGTTCAGCTTGTTGACAAGCAAGCTTTATGGCTTGCTTTCTATCTTCAACAACAATCGTCTTCATCGTATTTTGTGGCTCTACCCCTTTTTCCATATCCTCTAAAATCATATAAGGATCTTCAAAACGAGGGTTATCTGAAGTGAATATCACTTTGTTACTCATTTCAGATGCTATTTGCGCCATTTCAGGACGCTTTGTTTTATCTCTATTTCCACCACAGCCAACGACTGTAATTAACTTTTCATTGAAAGTTCGGATAGAATTAATTGTTTCAATTACATTTTTCAACGCATCTGGCGTATGAGCATAATCTACAATTGCTGTTACTTTCTTAGAAGAAACAATAAACTGAAATCTACCTGCTACACTGTGTAATTTACTTACTTCAAGCAAAGCATCATCTTCAGAGATCCCTAATTCAACAGCTGCTGCGTAAACAGCTAATAGGTTATATGCATTAAATGCTCCTATCAATTGAACCCATATTTCTCGCTGATTCACTTTCATCAACATTCCTGAAAACTGACTTTCTAAAATCAGTCCCTTATAATCAGCAACTGTTTTTAAAGCATATGTTTTCAACTTTGCTTTTGAATTCTGAGTCATTACTAACCCGTTCTTATCATCAACGTTTGTAATCGCAAAAGCCTTTTTCGACAATTGGTCAAAAAAAGCTTGTTTCGCATTTCTATATTCTGCAAATGTTTTATGATAATCTAAATGATCATGTGTCAGGTTTGTAAAAATCCCTCCATCAAAATCAAGACCGAATGTTCGCATTTGAACTATTCCATGTGAACTAACTTCCATGAAACAATAATCACACCCTGCCTTAACCATCTCATTCAAATACTTATTAATAGTCAATGAGTCTGGTGTAGTATGTGTAGCTTTATGTGCAACACTACCTACCTTGATAACAACAGTTGATAACAACCCTGCTTCATAACCTAAATTTCTAAATAAGTCATATAATAACGTAGCGATTGTTGTTTTTCCATTAGTTCCCGTAACACCAACTAATTTTATTTTTGTAGAAGGGTTATCATATAAATTACTCGCAATTACAGCTAAAGCCTTATTGCTATCTTCTACAACTATATAAGTAATATCTTCTTGTTTCTCCTCTGGCATTACTTCACAAACAATAGCCTTAGCCCCTTGTGAAATTGCTTGTTCAATAAACTCGTGTCCATCAACTACAGAACCAGAAATAGCAACAAACAAACAGTTACTGCTCACCTTACGTGAATCAAATTCAACTGCTTCTATCTCAAGATCCACTGATCCTGATACAAGTTTTAATTCTGCTTTATATAGTAAATCTTTTAATTTTTTCACGATAGTTCTAATACTACTTTTTGTTTTTTATTTATTTTTTCTCCAGCAATTATTGATTGCTTTTTCACTTTTCCAATTCCTTTTACAACCACTTCTAATCCTAAATTCTCTAATAAAGGAACAGCGTCCATAACATACATTCCTTGTACATTTGGCATTACACCATTAGGGTCGTTAATTTGAGTATAATAATCCTCATATGTTGCATCGATCACATTTGGTACTGCATCGATGTTTTTCAATTGCTTTGTAGTAGGCACATCCGTATAGATCTTTTGAGCAATTCTTTTAAATACTGGCCCAGAAACGTCTGCTCCATAATAACTCTTAGTTCTATCCGGTTTATGAATTACTACAATACACGAATACTTAGGATCATCTACTGGAAAATATCCTGCAAAAGAAGATGAATAATACATATCCTTCCCTTTTCCTTTTCCATAATTAACCTGTGCTGTACCAGTTTTTCCCGCCATTGAAAAGTTGGGAGAACTTAATTTTCGTCCTGTACCTTTTACAACAACGTTAGCTAAAACATTCTGCACTTGTTTTATTACCTCTGGAGAAGCTATTTGTGGGTTTAACACCTCCTTGTCAAATTGGACTACCGTCTTATTGAACTCTTTTACTTCAGAGACAAATTGTGGTCTAACCATCTCTCCATTATTTGCAACAGCATTATACAATGTCAATGTATGCAATGGAGTAATAGATAATCCATAACCAAATGCCATCCACGGTAAAGCTAATCCACTCCATCCCTTAACTCCTGGTTTAGGAACATAAGGTACTCCTCCTCCTTTTATTGATATATCCAAAGCTCTATCCATCCAAATAGAACTGATATAATCAGTAAACTCGCTTGGCTTATTTTTAAATCCTTCATTTACAGCTTGTGTAATCACTGTATTTGAAGACACTTCAATACCTCTTGCTAAAGATATCTTTCCATATCCACCCCATTTAGAATCTCTTACACGGGCATTATAAAATTTCACAACACCATCATAAGTATCATAAATACGCGCTGTATCTGACTTTCCTTTTTCTAATAAAGCTAACAATGATGCTAACTTAAAAGTAGAACCAGGTTCGTGCTTTTCTCCAACAGCATAATTCACTGTCTCATAATAATCTCCACTTTCAGAACGTCCTAAATTAGAAATAGCCCTAATTGCTCCTGTCTTCACTTCCATTACTACAACACAACCGTGGTCTGCACTGTAATATTCCAATTGCTTTAACAAAGCGTGGTGCGCAATATCTTGTATATATACATCTATAGTCGATACTATATCTTGTCCATCAATTGGTTCAATCTCATTTTCATCATTAATAGGCTTCCATTGATCTTTACCCAAACTCTGCATCTTACGTCTACCATCAACTCCACTCAAATAAGATGTAAATGCTCCTTCGATCCCAACTCTACTAAAAGTATTGTCTTCAAACTTACGCTCATACCCAATCGTACGTTGCGCAATCTTCCCTATCGGATGTTGTCTCACTGTTTTTTGTAATGAGATAAAACCTCCTTTATAAGGTCCTCTTCTTAACAAAGGAAAATCCTTTACTCTTACATATTGCGTATAACTCAACCCTTTTGCTATAAAAACATATCGGCTTCCATTCTTACGCGCCTTTCTAAGCATATTTTCATAATAGCTCGAAGGCTTCTTAAACATTACAGATAAAGAATCTGATAATGGCTTTACATTATCATAAAAATCCTTTTCCGCTGGTGCTACAGCATCAAAACGAATTTCAAAGACCGGTACAGAAGTTGCAAGCAAACTTCCATCAGAAGAATAAACATTCCCTCTATTTGCCGGAATATCCACTTCTTTAATTCTTGTTTTATCTTGTGCTTTCGCTCTTAATTCTTTTCCTTCAATTCCTTGAATTTGAACTAAGCGATAGACAATTCCTCCTGCCATCAG
Source organism: Myroides phaeus (assembly GCF_009799805.1). Classification (NCBI taxonomy): domain Bacteria; kingdom Pseudomonadati; phylum Bacteroidota; class Flavobacteriia; order Flavobacteriales; family Flavobacteriaceae; genus Myroides; species Myroides phaeus. The sequence goes on from NZ_CP047050.1 coordinate 599,044, forward strand.
TAATACAAATGCAGAAACAAGATAAATATTGATGTAAATATTTTTACCTTTTACTGCCATAGCTTACTCCAAAAACTTTTTTTTACTTTTTCAATTGAAACTTTAATTTTCATTGGAGGCGTTTCTGATGGAAAAATCCCATCCTCTTCCAAATTCTTTGTAATTGTTGACTCCATCTTCAATTCCATCAATTCTGATCGTGTATCAACAAATTCTGCACGCAACATTTTCACATCGTGTGTAAGCTTAGCTATCTTAAAAACTTTTGACTCATAAGATTGCGTATTTCCAATTAACAATAAACTCAGAACAATAACATAGATAATAAAAGCCCAAGTCTTAGCAGAACCTTCATTTACAAGGATCTTAGCTTTGATTATATCTTTTGGACTTGTTATTTTCATTTCTTATTTCTTTTCAGCAATTCTAAGTTTAGCAGAACGCGCTCTATTATTAATCGCGATCTCTTCATCTGTTGGAATTATTAATTTCCCTAATTGTTTCATAGGAACTTCAAATCTTCCATAAAAATCCTTTTCAGGCTCCCCTTCAAACATTCCGTTCTTCATAAAACGCTTAACTAAACGATCCTCTAAAGAATGGTATGAAATAATACTCAAACGACCTCCTGGCTTTAAGACCTCTAAACTTTGTTCTAACATTTCCTTTAAAACATCCATTTCTTGGTTGACCTCAATTCGAATCGCTTGATATATTTGTGCTAATATCTTTGCACTTCTATGAGCTGGTAAAAACCTTGCTAATACAATTTTTAGTTCATCCGTATTTTTTATTGGATTATCTTGTCTTGCATTTACAATTGTATTTGCAATCGATCCTGCATTTTTTAATTCACCATACATGAAGAACATTTGTCTCAAGCTTGCTTCATCGTAATCATTAACAACATGATAAGCAGATAATTCTCCTGACTGATTCATACGCATATCTAATTCCGCATCAAATCTTGTAGAGAAACCTCTTTCTGCAACATCAAACTGATGAGACGAAACTCCTAAATCTCCCAATACTCCATCAACCTCTTTAACTCCATAAAATCTTAAATATCTTTTAAGATGTCTAAAGTTTTGATTAATCAATGTAAATCTCGGATCATCAATTGCGTTTTCTAATGCATCCTCATCTTGATCAAAAGCAAAAAGTTTTCCATCAGGCCCCAAACGCTTCATAATTTCTCTCGAATGACCTCCACCTCCAAAAGTCACATCTACATAAATCCCATTCGGATCAACTATTAAACCATCTATACTTTCAGCCAATAAAACTGGTCTGTGATATCCGTATTCTTCTTCTTTACTCATCAAAATTAATATTACTCATTACATCCTGTGCTAATTCTCCAAAATCATCATCTTCTTCATCTATCAAACTAACTTCGTATAACTTTTTATCCCAAATTTCAATTATTCCTATCTTCGACGAGAAGACCAATTCTTTGTTTATACCAGCAAATTCTATTAAATCTTTTGCTATTAATAAACGTCCAGCATCATCAATTTCTACATTTTTAACCCCTGCCATAAAACGACGAATAAATTTATCGTTTTTCTTATCAAATGGATTTAACTTTTTTAGTTTACCCATCATAACATTCCATTCTTGCATAGGCCAAAGCTCTAAACAGGTCTCAAAAACAGATCTTTTTAACACAAAACCATCGGCAATAGCAGGCAACTGCTTCTTTAAAGAAGCAGGAACCAACACTCTTCCCTTAGTGTCTATTTTGCATTCATATGTCCCTATTATTGACGTCAAAGCATACTTATAATTGTAATCTTAGCAAATGTACTCATTTTTTTACCACAATTTACCACTTTTACCCACTTTGTTGATAAGTTTTTCGTATGCATTGTATTTATTGAGATTGCAATGATAATCTATTGACAATTAGCCCTTAATTACCAACTTACAAATCGTTTTACATATCTTTTTAAGAGTATTTCAACACTTTTTTACTACCAAAAGTTCTTCACAAATTTTATGTTTAAAATAGTTAAATCAAGTAAAATGCATATCTCGCTATAAATTATTACTTTATTTACAAATATTGTCACTTATAAAAGCGTATATTTGTGGGAATTTAAAAATCGCATTTAGAAACTACATGGAGCGAACTTTAAAAGAAGATGGTAAATTCCGTTATGTTGAAATTGGTGAAGGAACACCGATTATCATTCTACACGGATTAATGGGAGGTCTAAGCAACTTTGACGGTGTTACAAATTTTTTCCCTAAACAAGGTTATAAGGTAGTTCTACCAGAACTTCCTCTTTATACAAATAGCATTTTGAAAACAAACGTAAAAGCTTTTGCAAAATTTGTAAAAGATTTTATTGATACAAAAGGCTATGAAAAAGTTATCCTGCTTGGAAATTCTCTTGGCGGGCATATTGCGTTATATTTTTCGAAAATGTATCCTGAATATCTTAAAGCTATGGTTTTAACAGGAAGCTCTGGATTATATGAAAGCGCTATGGGAGATAGCTACCCTAAAAGAGGAAATTACGAATACATCAAGAAAAAAGCAGAAGATGTTTTTTACGACCCTACTATAGCAACAAAAGAATTAGTTGATGAAGTTTTTTCGACTGTTAATGATCGAATGAAAGTTATCAAAACAATTACAATTGCTAAAAGTGCTATTAGACACAATATGTCTAAAGACTTACCTAATATTCAAATTCCAACTTGTCTAATTTGGGGTAAAAATGATAAAGTAACTCCACCTGAAGTTGCTATTGAATTTAACGAACTTCTTCCAGATGCAAGTTTATTCTGGATAGAAAAATGTGGTCATGCTGCAATGATGGAACATCCAGATCAATTCAACGAACTTTTGTTCGCTTGGTTTAATGAAAGAAATATCAAATAATAATGAAAATAAACACTGCTGAATTTGTTGTAAGTAATTCTGAATCTAAGAAGTGTCCTAACGAACCAATACCGGAATATGCTTTTATCGGTAGATCGAACGTTGGTAAATCTTCACTTATCAACATGCTTACAAATCAAAAATATTTAGCAAAAACATCTTCTCGTCCAGGAAAAACACAATTGATAAACCACTTTAAGATTAACTCTAATTGGTTCTTAGTTGACTTACCTGGATATGGATATGCTAAAGTTTCTAAAAAAACAAAGTCTACTTTTCAAAAATTCATTACTGACTATTTTGAAACAAGACAACAACTTGTAAGTGCTTTTGTTTTAATTGATATTAGACATGATGCTCAAAAAATCGACTTAGAATTCATGCAGTATCTTGGAGAATCTGAAATTCCTTTCAGTATTATCTTTACTAAAGCGGATAAAGTAGGTAGACAGAAAGTGCCTCAACTTGTTGCCAAATATCAAAAACAAATGTTAGCGAATAATTGGGCAGAAATGCCTCCTTACTTCGTTACCTCATCTGAAGACAAAACAGGTAGAGATGAAGTGCTAAACTATATTGATGAGATAAATCAAGATATATTTAAAAATCAAGGACCTCTATAAAAAAAAACTGCTAATCAGCAGTTTTTTTTATGTATACCAAAAATTAAATGTAATATTCATTTACAGTTATTATCCCCGCTCTAATAGCATAGCGTGTTGCATCGTGCACATTATTTACTCCTAATTTCTTAAAGATATTTTTTCTATGAGTAATTACAGTATGTACACTTATACTTCTATCAGAAGCAATCTCTTTTGTCATCTTTCCTGATGCAATCTCTTTCAAAATTTCTCTTTCAGAGTTAGTTAATATTTGCTCAACTTTTTTAATACTCTCCTCGTGCTCCAAAATTTTATTAGTTATTCGTGGAGACACGTATTTCTCTGCACAAAGTGTTTTCAATAATCCTTCTTGAATAACAGTTAATCTATCATCTTTAAAAAGAATATTAAATTGTGGTTTTCTATTTCCTAAAAATTGCCTTAACCAAGATTCATTCAATTCTTTAAAACACAACAACCACGAAGAAGTTACAAATTGATTTCGCATACTTACAACTTGCTCTATTTGACTATCAACAGTAGAACAATAAGGATCTAAGATTACTACTCCATTTGAATGTGAAACTAAAAACTGACGTAATTCTGCCAAATCCCCTAATTCGCTAATCTCAAATGCTGAATTTGTAAGCTCACTTATGATATGCTTTAATGCATATCTCATAATATCTTGACCGTCTAAAACCCCAATATACAACATCTTTCCTCGTAATTATTTTCGTCAACAAAGATAAGACATCTAAATTAACAACGTTATTTCTATCAAATATAAGCGAAAAAGGTTGTCTGTAGCATTTCTTCTACATAACAACCTTCTTCTAATTTAAAGCTAATTAATTCAATCTCTAATCTATAAAATATTAGATATTTCCATTTTCTCTTTCTTCAACTAATGGCACTCTAAACAAATAATATTTACTATTAGGCGCAAAATCACTCTGATCTGGAAAGTTTAAAATACGATGACCTAATGGCAATAGATTTACTGTTACTACATTCACTTTCCCATTTGAATCTAATACCTCATATGAAAAAGGAACCAGCTTTGTCTGTGGATAACTTTTCCTAACTACACTTTGTTGATTGCGTATTATATCAACAAGACTAAATCCTTCTCCAAAAAGTTCTTTCCTACGCTCTACCCAAATAGCCTCCAACAAAGCCTTGCCTTGTAATCCATTCATCTGACTTCCACCACGAGCTACTTTTAGGGCATTCAATCTATTTAACGCATCCCCATCTCCTAATTGTGCTTTTGCCTCTGCATTAATCAAATAAATCTCCGAAGTACGCATTAAAACAATATCAGCAATTTGTCCTGCCTTGAACTTAAACTTTGCATAACGCATATAAGCCTCATCTCCTTCTTTTGGTTTGTCATTTGCTGGATCTGGAGCCCAATATATCATCTTCTTTCTATAATCTCCTTCATCAAACATTTCTCTAAAATAAGGATCTGCATTAAAGCTAAAATAAAAACTCTCTTTTGAAGTAACGTCTAAAAAATTAAACTGATAAGAAGCATCACTTTGATTCGGCGTTTGTTGATGTCCCCAAATCCACTCTTTATTTGAAGCGTCATTAAAACCACTTTTATACTCCTCCTCTGTCATCAAATAATCATTTATCGCTAACAAAGCATCTGAATATTTTTTAGCTTTCTCCCAATCCCTTGCATACAAAGTTGCTCTTGACAATAGCCCTAATACAACTTCCTGGTCTATTTTACCTTTAGCATTACCACGTCGGTACGTCTGTGTGTCTGGAATTAAAGACAATGCTTCTTCTAAATCTTGTACAGCTTGATTATACAGCTCTCTAACACTTGCTAAGGCTTTCGGACTACTATTTATACTTGTAGGTTCTAAATAAATCGGAGCTGTTAATGCATTTGGATTTACGTCTATTGCAAAAGAATAATTTGAAGCTAAATGCAAATACATAAATCCTCTTAATGCTAACGCTTGCCCTTTTATTCTTTTCTTATCACTTACACTCCCTTCAGAAGCATCTACTTTTGTTATAACGTGGTTGACATTATTAATCGTATTATAAGTCAACTCCCAACTATGTGTATTCGTTCCTCCTCTACCATATAAAGCCTTAAAAGCATAATGATCGCGAAAACCATATCTCCCATTCAATACGACATCACTCCCCATAGCATCTCCTGCTCTTAAAAAAGCGCCATAACCTGGATTAGCAAAAGAGTAAAAAGACTCCATTAATTGTCCCCAAGCTCCTATCAACACCTTCTCATTATCAGCGGTAGTTGTAAACACTTTTGACTCTTCAACTGCATCCGTTGGTGAAGTATCTAAACTACAAGACACCAAAGACGTTGAAATTACAAAAGCACCAATTATATATTTAAAAATTCTATTCTTCATCTTTTAGTAAATTATAGTTTAACATTCAACCCTAATGAAATTGTTCTCATAGAAGGGTAACGAAAATATGTTGTTCCTGCAAAAGTTTGTTCAGGATCTAAACCTTGCTCTTTTGTCAACGTAAACAAGTTTTCTGCTTGAAAGAACAAGCTCGCTGAATTTAGTTTTATTTTTCTTAACCACTCTTGTGGTAAGTTATAGGTCAGCGTTATATTTTTTAACTTTAAAAATGATCTATCTACCAAGAAACGATCTGATTCTCTTGTCCAAGAACTTTTAGGATCTGTCGTTAATCTTACAACATCAGTATTCGGATTTTCAGGGGTCCAACGGTCTAACATATCACGACTCCAAGTACCTCCATCTCCACTTTCACTGTATAGACTTAATTTATCTCTATTGTAAATCTTCCCTCCAATAGTATAAGTGAAATTAGCTGATAATTCCCAATTCTTATAAGCCAACTCTGCTTGAAAACCACCTGTTACATCTGGTAGTGAATTACCTTTATAAACCTTATCCTTTACGTCTAATTCTGAATAGTCTTCTGTAATCCTTTTTGTACCATCTGTATTCTGAATATACCATTGTGGATTTCCATTTGCCGAATTAACTCCTGCCCATTCTACCATATAGAAATCGTAAATTGATCCTCCTTCTACCCACTTCTTAGAACCACTCCACATCTCTTTTGTTGGAAGTGAAGTAATCTTATTTTTATAAGTTGTTAAATTCAAACCTAAATGCAATCTCCAGTCATCTGTTTGTATTGGCGAACCATCTACTGTAAATTCCCATCCATAATTATTAACAGCTCCTACATTTTCTTGTATTGATGAAAAACCTAATGAGGGTGCTAATGCTTTATCAAACAATAAATCTTTTGATCTGCGCTCAAAATATTCAATCGAAGTATTTAAACGATTATTAAAGAAACTAAGATCTAATCCAATGTTTAAATTCATATTAGTTTCCCAAGACAATTCTGGAGTTTCTAAACGTGAAGCAACTAATCCCGATTCTCCTAAATTATTATAGATAGAAAACAACGACTGATAAGCATAATAACCTATATTATCGTTCCCTTGCGCCCCATAACTTGCTTTAAACAATGCATTTGACAACCAAGTGTCTCGGTAGTTACTCATAAAATCTTCATCAATAATTCTCCAAGATGCACCTACTGACCAAAAATCTCCCCATCTATTTTTTGGTGAGAAACGAGAAGAACCATCTCTACGATATGAAGCTGATAAATAATATTTCTTATCGTATGAATACTGTGCATTACCAAAGAAACTCATCATCTTGTATGCATCTGCTTTACCGTAAAAATCTACTAACCTCGATGCTGCATCAGGCTCTTCAAACCCTGCCTTAATAATTTGCTGACGAACACCTCCAAAATAATTTGAATCATACTGATAGTATTCTTGTCCTGCCATTAATGACAATGAATTCTTATCATCAATATCTAAGTTATAATTCAAAACGTTATTAAAGGTCATACTAACAGTACGTGTATTTCTGCGAGACACACTTCCTCCATTGGCCGATGATGGACCAAAATCTGGATTTGATACATTGTGATTATATGTACTATTGTAATCAATGTTCAAAGAAGACTTAAACTTTAAATTCTCTAAAAACTTAATCTGACCATAAGTACGGAAAGTAGCCACGTCTTTCTTAATCTCACTTTTATCTTGTGGCAACGTTGCTACTAAATTATACTTGTTATAAGAGGTTTTTCTATAATTCCCATAATCAAAAATACGCTCTCCTGTTGAAGGATCTATCAGATACTCTCCTGTTGTCAAATTGCGTTCATAGATAGGATAAAAAGAAGGTAAACCACGTGCAAATCCAATTACATTCGTAATCGCGCTATCATCTTGCTTAGGATAATCTTGAATCGAGTGAGAAGCTGAAACATTCATTCCTATTTCTAACCAATCTTTCGCATCCATAATGATATTAGATCGAAGGTTAAAACGCTTAAAACCTGATTCTAAAACATATCCTTGATCATTCAAATAGCCCCCAGAAACATAGTATCGTGATTTTGCACTTCCTCCACTTACTCTTAGGTTCACATCTGTATATCTTGCATTTTGTGACAATGCATCACTCCAATCGTCATTCCACAATGGTTTCAATCCTGGCAATAGTTTTCCGTCTAAGCCTACTGGACGTGGATTATCTAATCCGTAAGGATTAATACCAATAGAGTTTACTAAATTCGTTGAAGCATAAGCGGCAGCCTCTGAAGCAGACATCTTTGAATTGTCCATTTGTCCGTTTCGAATTGCCTCCCATTGCAACTCCATATACTGATTTGTACTTAACTGCTTATAATCACTTCTGGCACGATTACTTATACCGTGTTTTGCAGTAATTTCAATCTGTGGTTCTGTTTCTCTTTTCCCTTGCTTTGTTGTAATCATAATCACCCCATTAGCTGCACGAGACCCATATAATGTTGCTGCTGTTGCGTCTTTCAATACAGAGATAGACTCAATATCTGATGCTGCAATTGCAGATAATCCTCCTTCATAGGGAACACCATCCACTACATATAACGGATCACTTTTGGCATTGATAGAACCAACACCTCTAATGCGAATTGTTGCTTCTGACCCTGGCTGGCCACTTGCTGAAAAAGATTGTAACCCTGCAACAGAACCTTCTAATGCTTTTGATACATTGCTCACTTGTGACTTTTCAATTGTCTTCGCTTGAATTAAACCAACCGAACCTGTATAAGTCTTTTTGTTTGCTGTACCATAAGGAACTTGAATGACAACCTCAGACAACTCACTTGACTCATATTGTAATGTGACATTGATTACATCTTGTCCTTTATAAGTTACTTTCTGAGTTTGATAACCAATAAATGAAAACTCTAAAACTTGTCCTTCATTTACTTTGATCGAATATCCTCCATCAAGATCAGTCATTGTACCTTGATTGGTTCCTTGAATTATTACGCTTACTCCAGGTAGCGTTCCTCCTGTATCACTAACATTACCGGATACAAGTCTTTCTTGTGCTTGCAACGTAATTATACTCGCAAATACAAATAAAATAGTGTAGATTTTTTGCATATAAATATCCTCACAACAACAATTAACTGCTATTGTGTATTATTAAAGATTAATGGTATTAAAAAAATGATTGGGCGAAGAAAAGAATGCCCATAAAAAGATTGGCTACATACAGCAGCACATACACATCAAAGATGATGCTTCCAAAGAAATAAAAGAGTCGGTAACAGTAACTATACGAAAAACACCATTCCGTTGTAAGTAATTTGAGTTCATACTATTTATTTTTAGATTCACATTCTTTAAAAGCAGAAGGCAGATAACCTTACAATTGTTTAAAGGCCCCGAACCAAAACAACTAATTCACTTAACATATAAAGATTATCTTTCCTCTACTTTCCTGTTACAAATGTATTTTGAATCCTTAAAAACTGAAATACCATAAATATGGTAGATTTTTAAATAATGAAAAACAAACTACTCTGCCATACTCTTCACTCAAATCAGAAAACATACCAATAAAAAAAGGCCACCTAAAATAGGTGGCCTTGAAGGCAATCACAGAGATTAACCTTTATATTTTAAAGGTAAATAAACTACCTTTTTTGTTTCAAAAAACTCGTTGTCGAAAATGTTCGTTAAATCAAATTCAACTGCCTTTGGAAAATCTTTCAACTCCTCTGTCAAATCTCCTCCTTTTAAATAAAGAATTCCATTCTCAAACTCGTGTTTATTTTCTTTCGCTGTTTTATGTCTTATCCATTTCACAAAATCAGACATATTTGTAACGGCACGGCTTACAATAAAATCAAACTTCTCATCTACTGTTTCAGCACGTTTTTGTTCTGCTACAACATTTTTCAATTCTAACGCTTGAACTACTTCATTAACTACTCTAATCTTCTTAGCAATAATGTCAATTAAGTAAAACTGTGTTTCCGGATACAAAATAGCCAATGGAATTCCAGGAAAACCACCACCTGTACCAACATCCATAATCTTTGCTCCTGGTAAAAACTCCATTACCTTAGCTATTCCTAATGAATGCAATACGTGTTTTGTATATAACTCTTGTATGTCCTTACGTGAAATAACATTAATCTTTGCATTCCACTCAATATAAACCTCTTCTAATTTTTCGAACTGACTAATCTGTAAAGGTGTCAAATCAGGAAAATATTTTAAGATTTCTTCCATGTCTAAAATTTTGACAAAAGTAGCCTTTTTATTGGTAAAAACAGAAAACTCATAACGATTAAACCACAATTAATAATTACCTTTGAGATAACCGATTAGTAAACCATTATTTTAATATGAATTCTCAATTTTTATCTGATAGAATTAACAGTTTAACAACATCACAAACTTTAGCAATGGCGGCTAAAGCAAGAGAACTAAAATCTCAAGGAATCGATGTGATTAGTTTAAGTTTAGGAGAACCTGACTTTAATGCTCCTGAGTTTATCAAAGAAGCTGCTATACAAGCAATCAAAGATAACTTCAGTAAATACCCTCCTGTAGACGGATACATGGAGTTAAAAGAGGCTATAAGCAAAAAGTTTAAAAGAGATAACAATCTTAATTATGCTCCAAACCAAATTGTAGTTTCTACAGGTGCAAAACAATCTCTTTATAATGTTGCACAAGTAATGATTAATCCTGGTGATGAAGTAGTAATTCCTGCTCCTTATTGGGTTAGTTATGCTGAAATTGTAAAAATAGCTGGTGGTATTCCTGTGGAAGTTCCAACGTCTATTGACACTGATTTCAAAATTACTCCTGAGCAACTTGAAAGCGCAATTACTCCTAAAACTAAAATGATATGGTTCTGTTCACCTTGTAACCCAAGTGGTTCTGTGTACAGTCAATCAGAATTTGAAACAATTGCAGCTGTATTAGAAAAATACCCTAATATCTTCATCTTATCAGATGAGATTTACGAACATATCAACTTCACTGGTTCTCATTGTAGTATTGGTACAATTGGTAGTTTACAAAACCGTACTATTACTGTAAATGGTATCGCAAAAGCTTTTGCTATGACTGGTTACCGTATTGGATACATCGGTGCTCCTGAGTTCATTGCTAAAGCGTGTACTAAAATGCAAGGACAAGTAACTTCTGGTGCTAATAGTATAGCTCAAAGAGCAACTATTACAGCGGTTGAAGCTGATCCAAGTGTTTTAAAAGATATGGTTCAAGCTTTCCAAAGACGTAGAGACTTAGTTGTTGGATTAATCAAAGAGATTCCTGGTATGAAGATTAATGTTCCTGAAGGTGCTTTTTACGTTTTCCCAGATGTATCTGCCTTATTCGGAAAAACATACCAAGGTGTTCAAGTAAACAATGCTGATGATTTATCAATGTATCTACTTGAAAAAGCTCACGTTGCTACTGTAACAGGTGATGCTTTTGGTAATCCTAACTGTATTCGTATGTCTTATGCTACAAGTGAAGACCAATTAATCGAAGCATTAAGAAGAGTAAAAGAAGCTTTAAAATAAGCCTAATACTCATTAAATATATTAAAGGTTCTATAATTATAGAACCTTTTTTTGTTTCCACTACTGAAATTAAGTACTTTTAAATCAACAATAAAATATCACATTTTGGACTTATTACTCTCAAGTATCGCTAAGCACGTTTCTCTTACTAAAGAAGAACAACAAATTGTTTTAGAATCTTTTACCACAACACGATATCCAGCAAAGACTAAATTACTTTTAGCGGGAGATGTTTGTGTAAACTCTTGTTTTGTCCTTTCTGGTATCTTGAGAAACTATTGTTTAGATGATCAAACAACAGAACACACTATGAGTTTTGCAACGACCAATTGGTGGATTGCTGATATGTATAGTTTCCTTTCTCAAAAACCAGGGGAGTCATACATTGAAGTGGTCGAAGATGCTATTGTTATGACAATTAGCAGAGATCATCAATTAGCGCTATTTGATCGCGTACCTAAAATTGAACGATATTTTAGAATCTTAATTGAACGCTCGCTTGTTGCTAACCAACAACGATTAATGGACAATATGAGATTGACAGCGGAAGAACGATATGAACGCTTTTGCAATCGTTTCCCTGAGATTAAGTACAATCTACCTCAAAAACAAATTGCCTCGTATTTAGGCATTACTCCGGAATTTTTCAGCAAAATGAAAAAACGTTTGCTGACAGGTAAATAACCTATAGTGTTTCTTAACCTACGTTAAGCAATAACGCCTTTACTCAGTTGTATCTTTGTACTATCAAAATGAAACAACTATGGAAAATAAAATTTTATACAAAGCAGATACAAGAGGATACGCTAACAACGGTTGGTTAAAATCTCATCATACTTTTAGTTTTGCAAACTACAGAAACAATGATAGAATACACTTTGGTGTACTACGCGTTTTAAATGACGACAATGTTGCAGCTGGTATGGGCTTTGGAACGCATCCTCACGACAATATGGAGATTATCTCTATTCCGCTATCAGGAAGCTTAGAACATAAAGATAGTATGGGAAATGGCACTATAATTCGCCAAGGAGAAATACAAGCAATGAGTGCAGGAACGGGTGTACATCACAGTGAGTTTAACCCAAGCGAAACAGAGGAGAGTAAATTCTTACAAATATGGTTATTTCCTAATAAATTAAACGTTAAACCAAGATATGACCAGATCCAAATAAACAAAGAGGATCGTCATAACAAATGGGACCAAATCTTATCTCCTAACCAAGAGGACAAAGGAGTTTGGATTAATCAAAACGCTTGGTTTCACATGGCTGATTTAGATACTGGAAAAGAATTAACGTATGATCTTAAAGATAAAAGCAATGGTATCTTCCTTTTTGTCTTAGAAGGACAAATTACAATCGACGATATTACGCTTGACAAAAGAGATGCAATCGGTTTTTGGAATCAACCTAACTTTACGGTTCACGCACACGAAAATAGTCACATCTTAGTAATGGAAGTTCCGATGGAATTACCTGAATATTTACAATAAAAAAAAGGCTCATCAATTGATGAGCCTTTTATATTAATTTCCGTTTTTTAAATTACGTACTTCTTCTTCTGTTAAGAATCTCCATTTACCTCTTGGTAAATTCCATTTAGTCAATCCTCCGTACATTACACGGTCTAATTTGATTACATTGTATTTTAATGACTCAAAAATAGCACGTACTAACTTCACGTTTGATGCTTTTAATTTAATACCCACCTCTGTTTTTGGTTGGTCATCAACATAAGCAACATCTTCTGCAAATACACGACGCTCGTCAATGTACACACCTTTTTTAATTTTCTCTAAATCTTCATACTTTAAATTCTTATCTAAAGAAACGTGGTATAATTTAGAAGAACGTTGTTCTGTTTTATTCAACTTCTGAATTAAATCACTGTCATTTGTAAATAACATTAATCCCATCGTTGTTTTATCCATACGTCCAATCGGAGTTAATGGATACTTTGACGATCCTTTAATTAAACTCAAAATGTTTTCTGGACTAATTACTGGCTCGTTAATACTTGAAAAACCTTTAGGTTTATTCAATAACACATAGATTTTTTTCTCTGGTGTAAGAACAGTTCCATCAAAGTTTACAACATCAGTAGGTTTAACTCTATACCCTAATTCAGTTACCACTTCTCCGTTTACTTTTACGTTACCAGACACAATGTATAAATCTGCATCACGACGAGAACAAGCTCCCGAATTACCAATATATTTATTTAGACGAATTTCATCAGAATCTTTAGAAGAAGACTTTGCTTTTGGCTTTTTATCAAAAGCTTTTGAAGCAGTAGTATTCGCTTGAATTCTCTTTAAATCTGTACTTTTTCCATCATTGCTTTTCGCAAAAGACTTTTTAGCACCATCTCCACTCTTACTAAAAGATTTCTTAGCACCATTACCACTTTTCCCAAAAGGCTTTTTACCCGCTCCACTCTTACTCCCTGAGCGACTTGAATTATTATTTCTTGAATTCGACTTACCGTTATTCATATCAAAAAGATTTTTGCAAAGATAGATATTCTCTGCTTTAATTAACATTACAATAAAAGTTTACAAAACTTTTATTACTATAAAGATTCTTTAAGTAGAATCTTACCGCTTACTACTACCTCTGGATTAATCAATATAATTGAAAACACACCTAATAGTATTAGCAACTTTAAACTCACATGCAGGCTATGGTATTCACTGATGGCACCTGATTTCCATAACTTGTACAAAAATAAGATCAATACACCTATACTCATATAAAAGTAATAGACCATATATCCAACTTCTAAAGCGTGATCACTCACGATCAAATAGATTGGTACAAGCGTTAATACAGTAACTGCTGTGATTATTTGTTTTGCTTTCTGTTCTCCAAACCGAACCGGAATAGTTTGGTAATTATTAGCAAAATCTCCCTTAATATTTTCCATGTCTTTAATCAACTCGCGTATTAGAATAATCAAATACAAAAAAGAAGCATGCAAAAATATTGTTGAGTAGAAAAATTTAAAATGCATAAGGATACTAAAGAAGGGCAATATGGCAAGTAACGATGCTGTTAAATTACCAATAATTGGATATTTCTTTAGTTTGTGTGAATAGAACCACAACAAAAATATATAACCCGAAAAGAATAAAGAAACATGGAAAGATACAGGTAGTACAATCAATACAGACAAGAAGTTAAGTGCAAAATACACACGTAACTTTGTCGCTTGACTAACCAACTTATCCAACATAGACTTCGCAGGTCGATTTATCAAATCTTTTTCAGCATCGTAGAAGTTATTAATAATATAACCTCCTGCAATGGCTAACGAAGAAGCGAATATAATCAAAAACAAACGCCAATCTAATACGACATCAAGTGCTCTTTTCTGAGGGGCAAATATAAATATAGACGCTAAGTATTGCGCCATTACAATGATAAAAATATTATAACCTCTCACTACAGAGAACAAGCTGAATATCTTAGCTAAGAGTAATTTATTTTTCCTAGATAACATTTCTTTCTTGTATCTAAATTTATTCGCCTAAGCGAAAGGTTATAACATTTCTACTATCTAATTAGAATTGATATACAACTTCTAATTTATAATCTTTAAGAGATTCTTTCGCTTTTTCAATATCTGCTGTAAAACCTAAGATGTATCCTCCACCTCCAGATCCACATAGCTTCAAATAGTAATCATTTGTCTCAATTCCCTTTTGCCAAACATTGTGGAATTGCTCCGGAATCATTGGTTTAAAATGATTCAATACTACTTTAGATAATTGTTTTGTATTACTAAATAAAGACTTAACATCTCCTTTCAAGAAGTTTTCAACACAAGCATCTGTATGTTTTACAAACTGCTCTTTCAACATCTGACGGAAACCTTGGTCTTTTAAGTTCTCCATAAATATAGTAATCATTGGAGCTGTTTCTCCAACAATACCTGAATCAATCAAGAAAACTCCTCCTTTACCATCTACACTTTGTGAAGGAATACCTGCTGGTTCAATATTGTCTTTTGAATTAATCAATATTGGCAGGCTTAAATAACTGTTTAATGGATCTAACCCTGAACTTGTACCGTGAAAAAATGCTTCCATCTTTCCAAAGATACCTTTTAACACAAGTAACTTGTCTTTTGTCAAGTTTTCCAATACTGTTATCTTCTCAAAAGCATATTGGTCATAAATAGCAGCAACTAATGCACCACTACTTCCCACACCATATCCTTGTGGAATACTCGAGTCAAAATACAACCCTTCCTCAATCTCGTTATTTAAACGATCTAAATCAAATTGTACTAATGTTGGTTCTGTCTCTTGCAAATCTCTTAAATAAGCAGCAAAATTTCTCAAACTCTCATTTGATTTTAATGCAACACCCTCTAATTTGTCTGCAATTTTCAAAGCTCCCTTATAAAAATTATAAGGAATCGATAAACCTTTTGAATCTCTAATGATTCCATATTCTCCAAAAAGAAGAATCTTCGAATAAAATAATGGTCCTTTCATAGCTATAAAAGTGAATTCAC
Source organism: Myroides phaeus (assembly GCF_009799805.1). Taxonomy (NCBI): domain Bacteria; kingdom Pseudomonadati; phylum Bacteroidota; class Flavobacteriia; order Flavobacteriales; family Flavobacteriaceae; genus Myroides; species Myroides phaeus. The sequence goes on from NZ_CP047050.1 coordinate 615,025, forward strand.
CCTGCAAAAATACATATTATATCCTCACAGGCCTTTCTTTCCTATATATTTTTTTATAAATACCTGTTTTTAAAGCCATAAACACAATGTCTACAACCATTCTGACAACATTGTCCTTTCATCAAATGATACAATTCTGTAAATACAAAATACTCATTTTCCATATAATAATGCACTCCTTCCTCCATCTCACTTCTTCGCTTTGGAAATTCTTTGCCTTTAGCAAGTTCAATCATCTCGTTAAACTTAACTAAACAATCATTACAAAGACATTTATGATATGAACTTCCCAAAAAAGCTCTTGTAGCATTAGAAATTGTTACTTCACTACACGCACAATGAGCAATATCTTCTGTTTTACAATCAATAGGTGCTTTACAATGTGTACATACTTTGTTCTTAGTCATAACTTATCGCATTGTTGCAAAATTATAAAACCTCATCTTACCGTTTGCCTCCACTTCAATCGTTTGTTCTGTACGTTGACCTGTTGGACGCTCAAGTTCAATTGTCAATTTATTCATACCTGTTTGAAGAGGAACACGAACATAGTTAATCTGAGCTGGTAATGTCTGCCAGTTACGAGTGTCTGCTTTTTCTGAGAACATATTAAATAATTGCACTCCTAAACCAAGTCCCTCTAACAAAGCATTATTATCTCCGTTTTTACCATTTGAACGAGCAGCTGATTTTAACGCATACTCAGCTGATTTCTTTACAGCTACACGAGTTAATATCTTACTTAATTCTTTACCTGCGCGTTCATCTAATGTTTTCACAGCTAAAACATCAATATCTTCTACTTTTTCAAATCTATATTTATCAGCTGAACTTGTTTTTATTGTCGCAAAGGTATAGGGTGGTTTCTGAACAATGTATTTCGGGTAAGCAATATTCAAACTATGAACATCATTCAAGCTTGTCTTTCCTGCTATTCCAAAATCTATCGGAATCATAATCCCTAAAGCATTCGTAAAGAACACACCTCCATCTTCTCCTTTTACTAAAGAGAAAAATACGTTTTCTTGTTCTTTAATTGGTGCTCTACCATTCTCCCAAAAGACAACTAATTCTCCTCCTGCAGTAGGTTGATAATCTTTGAACTTCATTTTAAAATCGCGTTCAAACTTATCCAACTCACTTTTGAATCCCATACGCGAAGCCATTCTCATAACATCGTATTTAAGATTCTCAGGCATTGCTACTCCATAGTAAAGTCCGCCTTTTGCATTCTGATATACCTCAACTGCATTTCGATAAGCGATAAACGCATCGTTATAATTTCCACTTGCTTCATAAATCAACCCTTGTAAGGTCAATGAAAACGCATCTTTTGAATAACGAGTACTTTTCTCTTTATACTTGTCGCCTTGTGCATAATTCTGTAGTGTAATACGACGAGCCTCAACAATAGCTTCATCAAACTGACCTAAGTACAAATAGTTTAAAGCTTTGTAATAATGCAACATAAAAATTTCAAACTCCTCTCCTTTGTAATTTTGAGACATTGAGTTTAAAAACAATCCTACTGCCACATCACCAGTACTTTTTAAACCATCTTCAACTAATAGATCGGCTTCATTAAGGTACTTATTACTACTCGCATAATCTCCTTTCAAATGAGCTACACGGCCTTTCTCCATATAAAACAACAACTTGTTTCTCGACTTTTGCAACAATGCATTTTTGTCCAAAGCTTTCTCAGCCTCTTCAAATTGAGACGAACCAAGTTTCTGATAATAATCTGTTATCCTATCGTGATAAGAAGCACATCCAAACACGAAAAACATCAGTGCAAATAGCACTGATGTTTTTGTGAAAGAATATATGGTTTTGTATGAAACCATCTATAATATTTTAAATTAGTTCTTTACGTATTTAGCAATTTTCTTCTCTCCAATCCAAACAACTTCTCCAGATTGAATGTTTGTTAATTCTAAATTCACTTGGTAGTAAACTACTTTTTTCTTTTTGTGAGAGTCAACAATTGAGTTGATAGAACCTTGAAGAATGTAATCTGCTCCGTTCTCTAATCCGAATTTCTTCATCGTAGAAACAGAAGAGTTTGTTTGTTGATCAGCTCTTTCAGCTCTCAATTCTTCTCTTTTTGCACCTCCTTGAACTAAACGTACTCTTTGTGACTGAATAAAAGATCTTTCAACATCTTTTACGAATGTTTCTGCATCAATATGCTCGTGACTTTTATTTTGAACCATACCAACAATTACAACTGGTTTTTTTCCAGCATTGCTTTCTTGGTGATCTCCAATCCAAGATCCGCTTAAGATTTGGCTTGTCATTTGCTCAGCAACTTCTCTTGAGTCTGTATTGTTCCATCTACCGCTAATATCAATAGTTTCTTCAATTCCTACTCTTGTTACTTGACGTCCACATGACGTGATAAATATTCCTGATGCAGCCAATATTGTAGCTAACGCAATACGTTTAATTTGCATAATCTTCCTCTTATTATTTTTACTTTGTTCTATTTTACTTTGCGATCAATTAGATAGAAAACATCCAGTTTCCTGTGCGGTATCCAATTCGCGGTAACCAATTCCAACTGTTGTTGTAATAGCTACTACCATAATATCCATTACCATAGTAACCATTGTTGTAATACCCATTATTATATGAACGGTTTTTAGCGCGAGCCATTCGCTCTTCGTGGCGATATTCTCTTTTCTGAGCTTTGCGCTCTTGTTTTGCTTCATACCAATCATATGCTTTGTACGTGTCTTGTACTGTTGTACTAAGTGTTGCAGTCAACGAATCTTTCGCAGCCATATACTTAGACAAACTCGCTTTATAATTAGGGTTTTGATCTTCAACTAATTCTTGAGCATAAGCACTTTGAAATCCAAACAAACTACTTAATACTAATCCCAAAATTGATAATAACTTTTTCATATTTACAAATTTTAAGTGTTTAACATGCAATATGCATACCATACTATAAATTTACAACTTTTTATTTAATTCTCTCAGAACCAAAGCCTATTTGATCTTCGATGAAGTGTTTTCCCTGACAATGCTCTGCTAATTCTTGACGAATAAATGTCATAACAAAGTCTTTATCTTGTTTTGGAAACAATAAGTGGACATTTGCCCCAGCATCTAATGTAAAACACACGGGGATTTTTGTCTGCTCTCTAAAGTTCCAAATCTTCTCGATAATTTTCAAAGTCTTAGGCTTCATTAAAATAAAATAAGGCATTGAAGTCATCATCATTGCGTGCAATGTCAAAGCTTCACTTTCTACTAACGAAATAAATTCTTCTAAATTACCCTCAACTAAAATATTTTTCAACTTAGCTAAGTTTGTATGAGCTTGTGCAAATCTCTCTTTGGCAAAGGGATGATTGTGCATCAAATCGTGTCCTACTGTACTTGATACCTTCTTCTCTCCTTTGTCAACTAATAAAATCACATCACAGTAATCTTTAAATACTTCGTGTACTTCTTCTGGAAAAGCAACCCCGTATAAATCTGAACTATCTGCAATATCCTTGTGTTCTCCCCAAACAACTACACTTCCGACAATACTTCTACAAGCACTTCCCGAACCTAATCTGGCTAAGAAAGATGCCTTCTTATCAAAATATTCGTCTGTCATCTCTGGAAATAATGCTTTCTCTAACGACATTACATTTACTGCCATAGCCGCCATTCCTGATGCTGATGATGCAATTCCTGAACTATGCGGAAAAGTATTTTCTGTATCTATTACAAAGTGATAATCTTCTATATAAGGACAATAAGACAAAATTCGCTCAAAGAACTTTTGCACTTTCGGTTTAAAGTCTTCTTTTGGTTTTCCTTCAAACAACAAATCAAAGCTTATTCCCTTTTTTGTCTTTACTTTATATTCCAAAGAAGTAATTGTTTTACAATTACTCAATGTAAAACTCAACGATGGATTAGCAGGAATCTGATTATCCTTCTTTCCCCAATATTTCACCAAAGCAATATTACTTGGCGAACTCCACGAAAAAGTTCCTTGAACAACACTTGTCAAGTCAACTTCTCTATCAAATATAAAATCTTTTATTGTCATTTTTACTTCTTCTTCTTTAAACAAAAATACTATCTTTTATCTTAAATGTCCTTATCATAGGAATTTTCATCTAAAAGACCTTTTTCTAATTTACAGATAACTCCTAAATTATCAACCTATAAAAACCCACATTATAGCTTCAAATAATTCTTTCTAATAGCCTGCTCTACTCCTTTTCTAAACTGTACACTTATATACTCTCTTCCAACCGGCGCACTAAACATAAACATTGGGTTTTCAGGAAAACCTTCTGTTGTTCTAAATAAAATAAAATAACTTTTACCTAACTTACCTGCTTCCAACCACTCGTCTAACTTATAGTAATCAGGAATAGAACGTCGCTCTCGTACAACGATTAAAACATCTTTTATTTCTTCCCATTGCAGTGCTTTTTCTTGAAATAAGCTTTTATATAAGACTCCTTTTTCATCAATAGTCACATTCATAAAGCTACTTTTGTATAAAAACACGACAAATAAGAATAGCATTACCACACTCAAAATAATCGTCAACACATTTCCTATACTCAAAAAGAAAAGAGCCGAACCTAAAAAGGGTCCTATACAAATTAGAAATAGCAATATCCTACTGGATACGTTGTAGTAGTTAAACTTCATACTTATTGGTTTTCTATTTTATCACAAATAGCATTTGCAGCTATAAATCCTGTTGTCCACGCATTCTGAAAGTTGAACCCTCCTGTAATAGCGTCTATGTTTACAACTTCTCCTGCAAAATACAAATCTGTATTGATTTTACTCTCCATTGTTTTAAAATTAATTTCCTTTAAATCAATTCCTCCAGCGGTTACAAATTCGTCTTTAAATGTACTCTTTCCATTAACCTGCATTTCTGCCTTAGTTAGTTCAGCAGCTAATACTTCTAATTGCTTATTAGTAACATCCGCCCACTTTACGTCGTTTGCAAATCCAGATACCTCAACAATTCTTTCCCATAAACGATTAGGCAAATCAATTTCTACCCTTTTGATTACAGTTTTCTTAGCGTGCTCTTTGCGTATTGTTTGCAATAATTCCATCACAGACTCCAAATCGTGATTTGGCAACCAATTCACATTAATCTGAAACTGATAATTTTTATCTGCTAAAATACGAGCTCCCCAAGCTGACAAACGCAAAATACCAGGACCACTCATTCCCCAATGTGTAATCAATAACGGACCACTTGCTTCTAACTTTGTTCCTTTTACCTTTACCTCAGCAGGAGTTGCTACTCCCATTAAATCTTTAATGCGTTTATCTTTGATATTAAATGTAAACAATGACGGCACAGGCTCTACAATTTTATGTCCAAGCTCATTGATTAATCCCCATATTTTTGGATTACTTCCTGTTGTCATCACTAAATGAGAGCACTCATACCCTCCATTTGTCGTATCTAACTTCCAAGAATTCTCTTTTTTAAACACACTTTGTACACTTGTTCCTGTTAAAACATCAATTTTCAATTGTTTTGCTGCCTTTAAAAAACAGTCAATAATAGTCTGTGATGAATCTGTATCAGGAAACATTCTACCGTCTTCTTCAATCTTTAAAGTTACACCGTGATCTTCAAACCAAGCTATTGTATCTCCTGCACAAAACTGGTGAAATGGTCCTAATAACTCTTTTGCTCCTCTCGGATAAAACTGTGTAAGCTCTTTAGGATCAAAGCAAGCGTGTGTTACATTACAACGTCCTCCACCTGAAATTCTAACTTTTGAAAGAACCTCTTTCCCTCTTTCTAATATTGCTATTTTAAGCCCTTTTTTTCTCTCTGCAAGATTGATTGCTGTAAAAAATCCAGCGGCTCCTCCTCCTACTAATATGACGTCGTAATTCATTTAAAAATACAGTTTTAACATTATTCGCAACTTTTACAATTTTTTTATTCTATTGTAAAAAATTATCTTTACCGCCACAAAGATACTTACTTACGATCGCATACTTATCATCGTTAAATTAAGAATATGAAAAAATTACCCTTCTTAGCATTAATCGTTTTGTTCTCAATGTGTAAATCAGGTTCGTCTGTTTTTACACCTAAAAAGGAACTTACTATTGAAGAAAAGATAGAAAAAATCAAAGAGGAAGAAAGGCTTCCTATCGAAAAAGATGTTGTTGACTTACCAGAATACGCACAAGTGAGAGATGATTTTCGCTCTGTATCTGACCAAACAAGAGACAACTATCTAAAAGGAATGAGAGCTTCTGAAGATAAATATTCTGTTATTATCCTAACAAAAGGATTCAAAGGAGAGAATATCACAGTCAAGAATGACAGCAAATCATTTTTTAGAGGAATGACAATGAGTGACCTGAAATCTGGAATCGCTAAATCTATTCGTATTGAAAACGAACAAGATGTTATTATAGCAGATAGCTTTACAGGAGGTGAGTTAACAATTGAGGCAGATCACGCTAAAATGTTTAAATTCATTTATGTAATGAAAAACAATGCGAATAAAGAAATTCCTTTTAAAGTTACTTTCAGCAACACATTAAGACCTGTTAAATAGTGGAAAAAAGGGATATGGTCCTTCGAATGATACAACAAGCGGCTCTGTTACTAAGAGCCGTTTTTAATTCACTCCCTCTTGAAGAGTTTGAATCAGAAGATGAGCTCCAAGCAATGAGCAAAAAACTTTCTGAAGAAAACCTTCTCCAATTGGATGATTTTATTGCTATGACAGATGATAAAGCTGCCATTGAGTATCTCAAAGAAACCAAAAACTTTGACCTGGATAACTTGGAATTATTAGCTGATATTCTTACTACAACAAGCAATAAAATCGTTAAGATAAATCCAGAAAAACACTTAGCCTACAAACAAAAAGCTTTCCTCTTACTTAGCTACGTATCGGAAGAATCAAAAACCTTTGACTGGAATAGAATCCAAAAGATAAATCAACTAAAAGAAGAATTGATCAAATAAATAAAAGCCTTTATATCGAATATAAAGGCTTTTTATTTTAACTATATTCTCTTTTGATAAATTATTTGTCCCTTTTCACTTCATCACTTTAGTACATTAATCTTATTATGATAAGTATCTATTTCCAACTAAAATGATACAACTCGTACTAACTACCTATTTACTATTTCCCTTCCCCAAGAAACTACTTCTATTCCTATCGAGTAATTCGGGCATATTACCTTATCCTCTGTCAAATGAATATTTCCAAAGCGATAATCCAATTCTAACACGTCAAATGAAATCTCTCTAACCTCCCATTCTTTGTGGTGAATTTCATAGCGATATAAGTCTTCGTCTAAGTCAACATATAAGCAGTAGCGCTCAGTCAACCATTTTTGTAATTCCGTTTTCTCCTGAACTATCGCTCCAACTTGAAACTCCGCTTTTAAGAAAAACTTTTTCTTCTTATTCAATGAATAGTACAATCCCTGCTCTCTCTTCATTCTTGCTTTTTCATAAGGCAATCCTGATAAAGTACGCGATACAAAAGCTGACAAGCTATTTCCTGCTTCAATATTTAAAAAATAAACACCTGGTTTTCCATCTACTTTTACATACGTTCGTACATTTAATTCTTCAAAATTAGAAACAAAACCAACTGCAGGTAAGATCCTTGGTCGAATCTTCTCCATCGTGAAAGGCACAACAGAAATATAACACTTCCCTTCAAAAGTATCAAGCTCCATAGAACTGGGTACAAGGACACGTAACTCTTCAAAAGAAACTTCAAAATGTAAAAATATTAACCTATTCCACTCTTGATAATAAACCCAGTCACCTTCTGGCATATCCCAAGGGCGATGCGATTGATGAGCTATTATCTCTTCTGTCTTACTCATAAAACTAACTTTTTACTTTAAAGATACACAAACATTAATAGCCACTTTACTTAATTATCTTCAAAACGAAATAATTCGTAACAGCAGACACGTCTATTACTATTAAAATCTTTTTGCATTGGTCTTCTAAACCTCTTCTGCTGCTTTTACGAAAACACGTTTAGTATCTTCATCTTGCTTTATAATAGGCTTACTCAAAGTTCCTTTATCAAGTTTCCCTTCCCTTTTGACAACGACAACTTCATCTCCTCTATACAAAACAGGATTATCAACTATAACCGTACAGCTATAGAAGAAATAGACAAGTTTTATGCTGTCTGTTTGTATATTTTATGTGTAATGTATGTAGGATGCTTGTATATTTTTACATAAAAAGTATACAACGGGTATACATACACTATACATACAGTATACAAGCACTCTTTAAATGAATTGTAAAAAATATGTCTCGTCCTACTATAGCTGTACAGCTATAGTTGATAATCCTGTTTTGTACTGTACAGTTATTTCAGTAATCCTATTACTGCTGTACAAGTTCTTTTTTCTCTGTTTTATTCTTGTAATAATTCTTCCATCTTTTAGGAAGCACCCCTGTTTTTAGGTGCGCTTGATTAGGAGTTAATCTATCACAACTATCGTGAGGTCTAATTTGATTATAAGCTTCTATGCTATTACCTATTTTTTCCTTAGTTTTTTGATACCCTAAACTTGAGTAGTTTAGATTAAACTCTCCTTTAATTATACCATTTACTCGCTCTGCTACTGCGTTATCTCTTGGCTCTCCACTTTGTGTAGTACTTATTGATATATCGTTATCTATTAATAACTGAGTGTAAGTAGCGCTACAGTATTGGCATCCTCTATCAGAATGATGAATAAGTTTTTCTGTATACATTCTATTTTTTAACGCCATTGTTAAGGCTTTCAAACACCCTTTTGTAGTCAAATCTAGATTAAAACTATATCCCATTATTTTATGTGAATAAGCATCTGTGATTAAACTCAGATATCCCCAAGCATTATTTAGTCGTATATATGTAATATCACTTACCCAAAATTGCTCTGGTCTAATAACCTTTACACCATTATACAAGTCCAAATATTGACCTCTCCATGCTCTAGAATCTGTTGTGTATGCTTTTCGTTTGCGCTGCCTAATCAACATTTTTTGACTATCTAATAAATCAAATAAATAATCTCTGCCTATGCTTATCTTATGTGTAGCTAAGCGTTCTTGGAGCATATACTGAAGTTTTCGAGTACCTACCTTAGGAAGGCTGGTTCTGATTTTCAATACTTCTTGTAAGATGATATCATCTTTTATTGATTGCCGCTCATATTTATTAATTGACTGATAATAAGCACTTCGTGTTTTCCCAAACAGTTTACATATTTTGTCTATTCCCTTGGTAGGATATAAGAGTTTTACTTCTTCAACTGCTTGGAACCAGACTTTTTTCTAATATCAATATCCAATTTTTTTTCTGCTACATCAATCAAAGTATTTAATGCTACTATCTTAAATTGTGCTTCAGCTAAAGCCTTTTTTAAAGCTTTTACTTCTAAAGATTCTAAATTGGTTGTTTTTTCTTCCATAAGAATTGGAATGTTAATTTCTTTACAAAGATCTTTGTTTTTGTTGTAATTAACTAATAACCAATTTGTTATTGTACTTTTACTTTCGATTCCATACGTTATACAAGCTTCTTTTATAGTCATTTTGTGTTCTGTAATACTATGAACTACTTGACGTTTTAAGCTTTCTGAATAAATTTTATTCCTGCGTGTTTGATCAAATTCTATACTTCCATATTTCTTAATCCACCGACTCACCGTTGGTTGTCTTAAATCATACTTGAGAGTAACTGAACTTTGGGTAGCGCCATTTTCTATTTCTTGAATTACTTTTTCAATAAATTTTAAGTGATAACGTTCTGTCTTTTTTTGTCTTGTTTGATTACTATTTTCCATTTTTAACTGTTTTAAAACTGTACAGTTATTTCAGGACGGGTCAATAGTGTAATGACCTTGTTTTAACATCCCTATCCCAACGTTTAACTCAATTGAAAAGAAACTACTATTAGTTCTCAATTTGTAAAAAAACAGTACGTGTCATCAAACAAAAAAGGGTGTCCTTTACGGACACCCTTTTACAATAGTTTAATCTCCCAATTTGCTCATAAAAAACTAAACTATCAAAACTTTGATAACATAGCACTATGTTATTCTTAATCGGAAGCAATATACTCTATTATGATTACAAATAGAATTTTATCTACTAAAAAGCAATCATTTTTTTATATGGTACGATAGTCGTATACCCTTTTGTTTCAAAATAGGTAGATGGGTTTTCTTTTGATGCTACTAAGACAAAATCTCCTCCCCAAGCACCAAGACTTTTAACTTCTCCATTAAAATCAGCAAACAAGCGCTGTTTCACGGTTTCTTGTTCAAGTACAGCACTCATCAATGACTCGTGTTCTTTGATCAAATCGCAAAAAGATTCAAAACTTACACACGCTTGCATTTCTTTTCCTAATTCTTCAATGCGATTCCCGATATCTCCTAAAGCGTTTTTCTTTTTGCGGTAATTGGCAATTGCTTCTTTACTACTCTTCTTTTGATTTAAGTAAACAAAATACAAGTGTTCTGTAAAGTTTGGCGAAAAAGTAACCGCTGTAATTTCTGGCGAGTTGCCTTGTCTTCTATAAAAAATTGGTTTGTCATATTGTGCACACGCTATGTCATAGCCACTACCTCCAAACGATTCTTCTAACAATTGAAAACCGTTAATTCCAAACCATTGTGCAACATTGTTAATCCACGTTGATGATGTTCCCAATCCCCAAATACGAGGAAAAGTTAATTCACAAGTAACATCAAAGCCTTGTGCCTTATTTAACAACACCTCATTTTGTTTATGTGCTGCGCTTAAAACATCTATCAATACGCCTCGAAATGTGGAAGTATCCGGTTTATTAGCATTAATTATTTCGTTAATAGTAACTTCCTCTTGCATCCACATTGATCCATCTGCATCAAAATTAGTCCAACGAATTAGTCCTGTTGATGTTTCTGTTACTTCCATAGATTGTCCAAAACGAGTAGGCACAGCGAATGCACGTACACCATCTAAAACCAAGTACTCTCCTGTTAGAAGTAATTTTCCGTTACTATAAAACTTTTGTGTCTGCATTATTTTCTAAGGCTTTCTAATAATTCAACTACTGCGCTATGTGAAACAACATTCTTTTCAAAATGTGCTACTACTTTTACACGCTCAGCATCTGTTGCTTTAAATTGATTTAAGATATTCATCAAGTGCATTTTCATATGTCCTTGTTGAATTCCCGTAGTTGTAAGCGATTTAACAGCTGCAAAGTTCTGTGCTATTCCGGCAACTGCAATTACTTGCATTAACTCAGTAGCTGAAGGTTTTTGCAACATTTGTAAAGCAACTTTCACCATTGGGTGTAATGAAGTCAATCCTCCTACTGTTCCCAAAGCTAATGGTAAATCAATCCAAAATTTAAAAATACCATTCTCTAAGGAAGCGTGTGATAAACTACTATATTGTCCGCTGCGAGCTGCATAGGCGTGAACTCCTGCTTCAATAGCGCGGAAATCATTACCCGTAGCAACAACAACTGCATCTACACCATTCATCACTCCTTTATTATGCGTTACTGCTCTAAAAGGCTCTACTTCTGCAATGCGAACAGCTTGTACAAACTTCTCTGCAAATAAAATAGGGTCTTTAATATCCGCCGATTTCAAATCTTCAACCGGACAACTAACCTCAGCGCGAACAACACAATTAGGAACGTAGTTAGATAAAATACTCATCACTACATCTATTTGCTTTTCCTCTTCTGTAAAAGTTGTATTAGCAATTGCTTTTGCTTTTAAAGTAGAAGCTATTTGCTCTAAACACGAGTTGATAAAATTAGCCCCCATACTATCTTTCGTTTCAAAAGTAACGTGTAGTTGATAGTAATTCGGAATATCAGAAGTCTTATCTCTTAATTCGATTTTTTGAATTCCTCCTCCACGCTTTTGCATATTCTGAGTAATTGAAAAAGTATCGTCTAAAAATGCTTGTTGTGTATTTGCAATAAATGCTTCCAGTTTTTGTTTATCTCCTTTGTAGATAAAGTGTACTTGACCTATTTTTTCTGTACCTAAAATAGTCGTTTTAAACCCACCTCTTTCAGACCAAAACTTTGCAGCTTTAGATGCAGCGGCAACAACCGAGCTCTCCTCAATTACCATAGGAATTGTGTACCACTTGTCATTGATAAGAAAGTTAGGAGCTACACCAAATGGTAAATAAAAATTCGTAATTGTATTCTCGATAAACTCATCGTGAAGTTTTTGTAACTCCTCGTCTGAATTCCAATATTGCTCGATTAATTCAACTACATCTTCAGGGTTTGAAAAATACGTCTGAGCTATCCAATTGATTTTGTCACGTTTACTTAACTTAGAAAAACCATTAATATTACCTGCCTTCATAATTTTTATTTAAGCGACAAAGATAACTCATTCTTACAAGGTTAAAAAAACTAAAAAATCAACAAACACTCATTTTTGTTTAATTTATTATGACTTTCTTTGGCAAAATTGCGTCAATAGATTTAAGCTTTTATTGCCTATTCCGAAAAATAAATTGGTGTAAATCATATTTTTTCATTAAAATTGGAAGTTTTTTCGATTAAATATATAATGAAACACCTTAAGATTACCCTACTATTTTGCATTATTGCATCACAATTTGGGTTTGCTCAAAAACAAATTGAACAGGAAGAAATTTGGAACGGTTCTTTCAAAACAAAAGTAATGCAATCCGTCAACGCCATGGAAAACTCCAACCAATACTCACGTATTGAGCACGTTAATAAAGATATGCAAGAAATTAACCTATACAGTTTCCAAACACTACAAAAGGTTAAGACAATCTTCTCTACAAGTGATTTTAAAGACATAACTTCTATTGATACTTATGTGTTTGACCATAAAGAGGAACAATTGTTAATCGGAACGAATTCTACGCCAATCTATCGCCGTTCGGCTTTGGCTGATTATTATTTGTTTAATCCTACAAAAAATACACTTGTCAAAATTGCAGACCACAAAATCTTAGAACCTACTTTTTCTAACGATGGGTCTAAAATTGCTTATGCATACAAAAACAACTTGTTTATTTACGACATCACTTCTCAAAAAACACAGCAAATAACAAATGACGGAGAAAAAAATCACGTTATTAATGGTATTTCTGATTGGGTTTATGAAGAAGAGTTCAGCATTGTTCGTATGTTCGACTGGAATAAAGATGGTGATAAATTAGCTTATGTTAAGTTTGACGAAACTGACGTTCCTGAATATTCAATGGATGTTTACGGAACAGGTTTATACCCTACGCAAGATAAATTCAAATATCCTAAGGCAGGTGAAAACAACTCTTTAGTTTCTATTCACATCTACGATTTAAAACAAAATTCTACAGCACAAGTTGATTTGTCTGAATTCAACGATTTCTATATTCCGAGAATTAAGTGGACAAACGACAACAATCTTTTAAGTGCTCAGGTTATCAACAGACACCAAAATGATTTAAAATTATTCTTTATCGATGGTAAAACATTGACTAAAAAACTAATCTTAAACGAAACGGATAAAGCTTATGTTGATGTAGCTACGGTTAACTTTTTACAAGACAATAGTTTTGTTTGGTTAAGCGAACGCGATGGTTTCAATCACTTATACTACTATAACAAAGACGGGAAGTTAATTAACCAAGTAACTAAAGGTAACTGGGAAGTAACGGATTATTACGGAATTGATACAAAAGCGAAAAAGCTATTTTATCAGTCTGTAGAACGAGGATCTATCTACCGCGATATATACGCAATTGATTTAAACGGAAAAAACAAAACGAGATTAACTGACAATTTAGGAACTAATACAGCTGTGTTTAGTCCTCAATTTGACTTGTTTATCAATATCTACTCTTCAAGTAAAAATGCTCCTACATACACTTTAAATAATTCTAAGAATGGTAAAGTGGTAAAAGAGATTTTAAACAATAAAGAGTTAGAACAAAAACTAACAGCTTACCAACTACCGACAAAAGAGTTTATTCAAATTCCTACAGTAAACGGTTTACAACTAAACGCTTGGATGATGAAACCAGCTGATTTTGACGCTAATAAACAATACCCTGTTTTTATGTATCAATACAGCGGACCAGGTTCACAACAAGTAGCTGACAAATGGTTTGACTCTAATGATTACTGGCACGCAATGCTTACTCAAAAAGGATACATTGTAGTAACAGTTGACGGTAGAGGAACTGGATTTAGAGGAGCGGAGTTTAAGAAAACAACCCAACTTCAATTAGGTAAATACGAGGTAGAAGACCAAATTATTGCTGCTAAATACTTAGGCGCACAAAGTTATGTTGACGCAAGTAGAATTGGTATTTGGGGATGGAGTTATGGAGGCTTTATGTCGTCTAATTCATTGCTTAAAGGAAATGACGTTTTCAAAATGGCAATTGCTGTTGCCCCAGTTATCAACTGGAGATATTACGATAGTATCTACACAGAAAGATATATGACAACACCGCAAGAAAACCCTACAGGGTATGATGATAACTCTCCTTTTACTCACGCTGACAAGCTTAAAGGGCGTTACTTATTAATCCACGGTACGGCAGATGACAACGTTCACGTACAAAATGCTATGGCAATGATTGAAACTTTAGTTCAAAAGAACAAAGATTTTGATTGGCTTATCTATCCAGATAGAAACCACGGTATTTACGGCGGAAACACAAGATTACAATTGTACACTAAAATGACAAACTTCATTTTAAACAATTTATAATACCTACACCAAACAACAGTATACAATCACGTACTAACTTAAAACAAACTAATAAAATTACAATGGCAGCAGAAACAGCTACTAATTCAGACCTCTTTAAATCAAAGGTGCTCGGACACCCTGCAGGTCTTTTCGTTCTATTCTTTACTGAAATGTGGGAACGATTCTCTTTCTACGGAATGAGAGTATTGTTAATTCAATTCTTGACTGCAAAAGTCTTATTTGATGATCCTTTCTCAGGCTGGGGATGGTCCGCAGAACAAGCTGGTGCTTTATATGGTACTTACGCAATGTTGCTTTATTTAACTCCTATTCTTGGTGGAGTTATCGCTGATAAATATATCGGATCGCGTTGGGCGGTTATTGTTGGTGCTATTATCATGACAATAGGACACGCTGCAATGGGATTTGACTCTAAAGCGATGTTCTTTATGGGACTTGCTTGTTTAGTTATTGGTACTGGTTTCTTTAAACCTAATATGCCTTCTATGCTTGGTGAGATGTACAAATATCTTCCAGAGAAAAAAGATGCTGCATATACAATCTTCTATATGGGAGTAAACTCAGGAGCTTTCTTTGGTATGATGCTTTGTGGATATATTGCTGAAACACAAGGATGGCATTTTGGATTTACTTTAGCTGGAATCTTTATGTTCTTAGGAACTGTACAATTCTGGTTAGCGAAACCTTTATTTGGTAATGTAGGAGAACTTAAAAAAGTTGATACAGCAGTACAAAAAACACAAGAAGAGGTTAAAGAAGAAGAGGAAACAAGAAATCCTTATACTTCTATCGACTATGTGTTAATTGCATTTGTTTCTATCATCGGTTTATTGTACGCATTCAATGACCCTTTATCTAAAAATGGGGTTTATGATATGTTCAAATTCTTAGATACTGACGCATTAAGAGGTCAAAACATTATGGCTATTGTTGCTTTAATCGCTTTCTTATACTTAGTAATCTCAAGAATTTTACGTTATGGAAAGATTATTAGAGACAGAATGTTTGCTGTAATTCTATTAGCTTTCTTCTTAATGTTCTTCTTTATGAGTTTTGAACAAGGAGCTACTTCACTTGTATTGGTAGCGAGAGACTACGTAGATAGATCTTTAGAGGGAACATCATTATTGATTTTTAATATCGTAAATACTTGTTTGACAATTATTCCTTTAATCATTATTACTGGAGTATTAATTATGTTAGCTAAAGCTACTTGGAAAAAAATTGCTTTATCTAACTTAATGTTATTCATCTGTTTTGCGGCAATTTGGGCAGCAGCTATCTGGATGTTATCAAATGAATTTTCAAAAGAATCATCAGAAATTACAGTTTCTTGGTTCTCAATCTTAAATTCTTTCTTTATCATTTCTTTTGCTTCATCTGTGTCAAAACTATGGGATTCTAAATACAACCCACCTGCTGCATTTAAGTACGGAATTGGACTTATTTTAGTAGCTATCGGTTTCTTAATTCTTGGTCTTGGATCAATGGGAAGTTCTGAAGGCGTAAAAATGTCGATGATATTCCTAATATTAACATACTTATTCCATACCTTAGGTGAATTATTTATTTCGCCAGTAGGTCTGTCTTATGTATCTAAACTTGTACCAGGAAAAATGCTTGCATTTATGTTTGGTATGTGGTACTTGGCACTTGCAATTGCACAGAAATTCGCTGCTATTTTAGGAGGTCAAATTGAAGTTATCAAAAATGACTACTCATTAAGTCACTTCTTCTTCCTATTCACATTAATTCCTGCAGCAGCCGGAATACTGGTAATGTTAATAAACCCAATATTGAAAAAATTTATGCACGGTATCCGTTAGGTATCGTGCATTATACGATAATAAAAATTTTTAATTAAAATGAGTCAGACACAGACATTAGAAGAGATTCAGAGTTTCTCGGGTAAATACCCGAAACAAATCTGGAGTTTATTCTTCTCAGAAATGTGGGAACGTTTCAGTTTCTACGGAATGAGAGGGATGTTGGTATTCTTTATGATTGACCAACTTAACTTTGCGGAAGCACAAGCTAACTTACAATACGGAGCTACTCAAGCTTTCGTTTATGCATTCACTTTCTTAGGAGGTATTTTTGCAGATAAAATTTTAGGTTTCCGAAAATCTCTATTCTGGGGTGGCTCCATGATGATCGTGGGAAGTTTAATCTTAGCATACGAACCTCATACTTACTTTTTTGAAGGGATTGCTTTTACAGTAATTGGTACTGGTTTCTTTAAACCAAATATCTCTACTATGGTAGGATACTTATACAAAAAAGGAGATAGTCGTACGGATGCTGGTTTCTCTTTATTCTATGCTGGTATTAACTTAGGTGCCTTAATTGGAGGTTACTTATGTATTGCTATTGGTAAAGGACACATCTTCGCTGAAACGATTGATCAAGCACACCGTTGGAATGTTGCTTTTGGTCTTGCTGCTTTTGTAATGCTTGTGAGTTTAATCAACTTTACATTTACAAAAAGACACTTAGGTCCAATTGGTATTCAACCAACTGAAGTTGCTGCTGATGGTACTGAAAAAAGAATGGCTCTTTGGAAAGAGATCCTTACGTATGTAGGTACTTTTGCAATGATTCCTTTGATCGTATTAATGATTGACAATACAGCTTATACTGATTATTTCATGATGACTGTTGGTCCGTTAGCTTTAATTTACTTGTTCTACGAAATGTCTAAATTGAACTCGTCTGAACGTAAGAAAATTATTGCTGCATTAATCTTTATCTTGTTCTCTATTCTATTCTTTGGTATCTACGAACAAGCTGGAGGATCATTGAGTATTTTCGCTGCGAAAAACTTGAACTCAGACCTTTTAGGTATGCACTTAGATCCTAATGGAGTGAACAACTCTGGAGGGGCTTTCTTTATCATCTTCATTGCTCCTGTATTAGGGTTACTTTGGATTTGGTTAGCTAAAAAAGGTATTGAGCCAAACACAATTATTAAATTTGGTTTAGGGTTTGTACTTTTAGGTGCTGGATATTACGCATTATTTGCTACAAGATTATTCGCTGACTTACAAGGGATGACTTCGTTAGACTTCTTCACATTTGCCCTATTAATAATCACATTAGGAGAGTTGTGTTTGTCACCTATTGGTCTTTCAATTATGACAAAATTAGCAACGCCTAATTTACAAGGAATGATGATGGGACTTTGGTTCTTAGCAAGTGCATACGGACAGTATGTTGCTGGTATTATCGGTGCTGGTATGTCAACTACTGATACAGCAAATGCAACAAACTACGACGCCTTGATTTCTTATACTGATGGGTACAAAGATTTAGGTCTTTATGCTGTAGTAGCTGGTATTGTGTTAATGGCACTTTCTCCAGTAATTAAAAAGTTAATGCAAGATGTAAGATAATTTCATCTTCTTATTATAATATAAAGCGCCTTAGGATTCTAAGGCGCTTTTTTTTGCTTTAAACTTAAACAAGGGATTCTTGCAGTTAAACAACAGTATATTTACACTGTTTCTGCAAATATTTTTCTGTTATTCATTGCTAAATAAAATTTACAGCTTAACTTAACCTCCTTAAATATATAAATAACCAATTACCATGTCGCAGAACAATAAAACTTTTGGACAAACGATAAAATCGTTCAATAAAAACTTTTGGATAGCCAGTTTTATGGAGCTTATGGAACGGTGGGCGTGGTATGGTATCTACACGCTGTTAGGACTATACTTAGTAGGCTCAACGGACACTGGAGGTCTGGGCTTTGATCACATACAGAAAGGGAGTATCATGGGAGGTATTGTAGGGATTTTATACTTCTTACCGCTTTTCTTTGGTGTTATTGCTGACCGTATTGGTTATAAACTATCCTTGATTATCGCGTTTATCATAATGATTACCGGATATTATTTGTTGGGAGAAGTAACTGCTTACAACAATGTATACGCGGTATTCTTGTTAGTAGCTATTGGAGCTGCTTTCTTTAAACCTGTTGCTTCTGCTATAATCGCACGTAATACAGATGAATCGACAGGAACTCTTGGTTTCGGTATTTTCTATATGATGGTGAATATTGGTGGGTTTATCGGACCTGCTATGTCGTCAGGATTACGTACAACTTATGGATGGAAAATCATTTTCATACAAGCAGCAATTGTTATTGGTATCAACCTGTTAATCTTATTGTTGTTTTACAAAGAACCAAAAGTAGAAAAGCCAAAAGACTCGATTGGAAAAGCAATCAAAGATTCTGTATTAGGAATTTTTGAAGCCTTGAAAGATGTTCGTTTAGGAATTTTGTTGTTATTAATGATCGGATTCTGGACAATGTTTAATCAGCTGTTCAACACCTTGCCTAACTTTATTGAAGATTGGGTAAACTCTTCTGTCTTGAGTAATTGGATTAATGAAAACGTATCGTTTTTAGGTCCTTTACTAACACAAGATGGACAAGTAAAACCAGAGTGGTTTACCAATATTGACTCTTTGATGATTATCTTATGTCAAGTATCTATCTCGTACTTCGTAACCAAAATGCGTCATATCAATGCTGTAATTAGAGGTGCTGTAATTGCAAGTATTGGGGTTGGATTAACTTTCTATACACATAACCCAATATTTACTATTATTGGAACAATGATTTTCTCTATTGGAGAAATGATGTCAAGTCCAACAGTTTCATCTTTTATCGCATTAATTACTCCTAAAGGAAAAGAAGGGCTTTATCAAGGTACATACTTCTTACCTGTAGCAGCGAGTTACTTTGTTACGAAATACATCTCTGGAGACTTATACCAAGCGTGGTCAGACAAATTATCATTGTTAAAAACAGAAATGTCTACACGAGATATAGCGATGCCTGAAGTAGTAAGTCACGAACAGTTCATTGAACAAGGTTCTAAGACCTTAAATATGTCTTTGTCTGCTTTTGAGAAACAATTTAATCTAAAAGCAGATTCTGTTGACTGGGCAGTTGTTAAGCAATCATTTGTTGACTTCGCTACATCAAAAAATATAGATATTAGCCAAGTTCACTTCCCTTTCTCTAAGAATGAGTATTTTACTTTAGCAGAGCAAAAGTTAGGAATGTCTCATTGGGAAATGGTAGATATGCTTTGGAGCACATATAATCCTAATAAGATATGGTACGTAGTATGTGGTATCGGAATCTTTTCTGTTATTACTTTAGTGATTTATGACCGTTTAGTTATTCGTCCTTTAGAGAATAAAAAAGCATAATTGATATTAAATTATAAATTACAAAAAAGCACTATGGAGAAAACCATAGTGCTTTTTTTATCGTGTATTCTAAAGTTAATTCACGGTTTAGATTATTACTAATAATCAACCAAAGAGATAAAACATTCTACAGATATATAGTATTTTTTTTCAAAGGGAATTATTTATGACTTTATTTTATTACTTTTAACGCTTATGTAAACACAACATTAATAAACTGACAACACCAAACTTTATAAATATAATGAAAACTGACACTACGGCGCAGCCGAATTTCTTTGACACAAAGGTCCTGGGACACCCGGCGGGGTTATTTGTTCTGTTCTTTACTGAAATGTGGGAACGCTTCTCTTTTTACGGAATGCGTGTTCTTTTAATTCAGTTCTTAACAATGTCTGTAATTGGACTAAACCCAGGCTGGGAGATGACTACTGCTAACGCAGGGGCAATTTTTGCAACTTATGCTATGCTACTTTACATTACACCAATCTTCGGTGGTATCATAGCTGATAAATATATCGGTTACCGATGGGCTGTTGTAGTAGGTTCCTTAATTATGACGTTGGGACACGCTGCGATGACTTTTGAAACCGAATTCTTTATGTACTTAGGACTTGTTTGTCTTGTTGTAGGTACTGGTTTCTTTAAACCTAATATGACTTCTATCTTATCTGAAATGTACAAGGCTTTCCCTGAAAAGAAAGATGGTGCTTATACTATTTTCTATATGGGTGTAAACACTGGTGCTTTCTTTGGAATGATGCTTTGTGGTTACATTGGTGAGCGTATTGGATGGCACTATGGTTTTGGTTTAGCTGGTATTTTTATGCTTTTAGGTACG
Source organism: Myroides phaeus (assembly GCF_009799805.1). Classification (NCBI taxonomy): domain Bacteria; kingdom Pseudomonadati; phylum Bacteroidota; class Flavobacteriia; order Flavobacteriales; family Flavobacteriaceae; genus Myroides; species Myroides phaeus. The sequence goes on from NZ_CP047050.1 coordinate 635,858, forward strand.
TTACAATTCTGGTTAGCAAAGCCAATCTTTGGAAATATTGGTGACGTTCCTAACAAGAGTATTGAGATTAAACCTGAGGATATTGTAAATGCTCAAACATTAACTCAAGAAGAAAAAGATTCTTTAAAACCTAATCCTTTTACGAAAGTTGACTATATCTTAATCGTTATTTCTACTATCGTTGGATTCTTATATGCTTTTGATGATCCGTTTAGAATCATCGGAAATATGCAGTTATTCCCAACTACTCTTTTTGGAATGGATGGTAAAACTGTTGTTATTGTAGGTGGTCTTCTTATTTTCTTATACTTAGTTATTTCTCGTATTATGAGATATACGAAGATTGTAAGAGATAGAATGATTGCGGTAATCATTTTTGCTTTCTTCACTATTTTCTTCTGGATGTCTTTTGAACAAGGAGCTACTTCTTTAGTGATTTTTGCAAGAGATAATACGCAAAGAATTTTGTCTGGAAACAAGGCTTTATTGTTTAATATATTCAACTTATTGTTGACTGTTATTCCTTTACTTATTGTTTCTTGGGTACTTATTTTATTGGCAAAAAGAACATATAAAAAGGCATTGGTTTCTAATATCGTTTTAGCTATTACGTTTATTGGAGTTTGGGGAGCTGCTATCTGGATGTTAAACAGAGACTGGTCTTCTCACGCGTATGAGGTTCGTTATAGTGCTATTGAAAAACCAGTATTAGATGAAACTGGCGCTCAAAAGAAAGACAACAACAATAATTTAATGTTTACTTACGTTCCTGTATCAGAATCAGCTCCTGCTAAAGATGGAGATGTAGTGGTGGAACAAACAACTATTATTTCTGAATTGGTTAGTTTAGAAAAAGGTTCTAAACTAAAAATATACGAAGAACTTGGTAAATACAATATCCTTGATGCTAAAGCTGAAGAAAAGTTAAAAGGAGAATTACAAGCATACAATCAAATTACAGACATTGAAAGTCAAAAAGAAATTCACGTTGTACACGCTGAAGTAAAAGAAATTAAAGATAATCAAGTGGAGATTACTGCTTCTTGGTTCTCAATCTTAAACTCTTTCTTCATCATTGCTTTTGCTTCTGTTGTTTCTAAACTATGGGATTCTAAATACAATCCTCCTGCTGCTATTAAATACGGTTTAGGTCTTATTATTATGGCTATCGGATTTGGAGTATTAGCTTATGGAGCACACGGTATCACAGAAGGAACAAGAGTTTCTATGATGTGGTTAGTATTTGGTTACTTATTCCATACACTCGGAGAGTTGTTCTCTTCTCCAGTGGGACTTTCTTATGTTTCTAAATTAGTGCCTGCAAGAATGATTGCACTTATGTTTGGAATGTGGTATCTTGCAATCGCTATTGGTAACAACTTAGCTGCAAAACTTGGAGGACAAATTGAAGTAATTACAGAGAAGTATTCATTGTCTACTTTCTTCTTAATCTTCACTATTGTACCAATTATTGCAGGTATTTTAGTTATTGCGCTTAATCCGCTGATGAAGAAATTAATGCACGGAGTAAAATAATTTATAAAATCTAATTACAACTTTATACATGAAAAAACTGTTTTTCTTATTCACTATCGCTTTATTGAGCTTTTCTATGAATGCTCAAGAAATTAAATGGATGACTTTTAATGAAGCAGTAGCTGCGCAAAAAAAAGAGGCTAAACCTATCTTTATGGACGCATTCACTGATTGGTGTGGTCCTTGTAAAATGTTAGATAAAAACACTTTTACAGATAGTAAGGTGATTGAACATATCAACAAGAATTATTATGCTGTTAAGTTTGATTCTGAAGGTAATGAAGAAATCAGCTATAAAGGGAAAAAATATACTAACCCTGGATACAATAGCAATAGAAAAGGTAGAAATGCTACACACGACTTTACTATGTTTTTGAGAATCCCAGGATATCCTTCTATGGTTATCTTCGATGCTAAAGGTGAAGTTTCTAATGTAATCGTTGGATATAAAACTCCTCAACAATTGTTAGAACAGCTTTAATCGCTTTTAAATAATTTAGACCAATATCCCTTTTCTGATATATCGTGAAAAGGGATATTGTTTTTTATACAAGTTTCAATGCACTTCTCTTTAAACCACAATGGCATTGAATTATGTAACACTACTTCTTTAGGTTGATGATAACTCAATACACGTGCTATATTGACTTTAGGATGCTTTGTAAGCAATATAACGTCCGCTTGAAACCCAATGTCGTAAATCGTAAGTGAGTCGCTTAAAACTAATAAAAACTGCTCCCCTATAGGCATAAGCGGTTTTAATTCTATACTCTGCATAGTCATATTACTTATTGTATTATTCAGAGCAGTCAATTCTGTTGAGTAACTACCATTTCCTTGAGGCTCGCTTTCACCATTCAACAAGTGACTCCCCTTTTTATACCACAAACTAATTTGTTCTCTATTTTGTGAATATGGAATAATAAGTTCACTTCTTTTATCTTCTGAATACCTTGTTAGATATGGCACAACTTGTAACGTAAAAAACAATACAAAGCTACTCAATACCCACACACGCGATTTTCGATAATAAAATAATAACAAGCAGGTAAGCAAGGTTAACAAAACAAATACTTGTGTTTTACTAAACTGTACATTCTTAATAACCATTTCATCAAACTGAGCTAAAAGGGAAACACTCTTGTACATCATATCTGTCAATAAATTAAATACAATCCCTATCAACTGATTTAAAAACGGTATAAAAAGCGTCATAAAATAAAGAACGCCTAAAACAATCAAAACCGTTACAAAAGGAATCACGATTAAGTTTCCAATTAAAAAAAGCAAAGAAAACTGCTTAAAATAATAGAGTTGTATTGCCATTAAACCTACTTGAACACTTAATGACACATACACAATGCCTTGTATGTATTTTACTATGCGATTAGTACTATACCAATTTGCAAACAAAGGCAAGATATAAACGATGCTTACTACAGCTAAATAACTCAATTGAAAACCAATATCAGTAACCCAATTAGGATAAAAGAACAAACTAAAAAACAACGCAAGACCTACGTTGTGCTCTAACGATTGTTCTCTGCGAATTATACGAGCCACTGAAAAAATAGTAAACATAAACACCGCTCTAAATACAGAAGGAGAAAAACCGGATAAAAAGACGAAAAGCCATAATAACAAAACTACGACCACTTGTTTACTAATAGGTTTAAGAAAACCGAAAGCCGTTAATAACATCAGATAGATTAGACCAACGTGTAATCCGGAAATAGCTAAGATATGCATTACACCAAGTTCTTTAAACTGGGCTAAAACAACTTTATCAATATCACTCCGCTTTCCTAATATTAAGGCATTCAACAAACCTTTAGCATTGTTACTTAAAACATCACTATTCTTTACTTGTTCTGTTAAATAAAACCTCCAGCGCAATATCTCATACTTCAAACCATTCGCTCGGGCAACACGTACAAACTCACTCCCATATAGTTGAAAGTATATACCTTGCTGTTTAGAATAGCTTTGATAATCAAATTGACCAATATTTCTTGGAGCTTCAATAGTACGAATAAAAGTATAGGTTGAAATAATATCTCCTGGAATAAAAGAAGTCTCCTGTTCTTTTAAAGTCAAATACGCTTTTGTATGAACAACAGAATCGTTTATTCGCAGTAATTGGACAATATAACGCTTTCCTGAACTTGAAGACACTTCCTCTTCTATTCTCACATCTGCTTTTACAGATTGTTTTACAAAACCTGCTACAAATTCATTCGTATTTACTTTGTTAAAAACAAACTCTTGTCCTTTCTTAATACTGACTCCTAATGAAATAAAAAGCAGTCCAATTGCAATAACATCACTTATAAAAGAAAATTTAGTAGGATAAAACGTAAACTTATTCTTGTAGCTTAACGCTATAAAAAAAATAGCACCTCCCATACACAGGAGTGCTATTACAAATGGTATATAGTCATAAAGGAATATTCCGATAATTAGGAATAAGGTATAAAACAAAAAAGAGAATTTTAATGTCTTCATTTATAAATGAATGCATCAAAATTCTCTCCAAAGAATAAAATTCTTTACTATATTTTTGAAAAAGTTTCTTTTTATTGTACTACTCTATTGATTTGAGCAAAAGTTCTTTGGTAATAATTCTCTTTCGTTGAAGATACAATTACACCTCTACTTGTTGAAGAATGAATAAATTTGATTTCATCATCAAATACTTCAGTTACTATTCCAACATGACTAATTCTGTTTCCTCGTGTTTTGAAGAATATTAAATCTCCTTTCTGAGCATCTCTCTGTTTCACACGTTCACCAACTTGAGCCATTTCACTTGAACTACGAGGTAAGCTAATTTCAGTATCTCCAAAAGCAGTTTGAACTAAACCTGAACAATCCATCCCTTTACGAGACATCCCTCCAAATCTATATCTAACACCTTCATAATCAAAAGCAGTATTGATTACTTGACTTGTCAAATTATCGAATTCTAATTTGTTGTTATCCATTTCTTTCATGAAATCGTCTAACAAGGCATCTAATTCATTTTGAACTTGATCGTCTACTTTTTTACTTTCGTTTATAACTGCTGTTTTTTTCTTTTTAATAGGTGAAGTTTCTTCCACCTTCAAATTAAGTACACTATTGTTCTTTACATTAGTGTTCTTTCCTTCTACTTTATTAAAACTAATAAACGTTACAAAACTGAATAGTATAACCGTAAACTTTCTCATACTCAAAATATTTTAGCTGCTTTTTCTCATAAAATTCTTAATCATTTCTTCTGCTGCATAATCACTCGCTCCTCCGCCCCCTAAAGTACAAATTAATTTGTCATATTTCAATAAAATTTCTTCGCGTTTTTTACCATTTATTATTTTACTGAATTCTGACTCGATTCTTTTTGCATTACAATCGCTCTGAATTAGCTCTACAACTACATCATCATCCATAATTAAATTAACTAATGAAATGTATTTTAACTTGATAATTCGCTTCGCAATTTCATAAGAAATCTGGTTCCCTTTGTACAATACAACTTGAGGAACTCTAAACAAGGCTGTTTCCAACGTTGCTGTACCTGACGTAACTAATGCTGCGTGTGCTATATTCAACAACGCATAAGTTTCGTTGAATACAAACGATATATTTTTATCTTGTATAAACTGCTCATAAAAAGACGCTTCTTGTCCTGGTGCACCAGCTATCACAAATTGATACTGTGGATAGTGATGTATTACAGACAACATCTCATTTAGCAATCTACTAATTTCTTGTTTTCTACTTCCTGGCAATAGTGCTATAACAGGTCGGTCATCTAAATTGTGCTTAGCGCGAAAGTCAACGTGCTCTTCTGCTCTATATGCTTCAATTGCATCAATTAAAGGATGGCCAACAAACGTTACAGGAAACTGATGTTTCTTCTCATAAAAGTCCTTCTCAAATGGAAGAATTACATACATAAAATCAACATCGCGTTTAATCGCTTTAATACGATTCTCTTTCCATGCCCAAATCTGTGGAGAAATATAATAGTGTGTTGATATACCTTTTTTCTTTGCCCATTCAGCTATACGCATATTAAATCCAGGGTAGTCAATAAAAATCAACATATCTGGATTAAAGGCTTCAATGTCATTTTTACAAAAAGATATATTTCGAAGAATTGTACGAAGGTTTTGTAAAACCTCAACAAAGCCCATAAAAGCTAAGTCTTTATAATGTTTCACCAACTTCCCTCCTACGTTTTGCATCAATTCACCTCCCCAAAAACGTATATCTGCCTCTGGATCTTTTTTATAAATCGACTTCATTAAATTAGATCCGTGCAAATCTCCTGATGCTTCTCCTGCTATGATATAATACTTCATCTACAACAAATATGTTACCACTGTTAAAATAATTACGGCTAAAATACAACCTCTCGCTAAAAAATCTAACTTGCGATTAATAAAAAATGTGAACAATAACAGATTTAGTAAACTACCTATAGCAGTAACCCTGCCAAACATTCCCGCTCGTCGAATAAAGTCAAAGTCTACAAATAAATCATAATTTGTAAACAGCCTTAAATAAAGCTCTGTACCTATTACAGTAACAATAGCCCCACATAAGAAACCGAGTAATATATGTTTTAACCTCTCACCCATTACAGATCCCAACTATTAATTCTTTTTATAACTTGATGTGCTGTCATATCAAAGTGAACTGGTACTAATGACACATATCCATTGTGTAATGCCCACTCATCTGTATCTTCTCCTTTATCTTGATTAACAAACTCTCCTTTTAACCAATAGTACTCTTTACCGTGTGGACTTACTCGTTTATCAAAATTCTCAATCCAAGTAGCTTTTGCCTGTCTACACACTCTAATTCCCTTGATGTCTTTTGTCGCCAATTTTGGGAAGTTAACATTCAACACCACGTCAGTAGGAATACCATTCTTTAATGCTTCTAAAGTAATTTTCTTTATAAACGGTTTTATTTGTTCAAAATCTGCATTCCAACTAAAGTCTAATAATGAAAAACCAATTGATGGAATTCCACTCATCCCTGCTTCTAATGCAGCACTCATCGTACCTGAATAAATAACATTAATAGATGAATTAGATCCGTGATTTACACCAGAAACACATAAGTCTGGTTTGCGGTCTAAGATTTGGCCTAACGCTATTTTTACACAATCAACCGGTGTTCCTGAACAAGCATATTCCATTTCAATTTCGCTATCTATTGTAACCTTTTCTAAAGTCAATGTATTATTAATTGTTACAGCGTGTCCCATTCCTGATTGTGCACTGTCTGGTGCTACTACAACAACATCTCCAATTTCTTTCATTACAGCGATTAAAGCTCTCATACCTGGAGCAGTTATTCCATCATCGTTTGTAACTAATATTAAGGGTTTTTGCATCATTTCGTTTTTTTATTTACATTCGCTAAAGTAACAAATATTCGGGGAACTCTATTAATACTCGAATATCAATTTCACCCTAAAAAAGACACATTACCCCCTATATAAAAGGGTTTTAACAAATTATTATCGAAGGCACCATCTAAATCTTCACTTTTTTAACTACTTTAGATGAAAACTAATTAATGAATACTTTTAAGTTATTTATGAAAAGAAATTATAAGGTTATACTTCTTCTAATCGGAGTATCTGCTCTGCTATGGAGCTTTATCCCTAAGAAGGAAAAAGAGACTCCTGAAAAAGACCAATTACTTCTTGAGTTGGTTACTTATTTGTTGGAACGTACTCACTATGACCCAGCTAAAATTGATGATAAATTCTCAGCTACAGTTTATAAAGAATATCTAAAGGCATTAGACCCGATGAAAAGATACTTCTTACAATCTGATATTGATGAGTTTTCTAAATACGAGTACTTAATCGACGATATGATCGAGTTAAAGGAATTATCTTTCTTTGATTTGACTTATGAGCGTATTACTAAACGTATGGAAGAAGCTAAAGGAATCTATACAGATGTACTTAGCACTCCTTTTGAGTTTAATTCAGATGAAATTTTCGATGCTGATTATGACAAATTAGGATATGCTAAAGATGAGGACGAATTGAGAGACCGTTGGAGAAAACAATTAAAACTTAATGTACTTTCAACAATTACAGATAACCAAAAAATCCAAGAGGGCAAAGAAGTTACTGAAGATGAGGGAGAGTTAGACGAGTTTGGTGATCCAATTGAAAATTCGACTAAAAAGAAAAAAGCTAACGACAAAAAACCTGTTGAAAAGAAAACTTTTGAACAATTAGAGAAAGAAGCTCGTGAAAGTGCTGGTAAATCTTTAGATGAATATTTCGAATTATTAACGGATTTAGAACGTAAAGATTGGTTCTCTATTTACATCAACTCTATTGTTGAACGCTTTGACCCACATACATTCTACTTTGCTCCTGAAGACAAAGAAAAGTTTGATGCAAGTATGAGTGGTAGTTTTGAAGGAATCGGTGCTGTTTTAAGAAAGAAATCTGAAGGGGTTGAAATCAATGAATTAGTACCTGGTGGTCCTGCTTGGAGAGGTAAAGAAATCGAAGTTGGAGATATCATTCTTAAAGTTGGACAAACAAAAGATGAAGATCCGGTTGATATCGTTGGAATGCGTTTAGATAACGTAGTTAAACTTATCAAAGGTAAAAAAGGAACTACTGTTTACTTAACACTTAAAAAGATTGATGGTACGATAAAAGTTACTCCTCTTACACGTGAAGTGATTGAGATGGAAGAAACGTATGCTAAATCAAGTGTTATCCAAAACGGAGATAAAAAATACGGATTAATTCATTTACCTAAGTTCTACATTGACTTTGAAAACAAAGACAAGAGAAATGCTTTTACAGATGTTGAAAAAGAAATTATAGAACTTAAAAAACAAAATATTGACGGTATTATAATGGACTTGCGTAACAACGGTGGTGGTTCATTGCAAACTGTTGTTGAAATGGTTGGTCTATTCTCTAAAGAAGGACCTGTTGTTCAAGTAAAATCGTCAAGAGGAAAACAACAAGTATTAGATGACAAAGGTACTCCTATCGTTTGGGAAGGTCCACTTGTTGTACTTGTTAATAACTTCTCTGCTTCTGCTTCTGAAATCTTTGCTGCGGCAATTCAAGATTACAAAAGAGGGGTAATTATTGGTAGTAAACATACGTATGGTAAAGGTACTGTTCAAAACCTTGTTGACTTAAACGAGTTATTGAGAAAACAGCCTTTTGGAGATTTAGGTGCGCTTAAAATTACACTTCAAAAGTTCTATCGTATCAATGGTGGATCTACACAAAGAGAAGGTGTTTTAAGTGATATCGTTTTACCAGATCGCTATTCTTATATTGATATGGGAGAAAGAGATATGGACAATGCAATGCCTTGGGACAAAATTGACAGAGCTTCTTATGTTGCTTATCCTTACGATTTCTCTAACGTAATTGAATTGAGTAAAAAGCGTATTGTAAACAATGAGCAATTCAATTTGATTGATGAAAACGCGAAGTGGATTAACGAAAGAAAAGATGAAAAGACGTTCTCTCTAAATATTGACAAATACAAAGTCAAACAAAAAGAAACGGAGGAAAAGGCTAAGAAATTTAAAGCAATTTCTAAATATAAAAACACTTTAAAATTCAGCTCTCTTCCAAGTGAATTAGAAAGAATTAAGAAAGATACTATCTTAGAAAACAAACGTGAAAGATGGCACGAAATGCTTAACTCTGATGTGTATATCGAAGAAGGTGTAAACATCCTTAAAGATTTAGGCAACAAGTCGGCAAATAAACAAATTGACAGTAAAAACAGAATATCATCTAAACACTAAGATGTATCAAAAAAGTAAATCATATACACAGATTGCGCTCCAAAGATTTAAAAAAGATTTTTGGGGCGTTTTCTGTTTTTGGATAATTATAGTAATTGCTCTTATAGCGGCTTTCGCTTATTTCATTATACCTGATAATTCAAAAAATGCTAATGCTGGAGACTTAGCTCTTCGTTCTGAATCCCCAGGGTTTAAAGTACAAACTATCGTTATTCCTACAAACGAAGGGATTAAGTTTAGTGAATTGTGGTTTGGACGTGAACAGGCAACACAGCATATCGCAATTAACGAGTTTCATATACAACAAGACTCTATCTTTTATAAACCTTATAGCAATCAACCAGAATTAGAAGAATTCAAAGCGCTTCCACTATCTCTTTTTAAAAGTGCTAATGAGAAAGATATTGTACAAACAAAAACATACTGGCTCGGAACAGATAACCAAGGTAGAGATTACCTCAGCAGATTAGTAATCGGAGCAAGGGTATCTCTGTCAATCGGTTTTGTAGCTGTTCTAATCTCTTTAGTCATCGGAATTACTTTAGGAGCAATCGCGGGATATTACGGTGGAAAAATAGATGCTCTAATCCTGTGGTTAATCAATGTATTTTGGTCTATCCCTACTTTGTTATTAGTAATTGCAATTACCTTGGCTTTAGGAAAGGGTTTTTGGCAAGTATTTATAGCCGTAGGGCTAACTATGTGGGTTGAAGTAGCTCGTGTAGTGAGAGGACAAGTTATCAGTGTTAAAGAACAACAATATGTAACAGCTGCCAGAGCATTAGGTTACAATAATTACAGAATCATTACTAAACACATCTTGCCAAACTGTATGGCACCTGTTATTGTAATTTCAGCAGCTAACTTTGCTTCTGCCATCTTAGTGGAAAGTGGTTTAAGCTTTTTAGGATTGGGAACACAAGTACCGACACCAAGCTGGGGAGCAATGATTAAAGAGAATTATAATTACATCTTACTTGGAAAACCTTATTTAGCCCTTTTACCAGGCTTTGCTATGTTTATCCTTGTGATAAGCTTTATGCTAATCGGTAACGCCTTACGAGACGCCTTAGACGTTAAAAAATAAGTATTCAAACTTAATTCCATAAAAAAAATGCGAAGACTACTTTAATAGTAGTTTTCGCATTTCTGTTTTATTACCGTTATAGATATTCAAATCTACTTTTCCCTCAATACCATTAACAATTCCTTTTTCTGTAAACTGCCAAAAGTGCCATTCAGGCTTTATTTCTTCTACAAAGAAATTATAGTTTGCAATCCACAATATATGATCCGGAAACCATTGCTTCAAATGATTCGTATAATAATGTTCTCCTGAATATAAAATTGGCTTAACCTTGTAGTGCTCTTCCACCAATTCAATCCATCGTTTTAATCCTAAACGAAGACTTTCTACTGATTGCTTTTTAGGCAAATCTTCAATATCTAAAACTGGAGGTAAATCTCCAGGTGCTAATTTTACTGTTTTTATAAAATTATTCGCTTGCTCAACTGAATTCTCATCTGGTCGATAGTAGTGATATGCGCCTCTGATAAAATGATTTGCTCCTGCCCCTTTCCAGTTTAACTTATAAGCCCTATCAACGCCATCAACGCCCATAGTTGCACGTACAAATACAAACTCCAAAGCAGACTTACTTGCAACAGAATCTACTCTCCCCCAATCAATGACTCCTTGATAATGTGACACGTCAAATCCAATCATTTTACTATCGTGTCGTGCTAACACCTCAGCCGTTCTAAAATCAAATAATGACTTCTCAGGAGCATTCTTTCTATCTTGACTAAAAAAGTACTTAAATCCATCTTGAAAGTGAATACCTAACCATATCCCACCACCCAATAAAACATTGATTATGATTATCCATTTAATCCCTGCCCAATTTGAAGAAGAACTCTTTGCTTTCTTCTTTTTACTCGATGTTGTTGCCTTTCTCGGTTGTTTATTTAACCGTTTTAAGGTTTCACGAGGGTTAGATGTATTTTTTTTAGTTGATGTTCGTTCCATAGCACTTTCAAAAGTTCGGCAAAGATATTTAATATAAGTAAATTACAAACTACTTACTGTATTATCCAAGCGTAAAACAGGTACTGGTAACTGAATATTATTTAGTTTAAACTTCTTGTCTATTTCAAAGCGAATTTCACTTGCTATACGATCGTTATCAAAAGCATTATCTATAAAGTAGTATAAAATAAAACGAACTGACGACTCGCCAAACTCATCAATAAAAACAATTGGTTGTGGATGTTTCAACACATCAACATTGTTTTCAACAGTAGTTAACAAAACTGCCTTTACCAATTCTACATCAGTACCAATATATGCCCCAACATCAATTCGTGCACGGATAACCGGATCTTCGTGTGTCCAGTTATAAACTACATCATCTATTAACTTTCTATTTGGTATAACTAAATCCTTTCTATTACGTGTCTCTACAACGGTACAACGCAAGCTGATTGTCTTAACTCTTGCAACGTGTCCTCCTGTTTCAATCACATCACCAACGTTTAGCGTTTTATCTAACAAAATATAAATACCAGCTATTAAGTCTCTAAAAATCGATTGAAGCGCTAAACCTAAACCAACAAATAAAGCAGCAGAAGTAGTCAAAAACATACTAATATTGATCCCTATCGCATTTAAGATAAAGAAAAACATAATGACGTAAATAAAGTAATTTACAAAGTTAAACACACTACTTAAGCGTGCAGCTACATCTGGTGTAGCCATATTGATAAACGTCTTCTTCAAAAAGCGTAATCCATACTTAGTAATCATTAAAGTGAATACAATAAACAAGATTGTTCCAATTGTTATTGTAAGCGATTTACTTGCGTATAATTCGTATTCTAAAAGTGTAGAAAGTATTGTTCTTAAATTCATTATTAACTCAAAAATTGGATTAACAGTCTATCTTAAGACAATAACCAAACCAAAAGTCACTTGTCTTGCAAAAGATCACCTAAATATACCAAATTAAAAAGTACGAAAAAGGAAGATTAGGAAAGTAGTAGAAATAAAAAAACCTCTTCAAAAATATGAAGAGGTTTTTGTTGTGCGGGTAAAAGGACTCGAACCTTCACACCTTGCGGCACCAGATCCTAAGTCTGGCGTGTCTACCAATTTCACCATACCCGCTTGTTGGCTGGAACCAGTGTTAGTCACTGTTGTTCCTTTAAGACGTTGCAAATATACAACGCATTTTTTAATGTGCAAGAAAAAATTTATTTTTTTTTTATTCTTATGTTTGTAAGGAATAATGTAAATGTATCCTATATACTATGAAAGATTCAAAACAATTTGTTCAAGAAAACAAGCAACGTCTTTTAGATGAGCTAATTGAACTATTAAAAAAACCTTCTATCAGTGCTGACAGTGCCTTCTCACAGGATGTAATTAATACTGCAGAACACGTAAAAAAAAGTTTAGAAGAAGCAGGATGTGACCTTGTTGAATTATGTGAAACACCTGGTTACCCTATTGTTTATGCAGAAAAAATCATTGATCCTGCCTTACCAACGGTATTAGTTTACGGTCACTACGACGTACAACCGGCAGATCCAATCGAATTATGGACATCTCCTCCATTCGAACCAGTAATCAAAAAAACAGACATACACCCAGAAGGAGCTATCTTCGCTCGTGGAGCTTGTGATGACAAAGGTCAAATGTTTATGCACGTAAAAGCGTTTGAATATATGATCGCTAACAATGCTTTACCTTGTAACGTGAAATTCATGATTGAAGGAGAAGAAGAAGTTGGTTCTGTAAGTTTAAGCTGGTTTGTGAAAAGAAATCAAGAGAAACTTAAAAACGACGTTATCTTAATCTCTGATACTGGAATGATTTCTAACGAGCAACCTTCTATTACTACAGGTTTAAGAGGTTTAAGCTATGTAGAAGTAGAAGTAACTGGTCCTAATAGAGATCTTCACTCTGGTTTATATGGTGGTGCGGTTGCAAACCCAATCAACGTATTAACTAAGATGATTGCTTCATTACACGATGAAAACAACCATATCACAGTTCCTGGTTTCTATGACAAAGTAGAAGAACTTTCTCGCGAAGAAAGAGATGAAATGGCTAAACGTCCTTTCTCTTTAGATGACTACAAAAAGAAATTAGACATCGAGGATGTTTATGGTGAAGCAGGATATACTACAAACGAACGTAACTCTATCCGTCCTACTTTAGACGTAAACGGTATTTGGGGAGGTTATACTGGTGAAGGAGCTAAAACTGTTATCGCAAGTAAAGCATTCGCAAAAATATCAATGCGTTTAGTACCTAACCAAGAATGGGAAGAAATCACTGAATTGTTCAAAAAACACTTCGAGAGCATTGCTCCTGCTGGTGTACGTGTAGAGGTTAAACCTCACCACGGAGGACAAGGATATGTAACTCCTATCGACTCTGTTGGATATAAAGCTGCTGCTAAAGCTTATGAACACACTTTTGGTGTTACACCAATTCCAGTGCGTTCAGGAGGTTCTATTCCAATTGTAGCTTTGTTTGAAGAAGAATTAGGTTCTAAGTCTATTATGATGGGATTCGGATTAGATACAGATGCTATCCACTCTCCAGACGAGCACTTCGGAGTATTCAACTACTTAAAAGGTATTGAAACTATTCCTTTGTTCTACAAATATTACACTGAAATGGTAAAATAGTAGTTCACTACAATACAAAAGGCGAGTTAGTTAATTAACTCGCCTTTTTTTATTTTTTATTCTTTGCCTCTATCCACATACCAAAAAACTTAGAACTTTGTGCACTATGGTGCTTAAATACTTGTCCTAAAAAATTACTACGTCTATGCATCTCAAGATTCGTATAGCAATCTACTAATCGCTTTAAAAACAGCTCACCGTACTGTATCTTGTCGTAATTCGTTAGTAAGATTGATTCACCTAAATTCTGCTTGTCCTTCCACACCGACTCATCTGAATACAATAAAACAGCTTTTTCAACCATTTCCTCAACCTCATCACAGATAAAACCACACCAAGGCAATTCTCCTTTCATTGATTCCACTCCTACAGAAGTGGTAATAGAAGGTGTTCCCACTTGAATAGCATCTACAAACTTCCCTTTTATTCCCGCTCCAAATGTAATCGGAGCCAACATAACTCTTGCATCACTAATTACCTCCAAAGCATCTTCTGCTCTACCGTGAACAAGAAAACGCTCCTTTTCATTGTGTAATTGTAATACTTTGGGAGAAGGATAGGCTCCATAAATATGCATATTTACCTTAGGTAATCGCTTGCGCAACAAAGGCCATACTTCTTTCTTCAACCGAAGTACCGTCTGCCAATTGGGTTCATGAATAAAATTACCAATAAAAACAAAGCCCTCTCTGTTGTCAAAAGTTTTCCAATTCGACTTTTCTTCTGCTGTAATCTCATCTTCTAAAAAAGGTAACGTCAATAATAATTTATCGCTTATGCCAAATGTTTGTGTTAACAACTCCTCTTCATAGTTAGAAATCAACAAAGTCAAATCACAACGCATTATACTCGCTAACTCCCTTTTTGTACGCTCTGAATAAAGATAATCATCTAAACTTCCAACCGCTTTCTTAATCAACTCTTGTCTCGCATAGCGCAAGAAATGTAGGTCTTCTGTATCCAACACAGTCATTGCAGAAGGAAATTGCTCTGCAACACGCCAACCGAACTGCTCTTCAATCATAAACCGGTCGAACATAACAATATCAGGATTCAAAGATTTCAAAGCTTCATCTGTACGTTCATCATTCAACCATATCTCAAACTCTGTAACTCCCAACGCAGACAGATCATCACTATAGTTACTCTTCTTAGCAGCACTACTAAAGTAAATATCCATACCCCACTGGTTAAAACAAGCTAATAATTGCAACATTCGCTTTCCTGCAGCAGATGATTTAGATTCAGGCCAAACCTGACCAATAACAACGATTCGTTTATTTTGAAATACCTTTTCCATACCACAAAAATAAGCATTCTCACAAATGTAATAGACTCATTTTTAATCTATCTAATTATTGTTATTTTTGCATAAAACGAAAAGGAATTATGCTTGGATTAAAATTATTAACGGACCCTCGTTGGGCTAATATTGCAGAAGGTAATTTAGAAGAAATTTTAACAGACCACTGCTGGTGTGAACAAAAAGCTGCAAGCAATGCAATTACGATTATTGCTTATAATTCAGAACATGAGGATTTAGTAACCGCTATGACTGATATTGCTATTGAAGAAATGGAACATTTCAAAATGGTACACGATATCATTAAAAAACGTGGTTATACTTTAGGTCGAGAACGCAAAGATGACTATGTCAACAAACTAAGTAAGTTCTGTAAAAAAGATGGTAGTCGCAATGACGCTTTTATAGACAGATTATTATTTGCTGCGATGATTGAAGCGAGAAGTTGTGAACGTTTTAGAACATTATCTCAGAACATCGAAGACCAAGAGTTAGCAAAGTTTTACTACGACTTAATGGTATCTGAAGCAAATCATTACACTACTTTCCTGAAGTTTGCGAAAAAATATACTGAAAAAGTTGATGTTGATAAACGTTGGAAAGAATGGTTAGACTTTGAAGGAGAACTTATTCAAAGCTACGGAAACAGTGAACAAATACACGGGTAATTACTTGATATTCGAACCAAAAAACGTTTTATTATGATTACAAAGAAAAACAACCCATATAAAAATGCTTTTTCTATTATTGCGACTACACTTTTTCTAACAGCAGGTATTAATACAGTACAAGCACAAGAAGTAAAAGAAACACCTCCTATAGCACAAGAGTATAGCAATCAAATATATGTAGCAGTAGAAAAAACCGCAGAATATCCTGGAGGTATGAATGCATTTATGAATCACTTCATAACTCGATTTATTGTTCCAGACGGACTGACACATTCAACTATATCGACTATCGTACAATTCGTTGTAGAAGCAGATGGTTCTATTTATGATGCAAGTGTTGTCAGAGATCCAGGTCATGGAATTGGACAACAAGTAATCCAAATTTTAAAAACAATGCCTAAATGGTCTCCTGCTGAGCTAAAGGGTAGAAAAGTTAGATCGCAATACACATTACCAATTAAATTTCAAGTAGAAATTGACAAAGAAAACTAATAGATAATAGCCTTAACTATCTATACTAAAACGCTTTGAGAGTTCTCAAGGCGTTTTTTGTTAGCTATAACTGTTTAAGTAATAAAAAATAAAGCATTACTAACATCAAGAAACATTAACATATTAAAAAGATATGTAAAACTTATAAAAGCTCTCTCTTATCCTAATAAAACAAAGACTTTCTTATTTTCAAACAATAGCTTAAAATCAGAATACATAGACACTAATCTGAGGATTCTCCGACAATCCTCCGACAAAACACCCTATATCCCAGTATTCTCGGAGGATTGTCCCACATAAGTCAGAGAATCTCTTTATAAAAGTAAATGATATCTACATCAAAATTACAACAAAAAAAACACTATAACCTCAATAAACATAAGGCCTACCACAGGTTTACACATCACTAATAATTACATTTTTTCAAAGGGAAAAACAGCGACAAAAAAGCTTTTTTAAACAAAAACCGTAATTATTAACCACTATTTTACTAAAAAAAGAGTCAAAAAAAGTAAAAATCACTCCATTTTTCTCACATAAAAAAAGAGAAACTAATGATTAGTTTCTCTTTTTTTATTTACTTTAAAATCTCTTCTTTCAATTTCTTTGTTAGTCCCTGAAATACCAAGTCATACGAATGGTCTATCAACTCTTTTAAAAACACCCAATTAACCGCTCCTCTAACTGCGATAGTATTCCAATGTTTCTTACTCATATGGTAACCTGGTGTAATCTCAGCATATTCGCCTCTTAGTTCTTCCGCACGATCAGGATTACACTTAAGATTTAAACTGTGCTCTCCTTCCTCCCACTTCTTAAGATTAAGCAATAAGAATATTTTACCTCCTACCTTAAAAGTAAGTACTTCTTCATCAAACGGAAAGTCCTCTGTTACCCCTTTTTTGTGTAAACAGTAGTCATAAATAACTCCAATATCCATAAATTACTTGATTAGTTGGTATAAAACAGGCTTACTTGGTGAGGCATCATTGACAAAAGAAGCTATTTGCAGGTTCAAAAAGTAAAAGCCATCTTCTACCTCATTAGCTACATAAATCATCTCTGTAATAGTTGCATTTAAACGAGCATCATCATTTAATTGACTTACATTCGTTACATTCCAAAATGCTTTGTGTGCAAGTAATTTTCCTTCATCCTTTTCCTTGTCCACACTTGGCAAATCAATTAATAAATGTTCAACACCTTTCGCTCTTAAAAAAACACATACTTCCCACGATAAGTAAGGCGGATTCGTATGTGAATATTTCGCTGATTTTTTTTCTTTTAAATTGGGGAATGTTCTAAAAACAATTGCTTTCTGACCTTGTTCAAACCACACTTTTTTTACTTGCTCTAACGTAATTACAAAGTCGCCGTTTGCTTGTAATTCAGGCTCAATTGTAACCAACTGTCCCAAAAAGAAAAACTCCTTTAAACTGTCGTTTACACTGTAAAAAGCTTTAGTAATATGTCCTAAACATTCTGTATGCGTACCGTGTGCGTGAGGATTAAAAGTAATATTATTAAAGTTAGTAGACGAATTACCCTCGCTCACCTTTCCGATCCAATCTCCCATTTCAACTGGAGAAATATCAGGTTTATCTAAATACCACGCAATTGGATTGCTTTCTGTATTAACAAGAGGAATAGATATATCTATTGGCTTTGATAAGTCAATTTGATACACACAATCGGATAAGGTTATACTTGCTATCACGGTTTTATTTCAAATCTAACCAAAATAAATCAGATGCAATACCGTCACTTAAGAATTTTCCTTTATCAGTAATCGTCAGCACATCTCCCTCGCGACGCATTAGGCCATCTGCAACAAAATGAGTTGATTCTTGTATTAGGTAATCATAGAAATCTTGACCAAAATCACGGTGTACGCGGTTAACATCAACACCCCATATCGTGCGTAATCCAGTCATAATATACTCATTATAGCGATCAGAAAGAGACAACTCTTCTATTTCTAAAGGAAGTTTTCCTGATTGAATATCTTTTATGTACAACGGATTGTTAGCGATATTCCAACTGCGGTGTACGCCGTCAAAACTATGAGCAGACGGTCCTATCCCTAAATACTTTTTACCTAACCAATAAGCAGAGTTATTCTTTGAATAATACCCTGGCTTAGCAAAATTGGATAGTTCATAATGAATATAGCCATTCTTGCGCAACGTCTCAATTAGCAACATAAAGTGATTATGTGCTACTTCTTCTTTCGGACTTGGAATTACACCTTTTTTGATTAATTTATTCAATGCTGTACGTTCCTCAACTGTTAACGCATAACAAGAAATATGTGGAATTCCCAAATCAAGAATACGCTGAACATTAGCTAACCAACGTTCATTGCTCATATTAGGAATACCATAAATAAGATCAATTGAAATATTGTCAAAATGCTTAACTGCTTCTTCTAAACAGCTTATAGCCTCTGAAGAATTGTGTGCACGATTCATCATTTTCAGGTCTTCTTCTCCAAAAGACTGAATACCGATGCTTAAGCGATTTACTTTAGACTCTGCCAACTTGTGAATTGTAGTATAGTCTAAATCGTCAGGATTTGCCTCTAATGTTATTTCGGGATTATCTGAAACGGGAAACAAGTTATAAACTGCTTGTATCAAATCGTTTATTTCATCTACCTCCAAAATACTTGGGGTTCCTCCTCCAAAGTAAATGGTTTCTACCACCTCATTGTGCAATTCCTCTTTTCGAAGTACTAACTCCTGTTTCAAACTTTGCAACATCTCTTCTTTCTTCTTTAAGGAAGTAGAAAAGTGAAAGTCACAATAGTGACAAGCTTGCTTGCAAAAGGGAATGTGAATATATATACCTGCCATTACTTTTTAACTCGGTCTTGATTTTGTTTGATGAATGCATCCCATCCAGAATAACTTTTTCCAGTTACAATCTTATTTGAATTATAGAAATGACAAACCGCAGCGGCAAGACCATCTGTACTATCTAAATTTTTAGGCAACTCTTTTAAACCCAACAACTGTTGTAACATTTTTGCCACTTGCTCTTTACTTGCGTTACCATTTCCAGTAATAGCCATCTTGATTTTCTTAGGCTCGTATTCTGTAACTGGAATATTGCGAGACAAAGCAGCTGCCATTGCAACACCTTGTGCTCTACCTAACTTCAACATCGATTGTGGGTTTTTTCCTAAGAAGGGTGCTTCAATAGCAATTTCATCTGGCAAATGTGTTTCTATTAATTCAATTGTACGTTCAAAAATAAGCTTCAAACGCGTATAGCGATCCTCATATTTGGATAATAGCAACTCATTCAACTGTATAAACTCCATCTTCTTATTTACCACTCTAATCAACCCAAACCCCATAATCGTGGTTCCAGGGTCAATACCTAATATGATTCTATCTACTGTCAATTTAATATTTTTTTACACTTTTATATCCCTGCCCAACAAAATATTATCTTATTTTGCAGTGATGAAAATTCTATCAGACAAAACTAAGCAATATCTCGTACTTCTAATTAAAATATTAGTTGTTGCTTCTGCTTTTTATTATATCTACAACCAATTATCAAATGATAAAACCCTTGATTTTAAAGTGTTGTTAGAGGTAATCGCTAAAAAAGAAAACTACTTTGCTCTTTTTATTTTAGCGTGTTTGACTTTTTCTAATCGCTTTATTGAAATTTTAAAATGGCAGAATCTCTCGTCATTAATCAAACCAGTTAGCGTTTGGCAGGCAACTAAGCAAGTGTTAAGTGCGCTTACTTTGGGTATATTTACCCCTAATGGTATTGGTGAATATGCAGGAAAGGCATTGTATTTTGAGAAAAAAGACGCAAGTAGAGTTATCTTTTTAAATATGATCTGTAATGGCGTTCAAGTCATTTATGCCATTGTATTTGGATTGATAGGACTAAGTATTCTTAATCAATTCCACGAAATAATTCCGAATTACTATTTGTTTATTGCCTATGCTGTAATTGCAACTGTAATTTTAATCTTGTTTTCACTGCGTCATTTTACGATAAAAGGGTATTCTATTAAATCACTTATCGAAATGATAAATGAAATCCCTCGTCAGAAACATCGTAAAAACTTAATCTTAGCATTCTTTCGCTATGCTTCTTTTACCCACCAATATGTGATTTTATACTACTTATTAGGTGTTGACATTCCTTATTTTGAATTGTTATGTGCAGTTTCTGCTATCTATTTAATGGCATCATCACTTCCTAACTTTCAGTTTTTAGAGTTTGCTGTAAAAGGTAGTATTGCTATGTTTATTTTCACCGCTTTGGGAGTTAATCAATGGGTAGTAGCGTTGGTCGCAACATTAATTTGGTTACTAAACATTGTATTGCCTATCAGCATCGGTAGTATATTTGTGATGACTTATAGAGTAAAGCAAAAAGAAGAAGCTGATTTATAACGTAACAAGCAGTTCCAAGATTATTTTAAAGACAACTATCGTTTATTTAAAACAACAGGAATAATAAATTGACTTGTAACTGGTACGCCTCTTTTTACAGCTGGATGAACTACTGAAAATACTTGCCCTTGTTCGTGTAAGAACTTATTAATTGTTTTTGTCTGTTCTATTAGCGTTTCCGGCAAATCATATAATTCAAAGTCTACCTGTGAATCTGTCTTAACTGTTACTAATATTTTTAAGGTATCAAGCTGAGTAAAATTACCCTCAATAGTATCTGCATTAAAACGAACTTGCAAATTCTGGGTAATAAAAGAAAAGAAACAATCCCTTTTAGACTTGTCATCTAACAAAGAATCACACAAATCTACTGTCGGATATGTATCAACTTTAGTCCAATCAATTTTATCTAATTCTTCTTTTAGCAACACTTCCTCATCTGGCAATTGATTGTATTTCAATTGACAGGAAACAGTTAAAACCAGTAAAAAGATAAACATCAGTGATTTTTTCATAGCTTGGATTATTGTACCTTTATTTCTCAAAAATACAAAAAATACGAATGGAATATTTACTATTAATCGTTGCACTTGTTTTATTAGCAGGCGGAGTGGTCGGAAGTGTGCTTCCTGCCCTACCTGGATTACCCCTAAGTTGGTTTGGAATACTGTGTTTATATCTAACAACAGGTGTTGAAATAAATCACTATATCTTGTGGATTACTTGTGTTATTACCATCGCAATTTCAATTTTAGACTACGTTATTCCTGCACAGGGGACAAAGCGTTTTGGTGGCTCATACTACGGAATATGGGGCACTAACATCGGTTTGGTTGTTGGTTTAATTGCTCCAATTCCTTTTGGTTTTATAATCGGACCTTTTGTTGGGGCACTTTTAGGCGAGTTATTATTTGACTATAAAAATATCAACCGAGCACTGAAAGCTGCTTCTGGTTCTTTCCTTGGTTTTTTAGTATCAACTTTTATGAAAATAGTTGTTTCTATTGTATTTGTAGCCCTTGGAATTAGCATAATTTGGAAGAATGCCAGTATATGGTTCTAAAAAAAAACGTCGTATTATCACTAATACGACGTTTTTTTTATTCTTAACAGGTGATTTACTATTTCAAACTCACTTCTTTTTTTCCTCCAATAATTGGCTTTTCAACAAATGTTATCCCAATTCCAAATAGAATAATTGCTCCTCCATAAATCATCTGCATTGTAATCTCTTCATTTAAGAACATCCAAGCTAAAAAGGCTGCTAATAAAGCTTGACTCAATAAACTTAGTGAAACTCTCGTTGCTCGCATATGCTTTGTTGCAAAGCTTAACAGGAACCAAGCGATTAACTGACATACAATTCCTTGCACAACTAATGTTAACCATCCCATACTACTGAACCCAGAAAACTCTGACCCCATTGCAAAGTTTGTGATTCCTAAAAAGATTGAAGAAACCAATAAACTGTATGACATAAATGGTATAATCTCTACTTTTTCTAAAACCTTTTTACTGAATAAAATATAACACGCATATAAGATACCTGACAAAATTCCAAAGGCAAATGGCAAGTCAAAAGACAAATCCATAAACACATCTACACCAACTAAAACAACCATTCCTGTGATAGCGAATACGGTTCCTATCCAAAAATTGATACTTGGTTTTGAACTCAAGAAGAAATAACTCCCTATTCCTACCCAAACGGGTGCAAGATTAGTTAGCAAAGTAGCTTGAGTAGCTGTTGACCCTTGAATAGCAAAGTTCCAAACGCCTATATCTGCACCAAAGAAAAAACCACATAACACAATTAGCATCATCGTTTTTAAATCGTACAGCTTCATTTGCTTTGTAAATAAGGCGTAAGGCACTACAAATACAGCTGCAATAGCCATTCGATAAAATGCTGAAATTAGAGGCGGTGTCAAGTCTAATTTTACGATAACAGGAAAAATCGAAATACACACGATTCCTATTAATAATGCTAATCTTGGTTTTGATAACATTGGCGTGATTTTAATTTATTTGATTTTGTAAAGAAAACAATTCATTTGAAATATATTTACACAAAAATCAAAATGTTGGAACAATTTATTCCTTTATTAAATAATTTTTCAGAATTACAAACAGCTTCTTTTGTAACCAATTATTGTTTATTCCCTGAAAGTAATGAGTATAATGCTTGTTCTTTTTCAATCAATAACTACAAGATAATTTACCGAGAAGCTAAGGTTACACCCAAGAAAACAGGACTTTTTGTAGCTATCTGGAAAAGGAATGAACACGGGATTACAGAACCTTATCACATTGCTGACGACTTTGATTTTATGATTATCTCTTGTGTTGAAAACAACAACAAAGGTTATTTTATCTTCCCAAAAGATGTATTGGCCACCTTAAACATTATTTCTTCAGCCAATAAGGAAGGTAAAAGAGGTATGCGCGTATACCCAACTTGGGATATTCCGACCAATAAACAAGCGATTAACACACAGAAAAAACATAAAGACTTTTTTACAATTCTATAATTATTCCGAGATATCCCTAATAAAAGTATAGCATTCTGATACTATGCTGTTTAAATTACTTTTTTAAGATATTATTTTATATATATTTGTAACCGATACTATGGTTGTCTTTCGAGATATTAAAAGGGAATTAGGTGTAAATCCTAAACAGACCCGCTGCTGTAAACTCGTCCAGAAAACAAACCGCGTTATCCACTGTTGTCTCTGTATAATGGGAAGGATGTTTGTTTTTGAGTAAGTCAGAATACCTGCCGTTTTATCTTAATTGTTTGATGTTTTCGGGTATAAAACAGCGAACGCACTTCTTCGTTTATTGCTAACGATAGGTTAGATGCGTTTCTTTCTTCCCTTTTCCATCAACTTTGTTAGCTGACTAAACTATGAACTTAAAACTACTCCCTTTAGGAATATGTTGTTTGATAGGAACTTCCCTATTCGCACAACAAAAACAAGATACGATTACTTCTCTAAATGAGATTGTAATTGAAAAAGAAGTTTTTAAAGACCTTATTCCTGTACAAACTTTACAAGGAGAACAACTTGAAAGATTAAACAGCCATAGTGTTGCTGATGCTTTACGCTATTTTGCGGGTATCAAAATCAAAGACTATGGAGGAATGGGTGGACTAAAAACAGTGGATGTCCGCAATATGGGTACGCATCACGTAGGTGTGTTTTACAATGGTGTTCAAATTGGAAATGCACAAAATGGTATTGTAGATTTAGGTAAATTCTCTTTAGATAATGTAGAAGCTGTAAAACTATACAACGGACAACGCAGTGCTATTTTTCAATCTGCAAAGGAATACGCTTCTGCTTCTACTGTCTATATTCAAACTAAAAAACCGGTCTTTAAAGAGGGAAAAGATTATAACTTTTCTGCTAAGTACAAAGCAGGGTCTATTCAGTTAGTGAATCCTTCTGTTAGAACGGAATACAAGGTAAATGACAATGTGAGTACCAGTATTAGTGCTGAGTACATTTACTCTAATGGGGATTATAAATTCAGACAAAAAAAACTCAACATAGATGGTTCGGTTGCTTATGATACAATTGGACACAGACTTAATAGTGACATTGAAGCCTATCGAATTGAAAACGCTTGGTATGGTAAAAACGATAAGAATACTTGGCAAGCAAATGTGTATTACTACCAATCAGACAGAGGATTACCTGGTGCTGTGATTAAAAAGAGTGATACTACTATTGAAACAGAAAACATCAATGAACGCCAAGGAGACAAAAACTTTATGGCACAAGCAGAGTGGACACGCTTTGTAACTGATAAATACTCTTTTTTATTAAAAGGGAAGTTTGCTTATGATTTGATGCATTATAAATCTCGTAAAACAGTAGGTTTTGAAGGGGAAGAGGTTACGTATAACCCACAATTCGACAATACTTTTTACCAACAAGACTGGTATATATCGGCAGCTCACCTTTACAAAATAACCGATATTTGGGAGGTATCTTTGGCTACTGACATTCAATACAACAAACTAAATGCTACGCGAAAAGGACAAGGAACATTGTTTTCTTATCCTGAGAGATATACTTTCTTGACATCATTAGCCACATCTGTTAATCTTGGAAAGGTAAAAGCTCAAGGGAATATTCTTGGAACATTCACTAAAGAAAAAGTACGCCATAACCTACAAGCTCCTGACCGTTCTGTGTGGGCTCCTTCTCTATTCTTGAGCTACAAACCTTGGGATAGTGAAGACTTTATAGTTCACGCTTTCTATAAATACATCTTTAGGCTACCTACTTTCAACGATTTGTATTATACACAATTGGGAACGTCTAATTTACGACCTGAAGTATCAAGACAATTCAACGTAGGTTTTACTTATAGCAAACCATTAAACACACGTTTCTTTGATGAAGTACATTTATCTGTAGAGTCTTATTATGCGAATATCACAGATAAAATCATTGCTTCTCCTACCTCAAGTATGATGCGTTGGATGATGACAAACTTAGGTAAGGTTGAAAACTACGGTATTGAATCTTCGGCAGGAACAACAGTTAATATTATAGACGACCTAACACTTGGTGTAAATCTAACGTACGAATATACCGTTGCTAAAGACAAAAGTACTACCCTATTTGGACAACCTTCGTATTATGGTGACCAAATTCCTTATGCTCCTTGGCATTCAGGGTCTTCAATTGTGTCATTAGACTATAAAGATTGGGCATTTAACTATAGCTTTATCTATGTTGGAAAACGTTATAACGGTAATAAAAACAATATTAAACGCAATGAGATACAACCTTGGTACACACACGATTTATCATTGCAAAAAAGCTTTAAATGGAATAACTACCGTTTTAAAGCATCTATAGAAGCTAACAATATAGCGAATCAATATTATGAAGTTGTAACTAACTTCCCTATGCCAGGGCGCAACTTTCGTTTTACTTTAAACTTTGAATTATGAGATTAAAAAATATATACTTACTCCTTTTTTCTTTGATTCTATTAACGAGTTGTAGAAAAGATGAAATGATATTCTTATCGGACAGCTCTACTGTTTCTATCCCTACTCCTTCAGACCAATACAGAGGTTTCTATCTGTTAAACGAAGGGAATATGGGGATGAATAGAGCTTCAATTGACTTATTTGAATATGATAGTGGAGTTTATACACGAGATATATTTTCTGAGAGAAACCCTAACATTACTAAAGAATTAGGAGATGTTGGAAATGACATCCAAATCTATGGTAAGAAGGTTTATGCTACGATAAACGTTTCAAACTTTGTAGAAGTATTTGATGTTGAAACAGGAAAACATATCAAACAAATTCACGTTCCAAATTGTCGTTATTTAAAATTTAAAGACGGTAAGGCTTACGTGAGTTCTTATTCGGGAAAAGTTGAAATCAACCCGAATGCAGAAATTGGCTTTGTTGCTGAAATAGACACTTTATCCTTAGAGGTTACACGTAAAGTAGTGGTAGGTTACCAACCTGAGGAAATGGTTATAAAAGGCAATAAACTATATGTAGCTAACTCTGGTGGATATAGAGTACCAAACTATGACACTACTGTATCTGTAGTAGATTTAACTACGTTTACTGAAATCAAAAAAATAGATGTAGGAATTAACTTACACCGTATGCAAATGGACCGCAATGGTGATATATACGTAAGCTCACGTGGTGATTACTACAATGAAGAACCAAGTTTATATGTAATTGACTCTAATACAGACAAAGTCAAACAAAAGTTAGACATCCCTATTTCTAATATGACAATTGATGATGATAAATTGTATTATTACGCAACGTCATATAAACACAATACGGGTCAGAATACTATTTCATATGGTATTTTAAATACAAATACGAAGCAAATTATCACAGATAACATTATAACGGATGGGACAGATAGACAAATATTAATCCCTTATGGAATTGCAGTAAACCCAGAAACTAAGGATATATATATGACAGATGCCCAAGATTATGTGGGTACTGGATTTGTATATTGTTATTCCCCTGAAGGAAAACTAAAATGGCGAACTACTGGAGGTAATATACCTGCACACTTTGCCTTTATTAAAAAATAAACCAACTTATATAAATTATGAAAAAAAAGTATTTAAGATTATCCTCATTAGCTGCAATATGCCTTGGAGGTTTATTCTTTTTTAGTTGTTCAAATGACGATGGAACTCCTTTTACAGTAGCTCCAGAAAAACCAGTTATTCCAGTAGAATCTTCTGATTTAAAACTATCTGGAGAATATGCCACAGACCGAAGTCAATCAATTGCGATTATTCCTAATCTTGAAAAATTCACTTCACCAAAAGTAACGTGGAAAGTTATTGGTTTCAATAATATAGCTAAAGACTCAGTTATCAGTAATGATAATGACTTATATTTTGTTACTTTAAAAGAAGGACGTTATAATCTAATCGTACAAGTACAAGACGATAATAACCAAATAACTCACAGTTTTGATATTAAAATAGAGAAAGAAAAAGAAGCTTATAAAAATCATATTTTTAAAATATATGATTTCTTACCTTCATATGGGCAGTTTACAAATAAATTACCTAAATACGAAGAGGGAGATACTAAAGAAATAATGATTGAAAAAGCGGAAAAAGCAATCGCTGTACCAAAACCAAGTATGATTAGCTTAGGTGGTTTTGGTGGTTATGTTGTATTTGGTTTTGATCACACAGTTGTAAATGTACCAGGAAAACGAGATTTTAGAGTTTTAGGAAATGCTTTTTGGGCAAATGCAAACCCTAATGCAGGTGCAAGTGGAAGAGGTGGTAGTTGTGAACCAGGTGTGATAATGGTTGCTTATGATAAAAATGGTAATGGTGTTCCTGATGAAGATGAATGGTATGAAATCGCAGGAAGTGAGCACTCAAAACCAAAAACAGTAAAGGATTATGAAATCACTTTCTATAGACCTGAAGCGAATAAAGAACCTGTAAAAGATCCGGCTCTTACTTGGGCTACAGATTTAGAGTATATGAGATGGGAAGATAATCAAGGGAACAAAGGGTATAAACCCAAGAATACTTTCCATCAGCAAAGCTATTTCCCAGAATGGGTAAAAGATGATAAGATCACTTTTAAAGGGACCTTATTGCCAAATAATGCAATTGATGAGAGTGGTCAAGGAAATTATTGGGTATTATATAGCTTTGATTATGGATATGCTGATAATGCTCCGAATAAAGATGACGAATCAGCAATTGATATTTCTTGGGCAGTAGATAAAGATGGTAAAAAAGTAAACTTACCAGGAATTGATTTTATTAAAGTTTACACTGGATTAAATCAAGAAGCTGGCTGGTTAGGAGAAACTTCTACTGAAGTAAGTGGTGCTATTGACTTACATTTAGAAGGAACTTCTATTCCTACAAGATAGAAAAACAAAAACAAACTAATTTATGTTATTAAAAAGTAAAATAATACTTAGCTTATCACTTGTTGTCCTTGCAACAAGTGGTTGCTCAAGTAGTGATGATTCAAACAACACTATTCTTCCTCCAACAGATCCTTCTGTACCAATTAATCCTACAGCTCCTGTCACAAACTTTAGTCACGTTACTAAAGTGTTTGAATTTAAACCTGCTTACGGGCAATTTACAAACAAATTACCTAAATATGAACCTGGAGATACAGAGCAGGATATGATAAAAAAGGCATTGAATTATGTCTCAGGTAAAAACCCTTCTGTAGTAAGCTTAGGTGCATTCGGTGGTTATATTGTTGTAGGGTTTGATTCTCCTATCTTAAATGTAGAAGGCTTTCGCGATTTTAGAGTTTTAGGAAACGCTTTTGAAAATAACGCTGAACCAGGAATAATTATGGTAGCTTATGACAAAAATGGAGATGGAATTCCTAATGAAGATGAGTGGTATGAAATTAAAGGAAGTGGACATTCATTAATGGGTACGATCCAGAATTACGAAATTACATACTATAAACCTGAAAAAGATAAAGATAATAAAACAGGGGACTTCGAGGAATATGTAGAATGGTCGGACAACCAAGGAAATAAGGGGTGGAAACCAAAACTAAACTATCATACACAAAGTTATTTCCCTGAATGGGTAAAGGAACAATCTATATCTTTTAAAGGGACTAAACTTCCCGATCACGCGATTCAAGGAACTAATAGTCACTGGAAATTACCTTCTTATGAGTACGGATATGCAGATAATCTACCTAATGATAATAAAAATAGCACCATAGATATTAGTTGGGCTGTTGATAAAAAAGGTAATCCTGTAAAATTACCACATATAAATTTTATAAAAGTATATACTGGAGTAAGTCAACAAGCAGGATGGTTAGGAGAAGTGTCTACCGAATTTGGTGGAATAGTAAACTTACATTCTACCAAAGAATTTATCCCAAACAAATAAAACAAAAAGCCTTAGTATTTACACTAAGGCTTTTTTGTTAAAAAATGTCACTATTTTTAATAAAAATGAAATGACACGTATTGTATTTTTGTTTTAAATACTAAATTTTAAAAATATTAACCAAAAAAATTACTAATTTTGCACCATTAAAATACACATACAAAATTTATTTACGATGAAAAACAGATTCTTACGCACGAGTTTCTTATTCTTTTTAGGACTAAGCTTAACTGCACCACTTGTAACAAGTTGTTCTAACGATGATTCAGCGAATACTACTATTGAAATTCATGACACTAAATTAAAACAAGACGCAAGAAAGCCTTTTACAATTGATCCTAAAATTGATCCTACAAATACACAATTTTCTTGGTTTGATAATACTACTCAAAAGGTAATCTCTAATGCTCCAGTTTTAGAATATCAAATTAACAAAGCTGGAACTCATAGAATTGCACTTAAAACAACTAAAGCGGGTGTGGTTGAAATGTATTCTTATACAACAACAGTAGCTTATACTAAAGAACTACATAGTACTTTAGATTTATCAAAAATAGAATTAACACTTCCTACAGTAGATGGCTCTATTTGGAGTAATACATTTACAGCAAATACAAAACTTGAAACTTCTCCTTTTATTTTCAACCACTTAGTTTCTAATTATGACGGAGTAAACTATTGGTCAGGATTTACTGTTTCTAATAGTACAGATAAGAAAAATCAAAAAGAAGCTTTTGCTACTAATATGTATGGTACAATGGCTGAAACTGTAAGTAGAAATAAAGAGGGAAAAACAATCAACAATCCTTTTATCGTTGCAAATACTCAAACAGTACCTGCTGATATTAAAAAAGGAACTGTAATTGACATTGATAATACACTAACAGTAATTGAATTAACAGATGCTAAAGATTTAGCTCAAAAATTTATACCAGAGGAAATGTTTATTGCAATTAATCCTTATACTTATTACTCAGTAACTAAAGGTGATGGATTTGGTAAGAAATTTAAAGAAGGTGACTTTTACAACATTCATATTTTTGCTTTAAATGAAAATAAAGAAGTGATTAATGAAAAACCAATCGTAAAATACTTAGTTGATTTCACTAAAAAAGTAGAAGCAATTGATACAACTTGGCAATCAATTGATCTTGCAGAACTTGGAGAAGCTAAATATTTAGTATTCTACGCTGATTCTTCTGATAAAGGAGATTACGGAATCAATACCCCTGCTTACTTTACAATAAACAAATTAGTAGCTCATAAATTACCTAAAAAATAATTTAAGCAACAATCAAAATAAAAAAGCAATCTATTATAGATTGCTTTTTTCATTTCTATACTCCTCTATCACTTTACTTATACCCCATATTCAAGATGTTTATAATTTAATTTACTAAGTAAAAAACTTGTTGATAAAATAATATATTTGCGCAATGACCTATAATAGCATTAGTTCTATTCTGTCATATAACAAAAAAACTATCACTCTAAATATGATAGCCAACAAACAATAAATTATTCAACAAACGTGAAAAAACATTTTTTAAAACTAAGTTCTTTCCTTTTCATAGGATTAACTTTATTAACATCTACAACATTTACAAGTTGCTCTAACGATGATAGTGCTCCTTATTCAACACCAACCTTTAATGGAAGTGTTCAAGCAATAACTTTTGAAGAGGTAACCATTAATCCTGAAGTTAATAATGTAAATGCTATTTACAAATGGACTAATAATACAACGCAACAAGTACTGTCATCACAACAAGTACTTAAACATACCTTTAATAAACCAGGTACTTATAACTTAGTGTTATCTGAACAAAATGGTAATTCGTATAAATATTATACTTATGAGGTAGTAGTTACTAAAAGCTATGATTACAATTATGTAAAATTAGATCTATCTGATTTTAACTTATCCGATGGACAAGTAACTACAGGGGGTAAAATATGGAAGGACACCTATACAGAAGATGCTGTTTTAAAAAGTGGAATCTTTAACTTTAAACACCTTGGTTTCCCTGATTACTACACTTGGATGGGGTTCACAGTATCGAACAGTACTGATAATAGCAATCAATTAAAAGGAGATGGCTGGTTAGAAAACCAATGGGGAACTATGCCACAAGGTGGTGTAGCAGGAAAAGGAACGCCTTTCTTAGTATCTTATGCAGATCATAAACCCAATGTAAAACTGTTAGATCCAAGCAAACCCTTTGCTGTTGATAGATTCTCTTCTGTTGTTACATTAGAAGATGACAACAATGAATACAACGCTGTTAGTGCAGACTTCGCTATTAGTCCTTGGCCATACTATGGTATCTTAGAAGGAGACGCTTATGCAAGTGCTTTCAAAAAAGGTGATTTCTTTGCTATTCATATCTATGGTGCAGATGAAAATAAAAAGCTTACATCTGAACAACCAGTAACGCATTACTTTGTAGACTTCAGAGACGGTATAAATGAAATTAATACAAAT
Organism: Myroides phaeus; assembly: GCF_009799805.1. Taxonomy (NCBI): domain Bacteria; kingdom Pseudomonadati; phylum Bacteroidota; class Flavobacteriia; order Flavobacteriales; family Flavobacteriaceae; genus Myroides; species Myroides phaeus. Next base: position 667,715 of record NZ_CP047050.1, read on the forward strand.
TGGAACACTGTAGACCTTTCTCCTTTAGGAAAAGTAAAATACTTAGTATTCTTCTTAGAAACAACCGATAAAGGTAAAAATGGTCCTAATACCGCTTTATACTTTACAATGGACAATCTAATCGTAAACAAGATCGATAAATAATAAACAAAAGGGTATTCTAATTGAATACCCTTTTTTAATTCTTACAAACAAAAAAAGCATCAATCCAAACGGATTAATGCTTCTCTATTACTAAATAAAATAATTATACCACATAAAAAAAGCTCTCCCGCACTAGGAAAGCTTTTCATTGGTCTAACTACTAAACCTTAGTGCTTACGCACTTAACAACACAACTAAATTTTAAGTCCTCAAATAAGTAATTATTAGAGGGCAAAAAAAGCCTCTCAACTACGTGAGAGGCTCCTTTTTTACTGGCGGTCTGGACGGGACTCGAACCCGCGACCCCATGCGTGACAGGCATGTATTCTAACCAACTGAACTACCAAACCAGTTATTTAATGTTTTAAAGCATTGCTTTCTTAACGGTGACAAAGATAACTCTTTTTTTTAAACTTCAAAACTTTTTTTTAATTTTTTTTTGAAGTCTCTTTTTTTAAAGAGTGGATTGAAAAGTGTCTCTTTTTAAAGAGACACTTACTCTCTCCTTTTGCGGTCTGGACGGGACTCGAACCCGCGACCCCATGCGTGACAGGCATGTATTCTAACCAACTGAACTACCAAACCTTTGTCGTTATTGCTGTAATGCGATGCAAATATACAACCATTTTCTACACTTGCAAATCCTGGAAACAAAAAAAATCGTTTTTTTTCTTACAAAAAGCGAACCAATCTGAATATCAGTAAGATAAAAACGAAACTTTTTTTGTTTTTTTTTATTACAAAACTTGCAACAACTCTAAAAAACACAAAAACTCAATAAACATCAAGGGTTACAGACACCCTTTTTCAAAAAAAAAGCCCTCGAAATACGAGGGCTTTTAATTTTATAGTTCATTATCTGACTAAAATAATGCTTCAATTGCATCAACATATGTCTTTTTAGGAGCAACTCCTACTTGGCGACCTACTACTTCACCATCTTTAAAGATTAATACAGTAGGGATATTTCTAATTCCGTATTTAGCAGCGAACTCTTGATTTGCATCAACGTCCACTTTTCCTACTACAGCTTTCCCTTCCATTTCTGTACTAATTTCTTCTACAACTGGTCCTAACATTTTACAAGGTCCACACCATACTGCCCAAAAGTCAACCATTACTGGTTTCTCTGATTTTAATACTACTTCTTCAAAAGTAGCATCTGTTATCTCTAATGCCATTTCTTTTCTTTTTATGTTATATCAACAAACTTAATAAAATAATTATACTTATATAAGTGTCTGTAATTATTTTTCTCTATCAATCAATTACTAAAACTAATTCAATTGAAATTTTACTTGTATTCTTTCTAAATCCTCTAATAACTCCGCAGTGATATCTACACGCGAATTTCTACTATTCATCTCTACTTTATTAACGATGCGATATTCTTCTCGCTCTGGCACTATTTCTATTGCGTCCATATCCATTTCAACATCTAAATCATCATCACTAATATTAGGTAATGCTACTGGCACTATTGGTGTCTCTGCCGCTACAATTACCTTTTCTAATTCAACCACTTCAAAATTTACAAACTTATCTCCAGGGTGTTTGTCTAAAACACCTTTTAAACGCTCTATTTGCTCTTTATATATATCACGTATATTCATTAAAATAGTAAGATCTTTAGCAAATGTTGGAATTACCTCGTGCAACAACTTCATTTCTAAAAACTGAATTCGTGGCTCTGACTTTTCTCCTGTATCTTTTCTAATCCACCCTTCTTTAATCATCAGCTTCACATAAACAAAAGTATTAGCCAACAAGAAATGTCTAAGTTTTAAAAACTCTTCATTAAACATTCTAAACTCATAACTCTCGTCATATCCTTCAATAGTAAACATAGCCCAATCTTTCCCCTTTGCAGAGGTTCTAAATTGAACATCACTTATCATACCTCCAAATGTAACCGTACGTCCTGTCAACTTCTCTAAATTGCTTAATTGGTCTAACGTTATATTACAGAAATACTTCATTTCAAACCTAAAGTCATCTAAAGGATGTCCTGAAATATAAATCCCAACTACCTCTTTCTCTTTTGCTAACTTCACCATTGTGCTCCACTCTTCACAAATAGGCATTACTGGCTCTGGAATTTGAACTTCACTACTATCGCCAAATAAACTAAATTGAGAAGAATTATCGTTCTCTTGAGACTTAGCGCCATACTTAATTGCTTTTTCAAAAAACAACATTGTATCACTTGGATCCATATGGAAGTACTGAGCGCGGTGTGTATTTTCAAAACAATCGAAACCTCCTGCTAATGCAAGATTCTCAAATGCCTTTTTATTAGCTGCACGCAAATCAACGCGTTTTGCCATATCAAAAATAGATGTATAACGTCCGCTTTCTCTATTTTCAACAATCGTATTAACTGCTCCTTGACCAACTCCTTTAATCGCCCCCATACCAAAGCGAATCTCATAATTCTCGTTTACAGTAAACTTATAAAACGACTCGTTTACATCAGGTCCTAATACTTGTAACCCCATACGCTTACATTCTTCCATAAAGAAAGTAACCTGTTTGATATCATTCATATTATTAGACAGTACAGCCGCCATATATTCTGCAGGGTAATGTGCCTTTAAGAAAGCTGTTTGATAAGCAATCCAAGCATAACACGTTGAGTGAGATTTGTTAAACGCATAAGAAGCAAACGCCTCCCAGTCTTTCCATATCTTCTCTAAAACAGTTGCATCGTGACCTTTTTCAGAAGCCTGTTGAACAAACTTTGGCTTCATTTTATCAAGTACATCCTTTTGTTTCTTACCCATTGCTTTACGCAGAACGTCGGCCTCACCCTTTGTAAAACCAGCTAACTTCTGAGAAAGTAGCATTACCTGCTCTTGATAAACAGTAATACCATACGTCTCATTCAAGTACTCCTCACAAGCATCTAAATCATATACAATTGGTTCTTCTCCATTCTTACGGCGAATAAACGAAGGAATATACTCCAACGGACCAGGTCTATACAAGGCATTCATCGCAATTAAATCGGCAAAGACAGTTGGTTTTAGCTCACGCATATACTTCTGCATACCAGCAGACTCATACTGGAACACCCCAATAGTCTCTCCTCGTTGGAAAAGCTCATATGTCTTGACATCATCAATCGGAATTTCATCCGGATTTATCTCAATTCCCGTTCTATACTTAACTAACTTAATTGTATCCTTAATCAGGGTTAACGTTTTTAACCCCAAGAAGTCCATCTTCAATAACCCAGCACTTTCAGCTACGGAGTTATCAAATTGAGTCACATATAAATCAGAATCTTTGGCTAAAGTAACAGGTACGAATTTCGTAATATCATCAGGCGTAATAATCACACCACAAGCGTGAATCCCTGTATTACGCATTGATCCCTCCAATATTTTTGCTTGCTGAATAGTCTGTCCTGCCAACGAATCCTCTTGTGCAACAGCAATAAGCTCCTTCACTTTTTCAAACTCCTCTCCTCTCAAAGCAGCCTTTACTGTATTTTCATCTTCCGATAAAAAGCGAGCTAAGTTCCACTTAGAAGGCATCATTGCAGGAATCATCTTAGCAATTCTATCCGCGTCAAATAATGGTAAATCTAACACCCTTGCTGTATCACGAATAGCAGACTTCGTCGCCATCTTACCATACGTAATAATTTGCGCTACTTGATTAGACCCGTACTTATTAATTACGTAATCCATAACCTTACTTCTTCCCTCATCATCAAAGTCAATATCAATATCGGGCATCGATACACGGTCAGGATTAAGGAAACGCTCAAAAAGCAAGTCATATTCAATAGGATCTAAGTTTGTAATCCCTAAACAATAGGCTACAGCAGATCCTGCTGCAGATCCACGACCTGGTCCAACAGAAACTCCCATTTCTCTGGCAGCGGCAATGAAATCCTGAACAATCAAGAAATAACCAGGATACCCAGTTCTTTCAATTGTAGCCAACTCAAAGTCTAATCGCTCCTTTATTTCTTCTGTAACTTCAGGATACCTTCTCTTCGCTCCCTCATAAGTCAGATATTTTAAGAAATTATTCTCTCCTATCTTTCCTGTACCATCTCCTTCCAAATCTCTTGCATCCTGAAACTCTTCAGGAATATCGAACTTAGGAAGTAATACATCGCGGTGTAACACAAAAGGCTCCACCTTATCTACAATCTCCTGAATATTATAAATTGCATCCGGATAATCCTCAAAAAGAGCTTTCATCTCATCTCCAGACTTATAATAATATTCCTGATTAGGCAGACCATATCTATAACCTCTACCCCTACCAATAGGCGTAGTTTGTTTTTCACCATCTTTCACACACAATAAAATATCGTGTGCATTTGCATCTTTTTTATCAAGATAATACGAGTTATTCGTTGCAATCAACTTAACATCGTGTTTTCTTGACAATTCAACTAAACCTTGGTTAACGCGATTCTCATCTTCCTGATTATGTCGCATTATCTCAATATAAAGATCCTCTCCAAACTGTTCTTTCCACCAGAGCAAAGCCTCCTCTGCTTGGCGTTCACCAACATTCAATATCTTAGACGGAACCTCACCCTGTAAGTTACCCGTTAAGACAATCACATCTTCTTTATATTGTTTTACAACTTCTTTATCAATACGAGGAACATAATAGAAACCATCCGTATAGGCTATAGATGCCATTTTAGCTAAGTTGTGATAACCTTCCTTATTCTTTGCAAGCATCACAACCTGATACCCATTATCCTTTTTACTTTTATCCTGATGGTTCTCACAAATAAAAAATTCACAACCAACAATTGGAGTCATTAGTTCTAATGGCTCTTGTCCTTGCTCTACTAACTCTTTGTTCTTAGCTTGAATTCCCTTATTGTAATCACTAACCTCCTTTACAAATAAGAAAGCTCCCATCATATTTCCGTGGTCAGTCATTGCAACAGCAGGCATATTATACTCCGCTGTTTTCTTAACTAACGACTTGATAGAAATAGTAGATTGTAAAATAGAAAATTGTGTATGTACGTGTAAATGGGCAAACTTAGCTTTGTTAAAGCGCTCCAAAGCTTCATCAGAAATCGTTTCTGACGTATCCCCTTGTAGTTTAGCTAACTTTTTACGAATATTTTCAGAAGCCTTCTGTAAGTTAATATGCTTTAATCCAATTAACTTAAAAGGCTCTGGATTTACTTCCTTATAGCGTTGAATATAAGTATCGTCACACTGTAATTCCTCTTTAGAGAAAACACCTAACTTGATCAACTCTAAGAAACAACGAGTCGTTGCTTCCACATCGGCAGTTGCGTTATGCGCTTCACCAAAAGGAACTCCAAACAAATATGTATGCAATTCAGTCAGTGTAGGAAGTTTAAATCTACCTCCTCTACCTCCTGGTAATTTCAATAACTCAGCTGTAACCTCTGTACAAGTATCTAAAACAGGAAGGTCAGCCATAATACTGTCAACACCCATACGGTGAAATTCACACCCCATAATGTTAACATCAAACCCTAAGTTTTGACCGACGATAAATTTCGTTTTTGAAAGAGCTATATTGAATTTCTCTAAAACCTCTTTCAACGGAATTCCTTCCGCTTCTGCCAACTCAGTAGAAATTCCGTGAATACGCTCAGCATCATAAGGAATATTATACCCCTCAGGCTTTACTAAATAATCTTGATGTTCAATCAAATTCCCATACTCATCGTGCAATTGCCAAGCAATCTGAACACAGCGAGGCCAGTTATCTACATCAGTAATAGGAGCTGACCAACTCTTAGGAAGACCAGTAGTTTCGGTATCAAAAATTAAATACATAGTTGATTTTAAGAAATGTAGCCTTTAAATAAGGCTTTATAGTACGATAAACAAAGTTATAAAAAAAAGACTGCTTTTAAATCAAAGCAGTCTTTTAAGTATGTTAAACCAATAAATGGATGTTTTATTATTTTGCAGCCTCAAGCTTAATTCTGAAAAATACTCCATCGTGAAATGACTTTTTATCTCTCAACTTCTCCACTCTTATCTTTTGAGCAGGAGTTAATTTACTTTTATCCTCATCAGACATTTCAATCTTCTTTAAATTAGCATAGAAAGTACCAGAGATAGTACCAGGAACTTGCTTCTCTTCAGAATCAAAAACAACTATTCCAACATCTGTAATTTCTTTATTACTATCTTGAGTAACATATTTCCCTAAAACTTTTCTATCATTATTATCTAAAAGATAATATTGAGCATAACCAGCTAAACCTTCGATTCCTTCTTGTTTTCCAAGTTTTCCAACATCACCCAAGTATAACTTCTCTTTAGAATCACTACTAAATAAAGTATAAGGCACACGAAGTACAAATCTTGTTGAATCTGTTTCTGCCACTAAACTTAGTATATTATCTTGATTAACGCTTGCTCTATTATATTGTGGCCTCCAAGTTTCAAACTTCACTCCTGTTGTAAACTCTTCATTATTTGCCATTGCTTGTATACCTGGATCGCTTGTAGTTGATTCATTTTCACAAGAAAAAAATCCAACTGCTAACAATAATATCCCTAAAACCTTTCTCATATTCTTCTTTATAACTTGTATTATAACCTAAGGCACAAAATTATAGTATTTATAAATAGAAAAAAAGCTTTTAATTAATAAAATTTTAACTTTTAACAACAAAACACAACAATAATAAATTACTATATATCAACACTTTAAAAAACTGCAAAGACTTCTTTTTTTATTTATTAAGCTTCTTAAAAAATACCCCTCTTTACATCTTGTTAATTAACTATTCAAACGCAGAGATTAAAATAGCATTCTACAGCTGTATTTTAGCAGTTTTATAATGAATGTTTGTATACTGTATGTATAGTCCTTGTATACCCGTTGTATACTTTCTATGTAAAAATATACAAACAGTATACATTTGATCTACAAACTATATACATACACTACAACTAAAATTTTACTATGATTAATTCTTAATTGCCCCACTAATACTAAACCTATTTGTCTACAAATAAATACACCTTTAATTCAGATAACAATCTAAAGACCTTTTTTACAAGGACTAATAAAATGAAAGAGCAACGGAGGCAACTACTAATCTATTTATTAAGCATTTACAAAAAATCTTATTTAATAAAAAATAATCATACTAAACAAAAAAGCCCTATATTTGCAAAAATTTTAAAACCGAGGTCGGGTACCTCAAACTAATTAAATTAATTATGTCTGTAAAAATTAGATTACAAAGACACGGTAAAAAAGGGAAACCTTTTTACTGGGTAGTAGCTGCTGATGCACGCGCGAAAAGAGATGGTAAATACTTACAAAAAATTGGTACTTACAATCCTAACACTAACCCTGCAACTGTAGATATCAATGTTGATGCTGCTGTTCAATGGTTATTCAACGGTGCTCAACCAACAGATACTGCAAGAACTTTACTTTCTTACAAAGGAGTTATGTTGAAACATCACTTACAAGGTGGAGTTAGAAAAGGTGCGCTTACTCAAGAGCAAGCTGACGCTAAATTTACTGCTTGGTTAGAAGAGAAAGAAAACAAAATCAACGCTAAGAAAGAAGGATTATCTTCTTCTAAAGCTGCTGACAAAGCAACAAGATTAGCTGCAGAGAAAGAAGTAAACGCTAAACGCGCTGCTGCTGCTGCTGAAGCTAAAGCTGCTGCTGAGGCTGCAACTGCTGAAGCTGCTGTTGAAGCAACTGAAGAAAACAACGAAGAAACTCAAGCATAATTTTTCAGCGATATGCGTAAAAAAGATTGTTTCTATTTAGGCAAAATCGCGAAAAAATTTAGCTTCAAAGGGGAGGTTCTGGCATACCTGGATACCGATGAACCAGAGTTATATCAAAATTTGGAATCAGTTTTCGTCGACTTCGACGGACAACTGATTCCTTTTTTTATTAAAGAAGCTTCATTGCATAAAAGCGATTTTTTAAGAGTTAAATTTGAAGACTGTAATTCTGAAGAGGATGCAGATCAATTAATTAATTCTGAACTATATCTTCCTCTTTCAATGTTGCCAAAACTTGAAGGAAATAAGTTTTACTACCACGAAATTACAGGGTTTGATGTAGAAGATACTAAGCTTGGTAATGTAGGAAAACTTATTAGAGTTAACGATAGTAACTATCAAGCTCTTTTTGAAATAGATCACTTCGGAACTCAAGTTTTAGTTCCTATGATTGATCAGTTCATCAAACTTGTTGATCGTGAGAATAAGAAATTAGTACTTAATATCCCTGATGGATTATTAGACTTATATTTGAATAAATAATATTCTTTTCTTTAAAGATATAAAATACCTAAAGCGTCTGTAAAGTGTACTTTACAGACGCTTTTTTTATTGATACCCTCTTCCTTTTTCGTACTTTTGACACTATAATTATAATCACTTCTAAATGTTTAAATTCAAACAATTTACTATTGAACAAGATAAATGTGCTATGAAAGTAGGCACTGACGGTGTTTTACTTGGCGCATGGACTCCTGTTGACAATAATCCTTACGCTATTTTAGATATTGGTTCAGGTACAGGCTTACTTGCTTTAATGATGGCACAACGTACGGATGCAGAACAAATAGACGGTGTTGAAATAGATGAAGCTGCTCACGAACAAGCTATTAACAACTTCGAAAATAGCCCTTGGGGAGATAGACTTTTCTGTTACCACGCAGGATTAGAGCAATTCGCTACTGAAATTGACGAAGAATACGATTTAATTATTTCCAATCCTCCTTTCTTTAGTGAAGATGTACTTTCTAACGATGCTCAAAGAGATACTGCTCGTTTTCAAGATGCTCTCCCTTTTGATTTACTAATAGAGGCAGTAGAATTTTTCTTATCTGAAAAAGGTATCTTCAGTGTAATTATTCCTGCTAAAGAAGAAGATAAATTAATACACTTAGCAGCAGAGTTTGGTATTTATCCAATGAAAGTTACGCGTGTAAGAGGACATAAAGACGCCGAAATTAAACGTAGTCTTATTGCTTTTTCAAGAACATTTATTGATAAAATCCCTTTAGATGAGTTAATAATCGAAATTGACAGACACGTGTATACCCCTGAATTTACGGCACTTGTGAAAGATTTTTATTTAAAAATGTAAAAAAAAACAAAAAAACTTTGCTTTTATTAATTTATTTTTTTGATATTTGTTCCATCAAATAGAGATAAAAAGATATGAATTTAAGATTAACAAATATGCAAGCTATGATGATGATGTGGAGAAATCCGCAGGGCTTGTTATTTGCATAATCCAAAATATATAATAACATTAAAAAGCCCTTGTAAATTACAAGGGCTTTTTTTTTGATTTAATCCAAACAGTATATAATTAGAATAAATATAATACAATGATTTTCAATACTAACACAATGATGATGGCAATGATGATGATGAACATGATGATGTTCACGCCCTCCTATTGCCTAAAGTCACCGAGTTAGTATCGTTCAAATAGATAACTAAAACTTTGAGTCCTTTCGGCAATTGCTGAAAGGACTTTTTTTTTACAACAACTTTTTTTAAAAAACATATAAAACACAAAATTATGAGCAACTTCAATTTTTCAACACAGGCATTACACGCAGGACACGATGTACAAGCAACAGCAGGAACAAGAGCTGTACCGATTTACCAAACATCATCTTACGTATTTGAAAACGCAGATCACGCAGCAGGAGCATTTAACTTGTCAATCCCTGCTTATATCTATACAAGATTAAACAATCCGACGAATGATATTCTTGAAAAAAGATTAGCCGCTTTAGAAGGTGGGATCGGAGCTGTAGTAACCTCATCGGGAGCAGCGGCAATTTCAACTGCTCTACTTACATTATTAAAAGCAGGCGACCACATTGTATCATCAAGCAGTTTATATGGTGGAACTTACAACCTTTTCAATGTTACATTACCACGCTTTGGAATCAATACAACTTTCGTAGATTCTTCTGACATTGAAAACTTCAAGAAAAATATTTTGCCAAATACAAAGGCAATATTCATTGAAAGCTTAGGAAACCCAAAACTTGACATTATCGATATACAGGCAGTTTCTAAAATTGCAAAAGAGTTTAAAATTCCGTTAATCGTTGATAATACAGTTGCTTCACCTTCTCTACTTAGACCTATTGAACACGGAGCAAACATTGTGATTCACTCTCTTACAAAATACATTACTGGAAACGGGACATCTTTAGGAGGCGCAATCATTGACGCTGGAACATTCGACTGGAGCAGTGGTAAATTCCCCGAATTTACAGAACCTTCACCAGGATACCACGGATTAATCTACCACGAAGCACTTGGAAATGCCGCATTCATTGCTAAAGTAAGAGTTGAGGGATTAAGAGATTTGGGTGCTGCATTAAGTCCTTTCAATGCTTTTCAAATCATTCAAGGATTAGAAACCTTACCTATCAGAATTAAAAAACACAGTGAAAATGCACTTGAATTAGCTGAATGGTTAGAAAAACAAGAAGAAGTAGCTTGGGTTAATTACCCTGGTTTAAAATCAAGTCCTTATTACGACTTAGCAAAGAAATATCTTCCAGAAGGACAAAGTGGTGTGGTTACTTTCGGATTGAAAAAAGGATTTGAAGCCGCTAAAAAAGTAGCAAATGAAACGGTTCTTTTCTCTTTGCTTGCTAATATCGGAGATACTAAGTCATTGATTATTCACCCTGCTTCTACTACTCACCAACAACTAAGCGTAAACGAACAAAAAGCAACAGGTGTTTCTCCTGATTTAATTAGACTTTCTGTTGGTATTGAAAATATTGAAGACCTGAAAACTGATTTGAAAAACGTATTTAAAAAACTATAATTTATGAGTACCCAAACTGACATATTAAATAATATTCCTATTGATCCTCATACCGGTGCTATTGCGGTTCCAATTTATCAAACAACAACATTTGCTCAAGAAGCTCCTGGAGTAAACAAAGGTTTTGATTACTCTCGTACTAATAATCCGACAAGACAAGTGCTTGAGAACTTAGTTGCATCCTTAGAAAATGGTACAAATGGATTTGCTTTCGGAAGTGGTTTAGCGGCAATTGATGCCATATTTAAAACGCTTTCTACCAATGACGAAGTAATTGCAGTAGCTAATATTTATGGGGGCACTTATAGATTATTAAATGATGTATATGCCAAGTTTGGGATTAAAACAACTTACGTTGATACGACAAATGCACAAAATGTAAAAGATGCTATTACAGCTAATACCAAAATCATTTGGATTGAAAGTCCCACAAATCCAACATTGCGCATTTCAGATATTCAGGCAATTGCTAAAATAGCAACAGAAGCAAAAGTGTTACTATGCGTTGACAATACGTTTGCAACACCAATCGCACAGAAGCCTCTTGACTTAGGAGCTGACATAGTAATTCACAGTGCTACAAAATACATCGCAGGACATTCAGACGTAGTTGCAGGATTAGTAATAACCAAAACAGAAGAGTTGGGAAGAACAATCAAGTTTCACCAAAACGCCACAGGTGCAATCCTAAGTCCATTTGATAGCTTTCTAACGATTCGCGGCATTGAAACCTTGCTATTGCGATACAAAGGATATTCTGAAAATGCTCAAAAAATAGCAGAATACCTCAGCACACATCCAAAAATAAACAACATTTATTATCCAGGTTTACCAACACACGAAGGACACGAATTAGCTAAAAAACAACAGAAATACTTCGGAGGTGTTATAAGTTTTGATTTAAAAGAAAACACAGAAAAAGCTGCGTTTAAATTGATTAAAAGCCTACAACAATTCACCTTAACAGAGGGCTTAGGAGGAATTAAAAGCTTAAGTAATTATCCCTATAAAATGTCTCACGGATCTGTTCCTACAGCCATTAAAGAGAAAGCAGGAATATCAAAAAGTTTAATCCGATTATCCATCGGCTTAGAAGAAACAGAAGACTTATTAAAAGATATAGAGCAAGCATTAGCAAAACTATAAAGACCATTTACAATGAATAGCTTAAAAGAAATAACATTAACCAACTACGTTTTACCAAACGCCAGAACACAAGACTTTACGTTAACCTACCAAGTTTTTGGGCAACCACTACATACAGCTCCAATTGTAGTGATAAACCACGCTTTGACAGGAAATAGTGATGTGAGTGGTGAAAATGGCTGGTGGAAAAGCTTAGTGGGAACAAATCAAGTAATTGACCTAAACCGCTATACTGTTATTGCTTTTGACATACCTGGTAATGGTTATAATCAAAATCCATCCCATCTAATCACTGATTATAAAATAATCACAACCCAGCTAATAGCTGATCTGTTTTGGAAAGGTTTACAAATAATAGGTGTTGATAACTTATACGCTGTAGTTGGTGGTAGTTTAGGTGGTAGTATCGCTTGGGAAATGGCATTGCAAAAGCCAAATGCAATACAACATTTAATTCCTATTGCTACAAGTATACGAGCATCGGATTGGCTTATTGGCAATGCTTTAGTGCAAGACAGTATTCTAACTAACTCAGCAAATCCTATTGAAGATGCCAGAATGCACGCTATGCTTTTATATCGTACACCTGCTTCTCTTCAGTTGAAGTTCAACAATCAGATTAAAGAACAAGAAGAACAATACGCAATAGAAAGTTGGTTAAAGTACCACGGAAAAACATTGAATAATCGCTTTGCTCTGTCTTCTTATAAGTTAATGAATCACCTATTAAAAACAATAGGACATCACTTAACAGAAGAAACGTTAGAACAGTTTGCAAAACAAAGCTCCACAAACATTCTAAGTATAGCAGTTGACAGTGACTATATGTTCACCAATACAGAACAAAAACAAATTGTAGAACGCATTAAAAAACATAAAAAGAATATAGCGTTCAAAGAGATTCAATCAATACACGGACACGATGCCTTTTTGATAGAATACGAACAATTAAACCATTTATTAACAGACATATTTTAAATCAGCATAAAATGAAAGTATTAAAGTTTGGAGGGAAATCCCTTGCATCAGGACAAGCTTTTGACAATGTAATTAACATCATTACAGACAAAGCAAACCAAGGACGTATCACTATTGTTGTTTCTGCTATTGGAGATACAACAGATACATTGGAAAATATATTAGAATTAGCCAAAACACAACAAGACTACAATACTGTCTTTGAAGCTTTTAAAAATAGAAGCTATCACCAATTAGCAGATATTAAAACAGAGCTTGATGTATTGAACAAATTATATGAAGGGGTTTCTTTAATTGAAGATTACAACTTAAAAATTAAAGACCAAGTACTTGCACAAGGAGAAGTTATTTCAAGTAAAATATTGGCGAAACAATTGATCGACAGAGGCTTCAAAGCACTGGCTGTTGATAGTCGCCAATTTTTTATAACAGATAACAATTTCGGAAGCGCACAAGCCAATGAAGAACTATCAAAAGAAAAAACACAAGCTTATTTTAAATCGTTAGATCAAAATACTATTGCTGTTGTAACTGGTTTTATTGGTTCTACCGAAAAAGGAGAAACAGTAACATTAGGACGAAATGGAAGTAATTACTCTGCTGCATTATTAGCCAATTTCACTAACGCTGATGAATTGCAAAACTACACTCACGTAGATGGAATTTACACTGCTAATCCAGATTGGGTAAAGAGTGCTCAGAAAATTGAAGAATTACACTTTGATGAAGCTAATGAGTTAGCCAATTTTGGTGCTTCCATTTTACACGCAAAAACAATATTGCCTCTTGTTGAAAACAATATTCCGTTAAGAATATTAAACACATTAAACCCTCAAAGTACAGGTACATTAATTTCTGGTAAACAAACAATACAAGGAATTAAATCTCTTTCCGTACAATCTGATGTAGCATTAATTCAATTTGAAGGAAGAGGATTATTAGGAATTGCAGGAGTAGATGCAAGAGTATTTACAGCCTTAGCTAATGAAGAAATAAGCGTTGGTGTTATTTCACAAGGTTCTTCTGAAAGAGGATTAGGTTTTATTGTTGAAGCACAAGACGCTGAATTAGCAGCTGAAGCACTACAGAAAGAGTTTCAAAATGACTTCTACACAAAAGACGTAAACCGTATTTCTATCCTAAAAGACATTGCTGTTATTTCAATCATCGGACAAGACTTAAGCACCTTTGACAAACCCTATGCAGCCTTAGTTAAAAATAAAATTGTTCCTATTCTTTTCAACAATACAGTAACAGGTAAAAACGTGAGTTTAGTAGTTCGAAAAGAAGAAGCTAAGAAAGCACTCAATGTAATTCACGGACAAATATTTGGTATCGCTAAAAAAATAAACATTGCTGTATTTGGACACGGACTTGTAGGTGGTACTTTAATTGACCAAGTACTACAATCTGCTGAGTCAATTGCTGCTAAAAAGAATATTGCCTTGAACATCTTTGCGATTGGAAACTCTAAGAAAGTCTTATTATCAGACAATGGAATTACGGAAAATTGGAGAGATCAACTTGTAAGCAATAGCATTCCTTACACAATTAAAGATGTTGTTGACTTTGCAAATCAAAATCACTTAGAGAATTTAATTGCTATTGACAATACGGCTTCTGGCGAATTTGTAAAAAACTATATTCCATTAGTTGAAAATGGCTTTGACCTTATCTCTTCTAATAAAATTGGAAATACCATCTCTTATGATTTTTACAAACAATTGCGAGATACCTTAAAAGCAAATCACAAAGAGTATTTATACGAAACCAACGTAGGCGCAGGATTACCGTTAATCGATACAATTAAGTTATTACACCTATCAGGCGAAAACATAACAAAGATAAAAGGTGTATTCTCAGGTAGTTTAAGTTACATATTCAACACATATTCTGTAGAAGACCGCCCTTTTAGTGCTGTATTAAAAGAAGCTATTGACAAAGGCTTTACAGAACCTGATCCAAGAGAAGATTTATCTGGAAACGATGTAGGTCGTAAACTATTAATCTTAGCCAGAGAATTAGACTTACAAAATGAATTTGAAGAAATAAACATTCAGAACCTAATTCCTACAGATTTACAAACAATAGATACGCCAACATTCTTACAAAGTTTAGAAAAGCTAAACCCTTATTTCGACAAAATAAAAGAAGGTCTAAAGCCAAACACTGTGTTGAGATATGTAGGAGAACTATCAGGAGATTTACAAAAAGACAAAGGCATTTTAGAAACTAAATTGGTAGAAGTACCTACTAATTCAGCCTTAGGTCAGTTAAAAGGTTCTGACAGTTTGTTTGAAATCTACACAGAAAGCTACGGAGAGAATCCAATTATTATTCAAGGTGCTGGTGCTGGTGCATCAGTTACAGCAAGAGGAGTATTTGGAGATATACTAAGACTTGCTGACAAATAAAAAGACGGCTAACGGTTTATAGTTAACAGCTGTAAACCTTTTTCATAAACTACCCCATACCCCAAAAACTAAAAAATGAGTACAACTACCCCCAACAATGAGTTTTGTTTTGAAACACAAGCCATCCGGACCCAAATAGAGAGAAGTCAATTTAACGAGCACTCTGCCCCACTTTACTTGACATCAAGCTTTGTCTTTGATGATGCAGAAAATATGAGAGCCGTATTTGCAGATGAAATTGTGCAACACTCTTACTCTCGATTTACTAATCCCAACCAAACAGAATTAGTAGATAAGATATGTTTATTTGAAAAAGCAGAAGCAGGTTATGCTTTCGCTACAGGGATGGCGGCCATTTATTGTAGTTTGTTTCCTTTACTAAAAACCGGAGACCACGTTATTTCTTGTTCAAACATATTTGGTTCTACAAGGTCACTACTAAGTAACCTTTTTCCAGAATGGGGAGTAACAACAAGCTACTTTGATACCAGTGAAGTTGCAATTGTAGAAAGCTTAATACAACCAAATACTAAAATACTATTTGCTGAGAGTCCAACTAACCCTGGTGTAGATATTTTAGATTTAGCTTTATTAGGAGAAGTTGCAAAAAAACACAACTTAATCTTTATTGTTGATAACACCTTTGCAACACCATATCTACAGAATCCTATTGATTTTGGTGCAGATCTTGTGGTTCATTCAACAACAAAGTTAATTGATGGACAAGGGAGAGTTTGTGGAGGGGTAACAGTTGGCAATAAAGACCTCATCCAAAAGATATATCTATTTGCCCGTACAATTGGAACAGCAATCTCACCTTTTAATGCTTGGATACTATCAAAAAGCTTAGAAACACTTGCCGTACGCGTAGATAGACATTGTGAAAATGCATTAGCTATTGCACAATTTTTAGAAAAGAACCCTAACGTAGAATTTATTAAATACCCGTTTCTTCCAAGTCATCCACAATATGAAATGGCTAAGAAGCAAATGAAACAAGGAGGTAATATTATTGCTTTCGGCATTAAAGGAGGATTAGATGCAGGTCGAAACTTCATCAATGCCGTAAAGTTATGTAGTTGTTCTGCCAACTTAGGAGATAGCAGAACAATTGTTACCCACCCCGCTTCTACAACCCATAGTAAGGTTCCTCCGGCAGAAAAAATTGCTACAGGTATTACAGATAACCTGATTCGTCTGTCTGTGGGATTAGAAAATGTAAAAGATATTATCAGTGATTTAGACCAAGCACTTCGTGCAAAGTAAAATCAAAAAGGAACAAATGAAGAACGAAAAAAAAGAAGAATTATGTCAACAATACTAACCAAAACGGATATTAGAGAACTGCTAAAAGAAAGAACATTGGTACTTGATGGAGCAATGGGTACAATGTTGCAGGCATATCAGTTTACGGAAGAAGACTTTAGAGGAGAGCGCTTTGCTGATTTTGCACATTCTCTTAAAGGAAACAATGACTTGTTGTCTATAACTCAACCTGAAGCTGTAAAAGAAGTTCATCGAAAATATCTTTTAGCCGGAGCGGACATACTATCTACTAATACTTTCTCAGGCACAACCATTGCAATGGCCGATTATCACTTGGAAGACCTTGTGTATGAATTAAACTATCAGTCGGCAAAAATTGCAAGAGAAGTTGCTGATGAAGTTGAAGCATTAACTCCTGACAAACCACGTTTTGTAGCTGGAGCTATTGGTCCAACCAACAAAACAGCGAGTTTATCACCCGATGTTAATAATCCGGGCTATCGTGCAATTACCTTTGAAGAATTGCGTGTAGCTTACAAACAACAAGCAGAAGCTTTATTAGATGGAGGTTGCGATTTATTATTAGTAGAAACAATCTTTGATACTCTGAATGCAAAAGCAGCTTTATTTGCTTTAGACGAGATACGTACAGAAAGAAATATTGATATTCCGATTATGATTTCGGGAACAATTACTGATGCTTCTGGACGTACTTTATCAGGACAAACAGTAGAAGCTTTCTTAATCTCAATTTCGCATATTCCTTTATTAAGTATCGGATTTAACTGTGCTTTGGGAGCAGAACAATTAGAGCCCTATGTCAAACAATTATCACAACATACGGCTGTAAATATTTCTGCACATCCAAATGCTGGATTGCCAAATGCTTTTGGTGAATACGACGAAACACCGGAAGAAATGAGAGCGTTAATCAATAGTTTTCTAAGTCAAAACTTAGTACAAATTATTGGTGGATGCTGTGGTACTACACCAGATCACATTAAGTTAATTGCCGAGGCAGTAGAAGAAAATCAAAGTGCACGTAAGGCATTTCCTAAAAGCACCTCTAAACCAGTTTTAGCGTTATCTGGACTTGAACCACTCTACGTAACTGCTGAAGCTAACTTTATCAATATTGGCGAACGTACTAATGTTACGGGGTCACGACGTTTTCTTCGTTTAATCAAAGAAGAGAAGTTTGACGAAGCACTTGCTGTTGCACGTGAACAAGTAGAAGGTGGAGCACAAATTATAGACATAAATATGGATGAAGGTTTGTTAGACGGTGTACACTGTATGACTAACTTTCTAAACTTAATAGCATCAGAACCTGATATTGCAAAAGTTCCAATTATGATTGATAGTTCCAAATGGGAGATTATTGAGGCTGGATTGCGAGTGGTACAAGGAAAAGCAATTGTCAATTCTATTAGCTTAAAAGAAGGAGAAGCATTATTTATTGAACACGCTAAATTAATTAGACGTTATGGTGCTGCCTCAGTCGTAATGGCTTTTGATGAAAATGGACAAGCTGATTCTTACGAAAGAAGAATTGAAATCTGTAAACGCTCGTATGATATCTTGGTTAATGAAGTAGGCTTTCCCCCTCAGGATATAATCTTTGACCCTAATATATTCCCGGTTGCAACAGGAATGGAGGAACACAACAACAATGCATTGGACTTTTTTAATGCGACGAAATGGATTCGGGAAAACCTTCCTTATGCCAATGTAAGTGGTGGTGTAAGTAACGTTTCCTTTTCCTTTCGTGGTAATAATAAAGTACGTGAAGCTATGCACGCTGCCTTTCTATACCACGCTATTCAAAATGGAATGAATATGGGAATCGTTAATCCTGAAATGTTAGAGATATACGATGAAGTTGATCCTGATTTAATGAGATATGTAGAAGACGTATTGTTAAACAGAAAAGACGACGCAACTGAAAGACTATTAGACTTTGCAGAAAGCATCAAATCTGATGTAACAAGTAATACCTCAACTCAAAAAATTGAAGAATGGCGCGCTGGTACTATTCAAGAGCGATTGACACACTCTCTTGTGAAAGGTGTTGAAACCTACATTGAAGTGGATGTTGAAGAAGCAAGATTAAGTGTTGACCAACCTATCAAGGTTATTGAAGGTTATTTAATGACCGGAATGAATGTAGTAGGTGATTTATTTGGAGCTGGAAAGATGTTTTTACCTCAAGTTGTCAAATCTGCTCGAGTAATGAAAAAAGCAGTGGCTTACCTCCTTCCCTATATTGAAGAAAGTAAACGTTTAAATGCTACAGCCTCTACGGGTAACGCAGGGAAAATACTGATGGCAACCGTACGTGGTGATGTGCACGATATTGGAAAGAATATAGTAGCTGTTGTCTTAGCCTGTAACAATTATGAGATTGTGGATTTAGGTGTAATGGTCTCTCCAGAAAAAATCATTGAAACAGCCATAAAAGAAAATGTTGATGTAATTGGGTTAAGCGGCCTTATTACCCCCTCTTTAGACGAGATGGTTCACTTGGCAAAAGAATTAAACAAAATAGACTGTAACGTGCCCATTATGATCGGAGGCGCAACAACTTCAAGAGTACACACAGCAGTAAAGATTGCCCCTGAGTATAACAATTGTGTTGTTCACGTTCACGACGCTTCTCGTTCAGTTACAACTGTCAATCAATTACTACAAAAAGAAATAAAAGAAGAGTTTAAATCCTCTTTAAAAGAAGAATATAATAAACTACGACAAGACTACTTAGGCAGAGCAAGAGATAAGAGCTATGTTACCTTAAAGCAAGCAAGAGCTAATAAGTTTAAAATTGAGTGGAAACAAGAAGATATTGTTCAACCAAACTTTATAGGTACACAACAAGTATCTGTAGAATTAGATGAGCTATTGCCATTTATAGATTGGGCTCCCTTCTTTCGTTCTTGGCAATTATTTGGAAAGTTTCCAGCTATTTTAGAAGATGAAGTCGTTGGAGAAACAGCCACACAACTCTATGAAGACGCCTTAGTGATGTTAGATAAAATCATCCAAGAACGCTGGTTTGAAGCCAAGGGAATTATTGGAATATTTCCAGCAAACCAAGTGAATGACGATGATATAGAAGTGTCTAATGAAAAAGGAGAAGTTATCAACACCCTATTAACATTGCGCCAGCAGTCATTAAAAAATGTCAAAGCACCCAATATTGCTTTAGCAGACTTTATTGCTCCAAAAGAAACAGGATTACAAGATTATATCGGTCTTTTTTGTGTAACAACTGGATTTGGAGTAGATGAAATTGCCAAAGCTTATGAAAATGACTTAGATGATTACAATGCAATTATGGTTAAAGCATTAGCCGATAGATTAGTTGAAGGATTTGCTGAATTTCTACACCACAAGGTAAGAAAGGAAATTTGGGGATATGCTCAAACAGAGGAGTTATCTAACGAAGAACTAATCAAAGAACACTACCAAGGTATAAGACCAGCTCCAGGATATCCAGCTTGTCCGGACCACCTTGAGAAAGGAACGATTTGGGAACTGCTACAAGTAGAACAAGAAATTGGTGTAAAGCTAACCGAGAGTTACGCTATGTTTCCTGCAGCAGCTGTTTCGGGTTACTATTTTGCTCACCCTCAAAGTAGATACTTTGGTTTAGGAAAAATAGAACAGGATCAATTGCAAGATTATGCAAATAGAAGAAATATCTCAGTAGAAGATGCTGAAAAATGGCTTGCCCCCAACTTAGCCCAAAACAAGAATTTAATACCAAACTAACTATGAAAGTAACAGAACACATAAAAAACGCAAAAGGAAAAACACAAGTTTCATTTGAAGTATTGCCTCCATTAAAAGGTCAAAACATAAAAGGAATCTTTGATTCTATAGAGCCGTTAATGGAGTTTAATCCCCCTTTTATAGATGTAACTTATCACAGAGAAGAGTACGAATACAAAGATGCGGGCAATGGGTTATGGGAAAAAAGAGTTGTTAGAAAACGCCCCGGTACCGTTGGTATTTGTTCAGCTATTCAAAATAAGTTTAAGATAGATGCTGTTCCACATATTCTTTGTGGTGGTTTTACAAAAGAAGATACAGAGAACTTTTTAATTGACTTAGACTTTTTGGGAATTGACAATGTTGTTGCGTTAAGAGGAGATGCTGTAAAAAATGAAACCTATTTCAAAGCAGAACCAAAAGGAAACAAATATGCTTCCGAGTTAGTTTCTCAAATATCAGATTTGAACAATGGTATTTACTTAGACCCAGAGCTTGAAAACACAAGTAAGACAGACTTCTGTATTGGTGTTGCAGGATATCCTGAAAAACATATGGAGGCACCTAACTTTGATACGGACTTAAAGTTTTTAAAACAAAAAATAGACAATGGAGCTGAATACATTGTCACTCAAATGTTTTTTGACAATGCTAAATTCTTTGAGTTTGTTAAGCGTTGTAGAGAAATTGGGATTGACGCCCCTATCATTCCTGGATTAAAGCCATTGGCAACTTTAAATCAATTGAACTTATTACCTCATCGTTTTAAAGTTGACTTACCAGACGAGTTGGTAGCAGAAGTTTTAAAAGCAAAAGATAACGCAGCTATTCGTCAAATAGGAATAGAATGGTGTGTTCAACAGTCCAAAGAACTCATACAAGCAGGCTTGCCTATTATTCACTATTACTCTATGGGGAAAGCAGATAATATTAGAAAAATTATTCAATCAAGTTTATAACTATAATTAAAATTAGGCTGTTTCATTTCATATGAAATGAAACAGCCTTTTTCTTTAGATAAAACTTGTTGTTTTATATACCCCCTTTGATTTCTCAATAAATAAATGTCTTCTAAAATCAAATTAAACACCTTATCATAAGCATAGGTTATCGTTACAAAAGTTGCATATATTCAAAATATAGTTATTTTTGTTTCTCAACCAATAAACCAAAAAACATTATGAGACCAGACTTGTTTCAAGCACCTGACTATTACTTATTAGACGATTTATTAACAGAGGAACACAAACTTATCCGTGATACAGCAAGAGCATGGGTAAAAAAAGAAGTTTCACCTGTTATAGAAGACTTTGCTCAAAGAGCTGAATTTCCAAAACACCTTGTACCTGGATTAGCAGAAATAGGTGGTTTTGGTCCCTATATACCAACAGAGTACGGAGGTGCTGGGTTAGACCAAATTTCTTATGGTTTAATTATGCAAGAAATTGAAAGAGGAGATTCTGGAATCCGTTCAACTTCATCTGTGCAATCTTCTTTAGTTATGTATCCTATTTGGAAATATGGTAATGAAGACCAACGCAATAAATACTTACCAAAACTTGCTTCTGGAGAATTCATTGGATGTTTTGGATTAACAGAACCAGATTATGGTTCTAATCCAGGAGGTATGATTACTAATTTTAAAGATATGGGAGACCACTATCTTTTAAATGGAGCCAAAATGTGGATCTCAAATGCTCCTTTCGCTGATATTGCAGTAGTTTGGGCTAAAAATGAAGAAGGAAGAATACACGGGTTAATCGTTGAAAGAGGAATGGAAGGTTTTTCAACTCCTGAAACACACAATAAATGGTCATTAAGAGCTTCTGCAACAGGAGAGTTAATTTTTGACAACGTAAAAGTTCCAAAAGAAAACCTATTACCAAATAAATCTGGATTAGGAGCACCACTTGGTTGTCTTGATTCAGCTCGTTATGGTATTGCTTGGGGAGCTATTGGTGCTGCAATGGATTGTTATGACACTGCCTTGAGATATTCACAAGAACGCGTTCAATTTGACAAACCGATTGGAGCAACACAATTACAACAAAAAAAATTAGCTGAAATGATTACTGAAATCACAAAAGCACAATTACTAACTTGGCGTTTGGGTGTTCTTAGAAATGAAGGAAGAGCAACTACCGCTCAGATATCAATGGCTAAGAGAAACAACGTAGCCATGGCATTAGACATTGCACGTGATGCCCGTCAGATGTTAGGAGGAATGGGAATTACTGGTGAATACTCAATTATGCGTCATATGATGAATTTAGAATCAGTAGTTACTTATGAAGGAACACACGATATTCACTTGTTAATAACAGGAATGGATGTAACTGGTTTCCCTGCATTTAAATAAAAAACATTAAAATAGATAAAGTTTATCAAAAGAGCTTCTCTTAATGGAGAAGCTTTTTTAATTTTGCGTAAAATATTATCAGAATGACTATTCAAGAAATTAACGCACAGATTGCTGAGGAAAGAAATGCTCTTCTTCAACATCCATTATATGGTAAAATTAAAACTATTCCGAACTTATGTGCTTTCATGGAAGGACACGTATATGCAGTTTGGGATTTTATGTCATTATTAAAAGCACTTCAACAAAAGTTGACTTGCACAACAACGCCTTGGTTTGCTTCAGAGCATCCACAAACGCGTTATCTAATTAATGAAATTGTACTTGCTGAAGAATCTGACTTAGCAATGGACGGAAGTCGTTTAAGTCATTTTGAAATGTATTTAGATTCAATGCACGCAGCTAAAGCTGATACAACAGCTATTGAAGCATTGATTACTACTCTTAAAAAAGGTATGCCAATCACAGAGGCAATTGACAATACAGCACTTGACGAAAATATTAAAGAATTCTTACACTTTACATTTGATGTAATTGAAAGAGGGCAAACACACGAAATTGCAGCTGCTTTTACATTCGGGAGAGAAGATTTAATTCCTGCGATGTTCACTGAAATCTTACGTGGTTTCCAAGCGAACTTCCCAGAAACAGACTTAACAAAACTTGTTTATTACTTTGAAAGACACATTGAACTTGATGGTGATGAGCACGGACCAATGGCAATGCAAATGATTGTAGAACTTTGTGGTACAGACACTCAGAAATGGGAAGATGTAGTTAGAGTATCTAAACAAGCATTAGTAAAACGTTACAAATTATGGAATGCGATTGAAAATGCTATCCAATTGCAATAAGGTTAACATTTATTAAACACTTTAAACATCGGTTTTTATTTATATTTACCAAAAAGCACGAATATGAAGAATTTACAAGGAAAAAAAGCAATTATTACTGGAGGAGGAAGAGGACTAGGAAAAGCTACAGCAATAGCATTTGCACAAGAAGGAATTGACGTTGCAATTACAGGACGAAATGAAAAGACTCTTCAAGCAACTGTAAAAGAAATTGAAGCATTAGGAGTGAAAGCTACTTATGCCGTTTTTGATGTAACAGATAAAGCAAAAGTAAAAAGTGAAATCGCTGCAGTAATCGAAAGATTAGGTGGTGTAGATATTTTAGTAAACAATGCAGGTATCTCTGAGTTCGGTAAATTTACTGATATGCCAGCAGAACGTTGGGAAGAAATCTTATTAACAAATGTTATGGGAGTTTACAACGTTACAAGAGAAGTATTACCACATTTAATAGATAAAAACGAAGGAGATATCTTTAACGTAGCTTCTACAGCAGGGTTAAATGGAAATGCAACAACATCTGCATATTCAGCTTCTAAGTTTGCCGTTATCGGTTTATCTGAATCATTAATGAAAGAGGTTCGTAAAAACAATATTCGTGTATGTACATTGACACCAAGTACAATTGCATCAGATATGTCTATTGAATTAGGATTAACAGATGGTAATCCTGACCACATTTTACAACCAGAAGATTTTGCAGAATTAATTGTTGCAACATTGAGATTACCAAGAAGAGCCATGGTTAAAACAGCATCGCTGTGGACTACCAATCCTCAATAATTTAGAGAGAAAAGAGAATTTATTTCCCTCTTATTACTTATTTTAAATACAGAAAAAACTCACTAATTATAGTGAGTTTTTTTTTATTCGTATTTTTATCAAACAGTTGTAATTTTAATTACTTTTGTCCGATTTTTAAAACGCCCATTTAGGTATGCTACGAAGACTTACAAGATTCATTTTCAAAATATTACTTCTTTTTTTCGGACTTAGTATTTTTTCAGTAATCTTTTTCAGGTTTGTTCCAATTCCATTTACTCCATTAATGTTTATTAGAGTATATGAACAAGTGAAAGATGACAAAGAAATTAAACTTGAACACAAATGGGTTTCAATTGACAAAATAAGCGTCAACCTCCAAAAAGCAGTAATTGCAAGTGAAGATGGTCATTTCTTAAAACACAATGGTTTTGATTTTAAAGCCATTGAAAAAGCAATGAAAAATAACGAGAAAGGCAAACGTATTAAAGGAGGTAGTACTATTTCTCAACAAACAGCTAAAAATGTTTTTCTATGGCCAGGGAGGAGTTATATCAGAAAAGGCTTTGAAGCATATTTTACAGTTTTAATCGAGCTTTTATGGTCTAAAGAACGTATCTTAGAGGTATACCTCAATAGCATAGAAATGGGAAATGGAGTTTATGGTGCACAAGCAGCAGCTAAACACTGGTATAAAAAAGATGCAAACAAATTGACACCTACTGAAGCCGCAGGAATTGCTGTTATTTTACCGAACCCACGAAAATACAAGGCAACAAATTCAGGGCCATATATCACTAAACGAAAACAAATTATAACAAGATATGTCAATGGATTTGGCCCACTCAATTTAAAAAAAGTAGAGAAAAGCACTAAAAAATAGAGAAATAGAGAAATAGAGAAGTATAATTATTTTTTGATACAAATTTTATAATAATTATATTTTTTAATAACTTTGAACAAATATATATTTTAAAATAAATTACTATGAAAAAATTATTGTTATCATTGGCCGTTGTTGGGATGTTATTTGCTACATCATGTAAAGACACTAAAGCAGAAGAAGGAGCTCAAGTTGAAGCTACTGCTGACTTAAGTTCTTTTGAAAACGCTACTAAAGAAGCTGAAGCTAAATTAGAAGAAGCTAAAAAAGCTGTAGAAGCTGCTGCTACTGCTGGAGACGAAAAAGCTAAAGAAGAAGCACAAAAAGCATTAGACGCTGCTCAACAAACTTGGGACGAAGCTAAAGCTAAATTAGAAGACGCTACTAAAGCTGCAAAAGAAGAAGCTGAAAAATTAGCTAACAAAGCTACTGAAGCTACTGAAGATGCTAAACAAGCTGTAGAAGACGTTAAAGATGCTGCTGCTGAAAAAGTAGAAGATGCTAAAAAAGCTGTAGAAGAAACTAAAGAAGCTGCTGCTGAAAAAGTAGAAGACGCTAAAAAAGCTGTAGAAGAAACTAAAGAAGCTGCTGCTAAAAAAGTAGAAGAAACTAAAGAAGCTGCTAACGAAGCTAAGAAGTCATTGAAAAATGCTGCTGACGCTTTCAAAAAGTAATCAGTTTACACCTTATAAATTAAAGGAGCTATTTTAGCTCCTTTTTTTTTGCTTATATGCCAAAAAACGTATCATATCATATTCATTATCAATAGCTAAATAATTTTATTCGATTAAAACCACTTTCTATTTTCTTGTTGAATAAGTAATTTTACATCAACAAAAAAAATGAATAACTATGAAAACAAATATTGGAATTACACCGGAAGCTCGTCAATCAATTACAGACATTTTATCACAATTATTAGCTGACGAGTTTGTACTATTTACAAAAACAAGAAATGCACATTACAACGTTGAAGGCATCGACTTTCACGCGATGCATTTATTCTTTGAAACACAATATGACGAATTAGAAGAAAGAATTGATGCTGTAGCAGAAAGAATTCGCCATTTAGGTCATTACGCACCTTCTTCATTAAAAGACTACCTTAGATTGACTCATTTAACTGAAGAAAGAGACAATGAAGGAAATGATAGTGCTTCTTGGATAAAAGACTTAACGAAAGACCACGAGGCCATTATTATCTTTATCAGAGAGAATATTGAAACAATTGAAGAACTTAATGATGCTGGAACAGCTGACTTCTTAATTGGATTAATGGAAGAACACGAAAAAGCAGCGTGGATGTTACGTGCCCATATAAAATAAACAATTGCTTAAGAAAAAGATAAAAGACTTGCCTATATATAGGCAAGTCTTTTACTTTATACCTACTTCAATAAAGTATAGTATATTTACAAATCACAAACACTAAAGTAATATGAAAAAATTCATCGCTATGGCAATGTTAGCCTTAGTTGGAGTAGCTTGCTCAAACAATGAACAATCAGAAGAAGCACGTGCTGAACAATTTCAAAAAAACTTAAATAAGGAATTTAGTGATGCTAAGTCATCTCCACTTCCTAAAGATGCACTTAAAAAGTTTAAATCGTTAGACTACTTCCCTATCTCTGAAGACTTCGTCATTGAAGGAGCATTAGTAAGAACTCCTGATGAACAACCTTTTGAAATGCCAACTACAACGCACAGAAAACCTGTTTATGTAAAATATGGGGAGATAAACTTTTCATTAAACAATAAAAATTTCAAGCTTGATGTTTTTCAAGATGTAGCATTACGTGAAAAGAAAGAATATGCTAAACACTTATTTCTTCCTTTTACAGACTTAACTTCTGGAGTTACATCTTACGGAGGCGGAAGATATATAGATTTACAAATACCTGAAGGGGACAAAATTATCATCAACTTTAATTTAGCATATAACCCATATTGTGTTTATAATCCTAAATTTTCTTGTCCTATTCCACCAGAACAGAACTTCATTGAAGCAGATATTAATGCGGGAGTAAAAGATTACAAATACGAATAAAAAAAAGCCGAGTTAATTAACTCGGCTTTTCTGTTTATAATAAATCTACTATTATTTTAATTTTTTAATTCCCATACTATACAAAGTGAACGCTTGTAGATCAACATTCTCTTGTATTTGTTGCGCTATCGACTTACCAGCACCATGACCAGCATTTGTTTCGATACGGATTAACATAGGGTTAGTTCCTTTGTTCTTCTCTTGTAACGTAGCAGCAAATTTAAAACTGTGTGCAGGTACAACTCTATCATCGTGATCTCCAGTAGTAACCATCGTTGCAGGATAAGCAATCTCTTTCACATTATGAAGAGGAGAATATCCTTTTAAATAATCAAACATTTCTTTGCTATCTTCAGATGTTCCATAGTCATACGCCCATCCAGCTCCAGCTGTAAATGTATGGTAACGCAACATATCTAACACTCCAACTGCAGGTAAAGCTACTTTCATTAAATCAGGACGTTGAGTCATTGTAGCTCCAACTAATAATCCTCCATTTGAACCTCCTTTAATAGCAAGGAAATCAGAAGAAGTATACTTATTATCAATTAAATACTGTCCAGCAGCAATAAAGTCATCAAATACATTTTGTTTCTGCATTTTAGTACCAGCTACGTGCCATTCTTTACCATATTCTCCTCCACCTCTTAAGTTAGGAACAGCATAAATACCTCCGTTTTCTAACCAAATAGCATTAGCAATACTGAAAGACGGCGTTAAGCTAATATTAAATCCACCATAAGCATAAAGCATTGTAGGATTCTTTCCATTTAACTCAATACCCTTCTTATGTGTAATAATCATCGGAACTTTAGTACCATCTTTAGAAGTATAGAATACTTGTTTAGACTCATACTGAGAAGAATCAAACTTAACTTTTGGTTGCTCGTAAACTTTAGAAGCCCCTTCTTTTGCATCAAAAGCATAAATAGTTCCAGGAGTAATATAATTTGTAAAAGAATAGTACAACGTAATATCCTCTTTTTTACCTCCAAAACCACTTACAGTTCCTATTCCAGGTAATTCTACCACTCTAACTTCTTTTCCTGTATAATCGTACTGCTTAACAACAGATACAGCATCTTGTAGATAGTTAGCAAAGATATATCCAGCACCTTTTGTTGGCGTTAAAACATTTTTTGTCTCTGGAATAAAGTCAACCCAATTTGCTTGAGCAGCATTATTAGCATCAACTGTTACAACACGCGTATTTGGTGCTTTATAATCTGTTGCTATAAACAACTTACCATCTTTACTATCTAAAACACCACTACTACTCTCAAAGTTATTAACAATGTTAATAATTGGGCTATTTGTTTTAGTTAAGTCTTGAATATACAATTCGTTTCCATAAGTAGAATTTGCAGCTGTAATAACTAAATATTTATTATCACCTGTAACATAACCACCTACATATCTTCTCTTTTTATCTTTTCCAAAAATTAGTGCGTCTTCTTTTTGTGCAGTACCTAATTTGTGGTAATACAACTTATGTTGGTCAGTCTTAGCAGACAATTCACTTCCTTCAGGCTTGTCATAACTTGAATAATAAAATCCTTCATTACCAAACCAAGAAACACCACTAAACTTTACATCAACAAGTGTATCTCCAATTACCTTTTTTGTTTCAGCATCTAAAACAATAATCTTTCTCCAATCACTTCCTCCTTCAGAAATTGCGTATGCAACTTTAGAACCATCTTCAGAAAAATCAACACTACCTAAAGAAGTTGTTCCATCTTTAGAAAACTTATTTGGATCTAAGAAAACCTCTTCCTTACCAGCCTCATCTTTTCTATATAAGATAGATTGATTTTGTAAACCATCATTTTTAAAGAAATAAGTATATTTTCCTTCTTTAAAAGGAGCACCTATTTTCTCGTAATTCCACGCTTCCTCCATTTGTTTTTTCAAATCATCTCGGAAAGGAATTTGAGCTAAATAATTGTAAGTAACCTCATTCTCTGCTTTCACCCAAGCTGCAGTTTCTTCAGAGCGGTCATCTTCTAACCAACGATAAGGATCAGCAACATCAACTCCAAAATAAGTATCTACTACTTCACCTTTATTCGTTACTGGGTATTTCAATGCCTCAGCAGTTGAACTATCTCCTTGTTTACACGATATAACGATTGTAGCAACAAGCAGAGTCATAAATGTTTTTCTCATAAATAGGGTAATAATTAGTTATAAAACAAATATAAATAAATATAGGTAGTAATCCCATCTTTATGGCACTATACCAAAAGCAAAAAGCAAGGATATCCTTGCTCTTTGTTATTTTATTAATGATTATGGTCGTGATCTCCTTCTTCATGGTCGTGGTCGTGATCGTGATCGTGTCCACCACTACCTTCACCTGGTCCAACAATTTCAATGTTTCTAAAAACCATTGTTTGGTTTCCTGCCTTATCAAGAACCTGAACCATAAAATGATATGCTCCACGTTTTACGTCTGCAGGAATAACAATTTCGTGATGATGAACATTTGCATTTCTCTGTCCAAAAATATCATCCCATACGCGGAGAAACTTAAAAGCCTTACGATTTTCATTTTCCTCATCGTGATCGTGATTATGATCATCGTGTAATATTACAATTGAATGAGAATGATTATGGCTTCCATGATCATGTCCGTCATTAACATGTATATCTACTTTATAACTTCCTAAAGCGATATTATCCGATAATTCCATATCAAAGTGAATATCTTTTCCCGCTTCAAGTTTTGCCCCTTCAACGGGTGCATTTAATATTACTACTGGTTTTTCTGTATCAATACCGTCATCACCAGTAGTACATGAACTAAAACCTACTATACTTAAAATTGATAAAACGAATATATTTTTTACTGTTTTCATTTTTTTACTTTTTTACTATTAAAATTTCTTTGTTTTGATAATTGAGTTTCCTAAATGTAAAATACATTTGGAGGTCCTCTTAACCAATAGAAATTAATAGTATTCAGTAGGATAAGACATTCTCTAAAGGCAACTTTTTCAATATACTGATGTACATAGAAAGGCTCCCATTCAACAATGTCGATAACAAGAGCTGGTGATATTTTATATAGATATTGATCACAATAATGAACAGTATCTGCATCAACCCACTCCGTTTTATTAGTTCGAACACCATATTGGTGCTCTATGATGACATAGTGTAAAAGATTGCTTATATGTGGAACTAAAAAAACCACATACATAAAGGCGAACCAAATTACACGTATGCTTCTTTTTGTCATTAAAACGGAATCTGTATCATCAATTGAATTGATCTACCTAACTCCGGAATCTCTAATGGGCGATAGAAACTCATATGATTTAATATCTTAGTATCAAAGATATTTGTTGCTGTTAAGCTTGCTTTCGCTTCAAACTTACCGAATAATAAAGTCGAAGAAATACCTGCTCCAAAGCTTTGTGAACTTGGAGTTATAGCTTCACCTTGAGCAATTCTCTCTTGTCTTCCAAACCACTTCCCATTAAAATGCACTTCCGGTTGTTTTAAAAATCTCCAATCGTTAAAGGCATATTTCAACTCCCCATAAAAGTTCATTGGAGGAGAAAAAGGCAATGGATAGTCTCCTTTTTTACCATTAGACAACTGTCGATTATAAATATATTCAAACACTCCCTCAAACGTAAAGTTCTTCAAGAATTGCTTTTCAACCTTCCATTCAAAACCAGTAATTAATGCTTTAGACTGTGAATATTGATAAATTTGCCCACTATCAGGTAATACAGAGAAAGTACCAGTAGGTCTTAAAAAAATATAATTTGTAAAGTAATAAGCATAAGGACTTACAGAAGTATTAAAACCTTCTGTTTCATAACTTGCTCTAAAATCAAAAGCAACTCCTTGTTCTGGTTTTAAATTTGCATATCCCTTTTCGTGTCTAAACGCTCCGTGATGCACACCATTTGAAGCCAACTCAATTGCAGTTGGGAATCTAAAGTTTGTTCCGAAAGTACTTGCTAATTGAATTTTAGAAGTAAGTTCGTACTTAGCACCAATCATTCCGTTAAAACTTGTAAAGCTTTTATCTAACTTACTACTGCGTTGTGCATAATCTCCAGCGAAATTAGGAGAATGTCCTAAGTCAACTAAATAATCATACAACACATTATCATAAAAAGGTTTTATATGAATTTCTGCATAGTCAACTCTTGCTCCTGCTTCCCAAGACAATCTATCATTTACAAAATGTTCGTGCATTGCAAAAGCACCTACTCCAAAACGATTAAATTTAGGAAGTAAGAATCCGTATCCATCAATTACATTGTTCTGATAATTATACTGAACACCAATTGTAGATTTGTGATTGTTTGGAGAAATATATTCATACTTGGCAGAAGCATCAAATGTATTTAAAGTAAACTGTAACTCTAAATCAGGGTCCTTTTCTGGAGCAACTTGATCTTCAAAGTGAGTATGAAATTTACTCATCTCTTGGCGCTTATTATTTTGAAAAGCCAATACAAAACTCAACTTCTCTCTATCAGATAAATTAAACGTTGATGTATTTACAATCTTAAAGTGATTTACACTTTGATTTGGTAATTCTATATTTCTATGGTTTCCATCATCAACTACAGAAGCAATATTTGGCAATCCGTGTGAACCAGGAAAGAAACCACTCTTATCATAAACATCACTAACGCTTAAAATATTAGAAAAGTCATTAGATACATAACCAACTTGTCCGTACAACGCAAACCCTTTTCCTGCCGTATTTTTCATACGTCTACCATAAATAGGAATGGTTGTATCTAAGTAATTTATACGATCTGTCGGAACACGGTAATCACCATATTCTTGTCCTGTTGCTTTAAACTTATAGAAAAACTTATCCTCTCTTGCCTTTAGCTGTACAGACGCTCCATAAGAATCGTTGACAGTTTTACCAAATACAGTAGCATTTCCTGTAAATGAGTGTACTTGAGGTATCTTTTCATTATTAATTTTAATTACACCTCCAATTGCATCACTACCATACTCAATAGCTCCAACTCCTTTAATAATCTCAACTTCTTCTGTACTAAAAGCATCAATCTCTAATCCGTGATCTGCTCCCCATTGTTGTCCTTCTTGCTTTGCTCCATTTTCAGCAACAGCAATTCTATTAAATCCAAGTCCACGGATAATTGGCTTAGAAGCTCCTGCTCCAATTTCCATAGCATTCACACCAGGCACTGATGCTAATGTCTTTGCAAAAGATCCTGAGAAATTCTCAACCAACTTCTCATTAGACACTTTTTCTGTATTACTAATTGTTTTTAATCCAGCAGTAGATACCACTACTTGATCTAAAAGAGTTGAGTCTTCCTTCAAATGGAAGTGTAACGTAACATCAGACTTCACATTCAAAAGTGTATCAATAGGCATATACCCTAAATAAGATATATTTAAACGATAAGTTCCTTCGACAACAGGGTTAAAGATAAATCTACCTTTTAAATCAGACATAAGTGCCTGGTCTTTAAAAGATATAGTACTTCCCACTAATGCTTCTCCATTAAAATTAGAAACGTCACCTTTAACTGTATAAGTTTGGCCAAAAGTAACTACTGAAAACATTAGTGAAAACACAATAAATAGCATTCTCATTTGATTGCAATAATTTAATTAAACGTAAAAAATACGGTAGGTCTACAAAGACGTACCAAACGAAAATTAAACGTTTGCAGGAGGTGCCCTTAAAGAATAGTAAACATGTGATAATGGAATAAACTCAAGAATTGCTAAATCTTGAACCTTTTGAGATAGTTCAAAATTCACAAAGTCTACTTCCATAATGTCTGCTTGTATATATGGCGTAATAATTACGTCACAAGCAAAACATTTTTCAAGCTGACCATGGTGTTCTTTTAATTGTAAAGTATGTCCATTGTCACTTCTCTTTTCATGAAAGTGAGCATGAGAACTATGTTCTTTTTCATAAGTAGAAGAAGAAAAAATATGCTCATAACTATGCACAAATTGAAAAACAATGGTAAACATAAACGCCACCATTAACAAAATTCTTGCTATGTTCTTCTTTCTTTGCATAATGGCAAATATAGACAGAAAATTAATTAGTTTACACTTTATCTAAATTTTTTACAAAAAGGAAAGTAATTGATTCTCTGATTAAGCCAAATCCTTTCTTACCTTTGCAAGCAAACAAGAATTTAATTATGAATAGTAAACTTTTAGGTAGCATATTGATTATTGCAGGATCATCTATTGGAGGAGGAATGCTTGCAATGCCCATTACTTCTGCAGGAGTAGGTTTTTTAGGCACACTATTATTGCTATTCGTAATTTGGTTTGCTATGTGCTATACAGCCTTGTTAATGGTTCGAATATATGATTTTAATTTACCGACAGATGGTTTTGACACATTGACAAAAAAATATGCTGGTATGGCTGTTAATCGAATTGCTGGACTAAGCTTGATGTTTTTAATTTATGGACTAACTGCTGCTTATATGACAGGAGGAGGAACAATTCTTAAAACTAATGCCGACCAACTTTTTGATACAAATATTGATAGTAGATTCGCAATTCTTATTTTCTCTATTCTCTTCAGTAGTATTGTTTTAATTGGAACGCGATGGGTTGACTTATTTACAAGAGGATTATTTGTTGCAAAACTTATTTTCTTATTCTTACTTGTGGTACTTATGACTCCTTTAATCGAAGGAATCAATTTATTAAGTATGCCTTTATCACAAGGCCTAATCGTTACCGCTATCCCTGCTATTTTTACTTCATTCGGTTTTCACGGAAGTATTCCGAGTATAGTAACCTATTTAGATGGAGATAAAAAACTACTTAAAAAAGCTTTTATCTTAGGAAGCTTATTGCCATTAGTTATCTATTTAATCTGGCAAACAGTTGTATTAGGAAGTTTAGATCAAACTTCATTTATGCAAATATTAAATGACAACTTAGGGTTAAAAGGCTTAATATTAAGTGTTCGTGAAATGGCACAATCCTCTTCTGTAGAAACCTTATTTAGCTTTTTTGCAGCAGCAGCATTAGGAACTTCATTCTTAGGAGTTAGTATCGGTCTTTACGATTACTATAAGGATTTATTTAAAAATAAGCAGAAGCAATTCATCAAACCTCTTTCAGGAGCACTAACTTTTGTACCACCGTTAATGTTTGCCTTATTTTACCCAGAAGGTTTTATCTTAGCATTAGGTTATGCAGCTATAGCAGGAGTTATCTTAGCTCTAATCATACCGAGCATTTTATATTTAAGGGCAATGAAATTTCACAAAATTCAAATTCCATTGTATCAATATATCTTATTGGCAATGATTTTTATTTTCTCTGTGATCATTGTATATGCACAACTAATCGTGGTTCAAAACCAATAATTCTTAATATAAACCAAAATACTGCCAAATAACGTTAATCAATTCTTCTAAAGGCTGTTATTTACCAATATTGAAAATATGAACACTTAGATTTTTTGTATCTTTGCGGCTTATTTTTTCCGTATATGATAAAAAATTACTTACTAATAAAATCCTTATTTATCTTTCTGTTTTTCAGCACAATATCTTTTTCGCAAGAAAACACAAATATTTCATTAGCAGAAACACCGCACGATACAATCATTGAGAAACAAAAGTTTTTTGATCGTATTGTAAGTTATTTTGAAGAAGCAAAAAAAGATAAATCTCAAAGTAAATTTGACCTTTCTTTTATTGGAGGACCAAGTTACTCTGTTGATACTAAACTCGGACTTGGGATTGTTGCTTCAGGTTTATACCGTTTAGACAAAGAAGATATGACTCTTAATCCTTCTAACGTATCTATCTATACTAATTTTACTACAAGTGGTTTCTTCTCTGTGGGAATTGAAAACACAACAATATTTCCTAATGACGACTACCGTATCTTTTATGACATGGCTTTTCAGTATATGCCAAGCAAATTCTACGGTATTGGATATGAAGCAGGAGACAAAGGAGATTTTACAAAATATGACAACTACCAGTTAGGCTTAAAGTTTGACTTATTGCGAAAAGTATTACCTAATACTTATGTTGGTTTAACTTTCTCTGCTCAGAATATAAAAAGTAGAAACTTTGAAGATGAAAGTATGAGACCAGAAGCAAACCCTAAAAACACAGCTATTGGTGGTGGTTTTTTGGCTACCTATGACTCAAGAGACTTTATCCCAAATCCATCTCGAGGATTATATCTTAAATATGAACAAACATTCTTTCCTAAATCATTAGGAAGCAATAAACATTTTGGACGTATTGACTTTACAGCGAGAGCATACCAAGAAATATGGACAAATGCAACGTTAGCTTTTGACCTAAATGGAATTTTCAACAATGGAGAAGTACCTTGGTCAATGTTATCTCAAATTGGTGGTTCACGTCAGATGAGAGGATATTACACAGGTCAATATAGAGATAGAAAACAAATTAACTCTCAAGTAGAATTACGTCAAAAAATATATAACAGACACGGTATAGCTGTTTGGGGAGGTGCAGGAAATGTTTTCGAAAACTTTAAAAACTTTGATTGGAATCATACCTTACCAGCTTATGGTATCGGTTATAGATGGGAATTTAAAAACAGAGTAAATATTCGACTTGACTATGGATTAGGAAAAGGTCAAAGCGGATTCTATTTTAATATTAACGAATCATTCTAATTGTATAGCATGGAAAATGAAGTTGCTAAAAAAGGTCTGATAACAAGACTCATCAATAATCCTATCATTTTATTCTGGTTTTATATTGCAGTTAATATGGCTCCAACTATATTTTTTGCTTTTACACAACCCGTTAATATAATCGGAAAATTAGTTGTTATTATTTTTCCATTAGGACTCTATATGCTGATATTTTCAGTTGTTAAGAATACTGGGTTCTTACAAATCTTATTCTTCCCTTTATTATTTTTACACGCCTTTCAGATTGTCCTTTTCTACTTATTTGGAGAGGATGTTATTGCTGCAGATATGTTTTTAAACGTAGCTACAACAAATACTTCTGAAATCAACGAGCTATTAGGAAGTTTAATTCCTTCAATTGTTTTGGTTTGTGTTTTATACATTCCTCCAACTATTTTCGCAATTTTACAATGGAAGCGCAAAAACTTTTTAGATGTAACATTCAGAAAAAGAAAAGTTCTCCCTGCTTTAGTTTTATTACTTGCCTCATTAGTTCTTTCTTTTGCCAGTGCAAATAACAATACAAACACCTTTGCTTTTAACCAAGATGTTTACCCTGTAAATGCAATTCACAACCTTGGTTTTGCCGTAAATAAATGGGATAAAGTAAAACGTTATCCATTAACATCTGCAGACTTCTCTTACAAAGCTGTAAAAGACACTACTACAACTACTAACAGACAAATCTACGTGTTGATTGTTGGTGAAACGAGTAGAGCAGATAATTGGTCTTTGTATGGTTATGAAAGAGAAACTAACCCTAATCTAAGTCAACAAGAAAACCTTGTGGTATTTGAAGATGCTTTAACTCAATCAAATACCACACATAAAAGTGTTTCAATTATACTTTCAGATGCTGAAGCTGAAAACTACAATTTAATCTATCAAAGAAAGGGAATTATTCACGCTTTTAAAGAAGCAGGTTTTACAACAATATGCCTCTCTAACCAAGCTGAAAACTCTTCTTTTATAGAGTACTTCACCAAAGAAGCTGATATCTATCAAACAATCCGTAAAACGCATAGTGGAACCGGAATGACAGAGAATCATTATGACGAAGAGTTAATTGCTCTAATGGAAGATAAAATAGCTGAAACAGAAGGAGATTTATTCATTTTACTACACACATATGGTTCTCATTTTAATTATATGGAGCGATATCCTGAGTCTTTCCAAAAGTATATGCCAGATGCAGTGGCAGGAGTTAGTAAATCTGAGAAAGAGCATTTAGTAAACGCTTATGACAATTCAATCTTATATACAGATTACTTCCTTTCAGGGACTATAGATGCTTTAAAAAGAACAGAAGCATCAGTTGCTATGCTTTATACTTCTGATCATGGAGAAGATTTATTTGATGATGAAAGAGGTCGTTTCTTACATGCTTCACCAAGCCCAACTTACTATCAATTGAGAATTCCAATTGTTATGTGGTTCTCTGAACCATATAAGCAAGAGTTTCCTGAAAAAGTCAGAATGGCTAATGTGAATAAAGTAAAACCAATCACAACAAATGCTGTTTTCCACACAATGATTGATGCATCTACGATACATACTCCTTATTTAGAAGAAGATTTGTCGTTAGTAAATCCTGATTTTGCAATCAGAGATAGAATGTACTTAAACGATCATGACATTGCAATTCCATATGTAAAAATGAATTTGAAGAAACAAGACTTCAATATGTTGAAAAAAAATAACATCAAAAAATAATACGAAATATCATGTTTAAATTTAATAAGCAATTGCTTTTATCATCATTACTTTTCTTATTTGCTTTTGTTGCCAAAGCACAAAATGAAAAAGTAGAATTACTACCTTTAGGAAATATGAATAATTGGATGGTTCGCGAAATAAAAGAATCATTTATTATCGGAGGAAACACGCAATACCTGTATGAGATTACAGAAAAGAAAGACACTTTAAAAGACAATACTCCTTATAAAAATATAAAATCACCTTGGGCTACCTCTTCTGTATTAGCTACAGTAAGTGGTATTACAAAAGGAAGTGTAACCGTTTATCCAGAAAAAAGAGACAAGGGATTTGCTGCACGTTTAGAAACACGTATTGAACGAGTAAAAGTTCTTGGAGTTATCAATATTAATGTATTAGCAAGTGGTACAATTTTCTTAGGGGAAATGATAGAACCAATTACAGACACTAAAAATCCTCAGAGTAAATTAGTAACAGGTATTCCTTTTACTAAAAAGCCAAAAGCAATGCAATATGACTATAAGGTAACTACAGGAGGTCCATCTCGTCGAGTAAACGGAATGGGAAAAGGTTCTGAAGTGAATAGAAATGACATGGCTGAAATTCAAATTTTACTTCAAAAGAGATGGGAAGACAGCAATGGAAATGTACACGCTAAAAGAGTTGGTACTGGATGGGAGCGCTTTGATAAATCCGTTAAAACTTGGCAGAACAAACATCGTTTAAATGTTAACTACGGTGATATTAGTAAAGAAAAATTCTATGGTTCACATATGGCACTTCGCAAAGGAGAAGATGCTTACTATACAAGAAATAGCAAAGGAAAAATGGTTCCTATCATAGAAGAAGGATGGGGAACAGCAGATGATGAAGTAACGCACTTAATTATTCAGTTCTCTTCAAGTAATGGAGGTGCCTATATTGGAAATACTGATAGTAAATTATGGATTGACAATGTTGGTTTAGTTTATTAAAAAACTACATAAAGAAAAAGCGCGTTTATGTCTAAACGCGCTTTTTTTATCTATTTAAAATAGCAATGAATACTATATCAATTCTATTTTACTTTTTCCTTAAACTATCATGGCTATGAGTCTCAACGCCTCCATTCCACAATGTTAAAATATCTGTAGCAACAGCAGCTCCACTACCAGCAGCAATTGCTAACTGACTACGGTGTCCTGCTAAAGTTCCCGCTACATATAATCCTTCTTTTACTAAATGATCCTCATTCTTTAATTGAATGCGATTTTTAGTTGGCAATGACTTCTTATGAGGCTCTACATATTCCATTAAACCATCAATATCGAATGAGGGGCTTGAATTAGTAGCAATTACAACAGCCTTCGCTTGATAACTTGCCCTATTCGTGGTTACTTCAAAATACCCTTCTTTTAGATAAACAGAAACAACCTTCTCTCCTTTTATTTGTTCAATTTCTTGGTAGTAAGCTAAATCTTCTTGTGATTGCTCTAAAAGATCTCTTCCTAAAGTACCTAATTTAATACCGTAAGCATTGAAAAAAACAGCATCTTGCAACATTGAAGCTTTCTGATGCATTACAATTCCAACCTTTTTATCTTTTACAAAGTCCTTTTTAAAAGCACTCCCTAAAACTTGAGCACAAGAAACTCCAGCTACACCGCCACCAATAATAAGTATGTCAAAAATTGCCATGATTGTTATTTAGTTTTGTCGTCTATTACTTTTGAAGTACGATAAATCAGTACGATACATACAGCACAAAGTAGTGCAACAATCCCTATAATAGCGATTAAACTATCCCCTTGAAACAAGTTGCTAAAATCCAACATCGTTATGTTTAAAATCATTAATGCCGCAGCAAATACAATGATAACGTAGCTAAATATTTTCATTATGAATGATAAAGAATTTAATTTTACTCTTCGAAAGTACAAAAATATTACCTAGTCAAACAAGCCTTTAACATTAGTACTAAATAATTTAACAGCAATCGCAAGTAGTACTACTCCGAATATTTTACGTATAACACTCAATCCTCCAGCTCCTAATAGCTTTTCAATTTTAGCAGATGACTTTAATACAAAAAACACTAATACAAGATTAACAATTATACCAATGATAATATTCGCATTTGAATACTGTGAACGCAACGATAAAATAGTTGTCAAAACTCCTGTACCTGCAATTAAAGGGAACGCTAAAGGTACAATAGACGCAGTTGTCGGTGTATCGTCTCGATAAATTCTAATTCCTAATATCATTTCTAAAGCTAAAAAAAATAATACAAAAGCTCCTGCTACAGCGAATGAACTTACATCAATACCTATCAACCTCAACATTTGCTCTCCTAAAAATAAAAAAGCGATCATAATTACACCCGATACTAAGGTTGCCTTTTCAGACTCTATATATCCTACTCTATTTCTTAAATCTACGATAATAGGTATTGCCCCCATAATATCAATAACAGCAAACAATATCATTGTTATACTAACAATGTCTCTAACATTTACATCCATAACAAGGCTTTTAAAAAAGAATACCTATAAAAATATCCTTTTTTTTTGTTCTTTTAGCCTATAAATAAAAAAACTTTTTACATAAATACATAAAAACTAACAACTTACATCTTAATGATTTAATAAGAAACAAAAGTCTATTCTCTTTAATAATTACAATTCTCCTTCTAATCTAACTTAGCTATATAATTTTTATCAAAAAAAAAGACTCCAAATGCTTATATTTCAACAAACTATCAATTATAAATAGCGTAAGTAATATTCCTATTTTCCTTAAAAAGACGTATACAAGACTATCAGTTTATTTAGCATCAGTATAAAAAAACATATAACAGTTTTATAGACAGAATTATTAGATTAAAGATTTGTAGTTTTGCACACATTAATTTATGAATATTATGTTTCAGATAGGAAAAACGATTGTGTCAGAGGATGTTCTTGAAAAAGAATTTGTTTGTAACCTTTCAGCTTGCAAAGGTGAATGTTGTATTGATGGAGATGCTGGTGCGCCCGTTGAAAAAGGAGAAGTTGATATTTTAAATAAGGTATATGAACACGTAAAGCCATTCTTACGTCCTGAAGGAATAGAGGCTATTGAAACACAAGGTACTTCAATAATTGGAGAAGATGGTGAGTTAGAGACTCCCCTTATTGAAGGAGGAGAATGTGCTTATGTTATATACGAAAACGAAATGGCATTGTGTGGAATTGAAAAAGCTTATAATGAAGGTTTAATTGACTGGAAAAAACCTATTTCTTGCCATTTATACCCTATAAGAATCAAAGAATTCTCATCATTTGAAGCTGTTAACTATCATAAATGGCATATTTGTGGAGATGCTTGTACATTAGGACAAGAATTAGGCGTACCTGTATATAAGTTTCTAAAAGACCCCTTAATTCGAAAATACGGAGAAGATTGGTATAAAGAACTGGAATTAGTTGCAGACGAATATACTAAATTTAAAAAATAAGCTACTTGATATAAAGTACTTTTTCTTTATAATCAATAACTGCTTCACCTTGTAATAATACATCAGAGCCTATAATACCATGTACCGTTTTTGTACCGTATTCAGTTAACGCTACATTGACGTGAGTAAGGTCTAATAACACAAGATTAAACTCTTTGTTATGCCAACGACTCAGTTGTAAATGGTTATTATAGGCTACTTGTGTATACATCCCATTCGCTCCTGCTCCAGAAGCTTTCGTCGTAGACTCTAAAGGTGTAATATTGAACAAATCAATATGAGTAAAATCTATACAACTATTCGAAGCACCTGTATCTATAATAAAATCTCCGATTGCACCATTTACTTTTGCACGCACAAACAGATGATGTGTTTTAGAAATTTTGAAAGGAATTCTCTTGTAACCTTCCTTTTTTAGTACTTCTTTTATTTTTTCCATTGAACAATTATAGTTTAAATTCTTTTTATAAGGTACTTTTGTATCTTAAAATAGCATTTTATACAAAAAACACCTTTAGAATGATTTTTACAGATACGCATACACACCTTTATTCAGACGCCTTTGCAGATGATCGCAAAGAAACAATTAGTCGCGCAATAGCGAATGGAG
The DNA here is from genome assembly GCF_009799805.1 of Myroides phaeus. Lineage (NCBI taxonomy): Bacteria > Pseudomonadati > Bacteroidota > Flavobacteriia > Flavobacteriales > Flavobacteriaceae > Myroides > Myroides phaeus. The sequence continues at coordinate 709,659 of NZ_CP047050.1, forward strand.
TGACGCGTTTTTTTATACCAGCTATTGATTCGAGTTATACAAATGCAATGTATGAATTAGAATCAGAATTTCCTGATAATATTTTCTTAATGATGGGACTACACCCTACAGATGTTAAACCCGAAACTTATAAATCAGAATTAGCTTTTGTAGAAAAAGAATTCGAAAAAAGAAAATTTTATGCTGTTGGAGAAATAGGAATTGACTTATATTGGGATAAATCAACTTTACAGATTCAGCAAGAAGCTTTTCAATACCAAATCCAATTAGCAAAAAAATATAAACTACCCATCAATATACATTGTCGAGATGCTTTTGATGAAGTTTTTGAAGTATTAGAAAAAGAAAAAGGTGATGACCTTAGAGGAATTTTCCATTGTTTTACAGGAACACAAGAACAAGCAGAAAAAGCTATTTCATACAACCTTAAATTAGGAATAGGTGGAGTATCCACTTTTAAGAATGGCCAAATTGATAAGTTCTTAAATAAAATCTCAATTGTGGATATCGTATTAGAGACTGATTCTCCGTATCTTGCACCGGTTCCATTTAGAGGAAAAAGAAATGAAAGTGCCTACATTGTCCATATTGCAGAAAAATTAGCTGATATTTACGGACTTTCATTAGCTGAAATAGCAAAACAAACAACAGCCAATTCACAAGCTGTTTTTGGAATTTAACAACAGAAAGCAACATTAATTTGTTTACATAATAAAGTACACTAATGTCTAAGTTTGATTCAATACGCCATTACAAAGATCTTGAGGTAAACGAAGTCTTACAACAGATTTCTAAACACCCAATGATAAAAGCGTTAATGGGTTTTACTTTTCCTAATAAAACTGAAGAAGAATGGATGGAAAGGTTAAGGGAAATAAAATCTATACAGCAATTTCAAGATAACTTTGCTTATTATTCTATTCAAAAGATTCTGGAAAAAAGCTCAAGTGGCTTGACAACTTCAGGTTTTGAAAAATTAGAAAAAAACACACCCTATTTATATATATCTAATCACCGTGATATTCTTATGGATACGTCTCTGTTAAACGTAGCTCTGAAAGATAATGGTTTGATTATGACGGCTTCTGCTATTGGAGATAATCTCGTACAGAAATCCTTTCTTTTAGCATTAGCAAAAGTAAATAGAAACTTTTTAGTAAAACGTGGATTACCTCCTCGTGAATTATTAGAGAGTTCAAAAGTAATGTCTGAATATATTCAGCACTTACTAACAGAAGAAAATCGTTCTGTGTGGATTGCACAAAGAGAAGGACGTACTAAAGACGGTAATGATGCTACTCACCAAGGAGTTTTAAAGATGCTTGCAATGGCAAGTGGAGAAATGAATCCTATTGAGTATCTAAAAAAGATTAAAATAGTACCAGTTTCTATCTCTTATGAATATGACCCTACGGATGCACTAAAAATGCCGCAAATCCTTGCAAAAGCTAATGATGAAGTTTATGTAAAAGATAAGAATGAAGATTTCATTAATCTATATAGTGGTATCATTGGCCAAAAGAGAGGTATTCACATTCATGTTGGAGAAGTTTTAGACCAAGAATTAGATTGTTTAATTAATAGCTCAGAAAAAGTCAATAAACAAATGCAAGCCGTTGCTACAATTATAGACAAGTCTGTAATTAAAAATTATCACCTGTGGCCTACGAATTATATTGCTTACGATTTATTAAATCAAACTAATGAATATGCTGATAAATACACTGAAAAAGAAAAACAACTTTTTGAAAGACGTTTAGAATTACGTGTAGATAAAGCAAATAAAGTAGTGGTTGAAAATTTCTTAGCAATGTATGCTAACCCTGTAATTAATAAGTTAAAACTGAATAATGAACAATAAACCTGCAATTCTGCTTATCTATACTGGTGGTACCATTGGTATGGTTAAGGATTTTAAGACAGGGGCATTACGCGCCTTCAATTTCGACCAACTTGTTGAACGTATTCCAGAATTACACTTATTAGAATGTTCTATTGAAACATACTCTTTTGAGGTGCCGATTGATTCTTCTGATATGCGTCCTGAGATGTGGGTTCAAATGGCAAGTGTTATTGAAGAAAATTATAAAAAGTTTGACGGTTTTGTGATTCTACATGGTTCTGATACGATGTCATATTCTGCATCTGCTCTTAGTTTTATGTTAGAAAACACACGAAAACCAATTATCTTGACAGGATCTCAATTGCCTATTGGAGATTTACGTACTGATGCAAAAGAGAATTTAATTACGGCTATTCAAATCGCAGCGTTACAAGAAAATAGCAAACCTGTTATTCAAGAAGTATGCTTGTATTTTGAATATAAATTATATCGTGGAAATAGAACCTCTAAAGTGAGTTCTGAATTATTTAATGCGTTCACCTCACCAAATATTCCACATTTGGCAGAGTCGGGTGTAAACTTGAGAGTAAACAAAGCTTTGTTAGAATACAAAAATGAGACGTTACCTTTGACTGTTCATAAAGAAATGTCGAGAAATGTAATGATCTTAAAAGTTTTCCCTGGTATTCAACAAAAAGTGCTAAAAGCAATTTTAAACATTGAAGATTTAGAGGGCATAGTATTAGAAACTTATGGTTCTGGTAATGCTCCTACAGAGTCTTGGTTCTTACACACTCTGGCAGAAGCTATCGCAAAAGGACTAAAAGTAATTAATGTTACACAATGCTCAAGTGGTAGTGTTCATATGGGGAAATACGAAACGAGTACTGAATTAAAAGAAATTGGTGTAATCTCAGGAAAAGATATCACTACTGAAGCAGCCATTACTAAACTAATGTTTTTATTGGCTCAAAAAAATGTTGTAGACTTTAAAGAAGCATTTGAAACTCCTATTTGTGGAGAAATGGAGATTTAAATTACTATATTAGGCGAATTAGAGGGGTGGCCGAGCGGTCGAAGGCGCACGCCTGGAAAGTGTGTATACAGCAATGTATCGAGGGTTCGAATCCCTTCTCCTCTGCATATCGTATAAGCTACCGTAACAGGTAGCTTTTTTTATATTACACTTATTTTTCACAGAACTATAAATGCTCAAAATATGCCTTAACTAATAAAATAAGCGTAATAAAAATATTGTCTATCTTTTTTACTGTTACTTCACTATCACTTTTTTCAAAGCTTTAAAAGTATCATATTGTAATCTCCATATCCCATCAGGTGGAATAGTGGTAGGATTTCTACTTCTGTAAATCTTGATTCGTTTGATTTATACACAATAAAAGGCACCTCTAAATACACATCTGAAACTCTTTTACGCAGCTTTCCTTCTATTGCATTGTCGTTAATCATTCCTTCTAATTCATCCTTTTAATCATAAGACAACTCAATCTTAAGATTCTGTCCTTTTATATATACTGTTTCAAATTGGTAAAAGAGAGCAGTTAATCCAACTTATTACATTTAAACCACCATATTTCACAAAATACAACAACACTAATTCGCCTTTAATCTTCACAAGAAACAATCATAAAACGAAATTTAATCAAAACAAAAACTATAAATATTAATAAATTTCAATATCAGTTATTTTTTTATACTAAAATTTTTCATAATATTAACTATTATTATACAACTTACACTATTACTAAAAACTAAATAATTATAGAAATGAGAAAAAAAACCAGAAAATTATTTTTAGGCTTGCTAATTGGCTCTTCATTATTGTCAACTATATCTTGCTCTAATGATGATAGTAGTCCAATAACTGTAGCTCCAGATAAACCAGAAACTCCAGGAACACCAACTACTCCTGCTGAAAAAGCAACAGTAAAACTAACAGTTAACGAATTTGATGATACATCAGTCTCTTTTACTGTTCAAGCTACGAATGCAACAGAAGTATTCTATTATATTTTTAAAAATCCTGTGAAAGGTGAACTTCCAAAAATCGATGGAGAAGAAATAGTTAAACAAGGAACTAAAATAGAAGATCTTGACAAAGAAATTATTGTAACTGAATTAGAGAACCTAACTGAATATGCTATTGTAGCTGCTGCAAAAAACACAGAAAATGTTATATCTGTTCTTGAAAAGCCAGAAGTATTTTCAACATTACAAAAAATTGACGTTTCTATTATATTATCAAATGTAAGTGCTACGCATGAGCAAATCTTGTTTAGTATTCAACCTATCGACGCTGTACAAGCAAATTACAAAATAGTTAAAAAAGGAACTAAACTTACTGCTGACGAAGTTTTAGAAACAGGAAACAAGTTATTTAATGTAAAAGTAACTTCAAATCTAAGACCGAAAGGTTTCGATGCTGACACAGAATATATTATTTACGCAGCTGGATTATCTGCAACAGGAGCAAAAGTATTAAAATATGCAGAAGTACGTACTGCTGCTTTACCTGAAAAGCCATCTGAAGATGGAATAATGAACTTCACTACACTTTCATTTCAAAGCGAAAAAGATCCTGTTACACAGGGTAAAATTTCATTCTACACGCTTTCATTAAGCAATGCTGATTGGGAAGCTAAGTTTGAAATCGCTAATGTTAGTTCAATACTCGATGTTATTCCTGAAGGAAAATATACCTTACCAGCATACAAAGATCCAGGAAAACCAACAGTAGAACGCATAGGATCTGATTTCTATATTAAAAACAAAAAAACGGGAGAAACAATAAAAGATATTGATTATGGAGATATGGTAATCACTAAAAAAGACAGTGAATATACAATAGATATCAATATGGTAAAACAGGATTACACTCAAAAATATAAAGCAGCATACAAAGGTATTCCTGTTTATAAAAAATAAAACAACTAAAAAAGGTTGTCTCCAAATAGAGACAGCCTTTTTTCACATTACAACAGTTATTTCATTGTTAATAGATATATTTAAAAAGGAAAAATAAGTGTTCGTATTTCTATCATTTAAGCAATTAATAATTTCAAAAGTCTTTAAATGATATTAAAAGATTTTAGAGAAGCAATATGAATATTCTAAAACCAGTGAGTAAGCTTTGTAATTGCTACTTTTTTCAACATTTTTAATGATGTATTATTCGTAAACCCTCAACTAAATAATATGCCTTTTTACTATCACAATATAAGTTAAACAGTATTGTCATCACACACTTCTTTGATACTTGTTCGACACAAGTACCACACTTCTCCCACACACTTTCGGGAAAAAGGCTTTTTTTCGAAAGTGTGTGGGACTTGAGTGGGAGATGTCTCGAACATAGTACGTTTAAAACTACACTATGACACACTCTTTATCGCGAGCAGAATTCAATGCATTATATTTAAAATCTTCTTTTGTTTTATTACTTATAGAAAAAAGGATACTTATACTTAGTACTAATTTTTTTTGTCCAATTCGTTTAATTCTTCCAAAAACTCTTAAAATAAAAAAGGTAGCATCTTTTATAAATACTACCTTTTACAAAACCGATAAATAAATAACAATATTTTATATTGAATTAAATACAGTACAAAACTAATAGTCAATTGCTACTCTTTCTGTAACTACAGATTTAATAAAATCAACAACTTTTAAATGTTCTGGATGATTTGCATATATTGCTAAATCATTAAAATTTAAAAACTCAGTATAAAGCATAACATCAAAATTTGCTTGAGTAGCATCTATATGATTAAACTCTACAGAAATAGCTTTCAACGCCTCAATTTTATCTTTTAATGCCATTAATTGATTTTTCATTTCAATTTTATTAGCCTCTTTATTTTCTTCTTTAAGACGCCACATCACGATGTGTTTTAACATAATATCCTTTTTTTATTTCCTGAACAATTTATTAAAAAACCTTTGCTTCTGGAAGTATTTCCTTTATTTTTTTAATTTATCTTTTATACGATTAGCTTCTTTGATAAACCCAGCTAATTGAGCTGTATCTTTATTTTCTAAATAAGTTTTAAACATATTTAACTTCTCTAAATAAATATCTAAAATAGGTAAAATATGCTCTGTATTTTGTTCAAAAATAGGTAACCACATATCAACAGAACTTTTAGCAAGTCGGACTGTTGAAGCAAATCCTCCTGCTGCCAAATTAAATATAGCCGTATCATCTTTTTCTTTATCTAATACTGCTACCGCCAAAGCATAAGATATTGCATGTGATAAATGAGACACATAACCAACGTGTTCATCGTGTGAATTTGCATCCATTAAAATCAAACGCGTATCTAAATGATAATATAACTCAGAAATCTGATTTAATGCTTTAGGAGAAGATTTCTCAGGATTACAGATAATTGCTACTCTTTCTTTAAACAATCCCTTAAAAGCAGCCTCTGGCCCACTATACTCTGTTCCTGCCATAGGGTGTGTCGCTACAAAAGCCCCCCTATTAGGATGTTCATCTATCTTTTTAGATAATAAGGATTTTGTAGATCCAACATCCATAATATATGTACCCTCTCTAATATTGTCCAAAGCATAAGCCATCAATTCAATTGTTACATTCACAGGGGTAGCCATTACTACAATATCTGACTGTTGTAATAATTCATCTAATGAAACTATTTCGTCTATTATACTTAGTTCTAATGCTTTTTCTGCATTTGTTGGTGATGCATCAAAACCAATTACTTTGTTAGCAAAACCTTTTGTTTTTAAGTCTAAGGCCATTGATCCCCCAATCAAACCAATTCCTACAAAACCTATTGTTTTTGTCATTACATACTTTTTTATTTGTTATCAACATATAGCTAAACAATGTTGATAACTATTTTACTCTTTTATAGCAAAGAACTTGGACAAACAAATTCTGTTTTATCTAAAGTTGTTTCTTTACTAATTGCATTGTATCCTCCTATAACATCCACAATGTTAGTTACTCCTTTTTTATATAATAAAGAAGATGCAATCATACTTCTATATCCTCCTGCACAATAAATTATATATTTATTCTGTTTTGCAAGATCTTCAGACTGCGTATTTAAAGTATTTAATGGAATATTTATCGACTCTTCTAAATGCTCTGATTTAAACTCATTAACTTTTCTTACGTCTAAAAGTGTGGCATCATTTTTAAAGAATGCCTCATCCATCTGTTTTGGAGTAATACGAGTAATAGTATTTACTGGTAAACCAGCATTTTTCCAAACTAACAATCCTCCTTCTAAGAAACCGATTGTATTATCATACCCTACGCGAGATAAACGAATCATACTTTCTTCTTCTTTTCCTTTTTCTGTAACTAAAACTATTGGCTGTTTAATATTACTAATCATTTCACCGACCCACATAGCAAAAGGTCCATTTAATCCAATATTTAAACTATTAGGAATAAATCCTTCTGAAAAAGTTTGAGGATCACGTGTATCTAATATCAAAACCTCATCATTTTGAATAATTTTTTGAAACTCAACTAAATTAAAAGGAGTATTCCCTCTTTTCAAAATATCTTCTAAATGCTCATAACCTTGAATATTCATTAAAACATTTTTAGGAAAATACTGTGGAGGCGTTGCTAAACCAGACAACAATTCCTTTACAAACTCATCCTCTGTCATATCAGCTCTTAATGCATAATTCGTTGCTTTTTGATTTCCTAAAGTATCTGTTGTCTCTTTGCTCATATTTTTTCCACAAGCACTACCTGCTCCATGGTTTGGATAAACAATTAAATCATCAGGCAATGGCATAATCTTATTTCTAAGAGATTGAAATAAATGACGAGCAAGTATTTCTTCCGTAATTTCAGACTTTACTAATTGAACTAAGTCAGGTCTTCCTACATCACCAATAAACAACGTATCTCCTGTCATAATAGCGCTCTTTCTCCCTTCCTCATCAATAATTAAATAAGTTGTACTTTCCATTGTATGTCCAGGAGTATGAAGTACTTGTACTTTAATATTACCAACAGTAAACACTTGATTATCCTCAGCAATAATAGCCTGATAATTAGGCAGTGCAGTAGGCCCAAAAACAATTTGTGCTCCTGTTTTTTCAACTAAATCTAAATGTCCACTAACAAAATCTGCATGAAAATGTGTTTCAAATACATACTTAACCTTTGCATTATCTTTATTTGCTCTATCAATATAAGGTTGTACATCTCTTAGAGGATCAAAAATCGCTGCTTCACCATTACTTTCAATATAATAAGCTGCGTGAGCAATACATCCAGTATAAATCTGTTCTATTTTCATAATAAGTCGTTTTTAGAAAAGTAAATTTACATTCCCTTAAAAGAAAATAAAATGATATCTATCATATTAAACAACACATAACCACCTTATTACCAACCACTTCTTTTAATTAACTAAATACTTTTCTATTTATATTAAACGACATATCCTTAAACTTTTATATCAAAAAAAAGCCTCCAATAGAATATTCTATTGGAGGCTTTTTTTTGATATACCCCTTATAAACTAAACAAAACCTTGCTTAATAACTTCTTGAACTAAGGTTGCTGTATCTGCCACTTCAAATACTTGCTTCATTTTCGCTAAACGCTTTTTTATAGTAGGATTTGAAAGAGGAATATGATTGTCTAACTCTTGAAGTTTGTATCCTTTTGATAGCAAAACTAATATTTCTCTATTAAAATCGTCATACATCATTTCTTTGCGTACTATCTCACTTAAACAATGTTTGACTATCTCACTTTGATATCTCTCTCCACTACAAACCTTTCTTACAATATCAATCAAATTTTCTGGTGTAATTTCATGCTTACTTACCAACCCATTGGGCTTTATATTTTTAAAAATATTATAAAGAGTAATTACTTCAGTATGTCCTGTTAATATAATTGTTTTACACGAAGGCATAACTTTTTGAATGTACTTAACTATATCTCCTCCATCTTCCCACTTAGAAACCTCATTTTTGGGCAAAGAAAAATCAATAATTGCTAAATCATAAAAAAGTCCAATATCAACAGCTTTATCAATATTCTCCTTAGCACTTGTACAATCAAAAGACTTCTCGAAAGTAATATCTCCCCAATATTCCAAATCTTTAGAAAGAGCTAATACATACCCTTCAACAATAAGTGGATGGTCGTCAACTAATAGTATTCTACTCATTATTTTACTTGTTTTTTAAAATACCGTTTATTGTAAAATTTATTACAGCTTTTATTTTATTCTATTAAGAACACAGTGCAAATCTAACCTTAAAAATACAAACTTTTAACTACTTATTCTAATAAAACAAAAAAAGACTCTTAGCGAACAACACTAAGAGTCTTTTTTTTATAAAGTAAAATAAATTTATACTAATTTATTAGCAACAAGATATTCTGCAATTTGAATTGTATTTGTTGCTGCCCCCTTGCGAAGATTATCTGCAACAATCCACATATTAACAGCATTATCTCTTGTAAAATCTCTACGAATACGTCCAACAAACACATCATCTTTTCCTTCTGCATATAAAGGCATTGGATAAGTATTAGTATCTGTATTATCCTGAACAACTATACCAGGAGTATCGTGCAATATTTTACGAATATCATTAATATCATAATCCTTAGTAAATTCAATATTTACTGTTTCACTATGTCCTCCTACAACAGGGATTCTAACAGCCGTAGCAGCAACTAAAACAGAATCATCACATAAGATTTTCTTTGTTTCATTTGCAAGCTTCATTTCCTCTTTTGTGTAACCATTCTCTTCAAAAACATCACAATGTGGCAATGCATTTCTGTGTATTGGATAAGGATATGCCATTTCTCCCTTCTGATTAGCATATTCATTTTCAAGCTGTTTTACAGCTTTAACTCCAGTACCTGTTATTGATTGGTATGTCGATACAATTACTCGCTTTATACCATATTTTTTATGCAAAGGAGCAAGTGTCATCACCAACTGAATAGTAGAACAGTTAGGGTTTGCTATTATCTTATCTTCTTTTGTTAATTGATTTGCGTTAATTTCAGGTACAACTAATTTTTTTGTTGGATCCATTCTCCACGCAGAAGAATTATCAATTACAGTTGTACCAACCTCTGCAAACTTTGGAGCCCATTCTAAAGAAGCTGTCCCTCCTGCAGAAAATAAAGCAATTTCAGGTTTCATATTAACAGCATCTTCCATGGACGTAATGGTGTATTTTTTACCATTAAATTCAATCTGCTTCCCAATTGATCTTTCAGAAGCAACTGGTATTAACTCAGTTATTGGAAAATTTCTCTCTGCTAATACTTTTAGCATAATCTCTCCTACCATTCCGGTAGCCCCTACTACTGCTATTCTCATCTTTTACAATTTATAATTGATTATTTTTTTATATTGTATGGTATAAAAATAAGATATTTTTTATCACCACGATAATTGCATATCTTTTATTTGAACTTGAATACTAACTTTATTTCGCCATTTGTTCTCTTCGATAGAATATACAATATCTAAAAATTGTTTTTCTTTTACCTTTTCAAACTGTCTTCCAAAATTAAAACCAATTGCTGGAAATTTTTTATTGGATACTCCCCTCTGCTTTAGAGTCATTTTTAAGTGTTCTCCATTGGCGCCAGCTGTTTTTGCATAACCAGTATCAAAAGCTTGTTTACTCATAAAAATAGGACTTGGATTCCCAGGTCCAAAAGGTTCAAATTGCTTTAAAACTCTCAAAAACTTATCTGTTATATTTGAAAATCTAATAATAGAATCAATTTCAATCTCTGGAATTAAATCAGTTTCTTGAATTGTACTTTCTACTACCTGTTCAAACTTACTTTTGAAAGCTTCAAAGTTTTCTTTTTTCATTGTCAATCCGGCAGCATACATATGCCCTCCAAATTGAATTAAGTATTCCGAACATGCTTCTAAAGCTTGATAAATATCAAAATTCTTAACTGACCTCGCCGACGCTGCTAAATACTCACCACTATCAGTAAAAACTAACGTAGGCCTATAATATGTATCTATTAATCTTGAGGCTACAATTCCAATCACTCCTTTGTGCCAAGATGGACTATAAACAATCGTACTTTTAGTATTTATTGCCTTTTGATCTATAATTTGTTTTAAAGCTTCTTCAGTAATACCTTGGTCAAGAGTTCTTCTTTCTACATTTATTTCAACAATCTTCTTAACTGTTTGTTTAGCTTCTTCAATTGTAAACTTAGTTAATAGATCAACTGTATAATTACCGTGCTCTATTCTACCTGCAGCATTGATTTTAGGAGCTAACTTAAAAACAATATCACTCATCGTGTATGGTTTTATATCATATAAATCCATTAATGCTTCGATTCCTGGTCGAGGAGTATTATTAATAACTTCTAAACCAAAATGAGCTAAAATACGATTCTCTCCTGTGATAGGAACAACATCAGCTGCAATTGCAGTAGCCACTAAATCTAAATAAGGTATAATCCTCTCGATTGGTTGCTTTAGATGCATTGAATGTGCTTGGATCAATTTAAAACCAACTCCACAACCACATAACTCTTTATAAGGATAATTACAATCTTCTCTTTTAGGATCTAAAACTGCTATTGCATTAGGAATTTCGTCACTTGGCAAATGGTGATCACATATAATAAAGTCTATTCCTAAACCTTTTGCATAAGCAACATGTTCAATTGATTTTATTCCACAATCCAAAGCAATAATAAGTGTGATATTCTTTTGCTTTGCATAGTCAATTCCTTGATATGACACTCCGTATCCCTCGTTGTAACGATCAGGAATATAAGTTTCAATATTAATGTCAAAACTTTTAAGATAAGAGTACATCAAAGCAACGGAAGTAGTTCCATCGACATCATAATCTCCAAAAACTAAAATAGACTCTTTTTTATTAAATGCCTCTTCAATACGCATAACTGCTTTATCCATATCCTTCATTAAATATGGATCATGCAAATCACTCAAAGAAGGCCTAAAAAAGCTTTTTGCTTCTTCATAATTCTTAATATCCCTCTGTGCTAAGAGCTTAGCTATAACATTATCAACACCTAAAACATTTTGTAAATGAGTAACAATTTCTTTGTCTGGATCTTCTTTTAAATTCCAGCGCATAGTTTACTCTTTATGATAAAAAATATTTGTTTGTACCTCAGCAAATTCTTTAAACATATCCATTACCCCACAATACTTCTCAATTGATAAATCTACTGCACGCTTTAACTTTGCCTCATCTAAATTCTTTCCAGTGAAATGATATTCCAATATTACAGTATGATAAGTTGCTGGATCTGAATCTGTCAGAAGTCCTTCTGTTTCCATTCTAAAAGCTTCAACATCTAATCTCATTTTTTTTATTAAATGAGCAATATCTAACCCTGAACAACCAGCTAAAGCCGATAACATAAGTGCCTTTGGTCTCAATCCCATATTATCCCCACCATTTTCAGGCCCTGCATCTATTCTAATTGTTCCTCCACTTGGGTTAGTAGATTCAAATTGCATATTTTCAATCCAACTTGTTGTTACTTTATGTGACATAATTTATTCTGTTTTTACCAAATGTATCAAAAAAAAATCAATGTTCGATATTTGTAAAAATATTAAACATTGATTCTTTTTATTATAATTCGATATAATCTATTTACCTTTTCCTCCTACAATCACAACTATTTCTCCTTTGGGAGGTTTAGCTTCAAAATGAGCTAACACTTCTATTACAGTTCCTCTTACAGTTTCTTCGTGAAGCTTAGATAATTCTCTTGAAACAGAAATCTGACGCTCCTCTCCAAAGTATTCTTTAAACTCTTGTAATGTTTTAACAAGCTTATGAGGAGAAACATAAATAATCATTGTTCTGGTTTCTTCTGCTAAGACTAAATATCTTGTCTGTCTTCCCTTTTTATCTGGTAAGAATCCTTCAAAAACAAACTTATCATTTGGCAATCCACTATTAACAAGTGCAGGGACAAAAGCTGTCGCTCCAGGCAAACATTCAACCTCCACTCCTGCTTCAACACAAGCTCGTGTTAATAAAAATCCTGGATCAGAAATAGCAGGTGTTCCTGCATCAGATATCAATGCAAAGGTTTCTCCTGACTGAATTCTTTTCACTATCCCTTCAACAGTCTTGTGCTCGTTATGCATATGATGACTCGCCATTGGAGTCATAATTTCAAAGTGCTTTAATAACTTTCCACTATTACGTGTATCCTCTGCTAATATATAATCTACTTCTTTAAGCACTTTAATAGCACGAAAAGTCATATCATCTAAATTTCCAATTGGCGTTGGTACTAAATATAATTTCCCCATAATTAAATAAAGCGTTTTTCTACTAACGCAATAAAACGTTCTTCATACTCATCTTTACCTTCCCAATTATTATATTCTGGCTTCACAAGGTGCTCTATCAAACTCATTGCTTCATCAAACGTACTCACTGTATTTAATTGAGATAATACTCTATTAAAATCCTCTGCACTATTTCCAAATAAATGCTTTTCAAAAGCAATTCTATCATTTAAACCTACTGTAATTGTAGTATTGTAGATATCATTAATTGATTTTGGTTTTACAATTTTAGGTTCCTTTACAGACATATGTTCTACATCAAATAATGTATTAGCTGTTCCTTGCTCTACTAAATGCGAATGTTCTACACCAGTTTGATTCCCAACAACATCTTCTTCTTTGGAATCCGATGTAACCTCTGTAGTTGTTTTTTCTTCAGCAACAACATCTTCAACACGAACAAACTCTACATCACCGAAATCAAATCCAAAGAAAGGGTCTAACTCTGTTTTAGGCTGTTCTTTTTGTTTTTGTGCCTCTACAATTTCTTTAGAAAAGAAAAAAGAAGTAGTACGATCTACTTGTTCTTCCTTAGAATTATTTTTATCTTCTTGTTTTAATTGCTCTTCTTTTACTTCTAATGCTCTTTGTAAAAGTTCTTCTTTTTCTCTTTCTTCTTCTTGAATTAGAAACTCTAAATAATCATCTTCTTCTTGCTGAAGCTTTAACTCTTTTGCTCTTTCATCACTTAGACGTGCCTGTTCTGCTTGCTCTGCCACCTCAGCTTCTAATCTTAATCTTTCTGCTTCAATTGCCTCAAGTCGAGCGTCTTCTTTTGCTTGTAATTCAGCCTCAATACGACGTGCTTCCTCTTCTGCTAATCGCGCTGCTTCAAGTTCCTCTGCCTCAATGCGACGTGCTTCCTCTTCTGCTAATCGCGCTGCTTCAAGTTCCTCTGCCTCAATACGACGTGCTTCCTCTTCTGCTAATCGTGCTGCTTCAAGTTCCTCTGCCTCAATACGACGTGCCTCCTCTTCTGCTAATCGTGCTGCTTCAAGTTCCTCTGTCTCAATACGACGTGCTTCCTCTTCTGCTAATCGCGCTGCTTCAAGTTCCTCTGCCTCAATACGACGTGCTTCCTCTTCTGCTAATCGCGCTGCTTCAAGTTCCTCTGCCTCAATACGACGTGCTTCCTCTTCTGCTAATCGCGCTGCTTCAAGTTCCTCTGTCTCTTTCAACATTGCTTCATGCTCATCTAAAAAACGATTCAACTCAGCATCTTCCTCTTCATTTGTAAAATCTTCGTGAACAGCATCAGTCAAAAAAGGTTTGTTATAATTCATTTCTTCACTAACAAGAAATTCTTTTTCTTCTATTTCTGGTGCAATTTTATTTACAATATCTGCAATAAAACTATCCTCCCCCATTACTGTTGGCTCAACTTCATTATCAATTACAATCGGATAGTCTTCTTCTACCAAATCATTTGGCATTTGATGACGATCAAGATTCTCAACAACAACTTGTCCTCCTAAAGAAACAGCAGTTAATGCTTCTTCAAGTTGCTCATTTGTAACATCTTTAATCTGTCCCCCCACTAAATGATCTTGATAAAACTTCATTATCAAAAGCTTCTCATATAATTCTTTTGCTTCTATTAAGAGATTGCTTACATCCTTCTCTTTCATCTGTAAAATACGGTGAGCAAGACTTAATAACTCTCCCTCCAAGACTTTCTTCATAACTTTTATTTTGCATTAGTAAATTGACGAGCTTTTTTTGATAAATTTGCTCATTACAAAAATAACAGAAAAAACTGCTGGTTTCAGCTTGAAATTTACAAAATGTTTCTCGAAAATCCCGTTAATCACAAAGAACAATTTGGTTCAATCGAAGTAATCTGTGGTTCAATGTTCTCTGGTAAGACTGAAGAACTGATTCGCAGACTGAAAAGAGCAAATTTTGCCAAACAAAAAGTCGAAATATTTAAACCGGCTATTGACACCCGTTATGACGACGAATACGTTGTATCTCACGATTCAAACGAAATTCGTTCTACTCCAGTACCTGCTGCAGCTAACATTAGATTATTAGCTGATGGTTGCGATGTTATTGGAATTGATGAAGCTCAATTTTTTGACGACGAAATAGTAAGTGTTTGCAATGACTTAGCAAACTCAGGTATTCGTGTTATTGTAGCAGGACTTGATATGGACTTTAAAGGAAATCCTTTTGGACCAATGCCAGCACTTATGGCAACAGCTGAGTATGTAACAAAAGTTCATGCTATCTGCACAAGAACAGGAAACCTTGCTAATTATAGTTTTAGAAAGGCTGCAAGTGAGGATATTGTAATGCTTGGAGAAACTCAAGAGTACGAACCTTTGAGTAGAGCAGCTTACTTTAATGCTATGCGTGAAGCCGAAAAATTAAAAAAAGAAAGTCAAACAAATACTTCTACAGATCATAATAAAGACTAAAACCTTTTAAAAAACCACCACTCTTATGAAAAAAATCTACCAAATCTATTTAGATTCTTACCGAGGTTTATCATCTGCCTCATGGATGTTAGCAATTGTAATGTTAATAAATAGAGCTGGTTCCATGGTTTTTCCTTTCTTAGGAGTTTATATGACACAAAAGCTAAACTTTACAGACGAACAGACTGGATATGTATTAGCTTGCTATGGTGTGGGATCTATTATTGGTTCTACTTTTGGTGGTTGGGTAACTGACAAAATCGGAAACTACAAAGTACAATACCTAAGCTTACTGGGTAGTATACCAATCTTTATTATGCTTCCTTACTTTACTACAGTTTGGAGTTTAGCACTAATGATTCTTTTTCAGAGTACTGTTAGTGAATCTTTTAGACCTGCCAATTCTGTTGCAATCACAATGTATGCAAAACCAGAAAACATAACACGTGCTTTTTCACTAAATAGAATGGCAGTTAATCTTGGTTTCTCTATTGGCCCTGCGATGGGAGGATTATTAGCTGCAATTTCATATACATTGTTGTTTCAAATAAATGCAGCTGCTGCATTTGTTGCTGCCATCGTTTTTATTGCCTTCTTTAGAGGAAGAAAAACGACAAAAGATCTTAAAAAAGACGCAGAAGATGAAATAAAGAATACTTCAAATGAAGATATTGAAATAGGAAGTGGTACAAATCAATCTCCTTATAAAGATAAGATGTTCCTTATTTTTAGTGTTTTTTGTACGTTATACTCAATTGCCTTTTTACAATTATTTAGTACAATACCTCTTTTCTACAGAAAGGTAGGAGGTCTTAACGAAGCACAAATTGGTCTTGTTTTAGGTTACAGTGGATTACTAATATTCTTAACCGAGATGTTATTAGTACACCTTGCAGACAAATACTTATCGATTAAACAAACAATATTCTACGGAGTTCTCATCAGTTCAATAGCTTTTGGTATTCTAATCTTTGACCACAGTATTTATACGATTTATTTCTCTATTTCAATGCTATGTGTTTCTGAAATGTTAGCAATGCCATATACGTCAACTGTAACAGCAATGCGTGCTGCAGCTAACAGCAAAGGAGCTTATATGGGAGTGAATGGTCTAACATTTGCTGTAGGCTTCATAATCTCTCCTGTTGTTGGTACAAAAGTAGCTGCAACATTCGGATATAATGTTTTATGGATTGGAACTGCTGTAATCATTGCTATTGCAGCATTCGGATTAAATTACTCAGTGAAAAAAATGATTGACGAATAACAGACGTTTTCTCAGCTAATACATTTACTTCTACTGTTAAACATTTGTACAAATTACCCGTACACTGATGCATATATCCTAAAATAAAATATATTTGCAACACTTATGTTTAAGCAAAACAAATACATAGCTTGGGCTTTAGTGATTATATTCACTATTTTCGGTATTGAAAAACTCAATTTCATTACCGAAGAGACGTGTGACAAAAAACTAATGTTTTGCCCAACAGCAAATATGTATGTTTATACTGTTTTAGATGCTGATAATCAAAATACAAACGACCAACATACTGAGCAAAGAACAAGTAAAATAGTTAATATTAGCTGTGAAACTTTTTTTATAAACCAAGTGGTTACGCAACAAGAGATTAATGATACTCGTTTCTTCAATAGCAATCAGTATTTCTTCAAACCTGTCATCCATTCGACACCATATATAACACTGATAGATCCTCCTCCAATCTATAAGCCTTCTTTATTCTTTATAACTTAAATAGCTAATCGGCTATTTTTTTTTGCTCTAAACTTAAAATTAACTGCTATGATTTGGCGTTTTATCTTTTGTATTGCACATAAAAAGATTTAATTGTTACATTTGAATAAAACCATTTATTATGAATACAGATAAAAAACAACCTTATATTAATTCTTCTATAACTAATAAAATTGCTACAATTACATTTTATACACCAGCCAGCAATTCATTCCCAAGTCTTTATTTAACAAAGCTTACTAATACAATCGAAGAACTAAGCAAGAATAATGAAATCACCACAATCATATTAAAAAGTGATGGAGATGGAGCTTTTTGCGCCGGTGCTTCATTTGATGAATTACTTTCTATAAAAGACTCTGTTACAGGAAAACAATTCTTTTCAGGTTTTGCAACTGTAATAGATGCAATGCGTAGAAGTCCTAAAATATTTATCGGTAGGATTCACGGAAAAACAGTAGGCGGTGGTGTCGGATTAGCTGCTGCTTGTGATTATTGTTTTGCTACTGACAAAGCCTCTATTAAGCTATCTGAACTTGCCATTGGAATTGGTCCATTTGTTATTGAACCAGCTGTGTCTCGTAAAATAGGAAAAACAGCTTTTACTCAAATGTCACTTGCTGCACACGAATGGAAAACTGCAACTTGGGCATATAATCATGGTTTATATTCAGAATTATACGAAACTACAGAAATGATGGATATCGAAATTGATGCTTTTTCTAAAAGAGTTAGTGAATATAACCCTGATGCTTTAATTGAAATGAAAAAAATATTTTGGGAAGGAACAGAAAACTGGACTGAACTATTACATAAAAGAGCAGAAATATCTGGTAAATTAGTTTTATCTGAATTTACAATTAACGCCCTAAATCAATTTAAAAACAAATAATTAAAAGCTGCTAATAAGCAGCTTTTTTTATTTTTACCAACACAATATTAACACACTTACTAAATATACTCTATCTTTACTTACTAAAAGAGTATGCAAAAAACATTACTAACTATCTGTGGGTACTTATTACTTTCACAAACTTCTTTCGCAAATACTGAAAACACAGCGATAGAAAAAGATATTCCTACAAACGAAAAAAAGCAGCACACTGCTCATTTCACAAACAAAAGCTTCAGTCATTTAAATGTATCTGTTGGAATATCTACTTTAGGATTCAATATTGAAGCAGCAACACCATTAACACAAAATTTAAAGCTGAGAGGAGGTTTAAACTTCTTCAACCTCAATAGTAGTAAATACGACATTGATATTGATGACGAAAATGGCACATTATATGAAGCTTTTGGCATTGCTCCTACCTATGAAATGAAAGCTCAGTTCAATACATTTCACGCACACGCTTTAGTAGATTATTACCCATTCAAAAAAGGAATATTTCATTTAACTGGTGGTTTTTATATCGGTAATACTAAAATTAAAGCGAATGGTTTTTTAACTGATGGCAATGGAACAGCTGTAACTATTAAACCTGGGTATGATTGGCCAACACTTGAATTTGACGGAAGAGAATTAGATATTACAAATGGGGAACTTAATGCAGAACTAACATTAGGTAATACAATTAAACCTTATTTTGGTGTTGGATTAGGCCGAGCAGTTTCTAAACGAAGAATTGGTGTAAAATTCGAATTAGGTGTATTATATCAAGGAGAATATATTTTAAAGCAAAATAACAAAAAAGTAGCTTCTACTTCTGATATCTCTGCTTCAATTGAAGATGCGGATAAGTACACAAAATGGATGAGTTGGTGGCCTATGGTTAACTTACAATTAAACTATAGAATCTTCTAAGAAACAAAAGCGTACTGCAAAAAATTTGAAGGACTATATTTTTCCTTACCTTTGCCAAAATTTTTAGTTATGCCTAAGATTAGAATTACAAAGCAGTTTACATTTGAAACAGGTCATGCATTATATGGTTATGATGGTAAATGTAGAAACGTACACGGCCACAGTTATAAATTAGGAGTTACAGTTATTGGAACACCTATTGATGACATCAACAATGTGAAATACGGAATGGTTATCGATTTTGGAGATTTAAAGAAAATCGTAAAAGAAGATATCGTTGATGTATTTGACCACGCAACTGTTTTTAATAAAAATACTCCACACGTAGAACTTGCTAAAGAACTTAAAGATCGTGGTCATCACGTTATTTTAGTTGACTATCAACCTACAAGTGAAAATATGGTAATTGACTTTGCTGCTAAAATTAAAAGTAGATTACCAGAAGGAATTGAATTATACTCTTTGCGTTTGCAAGAAACTGAATCATCATATGCTGAATGGCATCAATCTGATAATTTATAAGCATTGAATTTTACAATCAATACAAATAAAAGTATATACTTTGCTTCAGATCAACACTTCGGAGCTCCTACACGTGAAAAAAGCTTTCCTCGTGAACAACTTTTTTTACAATGGTTAAAGGAGAAAGAAGAAGATATGGGAGCTTTATTCATCTTAGGAGATTTATTTGATTTCTGGTTTGAATATAAAACTGTTGTACCTAAAGGTTTTGTAAGAATATTAGGAAAGTTAGCTGAACTAAAAGACAAAGGTATTCCCATCTTTTTCTTCGTTGGTAATCACGATTTATGGATGGATGACTACTTCCAAACTGAATTAGGTATTCCTGTATTTCACGAATCACAAACTTTTGAAATCAATGGAAAGTCTCTTTTTATAGCTCATGGAGACGGATTAGGCCCTGGTGATATGGGATATAAAAGAATGAAGAAAGTATTCACTAATAAATTCTCGAAATGGCTATTTAGATGGCTTCACCCTGATATTGGGGTTAAGTTAGGCTCTTATCTTTCGGTAAAAAACAAGCTAATATCAGGTGATGAGGATATTAAGTTTTTAGGGGAAGATAAAGAATGGTTAATTTTATATGCAAAACGCAAATTAGAAACTCAACACTTTGACTACTTTGTTTTTGGACATAGACATTTACCAATGATTATCAACTTAAACGAAAAGTCTAAATATATTAATTTAGGAGACTGGATAGGCTATTTTACTTATGGTAAATTAGATACTGATTTTCATTTAATTGATTATAAGAAGGAACTAAAATCAAGATAAATAAAAAAAGCGTACTATTAAGTACGCTTTTTTTATGAATAGTCATTTCTTCTTAAAATGGCTTTTCTAATATCCAATCACAATGTTTAAAATAATCCCACTTAACATTACCTAAATCTACTTTATGATCTACAAATCTACTTAAATCACGTCGATTGATAGATACATAGCTTTCTGCATATACAGCAACATCTTCACCTTTATTAGCATACTCCTTTTTAATATATTGAGCCATTTGCCATATCATATCTGGGGATGTTAATCTTGCTTCTTGTTTCGTAGTCAAAACATTTTCTATATCGTAATAACGACGTTCTCCCGTCTTTTTATTCTCCACAATATAGTTTGTATAACCAGCTCTTGATCGTAGCATCATACGCCAGCTTAAACGATGTGCTTCATCTGTCCACAATACATCTCCTTCTATGAAATGCATACGCAAAGGTAAAACCAATTGAACAAACGCAAATACACTAACAATTATTAAAGAAGTTTTAGAAAGAGCTTCCTTTTTGATTTGTTGATAACTAATACTGTTTATATCTAAAATTGGTTTCTTCTTGAAAAACAATGCACGTATTTGGTCTGGTTCATAGAAGAACACAGCAAAACTCAACGCAAAGTAAGGGAATATACCAATATGCAACGTGATAGAATTAAACAAGTGAAAAATCAAAGAAGCTACTAATGCCCACGTTCTTGTTCGTTTAAAAAGTAATAGAGGAACAATTAACCCATCAAACAAAATACCTAAATAGGCAATTGAAATATAAAACCACTTCGCAGTAAACATCTCTTTGAAAACAGATGGAATATTAGCTCCTTCATACATCAATTTAGTAAAGGTACCATCAAGCCAATCAGGATAAAACTTAGCTACTGTTCCAAAAATATACAAGATTGAAACTTGAAATATAAATATCCACGAAACATACTGATTCATAAATAGCCCTTGGCTCACTCTTCCTTGTTTTACATCAAGAGAAGCATACTTATTTGCTGGTAAAAAGCACATATAGAAACAAATAACCAATAACATATAATAGTGGTTATTGTAAGAAGTCTTTTGAATAAAATAGGCACCCGCCCATAAAATGGTAAGTAATATCATACTCAACCTATATCTATACCCTAACATTACGGCCACAGATACACAGCCCATTAATGCAAAATACACATACATTTGTGGTCCTACAAGCACTTGCAAAAAGTCCATATAAATATGAGAGAAAGTAAAGTTTACATCTACTAAATTACTTTTTACCCATCCTGTAGCTATTGCTCCGAAAGATTCGCAAGCAAATAAAAAACCGAATAATATCCTAAAAATTACTAATGGAGAATTATCAATTGGTTGAAATGCCTTTTTCCACATACTGTTCAAAATACTCACGAGTTATGCGTTCGTCATTTTGCAAACACGCTACTAACTCGTCAAGTCCGTTAAATTTTAATTCATCTCTAATCCTGTCTAAGATACGAACTTTTAACGTTTTGTCGTATAAATCACCTGTCCAATCTAAATAATTTACTTCAATAGTATAAGGATGCCCTTCAAAAGTTGGGTTTATACCAACACTCATCATCCCTTTTACTTTTTCGCCATTAATAGTAGATTCAACAATATAAACACCATTCTTAGGAATCATTTTATAATCTTCATCTATTGAAATATTCGCTGTAGGAAAACCAAGTTTTCTTCCCAACTTTTTTCCATGAACAACCATTCCTGAAAAATAGAAATCATATCCTAAAAACTCATTTGCTAACGCTATATCACCATCTAAAAGAGCTTGTCTAATTTTAGTCGAACTAATAGAAACGTGATCTATCTCTTGAGCTGAAATCTCTTCTACTTCAAAACCATATTTCTCACCATACATTTTCAAATCACTAATGTCTGCCGTACGATTCTTTCCAAAACGATGATCATAACCAATGATGATCTTACTTATGTTGAATTTATCAACTAAAACACGTTTTACAAATTCCTCCGCACTAAGTTGAGAAAACTCATAATCAAATTTTTGCACAACAAGATTATCTAATCCTAACTCTTCTAAAAGCTCTTTCTTCTCTTCCAAAGTATTCAATAATCGAATAGAATGATCTTGTTTAAGAACCATTCTTGGATGTGGAAAAAAAGTTAACACCAAACTTTCAGCACCACTTTCTTTAGCTGAATCAACTATTTTTTTGATAATCATTTGATGACCAATATGTACTCCATCAAAAGTACCTAACGTGGCTACAACCTTTTTGTCTGTCTGAAAATTATTAATAGAAGAAAATGTTTTCACTTTGTAAAGTTTATTCAATTACATCACTATTTTTGCCGTTCCTATTAAATGAGCCCAAAAATAATTCGTGTAAAAATACATCATTTTTACTAATCAACTTTATAAAAAACGCCTAAATACACCCCCTTTAACAAATTTCAAAATGCCTAAATTCAAGTTTTTAAAACTATTAATCGCCTTTATTTTTACAACTCTTCTTTCTCCACAATTGTTTTCTCAAGTCAAAGTGATGACTTGGAATTTGCAAAATATTGGTAAAAGTAAATCAGACGAAACTATTACTTACATTGCTAAAGTAATAAAGCAAACAGATATTATAGCAATTCAAGAAGTCGTAACAAATCCAAGTGGCGCACAAGCTATCGCGAAACTACACGATGAGTTAAATAGAAAATCAGGAGCAAAATGGGAATATGCTATTAGTAAACCTACAGAGAGCTCTCCATACAGATCTGAACGCTATGCTTATCTTTGGAAAACAAAAACGGTCAAGCTAAAAGGAAAACCTTTCTTAGAGCCAACTTATAAAGATGACATTGAAAGAGAACCTTATTTTGCAACCTTTATATACCAAGGAAAAGAGTTTACCATAAGTAGTTTACACGCCTTGCCTAAAAAGCATCAACCTGAAACTGAAATTAAGTACTTGAAATTTCTACCAGACTTATATCCAGATCATAATTTAATTTTCTTAGGAGATTTTAATTTACCTGAAAGTCATTCAGTCTTTAATCCATTAAAGAAACAAGGATATATTTCTTCTTTCGAAAAACAAAAAACAAGTTTAAGACAAAAATGTATTAATGGAGATTGTTTAGCTTCTGAATATGACAACATATTAATACACCCTAAAAAAGTAGATTTAATCAAAGCTAAACCTATCTATTTCTTTGAAGACTTTGAAGACATAACAGAAGCCAGAAAAGTATCAGACCACATTCCAATAATGATAGAAGTCAATATATTATAAACAAAAAAAAGCCTCATTTGAGGCTTTTTTTGTCTATCAAAAGGGGCTATTATCTTCTGCCCATATAAATCATTACATAGTACAACAAAGTACCTAAAGAAGATATTGCAGCAACAACGTATGTACGAGCAGCCCAAGACAGAGCATCCTTAGCTCCAGCATACTCTTGTTGATTCACCATATTCTTACTTTGAAGCCATTTTAAGGCACGATTACTTGCATCGTACTCTACTGGCAACGTAATAAAAGAAAACAGCGTTGTAAGGGCAAATAAAACAATCCCTAACAACAATAACTGCGGAAATGTATTAATCATCAATACTCCTCCTAATAAAATAAAAGGCATAACGCGTGAACTAATGCTAACTGCAGGAACTAATTTAGAACGCATAGTTAACCAATGATAAGCTTGTGCATGTTGCACAGCGTGACCTACCTCGTGTGCTGCTACAGCTGCTGCTGCTGCATTGCGCTCATTATATACTGCTTCACTTAAATTTACCGTTTTGTCAGCAGGGTTATAGTGGTCTGTCAATCTCCCTGGAGTAGATATAACCTTAACATCTCTAATTCCATGATCAAACAACATCTTCTGTGCAATTTCAGCACCACTCATTCCATTTTGTAAATGCACC
This sequence comes from Myroides phaeus, assembly GCF_009799805.1. Taxonomy (NCBI): domain Bacteria; kingdom Pseudomonadati; phylum Bacteroidota; class Flavobacteriia; order Flavobacteriales; family Flavobacteriaceae; genus Myroides; species Myroides phaeus. The sequence continues at coordinate 734,076 of NZ_CP047050.1, forward strand.
TTAGAGTACTTATCAAATTTAGATTGTAAGCGATTACCAACGAACCAACTTACTCCCATAATAAGTATCATAAAAATCCAAATTCCCATAACACGTTTTTTTTTAGTTATATACAAATATAACATCAAATGACAAGCCAAACTTTAAAAATGACACAATGGCATAAAAAAAGGGGTTACTTGCGTAACCCCTTTCTAATAATATATTATTATTTAAGTTTTTTCTTAACTTCCACTTCTTGGAATGCTTCAATAACATCGTATTCTTTAATGTCATTGTAGTTTTTAATTTGAATACCACAATCATATCCTTTAGCAACTTCTTTAACATCGTCTTTGAAACGTTTTAAAGCAAGTAACTCACCAGTATAGATAACTACACCTTCACGGATTAAGCGGATTCTTGAAGAACGGAAGATCTTACCATCAGTAACCATACATCCAGCAATTGTTCCAACTTTAGAAATTTTGAACAACTCACGAATTTCAGCACTTCCTGTAACTTCTTCTTTCATCTCTGGAGACAACATACCTTCCATTGCATCTTTCAAGTCATCAATTGCATCATAGATGATTGAGTAATTACGGATATCAATTTCTTCCTTATCAGCTAATTGTTTAGCAGATGCCATAGGACGAACGTTAAATCCGATAATAATTGCGTCAGAAGCAGAAGCTAACAATACGTCAGATTCTGTAATCGCACCAACACCTTTATGAATGATATTGATTTGAATTTCTTCAGTAGATAATTTAGAGAATGAATCAGATAATGCCTCAACAGAACCATCCACGTCTCCTTTTAAGATAATGTTCAACTCTTTGAAGTCTCCTAAAGCAATACGACGTCCAATCTCTGCCAATGTAATATGACGTTGAGCACGTACAGATTGTTCACGAACTAACTGAGTACGTTTAGCAGCAATTTGTTTTGCTTCTTTTTCCTCTTCAAATACATTGAATTTATCACCAGCAGTAGGTGCTCCATCTAAACCTAATACAGAAATTGGTCTTGAAGGTCCAGCTTCTTTCACTGAATTACCACGTTCATCATGCATAGCACGAACTTTACCATGGTTACGACCAGCTAATAAGTAATCACCTACTTTTAATGTACCAGCTTGAACTAATACAGTAGATACATATCCTCTACCTTTATCTAAGAATGCTTCAACAACAGTACCAACAGCTAATTTATTAGGGTTAGCTTTTAACTCTAACATTTCAGCTTCAAGAAGAACTTTTTCAAGTAATTCCGTCATACCAATACCTTGTTTAGCAGAAATATCTTGTGATTGATAAGTACCACCCCACTCTTCAACTAATAAGTTCATAGAAGCTAAACGCTCTTTAATCTTATCAGGATTTGCAGTTGGTTTATCAACTTTATTAATTGCAAAAATAATTGGCACACCAGCCGCTTGAGCGTGGCTAATAGCCTCTTTTGTTTGTGGCATAATGTCATCATCCGCTGCAATTACGATAATAACAATATCAGTAACTTGAGCACCACGAGCACGCATTGCTGTAAAGGCCTCGTGACCAGGAGTATCTAAGAAAGTAATCTTTTGTCCTCCTTCTAACGTTACACCATACGCACCAATGTGTTGTGTAATTCCTCCAGACTCACCAGCAATTACGTTAGCTTTACGAACGTAATCCAATAAAGATGTTTTACCGTGATCCACGTGTCCCATTACCGTAACAATAGGAGCTCTTGGTTGTAAATCTTCTTCTCTATCTGGAGTTTCTTCAATAGCTTCATCAATATCAGCAGTAGTAAAATCTACTTCATATCCGAATTCATCAGCAACAATAGTTAATGTCTCAGCATCTAAACGTTGATTCATTGTAACCATAATTCCTAATGACATACAGCTACCAATCACCTTAGTAATAGGCACATCCATCATCGTAGCAACTTCACCTACAGTAACGAATTCTGTTACTTTCAAGATTCTGTTTCCTGCTTCGATTTCTAACTGCTCCATATCCGTTTTCTTACGGTGTGTATCACGTTTATCACGACGATACTTAGCAGCTTTTGACTTGTTACCTTTACCTTGAAGACGCTCAAGTGTCTCCTTAATTTGGTTTTTAACTTCTTCTTCAGTAGGCTCAGCTTTTACGATAGGAGTAGTATTTCTTCTTTGGTTATTCTTATTACCAAATTTTCCACCACCACTATTGTTCTTGTTGTGACCTCCTCTGTTATTGTTGTTATTCCCTCCAGTATTGTTAGAATTAGTATTATTAGTATTTGTACCCTCACCAGGTTTTGCAATACGTTTTCTCTTATTCTTATTAGCACCCGGAGTACCTTCTTTTTTGTTATCTTTATTAGAAGCGTTACCATTTCCTTTTTTAGGATCTTCTTTTTTCTTCTTAGGCTTATTAAATTGAGACAAGTCAATTGTTTGTCCTGTAAAAGTAGTTCCTGAAAGCTTTTGGTAATTTGTTTTGATTACTTCATCTCCAACTTTTGCATCTGCATTGTTAGTCTCTTCTACTTTTTTAGAATCAACCTTTTTAAATGAAGCATCTTTACCTCCTGTAGATTCCTTTTGTTTTGGTTTTTCTACCTCTTTTTTACCTTCCACTTGTTTACCTGGGTTCGTTACTTTAGATGCCTCTTTCTTAACTTCAGTTTTAGGAGCAGTTTCTTTTTTGCTTTCTACAACTGTATTAGATTCTTTACCCTTACTATCTTTAGCAGGAGCTTTAGCATCTTTTTCTAAAGTTTTATTCACTTTATTTACATCTTCTGAAGGAGCTTTAGTTTTTTTAGGCTCAAGATCTATTTTACCAACCGTTTTAATAGCAGCAATCTCTTCAGCTTTAGCTCTGATGATTTCTTGCTCACGTTTGATACGTAATTCTTCTTGCTTTTTCTTTTCCTCTAGCTCTTTCTCGCGCTCCAATTTAAAAGCCTCTTTCTCTTTCTTTTTCTCTTCACTCACCTCAATAGATGCCTCTTTCTTGCCTTTATCAGCAGAAAATTGTTTACACAAAACGCTATATTCTACTTCAGAAATTTTAGCATTAGGTGTTGCGTCGATATCATGCCCTTTACCTTTTAAAAAGTCAACGGCTCTATCTAGAGAAATATTCAATTCCCTTAAAACTTTATTTATTCTTATTGCTCTTTCTTCAGACATATTATCTTTTTAGTGTATTTAAATGTGTTGTGTTGTTTAGCTGGTGTTAATCTTCGAACTCTTCCTTCAAGATTCTCATCACATCTTCAATTGTTTCCTCCTCAAGATCAGTTCGTTTCATCAACTCATCAACACTAAGACTTAAAACGCTTTTTGCTGTATCCAAACCAATTCTTGCAAATTCTTCAATAACCCATTCGTCGATTTCATCTTTGAATTCTTTCAATTCAACATCATCATCTTCAGGGTTTAGTTCTCTCATAACATCAATATCGTATCCAGTTAACATACCAGCCAACTTGATGTTTTGACCTCCACGACCAATCGCACGAGATACCTCTTCTAAATCTAAATAAACGTTTGCTTTTTTAGCTTCCTCATCGATAACAACTTTGTTAACGCGAGCTGGTGCTAATGCACGTTTAATAAATAAATCTACATTGTTTGTAAAGTTGATAACGTCAATATTCTCGTTTCCTAACTCACGAACAATTCCATGAATACGAGACCCCTTCATACCTACACAAGCACCAACTGGGTCAATTCTATCATCAAATGTATCTACAGCAACTTTCGCTTTTTCTCCTGGAATTCTCACTACTTTTTTTACAGAGATGTGACCATCTGCAATTTCCGGAATCTCTTGTTCAAACAATTTTTCCAAAAATTTAATAGAAGTACGAGACATAATGATTTGTGGTTTTGTACCTTTCAATTCAACAGACTCAATAATACCTCTTACTGTATCACCTTTTCTAAAGAAATCAGATGCAATCTGTTTTTCTTTAGGCAATACGATTTCATTTCCTTCTTCATCCATCAAAATTACAACTTTTGGACGGATGTGATGCACTTCAGCAGAATAAACTTCACCTACGATGTCTTTAAACTGTTTGTACAAAGTAGTATTATCATGTTCAGTAACTTTAGAGTTTAAGTTCTGACGTAACGCTAAAATAGCACGTCTTCCTAATTGCTCCAATTTCACTTCTTCAGAAACTTCTTCTCCTACCTCAAAATCTGGTTCGATTTTACGCGCCTGTGATAATGATATTTCATAATTATCATCCTCTACTTCACCATCATTAACAACAGTACGGTTTCTAAATATCTGGCAATCACCTTTATCTGGGTTAACAATAATATCAAAATTATCATCAGCTCCAAATCTTTTTTTCAACGCATTTCTAAATACATCTTCTAAAATAGCCATCAGCGTTACACGCTCGATATCTTTTTCGTCTTTAAATTCTGAGAATGAATCTACTAAATCTCTATTCTCCATGTGATCTTTATATTTTTAAAATGAAATTATAACATTCGCTTCTTTGATACTCTCAAAAGGAATTACGGCTTCTTTTTCTACCGTTACTTTCCCTTTTCCGACAGGTTTTGGCTCTCTTGTTTTCCACTTAAGAACTATTTTGTCGTCTACAATGCTATCTAATGTAGCTTCGTACTTTTCTTGTTCGTGTGTTACCACTTTTAACTTTCTACCAATATTCTTGTTGTACTGGCGAAACAATTTTATTGGCGAAGCAGCTCCTGACGATGCTACTTCAAGAGAAAAGTCTTCTTCTTCTCTATCCAAATTGTGCTCAATAGCGCGACTAAAATTGATACAATCTTGTAATACTACGCCTTCATCACCATCTATAATAACAGTAATTTTATTATCAGACGATATAGTAAAATCTATAATAAATATAGACGGATACTGCTCTAATGCCTGATCAATTAATTGTTGTACTTTACCTTTTAATGTCATATGCTATAAAAAGAGGGGACGTCTATGTCCCCTCATTATTTAACTTGTTTTAATAAATAACAGCACAAAGATATTAATTTTTTTATTACAAATAAAACTTTTGCCTATTGATAATTATATTCTTAACTTTAAATCACACAAATAAATAGATAAAACAACTAATAATACCATGAAAAAAATACTTGTCCCAACAGACTTTTCTTCTCAAGCTTATAACGCTATAAAAATAGCTGCTGTTCTTGCTAAAAAATCGAACTCTGAAATATTATTATTACACGTTCTTGATTTACCACAACAAGGTAGCGACAGCATAAGCAAAGGTTCTCCGATTCCTGAGGTTATGTTCTTCAAAAATGCTGCTGAACACAAACTAAAAGAGCTTGCTTTATCTGAAATATTCAACGGAGTAAACGTATCTACAAGCTTAATTCTTGAAAGAACTTCTCCTGGTGTTATCAAAACAGCCGAAACAAATGATGTAGATCTAATTGTAATGGGGTCTCACGGGGTAAGTGGTGCTAAAGAATACTTCGTTGGTTCTAATACCCAAAAAGTAGTTCGCACTTCTGACATTCCTGTTCTTGTAATTAAAGGAGACGATGAAGAATTTAACATCAATGATGTTGTTTTTGCTTCTGACTTTTCAGACAATATGAAAGAACCTTTCAAAAGAATATTGCGCTTAAACAACTTACTGAATGCAAATTTACACTTGCTAATGGTTAATACTCCAAATAGCTTCAAACCAACTCACGTAGCAGAAGAAATTTTAAATGACTTCTTACAAGATATTACTGACAGCTCTTTTGATCTTTCAATCTATAATGATTTAAATGTTGAAAAGGGAATTATCAATTTCTCTAAAAAGATTAATGCTGATTTAATTACTATTGCTACACACGGTAGAACAGGATTATCTCATTTCTTCAACGGAAGTATCAGTGAAGATTTAGTTAATCACTCAAAAATATCAGTTTTAACAATCAAAATTGACTAATTATTCTTGACTTGTTTTAAACAAACAAAGTAGTTTAAATATATAACAGTAGTAGACATCCGTTTACTACTGTTTTTTTTTGTACTATTTAAAACTACATTACCTCCTCCACAAACTGAGCGACCGCAAGGCTTATGCGTATCTTGTACAACACTCGTACCACACATCTTCGACACATCGCCCACATTCACTCGGAAAACACCCCTCATTTCCGAACAAGTGTGGTACTTATGTGGTGTCTATGTGGTACAAGAGTCGACTAAGTATAAACAAAAAGCCGCTTCACTTTCGAATACTTCTTCTTGTTCGCCCTATCCTATAAAGAAATATAAGTCCTCTATTAAACAGCGAATCTCCTTTCCCTTTTCAATATCACCAACAAAAAACTGCATAAAAAAAACCGCACCTATACTTTCGTATATGATGCAGTTTAAAAAATATATATTCTTTTGCGCTACGTTGCCAATTATTTTCTATTCAACAAACGCACAATTCTTATTTAATAATTTCAATATGACTTTCTGAAACTTTTGCTATCGGCAAATAATGCTTTTTCCCTTCTACTAATAAACACAAATAGATATTGTCTATGGAAATCACATATCCTTCTAACCCATCAATTCGAATCAATTGACCAAGTTCTAAGTTCTTTCTCGCATAAAATGAATATAGTAGTCTTGTAATAACATCTTTAGACCCTAATCCTAAAGACAGAGCTACTGTTAACAACAAAGCTCCTATTATAATAGAAATATTACTTGTAATAATATCAGTATTTATACCCATTTGGTTTAATGTAGTAATAATTACAAACACTAAAATCAAATAAAAAAGTATATTCCCAATCATACGAGCGCCACTAAAATCGACAGCTTTCAAAACTCCTACAACGGCTTTCTTGATCCAAGAAGCAAAATATAGCCCTCCTACAAAGATTAGCAATGCTACAAAAACCTTAGGAACATAAAGCATTAAATTCCCTACTTCTCGAGAAACAATATCAAGTCCGAATAACTCAGCTCCTACAACAACCATAAGAAAGACAACAAAAATCTTTACAAAAAAGATCAATATACTCTCTACTTTTATTGAAAAGTTTAGCTTACTTAAAAACTCGTTCTCATTTATTAGCTTTTGTATTTTATCTAATCTAATTACTTTAAAAACTTTCTTTAAAATATAAGAAAGCAACTTTACCACTAACCAGCAAAGCAAAATATAACCTACTAAAAAAACAAAGCCCATCAATCCCTTTAACAAAGACCCTGTTACTGAGCTAATCATTTGGCTTGGATACTCAAAACTATAAAGTTCCATCATTCTTACTATTTTTAATTTTCTCGATTATTTCGTTTTCTCTTTTTATATCTTTTTCTCCCATTAAGCTTTGGATTGTCTGAGGAATTTTAACGGTATATAACTCTGACATATCCAATGACAACTTAATAAAATTAAGATTATCTATTACCCTATCCTTTAAGTAATCTGGTAATTTTTCATCCTGAAGTATTTTTTTGAACGGATTATCCATAATTACAATGAGTTATAAATTTCTACAATTCTTTTCTTAGCTCTATGAAGACGCATTCTAACAGCGCTTTCTCCCAAATCTAACAAGGCAGATATTTCCTTAATAGGCTTATCATCTTGATATTTCATCAATAATAGAATCTTATCTTCAGAATCAAGCCTTACTAAAGACTCTTGTAACTTACCAACACTTAATGCAAAGATTTCTTCATCACTGATTTCATCTTCAACTGCAATATCATATTGATTTTCGTCGCTCAAATTCTCTTCTTTTCTCTTTTTCTTTAAAACCGATTTAGAATAATTTACACAATGGTTATATGCAAATGAGTAAATCCAAGTAGAAAACTTTGAATCCCCTCTAAAGTTCTTCAAATTCAAATATAATTTAACAAAGATATCTTGTGTTAAATCTTCTGCTACATCTCTTGACTCTGCAAAACCCAGACATTTTCCAAAAACTTTCTGCGCATACCTATCGTAAAGTATTCCAAATAAATTAGTATTACCGCTATGAACAATAAACTGAACCAGTTCTTCATCATTCATCGCCGCAAAATTACTATTCTGTGAATTAAACTTCATACTTTTTATTTACGCATACAAATTAAACTTTTTTATAGATAAAAGCTAAAATGTAAAACTATAATTTACCAACACTCATCAACTTAGCAACATATTTACCAACCACATCGAACTCAAGATTTACCTTTGTTCCTATCGTATAGTTCTTAAATATCGTATGCTCTATTGTAAACGGAATAATAGCTACTTTAAATGTATTAACACCAGAATCAACAACTGTTAAGCTTGTTCCATCAATCGTAATTGACCCCTTCTCTATAGTAACGTGTTGTGAATCATTCTTATATTCAAAACCAAAATAGGTACTTCCTCCCGCTTCTTCAATAGAAATACATTCTCCAATATGGTCCACGTGTCCCTGAACTATGTGTCCATCCAAACGCCCATTAAAAAGCATTGCTCTTTCTAAATTTAACTCTTGACCTTCTTGCCAATAACCAACAGTAGTTACAGCTATTGTCTCTTTAATAGCAGTTACACGGTAACTGTCACCTTCTACAGCAACAACCGTTAAACAAATACCATTGTGTAAAACACTCTGATCTACCTTAAGTTCTTGTGCAAAACCACATTGTACAGTAATATGTAAATTCTCTTGTTCTTTTACAATACTTTTTATTTTTCCGATGTTTTCAACAATACCTGTAAACATAACTCCATTTATTTTTATTAAATTTGCTTTCAAAAGTAGCAATAATTTAAACGAAACTATGAGCCAGAAAGAAGAAATTATAAAAGTAGGGATCTCAATAGGAGACCTAAATGGAATTGGCAGTGAAGTTATACTCAAATGTTTCGAGGACAGTAGAATGCTTGAAATTTGCACTCCTATAATATTTGGAAATTCAAAACCTCTATCATACGTTAAAAAAACAATAGGAAATAATACTGCTATTCAAGGAATAGATAGTCTATCACAAGTTATCCCAAATAAATTAAACGTTTACAATCTTTGGAAAGAAAACATCAACATTTCTTTTGGAAAAAACGATCCTTTAGTTGGAAAATATGCAATTAAATCATTCATAAGCGCTACTGAAGCATTAAAAAATGGTGAAATTGACGTTTTAGTTACAGCTCCTATAAATAAATATAACAGTGTTGACGAAGAGTTCAAATACCCTGGGCATACAGACTACTTAAACGAACAATTAGAAGGAGATGCCTTAATGTTCTTAGTTAGTGATGAGTTAAAAATAGGATTACTTACAGATCACCTACCTATTCAAGATGTAGCAAAAGCAATCACACCTGAATTGATAGAACAAAAGGTAAAAACAATCAATAATACCTTAAAAAAGGACTTTAACGTATTTACTCCAAAAATTGCCGTTTTAGGATTGAACCCTCACGCTGGCGACGGAGGTGTTATCGGTAAAGAAGAAATAGAAACAATTATCCCGACCGTTAAAAAATTACACGAAGAAGGAATTTTAGTATCTGGTCCCTTTGCCGCTGATGGATTCTTTGGCTCTGAAACCTATAAACATTTTGATGCAGTAATTGCTTGTTACCACGACCAAGGATTAGCTCCTTTTAAAGCAATTTCGTTTGGAAAAGGTGTAAATTATACAGCAGGACTTGACAAAATTAGAACCTCTCCTGATCACGGAACAGCTTATGAAATAGCAGGAAAAGGATTAGCAGACGTAACTTCTTTTAGAGAAGCTGTGTACTTAGCTATAGATATCTATAATAATAGAAACAGAAATTTAGAATCTGCTAAGAACCCATTACAGCCTCAAGAAAAAGATTTTAGTACAAAAAAAATTGATAATTAGCTTGTAATTGTAATTATTTTTTATCTTTGCACGCTCAAATCATGTATTCCATGAATATTGAAAAAAACTTTTCAATTCACTTTACTGGATTGAAAAACGGTAAGCATACGTTTGAATTTAAGGTTGACAATAGTTTTTTTGAAAACTATAATTACGACGATTTCAACAACATAAATGCTGATATAACAGTACTTCTTGACAAAAAAAGTACCTTGTTAGAATTAAATATCGCAGTAAATGGTATTGCAAATGTACCTTGCGATGTAACAAATGTAGATTTTGACCTTCCGATTGAAGGAAATATCGACATAATTGTTAAGTTTGGCGAAGAATACAACGATGATCACGATGAGATATTAATCATCCCATTTTCTGAACATCAAGTAAACGTTGCTCAATACATATATGAAATAATTGCTCTGGCTATTCCACAAAAAAGGGTTCACCCTGGTGTTTTAGACGGAACATTAGATTCTGAAGCTTTAGATATATTAGGATATCGAGGTGCTTATGATCAAGAAATAGATGATTTGTTTGAAGACGATGATTTATTTGATGATTTAGATCTTGACGATATTGATGAAGAGGAAGAAATAGAAGAAGATATTAAAGATAATGACAATATTGACCCTCGTTGGTCAGAATTAAAGAAACTATTAACGGATAAATAATATAGTAAAATGGCACATCCTAAGAGAAAAACCTCGAAAACAAGAAGAGATAAGAGAAGAACTCATTACAAAGCAGTAGCTCCAACTATCGCTACTTGTCCAGTAACAGGAGAAGCTCACTTATTCCACAGAGCTTACTGGCATGAAGGAAAACTTTACTACAGAGGGCAAGTTGTAATTGACAAGACTGCTGCAGTAGAGGCATAACTTTTGAAAAGTACAGATTAACTCTCACAATGTGTGAGAGTTTTTTTTTGGACATAAAAAGCCAAAAAAAGTACTTTATAGCTCGGAAAGGCCGAAAATTCGTTTTTTTTTTGTAATTTTCGTCTCTTTTTGGAATGTTTTTATAAAGTAAAGCAACACCATATGACAAAAATACATGCAGCCATTACCGCAGTTGGATGTTACCTGCCGGAAGATAAGCTTACAAATGCTCTTCTGGAAAAGATGGTTGACACTAACGACGAATGGATAACTAGTCGAACAGGAATCAAGGAAAGAAGAATTCTTAAAGCACCTGGTGCTGGAGCTTCTTTTATGGCTATTAAAGCTGCCGAAGATTTACTACAAAAATCAGGAACCGATCCTAAAGACATCGATTTAATCATTTTATCTACTGCTACTCCAGATATGCCAGTTGCTTCAACAGGTGTATATGTAGCAACAAAAATTGGAGCAGTAAATGCTTTTGCTTTTGACTTACAAGCAGCTTGTTCAAGCTTCCTATACGGAATGTCTGTAGCTTCTGCTTATATTGAATCAGGTAAATACAAAAAAGTATTGTTAATTGGTTCTGATAAAATGTCATCAATTATCGACTATACTGATCGTGCAACTTGTATTATTTTTGGAGATGCTGCTGGTGCAGTATTATTCGAACCTAACTCAGAAGGTTTAGGAATACAAGATGAGTACTTACGCAGTGACGGTATCGGTCGTGAATATCTTAAAATTGACGCAGGTGGTTCTATTTTACCTGCCAATGCCGAAACAGTAGCTAACAAACAACATTACGTATTCCAAGATGGAAAAACAGTATTCAAATATGCTGTTTCAAATATGGCCGATGTTAGTGAAAAAATTATGCAACGCAACAACCTTACACACGATGATGTAACTTGGCTTGCAGCACACCAGGCAAACAAACGAATCATTGATGCAACTGCTCATAGAATGGGTCTTGATGATTCTAAAGTATTAATGAATATCGAAAGATACGGAAATACAACATCTGCCACTTTACCACTATTACTTTGCGATTACGAACACCTACTTAAGAAAGGAGATAATATTATTTTCGCTACTTTTGGAGGAGGATTTACGTGGGGTTCTATTTATTTAAAGTGGGCATATACAAAAAAGTAAAAAACAACTAACCAATACATTAGGTATGGATATTAAAGAAATTCAAAATTTAATCAAATTTGTAGCAAAATCAGGTGCTACAGAAGTGAAATTAGAAATGGATGATTTTAAAATCACCATTAAAACAACTGAAGCAGGTAACACTGAGACAACTTACATTCAACAAGTACCTGTTGCATCAGCTATGGCTCAAGCGCCTGTTGCTCAACAAGGTGTTGCTCCTGTAGCAGCTCCAGTTGCTACTGAAGTTAAAGCAGATGATGACTCAAAATTCATTACTGTTAAATCCCCTATTATCGGTACTTTCTACAGAAAACCAGCTCCAGATAAAGAGCCTTTCGCAGAAGTTGGAAAAACAATCAAAACAGGAGATGTAGTTTGTGTAATTGAAGCAATGAAATTATTCAACGAAATCGAATCTGAAATTTCAGGAAAAATCGTTAAAGTATTAGTTGACGACGCTTCACCAGTAGAATTTGACCAACCATTATTCTTGGTAGATCCATCTTAAGAAATTTTTAAAAACAAACTATCGCACTATTTTATAGTACGAATTAACAAGAGTACAAATTAAAGTTTCAAGAGATGTTTAAAAAAATATTAATCGCTAATAGAGGTGAAATTGCCCTACGTGTTATTAGAACATGTAAAGAAATGGGCATAAAAACTGTAGCAGTTTATTCTACTGCAGATGCAGATAGCTTACACGTTCGCTTTGCAGACGAAGCTGTTTGTATTGGACCAGCTCCAAGTAACCTATCTTATTTAAAGATTTCAAATATTATTGCAGCTGCTGAGATTACAAACGCAGACGCAATTCATCCAGGTTATGGTTTCTTAGCTGAGAACGCTAAATTCTCTAAAATTTGTCAAGAACACGGTGTTAAGTTCATTGGAGCTGGACCTGAGATGATTGAACAAATGGGAGACAAAGCAACTGCTAAAGAAACAATGAAAAAAGCAGGTGTTCCAACGGTTCCAGGTTCAGACGGACTTATCGAATCATTAGAACACGCTAAAAAAGTAGCCAAAGAAATTGGTTTCCCTGTTATGATGAAAGCTACTGCCGGTGGTGGTGGTAGAGGTATGAGAGAGCTTTGGAAAGAAGAGGATGTTGAAAAAGCTTGGGAAAGTGCAAGACAAGAAGCAGCTGCTGCTTTTGGAAATGACGGTATGTACATGGAAAAACTTATTGTAGATCCACGTCACATCGAAATCCAAGTTATTGGTGACCAATATGGAAAAGCTTGTCACTTATCTGAACGTGACTGTTCTATCCAAAGAAGACACCAAAAATTAACTGAAGAAACTCCTTCTCCATTTATGACAGATGATTTACGTCAAAGAATGGGTGAAGCTGCTGTAAAAGCAACAGAATACATTAAATACGAAGGTGCAGGAACAATTGAGTTCTTAGTTGACCGTGATAGAAACTTCTATTTCATGGAAATGAACACTCGTATTCAAGTAGAACATACGATTACAGAACAAGTAATTGACTACGATTTAATTAGAGAGCAAATTTTAGTGGCTACTGGTACCCCTATTTCTGGTAAAAACTATATCCCTAAATTACACGCTATTGAATGTCGTATCAATGCAGAGGATCCGTTTAATGACTTCAGACCTGCACCGGGTAAAATTACCACGATGCATGCTCCTGGAGGACACGGAGTTAGATTAGACACTCACGTTTATTCTGGATACTCTATTCCACCAAACTACGATTCAATGATCGCTAAGATTATTACTACTGCTCAAACAAGAGAAGAAGCAATCAACAAAATGAAACGTGCGTTAGATGAATTCGTAATTGAAGGTATTAAAACAACTATTCCATTCCATAGACAACTTATGGATGATCCTAATTATGTAGCAGGTAATTACACTACTGCATTCATGGATACATTTGTAATGAAACCATTGGAAGAAGAATAAAATATAATTTAAAAAGCCAGCTAAATAGCTGGCTTTTTCTTTCTCTACCATTTAAAGAAGCAATAGAAAAGCTTTATTATATCACAATAAATTAACTTTAAAGGCTATGAGCTAACAATCCCGTTTTTTTTAACAGAAAAATGGATTTAATCACTTTTTTAAAAAAAATTAAAAAAAATTAAATTTAGTTAGAAACAAACGCTATATTTGAACATAATTTATTTATTTCAATACAATGCATACAGGTGTAATTAAGTTCTTCAACGAAGACAAAGGATTTGGCTTTATTACTAACGAAGCTACAAAACAAGACATTTTTGTTCACATCACAGGATTAAAAACTAAAAATGTTAGCCAAGGTGATCACGTTTCTTACAACGAAGAAAAAGGTAAAAAAGGATTGATTGCTGTTGACGTAGAAGTGATAGGAAATTAATTTTACGACATATAATTTTCAATTACTAAAAAGCTATTCTTGTAGAAAGAATAGCTTTTTTTATGCCTTTAACTTCTATTTAGAGTTAATCTAAATACATATTGACACTATCGAGTTAAATGCTACAACTCATAGAGTTACAAAACTTTGTAAAACGATACTTCGGCAGTATATTTGTATGTTGTATTAATATAAATACTTTAACTTATGCAGTCAAGTCAACTCGATTTTATACCTATTCTGATGCAAATAGCGCTTGCAGCTGGTTTTGTTTCAATGACAATTTGGGTATCTGGTAAATTAGGACCAAAAAAATCTTCTAAAATTAAAGATAGTACTTGGGAATGTGGATTAGAGTCACTTGGTAGTGCTCGTATCCCTTTCAACGTAAAATATTTCCTGGTAGCTATATTATTCGTATTATTTGACGTTGAAGTAATCTTCTTATACCCGTGGGCTATCAATTTCCAAGAATTGGGATGGGATGGATTAATGAAAATGGGAATCTTTTTATTCCTACTTCTGGTAGGATTACTATATGAATTTAAGAAAAAAGGTCTCGAGTGGGACTAAAAAATCAGAAAGAGATGAGCGATAAAAAATACAATACAGTAGAAGCTCCTGAAGGATATGTAGGAGAAGGATTTTTTGCAACAAAATTAAGTTCTGTAGTCGGATTAGCAAGAGCAAACTCAATGTGGCCTCTTCCTTTCGCAACTTCTTGTTGTGGAATCGAATTTATGGCAACTATGGCTGCTACTTATGACGTGGCACGTTTTGGATCTGAACGTATGAGTTTCTCTCCAAGACAAGCTGATATGTTAATGGTAATGGGTACAATATCTAAAAAAATGGCACCTATCTTACGTCAAGTATACGAACAAATGGCGGAACCAAAATGGGTTATCGCAGTTGGTGCTTGTGCTTGTTCAGGAGGAATTTTTGATACTTACTCTGTATTACAAGGAATTGATAAAGTTATCCCTGTTGATGTTTATGTGCCTGGATGTCCTCCAAGACCTGAACAAATTTTAGATGGGGTACTTAGACTACAAGAAATCATAAAATCTGAATCTGTTAATAGACGAGGAACTAAAGAATACGATGATTTATTAGATTCTTACAACATAAACAAATAGTATGGCATTAGATAATAATACAATTCAAAAGAAACTAATTGACAACTTCGGTATGTCAGTATCAGAATTTCATGAACAACATGGAATGTTAGCATTTGAAGTTGCTTCTAATGATTTACATAACATTATTAAGTTTCTAAAAGAAGATTCAGAAATGAACTTCAATTTCCTAACTGATGTTTGTGGAGTTCACTATGCAGAAAACCCTGATAACAGACAATTAGCTACTGTATATCATATGCATAATTGGATAGATAATGTAAGAATACGTATTAAAACGTATATAGATATCAAAAATCCTGTTGTTGATTCTGTAACAGATTTGTTTAAAAGTGCAAACTGGCAAGAAAGAGAAACGTATGATTTTTATGGAATTACTTTCAAAAATCATCCGCAATTAAAAAGAATCTTGAATATGGACCAAATGGAATCTTTCCCATTGAGAAAAGAGTTCCCTATGGAAGATTCAGGACGTACTGACAAAGATGATAGATTCTTTGGTAGAACAGTTCATAATTCATAATACAAACTGAAAGGAAAAAGATTATGTCAGACTTATTATTACCTCCTGAAGAGCGTTACGCAAAGCTAATTGAAGAGAAGTTTCAAGAAGATGGAACTGAACTACAAATATTAAATTTAGGTCCTACTCACCCTGCTACTCACGGTATTTTTCAAAACATCATTTTACTTGATGGAGAAAAAGTGATTGATGGTGAAGGTACTGTAGGATATATACACAGAGCATTTGAAAAAATAGCTGAAAACAGACCATTCTTTCAAATTAACGTACTAACAGATCGTTTAAATTACTGTTCGTCTCCTATCAACAATACTGCTTGGTGGATGACTGTTGAAAAAGCATTAGGTATTGATATCCCTAAAAGGGTACAATATATGCGAGTAATCGTAATGGAGTTAGCTCGTATTGCTGACCATATTGTATGTAGTTCTGTTATGGGAGTAGATACAGGGGCCTTAACTGGTTTCTTATATGTATTCCAATACAGAGAGAAAATATACGAAATATTTGAAGAAATTAGTGGTGCTCGTTTAACTACTAATATGGGACGAATTGGTGGTTTCGAAAGAGACTGGAGTCCAAAAGTATATCAACTTATTGATGAATTCTTAGCTGAATTCCCCGCTATTTGGAGTGAATTTGAAGGTCTATTAACTCGTAATAGAATTTTCATGGACAGAACAATTGGCGTAGGTGGAATATCTGCTGAAGAGGCTATAAACTTTGGTTTTACAGGACCAAACTTAAGAGCTGCAGGTGTAGATTACGACGTTCGTATTGCAACTCCTTACTGCTCTTATGAAGATTTTGACTTTGAAATTCCTGTAGGAACAAGCGGTGACTGCTATGATAGATTCTGTGTTAGAAATGCAGAGGTTTGGGAGAGTTTAAAAATTATCAAACAAGCTTTAGACAAAATGCCAGAAGGACCTTACCACGCAGATGTACCAGATTACTACCTTCCTCCTAAAGAAGACGTGTACACAAATATGGAAGCTCTAATTTATCACTTCAAAATTATTATGGGAGAGATTCCTGTACCTGTTACAGAATTGTATCACCCTGTTGAAGCAGGTAATGGAGAATTAGGTTTCTACCTTATAACTGATGGTAGTAGAACACCTTATCGTTTACACTTTAGAAGACCTTGTTTCATTATCTATCAAGCATATAATGATATCGTGAGAGGTGGAATGCTTTCAGATGCGATTATCACTTTGTCAAGTTTAAATATTATTGCAGGAGAATTAGACGCTTAATATCATGGAAACTAAGAAATATAAACAAAATATCAATATCACAGCAGAGCTTCAACAACGTATTGACGAATTGTTAAGCCACTACCCTGCTGATAAAAGGAAATCAGCTCTATTGCCTGTTTTACATGAAGTACAAGATGCTCATGACAATTGGTTAAGTGCTGAACTAATGGATAAAGTTGCAGAAATTTTAAATATAACTCCAATTGAGGTATATGAGGTAGTTACATTCTATACTATGTACAACCAAAAACCAGTTGGAAAATATATGTTCGAATTCTGTTTAACTTCTTGCTGTGGAATTAGAGGAGCTGATGACATGATGGAATATGCATGTGAAAAGCTAAACATTAAACCAGGAGAAACAACAGCTGATGGGATGTTTTCTGTGGTTGGAGTACAATGTTTAGGTGCTTGTGGATATGCTCCAATGATGCAATTAGGAGACTTCTACAAAGAACATCTTACAAAAGAAAAAATAGATCAAATCATCGAAGATTGCAAAGCAGGAAAAGTAATTCTTCACGACAAATAGTAATATGGCAACAAAAATATTATTAGATAAAATCAATATCCCAGGGATTAAGTCTTATGAAGTTTACCGTGAAAATGGTGGATATGCTTCAGTAGAAAAGGCAATTAAAACAATGACTCCTGATGCTATAACAGAAGAAGTAAAAGCTTCTGGATTGAGAGGTCGTGGAGGTGCTGGATTCCCTGTTGGATTAAAATGGAGTTTCATCGACAAAAAATCAGGCAAACCAAGACACTTAGTTTGTAATGCTGATGAGTCTGAACCAGGAACTTTTAAAGATAGATTCTTAATGGAACATATTCCTCACTTATTAATTGAGGGTATGATTACAGCAAGTTATGCTTTAGGAGCAAACCTTTCTTATATCTATATTCGTGGAGAATATATGTGGGTTTTCAAAACATTAGAAAGAGCGATTAAAGAAGCTTATGCTGCTGGATGGTTAGGTAAAAACATATTAGGGTCTGATTACTCTTTAGATTTACACGTACACTGTGGTGCAGGTGCTTATATCTGTGGAGAGGAGACTGCTTTAATTGAATCATTAGAAGGAAAAAGAGGAAATCCTCGTATCAAACCACCATTCCCTGCGGTTAGTGGTCTTTGGGGAAATCCAACTGTAGTTAATAACGTAGAGTCTATTGCAAATGTGCCTTGGATTGTAAACAATTCAGGTGAGGCATATTCTAAAATAGGTTTAGGTAGATCTGCAGGAACTAAATTAATTTCTGCTTCTGGTCATATTAGAAAGCCAGGAGTTTATGAAATTGAAATGGGAATCACAGTTGAGGAATTTATAAATTCTGATGAATATTGTGGTGGTATGATGGATGATAGACCTATTAAGGCTTTAATTCCTGGAGGTTCGTCAGTTCCTATCTTACCAGCTCATTTAATTTATAAAACAGCTAATGGAGAAGATCGTTTAATGACTTACGAATCTTTATCTGACGGAGGTTTTGAAACTGGTTCAATGTTAGGTTCTGGTGGTTTCATCGTTTATAATGATACTGCTTGTATCGTAAGAAATACGTGGAACTTCGCTCGTTTTTATGCACATGAAAGCTGTGGACAATGTTCACCTTGTCGTGAAGGAACGGGATGGTTAGAGAAAGTACTTCACCGTATTGAAACTGGTCAAGGTACAATGGAAGACATTGATTTACTATGGAGTATTCAAAGTAACATTGAAGGAAATACTATTTGTCCATTAGGAGATGCTGCTGCTTGGCCAGTTGCTGCTGCTCTTAGACATTTTAGAGACGAATTTGAATATCACGTTTTATATCCTGAAAAAGTTAAAAACAGAGAGCACTTTGTGAATGAACCTTTTTCATCAGTAAAACATTTGATTAATAAATAATATACGTTGAATAAAAATATTCAACTTAAAAAGCACAGTTTATGAAAGTTACTATAGACGGACATGAAATAGAAGTAGAACCAGGAACATCCATTCTACAAGCAGCAAGAATGATTGGAGGAGAATCAGTACCTCCTGCAATGTGCTATTATTCAAAATTAGAAGGAACAGGTGGTAAATGCCGTGCGTGTTTAGTTGAAGTTTCTAAAGGTAGTGAAGCTGACCCACGTCCAATGCCTAAACTAATGGCTTCTTGTAAAACAGGAGTTATGGATGGTATGGAAGTGAAAAGTATTACTTCACCTCGCGTTTTAGAAGCACGTAAAGCAGTTACTGAGTTCTTATTAATAAATCACCCTTTAGATTGTCCAGTTTGTGACCAAGCAGGAGAATGTGATCTTCAAAACTTAGCTTTTAACCACGGTAAAGAGCAAAAAAGGTTTAAAGAAGAAAAAAGAACTTTTGCCCCAGAGAACATTGGAGATAACATCCAACTTCACATGAATCGTTGTATCTTATGTTATCGTTGTGTAAAAACAGCAGAACAATTGACAGATAAACGTGTACACGGTGTATGTGGACGTGGTGATCACGCACAAATATCAACTTATATTTCAGCAGCAATTGACAATGAATTCTCTGGAAATATGATTGACGTTTGTCCTGTTGGAGCACTAACAGATAAAACATTCCGCTTTAAATCACGTGTTTGGTTTAACAAACCATACAATGCACATAGAAATTGCCCTACTTGTTCAGGAAAAACAACACTTTGGATGTTTGGTAATGAAATACAAAGAGTAACTGCTCGTAAGGACCAATACCACGAAGTTGAAGAGTTTATCTGTAATGAATGTCGTTTTGATCATAAAGATCCTAAGGATTGGGTAATTGAAGGTCCTCGTAAATTCGAAAAATCTTCAGTTATTAATCAAAACAACTACACTCAGAAGTTAGACAAAGTTGTGATGAAAACTGAAAAACAAATCTTAGAAGGTCGTGATCAAGACCGCCAAAAGATTAGTATGAAGGCTATTCCTTACACAGAAAAAGAATCTAAAGAATAAATTGGCATAAGGATGGATAAAACTATTATTATAGACAAAGCGGTTATCATTGTTGTAGTATTTGCTGTTACAATGCTTATGGCTATGTATGCTACACTTGCAGAACGTAAGATTGCAGCATGGATACAAGATCGTTTAGGACCGAACCGTGCGGGTAAAGGTGGTTTATTACAACCCTTGGCAGATGGTTTAAAACTTTTTGCTAAAGAAGAATATGAACCAAATACACCTAATAAATTCCTATTCAAATTTGGTCCTTTCTTAGCAATGACTTTAGCACTTATGACAAGTGCAGTTATTCCATGGGGAGACAAATTCCATTTATTTGGAAGAGACATTATATTACAAGCAGCAGATATCAATGTTGGTTTATTATACATCTTAGCTGTTCTTTCAGTAGGTGTATATGGAATTATGATTGGTGCTTGGGCTTCTAATAATAAATATTCATTAATGAGTGGTATTCGTGCTGCATCTCAAATGATTTCGTATGAAATTGCAATGGGATTGTCTCTAATCGGACTACTTTTAATGACTCAAACATTAAGTTTAAGAGAAATAGCTTTACAGCAATCTGGTATGAATTGGAATGTATTCTATCAGCCAGTTGGTTTCTTGATTTTCTTGATTTGTTCTTTTGCAGAAACAAACCGTGCTCCTTTCGATTTAGCAGAATGTGAGCAAGAGTTAATTGGTGGTTTCCACACAGAATACTCTTCAATGAAAATGGGATTCTATTTATTTGCTGAATATGCTAACTTATTTATATCTGCAACAATTATTTCTGTTCTATACTTCGGAGCTTATAACTACCCAGGAATGTCATGGGTTGTAGAAAATTGGGGTGTGAATATCGGAAATACATTAGGTATAATAGCGCTATTTATCAAATTGTGTTTCTTCATTTTTGTTTTTATGTGGGTACGTTGGACTTTACCTCGTTTCCGTTATGACCAATTAATGAACTTAGGATGGAAATCTTTGATTCCTCTTGCACTATTAAACTTAGTTATTACAGCTATTGTTATACTACTTATAAAAAACTAAACATGTCATCAAACAATTATTCATTATCAGGAAGAAAAAAGACTGTTTCTAATAAGAAACTGACTTGGACAGAGCGTATCTATCTTGTAGCGATTTTCAAAGGAATGATGGTTACCTTGAAACACATGTTTAAGAAAAAGGTAACAATTGCTTATCCTGAACAAACAAGACCTTTTAGTCCTGTATATAGAGGAAGACACACTTTAATGCGTGACGAAGAAGGAAGAGAACGTTGTACAGCTTGTGGTCTTTGTGCTCTATCATGTCCAGCTGAAGCTATCTCAATGAAAGCAGCAGAGAGAAAACCAGAAGAAGCGCATTTATATCGCGAAGAGAAATATGCTGAGATTTACGAAATCAATATGTTGCGTTGTATTTTCTGTGGTCTATGTGAAGAAGCTTGTCCTAAACAAGCTATCTATTTAACTAAATCACAACAAATTGCAAAAGCAGATATTAATAGAGAAAATTTCATATTTGGAAAAGATAAATTAGTTATGCCTTTGGATGTAGCTAAAGAGAACACTAAAAACATGAAACAAGCTTAATTATGGTAGAAATTTTATTTTATATTCTTTCGACTATAACACTCGGAAGTGCAGCTTTAACCTTATTGAGCAAAAACCCTATTCATAGTGCACTATGGTTAGTAGTAAGTTTCTTCTCAATAGCAGGTCACTATATCCTTTTGAATTCACAATTCTTAGGAATGGTACACATTATGGTTTATTCTGGAGCAATCATGATCTTGATGCTTTTTACTATAATGTTAATGAACTTAAATATTAGCCATGAAGTAGCAAAACCTTTTGTAACAAAATTAATTGCTACAATAGCTTTCTGTTTCATTGGAATTCTATTACTTTCTATAACAATGAGAGGTGCTCAGACTTATGAATTGCAATATGCAGCTCATGGAGAAGATTTCCAGTCAGTTCAAGTATTAGGAAAAGTTCTTTTAAACGAATATGTAATGCCTTTTGAAATGGTTGCAGTACTATTATTATTAGCTATGATTGGTGCAGTTCTAATTTCTAAAAAGGATAAAACCGAAAAAGCAGCTTAATTATGGAAAATGTAATTGAAATCATCGGTATTGACAGATACATATACTTATCGATCATCTTATTTTGTATCGGAGTATTTGGAATTCTATATAGACGTAACGCAATTGTGATGTTTATGTGTATTGAAATAATGTTGAACTCTGCTAATATGCTATTAGTTGCTTTCTCAACATATCACCAAGATGCACAAGGACAAGTATTCGTATTCTTTACTATGGCAGTAGCGGCAGCCGAAGTTGCAGTAGGACTTGCTATTTTAGTAACGATTTACAGAAATATTGGATCAATTGATATTGATAAATTAAAAAACTTAAAAGGGTAATTCCGCATGGACACAAACGTAATTTTACTTTTATTATTAGTCCCTTTATTAGGGTCTTTAATTAATATTTTCTACGGAAAAAAGTTAGGTAATAGTGCTGGAGTTATAGCAACCTTTGCAGTTTTAATTTCATTCATTGTTACAGTAATAGCTTTTGTACAAGTTAATAGTACGAAAACACCTATTCAAGTAGATTTATTTGAGTGGATCGCAGTAGCTAAATTCAAAATATCTTTTGGATTCTTACTTGATCAACTTTCTCTACTTTGGTTATTATTCGTTACTGGTATTGGTACATTGATACATTGGTATTCAACAAGCTATATGAAAGGTGACGAGAACTATGGTAAGTTCTTTGGATACCTAAACTTATTTATCTTCTTTATGATTGTTTTAGTAGGTGGTAGTAACCTATTAATTACTTTCATTGGATGGGAAGGTGTAGGTTTATGTTCTTACTTACTAATTGGATTCTGGCACAAAAACCAATCATATAATGATGCAGCTAAAAAAGCTTTTATCATGAACCGTATTGGAGACTTAGGTTTCTTAGTTGGGGTATTTATCTTAGCATTTTTATTCCAGTCTTTAGACTATATGACTATCAAAGAAGCTCTTTCTACAGGAACAAATCACCAAATTAATACTTGGATTGGTTTTGCAGCTTTAGCTTTATTCATTGGAGCAGTTGGGAAAAGTGCTCAGTTACCATTATACACATGGTTACCTGATGCAATGGCTGGTCCTACTCCTGTTTCTGCTTTAATACACGCAGCAACAATGGTAACTGCAGGTATTTTCTTAATTACGAGATTAAACTTTGTTTTTGACCTTGCTCCTCAAGTACAAAATATAATTGCAATTATTGGAGCCTTTACTGCTCTTTTTGCTGCAACAATTGGTTTAGTACAAAACGATATCAAAAAAGTATTAGCATATTCTACTGTTTCTCAGTTAGGATTAATGTTTATGGCTATCGGTTTTGGAGCTTATGAAATCGCAGTTTTCCACGTAATAACACACGCTTTCTTTAAAGCTTGTTTATTCTTAGGATCTGGTTCTGTTATACACGCAATGGGTGGAGAACAAGATATGCGTAAAATGGGTGGTTTGAACAAATTTATGAAAGCGACTTATGTTACCTTCTTATTAGCAACACTTGCTATATCAGGTTTCCCATTATTCTCAGGATTCTTCTCAAAAGACGAAATCTTGATGACTGCATTCTTCAATAACCCAACTTTATATGTAATAGGTTCGATTGCATCAATTATGACTGCTTTCTATATGTTCCGTCTATTGTTCTTAACTTTCTTTAAAAACTTTAGAGGTACACAAGAACAAAAGAATCACTTACATGAAAGTCCTGCTTCTATGACTATTCCATTGTGGATTTTAGGAGGTCTATCTGTAATTGGTGGTGTAATTAGTTTACCAGGAAATAGCTGGTTAAACGAATACTTAAAACCAGTTATTGTAAACACGGCTACTAAACATCCTCATGCTTTAGGAACAACTGAATACATTTTAATGGCTGTTGCTACTATTGGATTCTTAATCGGTTTAGGAATTGCATATAGCAAATACATTAAAAACAATGAAGTTCCTCAAGAAGACGAAGAGATTGTTGGATTCCACAAAGTTCTTTACAACAAATATTACATTGATGAAATCTATCAAAAACTATTTGTAAAGCCTATTTATGTACTTGCTACTTTCTTTAGAGATGTAGTAGAAGTAGCTTTATCTGGAACTATTTTTGGATTAGGAAAAATAGCAGATGGTTTATCGTTACAAGGTAAAAAAGCACAAAATGGTAACATTGGATTGTACTTATTTGCTTTCGTATTCGGAATCTGTTTGATTTTATATTATTTATTCATTGCAAGATAACTTAGAGAGATGAACGTAACTATATTATTATTAACGTTATTAGTTGGTGCCTTTGCAACCTATTTATCAGGAAAACAGGCCGCTGCTAAAGTAGCTTTGTTATTTGGACTTGTTGCTTTTGTAGAAACTTTAGTCTTAATCTGTTTACATAATTCTGGTACAGACACAGGATTTGTAACGCAATGGATGGTAAACCCAAACATTCATTTAGCATTCCGTGCAGATGGATTAGGATTAGCTTTAGTATTACTTACTACAGCACTAACACCATTGATCATCTTAACATCTTTTGGTGATCATATTGAAAAATCAAATGCTTTTTATGCATTAGTAATGTTTATGTCATTTGCAATGACAGGAACATTCTTAGCATCAGATGGTTTCTTATATTATATCTTCTGGGAATTAGCATTATTACCTATTTACTTCATTGCTTTACTTTGGGGTAATGACACATTTGAAGCTCGTAAAAAAGCAATTTTAAAATTCTTTATTTACACATTTGCAGGTTCATTGTTTATGCTTGTAGGTTTTATTTACTTATACCAAAAAGCTGGAAGTTTTATGCTTTTAGACTTGTATAATGTAAACTTAACAGCTAAAGAACAATACTGGATATTCTTGGCTTTCTTCTTAGCTTACGCTATTAAAATTCCTGTTTTTCCTTTCCATACTTGGCAGGCTTCAACTTACGAAAAAGCACCAACAGTTGGTACTATGTTACTTGCTGGTATAATGCTTAAAATGGGATTATACTCAATAATTCGTTGGCAATTGCCTATTACTTCAACTGCAGCAAAAGACTTAATGCCTACAATTTTAGTATTATGTCTTATCGGAGTAGTTTATGGATCAATAGTAGCTTTGAAACAATCAAACATCAAAAGATTCTTTGCTTACTCTTCATTGGCTCACGTTGGACTAATTGCAGCAGGTTCTTATTCATTAACACTTGATGGTTTAAGAGGATCTGTTCTACAAATGATTGCTCACGGTTTCGTAATCGTTGGATTATTCTATGTAGCTGATATCATTTACAAACGTTATGAAACAAGAATGATTGGTGAGATGGGTGGTATCCGTCAACAAGCACCTAAATTTGCTTCATTCTTTATGATTTTAATGTTTGCTTCAATTGGTTTACCAGGTACATTCAGTTTCATTGGAGAATTCAGCTTACTTTATGGTTTATCTCAAGTAAACTTATGGTATGCAATTATAGGGGGAACAACAATTATTTTAGGAGCTTTTTACATGTTGAGAATGTTCCAAAAATCTATGTTAGGTGAAACTAATGCTAAAACATTCTTAGACGTAACTACAAAAGAGTCTATTGTTCTTGGTGTTTTAGTAATAGCGATAATTTTCTTTGGTATTTATCCAAAACCATTATCAGATTTAATCACACCAAGTTTGGTTGAAATAATATCATATATTAAGTAATAAGAAGTCAGTTTAACTGATGTATATAATTCCAAAATATAACAAATGAACACATTAATAGCAATTGGAGTATTAGCGGTCTTAGTACTTGTAGCAGAGATAATCAATTTGCGTAAAATTGTCATTCCTATGACGATTGTTGGTTTATTGGGAATCTTAGTTTACACACTATGTAACATAGATGTGGTTGAAGCATATTATAATAATATGTTTGTTTCTACTAAATTCTCTACCGCATTTTCATCTTTATTTATCGCCCTAACTGTATTTTTAGTTGGGATGAGTAAAGACTTTTATAAAAAACAATATTCAAAAATAGCAGACTATATATCTCTGAAACTTTTCTTATTAATGGGAGCCATTTGTATGGTAAGTTTTGGAAATATGGCAATGTTTTTCTTAGGATTAGAAATTCTTTCTATCACTCTTTACATCTTGTGTGGAACAGAGATTAAAAACATTAAAAGTAATGAAGCTGCAATGAAGTACTTCCTTTTAGGTTCATTCGCTTCAGGTGTTGTGTTATTTGGTATCGCTTTAGTTTATGGAGCAACAGGTTCTTTTGACCTTGTACAAATAACAAAAATAGCATCAACGAGCGCATTACCTATTTGGTATCCATTAGGAGTAATAATGATTATCATTGGTATGTTGTTTAAAGTAGCTGCTGTTCCTTTCCACTTCTGGGCACCAGACGTATATCAAGGAGCACCAAGTTTAACAACTGCAATGATGAGTACTTTAGTTAAAGTAGCTGCTGTAGCAACTTTATACAAATTAAGCTTAGCATTATTTAGTCATATGCCTGATTACTTTACTGGAGTAATTGTAGTAATTGCAATCTTAACTATGACAGTTGGAAATATCATGGCAATCAGACAAGACAATATGAAGCGTCTTTTAGCATACTCTGGTATATCTCATGCTGGATTTATGATGATGGCTCTAACGGCTCTTGGATCGGCTACATCTAACTTATTCTACTATGCATCAGCTTATGCTATTGCAGGTATCGCAGCGTTCTCTGTTTTAATCATTGTGACTAAAAATAAAGACAACGAGTTAATTTCTAACTTTTATGGATTAGGAAGAAGAAACCCTCTTTTAGCGGTAGTATTATCTATTGGTTTATTATCAATGGGAGGTATTCCAATCTTTGCAGGTTTCTTTGGTAAATTCTTCTTGTTCTCTCAAGCAATTTCTAATGGTTACATTGCATTAGTAATCTTCGGGGTAATCAACTCTTTTATCAGTATTTATTATTACTTAAAAGTGATTATAGCAATGTTCTCTAACTATGAAGAAAACACAGACGAATTAGAAGTTCCTCTTTCTTACAAAGTAATTGGAGTAACAGCTGTTGCAATTAATATTATCATTGGATTATGTCCTTCTTTATTACTTAATTTATTTAATTAAGAAGCACTCCAAATCTTATATAAAAGCTCTACTTAGTTTTAAGTAGAGCTTTTTTTATGCAGTATTATTTCTTCTACATTACAAACAAATTAAGAAACTAATGTTTACAAAACCTTAAACATTACTACGCCTTACAAAAGAAATGTAAAGATTTTTGTATCTTAGTCTATATGGGGAGAATATTCCTCCCCTTAAAAAATTAGACTATGACAGATATCAGTGCAAAACCTTCAGTTGTTTGTTTTGGAGAAGTACTTTGGGACATCTTCCCTACCTATAAAAGAATCGGAGGAGCTCCTCTAAATGTAGCTTTTCATTTACATAAATTCAATATTGATTCACACATCATTACAAAGATTGGTCAAGACGAATTAGGAAGTAAAATTCTTGACAGAATTACAACTGATGGAATACCAACTGCTACTGTACAAGTCGATCCGAATCATCAAACAGGAACTGTCTTTGCAACATTTGACGACAACAATGATGCGTCTTACGAGTTCTTAGATAAAAGTGCTTGGGATTATATAGACTTCAAACAAAGTGACTACGATTTAGTAGCAAAATCAGATGCTTTTGTTTTTGGAACTTTAGCAAGTAGAAAAGAGCATACAAGAAACACACTTCATCAATTATTAGAAGCGGCAAAATACAAAGTCTATGATGTCAATTTTAGACCTCCTCATTATGATTTGGATTTTGTAACAGAACTAATGAAAAAATCCGACTTGTTAAAGATGAATAAGGCTGAATTAAAAGAGATCCTTGAATACATTGGTAAAGTATACACAACAGAAGAAGATGCTGTTAAACATATCCAGGATTACTTTAAATGCAATGAAATTATAGTTTCTAAAGGGAGTAAAGGAGGCATCTACCAAAGCAATGATGTTTTTTATCGCTTTCCAGCAGTTGAAATTGTAATCAAAGATACTGTAGGTAGTGGTGATTCTTTCTTAGCAGGTTTTTTAGCAGAAAAAATTAAGCAAAGTAATGACCTTGAAGTTATTAAAAAAGCATCTTGCTTAGGAGCATACATAACCTCTCACGCAGGGGCTTGTCCTCCATATAAATTAGATGATTTTCACCTTTTCTATGAAGAGAACACATTTCACGATCAAGATATAATACAAGTAAAGCTTTAAAGATTAATCGATTAATGTCATAAAAAAATTAATATTAATATTTGTTATTTAATTTTTTTTTATACTTTAGCATCAACATTCAAAAGAAAATGAATACACAATTCTTAAATACTAATTGGTGGTGGCTTACTCAATCCGACAAAGGGTTTAGTTGGCTATGCTGTGTATTTAAGTAATCTACTCTAAAATAAGTATATTATTCTTATATATATAAAAGGCTCACTGTTAACCCAGTGGGCCTTTTTTTTTGCTTTTTTATAACTCAACTTTTATCGTATGAATATCACAACTCATTATCAGAAACTACTGGGAGATACCTATACCCCTGTAGAACTTTATCTAAAATTAAGAGACAAATTTCCTAATAGCCTTCTATTAGAAAGCTCTGACTATAACAGTAAAGAAAACAGCTATTCTTATATCTGTTTAACTCCCATTGCGTCTATTTGTGTAGAAAAGCAATTCACACATATTAACCTAATTGACGTTAGTAAACAATATCCTACTAATTCAATTGATGTGATTCAAGAATTAAACGCTTTTACACAATCTATCAACCTTAAAAAACCTACTGAACTAAACTTTATCAACAACGGTCTATTCGGTTATACTTCATACAACAGTATTCCTTTATTACAAGAAATAACAATTGATTCTAACGATTTTGAATTGCCTTTAATGCAATATGCTTTCTATAAAAATCTAATTGTATTCAATCACTTCAAAAATGAATTATACCTCATCGATCACACTATTGAAGAGGAAGAAAACAACATAGAACAACTTAAAAGTCTTATAAACAACAACGCTATTTCCTCTTTCCCTTTCCAAACAAAAGGAGAAGAAAAAACAATGCTCTCAAACGATGAGTTTCTATCTACAATCAAAAAAGGAAAAGAACATTGTCAAAATGGTGATGTATTTCAATTAGTCTTATCGCGTAAGTTTAACCAAGAATTTCAAGGAGATGAGTTCAATGTGTATAGAACACTTCGATCAATCAACCCCTCTCCTTACCTATTTTTCTTTGACTATGGTGATTTCAAAATATTTGGTTCTTCTCCTGAAGCACAACTTGTCATCAAAGAAAACAAAGCTTACATACATCCAATTGCAGGTACATTTCAACGAAGTGCCGATCCTTTAGATGATAAACATATTGCTGAACAATTATTAAATGACCCTAAAGAATCTGCAGAACACGTAATGCTTGTAGACCTTGCGAGAAATGACCTCAGCAAAAACAGTGAGATTGTCCAAGTAGAAAAATTCAAACAAGTAGAATATTACTCTCACGTAATTCACCTTGTCTCAAAAGTCAGTGGAACTCTTGCTAACAATGCTAATCCTATACAAATCTTTGCAGATACATTCCCTGCAGGCACACTATCAGGAGCACCTAAACACAAGGCAATGCAACTAATCAATCAATACGAACCTGAAAGTAGAGGTTTCTATGGAGGAGCTGTCGGAATTATTGGATTAGATGGAACGCTAAACCAAGCTATTTTCATTCGCTCTGTATTAAGTCACAATAATCACCTTACCTACCAAGCAGGCTGTGGCATAGTCATACAATCGAATGAAAACTTAGAACTACAAGAAATAGACAATAAACTTAGAGCAGTTAGGTCTGCTATCCAACAAGCAGAAAACATATAATTATGAAAATAATAGTTATTGACAATTACGACTCCTTTGTTTATAACATCGTATATGCCCTAAAAGAATTAGGTGCACAACAAGTAGATGTTATTAAAAACGACAAAGTTAACCTTCAAGAACTTGCTAAATATGATAAAATAGTTATCTCTCCCGGTCCGGGAATACCTATTGATGCTGGTCAAGTAATGAATATTCTAAAAGAATACAGTACTTCCAAAAGCATATTTGGAGTCTGTTTAGGACACCAAGCCATCGGTGAGTTCTTTAAGCACAATCTAAAACAACTAAATAACCCTTTACACGGCATTCAAGGACAACTACAAATTACACAGGAAGATTACTTGTTAAAAGATATCCCCAACCATACCAAAATAGGTCATTACCACTCTTGGGTTATTGATGAAAACGACAACTCTGAACTTGATGTTATAGCTTATGATACAAATGGAAACATTATGGCAATCAAGCATAAGCATTACGATATAAGAGGTGTACAGTTTCACCCTGAGTCAATCCTAACGGAAAACGGACTACAACTATTAGCTAATTGGATAAAAAATTAAACTATGAAAGAGTTACTTAACAAACTTATACAACATAAAACCCTGACCACAGATGAGGCTAAACAAGTATTACTTGATATGGCAACAGGAGCATATAGCGAACCTCAACTATCTGCTATTCTAACAACCTACTTAATGCGCTCTATTACTTTAGAAGAACTTACGGGGTTTAGAGAAGCAATGCTACAATTAGCAACTAAGGTAAACTTATCTCAATTCAATCCCATGGATGTTTGTGGTACGGGAGGTGATGGAAAAAACACATTCAATATATCTACCCTAACTTCTTTTGTACTTGCAGGAAACAATATTCCTGTTGCTAAACACGGAAATTATGGCGTATCCTCTGTTTCTGGTTCTTCAAGTGTTCTTGAAAACTTAGGTATTCACTTTAGAAAAACAGAAGCAGAATTGCAAAACCAATTAGCAGAAGCTAACATTTGCTTTATTCACGCTCCCTTGTTTCACCCAGCAATGAAGAGAATTGCTCCTGTGAGAAAATCACTTGGTGTAAAAACCTTTTTCAATATGCTTGGTCCTCTTACAAATCCGGCAGAACCCAAAGTGCAAATGGTTGGTTTATTCAATCTTGAACTATTGCGTATGTATCAATATTTCTTTCAAAAATCTGACACCCAATATTGCATTATCCACGCTTTAGATGGATATGATGAATGTACACTTACAGACAAATGTAAAATCGTAACAAATACTAAAGAGCAAATAATAGACGCTTCATATTTCAATCAACCTAAAGTCAGTCAAACGGATATCATTGGTGGTAATACCGTAGAAGAATCTGCTTATATCTTTTGGCAAATCCTAAAAGGAAAAGGTACAGAGGCACAAAATAGCGTTGTCCTTGCTAATAGTGCTTTAGCAATTAAAACCTATCATCCATCACTAACTATTGAAGAGGCATATAACCAAGCTGAAGAGTCCCTTTTAGGAGGTAATGCAAAAAAGAAATTTGAAATACTGCGAAACTTATGAAACTGATATTAGAAAAAATAAGACGACATAAAGAACAAGAAGTTGCTTACAAGAAATTAAACCAACCTGTAGAATCCTTACGAACACAGGAACTATACAACAGACAGTGTACTTCTTTAAAACAAGCGATAATAGCATCAAAGGGCAAAGGAATTATTGCCGAATTCAAAAGACAATCGCCAAGTAAAGGAAATATACATCCAAATGCAGATGTCACAGCCATTGTCAAAGGTTATACACAAGAAGGAGCTACTGCTTTGTCTGTTCTTTTTGACCAGCAATTTTTTGGTGCTAAAACAGATGATTTTCAGAAAGCAAGAAAGGCAACACACCTTCCTCTTTTACAAAAAGAATTTATTGTTGACGAATATCAACTTGAGGAAGCGAAAGCAATCGGAGCTGATGCCATCTTACTAATTGCAAAACTCCACCCAGTGGACAGAATCGTTCAACTCACAGAATATGCACACAAACTTGGTTTGGAAGTACTATTAGAAACGCATACAGCAGAGGAAGTTCGTTTATACAGCCATACAAACTTTGACTTAATAGGTATAAACAATAGAAACCTAAACACCTTTGACGTTGACATTGAAAATAGCATTCTATTAGCTTCATACTTGCCTACTAATGCGGTAAAAATTGCAGAAAGTGGAATATACTCTGCTAATACCATAAAGGAGTTACAACAAGCAGGTTTTGCAGGATATCTTATAGGAGAATATTTTATGAAAGAACACAATCCGCCAGAAAGATTAAAACAATTACAAACGGAACTGCTATGAAAATAAAGATTTGCGGAATGAAAACTCCTGAAAATATCCAAGAAATAGTTTCATTAAACCCTGATTTAATAGGGTTCATCTTTTATAAAAAATCAAGCAGATACATAGACGAATCTACTTTGCAAAGTAGTATTCAAAAGATACCTGCCCCGATAAAGAAAGTAGGTGTATTTGTCAATGAAAGCAATGATGTGATACAAGCTATAGCACTGCAATACGCTTTAGATATTATTCAATTACACGGAGAGGAGTCAATCGCCCAATGTCAAGCACTACACGAAAAGGGATTTAATATCATAAAAGCATTCCCCATTCAAGACAAAATAGACATAAAAATACTTGAAACATACATCCCCTATTGCTCGGCTTTTTTATTTGACACGAAAACATCACAGTATGGAGGAAGTGGACAAGCGTTTAATTGGAACATTCTGCAAAACTATACATTAGATAAACCTTTCTACCTCAGCGGAGGAATAGGGTTATCTAATATTACACAAGCATTAAAAGTTAAACACCCTGCTTTAATAGGCTTTGATTGCAATAGCCAATTAGAAGATGAAGCAGGACTAAAAAATTACAATCACACAAAACAACTTATAAATAGTATTAGAAATGAACACATTTAACCCTACATCAGATGGCTACTACGGAGAATTTGGAGGTGCCTTCATTCCTGAAATGTTGCACGCCAATGTAGCAGAACTACAAGCAAAATACTTAGATATACTTCAAGATAGCAGCTTCCAACAAGAAATGCAGTCCCTTCTAAAAGACTATGTCGGAAGGCCAACCCCTCTGTTTTATTCTGAAAACTTATCAAAACAATACAAAGCTAAAATCTACCTAAAAAGAGAAGATTTAAACCATACAGGAGCCCATAAAATCAATAACACTATTGGACAAGTATTATTGGCAAAACGCCTAAACAAAAAAAGGATTATCGCAGAAACAGGTGCAGGACAACACGGTGTTGCCACTGCCACTACTTGTGCTTTATTAGGTTTAGAGTGCACTGTATTTATGGGAGCAATAGACATCGAAAGACAAAAGCCAAATGTTGAACGAATGAAGATGCTTGGAGCCACTGTAGTTCCAGCAAATAGTGGTAGCAAAACATTAAAAGATGCTACAAACGAGGCTATCAGAGAATGGATAAACAATCCTACCGATACTCATTATGTAATTGGTTCTGTCGTTGGTCCACACCCTTATCCTGATATGGTAGCAAAATTTCAATCTATTATTAGCAAAGAGATTCAAGAACAACTATTAGAAAAAGAAAACACAGCAAAACCGGATTATGTAATTGCTTGCGTTGGAGGTGGTAGTAATGCTATGGGAGCTTTCTATCATTTTATCGATAACAAGCATACCAAACTAATTGCTGTTGAAGCAGCCGGAAAAGGAACACAAACGGATAAAACAGCCGCTACAATTGCATTAGGCAAAAAAGGTATTATCCACGGTAGTAAAACCTACCTTATACAAACAGAAGACGGTCAGATTATAGAACCCTATTCTATATCAGCTGGATTAGACTATCCTGGTATTGGTCCTGCTCACGCTTATCTTAATGATACTAATAAAATAATTGTAGATAGCATCACTGATGACGAAGCTGTAAAAGCAGCTTTTCATTTAACCAGAACGGATGGAATTATACCTGCTTTAGAATCGGCTCACGCTTTAGCTTACTTAGAAAAACTAACCTTAAAAGAAAACGACATTGTCATTGTCAACTTATCTGGAAGAGGAGATAAAGATATGCTAACCTATCAAAAATACTTTACCAATGAAAAATAGAATTACAACAACTTTCCAACAAAAAAATAAAAATATACTCTCTATCTTTTTCACTGCTGGTTATCCTAACCTAAACGATACACTTACTATTATTGAAAACTTAGAGAAAGCGGGAGTAGATATGATTGAAATAGGCATTCCTTTTTCGGATCCCCTTGCCGATGGTCCCGTTATACAAGAAAGTAGCGAGAAAGCCCTTAAAAACGGTATGAGCCTAACTCTTTTGTTTGACCAGCTAACAACACTTAGAAAAAACACAACCATTCCTATTGTATTAATGGGGTACCTAAACCCTATCCTACAATACGGCGAAGAAAACTTTGTCAAAAAATGTGCTGAAGTCGGTATTGATGGATTCATTATTCCAGATTTACCTCTTGATTATTATAAGCAGCATCTCAAAGCTTACTGCCATCAATACGGCATCTTAAACATTATGTTGATAAATAATGAAACAACAGAAGAACGAATCAAAATGATTGACCAAGAAACAAATGGTTTTATCTATATGGTCTCTTCAAACAGCATAACTGGAGCAAATAAAAACTTAGAAATACAAGCAGACTATTTCCAACGCGTTCAAAACCTACAATTAACCAATCCACGATTAGTTGGTTTCGGGATCCACAATGCTACAACCTTTCAAACCGTTTGCAAATACAGTCAGGGTGCTATTGTTGGTTCTGCTTTTGTCAAGCATATAGAACACAACGGTATATCACTACCCTCTATACAAGAATTTGTAAACAGCCTAAAACAATAAAAGCGAAAGCCATCTAAAATAGATGGCTTTCGCTTTTTATATATAAATAGTAAACTATATCTCTGTTAAGAGCAACCGCAACTTCCGTTACCACAAGATCCATTCTTGCCTCCCTTATTCTTCCAAAAACTCTTTTTGATAAAATACCCTAAAGCAATAATAACAATTGCATAGGCTATTACTTCTTGGTAGTCCATATTAGTTTATTTTAAAAGTTGATACACTACTAATGCAACAACATACGCAAACACAGTCATAAACACTACTTGGAATATAGTCCATTTCCAAGACTTTGTCTCTCTTCTGGTAATTGCAACTGTCGAAGCACATTGCATTGCAAATGCATAAAAGAACATCAATGAAAGTCCACTTGCTAAAGTAAACACCTTCTCTCCTGTGTCTGGCCAAACCTCAGCCTCCATACGAGCCTTGATCGTTTCTTCTTCTTCACCACTTGAACCCACATTGTAAATAGTAGCCAATGTTGCCACAAATACCTCACGAGCTACGAATGATGTAATCACTGCAATACCAATTTTCCAATCATATCCCAATGGTTTAATAACAGGTTCAATTGTTTTACCAACAATTCCGATGTATGAATTTTCTAATCTATACCCTGCTACATAATCATCCATTTCTTCAGCTGTTACAACCTCTCCTTTGTATCTTTCAGCAATAATTTCTTCTGCATTTTCAAAATTATTTCCAGGTCCGTGAGCACCTAAAAACCAAATAATAATTGAAAGGAAAAAGATAATCTTACCTGCTCCAACAACGAAAGCTTTAGTCTTTTCATACATTGTAGCAACTACGTTTTTCAATATAGGTGCACGGTAGCTTGGCATTTCAATTACAAAATATGACTTGTGTTTTACGTCAATAAAGTGTTTCAATACCCACGCACCAATCAATGCAGAGAAGAATCCAATTAAATAGAAGAACGTCAACGTTAACGCCTGCATTCCAAATATACCAATACGAGTATCAGGAATAACCAATGAAATCAAGATGATATAAACTGGAATACGAGCAGAACAAGTAGTAAACGGAGTCACTAAAATTGTCAACAAACGCTCTTTTGGATTTTCAATATTACGAGCAGACATAATTGCTGGAATCGCACAAGCATTACCTGAGATTAATGGAACAACTGATTTTCCACTTAATCCAAAAGGACGCATTAAACGGTCCATTAAAAACACTACTCTACTCATATATCCCGTTTCTTCAAGAATCGCGATAAACATAAATAAAATAGCAATTTGAGGAATGAATGGCATAATACCACCAATACCCGGAACGATACCATCTGCTATTAAGTCTGTCAGTTTCCCCGGTGTCATTACCTCGTGTACCCAAGTTGTCAAAGACGCAAATTGATCTTCTATCCAATCCATCGGAATACTTGACCACTCAAATATCGCTTGGAACACCAATAACATAATTGCGAAGAAGATTACATAACCCCAAACGCGGTGCGTTAAAATACGGTCAACCTTACTTCTGATATCTGTTGCCTTAGAAGAGTCCTTTACATAAGTCTCTTTTAAAACATCATTTATAAATTGATAACGTTTAATTGTTTTCTTGTGTTGTAAACGCTTAACCTCATCCTCAGATAATTTAACTCCTTTAGATTCGATTTCATTTTTACCTATTCCTCCAATTGTAACCTCTTGCGAGTAAATCATCCATAATTTATACACAGATAAATTAGAGAACGTAAGTGCTAAACGACCAAAGAACTCAGGATCTACACCTGTAGCGTTCATACAAGGCTTAATAGAAAGCTCCTTGTAGTCTAAAACAGCTTGTTTTATTTCTTGAATACCTAATTTCTTCTTAGCACTTGCTAAAACGATTTTAGTTTTCAACTTTTCTTCTAACTCAGCTACAGCAAGAGTAATCCCTTTCTCTTCCATTCGGTCAGCCATATTCACAACCAATACCGTTGGAATACCTAACTCTTTCACTTGCGTAAATAAAAGTAGATTACGTTTTAAATTCTCGATATCTACAACAACTACAGCAACATCTGGATAATCTTCATTAGTAGGATCGAACAACAAATCTAAAACGATGCGTTCGTCTAATGAGCTGGCATTGATACTATACGTACCTGGTAAATCTACAATTGTAGCATTTGTGTGTTCATCAAGTTTTGACACACCTGTTTTCTTATCAACAGTAATTCCTGGATAATTCCCTATTTTATGATTAAGTCCAGTTAAAGCATTAAATACTGAGGTTTTCCCTACGTTAGGATTACCTATTAGGGCAACTTTAATATTTTTTTTCATCAACTAATGTAATAATATATTGTACTAATTAACCCTCTACTTCTACAAGTATTTCACGAGCTAATTCTTTACGAATAGATAAATGTGTGTCATTTATACACAAATAAATCGGATCTCCCAATGGGGCTACTTCTAACAACACTACTTCATTGCCAGGTAAACATCCCATCTCTAATAATTTCAAAGGAACCTTATGCATATCAAACTCTGCAATTACTCCTCTTTCGTTTCTTTTTAACAAGTCTAAAGTTGTACTCACTTTATTTAGATTTAATTCACATTACAAAGCTAAGTATAAAAAAAGATAATAGTAGCATAAACACAAGATTTCTTATTATTTAAACTTCTATTACCTTTAGTTTTATCTCTTAACAAGGTTATTTTTTACTCTCTTCGTGCTTGTATAACCATTGGATATCTTCCCACAAATCTTGCATATTCTTAGCCTCTTCATCCTTCGTATCTAAGTTCGTTCCATCATAGAAACCTCTAATACGCCCACTTCCATCTACCAATATAAAGTTCTCTGTATGTACCATATCGTACATCTCTTCAGGAGAACCTGTCTTCACTGCTAAGTAAGAATTTCTTGCGATATAATAGATATCTCTCTTATCTCCTGTTACCAGATTCCAAATGTTATCATCTACCCCTTTGTGAAGTGCGTATTCTTTCAACACTGGAACACTATCAATATCTGGAGTTACAGTATGAGAAAGTAACTTAACACCCGGTAAATCTTTAATCTTATCTTGTAACCACACCATATTATCTCCCATAATTGGACAAATAGTAGGACAAGTAGTAAAAAAGAAATCTGCTACATAAATATGCCCTTCATAGTCTTTATTAGAAATAGTATCCCCATTTTGATTTACAAACTTAAATGGCGCTATACGGTGTTTTTGCTTATTTGCTTGATGTTGAATCAAACTATCTACCATCTCCGGGTTTACCATTGCAGGAGTATAAACAGGTAGTGACTTTCTGTACTTCAATGCATTATAAAACATAATCATTATTCCTGCACACAATAAGAAGAAAAATAAAAAGAAATATCTGTACTTTTTAAAGAACTGTAACATAATTATTTGAGTTTATGCAAACTTACAAATTCACTTCTAAAAAAAGGTTAAAGACTTTATAAATGCTTCATCCTCATTTTGCTTTGTTAAAAATTATATTAACCAAAGATATTTTCTATTTTTGTTAGCATATCATTAAAAACGAAAATAATCTTAATATTATGAACAAAAAGGTATTATTAACTTCTGCCTTTGCTGTTGTTTCTTTAGTTGCTTGTAAAGACGCTAAGAAAACAGCTGACGCAGAAGACACAGTAAACCACGGAATTACATTAGAGTATATGGATACTTTAGTGAAGCCAGGTGATGACTTCTTCCGTTATGTAAACGGAACTTGGTTCGACAAAACAGAAATTCCAGCTGATAGAACTCGTTGGGGAAGCTTTGACGAATTAAGACAGAATACAGATAAAGATGCTTTAGCTATTTTAAAAGAAGCTGGACAAAATAAAAAACTTGATCCTAAATCTGACCAAGCAAAAGCTGTTGCTGTTTTTGAAACTTACTTGGATGCTGAAACAAGAAATAAATTAGGAGTTGATCCACTTAAACCTTACTTAGATAAAATTAATGCTATTGCTACACCTGCTGATGTAACAAAGTTAATTAATGATTTAGCTGACGAAGGTGGATTAGGTTTATATTCTATCTACGTTTATGCAGATGCTAAAAACTCTAACGAAAATGCAGTTTATTTAAGCTTAGGTTCTCTTGGTTTACCTGACCGTGATTACTATATCTTAAAAGATAAAGATATGCAAGAAAAACGCGAGCAATATACAGCTCACGTTGCTCGTATGTTAGAAATGGCTGGAGAGTCTAAAGAAGAAGCTACAGCAGATTCTAAAAGAGTACTTGCTATTGAAACTAAAATGGCTGAGCCTCGTTTAACTCGTGTTGAGCGTAGAGATAGTCGTTTAACTTACAATCCAATGACAATTGCTGATTTACAAAAATTAGCTCCTGTTGTAGATTGGAACGCATACATCACAGCAAGTGGATTGAAAAACGTAGATAAAGTAATCGTTTCTCAACCTAAATACATCAAGTCATTAAACGAAATCTTGACTGCTAAGAATATTGCTGATGTAAAAGCTTACTTAAAATGGACATTAGTTAATAGTTCTGCAAGTTTATTATCTACTGATATGGAAACTGCAAACTGGGAATTCTACTCAAAAACACTTGAAGGTGCTAAAGAGCAAAGACCAGTTGAAGAAAGAGCATTAGCTGTTGTTAACAGAACTGTTGGTGAAGCTTTAGGACAATTATATGTTGAGAAGAAATTCCCAGCTGAAGCGAAAGCAAAAGCTCAAGCTATGATTAAAAATGTTTTAACAGCATTCGGTGATCGTATTAAAGCTTTACCTTGGATGGCTGAAGAAACTAAAAAAGGAGCTTTAGAAAAATTAAGCACAACTACAGTTAAGATTGGTTACCCTGACAAATGGGAAGACTACTCTAAAATGGCAATCAAATCTGTAGCTGACGGAGGTAACTACTTCGAAAATATGAAAAATGCTGAGAAATGGGAAGTTGCTAAAAATATGGCTGACTTCGGAAAACCAGTTGATAAATCTCGTTGGGGAATGGCACCACAAACAGTGAACGCTTATTTCAACCCAATGTATAACGAAATTGTTTTCCCTGCTGCAATCTTACAACCTCCTTTCTATGACTATAAAGCAGATGAGGCAATTAACTACGGTGGTATCGGTGCTGTAATTGGACACGAAATCTCTCATAGTTTTGACGACTCAGGTGCTCGTTATGACAAAGATGGTAACTTAAACAACTGGTGGACTGATACTGATTTAGAGCGTTTCACTAAATTAGGTAATGCTTTAGCAGATCAATACAGTGCTTTAGAACCGCTACCAGGTGTATTTGTTGATGGTAAATTTACTTTAGGTGAAAACATCGGTGACTTAGGTGGTGTTAATGCTGCTTATGACGGATTACAACTTTATTTAAAAGAAAATGGAAACCCTGGATTAATCGATGGATTTACACCAGAACAACGTTTCTTTATTTCTTGGGGTA
This sequence comes from Myroides phaeus, assembly GCF_009799805.1. Taxonomy (NCBI): domain Bacteria; kingdom Pseudomonadati; phylum Bacteroidota; class Flavobacteriia; order Flavobacteriales; family Flavobacteriaceae; genus Myroides; species Myroides phaeus. The sequence continues at coordinate 774,535 of NZ_CP047050.1, forward strand.
CTATTTGGAGAACTAAGGCTCGTGATGAAGCTATTAAGAACCAAGTAAAAACTGACCCACACGCTCCAGGTCATTACAGAGCTTATGTGCCTTTACAAAATGTTGATGCTTTCTACGAAGCATTCCAAATTAAAGAAGGGGATAAACTATATATCAAACCAGAAGAGAGAGTTAAAATTTGGTAATTTAACCTATCTATAAATTAAAAACGGCTTCACTATTTGAAGCCGTTTTTTTATGTATATACGTAAAAAAAGTCACCAAACTTTGGTGACTTTTCTATTATTCTTTACTGTATTTTCTTATTTCTTTCGATCGATTGCTACGATCATTGGATCAGTTTTCATCAACCAAGTATAATACTCTTTTGGTCCGTATAATTGATTAATAAACTCTGCTGCCAAATATCTCTTAATCAAGTCTTTTTTACTATCAAGTTTAAAGAATAAATTACTTGCCTCTAAATGCTTTATAAAGGCCTGATACACTTTATCACTATTCTGAACATAGGCAAAAACCTCAGCCTGTTTCATAGAGGTAAACTTATTTCTGTCTTTATCTATTTCACCAAAAACAAAGTAATTAACAATATTAGACCTCATCAGCATAATTGTATTCTCTTCTCCGTGTTTTTCTGCAATAGGAACAAATACATCTGGCACTATTCCACCACCTCCATATACAATCTTACCCTTAAGGGTTTTAAATTGTAAGCTATCCGCTACTTTTATACTATCTGCGGCATAAAGTTCACCATGCTCATAACGGGATTTAAAATCATTGTTATAACTTTTTATTCCATTGCTATAAGACTTTTGAATAGAGCGCCCAGAAGGTGTGTAATAACGAGCTGTAGTTAATCGGATAGCCGAACCATCTCCCAACATTAACTCGCGTTGAACAAGACCTTTTCCAAAGCTTCTTCTTCCTACAATCACCCCTCTATCGTTATCTTGTATAGCCCCAGCAATAATCTCACTCGCTGAAGCAGAATTCTCATCTATTAAAACATACAAAGGTTTCTCCGTAAAGATGCCGTTACCTCTACTTCTATTAACCGTTTCTTGTCCTCCTTTATTAATTGTCTTTACAACGACAAGTCCTTTATCTAATAAATCATCAAGCATTTTGATTGCCTGATCCATATAACCACCACCATTATCTCTCAAGTCTAAAACTAAACCTGAAATATCTGCAGCAACTAATTTTTCTAATGCTGTCCTAAATTCATTATAAGTTGTACTTGCAAAGCGGTTAATCTTAATATATCCCTTACCGTCTTCCAATTTTATAGCAACATCAACACTTTTAATCGGAATAGGCTGTCTATTCACAACAATATCAAAAGTCTTTCCGGTTGTTTTTCTGTAAATAGACAAAACAACATCCGTATTCTCTGCTCCTCTCAAAACAGCAGCAATCGTATCTGTACTTATATTCTTGCCAAAAAGGGTAGTATCATCAGCCTTAAGAATTCTATCCCCTGCTTTAACTCCAGCTTTCATAGCTGGCCCATTTGCAATTTCCTTAATAACCGCAATACTGTCTTTATAAAAATAATACTGAACTCCAATACCTACAAAACTCCCTTTCATTGACTCTGTAACTGACTGCATATCGTTCTTTGCAATATAGATAGAATGCGGATCAAGTTGTTCTAATATAGTTGATACTGTTTTATCAACGATAGAGTCTGTATTGACATTATCAACATATTCTTGCTCAATAAAATCAAGAAGTCTATTTAATTTCAGTTTATTGTGATTAGTATAAAAACCACTTCTACCCTTTTGAGAGGCAGAAACAACAAACCCTCCTAAGAGAACCCCCAGAGCAAGTGATATTGAAATAATCAGTGGCCAGTAATACTTTTTCATTTTTCTATTTTGATTAATCTAAATCGGGGATATGAACTACTTCCACCCCTGCTTTTTCTAAGAAATTAATTCCCTCTACATCTTTATATCCTTCCATATAAACAACTCTCTTAATTCCTGCTTGATGGATAAGTTTACTACAATCTCTACAAGGAGACATCGTAATATAAAGCGTAGCATCCTGACAACTTTGTGTTGAACTTGCTACTTTTAAAATAGCGTTTGCTTCTGCGTGAAGTACATACCAATGTGTATTATCATTGTCATCTTCACAACAATTTTCAAATCCAGTTGGCGTACCGTTATACCCATCAGAAATAATCATTCTGTCCTTTACAATAATTGCTCCTACTTGCTTTCTTTTACAGTAAGATAGTTGTCCCCACTCACGTGCAATACGCAAATAAGCCTTGTCGTATTTTGTGTTTTTATTTGTATCCATAGAAAGTTGTGCAGTTTTTAAGACTTAAATAGTCAATAAATAACAAAAATAAACATTCCTTTTGTTATTCAAGGGTTTAGTCAAACTTAAAAAAAGTCAATATAAAGCTTTGTATTCCTTACAACGTCCCCTCTCATTTCCTAAATTTATCATAAGACTATCGTTTAATCAAAAGTTTTTCAGCATAATAGCAAGTATTTTAGTACATTTAATATAAGTTTTACTTCGAAATAAATACTTTGTAAAAACAACTAATCAAAAACTATTAACCCCTAAATTATTTAAAAATGGCATACTCAGATTTATTTGACAGTGGATTTAAAGACAGAAACAAAGGCCATTTTGCTTCGATTGTACGTGTTGCATTAGCAAATGGGCACTTCAGTCCGGAAGAAAAAGCCTTTTTAGACGAGCTTGCACATCGTTTAGAGATATCTGTAGAAGAATATAATAACATATTAGAAGACCCAGAGAAATATCCTGTAAATCCACCTTACTTAGAAACACATCGTATCGAAAGATTATACGATTTGGCGAGAATGGTTTATGTAAACCACATATTAGGACCTAAACAAAAAGAGATATTAAAGAAGTTTGCTGTTGCTCTTGGTTTTACACAAAACATCGACTTCTTAGTAGATAAAGCATTATCTCTCTTAGTTTTAAATGTAGATATTGACACATTTATTACAGAAATGCACAATCTAAAAAAGAAATAATATTCTTATTACAATGGATAGTTGAAATAAACTATTAGTGTGATACTAACAAACTCGAAAGAGGAAGCCTTAAAAAAGGTTTCCTCTTTTTTTATTATTAAAGTTTTCAACTTTTTAATTACTTCAAAAAAATCTTATTACTCGATCGCAAAACAAACTATACTATGTTTTTTAGCACTTTTATAATGAGTGTATGTATACTGTATGTATAGTGTATGTATACCCGTTGTATACTTTCTATGTAAAAGAATACATTCAATATACATAAACTACACAAATTATATACAAGCATACAAATTAGCATACTAATAATTATCAGATAGGATAAACAGAAGTAAGTTTTGAAACACACAAAAAAATCCATAAAAAAAGGAGCTGTTTTACAACAGCTCCTTCTATTTATAAACTAAAAATTCTTATTTCTTCATGAATTCTTCAGCCTTCTCTACCATATTTTTACTTCCACAGAAGAAAGGTACTCTTTGGTGTAATTCAGTTGGTTCAACCTCCATAATACGTTGGTAACCATCTGATGCTCTACCTCCTGCTTGCTCAACAATAAAAGCAATAGGATTACATTCATACAACAATCTCAATTTACCTTTTGGCGCTTTAGTACTTGTTGGATAAATATAGATACCTCCTTTTAAAATATTTCTGTGAATATCAGACACTAAACTTCCGATATATCTTGAAGTATATGGACGATCTTGTTCTTCAGCTTGACAGTATTTTAAGTAATCTTTTACTCCTTGAGGAAAGTGTACGTAGTTACCTTCATTGATTGAGTAAATATGTCCATCTTCATTGATTTTCATATTTGGGTGAGATAAGAAGAAAGTTCCAATAGCTGGATTTAATGTAAATCCGTGAACTCCATTCCCTGTAGTGTAAACTAACATTGTAGAAGACCCATAAACGATATAACCTGCAGCAACTTGATTCTCTCCTTTTTGTAAGAAGTCTTCTTTAGTTACTGGTGTTCCAATTGGCGTAACACGTCTGTAAATAGAGAAAATAGTTCCTACTGATACATTCACGTCAATATTAGAAGATCCATCTAAAGGATCCATAAGAACAACATATTTATTGTCATTACTTCCATTTCTACCGTGGATTGATATAAAATCATCCTCTTCTTCTGAAGCAATACCACAAACAATCTCTCTATTGATTAATGTTTGAATAAATACTTCATTGGCAAAAACATCTAATTTTTGTTGTTGCTCGCCTTGAACATTTTGTTTTCCAAAAGCTCCTACGATATCAACTAACCCTGCTTGGTTCACTTGGTGACTTACGACTTTAGCAGCAAGTCTAAGAGAATTGATTAATCTTGATAACTCACCAGAAGAATATTTAAAATCTTCCTGTTTTTCAATAATAAACTCTCCTAAAGTCTGGTTTCTTTCTGTTGTCATTTTTAAAAATGATTCTTAAGTTGTGTATTTTACACTGCAAATATCGTTAATTTTGTCATTGTATCTATGATATTAACCATTAAATCAACAACGCGTATGAATATTAGACCGGCAAAAACTGACGATATGTACGATGTGCTTCAATTAATTAAGGAGTTAGCGACTTTTGAAAGGGAGCCCGAAGCTGTAGAAATTACGGTTGAGGATTTAATCAGAGATGGGTTTTCCCAAAACCCTCTTTTTAATGTAATAGTTGCAGAACACGACCAAAAAATAATTGGAATGGCCTTGTATTACAACCGCTATTCTACGTGGAAAGGGAAAACAATTCACTTAGAAGATCTAATTGTTACTGAAACAATGAGAGGTACAGGAGCAGGATATGCTTTGTATGCTGAAATTATGAATATAGCAAAAAGAGAAGGTGTAAAAAGAGTAGAATGGGTAGTGCTAAACTGGAATGAGGCTGCTATTAATTTCTACAAAAAATCAGGGGCAACTGTATTAGAAGATTGGTACACTGTTCAAATGGATTATAACGGAATAGAAAAATTTAGTAGTTCTAAATTATGAGAATATTTAAATTTGGTGGTGCCTCTGTTAGAGACGCAGAAAATGTAAGAAACGTTTGCAAAGTATTGCGAACTGTTGGTTATGAAAATAGCCTTATCGTAGCATCTGCTATGGGCAAAACGACAAATGCCTTAGAGGTTGTCGTACATAATTACTTCCAAAACAGATTTGATTTAGCTGAATCTCTGGATGTCGTAAAAAATTACCACTACCCGATTGTTAATGATTTATTTCCTAACAAAGAGCACGTGATTTATACTAAATTGGAAGAGCTTTTTGAAAATATCACTTACTTTTTACTAAATAACAAATCGCCAAATTACAATTTTGTTTATGACCAAATTGTAAGCTTTGGGGAAGTGATTTCTACAACTATCCTTCATTACTACTTACAAGAAGAACAAATAGTAAACCATTGGATTGATGCCAGAAACTTAGTAAAAACAGATACTGTTTATCGCGATGCTAATGTACATTGGGATATTACTATCGAAAATATTAAAAGAAGTATTAATACCAGTAACTTATATATTACACAAGGTTTTATTGGGTCTGATTATAACGGATTCTCTACTACTTTAGGACGTGAAGGCTCAGATTATTCTGCGGCTATATTTGCGTATGCTTTAGATGCTACAAGTGTTACGATATGGAAAGATGTACCTGGTGTTTTAAATGCTGATCCGAGATATTTTACTGAAACAACTTTATTAGAACACATCTCTTATCAAGAGGCTATTGAACTTGCGTTTTATGGTGCATCCGTTATCCATCCAAAAACACTGCAACCTCTTAGACAAAAAGAGATTCCGCTTTACGTGAAGTCTTTCCTTAATCCGTTATTAGAAGGAACTAATGTTTCTAAAGGTGCGGCACTAACTCCTAATGTTCCTTGCTTTATTGTAAAGAAAAATCAACTTTTGATTTCATTATCTTCTAAAGATTTCTCTTTTATAATGGAACAAAACATTAGTGATATCTTCAAATTGTTTTGTGAGTACAATATCAAAGTAAATGTAATTCAAAACTCTGCGATAAGCTTTTCTGTTTGTGTAGAGGATAAATTCAACCACTTTGAGGACTTGAGATTGGTATTAAGCGACAAGTTCAAAGTGAGCTATAATGAAAATGTTTCTTTGTACACCATTAGACATTTTGACGACTTATCTGCTCAGAAAGTATTAGGCGATAAAACATTGCTATTAAAACAAGTAAATAGAGAAACAATGCAAATTGTAACGAAAGAATAATTGAAAAGGGATACACTATAGTATCCCTTTTTTTATTTCTTTTCTCGTGATGTGCGTTGTTTATATGTAGTTTCTTTTCGTTGTAATAAGTCATTATCTGTTTTGGTTTCACTCTTTTCAACCACTTCTCCACTCCAAGTACCTGCTCCTGTTTTTACCCATTTTATTTCTTTGCCAACAACTCCTTTTATATAACCCCAAATACCTAATGTCAACATTAAAACGAAGAAACCGACAACTAAATTCACCCATATAGGTTTTTCTTCTCCATCAAATAAAACGTAAATCAATAACCCGTCAAATAACACCATTAACACAGGAACAAGTATATTTAAACCTACATAAGACGCTATTTGTTTATAGCGCTTCATAGAATGTCCCATGGCATAAATCGTTACTCCAACGAATATAAAGATGATTATGGAAAGGAATAAGGTTACACCTAAAGACATTGCAATTATTCCAAGAGAAAGGATAGCAATATCAGAACGAGCTGCATCAAAATACACTGTTACCTTGCTTCCTATAGTAGGTCTTGAACTACTGGAATAATTTAAAGTTTTCTCCATTAACTGACCTTCTTCTGTTGTGAACCGAATGATTGGTGTGTACATTGTAGATGTTCTCCCGCTTTCAGAATCATAACTTTCATAAGAGGTGTAATCGTAATAAACAGCTTCGTATTTATCTCCTTTTGTAAATGTTCTTGTTTTATCATAAATAGTATCTCCCAATACTAATAACCCGGTTAAAGCAAATGTTGTAATACATCCAACGACTAAAAAAACATAACCAAAACCAATACAACCAAGAGATGTCCCCTTACTTTGTTTTAATCGCTTACCTATTCGGAAAGTCAGCCACAAACAATATAAAAAACCCAATATTACCGCATATTGATATGCTGATAATGACAAAATAGAAAGTATGTACATATTGCTAAATATAAGCAATGCATTTCTACTTTGTATGATTTAGTTTCCAATACGTACTTAGTTTAGATAAATTATTTAGTTCCCTACTACTTAAATATCAATTAATTATAGGTATTCGAGTAAGTAACTATTTTCATTTAGTAAAAGAGATTCTAAAATATTGTTTGAAGGACTTCTTAGCTGTACTACAAGGTAAGTTGGTTTATCAACTATTGAAAAGTTTGTAAAACAAGTGATTATCCTAAGTAATTACCTAATTTTGATAGTTTTAAAATATAGAATAATGAAAAAGATTTACGCTATTATTTTGTTATTATTTGTTTCTATTGATTGCAAACCCCAAAAGATTGCGATGGATAAACTGCAGGAGAGAAATGGTGTGTTTTATCTACTAAATACAGATGAGAAATTTAATGGAATTTCGACAGAGTACTATGCTAATGGGCAATTAAAATACGAAATAAACTACAAGGAGGGTAAACATCACGGAGTTGGGAAATGGTATTACGAGAATGGACAATTAAAAGCTGAAGTCAACTCCAAAGAAGGACAACTTTATAAAATTGGAAAGGAATATCACGAGAATGGGAAGTTAAAGATTAAAATAAATTTCCAAGAAGGGAAACCTCAGGGAAGCTCTATAGAATATTATGATAATGGAAAATTAAAAGCTGAAAGAAATTATAAAGATGGCGCACGTCAGGGCATTTCTAAAGAGTATTATAGAAATGGTAAATTAAAAACTGAAGTCAATTACAAAGATGGCGCGCGCCACGGGGTTTCTAAAGAGTATTATGATAATAAACAATTAGAATCCGAAGAGAATTACAAAGATGGAGAACGCCACGGAGTTTCTAAAAAGTATTATACGAATGGCCAATTAGAATCGGAAGAGAATTATATAGACGGAAAAGAAATTGGTAATTGTAAGTGGTATTATGATAATGGACAATTAAAATCTGAAGTGGATTACAAAGATGGGCAACTGCATGGAGTTTTTAATATGTACTATAAGAACGGGCAATTAGAATCCGAAGAGAATTACATAAACGGAAAACGAAATGAGATATTTAAGAGGTATTATGACAATGGACAATTAAAAGCTGAAGAGCACTACAAAGATGGAAATCGCCATGGAAGTTCTAAAGAATACTATGATAACGGACAATTACAATTTGATAAAAATTACAGAAATGGGGAACTTGATGGTCTCTATAAGGAGTATTATAAGAATGGAAAATTAAGGTTTGAAGAGAACTATAAAAAAGATGAGTATCATATAATTCCTAAAAGGGAATATTAGATTAACCTCTAAATTGAAAAGCTTAGGCATAATTATAGACTTACATAAACATAAATAGCCAGTTTACTAACTAACCTGATTACAGTCATAGCAATCATATAGTCAACTAAAACTAATAATCCGTAATTAAAGCAATCTACTTGTTTAACTCTTAATTTAAACGCTATATCACTTATATTTTGTAACTTACCTAATAACCATATAAACAACGACAATTATGAAATACGTAAAAGAATTTTCGTCTTTAGATTTTGACAACGATGTACTACATGTAACTTTTAATCAACATCAAATTGAACACCCTATTGTTCAAGTTGAAGAGATTATAGATAATTTTGTTTATCAAATTAAACCGTGTAAAGTTTTTATTTCAAAGGCTCATAATATTGATATCAATTGCGATGTGCCTTTTAAAGGACGCGTTATCTTACGATAAAAAACAAAAAAAAGGTATCTTGAATCAAGATACCTTTTTTTCCTTTATAACTAACCAAAAAACCGCTAACTCTATTTTCATTTGATTATGAAGCAGCTTTAAAACCTATAACAAAGATACCTCACTCAGTTAGCTAAAAATATGACACTTATCAGCTTGGCTCAAAAAAAGCTTTATTAACTATTTTTTAAGCTTTTTTCCTCAACACGATTTATTTTTTTACTTTTATCCATAAATAAAATCGTATGCATTCTATTCACAAATATTCTCTGTGCTTTCAGCCTAATGATCAAATCATTGAGACTGTGAAACTAATGAAGCTAAAGCTCGCTGAAGAAATCGGCTGGTATAATAGCAAGAATTCATTGGCACACTTGACTATTGTTGAATTTCACGCTTCAGAAACTGAAATAAAAAGAGTAAAACAACAAGTTGAACGATGTTGTAATAGATTCGTTCCCACTGATGTGATTTTAAACGATTTTGACACCTACCCGAACGGAGCTTTTTTCTTAACTGTTGATACAAACGCAAAGATAATTTTACAAGACTATGTAAAGCAGCTACTTGAAATATTACAAGTCAAAGTGATAACTAAAAGTTATGATGCTCACTTATCTATAGCGCGTAAATTAGATGCTCAGAAAATAGAAAAAGCATATCAATTATTTGGAAAACAACACTTAGAATTTTTATGTAACCATATTGCTCTTCGAAAATTCAATCTGGAAAGAAGACAATATGATATAATTGATACGTTTATGTTTCTTTCTCAACCTGATGACCGTCCCATACAAATGGAGTTATTTTAGGAAATACTACTTTATAAAAAAACATACCCTCGTTTTAAGAACAAAGATTATTGTAATACATTTGAATTAATTCCATTTATAAAAACAGAATTAACTCAAAAATCAAAAAATGATATTTACTAAGAATGTGCTTTTCCGCTCAATGTCTTTGAGCTTACTTGCTTTAACTTTTGCTTGTAATAGCGATGATAACTCAACTCGTGATGATGAAGGTTTTAGAATCATTCCACCAACGGCAGCTACTCCTTTAATTAAACCAACTGCTTTTTATATTGCTAATGAAGATTGGTTTGGACACGATGAAGGTACTGTGAACCAATTAGACTATAATTTACAACCACAATATCGAATTTATAGAGCCGCTAATTCTGGAAAGAAATTTGGTATAACCTTAGCTTATGCAACAGCTTATGGCGACTATTATTATTTTGTATCTAAGCAAGGAAACCGTTTTGTTATAACTGATAAGAATTTCAAAGAAGTAAAAACAATTGAAGATATCAATGGTGATGGACGTGCTTTTGTTGGTGTTTCAGATTCAAAAGGATACATCTCTACTACAAATGGGATAACTATCTTTGATATTAAAAGCCTAAAAACGGTAGATACAATAGCAGATGTTGCTGGTCAGACTGGAAATATGGTATATGCAGATGGTAAAGTTTATGCAGTAGTTCAAGGAAAAGGTCTTGTTATTATTGATACAAAAACAGATAAAGTTAAAATAACATTAGCTGGTAATTATACCCAGCTAACGATTGATAGACATGGTGTAATTTGGGCAGGAAAAGAAAAAGAACTTATCCGCATCAACCCAAAAGACTACAATGATATTAAATCTTACGACATTGCTCCATCGAATATACCAGGTACTTGGGGTGCGTGGAATGCTGGTTCATTTACGGCAAGTATGCAAGAAGATGCCTTATATTGGGTTTCAGATGCTGGATCATGGGGTGGTGGTAACAAAGTTGGTAAATTTGACACTACAACCGGAACATTAAATACAGATTTTCACCTATTAGGAAATGATGCTGATGGTAATAAACTTGCTTTCTATGGAGCTGGTTTACGTGTAGATCCTATTAATGGAGACATTGTCCTTTTAATCAAAAAAGATGGTTGGGCTACTAACGGAGGATACAATTGGACAAGAATTTTATCAAATTCAGGTGCTAAAAAAGGAGAAGTGTTTATGCAAGGTGGAGAAGCAAATGATAAGAATGGTCATTATTGGTTCCCTTCTATGCCTTTCTTCCAAGATAATAATGCTCCTGAAATATTACCAAATCAAATTGTACTTAAGCCAAATAAAGAATTCTCTGTCTCTATTGGTGAAATAATTGTTGATCAAGACTCTCCATTAGGATTGATTGAAAAAACAATTACTAAATTTGATTCCACTTTTGGAACAGCAGTTATTGAAAATGATAAATTGATTTTCAATACGAATGACAAAACAGGAAAATCTTCAATAACTATTCGTGCAAATTCAAACGGTAAAGTTGTTGAAAAAGAAATAGAACTTTGGGTTAGAAACTAATTCATGTTTTCAAAAAGGCTACGATTACGTAGCCTTTTTTTATACCCATAAACTACTACATATCAATACCATAACAGCATTTAAAAACTTCATCAAACTAAAAGCTTTTTTTGTATTTTTGATTAAAATTTTCATTATGAATTCGAAAAGCTACGTTGCCTTTATCCTTTTATGTCTCGGTCTATTTTTGACGAGTTGTAATGATAAAAACATCAATACTTCAAAAGCGTACTCAACAATTGAAAGCTATTTGAATGAGAAACCTATTTATGAGAGCAATAACTTTCAAATAGGTAAAATGCGATTGAAAACAACAAAAGATAAAGAGTTAATCACTTTTTATAAACAATTGGAAAACGAGGGCTATATCTCATTTGAAGAAGAAACTGCAAAAAAGAAATGGTTGTCTAAAGACTCTATTTGGAATGTTACTTTAAAGATGGCTGAAAAGTCTCACCCTTTTGTGTTAAGTCAAAAAAATGATAGAGTGAAAGTAAAAACAGTTGTCTATCGCTTAGATAAAAATAGCAATGTGCAAATTGAAAATAACGGAAAGAAAACAGCCACTGCGAATGTTATGCTAAACAAAGAGTTTACACCGTTTGCTTTTTTATATAAAGACAAAACTCCGAATACGAAGTTCATCACTAAAAAGTTTAAACTTAAGTATTCTGAAGAAAATGGTTGGAAGGTTACAAATTAGATTATGGCAAAAAAAATTACGTTTCTAATCTTTACGCAATTGCTTTTGTCTTTTGCATCTGCAATGCTCTTTTCTAAAATGTCTTTTGTAGGGCGAGTAAGTATTAGCCTGTTTTACAAAGAATACACAATTTTCAAAACCGTTTGGAAGACAGCATTAGTAATTTTTGCTATTCAACTGATGCTGATTTTGATATTGGTTCTTTTTAAAAAATTTTCGTCTAAATGGATATATATCCCTATTATACTTCTTGCAATTGGTATTGGTATATATGGTGCGTATTATACATTTCAAGACTTTACAACAACGTCACATAAGCATATGAAAATATACTTTCACGCTGGTGGTTATTTATTTTGGGCTAATTGGCTTATTTCTTGCGTGTTTATTATGCTTATTAAAAAACAACAAACAACTAATGACACAGGATCTATAGGTAGTGAATTTACTATTCCTAAAGCTTCTATTGAAATTATTAAAGATAGTAATACTTCTACGGATTCATAAACTATTCTATTTTGAAAATAGTAATTTTGTGCATTAAGAAATGATAAACATGAAAACAAAAATATTTACTTTACTAACAATCGGAACTGTGTTTATAGCTTCGTGTACTGATAAGAAATCAGAGTCTACAACAAGTACTACTACTGAATCGTCAAAGAGTGCTTCTGAACAAACTGATAAAACTGTGGAGATTCCGATGCACGGAACAGGTGAAAACAGCTCGTCTTCAACAAATCAACGTTTTGAAATGAATGACGATATGAAACAAATGATACAAAACGAAAAGAGCAAATAACTTGCCTTTTCACAGAATTCTATATTAGAAAAACAATTCACTATAATTTTGACGATAAATTGTTCTTGTTAACTACACTGTAAACAAGATGATTTAAAATAAATAGATGTATTCCGTTCGTAATGCTTATTTTTGCAGTCTTATTTGAATTGTTTTTTAGAAAACTATAATTGATTTATGATACAAAATCCAAAAAGATACACGCTTACAGCGGCGTTGCCATATACTAATGGTCCTATTCACATTGGACACTTAGCAGGAGTATATGTACCTGCTGATATTTATGCAAGATTTTTACGTTTACAAGGAAAAGACGTAGCTTTTATTTGTGGAAGTGATGAACATGGGGTAGCTATTTCTATGAAAGCGAAAAAAGAAGGTATTACTCCACAACAAGTTATTGATAAATACAACGGAATTATCAAACAATCGTTTGCGGATTTTGGTATTTCTTTTGACAATTATTCAAGAACTTCTTCTTCAATCCATCATCAAACTGCTTCTGAATTTTTCAAAAAGCTTTATAATGAAGGTAAATTTATTGAAGAAGTTACTGAACAATTATATGATGAACAAGCACAACAATTTTTGGCAGACCGTTTTGTAACAGGTACTTGTCCAAAATGTGCTAATGAAGAAGCATACGGAGACCAATGTGAAAAATGTGGTACTTCATTAAATGCTACTGATTTAATTAACCCTAAATCGACTATTACAGGTTCTAAACCTATTTTAAAATCAACTAAGCACTGGTTTTTACCACTTGATCAATATGATGCATTCTTACGTGAATGGATTTTAGAAGGTCATAAAAATGACTGGAAACCAAATGTATATGGTCAGGTTAAATCTTGGTTAGAAGATGGTTTAAAACCACGTGCAGTAACTCGTGACTTAGATTGGGGTATTCCTGTTCCTGTTGAAGGTGCTGACGGAAAAGTTCTTTATGTATGGTTTGATGCTCCGATTGGGTACATATCTTCTACAAAAGAATGGGCAGAAAGAGAAGGAAAAGATTGGGAACCATATTGGAAATCTGATGACACTAAATTAGTGCACTTCATTGGAAAAGATAATATTGTTTTCCATTGTGTTATTTTCCCTGCCATGTTGAAAGCAGAAGGTAGTTATATTCTTCCTGACAACGTTCCTGCAAATGAGTTCTTAAACTTAGAAGGTAATAAACTTTCTACTTCTAAGAATTGGGCTGTTTGGTTACACGAATATTTAGAAGATTTCCCAGGAAAACAAGATGTTTTACGTTATGCATTGACATCAAATGCTCCTGAAACAAAAGATAACGACTTTACTTGGAAAGATTTTCAAGCAAGAAACAACAATGAGTTAGTTGCTATTTTTGGTAACTTCATCAACCGAGTTGTTGTTTTAACAAATAAATATTACAACGGAATTGTTCCTCATCCAAATGAGTTTTCTGATGTTGATATCGCCACTTTACAAGAATTAAGAGCGTACCCAAGTGTTATTGAGAGTTCTGTTGAAAGATACCGCTTTAGAGAAGCATTGTCTGAATTGATGAATGTTGCTCGTCTTGGAAATAAATATCTTGCTGATGAAGAACCTTGGAAATTGATTAAAGAAAATCCAGAAAGAGTAAAAACTCAAATGTATGTAGCTTTACAAATTGCTGCTGCATTAAGTACACTTGCTGAGCCTTTCTTACCATTTACTGCTAACAAATTGAAGTCTATCTTAAATATTAGTACTCCTATTTCTTGGAAGTCTGTTTCTGAAGATACAGTAATGATTGCAGCAGACCACCAAATTGGACAAGCTGAATTGTTATTCGCTAAGATTGAAGATGAAGAGATTCAAAAACAATTAGACCGCTTAGAAGCTTCTAAAAAAGCTAATGCTGCTGAGAACAAAAAAGTAGAAGAACAAAAAGAAACTGCAACGTTTGAAGACTTCGCAAAATTAGACTTAAGAGTCGGGACTATTCTTGAAGCAGAAAAAATGCCTAAAGCAAATAAACTTTTAGTTTTAAAAGTAGATACTGGATTAGATGTTAGAACTATTGTTTCTGGTATTGCTGAACATTTCTCTCCTGAAGAAGTTATTGGAAAAAAAGTTACTGTTCTTGCTAACTTAGCTCCAAGAAAATTAAGAGGAGTTGAAAGTCAAGGTATGATTTTAATGACTGAAGATCCTGATGGAAAATTAGTTTTCGTAAATCCTGATAATGATACTGTGAAAAACGGTTCAACAATAAACTAAATAATAAAAGCGGTTATCTGATGTAGATAACCGCTTTTTTTTCTTTACGAAAGACATTTTTGAATTATTCAAACTCACTTGCCTTTTCTAAGAACAACATATCTTCTATAGACAACTTCAAAGAAGTTGCTTTAATAATACTTTCTAATTGTTTAGCATTCGTAGCACTCACAATTGGTGTACTAATATCTGGTTTGTGAATTTGCCAAGCTATTGCAACCTCTGCTATTTGTGCTTGATATCGATTTGCTACAACAGACAAAGATTCTATAATACGAAGGCCTCTTTCATTTAGATAACCTTTTACCATTTCTTTACGCTGGCTGTTACTTATATCTTCTTGCGTTTTATACTTCCCTGTTAAGAAACCACTTGCTAACGCAAAATAGCTCATTACAGCAAGGCTTTCTTCCTTAACCAAGGGTAAGTACTCTTTTTCATATTTCTCTCTATCATAGAGGTTATATAAGGGCTGAATAGCTATATACTTAGTCCATCCTTTCTCTTTACACAATTCATTCGCTGCCTTAATGCGATTTACTTCAAGATTTGAAGCTCCCAAATAACGTACTTTTCCTTCTCGCACTAAATCATTAAAAATAGACATGGTTTCCTCTTGAGAAACATTCAAGTCATCATGATGAGCAAAATATAGATCAATATAGTCAGTGTTCAACCTTCTTAATGAGGATTCTACTCCCATTCTAATATTATCTCTACTAAGTCCTCGTTGAACATCTTTCATACTTCCTCCTACCTTAGTTGATAAAACTATATTGTGACGCTTTTTAGACTCCTTAAACCATTTACCTATTATTGCTTCAGACTCTCCTCCAACATTACCAGGTGCCCAATGAGAATAGTTATTTGATGTATCAATAAAAGTCAATCCTTTTTCTTGAAGTTCATCTAACATTCTCAAAGACTCCTTTTCATTTATTGTCCATCCAAATACATTCCCACCAAAACACAATTCTGGTACTTCTAAGTCACTTTCACCTAATTTTAATCTATTCATCTTTTTATCTAACAATTCATTTTTAAAGGTAAAACTTTTAAAAAACTTAACGCATAAAAAAAGAGCTAATCATATGATTAGCTCTTTTAAAATATATTATAAAATTCTTATTAGAAGTTATAACGTAATGTTACGTTCCATGTTCTACCATTTCCGAAATAAACCTCGTTTGCAGTATCTACACCTTTCCAATTTACATTATTCGCTTTTGAATCACCACTATGAATATTAGTTCTTGAATAAGAAATATAAGTAGTATCAAAAACGTTATTAACATTCACGCGCATAGAAACACTATTTTGTTTCTCTTTACCAACTTTCATTTTGTATGATAAACCTGCATCAAATAAATTAAACGAAGGTAATGAAATAGATCCTTTAGAATCTTTAGATCCAAAATCAGTTGGGTTAATTCCAGCGTAGAATTTATCATTGTAACGGAAGTTACCATCAACTTTTAACCCTTCTACAATTTCATATGCAGCACCTAAATTTAAAATGAACTGAGGAGCATCTCCCACTTTAGCACCATCTAAATAAAGAGTTTTTTGCATTGGTTTTCCATTTTCTCCTAAGATTGGGTCGTTTGTTTGCTCATTCAAGAAATCAGCACTTACGTTCCCTTTGTACTTCCAATCACCCCAAGATAAAGATCCTGTAATGTCTAAACGATCAATTGGATTATAAATAAAGTCAACTTCTAATCCTGTATGTATTTGTTCAATACCATATAAGTTAGCATATCCAGGAGTTTGAGTTCCATTTTTACCTACATTAAATACATCTCTTTCGAAAATTCTTTGAATTCTGTCTTTCCAAGACGTACGATATAAGTTAACATTACCTCTAAATTTCTCTAAACGTAATCCATACCCTAATTCTAAACCAAAAATCTTTTCATTTTTTAAGTTAGGGTTTTCTGTATTACTATTATTAATATAAACTCCATTATTCATGAAAGGCTGACGAGAGAAATATCCAGAGTTAACAAAAACATTATGATTTTCATCAATATTGTAGTTCAATCCTCCTTTAACACTTCCTCCTGCTAAACTTTTCCAAGAAGTTTTATATTCTGAAGCACCTTTTTCAGTTCTACGGTCATATCCCATATAATCAATACGTCTAAACCATTGATTAGAGATAGATCCTTGTACGAATACAGTTAATGCGTCTTTAGAATACTCAACTTGTCCAAAACCACCTAACCATTTAACATTTCCATCATTGTCGTAAGCAACTTTTTCTCTCTTACTCCAATCAAGCCAAGGATTAGCTGGAGCTTTACTATTATAAGTTTCAGTAATAACACGATTACCAGTACTCTTATTAGCCATATCAATATAACCTGGAGCCCCTAAAAGGTTATCCAATACTTGGAAATGGTATCCTACATATGTACGAGCATCAACTCCAATATCAAAATTCCAATTCTCATTAATTTTAGCATTTAAGTTCATTACAGTACCATACCAGTCATGAGAGTTTATACTTGTACGACGTACAAGACCATTTCTTGATGTTGAATAATATTCTCCATCTTCCATAACTTTATCATTACCAAAACCTTCTACATGTTTTCCTGAATTCCATGCAGCGATGTCATCAAAACGGATATGTCCATTATTATCTTTAAATAAACTATCTCTTTGTCCCTTTCCATTAATACTTCCAAGAGCACCATTTCCTCCTCCACGGCCCCAAGAACCATAAGCAACAGTATTTAAAGTAAATGTTTCATTTATTCTAAAATCCCAGTTTACAGAAGCAATAGGTTTATTATAGAAGTTTCTTGCCCAAGAATATCCTTTTCCATTATACATACCATAATCAGCATTGTAACGTCTATTAGGTTTACCATTATCACTATATTCTAAGTAATCAGCGATTGTAGGGTTAGTACTACTTTGGTTGTGCCATTGATTAGCACCGGTAAAAGTAAATTGAATATTATGCTTAGTATCTTTTGAACGGTAACCTAATCCTAAGAAATATGCTACACTTTCAAAATCAGTACCTTCTGTATATCCATTACCGCGAGTATAAGACATTAAAACAGAAGCGGATAAACCATTTTCTAAAATACCTGTATTGTAAGATGCAGATCCTTTAAAATAATCATTATTACCAACACCTGCAGAAAGAGATCCTCCCTCTTTCATATCTGATGTTTTTGTAATAATATTCATCGTTCCTCCTACAGAAGAGATAGCAATTTTAGAAGATCCTAATCCTCTTTGAACTTGAACAGCAGATGCAATATCTTGAGCTCCAGCCCAGTTTGACCAATATACAGATCCACCTTCCATATCGTTAACAGGCATACCATTAACCATTACAGCGATGTTCTTTTGATCAAATCCACGAATATTAAGTTTTGAATCTCCAAATCCTCCACCAGCTTGAGAAGCATAAACAGAAGGAGTAGTATTTAAAAGTTCAGGAAATTCTTGAGAACCAATTTTTTCCTGAATAACAGCTGCTTTAATTGTAGAAACAGCAACTGGAGTTTTACGATCTTTTGCTACGTCAGCAACACCCATAATAACGATGTCATCCAACATATTCTCATCAGCAGCTAAAACAATATTTCCTAAATTAGCTTTTTTGTCAGCACCAATTTTAAAAGAAACAGTTTTTGACTGGTAACCAATAAAAGAGAATACTACTTCTCCTTTATCTGAAGAAACATTTAATTCAAAATTTCCATCCATATCTGTAGATGTTCCATTTTGTGTTCCTTTAACAATTACTGTTGCACCTGGTAATCCCGATTGGAACTCACCATCGATTACAACACCAGTAATCTTGTTTTGTGAAAGTGCGGATACTGAGGTAAGAATCATTACCATCATCAGCATCCAGTTCTTCAAGTTTTTCATTTTGTAAGTGTAAGTGATAAAATTAATTTTCGGCACAAATGTACAAAAACATCGATATTCAATGTTACCTTATCATTAAATTTTAACTTGCATTACAATTTAGACTTATTCTACTTTCTATTATTCAGATAATAATCCAATAAAAACACTGTAGAACTATCATGTTTACTGATATTTTTGGTTTTTATTTCATTTTGAATATTTTTAGCTAAAACTTTTCCATACTCTACACCAAACTGGTCAAAGCTATAAATATTCCAAATTACACCTTGTACAAAGGTTTTATGCTCATATAAAGCAATCAATGCCCCTAAGTTTTTAGGCGTTAACTTACTAATCAACAATGTATTTGATGGTTTATTACCACAGAACTCTCTAAAATTACTTAAAAACTCACTATTATCTGATTCATAAACCTCTCCAGATTTACCTTTTAATAATGCTTCACTTTGTCCAAAAAAATTAGACATTAAAATATCGTGACTTGAATTTCCTTCAACAAAAGGATTAACAAAACCAATAAAATCAATTGGAATAACTTTTGTTCCTTGATGAAATAGCTGAAAAAAAGCATGCTGTGCAGAAACACCTACTTCTCCCCAAATCAAAGTTCCTGTTTGATAATTAACAGGTATTCCACTTCTATCTTTATTTTTTCCATTACTTTCCATTATCATTTGTTGAAGATGAGCAGGAAACTTTTCTAATACCTGACTATACGGAACAACAGCTTCTGTTTCATATCCATAAAAATTATTGTACCAAACACTTAAAAGCGCCATTATTACAGGTAAATTACTTTCGAATTCCGCGCTTTGGAAATGATTATCCATTTCATAAGCCCCTTTTAATAAAGCTTCAAAATTATCATATCCAACTGCTAAAGCCACAGACAAACCAACAGCACTCCACAAAGAAAACCTTCCTCCAACATAATCCCACATTGGATAAATATTCTCTTTATATAGTCCAAATTCTTCAGCTTCTTCAACTGAAGCAGATACACCTATAAAGTGTTTGTTAAAATCTTTTCCAACGAGTTCCTTCTCAATCCAACTTTTAATACGTTTAGCATTTTCAATTGTTTCTTGAGTAGTAAAGGTTTTAGAAACAATTAAAACTAATGTTGTAGCTGGATTTAATTGTTTTAAAACTGAATGCAAATAATCATCATCTACATTCGATATATAATGAATTCCTAAATCATTTCTATAATTCACTAATGCATTTACAACCATCTTAGGACCTAAATCAGATCCTCCAATACCAATATTAATTACATCTGTAAACTTCTGTCCAGTCGCTGATAAGTACTCTCCATTTAAAACTTTCTCTGTAAAATCTTTAATTCTCTTACGAGTTCCCTTTATATCTAATAATATATCTTCTCCTTCAATCTCAATTTTCTTATTATCAGAGAAGTCACGTAATGCTGTATGCAATACAGAACGATCTTCTGTTGCATTGATTTTAAAACCGTCAAACATTGCATTTATCGCGTCTTTCAAGCCTACTTCTTTGGCTAAGTCAAACAATAACGACAATGTTTCATCTGTAACTTTATTCTTAGAATAATCTAACAAAAACTCCTCCCATTTAACGCTCAAACTATTAGCTCTTTGAGGATCTTTCTCAAAAAGTTTTTGCATTTGAACAAACTCCATATCTCCAAAATGATTTCTCAACTCTTTCCAAGACTGAGTCCCAGACGGATTTATACTTTTTAACATTAGCTTTTTATATTCTTATTCTTCTTTAAACTTCTCACTAATCGTTTTATCTAATTCCGCTTTCAAAGGATTAATATGCTCTTTAAACGCAGGAATATTTTTTTTATCCATTGGCTCAGAATTCGGTAATGCTTGCCCCATTGGATCAACTTGAACCCCATTCTTCCAAAAACGATAGCACACATGCGGTCCAGTTGCTAACCCTGTACTTCCGACTAATCCGATTGTCTGTCCTTGATCAACGTACTGCCCAACCTTAACTAATATCTTTGACATATGTAAATACTGAGTCGAATATGTTCCGTTATGTCGAACCTTCACAAAGTTACCATTTCCTGCGGTATAACCAGCTCTTTCAACAACACCTGATGCTGTTGACATAATTGGTGTTCCCGTTGGAGCAGCGTAATCCGTTCCATTATGAGACTTCCATCTTTTCTGTACAGGATGAAATCTATTTTTAGAGTACTTTGATGTAATTCTAAAGAATTTTAAAGGAGCTTTTAAAAACATACTCTTCATTGGTCTTCCCTCTTCATCATAATAATCAACACCTTTTGCACCATTTCTTTTATATGGAAATGAATACAGATCTTTTCCTCTATATCTAAAATATGCTGCATCAATCTTAGAAATACCAACATAAATAGTATCATTTATATACTTCTCTTCAATGGTTACAGCAAACCTATCTTCTGGCTGTAACTTAAAAAAGTCTATTGACCAAGCAAATATTTGTGACATCTTAGTTGCTAACGATTGGTCAACTCCTTCTTTGCTAAGGCTTAATGATAAAGAACCATCAATTGTAGAAGCAACGGTACGTCTTTTTATGGTAACTGGATAAGTTTTTGTATATGCGTGAATAGTATCTCTCAAATCGATAACTTGATAACCTGAAATATTTGGATGATACACAAAAGCAGCAAGCTTTTCTTTTTCTTTTTTATATTTCACTAATGCATACGGCTGTCCTACACGAATATTTTTAACATTAAACGTGTCTTTTACCTTCGAAACAATATCATGTACTTCAGTAGCATTTAGATTATTATTACCAAAAATCTTTCCTAAATTATCACCGCTTCGAATGGTATCTTCAACTAATACATAGTCTTTCAAATTAAAACCATATAACTCGGCAACTACCTCTTCTGCGTTCTCATCTTCTACTTGTGGTTCAATAGTCGGCTCTTCTGTGTTTTTACACGAAAAAAGTGCCAACGAGACCATTATACTATATATAAATTGCTTCAAAATGTAAATTCTTTACTTCAACTTCTTTTCTAAACTAATCCCCAATTGTCTATTTCCTCTTTTGACCATAATTCTGGAAAAAATATACGTTTTTGATATTGTGGTAACATATACTTCTTCCAATCACTCCCCCCTGTTGCCTCTTTAACTCCTTTCACATCATCATCTAAATATTTTTCAGCTGTATGATAATGCCCCAATACCCAGGTCACATTTATTGTTTTATCTAAATGTCTCATCGCTTGTATTAATTCTTTATCACTACGAGCCGCTTCTGGCAACATTACAAATTTCTGCCATAAATTTGTTTTTTCATAGTCTTTCATGGCTTTAACAAAAATTTCACAATATTTATCTTCAAATGCCTTCAATAAATAAGACTTCTCACCTGTTCGATAATCTTTGCCTGCAGCCTGCCAGTATAAATATTCTAACGCTTCTTTTTCTGAAATATTTTCCTTTAATGTATCAACAAAACGTTTATCTATTAAATTATACCAATCGGTACAAGCAAACTCAATTAAACGATATTGACTACTTTGAAAACCACTTGCTGGAGCAAGTGTATTACGAAATTGTAAATATTGATCCTTACTCATCCCATCTTTCATAATGGAAAAAGAAGATGTTAGCATATCAAAATATCTACTTATACGATTAATCTTCTCTTTAAATAATTCAATCGTCAACTTATCATCTTCACAATTACTAACTTGGTTAATTTCCCAAAGTACCATTTTAAACAATAATTCATTAACCTGATGATACATTATAAACACCATTTCATCAGGAATTATTGTTCTCTGTGTTTGCAAATTCAACAATGCATCTGTTTGTATATAATCCCAATATGTTAAAGGCTTAGCATAGAGCATTCCTTTTATATGAGTTTCTGTCTTCAATCCTAACTCATCAAATCTATCTTCTAAGTCCGTATATAGATCAATAATTGTTTTCTCTTCCATTACTTTTCAAATTCAAGCTTACTAACTAAGTTTTTATACTCTTCTAAATCTGCTTTTAAGGATCCAACAGCTAAACTTGCTTTTATTCGAATAGGAACTTTATTATTATCTGCAGTTACCCATACTGTTAAGCTTTCTTTTTCTTTAAAAACTCTACCTGCCATAACGTAGGGTCTAAATTTCAATGTTTTTGTTCTCCCAAACTTAGTTTTCAAAATTTCTTCACCAAGATATTTTAGCTTAAAACGAAAAACTTCACCGTCAAAAAACATATCAATTTCAACAGACTCTCCTTGTTTCATAGTGTTCAAACCTGGATACTTTCTCAAATAATAGAAAGCAGAAACAATATCTTGAACATCTTTAACAACAGAATATTCTTTTTTTGTCTGTTTTTCTTTATCATGAACTAAGACCTTCATTGTTTTGTAATTAAAAACACCATCTTGATCTTTAGTATACCCTCCCTCATCAATTTTTCTAATAAAACGATGAGGAACAACACTTTTCTTTTCAAAATAACTTTCATAATTGTCATAGACTTTAAAGAAAGCTTTAGGCACACCTGTTGTATATCCAATGCCTTTTGCATGATATACAGGTATTCCATTATAAACTGTGTCTGTTAATTTCAGAGTAGCTATCCCTGCATTAAATATACCATAACTAATGCGGAATTTTAAATATTCACCAGTATCAAATGCCTTTGGCAAAGTCTGTGCAAATAAATAACTTGTACTTATAAGAAAAGCAACAAGTAAGAAGAGACGTTTTTTCATATTGGTCATATTTTATTCAAAAATAGCAAACAAAAAAACCCAGCCAAAGAAATGACTGAGTTTTTATGCTATTAACCAACCAAAAAACTATAAATTATGAAAAATTTATTACACTCAAATAAAGCTTATGACGACCTTATTTTTGCGAGTGCAAATGTATAGCTTTTTTTTAATTAAAACTACTGTCATTGCATTTTAACTAATCATTAACTTTACAAGCTTATTTGTTGGTCTTTTTAATATTTAATTAACTGAATTCTAAAGTGTTCCTCTTTTTTCTTGCTCACGTTCAATAGACTCAAACAAGGCCTTAAAGTTACCTGCTCCGAATCCACGAGCTCCCATTCGCTGAATAATTTCAAAAAACAAAGTTGGTCTATCCTCTACTGGCTTAGTAAAAATCTGTAATAAATACCCTTCTTCGTCAGCATCAATCATAATACCTAACTTTTGAAGCTCTTTAATATCTTCTTTCATCATATCCATATGAGATCCTAAACGTCGAGGAATATCATCATAATAAGCTTGTGGTGGTGCTGATAAAAACTCGACTCCTCTACTTTTCATTAACCCGACTGTACTTAAAATATCATCAGTAGCTACAGCAATATGTTGTACTCCTGGTCCATTATAAAAATCTAAATATTCTTCTACTTGAGATTTTTTCTTTCCTTCTGCAGGTTCGTTAATTGGGAACTTAATACGCCCATTCCCATTAGACATAACTTTACTCATCAACGCAGAATATTCTGTATTAATTTGTTTATCATCAAAAGACAAGAAATTCACAAAGCCCATTACATCTTCATACCAGTTAACCCACGTATTCATTTCATTCCATCCAACATTCCCTACCATATGATCAACATACTTCAATCCAACTGCAGTTGGATTATAATCACTTTCCCATTTTACAAATCCAGGTAAGAATATTCCTTTATAGTTTTTTCGCTCAACAAACATATGAACTGTTTCACCATAAGTATAAATACCAGCACGAACAGCTTCTCCAAATTCATCCTTTTCTACTATAGGTTCCATATACGACCTTGCGCCTCTACTTATCGTTTCCTCATATGCTTTACGAGCGTCCTCTACCCATAATGCTACAACTTTAACTCCATCACCATGTTCAACAATATGATTATTTAATTCTGACTCTGCAGTCAAAGGAGTTGTTAATACAATTCTAATTTTATCTTGCACTAAAACATAAGAAGCACGGTCTCTAACACCTGTTTCTAAGCCAGCATAAGCTAACGATTGAAATCCAAAAGCTGTCTTATAGAAATGCGCAGCTTGTTTAGCATTCCCTACAATAAACTCTACATAATCTGTCCCTAAAAGAGGTAAAAAATCTTGTGCTCCTTCAAATATCTTTTCTAAGCCAAACTCTACTGATTTAACTTCTCTGCTCATAATTTATAGTTTAATAGTTGTTGTGTTCTAAATTTCTGGATCTAACCACGATTGGTAATATTGCTCATCTGCAATTTCCATTGCCTCTTCTGTTAACATTAATGGTTTAAAAGTATCTACCATTACAGCTAATTCCTCTGTGCTCTTTTTACCTATAGAACGTTCTGCTGCACCAGGATGAGGACCATGTGGAATACCGGCTGGATGTAAAGAAATATGTCCTGCTTCAATATCATTTCTACTCATAAAATCTCCATCTACATAATATAAAACCTCATCACTATCAATGTTACTGTGATTATACGGTGCAGGAATTGCATCTGGATGGTAATCATATAAACGAGGAACAAATGAACAAATTACAAATGCATCTGTCTCAAATGTTTGATGAACAGGAGGTGGTTGGTGAACTCTTCCTGTAATAGGTTCAAAATCGTGAATAGAAAACGCATAAGGATAATTATAACCGTCATAGCCTACTACATCAAAAGGATGTGTAGCATAAACCATATCAAAAATTTCGTCTTGCTTTCTTACTTTTATCAAAAAGTCTCCTTTTTCATTATGAGTTTCTAAATGATTTGGTCTTCTTATATCACGCTCACAAAATGGAGAATGTTCTAAAAGTTGTCCAAACCAATTTCTATAACGTTTTGGAGTATAAATTGGTCGCCTTGACTCAACGATAAACAATCTGTTATCTTCAGTGTCAAAATCAATTTTATAAATAACACCACGTGGGATTAAAAGATAGTCCCCGTATTTGAAAGTTAAATTTCCAAGCATCGTGCGCAAGGTTCCTGTACCACGATGAATAAAAATCAACTCATCAGAATCTGTGTTTTTATAAAAATAATCATCGGTAGATTTTAAAGGCGCTGACAATACAATAGTACAATCACTATTGGTTAAAACAGCCTTTCTGCTTTTTAAAAAGTCTTCCTCTGGTTTTACCTGAAATCCTTTTAATCTATAAGATTGAATGTTATTAGCTTTCGCTATTTTTGGAGCAACACTATATTGTCCTAAAATCTTTTTAACCTGAGTTGGCCTGTGTTCGTGATACATATTAGTTGACATTCCATCAAATCCAATAGTTCCAAACAACTGTTCATAATACAACTCTCCATTTGGTTTTCTAAAAATAGTATGTCGCTTAGGAGGTATCTCTCCTAACTGATGATATAATGGCATAATTACTAAATATTTTTGGTTGGTAAATAAAATATCGTAAGTATGCTACCTCATTCTGGATCTCTCTTAATAAGGTACTTTAATAAAGCTAATAAGCCGTCCCATTGTGTTTTCATAATAACACAAATATCGACATTAAAATGAATTATGCAATTTTTAATCTAAATTTATTTCACATATACACAACAAATAGCTTTTATTAAAACCATATCCTTAAAACCAAAAACCAACTGAAAATACCGAATATGTTTTTCCTGTATCTGGTGAGTAAGTAAACTTAGCTTCAATTGGACCAATGATAGTTTGCATACCATATCCTACTGCATAACCAGTATATCTTGTTTTAGTAAACCAATCTCCACTGTTAAATATATCATCTCCTGCATTTGCATAGTTTGCTGAAATATTAATATGATGCTTTTTAAATATCTCATAATCAAACTGAACAGACCCCATTATATATGAATCTCCTCCAATACCTAATAAATCATAACCATAAAAAGGAACAATATTATCTCGCTCTGCAAATCCATACCCTCCTAAGAAATAACCAAAACCAATTGTTGGTAAAGTTCCTATAACAGCACCAAGTTTTGATTTCAAATCAACTGAAAGTTTATTTGTAATACGTGCAGCATATCCTATTTGACCTGTAATAGATGAGAAATTTTCAAAATTCCCTAAATAATCACTTGAATAAAAATAGTTTTTATACTCTCCTTTGAATAAGAACCCTTTTCTTGGAAAATATTTGTTGTCATAAGTATCAACAACAACATTAGCAAATCCTCCTAAATAATGACTACGATCGAATCGAGAATCTGCTGTATTTAAAGTTTTACTACGAATATCAAAAAAATGATGCTCAACCCCTATACTCAATAAATATTTTTGTTGATAAAAAGTTTGAAAATATAATCTATTCTCTAAATCCGCATAATTAATTCCAAACATTGAAGGAGGATTATCCATTTCAACAACACCTCCTGCTTCTAACAACATATTATAAGGTAAGTCTCTCTTAAATTGATTAAATTTAGAATTAAACCCTACACTCCAATAAAATCCATTATCGACAAAATAATTAAAATTATATCGCATATTGTCACCTAACCCAACATCTAACGAAGCTACATCACTCTTAGTAAAAAGATTCTTTTGAGTCACATTTACTAATGCAGCAGATTTATATAAAGCGTCATAGTGAATACCTAATTTTAAATAACGTTGAACAGGATTTTCTACTAATTCCATATCTAACGAATCCTCATCTCCATCCTTATTAAACACATAGGAAATACTACTAAAGTTTTCAGTTCCGTTTAATTGTGTAATACCTTTACTCAATTGCTCAAAACTAATTTTAGAATGAGGTTTAAAACCTAATTTACCATAAACATAGCGTCTTGTGTATTTCTCAAGACCATTAATATTAATATCTGAGACCTGAATAGAATCCGTATACTTTGGTACATATTGTTCTTTTAAAACATTAGGGTTTCCTCCTACTGTTTTTAATTCATCAATTACTTTATTTGCTGCTTCTGCTCCTTTATCAATAATAGCACGACCTTCATCAAAAGATACTACTGTATATCCAACAATATCTGGTTTAATATAAATATCAGTATGGGGCTGCTTTCCTTTCATTTGATTAATCGTAGAATAATTTGAAATTTGCAACAATAAATCTGGAGCTCCTTCAATTTCATCCATATTCTTCAACCCATCTTGAACATCAACACCAATAATAATATCAGCACCCATCTTACGTAATTCTTCTAAAGGATAATTATTGACAACCCCTCCGTCTATTAAATTATGCCCATCTATCAACACAGGAGCAAATAGCGAAGGAAAAGCTCCACTTGCTAAAATTGCTTGAGGCAAATATCCTTTATCTAAAACGATACCTTCTCCAGTTTCTAAATCTGTAGCAATACATAAGAATGGTGTATTTAACTTACTAAAATCGCGGACATCTCTAACATGAGCTAACAACTGATTCATCAAATTATAATTATACATCCCTCTTGATAACGCTTTAGGAAACCCTATTTTAAATTTATCAAAAGGTAATGTCAATGCATAAATTTCATCATTTTTTTTCTCATAGAAAGATTTAGATAAACGAGGTATATAATCTCTGATTAATGCAGAAACATCAATACTACTGAAAATAGAGTCTAATTCAGAAGCTGTATAACCAGAAGCATACAACCCTCCAACTATAGCTCCCATACTTGTCCCTGCAATATAATCTACCTTTACTCCTTGTTCTTCTAAAACTTTTAATACTCCAATATGTGCTAATCCTTTAGCTCCACCTCCACTCATCACCAAACCAACTTTTGGCCTTTTCTCTTCTTGAGATTGACCATAAATCACTGTATTTGCAACGATACTAACTAATATTAAAAGTATTAACTTACGCATGATTCTCAATTATTTAAATATCCCTCTAATGTAACTTAAAAAACTCAAAAACAATCTTGCCTTTTGATTTTCCTATAACTTTTTCTAATTCTTCTAAGCTTGCTTCTTTAATACGTTTCACAGATTTGAAATAATTAAATAAACTTGTTTTTGTTTTCTCACCTACACCTTTAATGTTATCTAACTCACTTGTAATTGCATTCTTACTACGTTGATTTCTATGAAATGTCAATCCAAATCTATGTGCTTCATCTCTTAAATGAATAATAACCTTCATCGTTTCTGAACGCTTATCCAAATACAAAGGAAAACTATCTCCTGGATAAAATATCTCTTCTAAACGTTCGGCTAAACTTATTACAGGTACTTTCCCTCGCAAACCTAAACTTTCTAAACTTTTTAAAGCTACACCTAACTGTCCTTTTCCCCCATCTATTACAATCAAATCAGGCAATGGCTGTTTCTCTTCTAAAACTCGCTTATATCTTCGATAAACGATTTCCTCCATTGAATCATAATCATTAGGACCTTCAACTGTTTTTACATTAAAATGGCGATAATCTTTCTTACTTGGCTTACCATCTTTAAAAACAACACAAGCAGCAACCGGATTAGTCCCTTGTATATTTGAGTTATCAAAACACTCTATATGACGTGGTTCATTATGCAAGCGCAAATCTTTCTTCATTTGTTGCATGATACGATTCACGTGTCTCTCTGGATCAACAATCTTAATCTGCTTCATTAAATCCATACGGTAAAATTTAGCATTTCTCTCTGATAATTCTAATATACGTTTCTTATCACCTAATTTAGGCACTGTAATATGTATACCCTCCGCCACTTCAACATCAAATGGCACAATAACCTCCTTTGATGTCAAGTTAAATCGTTCTCTCAATTCTGTAATTGCTAATTCTAATAACTCTACATCAGTTTCGTCCAATTTCTTTTTTACTTCCATAGTATGTGAACGAATAATTGAACCATACGATACTTGCAAAAAGTTTATATAGGCAGCTGATTCATCAGAAATTATAGAGAAAACATCTATATTACTAATCTTCGGATTTATAATCGTTGATTTTGCTTGGTAATTCTCAAGTAAATCTACTTTCTCTTTTACTTTTTGGGCCTCTTCATATTTCATATCTGAAGCTAATTCCATCATATAATCCTTAAACCCTCTCAAACTTTCTTTGAAATTACCTTTCAGAATATCCCTAATATCTTTTATCTTCTTATCATATTGCATATCGCTTTCATACTCTTGACAAGGACCCGCACAATTACCTATGTGATATTCTAAACAAACTTTAAACTTACCAGATCGAACATTTGTAGTTGATAGATCATAGTTACAGGTTCTTAAGGGATACAATTCTTTTATTAATTCTAAAAGCGTATGAACTGTCTTTATATTGGTATAAGGTCCGAAATACTCTGAACCATCCTTAATCATTCTACGTGTCATAAAAACACGAGGAAATGGCTCTCGCTTAATACAAATCCAAGGATATGATTTATCATCTTTTAAAAGAACATTATACCTTGGTTGTAATCGCTTAATCAAATTGTTTTCTAACAATAATGCATCTGTTTCTGTAGGAACAACAATATGTTTTATTGTTTCTATTTTCTTAACTAATACATTTGTCTTTGCATTGTCGTGAACTTTATTAAAATAAGAACTTACCCTCTTTTTTAAATTTTTAGCCTTTCCTACATATAAGATCTTATCTTCCTTATCAAAATATTGGTAAACCCCAGGTTGATCAGGCAGTGTTTGTATTTGTAATGCTAAAGACGGTTTTATTGGCATTGGGTATGACTTTTTATTTGATAACAAAAATAACATTATTTTATCGCTATGCCATCTATTATACAGATCAACTATTTGACCATCCAGAGCTTCAAATATTTTTTAAATAAAAACTACTTTTTCCTATCTTCACATTTCAAAAAAAAGCTATGACTATACTTGACGAAACTATTTTACCTGGAGAAACAAAAACACTTAATTTAGAAATAGCACGTTTACACACAGCAACTAAACTTAAGATACCAGTAATTGTTTCAAGGGCCAAAGAAGACGGACCAACAGTTTTATTATCAGCAGGCCTTCACGGAGATGAAATTAATGGCGTAGATATCGTTAGACAAATTGTTCATTCTAAAATTAACATTCCTAAAAAAGGAACTATTATCTGTATACCTGTTATCAACATATTTGGTTTCATTAACAAATCAAGAGAGTTTCCTGATGGAAGAGATATGAATAGAGTTTTCCCAGGAAGTAAAAATGGATCACTTGCAGGTAGATTTGCATATCACTTAATTCAGTATATTCTTCCTTATGTTGATTACGCTATTGATTTCCATGCAGGGGGGCAAAGTAGATTTAATGCTCCTCAATTACGTATAACTCCAGACAATAAAGAATTAGAAGATTTAGCAACAATCTTTAATCCTCCTTTTTTACTGTATTCAAACCAAATATCTGGTTCTTTTAGGAATGCTTGTGCCAAGAAAGGTATCAAAATGTTATTATTTGAAGGAGGTAAATCATTAGATATAAATAGTGATGTTTCGACAATGGGAGTAGAAGGAACAAAACGATTCTTAAAAGCTTTTGATATGCTTCGAGATAACTTCCTTATTGAAAAAGCAACAGAAAAAATGACTATTATTACAAATTCTGTTTGGGTACGTGCTAAAAAATCAGGGCTTTTACACGATCAAGTAAAAATTGGTACTTTCGTAGAAAAAGGTCAAGTATTAGCAGAAATATCTGACCCCTATGGAAACGAAAATACACTTATTAAAGCTCCGAATAAAGGATATGTAATAAATGTTAATGATGCACCTATTGTTTACCAAGGAGATGCTGTTTTTCACATTTCTAAAAACATAAAATAATGAATAAAGAAGAACTAAGAATTAAATACAAAGCACTACGCGATAACTTATCAAGTGATGAAATAGAAGACTTAAGTTTACATATCGCTAACCGAGCACTACAATTACCGATTTGGAACAAAAGTAATTACCATCTTTTTTTGAGTATCACAGATAAAAAAGAAATTAATACTGAGTACCTTCTACAAATATTAGCAGGAAAAGACAAGAATGTGATTTTGTCGAAATCCAATTTTAAAGAAGGAACCTTAACAAACTTCTTACTAACTGATAATACTACAATCAAAATAAACTCTTATGGCATTCCTGAACCTGTTGATGGAATACAAGTACCAGAGCAGCAAATAGACGTAGTTTTTATTCCTCTATTAGCTTTTGACAAACAAGGAAATCGAATTGGATACGGAAAAGGTTTCTATGATCGTTTTTTAGAAAAATGTAATCCTAATATCCTCAAAATAGGAGTAAGTTTTTTTGAACCTGAAGATTATATTAATGACATACAATCTAATGATGTTCCATTAGATTTCTGCATTACTCCAAATACAACATATACTTTTTAAAAAGTTGCACACTAAAGTTCTACTTCTGAAAAACACGTACACATAATTTATTATTATTTACTTTCAGCAGTCCCAAACTCAAGCTATCAAATTAAAAAAAGAATAACAACAAAAAAGGGCCTCCAAATCGGAAGCCCTTTTTATACTTTATATGTCGTTTATTTCTTAAACACTTTCTTATTAAAAACAATTAGAATACCTACTCCAACTGAAATCGCAACATCCGCAATATTAAAGATTGCATTAAAAAAAGTAAAATCATTACCTCCTACAAATGGCAACCAGCTTGGTAAATTACCTCTCCAAATGGGAAAATAAAACATATCTACTACTTTTCCATGAAACCAAGTCCCATATGGCTTATCTGTAAATATAGTTGCTAATTGATGTGTACTATCATCAAATATTACTCCATAAAAAACAGAATCTAAAATATTACCTACCGCCCCTGCTAATATTAAAGCAATAGCGACTATTAGATAATTAGAAGCTTTTTTATTAATAGAATCACTTAACCACCACGCAATACCTCCTACAGCAACAATTCGAAAAGCTGTTAAAGCTAACTTACCATATATACCTGGTAACTCAACTCCCCACGCCATCCCATCATTCTCAATGAAATGTATACGAAACCAGTTAAAAACAACATATTCATCATTTAATACAAAAGTAGTTTTTATATAAATTTTCAATACCTGATCTAAAACTAATACAAGTAGAACAAGCAAGTAAGCTCTCTTTAAAGACATTTTTTCTTATTTACGCAAGGAACAAATGTATATTATTTTATTAGATAAAAAAAGCGCTCTTTTAGAGCGCTTTTAATTTTATTAAAGATTAACGTTGCATATTTTTTGCTTCAA
This sequence comes from Myroides phaeus, assembly GCF_009799805.1. Lineage (NCBI taxonomy): Bacteria > Pseudomonadati > Bacteroidota > Flavobacteriia > Flavobacteriales > Flavobacteriaceae > Myroides > Myroides phaeus. The sequence continues at coordinate 807,617 of NZ_CP047050.1, forward strand.
TACTCATTGTAGCATGAGGCACTAACTTCAATCTCTCCTTGTCAATCAATTTACCTGTAACTTTACAGATACCATACGTTTTGTTTTCGATACGAACTAAAGCATTTCTTAAGTCGCGAATAAACTTTTCTTGACGAATTGCCAATTGAGCATTTGCTTCTTTAGACATTGTTTCACTTCCTTCTTCGAATGCCTTGAATGTTGGAGAGGTATCATCTGTACCATTATTCAAATCATTCATATAGGCGCTTTTGATCAATTCTAAATCCGCTTGAGCTTTATCAATCTTAGCTGTAATCAACATTTTAAATTCCGCCAAATCCGCATCAGAATAACGTACTAATTCACCTATGTCTTTCATGATTTTAATTATTTTAAAATTAACACTCGTGTCTTTAGCTCATCGAACTCTACATCAACACCTTCTACTAATTCAGTAGTAAATTCTAATGTATGAGTCAACGTTTCAGATTTTATGTAATCTTCATTCGCTAAAACAGCCTCTTTTATTTCTTTTTCTTCTTTTATTACAACTTTAATTTTATCTGTAACTTCAAATCCAGAGTCTTTTCTAATATTCTGAATTCTATTTACTAATTCTCTTGCAATTCCTTCGCTTCTTAATTCTGGGCTAATTGTTATATCTAATGCCACTGTTAATCCACTATCATTTGCAACTAACCATCCTTCAATGTCTTGAGATGTAATTTCCACATCTGACAATGTTAAGATAATGCTTTTTTCTAATAATTTAACATTAATCTCTCCATTTCTTTCAATTTCAGAAATATTTTCTTGTGTAAACTTCTGTATCTCCTTAGCTATCAATCCCATATCTTTTCCAAAACGTGGTCCTAATGTTTTGAAATTAGGTTTAATCTGCTTAACTAAGATTCCTGAAGCATCATCTAAAAGTTCAATTTCTTTTACATTCACCTCTGCTTTAACAAGATCCGCAATTAATTCAATCTCTCCTCTTTGTTTTTGATCCAAAATAGGAATCATAATTCTTTGAAGAGGTTGACGAACTTTTATCATTTCTTTCTTACGTAGAGACAATACTAAAGATGAGATAACTTGTGCTTTTTGCATTCTGCTTTCTAAATCTTTATCTACAACTTCTTCTTCAAAAACTGGAAACTCTGCCAAATGTACTGATTCAAATCCTTCTGAAGATGTCGTTAATGTTAAGTCTCTGTAAAGTTTATCCATAAAAAATGGAGCAATTGGAGATCCTAATTTTGCAACAGTAATTAAACATGTGTACAATGTTTGGTATGCAGCAATCTTATCTTGTGCATATTCTCCCTTCCAGAATCTTCTTCTACATAAACGAACATACCAGTTACTTAGGTTTTCTGTTACGAAATCAGTAATTGCTCTCGCTGCTTTTGTTGGCTCATACTCTGCATAAAACTCATCTACACGTTTTACAAGTGTGTTTAATTCAGATAAAATCCAACGATCAATCTCTGGTCTATCTTTCAATGGAACATCTTGTTCTTCATACTTAAACCCATCAATATTAGCATATAACGCAAAGAATGAATAAGTATTATATAGTGTTCCGAAGAATTTTCTTCTAACTTCTGTAATACCATCTAAATCAAACTTCAAATTATCCCATGGATTTGCATTTGATATCATATACCAACGTGTTGCATCTGGTCCGTGTTCAGCTAAGGTATCAAATGGATCTACAGTGTTACCTAAACTCTTAGACATTTTCAATCCATTCTTATCTAAAACTAAACCATTAGACACAACATTCTTATATGCTTTTGTATCAAATACAAGCGTAGCAATTGCGTGTAAAGTATAGAACCATCCACGTGTTTGATCTACTCCTTCTGCAATGAAATCAGCTGGGTATGATAAGTTATTATCAATCAACTCTTTATTTTCAAAAGGATAGTGCCATTGTGCATAAGGCATAGACCCTGAATCAAACCATACATCAATAAGATCTGCTTCACGATACATTGGTTTACCTGAAGGTGACACTAAAACAATATTATCAACAACATTTTTATGCAAATCAACTTTGTCATAATTCTCTTCAGTCATATCTCCAACTACGAATCCTTCAAATGGGTTCCCTTGTTGATGTCCTGCTTGTTGTGACTTTTCAATTTCAGTCATCAATTCTTCTACTGAACCAATGATCATCTCTTCAGTCTTATCCTCTGTTCTCCAAATTGGCAATGGAATACCCCAATAACGAGATCTCGATAAGTTCCAGTCATTCGCGTTTTTCAACCAATTTCCAAAACGTCCTTCTCCTGTTGCTTTTGGTTTCCAATTCACCTCTTCGTTTAATTCAAACATACGTTCTTTTACTTCCGTAATTTTAATAAACCAAGAATCTAAAGGATAGTATAATACAGGTTTATTAGTTCTCCAACAATGTGGGTAACTGTGAACGTATTTTTCTACTTTAAATGCTTTATTTTCTTCTTTTAAACGAATCGCAATTTCTACATCTACAGAACGCTCTGGAGCTTGTCCTTCATCGTAGTATTCATTTTTTACATATTTCCCTGCAAGGTCTCCCATTTCTTTAACAAAACGTCCTTGTAAGTCAACTAATGGAACTGCGTTACCATCTGCGTCTAAAATTAACATCGCTGGTACCTCTGGCGTAGCTTCTTTTGCTACTTTAGCATCATCCGCTCCAAATGTAGGTGCTGTATGAACAATACCAGTACCGTCTTCTGTTGTAACAAAATCACCTGAAATTACTCTAAAAGCATTCTCTGGTGTTTGATACGGCAAAGTATACGGTAATAATTGCTCATATTTTGTTCCTACTAAATCAGCTCCTTTAAAATCTTTAACTACTAAGAATGGTATTTTTTTATCTCCTTCTTTGTACGCATTCAATTCTTCTTCTGTTGAAACTTCAACAAACTTCCCAGCAAATTGCTTTCCTACTAATGGTTTCCCAAGAACAACATTTATAGCATCCCCTGTATATTGATTAAATGATTTTACCAACACATAATCGATTTTCGGACCTACTGTTAATGCTGTATTTGAAGGCAATGTCCATGGTGTAGTTGTCCAAGCTAAGAAATGAATTGTTCCAAATCCTTGTAAGAACTCTGGCAATGTTTCATCTATCGCTTTAAACTGAGCTACAATCGTAGTATCTGTAATATCTTTATAACATCCAGGTTGATTAATCTCGTGAGAAGACAATCCTGTCCCTGCTTTTGGTGAATATGGCTGAATAGTGTACCCTTTATAAATCAAATCTTTTTTATAGATTTCTTTTAAAAGCCACCATACTGTTTCCATATATTTCGGTTTATATGTAACATATGGATCATTCATATCAACCCAATACCCCATTTTCTCAGTAAGATCATTCCACAAGTCAGTGTAGCGCATTACTGTACGCTTACATGCTTGATTGTACTCCTCTACTGTGATTTTTGTACCAATATCTTCTTTCGTTATTCCTAACTCTTTCTCTGTTCCTAACTCAACTGGTAATCCGTGAGTATCCCATCCGGCCTTACGCTTTACTTGATATCCTTTTTGAGTTTTGTATCGACAAAAAATATCTTTAATTGCACGAGCCATTACGTGGTGAATCCCTGGCTTACCATTAGCTGAAGGTGGTCCTTCAAAAAATACAAAAGGCTTATTATCATCTCTTGTACTAATACTTTTTTCGAATATTGATTGTTCTTTCCAAAACTCCAGCATCTCTGATGCTACCCCTGACAAATCAAGACCCTTATATTCTGTAAATTTAGTGCTCATCGTTGTTAACTATAATATTTTTTATCAATTGCGCGAATTTAAACAAATTACTTCAATTCCATCCTAATTAATTGGCAGAAAAACCATTAAAAAACAATTAGAGTGAAAAAACTTCTTGTAAAACCTCTAAAGATTTTGGCTTTCTAAAATCACTCACGTGTTGCTCATAGTAACTTATCAATAGCTTTAGAAGCTTTTTCCTATCTAATCCTGTAAAAACTTTTTGTTCTTTATTAAACCCAAGATTTACTAACCTTTTTAAAAGTATTGTCTCTTCTTCATCTACACAAACAGGTGTAAAATGATTTGTAAAAACTCCTCCTTCAAGATCAAAATAAAAACAATCTATGTCTTTTATTGCTGGGTAAAAACCATAAAACTTACTAATCTCTAATAACAATATTAAATGAAAGTTATATGTTTCATCATGGGTATCAAACCATAATAAAGCAGTTTCTAAAAAAGTGTAAAAACTAAGATCTTTCACTCGATCTTTTATCAAATTGTGTAATACTTCTGCTACAAAAATCGCAATACAATTCTTAGCATAATCGTAATAAATTGTTTGGTACACATTTCCTAACTTCACTTCTTTAAAATACTCTAATCCTCCTTTGTTTTTAAAAGTAAAATCAATCTCTAACATTGTTAAAGGCTGAAAATAGGCTATTTTCTGCGCACTTTTCCCTTTTGAAAAAGCATTGCGTACAAAAAAAGACAATACTCCTTCTTCTTCTGTTAGGCATTTCACAATCAAACTTTTATCTTGATATTTTAAAACACTTAATACAATCGCCTTTGTCTTAACCTGCATTCCTTCTTATTTAATTGCAATATACTCAAACTACTTATAAAAAAAGCAGTATAAACACACTCCTCAAATATAAGTTTTAAAATATGATTTATTCTAATAATCAAGTCATTGAATATGATTTCTGCCTTTTTTCATAACCTAATCGAAATCTATCCTTTCCTATCGACTAATCAATATCAAAATTCATAGCTTTGCAATTACTATGAAAAAATTGAAAATGAAAAAAATAATTTACACCTTACTAATTCCTATCGTTTTTGGAAGCTGTACTAAGAACACTAACTTCGCATTTGAAGAAAGAGAGTTTAGCAGAAAATCATCTTTAAACTGCACTACTGAAAACTGCACAGAAATTACAATCAATGCTGCTATTATTGTTTCCCCTGACAATTCTGCTTCCCAATTAATTAACAAAAGCAATATTGCGTTAATTAACGAACTACTGCCTTTTACAGATAATGGAACTAATGTTAATCAATACGAAGAAATAACAAATACTTTCATCTATGCTTATGAAGAAATTGCTCAAAAGTTCCCTACAGACGCTTTTCCTTGGAAAGCAACAGTATCAAATAATATAACTTTTTACAATCACGAATTAATAAGCTTTGCCATTGAATACTACACCTATTCAGGTGGTGCACACGGATTTAAGGGAGAAAAAGCTATACATTACAATCCTAATAATGGCCATATATATACTAACGAAGAACTCTTTTCTGATTGGCAAGGTTTTCAACAACTTGTAAAATCACAGCTTCGCTCTAAAATTGGAAGTGACCAAGATAGTATACTATTTGATGATGATCAATTTAAAATGCCAGAAGACATCTTTTTTTATGAAGACTCAATTATAGCATATTACAATAGTTTCGATATTTCAGCTTTTTCTGATGAACCTGTTAAAATTGAAATCCCAAAAATTCAAGCAGATACTTTTCTGAAAATAAAATTGGAACCAATAGCAACAAACGAATAATAGTAAACTAAATTTACAAACGAATAAAAAGCACTTTTAGACTTTGAGTATCTATAAAAAAATATTTAAACAGACTGCCATCTATGGATTAGCCGCTGTGTTCCCGAAGGTTATAGGATTTTTTCTTGTTCCTTTTCACACAGAAGTAATGCAGAATGACGCATATGGACAGTACAATGTCGTATATGCCATTTTAATGTTCTTTAATGTTATCCTTGCTTTTGGTATGGAGACTGCTTTCTTTAGGTTTTATAATCTACAAGAAAACAAAAAGGAAGTATTCAATAATGCATTGCTTTTCTTATCAATAACTACATTGCTTTTCTTAGGAATTGCTTTACTAACAGAAGATTTCTGGGCTACTTTTTTAAATATCCCATCTGAAATTCTACAATATGTAATTTGGATATTGGTACTTGATGCATTAGTTATTATTCCTTTTGCAAAACTAAGAGCAAATCAACGTCCAATGGTTTATAGCGCTATTAGAATTGGGAATGTCTGTATTTATACATTCTTAAATGTGTTTTTCCTATATTTCTTGCCAAAATTAAGCATTGCTTATCCTGAAACTATTTTTGATAAAATCTATATTAAAAACTATCAAGTATCCTATATTTTTATAGCTAATCTTGTAGCAAGCTTACTTACATTCATTGTTTTCTATAAAGATTATTTGACAATTAAGTTGAAGTTTAATAAAGTACTGGGAAAGGAAATGATGCGTTATGGAGTTCCCATTATGATCGGAGGACTTGCTTTTGCAATCAATGAAAGTTTTGATAAAATTCTTCTGGAAAGATTACTTCCAGCAGATATTGCATTATCTGAAGTTGGAAAATATGCTGCTTGTTATAAACTCGGTCTTTTTATGGTTCTTTTTAGACAAGCATATACACTTGGAATTGAACCATTCTTTTTCAACTATGCTAAAAATGATGATGCCCCAACTAAATACGCTACAATAACAAAGTACTTTACTATTTTCGGAAGTGCTATTCTCTTAGGAGTTGTTGTCTTTTCTGATATTTTAAAAGTATTATTTATAAGAAATGAATCGTATTGGGATGCTATGGCTGTAGTTCCTTTAATTTTATTAGCCAATTTCTGTATGGGTATTTATACAAACCTATCTGTATGGTACAAGTTAAGAGACAAGACAATGGTAGGCGCTTATATCTCAATATTTGGAGCTATTCTAACCCTTGTCTTCAACTATTTCCTTATTCCTTTTTGGGGATATATAGGATCTGCTATTGCAACTTTAATAGCCTATGCTTCAATGATGCTAATTTCATACTTAATGGGACAGAAATATTACCCTATACCTTATGATAAAAAGGCTATCTCTGGATATTTAGGTTTAGCTGTCGTTCTATCATTTGGATATTTTTACTTCTTTAGAGAAAACTATTTTGTGGGAGTTACAGCAATATTAGTATACGCTCTTATAGTCTTTAAAAGCGAACAAAAAATAATCAAAAGTATCTTGAAAAGATAACCCTCTATTTCTTAATTGATTATAAACAAACTATATTATTTTCCATAATAACCTAAATATTTTTTTTGCAGAAATAAAAAAACATTTTATATTTGCACCGCAATAAAGGTAAAACAACCTTCCTCCTTAGCTCAGTTGGTTAGAGCATCTGACTGTTAATCAGAGGGTCCTTGGTTCGAGCCCAAGAGGGGGAGCATTTAAAAAAAGCCAGTCTTACGACTGGCTTTTTTTGTTTTATACTATTTCTCAAAATCAGAACTCAGTTATTAATACACTTAAACAACATTTATCATAACTGAGATAACCTGCCCTATTTTATACTTCATCAAACTAAACAGGTACTTGCTACATTTTGAGTATTTCAAAGACAAACCTCAATAAACAACGATTCATATACTTACGTCGTAAAAGTTTCTCAAAAGGCCTATAAGAAGCCCTAATCAGTACAAATAAGAAGCTAAATCAAAAAGCCCCTTACATAATTTATGTAAGGGGCTTTTTATATAATCAATTTAGCAATACATTTTAGTTTGCTAAGATAATAATCTTATTATCGCTCAACTCTAACGTTCCAAGGTTGATAGGTAAATGATAAGTATCTTTACTTACTTGTTGAAATTTCGAGCTAAAAGCTGGTGCAATAGAAATGTTTTGCCCTGTAAACTTTACGTTTCCTTTTGTTAGAATCGAAACAATAGGAGCGTGATTGTTTAACATTTGAAACTCTCCTTTTGCTCCTGGAACAGATACAGAAGTAACTTCTCCAGTGAATAAAGTTGCCTCAGGTGATACAATTTCTAATTTCATAATGATATTTTTAAAATGTGATTAGACTATAATTCAGCAAGCATTTTCTCTCCAGCCTCAATTGCTTCATCAATTGAACCTTTTAAGTTGAAAGCAGCTTCTGGGAAACGGTCTAATTCACCATTGATAATCATATTAAATCCTCTGATAGTATCTTTAATGTCTACTAAAACTCCAGGGATACCAGTAAACTGTTCTGCTACGTGGAATGGTTGAGACAAGAAACGTTGAACACGACGAGCTCTATGTACAGCTAATTTATCTTCTTCAGATAACTCTTCCATACCTAAGATCGCGATAATATCTTGTAATTGTTTGTATTTTTGAAGGATTTCTTTCACACTTTGCGCACAAGCATAATGCTCTTTTCCTAAAATTTCTGGAGTTAAAATACGAGAAGAAGACTCTAATGGGTCTACTGCAGGGTAAATACCTAACTCAGCAATTTTACGTGACAATACTGTTGTAGCATCCAAGTGAGCGAAAGTTGTCGCTGGTGCCGGGTCAGTTAAGTCATCCGCAGGTACATATACCGCTTGTACTGATGTAATCGATCCTTTTTTAGTTGATGTAATACGCTCTTGCATCGCACCCATTTCTGTTGCTAAAGTTGGTTGGTAACCTACTGCAGAAGGCATACGCCCTAATAATGCAGATACCTCAGAACCAGCTTGAGTAAAACGGAAAATGTTATCTACGAAGAAAAGTACGTCTTTTCCTTGGTCATCTCCAGCTCCATCACGGAAGAATTCAGCGATAGTTAAACCTGATAAAGCAACACGTGCACGTGCTCCTGGTGGCTCATTCATCTGTCCGAATACGAACGTAGCTTTTGAATCTTTCATTCCTGGTCTATCTACTTTAGATAAATCCCATCCTCCATTTTCCATAGAGTGCATGAAATCATCTCCGTATTTAATAATACCAGACTCTAACATCTCACGTAATAAGTCATTCCCCTCACGTGTACGTTCTCCAACACCTGCGAATACAGATAAACCTCCGTGTCCTTTTGCGATGTTGTTAATTAATTCTTGAATCAATACTGTTTTTCCTACTCCAGCACCTCCAAATAATCCAATTTTACCCCCTTTTGAGTAAGGTTCAATTAAGTCGATTACTTTAATTCCTGTGAATAATACTTCAGTTGAAGTTGATAAATCTTCAAATTTCGGAGCAGCACGGTGAATAGGTAAACCACTATTTCCTTCTTTAGGAAGGTTTCCAAGACCATCAATAGCGTCTCCTACTACATTAAACAATCTACCGAATACATCTTTTCCAATTGGAACTTGGATTGGTGAACCTGTAGAAACTACTTCATAACCTCTACTTAAACCGTCTGTAGAGTCCATTGAAATTGTTCTTACTGTATCTTCTCCAATGTGTGATTGTACCTCAAGTACTAATTTAGAACCATCTGGTTTTGTGATTTCTAATGAATCATAAATTCTTGGAAGTTCGGCGTTTTCAGAGTTGAATATCACGTCAACTACTGGTCCGATAACTTGCGCAACTTTTCCTGTAACTTTAGACATTGCTTATGTATTTATTTAACAGCTATTTACGTTTAATGAAAAAATCTACTTTTTCAGAGTGCAAAGATAGTTTTTTTCTCTGAATATTAAAAAGTTTGAAATTTTATTTTTATACAAAATAAAAGCGGACTGTTTTTTAGCCCGCTTTTTGTGATTATTCAACCGTTACTGACTTAGCTAAGTTTCTTGGTTGATCGACATTACACTCTCTCAACACTGCAATGTGATATGAAAGTAATTGTAATGGAATTGTCGTTAAAATTGGAGTCAAAGCTTCAGAAATACCTGGAACCTCAATAACGTGGTCAGCTAATTCTCTAACTTGTTTATCTCCTTTTGTTACTACAGCAATAATTTTTCCATTTCTTGCTTTAATCTCTTGAATATTACTCACCACTTTGTCATAGTGATTTTGATTTGGAGCAATTACAATAACTGGCATATGCTCATCAATTAAGGCAATTGGTCCGTGTTTCATCTCTGCAGCCGGATATCCTTCTGCATGGATGTAAGAGATTTCTTTTAGTTTTAGAGCTCCTTCCAAAGCAACTGGGTAGTTATATCCTCTACCTAAGTATAAACAGTTTGTAGCGTCTTTATAAACTTCCGAAATTTTTAAAATCTCGTCATTTTGCGTTAACGCCTCTTCTACTCTTTCTGGAATAATAGATAACTCGTGTAAGTATTTTAAATACTCTGAATTCGCAAGCGTACCTTTCGCTTTAGCTAATCTTAGAGCAATCAAAGTAAGTACTGTAATTTGAGTTGTAAATGCTTTTGTTGAAGCTACTCCAATTTCTGGTCCGGCGTGTGTATATGCTCCGGCGTGTGTCTCTCTTGCAATTGAAGACCCAACTACATTACAAACACCAAATACGAATGCTCCCTTTTCTTTTGCTAATTTAATAGCTGCTAACGTATCTGCAGTTTCTCCTGATTGAGAGATTGCAATTAATACATCTGATGAATCTATAATTGGGTTTCTATATCTAAACTCAGATGCATACTCTACTTCTACTGGTATTCTTGCAAATTCCTCTATTACATATTCTGCAACTAAGGCAGCGTGCCACGATGTACCACAAGCTGCAATAATGATTCTTTTTGCATTTAAGAACTTATCGATATTGTCTTCAATACCTGCCATTCTAATTAAACCTTGATCTGCTAATAAACGACCTCTAAAAGTATCTTTAATTACTTCTGGTTGCTCGTAAATTTCTTTCAACATAAAGTGCTCATAGCCATTTTTCTCAATTTGCTCTAAGTTTAATTGTAACTCTTGAACATAATGAGTAACCAATGAATCATCTTTAATTTTACGAATACGCAAAGGTTTATGTAATCTAATAATTGCCATTTCTTCATCTTCTAAATAAATAGCATTATTAGTATACTCTATAAATGGAGAAGCATCAGAAGTAATGAAGTATTCATTTTCACCAATTCCAATTGCTAATGGGCTCCCTAAACGAGCTGCAATAATTTCATTTGGTTTCTTAATATCCATTACTGCAATTGCATATGCACCTACTACTTGGTTTAATGCAATCTGAACAGCTTTTCCTAATTTTACTTTTTGTGTTTTTTGAACGTCCTCAATTAAGTTAATCAATACTTCTGTATCAGTTTCTGATTTAAAAGTATATCCTCTTTTAATTAATTCTTGTTTTAGAGAATCATAATTCTCAATAATTCCATTGTGGATGATAACTAATTCTCCTGAATTAGAAAAGTGTGGGTGAGAATTCACATCATTTGGAACACCGTGTGTAGCCCATCTTGTATGACCTATACCAACAGTTCCTTTTTTTACTGCATCATCACTCTTTTCCTCTAAGTCGGCAACCTTCCCTTTTGTCTTGCAAAGGTTTATTTTCTCTCCATCAAATGTCGCAAGTCCAGCAGAATCATATCCTCTGTACTCAAGTCTTGTTAACCCTTTAATTATCACAGGGTATGCGTCGCGATGTCCTATGTATCCAACAATTCCACACATAATTGTTTACTTTTTAACTTTAGTATAAAAAATTTCTAATTTCATTTTTTTATCGCTATCAGTTGTTTTTGGCCCGTGTAACACTGTTCCAAGTGGACAACTTAATGATAACGAAGGGATAGTAAGTGTTGTTTTAGGTGTATTGTCGATTGGTGTTTCTAATGATTGCATACTATATCCAGCATTTGCAAAATTATTTGCAACAGTTAATGCTAACTTTGGACTGGCATTAGTTTCATTTTTAATTACTCCTCTTACGTGATCAGTAATTTTAAACTTATAGTAATTACCTTCTTTATTGTTTTCTGTATCTTCTTTTACAAATATTCCATTGTACCCAGATTTAATACTCTGAGCAGTAGTCATATTATCACTTGTAAAATCAGATAATGGTATTGCATTATCATAATCGTATAAGAATAAACGCTCCGGATTTGGAAGTCCATTCATTTGATTACGATCTACAAATATTGTTAAATAAGCCTCATTAATAAGTACTTTCTCTTCTTTCAAACGCTTCAACTCTTCAAAATCATTGCTACGCAACAAATCTATAATAGCAACACTACCTTCTCCTCCTCTTAGATACAAGAATTCATCTCCTGTTTCTGGATTCGCCGATGCTACTTTAGCTTTATACTCCTCGTCATTTGAATTATTGTACAAGTTTACATTAAACTTAGTACTTGTATTTCCGTTTGGAGCAAATGTTAAAGTAATTTCTTTACGCTGTTTTTCAGTTGTTTCTTTCGTAGTAGTTTCTTTTTTATCGTCACGAAGAATAATAACTAATTTCCCTTTAGTAATATCTACAAGTCCTGCCATTCCATTAGAACCATTTCCGTTTGCTTTAAACAAAAGACCTCTAAATAAATTATTAAAAGAACTTGAATTACCTAATTGTGTTTTATTCTTTTCTATAAATTCTTGAAAATAAGCTTTATCTAAATCTAACCACATACCAGGGGCTAAACGCTCTTTCACAAGTGGCTTCCCATTTGCTTCGTCTCTAATAACTTCTCCTTTACTATCAGTTCTATAGATAGTTTTATCTCTATTACTAAATGTAAATTGTTTATTTTGAGTAGCGTCAGCAGAATTATTCAACGGTTTAGAGCTCACTTTTTGAGATTCAAAAAGCCCTAATGTGTTTGAATAAAACTTTAATGATCCTCCTGCTATAATGTCTTCATTATTTAGATAATATCCATTTTGATAAACCTCTAAATTAAAAGTTCCATCACCATAGATGTTTTTAAGTTTATACTTATTCACATCATTCTCAACTTTATCAAATTGAGAAAAATAAGGCAAGTAAACATAAACAGAATCGACAATTGGATTGTCATTGATAAATGCAAAAGTATTTCCATTATCAAGTACCTGTACAACAAGATTATTACTTGACTCCCCAAACAAACCATTCTTTAAGTATCCAAATGATGTTTCGTTTAATCGAGATCCATCAGCCGCTCCATATGATTGGTTGTATGCTTTAATATCTTTTACAGTATAAGAAACGATATCAAATTTTCCATCGCCGACAATATTACTTCCAGCTTCCGTAAAATCGCTTTCACAAGCTTGTAATGTTACAATACCTAAAGTAAGGAATAATCCTTTAATGATTTTTTTATGGTTCATATAGCCAATCCTGTATGTTTGGTTATTACTTTCTTCTGAAGATGTTTTCTACAAAAACTTTTGATAAAACTCAGTGTATGCCTTTGCAAATTCATCTTTCGGAACGAAAGGTAAAAAAGGTTTTTCAGAAGACTCGATAAATTTTGTTAAATTTGAACTTACTTCCTCTGATGCAATTATCACTCCATCAGAGTTTTTGATAGCATTAATCATAATGTTCTCATAAGTTGGAGTTGAGAAATCTTCCAAAATTTCTTCAGGAAGTTCATCAAATGCAACTTTTTCTTTCATATTGTCACTTAAAACGCCACTAAAGCCTTCTTTAAAAATAGAAGTAACTACTTTCGTATCAGAAAAGATAGCCTCATCTTTATAATAGTGTTTTAAATACGTTGGCAATAATGAAGCCATCCATCCTTGAACGTGAATTACGTCAGGGACCCAATTTAATTTTTTAATTGTTTCGATAACTCCTTTTGTAAAGAAAATTGCTCTCTCATCATTATCAACGAATAAGTTTCCATCTTCGTCTGTGAAAGTTGATTTTCTTTTAAAATATTCATCATTATCGATAAAGTAAACCTGAATTCTTTCTTTCGGAATTGAAGCGACTTTAATAATCAACGGCATGTCCATATCATTAACCACAAGATTCATTCCTGATAATCTAATAACTTCATGCAATTGATGTCTTCTTTCATTTATGCTACCGTATCTTGGCATAAAAATTCTTATCTGGCCTCCTTGGTCATTTATCATTTTAGGTGCATCATATGACATAGAAGAAACTTCATTTTCTGCTAAATATGGCACTACCTCTGATGATACATATAATATCCTCTTTTCTTTCATCTTCAATTATAATTTCTGTATTTGAAATAAATAAACAACGCAAATTTACGAAATTTTAGCGAGTTATTTTCTAAATAACTAATTTTGCCATTATTTTAAACTCGAAGCTAATGTTTCTTTTTAGTACTAAAGCTGAATTACAAGCGCATTTAAATACATTTCGCGAAGCTAATAAAGCAATTGGTCTTGTACCAACAATGGGGGCCATTCACAACGGGCACCTTTCATTAATGGAACAATCATTAAATGAAAATGAATGTACGGTTGTTAGTATTTTTGTGAATCCTACTCAATTCAACAATGTTGAGGATTTAGAAAAATATCCACGTACATTAGAAAGAGATGTGGAGAAAGTGAAGTCTCTTTCTAATCAAATTGTAATATTTGCACCGACAGTAGATGAAATGTATGGTGGAAATACTGTAGCCCAATCATTTGACTTTGATGGACTTGAACACGAAATGGAAGGGGCACAAAGACCTGGACATTTTGATGGTGTCGGAACTATCGTAAAGAAATTGTTTGAATTAGTTCTACCGAATAAAGCTTATTTTGGTGAAAAAGATTTTCAACAATTACAGATTATTCGCAAACTTGTTGAAAAAAACAACATCCCTGTTCAAATCGTGGGAGTGCCAATCTTTAGAGCAACTGACGGATTAGCAATGAGTTCTCGCAACGAAAGAGTCTCTCAAGAGGGATTGCAAAAATCTACTTTCCTTTACAAAGTTTTAAAACAAGCTAATGAACTTTTTAAAACCGAAAGCGTAGAAAAAGTTAACCAATTTGTTGATACTGAATTTAAAAATAATTCTAACTTTGAACTCGAATACTTTACAATTGCAGAAGAAGACACTTTAAAAACAGCTTTGAATAAAGAAGCTGGTAAAAATTATAGAGGTTTCTTAGTTGCTCATATCGAAGGTGTTCGATTAATCGACAATTTATCATTTAACTAAAACTCAAGCGAAATGCAAGTTGAAGTAGTAAAATCTAAAATTCACCGTGTAACCGTAACAGGAGCAGATTTACACTATATTGGAAGTATTACAATTGATGAAGCTCTTTTAGAAGCTGCCAATATGATTGAAGGTGAAAAAGTTTCAATTGTAAATATCAACAACGGTGAACGTTTTGAAACTTACGCAATTCCAGGACCAAGAAATAGTGGAGAAATCTGCTTAAATGGACCTGCCGCACGTAAAGTGCACAAAGGAGATATCGTTATCATTATTTCTTATGGTATTTTAGACTTTGAAGAGGCTAAGAAATTTAAGCCTTCTATTGTTTTCCCTAATGAAGAAACGAACTCTTTAACTTAATTGTTTGAAACAAAAAATAAGTAAAATAATTAATATTCTACTCCCACTTTTGCTGGGAGTTTTTTTGGTTTATTACGCTTATAATAAATTTACATCTGAACAGATTGAAGAGATGATGATGCACTTTAAAGGTGCTAATTACAATTATATCATTATCGCTTCAGTCTTTTCTTTATTGAGCCTTTGGGCTCGTGCTTATCGTTGGAAATATGCCCTAAACTTTATGGGATACTCTATTTCTACAACAACGAATTTTATGGCCATATCTATTGGCTATTTAATGAATCTAACTGTGCCAAGGTCTGGGGAAGTATCGAGAGCGCTGGTTCTTCAGAAATATGAAAAAGTCCCTTTTGACAAAGGTTTTGGAAGTATTGTCTCTGAACGAGTAATTGATCTAATCTGTCTCCTTATTTGTGTTTTTGTAGCGCTTATTTTACAATATGATGTCTTAAAAGATTTCTTATTGCGCTATGTCCCAATTGAAAAACTCGGAATAATTGGTTTACTTTTCTTAGCTTGTTTTGCCATTGGTATCTACGTTTTTCTATATGTTAAATGGAAAGTAATCTTATTTATCAAGAAAAAGCTAAAAGGACTCATCGAGGGGGTTAGTAGCATTTTTAAGATGCCTCATCGCACTGGTTTCCTTTTCCATACTTTCTTAATTTGGGGCGGATATATCGCTACTTTTTACTTTGGAATGCACGCTTTAGAAGAAACTACACCACAATCTTTACCTATGGTGATGTCTGCTTTTGTCGCTGGTAGTTTCGCTGTTTCTTTTACAAATGGTGGGTTTGGAGCTTTTCCGTTAGTCATCTCTGAACTATTGCTTTTATTTAGCGTATCTGCCGTAGCGGGTACTGCGTTTGGTTGGATACTTTGGACAACACAAACAGCTATTGTCGTTGTTTTTGGGGCACTATCTTTTATTTTACTCCCTATTTATTACAAGAAAAAATAATACAGATAATATTATTTTTCGTCACTTATTCTTACCTGAATTACCCCTAACCTAATTATATTTTATTCTTGATTGCATAAGTGTGGTCGTTGATATAAAACTTAAATTTGTACTTTAGTTCAAAATCGAAAAGAATGGCAAAGGTAAAAACAGCTTTTTTCTGTCAAAGTTGCGGGGCTCAAACTCCTAAATGGATGGGACAATGTCCTACGTGTAGAGAGTGGAATACTCTTGTTGAAGAGGTTATTCAAAAAGAAGAAAAAACAGGATGGAAGGCTGCAACAACGTCTGGTTCTACAACAAAAAGAGTAGCAAAACCTTTACGTGTTAAAGAAATTGATAGTACGGAAGAAATTCGAATGAATACATTAGACTATGAGTTAAATCGCGTTCTTGGAGGTGGTTTGGTTCCTGGATCAATGGTTTTATTGGGTGGTGAACCTGGTATTGGTAAGAGTACTCTTTTATTGCAAATTTCTCTTCGCTTACCTTTTAAAACACTTTATGTATCTGGAGAGGAAAGTCAAAAACAGATTAAAATGCGTGCAGAACGTATTAATCCTGTAAATGACAATTGTTATATTCTGACTGAAACTAATACACAAAATATCTTTAGACAAATAGAAGAAATTCAACCTGATGTGTTGATCATCGACTCTATTCAAACTTTGCACACAGATTACATTGAATCTTCTGCAGGTACCGTTTCTCAGATTAAAGAATGTACGGCTGAATTGACAAAGTTTGCTAAAGAAACGGGAACTCCTGTCTTAATTATTGGCCACATTACAAAAGATGGAAGTATTGCCGGACCTAAAATGCTTGAGCATATGGTTGATACGGTATTACAATTTGAAGGGGATAGAAATCACGTGTATCGTATCTTAAGAGCTAATAAAAACCGTTTTGGTTCTACGGCTGAATTAGGTATCTACGAAATGCAAGGCAGTGGATTAAGGGAAGTTTCAAATCCTTCTGAAATACTTATCTCTCACAAAGACGAAGAATTGTCAGGAACAGCAATTGCCGCAACATTAGAGGGTATGCGCCCTTTAATGGTAGAAGTACAAGCATTAGTTAGCACAGCCGTTTACGGAACACCTCAACGTAGTGCTACGGGATACAATCTAAAGCGCTTAAATATGATTTTAGCTGTTTTAGAAAAGAGAGCTGGCTTTAGGTTAGGACAAAAAGACGTTTTCTTAAATATAACTGGAGGAATTACTGTTGATGATCCTGCAATTGACTTAGGGGTAGTTGCATCTATCCTTTCTTCCGATCAAGATATTTCTATTGACAAAGGAGTAACTTTTGCTGGGGAAGTTGGTTTATCTGGAGAAATCAGACCTGTTAATCGTGTTGATCAGCGTATTCAAGAGGCAGAAAAACTTGGATTTACTCAAATTTTAGTTTCTAAATACAACAAAATAGGCTATACAGGCTCAGGAATAAAAGTTATTTTAGTTACTAAAATAGAAGATGTAGTTGAACATTTATTTGGTTAAGTAATCTTTTCAAATAACACTTACATAAAATATTATATAAAAGCTTCAACTGCATAGTTGAGGCTTTTTTTACACACACAAAATTCGAATCAATAAAAAAATTGGTCTAAAGTGCTTTACTTTTACATTGACGGTTTTAGTAAAAGCGTTCGTATTTCAATCATTAGAGTAATTATTAACTCTACATAAACCAACTTAAGCCATATACCTTTTTAATATCTTTATGTAAGTTAAATTGTATTATCATTATGGACTTCTTTGATACTTGTTTCAGACAAGTACCACATAACTACCACACACCTTCGGGAAAAAGGCTTGTTTTCCGAACCTCTGTGGTACTTGAGTGGGAGATGTGTCGAACATGGTACAATTAAAACTACACTTTAATACGTTCTATATTGCAAGAACAATTCAATGCATTATATTTTAATCTTGGTTTACTTTTTTTCTTATAGAAAAGAAATCTTTATACTAAGTCCCTAAATTTAGCACCTTATCCTAAATTGCGAATAAGATTATAAAAAATAGATTTATAAATAAGAGTACAAAATGGTGTAAAATAAAAAAAGCCAGTCTTACGACTGGCTTTTTGAATGCTCCCCCTCTTGGGCTCGAACCAAGGACCCTCTGATTAACAGTCAGATGCTCTAACCAACTGAGCTAAGGAGGAAGGTTATTTTCTACCTTTATTGCAGTGCAAATATAGTATGATTTTTAGTTTATACAAACAAAAATCACAAAAACCTCTAACTTTTTTACACTTCATTCTTTAGTGTCGGAAGCCCCAGTTTATAACGGGTTGCAAGCAAGCGAATTACAAAAACAGCTACTGCTGTACTCACTTGAACAAAAACTTCATCTAACCCTATAAAAGCTAAAAAATAATATATCATAACCCCAAAAATACAAGCTAACGCATACCATTCTTGTCTAAAAATAGCAGGAATCTCATTAATTAAGATATCTCTTACCATCCCTCCTACTATACCTGTTATGGTTGCCATAATAACTACTACCCAAAAAGGATAACCTAAACCAATCGTTTTTTCTGTTCCTACTACTACAAACAAACCTAATCCAATACTGTCAAACCATAAGAATGTATTGTTGAGACGTACTAATTGTTTACTAAACAAAATAACTGCTCCTAAAGCCAAAACTGTACACCAAGCATAGACACTTGATAGCATCCAAAAAGGAGTAACACCTAATAAAAGATCACGTAAAGTTCCTCCTCCTGTTGCGGTAACAAACCCTACAACAAAAGCTCCAAACCAATCGACACTTTTAGCTGATGCCATACGAATTCCAGATATCGCAAACGCACAAGTACCCAAAAATTCTATTATATCTACAAAGCTTATGGAAGACCAAAAATTCAAAAACGTAGTAGTCATATATAACTTATCTTAATGAAATCTATTTTTTATTTTACAATAACCGACTTTTTATTTACAAATGACAATAGTCCCTCTGCAGCCATTTCTCGTCCTATACCAGAGAACTTATTTCCTCCAAAAGGTACTCGTGGATCTGATATTACCATTTCATTGATAAAAACAGCTCCTTCATCAAACTCGCTTACTTTCGATTTTAGGAACTCAATATCTTTGCCAAACATAGCAACTCCAAGACCAAAACGAGAATCATTACTTAATTCAACTGCTTCTTCAAATGTATCAAAACCAACAATAGCTGCTAATGGTCCAAAAGTTTCTTCTTTAAACGCTGGCATATCTTTCGTTACATCTGCTAAGATAGTAGGCTCAAACTTATTCCCTTCTACTTTACCACCTGCAACTAATGTAGCTCCCATCGCTATAGATTTATTCATAATCTCCGCTAATTCGTCTGCTAAATCAGGACGGGCCATATAGCCTAATCCTGTATTATAATCCATTAAATCTCCAAAAGACAACTTTTTAACTGCTTCAGCAAATTTTTCTGTAAACTCTTTTCTTATGCTATTGTGAACTAACATACGTTTTCCTGCAATACAACTCTGTCCTGTATTTTGAAAACGTGCATTTACCGCAATTGGAATAATAGTATCTACATCAACGTCTTCACAAACAATAAATGCATTACTTCCTCCTAATTCCAATACCACAGGCTTAATCAACTCCCCTGCTTTCTTACCAACAGAACTACCTGCTGCTTCACTTCCTGTCAACGAAACTCCTTTTACATAAGAACTCTCAATTAACTTTTCAACTTCTCTTCCCGGAATTGTAATATTGAAATAAACAGGATCTACACCGTCAATTGTAAAGCATTCTTCCAACGCCTTTGCTGACAACGGCACATTACTTGCGTGTTTTACAACAACTGTATTTCCTGCTAATAACGTTGGTATTGCAAATCTAAACACTTGCCAAAAAGGAAAGTTCCAAGGCATTACACCTAAAATCACACCTAATGGATCGTTTACTGTATAAGTCTCTGTCCAATCTGTTTTTATTGTACGCCCTTTTAAAATCTCTTTCCCATTGTCAATATAATATTGAATAAGCTTAGAACATTTCTCTACTTCAGCAACAGATTGCTTTATTGGTTTGTACATATCTAAAGTCATACACTTACCATATTCTTCTTTGTTCTGAAGAAGCTTCTCATTTACCTTAGTTAAATAATCTATTCTTTCATCTATGCTTAACTTCTTCCAAGATAAAAAAGCACTATTCGCTTGTTCTAATACAACATTTTGTTTCATAATTATAGAATATTTTATTTCCAATAAAATTACTAATAGTTTTAGAAAATGCGAACTTATGCTTTCTAAAATTTGTGGTAAATATAATATTGGCGTAAATTAGACTACACTTTTTGAAATCAACCATGAAAAAAAACACTTACATTTTATTAGGAGGAATTGCCTTGTTTATACTTGCTTTCGCTCTATACTTGTTTGATATCGTAAATGCTCAAACAGCTTATTTCATTATAACTATCTCATTTGTAATGATTATTAGCCCTATTGTAATCTATTTATTCAATAAATTAAACTAATAGACTACTTTTGTTCTTTCAAATAAGAATATGATGAATAAAAATTTACAATTCCTCTTATTAGGAGCATTTGTTTTTATAACTGCTTTATTAATAAGATCACAGCAGCTTGTGAATGATCTTGTAACTACTATAATGCTAATAATCGCATTAATTATAGTTATTATACCACTGTATAAATTAGTCTTTAAAAGTCTTAAGAAATAAAAAAAGGCCAGTATTTTTATACTGGCCTTTTCATTATTTATAGAAAATTACTTCTTTAATACTTTTCCTAAGTTTTCTAACATCACTTCTGTCATAGAAGATAAATCATATTTGTGTTTCCAACCCCAATCTTGTTGTGCTGAAGTATCATCAATACTTGCAGGCCAGCTATCAGCAATTGCTTGTCTAAAGTCTGGATTATACTCAATTGTAAAGTCTGGAATATGTTTCGTAATCTCAGCTGCAATTTGCTCTGGAGTAAACGAAATACCACCTAAGTTATATGAAGAACGAATCTTAACATTCTCTTTCGGTGCTTGCATAATCCCTACTGTAGCATTTAAAGCATCTTCCATATACATCATTGGTAAAGCTGATTGCTCAGATAAGAAACAGTCATAATGCTTGTTTTCAATTGCTTTGTAGAAAATATCTACTGCATAGTCTGTAGTACCACCCCCTGGAGGTGTAGTCCAAGAAATTAATCCTGGGTAACGAATACTTCTAACATCTACTCCATATTTATTGAAGTAGTACTCACACCAACGCTCTCCTGTTTGTTTTGAAATACCGTAAACAGTACTTGGCTCCATAACTGTATATTGAGGCGTATTATGACGAGGTGTTGTTGGTCCAAAAACTGCAATAGATGAAGGCCAGAAAATCTTCTTAATCTTTCCTTCTTTTGCAAGATTTAAAACATGGAATAACGAATTCATATTTAATTCCCACGCAAATGCAGGGTTCTTTTCAGCTGTTGCAGACAACAAAGCTGCCATTAAATAAACTTCGTCAATTTTGTGTTTTTCAACAACGGAGGAAACTGCATCAAAATCCATAGCATTTAATACTTCGAAAGGGCCGGAGTTCATAAGTTCACTATTCCCTTCTCTAATATCAGAAGCAATTACATTATTACTTCCATAAACATCTCTTAGTTTGATTGTTAGCTCAGAACCTATCTGTCCACAAGCTCCAATGATAAGAATTTTGGTTCCCATTGTTTCACATATTTTAAAGTACACAAATATAAACTAAGTATAATAACAAATCAATAATTGTGATAAATCTTAAAGCAACTTTATAACTTATATAACAAACTGAGTATCCCTATGCTACAATTATAATAGAACTTTGTAAATTTGGCATCTAAACTCGTGAAACATGAAAAAGTCGCTTCTTGCAATATTCTTAATACTTTTCTCTATTTCTTTACTAACAACATCTTGTAAAGACGAAGAAAAGTTCGAAAAGGAACAAGAAATAAAAATATCTCAACACAAAGACAGCGTTTTTGCTTTCTTAAAAAATAATTGGAAGTTCTCTCTTCCTAAACCGTCTAATGAACTTAAACCTTTATTAGATGATTGGAAAGCGTGGCAAGAATTTAGACAAGAACTTAGTTTAAAGCCAGTAACTACAATTGGAGCATTCCAAAAGAAAGCTGATGTATTAACTCAAAAGTTATCTTCTTTATCTTACCAAAAAATGCCCGAAGAAATAAATCTTCCTGATGTTAAGGCAAGAATTACTCTTTTACAAACGTCACTAAATAACTTACATCTCTTTATTATTCAAGAACCGATTGAGATTGATCGCTTAGACAAAGATCTGAAACAAGTGAATAATAGCATTAAGTTATTATTTGACCAAATGGAGGAAAACCTTATTAAAAATAGAGTTCCTAAAGAAATTGGAGAAGAAGAAATGTTAGAGGCTATTAGCACTGAGCGAAGAGCAAATCCAACAACTACAAATTAATCGACTACAAGAATGGATATTAAACAAAAGTTTCAAGAATCAACAAATACTAAACAAGTAGTCCAAGAAATACAAAAACTTGGAAGTAAAATACAACTTAAAGGATTAGTTGGTTCTGCAATCTCTTTTCAAATTGAAAGTATATTCGCTCAATCAGAATTGCCTTTTTTATTGATTTTTAACGATAAAGAAGAAGCTGCTTACTATTTGAACGACCTTGAAACTTTAATCAATAAACAAGACGTTTTATTCTACCCTGGTTCATACAGACGCCCGTATCAAATTGAAGAAACGGACAATGCCAATGTATTGCTTAGAGCTGAAGTTCTTAACAGAATAAGCTCTCGTAAGAAACCTGCTATCATTGTTTCTTATGCTGAAGCTATTTTCGAAAAGGTAGTTACTAAAAAAGTCTTAGAGAAAAATACCTTAAAAGTAAACTTAGGAGACAAAATGTCTATCGACTTTGTCAACGAAATACTTTTTGAATACAACTTTAAACGTGTTGACTTCGTTGCCGAACCCGGTGAGTTCTCAGTACGTGGAGGAATTATTGATGTTTTCTCGTTCTCAAATGACAATCCTTATCGAATTGAATTCTTTGGGGATGAAATTGACAGCATTCGTACTTTTGATGTGGAAACACAATTGTCTGTAGATAAACAAAAGAAAATTACAATTATTCCAAATGTAGAAAACAAGTTCTCTCAAGAATCAAGAGAGAGTTTCTTAGACTACATACCTGAAAAAACAGTCATATTTGCTCAAAACACAGCGTTTATTATTGACCAATTAGAACGTTTGTTTGAAAAAGCAACTACTGTTTTTGACAAGTTAAACAAAGATTTAAGCCACCGTGAACCAAAAGATATGTTTATGGATGGACAAACTTTTGTAAAGAAAATAGAGCTTCTTACTTATCTTGAACTTGACGATACAAAAATCATCAAACCAACAAAAGTAATTGAGTTTCATACTAAACCTCAACCTTCATTCAACAAACAATTTGATTTATTAGCTCAGAATCTAAATGAAAATACTGACAATGGCTATACTAATTTCTTGTATTGTTCAAATGAAAACCAAGCTAAACGATTTAGAGAAATCTTTGAGTCTTTAAAAAATGACCAAGAAACTGCTGTAGTTAAATCTTTTAAAACTGTGGTTATGCCACTTTTTGAAGGGTTTATTGACGATGAAAAACAAATTGCTTGCTATACTGACCACCAAATTTTTGAACGATACCACAAGTTTAACCTTAAAAACGGTTATACTAAGAAGCAAACAATCACCATCAAAGAGCTTAATTCTCTTTCTGTTGGCGATTATGTTACTCATATAGACCACGGTATCGGAAAATTCGGAGGTTTACAAAAAATACAGGTTGAAGGGAAAACGCAAGAAGCTATTAAGTTAGTATATGCAGATAACGATATTGTTTACGTAAGCATACATTCACTTCACAAAATATCAAAATACAACGGAAAAGACGGCTCTGTACCAAAGATTCATAAATTAGGTTCAAGTGCTTGGAAAACCCTTAAAAACAAAACAAAAGCACGCGTTAAGCACATTGCATTTAATTTAATTCAATTATATGCTAAACGTCGTTTACAAAAAGGATTCCAATGTCATCCTGATAGTTATTTACAACACGAATTAGAGAGTTCTTTTATCTATGAAGATACTCCTGATCAAGAAAAGGCAACGCAAGAAGTAAAGGCTGATATGGAGCTTGACCGCCCTATGGACAGATTAGTCTGTGGAGATGTTGGTTTCGGAAAAACAGAAGTAGCTATTAGAGCTGCTTTTAAAATGGTGGATAACGGTAAACAAGTTGCCGTATTAGTACCTACGACTATCTTAGCGTTCCAACATTACAAAACTTTTACAGAGCGTTTAAAAGATATGCCTGTACGCGTTTCTTATATCAATCGATTCCGTACAGCAAAACAGAAAACAGAGATTTTACAAGACTTAGCTGATGGGCAAATCGACATCTTAATCGGAACGCATCAATTAGTAAACAAAGGTGTACAATTCAAAGACCTTGGTTTATTAATTATTGATGAAGAACAAAAGTTTGGGGTTGCCGTGAAAGATAAGTTGAAAACAATATCTGAGAACGTAGATACACTAACTCTTACAGCTACACCGATACCGAGAACGTTACAGTTCTCTTTAATGGCTGCACGTGACTTATCTATCATCACGACTCCTCCACCTAATAGATATCCGATTGAATCTAATGTAATTGGATTTAATGAAGAGATTATTAGAGATGCTATTGCTTATGAGATTGAAAGAGGGGGACAAGTTTATTTTATCAACAACCGAATTGAAAATATCCGCGAAGTTGCTGGAATGATTCAACGCCTTGTACCAGATGCTAAAGTTGGTATTGGTCACGGACAATTAGAAGGTAAAAAGCTTGAAGAGTTAATGCTTTCATTTATGAATGGGGAATTTGACGTTTTAGTTGCTACAACAATCATTGAAAGTGGTTTAGACGTACCGAATGCCAACACCATTCTAATCAATAATGCAAATAACTTTGGACTTTCTGACTTACACCAGATGAGAGGTCGTGTAGGTCGTAGTAATAAAAAGGCGTTCTGTTATTTCATCTGCCCTCCTTATTCTGCAATGACAGAAGAAGCTCGTAAGAGAATACAGGCTTTAGAGCAATTTAGTGAACTTGGTAGTGGATTAAACATTGCGATGAAGGATTTAGAAATTCGTGGAGCAGGAGATATCTTAGGAGGTGAACAAAGTGGTTTCATCAATGAAATCGGTTTTGAAACCTATCAAAAGATTATGCAAGAAGCTATTGAGGAATTAAAACAAAACGAGTTTAAAGACTTATACGCTGATGAGAATACAGAAGAAAACAAAGTGTTTGTAAAAGACACTCAAATTGATACTGATTTCGAAATTCTGTTCCCTGATGAATATATCAACAATATTACTGAACGACTAAATCTGTATAATGAGTTAAGTACAATTACAACAGAAAAAGTTCTTCAAGAATACGAACAACGATTGATTGACCGATTCGGACCTCTTCCTAAGCAAGCTATAGCCCTTTTAAACAGCCTTAGAATAAAATGGCACGCTTCTAATATGGGGATTGAAAAAGTAGTCTTAAAACAAGGTAAAATGATTTGTTACTTCTTAGGAGACCAACAATCTGAATACTATCAATCTTCTAAGTTTAGAAAAGCCCTATTATTTGTACAGCAACACGCTAATTTGTGCAAAATGAAAGAAAAACAAACCAAAACAGGTTTGAGGTTATTACTAACTTTTGAGAATATTAAATCTATCAAACAGGCCTTAGAAATGGCTGAATTATTAGACAAAGATAATTAGACGTTAATAGTCTATTCATTTATTGCAATTGATTGCTACCTCAATGTTGAAAAAAACATTAATACAATAGGTAACAATCAGTTGCAATATTTTTTTATACTTTGCCATCCCTAATTACACCGCTTGTTCTTACGCTTTGAAAAACAACCTTGTACACTATTAAAATTTCATCTGAAATAAAACAGAACTATCTTTTCCTCTCTACTATACATACCTGAGGAATAGAAACACCTCCATCTATACATATCACAAACTTGTCTTGAATAAGAGTGTTTACCCTTATCCAAAGCTCTCTTAAAGCAACAATAACCTTCAAAAAAACAATGCTTTTCCGCTTTCTACTTATCTTCAGTCTATTGTACTTATAGCCTTTCTAACACTCCCTATTTAGCAATTGACCTTTCACCTATAAACACAAAAAATCCCCTAAAGAGTTTATAAGATAACTCCTTAGGGGATTATATTTATTTAAACGAATCTTAGTAACCGAATAAGTCTTCTAAACTCAACTCTTTTACATTACCCATTTTCTTAACTGCTTCCCAGTCAAGATTTTCTTTCTTACCTAATAAACCAACGTTAAACGATTTACCTTTTACGTATTTATTAAAGAAATCTACTAAATCTGTCATTGACATTTTTTCAACTTGACCAAAGATATCTTTGTTGATATCATAATCAATTCCTTTTTCTTGTAAAGACAACCAATAGTAGAATATTTGAGCTTTTGTATAACGTTGTGTAGCGATACTTTTCAACACAGAGTTTTTAGCATTCTCAAATTGATTCTCTGCTTGTGGCATATCATTCATCAACTCCATCATTGCATCAACAGCTTGAGGCAATTTGTTTGCTTGTGTACCTACATAAGCCATTACGTAGTTGTGTTTATCAGCTTTACCTGCATTCATATAATATGCATATGCAGAATAAGCTAATGATTTAGACTCACGAATTTCTTGGAAAACAACAGAAGCCATTCCTCCTCCGAAATAGTTGTTAAATACATTACTCGTAGCTAATAAGTTTTTATCAAACTTATGCTCTCTACCTCTATAAGAAATTTCAGCTTGTACCATATCATAAGGAGCAAAATACAATGTTCCGTCTGTAGCTGGCTCAGCATATACTTTAGCAGCAGGTACTTTTTTACCTTTTCCTAAATTATGGTTATCTACAATAGCTTTTTGAGTATTTTTCAAATCATTTCCGTAGTAGAAAACATCTTGATTATAATCAAAGAATCCGCGTACTAATGAAGCTAATTCTTCTGGTTTGATATTCTTAAGTTCTTTTTCGCTTAAGATATCTTTAAATCTACTTAACTCACCGTTAGAAACAATATAGCTATTTAACGCTCTTTGAATTCCTCCCTTGCTTGATTTTGCATCAAAACGAGCTTTTAAAATTTGGTCAACCATATTAGCATAAGCGTCTGCATCAGCTTTAGCGTCAGTTACCAAATGCTCTAATAATTTAATACCAGCTGGGATATTTTCTTTAAGACCTTTTAAAGTAATGTATGTTTTATCTGTACCTGCATTTAAGCTGTACTCAACACCTAATTTGTAAAACTCTTTCTTAATATCTGCAGCAGAGTATTTACTTGTTCCCAAATAGTCTAAATAGCTAATTGCTAAAGATAATTTTTTGTCATTATCTGATCCAATTGGAGTAATATAAGTTACTGTAGCAAGTTCATTTGTTGTATTCTTAATAAAATATAATTTCCCTCCTACTTTTCCGATCTTATCCTTTTTAATAGCAGAATCGAAATCTACAAATACTGGTTTAATTTCTTCAACTCCGATTGCTTTAAAGTCTGAATAGAATTTAGATTCGCTATCTCTGTTTAAGTCAATTGGTGTAATACCAGGATTTTCAACACGTACTAAGTCTTTGTTCTCCCCTTGACGCTTGTAAATAACAACATAGTTATCTGCGTAGTTTTTCTTAACAAAGTCAATAACGTCTTGCTTCGTTACTTTAGACATTCTTTCTAAATCAGAAACAGCCTCTTCCCAAGTTCTTCCATGAATGAAAGCTTGGTACATTTCAGTTGCCATTGCATCATTACTCTCTAAAGCTTGCATTGAGTTTTTACGGAAATCATTAACTACAGCTTCTAACAACCATTCGTCAAACTCTCCTCTTTTTAATTTCTCAATCTCACCTAATAACAAGTCTTTCACCTCTTCTACAGTCTGTCCTTCATTTGGCATACCTGTTAATTGGTGAACAGAATAGTCCTTCATAACCATTGGAGAACTTCCTGCATATAATGCTTTTTGTTTTTGGTTAATGTCTAAGTCAATTAACCCTGCTTGACCGTTGCTTAACAACATATCAATTAAATTCAAGTAAACAGCATCTTGTGTTTTAACTCCTCCTAAACGGAAACCAATTTCAACACGCTCACTTTGTGGGCTATAAATATCTTTAACTTGAATCTTAGTTAATGGTTTTTCTTGTGCTACATACTCAGTAGGTTGTACTGCTTTTTTCATAGAACCGAAATACGCATTTACCAACTTAATTGTAGGTTCAAATTCCAAATCACCAACTAATACTACTGCCATATTATTAGGAACATAGTATTGATTGAAATAATTGTGAATTGCAACCATTGAAGGGTTTTTCAAGTGCTCAGAAGTACCGATAGTAGTTTGTGTACCGTAGTGAGATTCTGGGAATAATAAAGCCATCATAGCCTCGTGTGAAGCCCAATAGTCATTATCTTGTCCTCTGTTGAATTCTTCATATACTGCTTCTAATTCCGTATGGAATAAACGCAATACTAATTCAGAAAAACGCTCTTTCTCAACAACTAAGAATTTCTCTAATTCGTTAGATGGGATAACGTTTTTATATACTGTTTCATCAAACCAAGTATGAGCATTTGTTCCTGATGCTCCAATTGAAGCAACAGCTTTGTCATACTCATTTGCAACAGCATATTGAGATGCAGTTTTAGAAATAGCATCTATTTTTTTATAAAGTTCTTTTTTCTTTTCTGGATCTGTTTCTGCTTTGTGTTGCTCATATAGATCAGAAATTTGTTTTAACAACTCTTGCTCTACTTCCCAATTTACAGTTCCTAATTTAGAAGTTCCCTTAAATACCATATGCTCTAAGTAGTGAGCTAAACCAGTACTATCTTCAGGGTCATTATTAGATCCAGTTCTAACAGGTATATAAGTTTGAATACGTGGTTCGTCGTGATTTTGAGCTAAATAAACCTTTAGTCCATTACCTAATGTATAAACTCTTGCCTTTGATGGGTCATTTTCAACGTATTCATATGTAAATCCGTTTGCATCTTTCTTTGTAACAGTTTTATATTGAGCTTGTAAAGAAGCACTCATAGAAAATATAAAACCAAAAAGTAAATACCTTTTTTTCATATACCTTGGTGTTTTTTGTAAGTAATTACCAAAGCTAAAAATAAAATTGTATCTAAGACAATTTAAACTCATTTTAATTAAAAAACCCACATATTTTATCAATATGTGGGTTCAAACTATAATAGTAATTATTCTTATTTTACTTCAACAGCTTCGTGAATTGGAGTTCCTATATTTCCATTAGGCACTTCTATTTTCAATATTTCAGCAATTGTAGGCGCAATATCTGTCATATGTGTTTCACGTAAAGTTTTACCGGGTTTAACTCCCCACCCCATAAAAACAGCTGGAATATGTGCATCATAAGATCCCCAAGTACCGTGTGTAGTTCCTTTTCCGTCTTTTTTCCCACTAAACCATTGTGGTTCTAAAATATATTGAATTACACCACTTCTCTTGATATTGTAACCATTTACAATACGTTCTCTTATCTTCTGTGGAATACTCGCTGTTGCTGCTTTATCCATATCAGTTACGAAAGCAATACCCTCAATCTTTTTAAACTCTCTTACAATGAATTCTCTTATATCTTCTTCATCAAGACCTTCTTTTTCAATTAAAGCATTGTTTAAGTGCACTTGATAGTTTGTCAAACTTTTGATAATTCCTTCGTGTTTAAATTTAGTTTGCAATTTCTCGTTTAATACTTTCTTTGCTTCTACCGTATTAAAATAACCAGCGTTACCTTTTTGATCTGCAAAATATTTAGGATTGTGTGCAGCACCGTGATCAGCAGTTAAAAAGAAAGTATAATTACCTTTTCCTACTTTCTCATCAAGATAAGCTAAGAAAGAAGCAATATCAGCATCAAGTCTTAAGTAAGTATCTTCTACCTCAATAGAATTAATAGCAAACTGGTGTCCAACATAATCTGTAGAAGATAAACTAACAGCTAAAAAGTCAATTGCTCCATCGACATTAGCACCCATTTTTTCACTTTCAATCGCTGCTTTTGCGAAATCTAAAGTTAAGCTATTACCAAAAGGAGTCGCTTTGATTAAATCATAACCATTGTCCTTTTTTAATTGCACTAAATTACGTGGGAACACAGGTTTCTCTTCTCCTTTGAAAGGTTCTTCATATAAATTATCATCAGCTGTACTTAATACGTAAGAATCAATAGGGTATAAAGTATTCCATCCATTCTTAAAGTATTTATCAGCTAACTTTTGCTTGTTGAAAGAATTAACCCATTTCGGCAAGTCTTTCATATAATATGTACTCGTAATCCAATCTCCAGTTGTACCATCTAACCAATAAGCAGCATTTGCGAAATGCCCCGCAGGAAGAATACCACCACGGTCTTTAATTGCAATACCAATTACTTTCGATTTAAAATTAGTTGCCAATCTCAATTGGTCAGTTACAGTAGAAACTAATAAGTTCTTAGGCGATTGTTTACCAATCTTACCTGCTCCACCACCAACTCCTTGTACATTATCATCTTGTGTACAATACATACTTTCACCTGTTGCTTGGATAATAAAGTCATTACCAGCGATACCGTGAATAGCAGGCACACTTCCTGTATAGATTGTACTATGTCCGATTGCTGTGTAAGTAGGAACATAATCTATATAAGTATTTTCACTTGAAAATCCTTCATTCAACAAACGCTTAAATCCATTGTCAGAATAGCGATCATAATAACGGTATAAGTAGTCCCATCTCATTTGGTCAACTACAACACCAACTACTAATTTGGGCTTTGGTAACGTTTCATTTGCTACTGCAGAAAGTGAAAATATGCAACCAATAGCTGCAAATAAAGTTGTTTTTAAATTCATCTGTAAACTCAATTTATATTATTGTGATAAGTGTTTCTTTTCCTTATTATACAAAACTATCAAACTCCAGTCCGTTTCTATCATAATTTCAATAAAAAGTTAGTTTTCTCAACTTTTTATTGAAACAACAACAAAGTAATTCTTCACATCATAAGATACATTAATTTAATGTTATCAATTAAAAAATAACAGCAATTTATATAAATCACACAACACTTACAGCATTATAGATAAGTGTAAACGCTATAATATCTGTACCTTTGCAATCAAACTTACATAAAAAATCAACAGATGAAATCAATTAAAGTAGTAGCTTTTGACGCTGACGATACACTATGGGTCAATGAGCCCTATTTTAACGAAGCGGAGAAACAGTTTTGTATCTTAATGGAAGACTTCCTAACTCATCAGAGCATCTCTCAGGTGTTATTTAAAACACAAGTAGACAACCTACCATTATATGGTTATGGAATTAAAGGCTTTACCCTTTCAATGATAGAGTCTGCATACAAAATTTCTAAAGGTACAGTAAACCAAAAGGTCATTGATAGAATAATTATTATTGGAAAAGAGCTTTTAACTAAGCCTATCGAATTAATTGATGAAGTTGAAGACGTTTTAGAGGAATTAAAGTCTAAATATAAATTAGTTGTCGCTACCAAAGGTGATTTGAAAGACCAACATAGAAAACTACATCATTCTGGATTAGGTCCTTATTTTCATCATATTGAAGTAATGACTGATAAAGAAGAAATCGACTATCAAAAATTATTAGGAAGATTAGACATTCAACCTGAAGAGTTTATTATGATTGGAAACTCGCTGCGTTCGGATGTATTACCTGTATTAGAATTAGGTGGACACGCAGTTCACGTGCCATTTCACACAACTTGGCTACACGAACATATTGACCACGAAATAAATCACCCAAACTTCAAAACAATTAAGAAATTATCTGAGGTAAAAGATATTCTTTTATAATAGAAAAGGGCAACCTCAACTGATTGAGATTGCCTTTTTTTTAATTCTAACAACTTACTTAAAATTTATATCCTACAAAAACACCGAAGTTTTGATTGTAGATTTTCTTATCATACATTCCTGTGTTTTCTTCTACACCAAATGTATTAGCATTATCAAACAAACTTGCAAAACCTCTTGAGAAGTTAGCTCCTACAAGCAAACCAAATTTGAATTGATATTCTATACCAGCAACAATACCGTAGTCCATTTTTTGCAAATACTTACTATCTTCTTGATCATCGTCAATACCTCCAAAAATAGAATGATCTTTATAAGAATTTCCTTCCTCATCAATAGCTGTTATTGATGAATTTAATAGCATATTTACATACGGACCTACATATACTTGTAATCCTTCTACTTTAAAAACAGCACTGATTGGGTTTAAACGTAAACTATGCATTTCTAACTTTGCACTGATTACTTCATCTTCAATCTCTCTATTAAAACCCGCTCCGTGATTTTGGTAAAATAACTCGTGTTTCAACCCAAAGTGTTTACCTATACTATTATCTACACTAACACCTGCAAAAAAATTATTACGAGCATCTACTTTACCATCTACTGCTAAATAGTCAACATCATTGCCTTTTAAAGTAGATTGTAACCACCCTACCTTTACAGCAAATGTAGTACGTCCTTTTACTTCATCATTTATATTTTGAGCACTTGCAGTTGTTATTCCTGCTAACACACAAAAACTTAATATTAGATTTCTCATAACTTACTTTTCTTAAAAATCAATGTCCCAAATACCTACTGCTTTCTCTAACTCCACTAATGCTTCTGCATAACCAAATAATGTTTCTGCGTACGCTTGCTGTGTTTCGTTATAAGTACGTTGTGCATCTAACACTTCCAATAAACTACTTGCTCCACGTTGATAGCTATATTTAATACCTTCAAAAACTTCCTTAGACTCGCTTAACATACCATTTTCAAATCGGAAAATTTGTTTTTGTTTCGTTAAGTAATTTCTATAAGCCTGTGTTATCTCTTTTTCAAGTTCTAACTCAATAGCGTTATATTCTAAGTCTGCTTGTCTTTCTTCATATAATGCTGTTTTTAAACCAGCGTCTTTTCTATTAGAAAACTTAAGTGGAATAGATATTCCTGCTTTAACAGCAGTATTCCCAGGTGTTGGAGCAACTGCATTTTTAACAAATGAGTTGTTCTCTACTCCTACGTTTAACCCTAAGTCGATCACACGTTCTGCCCTTGCTAAAGAAACTTGTCTACCAGCCACAACTTTATTTTGACGAGCTACTAAGAAATCAGCTCTATTATTTTGTGCAGTAACAATCAATTCATTCAAATCAAACAAACGGTCAAATTTATTAAACTCTCCTTTTGGAATATAAACCGAATCATTTCTATTTGCACTGATTATATTTCTAATTTCAACAAGACTATTCTCCCAAGTATCATCTGCATCTTGTAAATCGTTCCACATAGACTTAGCTTCCAATTTACTTTGAATAGCGTCTACTTTACTAATTTGTCCTAATGAAAAACGAATACTATCTGATTTAGCTACTTGTAACATTGATTCATAAGAGTCTTTTTGAATATCGAAAAGCATCTTATTTTGCAATGTTTCTAAGAATGCGATTGTAGATTCTGCACGAAGTGTTTGAAAAAACTCTTGCAATTCTAACTCTGCTAATACCTTTTGGTCTTTTGCTAAGTTCTTTCTCGCTTTTCTCTTTCCTCCCAATTCAAGATCCCAAGACAATTCTGCTTCAAAACCATACCCCATCTGCATACGTTTTTGTTGATTATCAGTCCAACCAAAACTTAATTCAGGATCTGGAAATACTTTTGCCGCTTGAACCTCAGCCTCAGCAATATCAATATTGTATTTCTCTGCAGCATAACTTAAGTTATTTGCTGCCATCTTACTCAAAAACTCTTGGTAAGTTAATACAGTTTTATTGGTATGCTCTTCTGTGTGAAGCTGTGCAAAAGCCGCTCCACTACAGAAAAACATTAATAAACTTGCTTGTATATATTTTTTAAAAACTTTCATATCTGATACTAATTTTCTTCCATTGCCTCTTCTGTAAAATCACTGTCTTTTCCCCATTTACGCTCTACTAAATAATAAAGAGCAGGTAAAACAAATAGTGTCAAGATAGTTGCAAACAACAATCCATAAACAATTACTGTTGCCAATGGACGTTGAACATCAGAACCAATTCCTGTTGCTAATGAAGCAGGGAATAATCCTAATACAGCTACCGTAGCAGTCATTAATACTGGTCTAAAACGTTGTTCTGCCCCAAGTAAAACTGCTTCTTTCAATGCTGTTCCTTTTCTTCGTAAGTCATTGATGTGGGATATCATAATTACCCCATTTTGAATAGCCACCCCAAATAGAGCAATAAATCCTACTGCAGAAGAAACGTTTAAAGACATTCCTCTAACATTCAGAGCTAACATACCTCCAAATAATGCTAATGGTACAACAATCATCAACAATCCTGCTTGTCTAAACTGTCCAAAAGCACCGTATAACAATACAAACATCAAACACAAAGTCAAAGGAATAATTACAGCTAAACGACTATAAGCACGGTTTTGGTTTTCAAACTGTCCTCCCCATTCAACTTGAAACTTCTCGTGATCGTAAGTTACGTTATCTTCAATCTTTTGATGAGCTTCTTTTAACAATGACGCTAAATCACGATTACGCACGTTTAACTTAACAGTTAAGTGACGTCTATTCATCTCTCTTGTAATTGTACTTTCTCCTGTACTTGTTCTAACATCAGCAACTTGTGAAAGTGGAATCTTAGCTCCTGTACTTGATGTCAACATTAAGTTAGCAATCTTTTCAGGTGTATTTCTACTCTCTTCTGTATATCTCGCACTAATATCATAAACCTTATTTCCAATAAAGATTTGAGAAATTGCTTTACCTCCAATAGCCACCTCAATTAACTCTGCTACATCTGAAACGTTTAATCCATACTGAGCAATTTTATCTCTATTCGCGTGAATTTGTAATTGTGGTAATGGTGGTTCTTGGTCAATTGCTAAATCTACTGCTCCATCTACTGTTTTCAATGTTTCTAACACTTCATTAGCAATACGTCTTGTTTCGTGGAAATCTTCTCCATAAACTTTAACCACTAATTCACTATGTGCTCCTGATATTTTATCCATTACCCCATCAATCATTGGTTGTGCAAAACCAACTGTAAACCCAGGTAATGACTCATATTCTGCAGCAAGTTCTTCAATTAAATCATCTTTTGTTTTTCCGCGAGGCCATTCTTTATAAGGTTTAATACCTACAGAACACTCGAAGTGAGAAGGAGTAAACGGGTCCGTACCATCATCATTTCTTCCTGCTTGAACCATCACGTATGTAACCTCTTCATATTTCATTGTTCTTGCTCTTAGCGTATCACTTAGCTCTTTTGATTTTTCTAATGAAATACCAGGCGGCAATGTTACTTGTAACCATATAGACCCCTCATCTAAAGGTGGTAAAAAGTCTTTTCCTACCTTTATACTTAATCCTACAGTAATAGCAAGGACAACTAATAAAGGTGCGAAAACTTGCTTTGGCTTATCTACAATCTTGATAATTCGATTGTGATATAAAGCTGTTAGTTTCTCTAACCATTTATTGTGATATATTTTTCTTGGCTTTCTATAAACAGCATAAGCTAAACCAGGAATTAAGATCAGGGCAACTAACAATGCTCCAACTAAAGCATAACCAACTGTAAATGCCATTGGTGTAAACAATTTCTTTTCTACACGTTCAAAAGCAAATAATGGTAAATATGCTGTGATAATAATCAACGTAGCAAAGAAAATAGGCTTAGCAACTTCTTTTGTTCGCTCACCAATTGACTTCTCCTTTAATTCTTCCTTTGGATTATCTTCCCTTTTCTTCAGTATGGATTCCATCATTACAATAGCACCGTCTACAATAATACCGAAGTCAATAGCTCCTAAAGACAATAAGTTAGCTGGAATATTAGTGAAATGCATCATTATAAATGCAAACAACAATGAAATTGGAATTGTAATAGCAACTAATAATGCTCCTCTCCAACTACCTAAGAAAACAATTAATACTATAATTACTAAGCTAATTCCTTCAATCAATGTTGTAGAAACCGTATGTAATGTTGTATCAACTAAATCTGTTCTATCTAAAAACGTATGTATTTTAACTCCTTCTGGTAATAACCCATTATTTAGTTCATCTACATAAACGTGTATTTGTTCTAATACAATAGAAGGATTTTCTCCTTTTAACAATAGGACAATTCCCTCAATACTATCTGAGTAATTACGTTCTTTATCAGTGTATCCTAAAACACCTTTTCTTTCAACATTTCCATACTTTAAACGACCTAAATCATTTAAAAAAACTGGAATACCATTCTCTGCCTTAACAACAATTTTACCAAGGTCCTCAAGGTCTTTTACTAATCCAATACCACGAACTACGTAACCTAAATCTCCTCTTGTTAATACACTACCTCCTGCATTTACGTTATTCTCCTCAATTGTCTCTGTTACATCACTTAAAGACAATCCATATTGCTCTAATTTATGCGGATCTAATTCAATTTGGAACTGAGTTGTAACTCCTCCAAAGTTAGTAACCTCTGCCACACCTGGCACTTGATTTAACTTTGGAATAATCATAAAGTTCTGTATATCTGTTAACTCGCGTAAACTATATCCTTCTCCTTCAATAATATAACGATATACCTCTCCAATTGGAGATGTTAGCGGATCAAGTTCTGGTGTTGCATCATACGGTAGCTCAACATCATTTAATCGTTCTTGAATACGTTGTCTTGCAAAATAGTCTTCAATACCATCTTCAAATACAATCGTAATCATAGATAATCCAAAAGTACTATTACTACGCATTACGTGCATACCTGGCATACCATTCAAAGCACGTTCAATTGGAATAGTAATTTGTAATTCTATTTCCTCTGCTGCTAATCCTGGCACCTGCGTTACTACTTGTGATGTTGTATCTGCAATATCTGGATATGCCTCTACAGACAATTGTTTCCAAGAATAATATCCGAAAATACAAAGTAACACAAACAATGCAGCGACAAGCCATCTCTTATGGATAGCGATGTCAATTATATTTTTTTTCATTACTGCGTTCCTTTATAAATTAATAAGATTGAGGTAAGTAAATTCCTCCTTCGCTCACAACTTCATCACCTTTTCCTAACCCTGATAAAATCACTGTTTTATCACCAGATACTCCACCAATTACAACTTTTTTCTTTTTGTATTTGTTTGTATCTACTTTCACAAAAACGAAAGAATCGTCTTCTCCTTGTAACACAGCTCTTGATGGTATTAAAATAACTTCTTCTGGTTGATCGATAAAACGAACATTCACATACATTCCTGGTTTTAGAATACGCTTTTCATTATCTACCTCAATTAGCACGTCAATACTTCTTGTTTCTTCATCAACAATTTCATTCACGTGATAAATAATACCTTCCATTGGTTGATTTGGATAAGCAGCTAATTCAACTTGTACCTTGTTCAATTTTGCTAAGTGTTGAATATCCTTCTCTTTAATTTTACCTACAATCCATATTTTACTCAACGAAGCAATTTTTACAACTGGGTCTGCATCGTCGTTAATATATTGTCCTAATACAATATTGTTTTCAAGTACTTCACCATTAATTGGAGAACGAACAGTTAATGCTTGTCCTAATACCAATGAATTTCCATCTACATTATAAATTGCCAATGCAGCTTTAGCATTGTCAAATGCAGCTTTAGCAATTGAATATTCTGTTTCAGACTCTTCAAACTCTTGTCTAACTCCTACTCCATTATTTAACAAGTCTTCTTGTCTTTTTAAGTTCAATGCTGCTTGCTTAAACTCTTGTTTTGAATCAAAATAATCTTTTTGAGCTTCAAAATAATCTGGAGAAGACACTTCAAAAAGTGGTGTATTTATACTTACCTTCTGTCCTAACTTAATAAAAGACTTTACAATTCGTCCTGAAAAAGGAGATGCTATCTCAGCATAATGGTTTGGAATAGCTTTAACTATTCCTGCAGTAACCAAATCAAAAGTGAATTGTTCTTCTGAAACGATATCAGTTTTTATTTTACTTTTTAAATTTGAATTTTCTGTCAAGGAGATAACCTGATTCTCTACGCTGTATTGGGCTGCATCACCTGCTTGTTCTTTCTTTTCTGAACAAAAACTTAGTAACACACTTACTCCTAAAATTCCAGCAAGTTTCAATGTTTTAGCCATTATGTTTGTTTTTTTATTTGTATTTATTTTTTATTCTTTTTTAACATCACTCTTAAAATGACATTAAAATTACTCAAAAACAAGGAGTTATCCTTAAATATCTCCTACCTTTTTAAGAATAATCAGCCTTCTGAAGACAAATCACATCTAAATCGTGCTTTTTTCATTAGTTTTTGTTTTTATTCTTAACTACAATAATTATGCTACTTTAAATTGAAGAAATAAGCTGCTAAACTGAAATAAATTAACAAACCTGAAATATCAACAATCGTTGTAATTGCCGGACTCGCAACAACTGCAGGGTCTCCTCCAAACTTTCTAACTATTAAAGGCAATGTTGCCCCAATAATTGTTGACGAAATAACTTGAAGTGAAAGAGCTAATGCAATTACTCCTCCTATGCTCACTAAAGAATAAGCCACTGGTATTTCTGTTTCCCAACTCAAGAAAACAACTTTTGCAAATGCTAACAATCCTAAACAAACTGAAAGCATTAAAGCAATTCTTGTTTCTTTCCACAAAACCTTTGCCCAAGACTTTAGTGTTACTTGTCCTAACGCCAATGCTCTGATGATAACTGTTGCAGATTGACTTCCTGCATTTCCTCCTGTATCTGCAACCATTGGCATATACAAAGCAAGTATCATCATCTGTGCTAATGCACCTTCATAACTATGAATAATAATTCCTGATATAATTCCTACAATCGCTAAGGTTACTAACCACACAACTCGTTTCTTAAAATGACCAAAAGTTGTTGTTCCATTATAATCTACCTCTTCATTACTACTCATTATACCCATAAAGCGCTCCATATCTTCAGTATGCTCTGCCTGAATAACATCTATCGCTTCATCGTGTGTTACTATACCAACTAATTGCTTTTTATCATTTATAATTGGTAATGCAACTAATTCATATTTATCTATTTTCTTTGCTACACTCTCACTTGATTCACTTACAAAACCGAAAACAAAATCACTATGTAATTCTTCCTCAACTAATACATCTGGCTCTGCAATTATCAAATCTTTTAAAGTAATAAACCCAACTAAAGTTTGATCTTCATTAACTACATACACATAGTAGATTGTCTTTTTAGACGGAGCATCTCTCCTTACTTTCTGAATTGCCTCAAAACAACTCATACTCTTAGAAACTGTCGCAAAATCTGTTATCATAATCCCTCCTGCTGTATCTGCTGGATAAGAACTCAAAGCAAGTACATCTTCTCTAATCTTCTTGTTTAAAAAAGGTAATAAATCAACTTGCTCTTGTTGTGTCAATAACTGAAATAAATCAGCGCGTGCATCAGAAGGCATTTCTTCAAAAATCTTTGAAAACAACTTCTTACTCACTTGTTGGAAAAAAGATAATTGCTTTACTAATGGAAACTCAGCAAAGATTTCTCCTTGCTCTTCTTTACTAAACTCATTGAATAAAATCAGCAAGTCTTTATTATCCATTAAACTAATTGCTTCACTAACATCTACTGTTGGCATCTTTTTCAATACTGGCACCATCAGCATCATTTGATCTAATCCTTGAAAATCTTGAGCCATTTTTCTCAATGTTACTTTTTCATTTTTATATAATCTCATCACATTCAGTTTTAAAGGTTAGTAAGTAGTCAACTCCCAAGTCACTTCAGAAACTCCATATTCCAAAGAAACTTTACTCGTCACTTTTTCTAAAATATCGTCTTTTCGACCTAAACAATAGATTTCAAATTTGAGATATGAAAAAGCAGGATTACCATTGTCTGTACTTTTTAAAGATCGCAATTGCAACTCCCTTTGCTTTTTTAAACTTTCTAAAACCATCACTCGAATGTGATTTTCAACTTCTTCTTTACACCCTACTACTATTTCATAGTGAACCTCTGATGAATCTATATCACTTTCAAACGACATCTTATTCATCAATGTTCCTATTGGTCGTAATAATAAATGGGCACTTACAATTAAAACAGCCATTACAATAGCCTCTTGCCACAGTCCTACCCCACACATTGAACCTACAGAGGCAGAACACCAAATTGTAGCAGCTGTATTGAGTCCTCTTATACTAAAGCCATCTTTCATAATCACACCAGCTCCTAAAAAACCGATTCCACTCACAACATATGATGCTACTCTACCTACTGCAGTCCCTCCTATTTGATAAGACATCAATACAAATCCGGCTGCTCCTATACATACTAATGTATTGGTTCTTAATCCCGCACTTTTCTGTCTTACTTGTCTTTCTGCGCCAATTAAAGCCCCTAAAACAAAGGCTAACGCTAATCTTCCTATAAATACTGAAATCAACATAATAACAACTTTTTATTCTTTCTTAATAATCATTGCTCAATGAGGATCAGAAAGAAAGTTTAACAATCATTCGTCTTAAAAAAGGACTCTAATTCCATAACTTCTGTTTTTTTTGACTTGGCAAAAGTAGAGGAATAAGCCTCCGATGGCTATTAGAAAGCTTTTAGAAAAAAATTAGAATTCTATTAGGATTCTATAAAACAAAAAAGGCACTCTTCAATAGAGTGCCTTTATATGACCAAAAAATCATTTATATTGTAACAGTAAATATTGTTCCTTTGTTTACTTGTGATTGTACATCAATTGTTCCTTGATGTAACCTTATAATTTTATGAGTCAACGAAAGTCCTATTCCATTGCCATCAATTAGCTTACCATTTTCTCCTCGATAAAAAGGAGTAAAAAGATTATCTAAATCTTCCCTACTCATACCTATTCCTTCATCGGCAACTATTATCCTTAATTTATTTTCTGTATTCGAAATTGATATTTTACATTGTTGATCTTTAGAAAACTTACACGCATTTTCTAACAAATTCATTATCGCAACTTCTAACAGATAACTATTTCCTTTTATAGAAACCATTTCTTCACTATCTATCTTTTCATCAATCACAAAGTTGAACTTATAAGTTGGATTACTTTTTTGTAGTTTCTGACAAGCATCTAAAACAACCTCATCCATTCTAACAGATTTAAAAACAATCTCTGTTGGATCATAACTGGCTTTTGCAAAATCAAGTAAGCTATTTGATAATCGAACAATCTTTTTAGAATCTGCTAATGCATTTTCAATCGTCTTTACATAAGCATCAACCTCTTGCTCTTTTACTAATGCTAATTCAAGCTCTGCTATAATTGCAGCTAATGGTGTACGCAACTCGTGAGATATATTAGAGACAAACTGTTTTTGAGCATCAAAAGATTGCTCTAAACGATCCAACATTACATTAAAATTATTAGCTAAAGCTCCTAATTCGTCTCTGTTCTTTTCTGTACTAATACGAAGGTCTAAATTTGTAGCTGTTATATTATTTACCTCTTTATTCATTACTTTGATCGGTAATAATACACGATCAGCAAACAATCCTCCACAGATATAAATAACTATTAACGACACAATAGTTAACAAGGTAATGGTCAAAAACAAGTTGTGCATTTTTACATACCCATATTCATCTAAAGCCGTTGCTGTTAATACATAGTCCTTACCATTATAAGAATAAACCATTCCAATAACTTGCCAGTCATCTTGAAAATAATGCACTCTTTTTTGAGATATAATCTTATCAATCATTGACTTGGTTTCCTTAACCCTATCAATTTCTTCTGCATCGTGATATAACAATTTAAAATCTAAGTCATAAATTGCAACCTCAACTTCATTGATTACTTCACTGTTAAAACGATAAATCTTATGTAGTGTTGAAGGATTAACTTTTGCTTCAAAAAAAAGCTTTGCTTTAGTTATTCCCTCTTTTTCTAAAACTTCAAAAAACTCAACTTCTCTATTTTTGGAAGAAGACCAATAAACAACAACCACAAATACTAAAAGTATTGTAGCTACTAACAAAGTGAACCATAAAGTAAGTTTACCTTTAATTTTCATTGCCTTTTAATATAAAGCCCATACCTGATTTAGTATGAATAATTTTATTATTGGGGTCTATCTCTATTTTCTTGCGTAAATAGTTAATATAAACATCTATAAAGTTTGTTCCTGTATCAAAATGCGTATCCCAAACTTTCTCTGAAATCTCTGTTCTTGACAGTACCCTTTCCGGGTTCTCCATCATATATTGTAGTAAATTAAACTCTTTAGGGGTAAGATGTATATCAACACCACCTCGTTTAAAAGATTTCTCATTTAGATCTAATTCCAAGTCAGCATACTTTAACACATTTGATTCTGCTGTTTGCAAATGTTCAAAACGCTTTAACAATGCTCTTATTCGAACATATAGCTCTCTTATCTCAAATGGTTTTACTAAATAATCATCTGCTCCAGCATCAAACCCTTCTACTTTATCATCAGTTGTTCCTAAAGCCGTTAACATAATTATTGGAATCTGAGGCAACTCCTTTTTGATGTCCTTACACAAATCTATCCCATTAATTTTAGGAAGAACTACATCTGTAATTATAAGACTATACTCCTTTTGCAAGGCTAATTTCTTCCCCATATAGCCATCATAGGCTAAATCTACTTCAAAACTTTGCTCTTCAAGACTTCGACGCAACAATTCTGCAACGCGTAAATCATCTTCTATAACTAATATCTTGTTCAAAACCAGAAACTTTTTTTTCGTGACACAAGTTAACTCTTTTTTTAAAAAGCCCCTCAGAATTAACCTAATACCATAAAAAAATCGCTCAAGCTATGTTGTAGCCTGAGCGATAACAGAAATAATAAAAACTTTACTTGCTGCTGCCTAATAATAAAATCTCAGCAACATCAATTTCGGTAACATAGCGCTTATTACCATCTTTATCTTCAAAGCTACGGTTAACTAACTTACCTTCAACAGCAACCTCTCTCCCTTTATCAACAAACTTTTCAACAATCTCTGCTCGCTTTCCCCAAACAACTATATCGTGCCATTGGGTTGTCTCTATTCTATCTCCTTTTTCATTATACGAAACCTCATTAATTGCAATAGAGAAAAATGCCCTTTTTCTATTTTCGCCATAAACTTTAACTTCAGGTGTTTGTCCAACTCGCCCTATTAATTGAACACGATTTTTTAATGAACTCATAATTTTTAGTTTTTGTTAATTTTAAAATATCAATTTTATTAATCAACAGAACCTATATCAAAAATAACACCCATTTTTAACAAATATTTGAATGTTAATATATTTTCTTTAGTTATATTGCTTTTGTATAATTTGTACATTACAAAACAAAAATAAATATGGAAACTACTATCAATAAAGTAGAGTTAAGAACTTTACAAATTGACGATTATCTTGAATTAAAGAAATCTATGTTAGAGTCTTATAAAGGACTTGAAGATTCTTATTGGAATAAAGATGAAATCGAACAGTTATTAAAAGTATTTCCTGAAGGACAATTAGTTGTATTAGTTGACGGTGTTGTTGTTGGCTCAGCTTTATCACTAATCATTGATGAAAAGCAGGCTATGTCTGCTCATACTTATGATCAGATCACCGGATTCTCAACTTTCAATACTCATAATCCTGAAGGAAGTGTTTTATATGGAATTGACGTATTCATACATCCTAAATACAGAGGTTTAAGACTTGGAAGACGTTTATATGACGCAAGAAAAGAAATGTGTGAACAATTGAATTTAAAATCAATTATTTTCGCAGGACGTATTCCTACTTACTCTAAATATGCCGCGGAATTAACGCCTAAGCAATACCTTGACAAGGTTAGAAAAAAAGAAATTCACGATCCTGTGATGTCTTTCCAATTGGCGAATGACTTCCATATGGTTCGTTTAATGCGTAATTATTTAGAAGGAGATATCAGTTCTAAAGAATACGCTGTTCTATTAGAATGGAATAACATCTATTACGAAAAAGATGTTCAATTAATTAATGCTAAAAAAAGTGTTATTAGACTGGGGCT
The DNA here is from genome assembly GCF_009799805.1 of Myroides phaeus. NCBI lineage: Bacteria > Pseudomonadati > Bacteroidota > Flavobacteriia > Flavobacteriales > Flavobacteriaceae > Myroides > Myroides phaeus. The sequence continues at coordinate 852,078 of NZ_CP047050.1, forward strand.
TATTCAATGGCAAATGAGACCATTCAATGATTTACAAGAATTCTTTGACCAAGCTGAATTCTTTATCAATGCTGTTTCTGATTACGAAAGTGACTTTGCAATGTTCCCTGAGCTTTTTACAGCTCCATTAATGGCAGACTACAATCACTTATCTGAAGCGGATGCTATTCGTGAGTTAGCTCGATATACTGATGACATTAGAAAGAAATTCCAAGAGTTTGCTATTTCTTATAACATCAATATCATTACAGGTAGTATGCCTTATTTAATTGATGGTACATTATATAATGTTGGTTTCTTATGTAAAAGAGATGGTACTTACGAAATGTATGCAAAAATACATATTACACCAAACGAAGTACACCATTGGGGTATGACAGGTGGTTCTAAAATTCAAACTTTCGATACAGATTGTGGTAAAATCGGTATTATGATTTGTTACGATGTTGAATTCCCTGAACTTTCTCGTTTACTTTCTGACCAAGGAATGGACATCCTTTTCGTTCCTTTCTTAACGGATACACAGAATGGTTATACACGAGTAAGAAACTGTGCAGCAGCCAGAGCTATTGAAAACGAGTGCTATGTTGCAATTGCAGGTTGTGTTGGTAACTTACCTAAAGTAAACAATATGGATATACAGTTTGCGCAAGCTGCAGTATTAACACCTTCTGACTTTGCTTTCCCTACAAATGGGGTAAAAGCAGAAGCAACTCCTAATACAGAGATGACGTTAATCGTAGATGTGGATGTTGACTTACTTAAAGAACTACACGAACACGGAAGTGTTAAGATTAAAAAAGATAGACGTTTAGATCTTTATCAAATCAATAAATTAAAATAATACTCTTTCAAAAGAAAGTTTTAAGCCGGATTAGGAATTATCTTAATCCGGCTTTTTATTATCCGAACACTTTTTTATTCTCTGAAGTAACACGAAACAAAAAACACCTAAAATACAGAGAACATTAATTACATAACTTGTATATTTACAACCACTTAAGTTATTGGCAAGAAACTTGTGACTCAAAATATTCTCTAAAAATATTACATTATGAAAAAAACACTAATAATCTCCTCTTTACTTACAGTAGCTGTTATAATGAGTAGCTGTTATAAAGATGAAGAATTAGACACAAATGCAGATATTCTTGAAGCTTATATTCCTTCAGAGTATTTAAAAACAGACCCTATTATTACGAATACAACAATTGAATTTAAAGTCAAATCTAATATAGACTTAGGAAAACAATCTCCTTTTTTTATTATATCTCCTAATGCTACTATGGACCCTCCAAATGGAACAACAAGAGATTTTAGTACAGCTCAAAAAGTTACAATTACTGCACAAGATCGTACTTGGAAGAAACTTTATACTGTTAGCTTTACTACTGATGAGCTAAGTTCAAGCTATACATTTAACAATGCCGAACTAACAAATAATGATCGATACTATCGCTTTTTTGAATATGGCTCTAATGGTGATAAAATATATGATTGGGATAGCGGTAACGCTGGTTATGCAACAGTCGCAGGTAAACTTCCTCCTGAAAGTTACCCTACAGGTATTGCCCCAGGAAGAAATGGCGGTCTTGCTGCCAAAATGCAAACCGTTTATACCTCACCATTAGCTGAGATTACTAAAAACCCAATTGCTGCGGGAAACCTTTTTATAGGGAGCTTCCAATTTGCAGGAATATCTAAACCTCTAAAATCAACACGATTTGGATTACCATATGAAGGAAATATGCCAAAATCATTAAGAGGTTATTTTAAATACAAAGCTGGTGATGTTGTTACAGATAAATATTTTAAACCTGTACCTAATAAAAAAGATTACTTTGATATTTATGCTATCTTATTTGAGAGTCGTTCTAAAGAGAATTACTTAGATGGTTCACATCAATTTAAAGATCCAAGAAATGTTGCCATTGCACGTGTACCTCAAGAACAGCGTATCGAAACAGATAAATGGACTGAATTTAATGTTCCCTTCGAGTTAGTAGCAGGTAAAACTTTTGACCCTGAAAAAAGCTATGTTCTCGCTATTGTAATGACATCCAGTATTGAAGGTGATGAATTTACTGGCGCAATAGGAAGTACCTTAATTGTAAATGAAATTGAACTTGTATATGACATTAAATAAGACACAATGAAAAACATAAAACTATATATAGCTCTACTTGCAAGTTCTATCTTTTTAACGGTACAACCTGCTTTTGCACAAGAAGAACAACAACTTTCAAATTTTAAAGAGTTCTTCAATAAAAATATAACATACCAAGTTCGTGCTCAATTTAGTATTGGAGGAAGTAGCCCTATGGGAATGCCAGCACAAATTAGAGAAATAAACAGCTATAACCCTACATTGCAAATTGGTTTAGAAGCGAATGCTACCAAGTGGTTTACAGACCAACAAAAATGGGGAATACGTACTGGGATACGCTTTGAAGGAAGAGGTATGAAAACTGATGCCAGAGTAAAAAACTATTACACGCAAATTGACGAAGATCACGGTAAACAAACAAAAGGTTACTTCACTGGAAACGTAAAAACTAATATGAAAAACTCTTATGTTACTTTCCCTGTGCTTGTAGTATTTAATGCTACAGAAAACTGGAATGTTTACGGGGGGTTTTACTTTTCTGGATTAATAGACAAAGACTTTAATGGATATGTATATGATGGTGTATTAAGAGAAGGAACTCCTATAGGTGAAGTCGTTCCTTTTGAAGGTGACGACAAAGGACATTACAACTTTTCTCAAAACTTAAATAGGTTTCAATGGGGAACACAATTGGGTGGTGAGTATAAAATGAACAAACATTTTAAACTATTTGCTGATCTAAACTGGGGACTTAATCCTCTTTTTGAAAGTAGCTTTGATGCTATCTCATTCTCAATGTATAACATTTACCTAAATATGGGCTTCGGATATACATTCTAACTGAAAATTCATTTAACACAATACCAACAAGGGATTAAGTATTTTGCTTAGTCCCTTGTTCGTTTATTCTTGTTTTTTTAAGTATTTAATAATGTTTCTGAACTTGTTTCACAATAAAACCTCAATAAAACCAACACTCATAAGGTTTCAATTATTGATTATCTACTAATAATTATCAATTCATTAATAATACATATCTTTTTACGAAAACTATCCATCATTTTAAAAGTCGTAACTTTGCGAGCTTTATTTATCAATCTCTATTTATTTCTAGAAAGAGTGATAAATCTTTATAAAACAAAAACTAACATAATAAAACCCATGAGAAAAAACTACTTAATTTTTTCCCTATTAACTCTAATAGGAATCATGCTAACTTCTTGTATTAAAGAAGAAGCAGCTGATCAAAGAGCTGATATTTTAGCTGCTACTTTTGAAAATCAAAAAGAATTTTTGCTAACTGACCCTATCATTGAAAACGAATCTGTTGTATTCAGATTAAAACAAAACAATGATAATATGACTTTTGCTCCTAAGTTCACACTTACTCCTGGTTCTACTATCGTCCCTGCAAATGGTTCTATACATGATTTTTCTAAAGAAGCCGTAACATACACTGTAACTTCTGAAAGTGGGCAATGGAAAAAAACATATACTGTTTCTTTTATTAGAAGTGATTTCCCTACTTACTTTTCAATGGATAACTATCGTTTAAATAAAGCACCTGATACTTTACCTTATGATCCGAATAGAATATACGATTCTAGTGTATATACAGAATTCTTAGAGTATTTACCTGGTAGTGACGGAAAACAAAACCCTATTTGGTCAAGTGGTAACTCTGGTTTTTCAATAGTGCCTGCAGGTACTTTAAAACTAACTAACCCAAGTGGATACCCTACAACTGTCACTTTGGATGGTTACAAAAAAAGTGGCGTATTATTACAAACTATATTAACTGGTTTAGATCATAGTATGTCTGGGGTCTTTAAAATGCCTGGTATTGCTGCTGGAAATATCTTTGCTGGTAGTTTTAAATTAGAAATATTCTCTCCTGCAAAATCACCAAAATTTGGTATTCCTTATAATACAAAACAAAAACCTGCTGCTTTAAAAGGTTATTATAAATACAAAGCAGGTGATTTCTTTGGTAATAAAAACGAATTTGCATTAAAAGACTTAGATAAAGATACTTGGGATGGTTATGCTATTCTTTTTGAAAAAACAGAAAAAAATAACTTCTTAGCAGGCGATCATAATTTCAAAAGTGATAAAATGGTAATGGTTGCAAGAGTAGATTCAAACTTATACTCTGAAACTGATACTTGGACTGCTTTTGAAGCTCCTTTTAAACTTCTTGAAGGAAAAACCTTCGATTCAACGAAAGAATATATGATTGCCATTGTATTTACGTCAAGTATTCAAGGTGGTGATTTTAGAGGTGCTATTGGTAGTACACTTTATATTGATGAAGTAGAATTAATTCTTGAAGACAACTAATTCTAAATCCTAACAAACTTTTATAATGAAATATATTTATATAGCAATTTTTGCACTTATTTCTTCAATCGGTTTTGCACAAACAGCTGAAGAAAAAACAGTTGAATTAACTACTGAAAATACAAATGCTTTTCTCAACTTCTTCAAAGATAATATGGACTATCAAGTTCGTGCTCAGTTTAGTATTGGAGGAGCAAGTCCTTTAGGATTACCAAGAGAAATTAGAACACTTGATAGCTACAACCCAACCCTTCAGTTAGGTTTAGAAGCTAATGCTACTAAATGGATTACAGAAGATCAAAAATGGGGTGTACGTGTTGGAGTTCGTTTTGAAGGTAAAGGAATGAAAACAAGAGCAAGAGTAAAAGATTACTTAACTCGTATTGAACAAGACAATACCGAATTAACAGGTTACTACAATGGACGTGTTTACACTCACGTTAAAAATACTTATGTTACTTTCCCTGTGTCTGCAGTTTATAAAATAAACCAAAAATGGAACGTTTACGGAGGTATATACTTATCAGGGTTAATTGACAAAAACTTTGATGGATATGTTTCTGATGGACAATTCAGAAAAGACACACCTATTGGTGAAGCAATTAACTTTGAAGGAGAAGCAAGAGCTCCTTATGACTTTTCTAAAGAAATAAATAGATTCCAATGGGGAACACAAGTTGGTGGTGAATGGAAAATGAATAATCATTTCAAACTATTTGCTGATATGACTTATGGTTTCAATGGTGTTCTTGACAAAGACTTTGAAGCGATCTCTTTCTCAATGCACAACATTTACTTAAACTTAGGTTTTGGATATAAATTCTAACACCAAAATATACCAATAAAAAAGGCTTGCAATTGCAAGCCTTTTTTTATTTTACTCTTTCTTATTTGACTAATACTTGATCTGCTACCTTAGTAGTACCATCTATCTCTTCTGTGATATCTAATCCAAGAATCTTAGCTATTAATGGATATACATCTACATTTTCAAATGTTGCAATCTTCTCTCCTTTTTTAATTTGAGGTCCTGAAGCAATAAAAATAGCATGCATCTCTTTAACTGTATTTGGATCAAAACCATGACTTCCAGCTAACTTTCTATTTGTAAAGTAATAAGGTGGTTCTGCTGTAATAACAATATCTCCTACTCTACCAAAACGATCATTGTCTCCTCCAAAATTAAACTCTTTTGGTAAATCAGCCTTCTTAAACACTTTCATCAATTTACTATCAGCCGCTTTCTGAATCTTTTTATACCATTTATTGATGTCTTTCTTATTGTTTACAAAAACACTCATATAAGTACCATTACTAACTAAAGTAAGCTCATCTTTTTCTACTTTCATTGGGAACTGCAATAGCGTTTCTTGATCTAACGCAAGCATTCCGTGATCCGAAACAACAACAAAGTTCACTGGTAAACCTGTTTTACTAACCTCAGCTACTAATTTCTCAATTGATCTATCTGCATATTGTACTGCCTCTTCTGTTTCTTTTGCATCAGGACCGTACGTATGCCCTGCGTGATCTACCTCTGGTAAATAGAAAGTAATAAAGTGTGGACGTTTTTCTTCTGGTAAACTCAACCATTTTACTACTTCTGCAATACGTGTATCCATTTCAAACTTCTCTGAATAACCGTAATAATATGAAGGATATGTATCTTTAATTGGAGCCTCTGACCCTGGCCAATAATAACAAGCACTCATCATTCCTTGTTGTTCTGCTAAAACCCATAATGGAGTACCTCCGTACCAAGCTGGATTGTGAACTGCTTTATAATTTCTAAGTGAATAACGCTCTTCAATCTTTGGATCAAAGATATTATTCCCTACTAAACCATGGTGTGCTGGATACAACCCTGTAGCAATTGTATAATGATTTGGAAAAGTAACTGATGGATAAGATGGTTGCATTGACTCTGCTCTAACTCCTTCTTCCCCTAATTTCTTTAAAAACTTGCTATCAAACTTTTCAATATAATCATATCTAAATCCATCAATAGAGATTAAGATTACATAAGGCTTTTCAAACTGTTTTGGATCATTCACACGATTCTCTGTAACAATTTGTTTTTCTGTTTCTTGTGCATTTGCTGTAGAGAAAACCTCTCCTACAAATGAAAACAAGACTAAGGATAAAAGTAATTTTTTCATGTTGTTTTGTATTTCGTAATCAAATATCTATAGATAAATTTATCCATACAAAGTAATTGCTTATTTTTATAACTATTTTAAAACAATAGCCTTTATTATGAAACAAATAAGCATTCTTGGATGTGGTTGGTTAGGAACACCTTTAGCCGAGCAATTACTTAAAAGAGATTACGTGATTAAAGGGTCTACTACAAGTCTTTCTAAAATGAATATGTTAGAAGACTTAAATATTAAACCATATCATATCGACATTTACCACAATAACTTAGAATATATAGACTACTTTCTTAAAGGTTCTGAATTGTTAATCATTACAATTCCTCCTATTAGAGAAGAGACACAGCCTTCTTATGCTGATAATTTTAAGAAAATAACCCCTTATATTAAGAGACACAACATCAAACAAGTCATTATGATGAGTTCTGTTTCTATATATGCTCCTTCTTCAGAAGTTATTACTGAGTTATACAATTCTTACTCTAATGAGCCAACTGCCAAACAAATTAGAGATGCAGAAAGCGTTTTACTTTGTGATCCAAGCATCAATGCTTGTATCTTAAGATTAGGTGGTTTATTTAGTGCCGATAGAAAACCAGTAAATTACATTGCTAAGAAAGAGTTCTTAGATAATCCTGATTTACCAATTAATATGATTCACCTTGAAGACATTTTAGCATTTTCAATGGCGATTATAGAAAAGGGGTTCAACTCAAATTGTATTTACAATATTGTATCTCCTAACTATGAAAGCAGAAAAGACTACTATTCTAAAGAAGCAAAAAAACACAATATAACGCTGCCTCCTTTAGGTGAAAACAATTGGGATACTCGCCGTAAGATATCTGGCCAAAAAATAAGTGAGTTTACCAACATAGATTATAAATACTAAATCACATCTCTTATTTTGATTCTGAAATTAGAAAAGATTCTTTTGATGTGTTTTACATTAATTTAACGCCTATTTTTCAGTATCTTGTAAGAAGTATGAAAGCTATTCATTATGAAGAAGATATTATTCCCAACTGATTATTCAGAAACAGCAAATAACGCTTTTAAGTATGCTTTACAATTAGCGGATTATAGCGATGCTGAACTATATGTAATACACGTTTATGACCCTCCAGTAATTTCAGGAGGTATTAGTCCGCATCTTGTGGATAATGTTATTAAGAAAAATGACTTTGAAAAGCTTGAACAACTTCACGCCAATAGTCCAACACTTATCGCTTTAAGAAAAGAGCTTAATTTAGAACACGTAGAAGTATTCTTTAAAGTAAAAGAAGGATTATTAATTCCTGAAATTCAAAATGCAATCCTTGAAAACAATATTGATTTTATTGTGATGGGGACAGATGGAGTTAATGCAAGTTTTCACAAAAAAATATTAGGTTCAAATACTGTAAATACAATCTCTAAAGTTGATATTCCCGTTTTGAGTATTCCTAAAGAAGCTGAATTTAAAAATATTGAAAACATTGTTTTTACAACTCGCTTAGAAGAAGAGGAAGAAGAAACATTAGAAGACTTAATTGAAGCTGCAAATAAACTTAATGCTAAGTTAAGTTGTGTTTATGTAAGTACTAAAAAGAAGCCCGATTGCAATGCGGTTTACAACAAATGGAAAGAAAAGTATAAAAACGAACCTGTTTCATTCCATCTTTTTAATACAGATAAAATAGAAAAGGTGCTACTTGACTTTATCACAAGTGAAAAAGTTGACTTAGTTGCTACTGTAAAGCAAAATAAAAGCTTTTTAGAGAGAGTTCTTTCAAAAAGCATAACTCAACACCTTGCTAAACATTTAAAGGTACCATTCTTTGCTTATAAAGCGAAAAAGAAATAAAAAAGGGAGCTAATGCTCCCTTTTTATATTTATACTTTCTTGAAAACTAATTTCAAATCCATTAATCTAATACCATCTCTGGCACATCTCCTTCAATAATTAAAGTTACTTCAGAAGCTTTAATAATGTCCTCAACTGTAACACCCGGAGCGCGCTCTAATAATTTAATCCCTTCTGATGTTACTTCAAGAACGGCCAATTCAGTTACAATCTTCTTCACACATTTTACTCCTGTCAATGGCAAGCTACATTCTTTAAGAATCTTTGACTCCCCTTTCTTGTTTACGTGCATCATTGCTACAATGATATTCTCTGCTGAAGCAACTAAATCCATTGCTCCTCCCATTCCCTTCACCATTTTACCTGGAATCTTCCAATTGGCAATATCTCCTTGCTCAGAAACCTCCATAGCGCCTAATATAGTCAAATCTACGTGCTTTCCTCTAATCATACCAAAACTTGTAGCCGAATCAAAAAAAGATGCTCCTGCTAAGCTTGTAATCGTTTGTTTTCCGGCATTGATTAAATCTGCATCTTCTTCTCCTTCAAAAGGAAAAGGTCCCATTCCTAAGATACCGTTCTCACTTTGAAACTCAACATTCATTCCTTCTGGAACATAATTAGCTACTAATGTTGGAATACCAATTCCTAAGTTTACATAAAAACCATCTTGTAACTCTTTTGCTATACGCTTTGCGATACCTACTTTATCTAACATAATACTAATTTAAAGGTGAATTAATTTTTTGTGCGAACTGTACGTTGTTCAATTCTCTTCTCGTATTTCTCTCCTTGAAAAATACGCTTAACAAAAATTCCAGGAACGTGAATCTCATTAGGATCCAACTCTCCAGCTGGCACAAGCTCTTCAACTTCTGCTACTGTAATCTTTCCTGCACCTGCCATACAAGCATTAAAATTTCTTGCTGTACCTTTAAATATTAAGTTACCTGCTTCATCACCTTTCCACGCTTTTACAATTGCAAAATCTGCTTCAAATGCGTGTTCTAATATATGTGGTTTTCCATTAAAATCACGAACTTCTTTTCCTTCTGCCACCTCAGTTCCAAACCCTGCTGGTGTATAAAATGCAGGAATACCCATTTGTGCTGCTCTACACTTTTCTGCCAATGTTCCTTGTGGTGTTAATTCTACATCTAACTCCCCTGATAACATCTGTCTTTCAAACTCTGCATTTTCTCCCACATAAGAAGAAATCATCTTCTTAATCTGATGTTTTTGCAACAATAGCCCTAATCCAAAATTATCCACTCCCGCATTGTTAGAAATACACGTTAATCCAGTAACATTTTTTCTGACTAATTCAGCAATTGAATTCTCTGGTATCCCACAAAGTCCAAAACCACCAAGCATAATGGTCATATCATCTTTTATATCTGCTAACGCCTCTTGAACGTTTGCTACTTTTTTATTAATCATAGTTTCTTGGTTTTAGAATAGGCACCTAAAATACAAAAAAAAACGCCTTTAAAAAAAGGCGTTTTTCTATATTAAAAATCAAATTCATCAGTGGATGTTTCTCCTCCTTCAACTTGATCATCAGTCTCTGGTTGAACTACTTTAGTACAATCAACTCGAATTGATAAGTTTTCCGGCACTTTAAATCCTTCTCTTGAAACGTGTAATGTTTTATCAGCATAACATTTATTCATAAATATACCCCAGATTGGCAAAGCTAATGTAGCCCCTTGTCCGTAAGTCATTGTTCTAAAATGAGCTGCTCTATCATCGTTTCCAACCCAAATACCTGTAGCTAAATCAGGGACCATTCCGATAAACCATCCATCACTATTGTTCTGACTCGTTCCTGTTTTACCAGCAATTGGATTGGTAAACTTATATGGGTGACCTGTTACTCGTTTGTATCCTGCTCCTTGCCAAGTTGTACGTAAACGCACCCCTGAACCTGACTCTGTAACTCCTTCCAGTAATTTAATAATTGCATAGGCAACATCTTTACTTAAGACATCTCTTGTTTCTGGAATAGCATTAAACAAAATAACACCGTTTTTATCTTCAATACGTGTAATAAACGTAGGCTTAATATAAACACCTTGATTAGCAAAAGTACTATAAGCCGCAACCATATCACTTACTGTAATATCTACAGCTCCTAATGCGATTGCAGGACTTTGAGGAATATCCGCAGACACTCCTAAATCTCGTGTCATATCAATAACCGCTTTCGGCCCTACTTTGTCCATCAACTTAGCTGTAACTGTATTTACAGATCCAGCAAGTGCTTGTTTCAACGTCATAATACCTCTATACGAACGATTAGAGTTTTGTGGACTCCAATCCTTGCTGATTCCATGACGTCCTTTAGGCATCGTAAAAGGCGAGTCAATAATAGAGTCACAAGGTGAATAGTGCAATTGTTCTATTGCTGTAGCATATACGAACGGTTTAAACACAGAACCTACTTGTCTTGCTCCTTGACCTACGTGGTCATATTGGAAGTGCTTATAATTAATCCCTCCAACCCAAGCTTTGATATGTCCTGTTTGAGGCTCCATCGCCATCATACCAGCTTGTAAGAAATGCTTGTAATATAAAATTGAATCACGAGGAGTCATAACAGTATCTCTTTCACCTTTCCAAGAGAATATGCGCATTTTTGTTTTTACTTCAAATGAACTTACTATCTCTTTTTCAGATTTACCTTGTGCAGTCATCTGTCTCCATCTTTCTGAAGACTTCATTGCACGTCTTATAATACCATCATACTCTGATTGATTAATCTTATAAAACGGAGCCATCTTATTGTTCTTTTGATCAATAAAAAACTCTTCTTGTAAGTTTGAAATATGTGCTTCTACTGCTTGCTCTGCATACTTTTGCATACGTGAGTCAATAGAAACATAAATCTTTAAACCATCTCTATAAATATCATACGTTTTTCCGTCTTTCTTAGGATTCTCTTTTACCCAACGACGCATATAATCACGAAGGTATTCACGGAAATATGTTGCCAAACCTGCTTTATGACTTTCAGGAGTGAAATTTAAAGCTAATGGTTTCCCTTGTAAAGTAGCACTCTCTTCTTGTGTAATAAAGCCATTTCTGGCCATTTGATGAAGTACAACATTTCTACGTTTTTGTACTAATTCTGGTCTTCGAACAGGATTGAAATAAGCAGGGTTTTGCAACATCCCTACAAACATAGCTGCTTCATCAATTGATAAGTCTTTAGGTTCTTTTCCTAAATATACACGCGTTGCCGAACGAATACCAACTGCATTATTAACAAAATCTGCTTTGTTTAAATACATCGTTAGAATCTCCTCTTTCGTATACTGTCTTTCTAATTGGATAGCGATAACCCATTCCTTACCCTTTTGCATAATACGCTTAGGTAAGCTACGAGATCCTTCTCCGTGAAATAGCAATTTAGCTAACTGCTGTGTTATTGTACTTGCTCCTCCACTACTTCCTACAGAAGTAACTGCACGCAACGTACCTCTTGCATCAATACCTGAATGCGTTCTAAATCGCTCGTCTTCAGTTGAAATTAATGCATTAACTAAATAATCTGGTAAATCTTCATATTTAACTGGTACTCTATTCTCTAAATAGAACTTACCTATAGTTTTTCCATCAGAAGAAATTACTTCTGTAGCAATATTACTTGCTGGATTTTCTAAGTCATCAAAGGTTGGCATCGGGCCAAAAACCCCCCAAGATGCGCATAAGAAAAAGAAAACTACAGCGGCAATACCACCTAAAAATAATAACCAAAAAGCTTTTAAATACCCTTTATAGCTGGTAGTTTGCTTTTTTTCTTTTTTGTTTTGTTGTTTTGTACTCATAAAGTATGACTAACTTCTTCCTTTTTATTCGCTTTTTTCAATTCGGAATCCAACTTCTGAAATTCCGTCTAAGGCATTAACACCTTCTATTTGACCAAGTTCCCTTACAACTTGCTCTATTGTAAACTTATAGTTTCCTGACTCAGGGAATTTATACCCTTCTTTCAGCCATAATTTACTCTCTTTTACATCTGCAAATCCCGTTCCTAATAATGTTCCATCAGGCTTAGCCATTTGAAACTGAAGTGTATCCACAACAATATCATTATTAGGTTGATATGTTTTTAATATCACAAAAATATTACTAAAAGGATAATCCTTATTAGCACGAAGATTCATATACAAATCATAATCTTGAACTGTATCTTTTACTTCATAAACGAATGCTTTTACATCTTCTTTTGTCCAGCGCCCTTCCGTCCCTTGATATTGATCAAAAACAATATTAGGATTTTGTTGACAAGACACCATAGTCAGACATAAAACACTCAATATCAATAAATAATTACTAATTTTCAGCATTTGAATTATTACTTGACGAATTGTTATTTCTTGGTGTTTTATTTCTATTAGGACGATTAACTCTTGGTGTTTTCGCTTCCTTATTTGCGTTAGTTGAATCCGCTGATTCTTTTGCAACAGGCTGATTATTACCCTCTTTAACCTTATCCTTATTTGTATTCGTATTTGGACGCTCTGTTTTATTCTTTACGCGAGGACGTTGTGGTTTAGGTCCCTTTCCTTCTTTGTCATTAGTTCTAACAGGTCTTTCCTTTTGCTCACCAACATTCTCCTTTTTAGAACCTTTTGGTTCCTCTTGTCCTTTTGTTTTTTTATTACGTGTTGTTTTCTTCTTTCTCTTAGGCTGATCAAAACGAGTTACACTATCGTGTTCTGCTGCAACTTCAAAATCAGTTGTTTCAACCTCAATCTCGCTCATATAACTTTCTAACTCTAAACCTTTTTCATCACGTTTATTTAGAGCTAAAATTTCTTTTACGTGACTTGTATCTAATACATACCAATTTGCAGAATTGTTGATATAAGCAAACCACATCTGCCCTTTAAAAATATCTATTTTCTGACAAATAGCTAATCCTTTAACTGTCATTAATTTAGTATCTGAATCTGGCATATCTTTCAATGCTTCCAAATACGTATCTAATTCAAAGTTTAAACAACATTTCAACTTACCACATTGCCCAGCAAGCTTTTGAGGATTTAATGATAATTGTTGGTAGCGAGCAGCAGATGTATTAACACTTCTAAAGTCTGTCAACCAAGTTGAACAACACAATTCTCTACCACAAGAACCTACTCCTCCTAAACGAGCTGCTTCTTGTCTAAATCCAACTTGTTTCATCTCGATACGAATACTAAACTCACGAGCGAAATCTTTAATCAACTGTCTAAAGTCAACACGCTCACTTGCTGTGTAGTAAAAAGTTGCCTTTGAAGCATCTCCTTGAAACTCGACATCAGAGATTTTCATCTCTAAATTTAGAGCAATTGCCATTTCACGAGCACGAACTTTTACTTTCTCTTCTCTTGCTCTCGCTTCTTGCCAAATATCAATGTCTTTTTGTGTTGCTTTTCTATATATTTTTAGGATCTCACCATTGGGATCAGCTTTCTTTTTCTTCATTTGAACTTTTACAAGTTCTCCCGCTAATGATACAATACCAATATCGTGTCCAGGAGAAGACTCTGTCGCTACAATATCTCCAATACTTACTGTAAGTTCTTTTGGATAGCGATAAAAATCCTTACGTCCGTTTTTAAAACGTACTTCAACTATATCATAAATCTCGGTTCCAGTAGGATAAACCATATTGGATAACCAATCAAAAACTGCTAATTTATTACAACTGTCTGTTCCGCACGTTCCATTACTTTGACATCCTCTCGGCGTCCCACTACTATCTTTTCCTGTTGAACAATTTGTACAAGCCATCTACTTTTTTTTATATATTGATCTCTATAAAGAGAGTTATTTTTAATTTTACTCGCTGTAAAGATACTATTTTTACAAGTTCCTTTTAGAATTTTTTATTCTACTACCTTATAACCACTTTTACTACACTTCCTATTTACTTAACTTTCATTAAAACAAATATTTACTATTCCTTTTAATATCCATTTTTCTATATCCTAATGCAAGAATGATTGCGAAATTGACAGTTTTTCCTAATTCACACTTTTTTAGCGTTAAAAGGTTTTATTCAGCTATTTATAAAAAATCAACCCTTAATAAAACAGCACATTTCTCAAATCATTTAATCTATAAATTATTGGCCGTTAAATCCAACCTTAATACATTAAATTCTCACGCGACAGCAAACTTCTTAATGATAAAAATCACAATAACAAATGACTTGACCCTTCCTGAAATAACTGTACAGCTATAATAGGACGAGACAAGCTTATAATCAAATTAGACCTCACGATAGTTGTGATAGATTAACTCCTAATCAAGCGCACTTAAAAACAGGGGTGCTTCCTAAAAGATGGAAGAATTATTACAAGAATAAAACAGAGAAAAAAGAACTTGTACAGCAGTAATAGGATTACTGAAATAACTGTACAGTACAAAACAGGATTATCAACTATAACTGTACAGCTATAGTAGGACGAGACAAGGACGAGACAACAACTTTTAGTGATTTTTTCTTAATCATATAAATAGTGCTTGTATAGTGTATGTATAGTCTTTGTATAGTGCTTGTATACTTTCTATGTAAAAACATACAAGCACTATACATAAATTATATATAAAATATACAAACACCCTTGTAATGATTACATAAAAATTTACAAATGGTATTAAAAACAGCTATTTCCTAATTCTTCATTTCCTCAATTATTCAAGTCAATACAAAGTTGTTGATTATTAAATTCTGACAACAAGTTCATATTTCTCTTTTACATTGAATCCGTTACTAAACCAACATCTATTTCTAATCTATGACAGATTGTGATTCCATCTTATATATTAACTGTTAACTTACTGTACTGCTTTTGTTTTTTGTACATTTGAAAACTAAATTTAGTATATGTCAACGGATACAATTGGAATATTAGGTGCAATACCTCAGGAAGTAAATGGTATTATCAACCAACTTATAGACAGTAAAGTACACACCATTGGTAATCGTACTTATTACGAAGGAAAATTAGGACAACAAAAGGTAGTAGTTGTTTATTCGAGAATAGGAAAAGTAGCGGCGGCGGCAACAGTTGCAACGTTATTGTTAGAATTTAAGGTTTCTAAAATTGCCTTTATTGGTGTTGCTGGGGGAATTCACCCAGACGTGAAGGTTGGAGATGTTGTTATTGCAACTAATTTAGTTCAATATGATATGGATGCTTCTCCTTTGCGCCCTAAGTTTGAAATTCCGCTTTTAGGTAAAACGTTTTTTGATACAGACGAACAGTGGTCTAAAAACACCGAAATGCAAGTGCAGTCAATTCTGGCAATAGACAATTTACACAAAGTAGTTAGTAAAGAAGACCTTGCTCCGTTTAGTATTGAACAACCAAGAGTACATATGGGCACAATTGCGAGTGGAGACCAATTCTTTTCAACGAATGAACAGAAAGAAAATCTACAAAAACAATTACCTCAAGTATTGTGTGTTGAAATGGAAGGTGCTGCAGTAGCACAAGTTTGTTTTGAGTTTGAAGTGCCTTTTATTGTAATCAGAACAATATCTGACAATGCAAACCAAGAAGCGAGCTTTAGTTTTCAATCTTTTGTCGAAAAAATATCACTTGTTTACGGTAGAGAAATCATAAACAAAATGTTTGCATAAAGTAAAAAGGCCATTCCTACAAAAGTAGAAATGGCCTTTTTTATTTATTTAAATGGCTATTACTTAGCCTGTCTAATCAAGTAAATGTACACTGGGAAGTGGTCACTGAATCCAGGAACACCGTTAGTGTTTCTCAAAGGATAACCTTTGTATTGCCCTGTAGGCTGAACCATAAATGGTTTTTTATAAATTCTTGCTTTCCAAAAACTCCAAGAATCGTAGTTGTCATTTAAGTAAGGTTCTGTAACGATCATTTGATCAAAAACGTCCCAAGCATCTCTATAAGCTAAAGTACCCAAACCGTCTTTTGCCATTTTCTCCATTGGATTAAATAATCCACCCTTCTTAACATCTTTCTTATTCGCTTCAGTTTTAAGTACCTTTTTCATACTGTTATTATATGGTCCATCATTCATATCTCCCATTGTAATAACCTTTGCTTGTGGATTAATCTTATATAAAGAATCGATAATCTGTTTATTTAAAGCAGCAGCTGCCTCACGTAAAGGGCTACTTCTTTTTTCACCACCAACTCTTGAAGGCCAGTGATTAACGATGAAGTGTACTTCTTCTCCGTCTAATAACCCACTTACTAATAATTGATCACGTGTATAAATTCTCGCTCCTAACTCTCCTGTTTCTCTATTGATTTTTTTCATATCATAGATATACAAAGGATGTGCTGTAGAACTTGTAGGTTTAAAGTGTTTTTTAGAATATAACAATCCAACATCAATACCACGTCTGTCTGGAGAATCATAATGCTCAATTCCGTAATCACCTGGTAACATTTGTGGATCTCTTACAAGATCCTCCAACACTGCTCTATTTTCAACTTCGGCAACACCGATAATTGCAGGCATTTTAGTATTTTCATCAGTTCCTATCTGAGACATAACTCTCGCTAAGTTGCTGATTTTTTGATTGTATTTCTTAGAAGTCCAAGCTTGATCACCTGTTGGAGTCCATTCTTCATCATAGATTTTTGGATCTCTAATAGTGTCAAATAGGTTCTCGCAGTTGTAGAATGCGATTGTTTGAATCTCGTATTTTTTTTCCTGTGCTTGAGCCGCTAACCCCAAGAAAACAAGGAATAAAAATAGGTTGTGAAGTTTGATGTTCATGACCGTGTTAAGTTTAAGTAAAGTACTGCTTATTTCTTGAAACAAAAGTAGTTAATATTATTTTAAAAACATACCTTTGTGAAAGAAATAAGCGATTAGCTTTTTTTTAACATAGCACTTTAATCATTTTTAATTTATGAAGAAACTTTTATTTAGTTTGTTCTTTGTGTTACAGGTAGTTATTACTTACGCACAAGGAGTTCAGGAAATTAAAGGGAAAGTAGTTGACGCCAAATCTAACACACCAATTAACGCGGTGTTAGCAAGAATTGACGCAACTAACATTTCTACTTTAACAAACAATGAAGGAATCTTTGTCCTGGAAGATGTTAAAACTGGTGATCACCAAATCGTAGTGACGTATGTAGGTTACTTGACGAAAAGATTACCTGTTACAATCGGATCGCAAGATGTCGATTTAGGAACGATCTACCTTGATGAAGATTTAGCTACTACAGCACAAATGGGGTTAATCACTTTGACTGAAAACGACTTAGGTGATGACAACTCAGGATCAGAAACATCTTCTGGTTTATTGCAGGCTACAAAAGATCCATTCCAACAAGCAGCAGCTTACAATTGGGGAGGGGCATTCTTTAAAGTACGTGGCTTAGACAATGAATATGGAAGAACTCTGATTAATGGAGTTGTAATGAACAAAATTAATGACGGACGTCCTCAGTTCGGAAACTGGGGTGGCTTGAATGATGCTACAAGAAACCAAGTGTTTTCTGCAGGTTCAACTCCTTCTGATCACACATTTGGTGGTATCTTAGGTACACAATCAATTACTACAAGAGCTTCTCACATCAGAAAAGGGGCTAAAGCAGGTTTCTCTGGTTCGAATACGAACTATAACTGGAGACCTTACGCTACTTATTCTTCTGGAATGGATAGAAATGGTTGGGCTTATGTACTTTCTGCTACTTACCGTGGAGCTAAAGAAGGTTTTGTTGATGGTACTAACTATGACGCATTATCTTTATTTGCTGCCGTTGAGAAAAAATTCAATGAAAGCCATAGCTTAAACTTCTCTGCTATTTATGCAAAAAATAAAAGAGGTAAAAACTCTCCTGTAACGGATGAGCAAGTTGCTTTAAAAGACTACAAATACAACTCTTACTGGGGATACCAAAATGGAGATAAGAGAAACTCTCGTTATAAAGACGTAGAAGAGCCTATCTTTATGTTAACTCACTATTGGACTATTGACGATAGAAATACATTAACAACTACTGCTGCTTACCAATTTGGTCATATTGCTAATAGTCGTTTAGGTTACCAAAATAACTTAAACCCAGACCCTACTTACTATAAGTTTATGCCAAGTTACTACTACAACCAAATTGATCCGTCATATTGGTCGATGAGTAGCGCAGATTTTGAAAATAAAGACAGTGAATTCCAAAACACTACTAATGCTTTCTTATACCAAGCTCACGATGCTGAAGAAGCTTTTAGAAATAATGGTCAAATAGATTGGGAAAATATCTATAAAACAAATGGAAACTTTGGAGGTAGAAGTAAAATAGTTCTTTACGAAGATAGACAAGAGGATAAAACTTTCCACTTCAATACTAATTTCAAATCTCAATTAAACGACCACACTACTTTTGATGCTGGTATTAATTATAGAAGATTGAAATCAAGTAACTTCAAGAAAATGGTTGACCTTTTAGGTGGATCATACTATGAAGATATTGATACTTACCAACCTATTGAAATCCAAGATAGCGACTACAACAATAAAGATAGAAGAATCCATAATAAAGATAAATTTGGATATAACTACAATGTATTTGCTGATGTAGTAAATGTATTTACACAATTTACTTTTGACTTTGATAAAGTAGATTTCTATGTAGCGCAAAATATTGGATATACTCGTTATGAAAGAGAGGGATTATACAGAAACCCTGTATATATGAATAACTCTTATGGTAAAAGTGGGGCTATCGACTTTAATAACTTCGGTTTTAAAGGGGGTGCTACTTACCACATTACTGGACGTCACGCTTTAAATATGAACGTGGCTTATTATAACCAAGCTCCTACTATTAGAAATACTTATTCAAATATTAGAGTTAATAACTTAGTGACTAAGGATCTTACGAATGAGGATGTATTCAGTATTGATGCAAGCTACATCGTTAGAACTCCAAAGTTAAAAGCTAAGGTTTCTGGTTATTTATCTGAAATTAAAAACGGAACACAAATTAACTTCTACTATGCTGACGGTGTTGGAATCGTAGATGCTAATGGAGATTACCTTTCTTCAACTGGTGGTGCTTTCGTTTCTGAAATCTTGACTGGTGTAAACAAACGTAACTTAGGGTTAGAGCTTGGTGCTGAATACCAATTGACTCAAACTTTAAAAGCTACTGCTGCTGCTGCTATAGGTCAATCTTTCTATACTAATAATCCAAATATTAAACTAAACTCAGATAACGTTGCTCAAACTTTTGATTACGGTCAATCGTATATGAAAAATGTAAAATATGGTAATGGTCCACAAACAGCATTATCATTAGGTTTAGAATACAGAGACCCAAGTTTCTGGTGGGTTGGAGCAAACATCAACTACTTTGACAATGCCTTTACTAACGTATCTGCATTAAGAAGAACTGATAACTTTGTTAAAGATCCTGCTAATCCTGGACACCCTTTTGCTGATTTAACAGAAGAGAAATTACACTCTATCTTAAAGCAAGAAAAATTAAATGATTTTACATTAGTTAATATTACTGGAGGAAAATCTTGGAGATTACCTAATAGAAATATCATAGGGCTTAATGCAAGTATCAACAACGTATTTAACAAACATTACAAAACTGGAGGTTTCGAACAAGCAAGAAACGCTAACTACGAGAGAGAAATTAAAAACACAAGTAGTGGAGTAAATACTTTCGGAAATAAATACTTCTACGGATTTGGACGTAACTTCTTTGTAAGTGTGTATTACAACTTCTAATTAGAAAACATTATGAAAACAATATTTAAATCAATATTATATTTTTCGTTTGCTGGGCTTATCCTAACGGGATGTGCTAAAAACGATGACTTTTCAGTACCAAATATTTCTTGTACTGATCCAGTTGTTGCTGCTAATGCATCAATTGCTGATATCTACTCAAAAGCAACTAAAGATGTAGCTCAACTTAATGAAGAGGGACTAATCATTAGTGGTGTTGTAATATCAAGTGATAAAGGTGGAAACTTTCACCAAAAATTACATATCGTAGATGAATCTACTCAATTACCAGCTATTATTTCAATTGGAATTAGCGGAAGTAATGCTCAATTCCCAGTAGGTACAAAAATCAACTTAAAAATGGATGGTTTATACATCCACGATAACTTTGGTCTTTTAAATATTGGAGGTGGTATCTATACTTCTTCAAGTGGTAAAAACAAATATACTGCTGCAATTCCTGGAACTGCAGTTAAAAAATATGTTTCTACATACTGTCAACCAGTTAAAGATTTTGAAACAACATATAACAATGTTTTAGCTTTAAAAGGTCTTAACAAAACTGATTACGCTGGAAAATTAGTAACATTTACAGATGTTCAATTTGACAGAGCATTAGTTGGTAAAAAACTTTATGACTCAGCGGATGTTGATGGACAAGGATATACTTTAAGAAAGGTAGTTGATAGTGAAGGTAATTCATTTGATATTAGAACTGGAAAATATTCTGAAGACTTTAAAGATTGGGTTATTACTTCAGAAAGTGGTAGCATTACAGGTATCTTTGATGTATTCCAAGATAAAATTCAATTCTACCCAAGAACGATTGCTGATATCAACTTAACAAAAGATCCTTTTGAAGGTTCTACTCCTACTGATCCTGAAACTCCAGAAGAACCAGCAGAAGACATTAAAGTTGAACCAGGTAAGTTCTTAGCTTTCCCAGGTGCTGATTTTGAAGACTGGAAAACTTTTACAAGCTCATTAAACCAATATGGCTTAACCTTCGCAACAGAAGCTAAAGGAAAAGGATGGAAAAATAGTACAGCTTTAGAACTAAAAGGAACACCTGACGCAACTGCTTATACATTTACAGTTGCCGACGTTAAAATTCCAACTGATGGTAAGAAAATTTCTTTCTTAATGAAAGGTAAAGCTGATAAACGTTCTATATCTATCAACTTATACAATGCAGCTGGTGATTATGTTGCATATAACTTAGAAAGTCTTTCTACAAGTAAAACTATACAAAGAACTAAAACAAATAAAGAAGAACAATTCATAAATAAATATGATGGAGACATTGACACTAAAGGAGAATGGATTAAAGTTGTTCTAAATGTTGATGGTTTTGACTATAATACATCAGGAAAAGGAAGCATCATTGCTTTCAAACATGGTGGAAAAACTAAAACAATTACTCCTAACTATGATATAGTAATTGACGAAATCCGTTTTGAAGATGGTACTCCTGTTACAGGTGGAGAAACTCCAACTGACCCTGAGAAACCAACTGACCCTGAAAACCCAGGAGAAGGTGGTGAAAACCCAGGAGAAGGTGGTGAAAACCCAGGAGAAGTAAAAGATCCTATTACTGTTTTTGGAAAAACAGGTAGTTTTGCTGACTTTATCAAAATCAAAGGTGCTTTAAAAATAATCCAAGTGGATGGAAAATCTAAAGGAAGTGCTATTGACGTTGAAGGTTTATCTAAAAATAACGCTGACGGTTTCTCTATTCCTAATGTCTCAATTCCTGCCAATGCAAAAAACATAGTTTTTTACGTTAAAGGAAGTAGTACTCAAGGAGGAAAAGGTAATGACAGAGGTACTTTTGTTGTAAATACATTAGATGAAACTAATGTTATTATAGCAAACTATAGTATTGGAAATGCTTTAAATGGAGCCAAAGGATCTATTACTGTTACTGGACAATCTGGAAGTAACAATGACTATGTTGGAAAAATAGATGCTAAAGATTGGGTAAAAGTAGTATTGCCTCTACAAGACGATTTTATAAATAAATCAGGAAAAGGTGGTTTTGTACAATTTAGATTTGCTAAAGATGGAACTTTCAACGTTATCATTGATAGTATTTCTTTCGAATAATCACTTCGATTAACATATAACAAAAAAGCTCGGCATATGCCGGGCTTTTTTTATATACATACCTCTCATTTAATCAATCATAGCAAATAACACTTTAACTACTATTTAGTAGGCTTAAAAAATCTGATATAGCCTTATTGAATGCTATTTAAAACTTAAGCTACTACTAAACAATACTCTTGCAACATTGATAAAGAATCAAAAACAAACATCTTTATCTTCATATTTTTAATAATAAAATAAAACCCCTCCTAAAACCCGTAAAAAACTACATTATAATAACATATAACAAGATCTTAGAACTAATAAATAGAAAGAAATTGTACAACGTAAATACGCTTATTTATGACAATTAGATTAATCTTTCATCTTTTTATTTATGAATACACTTATACGTTATTTGCTCTTTGCCTTATTCGCAACAACGAGCTTAGCTCAAGAAAGGATAAATATCACCGGAAGAATCATTGATTCAAAGTCTAATACTCCTTTTACTGGAGCTACTGTAAGAATTGACGATTCAAACTCCTATGTGCTCTCTGATGATAATGGATACTTTAACTTAGAAGGTGCTATTAATAAAACTCATATTGTTTTAATCACTTCGGCGGGTTATCAAACAAAAAGATATCCAATTGCTCCAACAGAAACTGAGATTGATTTAGGTGTTATTCACTTCGAAGAAGATTATAACTTGATTGCGCAAATGGGGTTAATATCTCTCTCTGAAAATGACATAGAAAATGAGTTTAATGGCTATGAAAACACAGCAGGTTTACTACAAGCGACAAAAGATCCGTTTCAACAAGCTGCAGCCTTTAATTGGGGCTCTGCTTTTTTTAGAGTTCGCGGATTAGATAATGAACAAGGAAGAACGATGATCAATGGTATCATTATGAACAAAATCTACGATGGTCGCCCACAATGGGGAAACTGGGGTGGTTTAAATGACGCTACACGTAACCAAGACTACTCTTCTGGTTCTACTCCTTCCGATTTCTCTTTTGGTGGAATATTGGGTACTCAAAACATCACTACGCGTGCTTCTCACATCAGAAGTGGAACTAAAGTTGGTGGTTCTGCTGCAAACACAAATTACAATTGGCGACCCTTTGTAATTCACTCATCTGGCCTAAACAAAAATGGCTGGGCTTATGTAGTCTCTGCTTCTTATCGTGGCGCAAAAGAAG
This sequence comes from Myroides phaeus, assembly GCF_009799805.1. NCBI lineage: Bacteria > Pseudomonadati > Bacteroidota > Flavobacteriia > Flavobacteriales > Flavobacteriaceae > Myroides > Myroides phaeus. Next base: position 875,560 of record NZ_CP047050.1, read on the forward strand.
GCCATTGGTCTGGAACAAATTATGATGCTCTTTCATTATTCTCATCTGTCGAAAAAAAGCTAAATGAAAATCACAGCCTAAATTTCACTGCAATCTACGGTCAAAATAAAAGAGGAAAAAATGCTCCCCTTACAGACGAACAAATCTCTCTAAAAGGAGTTAACTATAACCCTTATTGGGGCTACCAAGGAAACGACAAAAGAAATGCTCGCTATAAAGATTTAAAGGAACCTATCTTCTTCCTCTCCCATTATTGGAAAGTCACTACAAATACAACACTAACTTCTACCGTTGCTTACCAATTTGGTCACATTGCTAATAGTCGTCTGGGGTATATAGACAACATGAACCCTGATCCTACTAACTATAAAAATATGCCCAGCTATTACCTCAATCGAATTGATTCGCAGTATTGGTCTATGTCACCAGAGGAGTTTACTAATCTTCCTGATGATAATGACTTTAAAATGGAAACCATTGCATTACTTAACCAAGCTGAATCTGTCAAACAGCAGTTCATCAAAAATGGACAATTGGATTGGAATTGGATGTACACAATTAATCAAGCAAATAATGGGGTTAGTAAGATTATACTTTATGAAGACCGACAAGAGGACAAGCTTATTTCCTTCAATTCTAATGTCAAATCAGTACTATCTGATAACTTAATGTTTGATGCGGGCATCAACTATCGCAGACTTAAATCAACAAACTTTAAAAAGGCTATTGACCTACTTGGTGGTGAAGTATTCAAGGATATTGACTCATACCAATCAAGTGGCAAACAAGATAGCGACTTAAACAATCCTAACCGTTTTATCTCTACAAATGATACGTTTGGCTATTTCTATACTATTTACGCTGATGTGATTGATGTCTTTACTCAATTTCTCTTTGATTATGATAAATTCAACTTCTATATAGCTCACAAATCAAGCTACAATGCCTATCAAAGAGAAGGTTTATACAAAAATGGTATATACCCAAGCAACTCATTTGGTAAAAGCAATCTTATTGAGTTTACCAATTTTGGCTTTAAGGGAGGTGCTACTTATCACTTCTCTGGCAGACAGGCAGTAAATATGAATATTGCTTTTTACAACCAAGCTCCCACTTTAAGAAACACATTTGCGAATGCAAGAGTAAACAACGCGATTATCCCTGATATCACCAATGAAAACATTTTTAGTGTAGATGGGAGTTATATTCTAAGAGACTCAAGATTAAAAGCGCGCTTGACAGGGTATTTGAACGAAATCAAAAATAGTACTCAAGTCAACTTTTACTATGCTGATGGGATTGGAATCACTGATGCAAATGGAGAATATCTAACATCAACTGGAGGGGCTTTTGTTACGGAATACTTAACCAATATAAACAAGCGAAATATCGGTATCGAGTTTGGAGCAGAGTATAAACTGACACAAACTATAAAAATGAACTCAGCCTTAGCTATTGGTCAGTCATTTTATACAAATATGCCAAATCTTACATTAAGCTCGGATAACGCGTCAAAAACATTTGACTATGGCAAAACCTATCTAAAGAACTACAGATTCGCAAATGGCCCACAAACAGCTGTATCGGTCGGTTTCGAGTATAGGTCACCTACTTATTGGTGGATTAGTACAAATGTGAACTACCTAAATAACACTTTTACTAATATATCCGCCTTAAGGAGAACGCATAACTTCATTAATGATCCTACGTTAAATCAACCTTTCGAAAATTTAACTGATGAACAAGTACGAGAAAGATTAAGGCAGGAGAAACTACCCGCTTTCACAGTCTTTAATCTAATTGGAGGAAAGTCGTGGAGAATGCCAAACAGAACGTTTCTCGGTTTCTTTGCCAGCGTTAATAACATACTCGATAACCAATATAAAACAGGGGGCTTTGAACAAGCAAGAAACGCTAATTATGAACGTGAAATTCTAAACACTTCAAGTGGTCAAAACACATTTGCTAACAAATATTGGCACGCTTACGGTCGTACATACTTCATCAATCTATACTACAATTTTTAACTTCTCTATACTATGACAACAATCTTAAAGACTACTGCTTTCTTGTTTGTACTTGCATATATATTAACAGCGTGTGCGAAAAATGACGACTTTATTACTCCCACTACTGAATGTATAGAACCAAGTGTCGTTGCTAATAAAACAATTGATGCGCTTTACAGCAAAATAAGCGAAGGAAAAGAAGTACAATTCTACAAAGCTGATGAGATTACTTCTGGAATAGTAATCTCCAGTGATCAAGGAGGGAACTTCTATCAACAGTTAATTATAGTTGATGAAAAAACGCAAACTCCCTTGACTATCAAAGTTGATGTTAAAGGAGGATATGCTTTATACCCAATTGGGTCAAAAGTTTATATAGATTTGAATGGTTTATATGTACAGAACAATTACGGTATGATGACTTTTGGTGGAGGAATATACACCGCGGCAAGTGGTAATAAATATCCTGATATAATTACTGCTGGTAAACTAAAGACGACTATCTCTAAATCCTGCACTACATTATCCAAAAAGGACTTTAATCCATTTATAAATGAGGTAACTATTCCCCAACTACTTGAAGACAAAAAGCTAATTGGAAAACTAATTCGTATCAATAATATTCAGTTTGATCGATCTATCGTAGGAGAACCCTACTACGCTGAAGATGCACCAACAAATGATCGCCAGGGTTACACTCTGCGTATGATGCACGATCCTGAAGGTAACAGTCTACAAGTTAGAACAGGGCAATACACAAATGGATTAAAAGATGAAATTATACCAAATGAAAGTGGTAGTATCACAGGAATAATTAGTGAGTTTCAAGGTGTATTACAATTTTATCCAAGAACTATCCACGATATGGATCTAACATTAGAGCCTTTTGAAAGTGTAATTCAACCACCTACCACAAATCCTACACCAGGAGGGAAAGAAGGCATAAACAGTGACGGTATCAACCAGAACTCACCTAACTACGTTGCAAACTTCAACAATTGGTCGTCTTTCATTAAAACAACAAATAAACTCGGATTACAACGCTATGCAACACAAGCCCCCGGAAAAGGTAAAGATGGCAAAACAGCATTGCATATTAAAGGGACACCTACTGCAAATGATTATGTGTTTATTGTAGAAAATCAAACAGTAAATCCGAAAGCTAAACACATTTCTATGTACGTAAAAGGCAATACAGAGAAATCGTTGTCGTTTAATGTGTATAGAGAAGATGGCACCTATGCTGTTTTCAATCTTGCAAGTGACGAGGTTATAAAAAGCAAAGAAAAACCTTTCTATAACCACAACTTAAAATTACTACCTACTTCAAGAACTAATGCCGCAAATAAGAGCAATGGTTATAACGACTATGTGTCTGCCATGATTGCAGCACCAGATTGGATTAAAATAACATTAGATCTAACTAATGTAGACTACAACAAAAGCGGAAAAGGTAATATCTTCGCTTTAAAAGTTGGCTCTAAAGCAGCGTATGATCTTTTAATAAATGAAATAGTATTTGACGATGAAGAGTTGGAAGAAGAAATAATCGATCAACCACAAGATCCAATACATAATGACAATCACTTACCAACTTTACCTAACAACTACCAAGTAACAGAAGAACAAGTCTACTTGAATTTAATAAATGAAAAAGAGGCCAAAAAGACAATTAATTCTAAATGGTTAAGCAAGTCAATAGCCCAACTAACTACTTCTACAGATGCAATACATACCATCAAAGTAGATTATGAAAAAAGTAATACTATTTTATTCACTACTACAGGTTCACAAAAGTTGAAGTATAAACAACACCTTTCGTTTTTTATTAGAGGTAAATCAACTACAAGGGCAATGAATATAGAGCTAATAACAACAGACGGTGATAAAAGATTATATAAACTATACTCACCAGAAGATGGAGAAAATATTATTATAATTGAGCAATTAAAAGGTACAAATAACTACAATCACTTTAACATTGACACACAAGGAAAATGGCTTAAAGTTTCGATAGACATTTCTGAAATTGAAACAACCATAAATAAAGATGTCATAACACTAAGATTAGGAGGAACAAGCAAATCAGTTCCTATCAATAAATGGGATCTTGAAATTAGCAGTTTCTTTCTCGAATAGCTATAATACATCCCAACTCGCTAATCCTTGTTGGTATTACAATACATTGCATAAAAAAAGGCTTCAATAGAAATTGAAGCCTTTTTGATAAGTATAAAGTTAGATTAGTTGTTTAATGCTTCAGCACCACCAACAATTTCTAAAATTTCATTTGTAATAGCAGCCTGACGAGCTTTGTTGTAAGAAAGCTTAAGAGCATCTCTTAATTCTTGAGCATTATCAGTTGCTTTATGCATTGCAGTCATACGAGCTCCATGTTCAGAAGCTACAGAATCAGCAACAGCTTTAAATAATTGAGTCTTTAAAGATAAAGGAATTAAAGTACTTAAAATCTCTTCTTTAGAAGGCTCATAAATATAATCAGACGTTACATTCTCATTTGTTTCAATTGGCAATAATGGCAAGAACTGCTCAGTAACAACGATTTGCGTAGCCGCGTTTTTAAATTGATTATATACGATTTGAATAGAATCATATTTTTCTTGAACAAAAGCATCCATCATTCCTTCAGCAATAACAGAACTGTTCTCGAAATCTAATTGATCATATAAATCACTTCTATTATCAATAACGTTGAACGTTTTACGCAATACATCATGACCCTTTTTACCAATTGTCAGAATATCAACATTAGCATCTTTATAGATAGTATTTTTAAGTGCATTAATCTGCTTAATAACATAAGCATTAAATCCACCACAAAGACCTCTATTTGATGTGATAACTACGATAAGTACATTTTTAATATCTCTTTCTTGAGAATATACTCCTGAATTATCACCCTCCAAAGTTGCACTAACATTTTGAATCAATTCAGTCAACTTCTCTGAATATGGGCGCATTGCCATAATAGTATCAGTTGCCTTTTTTAATTTAGCAGCAGATACCATTTTCATTGCAGAAGTAATCTGCATAGTTGATCCGATTGATGAAATCCTATTACGTATTTCCTTAAGGTTTGCCATTGTAAATTGTATATAAAACTATCAACAAGTAAAATCATCTTCTACTTGTTGATAGATATAATTTTTTAATATTTTGCAGAAACTTCTTTAGCTACTTTTTCAAGTACTCCTGTAAGTTCATCATTAAACTTACCAGCTTTTAATTGATTTAAAACATCTCTATGACGAGAGTTTAAAGCCTCTAAGTACTCTCTTTCGAATTCTTTAACTTTAGAAACAGGAACGTTTCTTAAAAGGTTTTTAGAACCTGCGTAAATAATTGCAACTTGATCTTCAACAGTATATGGATCATTTACAGCTTGTTTCAAGATTTCAACGTTACGTTGTCCTTTAGAGATAACGTTCATTGTAGCAGCATCTAAATCAGAACCAAACTTAGCGAAAGCTTCTAACTCACGGTATTGAGCTTGGTCAAGTTTTAAAGTACCAGCTACTTTTTTCATTGATTTAATTTGAGCAGAACCTCCAACACGAGATACAGAAATACCTACGTTAATTGCAGGACGAACCCCTGAGTTGAATAAATCAGACTCTAAGAAAATCTGTCCATCAGTAATAGAAATTACGTTAGTTGGAATATATGCAGAAACGTCACCAGCTTGAGTTTCGATAATTGGTAAAGCAGTTAAAGAACCACCACCTTTAACGAAAGGTCTAATAGACTCAGGTAAATCGTTCATATTTTTAGCGATTTCATCATCACCAATAACACGAGCAGCACGTTCTAATAATCTTGAGTGTAAGTAGAAAACGTCTCCAGGGTACGCCTCACGTCCTGGTGGACGACGTAAAATTAATGACATCTCACGGTAAGCAACAGCTTGCTTAGATAAATCATCATAAATGATTAATGCAGGACGTCCTGTGTCACGGAAATACTCACCAATCGCAGCACCAGCCATTGCAGCGTAAACTTGCATTGGAGCAGGATCAGAAGCATTTGCAGCAACGATAATTGAATAATCCATTGCACCTTTATCTTCTAAAGTTTTCGCAATTCCTGCCACAGTAGAAGCTTTTTGTCCGATAGCTACATAAATACAGTATACTGGTTGCCCAGCATCATAAAATTCTTTTTGATTCAAAATGGTATCAATACATACTGTAGTTTTACCAGTTTGACGGTCACCAATAACTAACTCACGTTGTCCACGTCCAATTGGAATCATGGCATCTACAGATTTAATACCTGTTTGTAACGGCTCAGTAACTGGTTGACGATAAATAACCCCAGGAGCTTTTCTCTCAAGTGGCATTTCATATAAATCACCTTCGATAGCACCTTTACCATCAATTGGTAATCCTAAAGTATTAACAACACGACCTACCATTTTCTCTCCAACTTTCAATGAAGCGATACGTCCTGTTCTTTTTACAATAGAACCTTCTTTAATACCAACAGCACCACCTAATAATACAATACCAACATTGTCTTGCTCAAGGTTTTGTACCATTGCTTCTAATCCATTGTCAAATACAACAAGCTCTCCGTATTCTGCATTTGTTAACCCGTAAACACGAGCAACACCATCTCCTACTTCTAATACAGTTCCAACTTCCTCTAAAGAAGCTGCAGAGCTAAATCCAGATAACTGTTTCTTTAAAATCGCTGATATTTCAGCTGGTTTAATTTCCGCCATTTTTATCTATGTTTATACACGAACATTCGTGCGGTGATTTTTTAATTAATTAATTCTCTTTTTAAAACTTGTAATTGATTCGCAATTGAAGCATTATATTGCTTATCTCCGATTCTAAGAATGAATCCACCTAAAATAGATGAATCAATATCATTAGTAATAATAATTTCTTTTGCTGGAGTTAAGCTTTGAACTTTAGATAAAACTTTTTTCTCTAATACTTCGTCCATTGGAACGGCAGTTGTAACAACAACTTTTACTATACCCTTCAAAACATCGTATTGTTTTTGAAACTCAACAGTAATAGCTTCCAAAATTTCGAATCTACTATTAGTTTTAAGTAACTTAAACAATTCTTTAGTCCCTTCTGAAACTGAAGCAAATACTTCATTTAAAGCGCTGAATTTAATCTCATCATTAACAATTGGATTGTTAAGAAAAGTTTTCAATTCCTCACTTTGAGATATAGAATTAGAGATTAAGATCATATCACTATTAATAGCTTCTGAATTTCCTTTTTCACAAGAAATCTCCAGCATTGCTTTTGCATATCTTGCAGCTGCTCTAGTGCCTACCATAATGATCTTTTATTAGTTTAATTTAACATCGTCTAACATTTTCTCAACCAATGCAGTTTGAGCTTCCTTGTTAGCTAATTGTTCTTTCAATAATTTTTCAGCGATTTCAATTGAAATTGAAGCAAATTGGTTTTTCAAATCTACTACTGCTGCAGCTTTTTCGCTTGCAATTACAGCTTTAGCTTGAGAAATCATTTTTTCTCCTTGTGCTTCACCTTCAGCTTTAGCATCAGCAAGCATCTTTTCTTTTATCTCGCGAGCTTCTTTAATTAAAGAATCACGTTCTACACGTGCTTCAGCTAATAACTTTTCGTTATCTACTTTTAAATTAGCCATTTCTCTTTTAGCGTTTTCTGCAGCTGCTAATGCATCAGCGATACCCTCTTCACGAGCCTCTAAAGCATTTACAATTGGTTTCCACGCGAATTTTCCTAAGACTACAATTAACACAACTAAGATGATTAATTGCCAGAAAAATAATCCAAAACTGAAATCGTTAATTAACTTATCCATTATCTAAAATTATACTTTTTAATACCTATTTTGTTTAATTAAGAAGTTTATCTGCAACCAACCGTCGCAGATAAACTCTTTTAATTGTCTTGGACTATTTACCTAAGATTAAAGCACCGAATGCTAAACCTTCTAATAAAGCTCCAATAATGATCATTGCAGTTTGGATTTTTCCAGCAGCTTCTGGTTGACGAGCGATAGCGTCCATTGCAGAAGAACCGATTTTTCCTAATCCGTAACCAGCTCCGATTACGATTAAACCTGCACCAATAATGTTTGGTAATGTCATAGTGATTGATTTATATAATTAAACAAATTTATTTTTATTCTACTTTTTCTATTGATTAGTGTGCTTCATCATGCTCGTGCTCTTGCACTGCCATTCCAATGAATAAAGATGATAACATTGTAAAGATGAAAGCTTGTAAGAAAGCTACTAAGATCTCTAATACAACTAAGAAAGTTGATAAGAAGAATCCGATTGAAGTTGCCCCTACTGTTCCTAAAGCTTCTTTCATTACGAAAATAATAGCGATCAATCCAAATACTACTGAGTGACCAGCTGTAATGTTTGCAAATAAACGAACCATTAATGAGAAAGGTTTAATCAACGCTCCTAATAATTCGATTGGTGCTAACATAATTTTCATTGGAACTGGTACACCTGGCATCCAGAACATATGTTTCCAATAATCTTTGTTTGCTGAAAACTGTGTAATAATAAATGTTACGATTGCTAAACATGCTGTAACTGAAATACTACCTGTAACGTTAAACCCAAGTGGAGTTAACCCTAATAAGTTCAAGATAAAAATCAAAAAGAATACTGTTAATAAGAACGGCATGAACTTTTTGTATTTAGCCTTTCCAATATTAGGCATAGCCATTTCGTCACGAACATAAATTACTAATGGCTCAAGTACTCTTGAAAATCCTTTAGGTAAGTTATTTGGACCATTTTTGTATGTTTTAGCTAATCCTAAGAACAATACAAAAATTAATATTGTAGTAAAAAATAATGATGCTACGTTTTTAGTAATAGAAAAATCCCAAGGTTTCTCATTTACAGGATGATGTGCCTCATCGTAAGTAATTGTCCCTTCAGCATCAGTTTTGTAGATTTTTCCGTGATAAAGCTTATAGAACTCTCCGTCTTTCTCAACTACTTTGTTTCCATAGTCAAATTCAGAAGACATAAAGATCTTAAGTCCATTATCAAATAAAATTACTGGTAAAGAAAAACCGTAATTTTTTCCTGTTTCTTCATTTGAGAAGAAAATAAACGAATAATCATCTGCTAAGTGATGTTGAATATGATCATTCACTTTCTCTTGTTGAGTTTTTTCAACAGCATGCTCTACGCTGCTTAAAGTTTCTTCAACAGATTGCTCAGTTTCCTGGATAGATTCTCCAAGTTCTTGAGTAGTCGTTTGTGCGTGTGAAAATACCGACGTTGCTGTAAAAATAACAGCTGCTAATAAATTCAGTGATGTCTTCAGAGTCACCATACCTTAACTTCTTGAATATTTGTGGTTCTTAAAATTTTGTGCAAAAGTACAATAAATCTTAGATAATCATACCTTCTTGCGAAACTTTTTTTTATTAACTTTTTGGTTAGCTAACCTTCTTGTTTAAAATACTATACCCTACGAATGCGTCTCCGGCTAAGTAAATCAACACTATTAAGAGAAAATTATACTTAAAATTCTCATCAACTTGTTCACTATCTAATCCAGTTCTTGCAAACAGATAACTTGCGAATAATCGTAGTGTAATCAAGCCAAGGAATACGTATCCTAAATTATTTGGCATACTATTTTTGATTCCTGCTAAGGCAAATAAACTCGCTATTGAGAAAATATATTCGAAGCCATAAAAACTCGCTAATGAGTATCCTAAACTTTGAAATGATTCTCCAAAATTTGTAAAAGAGAAAATCGCAAAGTGCAATCCAAAACAGATTAAAAGCACAATACTTAGCTTAACACCAGTACTTAGTATTCCTTTGTCCATTAATTTTTATTTATTTGATTTACTTGTTTTATTACTTGGTACAAAGCTACTCCTACTCCTAATAAAGTACAAATTTTATTTGCCAACCCGTCAGGGAAAGAATATTTTTCATCTAACCAGGTGCCAAATATATGAAACAAATAAATAGTAATTCCCATTTGAAATGGCATTGTAATCAAACTTAACCATTTATTTGGCCCTGAATTCTTATTCACCTTTGTTTACTTTCTTTTTTGATTCTCCTTTTTCTTCCTTTTTATCCAAAGTGTTTACCGTATTACTCATATCGCATTTTGCTTCTACAACAGCTCCAGATGCAACAGATAATCGGCCTACAAATAGATCTCCTTTCACAGTAGCAGTATCTGTAATATGAAGCAAATCACTCACAAGCATCTTTCCTTCAACTATCCCCTCAATATCAGCATTCTCACACTCAACATTACCATAAACCTGAGCTTTAGGTCCAACAACAACCCTTCCTTTTACCTTTAAATTACCATACAAAACTCCATCTAAACGAAGATCCGTTACTGATTCAATATCTCCCCTAATAATAGTTTCTTCGATAATTCTATTTGTTCTACCTAATTGATCAATAGGACCACTTTTTGTTTTTTGAAACATAATATTACTCTTTTTTAGATTCTTGCTGGTCTATTTTTTCAAAAATCAAATATTCCTGCCAATTCTTTTTAATTTGAACTACTCCGTAGTTTTCTGAACTAATCGGTTTACTTGCGGAATCAAGTAAAGATGCGATACTCCTTGCCTCTTCCTTTGTTTTAAAGCCATGCAATACAAAAAACTCATCTCTGCTATTATATAAATCTTCTGAATACTTTATACCTCTACTGCTATTTTGATTGGCATATTGAAGAAACTTACGACTCATTACTTGATTACTTGAGCTATTTTTATCATCTGCTAAAAACACAACTTTCCAACTTTTCGTTGGCTTTTCAGAGAATCTTTTACCTTCTAATAAAGGAATTGTAGTTTCTAATAGTTTATTCGCCTCTCTACCTTCTGGAGACGAACTATAGGTCAATGCTACAAAATTCAATGCTTCTTTATAAGCTTCCAATCCATTAATATTTCCAATAACGTGAGCCTTTAGCAACTCCAGCTTACTTACATAACCTTCATCATCATATCTTTCTAATGCATCTTCTACCGCACGATAAGTACCTTTATAATCCCCTTCATTATACAACTTATAAACTGTAGCATATACTTGCTCTGGTGATAAATCGTCTATTTTATCACTCGACATATTCTGTAGTAACTTAGCATATCTTGAATTTGGATAACCTGCAATAATACGGTCTTTGACCATAGCTGCTTTATAAATATCTACTTCACTATAAATTTTAAACAACTTATATAAGCTTGGTAAAACAAGCCTTTCTGCTGGATCAAAAGTCAATAAAGACTCTAACTTATCACTTGCTAATTGATGTTTCTTAAAACGATCGTAATACATTGATCCTAATTGAAAATAAGCAAAATCACGATCTTTTTTCAATAGTGCGATTTCTTTTTCCTCGGTAGGTATTTTCTCTACGTATGAGTTTACATCATAACGCGTATCAACAAAATCGGTTTGAATATCAATATTTTTATTCTTATCCTCAATAACTTCTTCTTGACTTGAAGCTAAATCTTCACTAAAGTCAGCACTACTCCATCTCCAATTGTCTCTCAAAGGCCTATTACCCCATTTCTTTTTGAACTCTATTTTCCCATACGAAGTTGCTTGGGTGGAATAAAAGTAAAAGGACGACTTTCCTGCTCCAAAACCAGTATTCTTTAAATCATATGCTTCACTTACAGCCTCTCCAAAATTTGCCATATTGAAGTAATCCTGATTTTTCTTTCCCTTCAAATTTGCTTGTAGTTTTCTAAAATCGCTCTTTCTCAGCTCGTCTATATAATTCTGGAAATAGGTAACACGTTGGTCTTCACTCATTGCTACTAACCTCAAAATACTATCATTAGTATTTGCAACCTTTTCATAAGCAACAACATCCCTTAAAGCATCTCTTCGCTTACTTATTCTAAAACGTTCTTTTGCTTTTTCAGGTAAAATTGATAAAGCACTATCATAATATTGTCCTGATAAGGCATAACCAGCATTGTTAAAGTAAATCTCAGCAATACTTACAAAGTTTTTAGCTTTTAATTGCTCATCACCTTTGCTTCTTTTTACAGCTTCTTTTAAATATTCTAATGCTTTTGAACTATTATCTCCTTGGTCATAAAACAAACCAACTTGCCTATTTAAAACATCTAAAAAAGGTCTGTTTTCACGATCATTAAGCAATCTCTTATATTGCTTTAAAAAACTTACTGAATCGGTAATATTAACTGAGCCTATTTCAAATTGTTGTGCGTGAGAATGAATAATATAAGAACGAGGACTTTTGCGATTTAAGTCAATTACTTCTTGAAACATTTTACCTGCTTCAGCTTTTCGCCCTAATTTGCCATATAGCTGTCCAAGAATAAACTTGTATCGTGAATACTCCTCTTTATCTTTCGTTAAATCAATTGCATTAATTAAGGGAGAAATCGCACTTGCATAATCTTCAATATTGATATACGCTTGTGCTAAAGTAGCATTAGCATCTGCTTCTACTTGCTTTTTAAGTTTATCTTTTTTGCTGCGCAATAACTCTTTTAAATTTTTAATCGCAATGTCATCATAAGTAAGACGCACATTAGTCTTCTCTCTCCATACAGTCGCTTGATCGATTTTATCGCTATCTGGATACTTGTACAAAATATAATTAAATGCCTCTAAAGCAGGGATAAACCTGCCATCATAATACCTTGCTTTTCCCAATAAAAGATAAGCCTCATCCATTTGACTATTGCGTTCTCTACCCTTGATATACATAGAGTGCTTTTGAATAGCTTTGGCAGCCTTATCTTCTGCTCTTTCAAATCCAGTTCCACTATCTTCTTCTCCTTCTCCTGCACTTTTACCGTCAATTTGTAAGTTTTCTAAAAGAGAGCCTTGCTTAGAATCAAGTGATCGGCCTGTTTTAAACTCTTTTTCAGGATCAACCTTAATATCAATCCTCTCTATAGGTAATATGTCCCAAAAATCGTCAAAATACCCTTCTTTTAAACTGATTAGAGCATCTTCGTAGGCCAACTCTCCATTATATAGAATATTATAACGTGTAGTCATTGCGTGGTACCCTCTATTGATTAATTTGTCCTTTTTCACAGAACAAGCCATGCCAACTAAGAGTAATACAACTACTGATAAATATTTAATAAAATTGACTTTCAAAATTTTAGCTTTTACTTTAAAACTTGCTTCCCTTCGTTTTAGTATTCAACGAAATGTAAAAATACATTACTTTTCACAATTAAATTAATTCTTTTTAAAAGAAACGAGTTCAAATCTTCTATTATCACTAAAATCTAAGTTCAATTACTTAAAGACATAAAAAAAGCTCCTAACAAAACAATGTTTGCAGAAGCTTTTTAACTAACTAATTCAAAATTCAATCTAACTATTGTGGAAAAAGGCTTCCAATTCTTGTAAAGACAATTCAGAAGTCAATACATCTTTTTTAATATGACCTTTTTCTAAAGCGATGATACGATCAGATACTTCAAACGTATGTTGTAAATCATGGCTTGAAATGATTATCGTAACATTCCCCTCTTGTATTTTTACTTTTACTAATTCTTTTAATCTAATTTGTGTAGTAGGATCTAAATTTGCAAAAGGTTCATCAAGAATTACCAATTCTGGACTTCCTAAAAAAGCTGCTACAATTCCTATTTTCTTTTGATTTCCTTTTGAAAAATCACGAATATACTTGCGCTGATTCAATACTTCTTCGTTAAAGAAATATGCGTACTGACCTACTTGGTCTATAATCTGTTCCTTTGTCAATCCTTTTAATTCTCCAACAAAAGAGAAATACTCTTCCGCTGTTAAGTAGCCAATTAAAAATGATTCATCTAAAAAAGCTGAAGTATAAGATTTCCAAGTTTCGGAATCACTAACATTCACACCCTTTGACAAGATATTCCCTGTTGACGGCTGAATTAAATCTAACAACAAACTAAACAGAGTTGTCTTTCCTGCACCATTATTTCCAACTAACCCGATACTTTGTCCTTCTGGAATTTCTAAATGGTCTATGTTTAAAACCTCTTTTCCGTTGTAGCTTTTACTTATATTATTTACTGTAATCATAACCTAACTTTTTTTATATGCTTGAATAGCACTATACTTTTCCTTTTTATATAACTTGATAATTTGCTTAAAAAGATGCTTTCTAAAAATGATCCCTAAAACACCAAACAATACCAAAATTCCAATTCCTCCATTAAAACCAAAACTCATATTACCGATCCAGAATAAAACTATTGGCAATACTAATTGTGGTATTGAAACTGCTATAACGCGAAGATTAAAGGCATTCTTATCTCCAAAAACATTCTTATTTGCAGTTAAATCTATTGGTGATTTCATAAAAGCTCCTCCAATCAAAACAATGAAACTTGAAATACCTATATTAAAAACGCCTACAGCTAAAATCATATAAAACAAATTCATACTCTTGATGATATATATCGAACCACATAGAGTAGAAATTGCAGTACCTAACACAATCATTAACCATTTTGATTTTATATAGTCTATATACTTTACATTTTGTGTCATCAGTAATGGATAATATGCCGAATCCCAACTTGGTACATACTGACCATACATCATTAAAAAACCTCCAGTGACAAAATAAGCTATGAAAACATACATTGTTAAGGATTCTTTCCCTTCTTGGCCTGACATTAAGAAAATAAAACCATAGAACAAGAACAATACACTCATCAAAACAGTTGTCTTAGCACGCTTATTTCTTAATATCAGCTTAATATCATTCTTTAAGAATATTGCTTGTTGTCCAAAGCGATTCAGCCAATTTAATTCCTGTGTTTCTCCTTCTACTACTTTCTCCCTAATTAAACTATCTAAATACATATTTTTACGATAATACATATAGGCAGCATAAACAGTACCTACTAATAATAGGATATAAACTACTACTGTTAATGGATATTTGTAGGCACTATAAAATATAGGTTGAGTAAAAACAGTTATATCAAACAAAGAATAATATTGCGCTAAACCTAATGAAATAACAATCGCCAAAACACTATAAAACACCTTCTTGTATAACTCCATTAAAATGATAAGAAAATGCATCGTTCCGATTAAACAATACATTGCTATTCCCCACCCTAAAGAAGGCAATACTCCATAACCTCTAATACAGCAAATGATGATAAAAGGAAGTAAGAAGAATAGTTGCATTAAATTAAATGCACTTAAAAAACTTCTACCTAAGAAAAATTTAATGATTTTGTCTCTTGCGATAGAAACAATAAGCAATGGTTTTAGATTTGCAACAGGCAATTTTTGAAGAAAAAATCGCATAGTAAACTCTGTCATACAATAGTAAATCATAAACTGACTTGCTACCTCAATTGGATTTTGACCAGGTAACTCTTTCTCTACGAACTTTACTAAAGCGATTCCTAAAGTCAAGAAAACAAAACCAAAATACACTATTCCTAACCACTTTAAAATTGTGGTAACAGTATCAACGGAACTTGTACTTCCTCTCTTCTTTCTCTTCTTCTCTAAAGCAATAAACATCTTTGTCATACTTAGTCATTTCTTACATAAGTACACAACTTGTTAAAAATGTTACAGAAAAAATAAAAAAAACCAAAAAAATAAAGTCATCTCGTTGATAAAGATGACTTTAAATAAAATCTAAAAACCTAAAACTACATAATGATATATTATAATACTAACCAAAAATAATGCCAACAGCATAATTTTCATTCTTTATTTAAAAATCACAAATAATTTTATCTTTGCATCAAAATCAGAATAATGAAAAAAGACATAGAAATTCCAGTCGTTAAAGACATTGAAATAGCAGTAGTTAAAGAATTTAATGAAGATTATTTACAAGACTCTTGGTATGCTTATTTATTTAACAACTCTGCTTTACCTATAGAAGCCATTATGGTTGTTTCAAGAGCAGAAGGAACAATTGACGGTGAAAAAAGAAATTCAAGTTTATTTAGACATGCATTCAAAAGCTTAGCGCCAAACGAATCTCAAAAAGTTGAATTACTTGATGAAGCTATCTTTCAATTAGATAATACATTTATGCTTACATTTTTTCAAGAAGGTAAGTTATATGACAAGAATTACCTTTTCCCAGCAAATAGTATTTCAGAAGAGAAATTGACAGAATTACCTTTTACTTCTAAAAAAGGAATTTCTGCTAAATAAGATAAACTGTTAATTTACAGCTTAAAACGCTTATTTAAATTCAATCCAAAGCTTACTTTGAGTATTTTGGACATTTAGTATAACATCCAAAATAATTCAATTATGAAAACAAGAAATCTATTTACACTTTCTTTTTTTCTAATTCTGTCGGTAGCTCTTTTAGCCTTTACAAATGATACAGAAATAAAAGAAAGCAATGTAACTAAATCAGAATGGAAAAATCTAAAGGTATTACCACAAGATATTTCTAACGACAGTTTAAAAAGCTTAATGCGCGGATACAATGATGCCTTGGGAGTAAAATGTAGTCACTGCCATACAGCAATCGAAGGCACTGATAAGTTAGACTTTGCTGATGATAGTAAGAAAGAAAAAGAAATTGCGAGAAAAATGATATTGATGACTCGTAAAATTAATGCTGATAACTTCAATTGGGAAAACCATCCTAATCCAGAATTAATAAATGTTGTCAATTGTACAATGTGTCATAGAGGCAATACCAAAGCAACAAAAATAATTAATTAAATTTTTCTTTGTTAAAAAGCACAATGCGTTATAATCAACTATAACGCATTTTTTATACATAAAAACGCATAAAACATATTTATTTCACTATTTTTATAATACTAATTTCGATTTTAAATGAAATAAACTATGAAAAAGACTATCAAAATCCCAGTCCTAATTACAAACAACTTCCTCTTTATTCCTATTGATGAAACTAAAACAGAAAATCGAATCGAAATTATAGACCCCTATAACAACACCCTCTATTCATTTAAAGCAAAACTCTCAATAGAAAAGGCGCAATATTACACTCCTTTGGACGTAAGCAATCACTTAGGAAGAGAGCTTATTCTTAAAATTTATAATACAACACTTGATCAAAGTATTAGTGAATGCCTTATCCTAAAGCCATTTAATATTTACAATTACTGCGAAAAACATCGCCCCCTTTATCACTTTTCTTCCCCATTTGGCTGGATTAACGACCCAAATGGTCTATACTATAAAAATGGTTTCTATCATTTGTATTACCAATACAACCCTTATGGTATTAAATGGGGTAATATAAGTTGGGGACATGCAACTTCTCAAGATTTAATCCATTGGATCAATCACCCTCCTGCTATACTTCAAAATCATTTAGGTGATGTATTTTCTGGCAGTATAATCATTGATAATAACAATGATGCTGGTTTTGGTAAAAAAACAATTTGTGCGTTCTATACCTCTTCAAGTGATAAACAAGTTCAGAGTCTTGCTTATAGTACTGACGACGGTAAAACTTTTAAAAATTATATGAATAACCCAATTCTAACGGATGAAGAAAACAAAGACTTTAGAGATCCTAAACTTTTTTGGCATAAGCAAACAAATAAATGGATAATGGCTTTAGCTACAGGACAAACTATTACTTTCTATAGTTCTACAAATCTTAAAGCATGGAGTAAACTAAGTATATTTGGAAATGGAATTGGCTGTCACAAAGGAGTTTGGGAATGTCCTGATCTTTTTGAAATATCAAATGGAACAATAACGAAATGGGTGCTTTTTGTTAGCATAAATCCAGGAGGTCCAAATGGTGGCAATGCAACACAATACTTTATTGGGGAATTTGATGGCACTACATTTACTCCTGATGATACAGAATATCCTTTATGGTTGGATTATGGTCGTGATAATTATGCTGGAGTAACTTGGCACAACAATCCAAATAAAAAGCCAAGATACATCGGTTGGATGAGTAATTGGGATTATGCTAATGAAATTCCCACTAAGAACTTTACAAATGCAATGACTTTACCAAGAACAATTGAATTAGCAAAAAATGGTAATTCTTACTGCTTAAGAACTCAACCTATTAAAGAGTTAAAAAATCTACGAGCAGAAAAGTATCTTATTGAAAGTAAATTACTACAAAAAAGTATACTCGTTCCTTACTTCTTTGATGATAACTTAGGAGCTTATGAAATACTATTAGACTTTGTAATTATTGATCAATCTACATCAAATGTAAACTTAACTTTAAGCAACTCTGTGGATGAAAACCTATTGTTCTCCTTTGATATTAAAAATGAAAAACTAACTATAGACCGTAGTAAAAGTGGTCAAGTAAATTTTTCAGAAAATTTCGCAAAAGATAAAATCGTAGCTCCTTTCCCTTCACAAATAAAGCATCAGCTAAAACTATTTATTGATAAAGCTTCTTCAGAATTATTTATCAATAAGGGTAAAATAGCTGTTACAAACTTAATATTCCCTACTGAACCATATTCTTCCATCAATCTTGAAGTAGAAAATGGATCAATTGATATAACAAAATTCACTATTTATAAACTCCAATAAAAAAAGGTTACCTCAATGAGGTAACCTTTTTCTTTATATAATTCTAACTTACGCTACTTTCTTTGGAGGGAATAAAAACGAAGCTACTACTGATAAAATCAATACTCCTGCAATTACTGATAACGATACTAATGAATCGATATGAATGAAAGGAGAGATAATCATCTTCACCCCAATAAATGATAATATAATTGCTAATCCATATTTCAATTTAGAGAACTTATCCATAAAGTTTGCCAATAGGAAATAAAGTGATCTTAAACCTAAAATAGCAAATATATTAGATGTATATAAGATAAATGGATCGTCTGGTGCAATAGCAAAAATAGCAGGAATACTATCTACAGCAAATATTAAATCTGTGAACTCAATAACCATTAATGCTACAAACAATGGGGTTACCATTTTTACGCCATTTTGAACAGTAAAGAACTTCTCTCCATCATAATCCTTACTTACTTTAAAAAACTTGTGTACCATACGTACAGCAAAGTTTTTAGACAAGTCTTCATCTTCGTGATGATCTTCTTTAGCAAACCATGATTTAATACCTGAAACAAGTAAAAACACCCCAAAAATGGTTAATACAACATTTATTTCTACACTCTTACCAAAAATTTCAATTGCTGGTAAGTAAGTATGATTAATTATTTCTACTCCTGCGAAAATAAATATAGCTCTAAAAACTAAAGCTCCTATAATTCCCCAGAAAAGAACGCGATGATGTAATTCCTTTGGAACTTTAAAAAAGGTAAAAACAAGTATGAATACAAATAGATTATCTACGGACAATGCCTTTTCAATCCAATAAGCAGATTGAAAACGTGCAAAGTTTTCAAAATCCATATAATAGTAGATAACACCACTAAAACACATTGCTAAACTTACCCATACAACAGTCCATATCAATGCTTCTTTAGTTGAAACAGTATGACTATGGCGGTTAAATACACCTAAGTCTAATAATAACATTACAAAAACTACAACACCGAAAACAGCTAAAAGCCCAGGGTGATTAATTAAATGATCCATTTTTTTACGTTTATGTGGGCAAAACTAAAACATATATTTTTCCCCAAGAGAATTGCACTTAATAGACTAATTACCAATTAGTTAAAACAAAACAACAAGATAGTAAAAACTACCTTATAAAAAAACAACCTCTTGAAATTCAAGAGGTTGAGTATATCTATTTTGTTAATCATAAAAAGACGACAAAAAATAAAAATTTTTAATCTAACTTCTCTGTTAACTTTCTAAATGTCTTTTTAGGATCTTTTCCATTGTATAAAATATCATACACTGCATTGATAATAGGTGTTTTAGCACCAAAATTCTTATTTAACTCATAAGCACTTTTCGTTGCATAATATCCTTCAGCAATCATATTCATCTCCATTTGTGCTGACTTTACAGTATATCCTTTACCAATCATGTTACCAAACATTCTGTTTCTAGAGAACAGAGAGTAACCAGTAACCAGTAAATCGCCTAAATAAGCAGAGTTATTTATATTTCGCTTCATGCGGTGTACTTTCTTAATGAACTTCTTCATCTCACGGATAGCATTACTCATTAATAGAGCTTGGAAGTTATCTCCATACCCTAAACCGTGTGCCATACCACAAGCAATAGCATAAATATTTTTCAACACTGCTGCATATTCCGTTCCTACAATATCATCTGTTACTTTAACTTTGATGTAGTGGCTACTTAAACAATCTTCAATCACTTTTGCGTGTACTTCATTTCTACAAGCAATAGTCAAATAAGATAAACGTTCTAAAGCAACTTCCTCAGCGTGACAAGGCCCTGTAATTACAGCAATATTATCATAAGGAATATCATATGTTTTATTAAAATGCTCACCAACTATCATACTCGTTTCAGGTATAATACCTTTTATCGCAGATATGATAACTTTCCCCTCTAAACTAACGTATAAGCTTTCCATTTCTGGTGTCAAAAACGCAGATGGAATGGCAAAAATAACGTAGTCCGCATAAGAAACAGCTTTATTGATATCGTTAGTCAACAACAATTGATCAACGTCAAATTCTACTGAACTTAAATAATTAGGATTATGATAATTTACTTTTATTTCTTCAATAGCAGTTTCATTACGCATGTACCAAGCAATTTCATTTAGATTCTCACTCAGCATTTTTACAATAGCAGTAGCCCAGCTTCCACCTCCTATAACCGCAAATTTCGGATAATCACTCATATTCTAAGATTATTTCTTTGTCAAAAGTAAGTAAAAAAGAAATTGCAAACAATTGAAAACAAAATCCCTTTTAAGCTAATAAATCTAATTTTATTCAACCTAAAACCCGATTATACTGAAACAAAATTAACAAAAACTACCTAAATCATAATTTTAATGCTCGTATACATCTAATCCATAAATTTAAAACAACAGCATTTATTCCCTTGAAATGGTACTTTTAGAAGATATTAACAGCTAAAAGCAAGTTGCAACAATAGAAAAAGCCTTTCTATAATAGATAATCAACAAATCGAGTAACTATTTTAGAAAGGCTAAAAATATCTTTAGAAACTTAATTCTACTATTTCTTTTACTTTATCTACAGTAATATTGTGCTTTTCTCCCATCGCTTCCCAACCTCTTTCAGCAAATCTATCAGCGATAAAAGCACTCGCTTTTTCAAAATCTTCTGTATAATCTGAAATTTTAGTTTGAATACCTAAAGAATGGAAGAATTCAACCATCGCTTCAATTGCTTCTTTAGCCACTACATCATCATTATCTCCTTGTATATTAAATACACGTCGACCTAATTGAGCTAATTTCTCTTTTTTCGTTTCAAACATTACACGGTATAAGTTTGGCCCTATAATCGCAAGTGTACGCCCGTGATCAATACCATATAAAGCAGTTAATTCGTGTCCAATAGCATGAGTTACCCAATCCACTTTAACCCCCTTGCTAATTAACCCATTTAAAGCCATAGTACAGCACCACATATAATTGTTAGCTGCCTCATAGTTTGTTGGGTCCTCTAAGATTGGTTTTGATACTTCGATCACTGTACTTAAAATACCTTCAGCAAAGCGATCTTGTAATGGCGCATTCTGAGGAAAAGTCAAGTACTGCTCTAAAACGTGTACAAATGAATCTGCTAACCCATTTGCTATCTGTCTTTCTGGTAAAGATGCTATTACTTTGGGATCACATACTGAAAACACAGGATATAATGACTCTCCTTCAAATGACAACTTCTCTTTTGTCTTTTCAATTGTAACTACTGCACCACAATTCATCTCACTTCCTGTAGCTGGTAAAGTCAAAATAGCCCCATAAGGCATCGCTTTCCAATCTACTCTCATTTTCTTTTGAACTATTGCAATAGGATCTCCTTCAAAATATACAGCAGCTGAAATAAACTTAACACCATCAATTACACTTCCTCCACCTACTCCAAGAATGAAATCAACTCCTTCTGCTTTGATGATATCTACAGCTTTTACAACTGTTTCAAAACGTGGATTAGGTTCTATACCTCCAAATTCCACAACATCAAAACCTTGTAAAGCTTCTTTTACTTGATCGTAAACTCCATTCTTAAAAATACTTCCTCCTCCATAAGCTATTAATACCTTAGCATTAGCAGGAATATAATTTTTAATTTCTCCTATTTGTCCCTCACCATATAACAATCTGGTTGGGTTATATAACTCAAAATTCAACATATCTTCTTTCCTTTTTTATTTACTATAAAAATAAAAAAAGGAATGCATAAGCATTCCCTTTTCTTCGTTATAATTATTATAATTTATTTTTTATAAAATAGATTATGATCAATGTATTTCCACACCTCTTTATCTAACAGAGGTTGCACGTTTTTACCTTCTTTAATTGAATCTCTGATAAATGTAGCTGAAATCTCCATAATAGGAGCATTTTCAATTAAGTGTACACTTGGATGACTCAAAAGTGGATTGTCTTCTTGTTTATCACTAAATACGCGCGGATACACGTAAAGAGAATAACGATCTAACAATACTTCATAATTTTTCCACTTCGGTAAAGAATCCAAATTATCTTGCCCCATAATTAAAGCAAACTCATACTTTGGAAAACGTTCGTGCAAATATGCCATTGTATTTACCGTATAATTTGGTTGTGGCAAATTAAATTCTATATCCGAAGGTCTGATGTGGTCATAATCAGCTGTTGCTAAATTAACCATGTGCATACGATGAAAATCTTCTAACAATCCCTTCTTCTTTTTCAACGGACTATGTGGTGTTACTACCATCCAAACCTCATCAAGATCAGTAAACTGAACTAAGTGATTGGCAATAACTAAATGTCCAATGTGAATAGGGTTAAAAGTTCCAAAATACAATCCAACCTTCATAAACTAAAATCCTTATTTAATAAATTCTTTCACTAATTGATAAGCCTCTTCTTTAGCTGTATCTAAATCATAGTTTTTGATAATCATATCAAATTGCGGTGCTGTTGCTAACTCTACAGATGCTTTTGCAATACGCATATTGATTTTATCTTCACTTTCAGTAGAACGTTTCTTTAAGCGAATTTTAAGCTCATCAATACTTGGTGGCTTAACAAAAACTGCTAAAGTTTCGTCTGGAAACTTACGTTTAATACGCAATCCTCCTGCTACATCAATATCAAAAATAACATTCTTCCCTAAGGCCCAAATTCTCTCTACTTCTGATTTTAAAGTTCCATAGAAATTATCTCTATAAACCTCTTCCCATTCTAAGAAATCTTCTCCTTTAATATGCGTTTTAAAATCATCTAAAGATAAAAAGTAATAGTCCTCTCCGTGTACTTCTTCACCTCTCGGCGCACGAGATGTACAAGAAATAGAGAATGCTAAATTCAAATCTTGTTGTTCTAATAAATGTCTAACTATGGTAGTCTTTCCAGACCCTGATGGAGCTGAAAATACTATAAGCTTACCTTTTTTCATAAATATTGCGTCGTCTTGTTTTATATTCTATTAAAGAACGTTTAATACTTGTTCTTTAATTTTTTCTAACTCGTCTTTCATTCTTACTACAAACTTCTGCATTTCAGCATGATTTGATTTTGAACCCATCGTATTAATCTCACGTCCCATTTCCTGAGCAATGAATCCTAATTTACGACCATTCGCTTCAGCTCCTTCTAATGTTTCAATAAAGTAATCTAAATGTTTAGACAAACGCACCTTCTCTTCTGTAATGTCCATTTTCTCAAGATAGTAAATTACCTCTTGCTCAAAACGGTTCTCGTCAATTGTCAATTGCAATTCAGCTAAGTTAGAACGTAAACGCTCTTTTACAGTTAAGATACGCTCACTATCAAGAATTGCAACTTCGTTCATGTACTCACGAATATTGGCAACTCTTTTTCTAAAGTCAGCTTCTAATGACCCTCCTTCACTAACACGAAATTCTTTCATATTACTGATGGCTTCTTTTATTACTTTTTCAATCTCTGTCCACTCATTCTCATCTAATTCCACACGTTCTACTTTCAATGCATCTGGCATACGAACAGCCATTTTCATCAATTCTGTTGCATCTCCATTAGGAATGATTTCTTTCATTTGATTGATATATGAAAGTACAATCGGACCATTAATCTTGTTCGAAGTTTCTTCTGCTGTAATCTCGCAAAACAATGAAAAGTCAACTTTTCCTCTTTCTAACTCTTGTGCAATTATGTTGCGTAGAGGAAGTTCTTTCTCTCTATAAGTTTGAGGTAAACGTACATTTAAGTCTAAACTTTTACTGTTAAGAGATTTTACTTCAACTGTGATTTTTTTTGTTGGTAACTGCAAACTTGCTTTACCAAACCCTGTCATCGAATGTATCATATTCTAAAAAATAATAGGTGCAAAGGTAAGAAAAACAACACTAACTAACTTATAAATAGGACAAAATACTACTGTTTTAAACCAAATTAAGCCCAACTTAAAGTAATTATCATAAAATACTCATCCTTTTTTAATAAGGACCAATCTGAATACTATGCTCCTCAAACTAAAAATATGCAAACAAAAAAAGGAGAGCTTAGGCTCTCCTTTTTTATGTCATTCCTACTCTATTTTCGGTTTCATTACGTTCATAGGAACTAACCAAAACAACCATAACTGAGAATATAACCTCCTTTGTCCTTATTAGACCACCACAATCTACAAAGTCAGTATTGTATTCAATGTTGTAATGAAACCTACAGAATTAAATTTTTCAAACCTTAAAAAACAAAAAACAAACCACTTTATTTCCTCTTCATTAAATTTAATTCACAATACACTCAAAAAACACTTGTATTTTCTTTTCTTTTTAAAAAGGATTCATAGCAATTCTTCCCTTTTCGTATACTTAAGACACATAGTAACGTAAAAAGTCACACCTTATTTAAACATTTTTTTAATTTATTTTACAAATAACTAACATTCAATATATTACACCTGTAAAAAAAGTAAAAAATATTTCACTTAAATCGGTTACCTTCCTAAAAAACATACTTTTATTCCTCACATTCTTATGTTTTATCACTTTAAAACAAGTATTATCATAAAAGATTAGATAGCTAAACCTCTTTTTATTCCTATAAAAAAAGTCGACAATACAAATAATGCATTGTCGACTTCAATATTATATACTTACAAGGCTGTTTAAAGCGCAGCTTTCTTCTTTGCTTTCTCAATTACTTTAGCACTGTTTCCAACAAAGATCTCATCTCCAATGAAAATAACAGGTCTGCTTAAAAAAGTATAGTGTTCTAATAATAAGTCTTTATAGTCTTCCTCTTGTAGATTCTTACTTTTCAACTCTCTATTCTTGTACAATTGTGAACGCTTATTAAAAAGCAATTCATAACTTCCAACTTTTGCATACATTTCTTCTAACTGCTCAGCAGTAATTGGATCCTTTTTAATCTCTTGTAATTCAAAAGTATCAACCGCTGGCATTTCGCTCAAAATGCGTTTACAAGTACTACATGTACTCAAATAATATATTTTTTTCATCTAAATATCTTTAACTTTAATTATGTGTACAGGGCATACTTTCTCTGCCTGTTCACAGCCATCTAAGATAGTGTAATCAGGCGATTTTAAGGTATGAAACCCCTTATTGTTTACAGACTTCAACAAAACTGTTTTTCCGTCTTTTTTAGACATCTGAAACTGCTTTGGTGCTACCTCAACACAATAATTACATCCGATACATTTATCTCTTTGTAAAGTAACAACAATCATTATGCCTCTACTATTTTGTATAACTTATCTGACAAGCGAATACGGAACGGCAATTTAAACGTACAATCGTCTCCTTTTGTCGCTTTTTCTGTTGGTTGCTCATTCACATACATCTCGTCAATAACTAACTCCTGCGCTCCCGTACTTGGTCCTGTAATCAAGATTCTATCACCTACTTTAATATCATACGCTTCAATCTTAAACTCTCCAATAGACGCTTTCTGGAAGTAGTGCATTGCCTTACCTACATACACTTTCTTTTGAGTAGCGTTACTTCCTGGATTATCACTCCACTCTCCTAACTTTTGTCCTAAGTAATATCCACTCCAGAATCCGCGGTTATAAACCGTTTCTAAAGCTTTCATCCACTCAGCAACTTTCTCTTGTGAGTATGTCCCTTCAGCAACTGCATCAATAGCCTCTCTATACGTACGAACAACTGTTGCAACGTACTCAGGAGCCCTACCTCTACCTTCTATCTTCAACACTTTCGTTCCTGCATCAATCACTTGATCTAAGAAATCTAATGTACACAAGTCTTTTGGAGACATCATATACTCATTATCAATCTCTATTTCAAAGCCAGTTTCTTGATCAATTACAGTATATTTCTTACGGCAATTTTGCTTACATGCACCTCTATTTGCAGATGAGTTATGTGAATGTAAACTCAAATAACACTTTCCTGAAACAGCCATACACAAAGCACCGTGACCAAAAATCTCAATCTCAACCAAGTTTCCTGACGGACCTTTTATTTGTTCGCGCTCAATTCCTTCTGTAATCATTTTTACTTGACGTAAACTCAACTCACGAGAAAGAACTACAGTATCAGCAAATAAACTATAAAACTTAACAGTTTCAATATTCGTAACGTTTAATTGCGTAGAAATATGAACTTCTAAACCAATTGCTCTTGCAGAAGCAATTACCGCTTGATCAGAAGCAATTACCGCAGTTAATCCTGCTTCTTTTGCTCTGTTCAACAACGTTTTTACAACCGACAAATCGTGATCGTAAATAATGGTATTTAAAGTCAAATAAGTACGAATGTTTTTCTCGTTACAACGTCTTGCAATTTCTTCCAAGTCGTCAATCGAGAAATTAACTGTTGAACGTGCACGCATATTCAATTGGTCAACCCCAAAGTATACTGAATCTGCTCCGTTATCAATTGCTGCTTGCAATGATTCGAAGTTTCCAGCTGGAGCCATTAACTCAATTCTTCCTGAAACTGTCATATCTATTTTATTAGTCTATTATTTTAAATAATTGATCATTTTTACGAACTCTGAAGCTAAGCTCCATTGTCATTCTATCGCCCTCTTTTGCTACAGTAGCTTCTTGTCCATTAACCATCATCTTAGCAACAGTTAAACGCTCATCTCCTGTAGTAGGTCCAACGATAGCAATCTTATCGCCAACTTGAATTTCTTTACTCATTTCAAATTGACCTACTCCTGCTTTAGTAAAGTAATGTTGAACTACTCCAACTAAAACTTTGCGTTCTACTTGCTTCTTGCGAATCTGAGTAACAGTACTTACTTTAACAGCTTTTATCTCATCAAACACATTGCGTTCCTTTTGGAACTTTAATGATTCTGAACGTCCCTTTTTGAAAATCAAGTTACCTTTCTGAACTCCTTGACGTAAACGTTTTTGTTCGTCTTCTGGTAATTGAATAATATCTAAACATTCGTCAGAACAACAACCATGCATTTTTTCAGCACACTCATCACATTGAATAAACAATAAATGACATGCCTCATTTGCACAGTTCACGTGTGTATCACATGGTTTTCCACATTGGTGACAGTTAGCAATTACATCATCTGTAATACGCTCTCCTAAACGGTGATCGAATACAAAGTTTTTTCCGATGAATTTACTATCTAAACCTTCTGCTTTTACCTGGCGTGTATATTCAATAATACCACCTTCTAATTGGTAAACATTTTTAAAACCGTGGTGTTTAAAATAAGCAGATGCTTTCTCACAACGAATACCACCTGTACAATACATCAATAAGTTTTTCTCTTCTTTGATGTCGTTTAATTCGTCTTTAATTTTTGGTAATGACTCACGGAAAGTATCAACATCCGGAGTTATTGCACCCACAAAGTGACCAACTTCACTCTCATAGTGATTTCTGAAATCTACTACAACCGTATTTGGGTCAGCAAGCATTTCATTAAACTCTTGTGCTTTTAAGTGAATTCCTTTATTAGTAACGTCAAATGTGTCATCATTTAATCCGTCTGCAACAATCTTATTTCTAACCTTTACAGTTAACTTTAAGAAAGACAAATCATCTTGCTCAACAGCAACATTCAAACGGATTCCTTTCATAAAATCGTATTGTTCTAATGTATCTCTAAAAGCGTCAAATTTTGAAGCAGGAACAGACATTTGAGCGTTGATTCCTTCGTGCGCAACGTAAGTACGTCCTAAAGCATCAAGGGCATCCCAAGCAAGGAATAAATCGTCTCTAAATTGTTGTGGGTCTTGTATTTTTGCGTACGCATAGAAAGATAAAGTCAAACGGTTTTCTCCCGCTTGCTCAATAAGTTCAGCTCTTTCTTCTGCGCTTAATGTGTTATACAGTTGCATGCTATATAATTTAAGTGTAGAATTATTACTATGTTTTTGAAATCCTAAATGGAAGAATTTCCGTGCAAAGATAATACTTTGATTTAAAAGTATTAACCTATTTTTCGTCTTAGTATGTAGTAAGGCTTATTTATTCAAGTTATTACATATCAAGAACATAAATAATACTTTCTGCCTATTATACCTCCTACTTCTAAAATGATTCGACCTATATCAGCCATTGTACAGCAATAATAGGATTACCAATCTTACTTGTACAACCATAGTAAAATTATACAGGTTTCAATACTATCATAAACGATATGCTTCCATACTGTAATCATAATGAACCCAATATGTACACATACTCTTTCCATAATTCTTATGGGAGCATTATGGTACCACTATGGGAGCACTATGGGAACATCCTGAATATGAGCAACAAAAAAGCCGAGTAAAACTCGGCTTTGAACACTATAATTTCATCTTGTAATCCGTAAATACTTTACCTTTTACAATCTTATCTAATTTCTTACTAATCAATTTCTTTGTTAACGAACTCAATCGATCAACAAAAAGGACTCCTCTTGTATGATCATACTCGTGTTGAATGATACGAGCAGTAGTTCCATAAAACGTTTTAGTCTGTGGTTTAAACTCACGGTCAAAGTATTCAATCGTAATAGACCAAGGGCGATTAACTCGTTTAAAGACATCTGGAATACTTAGACAGCCTTCAATATCATCCCATGTTTCGTCAGATTTACCAATAATACGCGCGTTGATAAATGTCTCCTTTATCCCAGTATCTCCATTTACAAAGTTTATTTTGCGTTCTTGCTCATCAGCATTTTCAAACATTACCACACTATCCACAACAAATAACTGAATAGTCTTGTCAATTTGAGGAGCTGCTAAACCACAACCATCAGCATTCTGCATTGTCTCCCACATATTATCAACCAATTGATTCAATTCCGGATAATCTGCTGTTACTTCAGTACAATCTTCTTTCAGTGCTTTGTTACCGTATGCTACTATAGATAATTTCATTGTTACTTATTTTAATGCAAAGGTCTTACAAATTCTAATTCAAACAAGAATATTCCACCTACATTTTTTTATATTTTATACAGTTAAAGACAGTTAAGTATCCAAAAACAGAATTTATTTTTAAAGATTTCTCAGAACTAAAAGCATCCTATACATTTAATAATCAAACAATAAAATCTATTCAATAAGATAAAATGTTTAAAATCAAACAAAATAAGAAATTGCGATAGCAAATAGCAAGACAGTTGTTGCTATAATTTATAGCATAATAATATAAAGCTCTTGGTGAGTTAATAAATTATATTACTTTTACATCAGTAAGAACGTATTTTTTTAAAAAATGAGCGCAGATAAAGAAGCCAAATTAAAAGCGTTGCAATTAACGCTTGATAAGTTAGACAAGACTTACGGAAAAGGAACAGTAATGAAATTGGGAGATACTGCAGTTGAAGAAGTAGAGGTAATCTCTTCTGGTTCACTGGGGATTGACCTTGCATTGGGTGTTAATGGATATCCTAAAGGACGAATTATCGAAATTTATGGACCTGAATCTTCAGGTAAAACAACGTTGACTTTACACGCAATTGCAGAAGCTCAAAAAGCTGGTGGAATTGCTGCATTTATCGATGCTGAGCACGCATTTGACCGTTTTTATGCTCAAAAATTAGGAGTTGATATTGATAACTTAATCATATCTCAACCAGATAACGGGGAACAAGCTTTGGAAATTGCTGAAAACTTAATCCGTTCTGGTGCTATTGACTTAGTTGTAATTGACTCTGTTGCTGCATTAACACCGAAAAGTGAAATTGAAGGTGAAATGGGAGATTCTAAAATGGGATTACATGCTCGTTTAATGTCTCAAGCTTTAAGAAAATTAACTTCTTCTATCAGCAAAACAAACTGTACTGTATTTTTCATTAACCAGTTGCGTGAAAAAATCGGTGTTATGTTTGGTAACCCTGAAACTACAACTGGAGGTAACGCACTTAAATTCTACGCTTCTGTACGTTTAGATATCCGTAGATCTACTCAGATTAAAGACGGTGAAAATGTTATTGGTAACAGAACAAAAGTGAAAATCGTTAAGAACAAAGTTGCTCCACCTTTCCGTACTGCAGAATTTGATATTATGTATGGTGAAGGGGTTTCTAAAGTAGGTGAAATCTTAGACTTAGCGGTTGATTATGAAATCGTGAAGAAAAGCGGTTCTTGGTTTAGCTACGGAGATACTAAATTAGGTCAAGGTCGTGATGCTGTAAAATCATTAATCAAGGATAATCCTGAATTAATGGAAGAACTTGAAATAAAAATCAAAGAAGAAATTAAGAGTAGAGAAGCTTAATTGACTTGATATAATTACAAGGCCGATTCTTTTGAGAGTCGGCCTTTTTTTATGCTCTTTTTCTAAAAAATACAAGCATAATAAATTGCTTTTACTCTCCTTGTTAAAGAATAAAAAAACAATTGTAGTAAGTTTGTATTCTTCAAATAACAAAACAAACTAAATGAAACTAAAACTATTCGCATTGCTATTAACTATTGTCTCTTTGACAAGCTGTAGTAACATACTTAAAAATCAAGATTTCTACCTTTCTAATCCTACAGAAAAGGAAATAACTGTTACTATAGATGAGCAAACTTATGCTTTAGCAGCAAACTCTTTTGAAGTCGTGAAAGTAAAGCCGGGTATTCATACACTGAATTATGAAGGAAAGACATCAGAGTTCAACGTATTTACAGATAATACAGGTGGTATAATAAATCCTACTCTTGCTCCACATTATATATTCTCAATGATCTATGCCAAAGAAGGTAGCTTTGACCGTTTTAAAAGTACTGAGCGTAAAGTAGTCATTGATGGTATCTTATATGAGGACAATATCAAATCGACAAACGCACTGTTTATCGACAATAATTTATACAGATGTAAATATATGTTAGGTGAAGCTTATCCTAAAGAAATGGTAACTAACAACAAAAATAATGAGGGTAACTTTTTTAACAAATTCTTTACAAAAGGTGAGTTTATTAGCTTCCTTAGTGAAGAGGCTTCTGAAGAACACAAAGACTTCCATGAAAAGAATAAACAAGTAAATGGAGAAAACACCATAACAGAAGTAAGTGAAAGAACATTGAATATTCCCAACTTCACAGATAAAAACCTGCAAGATTTATTTCAAAAACAGTATGATTTAGTGCTTGAATATAGAAAAAGTGAAGATCCTAAACGTCAAAAAGAGATTCAAAAAGAATTGTTTGACTTGTCAATGTCTAAAGCTAAAATGAATATCAACTATAGTTCTTTAGGAGTGGAACAAAATGAACGTATGAACGAATTCACAACGCAAAGTGGTAATATCTACGGAGCAGGAATAATCGAGTTATAAGCTACTAAGAAGAATAAAAAGAAGCGGCTATGTGTAGTTTACACATAGCCGCTTCTTTTTTTATCGTGTTGCTTTTACTTCTCTTTCCCAGTTTTCAACCGGTTCTAATATCATTTGAAAAGCGTGTTCCTTAACTTCATTGCGACTTTCTAATGTTAATCCAGTCGTATTGATAACTTCCAACATTTTTACTGGAACTTTCCCTGGATATCCTATCCCCCATACAAATGGGAAAAAATGTCTTAGTTTACCTAAAGCAAATGATGCAATTGGTATTTGGTGTTCAATAGCCAAACGGAAAGCACCATCTTTAAAACGATCTAAAATAATAGAGCGGTCATCTGTCACTCCTCCCTCTGGAAAAATACAAATACTCAACCCCTTATTCAATCTCTCTTGTGCACTCTGAAACACTTGAAAGCGACTCTTAGAATCTGCTCTATCAACTAAAATACACGTCTTGCGATAGAAGTATCCGAAAATGGGAATATTAGCTAATTCTTTCTTTCCTACAAATACAAACGGATTATCCTTAACCAGGATATACATCATCATAATATCCAACATTGAGGTATGATTAGCTATAAACATATAACTCTTTCCCTTTTCTAAAGGTTGATATTCTTCCACATTATAACGCATTCCAATACCATAAAAAGTAAGCTTAGCCCAAATGCGAGCAACCTTATAAAAAGAAGAATAACTATCCTCAAAATGAATAGTTACCAATAATAATGGCGATAAAATTATAATCACTAAGGTCATCCAGATATAAAACCACAAACGCCATAGTACACTAAAAAAACTTTTAATTACTTTCATAACTAATTCCAGAACTCTATATCTCTTACTCCTCCCAAAAATAAGGATTTATCAATGTCAATGACACTTAAACACTAAAAAACAAATCATATAAGTCTTAAATGCTTTATCTTTGCTACTTATACAAAATATAATATCACGCAATGGCTAAAATTCTTACAGGAGTTCAAAGCACAGGAACTCCACACTTAGGGAACCTTTTAGGAGCTATTTTACCAGCAGTAGAAATGGCGAATAACAAGGAGAATGATTCTTTTCTTTTTATTGCGAATTTACATTCGGCAACTCAAATTAAAGATGCAAAAACATTACAAGAAAATACCTATAGTGTTGCGGCTACTTGGCTTGCTTGTGGTTTAGATGTTAATCATGTAACTTTTTACCGCCAGTCAGATGTACCGCAAACGACTGAGCTTACTTGGTACTTAAGTTGCTTCTTTCCATACCAACGATTAACATTAGCGCATTCGTTTAAAGATAAAGCATCTGTTTTATCTGATGTTAATGCGGGGTTATTTTACTACCCTATGTTAATGGCTGCAGATATCTTATTATATGATGCAGAATTTGTACCTGTTGGGAAAGACCAGTTACAACACTTAGAAATTACAAGAGATGTAGCTTCAAGATTTAATAACCAAATGGGAGAAACTTTTGTTTTACCAGAGGCTAAAATATCTGAAACAGTTATGATTGTTCCGGGTACTGATGGTCAAAAAATGAGTAAATCAAGAAACAATACAATTAACCTTTTCCAAACTGATAAAGCTTTGAGAAAACAAGTTATGGGTATTGAAACAGATAGTACTCCACTTGAAGATCCAAAGAATCCAGATACTTGTAACGTATTTACTATCTACAAACTATTAGCTACACCAGAGCAAATTGAAGCAATGAGAGCTAATTATGAAGGTGGAAATTACGGGTACGGACACGCAAAACAAGCGTTATACGAATTAATCGTTGAGAAGTTTAAAGATGTTCGTGAGAAGTACGAATATTATATGAACAACTTAGAAGAAGTTGATGCATTACTTTTTAAAGGAGCAGAAAAAGCTTCTGTAATCGCTACAAAAACTTTAAATAAAGTACGCGAAAAATTAGGTTATAACACACCAAGATAAAACGTAAAGAGCTACTAAATCAGTAGCTCTTTTTTTTATTGTATTAATTCAAAGTATTTACCTGGCAAAGGTCTTACAATCCCCTTCAACTCTAAATTAAGCAAAGCTGTACTAACTTTATAAATCGGCATTTCGCAGTTTAAAGCTATCATATCTAACAACTCCCTTTCACAAGTAACCAAATAGTCAAAAACCTTTTGTTCATCATCTGACAAGTCTAAAAACAACATCGGCTGTATTACTTTTGGCTTCTTTGTAATCTGGTCCCAATTCAAAGTTTCTACTATATCATTCGCACTACTAAGCAATTGTGCTCTATTTTTGCGTATTACCAGATTACACCCTTGACTCATCACATCTGTAATTCTTCCAGGAACAGCAAAAACATCCCGATTATAGTCATTGGCAAAAGTTACAGTACTCATTGAGCCTCCTTTAATGGCACTTTCTATAACAATTACGGCTTGAGACATCCCTGCTACAATGCGATTGCGCTGTATAAAGTTCTCACGTTCAACGCGACTATTCATCCAAAATTCACTAATCAAACTCCCTCCATTCTCTTCTATTTGTTTAGCTATGCTATAATGTCTTTCAGGGTAAATGCGATTCAGCCCATGTCCCAAAACAGCATAAGTATCTAACCCCTCCTCTAAAGCTGCTGTATGGGCACAAACATCAATGCCATAAGCCAAGCCACTAATGATGATGGGATTGTAATCTTTTAAATCACTAATCAATTGTTCGCAAAACTCAACTCCCCTCTTACTCGGGTTTCTCGTTCCTATGATGCTAATCACTCGTCTGTTATTAAATTCAAAATTAGCATTAGAATGAAATAACATAATAGGCGAATCATCGCACTCTCGCAACAAATTAGGGTAATGAGGGTCTTTATAATAACAAATAGACAATCCTTGATTTTGAATAGCCTTTAATTCTAATTCTGCTCTTTGAAGCACCAAGGGATCGTGTATTTTATTCCACAATACCGTTCCTACTTGATGTACTTGCATAATTTCTTTTTGACTTGCTTGAAAAATTGCCTTAGGCGATTCGAAGTAATCTATTAGTCGCTTTGCAGTAACTGGCCCAATCCCAGCAACGGTTTGCAAAGCTAAAGTGTAAAACAATTTTTCTTCTTCCATAAATACTTTTGATATATATTCGAACTCTTTGTATCTTCACTAAATATCCACAAAAACCTATCCAAAAACTTCAAAAAGTAAGATGCTATTAGTTTCTTTATATCTTTGTAAGAATCTAATACTGAAAAACTTAAAAGTAATTGTAAATATTTGTGAATATTTTTTTGTTTCAGCTATTGTTTAATGTAATTTTGTCTTTATGAAGATCGAGAAATACATATCAGCTTTATTATACAGATACCAGTGTGTGATCATACCGGGGTTCGGAGCATTTTTGACAGAGACTAAGTCATCATACTACAATGAAGAGGAACAAGCGTTTTTTCCT
This sequence comes from Myroides phaeus, assembly GCF_009799805.1. Classification (NCBI taxonomy): domain Bacteria; kingdom Pseudomonadati; phylum Bacteroidota; class Flavobacteriia; order Flavobacteriales; family Flavobacteriaceae; genus Myroides; species Myroides phaeus. The sequence goes on from NZ_CP047050.1 coordinate 910,810, forward strand.
CCTCAAAAAATGATGTCTTTTAATGCAAATGTTAAGCACAATGATGGGCTATTAGCTAATCATATCGCTATGCAAGAAAAAATCAGTTATGACGAAGCAGTTAAGTATATCACTTTAGCTGTTAAAGGTTGGGATAAAGAATTAAGCAACTTAGGTAGTTTAACTTTACCTACTATTGGAGCTTTCCAATGCAATAGCGAAGGAAGCTTGGTTTTTGAACCTACTTCAAATAGCAATTACTTAATGACTTCTTTTGGATTGTCTTCTGTAATGGCATCTTCTGTTGATAGAGTTGCTACAATTCCTTTACAAGAAACAGTGGCGGTTCCTCAACAAAGAAAGAAAAGCAAATATGCATTTGTAAAATACGCTGCTGTTATTACACTTTTCTTAGGTGTTGGTAGTGTTATTGCAGACAAAGGTTATGATGCTTATTTAAACGATCAATCATACACAATTGAGAAAAACGTACAATCAAAAGTTCAAGATAAGATACAACAAGCAACGTTTATCATTGAGCCAAGTGCTACAACAATCTCAATTCCAGTTAGAGAAGAAGTAATCGTTTCTACAGAAGTGGTAAAACCTTATCACATTGTGGCGTGTGCTTTTAGAAGCAAACAAGCCTCTGAAGAAGAAGCGGTTAAATTGCAAAACAAAGGTTTTGAAGGTGCTACAGCACTAGCTCGTACGAAATATGGTATGTATCCTGTTTCTTATGGAGGTTTTGAAACACAAGGTGACGCTCAAAAAGAATTAAAGAAAATCCACCGTTCTACAAATAAAGACGCTTGGATTTTAGTACAATAAATAGTTAAACATTAGTCCCGTAACTGAAAAGTTGCGGGATTTTTTGTTTAATGTCTCTATATTTGCCGAAAACAATTATAATGGAAGCAAAATTAGTATCAGAATCAGCTACATTGATGACTGACCTTGTTCTACCAGGAGAAACAAACCCCTTAAACAATATGTTTGGTGGTGAGTTATTGGCTCGTATGGATAGAGCTGCAGGAATTGCTGCAAGACGCCACTCTCGTCGCGTTTGCGTTACTGCATCAGTAAATCACGTGGCATTCAATAGACCTATCCCCCTTGGCAGTGTTGTTACTGTAGAAGCAAAAATATCTCGTGCATTTAACTCTTCTATGGAGGTATATTTAGATGTTTGGATTGAAGACCGCGAGTCAGGTATCAAGAAAAAAGCAAATGAAGCAATCTATACTTTTGTTGCTGTTGATGATACAGGACACCCTGTTTCTATTCCGGAGATTATTCCACAAACAGACATTGAAAAAGAGCGTTATGTTGGAGCATTAAGACGTAAACAATTAAGCCTTGTTATTGCAGGTAAAATGAAACCGTCTGAAGCAACTGAATTAAAAGCGTTATTTAACGAATAAAGAATATGAAGAAAATACTTTACTTTTTATTAGCAGCGTTATTCACTTTACAAACTGCTAATGTATTTGCTTGGGGAACTACTGGTCACCGAGTAGTAGCTGAACTTGCAGAGAGAAATCTTACGAAGAAAGCTAAAAAACAATTGAAACAAATTATTGGAGACCAACAACTTGCTTACTGGGCAAACTGGCCTGACTTTTTAAAGTCTGATCCTACTTGGAAATTCTCTGATAGCTGGCATTATATCAATTTACCTGGTCATTTAGACCGCCAAGCTTTTGATCAAGAGTTAGCGAATTCTACGGATAAAAACTTATACAAAAGAGCGCTAATGTTGATTGAAGAGTTGAAAGATAAAAACTTACCGCTTGCTAAAAAACAAGAGAATTTATACTTCTTAATCCACATTATTGGAGATGCTCATCAACCTTTACACATTGGTAGATTAGACGATTTAGGAGGAAACCGTGTAAAATTAGAATGGTTTAGAAAACCGACTAACTTACACAGTATTTGGGATTCTTCTTTAGTTGACTTTGACAAATACAGCTATACTGAGTATGCTACTGTTTTAGATGTACACGGAAAAGCATACAATCAAAAATTAACTGACGGAGGAATTGAAGATTGGATCTTTGATTCATACACAATGGCTAACAAGATTTATGACAGCGTTGAAGCTGAAGAATCTTTAAGCTATAAATACCATTTTAATCACAAAGATGATGTTGAAAATCAATTATTAAAAGGAGGTTTGCGCTTAGCAAAAGTTCTAAACGAAATTTTCAAGTAATCATTTGACACAATACAAAAGGGCGAAGTAATTAATTACTTCGCCCTTTTTATTTGGATTTATCTTATTGTTATCTACTATAACTCGATCTTGATGAGGATGAGCTGGAACGTGAAGACGATGATGATGACGGCGCTGAATAAGAAGATCTACTTGATCCTGACGAACTACCGCTATAATTACTTCTTGACGATGAATTGCTACTTCCTGAGTTAGTATTTGATCGTGAGTAATAACTGCTATTAGAGCTACTACTTGGCGAACTACTACTTCTGCTATAACTTGAGCGAGAGCTTGACGAACTACTCGGAGATGAGCTGTAATTGCTATTTGAGCCTTGACTATAACTACCTCTACGTGTTGAACTACTATTAGTTGATGAATTATTACTTGAAGAAGATGTACCTCTATCGTAATTTGATCTATTAGCAGATGAACTTGTAGAATAACTTGAGCGACTTGAAGAAGAATTTGAGCTTCCTTCAATTTTGTTTACCTCTCTATTATTTGAGCCACTGTAATAATCGCTACGACTACTTGATCCACTACCACTTGTAGCATATTCACTTCTGCTATTTCCGCGTTTGTAATCTGAGCTTCCATTACTTGAGTTGCTATTCCCCCCGCTGTAATAATCGCTACGACTACTTGATCCACTACCACTTGTAGCATATTCACTTCTGCTATTTCCGCGTTTGTAATCTGAGCTTCCATTACTTGAGTTGCTATTCCCCCCGCTGTAATAATCGCTTCTATTATTTGATCCACTACCACTTGTAGCATATTCACTTCTGCTATTTCCGCGTTTGTAATCTGAGCTTCCGCTACTTGAATTGCTATTTCCTCTGCTGTAATAATCGCTTCTGCTATTTGATCCACTGCCACTTGTAGCATATTCACTTCTACTACTTCTGCTGCTTGTCAAATCAGCACGGTTATAGTAATTACTCTCTCCATATCTCGTTTTAAACGAGTTGTTTGGATTTTGACGTTCATAGTAATCTTGTCTAACATTAGAATACATATTCTCTGCTCTATAACTATTTCTATACGGTCTATAGTAATAATTATTGTTTTGATTTATATGCACGTGTACGTGTGAAACATAGCGCCCGGTTGAGTATGGAGCATATCCGTAGTAATAATTTGGATAATAGTTCCAATACCAAGATGAATAGTAAGGTCTGTAAGAAACACCCCAGAATAAACTAAACATAGGAGGCGTAGTTACATAAATAGGCTCGTAAATGTAGTTTGCTCCATATAAATATGAATTCCCTACTACTTGCATATAAACTACTTTCTTGCGTTTATCCTTTTCTACTTCAATAGTTGCAACGTCTTGATATAAATCTTTACCAAGAACAGCCTGAATAACAATTAAGTGCGTTCTACCCTCAACTACTTCTACAACTCGTAGATAATCTACATAACCATCCCCATTTAGGTCAAGGTTATTTATACGAGAATAAGGGTCATTTAACCTAAACTCAAAGTCAGCCAAATCAGACGATTCTCCAAAAACAGAAGCCACTGCTTGAAGGTCTAAGTTATCGCTAATGTCATAGTTATTAGCCGTTACCACAGTTCTTTGTCCAAAAGACACAGAAAAACTGAGTGTTAAAAATAACAGCGCGATATAATGTAATGTTTTCATAATCTTCTCTTTTCACTTTACCATATACCTAAAGCATTGCAATAAATATACCGTAACAATTTAAAGCAAGGTACTGAAAAACAATATGTAAAAAGCTTAATAATTCCTTAAATACGAGGGAATTGTGCTAAAATGGCGAAATCACTTCAGTTATTTTAAAGGTTTAAGAAACAGTAAACTAAATAAAACACGATAAGTAGTACATTTTTACTAATTTTGTACTATAATATAGTTTATATGATTGATAGAGAAGAAATAAATTTTGAACGTTCTGTAATCGTAGGTATCGTTACAAAAGATCAAGATGAGTCAAAACTTAATGAATATTTAGATGAATTAGAGTTTTTGACATATACGGCTGGAGGAGAAGTATATAAGCGCTTTACACAGAAAATGGAAAAGCCTAACCCTAAGACCTTTGTTGGAACAGGGAAAATGGAAGAAATCCACCACTATATAGTAGAGAACGATATTCATACCGTAATATTTGATGATGAGCTTACACCAGCTCAACAAAAAAACGTTTCAAAAATATTAGATTGTAAGGTGTTAGACCGTACCAACCTAATCTTAGATATATTCGCACAAAGAGCACAAACTTCTTATGCGAGAACACAAGTTGAATTAGCACAATTTCAATATTTACTACCCCGTCTTTCTGGAATGTGGACTCACTTAGAGAGACAGCGTGGAGGTATTGGTATGCGTGGTCCTGGGGAAACAGAGATTGAAACAGATAGACGTATCGTTCGTGATCGTATTACGCTATTACGCGAAAAGTTGAAAGTTATCGATAAACAGATGGCTTCACAAAGAGGAAATAGAGGTGCGATGGTACGTGTTGCTTTAGTTGGGTACACAAACGTTGGTAAATCTACTTTGATGAATACAATCGGTAAAAGTGAAGTATTTGTTGAGAACAAGCTGTTTGCTACCCTTGATACTACCGTTCGTAAAATCGTAATAGGCAACTTGCCTTTCTTGCTTTCTGATACCGTTGGTTTTATTAGAAAACTACCTACACAGTTAGTAGAATCGTTCAAGAGTACCTTAGACGAGGTTAGAGAAGCAGATTTACTATTACACGTAGTTGATATTTCTCACCACGACTTTGAAGACCACATCGAATCTGTAAATACGATTCTAAAGGACATCAAAAGTGATGATAAACCAACGATTATGGTGTTTAATAAAATTGACGCTTATAAACCGGAAGTTATCGCTGAAGATGATTTAATGACTGAACGTACATCACGCCACTACACGATTGAAGAGTGGAAAAAAACGTGGATGAACAAAGTTGGAGAGAATAATGCAATCTTTATTTCTGCAACAAACAAGGAAAATATGGAAGAATTTAGAAAGAAATTATATGAAGCTGCACGTGAGATTCATATCACCAGATTCCCTTATAACAACTTTTTATTCCCTGACTATGACCACTTAGTAGAAGGTCCAGACAGCGAATAAAATATTTGTTCATAAAAAAATTTATAAAGTAACTCAGTGTAATAATATTTTTTCTATTTTTACACTATTGCTAAAAAGCTGATTATATGTATTTATCATTGAACAATAATTTCTCTAATAATAATTTGAATTGTGTATACGATTTGAAGAGGGAAGCTATTGGCAATGATTAAAGTTAATTATATATTATTTCATTATCCGTTTAAAGGCTCCTCTCTGAGGAGCCTTTTTTTTATTAAAAAATTCAAACCTAAATATCATGAGTAAAAAACAAATTTTACAGACCGAAAAATCAATTGCATTAGTAAAAGACTTCTTTTCTAAAGACTTGTGCAATACATTGAACTTGTATCCTATTTCATCTCCGATGATTGTAAATGAAGGAACAGGAATCAATGACGACTTAAACGGTGTGGAGCGTGCTGTCTCTTTTCCTGTAAAGTTTCTTAACAATGATCGAGGTGTTGTCGTACATTCACTAGCCAAATGGAAAAGAATTAGACTAGAAGAGTTAGGCCTTGATGTACACGAAGGTATTCTAACAGACATGAGAGCGCTTAGACCTGACGAAGATAGTAGCCCAATACACTCAATTTATGTTGACCAATGGGATTGGGAATTAAAGATTGAAGATAAAGATCGCAGTCTTGATTTTCTTAAATCTATCGTTCGCAAATTATATCAAGTGTTGTTAGAAACAGAGGAACAAGTTTGGAAAGAACTACAAATAGAACGTATTCTGCCTGAATCAATCTCTTTTATCCATTCTGAAGAATTATTACAGCGTTACCCTACTCTATCTCCAAAAGACAGAGAACACGCAATAGCGAAAGAATATGGAGCTGTTTTCATTATGGGAATTGGACACAAATTATCAAACGGAGAGCAACACGACAGTAGAGCTTCTGATTATGATGATTGGAGTACTGAAACAGAAGGAGGATACAAAGGATTAAACGGTGATTTATTAGTTTGGGATCCTATTCTAAACAGATCATTAGAACTATCTTCTATGGGAATCAGAGTAAACAAAGATGTTCTTTTAAAACAATTAGAGATTACACAATCTTTAGAAAAGAAAAACTTACTTTACCACAGTATGTTATTACAAGATAAATTACCATTGTGTATTGGTGGTGGTTTAGGTCAATCAAGAATCTGTATGTTCTTATTGAGAAAAAGACATATTGGAGAAGTACAAGCAAGCTTATGGCCTCAAGACGTAAGAATTGAAGCTGAAAAACAAGGAATCAGTTTATTATAAATAAAAAAGCTCGGTAGAAAACTACCGAGCTTTTTTATTTTATTGCTAATTCTAATTAGATTAGAAATTATAGTTAACTCCTAAACCAACCATTTCTCTAATTTGGAATCCTTGGAATGCAAGGTCATCATAGATAGTTTGGAATGTTAAGTTAGTAGAAAGATATTTATTAATCTTCATTACTACGTTTAACTGATAATCAAGAACAACGTTCTGAGGGTCTTTTAAATAGTTAGAATACAAGTTTAAGATGTTTTCAACTGAAACGTTTTCCATAACATTAAATTTATAGTAAGCGTTTACAGACATACCTAATTGGTATTCCATTGATTTTCCTTCTTTCACACCAAAAGCATCACCAAATTCAGTGAAGTGATTGTGAACAAAGATAAATCTTGATGTTGCTGGAGCGATGTTTACTTTTAAGTTATCATCTTTTTTCCATAACATACCCGGACCTATTTGTAAATAAGCAGGAGACATAAAGTGAGAATTTCTAATTCCATCTTTGTCAATACCAGCATCCATTTGTGTTTTGAAATTCAAAAACGCAGAGTAATACCAGTTTTTAGCTGCTTGTTTACCTAATAAAGAGTTTAACTCTAAACGGTCATTTGTTTTCTTTTGTTTATCTCCTTTTAACTTAGAAATACCATAGCTTACCATAGCTTTGTTATCCCAAGTCCAATCATCTTTCTTGTAGTTCAAATCATAATTTACATTAATGTTACCAGACAGGTTATTATCCCCACCAGCTTGCCAATTTGAAAAACTTGATTGATTTACTAAGAAATTAAAATTTCCTTTTGATGTCCAATTGCTTGTATTTTCTACTGTTTCAGCTTCTTGAGCTTGAACAGAGAATGAAGCAAAAACTGCTAATAATCCTAAAACGATTTTCTTCATAGTTACATACTTTTTGCGCAAAACTACTAAGAAAATGCTAAAAAGAAAAACTATCAACCTCTTTTTACCGCTCTCTTGAAGACAGGAACAGCCGAACAAGCTTCTCCAAACATCACAGAACGTGCATGATTCATCATTAATTGAGTTGCTAAAACATAAGCCTCTTCAGGAATCTCTTTTTTTGAACAACCTTTAATAATTACAGGCAAATCAGCATACTGTGTATAGTCTATTGCAAACAACAATTCTTGGAATATAGAGCTTTCTAAATGATGCTTATCTCCTAAATAAACGCGTTTTGCTATTGGTTGTAAGTGGCTTGTTAAAACCATATATGCCCAACCTGGTAAGATTGCATCTGTAGAACAATGTAATCCTACATAAGCATCTTGATAGATAGACCAATCAACTTCTTTCAAAGCCGCTCTAAAGTCTTTCTCTCTAAGAACAAACCCTTCATAAAGCCATTGCGCAATATCAATCTCCATTCTCGGATTTGTTGGATAAATATCCTCTAAATCGAAAACTACAAGAGCACTATTGGCTACTTTATTTACAATTTCTCCTTCCATAATTATAGCATTCCCAATTCTAACTTAGCCTCTTCACTCATCAAGTCTTTAGACCATGATGGGTCAAATGTCAACTCAACCTCTACTCCTTTTACGTTGTCGATTGATTTTACTTTCTCTTCTACTTCCATTGGTAACGTTTCAGCTACTGGACAGTTTGGAGAAGTCAAAGTCATTAAAATCTTTACATCGTGAGTTTCGTTTACAAAAACATCGTAAATTAAACCTAACTCGTAAATATCTACTGGAATTTCAGGGTCATAAATAGTTTTTAAAACACGAACTATATTTTCTCCTAATTGTTGTACATCAATTGCTTCCATACCTTAACTATTCTATTTTTAGTGCTTCGCTTGATAAGCTAAAGCATACATTCTTATTTGTTTAACCATTGATACTAATCCATTTGCACGTGTTGGCGACAAATGTTCTTTCAAACCAATCTCATCAATAAAAGACAGGTCTGCATTTAAAATATCTTCAGCTTTGTGACCTGAAAATACGCGAATTAAAATTGCGATAATTCCCTTCGTTAAAATTGCATCACTATTAGCAGTAAACACAATATTTCCATTTGACTCCTCTGCATATAACCAAACTTGCGATTGGCATCCTTTAATAAGGTTCTCTTCTACTTGATACTGTGCATCAATCAACGGAAGTCCTTTTCCTAATTCGATGATATACTCATATCGTTCCATCCAATCGTCAAACATTGAAAACTCATCAATGATTTCCTCTTGAGTTTCTTTAATTGTCATATTGTTGTAATTATTTTATTTCTCTATTTATGATAACATCATTTTTGCCTTTTTCACTGCAGCAATGAATGTATCGATCTCTTCTTTTGTATTGTAAAAACTAAAAGAGGCTCTAATTGTACCAGGAATACCAAAGAAATCCATGATTGGTTGTGTACAATGATGCCCTGTACGTACAGCAACACCTAATTTATCTACAATAACACCAATATCATACGGGTGAATACCTTCAATATTAAACGAAATAACAGATGCTTTTTCTTTTGCTGTTCCTATAATCTTAACCCCCTCGATTTCAAGTAACTTCTCAGTTCCGTAAACCAATAGTTCGTGCTCATAAGCAGCAATATTGTCAAAACCAATCTCATTCATATAATCAAGAGCATATCCTAAAACAATTCCTCCTGCAATATTTGGTGTTCCTGCTTCAAATTTATGAGGCAAACACGCATAAGTAGTCTTTTCAAAAGTAACTGTCTTAATCATCTCCCCTCCACCTTGATAAGGAGGCAATTGATTTAACCACTCTTCTTTTCCATACAAAACTCCTGTCCCCGTTGGTCCACAAACTTTATGTCCTGAAAACACGTAAAAATCACAATCTAATGCTTGTACATCTGGTTTAATATGTGGAGTAGCTTGAGCCCCATCAATTAAAACAGCAGCTCCAACTTCGTGCGCTTTCTTAATGATGTATTCAATTGGATTAATAGTTCCTAATGCATTTGAAATATGGTTAACAGCTACAACTTTTGTGTTTTTAGAAAGCAATTTATCATACTCATCCATTAAAAGCTCTCCGTTTTGATTCATTGGAATAACTTTTAACGTAGCCCCTGAACGTTCACAAGCAAACTGCCAAGGCACAATATTAGAATGGTGTTCCATAGCAGAGATAATAATCTCATCTCCTTCTTTCAACAAAGCTCCAAATCCGTTAGCAACAAGGTTGATACCGAATGTAGTACCTGCTGTAAAGATTATCTCTCTATCCTCTTTCGCATTAAGATGCGCTTTTATTTTTTGTCTCGATTCCTCATACGCATCTGTAGCCAATTGACTAAGCGTATGTACTCCTCTGTGAATATTTGCATTTATCGTTTCATAATACTCAACAATAGCATCCTCAACCACTTTTGGTTTTTGCGCTGTTGCTGCATTATCGAAATACACTAAAGGCTTTCCATTTACTTTTTGTTTAAGAATTGGAAAATCCTCTCTAATCTTATTTATATCTAACATGCTATTACCCTTTTTATTATATCAATAAAATATTGACTCTCTTCAATAACAACTTTAGAAGCAAAGATAATAATTCATAAGCTTTGATGCTTATAATAATAATTTAAAATTAATCTAAATATGTTTTGTATAGCTTGAAAAAGATTCTATTTTTGCTGTAATTTAGATTTAATACAAATAACTACCATAATGAAAAACCTAACAGCTTTATTCCTTGTAGCAATCTCTCTATTGAGTTGCAATCAAAACAAAAAACAAGAATCAACTGATTCTACTGAAGTTAAAACAGAACGCATTATATCATTAAATGGTGCAATAACAGAGATACTTGCAGATTTAGGAGAAAAACAAAACATTGTAGCAGTTGATGTTACAAGTACTTTTCCAGAGGACCTAAAACAAACGGCAACTGATTTAGGGCATACATCTAAAATATCAATTGAAAGCATTATGGCGCTAAATCCAAGTATTTTATACGCTACAGAAAAAGATATGACAGATGAAATGAAAGCTCAATTGCAAAAATCAGGTATCCGCTTAGAAATCATTAAACAAGTTTTTACTGTTGATGGTACAAAAGATATGATTAAAACGATTGCAGAATCATTAAATAAAACAGATTATAACGACTTACTTACTCGCATTGACAAAGACTTAGAAGGGTTTCACAAGTTTGAAAAACAACCAAAAGTCTTGTTCATTTATGCAAGAGGTGCTGCAACATTATTAGTAGCTGGAGACGAAACTCCTGTAAACAATGTGATTTCATTAGCAGGAGGAATTAATGCTGTAACTGAATTCAAGGATTTCAAACCTCTTACACCAGAGTCATTATTGAATAGCAACCCTGACTATATCTTAATGTTTACAACAGGTTTAGAAAGTATGGGAGGCATTGACGGAGTTCTTAAAATAGATGGTATTAACCAAACTAATGCAGGTAAAAACAGAAAAGTTATCGCAATGGATGGTCAATTATTAGCCGGTTTTGGTCCAAGAGTTGGTCAAGCAGCAAAAGAATTAAATCACTTATTATCAGAATAATAAAATGCAGAAAAAACTCTCATTTTACGTTATTTGCCTAATTACAATACTTGTACTCATAGCAATAGCGTCTATTTTCATAGGAGTTTACCAATTTGAAGAGGGAGCTTTTCAAACTATTTACAAAATTCTATTTACACAAGAAGCAGTAAAAGCAAGTGATTACTACGTCTTTTTTGACGTGAGATTACCACGAGTACTAATGGCTATATTAACTGGAGCAGGTCTTTCCCTTGCGGGAACCTGTTTACAGGGAATGTTTAAAAACCCTTTGGCTTCACCTGATTTAATTGGTATTACAGCAGGATCAGTCTTATTCGCAGCGGTTACCATTGTCTTAGGTAGTTATGTCAAAGCAATTGTGCCTGAAGTTATTCACTACTCTCTATTAAGCATTATGAGCTTTATTGGAGCAATGGTTACAATGACGTTTGTATATAAAATGTCAACACAAGCAGGAAAAACAAACGTTAGTATATTGTTGCTCTCAGGTGTTGCAATTACAGCATTAACAGGTGCTGCAACAGGACTACTTACCTATGTATCCGACGAAGAAGAACTGAGAAACTTAACGTTTTGGACACTTGGTAGTTTGGCTGGTGCAACGTGGACTAAAGTAGCTATCCTTGGTATTGTCATCCTTGGTGCACTTATTTTCTTAATAAACAAAGGAAAGGCTTTAAATGCAATGATGCTTGGAGAAAGAGATGCCTCACATTTAGGAATCCCTGTGGAAACCATCAAGAAGCGCATCGTTTTACTATCTGCTTTAATGGTAGGAACAGCAGTTGCATTTACAGGAACTATCGGTTTTGTGGGATTAATTGTTCCCTATATCTTGCGATTAATCTTTAAATCGAACTACTATTTCATCCTGCCACTATCTACTGTTTGTGGTAGTATACTATTATTAGTTGCTGATACAGTAAGCAGAACCATCGTTCCTCCGTCAGAAGTTCCAATCGGAATATTGACATCTATTATGGGAGCACCGGTATTTATTGCTATTTTAATCCGATTCAAAAAATCTTTATAATTATGATTGAAGCACAAAAAGTCAACTATAAGTCTAAAGAAAACTATATCATAAACAACATAGATTTCGACTGTCAAGCAGGAGAATTTATTGCTATACTTGGACCGAATGGAGCTGGTAAATCTACATTTTTAAGTGTCTTAGCAGACGAATTACACGAGAAGGGCAATAAGATTTTATTGAAGTCTTGCGATTATACCAAATGGTGTAAAAAAGAACTTCCAAAGCATAAAGCGAAATTCTCTCAACATCACAATGGCGATATCCCACTAAATGTAGAGGATGTTGTTATGATGGGAAGATATCCTTACTTTGACCATATCCCCACTGAAAACGACAAAAAAGCAATTCAAGATAGTATGGAATGCATAGATATTTGTCCACTAAAAGAACGAGAGTACAATCACTTATCAGGAGGAGAAAAACAACGTGTACACTTGGCAAGAGTATTATCACAATTGACCAATGACATCGAAAACAAACTGTTATTTTTAGATGAGCCCTTAAACAACTTAGATGTTCTCCACCAGCATAAGATTTTAGACTTAATCAAGTCTTTTACTGCAAAAGGAAACACAGCCATAGTTGTTATACACGACCTAAATTTAGCTGCTCAATTTGCAGATAAAATATTACTTTTAGAAAAAGGGAAGAAAGTTATATACGATACACCTCAGAATGTTTTAACACAAGAAATCATCACAAAAGTTTACAACTTTCCTTGTATCGTTACTCAAAACCCTGTCAACAATAACCCGCTAATTATATTTGGCGTTTAAAAAACAACAACAATGAACACAGAAACACTTACATTAAAACAACGTTGGGATGCTTTAAAAGCAGAAAATCCAACTATGAGAATACGCAATGCTGCTCAAGCATTGAAAGCAAGTGAAATGGAATTATTAGCAACACAAGTGGGTGACACAGTTACCCGTTTACAACCTTCTTTTGTTGAAATTTTATCAGAAGTTGAAACACTTGGAAAAGTAATGGCTTTAACGCGTAATGACGAATGTGTACACGAGCGAAAAGGAGTTTATAGCAATCCAGACTTTTCATCACCACACGCTGGATTATTTGTAAACCCTGATATTGATTTAAGAATATTCTTAAGCCATTGGAAAAAGGCTTTTGCTGTAGTAGAACAAGCAGGAGATAAACCAAGAAAGAGTTTACAATTCTTTGGAAAAGATGGAGAAGCAATTCACAAAATATATCTTGTACCTCAAAGTAATGATGAGGCATTTGACGCTTTAGTTTCAAAATACAAATCAGACGACCAAAGTACAGTTGAAACAACAGAAGCTTATATTCCAAGTTTAGACGAACGTTTAGATGAAGAAATAGACGTAGAAGGATTCCGCCAAGGCTGGAAAGACTTAAAAGACACACACGACTTTTATATGTTGTTGAGAAAATACAATGTAACAAGAACACAAGCATTGCGTTTAGCTCCTGATGCTTACTATGCTAAGCAAATTTCAAAAGAAGCAATTGTTACAATGTTAGAAACAGCGGCAGAAAAAGAATTGCCAATTATGGTGTTTGTAGGAAACAGAGGAAACATCCAAATCCACACAGGACCAGTTAAACGCACAATGTGGCATCAACAATGGTACAATGTTTTAGATCCAGATTTCAATATGCACTTAGATATGGACAAAATCAACCAAGTTTGGGTAGTAAGAAAACCAACGGAAGACGGTATTGTTACATCAATTGAAGTCTTCAACGAAATTGGAGAAATCATTGTTCAATTCTTTGGAAAAAGAAAGCCAGGAATACCAGAATTAGAAGAGTGGAGAGAAATAATCTCATCTTTAGAATAATTAAAAAAAGCAGAAGTTATCCTTCTGCTTTTTTTATTTCGAGTAGTTACTCGACTAAAAACAGGAAAATCAAACAATGAAAAAAACACAAAAGCAATCCCTAAAATTTAAGAATACCAAAAAAATATTGGTACAATAAATAAATAAAAAACAGCCTAACTAAGACAGCCAGCTTAAAATTGATAATCACAAAAAAAACAATAACTTTAGTTATCAAACATTTGTTGATAACTATTCTTCTTCAATAAATAAAAATACTTGAAATCAATGTCTTATTAGTTTAAATTAGCATAGCTAACTTAGTCGCTTTTAGGGCTTAAAACATCGCAATATTTACTATATTAGTGCTTTACTACTTCACAGTATTTGATGTTTTTAGCCAATTACAAGGCACTAATAGTATTAACCTCAATAAAAATTAAGCTATGTCTATTTTTGATAAAAGAGTTAACTACAAACCATTTGAGTACCCAGGAATCTACCAATTTACTGAAGCAATTAACAAATCCTTTTGGGTACATAGTGAAGTGGACTTCACTGCAGACACACAAGATTTTCACTCTCACTTAACAAGAGAAGAGCAACTTGCTATTAAAAACAGTTTACTGGCTATTGCACAAATCGAAGTTGCTGTTAAAACCTTTTGGGGTAACTTATATCAACATTTCCCTAAACCAGAATTTAACGGTTTAGGAAGTACATTTGCTGAATGCGAATTCAGACATTCAGAAGCTTATTCAAGACTATTAGACGTACTTGGTTACAATGATGAATTTGAAAATTTATTAACGGTTCCTGTTATTAAAGAACGTGTTGAATACTTATCTTCTGTATTAGAGAACTCAAGTAATCAAACTGACCGTAAAAAGTATATTGTATCTCTTATTCTATTCTCTTTATTGATTGAAAACGTTTCTTTATTTAGTCAATTTGCAATCATTTTATCTTTTACAAGATTCAAAGGGTATATGAAAAACGTTAGTAATATCATCGCTTGGACTTCTGTAGATGAACAAGTACACGCTAACGCAGGAATCTATATTATTAATATCGTTAAAAAAGAGTTTCCAGATTTCTTTGACGAAGAACTTATCAACCACGTAAACGAGGTAATTGAGAAGTCAATTAATATTGAAAGCAAAATCTTGGATTGGATCTTTGAAGCAGGAGATATTGAAACAGTAAATAAGCACGATCTATTAAACTTTATGAAGTTTAGAGTTGACGAAAGTATGGAGAAAATTGGCTTGAAAAAAGTGTATAATATTTCATCAGAACAATATAACCCTATGGCTTGGTTCGAAGAAGAAGTATTTGCTAATAGCTTAGATGATTTCTTTGCTAAAAGACCTGTAGAATACACTAAACACGACAAGAGCTTTACTGCTGACGATTTATTCTAAATCGCTATTTCAAAAGCCTATTAAAACTAAAAAAAAAGAAAAAAGATACTATGAATAATTTTTCACTACCATTAATCTCTGAAGATAATCCAAACACTTGTGAAAAACTGTGGTGGAAGAACTCAGAAAGTGAGCAAATTCTAAACAGAGGTTACCTATTAAAAGGTGAAACTGTAGAAGGAGCAATCGACAGAATTTCAACTGCTGCTGCAAAAAGATTATACAAACCAGAATTAAAAGAGTCATTTCAAGAAATGATTGAAAGAGGATGGATGAGTTTAAGCTCTCCTATCTGGGCTAATATGGGAACAGAAAGAGGATTGCCTATTTCTTGTTTTAACGTACACGTGCCGGATAGTATAGAAGGAATTACTCATAAATTAGGTGAGGTAATTATGCAGACAAAGATTGGTGGTGGAACATCAGGATATTTTGGTAATCTAAGAGAAAGAGGAAGTGCTGTAACAGATAATGGTAAAAGTAGTGGAGCTGTTAGCTTTATGAAGTTATTTGATACTGCAATGGACACTATTTCTCAAGGAGGTGTTAGAAGAGGTGCTTTTGCAGCTTATTTAGATATTGACCACCCTGATTGTGAAGAATTTATTCAAATTAAAAATATTGGTAACCCTATTCAAAACCTATTTACAGGTGTTTCTATTCCAGATTACTGGATGCAAGAAATGATTGACGGGGATAGAGAAAAACGCCAACTATGGGCTAAAGTATTGGAAAGTCGTCAACAAAAAGGATTGCCTTACTTATTCTTCTCTGACAATGTAAACGGACATAAACCTCAGGTGTACAAAGACCTTAATATGCGTATTAATGCAAGTAACTTATGTTCTGAGATTATGTTACCTTCTTCTATGGATGAATCATTCATATGTTGTTTATCTTCTATGAACTTAGAGTTATATGACGAGTGGAAAGACACAGAAGCTGTTAAATTAGCAATCTTCTTTTTAGATGCTGTATTACAAGAATTCATAGAAAAAACAGAAGGAAACTACTACTTAGCCTCAGCAAACCGCTTTGCTAAGCGTCATAGAGCTTTAGGTTTAGGAGTTTTAGGATGGCATTCATACTTACAAAAGAATATGATTCCATTTGAAGGATTACAAGCTAAAATGATTACTAATCAAATCTTTGCTGACATTAGTAGCAAAGCTGATAAAGCAACACAAGACTTAGCTCGTATCTATGGTGAACCTGAAATATTAAAAGGATACGGTAGAAGAAATACAACCACTATGGCCATTGCTCCTACTACTTCATCATCTGCTATCTTAGGTCAAACATCTCCTGGTATCGAACCATTTAGTAGTAATTACTATAAAGCAGGTTTATCTAAAGGTAACTTTATGCGTAAAAACAAATACCTTAAAATGCTTTTAGAGGCTAAGGGAATGGACAATGAAGAAACGTGGAGAAACATTATGTTAAGCGGAGGAAGTGTTCAACAACTTGAAGGCTTAACTGATGAAGAAAAAGCGGTATTCAAAACATTCAAAGAGATCAGCCAGCTTGAGATTATTCAACAAGCAGCAATCAGACAGAAATACGTTGATCAATCACAAAGTTTGAACTTAAACATCCCTTCTGGTTTACCAATTAAAGATGTAAACAATCTAATGATAGAAGCTTGGAAACTTGGAGTTAAAACATTGTATTACCAACGTAGTCAAAGTGTTTCTAAAGAAATGGTAACAAACTTAGTTTCTTGTAGCAGTTGCGAATCGTAATCACAAGAACTTAAAATACTAAAAAGAGTGAACTATATAGTTCACTCTTTTTTTGCTCTAAAATCAAAAAGCTTTATATTTTATTCTCTTACCACTATAAACCAATACAAGCCATCTAAAGCAATTTCTATCAAAATACCACGTGAACTTTATTAAACTACAAAAACAGCCTTAAAATCACTATAATTCAGTAATATCAACACATTACAAGCCAACTCACCTCCAATTACTGTTAATAGCGAAATAATTTATTCTAACTTATTTTCTTTTCATAAATAACTTTGGCACAATATCTGTAAATAGAAAACGCAACAACAAAATAACAAAATTTCTTTTTCATCAAAAGCCTAATTAGAGCCAATAATTAGGCTTTTACTTTTTAGTAAAGACATACAATAAAATATATATCATTCTTAGCCCAAACTAACACAAAAAAAGGGATTACTCAGTAGAGCAATCCCTTTTTACTATATGATAATTCTAAAGTTCTATTAGATATCAAATCCCATAGAAACACCAAGCTTACCAGCGATAACCTTAGCTACTTTAGATTTTAATTCTGGAATTTTTACAGACTCCATTACTTCATCTGTAAACGCGTACATCAATAAAGCTTTAGCTTCTTTTTTCGGAATACCACGTTGACGCATATAGAACATTGCATCCTCGTTTAACTGTCCGATTGTACATCCGTGAGAACACTTAACATCATCAGCAAAAATCTCTAACTGAGGTTTAGCATAAATATTAGCTTTCTCACTTAACAAGATGTTGTTACTCTTTTGGAAACCATCTGTTTTTTGAGCAATTTTATCAACGTAAATTTTACCGTTAAACACCCCTACAGAGTTACCATCATAAATACCTTTATAATTTTGGTGACTCTCACAGTTTGGTTGATTGTGAGAAACTAATGTATAATGGTCAACGTGTTGTTTACCATCAATCAATGTAATTCCTTTTAACGTACTATCAATACGCTCACCATCTTGGTAGAAATTAAGGTTGTTTCTTGTCAATTTACCTCCGAAAGAGAACGTATGAACAGAAACTCTACTTTCTTGTTTTTGTTTAACGAAAGTATTGTCAATTAACGTACCTGTTTCTAAGTCATTTTGCAACTTATAGAAATCAACAATAGCACGTTTATGCGCTACAATTTCAGTTACAGAGTTAGTAAACACGTTAGATTCAACGATACTTTGGTGTCTTTCTAAAATTTGCACGTGAGCATTTTCACCTACAACAACTAAGTTACGAGGTTGCACTAAAAGCGCTTGGTCTTCCACTGTAGATAAGTAAATAATCTCAATCGGTTTAGCAACCACTGTACTTTTAGGGATATTAATAAAAGCTCCTTCACTTGCAAAAGCAGTGTTTAAAGCAGTTAAACTATCCTCTTTATCAGCACAAGTATTGTAGAAAGAGTCGATAATCATTTTATACTTCGGCTTAGTAAAAGCAGAAGACATTAAACAAACATCAAGTCCATCGTGAGTAGTTGACGATAAATGAGAACTAAAGATTCCATTGATAAATACCAATTTGTATGTATCAGAATCACTTAAGAAATACTTCTTAACGTCTTTATATTCAACCGCTACTTCTTTTTTAGGAAAAACACTAAAATCATTCTTTAAAATAGAATTTAATGATGTGTACTTCCAAGCTTCCACTTTTTTAGTAGGGAAACCTTTATTTTCAAATGTCTTAAGACCTTCTAAACGGATATTGTGTAAACTTTCGTGTTCACTAAGTCCTTGTTCAAAAGCGACAAAAGACGATAATAATTTATCTTTAAGCTCCATAATTATTTCTTTGCAATTAGATTAAAATGATTGATTTATAAGATTCTATTGAGACTATTTCCCTAAAGATTCTTTAATCCAATCGTATCCTTTTTCTTCTAATTCCAATGCTAATTCTTTACCTCCTGTTTTCACAATTTTACCATCGTATAAAACGTGTACATAGTCAGGAACGATATAATCTAATAAACGTTGGTAGTGCGTAATTAAAACAACAGCGTTGTCTTCGCTTTTCAACTTGTTAACTCCATTAGCAACGATACGTAAAGCATCAATATCCAATCCTGAGTCAGTCTCATCAAGGATAGCTAATTTTGGCTCTAACATAGCCATTTGGAAAATCTCATTACGTTTTTTCTCACCACCAGAGAAACCTTCATTAAGAGAACGCGACAAGAATTTTCTGTCGATTTCTAATAACTCAGCTTTTTCTTTGATTTTTTTCAACATTTCACTTGCAGGCATCTCTTCAAGACCTTGAGCCTTTCTTGATTCGTTGATAGCCGTTTTCATAAAGTTTGTCACAGAAACTCCAGGAATCTCAACTGGGTATTGGAAAGACAAGAAAACACCTTTATGAGCTCTTTCTTCTGGCCCTAATTCGTTTAATTCTTCTCCTTCTAAAATAATTTCACCTTCCGTTACTTCGAAAGCTTCATTACCAGTAATTACAGAAGATAAAGTACTCTTACCAGCACCGTTAGGTCCCATAATAGCGTGTACTTCACCAGCTTTAACTTCTAAATTAATTCCTTTTAATATTTCTTTATCTTCAACACTTGCGTGTAAATTTTTTATCTGTAACATAAAATTGTCTTTTTAAAATTTTGAGGGTTTGTAAACTAAGTTGAACTAAGAATCTAACATCTTAACCAACACTTCCTTCTAATGAAATCTCCAATAATTTTTGTGCTTCCACAGCAAACTCCATTGGCAATTTATTTAAAACTTCTTTAGAGAAACCATTAACGATTAAAGCGATAGCCTTCTCTGTAGGAATACCACGTTGGTTACAGTAGAAAATTTGATCTTCACCAATTTTACTTGTTGTAGCCTCGTGCTCAATTTGAGCAGTAGTATTCTTAGCTTCAATGTAAGGGAAAGTATGAGCACCACATTCGTTACCCATTAACAATGAATCACATTGAGAGAAGTTTCTTGCGTTCTCAGCTCTTGGTCCCATATGAACCAATCCTCTATAACTATTTTGTGATTTACCAGCAGAAATACCTTTAGAAATAATCGTTGATTTCGTATTCTTACCTAAGTGAATCATTTTAGTACCTGTATCCGCTTGTTGGAAGTTATTCGTTACTGCAATTGAGTAGAACTCACCAACAGAATTATCTCCTTTTAAAACACAAGAAGGATATTTCCAAGTAACAGCAGAACCTGTTTCAACCTGAGTCCAAGAAATTTTTGCATTCTTCTCACAAAGACCTCTTTTCGTCACAAAGTTGAATACCCCACCTTTACCTTCACTGTCTCCAGGGAACCAGTTTTGAACAGTAGAATATTTAATTTCAGCATCATCCATTGCGATTAACTCAACAACAGCAGCGTGTAATTGGTTTTCATCACGAGATGGAGCAGTACATCCCTCTAAATAAGAAACATAACTTCCTTCATCAGCAATTACTAACGTTCTTTCGAACTGACCAGTACCTGCTTGGTTAATACGGAAATACGTAGATAACTCCATCGGACAACGAACACCCTTAGGAATATAACAGAAAGAACCATCTGAGAATACAGCAGAGTTTAATGCTGCATAGAAGTTATCTGTTTGAGGCACTACAGACCCTAAATATTTTTTAACTAACTCAGGGTGGTTTCTAATCGCTTCAGAAATTGAACAGAAAATAATACCACGCTCAGCCAAAGTTTCTTTAAAAGTAGTTGCTACAGAAACAGAGTCCATAACAATATCCATTGCCACACCAGACAATCTTTTTTGTTCATCTAAAGAGATACCAAGTTTTGCAAACGTTGCTAATAACTCAGGGTCTACTTCGTCTAAACTTTTATATTGATCTTTTTTCTTTGGTGCAGAATAATAAGAAATAGCCTGAAAATCAGGTTTAGTATATCTTACATTCGCCCATTCTGGTTCAACCATTTCCTTCCAAATACGGAAAGCCTCTAAACGCCATTCAGTCATCCATTCAGGCTCTTCTTTCTTTGCAGAAATAGCTCTAACAATATCTTCATTTAAACCAATAGGAAATGTCTCTGATTCTATATCAGTATAAAAACCATACTCATACTCCTTGGTTTCTAATTCTTTCTTTAAATCTTCTTCTGTATACTTACTCATATATTTTACTTAAAAGCAAATACGGTGTCGTACGCTTCTTTAATTTTAACTAATTATCAAAAAGGAAGAAAAACGAAATAAATCCCGCTTTTCTACCATGAGTCTTATAATGAAAAACTTTCACCACAACCACAAGTTCTACTTGCGTTAGGATTGTTGAAATAGAATCCTTTTCCATTCAATCCTCCTGAATATTCTAAAGTAGTTCCTACAAGATATAAAAAGCTCTTTTTGTCAACAGCGATTTTCACACCATTATCTTCGAAAACTTTATCATCTTCACCAACTTCGCGATCAAAATTTAATTGATAAGAAAGTCCGGAACATCCTCCACTTGTCACCCCTACGCGAACATAATCCACTGTAGAATCAAACCCTTCATCTTCCATCAGAAGGGCGACGCGTTTACTCGCTATATCTGAAACCTTTATCATACCTTTTTTTAAAATAGATTAGTTCTAAATGTAAGATGCAAAGGTATTATAAAAAAACGGTTTCTAATAGTAACTAACATATTTATAACGATTAGAAGTTTAAATACTAATATCAATAAAAACTATAGTTTGAACCCTGTTTTAATTATTTATTCCTAAGTCATTTAGTAAAAAAACTACTAAAAACGGAACGCTAAAAACAGACATAAAAAGCTACTTTCACTCCCTTTTAGTCTTAAAACTACTAAAAACGCTATTTCTTATTAATTCAAATTAATGAAAACAAGCCCCTATTAAAACCAACTTACTATAAAACAATATTTTACATCGTTTAAAGGCAACTAATCCAACTATAAAATTCGGACTTTATTCCTTTAAAGACAAATGAAATACTGAAAAAAAAAAACAACTCTTTGCTTTAGTATATCATCATCAAAAGGTAGTTTTAAAATCTATGCTTGTATACTGTATGTATAGTGCTTGTATAAAATCTATGTTAAACTGTACAACCAAAATACATACACTTTAGAAAAAATATACATACTCCATTTATAACATAAATCTAAAACGTTGCTATGATTGCAAAATCCTCATTTGGCCTCGATTCTTAGATAAATAGTTATGAATTACTTAGCTAAACTAAAAGCTAATTTTACCGTTGGTGTATCGTATAAAAATGTGTATTTTGCACCTTACAACCAAAAAACTAAATCATTATGAAATTATATGCTATCGAAAGTGGCAACTTTAAATTAGATGGAGGAGCAATGTTTGGCGTTGTTCCGAAAGTCATTTGGAACAAAACCAATCCTGCTGATAACAACAACCTGATTGAATTAGGTGCGCGACTTCTTCTTATTGAAGATGGCAATAAACTTATTCTGATTGACACTGGAATGGGTAATAAACAGTCTGAAAAATTCTTTGGATACTACAATCTTTGGGGAGAACACTCAATTGACAAGTCATTGGCAAAAGTAGGTTTTCACAGAGATGATATAACAGATGTATTTTTAACTCACTTGCATTTTGACCACGTTGGTGGAGCTGTAAATTGGAATTCTGATAGAACAGGATACGTTAATGCTTTTAAAAATGCTAAATATTGGACTAATGATAGCCATTGGGATTGGGCGACAAAACCAAACCCAAGAGAAAAAGCATCTTTCTTATCTGAAAATATACTTCCAATTCAAGAAAGTGGTGCTTTAAACTTTATCCAACGCCCTGAAGGAGATTTGCTACACAATTCTGAATTGGGATTCGATATTTTCTTTGCAGATGGGCATACTGAAAAACAGATGATTCCGATTATTAATTACAACGGACAAAAAATAGCTTATACAGCAGATTTACTGCCTACAGCAGGACATATTCCTCTTCCTTATGTAATGGGATATGATACTCGGCCACTCTTAACGATGCAAGAAAAGGAGAAATTCTTAAAAATGGCAACTGACGAAAATTGGCTTTTATTTTTAGAACATGATGCTCATAATGAAATCATAACCCTACAACATACTGAGAAGGGAGTTCGCTTAAAAGACATACATAAAGCCAACGATATCTTAATTTAGTGTTAACACCGTGCTTTAAAGCGTACAATTTGATACTTTTAAGGCGATGAAAATAAAATTTACAATAAAATAAATATAATGCGATTAATTAAACCTATTTACCTTTCTGCTGCTTTAGCACTTGCTTTGACAAGTTGTGGTGGTGCAAAAATTGTATCTAACACACCAATCCAAGGTGTTGACAATTTACCTAAAAGAACATCAGAATTATCTGAAGAACAATTACAAAGATGGAGTCACTTAGACATTTTAAGAGACACAGTACCTGGAATGTCTGTTGATAGAGCTTATGAAGAAATCTTAAAAGGAAAAGCACTTCCTAAAAAAGTAATTGTAGGTGTAGTAGATTCAGGAATTGAAATTGACCACGATGATTTAAAATCACACGTGTGGACAAATCCTAAAGAAATCGCTGGAAACAATATTGATGACGACAACAATGGATATGTTGATGATATTCACGGATGGAACTTTTTAGGAGAGTCTGTTCACGAAAATATGGAATTAGTTCGTGTTGTAAGAAGAGGTGACGACGGTTCTGACCAATATAAAAGAGCTGTAAAACAACTTGAAGAAGAAAGAAAAGAAGCACTTGAAAGCAAAGTACGTTTAGATATGTTATTACGTGCTAACGAAAGAGTTGCTAAATTCTTAGATAAAAAAGATTATACAAAAGAAGATTTAGAGGCTATTCCTGATACAGCATCAGAAGAGATCATTCACTCTAAAAATGTAATGTACGGAATCCTTGCTGGAGGTAGAGAATTATCTTGGTTAGATAGCTTTAAAGGTTATGTAGACAGCAAATTAAACTACCACTTAAACGTTGATTTCGATGGTCGTAAAATCGTTGGAGATAATCCTGCTGACATCAATGACAGAATATACGGAAATAACGATGTATTAGGTCCTGTTAGAGAAGAGGCTAAACACGGAACTCACGTTGCTGGTATTATTGCACAATCTCGCCACAATAACTTAGGTGGAGACGGTGTTGCTTCAGACGCAGTAGAAATTATGGCTGTTAGAGCAGTACCTGATGGAGATGAGTACGATAAAGATATTGCATTAGGTATTCGCTATGCAGTTGACAACGGAGCTAAAGTAATCAACGGAAGTTTTGGTAAATACTACGAAGAAAATAGCCAATGGGTTAGAGACGCTATTAAATACGCTGAAGAAAAAGACGTATTAATTGTTGTAGCTGCTGGAAATGACGCTATGGACTTAAACATTGAAGGTGGTGTAGAACGTTACCCTAACGACAATGTGAATATGGGACCAGAAATTTCAAATAACTTCTTAGTTGTTGGAGCTCTTAACCCTCAGTTTGGTAAAAATATGGTAGCTCGTTTTTCTAACTACGGACATTACGACGTTGACGTATTTGCTCCTGGTGTAAAAATCTACGCTACTGTTCCTAACAATACGTATGAGTACTTACAAGGAACATCAATGGCATCTCCAAACGTTGCTGGTGTAGCTGCTTTAGTTAGAGCTTACTACCCTCAGTTTACTGCTGGTGAAGTTAAAAAAATCATTATGGATTCAGGTGTTGCTGTAAACTTTGATGTTGTAGTTGGAGAGAAAAAAGAAGTTAGAAACTTCCAATCAATTTCTACTTCAGGAAAATTTGTAAATGCATACAATGCTTTGTTATTAGCTGAAAAATTAGCTGCAAACAAAAAATAAGAATACACAAAATACATTTAAAAACTCCACACTATTCAAGAATAGCTGTGGAGTTTTAATTTCAAACACGATATGAAAAAACTATTACTATCTCTTACAATTTGTGCCATATCTCTTTTTGAAGTTCAAGCTCAAAACAATCCAAATCCTGGATATTGGCAACAACACGTTGATTATACGATGGACGTCAAAATGGACGTTAAAAAGTTTAAATACAACGGTACACAAAAGCTTACTTATACTAACAACTCTACAGATACACTAAAAAAGGTTTTCTTTCATTTGTATTACAATGC
Source organism: Myroides phaeus (assembly GCF_009799805.1). NCBI lineage: Bacteria > Pseudomonadati > Bacteroidota > Flavobacteriia > Flavobacteriales > Flavobacteriaceae > Myroides > Myroides phaeus. The sequence goes on from NZ_CP047050.1 coordinate 936,063, forward strand.
ATTTCAACCTAATAGTGATATGGATGCTTTATTAAAAAATATTGCTGATCCAGACTCAAGAATGGTAGATACTAAAACAGTTAGAGGTAGAAAAATACAAGAGAGTAGAATTTCAAAGCTTACACAAGATGAGATTGGTTACTTAAAAGTATTAAATCTAAAACAAGACGGTTCTTCTGTTGAAACGAAAGAAGTAGGAACTGTTTTAGAGGTTACATTAAAGTCTCCAATTGCTCCTAAATCTTCTACTGTTTTCACAATGAACTTTGAAGGACAAGCGCCTAAAATGATTCGTAGAGCAGGTAGAGAGTCTAAAGAAGGTGTTGCCTTGTCAATGTCTCAATGGTTCCCTAAAATAGCTGAATACGACTTTGAAGGTTGGCACGCTGAACAATATTTAGGAAGAGAATTCCACAGTGTTTGGGGAGATTTTGACGTAAAAATTACGTTAGATAAAAACTACATTGTTGGAGGTACTGGTGTTTTAGTTAACAACAACGAAATTGGATACGGTTATCAAGATAGTAATGTAGCTGAAGTTCCTGCTAAAAAAGGAAAAGATTTAACTTGGCATTTTAATGCTAAAAATGTGTTAGACTTTACTTGGGGAGCAGATCCTAACTTCATTCACGATACGTATGAAGGACCAAATGGTGTAAAGTTACATTTCCTTTATAAAGATAATCCTGCTATTAAAGACAACTGGACAAAGCTACAACCAGTTACAGCTGAGTTAATGAAATTCTTTAATGAAAATGTAGGTCCTTATCCTTACCCTCAATATTCAATTATTCAAGGTGGAGACGGAGGAATGGAATACTCAATGTGTACTTTAATCACAGGAGAAAGATCATTCCCAAGTTTGGTTGGGGTAACTGCTCACGAATTAGCACACAGCTGGTTCCAACACGCATTAGCAACAAATGAAACAAAGCACGAATGGATGGACGAAGGATTTACTTCTTTTATATCTGACCTTGCGATGTTAAAAGTGATGCCAAAAGACCAACAAGAAGATGCAAATCCTTTTGGTTCTACTTACAAAAGTTACTACAATTTAGTAGCTAAAAATATGCAAGAGCCTTTAAGTACTCACGCAGATCATTACTTAACAAACAGAGCATATTCTATATCAGCTTATAGTAGAGGTTCTATTTTCTTAACACAATTATCTTATTTAATTGGTTGGGATAATATGATGAAAACACTTCAAACATACTACCAAGACTACAAATTTACGCATCCAACACCAAATGACTTTAAACGTACGGCAGAGCGTGTTACAGGAGCTAATTTAGATTGGTATATGACTGATTGGACACAAACGAATAACACGATTGATTATAGTGTACAGTTTGTAGAAGAAGTACAAAAAGACCAAACTTTAGTTACTTTAAAACGAATTGGAAGAATGGGAATGCCTTTAGATATTCTTGTAGAATATGAAGATGGTACTATTGAAACATACTACGTTCCTTTTACTTCAATGCATTGGATTAAACCAAATCCTTACTTAGAATATGAAAGAACAGTATTGACAGGATGGGGATGGGCTCAACCAGAATACAAGTTTGTCATCAACAAACCAAAGAATACAATTAAAACTATTTTAATTGATCCGAGCCAATTTATGGCTGATGTGAATCAAGAAAATGGTATCTACAAAAAATAATTATTAAAAAAAGCCACATATGTGGCTTTTTTTTTGTCCTATTATTACGTTTGCTTTTCTACCTTTGCAATCTCTATGGAACAACAAAATTTAAAATATCCTAAAAAGGAAAAGCTAAAGAGCAAGATAGTAATAGACGAACTGTTTACTACTGGAAAATCTGTTAGTAAATATCCGCTTCGCATGGTTTATGTACCAAGTGAAAATAGCGATAACGTACCTTTAAAAACAGGTGTATCTGTGTCTAAGCGTTACTTCAAAAAAGCGGTAGATAGAAACTACTTCAAAAGACTACTACGCGAAGCTTATAGACATAACAAACAAATGTTGTTAGACAACATCGAACAGCCTTATGCTATTATGTTGTTTTACCAATCTAAAAACAGGTTGACTTACCAAGAGATTAATGAAAAAATGGTTAAACTCTTTGAAAAGTTTATCGAAGCAAACAAAGCAGAAAAAGCCGTTGTTACCAATTCTGAGGAAGAATAATATTTAAACGTTTTCATTTGTATATATCCTTAAAAAACAATAACTTAAACCTACTCTTTTCTTTCTTTAAAAGAAACTGAAAAATACAGAATGGTAATTATTGTTTAAACTAAATTATAGCCTCACTTTTGATGCTTATGGGTACCAAAGGATCTAATCAAACTATTGATTTAAAAACGGATAAAAAGAACAACAAAACGATAGCTATTATCAAGGCAAATCAGCCTTGGAAATTATATAAAGCGAATTCTTCTTTTGTAATTAATGCTGCTCAAGAAATAGCAAGTGGCGATTCTAATGACTCTATATCATTAGGACAGATAGCATCCTTTCAATTATTTGCTTTTGAAAACAATCGAAATTATGATATCACAGGGCTTAGATGTTTGCCCTTAGAAGGACAAAATAATTTTAGAGACCTTGGTGGTTATAAAACTACAGAAGGAAAAACAGTTAAATGGGGACTCCTTTTTAGATCAGGTCAATTAAGTAGTTTGTCGGAGAGAGATCTTCGTTACCTCTCTTCTATTCCATTGTGCACTATTGTAGATTTTAGAACAAATGAAGAAAGAGATAGTCAGGTTACCAAACTACCTTCGTCAACCATAAATGACATTTCGTTGCCCATATCTCCAGGGAATTTAAGTCGGGAAATAGTTGAAAATATGATTTATGAAGGTGAAGTTGAACAAACTGTCCAATTCTTAACCGACATAAATGAGCAACTAATTCTTATCAATCAGGAACAATACAAAGCTTTCTTTGCTATTTTACAGAAGAATACTACTCCACTTATGTATAATTGTACTGCGGGAAAAGATAGAACTGGTTTAGCAACAGCTTTACTTTTAAGTGCATTAGGAGTTGATAACGACACTATTATAGCAGATTACTTATTGACAAATACGTTTGTAAACTTGTCTATTGATGTAGTAAAAGACAAATACTTATTAGCCAATAATCAGCAAGCGGAAGCATTGATGACCTTGCAAACAGTGAAAAAAGAATACTTGTTAAAAGCACTTGAAACAATCAAACAACATTATGGTTCCGTTGAAAGTTACTTGACGAATCAGTTAGCGGTTGATATTCCTTTGATGAAACAATTGTATTTATATTAAACATCTCATTTCTTAATAAGATACTTTAGTATTATCTATATTGAAGTCTTTTATAAGCATAATAAACACTATTTAAGCTATCATCTCCTTTTTTACAACTTACGAGAAGTTAATTAATAAATAGCCATTAAAAGCACCCCAAAATTAACTCAATACAATATAGATATACATATAAACGAAAAAAGCGAATGATTAGATCATTCGCTTTTCTTTATTTTAAAACGCATTGTTTGAATTATTGCTTCAAGTTCAAGAAGTACGTTTCGTTTTCCCATCGATGGATTGTACACGAGACCTTCTATAAACAAATATCTTTTTTCCGTAGAATCTCTAAAGACATAACTTAGATATGGACCACTCATAAAGCTATTTTGCATATCCCAAGTTCCTTTTAACTCAATTGCTTTTCTATTGTCAAAAGAGATTTCCTTGTTAAATGGTATAAATCCTTCGTTCAATTTCATAAACGAATTATCTTCAATCGAATGAATATAACGTCCATTTACAGAATCTTTTACAGCTAAAATATTGTGTAATTCTGTATCCTTATCATTTAATATTCTTTTTAATGGTACATCATAAATAAGAATATTACTATTCCCTGAAGCTACATCCTTTTTATACCAAACAAAATGTTCATTACTACTAATTTCTTTATAATCAGAAGGAACATTGATCGTAATCTTAAATCTATCTTCAAACTTTTCTCGATCAATTAATTTACTTGCATTAAGGGTCTCAGTAATTGTAGAAACCTCTAATTGATGCATCGTTTTGATGATAGAATCAATGTTCTTTTTAAAAGCCTTTACAACAGCTAATTTTGAACCACCATTAACAACAAAATAGTTTTGTGGTGAAGCAAACTTATTCTTCTCAAGAGAGAAAAACTCATCATTATGATTGTCTGAAAAGACAATAATATTACGTCGATCCTTAGTTTTAGATGAGAACAAATTAGGAGATATTTGTTCGATAGTAAACAAAGGTTCTGACGGACTAATTCCGTCTACAGAAGCTGCTAAATACTCTCGAATGCTGTCTCCTACATTACCATACCACAATCTATCGTTTACAACTACTAATACACTGTTATACTCCCCCACAGATTTAGTTGATAATTCTGTAGTTGGCGCATCTTTACAATTAGCAAAGCATAATAAAACGATAAAGAAATAGAGGTATCTCACGAAAATCTAAAAATTAAGTAACTAATTTAATTGATGCGTAATTTCATTCCTGGCTGAATAGCATCATTATCTTTCATATTATTCATATTCTTCAATTGAGCTAATGATACCCCTGGCAATTTTTGACTTATAGAATATAATGAATCACCTTTTTTAACTGTGTAAAAAGAGTTTTTAGCACTTGATTGAGCCACAGTAGCTTTACCAACAACTAATTTCTTTCCAGGATATATAATGTTACTTTTCATATTGTTCAACTTCTTCAATTGAGCAACACTAATACCATATTTATTAGCAATAACACCAATACTTTCACCTTTCTTAATAGTGTGATAACGCGACTTTACACTCTTTGTTTCTGCAACAGAAACTTCTAACAAGCTTGGTAATGGTTTCTCTCTTCTCTCCTCTTCAAACGCAATATAATCATAGATTTTATCTTCATTTGAAGCCATTAAACCAATCTTAGAAACAGGTAATCTTAAGAAACTTTGTTTTCCACTTACATAAGGAACAACTTGCAACTTATACGTTGGATTTAAAAACTCTATTTCAGCTTTAGAAACATCTAATAATTTAGCTACCTGATCAAAACTAATCGTCTTCTTAACAGCGATTGTATCTGTTTCTACCAGTTTAAAAGGTGAGCTATTTGATGTAATTCCGTGTTCTTTTGCATATTCAAAAATATACATTGTAGCATAGAATGCAGGTAAATAGTTTTGTGTTTCACGTGGAAGATTTGGTCTAATATTCCAATAGTTTGTATAACCATTAGAACGACGAATTGCCTTAGTAACGTTACCAGGACCAGCATTATACGATGCTAATACCAAGTCCCAATCACCAAACATTCCGTACAAATCTGACAAGAATTTAGCAGCAGCCTCAGATGATTTAATCGGATCAATACGATCATCTACATAAGAATTTACTTCTAAATTATACTGTTTACCAGTAGGATACATAAACTGCCATAAGCCAGTTGCACCAACTCTTGAACGAGCAACAGGATTCAATGCAGACTCAACAATAGCAAGATACTTCACTTCTAATGGAACGTCGTGTTTAGCTAATTGCTCTTCAAACATTGGAAAGTAGTATTCAGACAAACCTAATAATCTTTCAAAAGAGCGTTTTCTATTTTTAAGAAAAGACTTAATAACACGTTCTAAAGTTTCGTTGTATTCTACTTTAAAAGGTGTTTTCTCATTTAAACGTTGCAAACGTTCTTTTAAAAGTTTCGTTGGTAACTCATCTAAAACTATAGTTCCCTCGTCAAAATTTGCATCAGCTAATTCATTTTCTATTTCATTAAATAGATCTTGATTTAATAGCTCATTTAACCATCGCTTTTCTATTGAAGCACCGGTAGCATGATTTACGAATGTATTCTTGATAGAGTCAAGATACACTACAGGATCAATTTCCTTTTTGATTTCGATACTCGTGTTTATAGGTTCGCTCTGTCCCCATACAGAATATGAAAACAAACTACATACAACAAAAGTTAATGCTTTATAGTTCATTGGTTTTATATTTGAAAAGTACCCTCTTTTTCAAGAGGGTACTTTTTATTTTATTCTTGAATTGCTTTAATACCCGGTAAAGCTTTTCCTTCTAACATTTCTAACATTGCACCACCTCCAGTTGACACATAGCTCATTTTTGGAGCTAAACCAAACTGTTTTACTGCCGCAACAGAGTCACCACCTCCTACTAAAGAGAAAGTTCCTTTCTTAGTTGCTTCCGCAATAAAGTTTCCTAATTCGATTGTACCATTAGCAAATTTCTCCATCTCGAATACTCCTAACGGCCCATTCCACAAGATAATTTTTGATTCAGCTACAACAGGTTTTAAGCTCTCTAATGTTTTTGGTCCTACGTCAAGTCCTTGCCATCCGTCAGGAATTTCATTAGCAGCAACAATTTTTACATTTGCATCAGCTGCGAAAGCGTCAGCAGCAACAATATCAATTGGCAAGTGAATTTGTACATTTTTCTCTTTAGCTTTTTCTAAGATTTCTAAAGCTAATTCGATTTTATCATCTTCACAGATAGAGTTTCCAATCTTTCCACCTAATGCTTTGATGAATGTAAAAGTCATACCACCACCAATGATCATATGATCAATTTTATCTAAGATATTCTCGATAATAGTGATTTTAGAAGAAACTTTTGAACCTCCTAAAACAGCAGTAACAGGTTTATCTGTACTATTTAATACTTTATCTAAACTCTCTATTTCTTTAGCTAATAAATAACCAAAACACTTATTTTCACCGAAGTATTTAGCTACAATTGTAGTTGAAGCGTGCGCTCTATGTGCTGTTCCAAATGCATCGTTAATATAGAAATCAGCTAAAGAAGCTAAAGCTTTAGAGAACTCCTCTTCACCTTTTTCTTCTTGAGCATAAAAACGTAAATTCTCTAATAATATTACATCACCAGATTTACTGTTATCAATTACAGCTTTTACGTTATCTCCAATACAGTCGTTTACAAATGTTACTTCTCTTCCTAAAACTTCTGCTGTTTTAGCAACAATATGTTTTAAAGAATATTTCTCATTAACTTCTCCTTTTGGTCTTCCTAAGTGAGACATTAAAATAGCAACTCCACCATCATTTACTACTTTATCAATAGTAGCTTTAGCAGCTTCTATTCTATTAGTATCTGTAACATTAAAATTTTCATCTAATGGCACATTAAAGTCAACGCGAATTAAGACTTTCTTATCTTTAAAATTTAAGTTTCCGATAGAACTCATATCAAATATTTTTATATTCTAATTTAACATATACAAATATAATTCTTTTCCTGCACCAGAATATCTGATATTTGTTAGGTATAAAAACAAATTTAACACTTATTATGATTATATACTAATCAAAAAAATAGTTAATAATGTAATATCTATTAGATTATATTTAATTATTAGAATAAATATATTATTCATCTGTTATTACAAATATATATTCACTAATTCTATTACTACATAACATAAATTAGACCAACAAATATTATTTTCAAATATTTAGTAATGCAATTATAACAATAATATGCTTTACATTATTTCAATCGCATAGGATTTAATATATCTTTGTATTATGCAATTCTCAGATATTATAGGCCAAGCCTACCTTAAAAATCATTTAATTCAAACTGCATCTACAGGTAGAATACCTCATGCACAGTTATTTATAGGTCCTGAAGGTTCAGGTACATTACCTATGGCAATAGCGTATGCTCAGTATTTACTTTGTCAAAATGTTGGAAATGAAAATACTGGAGGAAATGATTCTTGTAATATTAAATTCAATAATTTATCACATCCTGACTTACATTTTGTATATCCTGTAGCAACAACAGATGCGGTTAAAAGAAATGCTACAAGTGATTTGTTTGCTTCACAATGGCGCTCTTTCATCAAAGACAATGTTTATGGAAACCTTTTTGATTGGTATTCACATATTGAAATACAAAATAAACAAGGACAAATAGGTGTAGATGAAGCAAGTGAAGTTCTTAAAAAACTTGCTTTAAAGTCATTTGAGGGTGGGTACAAAATTATGATTATCTGGATGGCAGATAAAATGAATACAGAGGCGTCAAATAAATTATTAAAGCTATTAGAAGAACCACCTGCAAAGACATTATTCTTATTGATAGCAGAGAATGTAAAGAACATTATCCAAACGATTTTATCAAGATGTCAAGTTCTTAACTTTCCTCCTATTAACAATCGTGAGATAGAAGAAGCTTTGATTGTAAAACAACAATGTGATAGACAAGAAGCAGCTTTAATTGCTGGTCAAGCACAAGGAAGCTATAATAAGGCATTAAAATTATTACTCAATAAAAATAGTACACAACCATACGAAAAATGGTTTGTTCAATGGGTACGTGCTGCTTTTAGAGCCAAGGGAAATGCTGCTGTAATTCAAGAGTTGATTGAATGGAGTGAAGAATTAGCTGCTTTAGGTAGAGAACAACAAAAGCAATTTATTGAGTTTTGTATAGAACTGTTTAGACAAGCACTTTTAATCAATTACCAAACGCCAAACTTAGTTTATTATAAAACAACAGTTGACAATTTTAAACTTGAAAAGTTTGCCCCTTTTGTCAATGGTGCTAATATTAATGACATTTATAAAGAATTGTCAGATGCAATTTACCATATTGAACGAAATGGAAATGCGAAAATGATATTTACTGATTTATCAATTAAATTGACAAGACTAATTCATCGTAAATAAACTAAAATAGGCCTTATGCATTGATACATAAGGCCTATTTTATTTGATAGTATTAGTTCATCAAATTGTAATATTACTCTTCACTTTCTTTCAAAGCATCTTTTGCGCGTTGAAATAACTTTAATTCTTCCCAAGAATACAAGTCTTCTACTGTAGCTTTTATTTCTGATAAAGGTTTGTCCTTAAAAGTGATAAATAACTCTTCTAATTCATCTATTTTGTCTTTAGGAAGTATCTCATCAAGTTGAATCAAACCATCTCCTACCAGTTTACCTAAATGCGAATAGATAGTAGTAGGAACCAGTTTTCTGATTTCAGCAATCTCTTCTATGCTTTTCTTCTGTTTCCAGTATTCCAAAGTAATTGAAGTGGTAGATTTTTTCTTTTCCTTCTTCTCCCCTTTTTTTGTTGAGGAATATTTACTTACATCATCGTCTTCATCTAAATCTAATTGAGTATCTCTTAGTAAATTTGCAATATTAACTAAGTGGTTAATTTTGTATTCACTAATTTCTAATGAACGTAAATTTTCTTTAGAAATCTTCTTACCTTCTTCTAAGAGTTGTAACATTTTTTCAGCTTTTTTCATCTGAATGACTTGCTTCAATAAAGCGTCTTCTAAAACAACTAACTCTTCATAAAAACCTTTTAATTGTCGTTTTCCCTTAACTTGAGCAATGTTAAAAAGTAATTCAAAAACAAGGTGATCCATCATTGGAAAAAAGTACTGATAAGCTTTATTAACTCTTTCCTTTACGTGGGCAAACCTAAAATTCTCTTCATTAAATAAACATCTTAATTGATGAACAAACTTCTCTGAATGAATAAGCATATCGTTCAAACTTTTGGTAGTTTTAATTGCCCATGGTTTAAAAGAATTCTTTTTACTACGATCTGTTTCTGCATCATAAGTATGTATATGAGCATGCCAAAGCGTACCAAGATTAAACCAAGAATAGGTATCTATTAAAAAGTTTCTAAGGAAGTCTTTAGTTGCTAACTGCAATTCTTGTGTTAATCTATCTACAGTGGCTTTATTATTTGCATAGCTCATTACCTCTTCATCATTTACTAAACCATTCATCTGAATAGGAGAGAGTAAAACTAAGCCTTCTAACGACCTTAATCTTGATAAAGCAACGTATGCTTGTCCAGGTAAGAAAACGCTTGATACATCAAGTACAGCTTTGTCAAAAGTAAGTCCTTGACTTTTGTGTACTGTTATTGCCCAAGCCAACTTCAATGGATAATGCGTAAACGTACCTAATACCTCTTCAACAATTTCTTTTGTATTAGGATCTACAGTATATTTTATATTCTCCCACTCGTATTTTTCAACTTCTATAGTTTCGTTTTCTTCGGGGAAATGAACAAAAATCTCATTGTTTGATAGTGATTTGACAATCCCCATTTTTCCATTGTAAAATCGCTTTTCAGGAGAAATATCATTCTTTATAAATATAACTTGTGCTCCCACTTTTAAGCTCATATTAGCTTCTAATGGAAATAGTTTTTCAGGAAAATCACCAACAACATCTGGCTTAAATACAAACTCTTTTTTATCAATACCATCTAAAGCATCTTTATTAATTTTGTCTGCTTTAGTATTATGAGTAGTTAAAGTAATATATCCAGGATTATTCTTAATATCAAAATCAGTTTTGATAAACTTGTTTAGCAATTGAACATCTTGAGATGTTACTTGATTATTTCTTAAGTTATTTAATATCTGAATAAACTCTTGATCAGATTGTCTAAAGACTTTATCAAGTTCAATGTACAAGGGAGGAAATTGTCGCACAACTTCTGAATGGAAAAAAAATACTCCTCCATAATAGCGTTGCAAAACATCCCATTCAGCTTGCTTGACAACTGGTGGTAATTGTAGTAAATCGCCAATAAAAAGGACTTGTACACCACCAAAAGGTTGTGGATTCTTTCTTATGCTTTGTAGCATAAAATTCATTGCGTCTAAAACATCAGCACGAAGCATACTAACTTCATCAATAACTAATAAATCCATGTTCAAAAACAACGCTTTACGGACTCTACTCATACGCATATGACGCTTTAGAGAAAGCTTATTTTCAAACTTTATATTGTCTGTAAAAATGGGTGGATTCTTCGTATCTGGAACAAAAGCTGCGAATGGTAAATGAAAAAAGGAATGTATCGTTACACCCCCTGCATTTAATGCTGCAATTCCAGTAGGAGCAACAATAACAGCGTTTTTATGGGTGGTTTGTATGATTTCTTTTAATAAAGTAGTCTTCCCTGTACCCGCTTTTCCTGTTAAGAAAATAGATCTATTTGTCTCATTAATGAACTGTAAAACAAATTTTGCTTCTTCTGAAAAGTTATTCATTTCTGATATTTTTTTACAAAATACAACAAATAAATAATTCTAAAACAAAAAAATCCCATGCAATTGCATAGGATTTTTTAATTATATAAAACTATTATTTAGTTTCTTCTTTTTTCTCTGCAGCTGGAACTGCTGGTTCATCAATCTTAGTTGCTGCTGATGTACCTTTATATTTAGCGTTAAGCTCTTTTAAGATAGATTCAGTAATATCATACTGCTCTTTTCCATAAATAACTGTAGAAGCCTCTTCTGTGTTGAATACATAGTCTAAATTGTTCTTTTTAGCGTATTCAGAAATATATTCTTTTACTTTCTTTACAACAGAATCAATTTCTTGTCCACTCTCCATTTGTAGAGATTGAACCATTGCTTGTTGTTGATATTGTAATTGTTGTTCTTTCTTTTGTAATTCAGCTGCTTTTTGTTCTGCCCACGCCTGACCTTTTTGACGAGCATTAGCTTGGAAGCTTTGAACTTCTTGTTGGAACTTAGCGATATCTGCTTCTAAACTTTTACCTTTTTCTTCAGATTGAATTTTATATTTAGATTCTACGTCTTTTACTTCTTCGTATTCTTTCATCAGTTTAGACGAATCTACATAAGCCGTTTTAAATTCAACAGCAGCATTTGAATTATTGTTGCAAGAAAATAATAATCCTGCGAACCCTAACATTAAAATTGTTTTTTTCATTTTCGATTTTTTAAACCTCTTGTAAAAGTAATAAAACTTTTAAAGTATTATGTAATTATTTTAACTATAAACAAATCCTATAGATATAAGTTTTTTAATCAATGTTCTATATCTAAAACAATCTTTTTTAAAGCGATTTAAGACAGTATTAAAAAAGTAGACTCTTATTGTATACAAATAGACACATTCTACCCTTAAAATCACTCTAATTACTAATTTACTCTTTTTTAATCTAAATTGACTTGCGAAAACTAAATTGTTTTCTTTAAAGAATAAATTAAAGAAGAATATTCTAAATTACGTCTTGCTTCAATATTTGATTTCAATCCAACTGAAAAAGCTTTTAGCCAATTCTTTTTTCCGTGTTTAATTTCTTCAGATAAAAGAGAAACATAAAAACTATCAAATAGCATTGGATAGGTATCCTGTAAAATAAATCCGAAAGGATTAAATAATAAAGGAATTGATTGTTGAGAAAAATGCCATAGATGTCGTGGAACATCATAAGCTGCCCAATGCTTTCCATAATATTGAGCATCGTAAGATTTATAATTAGGAACAGCTATTATTAAAATACCGTTCGGCTTTAATAATCTATAAAGTTCTTTTATTTGATTTTCTAAATCGGGTACATGTTCTAAAACATGCCATAAAGTAATAACATCTAATGTCCCCTCTTCTATACTTTTTGTATCTTCTACAATTGATACTCCCTTCTCTTCGGCTAATTTTCTTGCACCCAAATTTGGTTCATAACCTACTACATTCCAATTTCTATTTTTAGCTGCTGCTAAAAAATCACCAGTTCCACATCCTATATCTAAAAGGTTTCCTTTAGACTCTTTTATAGATTCTAATAAATTCAATTTATTTTGAATAGCCTTTCTTTTGATAGTTTGATATACTTTTTCAAAAAAGGTAGTCTTCTTATCTGTATGTGAAATATAATTTTCACTCTCATAATATTTTCCTAACTCTTCAGATTTAGGTTGAGGAATTGTTTTTAATAGATGATAAGATGGATCTAAATACAGTTCAAATTTTTCATTAGAGACGGAATAATCTTCTACTTCTAAAAATTTAATATTGGATTCTATCTGCATTTTTCAAGTTTTAAAACATCAACAAATATAATCAAGATAATGCCATATTAAAGTTTAAATATTATTATTCTCTATTTAGATAAGAATAATACTTCATCATACTTTCTGTTTTTAAATCAAATATTAAAAGACAGTCGATATATAAAAAGGTAAAATGAAGTATGAAAAAGATATTCTATAGAATATAAAAACTATCTTTTCTATTTTCTATTAAACATACAAGGGATATAATCTATACCTACTTTATGATTTAAATAATACAATTACTTGTCTCATAAACTACCTTTAATTCTATAAAAGATTGCTACCATAATTACAGCATTTATATTGGATAACTACAATTACAATTTATAGAAAACGAAGTAAAGATAGTTTTCTTTTGAAACGAATAGAAATAAAAAAAGGGTGTTCCACGTGGAACACCCTTTACTATATAATAAGATTTTATCTTCCCATATGTATTAATAAAATAGAAACATCGGTTGGTGTTACACCACTGATACGTGAAGCCTGAGAAATTGTAATAGGTTTAATCTTTTTCAATTTCTCTCTTGATTCAAAGGATAATGATACTATTTTATCGTAATCAAAATTGCTTGGAATCTTAACATCTTCTAACCTTGTTAACTTATCTGCATTAGATTTTTCCTTCTCAATATAGCCAGAATATTTAACTTGAATCTCTGCTTGTTCTAAAATCTCTTGATCTAAATCATGCTCTTCAATATATTCTTTTACTTTTTTAAACTTCAATATATCGCCTAATTCTATTTGAGGACGAGAGAAAACTTTAAACATTTTATCAGGTTGACTCATTAAAGAAGAACCTTTCTCCTCTAAAATAGGATTTGCCTCTTCAGTTTTTACACTCGTTTCTTTAAAGAATTGAACGAAGCTCTCTGATTCTTCACGTTTAAATTCCATTCGTCTTAGACGTTGTTCTGAAGCTAATCCAAGTTCAAAACTCTTAGGTGTTAATCTAAAGTCAGCATTATCTTGGCGAAGTAAAGTTCTATACTCTGCTCTTGAAGTAAACATTCTATATGGTTCTTCAGTTCCTTTAGTAATTAAGTCGTCAATTAAAACTCCAATATAAGCTTCATCTCTTCTTAAGATAAAAGGTTCCTTACCATTAACTTTCAAATGTGCATTCATACCCGCCATTAAGCCTTGCGCAGCTGCCTCTTCATACCCAGTTGTACCATTGATCTGTCCAGCGAAAAATAATCCATCTACAAGCTTAGTTTCTAAAGTATGTTTCAACTGTGTAGGTGGAAAATAATCATACTCTATAGCATACCCAGGTCTAAATATCTTAGCGTTTTCAAATCCTGCTACTGAACGTAATGCTTTTATTTGAACCTCTTCTGGTAAAGAAGTAGAGAAACCATTTACATATATTTCACATGTATTCCATCCTTCTGGTTCTACGAAAATTTGATGTCTATCTTTATCAGCAAAACGATTAATCTTATCTTCAATAGAAGGACAATAACGTGGTCCTATACTTTTAATTCTACCTGTAAACATTGGAGAACGATCAAACCCTTCTCTTAGTAACTCGTGAACCAAAGGAGAAGTATAAGTCATATGACAGTCTCTTTGTTCAACTAATGGTTTTGTAACATCTAAATAAGAAAACTTCGCAGGATTCTCATCTCCAGGTTGCGCTTCCATTTTAGTATAATCTAAAGAACGACCATCTACTCTTGGAGGAGTTCCCGTCTTCATTCTACCAGAAACAAAACCTGCTTTAACAAGATCTTCTGTAATTCCATATGCAGCACTCTCTCCTGCTCTACCACCACCAAATTGTTTTTCTCCGATGTGAATCAAACCATTTAAGAAAGTACCATTAGTTAGAATAACTGTTTTAGCTTTTATCTCAATACCAAGATTCGTAACTACTCCTTCAATACGTTCGTTCTTTATAATCAATGAACGAACCATATCTTGATAAAAATCTAAATTTGGTGTTCCTTCTAACATTAATCGCCATAACTCAGCAAATCTCATACGATCAGACTGAACCCTTGGAGACCACATAGCAGGACCTTTAGATTTATTCAGCATTTTAAATTGTATTGCAGTCTTGTCAGAAACAATACCTGAGTAACCACCCAAAGCATCAATCTCACGAACAATCTGTCCTTTTGCAATTCCTCCCATAGCAGGATTACAAGACATTTGTGCAATATTTTGTAAACTCATTGTAATCAATAGAGTCTTTGATCCCATATTTGCAGCAGCAGCAGCAGCTTCTGAACCAGCATGCCCTCCTCCTACAACTATAACATCATATGTATCTTGAAATATACTCATTGTTCCACGTGAAACATTAAATTAATAAATATAAATACTATTGTTCCACGTGGAACATAGCCATTTTTTCTTCTTCTTTTGAACGCATAAGTTTAGAATCCTCATCAGTCTTATCCTTATAACCACAGTAATGCAGTATACCATGACACATCACTCTTAAAAGCTCTGTGCTAAACTCAACGTTAAAATCTTTTGCATTATCTCGCACCCTTTCCACAGATAAGAATATATCACCAGAAATAATTTTACCCTCAGTATAATCAAAACTAATAATATCAGTAAGAGTGTCATGATCTAAATATTCTACATTAATATTATGTAAATACTCATCATCACAGAAAATATAACTAATCTCTCCCAGATAAAAACCTTCTGAAGCAATAATGGATTCAATCCATTCTTCATACAGGTTTTCGTTATCTAATTGAAAATCAGACTCGTAGTTAAATGAAATCATGTTTTTCTATCTAAAATATAATACGAGCAAAGGTACAATGAAAAATAAAAAGTAAACTTAATTTGCTCACAAAAAATAATATTTTTCAAAATATAAATTAGTGAGATTCAAAGCTTAATCTCACACTTTAAAATTAATGATCCAGATTTTCTCATATTTAAAATCAAACTTTAAAATATTTTAAATATTCAATTCTGAAAGCTACTATACAAATAGAAAAGAGCTCAAATATTGGATAATTACTAAAAAAATAAAATAATTTTAGAATAACAAAAAATTCAAAATTTCTAAAAATCAACTGTCACAAAAATACAATTAAAAATTAAGATATTATAATTTAAAAAAAACTATCCCATTACTACCACTCAAGCATTAATTGACAATAATACTCACCTACTCTTCTATACAATCAAAATAACTTTACAATGTTTTACTCAACACTTTCTATTCAAAAAATAAAAAGCACTTAAAAACAGTTTAAAGTAAACAGTATAATTTTTCACATCTGAACATCTGATCAGAAAAAATTAGAATATTCAAATTATGGAGAGCACTTAAAAAAATACTACGAAAAAGTAACTTCGTATAATTTTCATATCTGAGCATCTGATCAGAAAAAAACAAAATATCAAAAATATACAGAGCACTTAAAAAAGTACTACGAAAAAGTAACTTCGTATAATTTTCATATCTGAACATCTGATCAGAAAAAATTAGAATATTCAAATTATGGAGAACACTTAAAAAATTTCTACGAAAAAATAAGTCTATATAATTTTCATATCTGAACATCTGATCAGAAAAAATTAGAATATTCAAATTACGGAGCATCGCTAAAAAATTGCTACGAAAAAAATAACGTCGTATAATTTTCATATCTAAACGACTGATCAGAAAAAATTAAAATATTCAAATTACGGAGCATCGCTAAAAAATTTCTACGAAAAAATAAGTCTATATAATTTTCATATCTGAACGACTGATCAGAAAAAAACAAAATATTCAAATTATGGAGCATCGCAAAAATAATGCTTCAAAAAAAATACTCTATGTAATTTTCATATCTGAACGACTGATCAGAAAAAAACAAAATATTCAAATTATGGAGCATCGCAAAAATAATGCTTCAAAAAAAATACTCAATGTAATTTTCATATCTGAACGACTGATCAGAAAAAACAAAATATTCAAATTATGGAGCATCGCAAAAATAATGCTTCAAAAAAAATACTCTATGTAATTTTCATATCTGACCAGATCTATTAAACAAACTTAAATATCGAAAATATAGAGAGTCCTAAAAAAGTACTACGAAAAAATAGCTCCATATAAATTTCATATCTGACCAGATCTATTAAACAAACTTAAATATCGAAAATATCTCCTCTTTCTAAAATAGAAAATGTTCGTCGTGGAACATTACAAACAATACTTCCTTCAATCAAAAAACAACATTTAAAAAATTTGAGTTATCAACGTTATTAACATCATTATATATTAATAAAAGAAAATTTAAAATTTAAAAAAAATCTTTCTCTATTATATTGTCTGTTAATATGTACAATAACTTTTCTCAATAAATTCTTTAATTTCAATTATTAATACTTATCAACATCTTATCATTTTGTAACTACTTAGAAATAAATAGTCTAAATAGGTTATCAACAATCACTTTTTTCGTTATCAACAGTGTTTTTTCGATAAGTGAGGGTGTGTAAAACTGTTGATAACCCTATTTTTTAGTATTGATATGTCAACAATAGAATTTAGAAAATAAATTTGGAAATGTGGTTATCAACATTGTATTGTAAATTATCTTGAATATGCAAAAAATAGTTATTGAATTCTTTCCATAGTTATCAACAGAATCGGTGAATTATTATCTACTTGAATTACAGTATTTTAACTTTCTTTATTAACAATGGGCTCTATTGTTGTTATGATATTGATTATCAATTGAATATGATTTTATAGTTAGTAGCCTTTTATTTTTCAAGTTTCTGTAAATTGATTCTTTTGTGATTAGCATTAGGAATTTTGGTTTAGCGCATTCTTAGGTGCTTATTAAAAGGATGCTTTGTAGTTGTCATATTTTATTTTTACAATAGTTAGATAGGATATATAGTAGTTATCTTAATAATACTGAATACGATTCTATAGGATTAAATCACTTTTTTACCTGTAGTGTTTCGTACGATAAAATCTATGTAAAATAAAGATTGTCATAACTTATTGAAATACAGTTATTAAGGTAGATGTTTTGTTATTAAATATTTTGTTGACTTAAATGTGGTTTTATAATTTAATTACATTGAATTACAATAGATTAACTCATAACAAAAAGTTATAACCATTGATATATAGTATTTTATAAATAACTAACGATTATTTTGACTCCTATATATAGAGTATTTTTTCTGTGAGCTTGTTATTGCGTGAATAGTTTTATTAGGCTAATTATTAAGTGTTATTTAGTACTTAAAGTAAGTTTGTCAGTAAGTATGTAATTGAAGGAGGCACTTTTATTACTAAAACATATAAGGAAAAATATAGTTAGTATTATCTTTGTAAAAAATTTTATTACAAAATGGCTAATCAAGTTCGCGTGCGTTTTGCACCAAGTCCTACAGGACCATTACATATTGGTGGAGTAAGAACAGCATTGTTTAATTATTTATTTGCTAAAAAAAACAATGGAGTTTTTTATATCAGAATTGAGGATACAGATCAAAATAGATTTGTTCCAGGAGCTGAAGCATATATCCTTGAAGCATTAGAATGGCTTGGGATTTCTCCAGATGAAACTATAGGGAAAAATGAAAAATTTGGACCATATAGACAAAGTGAGCGTAAAGAATTATATGAACAATATGCAAACCAATTAATTGCTAATGGATGGGCATACTATGCGTTTGATTCAGCAGAAGATTTAGATGCTTTACGTAAACAAGCAGAAAGTGAAGGAAAGACTTTTATCTATAATCATAGTAATCGTGAGCAATTAAAAACTTCTTTAAACTTAAGTAAAGAAGAAGTAGATAGTTTAATAGCAAATGGAGAACCTTTTGTTATTCGTTTTAAAACTCCTGTTGGTGAGACTTTAGAATTAAACGATTTAATCCGTGGGGATATCAAGTTTGAAACGAGTTTATTAGATGACAAAGTTTTATATAAAAGCGATGGAATGCCTACATATCACTTAGCAAATATTGTGGATGATCATTTAATGGAAACATCTCATGTTATTCGCGGTGAAGAATGGTTACCTTCTCTTCCACTTCACGAGTTATTATACAAAGCGTTTGGTTGGGAAGCTCCTAAATTTGCGCACTTACCATTGATTTTAAAACCAGTTGGTAATGGTAAATTGTCTAAACGTGATGGTGATAAATTAGGTTTCCCTGTATTCCCTCTTGATTGGGTTGATCCTGTGTCAGGAGAAAAATCATCTGGGTATAGAGAAAAAGGTTTTTATCCAGAAACGGTTATCAACTTCCTTGCTTTATTAGGATGGAATGATGGAACTGACCAAGAGATTTTTTCTTTAGCTGAATTAGTTGAGAAATTCGACTTAAATAGAGTTCATAAAGCAGGAGCAAAATTTGATCCTGAAAAGAATAAATGGTTTAACCAACACTATTTAAAATTACAAGAGAATACTGATTTAGCTGATGCTTATTCAGTAATTTTGACTGAAAAAGGAATTCAGGCTGAGAAAGAATATGTAACTAAAGTAGTTTCTATGATTAAAGAGCGTGCTATTTTTGTTACTGATTTTTATGAGTTAAGTGATTTCTTCTTCGTTGCTCCAACAGAATACGATGCTAAAGCATTGAAAAACTGGAAAGAAGATACTTCATCAATAATGATGAATGTAGCAGAAGTAATAGAAGGAATTAATGATTTTGATGCCAAGTCAATCGAAACAGAAGTTAAAGATTGGATTACAAAGCAAGAAATTGGAATGGGGAAAGTTATGCAACCATTGCGATTGAGTCTTGTAGGGGCTGTTAAAGGACCGGATCTTTTTGAAATTATTGAAATGATTGGTAAAGCAGAGACTATCAAACGAATTCAAACAGCAGTACAGAAAAATGCTTAATATATAAGGTCTGAGTTTTACTCAGACCTTTTTTTGTACTTTTAAAATACAATCTTCAAAGAATATCTCATTTTGGAATTATAATTGTTGAGGAATAAATTAGTAATTTTATTCAAAAGTTAATTATAAAGAAATGAGACGATTAAGTGTACTGCTATTAATAGGTGTTTTTTCACTATTTTATTCATGCTCTAATGATGATAATAGCACAGGAGGAAAAATTGAAAAGGAATGGATTGCTTTTGTTCAAAAGCATTTAATTGGAGATTGGACTCCTAAATCAATTGAGGTAAAACCTTTAGTTGGTGCACCTGTTTTTTCTACTCCCTATCCTAATCAACCAAATTGTAAATCGGATATTCTGCGTTTTGAAAAGAACTTTACAGGTACTTTTAATCAAAACAGTTCAGATTGTCAGCTTAAAATAAATAAGTTTAAGTGGAATCATCGCTTAGGAGAATTAATCTTTACTTTAGAAAATGGTTTAGAAGTAAAGGCCGTTTTATTAAAAAAATCAGCTAATAATCTTGTTTTTGCAATTCCTGTAACTGAGATTATGCCTGTAGTTGAAAAGCTATATCCTCAGATAGTAAATGTAGATCCTGTTACATTAAAGTTATTACATTTAAAAATAAGCTTAGAAAAATAATTAATAACAAGATTATTATTTTTTTCTGTTCTTAGAAAAGTGTATTTTAACAAAAATATTTTAAAAATATACTTATGACTCCAACTTTAATTATTGTTGTTGTAGCTGTTGCTATTTTGTTTTTAGGTTTCTTTACCGTAAAACAGCAATCAGCTGTGATTATTGAGCGTTTTGGTAAATTTAATAGCATTAGACATTCAGGACTACAATTAAAAATTCCTTTAGTAGATAGAATTTCTGGTGTTGTTAATTTAAGAATACAACAGTTAGATGTATTAATTGAAACTAAGACAAAAGATAACGTGTTTGTCAAATTAAAGGTTTCTGTACAATTTAAAGTAATTCCTGATCGAGTATATGATGCTTTTTATAAGCTTGAATACCCACATGATCAAATTACATCTTATGTTTTTGACGTTGTTCGTGCAGAAGTTCCTAAATTAATTTTAGATGACGTTTTTGAAAGAAAAGACAATATTGCGGTCGCAGTTAAAGCTGAATTAAATGAAGCTATGACAACGTACGGATATGATATTATTAATACTTTAATAACTGATATTGATCCAGATATTCAAGTTAAAAATGCAATGAACCGTATTAATGCTGCAGATAGAGAAAAAGTTGCTGCAGAATATGAAGCAGAAGCGAGTAGAATTAGAATTGTAGCAAAAGCGAAAGCGGAAGCAGAATCTAAACGACTACAAGGTCAAGGTATTGCTGATCAAAGAAGAGAGATTGCTCAAGGACTTGTTGAAAGTGTTGATATTTTAAACAAAGTTGGTATCAATTCACAAGAAGCTTCAGCACTTATTGTAGTAACTCAACACTATGATACTCTACAATCAGTAGGTTCAGATTCTAAATCGAATTTAATCTTACTACCGAATGCTCCAACAGTTGCAACAGATATGCTTAATACTATGGTTGCTTCTTTTGCTGCAAGCAGTAAAATAAATGAAATGACAGGCTCAAACGTAAAAACAAGCGATTTAAGCAATAAAAATTACGAATCAAAGGATTTGTCTAATGAAATGGATTACGATGAAATAGACTAATCTAAAACCAATAAAAAAAGCTCTCAAATACTATTTGAGAGCTTTTTTGTTTTATATTTTATTTTCTCTTTCTGTTGAAAAAGAATTTTAATGCTGCAGTAATAAGGAAAGCTTGAATATTTCCAGAACTTTTAATATAGCTTGCTACAGAACCAAAAGTATTTCTAACTAATCTATCCGGAGTTAATTCATCTTTAATATTGTCAACAGATTGAAACACCTTTTGGTAATGTAAATTTCTCTTGACACGCAAAATGCGTAAGTCTTGATTTATTTCCTCAAAAGAAGTATATGCTTTTCTCATTAGACAATGATTTAATCGTTAAATATTATTTCCGACAATTTTTTAATTAGAGGTTTTTCTACCAATTGTTTTCTAAATAAATAGGCAAGCAATGTAATTAATAAGTACACTACTCCAACAATTAAAAAACCAATTGGTCTGCTATCTAAGCATTCCCCAATAGCAAAAGCAGCAGACAAGGAGAAGAATAATACTGCGATCATTATAAATAGGCCTACTAAAAGTAAGGTCATAAAAATGCTCCCTGCTTTTGCAGTTACCTTAAATCCCCATAGGCGATAATAGTTCATACTTGAGCGTAAAAACTCTTCAGAATCAACTTTTATATCATCTATATTATCTTTTATTTCCTCGAATGCCATTATAATTAAATAAGATTATTTTTTTGCGTTTTCTACAGCTTCATTAGCTTGTGTTTTCAATTCAGCTAACTTCTTTTCTAAAGTTGAAATAACTTCGTCTCTTTTCTTTCCTGTAGTCGACATAAAGCCTTCTAATCCTTCTTCAAGATCATGTTTTTTCTTAGAAACTGTATCGCGAACTTGTTTTTTTAATTCATCAATTTTATCATTTAAATCGTCTTTAGAATCATCAAATGTTTTTTTGATTTTTTTACGTGTTTTTTTTCCTTCTGCTGGAGCGAATAAAATTCCTAAACCTGCTCCTACTACTGCACCTGCAAGTAGCGCTACTACTGTATTACCTAAACGATCTGACATAACAATTATTTTTTATATGATTAATACTATAAATTTATAAAAAAAAGACGCTTTAACTGTTAATATTAAGTTAAAGCGTCTTGCTTATTTATCTTTAAGTACTAAAAATTACTTCTGTTCTATCTTGTTCCAAGTATCTCTCAAACCTACTGTTTTATTGAAAACTAAGGCATTTTCTTTACTTTCTTTATCTACACAGAAATAACCAAGTCTTTGGAATTGGAATTTATCACCATCTTTCGCTGTGCTTAAGCTTGGCTCTAAATAACCTTTTACTATTTCTAAAGAATTTGGATTTACAAAGTCTAAGAAATCTACATCTTTATTCCCATCAGGATTTTCATCCGTAAATAAACGATCATAGATTCTAACCTCTGCTTCTATTGCATGTGGTACAGATACCCAGTGAATAGTTCCTTTTACTTTTCTTTTACTTGCTTCTGTTCCACTTCCACTTCTACTCTCTGGATCGTATGTTGCATGAATTTCTAAGATGTTTCCTTCTTCGTCTTTCACTACACTTTCTCCTTTGATGATATAAGCATTTTTCAAGCGAACTTCCTTACCAAGAGTTAATCTAAAGAATTTGCTATTTGCTTCTTCTTTGAAATCTTCTCTTTCGATGTAAATTTCTCTTGAGAAAGGAACTTTTCTATAAGTCATCACTTCCTCTTCTGGGTTATTTTCAGCTTCTAACCATTCTTCTTGTCCTTCAGTATAGTTAGTAATTACTAATTTAACAGGATCAAGAACAGCCATTACACGTGGTGCAATTTTATTCAAATCTTCTCTAACACAGAATTCTAATAAAGAAACATCGATTAAGTTATCACGCTTAGCAATTCCGATTGTATCAGCATAATTTCTAATTGAAATAGGAGTATAACCTCTTCTTCTCAATCCAGAAATTGTTGACATACGTGGATCATCCCATCCTGTTACGTGTCCTTCTGCTACAAGTCTTGCTAATTTACGTTTACTAACTACCGTGTGCGATAAGTTTCTACGAGCAAATTCTCTCTGTTTAGGTCTAATATTCTCAGGAACTACTACTTGATCTAAGAACCAGTCGTAAAGCTCTCTATGAGGCAAGAATTCTAACGTACAGAAAGAATGTGAGATACTTTCAATGTAGTCACTCTCTCCGTGTGCCCAGTCATACATTGGATAAATACACCAATCATTTTGAGTACGGTGATGTGATTTCTTGATGATTCTATACATAATAGGATCACGCATCAACATATTTTTATGAGCCATATCAATTTTAGCTCTTAAAATGTGCTCTCCTTCTTCGAATTCACCATTTTTCATTCTTTCGAATAAATCAAGGTTTTCTTCTACAGAACGATTTCTATATGGACTATCTACACCTGCTGTAGTTGGAGTACCTTTT
This sequence comes from Myroides phaeus, assembly GCF_009799805.1. Classification (NCBI taxonomy): domain Bacteria; kingdom Pseudomonadati; phylum Bacteroidota; class Flavobacteriia; order Flavobacteriales; family Flavobacteriaceae; genus Myroides; species Myroides phaeus. The sequence goes on from NZ_CP047050.1 coordinate 959,960, forward strand.
TGTTGCGCCATTACTTCAGAAGTTTGGCTATCAACATAGGCTTTTCCGTCCTTAATCATTTGTATAGTCCAATCATATAACTGTTGGAAATAATCTGATGCATATACTTCATTTGCCCATTCAAATCCAAGCCATTCTACGTCATGTTTGATTGCGTCAACAAATTCCTGTTCTTCTTTTGAAGGGTTAGTATCGTCAAAACGCAAGTTTACTGGCGCATTGTACTTTAACCCTAATCCAAAGTTTAAACAAATAGAACTCGCGTGTCCAATGTGTAAGTACCCATTAGGTTCTGGCGGAAAACGGAAATGAAGTTTTTCTGTTGGCAAACCATTTTTAAGATCTTCTTCAATGATCTGCTCAATAAAGTTTAATGATTTCTCTTTTGTTGACATGGAAATATTTATTATAACTACAAAGGTATCAAAAAAGTAGTCAATTCTTGAGTCTTTTAGCGTATTATAAATATAAAACAGTCAAATTATTTGTACTTTTAGCGTTCTTAAAACAGAAAGAATTAATTATGGGAATTATTAAATTAAATAATATTAGAACTTTTTCTTTTCACGGATGTATGGATGAAGAGGCTAAAATTGGTTCTGACTATCGCATAGATGTTGTTGCTAAAGGTGATTTTACTAAAGCAGCGGCAACAGATGAATTAGAATATGCAATTGATTATGTTCATTTAAACAAGATTGTGAAAGAAGAAATGGACAAGAGAGCTAAATTGTTAGAAACGGTTTGTCAAAGAATAATAGACAGAGTGTTTGTTGAAATTAGAATGGTGAATGAAGTTAAGGTCTCTGTATCTAAAATTAACCCGCCAATTGGTGGAGATGTAGAATACGTAACTGTTGAAATGCAGGGAGTTAGATAATAAATGTTTTTTTAGGTGCAAAAAAACACTAAATAGATTTTTAAATCTAAAAATAATTAGTAAGTTTGCAATCCAAATAAAGGACATGGCTTCGTGTCCGAGTGGCTAGGAAGCGGTCTGCAAAACCGTCTACAGCGGTTCGAATCCGCTCGAAGCCTCAACAAAAAGGATAGCTATTTAGCTATCCTTTTTTTATACCCATAAAAAAACGGCTAAGTAATTTTAAATTACTTAGCCGTTTTTAGTTTATATTGAATTGAACTTATTCTGTCTGTTCTAAGGCCTTTATAGGGATGTTTAAGCTATTATTTCCAGATTTAGGTAAAATACCTTTAATCATAATTACTAAACCGAAAACAATCAAGATTATACTACTAATCTTTTTCACTTTTAAAATATTTTCTGGAGTAAGTTTCTTTCTCAATTGCTTAGCCAGCGTAATTTTAAACAAATCGGTAATGAAGTAAGCAGTAATTGTAAAACCAAAGAAAGTAAACATTCTTCCTGTATCCATATCCATATTTGGACCTAATGTAATGATAATAGCTAACCAAAAACCTAAAACCCCAACATTGATAAAGTTAAGTAAGAATCCTTTTGCAAAAAGATTCAAATAATCTCTTCTAAGATTAGGAGGTGCAATTTGTAAAGTATCTACTTGCACTTTTTTAAGCCTTACAAAGGAAATGATTCCGTAAGTAAGCATAATAATTCCTCCAAAAATAAATAAAGCAGGATCATCTTTGATTGCGTTGATTAAGCGAAAACTACTAAAAAAAGCAACAGCAAAAAACAGAGCATCTGCTAAGATTACTCCTGTATCAAATGCTATAGCAGCTTTGAACCCTCTCGTTATACTTGTTTCAATAAGAATAAAAAAAACAGGGCCAATCATAAAGCTCAAGAAAAAACCAAGCGATATTCCTGTAATTAAGTCGTCTATCATTGTCATTAATTAAAAAATGCCAATTATACAATTGGCATTTGAATATATCTTTTGCAAGATACGGCTTTTTGACTTAAAAGTTAAATTATTCGTTCGTTACTTTTTTAACAGTTCCCCCTAAAACATTCTTTTCAGTTACGTTTTTTGGATTACCATAAATAGTAATGCTCCCTCCTGCTCTGGTTTTTGCATCCACTAATTCAGAAGCATACACATCTGCTTGTCCTCCTGCATTAACTGTTACAGTTGTCTGGTTAGTTAGAAGCTTTTTGTTTTTGATTTCTGCTCCAGAATTTGAAACAATATCTTGAACAGCTGCTTTACCAGATAATTTAACTACAGAACCAGAACCTGCTTTTACATCTACTCTTTCTGTGTCAATTTCGGCTACAATTGTAGCACCATTTTTTGCAGTTACATCTAATTTTGTAGCTTTAATTGGAGCAGTCGTTTTAATCGAAGCTCCTTCATCAGCTAAAATCTCTGTTAAGTTTTTATAGAAAAGAGTTACTTTAATCCCCTCCCCTTGTAAAGACTTTACAAAGTTCATTTTGATTTTTAAATTACCGTTCTTGTTTACAACATTTACATTGTCTGCATTCGTACCTTCAATTTCAATTTTTTGAGTATCTGAAGGAACCAAAGTAAGTTGAATCTGATCAAATACTCCCATTGTATTAAAATCACCTAAAACACTGCTCTTTTGAGCAAAAATGAAAGGTGAAACAATAAGAGCAAGTAATAATGCTAACTTTTTCATAATTAAGAATTTTTTCTAATGTAGTTAAAATCAAGTTGTTTTTTGACTAAATCTGCATTTTTAACAGTAACTATAACTTCATCTCCAAGCTGTAACATTGTTTTGTTAGCCTGACCGATTAAAGCATATTGTTTTTCTTCAAATACGTAGTAATCATCTTTTATCTCGCGAATACGAACCATTCCTTCACATTTGTTTTCAACGATTTCTACATAAATACCCCATTCAGTAACACCTGAAATAACTCCCAAGAACTCCTGTCCTTTTTGGTCTTCCATATATTTTACTTGCATGTATTTAATACTATCTCTTTCTGCATTGGCAGCAAGACTTTCTCTTGAAGAACAGTGATTACATTTTTTCTCAAAATCATCAACGCTTACAGATGCACCTTTATCTAAATAATGTTGTAATAAACGGTGAGCCATAACGTCTGGATAACGACGAATTGGCGATGTAAAGTGAGAATAATAGTCAAAAGCTAATCCGTAGTGTCCAATATTATTAGTAGAGTAACTTGCTTTACTCATACATCTAATAGTTAAAGTATCTACTAAGTTTTGCTCTTTTTTACCATGTACATCTTTCAATAATTTGTTCAATGACTTAGATATACTTGCTTTCGTATTAAAGTTGATCTTATGTCCAAATCGTGCGATAACAGACTGTAAACCAAATAATTTTTCTTGATCTGGTTCGTCGTGAACACGATAAACAAACGTTTTCTTTTGTTTACCAATGAATTCAGAAACTTTTCTGTTAGCCAATAACATAAATTCTTCAATCAAGTGATTTGCTTCTTTTGCTTCTTTAAAGAACACACCTACCGGTACATCATTTTCATCTAAGTTGAATTTTACTTCTACTTTATCAAAAGAAATAGCCCCCTCACCCATACGTTTTTTACGCATGATTTTAGCTAAGTCATTTAATTTAAGAACAGCCTCTGCAACTTCTTTTGTTACTTCTTGATCAGCTCCAGTTAATGAAATTCCTTCTGGAATAGTTCTATCACTTGTTTCAATAATATATTGTGCTTCTTCATAAGCCATACGTTGGTTAGAATGTGTTACCGTTCTACCAAACCACTTATCTACTACTTCTGCTTTCTCGTTAATTTCAAAAACAGCTGAGAAAGTAAACTTATCTTCATTTGGTCTTAATGAACAAGCAAAGTTTGATAAAACTTCAGGTAACATAGGTATTGTTCTATCTACTAAGTAAACAGAAGTACCTCTATTAAATGCTTCTTCATCAAGGATAGTTCCTTCTTGTACGTAGTGAGAAACGTCTGCAATGTGAATACCTACACTGTAATTTCCATTTTCTAATTTTTCAAAAGACAAAGCATCATCAAAGTCTTTTGCATCTTTAGGGTCAATTGTAAAGGTTAAAACCTCACGCATATCTCTACGTCTTGCTATCTCTTCTTCATTGATAGAAGTATCAATTTTATTAGCAAAAGCATCTACTTCTTTAGGGAAGTCAGAAGGCAATCCGTATTCCGCTAAAATTGCGTGAATTTCAGTGTCGTGTTCTCCTTGCTTACCTAATACTTTTAGTACTCTACCAAAAGGACTATCTGCTTTTTCTGGCCAATCTTCAATTTCTACTACAACTACTTCTCCATCTAAAGCATCTCCAATCTTCTCTTTTGGAACAAAGATATCTGTGTACATTTTTGGATCTGCTGTTGAAACAAAAGCAAAGTTCTTTTGAATTTCAATAACCCCAACGAATTGTGTCTTATGTCTTTCAAGAATTTCAACAACTTCCCCTTCTGGTTTTTTTCCGTTTCTTTTGTTGTAGATATAAGCTTTAACGAAATCTCCATCAAGAGCTTTACGCAAGTTGTTTGTAGGGATAAATACATCCTCTTCAAGATCTTCACATACCAAGTAAGCAGTTTTACGAGTTGTCATATCAATGTAACCCTCAATGTAATTAGCTTTAGGAATAAAGCGGTATTTACCGGTTTCTATTTCTTCGATTTTCTCTTTAGAAACTAAATATTTAAGTTCTTTTATAATCTCATTTCTTCCCTGTGTATCGTTAACGCTTAATTGCCCAGCAATTTGTTTATAGTTATACGATTTGGTTGTATTCTTAGATAAAAACTTTAAGATTTTACCAGCGAAGTCGAACTCTTTATTCTTTTTCTTTTTTATTTTTTTTGTCATTTTTTTCATGTTTTAATTCTATGAACCTACCCAGAGGTAAATAGTTGCTTAAATGTACAAAATACTATACTCTTTTTATCATAAAATGAAGTGAAATATTGAAAAGGGATATTTTATAAGTCGCTTAATTTTAGGACTTCCCTCCTATTTTCGCGATCTATTTGCCTGTGTAAACATTGTATTCTATGTAATAATATAAAGTAAGTATTGCGTATTTATATGCAAAGAAAACAATATCTTTTCTAAAATCGCATAAAATGTTGTTTGTGTTTAAAATTTTGTATTTTAGAGTTAACCAAAAAACCAACATTATTATGAATACAATTTCTTACGTGCACGGCGCTTCACAAATGCCGTTGTTAGGAGAAACTATTGGACAGAATTTAAAAAAAATTACCGATAAGTACCCTAATCAAGAGGCAATAGTTAGCGTTCATCAGAATTTCAGAGCTACATATCAAGAGTTTTATGACTTAACTTCTAAGGTTGCTAAAGCATTATTAGCGAATAATGTACAGAAAGGAGATCGTGTAGGAATTTGGGCTCCTAACTGCTATGAATGGGTTTTAATGCAGTATGCTACTGCGAGGATTGGCGTTATTTTAGTAAATATAAATCCAGCTTATCGCGCACACGAAATAGAATTCGCTATCAATCAATCAGAGATTTCTTTAATTGTTTCTGCAAGTAGTTTTAAAACCAGTGATTATAGAAAAATAATTTCTATGGTTTTTGAAGACTGCCCTTCTCTTCGTGAGGTTGTTTTCTTAGGAGAGGAATGGGAACAGTTTTTAACTACAGCTGATCAAATTACAGATGGAGAATTGGATATTATTGAAGATTCTGTACAATTTGGCGAGGCAGTTAATATTCAATATACATCAGGAACAACGGGTTTTCCTAAAGGAGTAACCTTAACCCATCACAATATTTTAAATAATGGCTACTTTATTGGTGTGCGTTTAAAGTACACGACAAAAGACCGTGTTTGTATTCCAGTTCCTTTTTATCATTGTTTTGGAATGGTCATCGGAAATCTTTGTTGTACTTCTCATGGAGCTACGATTGTTATTCCAAATGATAGTTTTGATCCTGCAAAAACATTACAAGTGGTTCAAGATGAAAAGTGTACTTCACTTTATGGAGTACCTACAATGTTTATTGCTGAATTGCAATTGCCAAACTTTACAGATTATGATTTAACTTCACTTAGAACAGGGGTAATGGCGGGGTCATTGTGTCCTGAGTACGTTATGAAACGCGTTAAAAGTGAAATGCATATGGAAGAAGTCAGTATTTGTTATGGTATGACAGAGACATCTCCTGTTTCTACACAGACACATATTGGAATTGACATCAAAAAGCAAACAACAACAGTCGGAACAGTTCAAGATCACATTGAAATAAAGATTATAGATCCTGAAACGGGATATATTTTACCACGTGGTGAGGCAGGGGAATTGTGTACAAGAGGGTATTCAGTAATGCTAAAATATTGGAACAATAGAACCCTTACTTCAGAAGTATTAGATGAAAATAGATGGATGCATTCGGGCGATTTAGCTACAATGGATGAGGATGGATTTATTTCTATTACAGGTCGTATTAAAGATCTTATTATTCGCGGAGGTGAAAATATTTCTCCAAAATGGATTGAAGATTTCTTATACACTCATTCAGATATTGCAGATGTACAAGTTATCGGCGTTCCTTCTGAAAAGTATGGAGAAGAAATAATGGCTTGGATTATTATGAAACCAGGTAAAACTGCAACGGCAGAGGCAATGCGAGCGTTTTGTGATCAAAAGATTGCTCACTACCGCATTCCAAAATATTGGAAGTTTGTTACAGAGTTTCCAATGACAATCTCTGGAAAAGTTAGAAAGGTAGAAATGCGTCAGATAGCTGTAGAAGAATTAGGGCTATAAATAATAAAAATACTAACTTTGTAGAAGTATAATACAACACAACAGAAAATGAATATTTCAATCGGAAATGACCACGCAGGTCCAGCGTACAAACAAGCAATTATCAAATTACTTGAATCAAGAGGATATAATGTAACTAACTACGGTACAGATGATTTTGGTTCTGTAGATTATCCAGATTTTGGACATAAAGTTGCATTAGATGTAGAAGAAGGAAAAGCAGATTTTGGAATTGTAATCTGTGGTAGTGGAAATGGAATTGCAATGACTGCAAACAAACATCAAGGTGTGAGATGTGCATTGTGTTGGACAAAGGAAATTGCTGAATTAGCAAGGTTGCACAATGATGCAAACGTAATTAGTATTCCTGCAAGATACACTTCAATTGAACAAGCTGTGGCTATGGTTGAAGCTTTTTTAGACACTAAATTTGAAGGTGGACGTCATTTAACAAGAGTAAACAAAATTGCTTGTTCTTAAATAGAGCAATTATTTAAATACAAGAGGTATAGTCTTAGGATTATGCCTCTTTTTTTTGGAATTAAACCTACTTTTATTAAGTATTAGTGTAAGCTTGCTCGTACTTTATTTCACACATGTTCGGGAGATGTTCGACACAAGTTCGGAAAATAGGGCTTTTTTCGAAGAAGTCCCGAACAAGTCTCGGAGTTGTGTGGTATTAGTGTGCTTTAAAATAGGTTTAAGTGTAATATAAATTACGTAGTAGCGCAGTTTTACTATCGTTTAAAAAGTGCGAATAAAAGAATTACTTGGACAATTAAAATTGCGTAGAACTTAAATTTAAAAGAGTCTTTTGAAGTTTTATGTCTCAACTTTTTCATAGCTAACCAGCCACCTAAACTTCCGCCAAAGAAACAAAGTGTAAGCAAATTCTTTTCAGAAATACGGTTTTTGTGCTTTATCGCTCGCTCTTTATCTACAGCAAACATAGAGAAGGCTATGTAGTTAATTATGAATAAGTAAAGGAATAAAAACTTCATGTGATTTATTTATTGTCGCAAAGGTAGTATTTTAGCTAATCTTAAAATAATTAATTATGACGTTGATTGAGTTTATTCAGCAGGCAGTAAATGCTTCAGTACGCAGTATTGAAAATACTTTAGCCTTGCTTGACGAAGCGTGTACAATACCATTTATAGCTCGATATAGAAAAGATAATACAGGTAACTTAGATGAAGTAGTTATCGAGAAAATAGCAAAATATAGAGAGCTTTATGAAGGTATAGTAAAGCGCAAGGAATCTATTTTAAACGCAATTGAAGAACAAGGTAAACTAACAGAGGAGTTAAAAAATAAGATTAGTAATAGTTTTGATTTAACAGAGATTGAGGATTTATATTTACCATTCAAAAAATCTCGTAAGACAAAAGCTGATACAGCAAGAGAGAACGGATTAGAGCCATTAGCAAAGGTTATTATGGCACAAAATGCTACTGATGTAGAATCTATCGCTCAAAAGTATGTTACAGGTAAGGTTGCAGATGAAGAACAGGCAATTCAAGGTGCTTCTGATATTATTGCAGAATGGATTAATGAGAATATGTTTGTTAGAAAAGCGTTGAGAAGAAAATTTCAACGAGAAGCAACTATTACAACAAAGGTTGTAAAGGCTAAAAAAGAAGAGGAGGGTGCACAGAAATTTGAACAGTATTTTGAATGGAACGAACCTGTGTATCGCATTCCAGCCCATCGTTTATTGGCTATTTTGAGAGCTGAAAAAGAGGGATATATCAAATTTTCTGTTGCTGTAGATAAAAAGGAGGCTGTAACATTTATTGAAAATACAGTTATTAAAAGCAATAATGAATGTGCGTCTATTATTAAAAATGCTATTTCTGATAGTTATAAGCGATTGTTAGAGCCGGCTTTATCAAATGAAGCTTTAAGTGAGGCAAAAGAAAAAGCAGATATTAATTCTATCAATGTTTTTGCAGATAATCTAACACAGCTATTATTGGGTTCGCCATTGGGAGAGAAGAGAATTCTTGCTATAGATCCTGGATATAAATCGGGGTGTAAAATAGTTTGTTTAGACGAACAAGGAGATTTGCTTTACAATGAAACAATTTATCCTCATGCACCTCAAAAAGAAAGTGCAATGGCGATGAAGAAAATTCGTTCTATGGTTAATTCATACCGCGTAGAGGCTATTGCAATTGGAAATGGAACGGCTTCTCGTGAAACAGAGTTCTTCATCAAGAAGATTGCTTTTGATAAGCCTGTACAAGTGTTTATAGTGAACGAAGCAGGAGCATCTGTCTATTCAGCATCAAAGATAGCCAGAGAAGAATTTCCTTCGTATGACGTAACTGTTAGAGGGGCGGTTTCTATTGGTAGAAGATTATCAGATCCATTGGCTGAATTGGTTAAGATCGACCCTAAGTCAATAGGGGTTGGACAGTACCAACACGACGTAGATCAGACGCTTTTGAAAAAAGAATTGGATAATGTGGTGATGAAATGCGTAAACTCAGTTGGAATTAACTTGAATACTGCAAGCAAGTCTTTGTTGAGTTATGTTTCTGGTATTGGTGAAAAGATGGCAGAGAATATTATTCAATATAGAACAGAAAATGGTCCTTTTGAAAGTAGAAAAGAGTTGAAAAAAGTACCAAGACTTGGCGAAAAAGCATTTCAACAAGCAGCAGCATTCGTACGAATTAAAAATGCAGCAAACCCCTTAGATGATTCGGCAGTGCATCCTGAAGCTTATAGTGTTGTAGAAAAGATTGCAAAAGACTTGAAAGTATCTGTAAACGATATGATTTCTAATAAAGAAGTAATTGCTCAGGTAGATGTAAAGAAATATAAAACAGGGGAAGTAGGAGAGTTTGCTCTTCAAGATATCTTAAAAGAACTTGAAAAACCAGGGTTAGACCCTCGAAAAGCAGCTAAAGTATTTGAATTTGACCCGAGTATTAAACAGATTACTGATTTAAAGATAGGATTGGTTTTACCTGGAATCGTCAATAATATTACCAATTTTGGATGCTTTGTAGATGTAGGTATCAAAGAGAGTGGGTTAGTTCACATTTCACAATTGAAAGAAGGATTTGTTTCTGATGTGAATGAAGTAGTTAAATTACACCAACATGTTCAGGTGAAAGTAGTGGATGTTGATATTGCTAAAAAGCGAATTCAACTTTCAATGATTCTTGATTAAAAAAAAGTATAAAAACACGCTTTTGGCACAATAGTTGTTTTTAAGTAAATATCTAAAGCTTTTAATTTTAATGCTAAATTGGAATGAAAGCTATAAAGGTAAGTAGTGTTTTTATTATGTTTTATAAGTGAAGTGCCTATTCATTATTGTCTGAATAGGTACTTTTTTTGTGCTTTTTTGAAATATTTAAGCATAAAAAAGCGCTAAATAGACGATTATATCTATTTAGCGCATATAAATATTTTGATTTCAGAATTTGCTTATTCTGATTTTTTCTCTTCTTGAGTGTTTTCTTTTTTAGAAACTTGTTGAGCATTTTCGTCTTTAGTAGCGTCTTTGAATTCTTTAATTCCACTACCTAAACCTCTCATTAATTCAGGGATCTTTTTACCTCCGAATAACAATAAGACTAATGCTACGACGATTGCGATCTGCCATGGTCCAACTACTCCTAAAAATATGTGCAATGAGTTCATAATAATCTGTTTGAAACATTATATAGCGACAAATATAATAAGAAATTTACAATCCCTTTCTTAAAGATAAGTTTTATTTAACTTTTAACGTTTTTAGTTTTGCGAAAAATCGCTTATTTTCGGTATATTAAGTAAAAGGAGGCAACGCTGAGATTTATAATTATTATATTTGTGTAGAAAAATGTGTACCAATGTCAGGAAAGGGGCTAAATCAAAAAAAGTGGAAAAAGAGACTTCTTAGTAAATACCGAATTGTTATCGTTAATGACAAGACTTTTGAAGATGTTCGCTCTTTTAAGCTAAATCTTTTGAACGTTTTTGGTGCGAGTACAACATTAGTTTTTCTATTTATTCTTTCTACAGTTTTACTTCTGGTTTTAACACCATTGAAAGAATATATTCCAGGTTATTCTTCTTCTGGATTAAAGCAACAAGCAGTAGAGCTTGCTTTAAAAGTTGATTCGTTAGAAAATGAATCAAGGCGAAATCAATTATACTTAGCGGCAATTAAAAAGGCACTTTTAGGAGAGGTAGATATTACAAGAGAAAGTATCGACTCTCTAAGGATGGCTCAGATACCTATCAATCAGATTGAGCATAAAGAACCAGGAGCAAGGGATTTGGAGTTAAGAGAAATGGTTCGCTTAGAGGATAAGTATAACATTTTTACTGAAGCTAAACCCAAAGTTAGTCAGATACTTTTTAGTCCAATTAACGGAGAGGTAATTAAGAAATACGATCCTGGTGCTTATCATTTTGGAGTTGATTTTAGAGCACCAAAAAATACACCAGTTAAGGCAATTGCTAAGGGTTCTGTACTATTTGTAGATTGGACAATTAAAGATGGTTATACAATTATCGTTTTACACGAGGAAGGGTTGATATCGGTGTATAAACACCTAACAACTTTGACTAAATCAGAATATGAGTATGTTAGTTCTGGTGAGGTACTTGGACTATATGATGGTAATTATGATGATAATAGCCAAAATACAACGGTTAAATATTTTCACTTTGAATTGTGGAAGGATTCTTATCCTTTAGACAGTTCAATTTTTATAGATTTTGAATAAAAGAGTATGTCATTAAAGTCATTTGCAGCAAAGTTATTTGCTTCAATCATACATAAAAAAACACAAAAATGGGCGAGTAACCCAATTGAAACTCAACAAAAAGTGTTTGAATCTTTAATCGCTCAAGCTAAAAATACAGCTTTTGGGAAAGATCATAATTTTAATCAAATTAAAGATTTTAAAGACTTTGCTAAGCAAGTTCCTGTTCGCGATTACGAGGCATTGAGAAATTATATTGACCGCGTTGTAGCAGGAGAAAGTAATGTGCTTTGGCAAGGATTACCAATTTACTTTGCTAAAACTTCAGGTACTACTTCTGGAGCAAAGTATATTCCGCTTACAAAAGAATCAATGCCTTATCATATTGAAGCGGCAAGAAATGCAATTTTAGCTTATATACACGAAACAGGTAAAGCAGATTTTGTAGATGGAAAGATGATTTTCTTACAAGGGAGTCCTATTTTAGACGAGAAAAACGGTATTAAATTAGGTAGATTGTCTGGTATTGTAGCTCACTATGTACCAGCTTATTTACAGAAAAATAGATTGCCAAGTTGGGAAACAAACTGTATTGAAGATTGGGAAACTAAGGTAGATGCTGTTGTCAAAGAAACAATGGATGAAGATATGTCTGTTATTTCTGGAATTCCAAGTTGGGTTCAGATGTACTTTGAAAAGTTGAAGGAGAAAAAGAATAAACCAGTTGGGGAAATCTTTAAAAACTTCAATTTGTTTATTTACGGAGGAGTAAATTTTGAGCCTTATAGAGCAAAGTTTGAACAGTTAATCGGTAGAAGGGTGCCTTCTATTGAGTTATTTCCGGCCTCTGAAGGTTTCTTTGCATATCAAGATTCTCAGAAAGAAGAGGGATTGTTATTATTACTAAATGCAGGGATTTTTTACGAGTTTATAAAAGCAGATGAGTTTTATACTGACAATCCGAAGAGATACACAATTGGAGAGGTGGAGTTAGGCGTAAATTACGTTTTAATACTTTCAACAAATGCGGGTCTATGGGGGTATAATATTGGTGATACGGTGCGATTTGTTAACTTAAACCCTTACAGAATAGTTGTATCAGGTAGAATCAAACACTACACTTCTGCTTTTGGAGAGCACGTAATTGGCAAGGAAGTTGAAACAGCAATTCAAGAAGCAATGGAAGGAACAGATGTTGAAGTAAATGAATTTACAGTTGCACCTCAAACAACACCATCTGAAGGCTTGCCTTACCACGAGTGGCTTATTGAATTTGGTAATAAACCAAAAGATATGGAGGCTTTTGCCTTGAAGATTGACCAAGCATTGAGAAAACAAAATGTTTATTACGATGATTTGATTGTAGGAAAAGTACTTCGAACATTAGTGATAAGCTCTGTTAAAACAGGAGGTTTCCAAGATTATATGAAGAGTATTGGAAAACTTGGAGGGCAAAATAAGTTGCCAAGATTAAGCAATGATAGAAATATTGCTGATAAATTAGATTTAGAATAGAGAGTAAATTAATAGACGTAAAAAGGAGAAAGTTTATGAAAGAGATTAAGAATATTTCGAGAACGAGAGCACAAGTATCGTCAGCGGCGGTAGAGCGTATGTATATTACAATGCGTCACTTGTTTAATAGAGGATTTTATAAACCAATGGGAGTTTCGGGAGATACGTTAAGAGAAGCTTTATTAGAGCTACGCCCTGAGATTTATGGAACAATTGCAGAGGAAAAAGTTGAGTTAAATGGACTTTTATATGTTATTGAGCGTTTGCCAATTGGAATAGAAGAATGTAGATATATTAATTTAACGTCTGATGAGGGATATTCATTCTCTCACTTCACTGCTTTGGTTCCTCCAAAGAGAAGAAGAAATTGTTATAGAATTGACGCTGAACAAATGAATATTGAGATCACAAGAGGTAGATCTGATATTTATGATGTTTTAACGCACTTGACTTTTATTTTTATTGAGTCACATAAAATTAAAAACCGCGTTTTAATCGGTGAAGAAGGAAAAGTTACACGCGATTGGAAAAAGATTGAAATTGCTGCTAAGAAAACAGAAACATTAGAGTTAGAAGAGAAAGAGATCATTATGTCTCACTTGTCTAATGTTTTAGGACGTTCTTTTTCAGAGGTACTTGATATCTATGAAAAATTTGCAATTCCTGAAAACCCAGATAGATTCTTAGATGTTATTTACTGGTTAGGAAAATTAGCTATTGAAGAGGATATTGATAACGATAAACGTACAATTACTTTTAGCCCATTGTTGAGAGAAAGATTAGGGCACCATATTTATGGTGAAATGTGGTCTGATCGTATCAAGAATGTTTTAGAGAAAAAAGGATTATTAGGAAGACCAATTCACATTATTAGTGCTAATATGCACAGTGTAATGAACTCAATTTTTGCTCCTTCAGTAATGAAAGGACAAGTAGAAGTAGGGTCTGAATTAGAGATCTACGAAGAGTTGAGTAAACCTGAAAACAAAGAATTAAGAAACTTAGTAGGTGAAAGAGCTGAGCGTGAAGGAATGACTTTCTTAAGAGATGAGTCGGGAACTAATATCGATGTTCAGATTTTTGACACGGCTAAAATAAACTTGAAAAACACGAACTTCTCAACGGCAAAAATTGAAGGAGAATATCCTGTAATTATTGTAATGGATTATGCTTTTGGAGAACAAGCTTACGAAACAATTGATGAGCTTTTAAAACCTTACCAAAAGACTACATTGATCAATGTAGAGTCTGTTTCTATTATGGGAAAAGCAGGTATTTTAGTGGGAGGAAAAGGAGATATTATGATTCCATTTGCTCATATTAATGAAGGAACTGGAGATAACTATCCTTTTGATAATGAATTGACAGTAGATATGTTTAAAAACGACGATATCCCTGTATTTGGTGGTACAATGGTAACTGTTTTAGGTACTTCACTTCAAAATAAAGACTTATTGAAGTTTTTCCACGATTCTACTTGGGGAGTAATTGGTCTTGAAATGGAAGGAGCACACTACCAAAAAGCGATTCAATCTGCTTCTAAAATTAGAAAAAGTATTAATCCAAATGTAAAAGTTCGTTATGCTTATTATGCTTCTGATAATCCATTAGAAACAGGAAGTACATTAGCTTCAGGAGGATTAGGTACAACAGGTGTAAAACCAACGTATTTAATTACGATCAAGATTTTAGAACAGATTTTTAATTCATAATTTTAAAAATGAGTAATCATAAGAACGATAATTTTGACGAGATTGATTTGAATGATCTGTCTAATTTTTTTAACTCTATAGGGGATTCAATAGGTAAACTATTGTATCATTTAGTTCAGTACTTAAAGAAGAATATACTATTTCTACTCCTTGCTTTTATAGTAGGTGGTGGTATTGGATATCTATATAAATCTAAGACTAAAAATGAAGAAAGTTTAGCATTAGTAAGTAATCTAAATGGGAATGAGAAGTTAATACAGTCAGAAACAGTTGTTGTCTTAAATTATGGTTCTTATGACTACATTAAAAAAATATTAAGCAACTATAGTGCTGATACTTTACTTGTTAAGAAAGGATTGATTAATATTCAATTGAAGGGTATTGAAAACCTTTCTGACTTGAAAGGTAATACATCATTATTGTCGCTTTTAAGCTCGAAATATGGTACTACTGAAGAGCTATTTGCTCAAGAAATGGTAGATAAAAATTTTCATTATCATACGTTGACAGTTGTTGCGTTAGAAGGGTTTGATTTTGAAATGTTTTTAAAAGAATTACAACAAGAGATAGAGGAAATAGATTTTATAAAGAATCGCAAACAACTTGCTTTAAAAAACCTTAAATTAAGACAAATAGAGCTTGAAAAGTCTATAGCACAAAGCAATAATGTTTTTTCAAAAGGAGTGAAAATTGAAGAAAATAACGTTGTTGTTGAAATACTTCTTGGAAAAGATAAGTTGATTAAAGAGTTAGGTAAAGTTGAATTAAGTATTTTAGAAGGTCAACAAGCTCTTTTTAAAGTTTATAGTTCAGAGCAAGCAATAGATAACAATACTATAGATATTTCTTTAGAAGATTCTTTAGCGAAGGAACCTTCTATGAAAAAAAGTATTGTAAGAAGTGGTATTTTATTTGTTTTTGCTTTTATAATAGTAAACGGACTTATAGGATTTTATCGCCGTTATAGTAAACAAGTTAATTGATTTTAATAGATAGAGATGAAAGTTGTTGAAACAGAATTAAAAGGTTGTTTTTTGATTGAACCAGCAGTTTTTAAAGATGAGCGTGGTTATTTTTTTGAGTCTTTTAATCAAGAGAAATTTAATCAAGCAACTGGTTTATCTGTTCAGTTTGTTCAAGATAATCAGTCTTTTTCTTCAAAGAATGTGTTGAGAGGATTACATTATCAAAGAGGAGAGTATCAACAAGCAAAGTTAGTTCACGTTATTCAAGGAACTATTTTGGATGTTGTTGTTGATCTAAGACCCAATTCGCCAACATTTAGACAATCATTTAAAACAAAACTGACAAGTGAGAATCACCAACAATTGTTTGTTCCTCGTGGTTTTGCACATGGATTTGTTGTTTTAAGTGAGACAGCCATTTTTACATATAAATGTGATAATTATTATAAGAAAGAAGCTGAAGGAGGAATTATTTATAATGATACGGATTTAGCTATTGATTGGGAAGTACAATCAGAGCAACTTATTTTGTCTGAAAAAGACATTGAATTACCTACATTAAAAGAGTCACTACCGATATGCGAGTATTAATAACAGGATCAAACGGTCAAGTTGGACAAGCTTTAAAATCAATTTCAAATGAATATTTTGAGATTGATTTTCTTTTTTATGACTCTTCTATGCTTGATATCACAAGTTTATCTCAATGTCAGGAGGTTTTCAGTAAAATGAAGCCTGATTATTGTATTAATTTAGCAGCCTATACTGCTGTTGATAAGGCAGAAGAAGAAAAAGAAAAAGCTTATTTGGTTAATGCAGAAGGAGTAAAATGTTTAGCTCAAGTATGCAAAGAGAACAAGGTTGTATTAATTCAAATTTCAACAGATTTTGTGTTTGATGGCAATAAAAGATCTCCTTATACAATAGAAGATAAGCCAAATCCTATAAATGTATATGGTGCTTCTAAATTGAAAGGAGAAGACTACATAAAGGCTATGTTGCAACAATATTATATTGTACGTACTTCTTGGGTTTATTCTGATTTTGGAAATAACTTTAAGAAGACAATGTTGCGTTTAGGAGAAACGAGAAATGAATTAAGTGTAGTAAACGATCAGGTAGGTTGTCCTACAGATGCAGTTGAATTAAGCCGATTTTTAATGCATTTAATACACGATAAAGAGAAGTTTGGAGTTTATCATTACAGTGGAAAAAAAGTGTGTTCATGGTATGATTTTGCTGTTTCTATATTTGAAGAGGCAGGAATGAAAGTTGAAGTGAAGGCTATTGGATCTGATGAATTTGCTTCAAAAGCAAAAAGGCCGAAGTATAGTGTATTGAAATAGAAAATTAGATGATTTTTTTGAATTTATATAAAAAAATATTTGGAAGTGATTTAGGTAAAAATTTAACATCGCTAACATTGATTCAAATAGCAAATTATGCTATTCCATTATTGTTAATTCCATATGTAAGTCGAATTGTAGGTGTTGATAATTACGGTAAGTTAGAGTATGCAAGAACTTTTGTGTTTTACTTCACAATTTTGGTTGACTTTGGATTTAATTACACAGCAACGAGAGATATAGCTGTAGTAAAGAATGATAATAAAGAGTTGAATAAAATATTTAGTCAAGTGATCATTTGTAAAGTTTTACTATTATTAATGTCTTCGATTATTTTTTATTATTTAGTGTTTAGTGATCCGTATTTAAGCCAAATGAAAGGAGTTCTGTTTTCTACATATTTGATTAATTTAGGATTTGTTTTTTTTCCTATTTGGTTTTATCAAGGAATAGAAAAAATAGCATTTATATCAATTTTAAACTTTATAATAAAAATTATTGTATTAGCAAGTATAGTACTTTTCTTGAAAGAAAAAAGTGACTATTGGTTGTATAATTTATTTCAGTCTATATCTCAAATAATAGCAAGTTTTTTAGCCTTTACTTTAGTATTTACAAAGTATAATATCAAATTTGTAACTGTTACTTTTCAAGAAGTTTTTACTCGCTATAAAGAAGGATTTGCAGTTTTTGTATCTACGTTATTAGTTGCAGTTTTTGCTTCATTTTCTTTTATGATAATGAAAGATTATGTGAGTGATGAAGATTTAGGAATTTATTCAACAGCATTTAAATTAGTAATTACTATTCAAACACTATTATTAGTGCCTTTCAGTCAAGCTTTTTTTCCGTATATGGCAAAAATAATTAATCAAGACACTAATGCCTTTAAACTTAAAATTAAACAAGCAAGTAAGTTTATATTGATATTAAATGTTATTGTTATTTTAATATCAATAATCTTTGCTAAACTAATAATAAGGATTCTTTTCGGAGAAGACTATTTATCTGCTGTAACTCCATTTAGGATTTTTGCAATTCTTCCTTTGTTTGCTTGTTTGAATAATCTATACTCATATCAAGGATTATTAAATATGAAAAAAGATAAAATTTTTCTATATATTCATTTTTTATTTGCTTTAATAACAATTGGTTGTAGTTATATTATTGTTCCGAAGTTCGGATTATATGGTACAATTTTACTTAGAGTATTTCTTGAGGTAGGGTTATTTTTAGTTTCTTATTATAATTATAAAAAACACGTAAAACTTTTAGTATGAGTATTGATTTATCTATAATAATTCCAGTTTTTAATGGAGAAAATTATTTAAATAAATGCATTGAGTCAATTTTTTTACAAGAAAATATTTCAATAGAAATTATTATAATTGATGATTTTTCAACGGATGGTACAGTATCGTTACTTAACAATTCTTATGAAGAAAATAGAGTTACTCTTTTATTAAATGATAAAAATAGAGGACAAGGGCCCTGTCGAAATGATGGAATAAAAGTAGCTTGTGGTAAGTACATATTATTTATTGATGTTGATGATTATTTAACTGATGAAAATGTACAAGTGCTTTCTAAAATTGTGAAAAGAATGGATTCTGAAACCTTAGATGTTATAAATTGTCCATATTATGTACATGAGAAAAATAAGAAAAAAAAGGGAATACAAGACAATAATGTATATTTAAACGGTAAGGAGTATTTAAATTCAGTTGATGTTTTAGAAGTTGTTGTTTGGAATAAGATATACAGAAGAGAGTTTCTTATTCAAAACGAACTTTTTTTTAAAAGTAGAAAATATGAGGATGTTTCTTTTGTAATAGAATCTTATTTAAAAGCTGGAAAAGTTGCAAATGATACATCATTTTTTTATAATTATATAATTCGAGAAAATTCAACAATGACCTCTCCTCCTAAGGTTCAAAATGTAATAGACGTATTAGGACTTGTTAATGATTTGGAAGTTTTTTATATAGATAATAAAAGAATCTTTCAAGTAGAAAAAACTTTTTTCTATAGTTTTATTGGAGCTGCTAGAATAATAAAAGGATATGGAGTAAATAATAAAAATATCAATAAAGAAGTATGTAAATTTAGAAGGCTACATAGAGAGTATAGACGTTCAATATTTAATTCAAAATCATTAAATTTAATATTAAGAATTTTCTTGTTTATTTCTCCTTTTTATGCAAATCGAGTCTTGGAAATTTTAAAGAAGTAATGGGAATTTTAGTTGCCATTTTGTTTTATGTACGATAGATACAAATGATATTTTTTCTTTAGTTGTTATATAATAATAGCTGAAATACAAAAATCAGAAATGAAAAAAAATAATTCAATTATTAAGAGTTAGAATGAATTTAGCTATTATTACTTCAAGATATCCCAAAGAAAATCAGCCTTATAATCATATGTTTGTGCACG
This sequence comes from Myroides phaeus, assembly GCF_009799805.1. Lineage (NCBI taxonomy): Bacteria > Pseudomonadati > Bacteroidota > Flavobacteriia > Flavobacteriales > Flavobacteriaceae > Myroides > Myroides phaeus. Next base: position 979,340 of record NZ_CP047050.1, read on the forward strand.
TTAGAGCATTGTATTTTGTTTCTAAAGGAATTAATGTAACTGTATTTGTTCCTTCAAATAAAACATTTAATTATGAATATCAAGGAGTTAATGTTGTTGAAGATGTTTCAAAAAATATTATTCCTTATTTAGATAAATTTGATGTACTCTATTTACATTTATTAAATCAATATCCTACAAAATCAGGAGGGTTTAGTATTTATAATGAAATAAGGAAGAAAAAATATCCAACAGCTTTGTATTTTCATGGCTCAGATGGGCTTATTTATCCAAAATATTTTTTTGATTTCAAATTTACTTTTAAAGGAGTCTTTAAGTATTTATACACAAATACGTGGAAGAGATATTTTGTATGGAGATTTTTGAAAAGTATGCAAAGTAGCCAGAGAGATATTGTAATGGCTCCTTCAGTTTGGTTATCAGAGCAATTAGAAAAAATATATAAACTAAAGGCAGATAGGATTAAAGTTGTTCCAAATGGCATTGATACCAGTATGTTTAATACAAATGAAGCTTATATGAATAGGTTTAAAATACTGTGTATTAGGCCCCTAAATGACAGTTATCCTGTGGATGATTGCATTAGATTAATGACTTATTTACCAGATATTTTTACTTTAGACATTTATGGGCAAGGTTATCTAAAAGATAAATTAAATAAATTAATTATTGATCTAAGATTAAGTTCTCGTGTTCGAATTATTAATGAATTTATTCCTCGTGAAAAAATGAATAGTGTATTTAGGAATTATGGTATTTATAATGCGTTATCAAAATTAGATACGCAGGGGGTAAGTATGTGTGAGGCTTTGGCTGCTAAACTACTTGTTATTAGTACTAATAAGACTTGTATTCCTGAGTTTATATCTGATAATCATACAGGATTATTAGATAATGATTTAGAAAGACTCGCAAAAAGAATCTGTGAAGTCTGTGAAGATGAGTTATATTTTAATGAAATAATTAGTAATGCTCGTCTTAGTATGGAATCTATAGCAGTTGAAAAGGTTGGAAGTAGAGAGTTAAACCTATTAAAATTAGTGGGAGGAATAGGGAATGACAATTAAAGTAAAAAATATAGATCAGTTGGTTTTTATACTGTTAGTACCTATTTTGCTAACAGATATGTTAAATGGATTTATGTTTGAAAATAATATTTCTACTTTTTTCTCTATTGGCCAATTCTATAAAATTATTATAATTTGTTTATGTAGCTTGAGAATCATTTCGTATCCCCAATATTTTAGAGTAATCTTTTGGGCTTTTTGTGTATTAATGGTTCCCTCAATTATCAAAATTATCCAAGGACTTATTTCAATAGATAGGATAGTTTATGATATGATTAAAACTATTAAATTTTTAATTCTTCCTATATCTTTTTTTTATTTCAGAATAGTGTTTACAACCACTAATAATAAAGTTCTACCTTATTTTGTTTTTTGGATAAAAACATCTTTTTTTATTTTAGCTTTTAATCTTATTTCAAAATTAGTAGGATTTGGATATCCAATGTATAGGGTTGAAAATATAGGATCACGTGGCTATTTTATAGCAGGAAATGAAATATCTGCCTTGCTTTTGGTACTTTCAGGCTTTTTAGGATATTACAGTTTAATTATAAAAAGAAGTTTAAGAGGATTTTTAATATATGCGATTGTTAGTTTTTGTTTAGGGTTATTGATTAGTTCTAAAACAGGAATCGCAGGTGTAATATTAGTCTTTTTAATGATTTTTTTAACTTCTGATTTTTTTTCCATTAAAGAAAAAAAACAGAGGAAAGTCTTGTTTCTGTTTACATCTATTTTCACGATATTAGTATCAATAGCTATTTATTTCATTCAAAAATCTTCTATAATTGAACGGTATTCTTATTATTGGAAGAAATTAGATGTGTACACATTTATTTTATCAAGTCGTAATACTTATTTCAAAGAAATGTTAGTCATTTACAATGAAAATTATGATTTAATAGACTGTTTATTTGGAGTAGGAGCTTCAAGATATGAAACTTTAGCAGGAAGATACGTTGAAATAGATTTTCTGGATGTTTTTTTTATATATGGGATATCAGGAATAGTTTTATTGAGTCTATATGTTGGTTATATGTTGGTTAACCTTGCTAAGATTAGAAATGAAGTGAGCCACCCTTTTTCAAAATTATCTATGATTATGATTTTTCTATTGCTAATTTTGTCCTGTTTATCAGGACATATATTGAATTCAGGGATTGCAGGAATTTTTATAGGTTTTGTTTTCTCACTTATGTATGTAGAAGTAAAATGATAGAGAAGAAAATAGTTTTAATCGCAACGGCTTTTTTTTGTTTTTTAATGCCAATTAGTACAAAATTAGCTAACATAGGAATAATACTTTTTATTATTTCGATGGTATGGTATATAATTAAATTAAAATTATATAAAGAAGTATCAGTACATAAAATAAGAGGCCTTTTCTTAAATACAACAGCAGTTATAGTATTATTGTTAGCTATTGGATTATTTTATACAATAGATTTTAGTAGAGGGATTAAATATTTTGAAAACTATTCTTCTTACTTAATACTTCCTTTATTGTTGAGCTTTGTCAATATAGATTTATTGACTAAAATAAAAAAAGTAGCTTTTCGTTTTTTTGTTTTTGGCAGTGTTGTAAGTAGTTTAATCTTATTGGGAAATAATTTTATAAAATACTATCTATACAAAGGAAGGTTTGTTATAGAAACAGATTTATTGGGATATTTTTTCACATACCACGAGTTTGCTCACCTTTTAAAATTTCACCCTACACTATTAGGATTATATTTAGTATTCAGCATTATTATAATTAATGAGTTTCTTGATTTTATTTTACATAAGTTTAAATATATTTTCTTTCTTATTTTATTTCTTTGTTTAGTGTTTTTGAATTCAAGAACACCATTTTTGGTTTTTGCTTTGTATCTTTTATTTTGTTTCTGTAGATTAATCAAAAATAATTTAAATAATAGAAAAGGTAGGTTACGTATTTTATTCGCGATTGTTGGATTGATGATATTAAGTGTTGGCTTATTTTTTACTATTAGAAAGACTTATATCTATGAAAGATTTTCCTCTCATTTAGTTTGGGAATTAACTGAAAATAAAGGGACGTCATATGATGGAATTTATTCAAATGATAGCCGAATCTCAAGATGGAAAGCTCTTTTTAATAAAGGGTTAGAAAGACCTATTTTAGGGTTTGGCTCAGGGAGTGAAGATACTATTGTATTACAAGCTTATGCAGAGAATGATTTAGTTTATGCATTTAAGTCTAAATATGGGTCACATAATCAATATTTAGTATTCTTTTTAGAGTATGGTATTTTGGGGTTACTATTATTTCTGCACTTTATTTTTGTTCAATTTAAATATTCTTTTAGAGCTAAAAATACAATATCTTTTTTACTAAATGGTATTGTTCTGATTGCTTGTATTTTTGATTCAATATTATATTTAAATACCTATATAATATTTGTAGCGCTCTTTTTGAATTTATTTTATTTTGAAAATAAACTCAAAATAAAAGAGTATAAAGTTTGATTATATATAAAAAATTGATGAAAAATAAACAAAAAATATTTAATATAGAAATTGATAATCTTTCAATGAGTGAAACGCTTGAGGTAATTAATAATTCAATTGATAATAAAACACCTTTATTACATATTGTTGTAAATGCGGCAAAACTTGTTAATATGCAAAAAGACTCTGCTCTTTATGAAAGTATAAAAAGTGCGGATATTGTTAATGCAGATGGAATGGCTGTTGTATGGGCGGCTAAGTTTGTTGGAAAAGAACTGAAAGAACGGGTTTCTGGAATTGATTTATTTGTTAAGTTAGTTGAGAATGCACATTTAAGAAAAGAGAAAGTGTTTTTGTTAGGAGCAAGAGAAGAAGTTGTAAAAATAGTAGCAGAAAAATTTCAAATGCAATATGGCAAGGATATCATTGGAGGGTATAGAAATGGTTATTTTAAAAAAGGAAATGAAAAAGAAATTATAGAGCAGATTAGAGATAGTGGGGCTACATATTTGTTTGTTGCAATAAGCTCTCCTTTTAAAGAAATTTTTCTCTCTACATACAAGAAGGAATTGAGTGAATTAGGATTTATTATGGGAGTTGGGGGAAGTTTTGATGTTGTATCAGGTAAAGTTAAGAGAGCTCCTTTGTGGATGCAAAAAATTGGAATGGAGTGGTTTTATCGCTTTTTGCAAGAACCCCGAAGAATGTGGAAAAGAAGTTTTATAGATAATGGAAAATTTATAGGACTTGTAATTAAAGAAAAGTTTAAAAAATAATGAAACGTATACTTATTACAGGAGCAGCAGGATTTTTAGGATCACATTTATGTGATCGTTTTATCGAAGAAGGTTTTCATGTAATTGGAATGGATAATCTAATTACAGGGGATCTAAAAAATATAGAACATCTTTTTCAATTGGAACATTTTGAGTTCTATAATCATGATGTAACTAAGTTTGTTCATGTTCCTGGAGAGTTAGATTATATATTGCACTTTGCATCACCGGCAAGTCCGATTGATTATTTAAAGATACCTATTCAAACTTTAAAGGTAGGGTCTTTAGGAACACATAATTTATTAGGATTAGCAAGAGTTAAAGGTGCAAGAATTTTGATTGCATCTACATCTGAGGTATATGGGGATCCTTTAGTTCATCCCCAAACAGAAGAATATTATGGTAATGTTAATACGATTGGACCAAGAGGAGTTTATGATGAAGCTAAAAGGTTCCAAGAGTCTATTACGATGGCGTATCACACTTTTCATGGGGTAGAAACAAGAATTGTTCGTATCTTTAATACTTATGGACCTCGAATGAGGTTAAATGATGGAAGGGTAATTCCTGCATTTATAGGACAAGCGTTAAGAGGAGAAGATTTAACGGTTTTCGGTGATGGTAAACAAACCAGGTCTTTTTGTTATGTAGATGATCAAGTAGAGGGGATTTATAGATTGCTTTTTTCTGATTATAACTTACCAGTTAATATTGGAAATCCCGATGAAATATCAATACTTGACTTTGCAAAAGAAATAATTCACCTTACGAATAGTACACAGAAAATTATTTTTAAAGATTTGCCAATAAATGATCCAATGCAACGTTGTCCTAATATTGAAAAAGCTATAAATTTATTGGATTGGAAACCAAAAGTTTCAAGATCTCAGGGAATGTTAGCAACATATAATTATTTTAAGAATTTTTCTGATTCTGATTTATTAAAAGAAGAACATAAAGATTTTTCTAAATTTATATATTAATGCAAAATAAAAAAACAGGACGTTATTCATATCTTATTCGTCCAGCTATGATATTAGTTGATTTATTAATAATAAATTTTTTAGCTAATTATTGGTTTTCATTTTTAGACAATAAAGGGATAGGGTATTATAATATATTACTTTCTATCTCTTGGATAGCTGTATCTTGGGGGTCTGGTTTTTATGATGTCTATAGACATACAAGAGTAGTTCGTGTTTTAGAAAAAATATTTAAGCAATTTGTACTACAGTTTATCTTAGTTAGTGCCTTAAATGGCTTTGTAGGGCGATTTGCAGAACCACAAGAGTTAATAGCATTTGGTTTTTCTTCATTAGTAGTTGTCAGTTCTTTTAAATTTTTAGTTTTATTTATTTTAAAGTATATACGAAGGGTATTAGGGGGTAATTTTAGAAATATTCTACTGGTAGGTAGAGGAAAAGAAATAGATTCTTTAAAGAAAGTATTAGTAAAAAGAGAGGATTTAGGGTATCGTATTAGTAAGGTTTTTGATAATGTAGAAGAAGAAAATTTAGAGGAGATAAAGAGTTTTGTTTCATCAAATGAAATTGATGAAATCTATATACAATTTTCAATTGTTCAAAAAGATGATTATCACGAATTATTAGAATTGGCAGATAATAATTTTATAACCGTTAAATATGTACCTTCTCAAAAACAACTTTTAAGCCATAATTTTTCTTTGGAATATTATGATGTTGTTGCGGTCGTTCCAAGGAGAATTATACCACTTGATAAGTCCTATAATAAATTCTTCAAGAGAGTTTTTGATTTAGTTTTTTCAACTTTAGTAATTGTTTTTATTCTTTCGTGGCTTGTGCCACTGATAGCAATTTTAATTAAAAGTGAATCAAAGGGACCAGTTTTCTTTAAACAAATGAGAACAGGTTTAAATGATGAAGAATTTGCTTGTTTGAAGTTTAGATCAATGCAAGTAAATGAAGATTCAGATAAAAGACAAGCAACAAAAGGAGATTGTCGTATTACGAAAATAGGAGCTTTTTTAAGAAAGACAAGTTTAGATGAGTTTCCACAGTTTCTAAATGTTTTTGTAGGAGATATGTCAATGGTTGGTCCAAGGCCTCATATGATTGTTCATACGAAAATGTATTCAAAACGGGTCAATCGTTTTATGCTTCGACATTTAGTAAAACCAGGAATTACAGGAATGGCTCAAACACATGGTTATAGAGGAGAAATAGAGACAAATAGAGATATTGTAAATAGATTTAAGTATGACTTATTTTATTTAGAAAATTGGTCTATTTTTTTAGATTTAAAAATAATCTACTTAACTGTATATAATGTTTTTAAGGGAGAAAAGAAAGCTTATTAAAGAAAGCCACTAATATGTCTGTTAGTGGCTTTTTTATTATTGTATACTCTTCGTTATTCCTTAATTTATATTTATTTTTGAGACATAATTACAAACAACACACACAAATGAAAATTTTATTACTTGGTTCTGGAGGACGTGAACATGCTTTAGCGTGGAAAATGTTACAGAGCAAAAAATGTGAAGCACTATTTGTAGCTCCAGGAAATGCGGGGACAAGAGATATTGCTACAAATATTGATGTTAATCCAAATGATTTTGAAGCTGTTAAAAAGACAGTTTTAGAAAAGCAGATTGATATTGTTATTGTTGGACCAGAAGACCCTTTGGTAAAAGGCATTGTTGATTTTTTCAAAAATGATCAGGAAATCAAAAATATTCCTGTTGTTGGACCTTCACAAAAGGGAGCGCAATTAGAGGGTAGTAAAGATTTTGCAAAAGAATTCTTGATCAAACACAATATACCAACAGCAGCATATCAAAGTTTTACAAAAGATACTGTAGAAGAGGGGAAAAAGTTTTTAGAAACATTAAAAGCACCTTATGTATTAAAAGCAGATGGTTTAGCTGCAGGAAAAGGAGTTGTTATCTTAGAAAATTTAGACGATGCAAAATTAGAATTAGAGAATATGCTTGTTGATGCTAAGTTTGGAGATGCAAGCTCTAAGGTTGTAATCGAAGAGTTTTTATCTGGTATTGAACTTAGTTGTTTTGTATTAACAGATGGTAAGTCTTATAAAATGCTTCCAACAGCAAAAGATTATAAAAGAATAGGAGAAGGAGATACAGGCTTAAATACAGGTGGTATGGGAGCTGTTTCACCAGTTCCATTTGCAACAGATGAGTTTATGCAAAAGGTTGAACAACGTATTGTTATACCTACTGTTAGGGGACTGCAAGAAGATGATCTCGATTTTAAAGGATTTGTATTTATTGGTTTAATAAAAGTAGGAGAAGAACCTTTTGTAATTGAGTACAATGTACGTATGGGAGATCCCGAAACAGAAGTTGTTATGCCAAGGATAAAGTCTGATGTGGTAGAATTATTTGCTTCATTGGCAAATCAAGAACTTGATCAAGTGGAATTAGAAATAGATAATCGTACAGCTACAACTGTAATGTTAGTTTCTGGAGGTTATCCTGAAGATTATGAGAAAGGAAAAGTAATTACTGGTTTTGATAAAGTAGAAGGTTCTATCGTTTTTCACGCAGGGACAACTATGAAAAATAATGAAGTAGTTACAAATGGAGGAAGAGTTTTAGCTGTAACATCTTATGGAAATAGCTACGAAGAGGCATTAAAAAAATCTTACCAAAATATAGACAAGCTAAATTTTGATAAGATTAATTATCGTAAAGATATTGGATTTGATCTTTAAAAACCTACTATTTTAAAAATGAGTGGGCTGTAGTATCTTGGTCGTCTTCATTAGTTGATTTGAAAATCTGAAGTTGTTTTAACCAAAACACAAAGAAATAGCAAGTGATAAGAATGAATACCCAAGTAAGGATATTAGCAGCCCACCAATTTTCTAATTCTAATTTTGCAAAAAAGTCCATTGGTATAAAAAGAACTTTTTCAAATAGGAACCCAAGTCCGTTAAAAAATGAAGTCATCGTACTTTATTTTAAATTAAATAAAATTATTTTATCAATCCGTTTTTAAAGAAAAACCTCTCAAATGAAAAGTTTTATCTTTATTATCTACAAAAATATAAAATATATAAATGTTAGCAAGTATTTTTAGTAAAACAAAACCAATTAATTACATCATACTTACTCTTTTAATCTTGATTATTAGTGTTTTGTACTTATTTATAGATCAAGAACATCTTATTTGGACAAGGTTTGAAGTAGTTAAGAGAAGTGTTTTGATAGGAATGCTGTTGTTAATGATGTATTTATCACAGTTTATTGTAACAAGAAATAGATTGGTAAAAGATAATGCTTATGTTCCTCTGTTATTTGTATCATTCTTGATGTTATTTCCAACAGTATTAGGACATAGTAGAGTAATAGTATCAAGTTTCTTTATAATGCTTGCTCTTAGAAGATTATTCTCTTTACATTCTTTAAAGCAATCGAAAGAGAAAGTATTTGATGCATCGTTGTGGATATTTGTTGCAGGGTTATTTCACTTTTGGAGTGTTTTATATTTCCTATTGTTGTTTTTTGCAATAACTTTTTTTGGGTCAAAAGATTATAGAAATTGGTTTATACCAATAATAGCTTTTTTTACAGTTACTGTCTTTTTATCTCTTTATCTCTTAATAAATGATATTAGTTATATTGATTGGTTTTGGTCGAAGTGTAAAATAAGTTTTGATTTTATGTATTTTGAAAATATATATCAAAATATTGCATTAGCAATTTTTGTATCAATATCACTTTTGTTCTTTGTAAGTCAGGCTACAAGTATTTCTTCTAAGCCATATAATATGCAAAGCACCTATAAGAAAATGTTGTTATCTTTTCTTATAGGCGTTGCAATTTATGTGATTTCTGCTGATAAAAATAACGGGACCTTGCTATTTACTTTTTTTCCACTATCATTACTTGGAGCAAATTACATTGAGAATTTGCCACAAGCCTGGAGAAGAGAAGCAGTTGTTTATAGTGTCTTTTTTATCGGATTATTCTTTTATGTTACGCAGATTATCTTATAGCTTATGGCCATAAGCTAAATCTCCTGCATCTCCTAAACCAGGAACGATGTAATTGTGGTCATCTAATTTTTCATCTAAAGTAGCTACCCATAAATTAACATTATCAGGTAAGTTTTCTTCTAAGAATTGAATCCCTTCAGGAGCAGAAATTACTACAGCGATGTGTAATTCTTTTGGAGTTTCTTCTGCCATTAATTTATTGATTACGGCAACTAAAGATTGACCTGTAGCAAGCATAGGATCAATTAAAATAAGAATTTTGTCTTGGAATGAAGGAGCAGCTTGGTACTCTACTAAGATTTCACTTGCCTCTCCATGTTTACCATGACGTCGATAAGCAGATACAAATCCGTTTTCTGCGTTATCGAAAAAGTTCATAAATCCTGTGTGTAGAGCAAGACCTGCACGAAGGATAGAACATAAAACGACATTGTCTTCAATACAAGTTGTGTGTTTAATTCCTAAGGGAGTTTGAACAGCAATATCCTTATAAGGAAGCTTTTTACTCAATTCATAAGCCATGATTTCTCCGATACGCTCAATGTTTTTTCTAAAACGCATACTATCTTTTTGTACGTTTACGTCGCGTAGTTGAGCTAAGAAGTGATTTAAGATACTGTTCTCTGCTGAAATATAGTGAATTTTCATATGGGTATAATTAGTACCATAAAAGTATAAAAACTATATTTGTAAATAAAATTATTCATATGTTTTCAGAGTTAGCATTTCCAATATTCGAAGAGAGTATACGCGATTATCATAAATATGACAATGTAGATCAGCCAATTAGCAATCCTTATCCAAAAGAAGATATTAAACATCTTTTATACTTAAAAAACTGGATAGATACTGTTCAATGGCATTTTGAGGATATTATTCGTGATCCAAAGATTGATCCAGTAGCAGCATTAGCTTTAAAAAGAAGAATTGATGCTTCAAATCAAGAACGTACTGATATGGTAGAGTTTATTGATAGTTACTTTTTACAAAAGTATAAAGATGTTACAATTAAAGGAGATGCAAAAATTAACTCTGAGAGTCCTGCTTGGGCTATAGACCGTTTATCAATTTTAGCATTGAAAATTTATCATATGAATGAAGAAGCAACAAGAGTTGAAGCTTCACAAGATCATAGAGATAAATGTCAGGTTAAATTGGATGTTCTTTTAGAGCAAAAGAAAGATTTAACTACTGCTATTGATGATTTATTAAACGATATCGCTAATGGTGATAAGTATATGAAAGTATACAAACAAATGAAAATGTATAATGACGAGGAATTAAACCCTGTATTATACCAAAATAAGAAATAATCATATCTTTGATATAAAATATTGAAAGCGTGAATTTTTCACGCTTTTCTTGTTCATAAACAAATTAAGATTGACGTGGCAAATTTGAAACATATTTTAATTTTTAGGTTGTCTGCAATGGGGGATGTTGCAATGACTGTTCCTGTTGTAAGAGCTTTAATTTCACAACATAAAGATATTCGTGTAACTGTGGTTTCAAGACCGTTTTTCAAACCGTTTTTTAAAGGGATTGATCGTGTTGATTTTTTCCCTATTGATGTAAAGAAGAGACATAAAGGATTTGTAGGTCTAATTAGGTTATATCGTGATTTATCGAAATTAGAAGTTGATTACTTTGCAGATTTTCATAATGTATTGAGGTCTCAAATAGTCCGCAATTTGTTTAAATTAAAGGGAACAAAGGTTGCAGCACTCGACAAAGGGAGAGAAGCTAAAAAGGCATTAGTTCGCGCTGAAAACAAGGTTTATAAACAGGTACCAACAATGTTTTCAAATCATTTAAATACTTTAAAACAATTAGGTTTTATTGTTAATTTAGATAATCCAGAGTTTCCTCCTATTTCAGATCTTTCTCCAGATCTATTACAGTATGTAAAAGAAAAGGATACTTATTGGATTGGTATTGCTCCTTTTGCACAATACCCTTCTAAAGTTTATCCATTGGATTTAATGCAGAAAGTCGTTGATACTTTAGCAGAAAGAGAAAAGTCAATTATCTTTTTATTTGGGGGAGGAGAAGAAGAAATAGCTCTTTTAAATCAATTGAAAAGAGATAATTACAATGTAATTGTAATGGCAGGGAAAGTAAAGTTTGACGTGGAATTGAACTTAATACAACATTTAGATGTTATGCTTGCAATGGACTCAGGAAATGCTCATATTGCAGCTATGTTAGGTAAAAAAGTAATAACTTTATGGGGAGCTACACATCCTTTTGCAGGTTTTGCACCTTTTAATCAACCTTCAGATTATTGTTTAACAGCCGATAGAGAGAAGTATCCTCTTTTACCTACGTCTGTTTACGGAAATAAAGTTGTTGAAGGTTATGAAGATGTGATGAGAACGATTGATCCTATAAAAGTTTGTGAGAAGATTATAAAAGTAATTAAATCAGATAATTAAAAGTATTTTTGAATTCAAAATGAATGAGATGAGAATAGAAGATTATATTAGAGATATTCAAGATTTTCCAAAAGAAGGTATTGGATTTAAGGATATTACTCCTCTTTTAAATGACCATGCAGCTATGGTTGAGACTACCAAACAGTTATTAGAACTTATTGGTGATCAAAAAATAGATAGAGTTGTTGGTATGGAGAGTAGAGGTTTCTTTTTTGCAACTTTATTAGCTGAGAAATTGGGGGCTGGTTTTGTTCCTGTACGAAAACCTAAAAAACTCCCTTTTGATACTATTTCTGAAGAATATAGTTTGGAATATGGAACCGATATTTTAGAGATGCATGCAGATGCTATAAAACCAGGTGAAAAAGTATTGATTCACGATGATGTTTTAGCTACTGGAGGAACAGCTGAAGCTGTGTGTAAATTAGTAGAAAAATTAGGTGGTGAAATTGTTCAAGTTAATTTTTTAATGGAGCTTTCTTTTCTTCATGGTCGCAATAAGTTAGCGAAATATGATGTAAAAAGTTTACTTACTTACTAATATAATCTAAATTTAGATAGTTTAAATCCTTTCGTAAGGCCTTGTTTTATTGGGTTTTATGAAAGGATTTATTTTTTTATAAAAATAGTTGCATATTTAAAAAATAATTGCAAACCTTTGTTTCAGCTAATTAAATAGCTAAAAATAAAATGATGAAAACCAATTCAAATAGTATTTACACTTTGAACAGCATTGCTCCTGCAATTGTTGTGGTTTTCGCTATTCTTACTTCGCGGTCTTCGCGGTCACGGGCTTAATTTTTCAAGTCTTTTTTAATGTGATGCTTTTTTGGCATCATATCTGTATATATATCATCGAATTTTAACATTGTTCAACTACCCTAAAGGAGTTCTTGTATCCAAGAATTATTTCTTTTTTTAGGCTTTTTGAATACTAATTCTCTGTTTTTGAAATGAATTCAAATCAGTTTTTCGTTATTCCTGCGAATGAATCTCACGTAGGATATGCTGAACAAATTTGCGAAGAAATGGCGCAATCTGCATTAGCCAGAGGTACTGGTATTGCAAGAAGAAAGCCTGAGTATGTAGCCAACAAAATGATTGAAGGTAAGGCTGTTATAGCACTTCATGTTGATGGAACGTGGGCTGGTTTTTGTTATATAGAAACGTGGAGTCATGGAGATTATGTTGCTAATTCAGGTTTGATTGTTAATCCGATTTTTAGAAAAGAAGGCTTAGCTAAAGCAATCAAAAAAAGAGTTTTTGAATTGTCTAAAAGTAAGTATCCTAAAGCAAAAATATTTGGTTTAACAACTGGTTTCGCAGTTATGAAAATTAACTCTGAGTTAGGGTATGAACCAGTACCATATTCAGAATTAACACAAGATGAAATGTTTTGGAAGGGCTGTGAAAGTTGTGTCAATTTTCAAATTTTGAAAAGTAAGGAAAGAAACAACTGTTTGTGTACTGCAATGCTTTATAGTCCTGAAGCTAAGGAAAAAGAGATACGAAATAAGATTGACCAGAAAGCAAAAGCTAAGGAACGTTTGAAACGTATGCAGAAGAAATATTCTCTTTTGAAAAGATTGCAAATGCAATTGAAAAAAACAGTCAAAAAAACACATCTATTTTAATTTTTAAACAACACAATCATGAATAATAAAAAAGTAGTTTTAGCATTTAGCGGAGGTTTAGATACAAGCTTTTGCGTAATTTATTTGAAAGAAGAACTGGGATATGAAGTACACTCTGTTGTAGTAAATACGGGAGGTTTTTCGTCAGAAGAAATGAAGGCAATTGAAGAAAAGGCCTATGCATTAGGTGTAGCATCTCATACAACAATAGATGAAACAGAAGATTACTATAACGATAGTGTTAAGTATTTGATCTTTGGAAATGTTTTAAAGAATGCAACATATCCATTGTCAGTAAGCGCAGAACGTGTTTGTCAAGCTACGGCTATTGCTAACTATGCTAAGAAAATTGGTGCAGAAGCAGTTGCTCATGGTAGTACAGGCGCTGGAAATGACCAAGTGCGTTTTGATATGATATTCAATATTTTAGTACCTAATGTACAGATTATTACTCCGATTAGAGATTTAAAATTAAGTAGAGAAGAGGAGATTGCATTCTTACAAAAAAATGGCGTTGAAATAAACGCTGAAAAAGCAAAATATTCAATTAATAAAGGTTTATGGGGGACTTCAGTAGGTGGAAAAGAAACCCTAACTTCTAATTTATATTTACCTGAAGAAGCATGGCCAACACCTGTTAGCAAGTCAACTCCAGAAACTGTGGAGATTGAGTTTGAGAAAGGGGAGCCAGTAGCATTAAATGGTAAAAAAATGAAACCTACTGAGGTAATTCAACAATTACAAGATTTAGCTCAACCTTTTGGTATTGGTAGAGATATTCACGTTGGTGATACAATTATCGGAATCAAAGGAAGAGTTGGTTTTGAAGCAGCAGGACCTGTTATCCTTGTAAAAGCTCACCATACTTTAGAAAAACATACGTTGACTAAATGGCAATTAAGTTGGAAAGAACAGTTGGGTTCTTTTTATGGTAACTATTTACACGAAGGACAGTTTCACGATCCAATTATGCGTGATATGGAGGCTTTCTTGACCAGTACACAACAAACTGTAAGTGGTAAAGTGATCGTTGAGTTGCATCCATATCGTTTCGTAGTTGTAGGTATCGAATCTGAACATGATTTAATGTCTAACAAATTTGGTAGTTACGGTGAGATGAATAATGCTTGGTCTGGAGAAGATGTAAAAGGGTTCTCTAAGATATTTGGTAACCAAGTAATGATTTGGCATAAAGTAAATAACACAAACCAAGAGTAATATGCAGAAGGTAAAAGTTGGAATAGTAGGTGGTGCTGGCTATACGGGAGGTGAATTATTGCGTTTGTTACTTATTCATCCAGCAGTAGAAATAACCTTTGTACATAGTAAAAGTAATGCGAATAAGCCTGTATATGAAGCTCATGCTGACTTATTTGGTGATACTGATTTAGTTTTTACAGATGAGTTAAATCAGAAGATGGATGTACTATTTTTATGTTTAGGACATGGTGATTCAAAAGTTTTCTTACAAGAGAATCTAATTGACAAACACATTAAGATTATTGACCTAAGCCAAGATTTTAGATTGCATGAAACAGCAGGTGAGTTTGTCTATGGATTACCGGAGTTAAATAAGGATAAGATTAAGGAAGCTAATTATATAGCAAACCCTGGTTGTTTTGCCACAGCAATTCAGTTAGCATTATTACCTTTAGCTAAGGTAGGTAAGTTAGGAGATGCCCTTTACATCAATGCATTAACGGGATCTACTGGTGCAGGACAACGACCTTCAGCATCTACACACTTTAGTTGGAGAGCAAATAATATCTCTGTCTATAAAGCTTTTACTCATCAGCATTTGAATGAAATAGGAGAGAGTTTAGCACAACTACAACCAAACTTTAATCAAAATATTAAGTTTATTCCTGAACGTGGTGATTTTACAAGAGGGATTTTTGTTAGTGTAGTGTTAGAATCTAAAGATACAATAGAAGAATTATTACAGCTATATAAAGACTATTATCAACCTCATCCTTTTACTCATATTAGTGATAAGGGAATAGACTTAAAGCAAGTAGTAAATACAAATAAATGCTTGATATCAATAACAAAACACGGTGATGATGTATTGATAACAAGTACAATTGACAACCTGTTAAAAGGAGCAAGTGGACAAGCAGTTCAGAATATGAACTTGCTTTTTGGATTGGATGAAAAAACAGGGTTACAATTAAAAGCTTCGGCTTTCTAAAAAGAGATTATTATGATGAAATTATATGATGTATATCCTTTAAATCCTATTGAAATTGTCAAAGGTAATGGGAGTTATGTGTACGATAAAACAGGTCAACAGTATTTAGATCTATATGGAGGACATGCTGTAATATCTATTGGACATACAAACCCACATTATGTTGCAAGTATCAAAAGCCAATTAGATAATATTGGTTTTTATTCCAATTCAATTGAGATACCACAACAACAGCACTTAGCTGGATTATTAGGTGAAGTATCAGGTTTAAATGATTACCAATTGTTTTTGTGTAATTCTGGAGCTGAAGCAAATGAAAATGCACTAAAATTGGCTTCTTTCTACAATGGTAAAAAGAAAGTAATTGCTTTCTCTAAAGCTTTTCACGGAAGAACATCATTAGCGGTTACAGCTACTGATAATCCGAAAATAGTTGCCCCTGTTAACGAAACGGACAATATTGTCTTCTTGCCTTTTAATGATGAGTCGGCTTTAGAACAAGCATTTGCTACTTATGGATCAGAAGTTACAGCTGTAATCATTGAAGGAATTCAAGGGGTTGGAGGAATCCAAGTAGCAACGGATAGTTTCTTAGCAAAAATCAGAAGTCTTACGTCACAATATAATGCTGTATTTATCGCAGATGAAGTGCAATGTGGATATGGTCGTACAGGGTCTTTCTACGCTGTGAATGATGGTGGAGTGGAGGCAGACATCTATACGATGGCCAAAGGAATGGGGAATGGTTTTCCTATTGGAGCTTTGGCAATTAGTTCTCAGTTTAAACCATGGCACGGACAGTTGGGAACTACTTTTGGAGGAAATCACTTAGCGTGTGCTGCTGCAATTGCTGTTCTTGATGTAATTAAACAAGATAACTTACTTCAAAACGCTAAAATTATAGGAGACTATTTAATGAGTGAATTGAAAGGAAATAATAAAATTCAGGAAGTAAGAGGTAAAGGACTTATGATTGGTATAGACCTTGCACCTGAGTTAAAAGATGTAAGAAAAGAACTATTGTTTAAAGATCACATCTTTACAGGGACGGCAAGTCCTAATGTAATTCGGTTGTTGCCTGCGTTAAATCTGACAAAAGCAGATGCAGATTTATTCTTAGAAAAATTCAACAACAGATTACAACAATTCTAAAATTACAATTACAATGAAACAGTTTTTTTCCGTAAAAGATATTCCGTCACTTTCTTTAGCTGCTAAGAGTGCTTTAGAAAGTAAGCAAAACCCATTCGCAGATGAAGCTTTGGGGAAACATAAAACAATCGGTTTGGTGTTTTTAAACCCAAGTCTGCGTACCAGAATGAGTACTCAAAAGGCAGCAATGAACCTCGGGATGAATGTTATGGTGATGAATATGACATCTGACGGTTGGGCTTTAGAGACTAAAGACGGAGTTGTCATGGATGGAAATACAGCAGAACACATAAAAGAAGCTGCTGCAGTAATGGGAGAATATTGTGATATTCTTGGGTTGCGTTCTTTTCCTGGGTTAAAAGATGCAGTAGAAGATTATAGTGAAGACTTGTTTAGCAAATTTTCTAAGTATTGTGGAAAACCAGTAGTGAGTTTAGAAAGTGCTACAAGACATCCCTTACAGAGTTTTACAGATTTGATTACAATTATAGAGCATAGCGACTATCAGTTTGACCAAGTAAAAGCACAGTATATTCCACAAGGAAAGAAACCTAAAGTAGTCTTGTCTTGGGCTCCTCACGTAAGAGCACTTCCACAAGCAGTACCTAATTCTTTTGCTGAGTGGATGTGCAAAGCACAGGAAGAAGGATTGGTTGATTTTGTGGTTACTCATCCAGAAGGTTATGCTTTAAATGAGGAATTCACAAATGGAGCAACTATAACGACAAATCAAGATGAAGCTTTAGTAGATGCTGATTTCGTGTATGTAAAAAACTGGTCAAGCTATGAAAACTATGGGCAGATTACTTGTACTGATTCTTCTTGGATGTTGACATTGGATAAGTTAAAACCAACTAATAACGCGAAAGTAATGCACTGCTTACCTGTTCGTCGTGATTTAGTAATCTCTTCAGAAGTATTAGATAGTGACCACGCAATTGTAATACAAGAAGCAGGGAATAGAGTTTGGGCGGCACAAGCTGTTTTAAAAGAAATGCTAAAAAACCAATAGATTATGCAAAGCCTTACAGTAATAAAAATAGGAGGTAATATTGTAGATAACGAAGAGGCATTAACTGCTTTTTTAGATACCTATGCTCAGATTCAAGGACCTAAGGTCTTGGTACATGGGGGAGGGAAATTAGCTACTCGTATGGCTAACCAATTGGGTATTGAAACGCAAATGGTCAATGGGCGTCGTGTAACTGATGATGCGATGTTACCTATAGCTGTAATGGTTTACGCAGGATTGATAAATAAACAGATTGTAGCACAACTTCAACATAGAGGATGTGATGCAATGGGTTTTTCTGGGGCAGATGCACAGGTAATCACCAGTCATAAACGTTCAGTCAAACCAATAGACTATGGGTTTGTAGGAGATTTTACACCAAAGGATGTAAATACACCTCGAATCAAACAATTGATAGAGATTGGACTTTGTCCTGTTTTCTCTGCAATTACGGCTGATAAGGAAGGTCAGCTACTAAATACAAATGCAGATACGATTGCATCTAACTTAGCAGTAGCTCTTGCTTCTCACTATGAAGTGAGCTTAGTTTATTGCTTTGAGCGCAATGGTGTATTGCAAGACATTAACAATGAAAACTCAGTTATCTCTACTATAAATAGAGAGAGCTTCAATCAACTTAAAAATGCCGGAATTATAGCAGATGGTATGTTGCCTAAAATAGAAAATGCATTAGCTGCTATAGATCAAAATGTAAAGAAAGTGTGTATTAAGAAAGCAGAACACTTATTAAACGAACAAGCAGGAACTACAATTCAACTGTAATTGAACGATGCTTTGAATAAAATGATATTACATTGAAATGAAAAACGACTTAACAACACAAGCTATATATTTATTGGAGCAGATGATTGCTTCTCCTTCTTTTAGTAAAGAGGAACACTTGACATCGGAACTTATTGCTCAGTTTCTTGAGAAAAATGGCGTTGAAATACACAGAGAATTGTTTAATGTATGGGCTTTCAACAAGTATTACGACCCGAGTAAACCAACGATATTATTAAACTCTCACCATGATACGGTAAAGCCGAATAAGGATTATACAAGAGATCCTTTTAAGGCAGAGATAATCGATGGAAAGTTATTTGGATTAGGAAGTAATGATGCAGGAGGTTGTTTAGTTTCTCTAATCGCTACTTTTCTGTACTTCTATGAGAAGGAAGGACTGAAATATAACTTCTGTTTGGCTGCTACAGCGGAAGAAGAAATATCTGGTCAGAATGGTTTGGAGTTTGTTATTCCTAAGTTAGGAGAGTTGGAGTTTGCTATTGTGGGAGAACCAACGCAAATGCACTTAGCAGTAGCGGAAAGAGGGTTGATGGTGTTAGATTGTATAGCACATGGACGCTCTGGTCATGCTGCTCGTAACGAGGGGGATAATGCTATTTTTAAAGCAATAAAAGATATTGAATGGTTAAACACGTTTCAATTCCCTAAAGTATCGGAAGAGTTTGGACCTATTAAGATGAGTGTAACAATGATAAATGCAGGTACACAACACAATGTAGTTCCTTCTACTTGTGATTTTGTAGTTGATATCCGTGTTACTGATGCTTATACAAATGAAGAGGTATTAGAGATTATAAAACAAAATGTTACTTGCGAAGTAAAGGCACGTTCTACACGTTTAAAACCTTCGTCAATAGCTAAAGATCATCCGATTGTGAAAGCAGGTATATCTTTAGGAAGAGAAACGTATGGTTCGCCTACGACAAGTGATCAAGCTTTGTTGAGTATTCCTTCATTGAAATGCGGACCTGGAGATTCTGCCCGTTCACATACAGCAGATGAGTTTGTGTATGTACAAGAGATAAAAGAGGGAATCGAATTGTACATAGATATGTTAACTAAAATTGTGTATTAAGATGAAATTATGGCAAAAGAATACTACTGTTAATCAATCGGTAGATACATTTACAGTAGGACAAGATAGAGTATTGGATATGAATTTGGCGGCTTTTGACGTATTAGGTTCATTGGCACATACACAAATGTTGGAAAGTATCGGATTATTGACTTCTGATGAATTAGTTATTATTCAAAAGGAGTTAAAACAGATTTATAAAGAAATATTAGCTGGCGACTTTCAGATTGAAGATGACGTAGAAGATATTCACTCTCAAGTAGAGTTGCTACTGACAAGAAGAATTGGTGATGCTGGTAAAAAGATACATTCTGGTCGTTCAAGAAACGATCAAGTTTTAGTAGACTTAAAATTGTATTTCCGTTATGAAATAGAAGAAGTAGTTAAAAAGACAAAAATCGTTTTTGAAAAACTACAAGAGTTAAGCAATCAGCATAAAGAGGTATTAATGCCTGGATATACGCATTTACAAATAGCAATGCCGTCTTCTTTTGGATTGTGGTTTGGTTCGTATGCAGAAAGCTTAGTAGATGACTTAGAGTTGATGTTAGCTGCTTGGAAGGTTACAAATAAAAACCCATTAGGTTCTGCAGCGGGTTATGGTTCTTCTTTTCCTTTAAACAGACAAATGACAACGGACTTATTAGGGTTTGGTAGTATGAACTACAATGTAGTAAATGCTCAAATGGGTAGAGGAAAGACAGAGCGTATTCTTGCACAAGGATTAAGTGCAATTGCAGCGACATTGGCAAAGTTTGCAATGGATGGTTGTTTGTATATGAATCAGAACTTCGGTTTTATAAAATTTCCAGATCATTTAACGACAGGTTCAAGTATTATGCCGCATAAGAAGAATCCAGATGTATTAGAGCTAATACGTTCTCGTTGTAATAAGATTCAAGCCTTGCCAAATGAAATAGCCTTAATGACTACTAATTTGCCTTCTGGTTACCATAGAGATTTGCAATTATTGAAGGAAAACTTATTCCCTGCATTTACGTCTTTAAAAGAGTGTTTAGATATATTGAATTTAATGTTAGATAACATTGAAATCAATAAAGAGATATTAAATGACCCTAAATATGACTATTTATTTAGTGTAGAGGTTGTGAATGAAAGCGTGCTTCAAGGAATGCCATTTAGAGAAGCGTATAAACAAATCGGTCTTTCTATTGAGGAAGGAACGTATAAACCTTCGAAAGAGGTGAATCATACGCATGAAGGAAGTATAGGTAACTTGATGAACGAGGCAATCAAAGCAGAGTTTGACTATGTATATAGTGGCTTTGGCTTTGACCAAGTAAATGAAAAACTAGTAAGTTTAGTGTTGTGATAGACGAAAGAAGGACTTTTCCACGCGGTGGAAGAGTCCTTCGTGTTTATATATTTCCATAATTATTTTAGCAGCTGTGCAAGAGTTTAATCTTGTGCAGTTTTTTTATGCCAATAGGTAAGTATAGAAGAACAGTGTTATAAAAAAGAAAAGCCCTTTCAATTAAGAAAAGGCTTTATATCTATTACATATCGTCATAGTCAACGTAAATCTCATCAGAAGTAACAAGTGCTTGACATGATAAAATATATCCATCTGCAATTTCATCATCTGTAAGGATGCTATTCTTTTTCATTACAGCAGATCCTTTAACAATCTTACACATACAAGAGCTGCAAATACCTCCTTGACAAGAGTATGGTGCATCAATACCTTCTTTTAAAATAGCATTTAGCAATACTTCACTTTTAGGCATTTCAAATGTAGTCTCATCATCATCTACAAGAACAGTTACTCTTGTAGAACCTCCTTCTGCTTCAATTGGGTCAACACCATCTGTATTTGGTGTGAAAATTTCGTTTGATATTTTCTCTTTATCAATACCGCGTTCTACTAAAGTAGTAGTAACTGTATTAATCATATCTTCTGGTCCACATAAGAAGAAACGATCAAACTCTTTTTCTTTATGTTTGTTGTTTACTACAAAGTTGATAGCTGCTTTATCAATACGGCCAAAGATAGAGTTCTCTTCACGCACTCTTGAGTAAACAAAATGCACAAATAAACGCTCTGGGTATTGTTCTTGTAATAAGTGTAGTTCTTTGTGGAAGATTGTTTCTTCTATATTTTTGTTTCCGTAAACTAATACAAATTTACTATTTACTTCTTGCTCCAAAACTGATTTAAGAATTGCCATTACTGGAGTAATCCCACTTCCTGCAGCAAATGCAGCATAATTGTTAGAAGCGTTAGCAGTTGGTTCAAAAGTAAATCTTCCTTCAGGTGTTTCTACTTCTAATTGGTCTCCTGCTTTTAAAACTTCATTTGCATAAGTAGAGAATACACCGTGTTCTACTTTCTTAACAGCAACTCTAATTTCATTACTTGTAGGTGATGAACAAATAGAATATGCTCTTCTTATCTCTTTTCCTTCGTGTTTATGTTTGATGTTTAAGTATTGACCTGCGATGTAGTCATAGTTGTCTTTTAAATCAGCAGGAATATCAAACACAATTGAAACTGCATTAGGAGTTTCTTTATGAACTTCTTTTACAGTTAATAGGTTGAATTTTGACATAGTTAGTTTTGTTTGAATCAAACAAAAATACAAAACCGATTGACTTTATTAAACTTTATTGTACCCTTTGACTCAATTTTATAGTATTTAGAAGTTTAGCGAATAAAAGAAAGCTTATAACTAAAAATTAGTTTATTATTTTAAATAGCATTAAATATGGTTTTGTTATTTATCAAATGTAATTTTCCACATTCCTCTAAGTTCTTTTAGATTATACCCTACTGCTTTGTCAAGAGGGTAATGTTCTTTTATCTTCAAATAGGTCTCTGTGTCGATATTTGAGTCTGGTGTTCCATGACACTTCAAGCAAGTCTCCATTCCAAGGTTTATACGCTTATAATAGATGTGTTTACCATTTTCTGCGATAAGACTATCTTGTAGTTGAGTATTCTCCTTAAATGCACTAAAAAGAGCTTTGTCATTTGCTGAGGTTAACTCATTATCTGCGTTTCTGTTTTTATCAGTTATGCGCTGAATTGTTGCTTCGTATTTTTTTGAAAGAGAATCAGTCAGTACTAATGCTTTTGTGTTACAAAACTCAACTCCATAAGTAGTGCCTCCTTTTTTAATTGCATTAGAAACATTTGACATTAAAGCTTTTTGAGTAACTACTGTTATAGAGTCTCCTTGTACTTTTAATGTTTCTAAGTCAACGGATGTTTTTTGTTTGTCGCCACAAGAAACCAATGAGATGATTGCGAAAGACAACAAAAGAACCTTTTTCATTTTCTTCAATTTTTAGTTAGTATCTCAAAATTAAATACTTGACATTTCTTTTTAAGTAACTTAGGTTACATTTCTTAAAAATTTAAAGTAAATAGTAAATAAAAGTGTTTAATAGTAGTTTTCCTTTATGATAAAGTGTTTTTTGGGGAGGAAAGTAATGAGAGGTATAAGTATAGTATAAATTAAAAAAGCCGACTCCATTTTCTGAAGTCGGCTTTATATATAAATATTTCTATTTAGAAGCTTGTTTTAAATTGCTCTAAGAAACGGATATCGTTTTCATAGAACATACGGATATCTCCGATTTGATATAATAACATTGCAATACGCTCAATACCCATACCAAAAGCGAAACCGCTGTATTCGTTTGGATCAATGTTACAGTTTTTCAATACATTAGGATCTACCATTCCACATCCCATGATTTCTAACCATCCTGTACCTTTTGTAATACGGTAGTCAGTTTCTGTTTTTAATCCCCAATAGATATCTACTTCAGCACTTGGCTCAGTAAATGGGAAGTAAGATGGACGTAAACGAATTTTAGATTTACCAAACATCTCTTTTGTGAAGTATAACAAAGTTTGTTTTAAATCTGCAAAAGATACATCTTTATCAATGTATAATCCTTCTACTTGGTGGAAGATACAGTGAGAACGTGAAGAGATAGCTTCGTTTCTAAATACACGTCCTGGAGAGATTGTTCTCAAAGGAGGTGTGTTTTTCTCCATATAACGAACCTGAACTGATGACGTATGTGTACGTAATAAGTGCTCTGGATTTGTTTGCACGAAGAAAGTATCTTGCATATCTCTCGCTGGGTGATACTCAGGGAAATTCAATGCTTCGAAGTTATGCCAGTCATCTTCAATTTCTGGACCTTCTGAAATGTTGAAACCAATAGAGTTGAAAATATCAACAATTTGATTTTTTACCAATGAGATAGGGTGTCTTGAACCTATTTCTAATGGGTAACCTGGACGAGTTAAATCTCCATAAAGACCTTGAACATCTTTAGAATCTAAAGTTTCTTGAATTGATTTTACTTTATTTTCAATAGTGTTTTTCAGTGCATTGATAGCTTGTCCAAACTCTTTCTTTTGGTCATTTGGAACTGTTTTGAAGTGAGCAAATAAATCGTTTAAGATTCCTTTTTTAGAAAGGAATTTAATTCTAAATGCTTCAAGCGTCTCTTTATTATCGGTAGTAAACTGTTCCGCTTCACCGATATACTCTTTTATTTTATCTATCATTTTAAGTAAAGTAAAGTGCAAATTTACTGCTTTTCAATTAGACATAAAATTTAATACTGCTAATATTTTTATATTTCTTGTTAGTTTTAGCTAATAAAGCCACTTTCTAAAAAATAATTTACGATTGCTTCTTTCATTAGAACGCTTTGTTCTCCTGCTTTTAAAGCTGGTAAATGTTCTTTTACAGTATAGTGTGGCCACCCATCTTCGTCAAAATGATCAAATTCGTAATAACCATAAGGTTCTAATAAACGACAAATAGCAATGTGCATTAAATTTATTTTGTCGTCTTTTTTATATTTCTTTTTGATTTTCCCTCTTTCTTGTACGCCAATTAGGTAAATAATTGCTTCTAAGTCGAGAGTTTCTCCATCACCAAAGCGATCTGATATTTTTGTAACCAAGGTTTCCCATCTGGTTTTTAATTGTTCGTCTCTTGCCATATATTTTGCTATAGTACACAAAGATAGTATTTATCCGCATTGTAGAGTGGAAATTAATATCCTTTGCGATGGAGTGAGTGATGAGGTTAAGAAAAGACTTGATCTAAACTTGTTAATGGCAACTGATGAAATATCGTTATTCATATTAGTCAGATTTGTAATATCTTCGCACTGTAAAAAATTAGTAAACTATGTTTTTAGATGTTATCGCTTTAATTGCACTTGTATTTGCTTTGTATAAAGGAATAAAAGATGGTTTTTTTGTATCTGTTGTAGCCTTTTTAGCAATATTTATTGGAGCTATTGGTGCATTAAAATTTTCAAACGTAGTTAAAGAATTCCTTTTTGAGTCTTTTGGGTGGCAAACTTCTTTTCTGCCTGTAATAGCATTTGTACTAACTTTTTTCTTTGCAATTTTAATTGCTAAGTTCTTAGCTAATATGGTAACTAAGTTTTTTGATGCTGTATTCTTAGGAATGTTTAATCGCTTTTTTGGAGCCTTGTTTCAAGTTTTAGTTGTTGTATTGGTGGGAAGTATGTTACTTTCGTTTTTTGATCAGATGAATGATATTTTTCAAGTAGTAGAGAAAGAAACATTAGAGGCATCTTATAGTTATCAAGTATATTTAGTTGTTTCAGATTCTATCTTACCAAGTTTCTTCCAATTGATTAAGACATTATTTGAAAAAAGCGTAGAAGTATTACATACAACTACGCCTTCTGAATCTGTTTAAATATTTTTAATAGTAGATTTTTCGATCCACCCTATCTCTTGATTGTCTAATCGAACTTTAATCCAAAGAGCATTGTGCTCTAAGATGTAAACCTTTGTTCCTGCATGGAGTTCTTTTAAGGTTTTAGAAGTGTTTTTGGCTTCTTCTTTTAAGTTCGTTTCTTGCGAAAAGATTATACCTGTTTCTTCTTTACCTCTATAGACTTCTTCAAATTTAGCAGCATAAATTGATGCTCCTAAACTTAATAAGGCAACTACAATCCAAACAAAACTTATTCTTTTAATTGAACTCTTCTCATTGAGGTAGTAAACAATAAAAGCAATTAAGATTGTAAAAGCTAAGATTGTTGCCAAGATTGACCATTGATCAGGAGTTAGTTTTCCAAGTGTTTGATGTAAGATATCTTGATTGTCATACTCTTTTACAATTGTAATATCATCTATTAAATTCTTGCGTGCATAACCTAAATTAGTTTCAATGCTTTTATCATTTGGTGTTAGTTTCAACGCCTTTTCATAGTAATAAACAGCGTTGACATTGTCGTTTGTACGATAAAAAGCATTTCCTAAATTAAAAAGTAATTCAGGAGATGTATTGTTTTGCTTCTCTAAATCTTGGAAGATAGTGATCGCATCTTGGAACTTCTCTTTTAGAATTAGCTCATTTGCTTTGTCAAATTTTTCATTCCAATTAGCTGTTTGCCCCCAAGAAATGGTGCTCAATACAAATAATACGAAAGTGATAATATGCTTCATTTTTCTCTATTTGAATTGTTTTTCTAATTTACTAATTGCTTGAATTGCTTTCTCATAATCGTTTGTGATGTTTACTTGGTTGGTTGGCGTGTATCGTGCCCACTCACAAGCATTTTTTAAATTCATAAACTCTGAGATTGCATCTGTATCTATTTGTTTTTCTACTAATATCTCTTCGATATTTTCATTGCTCATTTCACTTGTTTCAATGTTCAATTTAGCTTTTAGGAAGTTGTGTAAACAACGTTCTAATGCTTCGTAGAACAACTCTTTATTGTTAAGATTCTTTTTCGCTTCACTAAGATATTTCTTTGCTAAACGATTATTGTTTTTCAATCGTAGTCCTTCTGTATCACCACTAATTGCTCTTTGTCTATTAATTCCAAAAATAAAGAAAGGAATGGCGATGAACGGAATAAGCGTAAGTATATAGAATAGGTTCGTATTCCAATATTTTGTTTGATAAGGTTCTACGAAACTGACTTTTGTTTTAAAAGGTTGAAATAATTCATCTGTATTCACAATATCTGTACCGACAGCGTCTTTGTTAGTTGGTAAGGTAGGACCTTCTAATACATTTATAACAAGGCTATCTGTATTGATTGTCTTGTACTTCTTTGTGTCTAAATCAAAATAAGAGAATTCCATTGGTTCAATATTGTACTCTCCCTTATATTGAGGAATGATAATATATTCATTACTTCTTTTACCTTGCATACCATAGATACCTGAATTTATTTTTTCTGCATAAACAGGATCGTAAATTTCTAAAGCCGAATGTGCTTTAGGCTGTGGCATAGTTAACAGGTTTAAGTTCCCTTTTCCAGATACTTCAACAGTTAGTTTCAGTTGTTCTCCTGCTTTTAAATCTGTTTTAGTAGGGGTAACTTTAAAGTCAAATGTTCCAACACCTCCTGAGAAGTTTTCTGGCTTTCCGGCTTCAGGTAAGGCTTTAGCATTGATCGTTACTTTATTTGTTGAAAACTCTTTTTCAATATATCCGTATTCTGGAAAACCAAAGAAATCTCGTCTTCCAGTAGGTACTTCTGCTTGAATGTTTAAAATTAAAGGATCTATAGATAAGGCACCTTCCTCTTGTGCCATTAACACGTCTTGTTTTAAAACAATATAGTGATAGTTCTCTCCTTTAAATTTCCCTTGTTTTACTTCAGGACGGCCATCTAAATTGATATTGTGAACCCAAAACTTCTCGTAGGTTGGGATTTGTTTTCCCATATAGCCTCCAATAGAAGTGTTGAAATATAATTTATATGTAATTGTAATAGGTTCGTTGATATACGGTTTGCTATTTGTTACTTCCGCTACCAAATGTATATTGTCTATCGACTGTTGTTGCACTTGATTAATTTGCTGTCTTGGATCTTGCTTTGCAACAGCATCTCCTACAGTAATAGTTACTGCTTTTGTCTTGTAAACTTGTCCATCAATCTCAATACTGGCTCCTTGTATTGTTAACTTTCCTTTACGTGTTGGTTGTAGAAAGTATGAGTATGTTTTGTTGAATGATTTTTGACCATTAGTCCAAGCGTAGCTAACAGATTGGTTCGGACCTCCAACTACTGTAAATCCATCAAATCGGGGAGGAGTAAAGTTGTCTCCATCTTTATTCATTGAAAAGTCAACACGAACATTTTCGTTTAAAGGCACGCTTTCTCTACTTACTTTTGCGTCAAAAGTAATTTGTGCAAAAATAGCTTGTGTGCTTATAAAGCATATTATTAATATGAAGTTACGCAGTGTTTTCATTGTTATTTACCAGTCTTTTTTTCTTTGTCCAGCAGGTACTGCTTGACCTTCTCCTTTATCACCTTTTTTACCTTTGTTAATCAAACGCTGTTGAATATCTTTTTCTTTTTGATTCATTGCGTCTAAGATACGATCAATTTGATCTCTACTTGGAGCTTGTGGATTATTTTGTGGTTTGTTATCCTTGTTTTGGTCGTCCTTATTGTCTTTGTTATCCTTGTTTTGGTCGTCCTTATTGTCTTTGTTATCCTTATTTTGATCGTCCTTATTGTCTTTATTATCCTTGTTTTGGTCGTCCTTATTGTCTTTGTTATCCTTATTTTGGTCGTCCTTATTGTCTTTGTTATCCTTATTTTGATCGTCTTTGTTGTCTTTATTATCCTTATTCTGATCGTCTTTGTTGTCTTTGTTATCCTTATTCTGGTCGTTCTTATTGTCTTTGTTATCCTTATTTTGATCGTCTTTATTATCGTCGTTTTGCTGAGGATTTTCTTCGTTTAGTTTTTTAGCTACAGCATAGTTGTAACGTGTTTCGTCATCTTTAGGATTGTTTAATAAAGCGCTTTTGTAAGCTTTTTCTGCTTCTTGGTAGTTTTTATTTTTCATATAAACATTACCAAGGTTGTGAAAAGCTCTATGTTTTTCAGCTTTTGTAGTTGCTGTTTGTGTTGCTCTTGTTAGGGCAGTGATTGCTTCTTTCGTATAGTTTTGTTTATATAGTGTATTACCCATATTATAATCTG
Organism: Myroides phaeus; assembly: GCF_009799805.1. Taxonomy (NCBI): domain Bacteria; kingdom Pseudomonadati; phylum Bacteroidota; class Flavobacteriia; order Flavobacteriales; family Flavobacteriaceae; genus Myroides; species Myroides phaeus. Next base: position 1,007,956 of record NZ_CP047050.1, read on the forward strand.
CAGTAGATTTTGGGTTTTTAGATTTCGCAATTCTATAAGCTGCTTCTGCCTGTGTGTAGTGTTTTTGTTCGTAACCTTCATTTCCTTTATTTAAGGCTCTTCCTGCTGATTGAGCAAAAGAGAATAAAGTAAACAAACAAAATATAGCGGTGTAAAGTAAATTCTTCATTGTCTAATTTCTTAAGGTATTCTATTACTTTTCGTTGAAAAGATTTAGCTTCTTCATCCACAGTGTCTTTCTCTCTAAGATGAATAGGTCAATAAAAATTAGTAAAAAAGCTAAACCTAAAAACCATTGGTATTGCGCTTGAAATTCTGCAATTTGTTGTGATTCAAAGTCTGTTTTTTCTATTTTATTTAATTCATTTTTGATTAAATCTACTATCTCTTGGGTGTTAGAGCCATAGAAGTACTTTCCTCCAGTTGCATCTGCAATGTGTTTAAGGGTTGCAGGGTTTAACTTTGTTGTTACAATTTCATTGTCCCAATCTCTTTTATATTCAACTCCTTTGGCTGTACGAATAGGAATTGGACCTCCATTTTCTGTACCTACACCAATTGTAATGACTTTAATACCTTTTTGCTTTGCAATTGAAATTGCTCCATCCATTTCTTCTCCGTGGTCTTCTCCATCAGATATAAGGATCATAACCTTACTTGTTTGCGGATTGTCAAAGTAGTTACTTGCTACGTAAATAGCATCTTCAAAGGCGGTTCCTTGTGATGATACCATATCCGTGTTCATCGACTGTAAGTACATTTTTGCAACATAATGGTCTGTAGTAATTGGCAGCATAGGAAAAGCACTCCCTGCATAACCAACAATACCTATTCTGTCTGGTCCAAGGTTATTGATAATTTGTGAAACAAGTTGTTTCATTTTGGCCATTCTATCCGGAGCCATATCTTGGGCAAGCATACTTTTAGATACGTCAAGTGTAAAGACAATATCAATCCCCTGTCTTTTTACTGTGACAACTTTTGTTCCGATTTTAGGATTCACTAAGGCAAATACAATTGATGCTAATGCTACTAAGTAGATACTTGCTTTTATAATTGTTTTATTCTTTGAACGATTTGGAGCCAAAACTCTCATTGCTTTCGTTGTTGCAAAAAGGCTTTGTCTCTTTCTTTTCCATATTACATCAGCAATAAATAGTATGACTAATATTGCGACTACTATTAATAAGAAAAGATATTTTTTATTGTCTAACTCCCACATAATCTATTAAATAAATCCTCTGAAAAGTGTTTTTTGTAAAATAAAATCTAACGCTAATAACACAAATGCTAATAATGCTAATAAGTGGAACTTATCATCAGAGTTAACAAACTTTTGTTCGTCTATTTTCGTTTTTTCTAATTGATTAATCTCTTCGTAAATAGCTGTTAGCTTCTTCGTATCTGTTGCTCTAAAGTATTTTCCTCCTGTTATTTTAGCAATCTCTTTCATTAGCTGTTCATCGATTTCAACAGGTACTTTTTCGTAAACTATTTCTCCATTTGGTTTTATGCCTACAGGTGATTCTGCTAAACCATTAGTACCAATACCAATAGTATAAGTTTTAATGTTATACTCTTTCGCAATTTCAGCAGCCATTTTTGGATCAACTGTTCCTGTATTGTTAACACCATCTGTCAATAAAATGATGATTTTACTTTTAGCAGGACTGTCTTTCAGTCTATTTATAGCTGTTGCTAATCCTACTCCAATCGCAGTACCATCTCTTAAGTCATTATTGTACTTAATTGATTTCATATCGTTTAGAATAAGTATTTTATCACTGGTAACAGGTGTTTTGGTATAACCTTCTGCTGCGTAAATAACAAGCCCAATGCGGTCTGTTACACGTTGTTCAACAAAGTTTGCTGCTACTGTTTTTAGTGCTTCTAATCGATTTGGTTTTAGGTCTTTTGCAAGCATACTACCTGAAACGTCCATAGCCATTACTATGTCTATACCGTGAGTAGAATGTACTTTACTATCTACATTTACGATTTGTGGTCTGGCCATGGCTACAATAATCGCAGATAGTGCAAGTGTTCTTAATACAATGGAAATTGGTAGTAATTTAACTAATAGTGAACTATGACCAATAACGCTGTCTATAGAACTTAGTTTGATTGTTGCACGTTGTTTTTTTCTGTTTTTATACCATACAAACAAAGCAATTGGCAACAGTAAGAAAAGCCAAAAAAACTCTGGATTTGCAAATGTTATATTCTTCATCATTATTTCTGCTCTTGTTTATAAAGTATTGAGTCAAAGATTCGATTAACAATTTGTGGTGCTATAGTATCTTCTGCTAAATAGAATACCCATAGTATATCTTTATTGGCACCGTGTTGTGTTAATACTCCTTCAAATGCTATTTTTTCTTCTTTATTATTATCTGGATTTTCAAAGATAAAATCTCCTATTATTTTATTTCCTATGACTCCATTAGCATTCTCAAAACCTTCTTCTTTATATTGTAAATCATCAATTTTATTATTTTGAGTCATTGCTGTAATAGCATACGTTATAAGCTCTTTATCAGTGTACTTATATTCTTTAGTTGTTACTATATTGTTTAAAACAATGTGTAAAGGATCCTCTAATGTTTCAAATTTGAATTGTTGAATAGATTCTACTCCTTCTGGTTTTGTTTCTTGTATTATAGGTTCATTTTTTCTAATTAATACTTTCGGAGTACTAACTGTTATTCCTGGATCAGTTCCGTATGTACTTGTAATCCACTCTTTTCCTAATAGTTTTTTAGAGTTGTCAAATGTAAACCAAGTATATTCTTCTTCTGATGATGTGTTTACAATATATACTATTCCACATAGTAACATCAGAACGATTGAAGTCGAAATAGGAGCCCAAATACGAAAACGTTGTTTCTTTAATTTGCGTTCTTCTCTCAAACGGATGCGTTCTGTTTGAGTTGCAGCAGAAATAGGATAAGCCGTGTTAATATCATCTACAACTTGTTGTATTTTACTTGTATCGGCTGTGATTTGTCCTTCATCAGGTTGAGACTTAGCAAATTTTACTAAATCGGCTGTTTCAAGAATTCGCTTTAAATCCTTAATTATCTCTGGTTTTATCTTGATCTTTTTCTCGTTTAAAGTAGCCTTTAAAATAGTTATAATTTCAAATGTTGTAAGCTCTTTCGCAGAAATACCAAAAGTGTCCTCAATAAAGGCACGAGCAATGTTAGTCATATCTGAATAGTATGGCTTTGCATCTCCTCGGTTCCAGTTTTTCTTCTCTTCAAGTTTCTTTAACTTCTTAACTGCTTTTTCAAAAGGTGTTTTATACTTATCGTCTTCTGTTTGATTTTTTTCTTGTCGTTTTTTGATGTACAAATACATTGCAAAACCTATTAGAATAGAAACAAGTAAGAAAACAATGTAATACCAGTTTGTAGAAAAGGAAGCTCCTTCTGTTGAAATGTTTTTAATATCATATAAGGGTTGTTTGATAGTATCTACTTCAACTCCTTGTACTTGTATTTGAATTGAATCTGTGTGAAATACTTGTGCATCTACGATAATTGGTAGCTGAGGAACACTAAATGCTCCTTCATCAAACATAGTTAAATGATATTTTTTTATTAGTTCTTGTGTATCGTTATCAATGATTGTATCTGTTGGAAATGTTTCTACAACATCAAAACGACCAATTTCGTTTGTTTCAGGAAAGGTAATATGTGCACCTTGTTTTGTATGTGCTTTTATTGTGTACAAAAAAGTATCTCCTATCTTGATATTGTTTGTATCTACAATAGTTTCAATTGGCGTTTGTGCCAATGAAGTTAGTGCTGATAAAAGCAAAAAGGCGATTGTATATAGAAAATTAGATTTCATTTCTCTTAAGTTATCTTGATTTGAAGTACCCTAATAATTTTTTGACATAACTATCACCTACTTCGATGTTGATAGTTCCGGCTCCGCATTTTTGGAAGACTTTATTAAAAATTCCTTCTTGTTTTAAAAAGTAAGTAGTGTATTCTTTTCTCAACGTACTATCTGATGTATTAATTATTTGTTCTTGATGTGTTTCTGCATCAAAAACATTAATTAAACCAACATTTGGAAGTTCTTTTTCTCTTTTGTCATAAACTCTAATTCCCGTAATGTCGTGTTTTTTAGCAGAAATTTTAAGTGTATGTTCATAATTTGGTGTGATAAAGTCTGAAAGTACAAATACTATAGCTTTCTTTTTTAAAACCTTTGAAAGGTATTCTAAAGCTTGCCCTAAGTCTGTTTTTTGACTTTTTGGCTTAAAATTGATCAGTTCTCTAATGATACGTAAAACGTGTGTCTTACCTTTTTTCGGAGGAACAAATAATTCAATTTGATCAGAAAAGAGGATTAAACCAATTTTGTCGTTATTTTGTGTAGCTGAAAAGGCTAAAGTAGCTGCTATTTCAGTTATTATATCTTCTTTAAATTGATCGGAAGAACCAAAACTTTCAGATCCGCTAACGTCTACCATTAGCATTAAAGTAAGTTCTCTTTCTTCTTCAAAAACTTTTATGTAAGGTTCATTATAACGTGCTGTAACGTTCCAATCAATTGCACGTATATCATCTCCAAATTGATATTGGCGAACTTCAGAAAAAGTCATACCTCTTCCTTTAAACGAAGTATGGTATTCTCCCGAAAATATGTGATCGCTTAATCGCTTGGTCTTTATTTCTATTTTTTTGACCTTCTTTAAAATGTCTTTGGTATCCATGACTTTACCTTTCAAATTTAGTTAATTGGAAAACCTATTTATAAGACTATAAATAGGTTTTCAATATTTCGTTATTTAGAATGCTATTATGGCACTTCTATCTCATTAACAATTTGATTAATAATATCAACAGAAGTAATGTTTTCTGCTTCAGCCTCGTATGTTACTCCAATACGGTGACGTAGTACATCAATTACCACAGCTCTAACGTCTTCTGGAATTACATATCCTCTTCTCTTGATAAATGCATAACATTTAGCAGCTAATGCTAAGTTGATACTTCCACGTGGAGATGCTCCAAAGCTAATTAATGGTTTTAATTTGTCTAATTTATATTGCTCAGGATAACGAGTAGCAAAGATGATATCAAGAATGTATTTCTCAATTTTTTCATCCATATATACTTTTTTAACTGCTTCTTGAGCTCGTTTAATTTGATCAATTGTAATGACAGGGTTAACTTGTGGTTTTTCTCCTGCAAGGTTTTGACGAATTACAAGGCGTTCGTCTTCCATCTTAGGATAGTCAATCACTGTTTTAAGCATAAAACGGTCCATTTGAGCTTCTGGTAAAGGATATGTTCCTTCTTGCTCAACAGGGTTTTGTGTTGCCATTACCAAGAATGGTTTGTCTAATTTGAATGTGTCATCGCTAATTGTTACTTGCTTTTCTTGCATTGCTTCAAGTAGCGCTGATTGTACTTTTGCTGGAGCACGGTTTATCTCATCCGCTAAAATAAAGTTAGCAAAAATAGGCCCCTTGCGAATAGAGAAGTCATTCTCCTTTACATTATAGATCATTGTACCAATAACATCTGCAGGTAGTAAATCTGGGGTAAATTGGATACGGTTAAACGATCCATGAACAGCTTTAGCTAATGTATTAATGGCTAAAGTTTTCGCTAATCCAGGTACTCCCTCAAGTAATATGTGTCCTTGTCCTAATAATCCAATTAGAAGACGATCTATCATGTGTTTTTGTCCCACAATTACTTTATTCATCTCCATCGTTAGAATATCGATAAACGCGCTTTCTCTTTCTATAAGTTCATTTAACTCGCGGATATCATAGTTTGATCCTGTTGTGTCCATGTGTATGTTTGTGTTTTTTATCTAAAATAATGCTCTTTTATAATAATAACTGCAAATTCTAAAAATATTATCAACCAGGTTGTTAATGTATGGTTAAATCTAAATTACAAATTTGAATATTGGGCTTGAATTATGAGTTTCTTTTTATAATTTTAAGAACAAAACCCAAAAGTCGTGATTAATAAGCGTTTACTCATTAAAAATCTACTTGCTCATTACGATGAGAATAGCTTTTACGATAAGAAAAGGCAACTCAATTTACATACTAAATCAGGAAAAGCAAAATTCTTGAAGCATATCTGTGCCTTATCTAATTCTAACCCGGATAACAACTCTTATTTAGTAGTTGGAATCGAGGATGAAGATAATGAAATTGTCGGTGTTGACTTCTATGATGATAGTAAAATTCAAAATTTAATTAATGCGTATTTAAATAATCCTCCGATTATTACATATGATAATGTTACTTTTTCTGATTTGCCAAAGGATAAAGTAGTTGGTTTGGTTACGGTTCAGGCTAATGAAGATATTACAAGTTTTAAAAGAAATATTGGTGAAATTGAAGCGGAAACTTATTATGTTCGTATTGGTAGCACATCTGTGCCGGATGTTGTTATTCCAAAAGGTTGTAATAGGGAAATTGTAAATAGTATTGAAGCGAGTTCTCAAAATGATCTGAAGAGTATTTTGGATAGTGTTATTACATTTATGACGGATACACATCGAGATATGAAACCTCGTTATAATGTTTTTAAGGAGCAGTTTATTATTTGTTGGGCTGGAAATAAAAAAGTAATTAGAGGCCAAGTTTTCTTTTCTCGTGTAGATATTGAGTTTGTCAATGAACATTTAAAACTTTTTTATTCTGATTTGGATGTTGTAACGATTGTCTATAACGATAATGAATTCATCATAACCGAATACCTAAACTTAGGGCTAAATGATAAAACAAGTTATTATCGCTTTGAAGAAGTTTCCATTTCTTTTCAAGAAAATGGTACGTACGCAATAGGAAATAGATTGTTGTTCCAACCGCCTTCTTATAACAGAAATATTCTTGGACATATTTATGGTAATAGCTTGAGGGTGATTTATAAAATTACTAACGACTTAAAATTGACACCAAAAGAAGAGCGTATTCTTAGTAAGCTTTGTTTTAATATGATGCTTTGTTATCTTAATGGGTTTACAAGGGCAAAAGATGAGTTGATTGAAGTTAAAGATTATTTAAAACAGTCATCAGATCCTCAGTTGTTCATAGCCTTTAAGGAAGTTATGCGTATCTTACGAAAACTTAAATATGAAACAGATCAAGATGAGTAGAGTTTTAGTTATAGGAGATATTCACGGTGGATATAAAGCATTACTGCAGGTTTTAGATAAGGCTAACATTTCATCAAAAGATACTTTGATTTTTTTAGGTGATTATGTGGATGGGTGGAGTGAATCAGAGAAAGTTGTAGAATATTTATTGGCTTTAAAGAATACCAATAATTGTGTTTTTTTAAGGGGAAATCACGAAACACTTTTGTTAGATTGGCTAACGACTAAAGAGGAAAATTCAATGTGGGAATATCACGGAGGCCTTGCTTCAATGAAATCTTACTCGAGTGATAATATGGAGGAGGAACAGCTTCAAAGACATATTACTTTTTTTAAAGGGTTAGAAAATTATTATTTAGATGAACATAATCGTTTATTTGTTCACGCGGGTTTTACAAATCCAAGAGGTGTAGGTGCAGAGTTCTTTAGAGAGTATTTGTATTGGGACAGAACATTGTGGGAGATGGTGATGGCAATGGACTCTTCAATTAAACCTGACAGTGTTTTGTATCCTAAACGACTTAAACAATATAAAGAGATATTTATTGGGCATACTCCTGTTACGAATTTCGGATTTACAAAGCCTACAAATTTTATGAATGTTTGGAATATTGATACTGGTGCTGCCTTTATGGGGAGGATAACTGTAATGGATATTGACTCTAAAGAGTATTGGCAGAGTGATATAGTTGCAGATTTTTATCCAAATGAGGAAGGTAGGAATCATAAATAATGATTGATTTGTTATATTTGCCAAAAATTTATTGAGTTATGAGAAAATTATTTTTAGCGCTATTATTAATAGGAGGAACTCTTGGGGTTAAAGCTCAAGCAGTTAATGAGGTTAAAGTGAATGTGTTAAACACGTTGGTTATGGCTTCTGTTGAATTAGGATACGAACATTTTATTGATCACAATCAATCTATTGGAGCTAACTTCAATATTAATGACCGTTTTTCTTACCACGCAGAGAAAAGCAGTAGAAACCAAAAGTTTAAGACAAACAGTATTTTAGTAAACTATAACTACTATTTTGGAGGAAAATCTGATGCTAATGGAAGTGGATATGTTGTGTCTCCTTTTATGAAATATCGTTTTGGTAATTTCGAAGAAGATAGATTTAATGATGTTTCTAACCAAGTTGAGTTAGATAAAGTAGATATGAATAGCTTTATCTTTGGTGTAGGAGTTGGTTATAAATGGGCTTTAGGTGATTCTTTCACAATTCACCCATTTGTTGACATCGCTCGTAACTTTAGTAGTGAAGTAAACGACCGTTTCAGTGCAATTGAAGTTAATGCTGGTGTAAATATCGGATATAGATTCTAATTAGAATTTTAATATATAGAAAAAGGGATGCTTATGTAAGCATCCCTTTTTTTGTATGATTTCTTCTGTTTAGAAGTCAAATTTAATTCCTTGAGCTAATGGTAAGTCTGTTCCGTAGTTGATCGTATTTGTTTGTCTTCTCATATATGCTTTCCAAGCATCTGATCCTGACTCACGACCTCCACCAGTTTCTTTTTCTCCTCCAAATGCTCCTCCAATTTCTGCTCCTGAGGTTCCAATATTCACATTGGCAATACCACAATCTGAACCTGCGTGTGATAAAAATAGTTCCATTTCTCTCATATTGGTAGTGAAGATTGATGAGGATAGTCCTTGTGGAACATTGTTTTGCATATCAATTGCTTCTTCTATTGTTGAATATTTCATAACATATAGAATAGGAGCAAATGTTTCTGCTTGTATAATTTCAAAGCTGTTTTTTCCTTCAATAATACACGGTTTTACATAACAACCGCTTTCATATCCTGAACCTTCTAATACACCACCTTCAACGATTATTTTACCTCCTTCTTGTTTTGCTTTTTCAATTGCATCCAAGTAGTCTTTTACCGCTCCTTTATCAATTAGAGGACCTACGTGGTTAGTAGCGTCTAATGGATTACCAATTTTTAATTGAGCATAAGCTTTTTGAAGTACGTCAAGTGTTTTGTCGTAAACGCTTTCGTGTATGATTAAACGTCTTGTAGATGTACAACGTTGTCCTGCTGTTCCTACAGCTCCAAATACAGCTCCTACTAAAACCATATTTATATCTGCGTGTTCTGATACAATAATCGCATTGTTTCCTCCTAATTCAAGAATAGTATTTCCAAAGCGTTCTGCTACAGTTTTTGATACGTGTCTTCCGATACGTGTAGAACCTGTAAATGATACTAATGGAATGCGAGGATCATTGTTGATTAAGTCTCCACACTCGTTACCTATAACTAAGTTTGAAACTCCTTCTGGAATGTTGTTTAACTTGAATACTTCTGAGATAATGTTTTGGCAAGCTACACCACAAAGAGGCGTTTTTGAACTCGGTTTCCAGATACAAACGTCTCCACAAACCCAAGCAATCATCGTGTTCCAACTCCATACAGCAACTGGGAAGTTGAATGCAGAGATAATTCCAACGATTCCGATTGGGTGCCACTGCTCATACATTCTGTGCATTGGTCGCTCTGAATGCATTGTTAAGCCGTATAATTGACGTGATAAACCTACTGCAAAGTCACAGATGTCAATCATTTCTTGAACTTCTCCAAGTCCTTCTTGTAAGCTTTTACCCATTTCATAGGAAACAAGCTTTCCTAAGTATTCTTTTTTATTGCGTAGTTCTTGTCCGATTTGACGTACAATATCTCCTCTTTTAGGAGCTGGAACAAGTTTCCAATCTTTATACGCCGCTTGAGCAGTTTGCATAACTTTTTCGTAGTCCTCTGCTGTTGACGCTTTTACTTTTCCAATTAGTTTGCCGTCTACAGGTGAATAAGATTCAAGTACTTTTCCATTTGAAAAGGATGTTGAACCTGTAGAAGACCCTTCGTTTACTTCTTTTAAACCTAACATTTTCAGAACTTCTGAAATGTCGATTTGGTTAGTTACTGTACTCATTTTTTTAGTTTATAGTTTTTATATGGTTGATATAATGCTAATATAAAAAAAAAACACAGTATTTAATGTAAACACCTAAATAGTTCTATTTTGTAAACTTAGGGTTAGTTGGCATAACGGTATGACAACATTCACAAGTACGCAATTCTTCTGAAGAATAGAAGTGTTTAAAATGTGGTAAGAAATCAGTTTCTATATTGGTTAACTCAAAGTAAACTTCATATAGCTTGTGATTACAGTTCTCACAATACCACATCAGCCCATCTTTAGAACCTTTTGCTTTTCGCTTTTTCTCTACAACTAAGCCTACTGAGTTCTCTGTTCGGATAGGGGAATGCGGTACTTTAGGAGGGAGTAAGTAAATATCTCCCTCGTTTAAAGTAATGCGTTTTTTTTCGTTATTTTCTTGTATATCGATATAGATTGTTCCTTCTAATTGAAAGAAGAATTCCTCTGCTTCGTTGTAATGAAAGTCTTTACGTGCATTTGGTCCACCAACGACCATAATAATATAGTCAGAAGACTCTGGATATAAATTTTTATTGCCAACAGGGGGTTGTAATAAGGATTTATTCTCCTTTACCCACTTAAAAATATTAAATGACGATGTTGTACTCATAGCGTTATTAATTACTTCTACTTAACCAACTTTGCGGATTGTTGATGTCTGTATTGTGTGAAAGTAAAAACTTCAGTACTGTTTTTCCAGTACTATTAGTGTTAACTGTTCCAATGTTTTGTTTGATGCTTACTTTATCTCCTTTTTTCACAGATACATCACTTAAGTTTTGATAAACAGTAATGTAATCCCCGTGTTGAATAAGTACAGCTTTATTTCCTCCAGGTAATACTTGTACTTGTAATACGTCTCCTTGGAATACAGCTCTTGCTTTTGAACCAGCCTCTGTCGTAATCTCTAATCCACTATTGTGAATTGTAAGGTGTGTTTGTACTGGGTGTGGTTGGTCTCCATAAGGCAACGAAATATATCCTTTGCTTACTGGCCAAGGTAATTTACCTTTATTTGATTTAAAGTTATCTGCTACTATTTTCTCTTCTGGTGTAAGTTCAAATGCTGTTGCAGATTTACTTGTTGTAGTAGATTTAGTAGTTGTTTTACCTGCTTTTGCAGCTTTTTCACGAGCAATACGGTTAGCTTCTTCAATTGCCTCTTTAATTAATTGCTTAATTTTGCGGTCAATTGCTTTTGTTTGCTCTTGTTTATTTTTAATGTCTTGATTGTATTTCTTTTGATCTTTTTGAACAATTGCTACCAAGTCTTTTTGCTCTAAAAGGTCTTGTTGTAAATTCTTTTCATTTTTTTGTTGTTCAGCCAAAAGTTTTCGTTGTCTTTCTTTTTGAACTTCAAGTTTTACTAAAGCCTCTTTTAGTTCTTCTGCTTTCTCTTTTACTTCTTCTCCCTGTGCTTTTCTATAGTCAGCATATTGCTTCATATATTGTACGCGTTTATATGCCTGTACAAAGTTGTCAGATGATAAAATAAACATAATACGACTTTGGCTCGATTTAGTTTTATATGACTTTAAAACCATCTTAGCATAATCGTCTTTCAATGCTTTTAATTCAGCTTGAAGAGCATCTACTTCTCTCTGTGTCTTGCTAATTGTAGTATTAGTTGTAGCAATTTGCATCTGAACATTTTGAATCAATTGTCTGTTCAGGTTTATCTTTCTATTTTGCTCTTCTATTTCAGCAAGAATATTACGTTCCTTAGTTTTTTCTTTTTGAAGTAGGTCTTGTACTACTTTTATCTCAACTAAAATTTGCTGTTTTTTACGTTCTAATTGTTCTTGCGTCTCTTTTGTTTGTCCCCAAGCAAACACAGTAAATAAGAAAAATAGGATGTAATATGCTCTTGTCATTTGTAGAATACTTCTGTGATTTGATCTTTTTAATTTAGTCCAACTCGCTTATAACCAGATGGTACTTTGTATTTGAAGTTTAAATCTTCATTAAAAGTAACATTGTCATAACGGATGTTCAAATGTATGGTTTTTTCTTGTCTTGCGAGAATATTAATTTCAGTTGGTGTAGTAAACTTATCTACCTTTTTATAACTTGGATAACTTATAGTTACGCTTCGATTTTTTGCTGTTTCTGATATCTCTTCTTTTTTCAATAGACCACTTTTATCTTCGAAGTAAAAAGCAGATTGAATATCTTCTTCTACGGCTGCTTCTAACTTGTGAAGACCATCTTCTATTGTACTATTGAGTTTTTTATTGAAACTTTTGCTATCAATAGCTTGACCTAATAAAAGGTTTTGAAACCGGTTGAAGTCTAATTCTGTACCAACCCATTTGCTTAAAACACTAAAATCTCCTTCAAAGTAAACGCCATTGATTTTCTCGTAATATTGAACTTGTTCTGGTGTTACAAGTGCTTTTGCTACAGGAAAACCTAAAAAGCGCACATTAATAAGTATTTGTTTGTCTTTTTCGATTAGTATATCCATCCCAAATTTGCGTGATTCTTTGTCAGATTCGAATGACGCTGAAGAACGAATTGCTGATGTGGTAAAGTCGTTATTATTTTTGTTGTGGTTGTTTAGTATCGTTAATACAGTTTTTGAGTTTGTTGCATCTTTTTCATCTAATAAAGAGCCAGAATTGCCTTTTTTACAACTAATAAGTAGGGAAATACACAAAAATGTGAATACTATCTTTTTCATAACTATACTTGGAATAATCTGTTTATAGACAAGCAAGATAGATAAAAAAAATCCGTTTTAAAGTAATTTAAAACGGATTTAATATTTTTAGTCTAATACAGAATAATCTCCTATACTAATGTTGGTATGCTTGCCATCATATTTTGCATAGTTACCAATCATAGCATTGTCTAATTTCGCATTGCGAATAGTTGCGTTTGTTTGGATAAGACTATTTTCAATAGTTGAATCTTCTACGACTGAATTGTCTCCTAAAGAAACGTTTGGTCCAACTGTTGCATTTTTTAATACAACGTTATTTCCAATATAACAAGGTCTGATGATTGTACTGTTTTCAATTGTAATGTTTTCTGCTACAAAGTTTTCGTTGTCTTTTTCTAAGAAATTCAACATTCTTGTATTTGTGTCTACAGTTACATCTTTGTTTCCACAGTCCATCCACTCATCAACTTTACCAGGAACGAATAACATTCCTTTTTGCTTCATATTTTCTAAAGCATCAGTTAGTTGGTATTCTCCACCTTTGATGATATTGTTGTCAATTAAGTATTCTAATTCTTTACGTAGAACTTCTCCGCTTTTGAAGTAGTAAATACCGATAATTGCTAAATCAGAAACAAATTCTTTTGGTTTTTCAACGAAGTCTACAATTTCGTTTTTTTCGTTCAGTTGAACTACTCCAAAAGCACTTGGGTCTTCTACTTGTTTTACCCAAATTACACTGTCTGCTTCTTTGTTTAAGTTAAAGTCTGCTCTGAATAATGTATCAGCATAAGCTACTACGATTGGTCCTTGCATACTTTCTTTTGCACAAAGAATAGCGTGTGCTGTTCCTAAAGCTTCGTTTTGGTAACAGATTGTTCCTTTTGCACCTAATTTCTCTGCAATAGCAATTAAATCTTCTTCTACTTTTTTACCGAAACTTTCGTGGATGATAAAAGCGATTTCATCAATTTGGTCATTTAATACCTTAGCGATGTCTTCTACTAATCTATGTACAATTGGTTTTCCTGCGATTGGAATTAACGGTTTAGGAACCGTTAATGTGTGTGGACGTAAGCGTGAACCACGTCCAGCCATTGGCACGATTATTTTCATTTTCTAATTTCTTTGTATTTACTTCACTTATTTTACTCCTGTACTACCAAAACCACCAGCTCCTCTTTCTGTTTCATTTAAAACTTCTGCTGCTTGCCATTGAATTTGTTCAAATTTGGAAATAACCATTTGTGCAATACGTTCTCCGTTTTCAATTACAAATGGCTCTTTTGATAGGTTTACTACAATAACTCCTATTTCTCCTCTATAATCAGCATCTATCGTACCTGGGCTATTTAATAATGTAATACCTTTTTTAGCTGCTAATCCACTTCTTGGTCTGATTTGAGCTTCATATCCTTCTGGTAATTCAATGAATAATCCTGTTGGAACAATTGCTCTTTCAAGAGAATTTAATGTAATAGGCTCCGTTAAATTTGCTCTTAAATCCATACCTGCCGACTGTGAAGTTTCATAGTTTGGCAATGAGTGTTGAGATTTATTTATGATTTTTACTGTAGTCATACTTGTCTTTTTTATAGATAACAAATATAAAAAAGATATGAGTATATAAATAATTTATCGCTTGTTGATGTACGTATTAACATTTTTTAGTCGTTTTGTTATCAGATTTTAGAGAGGTTTTAAATTGAGTGTTTGTATAGTGTATGTATACTCCTTGTATAGTCAATGTATACTTTCTATGTAAAAGTGTACATTGACTATACATAAAATACACAATGAATATAGAAGCATTAGGATTAATAGGAGAATAAATGTTGCTGTGCTATCATTGTTATTTTGCTAATTTTTATAACAATAGATCGTAGGGCTATTGTATTTAAGATTGTACTTTTGTTTTCAAGTCATAAGAAAAAGCACAAATGAATCAAGAAAAAAAGTTTTTTAGCCTTAGTACAATCTTAAATAGAGTAAAGACTATTGTGGATGACGTTATTGCTGGAAATGCTTTTTGGGTTCGTGTTGAGATATCTCAAATCAAAGAGGATAGACGAGGACATATCTATTTAGATTTGGTAGAGAACAAAGATGGTGTTGTTTTGGCTAAATGTAGGGCTACTATTTGGCAAAAGAATGCTATTGATATCAAAAATAGATTAGCCGAAAATGCCAAGGAAATACTGAAAGATGGCTCTGAAATATTGTGTTATTGTGAGATTGTTTTTAGTACGGTTTACGGACTTTCTATTAATATATTGGATGTTGATTTGTCTTTTTCTTTAGGAGAGGTTGAACGTATTAAGCAGGAGAATTTAAAGAAACTGAAGGAAAATGGTTTGTTGGATCTAAATGCACGATTTCACTTACCAAAGGTTATTCAGAAAATAGCATTGATTAGCTCTGAACGAACAGCAGGACATGCTGATTTTGTGAATCAATTGACTAAAAATGAGTATGGCTATATCTTTAACGTTACAGCGATAGATTGTCAGGTACAAGGGGAGTTTGCTTATATATCGATTATTAAAGCACTGAAAACAGTAAATGATTTAGATTGTGATGCAATTGTTGTTATAAGAGGCGGAGGGGCTGCTTTAGATTTAGATGTGTTTAATAATTACGCTTTAGCTGAAACGATTGCTAAGATGAATATGCCTGTTTTAACGGGAATTGGTCATGAAACAGATAGTACTGTGGCAGATTTCGTAGCAAATAGGTTTTTTAAAACACCGAGTGCAGTGGCTGCGTTTATTGTTGAAAAAGCATACCATTTTGATGTGAATATTTCTCGTACTTATGATGGTATTATGCAGCTGTATAGACAACAAGTTACTATGAATAGGCATTTTGTTGATGTGACAGATAAGGAAATTAAATCTAAATCACTTGCGATTACTCGTTTGAAAAGGGGAGAACTTCACTTGGTTTCTAATCGGTTGATTAGTGAAGTAAAAAAGAGAATGGCTAAAGAAGAGTCTTTCTTGGAAATAAGTAAGCAAGCAATTGTGTTTCGACCTAAAACAATTCTTACAAAACAGAACCAGGTTTTGAAAGAGAAGGGGAGGATTATTTCTTTTTTAGGTGAACAAATGTTAGATACTCAAAAGCATACATTGGCTGTTTTACAAGAAAAATTGGGCTATCACGTGAATGGTTTTTTAAGACGTGAAAAAATTAGAATTAATGCGTTGGAAGAAATTCCACAGCTTTATGATTTAGAGACAATCTTGAAAAAGGGATTTTCGATTGTTAGATTGAACGGAAAAACAATAAACTATAATACTGAAATGAAAGAAGGTGATGAGTTAGAGGTTATGGTTTTTAATAAAATATATATAATTACTTTAGGAAGTATTAAAGAGGTAGTATTATGGAACAACTTACTTATGAAAGCGCAGCTTTAGAGCTTGAAGAGATTTTAGAAGATTTAAAGAATGATGAAGTTACTGTTGATGAGCTTGCTCAAAAGGTTGAAAGAGCTTCTAAATTAATTGTTTTCTGTAAAGAAAAATTGAATTCAACGGAAAAACAAGTGGAAGGTATTATAGAACGATTAGGTTTATAAATGAAGAGGACTTTGTACAATACAAAGTCCTCTTTTTTGTTTATTTATGTTGTTCAGTAGTACTATTACTGATAAACTGCCTTACATCATCGGATGAAGGGAGTTCAAATATTTCTAAATGGAAGTAATCAACGGATGCTAATACGTGGTCAAATAAGTCTGCCATTACATTTTCATAGAATACCCATAATGTACTATTGGTAAACATATACAACTCTAATGGTAATCCGTGTTCTGTTGGTTGTAGATGCCTTACCATTAAGTAAAACTCTTTGTGAATGTTTGGGTTTTGTTGCGCATAACGCAATACATAGGCTCTGAAAAGTCCAATATTAGTCATTTTTCTTCCATTGACTGGCATCGACTGGTCTGCTTGTGTTTTCTCATTATATTCGTCTATTTCTTTTTGACGTTCTTCAATATAAGGTGCTAATAGTTGTATCTTTTTTAAATTCTCAATCTCGTGTTTTTCTAAAAAACGAATTGAAGACATTTTGATATTAATACTACGTTTTATTCTTCTTCCTCCTGAGTTTTGCATACCTCGGTAATTCTTAAATGAATCACTGATTAAAAGATAGGTTGGAATTGTAGTAATGGTTTTATCAAAATTTTGAACTTTTACGGTACTTAAGTTTATCTCTAAAACTGTTCCGTCTGCTCCAAATTTCGCCATCTCAATCCAATCTCCTACGCGTACCATATCATTGGTAGATACTTGTATGCTGGCAACAAACCCCATTATAGTATCTTTAAAAATCAACATTAAAATGGCTGATGCGGCTCCTAATGAGGCAAAGAAAGTACCTAATTTAACTCCGGTTATTGTCGAAAATATAAAGATGAATGCAAAGGTATATACTACAATGGTAGCTACTTGAGAATAACTATCGACAGGCTTGTCTGCTAATTTAGGTTTTGTTTTAGAGTAATCTCTTATACTGCGTATAACAGAACGGAATAAGAATGTTATAGCAACCACCACTAATATATTAGTTAGAGAGATGGTAAAGCCCGTTAAATTAGGAAAGCCTTTAAAAAAGATAGGGAATAGAATCTTTGCAAGTGCAATCGGAATTAAATGGGTGATATTGTGAAATACTTTGTTCTCTACCAATATATCGTCAAAGTTCGTTTTGCTTTTTATAGCGAAACTTTTTACGAGTACAATGAATATGTTTTTTAGTATGTAATCTAAAATAAGCATACATATTGTAAAGGTTACTAATAGTAACACTGCTGTAGCAACGTGAGTTTCATACTCAGATAACTGCAGAAAGTCTAAAAGATTAAAAAACCAATTGTATAGACCATTAAAATCAGAAGGGTCTACAATGTTATTTATATGGGGTACTAAGTGAAGTATACTCATTCGTGTTAATAGTTTTTGTAATTAAGGTATTATAATATAGCATTATAAACCGCTATTGCAAGTTTAATGGTTTTTATCTGTTTTTATTTCTAATAAAATGCAAATGTTTTGAGATTAGACAAAAAAAAGGGACTAAGTTTCCTTAATCCCTTTTTGTTACTGATATTTTATAGCTGAGGCTTATATTTGGTTAAGCATTGCATTGATTTTATCTAAGTTTGGAGTTAAGATAACTTCAATTCGTCTGTTTTTCGCTTTTCCTTCAGCTGTTTTATTGTCTGCAATAGGTGCAAATTCGCTTCTTCCTGCTGCAGTAAGGTTCTTTTTGTCTATTCCTGCTGTTTTTTCAAGAATTGATACAATAGCTAATGATCTTTTAGTTGATAGATCCCAGTTGGTTGTTACACCATCTCCTAAGTTACCTAAGATTTTGTCGTTATCGGTATGTCCTTCAATTAAAACTGTAATGTCTGGATTGTCAGCTAATACTTTTCCTAATTCTACTACTGCTTCGTTTCCTTCGTTGTTTACTGTCCAACTACCTGATTTAAACAATAACTTGTTTTCCATAGAAACGTAAACTTTACCATTTTTTTGTTCGATTGTAAGTCCACGTCCTTCAAAGGCATTTAAAGCTTTAGATAAATTATCTTTTAAAGCTCTCATCTGCTTGTCATTATTTGCTAAGATACTTTCTAATTCAGCAACGCGTTTTGCTTTTTCTTCTAATTCTGATTTAGCACTTGCTAATCTTGCTGCTTCTGCTTTTAATGTTTCAGCACTGTGTTTTTCTAAATTAGAATAAGAGTTTTCTAAATCTTTTAGCTTGTTTTGTGCTGCAGAAATTTCAGCATTTAGATTATTGCGTTCTTGTTGCAATTCACGCAACTGGTCTGCTAATTGTTTCTTGATTTGTTCTAAGTCTGTATTTGACGTGTTTAACAAGTCAAGGTCTGAACTTAAACGCTCGTTATCTTTTAATGCATCTTGATATTGAGCATCAAGTTCGTTGTATAATCTTCTTGTTACACAAGATGAAAGCATTGTTACAGCTAATATGCTTAGGGCGATTTTACGTAATATCATATTGTAGTTTGTTTTTATTTGTTGTTTATGACTTTAGCTCTACAACAATAGGGCAGTGGTCAGAGTGTTTTACATCTGGTAAGATGCGAGCAGCTGTAATACGATCTTCAAGGGGGGCAGATACCATATTATAGTCAATACGCCAACCTTTATTGTTGTTTCTTGCGTTTGCTCTGTATGTCCACCAACTATAGTTGTGTGGTTCTTTGTTGAACATACGGAAACTATCAATGAATCCGTTTTCTATAAATTTACCTATCCAAGCTCTTTCTTCAGGTAAGAATCCTGATACTTTTGCATTTCTTACAGGATCGTGAATGTCAATTGCTTCGTGACATATATTGTAATCACCACAAATGACAAGATTTGGAAGTTCTTTTCTTAATTCATTTATATAAGTAAAGAAGTCATCCATATATTGATATTTAAAGTCTAAACGTTCAATATTTGAGGCAGAAGGTAAGTATAACGACATAACAGATACGGTATCAAAATCTACGCGTAGATTGCGACCTTCTGAGTCCATATACTCAATACCTGTTCCGTAGGCTACATTGTTCGGTTTTTCTTTACACAAAACCGCAACTCCACTATATCCTGCTTTTTGAGCTGAAAAATAATATTGGTATGGGTAACCTGCCGCCGCTAATTCTTCTGTTGGTATTTGACTTTCGTTAGCTTTGATTTCTTGTAAACAAATTACATCTGCATTTTCTTCTTGAATCCAGTCAATAAATCCTTTTTTTATTGCTGCTCGTATTCCATTTACATTGTATGAGATAATCTTCATGTTCCATTGATTGTTTGAATCGTCAAAAATAGAAAAAATATATCTTGTTGTTTAATAAGTTATCTTTGTTTTAATCAGAGATTTAAATGTTTTATAAAGTCATTATTGTTTTTTATAAGTTGTCTTTATTAAAATAAAACAGATTAGCTGAAGTTTTTAGTATATTTGTATTACTTAATTTTGAATATTAATGGGGTTAGTAACGGCGAAAGAAGTAGCAAAGGCAATTAACGTAGATAAATATGGTGTTTTAGGCACATTTTCAGGATGGCTTTTGATGAAGGCTCTGAAAATCACAACGTTAAATAAAATTTACGACCGCAATAAGCATTTAGAAAACCTTGATTTTTTAAATGCTATTTTAGAAGAGTTTCAAATCGAATTTGAAATTGATCCAGATGAACTAAAAAGATTGCCTAAAAAAGGGCCTTATATTACGATATCAAATCACCCATTGGGTGGTATTGATGGTATTTTATTGTTGAAATTAATGCAAGAGCACGATCCTAATTTTAAGATTGTTGCTAACTTTTTATTGCATAGAATTGAACCATTGAAACCTTATATTATGCCTGTCAATCCTTTTGAAAATAATAAGGATATAAAGTCAAGTGTAGTAGGGTTAAAAGATACTTTACGCCACCTTAGTGATGGCAAGCCTTTAGGAATTTTCCCTGCTGGGGAGGTTTCTACTTACCAAGATGATAGACTTGTTGTTGATAAACCTTGGGAAGAAGGGGCAATTAAATTAATTAAAAAGGCAAATGTTCCTGTTGTGCCTATTTACTTTCATGCAACGAATAGTAAATTATTCTATTTCTTATCGAAAATTAATCCAACATTGCGTACTGCAAAGTTGCCTTCTGAATTATTGACTCAGAAGAATAGAGTAATTAAGATTAGAATTGGACGTCCTATCTCTGTTGAGGAACAGAATGAGCATTATGATCTAAATGATTATGGTAATTTCTTGCGTTTTAAAACGTATTTATTATCGAATGCTTATAAGGATGAGGATAGTAGAAAGAGAATTAAAGTGCCATCTTTTAATTTTAAATTTCCGAAAGTGGTTAAGGATATTATTGAACCACAACCAAAGGAAAAGATTTTAGAAGAAATTGAGGCACTGAGAGAAAATGATTCTCGTCTTCTCCAAAGTAAAAACTATGAGGTTTTCTTGTGTAAATCTGAGAAAATCCCGTGTATTCTACAGGAAATAGGTCGATTAAGAGAAATAACTTTCCGCCAAGTTGGTGAAGGAACAAATAATGAATCAGATTTAGATCAATATGATAACTATTATCACCATATGTTCTTATGGGATAATGATGCAAATGAAATTTGTGGAGCTTATCGTATGGGATTGGGGTCTGAGATTTATAAAAAACATGGTATTAATGGTTTTTATTTGAATGAGTTATTCCGTTTTGAGTCTGAGTTGTATCCAATGCTTTCTCAGTCTATTGAAATGGGTAGGGCTTTTATTATAAAAGAGTATCAGCAAAAGCCAATGCCTCTGTTTTTATTGTGGAAAGGAATTGTACATACAACTTTACGTTTTCCTGAGCATAAGTACTTGATTGGTGGGGTGAGTATTAGTAATCAGTTTTCTGATTTCTCTAAGTCATTGATGATTGAGTTTATGCGTTCTCATTATTTTGATCCTTATATTGCACAATATATTACTCCTAAAATGGAGTATAAAGTGAACTTAAAGGATAGTGAAAAGGATTTAATCTTTAGTGAAACGGATTCGGATTTGAATAAATTTGATAAAATCATTGAAGATGTTGAGCCTGGAAAATTGAGGTTACCTGTTTTGATTAAAAAATATATTAAACAAAATGCTAAGGTAGTTGCGTTTAATGTGGACCCTTTGTTTAATAATGCAATTGATGGATTAATGTATATTAAAATTGCTGATTTACCAGAGAGCACTGTTAAACCTGTAATGGAGGAGTTTGCTGCTGAATTGGAAAAGAAAATTCAGGAAGAGAATAATAAAACGGAAGAGTAATCTGACGGAACTATAAATACAAAAAGAGGGATTATCAATTTGATAATCCCTCTTTTTGTATTTTAATGTGTTACCTAATTTTATAGTGCGTAAAGCGATATTGTTTTATAGGGGTGACATTAGTTGTTTAGTAATTTTATTTTGTCAATGATTACTTGTGCTAATTTTTCTTTGCTTTCAATAGTCCAACCTGCAATATGAGGTGATAGTAATACATTTTTAGCTTGTACTAAGTACTGCATTGGTTCAGGAAGTGTATTGTCACTAAACATATTTTCGAAAGATGATTTTTCATATTCTAAAACATCTAATGCGGCTCCTAATACTTTTCCTTGTTTAAGGGCATTGACTAATGCTGCTGTATTTACAGACTTACCTCGTGCAGTATTGACAAACCAGATTGGTTTTTTTAAACGGTTGATGAATTGTTCATCAATCATATTCATTGTCTCTGGTGTTTGTGGGGTGTGTAAACTTAGAATATCTACTTGTTCTTGTAGTTCTTCTAAAGTTACTTGTTTTGCAAATTGATTTTCTAAGCCTTCTTTGATGTCATAGAAAATAACTTTACAGTCAAAGCCTTGTAGGCGTTTTGCAAAAGCATTTCCCATATTTCCATAACCTATAATTCCTACTGTTTTTCCTTCAATTTCATACCCACGATTGCCTTCTCTTATCCAAATTCCTTCTCTAACTTCTTGGTCTACCAAGTTTAGTTTGTTCATTAAGGTTAGCAACATACCTAAAGCGTGTTCTCCAACGGCTGTTCTATTTCCTTCCGGAGCAGCAATTAGTGCTATTCCTTTTGTAGTAGCATAGTCGCACTCAATGTTTTCTAATCCTGCACCAACACGACCAATAAATTTTAAATTAGTGGCAGAGTCTAAAAAGGTTTTGTCTATTTTAAACCTACTTCTAATGATTACACCTTCATATTCGGAAATAGTTTGTTCTATTTCTTCTTTTGTAGAAGTATAGTTTTCTACATTTTCATATCCCATTTGAGCTAATTGCTCTATCATTAACGGGTGGTTACTGTCAATATGTAAAACTTTTCTTGTATTCATTTGATTAGATTTTGTGGATATTGTTTAGAGATTTTAGAAACCTAATATAGCTTTTGCTATTGAAAAGTAAATTAAAATTCCAAAGATATCATTGCTGGTTGTGATAAATGGACCTGTCGCTAAAGCGGGGTCAATACCGTATTTGTTTAAGAAAATGGGAACAAACGTTCCGATTAAACTTGCGATTATAATAACACTAATTAGGGCTATTGAAACTGTAATACCTATTATATAATCTACTCCTAATAAGAAGTGACTACCAATCATCATAAGTATAGCAAGTAAAAACCCATTTAGTAAACTTAAAGTAACTTCTTTTCCAAGACGTTTCCAAATTGAACCTGTAATACTGTTATTTGCTAATCCTTGTACTATAATTGCAGAGGATTGAACTCCTACGTTTCCTGCCATTGCTGCAATTAATGGAGTGAAAAAGAATAGTACACCAAATTTCTCCATCGCTCCTTCAAAGCTTCGGGATACATTTACAGCTACAAATCCTCCGATCATAGCTAAGATTAACCAAGGTAATCGTGCTCGTGTAAGGGTTAGAATACTATCGTTTGCTTCTACGTCTTGTGAGATACCTGCAGCTAATTGGTAATCTTTATCTGCCTCTTCTTTGATTACGTCAACAATATCATCTATGGTAATACGACCTACTAAACGACCCATTTCATCTACTACGGGTATGGCTTCTAAGTCATATTTTTGCATAATACGTGCTACTTCAACATCTTTTGTGTCTACTTTTACAGAATCTACATTTCTAATATAGACATCACTAATATGTGTGGTTGTTGATGTAGTAAGTAAATCTTTTAATGATAAACGTCCTTTTAAACGCCCTTCATTATCTAATACATAAATAGAGTGTACGCGTGAAACATGTTCTGCTTGTTTACGCATTTCTTTTACACAAGTTAGAACTGACCAGTTTTCATTTACAGATACAAACTCTTTGGCCATTAATCCTCCTGCTGTATCTTCATCGTAGCGTAATAACTCTACAATGTCTTTTGCGTGTTCTAAATCTTCTAACTCGGAAAGAACTTCTTCTTTTCTATCTTCTGATAATTCTGAAATAATATCTGCAGCGTCATCTGTGTCTAATTCGTCTAATTCTTCTGCAATTTCTTTTGGTGAAAGGGATTTTAATATCTTTTCACGTACGTCTTCATCTAATTCTAATAATATCTCTGCAGTTACTTCACTGTCTAAAATGTCAAAAATATAAATGGCTTCCTCAGTAGAAAGCTCATTCATTATTTCTGCTATATCTGCATAGTGAATATCTTTTAGGATATGAAGAAGCTCCTTTTCATTATTATCAGCAATTAAATCTTCAAATTGTTGGATAGATTCTTTACTGATTTTAAACTCCATTGGCTTCTATTTTTTGTGTAATTTCTATAAATTGTTCGTAACCTAATTGCTCTGGTCTTAGGTTGAATATCTCTTGT
This sequence comes from Myroides phaeus, assembly GCF_009799805.1. Taxonomy (NCBI): domain Bacteria; kingdom Pseudomonadati; phylum Bacteroidota; class Flavobacteriia; order Flavobacteriales; family Flavobacteriaceae; genus Myroides; species Myroides phaeus. Next base: position 1,032,097 of record NZ_CP047050.1, read on the forward strand.
TCTCTGATCTCTTCAGGTAAATTGAAACTCTTTAGACTGTTTCTTAATGTTTTTCTTCTTTGATTGAAGGCTGTTTTTACTACGTTGAAAAATAGCTTTTCGTTACATGGTAAGCTGTAGTTCTCTTTACGTCTCATACGCATCACACCTGACTTAACTTTTGGTGGTGGATTGAATACGTGTTCTGAAACAGTAAATAAATACTCTACTTCATAGAACGCTTGGGTTAACACAGATAAAATTCCGTAGGCTTTGCTTCCTTTTTTCTCACAGATTCTTTCAGCTACTTCTTTTTGGAACATACCTGAAAATTCTGGAACGTAATCGCGTAACTCTAAGGCTCTAAATACAATTTGAGTTGATATATTGTAAGGGAAGTTTCCAATTACTGCAAAAGGCTCTTGTTTGAATGCAGTTGTTATATCGAACTTTAAAAAATCTTGTGCGAAAATGTGGTCTCTTAATTTCGGATAATGTTGGTGTAAATAGTCTACTGATTCTGTGTCAATTTCAACAACAAAGGTTTCTGTAGGCTTGTCTAAGATGTATTTTGTTAATACTCCCATTCCTGGACCGATTTCTAATACTTTCTTATATCCTTCTAAGGTTAACGTATCTGCTATGCGTTTAGCTACACTTTCGTCTGTTAAAAAATGTTGACCTAAGTGTTTTTTTGCTCTTACTTTATCCATCTACTTGTTGTTAATATTCACGGATTAATTCTAATTCTGTTTTAAAGGTAAGCATTAACTCACCAAATAACTTTCTTGACTCATTTTCAAAGCGATCAAAGTCTTCTTTGTAAAACTGTTCTAATAGTTCTTTACTTTGGGTTTCAAATTGAAGAGAGTATGTTTGTCCTCCCATTTCTTCTTCAATCAAGACTTTTACCATTCTTGCTTTGTCAAATTTGCCTGTTGCAAGTATTCCTGGTATATAAGTGTTGTTAATCCATTTCATCCATGTATCATGGGCACTCTCGTGTATGTTAACCGTAACATTGTATATAATCATCGCTCTTCGTTTTGAATTAAGTAAAGATTTGCTGTGCAAAGATAAAAAAAGCACCAAATGTCTTTTTTCGGATTTGGTGCTTTTTTAGTTATTGTATTTGTTTTATTTAGTCGATAATATCAAATCCTGTATAAGGACGTAATGCTTCTGGTATTACAATTCCTTCTGGTGTTTGATAGTTTTCAAGTATTCCTGCTAATACACGTGGTAAAGCTAATGAGCTTCCGTTTAATGTATGTGCTAATTGATTTTTACCTTCTTTGTCTTTAAAACGTAATTTTAATCTGTTAGCTTGGAATGTCTCAAAGTTTGAAACTGAACTAATCTCTAACCATCTGTCTTGTGCTGTAGAGAATACTTCAAAGTCATATGTTAATGAAGAAGTGAATCCCATATCTCCACCACATAATCTTAAGATTCTGTATGGTAATTTTAATTCGTCTAAAATTCCTTTAACGTGCTCAACCATTCCGTCTAATGCGATATATGAATTCTCTGGACGTTCAATTCTTACAATCTCTACTTTGTCAAATTGGTGTAAACGGTTTAAACCTCTAACGTGTGCTCCATATGAACCTGCTTCTCTACGGAAACATGGTGTGTATGCTGTACATTGAATTGGTAATTCGCTTTCTTGTAAGATTACATCACGGAAGATGTTTGTTACAGGAACTTCTGCAGTTGGGATTAAGTATAAATCATCTACTGTAGAGTGATACATTTGCCCTTCTTTGTCTGGCAATTGCCCTGTTCCATATCCTGATGCCTCATTGATTAAATGAGGTACTTGGTATTCTTTGTATCCTGCTGCTGTATTCTTGTCTAAAAAGTAAGAGATTAACGCTCTTTGTAAACGTGCTCCTTTACCTTTATATACAGGGAATCCTGCTCCAGTAATTTTATTACCTAATTCGAAATCGATAATATCGTATTTTTTTGCTAATTCCCAGTGTGGTAATGCGCCTTCATGTAATGTTGGTACTTCTCCTGCTTGGAATACATTCAAGTTATCGTCTGCATCTTTTCCTGGAGGAACAATGTCTGCTGGTACGTTAGGTAAAGTGTATAACTTCTCTGTTAAGTCTGCAGAAATATTGTTTAATTCTTCAGTTAATTGTTTGCTTTGCTCACGTAAGTTTGATGTTTTCTCTTTAATGATTTCTGCTTTCGCTTTCTCACCACTTTTCATCAACTCACCGATGCTTTTGGATAGCTTGTTAGATTCTGCTAATACATTGTCTAATTCAACTTGTGTGCTTCTTCTTTTTTCATCTAATTCCAACACTTCGTTTAGCAAATCTGCAACATCAAGATTTCTTTTGGCTAAGCCTTTAACCACTTTCTCTTGATTTTCTCTAATAAAAGCTATCTGTAACATATTATAAATATTAATTGATAGAGCAAAGTTAGAAAATAGTTTTCTATTATAGCTTATTTTCTGTTCGTTGGTTGTATTTTTCTCTTTTTTGAATGTGATATTAGCTGTTATTTACTTTTTAATGACTATATGTTGTTGTTTTTATGGATTGAAATTTGTTTTTTCATGTGAAGAATAGGGGAAATAGACTCCTTGTTTAAAAAAAAAGTGAAATACTGAAAGTAATCAGTTATTTTTGTTCCTTATTTATAAGATTGTAATAAAACGAAATGGATATACTTATTAAATTATCTCAATTCTTATTGAGCTTGTCGCTATTAATTATTTTGCATGAGTTAGGTCACTTTATTCCTGCTAAACTTTTTAAAACTCGTGTTGAGAAGTTTTACTTGTTTTTCGATGTAAAGTTCTCCTTGTTTAAAAAGAAAATTGGGGATACAGTTTATGGTATTGGATGGCTGCCTCTTGGAGGTTATGTGAAAATTGCTGGTATGGTGGATGAAAGTATGGATACTGAACAGCTGAAAAGTGAACCACAGCCTTGGGAGTTTCGATCTAAACCGGCTTGGCAAAGATTAATAATAATGTTAGGTGGTGTTTTTGTAAACTTTGTGCTTGCTTTCATTATATATATAGGTATGGCTTATACGTATGGAGAACTTTTTATTTCTAATAAAGATATTAAAAATGGGGTATGGATACAGTCTCCTATTTTAAAGGATGCTGGATTACAAAGTGGTGATAAAATACTTGCTGTGGATGGTAAGGAGATTGTTAAGTTTAATGATTTACCAGAGGCTGTTTTATTAGGACATTCTATCGAGATTGAGAGAGAAGGTGTGAATAAGACTGTTACATTGCCTACTGATTTTTTAGGTCAGGTTACACAAAGTAAAGGAATGGGCTTTGTTGCTCTTCGTATTCCTTTTGTGGTAACGGGACTTGCTGAAGATTCTGCTAATGAAAAGGTGTTAGTCGCTAAGGATGTCGTGAAAAGTATTAATGGTGTTGATACTCCTTTTGTTGATATGGTGATGGGGGTTCTTGATGAGAATAAAGGAAAAACTGTTCCTGCTGTTGTTGAAAGAGATGGAAAAGAGGTTGCAGTTAACTTAGATATTGATACTGAGGGTAAATTGAATGTGATGTTTGCTGGAGGATTGCCTTTGGATAACTTGGAGAAATTAGGACTTTATACTATCAGTCAAGAGAAGTATTCGTTGATTGAGTCGATTCCTGTCGGATTGCAAAATGGAAAGGATCGCGTTGTTAGTTATTTTGCTCAATTGAAAAAAATTGTTCAACCTGAAACAGGTGCTTATAAAGGATTAGGTGGTTTTATGGCTATTTATGATATTTTCCCTCAAGTATGGAGCTGGCAAGTTTTCTGGAGCATTACTGCTATGTTGTCAATTATGCTTGGAGTGATGAACTTATTACCTATTCCTGCACTTGATGGTGGACACGTAATATTTTTATTATACGAAATGATTTCAGGTAGAAAACCAAGTGATAAGTTCTTAGAAAATGCGCAAATGGTTGGTTTCTTTATACTTATAGGGTTACTTCTGTTTGCTAATGGGAATGATATTTATAAGGCAATATTTGTGAAGTAATAAAAAAATAAAAAAAAAGGTGTTTGTGTTTGCAAGATTAGAAAAACATTATATCTTTGCATCGCAATAAAGGTAGAAAATAACCTTCCTCCTTAGCTCAGTTGGTTAGAGCATCTGACTGTTAATCAGAGGGTCCTTGGTTCGAGCCCAAGAGGGGGAGCAGAGAAGCCAGTCCAAGACTGGCTTTTTTCTTATAACCTTGTTAGGTTAGAGAATTTTAAAAACAAGAATACAGTAAAGCAATTTACTTTTTAAGGGGATTTGAAAAGCGATATCAGTCAATGGTATCGCTTTTCGTTTTTTAAATAGTTTCTGTTTTTATTTTTAGTAATTATGGAATGCTTGACTTATGTATAGGTGGTGAGTAACTTCAATCTTTCGGGGTGTGAAGTTAAATGTGGTTGTGAAATTGTTTCTGTCTATTTGTAAATAGAGAGCTTTTTTTGAGAATATATGCCTGGTTTGAATGTTAATGCTTTTTTGTTTGGCGTTAGTACAGGACCTCTGCTTGGTTTTGTGATGGTAAGTAGTACAAATAGCTAATAGTATGGTGATTATTAGTAATGAAAAAGGTTTTTACGAAGTTCTAATAAGAGCTCTTTTACAAGATTTACACTCTGAATAGCTTGTAAATACTGGGTTTCAGACTGTTTTATAATAGTTTAGCGTGGTGCTTAGTCGTAGATAGCTCGTAGATAAGCCGTAGATGGTTCGCGAAAAAGGCCTTTAGGCGAGGTATCTACGACTTATCTCTGGTGTATCTCCGAACAATCTTCATTTAAGATAATGTATTGATTGTGAAAATCAGTATATTAAATATAGAAAAAAGTGGGACAGCGTTTATAGTGCATATGATGTCATTTGATAGTAAATGATGTCAAAGTAACCGCTTTACAACACGTATAGAAGTGATATAACTAATTTTGTACTATATATAAGGAGAGTAATAAGAATGCATATATATAATGAGGAATAACTTTAATAAAGAAGTCCAGGCCTATTTGAACCGATAAAAACAAAAAGTAAAAAAAACTTTCAGAGGTAAGAAGCAACATAACAACACGTTATAAAAAACCTTTCAAAAAATGTGTTTTGAAGTTTGGAAATAGCGAAAAAGATGCTACTTTTGCATCCGCATTACAGCAGACGATCATACACAAATAGTGAAGGAGTAAAGATAGAAAAGTAACGTTATTTCGCTTTGAAAAAAATAAGAAATTAAATTTGGATAAGTAAAAAATAAGGTTGTATCTTTGCAGTCCGCTTCAGTAAATACGGTGGTTTAGCGATAAAAACAAATTGAAATTTATTTCAAAAAAGTTTTGCTAAATCAAAAAAGTTATTTACTTTTGCACTCGCTTTGAAACACAAGTGAGGTTATAATTAAGAAGACACGTTCATAGACATATTGGATTGACAGCAAAAAATAAGAGAGTAAGGCAAATGTTTACATTTGAATTAACTTGCTAATTAACGAAATTAAAAATATACGATGAAGAGTTTGATCCTGGCTCAGGATGAACGCTAGCGGCAGGCCTAACACATGCAAGTCGAGGGGTATAGATGGCTTGCTATTTAGAGACCGGCGCACGGGTGAGTAACGCGTATGCAACCTACCTTCTACAGGGGAATAGCCCGAAGAAATTCGGATTAATGCTCCATGGTTTAATTGGATGGCATCATTTGATTAATAAAGATTTATCGGTAGAAGATGGGCATGCGTATCATTAGCTAGTTGGTGTGGTAACGGCATACCAAGGCAACGATGATTAGGGGTCCTGAGAGGGAGATCCCCCACACTGGTACTGAGACACGGACCAGACTCCTACGGGAGGCAGCAGTGAGGAATATTGGTCAATGGAGGCAACTCTGAACCAGCCATGCCGCGTGCAGGATGACGGTCCTATGGATTGTAAACTGCTTTTGTACAGGAAGAAACCTCGCTACGTGTAGTGATTTGACGGTACTGTAAGAATAAGGATCGGCTAACTCCGTGCCAGCAGCCGCGGTAATACGGAGGATCCGAGCGTTATCCGGAATTATTGGGTTTAAAGGGTTCGTAGGCGGTTGGATAAGTCAGTGGTGAAATTTCTTAGCTTAACTAAGACCCGGCCATTGATACTGTTTGACTTGAATAGTATGGAAGTAACTAGAATATGTAGTGTAGCGGTGAAATGCTTAGATATTACATGGAATACCAATTGCGAAGGCAGGTTACTACGTACTTATTGACGCTGATGAACGAAAGCGTGGGGAGCGAACAGGATTAGATACCCTGGTAGTCCACGCCGTAAACGATGGATACTAGCTGTTCGGTTTTCGGACTGAGTGGCTAAGCGAAAGTGATAAGTATCCCACCTGGGGAGTACGTTCGCAAGAATGAAACTCAAAGGAATTGACGGGGGCCCGCACAAGCGGTGGAGCATGTGGTTTAATTCGATGATACGCGAGGAACCTTACCAGGGCTTAAATGTAGATTGACAGGTTTGGAAACAGACTTTTCTTCGGACAATTTACAAGGTGCTGCATGGTTGTCGTCAGCTCGTGCCGTGAGGTGTCAGGTTAAGTCCTATAACGAGCGCAACCCCTATTGTTAGTTACCAGCGAGTAATGTCGGGAACTCTAGCAAGACTGCCGGTGCAAACCGTGAGGAAGGTGGGGATGACGTCAAATCATCACGGCCCTTACGTCCTGGGCTACACACGTGCTACAATGGTCAGTACAGAAAGCAGCTACCTGGCGACAGGATGCGAATCTCAAAAGCTGATCACAGTTCGGATTGGAGTCTGCAACTCGACTCCATGAAGCTGGAATCGCTAGTAATCGGATATCAGCCATGATCCGGTGAATACGTTCCCGGGCCTTGTACACACCGCCCGTCAAGCCATGGAAGCTGGGGGTACCTGAAGTCGGTGACCGCAAGGAGCTGCCTAGGGTAAAACTGGTAACTAGGGCTAAGTCGTAACAAGGTAGCCGTACCGGAAGGTGCGGCTGGAACACCTCCTTTCTAGAGAAAAAATTAGTAATTAATACTTTACTCTCGCTGTTAGTTCAAAAAACAACACTTAAGTATACAGAGTCTCGTAGCTCAGCTGGTTAGAGTACTACACTGATAATGTAGGGGTCGGCAGTTCGAGTCTGCCCGGGACTACTAATACATTAAGGGTTTAAAAGGAAATTATAGAGGTTGCGTTATCCACAACCCAATGGAAGCAGATAACACAAATATCTATATCTATGGGGGATTAGCTCAGCTGGCTAGAGCGCCTGCCTTGCACGCAGGAGGTCATCGGTTCGACTCCGATATTCTCCACAAGAACGCAAGTTCAAAACGATCATTGACATATTGAGATACTTAACTAATACAGTTAGAAAAGAATCAAAAATAATAAAATTTATAGAAAGTACGATTCGAAAGAATTGTAAGCACATAAGCAAAATAAGGGCGTATGGGGAATGCCTAGGCTCTCAGAGGCGAAGAAGGACGTGATAAGCTGCGAAAAGCTACGGGGATCGGCACACACGACTTGATCCGTAGATATCCGAATGGGGCAACCCAGTATGTTGAAGACATATTATCCTAATAGGAGGCGAACCTGCTGAACTGAAACATCTAAGTAGGCAGAGGAGAAGAAAACAAAAGTGATTCCGCAAGTAGTGGCGAGCGAACGCGGAATAGCCCAAACCAATGTTGTTACGGCAATATTGGGGTTGTAGGACCACGATATTTCTTGCGGATTTAATTAGAATTACCTGGAAAGGTAAACCAAAGAGGGTGATAGTCCCGTACAAGTAAGAGAAGATAAGAATAGTGGTATCCTGAGTAGGTCGGGGCACGTGAAACCTTGATTGAATCCGGCGGGACCATCCGCCAAGGCTAAATACTCCTGAGAGACCGATAGTGAACCAGTACCGTGAGGGAAAGGTGAAAAGAACCGTGAATAACGGAGTGAAATAGATCCTGAAACCATACGCCTACAAGCGGTCGGAGCCCATTCGTTGGGTGACGGCGTGCCTTTTGCATAATGAGCCTACGAGTTACCGTTGCTGGCAAGGATAAGGACTTCAGGTCTGGATCCGTAGCGAAAGCGAGTCTTAATAGGGCGCTTTAGTCAGTAGTGGTAGACGCGAAACCGTGTGATCTACCCATGGGCAGGTTGAAGTTTAGGTAACACTAAATGGAGGACCGAACCGTTTAACGCTGAAAAGTTTTCGGATGACCTGTGGGTAGGGGTGAAAGGCCAATCAAACTCGGAAATAGCTCGTACTCCCCGAAATGCATTTAGGTGCAGCGATAATCGATAGTTACTTAGAGGTAGAGCTACTGATTGGATGCGGGGGCTTCACCGCCTACCAATTCCTGACAAACTCCGAATGCTAAGTAATGATAATTATCAGTGAGGGCATGGGTGCTAAGGTCCATGTCCGAGAGGGAAAGAACCCAGACCATCAGCTAAGGTCCCCAAATGTATGCTAAGTTGAAAAAACGCGGTTTGATTGCCCAGACAGCTAGGATGTTGGCTTGGAAGCAGCCATTCATTTAAAGAGTGCGTAACAGCTCACTAGTCGAGCGATCGAGCATGGATAATAATCGGGCATAAGTATACTACCGAAGCTATGGATTTACGCTTAATGCGTGAGTGGTAGGGGAGCATTCTAACGGGGTTGAAGGTGATTTGTGAGAATTGCTGGACCTTTTAGAAAAGAAAATGTAGGCATAAGTAACGATAATGCGGGCGAGAAACCCGCACGCCGTAAGACTAAGGTTTCCTCAGCTATGCTAATCAGCTGAGGGTTAGTCGGGACCTAAGGCACACCCGAAGGGGGACGTCGATGGCCAACGGGTTAATATTCCCGTACTACTTATAACAGTGATGGAGTGACACAGTGATGAAAGCACCGCGAACTGACGGAATAGTTCGTTGAAGCACGTACCTATAGGTCTGATAGTAAAATGCGTCGGACTTGGAGAAATGCGATAGTACTCGGAGTCTACGGACGAAGAGATAGTGTGCCTAAGGGCTGTCAAGAAAAGCTTCTAAACTTAGGTTATAAGTACCCGTACCGTAAACCGACACAGGTAGTCGAGGAGAGTATCCTAAGGCGCTCGAGAGATTCATGGCTAAGGAACTAGGCAAAATAGACCTGTAACTTCGGGAGAAAGGTCGCCAGCGCAAGCTGGCCGCAGTGAAAAGGTCCAGGCGACTGTTTATCAAAAACACAGGGCTCTGCAAAATCGTAAGATGAAGTATAGGGCCTGACACCTGCCCGGTGCTGGAAGGTTAAGAGGAGATGTTATCGGTGAGTAATTGTTGAGAAGCATTGAATTGAAGCCCCAGTAAACGGCGGCCGTAACTATAACGGTCCTAAGGTAGCGAAATTCCTTGTCGGGTAAGTTCCGACCTGCACGAATGGTGTAACGATCTGGACACTGTCTCAGCCATGAGCTCGGTGAAATTGTAGTATCGGTGAAGATGCCGATTACCCGCAGTGGGACGAAAAGACCCTGTGCACCTTTACTATAGCTTAGTATTGTTCTTGGATAAGTGATGTGTAGGATAGGTGGGAGACTTTGAAGTGGCGTCGCTAGGCGTTGTGGAGTCATTGTTGAAATACCACCCTTTGCTTATTTGAGATCTAACTTCCGTAAGGAAGGACATTGCTTGGTGGGTAGTTTGACTGGGGTGGTCGCCTCCAAAAGAGTAACGGAGGCTTCTAAAGGTTCCCTCAGCACGCTTGGTAACCGTGCGTAGAGTGCAATGGTATAAGGGAGCTTGACTGAGAGACAAACAAGTCGATCAGGTACGAAAGTAGAGCATAGTGATCCGGTGGTTCCGCATGGAAGGGCCATCGCTCAAAGGATAAAAGGTACGCCGGGGATAACAGGCTGATCTCCCCCAAGAGCTCATATCGACGGGGGGGTTTGGCACCTCGATGTCGGCTCGTCACATCCTGGGGCTGGAGAAGGTCCCAAGGGTTGGGCTGTTCGCCCATTAAAGTGGCACGCGAGCTGGGTTCAGAACGTCGTGAGACAGTTCGGTCTCTATCTACTGTGGGCGTTAGAAATTTGAGTGGATCTGATTCTAGTACGAGAGGACCGATTTGGACCAACCTCTAGTGCATCTGTTGTCTCGCCAGGGGCATCGCAGAGTAGCTACGTTGGGAAGGGATAAGCGCTGAAAGCATATAAGTGCGAAACCCACCACAAGATGAGATTTCTTTAAAGGGTCGTGGAAGATGACCACGTTGATAGGCTATAGATGTAAAGACAGTAATGTCAAAGTCGAGTAGTACTAATAACCCGTAAGCTTATGTGTATCTCTCCCTGATTAAATTCAGGGAGAGGGCAACTTTCTAAGCAATAAATTGGATAATAGATTCAAATCAAAAAGTACTGTATAGTATAAAGTTAAGTAACTTAATATAAAAATATTAGTTATCCGTAGGGTAACAACCGATTTAAGGTGGTTATTGCAGCGGGGCTCACCTCTTCCCATTTCGAACAGAGAAGTTAAGCCCGCTAGCGCAGATGGTACTGCTAACCAGTGGGAGAGTATGACACCGCCTTTCTTTTGAAATCCTTGCTGATTTCCAGCAAGGATTTTTTTATCTACTTACATATCGTAAAAATTATAACTTTATAAAAAAAGAGTAAATTTAATTTGCTTTATAAAAATAAAGGTTATACTTTTGCACTCGCTTTGAAACACAAGTGGGATTATAAATAAGAAGACACGTTCATAGACATATTGGATTGACAGCAAAAATTAAGAGAGTAAGGCAAATGTTTACATTTGAATTAACTTGCTAATTAACGAAATTAAAAATATACGATGAAGAGTTTGATCCTGGCTCAGGATGAACGCTAGCGGCAGGCCTAACACATGCAAGTCGAGGGGTATATTGAGCTTGCTTAATAGAGACCGGCGCACGGGTGAGTAACGCGTATGCAACCTACCTTCTACAGGGGAATAGCCCGAAGAAATTCGGATTAATGCTCCATGGTTTAATTGGATGGCATCATTTGATTAATAAAGATTTATCGGTAGAAGATGGGCATGCGTATCATTAGCTAGTTGGTGTGGTAACGGCATACCAAGGCAACGATGATTAGGGGTCCTGAGAGGGAGATCCCCCACACTGGTACTGAGACACGGACCAGACTCCTACGGGAGGCAGCAGTGAGGAATATTGGTCAATGGAGGCAACTCTGAACCAGCCATGCCGCGTGCAGGATGACGGTCCTATGGATTGTAAACTGCTTTTGTACAGGAAGAAACCTCGCTACGTGTAGTGATTTGACGGTACTGTAAGAATAAGGATCGGCTAACTCCGTGCCAGCAGCCGCGGTAATACGGAGGATCCGAGCGTTATCCGGAATTATTGGGTTTAAAGGGTTCGTAGGCGGTTGGATAAGTCAGTGGTGAAATTTCTTAGCTTAACTAAGACCCGGCCATTGATACTGTTTGACTTGAATAGTATGGAAGTAACTAGAATATGTAGTGTAGCGGTGAAATGCTTAGATATTACATGGAATACCAATTGCGAAGGCAGGTTACTACGTACTTATTGACGCTGATGAACGAAAGCGTGGGGAGCGAACAGGATTAGATACCCTGGTAGTCCACGCCGTAAACGATGGATACTAGCTGTTCGGTTTTCGGACTGAGTGGCTAAGCGAAAGTGATAAGTATCCCACCTGGGGAGTACGTTCGCAAGAATGAAACTCAAAGGAATTGACGGGGGCCCGCACAAGCGGTGGAGCATGTGGTTTAATTCGATGATACGCGAGGAACCTTACCAGGGCTTAAATGTAGATTGACAGGTTTGGAAACAGACTTTTCTTCGGACAATTTACAAGGTGCTGCATGGTTGTCGTCAGCTCGTGCCGTGAGGTGTCAGGTTAAGTCCTATAACGAGCGCAACCCCTATTGTTAGTTACCAGCGAGTAATGTCGGGAACTCTAGCAAGACTGCCGGTGCAAACCGTGAGGAAGGTGGGGATGACGTCAAATCATCACGGCCCTTACGTCCTGGGCTACACACGTGCTACAATGGTCAGTACAGAAAGCAGCTACCTGGCGACAGGATGCGAATCTCAAAAGCTGATCACAGTTCGGATTGGAGTCTGCAACTCGACTCCATGAAGCTGGAATCGCTAGTAATCGGATATCAGCCATGATCCGGTGAATACGTTCCCGGGCCTTGTACACACCGCCCGTCAAGCCATGGAAGCTGGGGGTACCTGAAGTCGGTGACCGCAAGGAGCTGCCTAGGGTAAAACTGGTAACTAGGGCTAAGTCGTAACAAGGTAGCCGTACCGGAAGGTGCGGCTGGAACACCTCCTTTCTAGAGAAAAAATTAGTAATTAATACTTTACTCTCGCTGTTAGTTCAAAATACAACACTTAAGTATACAGAGTCTCGTAGCTCAGCTGGTTAGAGTACTACACTGATAATGTAGGGGTCGGCAGTTCGAGTCTGCCCGGGACTACTAATACATTAAGGGTTTAAAAGGAAATTATAGAGGTTGCGTTATCCACAACCCAATGGAAGCAGATAACACAAATATCTATATCTATGGGGGATTAGCTCAGCTGGCTAGAGCGCCTGCCTTGCACGCAGGAGGTCATCGGTTCGACTCCGATATTCTCCACAAGAACGCAAGTTCAAAACGATCATTGACATATTGAGATACTTAACTAATACAGTTAGAAAAGAATCAAAAATAATAAAATTTATAGAAAGTACGATTCGAAAGAATTGTAAGCACATAAGCAAAATAAGGGCGTATGGGGAATGCCTAGGCTCTCAGAGGCGAAGAAGGACGTGATAAGCTGCGAAAAGCTACGGGGATCGGCACACACGACTTGATCCGTAGATATCCGAATGGGGCAACCCAGTATGTTGAAGACATATTATCCTAATAGGAGGCGAACCTGCTGAACTGAAACATCTAAGTAGGCAGAGGAGAAGAAAACAAAAGTGATTCCGCAAGTAGTGGCGAGCGAACGCGGAATAGCCCAAACCAATGTTGTTACGGCAATATTGGGGTTGTAGGACCACGATATTTCTTGCGGATTTAATTAGAATTACCTGGAAAGGTAAACCAAAGAGGGTGATAGTCCCGTACAAGTAAGAGAAGATAAGAATAGTGGTATCCTGAGTAGGTCGGGGCACGTGAAACCTTGATTGAATCCGGCGGGACCATCCGCCAAGGCTAAATACTCCTGAGAGACCGATAGTGAACCAGTACCGTGAGGGAAAGGTGAAAAGAACCGTGAATAACGGAGTGAAATAGATCCTGAAACCATACGCCTACAAGCGGTCGGAGCCCATTCGTTGGGTGACGGCGTGCCTTTTGCATAATGAGCCTACGAGTTACCGTTGCTGGCAAGGATAAGGACTTCAGGTCTGGATCCGTAGCGAAAGCGAGTCTTAATAGGGCGCTTTAGTCAGTAGTGGTAGACGCGAAACCGTGTGATCTACCCATGGGCAGGTTGAAGTTTAGGTAACACTAAATGGAGGACCGAACCGTTTAACGCTGAAAAGTTTTCGGATGACCTGTGGGTAGGGGTGAAAGGCCAATCAAACTCGGAAATAGCTCGTACTCCCCGAAATGCATTTAGGTGCAGCGATAATCGATAGTTACTTAGAGGTAGAGCTACTGATTGGATGCGGGGGCTTCACCGCCTACCAATTCCTGACAAACTCCGAATGCTAAGTAATGATAATTATCAGTGAGGGCATGGGTGCTAAGGTCCATGTCCGAGAGGGAAAGAACCCAGACCATCAGCTAAGGTCCCCAAATGTATGCTAAGTTGAAAAAACGCGGTTTGATTGCCCAGACAGCTAGGATGTTGGCTTGGAAGCAGCCATTCATTTAAAGAGTGCGTAACAGCTCACTAGTCGAGCGATCGAGCATGGATAATAATCGGGCATAAGTATACTACCGAAGCTATGGATTTACGCTTAATGCGTGAGTGGTAGGGGAGCATTCTAACGGGGTTGAAGGTGATTTGTGAGAATTGCTGGACCTTTTAGAAAAGAAAATGTAGGCATAAGTAACGATAATGCGGGCGAGAAACCCGCACGCCGTAAGACTAAGGTTTCCTCAGCTATGCTAATCAGCTGAGGGTTAGTCGGGACCTAAGGCACACCCGAAGGGGGACGTCGATGGCCAACGGGTTAATATTCCCGTACTACTTATAACAGTGATGGAGTGACACAGTGATGAAAGCACCGCGAACTGACGGAATAGTTCGTTGAAGCACGTACCTATAGGTCTGATAGTAAAATGCGTCGGACTTGGAGAAATGCGATAGTACTCGGAGTCTACGGACGAAGAGATAGTGTGCCTAAGGGCTGTCAAGAAAAGCTTCTAAACTTAGGTTATAAGTACCCGTACCGTAAACCGACACAGGTAGTCGAGGAGAGTATCCTAAGGCGCTCGAGAGATTCATGGCTAAGGAACTAGGCAAAATAGACCTGTAACTTCGGGAGAAAGGTCGCCAGCGCAAGCTGGCCGCAGTGAAAAGGTCCAGGCGACTGTTTATCAAAAACACAGGGCTCTGCAAAATCGTAAGATGAAGTATAGGGCCTGACACCTGCCCGGTGCTGGAAGGTTAAGAGGAGATGTTATCGGTGAGTAATTGTTGAGAAGCATTGAATTGAAGCCCCAGTAAACGGCGGCCGTAACTATAACGGTCCTAAGGTAGCGAAATTCCTTGTCGGGTAAGTTCCGACCTGCACGAATGGTGTAACGATCTGGACACTGTCTCAGCCATGAGCTCGGTGAAATTGTAGTATCGGTGAAGATGCCGATTACCCGCAGTGGGACGAAAAGACCCTGTGCACCTTTACTATAGCTTAGTATTGTTCTTGGATAAGTGATGTGTAGGATAGGTGGGAGACTTTGAAGTGGCGTCGCTAGGCGTTGTGGAGTCATTGTTGAAATACCACCCTTTGCTTATTTGAGATCTAACTTCCGTAAGGAAGGACATTGCTTGGTGGGTAGTTTGACTGGGGTGGTCGCCTCCAAAAGAGTAACGGAGGCTTCTAAAGGTTCCCTCAGCACGCTTGGTAACCGTGCGTAGAGTGCAATGGTATAAGGGAGCTTGACTGAGAGACAAACAAGTCGATCAGGTACGAAAGTAGAGCATAGTGATCCGGTGGTTCCGCATGGAAGGGCCATCGCTCAAAGGATAAAAGGTACGCCGGGGATAACAGGCTGATCTCCCCCAAGAGCTCATATCGACGGGGGGGTTTGGCACCTCGATGTCGGCTCGTCACATCCTGGGGCTGGAGAAGGTCCCAAGGGTTGGGCTGTTCGCCCATTAAAGTGGCACGCGAGCTGGGTTCAGAACGTCGTGAGACAGTTCGGTCTCTATCTACTGTGGGCGTTAGAAATTTGAGTGGATCTGATTCTAGTACGAGAGGACCGATTTGGACCAACCTCTAGTGCATCTGTTGTCTCGCCAGGGGCATCGCAGAGTAGCTACGTTGGGAAGGGATAAGCGCTGAAAGCATATAAGTGCGAAACCCACCACAAGATGAGATTTCTTTAAAGGGTCGTGGAAGATGACCACGTTGATAGGCTATAGATGTAAAGACAGTAATGTCAAAGTCGAGTAGTACTAATAACCCGTAAGCTTATGTGTATCTCTCCCTGATTAAATTCAGGGAGAGGGCAACTTTCTAAGCAATAAATTGGATAATAGATTCAAATCAAAAAGTACTGTATAGTATAAAGTTAAGTAACTTAATATAAAAATATTAGTTATCCGTAGGGTAACAACCGATTTAAGGTGGTTATTGCAGCGGGGCTCACCTCTTCCCATTTCGAACAGAGAAGTTAAGCCCGCTAGCGCAGATGGTACTGCTAACCAGTGGGAGAGTATGACACCGCCTTTCTTTTGAAATCCTTGCTGATTTCCAGCAAGGATTTTTTTATCTACTTACATATCGTAAAAATTATAACTTTATAAAAAAAGAGTAAATTTAATTTGCTTTATAAAAATAAAGGTTATACTTTTGCACTCGCTTTGAAACACAAGTGGGATTATAAATAAGAAGACACGTTCATAGACATATTGGATTGACAGCAAAAATTAAGAGAGTAAGGCAAATGTTTACATTTGAATTAACTTGCTAATTAACGAAATTAAAAATATACGATGAAGAGTTTGATCCTGGCTCAGGATGAACGCTAGCGGCAGGCCTAACACATGCAAGTCGAGGGGTATATTGAGCTTGCTTAATAGAGACCGGCGCACGGGTGAGTAACGCGTATGCAACCTACCTTCTACAGGGGAATAGCCCGAAGAAATTCGGATTAATGCTCCATGGTTTAATTGGATGGCATCATTTGATTAATAAAGATTTATCGGTAGAAGATGGGCATGCGTATCATTAGCTAGTTGGTGTGGTAACGGCATACCAAGGCAACGATGATTAGGGGTCCTGAGAGGGAGATCCCCCACACTGGTACTGAGACACGGACCAGACTCCTACGGGAGGCAGCAGTGAGGAATATTGGTCAATGGAGGCAACTCTGAACCAGCCATGCCGCGTGCAGGATGACGGTCCTATGGATTGTAAACTGCTTTTGTACAGGAAGAAACCTCGCTACGTGTAGTGATTTGACGGTACTGTAAGAATAAGGATCGGCTAACTCCGTGCCAGCAGCCGCGGTAATACGGAGGATCCGAGCGTTATCCGGAATTATTGGGTTTAAAGGGTTCGTAGGCGGTTGGATAAGTCAGTGGTGAAATTTCTTAGCTTAACTAAGACCCGGCCATTGATACTGTTTGACTTGAATAGTATGGAAGTAACTAGAATATGTAGTGTAGCGGTGAAATGCTTAGATATTACATGGAATACCAATTGCGAAGGCAGGTTACTACGTACTTATTGACGCTGATGAACGAAAGCGTGGGGAGCGAACAGGATTAGATACCCTGGTAGTCCACGCCGTAAACGATGGATACTAGCTGTTCGGTTTTCGGACTGAGTGGCTAAGCGAAAGTGATAAGTATCCCACCTGGGGAGTACGTTCGCAAGAATGAAACTCAAAGGAATTGACGGGGGCCCGCACAAGCGGTGGAGCATGTGGTTTAATTCGATGATACGCGAGGAACCTTACCAGGGCTTAAATGTAGATTGACAGGTTTGGAAACAGACTTTTCTTCGGACAATTTACAAGGTGCTGCATGGTTGTCGTCAGCTCGTGCCGTGAGGTGTCAGGTTAAGTCCTATAACGAGCGCAACCCCTATTGTTAGTTACCAGCGAGTAATGTCGGGAACTCTAGCAAGACTGCCGGTGCAAACCGTGAGGAAGGTGGGGATGACGTCAAATCATCACGGCCCTTACGTCCTGGGCTACACACGTGCTACAATGGTCAGTACAGAAAGCAGCTACCTGGCGACAGGATGCGAATCTCAAAAGCTGATCACAGTTCGGATTGGAGTCTGCAACTCGACTCCATGAAGCTGGAATCGCTAGTAATCGGATATCAGCCATGATCCGGTGAATACGTTCCCGGGCCTTGTACACACCGCCCGTCAAGCCATGGAAGCTGGGGGTACCTGAAGTCGGTGACCGCAAGGAGCTGCCTAGGGTAAAACTGGTAACTAGGGCTAAGTCGTAACAAGGTAGCCGTACCGGAAGGTGCGGCTGGAACACCTCCTTTCTAGAGAAAAAATTAGTAATTAATACTTTACTCTCGCTGTTAGTTCAAAATACAACACTTAAGTATACAGAGTCTCGTAGCTCAGCTGGTTAGAGTACTACACTGATAATGTAGGGGTCGGCAGTTCGAGTCTGCCCGGGACTACTAATACATTAAGGGTTTAAAAGGAAATTATAGAGGTTGCGTTATCCACAACCCAATGGAAGCAGATAACACAAATATCTATATCTATGGGGGATTAGCTCAGCTGGCTAGAGCGCCTGCCTTGCACGCAGGAGGTCATCGGTTCGACTCCGATATTCTCCACAAGAACGCAAGTTCAAAACGATCATTGACATATTGAGATACTTAACTAATACAGTTAGAAAAGAATCAAAAATAATAAAATTTATAGAAAGTACGATTCGAAAGAATTGTAAGCACATAAGCAAAATAAGGGCGTATGGGGAATGCCTAGGCTCTCAGAGGCGAAGAAGGACGTGATAAGCTGCGAAAAGCTACGGGGATCGGCACACACGACTTGATCCGTAGATATCCGAATGGGGCAACCCAGTATGTTGAAGACATATTATCCTAATAGGAGGCGAACCTGCTGAACTGAAACATCTAAGTAGGCAGAGGAGAAGAAAACAAAAGTGATTCCGCAAGTAGTGGCGAGCGAACGCGGAATAGCCCAAACCAATGTTGTTACGGCAATATTGGGGTTGTAGGACCACGATATTTCTTGCGGATTTAATTAGAATTACCTGGAAAGGTAAACCAAAGAGGGTGATAGTCCCGTACAAGTAAGAGAAGATAAGAATAGTGGTATCCTGAGTAGGTCGGGGCACGTGAAACCTTGATTGAATCCGGCGGGACCATCCGCCAAGGCTAAATACTCCTGAGAGACCGATAGTGAACCAGTACCGTGAGGGAAAGGTGAAAAGAACCGTGAATAACGGAGTGAAATAGATCCTGAAACCATACGCCTACAAGCGGTCGGAGCCCATTCGTTGGGTGACGGCGTGCCTTTTGCATAATGAGCCTACGAGTTACCGTTGCTGGCAAGGATAAGGACTTCAGGTCTGGATCCGTAGCGAAAGCGAGTCTTAATAGGGCGCTTTAGTCAGTAGTGGTAGACGCGAAACCGTGTGATCTACCCATGGGCAGGTTGAAGTTTAGGTAACACTAAATGGAGGACCGAACCGTTTAACGCTGAAAAGTTTTCGGATGACCTGTGGGTAGGGGTGAAAGGCCAATCAAACTCGGAAATAGCTCGTACTCCCCGAAATGCATTTAGGTGCAGCGATAATCGATAGTTACTTAGAGGTAGAGCTACTGATTGGATGCGGGGGCTTCACCGCCTACCAATTCCTGACAAACTCCGAATGCTAAGTAATGATAATTATCAGTGAGGGCATGGGTGCTAAGGTCCATGTCCGAGAGGGAAAGAACCCAGACCATCAGCTAAGGTCCCCAAATGTATGCTAAGTTGAAAAAACGCGGTTTGATTGCCCAGACAGCTAGGATGTTGGCTTGGAAGCAGCCATTCATTTAAAGAGTGCGTAACAGCTCACTAGTCGAGCGATCGA
Source organism: Myroides phaeus (assembly GCF_009799805.1). Classification (NCBI taxonomy): domain Bacteria; kingdom Pseudomonadati; phylum Bacteroidota; class Flavobacteriia; order Flavobacteriales; family Flavobacteriaceae; genus Myroides; species Myroides phaeus. The sequence goes on from NZ_CP047050.1 coordinate 1,051,365, forward strand.
GCATGGATAATAATCGGGCATAAGTATACTACCGAAGCTATGGATTTACGCTTAATGCGTGAGTGGTAGGGGAGCATTCTAACGGGGTTGAAGGTGATTTGTGAGAATTGCTGGACCTTTTAGAAAAGAAAATGTAGGCATAAGTAACGATAATGCGGGCGAGAAACCCGCACGCCGTAAGACTAAGGTTTCCTCAGCTATGCTAATCAGCTGAGGGTTAGTCGGGACCTAAGGCACACCCGAAGGGGGACGTCGATGGCCAACGGGTTAATATTCCCGTACTACTTATAACAGTGATGGAGTGACACAGTGATGAAAGCACCGCGAACTGACGGAATAGTTCGTTGAAGCACGTACCTATAGGTCTGATAGTAAAATGCGTCGGACTTGGAGAAATGCGATAGTACTCGGAGTCTACGGACGAAGAGATAGTGTGCCTAAGGGCTGTCAAGAAAAGCTTCTAAACTTAGGTTATAAGTACCCGTACCGTAAACCGACACAGGTAGTCGAGGAGAGTATCCTAAGGCGCTCGAGAGATTCATGGCTAAGGAACTAGGCAAAATAGACCTGTAACTTCGGGAGAAAGGTCGCCAGCGCAAGCTGGCCGCAGTGAAAAGGTCCAGGCGACTGTTTATCAAAAACACAGGGCTCTGCAAAATCGTAAGATGAAGTATAGGGCCTGACACCTGCCCGGTGCTGGAAGGTTAAGAGGAGATGTTATCGGTGAGTAATTGTTGAGAAGCATTGAATTGAAGCCCCAGTAAACGGCGGCCGTAACTATAACGGTCCTAAGGTAGCGAAATTCCTTGTCGGGTAAGTTCCGACCTGCACGAATGGTGTAACGATCTGGACACTGTCTCAGCCATGAGCTCGGTGAAATTGTAGTATCGGTGAAGATGCCGATTACCCGCAGTGGGACGAAAAGACCCTGTGCACCTTTACTATAGCTTAGTATTGTTCTTGGATAAGTGATGTGTAGGATAGGTGGGAGACTTTGAAGTGGCGTCGCTAGGCGTTGTGGAGTCATTGTTGAAATACCACCCTTTGCTTATTTGAGATCTAACTTCCGTAAGGAAGGACATTGCTTGGTGGGTAGTTTGACTGGGGTGGTCGCCTCCAAAAGAGTAACGGAGGCTTCTAAAGGTTCCCTCAGCACGCTTGGTAACCGTGCGTAGAGTGCAATGGTATAAGGGAGCTTGACTGAGAGACAAACAAGTCGATCAGGTACGAAAGTAGAGCATAGTGATCCGGTGGTTCCGCATGGAAGGGCCATCGCTCAAAGGATAAAAGGTACGCCGGGGATAACAGGCTGATCTCCCCCAAGAGCTCATATCGACGGGGGGGTTTGGCACCTCGATGTCGGCTCGTCACATCCTGGGGCTGGAGAAGGTCCCAAGGGTTGGGCTGTTCGCCCATTAAAGTGGCACGCGAGCTGGGTTCAGAACGTCGTGAGACAGTTCGGTCTCTATCTACTGTGGGCGTTAGAAATTTGAGTGGATCTGATTCTAGTACGAGAGGACCGATTTGGACCAACCTCTAGTGCATCTGTTGTCTCGCCAGGGGCATCGCAGAGTAGCTACGTTGGGAAGGGATAAGCGCTGAAAGCATATAAGTGCGAAACCCACCACAAGATGAGATTTCTTTAAAGGGTCGTGGAAGATGACCACGTTGATAGGCTATAGATGTAAAGACAGTAATGTCAAAGTCGAGTAGTACTAATAACCCGTAAGCTTATGTGTATCTCTCCCTGATTAAATTCAGGGAGAGGGCAACTTTCTAAGCAATAAATTGGATAATAGATTCAAATCAAAAAGTACTGTATAGTATAAAGTTAAGTAACTTAATATAAAAATATTAGTTATCCGTAGGGTAACAACCGATTTAAGGTGGTTATTGCAGCGGGGCTCACCTCTTCCCATTTCGAACAGAGAAGTTAAGCCCGCTAGCGCAGATGGTACTGCTAACCAGTGGGAGAGTATGACACCGCCTTTCTTTTGAAATCCTTGCTGATTTCCAGCAAGGATTTTTTTATCTACTTACATATCGTAAAAATTATAACTTTATAAAAAAAGAGTAAATTTAATTTGCTTTATAAAAATAAAGGTTATACTTTTGCACTCGCTTTGAAACACAAGTGGGATTATAAATAAGAAGACACGTTCATAGACATATTGGATTGACAGCAAAAATTAAGAGAGTAAGGCAAATGTTTACATTTGAATTAACTTGCTAATTAACGAAATTAAAAATATACGATGAAGAGTTTGATCCTGGCTCAGGATGAACGCTAGCGGCAGGCCTAACACATGCAAGTCGAGGGGTATATTGAGCTTGCTTAATAGAGACCGGCGCACGGGTGAGTAACGCGTATGCAACCTACCTTCTACAGGGGAATAGCCCGAAGAAATTCGGATTAATGCTCCATGGTTTAATTGGATGGCATCATTTGATTAATAAAGATTTATCGGTAGAAGATGGGCATGCGTATCATTAGCTAGTTGGTGTGGTAACGGCATACCAAGGCAACGATGATTAGGGGTCCTGAGAGGGAGATCCCCCACACTGGTACTGAGACACGGACCAGACTCCTACGGGAGGCAGCAGTGAGGAATATTGGTCAATGGAGGCAACTCTGAACCAGCCATGCCGCGTGCAGGATGACGGTCCTATGGATTGTAAACTGCTTTTGTACAGGAAGAAACCTCGCTACGTGTAGTGATTTGACGGTACTGTAAGAATAAGGATCGGCTAACTCCGTGCCAGCAGCCGCGGTAATACGGAGGATCCGAGCGTTATCCGGAATTATTGGGTTTAAAGGGTTCGTAGGCGGTTGGATAAGTCAGTGGTGAAATTTCTTAGCTTAACTAAGACCCGGCCATTGATACTGTTTGACTTGAATAGTATGGAAGTAACTAGAATATGTAGTGTAGCGGTGAAATGCTTAGATATTACATGGAATACCAATTGCGAAGGCAGGTTACTACGTACTTATTGACGCTGATGAACGAAAGCGTGGGGAGCGAACAGGATTAGATACCCTGGTAGTCCACGCCGTAAACGATGGATACTAGCTGTTCGGTTTTCGGACTGAGTGGCTAAGCGAAAGTGATAAGTATCCCACCTGGGGAGTACGTTCGCAAGAATGAAACTCAAAGGAATTGACGGGGGCCCGCACAAGCGGTGGAGCATGTGGTTTAATTCGATGATACGCGAGGAACCTTACCAGGGCTTAAATGTAGATTGACAGGTTTGGAAACAGACTTTTCTTCGGACAATTTACAAGGTGCTGCATGGTTGTCGTCAGCTCGTGCCGTGAGGTGTCAGGTTAAGTCCTATAACGAGCGCAACCCCTATTGTTAGTTACCAGCGAGTAATGTCGGGAACTCTAGCAAGACTGCCGGTGCAAACCGTGAGGAAGGTGGGGATGACGTCAAATCATCACGGCCCTTACGTCCTGGGCTACACACGTGCTACAATGGTCAGTACAGAAAGCAGCTACCTGGCGACAGGATGCGAATCTCAAAAGCTGATCACAGTTCGGATTGGAGTCTGCAACTCGACTCCATGAAGCTGGAATCGCTAGTAATCGGATATCAGCCATGATCCGGTGAATACGTTCCCGGGCCTTGTACACACCGCCCGTCAAGCCATGGAAGCTGGGGGTACCTGAAGTCGGTGACCGCAAGGAGCTGCCTAGGGTAAAACTGGTAACTAGGGCTAAGTCGTAACAAGGTAGCCGTACCGGAAGGTGCGGCTGGAACACCTCCTTTCTAGAGAAAAAATTAGTAATTAATACTTTACTCTCGCTGTTAGTTCAAAATACAACACTTAAGTATACAGAGTCTCGTAGCTCAGCTGGTTAGAGTACTACACTGATAATGTAGGGGTCGGCAGTTCGAGTCTGCCCGGGACTACTAATACATTAAGGGTTTAAAAGGAAATTATAGAGGTTGCGTTATCCACAACCCAATGGAAGCAGATAACACAAATATCTATATCTATGGGGGATTAGCTCAGCTGGCTAGAGCGCCTGCCTTGCACGCAGGAGGTCATCGGTTCGACTCCGATATTCTCCACAAGAACGCAAGTTCAAAACGATCATTGACATATTGAGATACTTAACTAATACAGTTAGAAAAGAATCAAAAATAATAAAATTTATAGAAAGTACGATTCGAAAGAATTGTAAGCACATAAGCAAAATAAGGGCGTATGGGGAATGCCTAGGCTCTCAGAGGCGAAGAAGGACGTGATAAGCTGCGAAAAGCTACGGGGATCGGCACACACGACTTGATCCGTAGATATCCGAATGGGGCAACCCAGTATGTTGAAGACATATTATCCTAATAGGAGGCGAACCTGCTGAACTGAAACATCTAAGTAGGCAGAGGAGAAGAAAACAAAAGTGATTCCGCAAGTAGTGGCGAGCGAACGCGGAATAGCCCAAACCAATGTTGTTACGGCAATATTGGGGTTGTAGGACCACGATATTTCTTGCGGATTTAATTAGAATTACCTGGAAAGGTAAACCAAAGAGGGTGATAGTCCCGTACAAGTAAGAGAAGATAAGAATAGTGGTATCCTGAGTAGGTCGGGGCACGTGAAACCTTGATTGAATCCGGCGGGACCATCCGCCAAGGCTAAATACTCCTGAGAGACCGATAGTGAACCAGTACCGTGAGGGAAAGGTGAAAAGAACCGTGAATAACGGAGTGAAATAGATCCTGAAACCATACGCCTACAAGCGGTCGGAGCCCATTCGTTGGGTGACGGCGTGCCTTTTGCATAATGAGCCTACGAGTTACCGTTGCTGGCAAGGATAAGGACTTCAGGTCTGGATCCGTAGCGAAAGCGAGTCTTAATAGGGCGCTTTAGTCAGTAGTGGTAGACGCGAAACCGTGTGATCTACCCATGGGCAGGTTGAAGTTTAGGTAACACTAAATGGAGGACCGAACCGTTTAACGCTGAAAAGTTTTCGGATGACCTGTGGGTAGGGGTGAAAGGCCAATCAAACTCGGAAATAGCTCGTACTCCCCGAAATGCATTTAGGTGCAGCGATAATCGATAGTTACTTAGAGGTAGAGCTACTGATTGGATGCGGGGGCTTCACCGCCTACCAATTCCTGACAAACTCCGAATGCTAAGTAATGATAATTATCAGTGAGGGCATGGGTGCTAAGGTCCATGTCCGAGAGGGAAAGAACCCAGACCATCAGCTAAGGTCCCCAAATGTATGCTAAGTTGAAAAAACGCGGTTTGATTGCCCAGACAGCTAGGATGTTGGCTTGGAAGCAGCCATTCATTTAAAGAGTGCGTAACAGCTCACTAGTCGAGCGATCGAGCATGGATAATAATCGGGCATAAGTATACTACCGAAGCTATGGATTTACGCTTAATGCGTGAGTGGTAGGGGAGCATTCTAACGGGGTTGAAGGTGATTTGTGAGAATTGCTGGACCTTTTAGAAAAGAAAATGTAGGCATAAGTAACGATAATGCGGGCGAGAAACCCGCACGCCGTAAGACTAAGGTTTCCTCAGCTATGCTAATCAGCTGAGGGTTAGTCGGGACCTAAGGCACACCCGAAGGGGGACGTCGATGGCCAACGGGTTAATATTCCCGTACTACTTATAACAGTGATGGAGTGACACAGTGATGAAAGCACCGCGAACTGACGGAATAGTTCGTTGAAGCACGTACCTATAGGTCTGATAGTAAAATGCGTCGGACTTGGAGAAATGCGATAGTACTCGGAGTCTACGGACGAAGAGATAGTGTGCCTAAGGGCTGTCAAGAAAAGCTTCTAAACTTAGGTTATAAGTACCCGTACCGTAAACCGACACAGGTAGTCGAGGAGAGTATCCTAAGGCGCTCGAGAGATTCATGGCTAAGGAACTAGGCAAAATAGACCTGTAACTTCGGGAGAAAGGTCGCCAGCGCAAGCTGGCCGCAGTGAAAAGGTCCAGGCGACTGTTTATCAAAAACACAGGGCTCTGCAAAATCGTAAGATGAAGTATAGGGCCTGACACCTGCCCGGTGCTGGAAGGTTAAGAGGAGATGTTATCGGTGAGTAATTGTTGAGAAGCATTGAATTGAAGCCCCAGTAAACGGCGGCCGTAACTATAACGGTCCTAAGGTAGCGAAATTCCTTGTCGGGTAAGTTCCGACCTGCACGAATGGTGTAACGATCTGGACACTGTCTCAGCCATGAGCTCGGTGAAATTGTAGTATCGGTGAAGATGCCGATTACCCGCAGTGGGACGAAAAGACCCTGTGCACCTTTACTATAGCTTAGTATTGTTCTTGGATAAGTGATGTGTAGGATAGGTGGGAGACTTTGAAGTGGCGTCGCTAGGCGTTGTGGAGTCATTGTTGAAATACCACCCTTTGCTTATTTGAGATCTAACTTCCGTAAGGAAGGACATTGCTTGGTGGGTAGTTTGACTGGGGTGGTCGCCTCCAAAAGAGTAACGGAGGCTTCTAAAGGTTCCCTCAGCACGCTTGGTAACCGTGCGTAGAGTGCAATGGTATAAGGGAGCTTGACTGAGAGACAAACAAGTCGATCAGGTACGAAAGTAGAGCATAGTGATCCGGTGGTTCCGCATGGAAGGGCCATCGCTCAAAGGATAAAAGGTACGCCGGGGATAACAGGCTGATCTCCCCCAAGAGCTCATATCGACGGGGGGGTTTGGCACCTCGATGTCGGCTCGTCACATCCTGGGGCTGGAGAAGGTCCCAAGGGTTGGGCTGTTCGCCCATTAAAGTGGCACGCGAGCTGGGTTCAGAACGTCGTGAGACAGTTCGGTCTCTATCTACTGTGGGCGTTAGAAATTTGAGTGGATCTGATTCTAGTACGAGAGGACCGATTTGGACCAACCTCTAGTGCATCTGTTGTCTCGCCAGGGGCATCGCAGAGTAGCTACGTTGGGAAGGGATAAGCGCTGAAAGCATATAAGTGCGAAACCCACCACAAGATGAGATTTCTTTAAAGGGTCGTGGAAGATGACCACGTTGATAGGCTATAGATGTAAAGACAGTAATGTCAAAGTCGAGTAGTACTAATAACCCGTAAGCTTATGTGTATCTCTCCCTGATTAAATTCAGGGAGAGGGCAACTTTCTAAGCAATAAATTGGATAATAGATTCAAATCAAAAAGTACTGTATAGTATAAAGTTAAGTAACTTAATATAAAAATATTAGTTATCCGTAGGGTAACAACCGATTTAAGGTGGTTATTGCAGCGGGGCTCACCTCTTCCCATTTCGAACAGAGAAGTTAAGCCCGCTAGCGCAGATGGTACTGCTAACCAGTGGGAGAGTATGACACCGCCTTTCTTTTGAAATCCCCAATCTCTATGAGGTTGGGGATTTTTTTTTGCTCTAAATTGAAGGAGCTATCTTGATTAAGATAGCTCCTTTTTTATTGATGTATTATTTAGTAGTTTTTTCCTAAAGTATTTATAGATCCTACAATGGGATTAATACAATGAAGTTTAGTATAAATAGTAGAAAAAATTTAGCTTATACTTTGAATAATAGAATAAGTAGTATAGAGTAATCAATAGTATTTAAGAATGCATATAATTGGAGGATATACTAAGTTTAATAGATAGTGCTATAACAATAGTTGAAAAGTTTATCTTGGTGTGTGAAATAATTTAGATGTACAAGTAATAGCGAGAGTTGTTCAAAAGATATTTATATTCAATAGATCATATAAATGAGAAGTTGAAAGTATTTGTGTTTGAGTAATTGAATATAGGTATACTAGATCGCTAATGTAAGTTCATAGCAAGTATTTATATTCTGGTATTAAATATTGGGGAAGATGTTATCAAGTAGAAATTTTTAAGTTTTATCTGTATTGAAAACAATTAATGATTAGAAGGAGTTTGATGTAAAGTACTTTGTTTGTATCCCTTCTTTCTTGTATTAATATGTAGTAAATAACTCATTATTATAATCATTAATACAATATTGAAGTCAATGATTATCATTCTGGAGTGCACAATTTACTTTTATAAATACTTTGCGATACTATTTATATATCATTAATGATCATTCAAAAAGTGAATTAGAATGAAATGTAGTCAATTTTTGCCTGTATCTGGGGGTATAGAAGAAGTTTCGATATCCTGCTACTTTGGGAGGGAAATTACTATTGACTTATAGGAGATATAGCGATTGTATGTAGTTTGTCAGTTATAAATGTATAAGTTATATTACTGAAAATTTGTAATACGATTTTAAGATGACTTGTTGCTATAGGAGAATGTTTAAATGATTAGATAAAATTTGATTATAAATTCTCGGTGTATTAAAGTATACTTTTTGAGTTGAGCAAAGTTTAAAATGAAACAAGCTTTTTATGTATTTGTTTTATAAGTGATATAATTAATAAGGGGAATCATATTAGGATCATGTAAAAGAAATCACATATCATTTTCAAGTTGTTTGATACAATCATAAATATATTCCATTTCATACCCTTTGCGATATAGATAAGCTTGTAGCTTTTGTTTTTTCTTTAAAATATTAGGTTCATTGATTGAATTCCATCTTTGATGACTAATTCTATTTAAAGTTTCAAAATATAAATCATCTGGGATTTCTTGAAGAGCTTTTTTTATTAGGAAAGGTGTTATTTTACGCATTTTAAGCTCCATAATTATCCTAGACTTTCCCCAACTACTTATTCTGTGTTTTCCTCGTGCAAAACTACACGCAAAGCGCTCTTCGTTTAAGAAGTTTGTTTCTATTAAATGTACCAGTATATCATCATGTATATTTGAACTTACTTTTAGATTGTATAGCTTATTAATAACTTCTAAATGGCAACGATCTTGGTAGGCACAAAAAGCTTCAAGTTTTCTTTTTGCATCTTCGAAAGAAATATATGTAGGTTTAGATGAATCCATGTAAAATGGTTTTGTAAGTAAAGAAATTTAAAGGTACTTTATATTAGCTGAAGTATACAAAAACTATACAAATTTGGTAATAAAAAAACGCAACACTCTGTTTTATAAGGGTGTTGCGTTTTTGCTTGTGCCCGGAGTGGGAATCGAACCCACACTCCGAAGAACACGAGTTTGAGTCGTGCGCGTCTACCAATTCCGCCATCCGGGCTGATGACTTATTGTTTGTGAGTGCAAATGTAGAAAAAAAAAGTTAGCTACAAAGAAAAAAAAGAAAAAAAATCGTTTTGTCAATATATATTTTATAAATTTGCATCGCTTAATAATCATAGTTAAGCTCTAACTAACAACATAACAACTAATTAAAAGTAATGTCATATTTCGAACCAGACGCAAAAATTTTTGCATGTGCTCAGAGTGTTGAACTCGCAGAGAAGATTGCAAAAGCATACGGAGTAGAATTGGGAAAAGTAACTTTATCTCATTATAGTGATGGAGAGTTTCAACCTTCTTTTGAAGAGTCAATTAGAGGGAGAAGAGTTTTCTTAGTATGTTCTACATTCCCTTCATCAGATAATTTAATGGAATTATTGTTAATGTGTGATGCAGCCAAACGTGCTTCAGCAAGACACATTACTGCAGTAATACCTTATTTTGGATGGGCTAGACAAGATAGAAAGGATAAACCACGTGTTCCAATTGGAGCGAAATTAGTTGCAAAATTACTAGAGTCAGCTGGTGCGACACGTATTATGACAATGGATTTACATGCTGATCAAATTCAAGGTTTCTTTGAAAGACCAGTAGATCATTTATATGCATCAACAATCTTTTTACCATATGTAAAAAGCTTAAACTTAGATAATCTTACAATTGCATCACCTGATATGGGAGGTTCTAAAAGAGCTTATGCTTATTCGAAGTTTTTATCTTCTGATGTAGTAATTTGTTATAAACAAAGAAAGCAAGCTAACATTATTGATAAAATGGAGCTTATTGGAGATGTAACAGGTAGAAATGTTATCTTAGTTGATGATATGATTGATACTGGTGGTACTCTTGCAAAAGCTGCTGATATGATGATGGAAAGAGGAGCATTAAGCGTACGTGCTATTTGTACACATGCTATCCTTTCAGGAAGTGCTTATGAGAAAATAGAAGAATCAGCTATTCAAGAGTTAATCGTTACAGATTCAATTCCATTGAAAAAACCTTGTGACAAGATTAAAGTATTAAGCTGTGCTCCATTATTCGGAGAAGTTATGCATAATGTTCATTCAAATGAATCTATTAGCAAAACATTTGTAGTATAGGAATTTATTAATTTTTAAATATATTTAAATGAAATCAATTACGATTAAAGGATCAGAAAGAGAAAGCGTAGGTAAAGTATCAACTAAAGCCTTACGTAATGCTGGAATGGTACCTTGCGTGTTATACGGAGGAACAGAACCAGCAGTACACTTTGCTGCAGAGGAAAAAGCATTCAAAAACTTGGTTTACACTCCAAACGTACACACTGTAGTAATTGAGTTAGAAAACGGAAAGAAATTCAACGCTATCTTACAAGATATCCAATTTCACCCAGTTTCTGACAGCATCATGCACATCGATTTCTACCAATTACATGACGATAAAGAAATTACTTTAGAAGTTCCTGTAAAAGTTACTGGTAAATCTAAAGGTGTTATGGCCGGAGGTGTATTAAACTTAAACTTACGTAAATTAAAAGTTAAAGCTTTACCAGCTAACTTACCTGATTTCGTAGAAGTAAACATCTCTAACTTAGACATGGGTAACAAATTATACGTTACTGATGTTGCAGTTGATAACTACAAATTATTACACACAGACAACACTGTTGTTTGTCAAGTAAGAATTTCTCGTGCAGCTATGAAAGCAGCTCAAGAAGCAGCGAAAGCAGCAAAAGCTACTCCAAAGAAAAAATAATTTTTCCAAGAGATATGTTTTTAAAAGCGCTTGTGATTTTCACAAGCGCTTTTTTGTTTGTTCATAGTTTGGTATTAGTTTACTTTTGTAATAGAATATAAAATTTGTTATTAGCATAATGAAAAAGTTTTTAATTGTAGGATTAGGAAATATTGGAGTGGAGTATATTCATACGCGTCATAATATAGGTTTTAAAGTTGTTGATGAGATTGCTAATGAGTTAGGTGGTGATTGGCAGACAGTAAAGCTTGGTTCTCTTGCAGAAGTCAAAATAAAAGGAAGAACACTATTGTTATTAAAGCCAAATACTTATATGAATTTAAGCGGTAAGGCTTTGCAGTATTGGATGGAGAAAGAAAAAATACCTGTAGAAAATGTTATGGTTGTAACAGATGATTTGAATCTTAGTTTTGGTACAATCCGTATTAAAGCTAAAGGATCAGATGGAGGACATAACGGATTAAAAAGTATCCAAGGTGTTTTAAATTCGAGTAACTATCCACGTTTTAGATTCGGTATTAGTGACGAATTTAAGAAAGGACAGCAAGTAGATTACGTTTTAGGTACTTGGAGTGATGAGGAAAAAGAAGTGCTCCCAGAAAGGCTAAAAACTGCCTCAAAAGCAATTCAAGAGTTTGCTTTGGCAGGGTTAAATAATTCAATGAATACTTACAATGGTAAGTAAAGCATATAAAATGAAATAAAAAAGGGAGCTATAAGCTCCCTTTTTTGTTATTCTTGATTCACAGAAATGTGAAGTTCTTTTAATTGTTCTGGTGTAATTGTTGCTGGTGCATCAATCATAACATCACGTCCTGAATTGTTTTTAGGGAATGCGATGAAATCACGAATTGTTTCTTGTCCACCTAAGATAGAAACTAAACGGTCTAATCCAAAAGCAAGACCTCCGTGTGGTGGTGCTCCGTATTGGAAAGCATTCATTAAGAAACCAAATTGTTTCTCAGCTTCTTCTTTAGTAAATCCTAAATGTTTAAACATCATTTCTTGAGTAGCTTTATCGTGAATACGGATAGAACCTCCTCCGATTTCGTTACCATTAAGAACCATATCATAAGCATTTGCACGTACTTTTCCTGGGTCAGTATCTAACAATGCAAAATCTTCTTTTTTAGGAGAAGTGAACGGGTGGTGCATAGCAAAGTAACGTTCAGATTCTTCATCCCACTCAAAAAGAGGGAAGTCAATAACCCATAATGGAGCAAACTCATTCGGTTTTCTCAATCCCATACGGTTACCTAACTCCATACGTAAAGCACTTAATTGTGCTCTTGTTTTGTTTGCAGGTCCAGAAAGTACTAAAATTAAGTCACCTTCTTTAGCTCCTGTTGCTTCAGCCCATTTTTTCAAGTCTTCTTGGTCATAGAATTTATCTACAGAAGATTTGAAAGTACCATTAGCTTCACATTTACAGTAAACCATTCCTGAAGCACCAACTTGAGGGCGTTTTACCCATTCGATAAGTGCATCAATTTCTTTACGTGTATACGTTGCAGCTCCTGGAACAGCAATACCAACTACTAATTCAGCGCTATTAAACACACCGAAATCTTTATGTTGTGCCACTTCGTTTAACTCTCCGAATTCCATTCCAAAACGAATGTCTGGTTTATCATTACCATACTTACGCATTGCTTCTTCGAAAGTCATACGAGGGAATTTATCTACTTCAATACCGTGAACAGACTTCAATAAGTGTTTAGTTAAACCTTCAAAAGTATCCATTACATCTTCTTGTTCAACAAAAGCCATTTCACAGTCAATTTGTGTAAACTCAGGTTGTCTATCAGCACGTAAATCCTCATCACGGAAACATTTCACAATTTGGAAATATCTATCCATACCACCTACCATCAACAATTGTTTGAAAGTTTGTGGAGACTGAGGTAATGCATAAAACTCACCTGGATTCATACGAGAAGGTACCACGAAATCACGTGCTCCTTCTGGAGTAGAGCTAATTAAGTAAGGAGTTTCTACCTCACAAAAATCTTGAGCTGAAAGATAATTTCTAACTTCTTGCGCTACTTTATGTCTGAAAAGTAAATTGTTTTTAACTGGATTTCTACGAATATCCAAGTAACGGTATTTCATACGAATATCTTCCCCACCATCAGTTTCATCTTCAATTGTGAAAGGAGGAACACTTGATTCATTAAGTACTGTTAACGACTCTACTAAAATTTCAATATCTCCTGTTGGAATATTTGGGTTTTTAGAAGCTCGTTCAATAACTTTTCCTGTTACTTGAACAACAAACTCACGGCCAAGATTTTTAGCTGCTTCAAAAACTGCTTTTTCAGTTCTGTCAGCATCAAAAATTAACTGTGTGATACCGTAACGGTCACGTAAGTCAACCCAAATCATAAAACCTTTGTCGCGATGCTTGCTTACCCATCCTGATAAGGTAACTTCTGTATTTATATCCGAAGCTCTTAAGGCTCCGCAATTATGCGTTCTATACATTGTTAAAAATATTTCTACAAATTTATAAACTTATTGCGAATGAAGTGTGAAAACCAACAATATTATATTGAAGATTTGTGGTTGTTTACGCTACTTTCTTTTGCATTTGAACAAAAGTGTAAGCTAAAACTGCTCCACAACAAGCTAATCCTGCTCCTACCCATTCTGGAGAATTATATCCTAATCCATAGCTAATTGGCAATCCTCCTAAAGAAGCACCTAATGCATTTCCGATATTAAACGATGCTTGACCTGCTGATGCAGCAAGCATTTCTGAGCCTTTAGCACTTTTGATTAACATCATTTGTAAAGGAGAACCAATTGTAAATGCTACTAATCCTGTAACCAAAGACATCACATAAGCCATCCATTGGATATGAACAGTATAATATACTACTATTAAACAAATTGCCATTGATAAGAATGAGAAAATGACTGCTTTTGAAGGAGAAAAAGTATCTGCAATTTTTCCACCAACAAAGTTTCCTAAAAACATTCCAAGACCTACAAGCGTCATAATGAAAGGAATATTTGATTCCGGTATCATCGGAATATTCATCATCATTGGTTTGATATAACTAATCCATGCAAAAAGACCACCTGTTCCTATTGAAATTAAGGCTACTAAAACCCAGGCAATAGGTGTTTTAAAGAAAGCTAATTGCTTTTTTGTATTGGTAGTTGTATCGGCTTCTAACTTTGGTACCCACAAGGAAATAGCTATAGTAGATATAATTCCTAATGTTGCAATAATACCATAAGAAACTCGCCAAGAATACACTTGTCCAATGTACGTTGTGATAGGTACTCCGGCTAAATTTGCCGTGGTTAGTCCTGCAAACATAATGGCTACAGCTTGTGCCTCTTTACCTGGTTTAGCAAGACGTGTAGCTACTACAGACCCCACTCCAAAGAATGCTCCGTGTGGTAGTCCAGACATAAATCTTGTAATCAATAAAGTTGTATAGCCTGGAGATAAGACAAACAATGTATGGAATAATGAGAACATTAACATTAATGCCATAAGCACTTTATGAGGAGCATATTTATTTGAAGACATTACCAATAAAGGAGCACCAACGACAACACCAATTGCGTATATGGAAATAAAATTCCCCGCTTTAGGAATACTAATCGCTAAGTCATCCGCTAAATTTGACAGAAGCCCCATCATTGAAAATTCAGTCATTCCAATCGCAAGACCTCCGATTGCTAAGGCAATTAAACTTTTGTTCATTTTTGTTATTTGAGTTTTAAATATTTGTTATTTTAATTATTCTTTTCCACGTTCATATTGAGGAGCCCAAGCAATATCTTCATTTAGTTCTACAGCAGCATTCATTACAAAGTGTGGATCTCTTAAAAATTCGCGTCCTAATAGAATAAAATCAGCTTTTTCTTCTTGAAGGATATCTTCAGCTTGTATTCCTGTTTTTATTAAACCAACCGTTCCTGTAATAAGGTTTGATTGTTTTTTAATTATTTCAGCAAAAGGCACTTGATAGTTTGGTCCAGAAGTTATGTTTTGATGACGTACAGCTCCACCTGAACTAACATCAATTACTTCAACCCCCATTTCTTTTAGAATTTTTGCCAACTTCACACTTTCTTCAACATTCCATCCTCCTTCAGCCCAATCTGTAGCAGATATTCTAATCCACAACGATTGTGTTGTTATTTCTGGTTTAATTGCAGCAACAAGTTCTGTGGCAAAACGAATTCTATTTTCAAAACTACCACCATACTCATCCGTTCTTTTGTTTATTAACGGAGAGAAGAATTGATGAATTAAGTACCCATGTGCTCCATGAAGTTCAATGATTTCATAACCTGCTTCAATTGCTCTGCGTGTTGCTTGTTTAAAAGCTTCGATTGTATTTGCAATTTCTTCTTTTGACAAGGCTTTTGGTTGAACATCTTCTAAATTAAAAGGAACATCACTACTTGATACCGTTTGCCAACCATTTATTTGAGAAGGAGCAATCTGGTTTCTGTTAATCCAAGGTTTTTCACAACTTGCTTTTCTTCCTGCGTGCCCTAACTGAATTCCAGGTACACAATTTTGTTGTTTGATAAAAGAGGTAATCTGTTTCAACTTTTCAATATGTGTATCATCCCAAATTCCTAAATCAGCATAGGTAATTCTACCTTCGGGAACTACAGCAGTTGCCTCTTGAATAATTGCAGCAACTTGTCCGATGGCATATTGTCCAAGGTGTACCAAATGCCAATCTGTAGCATAACCATTTTCAGCAGAGTATTGACACATAGGCGAAACCACAACTCTATTTTTTAAAGTGTGATTTTTCAGTATTAAAGGGGTAAATAGCTTTTTCATCTTATTATGTTTTTTGGAGGTGCAAAATTATTAAATGCAAATTGGAATAGAAGGTCTTTTGTCTTTTTTGTGAAAAATAAAATCATTAACAGGATAATAATTAATGATTTAGATACCTTTTTTGAGAGTGAACACAGAAAAGAGAATGTTTAACTACAAACTTTAGCCCTCAATTCAGAGTTATACAACAGTAGTTAGAAAAATTATAAAAAAGAAGAAGGGCTTTAAACAATGTTATAAGCCCTTCTTTTATTATTTTGATGTCACGTATAAATTACTTGCAATTTTCTTGGTAATCGTAATATCGTGATTATTAATTTTAATCACATAAGATTGGTCAAATGGTTCAATCTCTATAATTTCAATTTCACTTCCCAATGAAATTTTTTGTTTATCTAAATATTGTAAAAATTCTGAAGAAGAATCTTTTACGCCAACACAAACGACTTTGATATTTGGTTTAACGTCAGAAAGAAGTTGTTTTTCAATTTGCTTAATCTCACCTTTTGCATTCGGAATTGGGTCTCCGTGTGGATCTTCTGTTGGATAACCCAAGTAAGCATCCAGTTTATTAATTAGCTTTTCTGACTTGATGTGTTCTAACTCTTCAGCTACATCGTGTACTTCATCCCAGCTAAAAGCTAATTTTTCAACTAAAAACACTTCCCATAAACGATGCTTTCTCACAATCATTTTTGCAGCCATTAACCCCTCAGGTGTAAGCGTTACTCCTTGATACTTTTGATACTTAATCAGTTTTTTCTCATTAAGTTTTTTAATCATATCAGTTACAGACGAGGCTTTAGTCTCAATTCTTGCAGCAATTGCATTCGTTGAAATACCCTGATTCTGTCCTAAAGACAGGTGAAATATGGTTTTTAGATAGTTCTCTTCTGAATAGGTAAGCATTGAATTATTTTTTTAATAAATACAAAGTTACATTTTTTTTAATTACAAATATATTTTTAGCTTTGTCTAAATTTTAATAATAGGTTTATATAAATATATTTTTATGCGTATAATAAATAGTTTTTTGTTAGCCCTTGTTTGTGTATTACCCACTCAAGCACAAACAATAAAAGGGAAAGTATCTTCGGGAGGAAGGCCTCTGTCTTTTGCTACCGTCGTATTAGAAGGAACAAATAAGGGTGAAAACTCTGGAGAAAAGGGAGAATATATTTTTGAAAAGCTTAAAGAGGGTACTTACACAGTAAAAGCTGAGTTTGTTGGATTTAAGAAATCAACAAAAAAAGTTTCTGTTAAAGAAGGCGAAGTAGTCACTGTCAATTTCTCTTTAGAAGAAGATTCAAACTTAGATGAAATTGTGATTTCTGGAACATTAAAGCCAGTTTTAAAATCTGAAGCAGTCGTTCCAGTTGAAATTTATACACCAGCTTTTTTTGAAAAGAATCCAACATCAAGCTTATTTGATGCGGTACAAATGATTAATGGGGTTCAACCACAACTAAATTGTAATGTTTGTAACACAGGAGATATTCATATTAATGGTATGGAAGGAGCCTATACGATGATTTTAATTGACGGAATGCCAATTGTATCATCCCTTTCAACAGTTTACGGGTTATTTGGTATTCCTACTAATTTAATTGAAAGAGTAGAGGTGGTAAAAGGGCCAGCATCTTCTTTGTATGGTACAGAAGCAATGGGTGGTATTATAAATGTTATCACAAAGGATCCAGAGCACGCTGCAAAATTAAGTGTTAATGCATTTACATCTACTTGGTTAGAAAACAATTTAGACTTAGGTGCAAGTTATAAAGTAGGAAAAAAGGTAAATGGGTTATTTGGTGGAAATTATTTCAAATACGGAGAGCGAAAAGATAAAAATAATGATGGATTTACGGATGTTACCTTACAAGATCGTGTATCGTTGTTTAATAAGTTTTCTTTAAAAAGGCCAGATGACAAAGTTGCAAGTTTAGCGTTGCGTTATGTATATGAAGACCGTTGGGGAGGAGAAACTAATTGGCAACGTAAAAAGCATAGAGGAGGAGAAGAGGTTTATGCTGAAAGTATTTTCACTAATCGTTTTGAGGCAATCGGAATGTATCAATTGCCAACAACTGAGAATATTTATACTCAATTCTCGTATATCTATCATCAACAAAACTCTATGTATGGTCCAGAATCTTATGATGCAAAACAACAAGTAGCTTTTGCGCAAGCTTATTGGGATAAGAATATCGGAAACCATAGTTTGTTATTAGGAGCATCTTTTAAATACACTTATTACGATGACAATACTCGTGCTACGGGAATTTATGACGAAAATGGTTTAGTGAAAAATGAACCAGATAACAGACCAATTCCAGGAGTATTTATTCAAGACGAATGGACTTTAAATAAACAAAATAAGTTGTTATTAGGATATCGTTTTGATTATGACAAAGATCACTATGGGATTCATTCACCACGTATTGGATATAAGTTTACACCAAATTCAAACCACACATTACGTGCAAGTTTTGGAACAGGTTTCCGCGTTGTAAATGTGTTTACAGAAGATCATAGAGCCTTAACAGGGGCAAGAGAAGTTGTGTTTGCAGAAAAGTTAGACCCAGAAAAATCATACAATGCCAATTTAAACTATACAGTTAAATTGCCAACTGATTTTGGGGTATTTAATTTTGATATCAATGGTTTCTATACCTATTTTACAAATAAAATTGATGCAGATACGGATACAGATCAAACTAAAATTATCTATGGAAACTTAGATGGACATGCGATATCACAAGGGGTATCGTTAAATGTTGATGTAACATTTGACTTTCCATTGAAGTTGATGGCGGGTGCTACTTATATGGATGTGTTTAGAAAAGAAGATGGAGAACACAACCAACTTTACCACGCACCTAAATGGTCAGGAAATATTATTGCAAGTTATAATTTTGGAAGTGGATTTAGTGCAGATTTAACTGGAGATTGGAAAGGTCCGATGCGTTTGCCAAGAGTAGAAGATGATTATAGACCAGAATATTCTCCTTGGACTATGTTAGCTAATATACAAGTAACTAAGAAATTTACTAATGGACTTGAGATTTATGGAGGAGTGAAAAACTTATTTAATACCCTTCCTAAAGAAGATACTATTGCTCGTTGGTGGGATCCATTTGGAGAACCTGGAAATGGTGTAACACCTCCTCCTGGTCGCACAGATGTTATTTTTGAACCAAATGATTATAGTTACACACCATTACAAGGTATTCGTGGATTTATTGGTGTACGTTACAATATTTTTTAAAAAGTTGAAACGTCAGTTAACAATATAAAATATAAAATGAGAAATTTCTTTTTTTCTATGTTAGGTTTTTTTCTTGGGTTTGTCTGTATAGCACAACCCAAGGAAATTACTTTTTCTGATTTAGAAACACTGATGGAAGAAAATCCAAAACCTGTTGTTGTGTTTTTACATACAGATTGGTGTAGTTACTGTGCTTTAATGGAAAAGAAAACATTTAAAGACAGTGAAGTTGTTAAAGAATTAAATAAGGATTTCTATTATATATCTTTTAATGCTGAAACAAAAGAAGATATAAAGTTCAAAGATCACCTATTTAAGTTTAAAAAGAGAGGATTAAAATCGGGTGAACACGAACTAGCTTTAGCCTTGGGAAAACAAAATAGCTTTCCCGGATTGGTTATCCTCAATTCAAATTTAGAGATTATATATCAATATTTTTCATACTTAAAACCAAAGCAGTTGTTAAGTATTCTGAATTTAGCGAACTAATTTTTCTGTTACTATACTCCGAAAAGCCTTGTAATCATAAATTTTACAGGGCTTTTTTTTGTTTTTTTGGTGTATAACTAAAAAAATAGTTTGAAAACTAAATTATTAGTTATATGTTTGAATTATAAAATTACAAGTATGGAAAAGCTAACAAATAAAGAAGAAGAGATAATGAGAATCCTTTGGAAGATTGAAAAAGGATTTGTGAATGATATTTTAGAACATGTACCAGAACCTAAACCACATTATAATACAATGTCAACATTTATTAGAATATTAGTTGATAAAGGTGTGGTTGGCTTTAAGGCTTATGGGAAGTCGCATGAATATTATCCAATTGTAAAAATGGAAGATTATCGCAAGATGTTTATGGAAGAGACAATGGAGAAGTATTTTGACAATTCATTTAGTAACCTTGTCAATTTCTTTGTTAAAGACAAAAAGCTAAGTAAAGAAGAATTAGATGAGATTATGACTATCATCGAAAAAAACAAAAAATAATTTATCTCAACCCAAAAAACATCGCTTATGACACCTACTTTATTATATATATTAAAGGTAAATATGCTTTTGTCGATTGTGTACCTGTTTTACATTGCCTTTTTAAGAAAGGAAACTTTTGTAAAAAGTAATAGACAGTATTTTTTGATCGGAATTATTAGCAGTTTTTTATTACCTCTTATAACTGTTACAAAAACAGTTTATGTAGAACAACAAACAGTAAACTTATCTAATCTTACAGATTTTATAGAAAATGAAGCGATAATTACAGAGCCAATCAGTTTTTGGAGTCAATTTGCAGTTGAAAAACAATTGTTTACAGTTTATCTTGTAATTACCGCTGTTTTTTTATCTTGGTTCATAACTAAAAGTTATAGGTTGTGCTCTCATATTCGGAAGTTGAATCGTAGTTCCTTAGGTAACAATGTTTTAGTAGATTATAAAACGAATGAGGCTTATTCTTTCTGGAAATGGGTGGTATTACCAAGTAATTATGGAACAATAGATCGCTTGGATGTTGTGTTAGAGCATGAATATATTCACGTGAAGCAAAAGCATAGTATAGATATTTTATTAATTGAATTAGTTAAAACATTTTTTTGGTTCAATCCAATTTTAATATTACTACAAAAAGCTATAAACCTAAATTTAGAATACATCGTAGATCAAGAAGTGAGTAAGCGAGTTGATATTTATGACTATCAAATGACCTTAGTTCAGTTTGAGCTTGACAAAAGTAACCACATACCAATGGTTAACTCTTTTTCAACTTCTGATTTAAGGAAACGTGTATTAATGCTAAACACACAAAAATCAACCATTATGAAAAAATTAAAATTTATTATGATTACACCTGTTATAGCAGGTTTCTTTTTCTTTTTCCAAGTTAGTGTAAAAGCAAAAGAATTAGCAAAAGCTTCTTTTGAAGAATCAGTAAGTGAGGAATTATTAAATCCTTTTGAAGTAGAAGAGAATACATATAATACGACTAAACCAGTGACTATTGCAGAAGGACAATTACAGTCTAAGCAAGAAGAAAAAAATGGTACTATTGAAGAAGTAGAAACTATAAAGTTAAAGGCAGACCAAATTAAAGATGAGGCAGAAAGAATTCATCGTGATTTAGAAGTTCGTCATGCTGAACTTGCAGAAATGAAGAAAGGGATAATTGCCGATAATAAAAAAATAATAGAAGAGAGAAAAAGAGAGATTGCGAATAAAAGAGAAGAAATTAATGAAAGGCAAGCAAAAGAAAACGAAAAATTAAGCGCATTAGTAGAGGAGAGAAGAGCTCAAATTGAGCAGAGAAAAAAAGAAGTTTCTGTTGAAATAAAAGCTCGAAATGAAAGACTTGAAAAAGAAAGTGCAAAAAGGCGAGCTGAAAATGAAGATCGATTAAAGAACGTTAAAGGCAAGAAAAGAAAATTACAAGAGCAAGAACTTGATAATACAATATTTTTTCACGAAGGTAAAACATATACAAAAGAAGAGTTTTATGCTTTAAATCTTAATCCAACTGACATAAAAGCAATTAGTTTTTATAAAAAAGAAGATGCAACTGCTAAGTTTGGAACACCGTCGGATAAGAAAGTTCTCGAGGTTTCAACGATTAAATCTTTAAGTGAAATGAAAAAAGATGGAGAACTATCTAAGTTTACTGTTGTTGCTTCAAAGCAGTCAAAAAGTGATTTTGATGGAATTATACTTGTTGATGGTGTGAAAATTAACAAAGAGGAAATGAATGAAATTAATAGTGATAGAATTGAGTCTGTGTCAGTGTTAAAAGGTGAAAAAGCTATTGGTAAATACGGTGACTTGGGCGCAAAAGGAGTTATTGAGATTGTCTTAAAAAAATAGATATCAGATTAAATTAGTTAGCAAGTGTTTTTGGTTTTCCAAAAGCACTTTTTTTATGCCATATTTTTGGGTATGTCTTACTTCTTTTGTCTGTTTTTCATGTAGAGTTGGCTGTAAATGCTCGTATAATGCTATGTAAATCATACCTTAATGCAACCATGCGTTTTACATAATTCTTATGTAAGCATTACGAGAGCATTATGGGAGCATTATGGAAGCACTATGGGAGCACTCAGAATTAAACCATAAAAAAGTATAAAGAAAACCTTGAAATTCTCTTTATTATTGGAAGAAGTAGCAGTTTTTAAATAATAGATAATGTGTTGGGCTACAAGCTAAACTTAATTAGCACTGTGCCCCTTTATTAATAATCTAACTATTGTAAAATGGTCTGTGCTTTTTGTTTATTAGAGCCGTTATTTGGTCATTCTAAATTATATTCTATTCTGATAAAGGTATAAGGGGGTGGACTTATTTATGTAAGTCTGCTATAATTTATACAAGTAATCAAAAGGGATTGGATGTTCACTTAAAGTATAAAATACGCGAATTGGAATTAAATGTTTTAATTTAAATGCAGGGTTTACCATACGAGGTTATTGGCCTTAATGTGTGATTTGAATTAAGCTTCCTTGTGTTAATTGAAATTGTTTTGTACAAACTTTTGTTAATAAATCGTGATAATGATCTACTAAGATAATGCACTTGTCTTTTGATTTATCTTGTATGATAGCCATTAGTTGTTCTTGCATAATGGGCGAAATAGCAGCAAAAGGTTCGTCTAACAAACAAAATGGTTGTGGTAGGTTGAGCACATATAGTGTCTGTAAGAATTGTTGTTCCCCTGTAGATAATTCTTTGATCTTCAAATCTAAGTGATTTAAGAAAGGCGTATCTGTTAGTTGTTCCAAAGTAAATAAGTCCTTCACCTTTAAGTTAGGAGGAAACATGAGAAATTGCGGTTTGTAAGAAAAATACTTATTTAGTTTATGCCTGTTTAAAATAACTTGATTATCAACTCGAATAAATATTTGAGTTGCTTTAATTGCCCCAAATAAAATATTGAGTAAAGTAGATTTTCCGGTACCATTGCTTCCAACAATTCCAATAATATCAGTTGTTTTTGCCGATAAACATACACCGTGCAATATTGTGCGATTGTCTATTTGATGGATTAAACTATCCAATTGAAATTGGTGGCTCATATTATAGTATGTTGATTAAAAAACGAATTATTCCAATAATTAGCAATGCTAAACCGTAAAGCAAAAAAACTACAAAGAAGAAGTTTACCTTATTGTTTCTCCAAAAGAAGAGCTCTTCTTTTTTAAAACTAAAGAAATACACAAGGTACATACCTATTGCAATCAAGGGGACAAAAGCAGTTAGACTAATATCCATTGTAAAACTTAAGATGATACTTATAGCTATAATAGGAAGTGCATATTGTCTTAATAGTAAGTAAAGTTTTTTCATTATTATTATAAGTAGTTACAAAAAAGTTTGATTGCTGAAGCAATTTAGTAATGAAATATAAGATTATGAAGATAGTAAATTATTTCCACTGCTAAATGTTTAAATAAGCATCCTCTGAATTAGTTGTAAAAATATTCTTTAGGAGCGTCTATTTAAGAGTTTTAAGTATATTTGCCTTTAAACTAATAACATCAATATGGATTTCAGTACAATTATTAAGCAAGCACACTCAGGAGTAGCATATTTAGCGTTAATCTTCTTGTTGATCGTAGTTATCAATGCTTTTGCTGGATTAGCAGGGAAAAAAGAGTTTACAGAGAAAGACCGTAAATTAGGTTTATTCGGGTTAATCTTCACACATATTCAATTACTTTTAGGGTTGATTTTATATTTCGTTTCGCCAATGGTACAAGGTTTTGGTGTAGCTATGAAAGATTCAACGTTAAGATTATATGCTTTAGAGCACCCATTAATTAACATTATTGCAATTGTCTTGATTACAATCGGATGGTCAAAACACAAGAAAGCGACAGATAGCAATGCTAAATTTAAGAAGTTTGCTATTTTCTATGCATTAGGATTAATCTTGATCTTATCGAGAATTCCATGGAGTGCTTGGTTGCCAAGTATTTTCGCATAATTCGAATAAAATTAAATGATATAAAAAAGGAGTCCACAATGGACTCCTTTTTTTTGTGGTATGCTTCTTGCAAAATAATATCAGCTATAATAGAAATATCATGAAAACATATCAATATATATTATCAGTATTAGTAATTGTACTCCTTTCAAGTTTTGGAGGAACAACTAATGTAATTAAGGGAACTGTAAAGGCAGAAGGAACACCAGTTGTGTTAGCCGATAGTTTACCTAATATTAACGATTCTATAGTTGATAGTGAAGAAGAAGTTGAGTTGGTTTCTGACGATACTCAAGCATCATATTACCACGATAAATTTACGGGTAGAAAAACGGCAAGCGGACAAGTATTTGATAATAGCAAATACACTGCAGCCCACAAAACACTGCCGTTTGGTACTAAGGTTAAGGTAACTAACCTAAAAAACAAACGCTTTGTTATTTTGACAATTACTGATAGAGGACCTTTTGTAAAAGGAAGAGGAATCGATATTTCTAAGAAAGCTTTTCACGATTTGACAGATAATCATGCAAGAGGAGTACTTGATGTGAAGATTGAAAAGATTGTAGCAGAAAATGAGTAAGATTAAAAGAGTAATAAGTTGTTTATTCCTACTGCTTTTTGTGTCTTTTTGGACAAGTTGTTCAACTACAAAAGGATCTTCAAATAGGGGGAAAAAGGAATATAAAACAGATGTTGTTGCAAGTTATTACCACAAAAAGTTTAATGGAAAGCGTACCGCAAGTGGGGAAAAATTCCACAATTCGAGGATGACAGCCGCACATAAGACTTTACCTTTTAATACTGTTGTCAAAGTTACAAACAGAAAAAATAATAAATCTGTTAAAGTTAAAATCAATGACAGAGGCCCTTTTGTCAAAGGGCGTGAAATTGATTTATCCAAAAAAGCTTTTATGAAAATCTCAGATAGCAAAAAAGCTGGATTATTAAAAGTTGATATTAAAGTGGTTAAATAATTATTTCCACAATTTATAAGGGTTTTTGGCAATGTAAGAGTTGTAGTACTCAATTTGACCAGTAACCTCTTCCCCTAACCAATCGGGTTTAGCAAAAGCTTCATTTTCATCTTTAAGCTCTATTTCTGCTATAATTAACCCTTCATTTTCACCATGAAAAACGTCGATTTCAAATTCGTGCAGCCCTTTTTTGACAAGGTATCGAGTTTTAGAAATCACAAAATCCTCACATAACTCAAGCAATTGAGAGGCTTCGTTATAGTCTATTTTTTTTTCCCATTCAAAACGTGTTGTACCAGAGGAATTACTCTTACCTTTAACTGTAATAAATGCGTCTTTATTTTTTAGCCTAATTCTAACTGTGCGTTCAGCAGAAGAATTCAAGTAACCTTGGGTTATCTTATTAGAATTATGAGATTCATTGATGAAATTCAGAGAGTTTACTAAAAATTTTCTTTCTATTTCTACCATGATTATAAGAATAAAATGTATTTTTATACCAAAATAAGCGAATTTATTTCACTAACTATTATAAAAGCTGAAATTTTTTACAAATGAAATTAAGACATATGTTACAATCTCCTCAAGGGGTTGAAGAATTGTTTAATAAATATGTTATTGACGGGAAGGTATATGCAACAGATGATTTACTTTTTATAGTTGATTTAGTGCATATTTTTAGACCTAATAATGTAAAGAAAGTAAAACGTGTTTCTATTGATGCTTTATTAGCATATTTAAAAACGCACGAGGTAGAGAGAATAGCCTTATCTAAATATTTAAAAGAATTATTGTCAAATCGCCATTTCAGTCGTATGGTTTCTGATGCGGGGATTTTACAAGATTCTGAGTTTTTTAGAGAGGTTAAAAAAAGGTTGTGGGCTAAGGTGTTACCTTATCAACCAGAGAAGGATACGTATGAGTATGTGCTAAACCAAGCGTTTTATAAGCATACAGATGCTGAATGGGTGAGTATGATTCCGGAAACACAGTTATTAGAGTTGTTTCAAGAGTTGAATTTTACTGATTTATTTAATGATAACAAGGAAGGCTCTGTGTTAAACGAGCTATTGTGCTCAATTGATATTATTACTCAACGTATGAGTGGTAGAGCAATGGAGAGTAATATCATTAATATGGTTCCAGAATACTCTCACTTAGAAAGCCCTTTTAGAGCTTTGGAGCAAGAGTTTACAATTATTCTGCAGAGTATTCAGAATGGAGATATGAAATTCTTATATGATAGTGATATTAATTATAAGCAAATTGTAATCCTACAGAAGCAATGCCAGGAGTTCGTTAATCAGGCATTTAAAAATAGTTCGAAGTATGGTATCTCTATCAAGGTAAACCAAAGTTTACTTCGTTTACGTCAACAGTTATCACGTGTAAACGTATTGATCTCTTTATTGGTAATTAAAGAGGATACGGCTGAACTAAAACAAAAGAACTCGATTAATTTAGCCTTAAAGCTAATCGAATATAACTGCTATAAGTACAACGTTTCTGGGCTAATAAAAGAAAGTACACAGTTAATATCTTACGAGATTACACAGCATACTGCCAAGACTGGTGAGCACTATATTACTAATAGTGGTAAGGAGTATTGGAATATGTTTAAAGGATCAATGGGTGCGGGTATTGTAGTTGGTTTCTTATGTATTTTTAAAGTATTTGCACACCACGCTGATGTGAGTGCTTTTGGAGAGGCTATGTTGTATAGTTTAAACTATGCGGTTGGTTTCTGTTTAATCTATTTGCTTGGATTTACTTTAGCAACGAAGCAACCAGCGATGACAGCTGCTACAATTATTAAGGCAATTGAAGATGGTCGTAAACAACATATTGATAACGTAGAAAAGCACATTGGCTTTGCTAAGTTGTTTGCAAGATTGTTCAGATCTCAGTTTATTGCTTTTATTGGAAACGTGATATTAGCGTTCCCAGTAGCTTTATTATTGATTTGGAGTATAGATACTGTTTTTGATGTTAATATAGCTGCTCATGATTGGGAGAAGATGTTAGTAGATGCAGATCCAATTAAATCAAGAGCTTTATTCCACGCAGGTATTGCAGGTATTTTCTTATTCTTATCTGGAATTATCTCAGGTAATGTATCGAATAAGAATAAGCACAATAAGGTGTTGTACCGTATTCAAGAGCACCCTGTATTAAAGCGAAACTTTGGTATTAAGAGAACAACGAGTTTAGCAAATTGGATAGATACAAAATGGCCAGGTTTGGTTTCTAATA
Source organism: Myroides phaeus (assembly GCF_009799805.1). NCBI lineage: Bacteria > Pseudomonadati > Bacteroidota > Flavobacteriia > Flavobacteriales > Flavobacteriaceae > Myroides > Myroides phaeus. The sequence goes on from NZ_CP047050.1 coordinate 1,078,508, forward strand.
TTTGGTTTGGGGTATTTATGGGTACGTGTGGTACAATAGGTGCTTTTATTGGATTAGGAATTGATATTCGACACATTACTTTTGTCAGTGGTAATATCGCATTAGGACTTTACGGGTCTGGATTTGATGCACCAGTAGATATGTTAGTAATGGCGTTTATCGGGATGTGGTTAATTGGATTTATGAACTTTATGGTAAGTTTTGGATTATCATTATTCTTAGCTTTCCGCTCTCGTAATATTCCATTTAGAGAAACAAAAGAGCTTACAAAAGCTACTTGGAGACACTTTAAAAACTTTCCAATGGAGTTCTTTTTACCAACAGCAGGTGGTGTAGTTGAGAATCCAAATAACTTAAATGGGAAGAACGATTCAAAAGATAAAAAAGAAGAAGGGCATCATTAATAATTTGTACTGTTAATGAGCTTATATCAATAAAAAAAGGATGCTATATAGCATCCTTTTTTTGTATATACTTCAGAGAAGTAGTTGTTATGTGTTGAGACAGAGAAGTAGATTTACTCTTGTCTAAATTCATCTGTACTTGGGTTTCTTTTGTGTTTTAAGCTGTCTTTAAGCATACTTGATTGTTCTGCAAATTCCATTCTTGACACATTGATATAATCCTCTAAGTTGTGAATATTCTTCGCTAATTTTCGTAGAGAAGCTCTATCACTCTTAATGAATAATTCGCTTTGCGTTCTCGCTTCTTCGTGGCTTAGACCAACTTTTTCTAACATAGTTGCTCCAACATAAACAGCAGTAAAGAAAGTTTCTCTATAAACCTCAGTTAAACCGTCTTGAAGATATTCATAAGCATTCTTACGGTTTTTAGCACGAACAATAACTTCTACATTAGGGAAGTTTTTACGCAGTACCGCAACTAAATGTTGATTCACTTCTGGTGGATCCATTGCTGCAATTACATAATCGGCTTGGTCAACTCCAATTGATTTTAGAATATTGATAGATGTTGCATCTCCATAATATACGTTAAACCCTAATTTTCGAAGGTGATTTACACGTTCCGAGTCGTTGTCTAATACTAATGTAGGAATATCATTTGCTTGTAATAAACGGCCGATAGTATTTCCGAAGTCTCCAAAACCAGCAATAACGATTTTCTTTTCAGCACTAATATGTGATAAGTCGTCGTATTCTTGTTGTTCAGTAGCAGAAGGAGTTAATCCTAAATAAGGAGAAATCCACTTCTCATTTAATAACAATAAGATTGGTGTAACTACCATTGACAAGGCTGTAGTAGCCAATAAGTAATCATACCATTGTTGATTAATTAAGTTAATTGTTTTTCCTAAAGCTAAGATCACGAAAGCAAATTCACCAACTTGTGATAGTAAAATAGCAAAAAGGAAAGACTGATCTTTAGGGAATTTTTTCCATTTACTAATTGCTAATAAGACAATTGCTTTGATAGCCATTGAGCCAACTAATAAACTAAGGATGATTAGGGGTTGGTTAACAATAATATCAAAGTTAATTGTAGAACCAACGGCAATAAAGAAGATACCGAGTAAGAGCGCTTTAAATGGTTCGATATCACTTTCTAACTGGTGTTTATAAGGGTTGTTAGCTAATACAACACCAGCGATAAATGCACCTAATGCCGGGCTTAGTCCTACTTGTTGCATTAATAAAGACACTCCAATAACAAGCAATAAAGCAGATGCGGTATATATTTCACGAATTTGTAGGCGACCTACAGAACGGAATAAAGGATTGACAATATAATTTCCGACAAGGAAAATAGTAGAGATTGCACCTAAGATAGCAAGAGTTTTCATAAAAACAGGTGCACCATCAAGCCAGCTACCACCTGCAGCCGTTGCAATAGGTTCTTTAGTAGATACAGCTAATAATGGGATAATTGCCATTACAGGAATTACCATGATATCTTGGAATAGTAATACGGCAAAACTTGATTTACCTGCGTTTGATTTGTTTAAACCTCTTTCAGAAATAGTTTGTAAGATAATCGCCGTAGATGACATAGTAATTACAAAACCCATTGTAATAGCAGTACCAATACTTAAGCCCAGTCCCCAACGTGCAATAGCAGCAACAATAATTGTTGTTCCTGCAGCTTGTGCTGTTCCTAAACCGATTATTTCATTTCTAATTTTCCAGAATTCTTTAGGGTCTAATTCAAGTCCAACTAAGAATAGCATCATTACAACACCAAATTCTGTTGCGTGCATAATATCAGCACCATCTTGTCCTACAAAACCAAGAGCAAATGGTCCAATAAGTACTCCTGCAAATAAGTATCCTAATACGGACCCCATTCCTAATTTCTTGGAAATTAGAACACATACAACCGCGGCAAATAAAAAGACAAATGCCTGTGTTAAAAAATCATTCATTGTTAATAGCTTCTTTTTTTTTAATTGTTATCCTAAGCCAACTTAGGAGATTAATAGTGAGAATATTATAAAAGTTTGATTTATAATAAGTGAAACTATAATAGTCTCAATAAATTTGATCATAGTCAATACAAATTTATAAAAATGTATAGGTTAAGTGCTGTTTAATTTTAAAAAAATGAATTTTTTTAAGTAGTGAGAGGTGAAAAAATCTATTAATTTTGATTTATAATTATCTGAATGAATGAATCGTAAGATTATACACGTCGATATGGATGCTTTTTACGCTTCTGTAGAACAACTTGATTTCCCTGAATTAAGAGGAAAACCAATTGCTGTAGGAGGAAGTGAAGAGAGAGGAGTGGTTGCCGCAGCAAGCTATGAAGCAAGAAAGTTTGGTGTGAGAAGTGCTATTAGTGGCGCTATGGCTAAAAAGAATTGTCCGCATCTTATTTTCGTGAAACCAAGGTTTGAACGCTATAAAGAAGTATCAAAAGTAATTCGCAGTATTTTTTATGAGTACACTGATTTGGTTGAACCATTGGCTTTAGATGAAGCTTTTTTAGATGTTACAGAAAATAAGATTGGTTGTCCAAGTGCTACGTTAATAGCTAACGAGATACGGATGAAGATATATGATCGACTTGGATTAACTGCCTCTGCGGGAATATCTGTCAATAAGTTTTTAGCTAAGATAGCAAGTGATTACAATAAGCCTAACGGGCAAAAAACAATTGAGCCAGATGAGGTGGAAGCCTTTTTAGAAGCCTTAGAGATTAAGAAGTTTTTCGGTATTGGTAAGAAAACAGCCAATAGAATGTATCACTTGGGAATTTTCACTGGAAAGGATTTAAAAAGTAAGAGTGAGGAGCTTTTGGTAGAGCACTTTGGAAAAGCAGGAGGAATCTATTATAATATAGTAAGAGGAATTCATAATTCACCAGTGCGCCCTAATCGTACGATAAAGTCTGTTGGAACAGAAAGAACTTTTGAAGAGAACTTGAGTTCGGAAGTTTATATAGAAGGCAAGTTAGAAAGAATCGTAGAGGAGCTGAGTATTCGCTTGAAAAAGCAAAATGTGGCGGGGAAGACAGTTACTTTAAAAATAAAATATTCTGATTTTATGCAGCAGACAAGAAGTATGACTTTTGCTTATTATATGTCTGATGCCGATATTATTTTAGATATTGCAAAGCAATTACTCTATCAAGAGAAGCTAAAAGATTCAGTTAGGCTAATCGGTGTATCATTATCTAACTTGAATACAGATGAAAAAAAGAAACCAATTGCTGTGCAGTTAAGTTTTGAGTTTTAAAAAAAGAAAAGAAATTGTAATAATGAAAAAGCCAGAGAGTTTAAAAAAAGGAGATAAAGTTGCTATTGTATGTACAGCACGTAAGTTTAGTCGTGTAGAAGCAGAGTCAGCTATTGAGTTATTAACATCTTGGGGTTTAGAAGTGGTGTTAGGGTCAACAATTGATTTAGACAACTATCAATTAGGCGGAACGGATGAAGAGAGAGCAGCAGATTTTAATCAGCAATTAAACGATACGTCAATAAAAGCGATTTGGTGTGCAAGAGGAGGATATGGAACAGTTAGGATTATTGATGATATTGATTTTACGGCATTTATTGAGAATCCAAAGTGGATTATTGGATTTAGCGATGTTACAGTTTTGCATAGTCATATTCATAACTTAGGAGTAGAGACAATTCACGGATTGATGGCTTTTAGTATTCCAAAATCAACACCTGAATCGAGAGATTCATTATACAAAGCATTATTTGGGAGAGAACTTATTTATACAATAGCTCCTGAGGTTGAAAATAAATTAGGCGAAGGCGAAGGCGAAGTAGTAGGAGGAAATCTTTCGATTCTTTATAGCCTATTAGGTTCTAAGTCGTCTATGAATACGGCGGGAAAGATATTGTTTATAGAAGATTTAGATGAATATCTGTATCACGTAGATCGAATGATGCACAATTTAAAACGCAACGGACTATTAGATAATTTAAAGGGTCTGATTGTAGGAGGAATGACTGATATGCACGATAATGCAATTCCGTTTGGATATGATGCTAAACAGATTATACTATCTATTTTAAAAGAGAAAGACTATCCGATTGCTTTTAATTTTCCAGCAGGACACGGAGAAGTGAATTTAGCATTACTTATGGGAAGAAAAGCAAAGCTATCAGTAGAAGAGTCAAAAGTTGAATTAAAATTCATTTAGTATGGCAAAGAGTCAAGATATTGGAGAAGGAGGAGAAAAAGCTGCTGTAGCCTATTTAAAAGAAAGAGGTTACGAGGTTTTAATTGTCAATTATGTAGCCCAGAAAGGTGAAATTGACATTATAGCATTGAAGGATAATATCTTGGTTTTTGTTGAGGTAAAAACAAGGTCGTCTTTAGAGTTTGGTTTGCCACAAGATTTTGTAAAGGCGACTAAAATAGGTCTGTTAGTGAGGACTGCAAATATTTATATAGAAGAAAATGACCGAGAAGAAGAAGCAAGATTTGATATTATTGCTATTCACAAGGTTGGAGAAAAGTATAATATTCAACATATTGAAGATGCATTTTACTTTTTTTAGCAGTAACAATATATAATTAACGTGAGTTCGATATAAGAAAGATAATTAACAACGAAAGTTGGAAATTAAGCAACAAGTTTGGTTAACCTGCAAATAAAAAGTCTTATCTCTGCCCTTTATATACATTAATCTAAAGTTCTTTACTTGTGCAGGGAAAGATTTAGTAGAAGCGTTCGTACTTCTATCATTAAAATCAATAATAACTTCAAATGTATTCAAAACGCTATTCAAAAGTTTTAGAGAAGTATTAGGAACATTATTAAACCAATGAGTTAGTTTATTAATGGATAACTCTTTTTGTGTTTTTAAATTACGTAGCTTACATAAACTATTAGGTAATTCAAAAGCCTATTTAATATCTGATATAAGCATAATAGCATTGTCGTTACAGCCTTCTTTGGTATTTGTTTCACATTAGTACCACATTAGTACCACACATCTTCGGGAAAAAGGCTTGTTTTTCGAACTTATGTGGTACTAATGTGGGAGATGTATCGAACATGGTACGTTTAAAACTACACTTTGACACGTTCTTTATCATACTAACAATCCAATCTATTATATTTAAATCTTTCTTTATTATAGAAAAGAGTTATTTATGTTTAGTCTTCAATTTTGTGTCTTGTCTTATTGTAAATAAAGGACCTTTATTACGAGAATCATTATTATAAATTATACTTTAAAGGTAATTTTTAACAATTCAGGATTGTCTTTTTATCTTTTTTGAAGGCCATTTATTATTGAATACTTATTGTTCGTTATTCTTATTTAAAAAAAGTCTTAATAAGATTTGGTTATTATTTAGAATCATTTTACTTTTGCTTAAGTTTTAAATAAGTCTAAATAACATAACGATAGAATGAAATTATTCAATACCCTATTATTTACTATCTGCGGAGCAGTTGTAAGTATGGCTCAAACATCGACAGTAAAAGGTCGTGTGGTTGATGAAAATAATAAGCCATTGTCATTTGTAACAGTATATATAGAAAACTCTAACTATGCTGCACAGACTGACGATAACGGAGAATATATCTTAGAAGATGTTAAACACGGAAAGCAGTCAATCAAAGCTACTTTTGTTGGATATGCAGCTTCAGTAAGAGACATGAATATTTCAAAGAAAGAAGACGTAGTAAACTTTCTTTTAGTTACAGACAGTCAATTAGCAAATATTACTGTTTATGGTAGAAGTAACAAAAACGTTAAGAAACTTCAATACTTAACTCGTCTACCATTAGGTTTACAAGACCAAGTACAATCAATTAGTATCGTATCTGATCACGTAATTAAAGAGCAAGGAGCTTTGTCAATTACAGATGCAGCACGTAACGTAGCAGGGGTAACTCAGTTTGCAAGCTATGGTGGTGTAAAGGAGAGTATGTCTATAAGAGGTTTCCGTGGTACTCCAGTATTGAGAAATGGAGTAGGAATGGATTCTGACTTTAGAACAGCTTCAGCAATTTCAGATATGCAAGGAGTTGAAAGTGTTGAGGTAATAAAAGGTTCTGCTGCTATTTTACAAGGTATTGGAAATGGTTTAGGAGCTGCAGGAGGTGTAATTAACTTAGTAACTAAAACGCCAAACTTCAAAAATGGAGGAGAGGTAAGTTTTAGAACAGGTAGTTACGGACACATTCGCCCAACAGTTGACTTTGAACGCGTATTAGATAAAAAAGAAAGAGTATCATTCCGTTTTAATGGTTCTTATGAGAGAAATGATGGATGGAGAACACACGTTAATAACGAACACTTCTACATTAACCCATCTTTAGCTTGGAAAATTGACGACAAAACGAAGTTGTCTTTTGAAATGGATTACTTAAATGGAGATTATACTCCAGACAAAGGAACAGTTAATTTAGCTCCTGATAATGTTGATGCATTATATAAAATGCCTCACAATAAATTCTTAGGATATAACGACGATAATACTTCAATTAGATCTCAAAATTATGTAGCTCGTTTTGAGAGACAATTGACAGAAAAGTTAAGTTTCAGAACGTCTTATACAGCTTCTATCTATAATGATGATAGTCGTACTTCAAGTGTTGCGACAGTACTTAAAAAAGACAAGATTAAAGACTGGGCAGATTTTAGAAATTTAAAAAGAACGGTGACAGAAAGTGAAAGAGGAGATTACAACTCTGTATTCCAAGCTGATTTAGTAGGTAAGGATATCTTTACTGGAATTTTAAAACACACATTCCAAGTAGGGTTTGACTATAGACAAACAAAAGTTATTTCAGGAAATACTTCTGGACAAGTAATGGGTAAAGATAAAGATGGTAACGATGTACTTGTACCATATACAGATTTCTTTGACGTTACAGGACCAATTAATAACACATTGCCAGGAGATGTTGTTTTTGGAGATATTAATACAACACGTACAATGACTCCAACTATTGGATTTATGGCACAAGACTATGTTCAAATTGGAGACAAGTTAAGCGCAATGTTAGGTATTCGTTACAGTAGATTAAACGGAAGTACTACTGAGAATGCTACAATTGATAGATGGAATCCAATGTTTGGTTTAATCTTTAAACCACAAGATAACATTAGTACATTCGTTTCTTATACTACAACATCAAGTTTAAGACAATCTAATAAATTAATTCACGGAGGAGGATATGCTGGAGCATCTGATACTAATCAGATTGAATTTGGTTTTAAATCTAACTGGTACAATGATCATTTAGGAGTTAACTTTTCTTACTTCTTCATTAACCAAAGCAATTTATTAGCACCGTATATTGATCCAAATACAAATGTTCAATCTACAACAGAAAGTATTTTTGCTGGAGATTTAAAACGTAATGGTTTTGAGTTAGAGATTAACGGAAAAATTACAAACAATTTAGAAGTGATGCTTGGATATGCAAACTTATATGCAAGATACCAAGATAGCCCAAACTACGTAGATGGTTCTGCTCCAATGAATGCTCCTGAGCATACAGCTAATGGATGGGCAAACTATAAATTTACAGACGGAGCTTTAGATGGCTTATCTCTTGGATTGGGTGTTTACTACGTTGGAAAGAGACCTGTAAATGAATACACAAGAACATCTGATGCACACGGATCAAATGTAAATACAAGACCATTTGATATGGCAGCTTATACTACTGTAAATGCACAAGCAGCATATAAATACAAAAATGCTACATTAAGCGTGTTTATGAATAACTTGTTCAATGAGCGTGGATATACTTCTTACTACAGAGGTGGTTATATCAATGAAATTGCACCAAGAAACTTCGCAGCTAAATTATCTTATAGATTTTAATCAATAGTTTTTTATACAATACTAATTAGTTCAATAAAACACGATCCTATGTATAGGGTCGTGTTTTGTGGTTAAGCCCAATTTTTTTTGCCTATGAAAACAAAGCCAAAGTATTCGTTGCGTACATTTATAAATGATGTGCACTTGTGGTTAGGAATAGCAAGTTCACTTGTGTTGTTTATTGTTTGTTTGACAGGAACAATTTATACTTTTAAAAGCGAGATACAGACATTTTTAGCGCCAGATATGTACAAATTGACAGAGGTGAAAAAAGAAGTATTGCCAATAGACGAGTTGAAAGCTACCGTAGAACAAAAGAGCGGAGGTAATGTACAGCGCGTAGTTGTGTCTCATAAAGAGAACAAGCCTTATATTTTTTCTGTAGGCTTTGCTGATAAAGAAAAGAAGGGAGAGACTATTTATGTTAACCAATATACTGCTGCAGTTGTAGGAGAGGGAAAAGGTCCTGCGAATGAGTTTTTTATGACAGTTTTTAAACTGCATAGATGGTTATTGTTAGATATGAAGATTGGTCGTCCTATTGTAGGAATTGCAACAATAATATTTTTGATTTTATCAATCTCGGGATTAGTATTGTGGTTTCCAAAGAAAATTAGAGGATGGAAAAGCATAAAGCCAGGTTTTAAAATTAAGTTTAAAGCGAATTGGAAAAGAATTAATCACGATTTACACAATACGTTAGGGTTTTATACCTTACTTATTGTTGTGATTATGTCTTTAACAGGACTTTGTTGGTCTTTTGAATGGTATAGAGATGGATTGAGTAGTGTATTAGGAACGAAGGTTTTTGGAGGTAGAGATGAGGTAAAGCCAGAATCTGTTTTACTTGAAGATACAAAGACACTTGATTTGTCAAAAGTAATGGCGATTGGAAATGCAGAGTTGCCATTTGAAGCAAGAACAATATCGATTAGTTTTCCTAAAGGAGAAAAAGGTAGTTTTGAAGTAAATAAGAATGAATTAGCTCGATTTAATGAAACTGTAAATGATAGAGTTTTTATTGATCAATATTCTGGGGAGATCTTGAAAAAGGAGATTTTTGCTGATAAAACAATAGGAGAGAAGATTGCAGGATCAATAAGAGCATTACACTTTGGAGATATTTACGGAACATTTTCTAAAGTGATTTATTTTATAGTTTGTTTAATAGCAACGAGTTTACCTGTAACAGGGATATTCATTTGGTTGAATAAAATGAAAAAAGGTAAGAAAAGTAAAGTATAACATTTCTTTATAATTCAAGTGTTTTTATGTTTGATAAAAAATGTAACTTTGCTATATAACCTAATTTAGATTAAATATTATGTATCCAGAAGAAATAGTAAAACCAATGCGTCAAGAATTAGTTGATGCAGGATTTGAATCATTACATACAGCAGAAGAAGTAGAAGCTACTTTAGCAAAAGGAGGAACAACTTTAGTAGTTGTAAATTCAGTATGTGGATGTGCAGCTCGTAACGCTCGTCCAGGTGCAATTATGAGTTTAAAAGGGGATAAAAAGCCAAGTCAAATTGTGACAGTTTTTGCAGGTGTAGATAAAGGTGCAGTAGATGCAGCACGTCAACACATGTTCCCATTCCCACCGTCATCACCAGCAATGGCTTTGTTTAAGGACGGAGAATTAGTTCATATGTTAGAGAGACATCACATTGAAGGTCACCCTGCCGAGATCATCGCAGAGAACTTAATGGATGCTTTTAAAGAATATTGCTAAAAAAGAGACCACCAATAAGGTGGTTTTTTTTTAAAGTGTATATTTGCCTTAAACGACTAAATCGATGCAAAAAATAATATCGTACCCAATTTCTATCCTTTTTGCGGCTTGCCTATTAATCATATTGATTTTTTTCCACGGACTTCAATGGCTGGCGTTTAATCTATTTGGCTACCAAGCACACAAGAAAGTTGTGGATTGGTTAGTGTGGTGGCTAATGGCAGGTACGGGGATTTTAGGAACAACATATAAGTTCGAACAAGAAGAAAAATTACCAACGGATCGACCGATAATTTTTGTTTCGAATCATCAAAGTATGTTTGATATTCCAATGATGATCTGGTTCTTCAGAAACAATCATCCGAAATTTGTTAGTAAAAAAGAACTTGGAAAGGGTTTTCCAAGTGTTTCATATAATTTAAAGCACGGAGGATCCGTTCTAATAGATAGAAAGGATGCCAAACAAGCCTTAGGAGCTATAAAATCATTAGGTCAATATATAACAAAGTATAATCGATCTGCAGTGATTTTTCCAGAGGGGACAAGAAGTAGAGACGGACAATTAAAACGTTTCTCAGAAAACGGAGTAAAGATGCTTTGTAAGTTTGCTCCAGATGCTTTAGTAGTACCTTTGACAATAAATAACTCTTGGAAGTTATTTCGTTTTGGTAAATTTCCTTATGGATTAGGGGCACGTATTAAATTGTACGCGCATAAACCATTAAATATAGGTGACTATGATTTTCCTACTTTGATGCAAGTAATCGAAGAGAAGATCAAAACTAAATTAGAATAAAAGAATAAATTATAACAGCCAACCTACTCAAACAAACTAAACCAAACCCAAAGTAGCGAGGCGTAAACAAATGTATTATGTCAATAAAGAATGTTCGCTTAGAAGTAATGCACTTCTTAGAAAAGAATATCGATAGTTTTGTTGAGAACTATTTGATACCAGTAGAAAAAATTTGGCAGCCATCTGATTTGTTACCAGATTCAGAAGGAGAGAATTTTATTGAAGATGTAAAAGAACTGCGTGAATATGCAAAGGAGTTACCATACGATTTCTGGGTAGTATTAGTAGGAGATACAATTACAGAAGAGGCATTGCCAACATATGAGTCTTGGTTAATGGACGTAGAAGGTATTAAACAGAAAGAAGAAGAAGGCGGTAATGGATGGGCCAAGTGGATTCGTCATTGGACAGGAGAAGAGAATCGTCATGGAGACTTGTTAAATAAGTACCTTTATCTTTCAGGAAGAGTAAATATGAAAGAAGTTGAGATTACTACTCAACACTTAATTAATGACGGGTTTGATCCAGGAACAGATAGAGATCCATATAAGAACTTCGTATTTACAAGTTTTCAAGAATTAGCAACATATATTTCACATAACCGTGTTGCTAAGTTAGCGAAGCAATATGGAGATCACAAATTGTCAAAGATTTGTCGTTTAATTGCTGGAGATGAAATGAGACACCACCACGCATATAGCGAGTTTGTAGATCGTATCTTTAAAGTAGATCCAAGTGAAATGATGCTTGCATTTGTAGATATGATGAAACGTAAAATTACGATGCCAGCTAACTTGATTAGAGAATCAGGAGGTAAGATGGGAGATGCATTTGAGAAGTTCTCAGATTCAGCACAAAGAATAGGAGTATATACAGCGCATGATTATATTGATATTATGCAAAAGTTAATTGATAGATGGCAAATTGGAGAACTGACTAATCTTACAGATGAGGCAGAAAAGGCGAGAGATTACTTAATGAAGCTTCCAACAAGAATGTCTCGTGTAGCTGATAGAATGGTTGTTGGTAAAGAAGAACAGATCTTTAAATGGGTTCGTCCAGCTATCATAAAATAGCAAACCAATAAATAAATTATTACAATGGATAAACGAATAGAAGCAATAGTTTTATACGTTAAAAAGGAACTTGAAAACGCAGAAAGTGGACACGATTGGTTTCATATCGAGCGTGTTTATAAAAGTTCAATGACTATTGCAAAACAAGAAGGAGAAGTAGATATCACTGTGGTAAAGTTAATTGCTTTATTGCACGATATTGCAGATAGTAAATTTCACGGTGGAGATGAAACTGTGGGACCTACAAAAGCACGAGCTCTTTTGAGTGATCTATCGTTTAGTGATGAGGTAATTGATCACGTTGTAAAAGGGATTGAAAATATTTCATTTAAAGGAGGTAATTTTGAACAGAAATTTCGTTCTAAAGAGTTAGATATTGTTCAAGATGCAGATCGTTTAGATGCAATTGGAGCAATTGGTATTGCAAGAACTTTTAACTATGGAGGTTATAAAAATAATTTGATTTATGATCCTGCAATTGAACCTAAGATAGGGATGTCAAAAGAGGAGTATAAAAATAGTAAGGGAACTACAATCAATCACTTTTACGAAAAATTACTTCGATTAAAAGATTTAATGAATACGCAGACAGGGTTGAAACTGGCAGAAGAGCGACATAAATTTATGGAACTTTATTTAGCACAGTTTTATTCTGAATGGGAAGGAGAAGCATAGTCTTTTTCTAAATAAAAGAATTAAACCACCCTATTGGGTGGTTTTTTTATGCTATATAATTGAAGTGGTTGTAATTGTAAATAAGCTAAGTAATTTAAGTTTAATGTAATAGAATCTAAGAAAGATGTGTAATAATTATTTGGAATATAATTAAGTGATAAAAAAAATAATTTATTCGTATTACTTCTATTCTTTTTGTTGTGTAAATTATTTTAATAATTTACATTTGTTAATATAAGTTAAAATTAGAAAACATTATATTATGAAATTAGATTACGAACCAGAAAGACGACCTCACAAGTCTATACGTAATTACCTCATTATATTTTTTAATGTCGTTACTTTACTATTATTAGTTAATTATTTGCCATATGAACCTCAAGTTAACAAGGGATTAGCCCTTTTAGTTTTTGTAGCGGTACTATGGTTAACTGAAGCTATTCACGTTACAACGACGGCAATTTTCGTTCCCGTTCTCGCTATAGCTTTAGGATTGACAGATACAAAACCAGCGTTAGCATCTTTTGCTGACCCTACGATTTTCTTATTCTTAGGAGGTTTTGTGTTAGCAGGAGCACTTCACGTGCAAAAGCTTGATACGATAATAGCCAATAAGATTATGTATTTAGCAAAAGGGAGATTGTCTTATGCAGTATTTTACTTGTTTGGTGCAACAGCAGTGTTGTCTATGTGGATAAGTAACACGGCAACCGTTGCAATGATGTTACCATTAGTAGTAGGTGTTTTAAGTCAGTTAGACAGAACACAATATCGTTCTACTTATGTATTTGTGCTTTTAGGTATAGCTTATAGTGCGAGTGTTGGTGGTATGGGAACAGTGGTAGGTAGTCCACCAAATGCCATTGTAGCTTCACAATTAAATATTTCGTTTGCTGATTGGATGAAGATGGGATTGCCTATGGTAGTTGTCTTATTGCCAATAGTTATCGGTATAATTTATTTGGTTTTTAGACCACAGTTGAATTTTAGGTTTAACCATTCAACGGAGACAATACCAATGAATTTTGATAGATGGTTAACGTTAGGAATATTTGTTTTCACAGCTTTATGTTGGATTTTTAGTAATGATTTGAATCCATTAGTAGCAAGTTTTGTAGGGTTTGAAGGGAAGTTTACAAACTTTGACTCTTTCATCTCTTTAATGGCTTTTATTTTAATTTGTGTGAGTCAAGTATCAAGATGGAAGGAATTACAACACAATGTTGATTGGGGGGTTTTACTATTATTTGGAGGAGGACTTACATTAAGTATGGTTCTGAAAGACTCAGGAGCAAGTAAAGTAATGGCTGACGTGTTAGTTTCATTGATTAAAGGAAGTCACTATTTTACTATTGGTTTAGTAGTTTCCTTCTTCATTATCTTCTTAACTGAGTTTACGTCAAATACTGCGAGTGCTGCGTTATTAGTACCTATTTTTATTTCTATTTCAGAAGAGTTAGGTATTGCACCACTTGGACTTTCAATGATTATTGGATTAGGAGCATCGTGTGCTTTTATGCTACCAGTAGCTACACCTCCAAATGCTATTGTATTTGGTACAGGATTTATCCAGCAGAAAGATATGATGAAAGCAGGTTTTATTTTGAATATTATTTGTTCAGTATTAATCGCTACAATCGCTTATTATTTCTGGTTGAGTTAATAAAAGAAAAGATTATATATAAAAAAAGACTGCCTACAGGCAGTCTTTTTTTATATATAATAACTAAAGTATTCTAATATGGTTTTTCATCTCTACCTTCATAGTAGTTGATGAACGCTCTATTTACAACTCTATTTCCTCCAACTGTTGGGTAGTTACCAGTAAAGTACCAATCACCTAAGTTTTTAGGACAAGCAATGTGTAAATTATCAATAGTTTGGAATACTACTTTTACGTCAGATTTAATTTCTGAGTCTTTTACCATTTCTGCAATCTTATCAGATATTTCAGTATCAGTAAAAGGAGCGTAAATTTCTTTAACGTAGTTTATCACATCATTATCAGCAAAGTTTTCCTGAGCTTTAGAACGCGTGTAAACATCGTCTACAAGGCTTAACATATTTCTTTCCTTCAATAGCTCAATAGCAGCTTGAAAAGCGATTAAACCTTCTAATTTAGCCATGTCAATACCATAGCAGTCAGGGTATCTAACTTGTGGTGCCGCAGAAACAACAACAATTTGTTTTGGGTTAAGGCGATCTAACATACGGATGATACTTTTCTTTAAAGTAGTACCACGTACGATACTATCATCAATAATAACTAAGTTATCTGTAGGTTGAATAACACCATAAGTTACATCATAAACGTGTGCCACTAAGTCATCTCTACTGCTGTCATCAGTAATGAATGTTCTAAGCTTAGCATCTTTTACTGCAATTTTTTCAGTTCTTAATTTAACTGATAAAATTTCTTGTAATTTCGCTTCAGACAACACCTCTTTATGCTTAAGGATATCTGCGATTTTTCGTTGGTTTAAGAAGTCTTGTGCTCCTTCAACCATACCATAGAAAGAAGTTTCAGAGGTATTAGGAATATATGAAAAAACAGAGTTGTCTGTATCGTTATCAATAGCCTTTAAAACCTCTGGGAAAATAAGTTTACCCAAGTCTTTTCTCTCTTGATAAATCTCAGCATCATTACCTCTTGAGAAATAAACACGTTCAAAAGAACAAGCTTTCAGTGGTAATGGATCTAAGATTTGTTCAAAGTGAACAGAGGCATCTTTACGGATGATAATTGCTTTACCAGGATCAAGCTCTTTAATATCTTCAAAAGGAACATTAAAAGCAGTTTGAATAACAGGTCTTTCACTTGTTACAACAACAATTTCATCATTCTCATAATAAAAAGCAGGGCGAATACCCGCAGGGTCACGTAAAACGAAAGCATCTCCGTGTCCGATCATTCCCGCCATAGCGAATCCACCATCCCAGTTTTTAGAAGCTCTTCTCAAGATACGAGCAACATCTAAACGTTCACCAATCTTTGGAGAAGCCGCTCTTTTAGAATAGCCTTCCTCTTTAATTTTGTAGTATAAATCTGTTACTTCATCATCTAAGAAGTGTCCGATTTTTTCCATTACAGTAATGGTGTCAGACATTTCTTTAGGATGTTGACCAAGGCTAACTAAATCTTGAAAAAGTTCGCGAACATTCGTCAAGTTGAAGTTTCCAGCAACAATTAAGTTTCTGTGCATCCAGTTGTTTTGACGTAAAAAAGGATGAACACTTTCAATATTATTTTTTCCGAAAGTACCATAGCGAACGTGTCCTAAGAAAACCTCACCTAAATAAGGGATGTGTTTTTTCTGTAAGTCAACATTATTTACGTACTCTGGATGTTCAAGCATTTCTTCGTTAATGCGTCCATTAACCTGCATGAAGATGTCTTGTATTGGTTGTGCTTTGTTAGAACGAACACGGCTGATGTAACGTTCGCCAGGCTCCATATCTAATTTGATACTTGCAAGGCCAGCTCCATCTTGCCCTCGATTGTGTTGTTTCTCCATCAACAAATACATTTTTTGTATAGGATAGAAAGTACTCCCGTACTTTTCTTTGTAATAGGATAACGGTTTTTTTAGTCTTAAAACCGCAATACCACATTCGTGTTTTAAAGCGTCGCTCATTTTTTAGTTGTGTGTGTGTTGGTGTTGAATAAATAAAAAAAGCCCCATAACTGAGGCTTATAAGTGTACACTATTGTGTTAATTCGATATCGAATTGCGTTAACATTTTAAATTGTTGTAGTCTTTCAACCACTTCTTTATCATTTAGGTCTTCCATTCTCTGTGTCCCGAATTTCTCGACACAAAAAGAAGCAAGGTTAGAACCGTAAATAATAGCGTTTTTCATATTCCTGAAGGATACATTGCTGCTCTGAGTAAGATACCCAGTAAATCCACCTGCGAAAGTATCACCAGCCCCTGTCGGGTCAAACACTTCTTTCAGAGGTAAAGCAGGAGCAAAGAATACATCTTTGTTAGCAAACAATAAAGCTCCGTGTTCTCCTTTTTTAATAACGACAAACTTAGGTCCCATTTCATGAATAACTTCAGCCGCTTTTACCAGAGAGTATTCTCCAGATAATTGTCGAGCCTCCTCGTCATTAATTGTAATAACGTCAATTCTCTTTAAAACCTCTTTTAATTCATCTAAAGCGCAGTTCATCCAAAAGTTCATTGTATCTAAAACAACTAATTTAGGTTTTTTAGTCATTTGGTCCAAAACTTTCATTTGAATATTTGGATGAAGATTACCTAACATAACTACATCAGAATCTTTGTAATCATTAGGTACAACTGGGTTGAAGTCTGCTAAAACGTTTAGTTGAGTATCTAACGTATCACGAGAATTTAGATCGTTGTGGTAGCGTCCGCTCCAAAAGAAAGTTTTACCTCCTTTTACAACTTCGATACCAGAAGTCTCGATATTTTTACTTTTAAGTAAGTCTAAGTGTTCTTGTGGAAAATCTTCTCCAACTACAGAAACTATAGCTGATTTTACATTAAAGTGTGAGGCAGACAATCCGATGTATGTCGCTGCACCACCAAGTACTTTGTCTGTTTTTCCAAATGGAGTCTCAATTTCATCAAAGGCCACCGTCCCCACTATCAGTAATTTGTTCATATTTTTTGCTAAGAAATGAAGATGCAAATATATGTCAATACTTTTTTCAGTACAAAATTTAATGCCTAATATTAATTATTGTGTTTTATTTCAGTGGGTTATATCTGTTTTTAAGAGATAGTTTGAGTTCTTTTACTGAAGATTGTGTATTTAATCAACTTTCTTTCTCAACAATTGTGAATAATGTAATCTGTTTTCTTCAAAAAAAGGATGTCTCTTCAAATCGATAGGCTATTCTAAAGTTTAGAATCCTTTTGAAAGGAGATATTCCTATTATGTATGATGCTAACCATTAGTAAGGTTATAATTTCAATTAATATCCTTAGAGGAGTTGTTTTTTGAAGGTGTAGTATAGGATTGCCTGAGTTTAGAATGACATTTAATCGTAATTGGGTTGTAAATAAGTCGTAATTCGTTCGGAAAAAAGGCTTGTAGGTGAGGTAATTACGACTTATTTCCGACTTAAATACGACTAATACACGTTTAAAGCCTTTGCTACTAAGATTTTTAGCTTGTTTTACTATACGGATTTTAGGGAATAGAAGTTGATAAAGAGAGTGTTTATTTTTTAATAGACTTGAATAAGGAAGTAATAAAAATGGCTATTGAGGTTCTCAATAGCCATTTTATATAAGTTTAATCGTTTAATTCGTAGTATTCATCGATGAGAGCATCTTTTTTATGAGAAGCCTGTACAGCTAATTGGTCACATCGTTCATTCATTGGGTGATTATTATGTCCTTTTACCCATTTAAAGTCTACTCGGTGTTGTCTATAAATTTTAAGAAAACGTTGCCATAGATCAGGATTTTTTTTGTCTTTATACCCTTTTTTCTCCCATGAGAACACCCATCCTTTAGATACTGAATCCACAACATACTTAGAGTCTGAGACAACAAGTACACTTGTTCCTGGATTTTTTAGTTTTTCGAGTCCCACAATAACAGCTAATAGTTCCATTCGGTTATTAGTTGTTAGACGGAATCCTTCAGAGAATTCTTTGAACACTTGTCGACCTGCCCATTCAAGAATTAACCCATAGCCACCAGGGCCTGGATTTCCACGAGAAGAACCGTCAGTGTATAATATAACTTGGTAATTATTCATCTAAGTTAGCAAACAATAGTTTTTCAATAATTATAGGAAAGTGTTTATGTTCTAACACTTGAACTGCTTTAGCAACATCATCAGGTGAGAAATTAGGAAGGACCGGAGTTGTGGCTTGAAAAATAATAGCCCCTTCGTCATAATTTTCATTTACAAAATGAATTGTAATTCCTGTTTCTGTTTCTTTATTATCAATAATTGCTTCATGAACAAAGTGGCCATACATACCTTTACCGCCATATTTAGGTAATAAAGCAGGGTGTATGTTAATCACTTTATTATAATAGTCTTTAAGTATTGCTTCTGGGAATTTCCATAAGAATCCAGCTAAAACAATTAAGTCAGGTTGAAATTCTTTTAGTTTTGAGGCAACAGTACCATCATTTAACATAGTTCTGTCAAAAATCGTAAAGGGAACATTTCTTTTTTCCGCTTTTTCTATTACCTTAGCGTTTTGGTTATTAACTAAAATAAGGTACTTATTTGCGATAGAATTCTGTTCAAAGTAATTGATGATGTTTTCTACGTTAGTGCCTGATCCCGAGGCGAATAGTGCTATTTTTTTCATGTTGTTGGTTGTTATTAAAAATAATAAAGTGCTGGAATTGAGTACAAAAAAAAGAATAATAACTGACAATAAATAGAAAAATAGCGATAAGTATTAATAATTTTTATAATTTCGCACCGACAATTAACATGGAAAATCAGGTTTTAAAATAAAGTTTTTTATTTTTGCCTACGAAATTAAATTTAAAATTAAAGATTATGTCAGACATTGCATCAAGAGTAAAAGCGATTATCGTTGACAAATTAGGTGTTGACGAGAACGAGGTTGTAGCAGAAGCAAGCTTCACTAATGATTTAGGAGCTGATTCACTAGACACTGTTGAGCTTATCATGGAGTTCGAAAAAGAATTCGATATTCAAATTCCAGATGATCAAGCAGAAAACATTGCTACAGTTGGTCAAGCTATCTCTTACATTGAAGAAGCTAAAAAATAATAACTAATATCCCACGTGTGTTGTAAAACATCACGTGGGTGTTATTATTTTTTTAATGACTAATTTTTATAGAAAAGAAAAGGACAGATTGGAAACAATCTAACGAATACAATCAAACAAACTACCCAATGTTTCCTTTTTTGTAAAGTGAAAGTTGGGATTTTTTTTTAAAGTACAAACCATAAAAGTTATTTTATGAAATTAAAGCGAGTTGTTGTAACAGGTTTAGGTGCCCTTACCCCAATTGGAAATAATATTCAAGAGTATTGGAACAACCTAATAAATGGAGTAAGCGGAGCTGCACCCATTACATATTTTGACGCTACCAATTTCAAAACTCAGTTTGCGTGTGAGGTTAAAAACTTCAACGTTGAGGATTATATTGAAAGAAAAGAAGCACGTAAAATGGATCGCTACGCTCAGTTTGCTATGGTTAGTGCTGCAGAAGCGATACAAAATTCAAGTTTAGACCTTGACGTTATAGATTTAGATAGAGCTGGAGTAATCTGGGGATCAGGAATTGGAGGATTAGATACTTTCCAAAACGAAGTAACTAACTTTGTTACAGGAAATGGTACTCCAAAGTTTAATCCATTCTTTATTCCAAAAATGATTGCTGATATTGCAGGTGGTCATATTTCTATGAAATACGGATTAAGAGGACCAAACTTTACTACAGTTTCAGCTTGTGCTTCATCTACGAATGCTATAATTGATGCCTTTAACTACATTCGTTTAGGTATGGCAGATATTATGGTAACAGGAGGATCTGAAGCGGCAGTTACTATTGCAGGAATTGGAGGGTTTAATGCTATGCATGCTTTATCTACAAGAAACGATGATCCACAAACGGCATCTCGTCCAATGGACAAAGATCGTGAAGGGTTCGTTTTAGGAGAAGGAGCAGGAGCAATGATCTTAGAAGAATATGAGCACGCGAAAGCGAGAGGAGCTAAAATCTATTGTGAGATAGGTGGAGGTGGAATGTCTGCTGATGCGCACCATTTAACAGCGCCACATCCAGAAGGATTAGGAGCAACGAATGTTATGCTTAACTGTTTAAGAGATGCTGGATTAGAGCCTAAAGATGTTGATGTTGTAAACTTACACGGAACTTCTACTCCATTAGGAGATATTGCTGAATCAAAAGCTATTTTAAAAGTATTTGGAGATCACGCATACGATATGAACCTTAACTCAACAAAATCTATGACAGGACACTTATTAGGTGCTGCAGGAGTTATTGAGGCTATATCAGTTATTCTTTCAATAGAACATGGTATCGTTCCACCAACAATCAATCACTTTACAGATGATGAAGCGATTGATCCTAAGTTAAACTTTACTTTTAACAAAGCGCAAAAACGTGATGTTAAAGTAGGTATGAGTAATACTTTTGGATTTGGAGGACATAACGCTTGTGTTCTTGTTAAAAAATTAGAAGAGTAAAATCATCGTTCAATGATGAAAAAGCTACTAAATAAGATTTTTAGAAATTCCCGTTCCTTCACTGTTGAAGACGGGAATTTTTGTCGTAATGTATATCAGATAACAGGAATTAAGCCTGCAGAGATGTTGTATTACAAAGTAGCATTTACACACCGCTCAATGAATTTGCTTGACGAAGCTGGTAATCCTATAAATTACGAGCGATTAGAGTTTTTAGGTGATGCGATGTTAGGGTCTGTAATAGCTTCCTATTTATATTTAGAAGTACCGAGTGGAGATGAAGGGTACTTAACAAAAATGCGTTCTAAAATTGTAAGCAGAGAAAACTTAAACCAAATTGGGAAAGATTTAAATCTGATTTCAAATGTAGAAAGTAAAATGGGTAACCAACAATTTGGAGAAAATATCCATGGAAACTTATTAGAAGCGTTAATTGGAGCTATATATTTAGATCGTGGATATCCGGCATGTGAAAAATTTATTCATGAGAAGTTGTTGTCAACTGTTGCTGATATTCAAAAATTAGAAACAAAAATCACAAGCTATAAAAGCTTGTTGATAGAATGGTGTCAAAAAAGAAAGCATTCTTTTAAGTACGATACATTTGAAGAAGATACTGCCGAAGATGTGAAATATTTCGGAGTAAAACTTTATATAGATGAGAAAGTAATTGCACGAGCAAGAGCTACATCAAAGAAAAAAGCAGAAGAAAAAGCTTCTCAGCGAGCTTATTTTGCATTGCAAGAGCAAATACAAAAATAGGATTATCAAGAAAAACTTAACAATTTGATAATCTATGTTGTCAGTCAATCTTAGGCACTGACAAAATAAAAGTTGTATATTTGTAATACACAATTCTCAGATGGGTATGGTAAAATATCGATTAGATGACTTAATTGATTATGATGATTATAAATTAATCGCTATTCATTCTTCGCGAAAAGAGGATTATAAAGTGGTATATTTTATAAATTCAGTTTTAGAAATTTTTTTAGAACGAAGTAAGAACGATGTAGATATTCATACAGAAGATGGACGAGCTACGTTTTCTTTTTTTGAATATGATGATATAGATCATCATGTTTATTGGAAGTTAGTTTCCAATAAAGCCTTTTTAACCCCAGAATCAGGCGTGGACTCTCCACTATTTACAAGTGTTCATCATCCAATAACAAAGCAAGGATATTTAGTTCCGGAATTAAAAGTAGTCGATTATCTAATTAAGATAGAAGAAGCAGATTACCAATTTGATATTGGTACAATCATTGAGAAGTTAAATTCAATCAAAATAATTTCTACTGCTTATGAAATAAAGCAGGAGACGTTAAAAAATAAAAATAACCTAATTTTTTAAAAATATGGTAATTCAAAAGAAGACAAAAATTGTAGCAACATTAGGACCAGCTTCAAGCTCGAGAGAAGTGCTACACGATATGATAAAAGCTGGTGTAAACGTATTTAGAATCAATTTTTCGCATGCAGATTATACAGATGTAGAAGAGAAAATAGAGATAATCCGTTCACTAAATGCAGAATTTGGCTATACAACATCTATTTTAGGAGACTTACAAGGTCCTAAATTAAGAGTAGGTGTTATGGCAGAGGATGTAATTGTTAATCCTGGTGATACAATTGTATTTTCTACAAAAGAAGAATTCAAGGGAGACGCAAATCGCGTTTATATGAATTATAAAAAATTCCCAACAGATGTAAACGCTGGTGAGAGAATTCTATTAGATGATGGTAAGTTGATTTTTGAAGTTGTTGAAACTAATCAAGTTGACGAAGTAAAAGCTAAAGTTATTCAAGGAGGGCCTCTTAAGTCTAAAAAAGGAGTTAACCTACCAATGACAAAGGTTTCATTACCAGCATTAACTGAGAAAGATATTAAGGATGCGATTTTCGCTTGTAAAATGCAAGTAGATTGGATGGCGTTATCTTTTGTTAGAACACCTGAGGATTTAATGGATTTACAGGCGTTAATTAATGAGCATTCAGATCATAAAATTCCAATTATAGCTAAGATTGAAAAACCAGAAGCAGTTAAAAATATCAAGAAATTGGTAGCTTATTGTGATGGTTTAATGGTAGCTCGTGGAGATTTAGGAGTTGAGATTCCTGCACAAGAGGTTCCATTGATTCAGAAAGAGCTTGTTCACGTTGCTAAGAATGCAAGAATACCTGTTATTATTGCTACGCAAATGATGGAAACAATGATTTCAAGTTTGACACCAACAAGAGCAGAGGTTAATGACGTTGCTAACTCTGTAATGGATGGAGCTGATGCTGTTATGTTATCAGGAGAAACTTCAGTAGGAAGTTACCCAGTACAAGTAATCGAAAAGATGACTCAGATTATTCAAAGTGTTGAGGATTCTCCAATGATTAGCGTTCCTCAAAGTGCGCCTACAATTAAAACAAACAGATACATTACTAAAAATATTTGTTATCACGCTGCTACAATGGCAAACGATATTGAGGCAAAAGCAATTTGTACGTTGACAAATAGTGGATATACAGCGTTCCAAATTTCTGCTTGGAGACCAAATAGTAATATTTTAGTTTTCTCATCAAATAAGAGAATTATTACGCAATTAAACTTATTGTGGGGAGTACAAGCTTTCTACTATGACAAGTTTGTAAGTACAGATGAGACAATTGAAGATATTAACCGTATGGTTGAAGAAAAAGGATTTGCTACAAAAGGAGATATGGTAATTAACCTTGCGGCAATGCCGATAATTGAAAAAGGAATGGTTAATACATTGCGTATTTCAGAAGTAAAATAAGTTTAGACGAAAGTTTAAATCAGTATATAAAAGCCCATCAACAAGATGGGCTTTTTTAGTTTTAGGGTATAAAAAAACTCCGAAGTTTTAAACTCCGGAGTTTTTTATTTTAAAGAGCTAAATGATTATTTAGCTTCAGCAAATCTTCTTGAAACTTCAGCCCAGTTGATTACATTAAAGAAAGCAGTAATGTAGTCAGGTCTGCGGTTTTGGTAGTTTAGGTAATAAGCATGTTCCCAAACATCCATTCCTAAAATTGGAGTACCACCACAAGCAACACCTGGCATTAATGGGTTGTCTTGGTTTGGAGTACCACAAACGTCTAATTTACCGTCTTTAACACATAACCAAGCCCATCCAGAACCAAATTGAGAAGCACCAGCTTTAGAGAAAGCTTCTTTGAAGTTAGCAAAAGAACCAAAGTCTTTATTGATTGCTTCAGCTAATTCTCCTGTAGGTTCTCCACCACCATTAGGTGTCATTACAGTCCAGAATAAGTTGTGGTTATAGAAACCTCCACCGTTGTTACGTACAGCAGCCTTAGTCATATCTAAATTCTTAAGGATTTCCTCAATAGACTTTCCTTCTAATTCAGTTCCAGCGATAGCTGCGTTTAAGTTAGTAGTGTAAGCATTGTGGTGTTTTGTATGGTGGATTTCCATAGTACGTGCATCAATATTTGGTTCTAATGCATCGTACGCATACGGTAGATTTGGTAATTCGAAAGCCATAATTCGTATTATTTAAAGATTAGTATTATTTTTATTTCAAATTTAAACATTTTATGCTTAATAGCGAAAAGTTGTATGTTTAATAAAAGTTAATGCTTAACGAATTTATAATGTCTGATAAAGCCTCATTTTCAATATATAACGCCTCTGCAGGATCAGGGAAAACACATACTTTAGTAAAAGAATACCTCAAAATCTTGTTGTTAGACAGGCAAGATGATGCGTATAAGAAGATTTTAGCAATCACTTTTACAAATAAAGCGGTAGCAGAAATGAAGACAAGGGTTGTTTCTTGTCTAAATGGTTTCTCTCAAGAGATTGTTCCAGAGAAATATATTGGAATGTTTGATCAAGTTTTAGAAGAGACAGGGTTAAAAGCTGATTTTGTAAAAGCGAAGTCAGGAAGAATTATCAAAAGTATTATTCATAATTATGCTTCATTTGATATTTCGACAATTGATAAGTTTACGCATAAGGTTATCAGATCATTTGCATTTGATTTAGAATTGCCAATGTCTTTTGAGGTGTCATTAGACTCAGATGAGTTGTTGCAAGAAGCAGTAGATGCTGTGATATCTAAAGCAGGAATAGATATGGAGCTAACAGACTTATTAGTAGATTTCTCTATTGATAAGGCTGATAATGATAAAAGTTGGGACATTAGTAAGGAGTTGAAAGACGTAGGAGCTTTGTTATTAAATGAAAATAACAGAGATGAGATTGCTTTGTTTTCGGAAAAAACATTAGAAGACTTTGTGAAAGTTCGAGATTTTTTGAGAAAAGAAATAAAGCGAATTACAGAAGCAACAAAAGAGCTTGGACAGTCTATTTTAGATTTGATTGAGGCAAAAGGAATAGATAAGACTTCTTTCTCAGGACAATATTTTGTTAAGCACGTTGAAAGAGTTGTTTTAGATACTGTTGGTGAAACTAAGCGATACCATGAATTTGATGAAGTTAAGATTAAGAAAGGAGCTAAAGATACAGAGCTGATAGAGGCGTATGTTGGAGATTTTTTAAAAATTTTAGCAGAAGTATATAGCAAATATGCTAAACGAGCTTTTTATCAAGCGTTTCTAAAGAACTTGACTCCACTTTCACTATTGAATACACTTGGATTGGAAATGGATAAGATTCAAGAAGAAAAAAATATATTGTCAATAACTCAGTTTAATGCAATTATTCACGAAGAAATACAGAATCAACCTGCGCCTTTTATTTATGAACGATTAGGAGAGAGGTATCATCACTTTTTCATAGATGAGTTTCAGGATACTTCAGAGATGCAATGGCAAAACTTAGTGCCTTTGATTGATAATGCATTGGCAGGCGAAGATTTAACTGGTACAAAAGGTAGCTTGATGATTGTAGGTGATCCAAAGCAGTCAATTTATAGATGGCGTGGAGGAAAGGCAGAGCAGTTTATAGCATTGAGTAAAGATGAAAATCCTTTTTCTAATCCAGATAAGCAGACTGTAAATCTTGGAAAGAATTACCGTAGTTATGCTGAAGTTATAAACTTTAATAATGATTTATTTAAAGATATCTCGAGAAACTTTATAAACGAAGATTATAAGGATTTATATGAAAATAATAGTTATCAAGAGGTTAATAGTAAGTCAGGAGGATATGTATCGATTGAGTTTTTAGAAAAGGAAAAAAATATAGAAGATGAATCAGTTGAAAAAGACGAACAATACGCTAAAGCAACGTTAGATACTATTCATAAGATTTTAGAGCAAGGGTTCGATTTAAAGGATATTGTTATTTTAACTCGAAAGAGAAATCACGGAGTTGTTTTGGCAAATTATCTGACAGAAAATGGTGTTGAGATTTTGTCTTCAGATTCATTGTTGATTAATAACGCCAGTGAGGTTAGGTTAATTATCAATGTTTTACGTTACTTAAAAAATGATAAAGATTTAGAAGCGAAGATGATGCTTCTTTATTATGTAGCAAGTAAAAAGAACCTTGGTGAAACGAAGCATGATTTCATTAAAGAAGGATTAGTAATTAGTGATGAAGAAGAATTTGGTGATTGGTTGAATTCACAATTAATACCAATTTCGTTTAATACATGTCGCGCTAAATCTTTGTATGACGCTGTAGAAGCCATTGTTCATGCTTTTATGCCAGAAAAGAGTACTAATTCATATGTATTATACTTTTTAGACTTAGTATTAGAGAAAAGTTTAAAGAGTCAGTTTGGTATAAGTGATTTTATAGACTATTGGAATACCAATTATCAAAAGTTTAGTATTCCGACACCAGAAGGAAGGAATGCCGTACAGATTATGACAATTCACAAGTCAAAGGGATTGGAGTTTCCTGTAGTGATATTCCCTTTTGCAGAAGAAGATTATTCAAGACCAAGTAGAGACAAGCTCTGGATTGATATAGACTCACAAGAAGATAATATAGCTTTTCCGAAAGCGCTGGTTGATTCAAAAAAAGAAGTAGTAGAGTATGGGCATCTTGCACAAGAACTTTATGAACGAAAAGAACAAGAGATGCTTTTAGATAATGTTAATGTGTTATATGTTGCATTGACAAGAGCAGAAGAACAATTGTATGTTATAAGCTATAAAAATGTATCGACAAAAGGAGAGTTTAAAAATAACTTATCTAAGTTCTTTCTCGATTTCTTGTTTTCAAAAGGGGTATATAATGATGTTGACTTAAAGTATAGTTTTGGAGAACCAAAACGACTATCAATTCCCCAAGGTAAGATAGAGGGAGAAGATAGTAAGCTGATAATGCCAGTAAAAGAGATCTTGAATTTTGATGCAATTAAGATTGCTCAACGAGAAGCCTTGATGTGGGATTCTACAAATTTACAAGCTATTGAATACGGGAATTTAGTTCATAAGTTGATGTCTTTTGTAACTTCTTATAAAGATGTGGATAAAGTAGTTCAGCAAGGGTTAGAAAATGGATTAATTCAAGAGGGTCAGAAAGAATATTTTAATAAGATTATAGCAAGTATTGTTTCTCATCCAGCGTTAACTGATTTCTTTTTAGAAGATAATATTGTTTATAATGAGCGAGTTATAATTGAACAATCTAAAAGGAATACGATTCCAGATAGGGTGGTTGTCCGAGGAAAAGAAGCAATGGTCTTAGACTATAAAACAGGGAAAGAAGAGGAGAAGTATAAACAACAAGTGAATACTTATGCCAAGTCATTAGAAGAAATGGGGTATAATGTAGTTAAAAAGGTACTACTATATACCGGAGAAGATTTAAAAATAATACATTTGTAGTTATTGAGTATTTAACAAACGCTAAAAAATATAAGTATGTACGGAGAAATTAAAGGTTATCTTCAAAAAGAATTAGCCGCTATTGAAGAGAATGGTTTATTTAAAAAAGAAAGAATCATCACTTCTCCACAAGGAGCAGAGATAACAGTATCTTCAGGAGATAAGGTTTTGAACTTTTGTGCAAATAACTATTTAGGATTGTCTTCTCATCCAGAAGTAATTCAAGCAGCAAAAGACACATTAGATACACATGGTTTTGGAATGTCTTCTGTTCGTTTTATTTGTGGAACTCAAGATATACATAAGCAATTAGAACAAACAGTTGCAGATTTCTATCAAACAGAAGATACAATTTTGTATGCTGCTGCATTTGACGCAAATGGAGGGGTTTTCGAACCACTATTAAGTGCGGAAGACGCAATTATATCAGATAGTTTGAATCACGCTTCAATTATTGATGGAGTTCGTTTATGTAAAGCTGCTCGTTATCGTTATGAAAATAACAATATGGCAGAATTAGAAGAGCAATTAATTAAAGCAAATGAAGCAGGACATAGATTTAAAATCATTGTAACAGATGGTGTTTTCTCAATGGATGGATTAGTGGCTCCTTTAGATAAGATTTGTGATTTAGCAGATAAATATGATGCTTTAGTAATGGTTGATGAATGTCATGCAGCTGGATTTATTGGAGCAACAGGAAAGGGAACTTTAGAAGCTAAAAAAGTAATGGGACGTGTAGATATTATTACAGGTACTTTCGGAAAAGCTCTTGGAGGTGCGATGGGAGGATATACTACAGGTAAGAAAGAGATTATTGAGTTATTAAGACAACGTTCTCGTCCATATTTATTTTCAAATTCATTAGCACCGATGATTGTTGGTGCATCGTTGAAAGTTTTTGAATTATTAAAGAATGATACTTCTTTACGCGATAAGTTAGAATGGAATACAAATTATTTCAAAAAAGGAATGAAAGAAGCAGGTTTTGATATCATTGATGGAGACTCTGCAATTGTGCCTGTAATGCTTTATGATGCAAAATTATCACAAGATATGGCCAATAAACTACTTGAAAAGGGAGTTTATGTGACAGGATTCTTCTATCCAGTAGTACCACAAGGTAAGGCGAGAATACGTGTTCAACTATCTGCAGCACATACGCAAAGTCACTTAGACAAAGCGATTGAAGCATTTGTAACAGTTGGAAAAGAGTTAAAAGTGATTTCTTAAAATTCCCTATAAAAATAAAAAATGCTATTCTTAACGAAATTTTTTGTAAATATTGTTTGAGAATTGTATTTTTGCTTATTATTACGGTAAAGTAAAAAATAAAAAGTTATGAAACATCTCAACAAATTATTTGCAGCTGCAGTACTTTGCGCTGGGTTTACAGCCCATGCTCAGGATGCTGATCATCCATGGGCAGTGACTGTTGGAGCTAACGCAGTTAACACGAAAGTAAGTGCGGCTAAAGGCTTCTCACACAGAATGGGTGGTTATTTTAACACTAGTGATTGGAACATTCTTCCTTCAGTATCTTACTTAAACGTTGGAAGATACTTAGGAGATGGTTTCTCTATTGGAGTTGCTGGGTCAGTTAACAAAATTGACAAATTCATCAAAGATGAAAACGAAGGGTATGAAAAATATAACCCAGGGGATTTAACTTATTACGGTATTGATGCTGAAGTTAAATACAGCTTTAAAGAAATTTTAAAATCAAAAGTAATTGATCCTTTCTTATTAGTAGGGGGAGGTTACACATTTATGGGTGATGCAAGTGCAGGTACTGTGAATGGAGGTTTAGGATTAAACTTCTGGTTTACGCCAAACATTGCATTAACTCTACAATCTACTTATAAACATTCATTTGATGATACAAGACTTCCAGATGTAGATGTTGCTTCACATATGCAACACTTTGCTGGTATTCGTTTCCAATTTGGAGGGAAAGACTCTGACGGAGATGGTATCTTAGATAAATATGATGAGTGTCCAGATGTACCTGGTTTAGCTGAGTTCAACGGATGTCCTGATACAGACGGTGACGGTATTCCAGATCATTTAGATGAGTGTCCAGACGTTCCTGGTTTACCAGAATTCAACGGATGTCCTGATACAGATGGAGACGGTATTCCAGATCATAAAGATGAGTGTCCAGATGTACCTGGTTTAGCTGAGTTCAACGGATGTCCTGATACAGACGGTGACGGTGTGCCAGATCATTTAGATGAGTGTCCAGAAGTTCCTGGTCCAAAAGAAAATAAAGGTTGTCCATGGCCAGATAGAGATGGTGATGGTGTGCCAGATCATTTAGACGAATGTCCAGATGTTCCTGGTCCAGCTTCAAACAATGGATGTCCTGAAATTAAAGAAGAGGCAGTAAAACAACTTAATGACTACGGTAAAACTATCTTATTCAATACAGGTAAATTTACTTTCCAAAATTCTTCTTACGCTGTTTTAGATAACATCGTTAAAATTATGAAAGAATACCCAACTGCTAAATTCCACATTGCTGGATATACTGACAGTACAGGATCTGACAGAATTAACGTGCCATTATCTGATAATAGAGCTAACGCAGTTAAAGTTTATTTAATTGAGAAAGGTATCGACGCAAGCCGTTTAACTTCTAAAGGTTACGGTTCTGCTGATCCAATCGCTTCTAACAAAACAGTTAAAGGACGTGAGTTAAACAGACGTGTTGAAATTCAATTAAAAAAATAATTGATTTAAACGTCATATAATTATAAGGAAACGCTTCGAGTTAATCGAAGCGTTTTTTTTATATCTTTATTTTATGAATACAACTTCTTTTTTAGATAAATTGAGCGCTCAGATAAAGGAAGATTTTCCTTTGTCTATGAATGATTTAGTCATTGTACTTCCCAATAAAAGGGCTAAAATATTTTTGTTAGAAGATTTAAAAAAATATTATAATACAAGTGTTTTTGCACCTGAAATTATTAGTATTGAAGACTTGATACAAAGTTTGTCAGGTATTCGTGCTATTGATTCAATAGAACTATTGTTTGAATTCTATATAGTGTATAGAGATATCCATGGGGAAGCTGCACAAGATTTTGACCATTTTGCAAATTGGGCAAAAATGTTATTACAAGATTTCAATGAAGTTGACAGATATCTATTAGATCCTAATTATGTTTTTTCATATTTAAAAAATATTGAAGATATAAAGCATTGGTCATTAGATCCTGAGCAAAAGACTGACTTGATTAGTAGTTATTTAGAATTTTGGGATAAAATGCCTTTGTATTATGATAAGCTTTATACTCGATTGATTGAAAAGAATATAGGGTATCAAGGATTGATCTATAGAGAAGCTGTAAATAAGCATAAAGAGTTCATTAAGGCAAATAATAAACAATATTATTTTGCTGGTTTTAACGCTCTTAATGCTGCGGAAGAAGTTATTATTCAGTATATTCTACTTGAAAAGAGAGGGAAGGTTTTTTGGGATATTGATCAATATTTTATGAATGATCCCTATCATGATGCAGGGTTATTTTTGCGTAGAATTAAGAGGAATTGGTCTCATTATCAAAGGAATCCTTTTGAATGGATTGTAGATGAGTTCTCTCAAGAAAAAAATATTACAGTAATTCAAACACCTAAAAGTGTAGGTCAAGCTAAAATAGCTGGACAAATTGTAGAATCTATCTTAGATAATAGTCCTAAGTTAGAGAAAGTTGCAGTGGTTTTAGGAGAGGAGAACTTATTGTTACCTGTTTTGCATAGTTTGCCAAATCAAGTTAGTAGTTTGAATATTACAATGGGGTATAGTGGAAATAGTAATCCTGTACAGATTCTATTAAATAAGATATTCAAGATGCATTTATCTGCCATTAGAAGATCCGGAAAGCAGTATGTCGTTTATTATAAAGAGATTTTAGATGTATTAAGTAATCCAATATTGAATGTTGTTATTTCTGGTGAATCTATTGTCAAGGAAATTAATAATAAGAATATGACTTTCTTTACGCTTAATAGATTTGAAGAATGGATTAATGATACTACTTCTCCTTTGAGAAAGCTTGTTTTTGAATCATGGAAAGAGAAGTCTCCTTTGGATATTCTTCAAACTTTAATAGATATTGTTCTTGTAATTAAAAATAATCTTAACGATGAAATTGATAGTGAGCGGTTAAGTAAGACTTTTTTGTATTCGGCTTATCAAATGCTAAATCGACTTATTTCATACTGTCAAAAGTATAGTTTTATTACAAGTTTTGAAACTCTATACGCTTTATATAAACAAGTTATGGATATGGCAGAGGTGTCTTTTGAAGGAGAGCCTTTGCAAGGACTTCAAGTAATGGGGGTTTTAGAGAGTAGAGTTTTAGATTTTGATACAGTGATAGTTACTTCTGTAAATGAGGGTAAGTTTCCTGCTGGAAAGTCTCAAAACTCCTTTATACCATATGATATAAAACGTGAAATAGGATTGCCTACTTATAAAGAGAAGGATGCTATTTATAGTTATCACTTCTATCATTTGTTATTACGTGCTAAAAATGTTTATTTAATCTATAATTCTCAAGCTGATGGTATGGATGCAGGTGAGAAAAGTAGATTTTTGACGCAGTTAGAAGTTGAGCAATGTAATAATCACAAAGTTGAGTATGTTACATATTCAGCTGATTTACCAGATAAAGCATACGAAGCAATTGAAATTCCTAAATCATCAAAGCTACAAGAGGAGCTAAAAGAAATTTCAATTGGTAAAGGTTTTTCTCCTTCAGCTTTGTCAAACTATTTACGTAATCCAATACAGTTTTATATGCAACGAGTTTTACGTATACGTGAGGTAGAGGAGGTGGAAGAAAGCGTTGCTTTGAATACTTTAGGAACCATTATTCACAATGCTTTAGAGAATTTATATAAACCTTTTGTAGGTGCAAGATTAACTATTCCGATTATACGTGAGATACAAAAACAGGCAGATAATGAAGTTCAAACCCAATTTGAAGAAGTTTACAATAGTGATAAAGAGAAAATGGGAAAGAATCTTTTAGCTTTTGAGGTGGCTAAAAGAAATGTATATCATTTTTTAAATGAAGAGGTTAGTAGATTAGAAAAGGGAGATGATGTATTGTTATTAGAGCTTGAAACAGAGTTAAAGCTGACATTAGAAGATAGTCGTTTGCCATATCCAGTTAATTTATTTGGTTTCGTAGATAGAATTGAAGAGAGAAATGGGGTAATACGTATTATAGATTATAAAAGTGGGAAAGTAGAGTCAAATAATGTTAAGTTAAGTACATGGGAAGGTTTGACATTAGATTTAAAAAACGATAAGATTATTCAGCTTCTATGCTATGCATTAATGTATGCCCAAGGAGATGAGAATAAGTCTTTTGAAGCTGGAATTTATTCGTTTAAGAATAGACGTGAAGGATTTCTTTTCTTTGGTGTTCGTAATGGGAAAGAAATTGATCATAGCATTACAAGTGAGACGTTATCTTTTTTTAAAGAAGAGTTAGTAACTTTGATATTGACAATCTTAAATCCAAAAGAAAGTTTCTTAGAAGAAATAAAATAGGAAAGGAGAGGTGTGCAGCACCTCTCCTTTCCTATTTTAAAAATGTTTTTAATGCGGTCAATAATTCTTCTTTAGCTTCAATATGTAACATGTGTCCACCATTTAGAGTAATTAAATCATCGTTTTTGTTGTCAATTTGAGTGATGGTGTCATCGTATACCATAACTGGATCTTTGTCTCCAAGTATAAATTGTATTTTAAATGGAGCAAAATGTAATAAGACTTCGCGATCTGTTCTCGTTTTCATTCCTTCTAAAGCAGCTACAATGCCTTGTACAGGTGTTGTAAGAGCATTATTTAGATGTTGTTCAATTTCAGTTACTTTTGATGTTCTAATATGGAGTTGAAATTGATTTCCAACAGCCATTTTGACGAAGAGGTCACTATTTTTCTTTATTATCTCTATGGCTCTATCTCTATTTTTCTTTTTTTCAGAAGGATCTGCTCTTGTTGTTGAGGCAACTAATATTACTTTTTTTACAAAATCGGGATAAAGCTCTCCAAAAGCTAAAGCTACATATCCCCCCATAGAATGACCAATAAGCGTGACTTTTTTTAGGTTTAAATGAGAAATAACTGCAAAAACAGCATCTGCCATATCTTCCATGCTATGGATATATCCAATACAGTCTGTTTTTCCATGTCCTAATAAGTCAATAGAAATTACACGATATTTTTTGGATAGACTTTCTATGTAATAGTTCCACATTGTTGCGTTTTCAAGAAAACCATGTAAGAATATTAAGGAGCTTCCTTTTCCTTTGTCTATAAACGCAAGGTCAATGTTTTTGTAATTTATCTTGATTAATCCCATTCTAACATATTTGTTTGCAAATTTATGAGTTCCCTTATATAATCAAAATAAAATTCAATATGTTGTCTGTCAAGTAATATATAAGTTTATTTAAATTCATTCTTAATTAAAGAAAGCTGTTATATTTGTAACAAATCAAAAAAGTATAAAATAGATGAGAAATATAGTTGTAGTTCTTTTGTTGGTATGTTCATTTGGGTTTGCACAAACAGGAAGGCCATATCAGATTTATAATCAAAAAGGGAAAAAGGTTAGTTATGATAAAATGATCAAGGAACTGGCGAAAGAAGATGTTGTATTATTCGGTGAGTATCATAATAATTCAATAGGACATTGGTTACAATTACAAACTACAAAATCATTAGGGAAGATAAAGGGTGTCGTGTTGGGAGCAGAAATGTTTGAAGCGGATAATCAAATCGGATTAGATAATTATTTGCAAGGTTTTGATAATGAAGAGCAATTTAATAAAAGTGTTAGGTTGTGGAATAACTATCAGACAGATTACAGACCTTTAGTTGAGTATGCTAAAGATAATAAGCTTAGTTTTATCGCAACTAATGTGCCGAGACGCTTTGCAAGTATGGTGTATAAGAAAGGTGTTGAGTCATTAGATACATTGAGTTTGCAAGAAAAACAATGGATTGCTCCATTGCCTTTTCCTTATGATAATAGTCTACCGGGTTATCAAAAGATGATGACAATGTTTGAAGATCACGCAGATGAGAATATGCCTAAAGCACAAGCTATAAAAGATGCTACAATGGCACATTTTATTATTCAAAATGCGAGAAAAGGACAATTGTTCTTACATTTTAACGGTTCATATCATAGTAATAACTTTGAAGGAATTGTTTGGTATTTGAAAAAGTACAATTCTACTCTCAAAATTGCTACAATTACTATGGTAGAAGGGGATGATGGGGTACAATTCACCCCAGATAATTTAGGTTTAGCTAACTTTATTATTGTTGTTGATGCGAACATTTTAAAATCTTTTTAGTTTTTTTTAACTAAAAAGATTGTTTAGTCTTAAATAGTATGATTATTGCGATTTGTTTCGTGATTTTTGTTGTGTTTTTCTCTGTTTAAACTCAGTATAAATAGGGCTTTGCTCGTTGTGCATAACGTTAATAAGCTGTATTTTTGAGAGATTTTTTCAAGAAAAACAATTAAAATTACATTATGGCAAAATCTGCACTTTTAAAGTCATCCTTAGCGAAGAAGTATTGGATGGCTCTTACAGGGTTATTTTTATGCTTGTTTTTGGTTGGTCACTTGGTGGGAAACCTTCAATTGATTTTTGGTGATGCTTCAAAATTCAATGAGTACGCATTATTCATGACAACTAATCCAGCAGTAAAAGTATTATCTTATGTTACGTATATTTCAATCTTGTTCCACGCGATTGATGGTATCGTTTTAACAATTCAAAACAAGAAGGCACGTCCAATCGGATATGCTAAAAACAATGCTGCTGCTAACAGCTCATTTTCTTCAAGAAACATGGCAGTTTTAGGTACTTTATTGTTAGTGTTCATCGTTACTCACATGGTTAATTTCTGGGCTAAAATGCATTTTTCTGAAATGCCTTTGCAAACAGTAGAAGTTACAATTGAGGGACAAGAACCAGTACTTGTTTACAAAACAGTACAAGAACAAGCAATTCCTGTTACAGCTGTTGAAATGGGACAGTTAGAAGTGAAGGGAACTCAGTTTTTCCAAGCGAATACAGACTTGAAAGTTGCTGACGGTTACAAAGATTTACACAAAATTACAATTGAGTTTTTTAAAGACCCAAGTACAGGACTAATCAGTACTATCTTGTATGTAATTGCAATGATTGTTCTTGGATTCCACTTATCTCACGGATTTGCAAGTGCATTCCAATCTTTAGGGGTAAACAATCCAAAGTATAACGGATTAATTAAATTAGGAGGATACTTATTCTGCTATTTAGTTCCAGCATTATTCGCTATTATTCCTTTATATATTCACTTTATTAAATAGTCCTAAAGAAATTGATTATGAAATTAGATTCTAAGATACCTAATGGACCACTTGATAAAAAATGGTCTGATTATAAAAATCATATAAAATTAGTTAACCCTGCAAACAAACGTAACATTGATGTTATTGTTGTTGGTACTGGATTAGCTGGAGGATCAGCTGCTGCTACATTAGCTGAGTTAGGTTATAATGTAAAAGCATTTTGTTACCAAGATTCACCTCGTCGTGCACACTCTATTGCTGCTCAAGGGGGGATTAACGCATCTAAAAACTACCAAGGTGATGGTGACTCTGTTTACAGATTATTCTATGATACTGTAAAAGGTGGTGACTACCGTGCACGTGAAGCTAACGTTTACCGTTTAGCTGAAGTTTCAGAAAATATTATTGACCAATGTGTGGCTCAAGGTGTACCTTTTGCTCGTGAATACGGAGGTCTTTTAGATAACCGTTCTTTTGGTGGTGTGCAAGTATCACGTACTTTCTACGCTAAAGGACAAACAGGACAGCAATTATTATTAGGGGCTTATTCTGCAATGAACCGTCAAATCGGTCGTGGAAAAATCCATATGTACAACCGTCACGAAATGTTAGACATTGTACTTGTAGATGGAAAAGCAAGAGGTATTATTGCTCGTAACTTAATTAATGGTGAGATTGAGCGTCACTCTGCTCACGCTGTTGTAATTGCAACTGGAGGATATGGTAACGTATTCTTCTTATCTACAAATGCAATGGGTTCAAACGTTACTGCTGCTTGGAAAGCACATAAACGTGGAGCGTACTTTGCTAACCCTTGTTTTACACAAATTCACCCAACTTGTATCCCTGTAACTGGAGACCACCAATCAAAATTAACTTTGATGTCTGAGTCATTACGTAATGACGGACGTATTTGGGTTCCTAAGAAAATGGAGGATGCAGTAGCTATTAGAGAAGGTAAATTAAAGCCAACTCAAATTGCTGAAGAAGATAGAGATTACTACTTAGAAAGAAGATATCCATCTTTTGGTAACTTAGTACCTCGTGACGTTGCTTCACGTGCTGCTAAAGAAAGATGTGATGCTGGATATGGAGTAAACGCTACTGGTGAAGCTGTATATTTAGATTTCGCTTCTGCTATTGACCGTTACGGAAAAGAGCAAGCAAGATTGAAACACTTAGATGAAAACGACGCTAAACTTGTTTACAAATTAGGTAAAGACGTTGTTGAAAATAAATATGGTAACTTATTCCAAATGTACGAGAAGATCGTAGATGAGGATCCATATACAACTCCAATGATGATTTATCCTGCAGTTCACTATACAATGGGTGGTCTTTGGGTAGATTATGACTTAATGTCTACAATCGAAGGATGTTATATTTTAGGTGAAGCTAACTTCTCTGATCACGGAGCTAACCGTTTAGGTGCTTCTGCTTTAATGCAAGGATTAGCTGATGGTTATTTCGTTTTACCTTACACAATTGGTAACTACTTAGCAGACGATATCCGTACTGGTGAAATTCCAACTGACTTACCTGAATTCGAGGCAGCTGAGAAAAACGTACGTGGTATGATTGATCACCTTTTAACAAATAAAGGTTCTCATTCAGTTGACTACTTCCACAAAAAATTAGGTAAAATTATGTGGGATAAAGTAGGTATGGCTCGTAATGCTCAAGGATTAACTGAGGCGATGGCTGAAATTGCTAAGCTAAGAGAAGATTTCTACAAAGACGTAAAAGTTTCTGGTACTGCTGATAGCTTTAACCAAGAGCTTGAAAAAGCGTTAAGAGTAGCTGATTTCTTAGAGTTAGGTGAATTATTTGCGAAAGATGCTTTACACCGTGAAGAATCTTGTGGAGGTCACTTCCGTGAAGAGCACCAAACTCCTGATGGAGAAGCAAAACGTGATGACGAAAACTTCGCATACGTTGCTGCTTGGGAATACAAAGGGAACCCAAGTGATGCAGTGCTTCACAAAGAAGACTTGGTTTATGAAAACATTAAATTGGTAACTCGTAGTTATAAATAATATTGAGACAAAGATTTTTTAATCTTGTCTTATTGTAAAAATTCGATACAAATGAATCTTACACTAAAAATATGGCGTCAATCCAACGCTAAAGTACAAGGAAAAATGGTTGATTATAAAATCGACAACGTTTCTCCTGATATGTCTTTCTTAGAAATGCTTGATGTTTTAAACAACGAGTTAATCGAGAAAGGTGATGAGCCAGTAGCTTTTGACCACGACTGTCGTGAAGGTATTTGTGGTATGTGTTCATTATTTATTAATGGTGAAGCTCACGGACCTGATAGAGGTATTACAACTTGTCAGTTACACATGAGAAAGTTTAAAGATGGAGATACTATCTACATTGAGCCTTTTAGAGCTAAAGCTTTCCCTGTAATCAAGGATTTAGTTGTAGACCGTACTGCTTTTGATAAAATTCAACATGCAGGTGGTTTCGTTTCTGTTAATACATCTGGAAACACACAAGATGCTAACGCAATTCCTATTCCTAAACACGATGCAGACCGTGCTTTTGACGCTGCTACTTGTATTGGATGTGGTGCTTGTGTTGCTACATGTAAAAACTCTTCAGCGATGTTATTCGTTTCTGCTAAAGTTTCTCAATTCGCTTTATTACCGCAAGGTAAAGTTGAAGCAGCTGACCGTGTTATGAACATGGTTGAAGAAATGGATGCTTTAGGATTTGGTAACTGTACTAATACAGGAGCTTGTGAAATCGAATGTCCAAAAGGTATTTCTCTTGAGAATATCGCTCGTATGAACAGAGAGTATTTAAAAGCAAGTTTGAAGTAATTCAACTCAATTATAGAAAAGCCCGTGTATTTATTACACGGGCTTTTTTTATGGAGATAAGTCATCTGTATTGATCAAACTTTACAAAAATATTTGTAAACTTTTATTCAGATAGGCTTTTGAAAAGAAGAGCTACTTCAGCTTTCTTTTCTTATTTTTGAATTTATTAATCAAACGATAATGACAATGAAAGTAGCATTAATACAAGCGCCATTAGCGTGGGAAAATATAGAGGAGAATAAACAGTCATTCATACAGAAGTTAAATGCAATAACTGAAGGTACACATCTTGTTGTATTACCAGAGATGTTCACCTCAGGCTTTACAATGCATCCAGAGCGAGTTTCTATTGCAATGTCAGATAAGTTTATTGTAGAGTTAATATCGTTGTGTAAATCGCGTAATTTTGCTTTAACAGGTAGTATTGTTATTGAGGAAGACAAGAAGTATTACAACCGTATGTTTTTTATCTTTCCTACAGGGGAAGTCAAGACCTATGATAAGCGCCATTTGTTTTCTTTAGCTGGGGAAGAAAAGGTTTATACAGCAGGCCAAGAAAGATTGATTGTGGAGTATAAAGGGTGGAAAATATGTCCTCTTGTTTGTTATGATTTGCGCTTTCCTGCTTTTAGTAGAAATGTAGGAGAGGTATATGATTTGTTACTTTATGTTGCAAGTTGGCCAGACCAGCGTATCTACGCGTGGGATTCTTTGATTAAAGCGCGTGCGATAGAAAATATGTCTTACGTAGTTGGAGTTAATAGAAGTGGCTCTGATGAGAATAACAATGTGTATTCAGGTCACTCACAAGTTTTAGATACTTTAGGTAATTATCTTGTAGAACCATTAGTAGGAGAACAGGTAGTTTACATTGAATTAGATAAAGAAAAACAAGATAAGTTACGTCATCGTTTAGGATTTTTAAAAGATGCCGATGATTTTACCTTGTTGAGATAACAAAAAAATACTAAAAAGCCTCTTAGTAAATAGTTACTAAGAGGCTTTTTTATTGATGATAAATCTTATGTTAGAAAGACTTATTATAAGGCGATTTGTTCATTAATATCCCAGTTAGCGCGAACATCTATTTGCTCTGGGAAGTAAACAGTTTCTTCAGGTTCTTTACGATCCCAGAAATAACCGGAATCCCATTTGCCATTTTTATTGTCGTCATAAGTTACACGAATGTA
Source organism: Myroides phaeus (assembly GCF_009799805.1). Lineage (NCBI taxonomy): Bacteria > Pseudomonadati > Bacteroidota > Flavobacteriia > Flavobacteriales > Flavobacteriaceae > Myroides > Myroides phaeus. The sequence goes on from NZ_CP047050.1 coordinate 1,118,429, forward strand.
GTATTGACGAGGAGGCAATGCTGTAAATTCAAATGTATTCTTATCTTCACTGTATTGACTTGCAATTACTTTTTCTCTTTCATCAAGTAACTCTACAATAATAGGAAAGCGTTTTACTCCAGTAAATGTTAAGGCTAAATTCCCATAATCAGTCATTGCCAATGTTTTTACATTAAAATTAAGCGTATCGTTTTTAGTACCAAAGAAATCTGTTAATGCACCTGGCATTAGATTTACAGTGTAGGCGTTGTTTTCTTCTCTATCGAATTTCAAAGAAAGTTTTTGCTCAAGGGGTAATTGTTCTAATGAAAAAGGAACTGCTACTGTATCTTTATTAAAAATAGAGATTAATGCAGAGTTGATATCTTTTATAGGAGTAGTTGTCTCAATTGTAAAGTCAGAAATAAAATCTAACGTACCTGATTTACCTGAAACTTTAAGAGAATCTACTTCTTTCATTTTTACTCTTGGTTTCACAGTAAAAGTCTTTGTATAGTCGTCTTTTTTTGCTGTAATTAAAAGTGAGTCAGCTTCAATTTTAGGGAACCAAACTTGTAAACTATCTTTTTCTTTTAAATAAGAATATGCGTTTGGAATAACTTTCTCTCCTTTTTTAACTTCAATTGATACATTATCTGGGTTACCAATATAGGGTAAGTACCATTTGTTTTCAGAAATTTGTGAAGGTCTTGATGCTTCAAATTTCTCATCTGATTTAAAAAGAGTTAATTCAAACTCCTTGTCAGTTGGAATTTGAATAGAGTCTTTAATAAAAGCAATTTTATCTTGTTTTGGGTCAAACTTATAGTCGTTGTTTTTATCCTTTAAAGCAATTAAATAGTAAGTTCCTTCCTTAATATTTTCAATAGTAAACGTAGTTAAACTATCTAAAGTATTCGTTACATACAATGGTTTTTGTGTGTAAATGGTAGAATCTTTAAACGACTTTGCATCATAAAGCATCACATTAACGAAGTTATCAGCTTTAAATTTGTTAGCAGATTTAATAGTACCAGATACTTTTAAAGAATCGATATAATCTCCTGTAGAAAAAACGTATTTAAATTGTTTTAAAACGTTCCCCTCATTATTGTCTATGATAGCATCTCCAAAGTTGAAACTATAAGTTGTATTAGGAGCTAATGTATCTGTAAATTTAATAGTAACGGTTTTTTTTGCAAGACCCATTGGCTGGATATCAGGCATCTTTTCCAATGGAGGAGAGATAATTACGTTTTGATTTGCATTTTTAATCTTTACAAATTCATCAAAATCAATTTTGATCTCATTCTTATTAAAGTTTGTTGAAAAGTTTTTAGGGGTACTACCAACCATTACAGGTGGAATAGTGTCTTTATCACCTCCAGAAATAAACCCTCTTTTCGCACAGTTAGACAATGTAACTGCACAAATAATAGTAAAACAACATAAGAAGTATATGCGAAACTTAGACATAGTTATAATTTAAAGGACAAATTAACAACTATATTTTTTAGTTAGAAAATAACAGATATTAAAACTTTTAAATGGTTGATGCTAAACAGAGAATAGTAATCTTTGAATTGGGTATTTTTAGTAAAATTTTACTACAAGCTTCTAATGTACCTCCTGTTGTTAAGATGTCGTCAATTAACAAGAAGTGATTGGTTTCAAAGTTTTGCTGCTTAATGTCCAGAGCAAATTCTTCTGTATTATTTTTAAGTCGTTGAAATCTGTTTTTTTTAGTTTGTGAAGTGGTTTTAATCTGTTTGATTAACAGTTTATCGTTTATTGGTATATCAAAATGTTTAGATAAAGCTTCTGCAAAACCCGTAACTTGATTATAACCTCTTTTTTTTAGCTTCTTTTTGTGTAAAGGAACAGGGATTATTTCTGTTATAGTAGACAACATAGACAAGTTAGTTAGTTGATAACAATAGAGTTTTCCTAAGAAATCACTTATTTCAGAGTGATTGTTATATTTTAAATTGTGTAATAATCTCTGAACAATACCTCCTTTTGAATAATAAAGCATACACGATCCAAATTCGAGGGGTACTCTTCCGTAAAACTTCATCATCGTTGTGTTTTCATCGCTTGTATGTTCCATTGTGAAAGGCAAATTATCTCGGCAGGAAAAACAAATTACTTCTTCATTTTTGAGCAAGTGCTGTTTACAAGCTAAACAACACTTGGGAAATAGAAGGTTTACGAGATTATTTAGCATAGTTAACGAGTTGAAAATGTAATGCTTAATAAAATTAGAAAAAAATCAGCTGTTATAATACTCAATATCAAATATCTTTGTTGGATAATGAAATATTAGATATGAATTTAGAAGCAGTAAAGAAAGAAGTTATGCAATTGATGGTATTGATTGCTCAAAATAAAAAAGAAGAAGCTAAAGAGTTAGCAGAGTCTGTATTAGAAATGATAAACGAAGGGTTAGACTTTGCAGCTACAGATGAAGATTTAGTACAATGGGGTAAGTTAGAGAAAATTGTAAATGAATTAAAAGGGAAAATTGCTTAATGGAACAAGTAGAAAAATGCTATTGTGGTAGTGGTCTTACTTTTGAGTTATGCTGTGAGCCATTTTTAAACAATAAAGTAATACCTGATTCAGCTGAAAAATTAATGCGTTCACGTTATTCGGCTTATGTTGTTGCAAATGCAAGATATATTATTGATACCACTCACCCGAAAACAAGGCATTTTCACAGTAGAAAAGCAATTCTACAGTGGTCAAAGGAGAATACGTGGGAAAAATTAGAAATTATATTAAGTGAGGTAAATCGAGTGGTTTTTAAAGCTTACTTTAAAGATAGTGGTGAAATAAGACAAATTCATTATGAAAATTCTCTTTTTGAGAAACTTGGAGAGAAATGGTACTATGTATCAGGTACTTTTGAGGAGTAAAACCACTAAAATAAAGAAACATTTAATGAAAATTACTTTGTAACTTAGTGAAAATATAAAATTATAGCATATGAAATCTACCAGAATTGAAAGCGATTTATTAGGAGAATTACAAGTGCCTTTAGAAGCATATTACGGTGTACAAACACAACGTGCGATTAATAATTTTAAGATTTCTACCAGTAAGTTATCAGACTATCCTGAGTTTGTAAAGGGATTAGCTATCGTTAAATGGGCAGCAGCAAAAACAAACTTCGAATTAGATGTACTTGATGAGAAGATATATAAAGTAATAGCAGATGCGTGTCAAGAGATTCTGGATGGTAAACTACACCAAGAGTTTCCTGTTGATATGATTCAAGGGGGAGCAGGTACTTCGGTAAATATGAATGCCAATGAAGTAATTGCAAACCGTGCTTTAGAGTTGTTAGGTTTCCAAAAAGGAGATTATCAAAATTGTTCACCTAACGATCACGTGAATTTATCACAATCTACAAATGACGCTTATCCTACTTCTTTAAAGGTAGCGGTATTTGAAATGAATAAAAAAGTAGTTGAACGCTTAGAAAAATTAGTACAAGGTTTCGAAGCGAAAGCAAAAGAGTTTGAAAACATTATTAAAATGGGAAGAACTCAACTTCAAGATGCTGTTCCTATGACATTAGGACAAGAGTTTGGAGGGTTTGCTTATACTCTTAAAAAAGAGGTTGCTGCATTGAATCAAGCAAGCCAATCGTTTTTAGAGATTAATATGGGAGCTACAGCTATTGGTACAGGATTAAATGCAGTACCAGGGTATGCAGACCTATGTGCTAAGAATTTAGGACTTTTAATGAAACAGCCTGTTACATCTGCTGAGAATTTAGTAGAGGCAACTTCTGATACAAGTGGTTTTGTAGCATATTCAGGTGTGTTGAAAAAAGTAGCTATTAAGCTTTCTAAAATATGTAACGATTTACGTTTATTATCTTCAGGACCACGTACTGGATTAAACGAAATACAGTTACCTCCAATGCAACCAGGTTCGTCTATTATGCCAGGTAAAGTAAATCCGGTTATTCCAGAAGTTGTAAACCAGGTTTGTTTTAAAGTAATTGGTAATGATATGACAATCACAATGGCATCTGAAGCAGCACAGTTACAATTAAATGTAATGGAGCCTGTATTAGCTCATACCGTGATGGAGTCAATGATGTGGTTAGAAAACGCAATGGAAACATTAGTTGAGAAATGTGTAGTAGGTATCAAAGCTAACGTAGAACACAACAAAGATCTTGTATTAGGAAGTATTGGTATTGTTACAGCATTAAACCCTTATATTGGTTATAAAGCAAGTACAAAAATTGCCAAAGAAGCTTTGGAAACAGGAAGAGGAGTTTATGAATTGATTTTAGAACACGATTTATTGAGTAAAGAACGCTTAGATGAAATTTTGGATCCTAAGCATATGTTAGCTCCACATAAAAAATAAACATAAAGTATTACTATATTTAAGCCTCCTTTTTGGGGGCTTTTTTATTTAATATGATATGTAACTTTTTTAAAATATATTGTCTAAATAAAAATGGTAAGTTTCTTGTAGTAAGTATAGAAAATCAAGAATTATGAAAGCAGTTGTAATTGGAGCCACTGGGGCAACAGGTAAAGTGTTAGTTAGACAGCTTTTAGCTGATGACGACTATAGTTTTGTAGAGATTTTTGTTAGAAATGATTGGGATATACAACATCCTAAATTAATTTGTCACGTTGTTGATTTTGAGAAGATAGAGCAGTGGAAACACCTTATTGAAGGAGATGTTGCTTTTAGTTGTTTAGGAACAACCTTAAAAGATGCTGGAAGTAGAGAGAAACAGTGGCATATTGAATACGATTACGTGATTCAATTCGCGCAGTATTGCAGAGCGCAAGGTATTCGTTCATTCGTTGTCCTTTCTTCTAAAGGGGCTTCTGAAAGAAGTAAAATCTTTTATTTAAAGTTAAAAGGAATGATAGAACACGCGATTCTTTCTCTACACTTTGAAAATACAATTATTGTGCGTCCGAGTACATTGTTACGACCGAATTCTACTCGTAAAGGAGAGAAGTTTAGTATAAAGCTAATACGTTTTTTAAATCGTTTGGGACTTTATAAAAGCTTTAGACCGGTTTCTGTATTTGATGTTGCTAAATGTATGCGAAAAGAGAGTAAACAACTTACTTATCGCGTTTCTGTAATTGAAAATACTGATATCTAAAAAGGCCTACTGAAACAGTAAGCCTTTTAAAGAAACTAAATATAAGGTGTGAAGGATTATTTTGCTTTAGTAAATTCTAAGTTTACAGCGATTTTTACATCTTTTGCAATCGCTTGTCCTGATGGATCGTAAGCAACGTCAAAGTCAAAGCGATTTACAGAAGTAGTAGCTTGGAACCCTAACTTTTGGTTTCCTTGTCCATCATCTTGTAATAACCCTCCGTAAGTCAAATCGAATGTTACTGGTTTAGTTATGTTACGAATAGTTAAGTTACCTTCTAATTTGTATTTATCTTTTCCAGTTTTTTTGATTGATTTACTTTCAAAAGTCATCGTAGGGAATTTCTCTGCATTGAAGAAATCATTTGTTTTTAAGTGATTGTCACGCATTTCCACAGACGTGTTTACACTGTTCATATCTACTGTAAAGTTGAATACTCCTTTCGTTAAATCTTCTGGAGTACCAACGAAAGTACCTTCATATTTGTCAAAACGACCATCTACAAAAGAGATTCCTAAGTGTTTTACTGAGAAGTTAACAAAAGAGTGCATATTATCAACATTCCATTTTGTTTGTGCGAAAGTAGCTACAGAAAATAAAGTGGCTACAAATAATAAAGCTATTTTTTTCATGATATATATTTTGTTTGTTATCTGATTACAAATGTACTATCAGATATAGGTACAATCACTTAACCTACATTAAGAACGTATATAAACAAAAAAAAGCTGCTCAATTAACTTGAACAGCTTTTTCTATAAATACATCAATAAATATTGATTACATCATTTTTTTTAACCAGTTTTTGATAGACACCTCTTCGTTGATGATGTTTTTAAGATCGGCAATTGCTACACGGTCTTGTTTCATCGTATCTCTGTGGCGAATAGTAACTGTTTTATCTTCTAATGTTTGGTGATCCACTGTAATACAGAATGGAGTACCTAATGCATCAGCACGACGGTAACGACGTCCAACAGCATCTTTTTCATCATAAGCTACATTGAAATCCCATTTCAAATCTTCAATGATTTCTTTAGCGATTTCTGGTAAACCATCTTTTTTAACCAATGGTAAGATAGTAGCTTTTGTAGGAGCTAATACAGCAGGTAATTTCAATACTGTTCTTGTACTTCCATCTTCTAAAGTTTCTTCTTGAAGAGATTTAGAGAAAATAGATAAGAACATACGGTCAAGACCTACAGATGTTTCTACTACGTAAGGAACATAAGAAGTGTTTGTTTCGTTGTCAAAGAATTGAAGTTTTTTACCTGAGAATTTCTCATGTGCTTTCAAGTCAAAGTCAGTACGAGAGTGAATACCTTCTAATTCTTTAAATCCGAATGGGAAGTTAAACTCGATATCAGTAGCAGCATTAGCATAGTGAGCTAATTTCTCGTGGTCGTGGAAACGGTAGTTTTCAGCTCCCATACCTAAAGATAAGTGCCATTTGTGACGAGTAGCTTTCCAGTACTCATAGTATTTCATTTCTTCTCCAGGTTTCACGAAGAATTGCATTTCCATTTGTTCAAATTCACGCATACGGAAGATGAATTGTCTTGCAACGATTTCGTTACGGAATGCTTTTCCTGTTTGAGCAATACCAAAAGGAATCTTCATACGTCCTGTTTTTTGAACGTTTAAGAAGTTTACGAAAATACCTTGAGCTGTTTCAGGACGTAAATATAAATCCATAGCAGAGTCAGCAGAAGCACCAAGCTTAGTACCAAACATCAAGTTGAATTGACGTACCTCAGTCCAGTTTTTAGAACCAGTTTCTGGGTCAGCAATTTCTAACTCTTCAATTAATGCTTTTACGTCAGCTAAATCTCCTGAGTCTAATCCACGAGCCATACGTTCTAAGATTTCTTTTTTCTTAGCTAAGTATTCTACAACTCTTGGGTTAGTTGCTACAAATTGTTCTTCGTCAAAAGATTCTCCAAAGCGTTTTTTAGCTTTTTCGATTTCTTTCTGAGCTTTTTGATATAGTTTTTCACAGTAGTCTTCAATTAAGACGTCTGCTCTGTATCTTTTTTTACTGTCTTTGTTGTCAATTAATGGGTCGTTAAACGCGTCAACGTGACCAGAGGCTTTCCAAGTGGTTGGATGCATAAAGATTGAGGCATCTATTCCTACAATATTTTCGTGCATTTGTACCATTGATTTCCACCAGTACTCGCGAATGTTTCTTTTTAACTCCACACCGTTTTGAGCGTAGTCATATACTGCGCTTAAACCATCGTATATTTCGCTTGATGGAAAGATATAACCATACTCTTTAGCGTGCGAAATAACGTTCTTAAAAATATCATCTTGTTTTGCCATAATGCAAAAGTAATAAAAGACTTTAAGATAAGAAACCTCAAAAAGGCCATTTTACAATGAAACTTCTAAAGTTTATTAATCTTTTGTCATTAAAGTTATTATTTGTTCTTTTTTGGCTTGTTATAAGCTCTTAAAATGCGTTCAGTATTTTCAATGTGTCCCCACATATTCCAATCGTCGTGTCCCGGAATTATCGTGTCAGGAAAAGGAAATTTATTTTTCACTTTTGCAATTGTTGCTGGCCATTCTTGTGTATTTGCATCTCCAATAAAACCAAGGTCTGTTGCTTCTGCACTTTTTACAAGGCACCCTCCGTATAAAACAGATTCGTTGGGAAACCAAATAACGACATTGTCTTTGGTGTGTCCTTCACCTAAAAAGTGAACAGAAAATTCTTCTCCTGCTATGTTGAAATCTTTTTCATTGCCAAAAGTTTCCTGTGCTATAGGTTCGTTTTTACTTTGTAAGATTTCATTTGTTAGTTCATAAGCATACGTTTTTGCTCCTAATGCTTCAAAGTATGCTAAACCACCAGCTCTATCTTCGTGAAAATGCGTTACGATTACTGTATTGATTTCCTTGTTGTGATTTTCTTTGACATATTCTACAAGGGGAGTAAACTGCGTTTTATCCCAAGGCGTATCAATTAAAATAACACCTTCGTCAGTTAAGACATACATTCCATTTGCAGCGTACAAGGTACCATTAATTTCTTGGAAAGTAGTGTACACATACATCTGTTCGTTTAGTCTGTTTATTTTTAAGTCTTGAGATTGACTATAAGCAAAAAAGCTACTGAATACAGTAGCAATTAAGATAAATGATTTTCTAAGCATTAATTAGTTTGTTATGTAAGGGAAGGATAGGTTTACACCCATCCTTTTTTTCTGAAGTCTTTTAAAGTTGCTGTAAATCTTGTCATTTCTTCTGGTGTTCCAAGTGAAACACGACTCCATTGTGTCAAAGGAGGGAATGGGCGACCTACTAATATACCTGCTTCTTCCATACGTTCCATATATTTTTGAGGATCACCAGTTATTTTGTGAAATACAAAGTTTCCTTGGCTTGGTAAATATTCTAAACCTAAAGCGTCTAAGGTAGAAGTGGTAATAGCTAATGAGTTTGAATTCATTGCAATACTATCAGCTAAGAACTGCTTATCTTTTAAAGAGGCAATACCAGCTACAGCTGCTGTAATATTTATGTTTAAAATAGACATAAAAGTCACTAATTCTTGAGTCAGTTTTTCTGTTGCTAAACCATAACCAACACGCATTCCAGCCATTGCAAATATCTTAGAGAATGTACGTAATACGATTACGTTATCCATTCCTTCTTGTACAAATTGAGTTCCACTTACAAATGAAGGGTCAGTGATGTATTCTGCATACGCTTCATCAACCATAAAGAAGGTTTTATCTGCATTAGCTGTTTTTACCCATTTTTCAATTGATGCACTTGAAGTTAATGTTCCTGTTGGGTTGTTAGGGTTACATAAATAACAGATAGATAGTCCATCAAAGTTATCTGCAGCCTGTTTCATTTTGTCAAGATCCATTTCATACTTTTCATTCAAAGGAACCATTACTACTGGTATTCCAATACCCTCAGCGTGGTCTGCTGCTAAAAAGAAAGTAGGGTTTGGCGTGATAAATTGAATCTTTTGCCCTTTTTGTAATGCTTGAATACCTAATTTGTTGATAATAGCACGAATTACATCAGAAGAACCTACACCAAGTGTTACTTGAGAAGTTTTCATCTGGTAAGAGTCTGCAATGGTTTGTTGTAGCTCTTCAATATAAGCATCCGGATATCGATTAGCAGAAGGGATAATATCTATAATTGCTTGTTGTGCTTTTTTAGAAAGGCCTAAGCTATTCTCATTGTAATGTAGATACAATGGTGTTTTATCAACAGTTGTTGGTAAGCCTAATTCAGCAATTGATTCTAATGTTTGTGTTGCAGCTAACCCTCTTGTGAAGATTGCTCCTGCAAATAATGTCCCCGACAACTTTAGTATGTCTCTTCTGTTCATCGTAATTATGTTTTATTGGTTTTTTTACTTTATTGTTTTTTAGGCAATTGCTAAAAATGGAAAGTAATCCTTGAGTGAAGTATAAAAATAGAATAATATTGATTAAAAATGATGTAATCTTAAAAAAAATATAATTTTTTTCTATAAAAGGGATGAAAAGTGTTTTTGTAAAATAGTTGTTTTTAAAAGTATAATAGTTGAATTTTATTTAAAACAAATTGATATAGTGTGAGTTAAATAAATTATTTTTGAATAGTAATTACGTTATATGAAAAAAAGAAGCATAATTTATATTGTTGTATTCATTTTCTTTGGAGTGACTACCTCTTGTGAGGAAATTGACTTTTGGAGGAAAGATTGTTATAACCCAACGAAGGTAAGTCAGAGTGAGGTAAGTTTTGAAAATTATGGAGGAGAGGTTTATATTGATGTAACGCCACAACCTTTTCTTCTTTATAAAGATAATCCTCTTAATGATGGTTCAGGAATAGTACTTAGCGAATCCGTTTCGGAGTATAGTACCAAGGATTATCAAGTTATGAAAACGGGGGATAGAAGATTGTTGATAAAGGCTTTTCCTAATAAAACAGGTGTACCTATTGAGTTTGACGTGAAGGTTGAAGGTGGGGATTGTAGCAAGACTATAAAGTGTAGAATCAAAGAGTAGAGAAGAGGAAATTATAATGTAGTTTTCAAAGAGGACTATAAGCAAGTGCTAACAAATAGATTGATTAGCACTTTTTTATTTTGTTTGATTGTGGCTTGGATAGTGTTTTAACTCAGTTTTGTAGGTACTATGTTCGACACATACCCCACACATCTACCACATTTGTTCGGGAAATGGCCTGTTTTCCGAACAAATGTGGTACTTGTTTAGAACATGTCTCGAAGGAGAGCCGTTTAAAACTCCTGTAAGCCTTGGTGTATATAGGATTAAAACATTTGCTTATCTACAGGTTTTAGTGTTTTTTAGCAACTCAAAGAATTACCTTTTATAATTTGAAGGAGGAGTGTTTACGATAGTTTATATAAACAAACAGAGGGATATCACTATGATATCCCTCTGTTTGTAAGTGAGAAAAAAGTATTATTCTTCCTCTTCTGTATTTTTAAGTTTCATCAACAAGGTATAAGCGCCTTTTGAAACTATTTTTTTACCTTCTAATTCTTCTGCATTCTCAATTTGGATAAATCCATTTTCCTTTTCTCCAACTTTAACAGGAAGTAATTGATAAGTTTGTTTACCAATTTCATTGAATACAAAATATCTTCCTTCAAAGTAAACTACACTCTCTTCTGGTAGTGCTTTAGATAGCATAGAATGTGTGTCTATATCTGCATTCATATACATTCCAGGAAGTAATTTTTGCTCAAATTGTTCAAAGTGACAATGTACTTCTGAAACCCCCTCCATATTGATATCCATACTGATTAAGACAATTTCTCCTTCGTATTTTTTCTCTGGATTGTTGTTTGTATAACTAACAACGCGTTGTCCAACTTCTAATTTATCTAAGTCTTTTTCATACACTTTTAGATTTAAGTGGATATCACTTGGATCGATTAACTCAAACATTACGTCTGAAGGTGTAACATATTTACCAACGTTTACATAGGTATTACTTACAAACCCTGTAATTGGACTATATAGTGGCACTGACTTACTGATGTTATCGTGTGTTAATGTCTTAGGATTAATGTTGATTAGACTCAACTGCTGACCAAGAGCATTCATTGTGATACGTTGACTATTCATTTCAGCTTGTGCTTGTTGCATCACTTTATCACTGCTGGCTTGACTTGCATTTAGGTCTTTTTGGCGATTATAGTCTAATCTTGCAAACTCGTATTTGTCTTTTGCAATTAGATAGTTCTGTTGAATTTGGATGTATTGTGGGTCTTCCATTACCGCAATTAACTCTCCTTTTTTGACTTGCATACCAGGTAACAACTTAGTTTGTTTCAAGTATCCCCCTAATGGGTTAGTAACAGAAATTAAGTTTTGAGGTGGAACATCTATTTTACCATTTAACTTCAGTGTTTTTGCAATCTGACGTTCAGAAAGTTGAGTTGTCTCAATAGTAACGTGTTTTAATTGCGCATCCGTTAATTGTACAGTATCAGTGTCCTCTGTTTGTTCTGTTGTTTCTTCGCTTGCGTCTTCTTTTTGTTTACACTGTGTGAATAATAAAGCTCCTGAAATAGCAAGGATAACAGTAGCGTATTTGATATTTATATAGTTGAATGACATAGTATTAGTTATTTGAGGTTAGATAATTGATTTGAATGATGTTATCATTATACATTTTTAGCGTATCTAAATAGTTATTGATAAAATCAAGTGCTTGATTTGTCAATATCACATACTCTAAATAGTTTATCTCTCCATTGATAAATTGCAGTTGCGCTGTTTCAATAATTGTTGAGGTATTTTTCAGGGTGTTATTCTCATAATTACCAAGAATAGCAAGATTGTTCTGATGGTTTGTCAACAATTGTTGATAACGGTTTTCCATACTGTTTTTAGTCATTTCTAATTCGGCATCAGCTAAATCTTCTGCCTTTTTAGAAGCCTTAACTCTGGCGCGTTGACCTGTTGTAAACAAGGGTAAACTAACACCAACGTGGAAAGAACTAAAGCGCTCACTTCTGTCATAGTAAACATCATTAGAAGCAACTCCCATAAACGTACTGTTGTTGTATCCAACTTGTAAATTAGGCAGTTGTTTAGATTTCTCCAATTTTGTTTGCTCGTGTGCTATGACCTTTTGTTGTTCAATCATTTGAAGAACAGGATTGTTTTGTAAATCTGCTTCAAGCGCCGTTAAAATAGCTTTGTTATCCTCTAATTGAGGAACAATATTTTCTGTTGTATTCAATAAGTATTTTAATTGAAGTTGTGTTAAGCTTATTGCTTTTTGAACTTCAGCTAATTGCGCTTGAATACTAATTTGCTGGTTTTGAGCTGTTGTTTTTTCTAAGATATTACTTTCTCCTTTTTGTAATCTAAGCAAAGCTTTGTTGTAGAAGTTAGTGTACATACTATCTGCTCGTTGTAGTAATTTCTCTTTTTCTACCCAATAGCTATAATCGTAGAAGCTTTGTGTTACTGCTCGTTTTAGTTCATAACTTTTTAAATCAAGGTTATAAACACTTTGTTGATATTCTGCTCTAAACACATTCTTTTGTTTACTATAAACAGTTGGGAACGCAAATTCTTGAACTACTCCAAACTTGTTGTCTGTGTATGGTCCATTAATTTGTCCAAATTCACCGGTAAATGTAGTTTGTGGCAAATCAGCCCCTGTTTTGATAAAGGCTTTAGCATATTCCGTTCTCAATTTTTCAGCGCGAATCACAGTATTGTTTTCTAAAGCTGTTTCTAACGCCGTGTTTAGTGTCACTGGTGTTTGTGCATTAGCTGTAAACCCAAGACCTACAAGTAATATAGCTGCAACTGTTTTCTTCTTTTTAAAGAAGTCAAACTTTAAGCGTTGTTCAAATGTGATGTACAACAATGGCAATACGAATAAAGTTAGGAAAGTTGCTAACATTAACCCCCCAATTACAACAGTTGCTAATGGTCTTTGAACTTCAGCACCTGCCCCATTACTCAATGCCATTGGCAAGAACCCAAAAGACGCTACACAAGCAGTCATTAATACTGGGCGCAACCTTGTTTTTGCTCCTCTTATCACGATAAATACTATATTTTTAATTCCTGATTTTTGTAATCTATTAAATTCGGCAATAAGCACAATACCATTAAGTACGGCTACCCCAAACAGGGCAATAAATCCGACTCCCGCACTAATACTAAACGGCATTCCTCTTAAGGCTAATAAGAATACTCCTCCAATAATTGATAGTGGAATAGCAGTGAAAATCATTAAACATTCGCGTATATCTTTAAAAGCAAAGAATAATAAAACGAAGATTAATACCAATGCTAACGGTACCGCAATTGCCAAACGAGCTTTTGCTTCGTTTAGGTTTTCAAATTGTCCACCATACGTAATTTGATATCCGACAGGTAGCGTAATTTGTGCTTCTACTTTTTCTTGTAACTCTTCTACAATACTTTGTACGTCACGCCCTTTTACGTTAAACCCTACAAAGATTCTACGTTGTGCGTTTTCACGTTGGATTTGGTTAGGTCCCTCTTTGATTTCAACTGTTGCCAATTGGTTTAAAGGAACTTGGTTGCCGGATGGAGTAGGTATTAGTAAGTTTTGAATATCACTTACGTCTTTTCTGTTTTTCTCATCCATACGAACTACCATATCAAAACGTTGTTCTCCTTCATAGACCATTCCAGTGCTTTGTCCGGCTAAAGAAGCGTTTACAATTCTGTTGATTTCAGCAATTGAAAGTCTATAACGGGCAATTGCTTGTCGGTTGTAATCAATTAGTAATTGTGGCATTCCCGTAATTGGTTCAACATATAAATTGGTTGCTCCAGGCACGGTATTGATAAGTCCGGCAATTTTATTAGCAGTATAAGCTAAAGTATCTAAGTTTTCACCAAATACTTTTACCACTACGTCTTGTCTGGCTCCTGTCATTAACTCGTTAAAACGCATTTGTACTGGATATTGAAAACCAACAGTAATTCCAGGTATTTCTTCTAATGCGTGAGTCATTTTCTCAGCTAACTCAGGGAATGATTCCGCTGAGGTCCATTCGCTTTTATCTTTTAAGATGACCATCATATCGCTGGCATCCATTGGCATAGGGTCGGTTGGAATCTCGGCACTACCAATTTTAGTAACAACTTTTTCTACTTCAGGGAATCTTGTTTTAAGAATGTGAACAGCTTTTTGTGTACTTTCAATTGTTGTGGTTAGGTTACTACCGTTTAATACCTTGGTATCTACAGCAAAGTCTCCTTCTTCTAAGGAAGGAATAAACTCACCTCCTAATGTTGATAGGATGTAGATTGCAATCACAAATAATACACCTACTACGCTGTAGATTAATTTCGGAATCTCCATTACTTTTACCAACATACGCTCGTAAAAGCCTTCTAATTTATTTAGAACGCGTTCTGATATATTTGGTTTATGTGATATTTTACGGCTCATAATTAATGAGCTCATCATTGGTATATAGGTTAAGGATAAAAGGAATGCTCCTAATAGGGCAAAGGCAACAGTTTGCGCCATTGGTTTAAACATTTTACCTTCAATTCCTTGTAATGTTAAGATTGGAATATATACAATTAAGATAATGATCTGACCAAATACAGCACTGTTCATCATTTTTGAAGCAGATTGTACAACGGTTTTGTTCATTTCTTCTTGTTTCAGATTGACCATCTTCTTGAACTTGGCGTTGTGGGAGAATTGGTGCATGACGGCTTCTACAATAATTACTGCACCGTCAATGATCAGCCCGAAGTCTAATGCCCCTAAACTCATCAAGTTTCCACTTACCCCAAAGAGGTTCATCATACAGATAGCAAATAACATTGCTAAAGGAATTACAGAAGCTACTAAAAGTCCTGCTCTGAAGTTTCCTAAAAACAAGACTAATACTAATACTACGATTAATGCTCCTTCTGTAAGGTTTCGCTGTACTGTACCAATTGCGTTATTAACCATTTTGGTACGGTCCAAAAAGGCTTCAATAACAACACCTTCAGGAAGTGTTTTCTGGATTTCAGCAACTTTTGCTTTTACATCTTGAATTACTTCATTACTATTTGCTCCTTTCAGCATCATTACTACAGCACCAGATACTTCTCCTTGATCGTCAAAAGTCATCGCTCCATAGCGTGTTGCACTACCAATTTTTACTTTAGCAACGTCTCTTATTAACAAAGGAAGTTCTGTTTGTTTTGAAGTAATAGCAATGTTTTCAATGTCCTCAATATTGCCAACTAATCCTTCAGAACGGATATATAATACTGTAGGACCTTTTTCAATATAAGCACCTCCAGTGTTTTCATTATTGCTTTCTAAGGCTTGAAATACATCGTTTATTGTAATGCCGTAAGCATCTAATTTATTCGGATTTACAGCAATTTCGTATTGCTTTAGTTTACCACCAAAGCTACTTACTTCAGCTACTCCTTTTACAGTAAGTAATTGACGACGTACAACCCAATCTTGAATCGTACGCAATTCCGTAAGGTCAAATTTATCTTCGTATCCTTTTTCAGGGCGTACAACGTATTGGTAAATTTCTCCTAATCCTGTTGAGATAGGACCTAATTCTGGTTGTCCGATTCCTTGTGGAATTTCACTTTGAACTTGTTGAAGGCGTTCTCCAACTTGTTGACGTGCCCAATAGATGTCAACATCTTCATCAAAAACGATGGTTACTAATGATAGTCCAAAGCGAGAGAAGCTTCGGATACTTTGCATTCCTGCAATATTGCTGTTTGCTTGTTCAATTGGAAAGGTCACAAGTCTTTCTATGTCCGTAGCTCCATAAGATGGGGCAACAGTGATTACTTGTACTTGGTTGTCAGTAATATCTGGTACAGCATCAATAGGTAATTTAGTTACTTGATACAATCCAATCCCGATTAACGCAAATACAAATAGCGAGATGATGAGTTTATTCTTTACAGAAAACTCAATAATTTTATTTAACATGATTATTGTCTGTTAATACATTAATAATGAATAACATTCATAGTAAATTGTTTCATAGCAATTATACTACGAAAGAATATTCTTTTGAAAATTCGATATGTATTAACAGTATTTAGGCGGTTGCCAAATAGAAGATAGGTAGCTACTTTCGATTGCATCTTCATCGAAAGCGTGTACTTTATTGTGGTTTGTATTAAATTTAATACGATTGATTTTAATAAGAGGTGTAGGGGTTACAATTCCTACAAAAGAAATAATATGTGCGTGAGAAACAAAAGGTAGCTTCTCATCTACTGGATCGCCAATTTCTTTATGGCTTTCGCTATAGTGTATTTGTAAGAATCCCCAAATACTTAAATCAGGATTATTTGTTTTATGCTCAACAAAGTGTTCCACTAAAATAGGGAATTTCAACAGCTGACCGAACTCAGTTGTTGAAACTAAGAATAATAGCATAAATAATATGGCAATTCTTCTTCTCACTTTATTGGAATTATTGATTAGTAATTGATACTTACAAAGTTAAATATTCTTTGTTAATTGAGGGCGCAAGATAGTAATTTGTATTTATTCAAAGTAAGCATACTATTTACTTCTAATAAAATTCTAATAATTATAAAATAGGTTTTTAATATCACCCGTATTTAACGGTGGATTAAAAGTTTAAAGATGTTCTCTTGTGCTTTTTATTAAAAAACTTTGACATCTTGTTGATTACTTCAAAATGCTTTGTGATTAATTCGTTGCCATATCTATTTTCTAACGCTTGCCATTGTTCTTGTGTTAAGGGAACAAAAGCTAAGGTATCTGACCCTTTTGATATTTTACAAAAGCGTATTTCAAAGGCTGGTTGCAACAATTCATTTAACCAAATGATCGTATCGTCTAAATCAACAATAATACGTTGGTGTGTTTTTCCTTGGTATGATACAAACAACTCAAGTTCTTCATTTGGTCGGTCTTCTATTTTGGCTGCTAAGCTCTCTGTTTGGAGGCAATCTTCAATAAAATCAACTATTGCATCATCATACTCTCTCCAATCTACCCAGAATACAAGGTCTTTTCCTATTGCGTAAAAATCGTCATAGCTTTCTGTTTCAAAGTACTTTTCTAATTTTAAAAGTTTGTCTTGCATATTCTGAATGATTAAGGTTTGTACAGTCTTATTAAGTTACGAAGAAAATGTCTAATAAAGAAGTAATGTGCACAGTAAATCACTCGCTTTTGTTTTATGGATGTAATACTTCATTAAAAGGTTCGAATTCTCGTTCAGTAAAAGCTTCTGTTAAGATTCCTGAGTTGCACAACCATTCAATAGCGTCATTTAGATTATGTCCTAAGGCATAGATATTTTCTTCATTTCTTGGCAAAACAAAGTACTGATGGTTGTAAAAGATAATTTCATCTCCGTCAAAAGTATCTCCTATACAAATGGCTTGTAAGACTTGTTCTTTAGTCAATACCTCTTTACCTATTTCCCAAAAATAGTATTGTGTTACTCGTTCTAACCATTGACTTTGCTCTTGTGAGATACGAGTAGGGGGATAGATGCGAATGTATGTTCCTCCTAATAAACCTTCTCCGTATTGAAGAATATATGTTTTGTAATCTTCTTCAAAATGAAAGTTCAATAGTTGTTCACAATTGTTGATATCTTCTGCAGAAGGCAAAACTAAACTTGTGGAGTTGGTATTAATATTTGGAATTATAGTATAATGGCTAAACTTGTTCATTAGATATATTTGTTTTCAATATCATTTAAACCCTCTCTAAATTCTGATTGCAGCAGGAATTGTTCAGTTACATCAACAGCTTTTTTTGCTGATTGTTCAATGTCTTTTCCTTCTTTAGTCCAAAGTGGAGGAACAAAGTTAATTACTTGATTGTATTGTAATGACGCTATTTCTTCTTGCCAGTTTGTCCATCTAAAGTCTTGGTAAAACTGTTCTGTTCTCCCTGTTAAGAAGAAGTTTAATAGTTGAGAGTATCCGATTTCAAGGGCTTCATAATCTAATGTGTCAGGAGCAAAATAGTATATCTTGCCGATGTCCTTGCCTAAAGCACCACTATTGATACAGAAATACCCTCCTAAAACATCAAATGCTACGATTATGAAACCTTTGTTGGTGTTGTTGTCCATAATTGTTTTGCCTTGATTCCACCTTAGTATGTCTAACATTTGGTCATTATGTCCGCCACCAAGTACTTTGATCCATCCATTATCAATAAGAAGACCTCCTGATTCATAGATAAGGGCACCTAATGTTGATTTGGTAGTAACCTGTAACGCTATTAAGGCGTTGTCAGCAATTTCTTGGGTGTTTTTAGAAAGTGTAGTAACCTGTTTTGGGCTCTCTGCTATCCATTCTTCAATCATTGGCCAAGCAGAGTCTTTTGTATCAATTAGTTCTTGTAGTGTGCGCATAGAAACAATTTTAAGAACTAAAGATAGTTAATTTTGAAAGGGAAGGGATAAAAAAAATGTAAACTACTTATCAATTGATTTGTAGTTTACATCATAGATTGGTTGATTGTATTGTGATTATAAGTCTGCAATTGCTTCTGGAATAGGCATATAGACATATAAAATTGATTTTACTGAAAATGCAACTAATACTAAAAGAACAAAAATACTTGCAATAGCAATCTTCTTTGAAGATAATTGCAGTGCAGCAATACCTAATGTAAGACTTATTAAGAAGGCTATTGGCAATAGAACTTTGAAATAACTCATTGATGGAAAAAAGAATAGCCCTAATGTGATAATTGAAAATACTAATGCGCCTATACTCAATAGTGGACTTTTATTTGCTTCTTGATTTATAGTGTTCATCTTTTGGTTTTTTTAGTTGTAACTGTTAAAGAAATAGCTTTAAGTCAGTTTTACATATACAAAACTATGCCATTATATTCTAAATTCAAAATTTTAACAGTTTTAAATTTGTTTATATAACTGTTTTTTAAGAACTAAATAAATTATTACGTGTTATTTTGTTTGTTTAATAAGAGATACTTTATGTTTTGTCTTAAAAAACAAACGTCACTATTAAAGTGACGTTGTTTTTATAATTTGATCTTTTAGATATATCAATTATTGATTGTTGTTGCTTAATAGTAAATAAAAGTAACAGCAATGTAGAAGTTAGCTACAGCGGAATATTTCCGTGTTTGCGTTTAGGCAAGTCTACTTCCTTGTTTTCAAGCATTGCAAAACCTTTCAATAGTTTTCTTCTTGTTTCATTTGGCAAGATAACTTCATCGATAAATCCGCGTTGAGCAGCTCTGTATGGCGTTGCAAATTTCTCAGCGTATTCTGCTTCTTTTTCTGCTAATTTAGCTGCAGGGTTTTCTGCTTCAGAAATCTCTTTTTTGAAGATAATCTCACTCGCTCCTTTTGCTCCCATTACTGCAATCTCAGCATTAGGCCACGCAAAGTTTAAATCTGCACCAATGTGTTTAGAGTTCATCACATCATAAGCACCTCCATAGGCTTTACGTGTAATTACAGTTACTTTTGGCACTGTAGCTTCGCTTAAAGCATAAAGTAGTTTTGCTCCGTGAACAATAATTCCATTCCACTCTTGGTCTGTTCCAGGTAAGAAACCAGGTACGTCAACTAAAACTAATAATGGAATGTTGAATGCGTCACAAAAACGTGTAAATCTTGCTGCTTTGATTGAGCTATTTACATCTAAACATCCTGCTAAAAACATAGGGTTGTTTGCAACGATACCCACGCTTTTTCCGCCTAAACGAGCAAATCCAACAACGATGTTTTCTGCGTAATCTTTGTGTATTTCATAGAAAGAGTCTTCATCAATAATATTGTGAATAACTTCTTTCATATCATAAGGCTTGTTAGAGCTTTCAGGAATAATAGTGTCTAATCCCGGTCTGTACTCTTCTCCTAATGTGTATGGAATATCATATGCTTTCTCTGTATTGTTTTGAGGAATATATGATAGTAATTTTTTTAAGTCTTCTAAACAAGCAACATCATTTGCTGAGGTAGTATGAGCAACCCCTGATTTCGTAGAATGCGTACTTGCTCCTCCAAGTTCTTCTGATGTTACTTCTTCATTTGTTACTGTTTTTACAACGCTTGGTCCTGTTACAAACATATAACTTGAACCTTCAACCATCATTGTAAAGTCAGTCATTGCTGGTGAATAAACTGCTCCTCCTGCACAAGGTCCCATAATTGCTGAGATTTGTGGAATCACACCTGATGCTTGTACATTGCGGAAAAAGATATCGGCATATCCTCCTAATGAACGTACTCCTTCTTGGATACGCGCTCCTCCAGAGTCGTTTAGTCCGATCATTGGTGCTCCCATTTTAACAGCCATATCCATTACTTTGCAAATTTTCTCTGCGTGTGTCTCAGATAAAGCTCCTCCAAATACAGTAAAGTCTTGTGCGAATAAGTAAACTAAACGCCCATTTATTGTTCCATAACCTGTAATTACACCATCTCCGTGATAAACTTCTTTGTCCATTCCAAAGTCAGTTGTACGGTGGGTTACAAGCATTCCTATTTCTTCAAAAGAACCCTCGTCAAGTAAGTATTCAACTCTTTCTCTTGCTGTTAGTTTTCCTTTGCTGTGTTGTGTATCTATTCTTCTTTGCCCTCCACCAAGTTTAGCTTGAGCCTGAAGATCTTGAAGTGTATTTATTTTCGGATTCATAGTCATTAGTTTGGTAATCGAAGTGATTTTTGGTCTTCTAAATATTGTTTTAATGCAATGTAAGCAGCTACTTGAGCTTCGTCTTTGTACTCTTCTTTAATCAATTCTCCGTTGTAATATTTCTTAACGAAGTTGGTATCGAAGTGTCCATCGCGAAAGGCATCGTGCTCCATAACAAACTTTCCAAAGGGCAATGTTGTTTCAATTCCCTTTACTTTGTAATCGTGGATAGCTGTCAGCATTGTTTCAATAGTTTCTTCTCTTGTCTTTCCAAATGTGATTAGCTTGGCTAACATTGGATCGTAATAAATAGGAACATCCATTCCTTCTTCTATACCATTATCTACTCTAATACCAGGTCCTTTAGGAAGTTTATACACTTCTAAATTACCAACACTTGGCAAGAAGTCATTTAGTGGATCTTCGGCATAGATTCTCAATTCTACAGCGTGTCCTTGTATTTTTAAATCGTCTTGAGTAAAAGGTAGTTTTTCTCCTCTGGCAATGTTTATTTGCATTTCAACTAAGTCAAGTCCTGTAATTAATTCTGTTACTGGGTGCTCAACTTGTAAACGTGTGTTCATTTCAAGGAAGTAGAAGTTTTTGTTTTCATCTAATAAAAACTCAACCGTACCTGCCCCTACATAATCACAAGATGCAGCAACTTTTACTGCTGCTTCTCCCATTTGTTTACGTATTTCTGGTGTTAAAACAGCTGAAGGAGCTTCTTCTACTACTTTTTGGTGACGACGTTGTATACTACATTCTCTTTCAAACAGATGCACGATATTACCGTGTTTATCTGCTAATATTTGTATTTCTATGTGTCTTGGCGAACCAATATATTTCTCGATAAAAACCGAACCATCTCCAAAAGCATTTGTTGCTTCTGATATAGCGCGGTGCATTTGTGCTTCGAAATCTTCTTCTTTTTCTACTACACGCATTCCTTTTCCACCACCACCTGCTGAGGCTTTGATAAGGATTGGGAAGCCAATTTCTTTTGATATAGCTTTTGCTTTTTCAATATCTGTAATGGCTTCATCTAAACCTGGTACCATTGGAATGTTGTAAGCCTTTACTGTTTCTTTGGCAGCAAGTTTACTACCCATAATCTCAATAGCGTGAGAGTTAGGGCCAATGAATGTTATTCCATTTTTTTCACAAGCTAATGCAAAAGTGACATTTTCACTTAAAAAGCCATAACCTGGATGTATTCCGTCAACATTTAATGATTTGGCAACTTCAATAATTTTGTCGCCTAATAGGTAAGATTGATTTGATGGAGCCTCTCCGATGCAAACAGCTTCATCAGCCATTTTTACGTGAGGAGCCATACGGTCTGCAGTTGAATAAACAGCTACAGTTTTTATTCCCATTTTTTGAGCTGTTTCCATGATACGAACAGCAATTTCGCCACGGTTGGCTACAAGTATCTTTTTCATTTTTATTCGAATTCAATTAGAACTAATCCTTTATCAACAGTATCTCCTTTGGTTACGTTGATAGCTTTGATTTTTCCACTTCTTGGAGAGGTTAGGTTGTTTTCCATTTTCATGGCCTCTAAAATTAACAAGTTGTCATTTTCAGCTACTTCTTGACCAACTTCTACGTTTATTTCTAAAATTAGACCTGGCATAGGTGCTTTAATTGAATTGACTTGTTTTGCAGTGTTTAATGAAAAACCTAAGTCCTTGATTAGTTTATCAAGTTCGGTTTGAATGTTTACGGTATAAGAGTTGCCGTTTACGACTACGTCATAATGTTTTTGGTTGAATTGTGAAGACGCAATTTCCACCTCGTATGATCTGTTATTCTTGAGTACATGGTATGCAGCGGCTCCGACTTTAGCAGCATTAATGTCGTCCTGTAATAAATTGTTACTCTCAAAAACAGTATCATCATTAACTTTAAGTTGATACGTTTTGTTCATTTTATAAATAGTTTTTGGTATTTGTAAATATAATTAAATGTTATAGATGAGCAACTTTAATTATTGGTAATTTATTTTTTTCCTCGTTTTAATGTGAATTGCATATAATTGTCAGTTTTTTTATTTGTTGTCTGTGTAGTGTAGGTAAGGGATAGGGAAGAAATATAACTGTATGGTACAAAAAAAGCCCTTTCAATTTTGAAAGGGCTTTTCGTTCTATTTTATTAGAAATAATTATGTTTTATTCTTCTTCGTTCTTTAAAGCATTCCATCCTTGAGCTTTTAATGGAATTTTAGTATTAGCTCTTGTGATTAGATGAACACCTTCTTTTTCTTCTGTCATATGTCCTACTACTGTTAGATTTGGATTTCCTTTAATCTTGTCGTAGTCTTCCATTTTCATAGTGAATAATAGTTCATAATCTTCACCTCCGTTGATTGCCATCGTTGTTGCATCAATATTAAACTCTTCACACGTATTGATAAACTGTGGGTCAAGAGGTAACTTATCTTCATAAATATTACAACCTACATTTGATTGTTTACACAAATGCATTACTTCAGAAGACAACCCATCAGAAACATCAATCATAGAAGTTGGTTTAACTCCTAAATCAGCTAATAATTGTTTGATATCTGTACGTGCTTCAGGTTTTAGTTGTCTTTCAATGATATAGTCATAAATAGCTAAGTCAGGTTGACTGTTAGGGTTTACTAAGAATACTTGTTTTTCTCTTTCAAGTACTTGTAGCCCCATATATGCTGCTCCAATATCTCCTGTTACAACAAGTAAATCGTTGTCTTGAGCTCCATCTCTATAGATTAGTTCATCTTCTTTTGCTTTACCAATCGCAGTAACGCTGATGATTAGTCCTTTTTGTGATGAGGTAGTGTCTCCACCTATTAAGTCAACTTTGTAGTATTTACAAGCTAAATTGATTCCTTCATAAAGCTCTTCTAATGCTTCTAAAGGGAAGCGATTAGATACTGCAATAGACACTGTAATTTGTGTAGGAATTGCGTTCATAGCACAGATGTCAGAAATATTGACAACTACTGCTTTGTATCCTAAGTGTTTTAAAGGAGAATAAGAAAGGTCGAAATGTACACCTTCGACTAATAAATCGGTAGAAACAACAACTTTGTCACCTGCAAAGTCAAGTACTGCTCCGTCATCTCCAATTCCTTTATTAGTAGTAGGTTGCTCGATTGTAAAGTTTTGAGTTAATTGCTCGATTAAGCCAAACTCTCCTAAGTTTCCTAAATCTGTTTTAGACTGGTTTTTATTTTCGATCATTGTATTTCTTCTTGTTTTGAATGGCAAAGGTAAAAAGAAAAGGCGATAGATTTTTTTCTATCGCCTTTTTCTATTATAAGTTAGGTCTTCTAAACCTTTTGAAATTACTATTGTAAGTATTAAACTCTTCTTTTAAAGTAGCATAATTACTTGAATCGTACTCTTCAACTATTTGAAGTAATTGACGCCAAACTTCAATGTCTGTTACAACTTCATTACCATAGTATTCGATGTCTTCTAATTTCAACGTTTTGTAGTAATCTAAAGATTCTTTACTTTTTTGAACTAATTCATTAGTAAGTTGGCGAGCTTTTTCTTTTTCACCAACGTTGTAATATCCTTCTACAAATGGATGAACTAATTCATACAATCCGTAGTATTTGATAGGCATATTAGTCATTGCTATATCAATGATTTCTTTTGCTTTATCGTTTTTATTCTCTTCAATTAATTTCTCCATTAATCGAGCAAGGTTAATTCTGTAGCTTACAGCATTACGTCTTGTTTGTGGGTCGTGGTAGATTTTGTCGCTACCCATATTACCCCAATACCAAGTTTTTACTGTATTATACATTCTATCTGCATCGATAGAACCTCTGTCTAATGGGTGATTACTTTCTGCTGCTGTTTTGATAGGAACTAATTTGTAAACTAATCCGTTTAGCTGTAAGTAATCTTTCATCCAAATAAAGTCATCATCATTCCAGCTACCACCAGAGAAGTAAATAGGTCTTTCCCAGTTGTTATTAGCTACAATATCTAACATAATTAAGCGGTGTTTATAAATCGCTTGGTCTGTGATATCAATATCTAATTGTGGTAAGATAGAGTCTCTTAAATGAGGTGAAACAATATTGTTTTTAGCAATACTCGCACTGTCAACAGGAATAGATATTTTGTTTGTAGGTGCTATGTATAACGTTGTACCAGCTTCTGTAGTCATCTTAGTTCTTTTGTCGTCTGAGCGAATAAAGTTTAAGAATGATTTTACATCAACTCTTTGATCTATTGTTTGGTTGATTAATATAGCTTCACGCTTGTTACCAACATATTGATCGTGTGTAAATGAAATAGGCAATGGCTCTGATTCGTATGCTTTTGCTTTCATTTGGTCAATATACCAGTCTAACGGTAATAAACTTGTACATACCACACGCACGTCTGTACGGTATCCTTCTACATCTTGTAAATACCAAAGAGGGAACGTATCGTTATCTCCAATAGTAAATAAAATAGCATTCGGATCACACGAGTCTAAGTATGCTCTTGCATTAGCTAATGCAGTATAACGGTCAGAACGGTCGTGGTCATCCCAGTTTTGCTGTGCCATTAAAACAGGTGCTGCTAATAAAGATGCCGCTAAAATTGCTGGTCCTGCTATTTTTGGACTAACGTATTTTTTAAGTCCATCATAGATAGCAAATACTCCAAAACCTAACCAAATTGCAAATACATAGAATGCAGGAACTACAGCATAATCACGTTCACGAGGTTCAAATGGTCTCTCATTTAAGAACATTTTTAAGGCGATACTTGTGAATAAAAACAACACTAAAAGTACCCAAAACATTTTAGGGTCTTTTCTAAAGTTGTAGATAAATCCTATTAATCCTAAGATGAAAGGCAAGAAGAAATAAGTGTTTCTTCCTTTGTTTTCTAATACATCTGTTGGTAGATTACTTTGAGAACCTAAGCGTATTTCATCTAAAAATGTAATACCACTTAACCAGTTTCCGTGTTGTAAATCACCTTGACCTTGAATGTCATCTTGGCGACCTACAAAGTTCCACATTAGATATCTCCAGAACATATAACCAAATTGGTAGTCAACCATATACACCATATTGTCTGAGAATGAAGGTACTTCAATCTCTAAATATTGTCCGTATTGGTCTAAGAATTGGTCTAATCCTTCAATACCAATTTCACCTGTAGCTAATCCTTCTTTTACACCTTTAACAAGTGCGTTTAATTGAGGATCATCATATTTAGGGCTTGGATAGAAATTCAATGGTTTTGAATAACGCATATAATTGATACGGTGACTTCTATCTGTACTCCACATTCTTGGGAAAAATCCTTTGTGTGTTTCGTCGAAGTTTTGTCCAGCGTTTTTCCATTCGTTTACTACAACGTACTTACCTGTTTTGTAATCACGTTCGTAGTTAGGTTTATCGTCTTTCCAAGGGTTGTTTTTGTCTAAGCCAACATATTTTTTAGTGAAATATGAGTCGTAAAATATACTTTCATCTCCGTATTGTTCACGTTGGTAATAAGCTAATAATTCGGCAGCATCAGAAGGTGTATTCTCGTTGATTACAACATTTGCATTCGCACGAATAGGTAACATAATCCAACTTGTAAGTCCAATACAGATAAACAATAAAGAAAGGATTATTGTGTTAGCTGTTACTTTGTTTTTCTTCTCTGTGTATTTTAAACCAATCACGAAGAAAGCAACAATAGCAAGGAAAGCGAAGATTGTTCCACTGTTAAATGGCAGACCAATACTGTTCACCATAAAGATTTCTGTCTTTCCAAAGAAAGCTAAAAGCTTAGGAAATAAGAAGGCAAATAAGAAGAATAAAACTCCAACAGCCGCAATGTTTCCTATGATAAAGTTCTTAATTGTAATTTTTTGATACTTCTTAAAGAAGTAAAGTAAAGCAATTGAAGGTACTGTTAGCAATGCCATTAAGTGCACACCAAACGAACATCCAATTACTAACGAAATTAGTAGTAACCATCTATTTCCTTTCGGTTGATCTAAGTCGTCATACCATCTTAATCCCAGATAGAGTAGAAGTGATATTAAGAACATAGCAGAAGCGTACACTTCAGCTTCTACAGCACTAAACCAGAAACTATCACTAAAAGTAAATGCTAACGAACCAATAGCAGCACTTCCTAATACTACAATTGCATTCATATTTGTCCACTCAGCCTGAGAAGAAACTATTTTTTTTAGAATATTGGAAATTGACCAATACATAAAAAGAATTGTAAATGCACTTGAGAGTACAGCTACCATATTTACCATTAAGGCAACTTTGTCAGGAGAAGTTGCGAACATTGAAAAGAACGCTCCTAACATTTGGTAGAAAGGTGCTCCAGGAGGGTGACCTACCTGTAGCTTGGCAGAAGTTGCTATATATTCTCCTGGATCCCAGAAGCTCACAGTAGGTTCTACTGTCAAAGTGTAGGTGATTAATGCTATTAAAAAGCATAGCCAACCGCCTATAATATTCCACTTCTTGTAATTGAATGTCAGCATATTTGTAATTACTTGATATATTTATAGTTTGTACTTACAAAGAAAAGATTTTTTTTGAGTTGCTTAAAGGAATAAGAAAAAATTAATTTTTTTTAATTGAAAAGTTTGGAGAATATAAAAATTGTGCTACTTTTGCATCCGCATTGAAGAAGTAATAACGCTTTTGAAATGATTGGTACTGGCCTATGGTGTAATGGTAACACAGCTGATTTTGGTTCAGTCGTTCTAGGTTCGAGTCCTAGTAGGCCAACGAAAGCCTCTTGAGAAATCAGGAGGCTTTTTTTATGTCTAAAAATTATTTGTTAAAGTTTTCTTATCGTATTATTGAGAATGAATGGGTTACGGTTTTACTGGGGAAAATAACAACAAAAAGTTTAAATAATATTTGCAAGAATAGAAAAATGTGCTAATTTTGCCCTCGCATTGAAGAAGTAATAACGCTTTTGAAATGATTGGTACTGGCCTATGGTGTAATGGTAACACAGCTGATTTTGGTTCAGTCGTTCTAGGTTCGAGTCCTAGTAGGCCAACGAAAGCCTCTTGAGAAATCAAGAGGCTTTTTTTATTGCTCAAGGTCATATAAGGAGTAGTGAATAAACAAAAGAGGTCAGATATATATCTGACCTCTTTTGTAATTAATTATGTCCTGTGAAGTTTGCTTTTCTTTTTTCTAAGAAAGCCGTTGTTCCTTCTTTAAAATCTTCTGTTTCGAAACATTCTCCAAAGTTTTTGATTTCCTCGTGGTAACCATTTACATTCTCTTTGAAGTTTGCATTGATTGATTTGATTGCTTTGGCAATTGCAGTGGCTGAATTTAAAGCTATTTTAGATGCTATCTTCTTTGTGAAGTCTAAAAGTTCGTCTTGTTCTACAACGTGGTTAACTAAGCCGTAATTTAACGCTGTTTTTGCATCAATCATTTGTGCAGTCATAATCATTTCCATTGCACGTCCTTTTCCTACTAATTGTGGTAAACGTTGTGTTCCTCCATAACCAGGAATAAGACCTAATGTTACTTCTGGTAATCCCATCTTAGCATTTTTTGAAGCAACTCTAAAATGAGAAGCCATTGCTAATTCTAATCCTCCTCCTAATGCAAAGCCATTAATGGCAGAAATTACAGGTTTACCTAAATTTTGAATATAATCAAATAAAAGCTCTTGTCCTTTAGATGCTAATTGAGAACCTGCACTTTGTCCAAAGTTTGAAAATTCCTTGATATCTGCTCCTGCTACAAAGGCTTTTTCTCCACTTCCAGTCAAGATGATAACTCTTGTGTCTTTATCTTTTTCAATTTGTTTTAAAGCTTGGTGTAATTCTTCAATAGTAGGCTTGTTTAGTGCATTTAGTTTAGTTGGACGATTAATCGTCACTATGGCTAAATTACCTTCTTTCTCGATTAGAATATTTTCAAAATCCATAATATATGTTTTTAAGTTTTAGTTATTGGTAATGTTACAATGAATGTAGTTCCTACATTTAGTTCACTTTCAAATGTAATGGTACCGTTGTAATTGGTGATAATATTTTTAATAATACCCAATCCAAGTCCCATACCACTTGATTTTGTAGTAAACTTAGGTTCAAATATTTTAGTTTTATCTTCAATTGTTATTCCGGTTCCATTATCTGAAACTTGAATGATAACATTTTCACTTGTTCTTGAAATACTAACATTTACCTGAGGTTTTTCGTTGTCATCAGGGATAGCTTGTATTGCATTTTTGACTAAGTTAGTAATAATTCTGATTAGTTGTGTTCTGTCTATTTTGGAAATGATCTCTTTATCAGTGCTTTCAAAATGTATGAAGTTTTCATTAAAGATATCTAATGAAAGTTGCACTGCTTTTACAACATCGATCGTTTCATTTTGTTGTGCTGGCATAGAAGCAAAACTTGAGAATGCTGTAGCCACAGAGGTCATTGTGTCTATTTGCTGAATTAAAACTTGACAGAAGTCGTTTAGTTTTTCTTTTACATTAGGATCTTCTGGATTGAATCGTCTTTCAAAACTCTGTACCGTTAACCTCATTGGTGTTAATGGGTTTTTAATCTCGTGAGCAACTTGCTTTGCCATTTCCCTCCAAGCTTGCTCTCGTTCGTTTTGAGCAAGTTTGAGATACGACTCATCAAGTTTTTCAACCATATCATTATAGGCTTGTATAAGGGTTGAAATCTCTTTACTGGTTGAAGACATTTCAATCTTCTCATTTTTCTGCCCAAGTTTAGTACTTGTTATCTTTATACTAATGTTCTTTAAACTTTGTGTAATATAGTTGGATAGGAAGTAAGATATAGCAATGGACATAATTAGCATAATTATATACACTTGTCCGAACTTTATCATAAAGTTTTTAATCTCATTTTCATAAAATTCTGTCTTCTCTTCATAAGGAATTTTGATAATTCCCAAAGGCTTAAATTTTAGGTCTTTTAGAAAACTATAGGCAATGCGAATTCTGTTGTTGTCAATTGTTTGAATATCAACAAATCGCTTGTTTGGTGCCGACTGTATAGTCTTTAAGATTAAAGGGGATATGTTTTTAGGAATACTGTCGACAGAAAAAGTACCTCTTGATGAGATCAAGAGGTTACCTGTTAAGTCGTGTATATTAATTTCTGTATTGTGAATTGCCGCTAATTCGTGAATCTTATCTCTAAAGATAAGAGGAATATTCTCTGTGTTTAGAGGATATGTAGTTGTGGTGAGGATGTAATTTATATTTTCATTAACTGAGCTTTCCTTTCTTTCTAATCGATACTGGTGATAGGTACGCGCTTCTTCTCTGAATTGATAAACAGATACTGCTGAAATCAATACAGAAGATATTATACTCAGGAAAATTAATGAAAAGAATATTCTGTTTCTCAACGAGAAATTCTTCAATATAAATTCATCTTTCATTATCTATTGTTGCGTTCTCTCACGCGTTTGTAAAATTTAATGCCTATCATTAATAAAACAGAAAGGCCAACTAATCCTACCACGCCAAAGATCCAATTAAAAGTACTTTTTAAAATTACTAAAAATACAACAGAAAATAAAATAAGTGTCGCTCCTTCATTCCACAATCTAAAATAAGAAGACGTTTTTGTCAATGTTCGCTTATTTATTTGTTGCACATATTTGTGACATTGCAAATGGTAAGCAATTAATAAAACAACAAAAAATAATTTGATGTGCATCCACGGCATTTGTAATAAAGCAGGACTGTAAATAAACATTCCAACTCCAAAAGCAGTAGCTAACACCGCAGCAGGCCACGTAATAATGTTCCAAAGCCTATTGGTCATTATGGTGTACTGATCTCTAAGAATCTTTTGCTCTATTTCTGTTTTATCTGCTGTTTCAGCATAATAAACAAATAAGCGTACGATATAAAATAGTCCTGCAAACCAACATACAATGAAAATGATGTGTAGGGCTTTGAGGTAAAAGTATAACATGATTATTTATTTTGCCATTCTTTAATCCAAGTAACTAATGCGTCTATCCACATCTCGTCTTCATTTAAACAAGGAATTGTTCTAAATTCTTCTCCTCCGTGTTTGATAAATTCTTCGTGTGCTTCTATTCCGATCTCTTCCAAAGTCTCTAAACAGTCTGCTACAAAGGCTGGTGTTACAACAGCTAATTTCTTAATCCCCTTTTCTGCTAATCCATTTACAGTTGCATCTGTAGGTGGTTGTAACCATTTGTCTGCTCCTAAACGAGACTGAAATGAGTTTGTGTATTTGTCTGCCGGAATGTTTAATTTTTCAACTACTTGGCGTGTTGTTTCTAAACATTGATGTCTATAGCAAAAGTCGTGCGCTTTTGATGCTGTAACACAACAAGAACCATCTATTTTACAATGTCCTTTCGTAACATCTGATTTTCTAATGTGTCTTTCTGGTACTCCGTGGTATGAAAAAACAATATGATCATAGTCATATCCTTCTAAATGTGATTGAATAGAATGTGCTAATGCATCTACATATTCTTTTTTGTTGTAAAAAGCCGGGAAGCTTGTTACTTTCATTGCAGGGAAGTGTTTTTGTCTAACTTCTTCTGCTAATACATCAATTGTTTCCGTAGTAGCCATTGCAAATTGTGGATACAATGGAATCATTAATACATCATCAACACCTTGAGCGTGTAAAGCTGCTAATCCAGTTTTGATTGATGGTTCGCCATAACGCATAGCTAATTCAACTGGAATATCAACCTTTTGTTGCACTTTTTTGTGTTGACGTTGTGAAATCACAATTAAAGGAGAGCCTTCTGGCCACCATATTTTCTTGTAAGCTTCTGCCGACTTTTTAGGTCTTGTGTTTAAAATAATACCTTTAACTAATAGAGCTCTTAAGATGTAAGGCATATCAATTACCCTTTCATCCATTAAGAATTCTCCTAAATATGGTTTAACATCTTTTGCAGTGGGTGTTTTTGGCGACCCTAAGTTTACTAATAATATACCTTGCATTGTTTAATTGTTTGAGTTTAGAGACATTAAGTATTTTTTTGGAGTAGTACCAAATTTCTTTTTAAAAGCAGCGATAAAATGGCTTGCTGAGCTGTAGCCAATTTTCAACCCTACTTCATTTACATTATAAGAACCGTTGTCTAATAATTTTCTGGCGTATTCCATCTTATAATCAAATAAGAAACTAAATACTGAGTCTCCGTAAATTTGTTTAAAGCCTAATTTTAATTTCTTAATATTAATTCCCACCATATCCGCTAATTCTTGCAATGTTGGTGGTTCTGCCATTTTACTTATTATAATATCCTTCGCTTTTTTGATTTTTACAACGTCATCTTCGTCAGATAAGAAAGGACAATTATCTAAGTTTTGGTCTTCGTTTTGGTTAAAAAGCAAGCTTAATAACTCGTATATCTTTCCTGTGTAATAAAGTTTTTTGATTGAAGGATTCATATAGAAGTTGAACAATTGGTTCAAAACGATCGCCATTGAAGGGGTGATGTCTTCTTCGCCATAATACTTCTTGTCTTGATTCTCCGGAGTCAAAAAACCAATAAACTCTGCTTCTGTTGAGAAAAGAGAGTGGAATTTTTTAATAGAGATCAATACACTAATAATCCAAGTGTTTGGTGCTATTTCAAGATGAACCGGTAATTTCTTTTGTGGGTTATAAAGAATAAGGGATTTCTCTTCATTAAGAGCCAGTGCATAAGCTCCTTGGTTAAATATAAACTTCCCATTTCCCTTTAAACCAAAGTAGAATTGAATAACATCTGTGCCCATTTCTCTTTCAAAGCGAATAGATTGTTGGGTTGTGTTTTCAAAACGCAGTATTGAAAAATGTTCGTCTATAATAATTTCTTCAGTTGGACTCATAGCGATATTTTATGGTTAATAGAAAAAACTTATTGTTATACTTTTTATTTAGAAAGACTCTAATTAAGCTTTATTAAAGCCCTTGCTATGCCTGCAAATGTACTGTATTATAACGGAATATGATTCTTTTTTTTTGATATTTCTCTTAGCGATATAAATAGTCCCTCCAGCGTTACTTTTGTCGATTCATTAATCCTAAATTTGTTTACTTTTTTGAAATAACGATATAGTATGGACAAAATAGATACGGCTAAATCCGCTACTTTTTATGCAGTTGGTTTAAGTTATAAGAAAGCAGACGCCGAAATGCGTGGGAAGTTTAGTCTAAGTGATGAAGCCAAAGATAATCTATTGAATCAAGCCAAGAATGAAGGAATCGGAAGTTTAATTGTGATTTCTACCTGTAATAGAACTGAGATATTTGGCTTTGCACAACACCCTTTTGAACTGATTAAATTACTTTGTGATAATAGTAATGGTACTGTGGATGACTTCCGCAATGTTGCTTATGTGTATAAAACACGTGAGGCTATTGAACATTTGTTCAGAGTAGGTACAGGGTTAGATAGTCAGATTTTAGGTGACTTTGAGATTATCAGTCAAATTAAAAATGCCTTCTATTTATCGAAAGAAAAAGGGTTAACTACAAACTACTTCGAACGTTTAGTTAACGCTGTAATTCAAGCAAGTAAACGCATTAAGAATGAAACAGAGTTGAGCTCTGGTGCTACTTCTGTATCTTTTGCTTCTGTACAATATATAATGGACCACGTTGAAAACATATCTAACAAGAATATCTTGTTGTTTGGAACGGGTAAAATAGGGCGCAATACGTGTGAGAATCTTGTAAAACACACGAAGAACGATCATATTACTTTAATTAATCGTACAAAAGAAAGAGCTTTAGAGGTTGCAGGTAAGTTTAACTTAATCGTTAAAGATTATGCTGATTTACAATCTGAAATTCGCAAAGCAGATGTGTTGATTGTAGCTACAGGAGCACAGAAGCCAACTGTTGATAAAGCGTTATTAAGCTTAAATAAACCTCTTGTTATTTTAGATTTATCTATTCCGATGAATGTTTCTGAGGATGTGAGAACACTGGATAATGTAGAGCTAATACACCTTGATTATTTGTCTCAAATGACAGATAAAACAATCGAGAGAAGAAAAGAATTTATTCCCCAAGCAGAAGAAATTATTGAAGAAATAATGAAGGAGTTTATCGCTTGGACTAAAATGCGCAAATTCGCTCCTACGATTCACGCTTTAAAATCTAAATTAGAGGAAATAAAAGATGGTGAATTAGATTATCAAAAGAAGAAAATTGATAATTTCGACAGTGAGCAAGCTGAGATTATCAGTATGCGTATTATTCAAAAAATTACTACTCACTTTGCTAACCACCTTCGCCACGAAGAAACAGTGGTTGACCAAAGTATAGAGTGGATAGAAAAAGTTTTCCAATTAGAATCCAATCATAATGAATAGAGTTATCAAAATCGGTACACGTGATAGTGAACTGGCTTTATGGCAAGCAAATAAAGTTGAAAGTGAACTTAAGAAGTTAGGTTATCAAACTCAATTAGTACCTGTTAAATCTACAGGTGATTTAGTGTTAGATAAACCCTTATATGAAATGGGTATTACGGGTATTTTTACAAAAACCCTTGATGTAGCCATGATTAAGAAAGAAGTCGATATTGCAGTGCATTCAATGAAAGATGTGCCTACTATGTTACCTGAAGGTATTGTGCAAGGGGCTGTTTTAAAGCGTGCTAACTCTGTTGATATCTTATTACATAAAGGTGATGTTGATTTTCTTAATCCAGACAAAGAAGCTGTTGTTGCAACAGGTAGTTTGAGAAGAAAAGCACAATGGCTTAACCGTTTTCCTAAACATACAATAGTTGATTTACGTGGGAATGTAAATACGCGTATGCAAAAATTAGAAGACAACGATTGGAATGGTGCAATCTTCGCTTCAGCGGGGTTAGATCGTATTAAAAAGAAGCCTAAAAATTATATCAACTTAGATTGGATGATTCCAGCTCCAGCACAAGGTGCTATGGTTGTTGTTGTAAACAGTGACGATAGTTTTGCTATGGAAGCTGTTTCTATGTTGAACAACTATGAAACGGAAATGGCTACGCATATCGAACGTCAGTTTTTACGTACGTTAGAAGGTGGATGTACGGCTCCAATTGGTGCATTAGCTACTTATAATGACCACGATGATACAATCAATTTTAAAGGGGTGTTATTCTCTTTAGATGGAAAAGAAAAGTTTGAAGTTAATAAAGTTGTTCCAATTGAAGAATGGAAAAAGCTTGGTTTTTTTGCGGCTAAAGAAATTCTTGAAAACGGAGGAAGTGTGTTAATGGAGAAGTTGCGCGAGCAATTAAAAAAATAATATGTCTGTAATTCCTACAATTTTATCTACACGTAAAGTAAAAGCAAAAGATTTACAAGGGTGGAATAACGCTACTTGTACACTTTTGCAAGCCGACTTTATAACAACAGAGGCGATTCCTTTTGACTTAACAAAGGTGAATGAATATTTGTTGTTTACAAGTCAAAATGCTGTGCGCAGTGTTTTACAAATTGATGAGTTGGCAGTGTTGCAATCAAAACCGACACTATGTGTAGGGATTAAGACCAAAGAATTATTAGAACAAAATGGATGGGAAGTAAAAGCTTGGGCACATTATGCAAAAGATTTAGATCCTATTTTGATAAAGGACTTTAAACACGATACAATCACTTTTTTTAGTGGGAGTATGCGCCGAGATGTTTTACCAGATGCATTTCGAGCGAATAATATTCACTTTAACGAGTTTAAAGTTTATGAAACAGTATTGAGTCCCCATAAAATATCTGACAAGGTTGATGGACTGTGTTTTTACAGCCCATCGGCAATTCAGAGTTATCTTCAGTTGAATACAATTACCGATGAGGTGTGTTTTTGTATTGGAGATACAACAGCAGAAGCATTAAAAGAAGTAACACAAAATATTGTATTGGCAGAACAACCAACAGTTGAAGCAACATTACAAGCTTGTGTCAAATATTATCAATAAAGTCAGCTAAAAATTGACGTATTAAAATCTATAGGAAATGATTAAAAATGATTTATTCTTAAGAGCCTTAAAAGGAGAAACAGTAGAAAGACCACCTGTGTGGATGATGCGCCAAGCAGGTAGATATTTACCAGAGTTTCGTGCCTTACGAGATAAATATGATTTTTTTACACGTTGTAGAATGCCTGAGATCGCGGCTGAAATTACAGTACAACCAATTCGTATTGTAAAACCAGATGCTGCAATTTTATTCTCAGATATTTTAGTAGTACCACAGGCGATGAATATTGATGTAGAAATGAAACCAGGTGTTGGACCGTGGGTACCTAACCCTATTCGTTCTGCAAAAGATGTTGCGCAAGTGATTGTTCCTAATATTGAAGAGACATTAGGATATGTAATGGATGCTATTAAAGTAACGAAGGAAATGTTGAATGATGAAGTGCCATTGATTGGATTCGCTGGTTCTCCTTGGACTATCTTTTGTTATGCAGTAGAAGGAAAAGGTTCTAAGAGCTTTGATTTAGCAAAAGGATTCTGTTTTTCTGATCCTGTTGCAGCACATACATTGTTACAAAAAATTACAGATACTACAATTTTATACTTAAAAGAAAAAGTAAAAGCAGGGGTTAACGCTGTTCAGATTTTTGACTCTTGGGGAGGAATGTTGTCTCCGGTTGACTATCAAGAATTTTCTTGGAGATATATTAATCAAATTGTAGAGGCGTTATCAGAGATTACTCCTGTTATCGTTTTTGGTAAAGGATGTTGGTTCGCGCTTCCTGAAATGGCAAAATCTAAAGCATCTGCATTAGGAGTTGATTGGACTTGTAGCCCACAAAATGCTCGTTTATTTACAGGTGGAGATATTACTTTACAAGGAAACTTTGACCCAAGCCGTTTAATGTCGCCAATTCCTACTATCAAAAAGATGGTACACGAAATGATTGACGCATTCGGAAAAGATAAATATATCGTGAATTTAGGACACGGTATCTTACCTCATATCCCTGTTGACCACGCAAAAGCTTTTATCGAAGCTGTGAAAGAATACGAACAGAAATAATAAATATAAACAGAAAGGTTTACGAGTTAATTGTAAACTTTTCTGTCTTTTTATACCATATCGTTTATGCTAAATAAAGGAATAAAAAGTGAAGAGGATAGACGCATTGAGTCTATCGTTATGAAATTGTCGTCTATTGGTTTTGTACCAGAGGACAAAAAGGTTATGGAAGACTTAGATGAGGAGTTGAAGAAAGTAGGGTTGAGTTATGAACATATGTTGACAATGGCAGATAAGGAATTAGCACAACATTTACATCGACTTAATTTTGCTTGGGATAAAATGGAGCAATTTGCAGATATTTTAGTTCAATGGGCTAAAAAAGAGGTTGCTTTAAAGCCAAAAGCAAAGGCAGTCTATCAATATATCCAGGATGAAAGCAAAATGTTTTCATTTGATATAATGAGTAAGATTAGCCAATTATAAAACAAGGTGATTGTTATGGCTATTGCGTACTATATCTGTTGTGATATAACTTTAATAGCTAACAAAAAACAGCGAGGGTAAACTTATAAACAGTAGTGTTAATAAGTTCTTTTTTGTAGTAAAAAGCCTTCGGAAAGAATAGGTAGTATGAAAGAAAAATTTTATCAGTATATACAACAACTACAAGACCAAATTACAAAAGGGTTAGAGGATGTTGATGGAAAAGCTAAGTTTCAAGAAGACTTGTGGACTCGCCCTGAAGGGGGAGGTGGAAGAACACGTGTCATTGAAAATGGGAATGTATTTGAAAAAGGGGGAGTAAACATTTCTGCTGTTCACGGCGTTTTACCTGTTTCAATGCAAAAGTATTTTAATGTAGGAGATGTTGATTTCTTCGCTTGTGGATTGAGTTTAGTTATTCACCCTACAAGTCCAATGGTGCCAACTGTTCACGCAAATTGGCGTTATTTTGAAATGTATGATAAACAAGGAAATGTAGTTCGTTCTTGGTTTGGAGGAGGACAAGACCTTACGCCTTATTACTTATTTGATGAGGATGCGACTCACTTTCATTCTGTGTGTAAAACGGCTTGTGATAAACACAATGAAGCGTTTTATCCTCAGTATAAAAAGCAATGTGATGAGTACTTTTGGAATGCACACCGCAATGAAGCAAGAGGTGTTGGGGGATTGTTTTTTGACCGTTTAGAAGAAACAACGGAAATGACTTCACAACAATGGTACGATTTTGTAACGGAGGTAGGAAATAGCTTCTTAGAGGCTTATGTGCCTATTGTTGAAAAACGCAAAGACTTGCCTTATACTGATGAACAAAGAAATTGGCAGGAAATTAGAAGAGGTCGTTATGTTGAGTTTAATTTAGTACACGACAAAGGAACTTTATTTGGACTGAAAACGAACGGACGTATAGAGTCTATTTTAATGAGTTTACCTCCACACGTGCAGTGGGTGTATGATCACCACCCTGAAGAAGGAAGCGAGGAGGCACGACTATTAGAGATACTTGGTAATCCAAGAGAGTGGGCAATTTAGTTTACTGTTAACTATAAACAATATTAAAAACACATCGTAGTTTCCAGTTAGTGGTTTGCGGTTTCAACACTGTAAACAGTCAACCGTTAACTGTAAACTATCGACATTAATCAAAATATAAAGATTATGTTTCCATTACAAAGAGGTAGAAGATTAAGAACAAATGAGTCTATTCGTAGTTTAGTAAGAGAAACTATTGTGACTCCACAAGATTTTATGTTTCCAATGTTTATCGCAGAAGGAACAAATGTACAAGAAGCTATTCCGTCAATGCCAGGAATGTTCAGACGCTCTGTTGACTTAACGGTTAAAGAGGTAAAAGAACTTTATGCATTAGGTATTCGCGCTGTAAACATTTACGTAAAAGTAAGTGAGCATTTAAAAGACAATGCAGGAACAGAAGCGTGGAATCCAAACGGATTAATGCAAACGGCTATTAAAGCAATTAAAGACGCTTGTCCTGAGATGATTGTTATGCCTGACGTGGCATTAGATCCATATTCAATTTATGGGCACGATGGTATTATTGAAAACGGAGTAGTAGTCAATGACC
The DNA here is from genome assembly GCF_009799805.1 of Myroides phaeus. Taxonomy (NCBI): domain Bacteria; kingdom Pseudomonadati; phylum Bacteroidota; class Flavobacteriia; order Flavobacteriales; family Flavobacteriaceae; genus Myroides; species Myroides phaeus. The sequence goes on from NZ_CP047050.1 coordinate 1,157,234, forward strand.
CAACAGTTGACGCATTGATGAAAATGAGTGTTTCTCACGCTGAAGCAGGAGCAGATTTCGTAGCACCAAGTGATATGATGGATGGTCGTATTTTACGTATGAGACAAGCGTTAGATCAAAGCGGATTTACAAACGTGGGAATTATGAGCTATTCTGCAAAATATGCGTCTGCTTTTTACGGACCTTTCCGCGATGCTTTGGATAGTGCACCTGTTGATAATATGGAGATTCCAAAAGATAAGAAAACGTATCAAATGGACTATGCAAATAGAATAGAGGCAGTAAAAGAAGCGTTGTATGACGTGGAAGAAGGAGCTGATATTTTAATGGTAAAGCCAGGGATGGCTTATTTAGACATCGTACGTGAGGTTAAAAATGCAGTGAATGTGCCAATTTCAGTTTACCAAGTTTCTGGTGAGTATGCAATGGTGAAAGCAGCATCAGAAAGAGGATGGTTAGACCACGATCAAATTATGATGGAGCAATTGACTTGTATTAAACGTGCTGGGGCAAGTATTATCTCAACATACTTTGCTAAAGAAGCGGCAATTTTATTGAATAAATAATTTTTCAATTGTTATAATGAGAAGGGTGTCCTACTGGGGCACCCTTTTTTATTGGGCTTTTTTTTCTGTAGTAGGGAGGTGCTGAATAGGAATGTATATGAGAATAAACATTTTTATTTTTTGCTAAAACCAGCATTTTTAAAGGCGATTTTGGATGAATATATAGTCTTAAAATAAAATTATCTGAGTGTTATGCTGTCTGCTTGTATATTTTTTCTATACCTTATGTAGATTGGATGTATGCTTTTACATAAGAAGTATACATTGACTATACATACAGTATACATACACTATACAAGGAAGCATTTTAAAACGTGTCTAATTCTGTATTATTTTAAGCACGATTTGTTTATTTTAGGGAGTAGAGACGAGGCGTTTATTACGTCATTTTATCTAAATAAATAGAATGTTTTTCAAATCTATATTTTGGTACTGATTTTGTAGTTTTGTAAGAACAACAAATAAACAAAGTATATGACAACATTTTTAAAATCTGCTTTAGTGGTTTTTGCCGCTATGAGTATGCTTGCTTGTGGTAATAAAGAAGAAAAGAAAGCACCAGAACCTGTTTATGAATCAGAAAGAGGTGGAGCGACAGAGATGTCTGAAACAGAGAAAATAGCTTTGGGTAAAAAGTTATTTGAAGGAAAGGGAACTTGTTTTTCTTGTCATATGGCAGATAAAAAAGTGATTGGACCAAGTATCAAAGAAATTGTTGAGGTATATGAAAAGCATAATGCAGACCTTGTTTCATTTTTGAAAGGTAATGAGGAAGCAATAGTAGAACCTTCTCAATTTGCTGTAATGCAGGCAAATTTTGCAATTACTAAAAAGATGACTGATGTAGAGTTGGAATCATTAGTTGCTTATATGAAAAGTATTTAGTTGAACTTTAAAAACGTTCTCATTTATAGTTAGAAATCCTGAGGTGTAATGCTTCAGGATTTTTTTGTGATTTTTGAGAGCTATTGATCTTCTTTTAAAGTAAATAGCCTTTAAGTTTGATAATGAGTAAATTGATAGTTGGTTGCTCGCTAATTAGTAAAGTGCTTTTTTCTTAATGAATAAGTTTTTATAGAAGAAATGTGAATAGAAGAATTTAATTAATTGTGTGAAATATAGCGTTTTACTCTATTAAAATTAGAAAGATAATGGATTTGATGTATAGAGTGTTGAGGTTCGCTTTAAAAGTTGTAATAACCTTTTTACTCCATTCGCAAATGAATTATTTAGATGAATTCAAAATGTTGTTAAACCCTTGTAAATGCTGGTTATTTAGACTTATTCTAAGAATGTTTGAGGGGTATATTTAGTAACTTTACTAAGTTAAATTAAACTAACAATTCAATGGACTTCATATATCAAGAACCGTATCCAATCCTAAAGGATGATACACAGTACAAAAAGATATCTTCTGAGTATGTAAAAGTAGAGAAATTAGGAGATCGTGAAATTTTAGTAGTTGATCCTAAGGGGATTGAATTATTAGCAGAAACGGCAATGACTGACGTTTCTTTTATGTTGAGAACAGCTCACCTTGAAAAGTTAAGAGCTATTTTAGATGATCCGGAAGCGACAGATAACGATCGTTTTGTGGCTTATAACTTATTACAAAATGCAGCTGTTGCTATTGACGGACAATTGCCTTCTTGTCAAGATACAGGTACTGCAATTGTAGTAGCTAAAAAAGGTGAAAATGTATATACAGGTTCTAATGATGCCGAGAGTTTATCGAGAGGTATCTTTGAAACTTACCAAAAGAAAAACTTGAGATATTCTCAAATTGTTCCGATTAGTATGTTTGAAGAGAAAAACTCTGGTTCAAATTTACCTGCACAAATTGATATTTATGCGACACAAGGGAATAAGTATGAATTCTTATTCTTAGCAAAAGGTGGAGGTTCTGCTAACAAAACGTTCTTGTACCAAAAAACTAAGTCTTTATTAAATGATAAAAACTTAACTGAGTTTATCAAAGAGAAAATTATGGACTTAGGTACTGCTGCTTGTCCTCCTTATCACTTAGCTTTAGTGATTGGTGGTACGTCAGCTGAGGCTAACTTAGCTGCTGTGAAAAAAGCATCTGCAGGGTACTATGACAATCTACCTACTTCTGGTAATATGGGAGGTCAAGCTTTCCGTGATTTAGAGTGGGAGAAAAAACTACAACTTATCTGTCAAGAGTCTCATATTGGAGCACAGTTTGGTGGTAAATATTTTACTCACGATGTACGTGTAATCCGTTTACCTCGTCACGCTGCTTCTTGTCCTGTTGGATTAGGTGTTTCTTGTTCTGCTGATAGAAATATCAAAGCGAAAATTACTGCTGAAGGATTATTCGTTGAGCAATTAGAAACTAACCCAGCAAGATTATTACCTGCGACAGCTCCTCATTTAGAAGAGCCGGTAGTAATTGACCTTGATAAACCAATGAAAGAACAATTGGCTGAATTGACAAAACATCCAATTAAAACTCGTGTAATGTTAAATGGAACTGTGATTGTAGCACGCGACATCGCTCACGCAAAAATCCAAGAAATGTTAGACAATGGGCAAGAAATGCCTGAGTACTTTAAAAATCACCCAGTGTATTATGCTGGACCTGCAAAAACTCCAGAAGGAATGCCTTCAGGAAGTTTTGGACCGACAACTGCAGGACGTATGGACCCATACGTTGATGCTTTCCAAGCTGTAGGTGGTAGTATGATTATGCTTGCTAAAGGTAACCGTTCTCAAGCTGTTACTGATGCTTGTAAAAAACACGGTGGTTTCTATTTAGGTTCTGTTGGTGGACCAGCTGCTATCCTTGCAAAAGAGAATATCTTAAGCGTTGAGGTGGTTGACTTCCCAGAATTAGGAATGGAAGCTGTACGTAAGATTAAAGTGAAAGATTTCCCTGCGTTCATCATCACTGATGACAAAGGAAATGACTTCTTCCAAAACTTATAAGAATAAACTAACGATTCAATAAGCAAAAGAGCTAACTATTATGGTTAGCTCTTTTTTTATGGAACAATTTTAGTAGGTCATATTCTAAATGTAATAGCTGTTTATTTATGAAGTAAATACTTGATTCTTAAATAATAATATTATTATAAAACGGGTGTTAATATTAGCAAATATCAATGCTGTTTTTTTATTATTTCGTAATTTTAATATGTCCTAAAGAAGTGAATAAGGGTAGTGGGAATAGGGATGAAGATATACGTAAAATACAGGGCATACTTTCTGTATGTGTTTACAAGAAAATAAGTTTACATAGTTTTGATTTATATTTGAGATTTAAAAGAGCAGGTAGTAATACCTGCTTTTTTTGTTTAAGTGTATTGCTAATTGTGCCTTTTTTGTAAGGGTGTATAAATGAATCGATTTGGGAAGATACTTTCATTTATATTTTGGAATCCAAATTAGAAGAAAATAAATTAACTTTGCAGCATGCAAACGGATAAAAAAGATATTAGAAGCTTATCGAAAGAAGAATTGAGAGACTTTTTTGTTGCTCAAGGTGATAAGGCATTTAGAGGGAACCAAGTTTACGAGTGGTTGTGGAGTAAAGGAGCTCATACTTTTGAAGATATGAGTAACTTATCTAAGACTACACGTGAAATGTTGATGGATAATTTTGTGATTAACCACGTAAAGGTGGATAATATGCAATGTAGTTCAGATGGAACTATTAAAAATGCTGTGAAACTTCACGATGGCCTTGTCGTTGAATCTGTTTTAATTCCAACTGCTACAAGAACTACTGCTTGTGTTTCGTCTCAAGTAGGATGTAGTTTGGATTGTGAATTTTGTGCTACTGCGCGTTTAAAACGTATGCGTAACTTGAATCCAGATGAGATTTATGACCAAGTATTGACGATTGACCGTCAGAGTCGTGAACATCGCAATATTCCATTGTCAAATATTGTATTTATGGGAATGGGTGAGCCATTGATGAACTACAATAATGTACAAAAAGCAATTGATAAGATTACTTCTGAAGAGGGATTAGGTATGTCGCCTAAGCGTATTACTGTGTCTACTTCTGGTATTCCAAAGATGATTACGAAATTAGCAGATGATGGCGTTAAGTTTAAACTTGCGGTGTCTTTGCACTCAGCTATTGAGGAGATTCGTAACCGTATTATGCCTTTCTCAAAAAGTTTTCCTTTAACTGATTTGCGTGATTCATTGCAATATTGGTATTCTAAGACTAAGAGTAGAGTTACTTTTGAATATGTGATTTGGAAGGGAATTAACGATGATAAAAAGTCTATTGATGCCTTAGTTAAATTCTGTAAATACGTTCCTTGTAAAGTAAACTTGATTGAGTATAATCCAATTGATGATGGGGAGTTTCAACAAGCAGATGAACAGGCAACGTTGAATTATATCAAAGCTTTAGAGGCAAATGATATTACTGTAGTGGTAAGAAGAAGTAGAGGGAAAGATATCGATGCTGCTTGTGGTCAATTAGCAAATAAATCGTAATTACTTTTGACAGAAGTAATATAGATTATTGGTTTAATGACGTTTTTTTTCAATCGATTTTAAGATTTGTTAGAAATGCTTGTTTTTTAGCTGTTTGTGATTGTGAAATCTATTAACAGGAAAGGAGCTATAGATATAAAAAAGTCGTATTTTTGGTTACAATGAATATAGTACAGCAAATAAAACAGCCCATACAGCAGGAGATGGACCTCTTTGAAAAGAAGTTCCGCAATTCAATGGCTACAAAAGTAGCCTTGCTGAATAGAATTACTTACTACATTGTAAATAGAAAGGGGAAACAAATGCGTCCAATGTTTGTTTTCTTAGTGGCTAAAATGACAGGAGAAGGACAAGTTAACGAACGCGCTTATCGCGGGGCTTCTGTTATCGAACTTATCCATACGGCTACTCTTGTACACGACGACGTTGTGGATGATAGTAATAAGCGAAGAGGGTTCTTCTCTCTAAGTGCTTTATGGAAAAACAAAATTGCCGTTTTAGTAGGTGATTACCTTTTGTCAAAAGGATTATTGTTGTCAATAGACAATGGTGACTTTGACTTATTACGCATTATTTCTGTGGCTGTACGTGAAATGAGCGAAGGGGAGTTATTACAAATTGAAAAGGCAAGACGACTTGATATTACTGAAGATGTTTATTACGAGATTATTCGTCAAAAGACAGCTACATTAATTGCTGCGTGTTGTTCTCTTGGTGCGGCAGCTGTTCAACCAGAGAATGCTGAACTTATAGAGCGTATGCGTAAGTTTGGTGAGTTGATAGGTATGGCGTTTCAGATTAAAGACGACTTGTTTGATTATTCTGATGGGCCGATTGGTAAGCCAACGGGAATTGATATTAAGGAGCAAAAGATGACTCTTCCGTTGATTTATGCATTAAATGTTTCTGAGCCGAAAGACCGAAAATGGTTAATTAATTCTGTGAAGAACTATAATGAGGATAAGCGTCGCGTGAAGGAAGTGATTGCTTATGTAAAAGAAAAGGGAGGAATGGAGTATGCTACCAAAAAGATGGTTGAATACCAACTTGAGGCATTAGCTATTTTAAATGATTTTCCTGATTCTCCTTATAAAGAAGCGTTAACCACTATGGTTAATTACGTTATTGAAAGAAAAAAGTAGTAATCTACTTTGCTATATATACACAGAAGTTGCTTAAACGATTTTAGTTTAAGCAACTTCTTTTTTTATATTTATCTTTGTCTATTCAAAATTAAAGTGAAATGATTTCTAAAAGTACTATTGATGCCGTTTTTGACGCAGCTCGTGTAGAAGAGGTGATCGGAGATTACGTAAACCTGAAAAAATCGGGTAGTAATTTCAAAGGTCTGAGCCCTTTTGTAAACGAGAAGACTCCGTCGTTTATGGTATCTCCAGTTAAGCAGATATGGAAAGACTTTAGTTCTGGAAAAGGAGGGAATGTGATTAGTTTCTTAATGGAACACGAACATTTCTCTTATCCTGAAGCGATTCGCTACTTAGCCAAAAAATACGGTATCGAGATTGAAGAAACGCAACAGACAGATGAGGAGAAGGAGCATATGAATGAAAAGGAAAGTATGTTTGTGGTGTCTGAGTATGCCAAAAAATACTTTCACGATACAATGTATGAGACGGAAGAAGGAAAAGCAATTGGGATGTCTTATTTTAAGGAGCGTGGGTTTACACCAGAGACTATTAAAGACTTTGGGTTAGGGTATTCTCCTGATAAGTGGACTGCGTTTACTGATGATGCGATACAAAAAGGATATTCATTGGAGTACCTTGAAAAGACAGGGTTAACGATTGTTAAGGAAGATAAGAAGTTTGACCGCTTTAAAGGACGTGTGATGTTTCCTATTCAAAGTATGTCTGGTCGTGTTTTAGGATTCGGTGGACGTATTTTGACTAATGATAAAAAGGCTGCTAAATATCTGAACTCTCCTGAGAGTGATATTTACCACAAAAGTAAAGTGTTGTATGGTATTTACCACGCAAAACAAGAAATAGCAAAGAAAGATAATTGCTACTTAGTTGAGGGGTATACAGACGTTATCCAGATGCATCAAGCAGGGATTAAAAACGTGGTTGCGTCTTCGGGTACTGCCTTAACACCTGATCAGATTCGCTTAGTAAGCCGTTTGACAAAAAACATTACGATGTTGTTTGATGGTGATGCTGCAGGAGTACGTGCTTCGTTAAGAGGAGTAGATCTGATTTTAGAAGCAGGAATGAACGTTCGTGTTTGTTCATTGCCAGAAGGAGAAGACCCAGATAGTTTTGCAAGAAAACATACACAAGAGCAGTTAGAGACGTATTTTGAAGGAAATGCGAAAGACTTTATCCGTTTCAAAGCAAGTTTGTTGATGGATGAAGCAAAGAATGATCCTATCAAAAAAGCTGACCTAATTAGGGATATGGTTGTGAGTATTTCTAAGATACCAGACCAAATTCAGAAAGAAATTTACGTGCAAGAATGTGCGCGTATAATGGATATTTCGGAGGAAGTATTGTTTAATTCTTTAGCACAAATCGGGCGAAAAGAATTAGCAGATGCTAATAAAAAGTTCATTGAAGAGAAGAAAAAACTTGAAGTAGTTCATTCATCTCCACAAGATAAAGAACAGATAGATCCTCAATATAATTTAGAGCGAAAGATAATAGAGATATTGCTTTTATACGGTAATGAACGTGAAGTATTTATAGAGTTACTTCTGGATGCAAATGAAGATAACGAAGTAATTGAAGTAGAAAATAAAGTAGAGCAAAAGGTGTATGAACGCATTTTCTTGAGTTTACAAGAAGATGAGGTGCAGTTGGCTAATCCGTTATTTAAAGCTATTTACAGTGATATTATGGATTATTACAACCATAATGAGTGGAGTTTAGAAAACTATTTAAAAAGGTTAGATCCGCAGTTTTCAAATGAAGTGACCAGTATCATTATGGAAGATGAAAAGAATTCATTGCACAAATGGGAGTCACAGAATATTATTGTGAAACAAAAATCACAAGGTATTTCTCAGTACGTTACTGAAACAATATTGACACTTCGAATGTATTTAGTAAATACAATGATAGATAAGTATAAAGCGAAATTGAAAGATGCAGAAGAGAAGCGTTCGTTGGAACTATTGTCAATCATTATGGATTATACAAGTCTGATAAATATGTTTTCAAAGCGATTAGGACAAGTAACGTCTCGTTTTAAAACAATAGATAATTAAACAAGAAAGCCACTTTAGACTCTAAAGTGGCTTTCTTGTATTTATTCGTATATGATTGTATCAACGACTACATCATCTGTTCTTAACTTTGGTACAATAGCATTGTACGTTATAAAGTCCTCATATCTTTGACGGTTATTGTAAAGTTTGACTTCTAATAAAACTTGATTAGAATAATTGCAAAATTGCGTTAGGATGGTTTCAATCTTTACATTTCTGTTTTTAATATAAACCTGTCCTATGATTAAATCATAGCGAGAAAAGTCTATTTGATTTTCAAAATAACGCGCATCTCTAACTCTATCTCTAAATTCTCTTTGAGATCTAATAACCGTGTATTCATTTCCTTTAAGTCCGCGAACGATTAAACCTCTTGGATCAATATTAGCAGAAGGCCTAAGATCATAAGTATTGACATATCCTTCATAGCATCCATAATCATCTGTTGTAGAACAAGCAGAGAAAGACAAGATTGCTATAAATAATAAAATAATTTTTTTCATTTCCTTATTTTTTGTCAAATGTAATATTTTAGCCAATAACTGACAAAAAGTATAGAATAGCGATTGCTATTTTAATTCTTGCGGTATTACACAAACTGGAATAGGCTGTATTTTGTGTTGATTGATTCGGTTTAATCGGCTGTATATTTCGAAAACTTCTTTTTCTCTACCTGTAAAGTCCTCTGCTTTTGCACCTCTTTCATAAGCAAGCATTGCTACTTCTAATTCGTCATAATTAGCACCTAATTGATCCTCATCAGAACGTTCATCACCAAATAAACCATCTGTTGGTTTAGCGATTATAATGCTACTCGGAACTTTTAAGAATTCACCAATAGCTCTAACTTCAGATTTCATTAAGTCGGCAATTGGACTAACATCTACACCACCATCACCATATTTTGTAAAGAAACCAACGCCAAAGTCTTCTACTTTATTTCCTGTTCCTGCAACTAAGCTTCTGTGTAATCCAGCATAGTAGTAAAGCGTAGTCATTCTCAATCTCGCTCTTGTATTAGCAAGGGTAAGATTTAAAAGAGCTTCGTTATCAGAAGAAGGCACAGCATTTTTAAATGTTTCGAATGATGAAGTTAAATCAGCTACTGTAGCTTGTACATTAGAAAAGTTTTGTTGTAAAAAAGCGATGTGCTCTTTTGCTCTACTAACCTGCGTAGGGTCTTGATGAATAGGCATCTCTACACAAAGAAGAGGTAATCCTGTCATAGCACATAAGGTTGAGGTAACAGCAGAGTCAATACCTCCTGAGATCCCAATTACATAACCTTGTACTTTTGCATTCTCAGCGTATTGTTTTAACCAAGTAACAATATGTTGTGTAACTGCTGGTGTATTGAAGTTTTTATTAATCATGTCTTAGAATATTTGTGATAGGTTGTGTACTATCTTAGTATATTTGTATTTGGTATAAAAATATAACAAGATGACTTTTTTCAAATTTAGTAATTTATCCCTTGTAGTTTTGCTTGCGAGTAGCCTTTTTTATGTTGGATGTGGCAATAAAGAAAGTCAGCTCGAAAAAGAAATAGGAGCTATTCCCGTTGAAATGCAAGTAGAGCGTTTTGATGAAATATTTTATGCAAGTAAAGCAGAAGAGTTACCTGCAGTAAAACAAAAGTTTCCTTATATGTTTCCTGCTCAACTTACAGATGAGTTTTGGATTGAGAAAAAGAGTGATACAATTTTTCAAGAGTTAAATGAAGAAGTAGAGAAACAATATAAAGATTTGGGTGCTTTGCCAAAGGACTTAGAATCGTTCTTTAAGCATATAAAATATTATTTTCCAGAAGAGGGGACTAAGAAGAAAGTAATAACAGCAATTTCAGAAGTTGATGTTTCTGTGAAAGCAATATATGCTGATAGTTTAGCTTTGATTGCCTTGGATACTTACTTAGGTAATGACCACCGATTTTATATGAACTTCCCTGAGTATTTAAGAGGAACGTTTGACAAAAGTCAGATATTACCAGATTTAGCAGAGAGTTTTGTGATGCAAAAGATGCGACCAAATACCGATAGAACATTTGTGGCAAATATGGTTCAACAAGGGAAGATGTTATATGCAAAAGAGCTATTGTTGCCAGGAGTTGATAAAGAAAATTTAATTGGATATACCAAAGAACAATTAGCTTGGTGTGGGGTAAATGAAGAGTATATGTGGCGTTATTTTGTGGAGAATCAATTGTTGTTTGAAACAGATTCAAAGTTAAGTACCCGTTTTATAGAGCCTGCTCCTTTTTCTAAATTCTATTTAGACATAGATGCAGATAGTCCAGGAAAAGTAGGAGCTTGGTTAGGTTGGCAAATTGTACGTTCGTATATGAAAAATAATAATGTAACTTTGCAACAACTTTTTAATACACAAGGAAAAGAAATTTTCGAACAATCAAAATACAAACCGAGAAAGTAATGAGTAAAAATCACGTTTCTGATATAAAAATTAGAGTAGAGTTAGATGAAAATCGCGTTCCAGAAAATATATCATGGACAGCAAAAGACGGTGGTGTTGAAAATGCTGCTTCAAAAGCGATGTTGTTATCTATATGGGATCACAAAGTAAAAGAAACTTTGCGTATTGATTTATGGACAAAAGATATGCCTGTTGATGAAATGAAGAAATTCTTTCACCAAACATTAGTAGCTATGGCAGATACTTTTGAAAGAGCAACAGAAGACGAAAAGATGTCTGCTACAATGAAAGACTTTTGTGATTATTTCGCAGAGAAAATGGACTTATTAGAAAAATAAAATAAGGTATAAAAAAAGGAGCTTTAAAAGCTCCTTTTTTTTATACTACCATAAGGTTACAACCTCGTATGTCAGAATTGTCAAATCTTCCCAGTATTTCGAAAGATCCATCTGAATATTTCTTTCCTAAATCTTGTGTTGCGATAAATGAACACGAGTTTATGTTTGCTAAATCAATTACATTCACTCCTCCAGTTTTTCCTTCTTCTACATAAGTTAAAGCATCTTCTGGATCACGAGTAAGTATATCCATCCACGGCGGGCATTCAAAAATACCATCTCCAAAAGAATATCCTTGAGACAGTAATTCTGTCATTCCATACTCTGAGTGTATTTTATTTACACCAAAACCATCACATAATATTTTATGTAATTCCTCTCGTATCATTTCTTTTCTACGACCTTTCATTCCTCCTGTTTCCATAATAATGGTGTTTTTCAGGTCAAACTTATTCAGTTCGATTAAATCAAGAAGAGCATAAGTAACTCCAATAAGAAGAATGTTTTTTCCTTGTTGGTCTAAGTCAATTAATTTAGAAGATAATTCTTCGTAATTGTGAAGATAGAAACCACTTTCAGGATGAGCAGAAGAATTGATGAAGTCTTCAGCCATATAAATAAGAGAAGACCCTTCGCGCTCTAAATAAGAAGGCAAAAGAGCTAAGACTACATAGTCTTCAATATTTCCGTAAAAGTGCGAGAAAGCAGCTCTAAAGCTCTCCTCGTAGAAAGAAAGATCAGTTACGTGATGTTTACTTGTTACCATTCCTGTTGTACCACTACTGGTAAAAGTAGTTTTAATAGGATCTGTAGAGCTTAATACTTCTTTTGATTTAAAGAATTGAATAGGTAAAAAAGGCACGTCAACTAATGTTTTTACATTAGCAGGAGTTCTTTCTAATAAGTTACAGAATTGTTGGTATACAGGGTTATTTTCATACTGAAAGCGAAAGACTTTCATAGCTATTTTATGAAACTCTTTCTTAGTTTGAATTTGTATGATTTCTTCTGGTTTAAACACGGTAAAAAATATTTTAAGGCAAAAGTACAAATAAAAAAAGAGCATCACTTTTATGCGATGCTCTTTTTCAGTTAAATCTAATATTTTAGAAATGCTTACTTGATAACAATCTTTCTTGTAGAAGTAGCATTATTTTCTCTAATCTTTATAATATAAATTCCCGCATTAACGCTGTAAGGCAAACTAAGTTCTTTTGTATTCATCGTCATTGCAAATACTTTTTTACCCACTACATTATAAAGCTCAACCTCTTTCGGGTCGTTTTTCGTCGATTCTATATACAACTTTCCGCTGGCAGCAGCAGGATTAGGGGATATAGACAGCCCTTCGATATTCTGGTTCGAAAATCTTGGTTCATTGTAACGCAATCCACTTTGCGCGAATGCTGAGCTTGCGCCTAACATTGTAATGAACAATACGATAGTGTAAAAGTATTTATTTGCCATCTAAGAGAAATTATGGTATAAAAGTAGTAATAATAATTCTAATAAAAAATTAAAAAGCGTATGCTTTTTAGGGCATACGCTTTTTTTTAACATTTTTTATTTTGAAAAGTGATATATTATAGTCCCACTGTCCATCCTTTTGTCCATTCTGGAACACCAGCACCATTACCAGCACCGCTGTTATTTGCTTCACTTAGTACTTTAGTTGCATCAGAAGCATTTCCTTTTGTGTCTTTACCAGAAACTTTAGTTGTTACATCAATTAACTGTACATTTTTAACAAATAAAGAACCTTTAGATACGTTGTCAAGTGTTTCATCGTGTTCAACATCGATACCTACTTTCCATCCGCTTAATACTATATTTGAGATTTGACCTTTAGTCCCTTCACGTAATTTTAAGGCAGTACCTTCTCCTTTTTTAGCAGAGATTAAAGTAACTCCGTCAATTTTTGGATTAGAATAAGGATTTGCACTTCTGTTGTTGCTATTATTGTCTGCTTCAAATCCTCTGTCTGCAGTTCCTGATTGTTTAGAATACCAGAATTTGTTTTCTTGGCCATTCCATCCTTCAGTCCAATCGAATTGGTCGTCATCGTTGTTTGTAGATACTAAATATTGCGCACTTACAGTTCCACCAAACCACTCAAAACCATCATCTGAACCTTCGTGTGCTTGTACATATTGTATAGTAGTACCGCTACCAACACCAAACATTGAAAGACCATTAAATTCTTTTTCACTGTTGTAGTTTGCTCCAGCATATTCAATTCTTAAGTACTTGATTGAACCTGAGTTGTCGTTTGCAACATCTCCACCGTACGTTAAGTCTGATACTTCAGCAGTAGCAGATGTTCCTTTATTAATAGGTGCTTTACCACATAATACTAAACCTCCCCAGCTACCTCTTTCTTTTTCAGCAGCAGTCATAACAACTGGATTGTTTTTATTTCCTTCAACAAAGATTTGTCCTCCTTGTGCAACAGCGATATATGCGCTTGTTCCTCCTGTTCCGATAATTACAACACCTTCAGGAATAGTTAACTTAGCACCATCTCCAACGACAAGTTTACTTTTTAAGTTGTATGTTTTGTTTTTCTCAAGTTTTAAGTGTTCTCCTTTTTTAAGTTCCCCTCCAATTGTGTTTTCTGTTGTTGGTGGAGTAATTGTTCCTCCATCTCCAGGTTTACCTGTGTTGTTTGAATTGTCGTCTGATGAACAGCTTGCAAATAATACTGTTGCTAATGATAGTGTTAATCCAAGTCTAAGTAGCTTTTTCATAATTTAAAAGTGTTATAGTTTTTTTTCTATAACAAAGATGCAGTTGTAATATTACCACTGTGTTAATGAAGTGTGATGAAAATATTAATTATGAATGGGTTATGTGTCTTTTGTGTTAATATAAAGTGAGAGATACATTTAGATAATTACTTGTTTTTCAAGGAGAATATTACACAAGTGACTTTGAAAGGTTATTTTACTTCTATTTTATTGATATACCTCTGCTGTTAAAAAGTTATTTGTAAGTGTATAAGATTAAAGGCAGTTTTTTAAAATATTTAATTCTAAGAATGGTATTGGTTATGGTCAAAAAAAAACCGGTTGAATTTAAATTCAACCGGCATAAGTTCCCTCGAAAAGTTACTTATTTAAACACAACGTTAAAATGTATAATTAAAGCCTAAACTGAAATTAGAACCTACTTTATACGATTGTACTAATATGTCTTGTGTTAGATTCTCTTGTTTTCTTTCAATTTTTGGATCTAATAAGTTTTTAGCTGTAAAACTCATTCCAAAATTTTTAGAGAAGTTCATTTTAAAAGCGAAGTCTAACATTCCAAACGATTTGTCAACTAAGTTTCCTCCTTGTTCAGTACCTAAAGAATATAATTTATCAGAGAAGTGTGCATAAGAAATGGTAGTAGTCAAACTTTGGTCACCCCATTCTTTGATATACGAAAGGTCAGCATTTAATAAGAAGTCTGATGCTCCTGTAAAACTTGCATCTTTGTGTGTAAAAGAAGTACTCAGATATTTGTTTTCACGATTTACCTTTTCATTATCTAACTTTTGGTATGTTTTCATTATTGAAGCATTCACACCACCAGTAATTTTATTTGTATTCACATCGTCAAAGCTGATTAAGTTTTTTCGAACCTCAATTTCCACTCCAGCTGCATAACCATAATCACCTGTGTTAGCATACGTGATATCATTTGAAGACGAAGAAGAAACAATCTCATTTATTGGATTTTCGATGTATTTACCAAAACCAGTTACAGAGAACACTTCATCATTAGTAGGGAAAAATTCCCATTTTAAGTCAAAGTTATAGTCGTCAGAAGCGTATAAGTCAGGGTTACCCACTTTAATTTCTGTTACATCTTCATAAATAAAACGCGCTCTTTCTTTGAATTGAGGCAGGGTATATGTTTTAGAAAAAGCAAATCTTAAATTGTTTTTATCATTAACTGCATATCGCAAAGACAAACTTGGTAAGAACGCATTCTTAGAAAACTTATTCTCTGTTTTTATTACATCCAATTGCGTTTGCCAATCAACATTCTGAGATATCTTTTCAAAACGCAATCCTACAATACCTGAAAGTTTGTCTGATAATTTATATTCCACATTTGCAAAACCAGCATTGATAAGTAAATCACCATTATAAGTCTGTGGTTTCAATGCATCATGCGTATTTACACCACCTCTAAAAGTATAAGTTTTGAAGTATCCGTTTTCAAAGTTAGTTTGATTGAAGAACTGATCTAAAGCATACGGATTAATATTATTATTGTATTCATTGTTGATTTGGAATACGAATTGAGTTGCTTCAAATTTGCGCTCTTTGCTTCTCATATTATATCCAACAGTAAGTTTACCATTGTATAAATTCTCTTCGTTTTTACCGAATTTATAATCTACAGCCAAGTTCGCTGCTATTTCATTTTCAGTAAGGTCTTCAAAGTAACGGTTGTTATCCGATCTAGAGTTTATTGAAAACTTATAAGCATCGCTATCTTTTAGTTTGTTGATTGTGTACTGTTGTCTGTCTGGAGTTTGTGCTGAAACACGGTTATATGCAACTCCCCAGTTTAAGTCAAATTGTTCTGTTAAGTTGTGAGTACCTAATAACTGATTAACAAACAACATATCTTGTTTATAGTTCTGTCTATTTAAGAAAGTATGGTCAGTATTGTCAAGTGTGATATCTCTGATGAATCCGCGGTACTCATCATTTTTTTCTTGAGAATCGTTGATGAATAATACGTTGTATTTAATACTGTTTTTAGCATTGATGTTGTAATCAGCATTAAACATTGCAGTAGTATTTGTATTGTATTCAAAAGACTCCATCTCTAAGTTCTTAGTAAAGTCGTTTTGCGCTTGTGCTGTGCGAGAAATACCCTTTTTGTGTTTGAAATTATTGCTAAAAGAAACTGTAGCAAATAAATTTAAAGACGATTCAGCTCCAAAGTAAAATGATTTACCACCATCTAAGCTAAGACCTAATCCATATGGAGTTCTCTCATTAGTCTGCGTAGTATTTGTAAAAGTATAAGCAGCTAAAGGATTAGTAGGAATGTCTTTTTTAGAAAAACCAATATAGTTTCTATTACCTGTTGTTCTAAAGCTATTTTGTTCAAAAGCATTTGAGTTAAGGTTTGAACTAACTCCCAATTGTACATAACCTTCTCCACTGTGTTTTTTAGAAATAATATCAATATTACCCCCTGCAAAATCTCCATAATTACGAGTACTATACGTTTTGTCGATAGATAAATATTCAACAATATCTGTATTAAAGATGTTTAAGCTGATATTTTTCTTTTCCGGATCATTTGAAGAAAGAGGTAGCCCATTGAAAGAAGTACTATTGTAACGGTCACCTAATCCTCTTACGAAGATAGTTCCAGAGCCTTCTTGTTTAGAAACCCCTGTTGTTTTTGTCACAGCAGTCGCAACATCACTAACCCCTTTACGAGAAAGTTCTTGAGAACCGATATGCTGTTTGATTTCAGCAGAGCGTTGTTGCTCAATTAATAAAGCAGACTCTCTTGCTTTAGAGCGAGTAGCAGTAACAACTACCCCTTCTAATTCTACGTGTTCATCTTGTAAAGCTACATTAAGAGCTTTTTTTTCTTTTGCAGTAACTGTAATTTTTTGTTCTTGCTGAAGGTATCCGATATATTCAAAAATAATTATGTGTGTACCAGGATCTAAAGCTATTTGGTAGTTTCCGTCAAGATCTGTATTTACTCCAATTGATGTATTTTTAATACTAACAGTAGCATACGGTAAAGGTTCTTTGGTTGTGTTGTCTGTTATTTTTCCTTTGATTTCTGCTTTTTGGCCAAAGGCGATTGCAGTTGCCAATAAAAAAATAATTGATAAGTAGTTTTTCATAAAAATTTAAAAGTTGTGTTTATGAAGACAAATAACCTTTGTTTTTTGTGGAATAGCATTAATCTAATATTATGATTTTATAATCTAATATTAATTAATTGTTAACATATTAATTAATTGTAAAGTAAGTGTTTACTTCTATTTAATATTCTATATTTGGAAGGTAAAACATTGTTGAAATCATGAAAAACTCGAAGATTAAAATTTTGTTGGTAGATGATGACCTGGATATAATAGACGTTATTAATTACAATCTAAAAAAAGAAGGTTATAAGATTTTAGTTGCTAATAGTGGTGCGGAAGCATTAGAAATAGCAAGAAAAGTAAAGCCACATTTAATATTGCTTGACGTTATGATGCCTGAAATGGATGGTATAGAAACGTGTGAAGGGTTAAGAAAGATGAAAGGACTTTCTAATACGGTAATTGCATTTTTATCAGCAAGAGGAGAAGATTATTCTCAAGTTGCAGGATATGATGCTGGAGCAGATGATTATATAACTAAGCCTATACGACCAAAAGTTTTAATAGGTAAAGTAAAGGGATTACTTAGGCGTTTTGTAACTGATGAAGAAAATAATGGTGATTCTGTTTCTTTTGGAGACTTAGTTATTAATAGAGTGATGTATAAGGTTTTCTTGAAAGACGAAGAGATAAGACTCCCTAAAAAGGAGTTTGAATTGTTATCGCTATTGAGTTCTAATCCAGGAAAAGTATTTGATAGATATGAAATCCTTGATCTTATATGGGGAGTTGATGTTGTAGTAAACGATCGTACAATTGACGTTCACGTAAAAAAACTTCGCAGTAAGCTTGGCGAAAATATTATTAAGACTATCAAAGGAGTTGGCTATAAATTTGAAATGGAGGATTAACCAATGGCTGTTAAGTTTAAGAACTCTTATAAGTTTGCAATAAAGTCATCATCTGTGATTACTTTGATTAGCTTTATTGTATTATTTCCATTTACTTTTTTCTTTTTAGAGATTTCTGTGTGGTACCTTTTATTGTATTGTGCCTTTCTTTATACTATATCCTTTTTTATTCTACAATATAGAGTGGAGTATTTTATTTACCGTAGGATTAAAAAAATTTATGACAATGTTTCACTTTTAGAGCATAGTGAATTAAGATCGAGATCTGTAACGACGGATATTAAAACACTTACAGAAGAGATTGAAAAGTTTGCTTTAAACAAGAAAATAGAAGTTGAATCCTTAGAAGTTCGCGAAGAGTACAGACGTGAATTCTTAGGTAATATTTCACACGAATTAAAAACTCCCCTTTTTACAATCCAAAGCTATTTAGACACACTAATTGATGGTGCTGTTGATGACTTAGAAGTGCGCGATAACTATTTAGAACGTACAAGTCTCAGTGTAGAGCGATTAATCTATATTGTACAAGACTTGGATATGATTACTAAATTAGAAACAGGTCGACTTCATTTAAACCAAACTACATTTGATATTGTTGAGACTATTCAACATGCGTTTGACTTTTTAGAGTATAAGGCTAAAAAACGCAATATTTCTTTGATTTTTGATATGAACTATGACAAGCCTATTTATGTAGTAGGAGATAAAGAGCGCATAGGTCAAGTTGTAACGAACTTAATTGACAACTCTATTAAATACGGTAAAGAAAAGGGAACTACTGAAGTAAGTATAGAAGACCTTGTGAAGAATAAATTAATCGTGAGAGTTACCGATAACGGAACAGGGATTAAAAAAGAGAATATCTCTCGTTTATTTGAACGTTTTTATCGCATTGATAAAAGTGGGTCACGAACAGTAGGAGGCTCAGGATTAGGACTCTCTATTGTAAAACATATTGTTGAAGCTCACGATGAACACATCTATGTAGAGAGTAGTTATGGCTATGGATCTGAATTTTCATTTACCTTAGAAAAGGCTTTAACGAGTAAGCTTGAAAAATAAAATCTGTATCTTATTGACAGATAGCGTTAAAGAAAAAAATAAAAAATTTTACTTTCGGTATAATTACTTAATTTTGCGCAAATTTTTAATTGAATAAAACGTGGGAAGTAAAAATAAATTAAAGCGATTCAGAGAGAACGAAACTTTTGACAACGTGTTTCAACCTACAAGAGAAGAAATGCTTGAAAATTTACCACAGAAAGGTAACTGGGGTAAAGAAGTATTTAAAAACGACAATCCAATTATCCTTGAGTTAGGATGTGGAAAAGGAGAGTACACTGTTGAGTTAGCAAAGCGTTTTCCTGAAAAGAACTTTATTGGAATAGACATCAAAGGAGCTCGTTTTTGGCGAGGTGCAAAAACTGCTGTTGATTCTGGAATGAATAATGTAGCTTTTTTACGTACTCAAATTGAATTGATTGAATACGCATTTGCACAAGGAGAAGTTAGTGAGATATGGATTACTTTCCCAGACCCTCAAATCAAGTACAAACGTACAAAACACCGTTTGACAAATAGTGAGTTTTTACAACGTTATAAAGGAATCTTGAAAGAAGATGGTATAATGAATTTAAAAACTGACAGTGAGTTTATGCACGGTTATACTTTAGGTTTATTACACGGAGAAGGACATGAAGTAATTTATGCTAATCACCATGTTTACAAAAATGAAGGTGCTCCAGCTGTAGTAACAGAAATTCAAACGTTCTACGAATCTCAGTATTTAGAACAAAACAAAGCGATTACTTACATTCAATTCAGAATTAAGTAGAATGGTATTTGAGATATTTACATTACTATTATTAGGATTTTTTGCAGCAACTCTGGGAGTTTCCCTTCCCGGGTTGCTTAATATGACTGCCGTAAAAATAGCAAAGGAAGACGGAGGTAAACAAGCGTTCTTATACGTTTGTGGTGCTTTGGCTGTTATATTTATTCAAACGTATATTGCCATCTTTTTTGCAAAGTTAATTGACTCGAGTCCTGCTATAACAGAAGCATTACACGAAATAGGGCTTGTTATTTTTGGGTTGTTAACTATTTACTTTTTATTCTTTGCTAAGAAAAAAGAGAAGAAGAAAAAACAAAGTCCTTCTAAGCTTAAATCGCCTTTTCTATACGGAGGTTTATTAGCTGCTATTAATGTATTCCCAATACCTTATTACGTATTTTTAAGTGTTACTTTGGCCAGTTACAACTATCCTATTTTTGAGATGATTTATACGATTTTCTTTTCATTAGGAGTTGTTTTGGGTTCTGGGTTAATGTTTTATATCTACGTTTCTTTCTTTAAAAAGCCTTCACGTGAAGACGCTTTTATCCTCAAAAATATCAATTATGTGATTGGTTCAATCACAGGAGTAATCAGTTTAATTACCATTTACAAGCTGTTTTCGTAATGGCAGAGAAAGACAATTTCTTTGAGCGAGTTTATGCCGTTGTAAGGCAAATACCTGAAGGAAGGGTTACAACGTATGGCGCTATTGCAAAGGCGATAGGTGCTGCAAAGTCAGCCCGAATGGTTGGTTATGCGATGAATGCTTCTCATTTTGACGACACAGTGCCCGCACATCGCGTTGTAAACCGCGTTGGACTACTAAGTGGTAAGCATCATTTTGATGGAACTAACCTTATGCAACAGCTTTTAGAGAGTGAAGGGGTTGTTATTAAAGACAATAAAGTTCAAAACTTCCAAGAACTATTGTGGATACCTCCTGTATGTATAGAATAGTAATTATTCTGGGCTTTATTTATTATATCAGTTAGTTTCTTTTTTGAAAAACAAGGAGAAGAAGTAAAAAGTACCATTGTACAAAGCACCATTTTTTTGAGCTAAAAAGTTATTTAATGACTCTTTTGTAAAGCTTTTTTCTATAAAAACACTATTCAAAAGTTGTTTTTTCTTCAAATTAACCTATTTCAACCCTTTTTTTTGTAGTTAATTATAAATCTTTTTTCTTGCCCAAAAAAGGCTGTGTAAAAAAGATAAATCTCTTGTATCTCTTGCTATCAAAGAGTTTGTAAATGCTATTAGGATTGCATTCTCTTGTTAGCAGTAGGATTTATAGTATAATTTAGTCCAATTTTTAGATTAGTTATTGTCTGATATACACGCAAAATTGTCTGACAATTGTCCGAGTTTACTGGCCTGAGCATCATTTTAGTCGGACAACTGTCGGAGGATTGTCAGACAAGCCTCAGAGGAGCCTAAAAATAGAGCTTTGTCATTGTATTTTAAAAGAGTCTTTTTACTTAGTCTGTATAGGTAATTTGTCTCCGTTTAAATAATATTCAGCTTCTTTCTTTATAAGATGTAATTGGTGGTGTAGCACATCAAAAAGAAATTTTCTTTAAAGGCAAATATATTCTCAGGCAAAGTATTGTAGTTTAGGGAATTTAAAGGAATTTACAACAAGTAAACAAAGAGTAGGACATAACAATGCAGTAGTTAAATAGCCTACGAATACTCTTATAGCATTGCCAAGTGCTAAACGTTAAGTGAGATAAATGATGTCTACTATTTAGAGAGTAATCATTTTTAGGTAAGAGGGAAATTTAATGCGAATACAGTCGTTTCTTCCTTGCGACTATAAGAAAGATAACCATTGTGCATTTCTACGATATTTTTAGATAACGGCAGACCAATTCCAGCTCCTTCTTCACGGGTAGTGTAGAAAGGAATAAAAATCTTGTCCTTAATAGCCTCTTCTATACCAGGGCCATTGTCAATAACCTCAATCCACAAGCGATTGTTCTTTTCAAAAAGGTTGAGTTGTATTAACTTATTTTCTTGTTTATTAACAGCAAACATTGCGTTGGTTAATAAGTTTATGATTACTTGTTCCATTTGATGAACATCCCATTCAAGTGTCGGGTTGCTTTCAAAGTTATACGCTAAGGTAATTTGTTTGTTTTTAAACAAAGGAGACAATGTTTCCATACTGTTTTTCAATACATCAGACACAGCCACTAATTGTTTTTTAGGACTTGGCATCATTGTCAACTTGCGGTAGTTATTGATAAACTGTTGCAAGTGATCTGTTCTATTAACAATAGTGTTTATACTCACCTTTAAGTCGTCAATATCGTCATCTGTCAGCGGAGTTTCTTCGTTTAAAATTTCTTGCGTATTATGAGCTAAAGAGTGAATTGGTGTAAGGGAATTCATAATCTCGTGAGAAATAATCTTCATTAGATTTTCCCACGTATCTCTTTCTTTTTTGTCCAATACCTTTTGAATAGAATCTAATAGAACAATGAAGTATTCTTGATTTTGGCTAACCGTCGTTGAGGTTTGTAAAATGAAGGTTTGTTTTTCGTCATTTTCAATTTTAATATCAATAGGTTCTTTCGACTCCTTAAAGCCTAAGTGTTGTAAATGACTTGTCAATGCTGGTAATAAACGGTCTAAGTTAGTCCACGATTTTACCTTTGGAATATCAAATAAATGAGAGAAGTAATCGTTGATCAAAAATACTTCCCATTTGTCTTCTTTTCTTTCAAGGATAACAATTCCCGTTTCTATATTGTTTAGAATGTTGAGGTACACCAATTCTCTAACCTCATTCTCTTGTTGTTTATTTTGTAATTTCTGATAGAGCAACTGCAAATTGTTCATTGTCTCATTCGCTTGTGGTTTATTTGATTTCAAAGAGAAGTCATCATAAATCATCGCTAATAATATGCGGTCAATGGTGTTGTAATACTTCTTTTGAAAAAAGTATAATTCCACAAAAAGAATAGCAATTAGCAATACTACTAATAGCAAAGAATAGTACAATCCCTGTGAATATAAATTCATAGCTAATACTCCTAAAAGAAGTATTAAAACGATGCGTATAAATGCTTTAGTGTGAAAAGACATATTGCGTATTCTATTTAGTTTTTAATGTTGTATTTCTCAAGTCTTCTATAAAGAGCAGCTCGTGATAAACCTAACTCTTCTGCCGTTTGACTAATATTGCCTTCGTGTTTTTCTAAGGCTTTTAAGATGGAAACTCGCTCCATATCTTGTAGCGTATTTTCTTCAACAGGACTATCATTTATCATCGTTGATGAAATGCCAAAGTCTGCTAACTTTAATTCAGCTTCATCTGTTAATATCAAAGCACGTTCAACGCGATTTTGCATTTCACGAATATTTCCCTTCCAATCATAAGCTTCTAAAGAAGAAATTGTTTGTTGACTTACCACAGGAACACTTCTCTCGTATTTAGAGGCGTATTCATTGATAAAGAAAGATAAAAGTGGACTAATATCTTCTTTTCGTTCTCTCAAAGGAGGAAGCTGTAGGGTTACTGTATTAATTCGATAATATAAATCTTCTCTAAATAGTTTGTTGTTTACTTCTTGTTCTATTGCAGCATTTGTAGCTGTAATAATTCGAATATCTACAGGGCGAACTTTTGATTCACCTAATCGAATAACACTTTTTGACTGAATTACCTGAAGTAGTTTTGCTTGTAAGTGTAAAGGCACATTTCCAATTTCATCTAAGAAAACAGTACCGCCATTTGCTGCTTCAAAACGGCCTTCTGTATCTTGTTTAGCATCTGTAAAAGCCCCTTTGGCATACCCGAATAATTCACTTTCGAACAAGTTTTCATTCAATGAGCCTAAATCAACGTGTATAAATGGTTGGTCTTTTCTTAGGGAGTTGTCGTGAATGTACTTTGCTAATACGTATTTACCCGTACCATTTTCTCCTAAAATAAGCGCATTAACATCCGTTTTAGCAACGCGATTTGCCATTGTATATACCTTTTGAATACTTGGCGCTTCACCAATAAATACCTTATCTTGTTCAGAAGAAACAATAGGTAAGTTCCCTTTTTTACGGGCTTGTTTGACTGCTCCTTTTACAGTTTCAATCAACGCATCATTGTTCCAAGGTTTTAGAATATAATCCGTAGCTCCTAATTTAATTCCTTCAACAGCTGTTTCAATATTTCCATAAGATGTCATTAAGATGATCTGTGTATTAGGCGATAGACGTTTAATTTCTTTAAACCAGAAAATACCTTCTTTTCCGTCTTCAAAACCAACGCGATAATTCATATCCAAAATAACCACATCAACACTGTTTTCTCCTAAATATTCTATTATTTTTTTAGGGTTTGTATTCGTGTTTACTGTTTCAAAATGACGTTTTAATAACATTTTAGCCGCGATTAAAATCTCCGAATTGTCGTCTAATACTAATATGTTGGCTATAATCTTTCTCATAGTAATTTATTGCTGTTTCAAAAGCGAACAAAATAGTGTTCGTTATCGGACACTGTAAATTTGTCTTTTTTTGTAAGGTGTTGATATTTAAGGGTGTGCTATTTTATAGTCTACTGGCACATTTTTCTCATTGTAAAAGAAAAATAGCGTTAGTATGGACAGAGCCCTTCCTCGTAAAAATAGAAAAAAACTTAAAGTATTAGTTACTATAGTAGGAATAATACTTTTATTGTTAGCTACTTACTTTACGTTTTTTCAGACGGTAGTCTTAAATGTACCTAAAAAAGAGATAAGAATTAGAGAAGTTACAGAAGACTTTTTTGAGGAGTATATTTCATTTCAGGCACAAGTAGAACCACTACATTCTTTGTTAGTGAATATCGTTGAGGGAGGATCTATTCAAGAGCGTTTTGTAGAAAATGGAAGTATGGTTGAAAAAGGAGAACCTTTGGTACGCATATATAATCCAACTGCGGAGTTCAGTTTTATGTCTCAAGAAGCATCGCTAATTGAACAAATGAATAATTTGAACGTGAATAAGATGAATATTCGAAGTCAAGAACTAAATTTAACAAAAGATTTAATTAGCATCGAATACGACTATAAAAATGCCGAATTGCAATATCAGTTAAACAAAAAGCTATATGACCAAGAGGTACTTTCTCAGAGTGATTGGGATAAAACAAAAGAGACATTGTCTTATCAAAAAAAGCGAAAAGCATTGATGGAAGAGAGTATCGCTAAAGAAAAGCAAAGTAATCAAGTACAGTTACAACAAATGGATCAATCGCTGATTGTCTTAGCAAAAAGCTTAGAGAAGTTGAAAGAAAACAAAGGCAACTTTTTATTGAAAGCCCCTATTTCTGGAAGATTATCCTCTTTTGAAGCAGTGTTAGGGAAAACCTACCAAGCAGGTGAAAGTATTGGAAAGATAGATGTAATGGAGGGGTATAAGTTGGTCGCACAAGTTGATGAGTTTTATTTAGACAAGGTAGTTGTTGGACAAAAAGGACAGGTAGATTTAAAAGGACAAATTACAGCTGTAGAAGTAACGAAGATATTGCCAGAAGTAAAAAGTGGTCGCTTTGAAGTACAGTTGAAATTTTTGACTGAAGGTGAATTAAAATTACAAGAAGGAACAAGTTTCGGGGTTAAATTATTCTTGTCAGGAAAAGAAAAGAGAGTATTATTAGCCAAAGGAAACTTTTATCAAGATACAAAAGGCGAATGGGTATATGTGGTTAAAAATAACAAAGCCCAAAGGCGAAATATAGAAATAGGAAGAGAAAATCCAGCATATTATGAAGTGATATCTGGATTAGAAGTTGGAGAGCAAGTGATTGTATCGAGTTATAAAGATTATTTGAGAGTTGAACATTTAAATATAGAGGATTAGTTATGGTAATATCAATTAAAGAGATGTCTCGTGTTTTCCAAACAGAGGAAGTGGAGACAACAGCATTAAACAAAGTATCCTTAGAAGTGAGAGAAGGAGAGTTTATCTCAGTAATGGGACCTTCAGGATGTGGGAAATCAACATTGTTAAATATCATCGGGTTATTAGATGATGCGTCATCAGGAAGCTATTTGCTGTTAGACAAAGAGATGGTGGGGTTGACAGAAAGTCAACGTGCAAAGATTAGAAAAGAGAACATTGGATTTATATTTCAAAACTTCAATTTAATAGACGAGTTATCTGTTTATGACAACATTGAATTGCCGTTGATTTATAATAAAGTGCCAAGTGGAGAACGCAAAAAACGCGTAATGGAAATAGCAGAACGCTTGAATATCGTTCACCGTTTAAAACATTATCCACAACAATTATCAGGGGGACAACAACAACGTGTGGCAGTAGGTCGTGCATTGATTAATAACCCTAAGATTATTTTGGCGGATGAGCCTACGGGTAACTTAGACAGTAAAAATGGTAGTGAGGTAATGGAGTTGTTGACAGATTTACATCAACAAGGGGCAACTATTATAATGGTAACCCACTCTAATCACGATGCTTCTTATTCAGAGCGTACTATTTTGATGAAAGACGGAATGATTCTTTCAGAAAAGGTAAATACCAAAATTGTAGATGTCTTTGCGGACTAAAAAAAGTAAGAGTATGATACGTTTTATATTGACTTTATTGCTGATGTTGTGTACTTGGTTAATGAGTGCACAAGGAAAGCAAACAATAACAATCACAGGTGGGGCAACTCATTTATACACTTCGATGCCTATTGAAGTAACTGTGGACCCTACGAAGGATTCTAAAACAGTTGACATCGTTACAACCAAACAAGAGGGGGCTGATGCAATTAGTGTTAGACAGGTAGGAAAGAAAATTTACGTTGATTTATCAAGCGGTAATAGAAAGAGAAACTTTAAGGGCAGTATTGGTAGTATTAAAGTTTCCATTGCTCAAAAAGGAATTGTTAGCTATAACGTAAGTACAGTTTCAAAAGTAATTTTATCAGGAAGAGCAACCGGAGAAAATGTCAATATTAATTTGGATTCAAATGGGTATCTGACAGGTTCTTTTCAAGCGAATACAGTTTCTTTAAATATTGACTCAGCCAGTAAATACGAAGGAGATATTGTAGCGAAAACTATTAAAGCAAATTTGGATAGTGCAGGTAAGGCTGTAGTAACGGGAGATGTAGAAACATTAACAGTGAATATTGACAGTGCTGCGTATTTCAATGGGAAAGGCTTGGTTGCTAAAGATGTAAAAGTAGAGGCAGATTCGATGGGGAAAGCAGAAGTATATCCTACGGAAAGCCTAAATGCCTATGCAGATTCTATGGGGAGTGTGATTTACTACAACACGCCTAAAACACTTAAAAAATATACAGATTCGATGGGGTCTGTTAAAGCAAAGTAAACTACGATGTTAACAAATTGGTTTAAAATATATCTGAATTATATCGGTAAGTCTAAGATGTTCTTTCTGTGGAATATTCTTGGGTTAGCTATTGGTATGGCTTCCGTTTTAATGGCAGTTGTACACTTGAAAGAGGAGTACAGCTACAACAGATGGATAACAGATATAGACCAATTATATGAAGTTAATATTGAAATGGGGGAACAAGGAAACTCTGTCTTGATTCCCGCAGGTGTAGGTCCATCTTTAATGCAAGCAGGAGAAGTAGAAAGCTACTGTTATTTTGCATTAGAGTACATTGATTTTTATGGAGAAAGTCGCCAAGAACAAGGGATTGTCAATAAGATTCTAAATACACAGAAGACTTTTTTCGACTTTTATAATTTTGATTTTATCTATGGTCAACCAGAAAGAGTTTTTAATAAAGAGTTATCTGTAGCGATTTCTGAGCAAACGGCAAAGCGCTTTTTTGGAGAAGTAAATCCAATAGGAGATACACTTTCATTAGCACATCAAAAATATGTGGTTAATGGAGTATATCGCTTGAACCAAAAAGCAACGATAATGCCAGATGTTGTAATTGCTAATATTGAGTGGAATACTGCTGATTCGCCAAGTCTATGGCAAGAGAATACGTCTGGATTAGTGGTTAGAATTTCGAAAGAGCAGCCACTGGAAAATATCAGTAAAAAGGTTAGTACAGAATATCACGAAAAGAGAAAACAAAACAAATACGACAACGATGCGGGAGATAAAATAGCAGTTAAGTTGTCGTCGTTAAAGGAAGGTCGCTTTGATTCTAAGCAAACAGCGTTGTTAGAAGGTCGTTCAAAAATAGAAACTGTAAAGTTGATTTTTGGAAGTTCTCTATTGATATTTTTCTTAGCTATTTTAAACTATATCAGCCTTAATCAAGCCAATGTTTTGAGAAGGGTTAAGGAGTTTAAAATTAGAAGAATTATAGGAGCTTCAAAAAGACAGATAGTAGGACAGATAATTTTCGAAACGGTTTTAAATGCTGTAATCGCTTTGTGTTTAGCACTTGTATTTGTGGAGTTGAGTTTGCCTGTTTACAACAACTTTTTACATAGTGAACTTCAATTTGAAATAGGAAAACTAATAGGTGTTCTTGTGCTATTGTTGTTAGCGGTTATTTGTTTTGGAGGAGTTCTTCCTGCTTTATACGCGAATTATATTGCACTTAGAAACTTAACTAATGCCCCTTTTGTAAAGGGATATAAAGGAGCTGGTTGGCGAGGTACAATTGTAACTGTTCAAGTTGTTATTGCTTTTTTCTTTTTAATTGTTGGTTGGATAATTAACAATCAGGTAGGTTTTATGCAAAAACAACCTTTAGGTTTTGAAGGAGATAATGTTTACCAAGTGAAGTTATACACCCAACAAATCAGACGTAAGTTTTACCGAAATGAGAAGTTGGTGGAGGCTTTACAAGGGATAAAGGGAGTACAAGATGTTTCTTTATCAACTATTTCATATCGTGCAAAAGCAGTTAATCACAATTATACAGCTTATTTAGGATTGAATAAGATTACTGATTTTGTGATGGAGGGAGTAGATGATACTTATATACAGATGCTCGGTTTTGAGCACATTGCTCAAGCTAATATTGCAGTAGATAGTTTGTCAACAGTAGTTGTTAATCAACAATTTGTTGATAAAGTAGGAAAGAGAGCAGATGAAGTAGCTGGAGAGATAATTTCTTTTGATGGGAATACCTATATCGTTAAAGGGGTTATCAACAATTTTTACAGAGATGGGTTTGATGAAGTGATTAAACCGATGGTTTTGTTCAATTGGAAAGACATTGACTTTTTGCCATACAGTATAGAGTCTATTTCTATTCGTATTGACGAAGGAATAAAAGAAGAGACGCTGGAACGCATACAGGCATTTTGGTTGGTTAATGTAGATTATGAATATCCATTTGAGCCTATTTTGGTGAAGGAGCAATTTGCTCAGACGTATCAAAAAGTGCTATCACAACGCGATATGTTTGTGTTGTGGATTGTTGCCGTAGTGCTAATTTCTTTATTTGGGTTATACGCTGTGATATCATTCGTGGTTGAGCGCAGATTAAAGGAAATAGTTATACGCAAGGTCTTAGGTGCTGATACAGGGCAGATGCTAAGGCAGTTGTTATTGCCTTATGTGATAATGGTAATTGTTGGATATGCCATAGTAGTTTATCCAACCTATTGGTTGATGAATAAATGGCTAATGAGGTTTAGTTATCGACAAGAAATAGAACTATCACCTTTTATATATGCCTTCTTTCTTTTGTTAGGGTTGATACTCTTGATATTGACAACAAAAGTTTTGAGAGCAACGAGAATAAATGTTTTGAAATACATCAAATATGAATAAGATGATAAAAAATTGGTTGAAAATATATTGGTATCATACAGTTAAGAACAAGATGTATTTCTTGCTGACTGTGATTGGTTTGGCAATCGGTATATCGGCAGTGATATTATCGTCTTTGTATTATTTGGAAGAGTCAAGCTACGACCAATGGAATCCGAATAAGGATGAGATTTATGTTTTGATGAATAAAGGCGAGACAATTACTTATTCAAGTCAGCCAATGCCATTAGGAAGAACGATAAAAGAGAGTTCTTCTGTAGTTGAGGATTATATGTACTATAATTCAGGTTATACGAGTGAATTAGTTGAGTATAATGGAAAAGGAGTAACTATTGAAAAGGTGTTTTTAACACAAGATAATTTCTTTTCTTTTTTTCCTTTTGAATTTGTTTATGGTAGCCCTTCAACAGTTTTTAAAAATCCCAATGATATAGCGATAGAACAAGGTGTTTCAGAACAATTATTTGGAAAGGGAATTAATTCTATAGGGAAAGAAATTGTAATAAAAGACAAGTATTATATTGTTTCTGGGGTTTATTCAGTAGGAAAAGACAGGGGGTCTGTTAGTCCAAATATAGTTTTAATAGATCTAATGGAAGATATTTTGACCAATGATAATTGGTACACTTCTAATTTTGCTTTGTTGGTTAAAACGAAAGATTCGGGAAAAGTAACAGATGTAATCAATCATGCTTTTTTAGAGAATTATTACAAGCCGATGGCTCTTTCGAAAGGTATTAGTGTAGAAGCCTTAATAAAAGAACAACGCAATCATTTTTATACAGAGCCTGAACTGTATGTGCTAAATGGACTGAGACTTAGTGGAAATGAATATCATTTTCCTGAACGAAATGCAAACATACAGATGCTTAAAATAATGAGTGGTTTATCTATTTTGATTTTGGTGTTGTCTGTGTTCAATTATATCAATTTGACTTTATCTCAAATATTAGGTAGGGGAAAAGAAATTGGAATACGAAAAGCAATTGGGGCAAATAAAAAGGATATTGTGTTGCAAGGATTGTTTGAAGCATTGATAACAGTAGTGATAGCCTTGTTAATAAGCATTGTTTTTGTAGAGTTGATAATACCTTTTATTAACGCCTTTGTACAATCGAATATAGTGTTTTCAATTGAAGATTTTCTACCCATATTAATCAGCGTTCTAATCTTTACAGTTTTTCTTGTAGGAGGTTTTCCAGCATTATATTTAGCAAACTATGAAACGCTGTCTGTTCTAAAAGGAAGCTTTCACCGCAGTAAAAAAGGGGATTTTGTTAAAAATACTTTTTTAGTTATTCAGTTTGCTATTGCTTGTTTTTTTATCATTGGTTCTCTTTTAGTAAATCAGCAAGTTAACTTTATGTTGAATAAAGATTTAGGGTTTAAAGGAGATCAGGTTATAGGGATTTCCTTTATGGATAAAGATCGTTGGGATAATGGGGAAGAACGTTTACATAAGTATTTTAACTTCAAAGAAGAGTTGCTTCAAGAATCTGGTATAGAGGGTGTAGCGATAGGCACTACTCATTTTGGTGACAAAGGAGGTTCGGGGACTTTCACTTATTATCCTTACAAAGAAGAAAATGTTTTGACAGCCCAGATCGCGATGGACTATGAGTATTTTGATTTGTATGAAATTAAAATGAAAGAAGGGAGAAATATTGCTAAAGAATTTGCTTCGGATAGTATAAGTAATGTAGTTGTGAATGAAAGTTTTGTAAAAGCAGTAAAGGAACCTTCTCCGATCGGAAAGTTTATAGAAGGTAAGGGTTATAAATTTCAAATTATCGGTGTTGTTACCGATTTCAATATATCTGGATTAGAGAGTGGAGTTTCTCCAAGAATGTATATGCATTTAAACACAAGTAAACGCGTTAAAACACAGTTTCAGATAGTTTCTGTAAAACTTAAGCAAGAAAACATACCGGCTACTTTACAGGCTATTGAAAAGATTTGGAATAAGTATAATGTAGGACAGAAAGAGCCTTTTACTTATGAGTTTGTAGATAAGCAATTTGCCAAAACATTCGATAGGGTTCTCTTGGAGAGAAAAGTATTTAGTGTATTGAATTATGTAGTGTTGTTCATTGCCTTATTTGGATTGTTTGCAGTATCCTCATTTACGATTGGTACCAAGCTAAAAGAAGTAGCAATTCGCAAAGTGTTAGGGGCAGAGACCAGTAGCTTATTAAAGCGCTTGAGTATGCAATACGTGGTTTATTGTGTGATTGGTTTTGCTATTGCAGTCTTTCCGAGTTATTATTTTTTAAATAAATGGTTGAGTAATTACGCGTTCCGCATTGAAATAGGATGGGGCGTGTTTGTAATAAGTTTTGTTGTTATTCTGTGTGTGACCTTACTCATTGTGTTGAGTAGAGCTTATGCAGCAACGAGAATAAATGTTTTGAAATACATCAAATACGAATAAGATGATAAAAAATTGGTTGAAAATATATTGGTACCACACGGTTAGAAACAAGATGTATTTCTTGCTGACTGTGATTGGCTTAGCAATAGGTATATCGGCAGTGATATTATCGTCTTTGTACTATTTAGAGGAATCAAGTTACGACCAATGGAATCCGAATAAGGATGATGTGTTTGTGGTGGAGTCAAAAATCGATAAAGATGTTAGTTGGATGAAGCTGCCTTATCCTTTTGGCGAGAAACTAAAAGAACTATCTCCTCAAGTCGTTGATTATAGCTATATGTTCAACTATTATGAAGAAGGAGTATTGATCATAAATGGTGAAAAGAAAGCATATAACCAATTGTTAGATGTGCAGTCTAATTTCTTTGATTTTTTCCCTTTCGAGATTGTAAAAGGAGATAAGAAGAAACCGTTTTCAGGAAAGAAAGCAGCTGTAATACGAGATAAATATGTCAAATATCTATTTGGAGACAAAGATCCTATTGGAGAAGTAATTCGCTATGAAGAGGAAAATTATGTGGTGAGTGGTGTATTTACTTTAGGAGATAAGAGAAGCTCTGTTTCAGCGAATATATTTGTTAATTCTCAAGATGACTATGTAAAAGAACAGGATAGTTGGGGGAATTACAATGGTACTATTTGGTTAAAGTTAAATGATGTAAACAATAAGAGTCAGGTAGAAGACTTGTTAATCGATAACCTGTATGCTGTTCAAGCTAAGGCTGAGGGAAAAACTTTAGAAGATTACTTAATAGAAAATCCTTTTGAGAAAGGGTATGTTTTACACGATTTAAGTGGTCAGCGATTAATAAAGAAACTCAATTTGAATGGTACACCAGAAGGAGGGGCAAATGTTCGTTTGTTGTACACAATGATTGGATTATCAGTTTTAATCTTGGTCTTGTCAGTATTTAACTATATCAATATGGTTACTGCACAAGCGATTAGTAGAGGTAAAGAAGTGGGCGTGCGTAAAGCAGTAGGAGCCAGCAAGCATAACTTGTGGATACAAGGAATATTCGAATCGTTGTTAACGACCCTGTTGGCTGTGCTAATTGGGATGGTAATAGTAGAGTTTGTATTGCCTTTACTACAAGGGTTTCTAAATACACGAATGGAGTTTAAGTTGTTAGATTTCTTGCCGTGGTTGTTGTTGATAACTTTTGGAGTCGTGTTAATTGTTGGAACATTGCCAGCTGTATTCCTTGCTAATTTTAAAACATTAGAGGTTTTAAAAGGAGAAGTAACAAGAAGTAAAAAGGGCGTGAGGTTAAAACAAGGGATGTTGATTGTTCAGTTTGGTATAGCTTGTTTTTTTATTAGTGGTGCTTGGATTGTACAACAACAAATTACATATATGTTGCAAAAGGACTTGGGCTTTAATGGAGAGCAAGTTGTTTCGATTCCTTATTTCGGAAAAATTCCGTGGGAGAAAAAACGCGATGTTTATTTCAGTTTGAAAGAGGAGATGTCAAAAGTTAAAGGTGTTGAAGGTGTTAGTACAAGTGCGTTGATGTGGGATGCAGGAGGAAGTGGAAGTTCAATTAAATATGGGAACACCACCTCATTAGTAGAAAATGGAGGAATGGATTATAACTTCTTAGATATGCTAAATATCAAAATTAAAGAAGGAAGACAACTTTCAGCAGATTTAGCTTCTGATACAATAAGCAACATATTGATTAATGAGACTGTTGTGAGAAGATTAGGAATGACAGATCCAGTGGGTAAAAAGGTGGATTGGAATAGTTATG
This sequence comes from Myroides phaeus, assembly GCF_009799805.1. Lineage (NCBI taxonomy): Bacteria > Pseudomonadati > Bacteroidota > Flavobacteriia > Flavobacteriales > Flavobacteriaceae > Myroides > Myroides phaeus. The sequence continues at coordinate 1,190,762 of NZ_CP047050.1, forward strand.
AATTTACAGTTGTTGGTGTTGTTCAAGATTACCATCTACACAGTCTAAAGAGAGAATATAGTCCTGCCATTTATATGCACTTAAATACTGTGCCTTGGGTAGGGAATACTATCAACTTTATGTTTCTAAAAATAGATATGAACAATATAGAAGAAACGATGAGTGAGGTCCAAAAGATATGGGAGAGAAGAGAGATTTCTGATGAACCGTTTAGTTATGAATTTGTAGATAAGACATTTGCCAAAACCTTTAATTCTACTTTAAAAGAACGCAATGTTTTCTTGATATTAAACGGTGTTGTCATTTTTATAGCACTGTTTGGATTGTATAGTTTAGCCTCGTTTGACATCAATGGAAGATTAAAAGAAGTGGCAATTCGCAAGGTATTAGGAGCATCAAGAAGAGAATTGTTGAGCCAATTGTCAAAACAGTATTTAGTGATGGGAGTAATAGGATTTGTTGTATCAATTTTCCCGAGCTATTACTTTTTAAATAAGTGGTTAAGTAATTATGCATTTCGAATTGAAATATCTGCTATACCATTTATAGTAACATTTGTAGTGATTGCCTTGTTGACGCTTTTCATTGTGTTGATAAAAGCATTTAGTGCTACACGTGTCAATGTTTTGAAGTATATAAAATACGAATAATAAATAGAAACCCCCAAAAACGAATAGATATGAAAAAATTAGTAATGTTCTTCTTATTAGTAGGAAGCAGTGTTTTTGCACAAGTAAAAGAAACGCGCCAGGTAAGTGATTTTGATAACGTAAAAGCATCACAGGGAATTAGAGTTGAGTTTACCTATGGTGAGCCTAAATCAGTAGTTGTTGATGCAGAAGATCAAGAGTTATTAGATCGTGTAAAAACAGAAGTAAATGCAAATGGGCGTTTATCGGTTTACATAGAGTCAAAGGTCAGTAGAAAGCGAAATAAGGTTGTTTATATGGGAAGTAATGGGAAGTCAGTTGTTGTTACAATTCACAACCCTAAGTTAGAAGGAGTACAAGTGTCATCTTCAGCTCGTTTTAATTTGGTCAACGAAGCAAAAGCTAAGCACTTCTCAGTGACAGCATCAAGTTCAGGAAGATATGAAGGAGCCTTAGTTAAAGCGGATGACTTGACAATAGAAGGAAGTTCATCTGCTAAAATAGGAGGAAGCTTTACGGTGATGAGTAATGCAAGTTTATCTGCCAGTTCATCTTCATCAGTAGAGGTTAGTTTAACAAGTAAGAAAGCAAGTTTTGGAGTGAGTAGTTCAGGTAAAATTACTGCATCAGGAAAAGCAAATGAGGTTAATGCATCAGCATCAAGTTCTGGAAATATCAAAGCAAGAGAATTTGCTACAAAGACATTAGATGGCCGTGCAAGTTCATCAGGTTCAATGATTTTTACTGTTTCTGATGAGGTAGTAGGGAGAGCAAGTTCATCAGGGCGCGTTCAATACGTTGGTGATGTTCAAAAAGTAAATGTTTCAACTTCTTCATCAGGATCAGTAAAGAGGGTTGAGTAATCAATACAGATAAAATAAAAGTGTAAGGATTCCTATGATAGCGAATTGGTTTAAATTATATATCAAGAATTTAATGAAGAACAAGATTGTTTCTGCATTAAACATTTTAGGGTTGGCGGTTGGAATGACAGCTGTTATCCTCGTATTGTTATTTTGGAATAACGAGCATAGTTATAACCAGTGGAATCCTTATAAAAATAGAGTATATGAAGTAGAGGGAACGTCAGAGTCGTATTTTAAAAATTGGTTTCCAGCGCCTGTTACAAACAATTTAGATAAGCTATCAGATATTGTAGAAGCTTATAACTTTAGCTTTACGTTTGACGATATTTCAAGTGTTGAGGTAGAGGGACGCAAAGATTTTTTGTACGAAATAAGTGAGAAGCAAGCTAACTTTTTTGAATTTTTTCCGTTTGAAGCAATTTATGGAAGTGCAGAGGAATATAAAAAGAATTATAAAGACGCTTTAGCGATTGACATAACAGAAGCAGAGCGATTATTTGGCAAAGGGGTTAATCCAATTGGGAAGACGATTGTACTGGAAAATGGAAAGGTGTTATCTGTCCGTTTTGTTTATCGTGTTCCTGGAAATAGTTCCGTTACTTTTAAAGGCTTAACCTCTTTTGTTACTGAAGACCAAATAGCTTTTAATAGAGAAAATAATTGGGGAGATCACAATTATACTTTGTTGCTGAAGTTAAAAGAAGGAATCCAGATTAAAGATGTTCAGGAACGTATCAGAGATGTGATTTACGACGATGTTTTTCAAATGTATATGAAGAATAAGTCGCTTACTTTAGAAGAGTTAAAGAAAAATTTTAAAGATAACATTGTACTTCATTTTAATCCATTAGATACAGTTCACTTAAATCCCCTTTCAGGAGGATTGGGAGGAGGAGCAACTGCGGCAAAGGTGTTGAATATAATGATGGTTTCTGCTGTCTTATTGTTAGTGTTATCTATTATAAACGCAGTTAACTTGGCTTTAGTTAACAGTTTTAAACGCGCCAAAGAAATAGGAATCAGAAAAGCAATAGGCGTTACAAAAGGACAATTGTTTCAACAGTTTATTTTTGAATCAATTCTTACTGTAGCTGTAGCTTTGGCGATTGCTTTAGTGTTTGTTGAGGTATTACTACCGTATTTTAATTTGTTAGTTAATCGAACCATTGTGTTTAATCTATCTACTCTTGCATTGCCAATTGTTGGAATTGCTTTAGTGGTTATTTTATTGTCGGGTACATTGCCAAGTTTATTCTTGATTTCATTTGATACGTTGAAAGTGTTGAAGGGGAATTATATGCGTGGAAAAGCAGGTATTCGCATTCGAAATGTGTTTTTAATTTTACAGTTTGTCATCGCCTTTTTCTTTTTGACAACCGCTGTTTTTATTCACAAACAGGTAGATTATATTTTACAAGAGGACTTAGGCTTTAATGGCAATCAGGTTGTTAATATTAATTTTAAAATTAAGGATATTAGCAAGCGAAATACGCTTTATCAACAGATAGAATCTGACTTAAAAAAGATTGCAGGCGTAAAAGAAACGACGATGCATTCAATGCGTATTGGTGGAGGGTATAGCAGTGCTTCTGGAAATAAAATAGGAGACACTTCTGTTCAAAGTAACAATGTTTCTGTAGGTTATGATTTTTTAAAAGTGTTTGATGGAGAGTTGGTAGAAGGGCGTTTCTTTGATCGTAACCTTGCAACAGATAGTGTTAGTAAAGTTCTCGTTAATGAAACATTTAAAACAACTTTCAATTTTTCAGATGGAATACTTGGAAAGAAGATAAAGTGGAATGGAAAAGAGTTTGAGGTAATTGGTGTTGTAAAAGATATGAAGATAGAAGGGGTTAGTAAAAGCACTAATCCGTCAACCTATTTTATGCCTAATTCAGTTGATTGGTTTTATTATTTGGCGGATCATATCGCAGTAAAAATAGACGCTAAAGATACCCAAAAAACATTACAGGCATTAGAGGATTTTTGGAGTAAAAGGATAGACTCTACATATCCTATGCAATATACATTTGCAAATGAAGACTTCGCTAAGAGTTACCAAAAAACACTATATCAACGTACGTTGTTTATGTGTTTGATGGGGGTATCAGTATTTATAGCGCTGTTTGGCTTGATGGCAATTGTGTCTTTCAGTATTGAAAGCAGGTTAAAAGAAATAGCAATTCGCAGGGTATTAGGAGCTGATTCCACTAATCTGATTTTAAAGTTATCTGTGCGATTTATTGTGTATTGTCTTATTGGTTTTATCATATCAATTTACCCTGTAGTCTATGTAATGAATCTGTGGTTAGAGGACTTTGTTTATCGCATTTCAATCACTGTATTACCATTTGTTATTGCTTTTGTATGCTTGATGCTTTTCTCAATGTTATTAGTGTTTTGGAAAGCTTGGCAAGCAACGCGTATTAATGTTTTAAAGTATATTAATTATGAATAAAGTAAGTTGTTTATTGTTTGTCATAATGTTTGCGTTTAGTTCTTATGCTCAAGAACAATGGACTTTGCGTGATTGTGTTGAAAAAGGCAAAGAAAATAGCTATAAGCTGATGGTTGCCAGTTTAACGAAAAGCGTTGCAGAGAAGTCAAAGCAAAGTGTTGCTTCTTATTATTTGCCTAAAGTAAATTTAAATGGGAGTCAAGGATATAACTTTGGTTCGGCCGTAGATATGAGTACAAACTCGCGTGTTAGTTCAAATATTGCAACAACACAAGCTTCTGTAAATACCAGTTTAGAGTTGTTTAATTGGTCAAATTTTGTAGAAAATAAGCAACAGCAGTTATTGGTTGATTATGCAGAATTGAGCGAACAAGAAGTATTTTATGAATACCAATCAGAATTGTTGCAATTGTTTTTTGGGATTATTGGAACACAAGAATTTTTAAAGATTCAACAACAGCAATACGTCAATAGTGAAGAGAACTTCCACCGTGTAAGGAAAGAAGTTGAAGCAGGTGCAAAGCCACAGAGTGACTTGTATGATATAGACTTTATTTTTCACAATGAGAAAATCAATATTCAGCAAACAGAGAATGATTTGAATAATCAAAAGATGCGGCTATTGCATTTGTTGAATGTAGACTCGCTGTCAACAAGTCAAATTACGTTGGTTTATCAAGAGGAAGTAATAGATTTATTTACAGACTATACATTCAATCCTACGCTTGAGAAGTTTCGTTTAAATCAGATGATTTTGGAGAAAGACAAGCAACTTTTAAGGTCATCTAATTTGCCTTATTTATCAGCTAATTATTCTTTTGGATCTTTTTATTCACGTCCTTTCAATACTGCTTTAGACCTTGATATTAACGCTTTTTCAAAGCAAATGGGAGACAATAAGAGTCATTCTATTAGCTTGCAATTAACCATTCCAATATTTCAAGGAGGGAATATTATTCGTAAAGTGAAAAAGAAAGAAGAAGAATTGCGATTAAATGAAATGCGAATTAAAGAGAGTGAAACAGGATTATTGAAGCAAAATCAAGAAATAAATCAGGAGATTGAACAATTAGATTTAATAGCACAACAGCTGTCTAAGGGAATAGAGTTGTCACAGAAGTCATTCATTACAACGCAAGTTAAGTACGAGAATGGTAAAGCAGATATTTTTTCTTTCAATGCTGCTAAAAATCAAATGTTAAGTGCTCAATATGCCTTGATTAAGAATAATATAAACAGGTCTTTATTGGTAAAAAGACTTCAGTTAAATAATACTAATATGCTATAATTAAAAGTTATAGCATTATTTGTATTTAGAATATATTAACATTAAAATTTCAAATATTCCCACTATATTTGCGTTAGTCAGAATTTATATTAAATTGTTGAAAACTAATCGCATATAATGAAATTAGATAGAAAAGAAATTCTTAAAGCATTGGAAACTATTTCAATCGCTGGAGAAGGAAAGAATATGGTAGAAAGTGGAGCTGTTAGCAACGTAGTAACTTTTGGAGACGAAGTTGTTGTTGATTTAGTGTTAACTACACCAGCTTTACATATTAAAAAAAGAGCGGAAGTGGATGTAATGAAAGTTATTCACGACCAAATTTATGACAAAGCAAAAGTAAAAGTCAATATAAAAGTAGAAGCTCCAGAGAAACCTGAAATCAAAGGAAAAGCAATACCAGGTATTAAGAATATCGTTGCTGTATCTTCAGGAAAAGGAGGAGTAGGTAAATCTACTGTAACTGCAAACTTAGCAGCAAGTTTAGCAAATATGGGATTCAAAGTTGGTATTTTAGATGCTGATATTTACGGTCCTTCTATGCCAATTATGTTTGACGTAGAGAATGCTAAACCAATCTCTGTAGAAGTAGATGGTAAATCTAAGATGAAGCCAGTAACTGCATATGGAGTAGAAATTCTTTCAATCGGATTCTTCACAAAAGGAGATCAAGCGATCATTTGGAGAGGACCAATGGCAGCAAAAGCATTAAACCAGATGATTTTTGATGCAGATTGGGGAGAATTAGATTTCTTATTAGTTGACTTACCTCCAGGAACAGGAGATATTCACTTATCAATTATGCAGTCTTTACCAATTACAGGAGCAGTTGTAGTTTCTACACCTCAAGCTGTAGCATTGGCAGATGCTAAAAAAGGAGTATCTATGTTTATGTCAGAAAGTATCAACGTACCAGTATTGGGAATTGTTGAGAATATGGCGTATTTTACACCTGAAGAATTACCAGAAAACAAATATTACATTTTCGGAGAAAACGGAGCTAAAAACTTAGCAGAAGATTTACAAGTACCTTTCTTAGGAGAAGTGCCAATTGTACAAAGTATTCGTGAAGCAGGAGACTATGGTCGCCCAGCAGCGTTACAAAATGATACGATCATTTCAGAAGTTTTCAATAACGTTACAAGAAATGTAGTAGAGCAAGTTGTGTTAAGAAATGAATCTTTACCACCAACAGAAGCTATTAAAATTACTACTATGGCTGGTTGTTCATCAGCAGGTAAAAAATAATGATTAATTTATAAAGAAATATGACATCACAAACTATCAAACAGAATGTCGAAAAGGCGTTAGATGAAATCCGTCCGTTTTTACAAGCAGATGGAGGAGACATCACACTTTTAGACATTGTAGATGACAAGCACGTAAAGGTTCGCTTAGAAGGAGCTTGTACAGCTTGCAGTGTTAATCAAATGACGCTAAGTGCTGGAGTGGAAACTACTATTAAAAAGTATGCTCCAGAGATCGAATCTGTAGTTAATGTCGGCTAAAAATAACATAGTCAACTATCAATAAACAACCCGTTTGTGGTGTTATTCATTGATAGTTGACTTTTATCATTTTTAATAATTATAGCAAAGAGGAACTTTGCCCAAAAGAAACTACATCATGATTGAAACAGATATAATAATTATTGGAGCGGGCCCTACAGGTCTGTTCGCTGTATTCGAAGCAGGATTATTAAAATTAAAGTGTCATCTAATAGATGGGCTTCCTCAGCCAGGAGGTCAGTTAACTGAGTTGTATCCAAAGAAACCTATTTTTGATATTCCTGGATATCCATCAGTTGGTGCTGCAGAGTTGATCGATAATTTAATGGAACAAATAAAACAGTTCCAACCTGGATTTACATTAAATGAAGTTGCAGAAACAGTTGAAAAACTTGAAGATGGAACGTTTATCGTTACAACAAATAAAGGTACAAAACATCACGGAAAAGCAGTTGCTATTGCTGGAGGTTTAGGTTCTTTTGAACCAAGAAAACCAGAATTAGAGAACTTAGCTTTTTACGAAGATAAAGGAGTTGAATACTTTGTGAAAAAACCTGAAATGTTTGCAGGTAAGAAGATTGTTATCGCTGGTGGTGGTGACTCTGCTTTAGACTGGAGTATTTACTTAGCTGAGATTGCAGCTGAAGTTCATTTGGTTCACAGAAGAAATGAATTTAGAGGAGCTTTAGATTCAGTTGAAAAAGTACAGGTTTTAAAAGATCAAGGTAAGATAAACTTAATTACGCCTGCAGAGGTTGTTGCTTTAAAAGGGAATGACGAGAAATTAGAGGCTGTAGTGATTGAGAAAGATGGAGAGCAATCAGAAGTTGCTTGTGATTACTTTATTCCTTTATTCGGGTTAACACCTAAGTTAGGACCAATTGCTAATTGGGGATTAGAGATAGAGAAAAATGCTATTAAAGTTAATAATGCATTAGACTATCAAACTAACATTCCTGGTATTTATGCTATTGGAGACGTAAACACTTATCCTGGTAAATTAAAGTTGATTTTATGTGGTTTCCACGAAGCAACATTAATGTGTCAAAGTGTTTATAATATGATGAATCCTGGTAAGAAATTTGTATTAAAATATACAACAGTATCTGGAATTAACGGGTTTGATGGAACACGTAAAGAAGCAGAAAAAGCTGTTGTAAAAGCAATAGACTAATATGGCAGAAGATATTAAAATTACGATTGTAGACCGCGATGGCGTTGCCCATGAGGTAGATGCTCCTACAGACATGAATATGAACGTAATGGAGTTAGTACGTGCTTATGAGTTAGCTCCAGAAGGAACGATTGGAATTTGTGGAGGTATGGCGATGTGTGCTTCTTGTCAATGTTACGTCTTGAATGCAGATGAAGTAGAGCTTCCTGAGATGAATCCAGATGAGGATGCTATGCTATCAGAAGCATTTAACGTAAAAGACAATAGTAGATTAGGTTGTCAGTTGCATTTAACACCTTCATTAGAAGGTTTAAAAGTTGAATTAGCGCCAGAAGGCTAATTATATAACAATACATAGTAATATAAAGGCTGTACGTTTACGTACAGCCTTTTTTTGTAACGATCATTGTAATCTTAGGTAAATTAAGGAGGATATTGAGAAGTACAAAAAAAGGGATAACAATTTGTTATCCCTTTATGTATATTTTATTTTAAGCTTCTTCACTGCTTTTTTTCTTTTCAGAACCACCTTTGCTTTTCATCAATTTGATGATTACAGGAAGTGTAGTAACTAAAACCAAGAATAAAACAATGTACTCGATATAATCTTTTAAGTTGATACCGTAGCTATCCATTAACCATACTTGTAAGTAGTGACCTGCAAAGATTAATGTAGTAGCCCATAAGAAAGAACTGATTACGTTATATAACATAAAACGTTTGATATCCATTCTTACGATCCCAGCAATAATCGGAGCAAATGTTCTTACAACAGGTAAGAAACGAGCAAAGATAATAGCTCTACCACCGTGTCTTTCAAAGAATACTTTAGATTCGTATAAGTATTTCTTTTTGTAAATAAAGTTATCTTTTACGTTATACAAATAGTTACCACTTTTTGCACCAAACCAATAGCCAAAGGTGTTACCTAATATTCCGGCTAAGGCAACTAAAGTAGAAAGTAAAGCAACATTTACAAAGTCACTTTCAATTGCAAAAAGCTCTTGCATTAAAGCTGTGCTATAAATTCCAGAAAGGAATAATAAACTGTCTCCAGGTAAAAAGAATCCTGCAAACAATCCCGTTTCAGCGAATACAATGAATAGTACTACATAGATTCCGATTGAGTGACCAGCGATTTGTAGATTTATATAAAACTCAGGGTTAATTAACTGAGAAATTTGAAATTCGTCCATAATTGTTTTTATTCTATATCAAGTGTTTCATTAGTGTGTTCTTCTTTTTCCTCAAATTTATCAATTGCTGCAGTTGATAAAGCATTTCCTAATACGTTTGTCATACTTCTACCCATATCACAGAAGTGGTCAATAGGTAAGATAAATGCAATACCTTCAGGTGGAATATTAAACATTGCGCAAGTAGCAACAATAACAATTAAAGAAGCTCGAGGTACTCCTGCAACTCCTTTACTCGTAACCATTAAAACAAGAAGCATTAATATTTGATCACCTAAGGTCATAGGTACGTCGTAAATCTGGGCAATAAAGATACTGGCAAATGTAAGATACATCATACTACCATCTAAATTGAAAGAGTAACCCAAAGGTAAGGTAAATGAAACTATTTTAGAAGAACAACCGTAAGCTTTTAATTGTTCAACTAATTTAGGGAATACTGCTTCACTACTTGTTGTAGAAAAGGCAATTAGTAAAGGTTCTTTAATTGCTTTTAACAATCTCCAAACGTCTTTTCCAATAATAAGGAACCCTACCAAAATTAAAACAGCCCATAGAATCACTAATCCTAATGCGAAAGCACCTAAATATTTAGCATACGTGATAAAGATTGTTAGTCCATAAAGAGATACTGCACTCGCAATTGCTCCAAGAACTCCCAATGGGGCAGTCCACATAATATATGTAACCATTTTTAAAACTACTTCAGATATTCTGTCAAATAGTTTAATAACTGGTTTTGCTTTTTTTCCTAAAGTAGATAAGGCAATTCCAAAGAACACCGAGAATACTACAATTTGAAGAATCTCATTATGCGCAAAAGCTTCGAAAATACTCTTAGGGATTAAGTGCTCAATGAATGACTGTAAACTAAGTGCATCTGTTTTAGTCAATAAATCATTGGCAGAAGAAACATTATTTAAATCAAAGTTAGCACCAACACCAGGTTTAAACCAATTAACAAGGACTAATCCGATACCCAGAGAAACCATAGATGCTGTAATAAACCAGCCCATTGCTTTCATACCAACTCGTCCAACCATTTTCATATCTCCCATTTTAGCTATTCCGACTACAAGCGTACAGAAAACTAAAGGAGCGATAATCATTTGAACTAAACGAATAAAGATTGTTCCAAGTAATTTAATGTTGTTGGAAAAACCTTCGATATATTCAGGTAAGGTATAGTGAATAATACTTCCGAATATCACTCCGATAACAAGAGCGATAATAATTGCAATGAAAAGTTTGTTGTTCTTCATTTTTAGTTGTGATTTGAGCGTGAAAATAGTTATTTTTTTAGAAAAAAAAGTTCTTTTAGAAAAAAATAACAAATGTTTTTGTATCACTTCTATGTTTTTTGTGGAGAATTTATTAATATGAGAATTTTATAAGTGATTATTCGATTTTTATAACTATTTAAATCGATGTGAAAAAGGTTTGAGTTTTCAACAATTTTGTTTCTATCGAATTCTAAGGACGTTGTGATAGAATTCTTTATCTTTCGGCTCAAATCGAAAGAAAGTTTATATTTACACACTTTATAAAACCCTAATTATGAAAAAAATATTCTTATTTGCCTTGAGCTTAGCAAGTTTATCTTCATTTTCTCAGGAAGTTATGACCAAAGAATTGCTTTGGAAGCTGGGGAGAGTAACTCCGATTGGTGTTACTAAAGATGGTAAAAACCTTATTTACAAAGTAGGGCACGCTAATATGGAGGAAGATAAGTTTGATTCAAAGACTTATCAAATACCTTTAACAGGTGGTAATCCTGTTGAAGTAACAGATTTTAAATCGTTATTAATAGACAAGAACATTTCTCCTGATGGAAAAATGATTTTATCTGACAAAGCAGTAAAAGTTGGAAAAGTTCTTGGAAAAGATTTATACCCAACAATGGAAAAATCGGATGCTTATGTGTTTGATGGTTTAGATTACAGACATTGGGATACTTGGAATGATGGAACACATAATCACGTTTTTTACAGTTCAGTAGGAGATGAAAAAGGTGCGATTGACATTATGGTTAATGAACCGTATGATGCTCCACAAAAGCCATTTGGAGGTGATGAGGATTATACTTGGACACCAGATGGAAAGAGTATTATTTACGTTTCTAAAAAGAAATTCGGAACAGAATACGCTACAAGTACAAATACTGATTTGTATGAGTACAATTTAGAAACAAAGAAAACGAAGAACTTAACTGAGTCGAATTTAGGATACGATACTAATCCTACTTTCTCTCCACAAGGGCACTTAACTTGGTTGCAAATGAAACGCGACGGTTTTGAGGCTGATAAAAATGATTTAATCGTTCGTTACGATGGTAGAGATTTAAACCTTACTGCTAATTGGGATGGTACAGTTGCAGGTTACCAATGGAGTAAAGATGGTAACAAAGTTTATTTTACTGCTGCTGTAGGTGGAACAATTCAGTTATTTGAAGTTAACTTCCCAGGAAGAAAGCGTATTGCTCCAGTAGTTCACCAAATCACAGACGGAATGTTTGACGTAACAGGAATTGTTGACGTGATTGGTGATAAAGCAATTGTAACGCGTACAGACTTCAATCACGCAGCAGAAGTTTTCTCTTTCGATATGAAGAAAAATGAGTGGACTCAAATTACAAAAGTAAATGACGAAGCTTATTCAAAAATTGCAATGAGTAAAAGTGAGAAGCGAATTGTAAAAACAGTTGACGGAAAAGATATGGTAACTTGGGTTGTATATCCACCAAACTTTGACCCTAATAAAGAATATCCAACTTTATTATACTGTCAAGGAGGACCACAATCTGCTTTATCACAATTCTATTCATTCCGTTGGAACTTCCAATTAATGGCGGCAGAAGGATACATTATCGTTGCTCCAAACAGAAGAGGTATGCCAGGACACGGAGTAGAATGGAATGAAGCAATCAGTAAAGATTGGGCAGGTAAACCAATGCAAGATTACTTAGCAGCTATTGATGATGTAGCACAAGAAAAATATGTTGATAAAAACAGATTAGGAGCAGTAGGAGCGAGCTATGGAGGATATTCAGTATTCTACTTAGCAGGAATCCACGAAAATCGTTTTAAATCGTTTATTTCTCACTGTGGAGTATTTGACTTAGTAAGTATGTACGGAACTACTGAAGAGGTGTTCTTCCCTAATTTTGATACAGGAGGAGCATACTGGGAGAAAGATAACAAGGATGCACAAAATGCATATGCTAACTTTAACCCAATCAACAATGTTGATAAATGGAATACTCCAATCTTAGTTATCCAAGGAGGAAAAGATTACCGCGTACCAATCGGACAAGGTCAAGAAGCTTTCCAAGCTGCACAATTAAGAGGAATAAAAAGTAGGTTTTTATACTTACCAGAAGAAAATCACTGGGTTGTAAAACCACAAAATGCACAAGTATGGCAAGGTGAATTTTTCCGTTGGTTAAAAGAAACTTTGTAATATAACATAGTATAATTTACGAAAAAGGCTGTCTTCTATAGACAGCCTTTTTTGTTTCTGTAATTTAATGAAAGAGAAATTGAATGTTTTGTAAAACGTATTTTAGTTAATTTTTTTAAGGTATGTTTTGGCTAATTTTGTTAAAAATATAAATTTAAGATATGAAAAAGATTTTATTTAGTTTAGTAGTAATTGGAGGATTATTAGTGAGTTGTAGCTCAGATGACAATAGTTCAAATGAAAATGGAACTACAGTAGGTGGAATTACAGCACCTCATAAAGTGATTAGAGTTCTTGAGAAGATTAAGGTTAGTTCAACTAGAACTTGGCATGATGGAGAAGTAGAGACATCAAATAGTGCAATTACTTATGAGTATGAAAATGGAAAGTTAGTTAAAATTGTTACTGATAGAAATGAGGTAGTAGGTGAGATAAAGTATAATAAAGGAGGAATTGAGAGTATTTCTAATATTGAGGATACTTTCTTTTTGTCTGAAATCACAGGAAAAAAGCTTGATGGGGCTAAATATGGAAAAGTGAATCAAATTCACAAAGGTAATCCTGTTGATCTTACGTTTTACTCATTTGATGAAGATGAAAAAGAAATTGAAGGAGAATTTCAAACAAAAATATCTTATGATGCAAAACCATTTTTTGCGTTCCATACTCTAAATACGACAGGGGCAATTGATTTATCTAAGAAAACACAGATTGATTTTGGTTCTCCAGTTGGTGCTGCTTTAAGTGGAATTAATGAGGCAAATAAGTTATTACCTGTGAATAATATTACTGGAATAAACCATATTTATGGTGAAAAGGAATCATTTAGTGCTACTGTTACATATGAATATGACAAAGAGGGGTATCCTGTAACTGCTATTTTTGAAACAGTTGATAAATATACTTATAACGATTGGAATAGGGAAACAAGAGAGTCTTTTGAGGTTATAGCAGAAGATAAAGATAAAGGAACTGTAAAATTCTATTTCAAAGAAATAAAATAATATAAGGAGTTGAAAAGCTTGAGAGGCAAGTTATTTTAACTTAATTGTACTTTTGTTAAAGCCTAAGAGATTGTCTCTTAGGCTTTTTTGTTGTTTACTTGTTTAAGATTACTTTTAGATGTACTATAATGAAAACGAGGTAATCCTATTGTGTTTCCATACGATTTCCATAGTTTTTATGGTGCTACTGGAGAACTCTGTCTCGCCTCGCTATAGCTGTACACTTTTTTTGAGGTTTTAATGTTAGCAAGGGGAAGGTAAAGAGAGGTAAAAACATTTTTTTTGTGTAAAAACTAATTTATTTTATACTTTAACTCCGTTTTTAATGTTGAAAATGTATGTTTGTTTGAAACAATTTGGAATAAACCTAAAGCTTTTTTTATCTTTACAAATCTAACAACCTAACAATATGTATAAAAATCAATTAAAAGCATGGGCATTAGCGCTTATGTTATCAGCTGGTTACTCTGTAACTTCATTTGGACAAGATAACTTAGTAAACTCACTAAGATTAAATGCAAGTGAAAAGAGTAAGGAATTATATCAATTTACAGATGTAGTTGATATTGAAGCAACTTCAGTAAAAAATCAAGGTTCATCAGGAACTTGTTGGAGTTATTCAGCAAACTCATTTATCGAATCAGAAATGATGAGAATGGGAAGAAAACCAGTTGAGATTTCACAAATTTTCTCTGCTCGTAATGCTTATGTTGAGAAAGGAAAAATGTATGTGCGTATGCACGGAGCTGTTACTTTAGGTGATGGTGGAGCATTTCACGATGTAATGAATATGTACAAAATGTACGGAGCTGTTCCTCAATCTGTTTACACAGGATTAAATTACGGAACAGATAAAAATAAGTTTGGAGAAATGGCTGCAATACAAGAAGGAGTATTAAAAGCTATAGTTTCTAATCCAAACGGAAAGTTAACTCCAAACTGGGAGAAAGCTTATGCAGCTGTAATTGATGCTTATTTAGGAGAAGCTCCTAAAAAATTCAAATGGGAAGGAAAAGAATATACTCCTCAATCTTTTGCTAAAGAAGTTATTGGTGTAAATGCTGATGATTATGTTGAAATTGGTTCAGACTTAAATTACCCATTATATGATAAGTTTGTTTTATTAGTTCCTGATAACTGGGCTTTTAATCAAGCATACAACGTTAAAATGGATGAATTAACAGAGATTGTTGACCACGCAGTAAACAATGGTTTTACAGTAGCTTGGGCAGGAGATGTTAGCGAAAAATACTTTAGCTGGAAAAATGGTGTAGCTTTTGTACCTGAGAAGGAATATGAAGATATGACTTTGGAAGAAAGACAAGAAATGTTTAACGGACCAAAACCAGAACGTAAAGTAACGCCAGAAATGCGTCAAGAAGCTTTTGATAATTATACAACTACGGATGATCATGGTATGCATATTGTAGGAATTGCAAAAGATCAAAACGGAAGAGAGTATTATGTTATTAAAAACTCTTGGGGAATTTCAAATGACTACAAAGGATATATGTATATGAGTAAAGAATACGTTAAGTATAAAACTACTGATATTATGATTCACAAAGATGGACTTCCAAAAGGAATCGCTAAAAAATTAAAAATATAACAGATAAAAAATTGCTATGGAGAAGATTGTATTGAGTTTAGAAAACTTTTTAGAACAGATATTATTAGCCTTACCGAGATATGCTGTAGGTATATTGGTAATTATAATAGGTATCTATGTTATTAAAGGTGTTGTAGGTATTATAGGAAGAAGATTTGAGAAGAGAGACCTTGATAAATCATTAAGAGGGTTCTTGCTTAGTATGATTCGTTTCATGCTTTATATCGTTCTATTTGTTGTGGTATCGGGTATTATGGGCTTTAAGTCGATGAGTTTTACTGCCATATTTGGTGCCGCTGGTTTAACGATTGGTTTGGCTTTACAAGGAAGTTTATCAAACTTTGCAGGTGGAGTTTTAATCTTAATGTTTAAGCCGTTTAAAGTAGGTGATTATATTTCAAACACGGGTAGTACTGAAGGAACTGTAGAGCGTATAGATTTATTATATACTACGTTAACTACTGCTGCTGGATTAAAAGTTTTTAGTCCAAATGGTACATTAGCAAACTCAGTGATTACAAATTATAGTGAGATTACTGCAAGACGTTATGACTTTGTAGTTGGTATTTCTTACAGTGCTAATATTAAAGAAGCAAGAGAGGTTATTTTAGCTGCTTTAGATAAGCATGAGTCTATTCAAAAAGATCCAAAACCAATTGTTTTTGTAAATGGATTAGCGGATAGTTCAGTTAACTTAAACGTTCGTGCTTGGATGGCAAAAGAGGATTACTGGAATACAGTATTTGAAATTCAACAATTAGTAAAAGTTGCGTTGGATGAAGCAAATATCGAAATTCCATTTCCACAAACAGATTTACACATTATCTCAGATAATACAAAATAATACGAAGAGCCCTTTCAGTTTTGAAAGGGCTTTTTTATTGTCTATGCCTTTAAAGCTGTGGCTTGGTTACTAATTTAAGGCTATTGGAAAAGGAGTGTTTTAAGGTTGATTATAAGTAGGTTGAAATGTGTTATAGAGAAAGTTGCTAAAACTCTTCGCAATGAATTTTTATTGTATGTTATAAATTATAGTAGTTTTGAAATAAAAAAAGATGGAACGTAAGAATATCTACATTTACTTATTTGATGGTTACTCGGATTGGGAGGTTTCTTATATTATGCCTGAAATTCGAAAAAATGCACACTATAGACTCATCACTGTTTCTGACAAAGGAAGGGCAGTAATGTCAAGTGGAGGACTGCGAGTTTTACCGGATGTTTCTGTTGAAGAAATAAACTTAGCTAACGCAACAATGTTTATCTTACCTGGCGGTAAGTTGTGGGAAACCCAATTACCTACAGATATTAGAATAGATGCTGTTATTAATTATGCTTTGGCGCAAGGTATGATGATTGCAGGAATATGTGGGGCAACTGCTTATTTAGGTAAAAAAGGTGTTCTTGATAATCGTTTCCATACAAGCAATGATGTTTCTTATCTGAAAGCTTTAGCGCCAGCTTATACAGGTGATAAGTTGTATTTAAACAGTTTAGCAGCAAGTGATGATTTAATTATTACAGCAAGCGGAATTGGAGCTGTTGAATTTACAAGAGAAATTATGCTGCAATTGCTATTTGAAAAACAATATATAGAACAATGGTTTGAGTTGTTCAAAAACGGAAATTTAGTTGCTTGATAAAGCGATATTTTTAGAGAAGAAAAAAGCTCCTTAATTGGAGCTTTTTTTATTCTATAACGTAATCTTTGTATTCTTCCGCAATGCGATCAAATAAACTTAATAATTCAATAGGATCATCAGTTGTAACTAATTTTAAACGATGTGGTTTAAAACCGTGAATACCTTTGAAATAGTTAGTGTAATGACGTCTCATTTCAACGATACCAACACGCTCACCTTTCCATTCCATAGACCATATTAAGTGGTTTTTAGCAGCCTCTAAACGATCTTTTATTGTTGGAGGAGGAAGTAATTCACCTGTTTTAAAATAGTGTTTGATTTCATCAAAAATCCAAGGATATCCAATAGCTGCACGACCAATCATCATACCATCTAAACCGAATTTCTCTTTGTACTCTAATGCTTTTTGTGGACTATCAATATCACCATTACCAAAAATAGGCATTGTAATACGTGGATTATTTTTAATGCGTTCAATATGTGTCCAGTCAGAATGCCCTTTATACATTTGTGCACGAGTACGCGCGTGAATAGTTAAAGCTTGTACTCCGATGTCTTGTAATCTTTCAGCTACTTCGTCAATGTTGATAGAATCATCATCCCATCCTAAACGAGTTTTAACCGTAACAGGTAAATTTGTACTGTTGATAACTGCTTTTGTTAAGCGTACCATCAAATCAATGTCTTTTAAAACACCAGCACCAGCACCTTTAGATACTACTTTTTTTACAGGACAACCAAAGTTGATGTCAACTAAGTCTGGTTGAACTGTTTCTACAATACGAGCAGACATTGCCATAGCTTCTTCATCTCCACCGAAGATTTGAATACCTACAGGTCTTTCGTAATCAAAAATGTCTAACTTCATCTTACTTTTCATCGCATCTCTAATCAACCCTTCTGAAGAAATAAATTCTGAGTACATAAGATCTGCTCCGTGTTTTTTACACAAACGACGGAATGGTGGATCACTTACGTCTTCCATAGGAGCTAAAAGAAGCGCGTGGTCAGGAAGTTCTATGTTGCCAATTTTAATCATATTCGTTTTCGAAATTTGATGCAAAAGTACAATAATTTTAGTTTTTCAAATTTTTGTAAGTAAGAAACTTGTCAATTCTACATTATACTGAGTTAATCTATAGCCCGACAAGTAGTTATTTGTTATCTTTAAGGCACTAAAGAACCCCATAATTATGCGATTAACAACTTTTGAATTTACGCCTTTTAACATTGAGTTTTCTTTTCATCGATTGATAAAAGCGATGAATGAATTTATTGTAGATCCGAACAGGAATGAGATAAAAAAGACTTATCTAAAAGATTTATTGGAGAGAATAAATGTTGTTCCTGATTTATGTACAAACATTACAGCTACAGAAGTTCTTCAAGATAATGAGGCTTTGATTCAAGAGTTGTTAGAGATTTTATTTCCAGTAGCTTTAAAAGACAATGAAATAAAAGCAGTTTCTATGCCTTTTCAGCAATTGATGTTTAACTACACCAATCGTTTTAAAAAAATAATTGCCGAGAGTGGGATAAGTTATGATATAGAAATTCGTGATTTTGATCAGCATCAATATTATATTGCTTGTTGTTGTATTATTATGAATCATTATTTCAACGCTGATTTTGATTTGACCCGACCGTTGTTTATCGACTTGCCAGATGCAAAAGGAATTATACATCACTATCGCGTGTTATACAATGCTGATTTTGTTGAAATAATTCCAACTGATAAAGCTATTATGCTGACAAAGGCGGATATAGAATTGTTGCAAGATAATTTTGACAACTTAGACTTGTGGAAAGAGAAATTTCCTCAAGAAAGTTGGATTATACGTGGTTTTGGTATTGTTAGTTTGGTAGATGTTACGGTTGAAAGTGCTTTATCATTGTTGAAAGAAAACTTTTTAAAGTCGCAATTACAGCGAACACCTATTGGCGATACATTAGGACAAATATTCAGTTCTATTTTTAGAGTGCCTAATTTAAAAATTGGTTATACACCGATTGAATTAGAGACATTGGTTCAGAAAGAAACTCGTGATATAATGGGACTGAAAAGTCATTTATTGAATGATGAAAGCACAGATATTGTTTTATCTAAAAAGGCTTATGAGGAGCTTATTTCAGAAAAAAAGTATTTCTGTATCTCTGATATTGATGAAATGATGTTAGATAAGCAGGAAGAGAAAATGTGTCTGCATCTGAGAAAACAAGGTGTTAGGAGCTGTTTGTTTAGACCTGTGGTTATATCAAGTGGTTTGGAGGGGATCTTGGAGGTTGTCTCTGAAGTACCTCGCGATTTACACACTGTAAACGCACAGAAGTTAGAAGCAATGATGCCTATTATTTCAGAAACCTTTGAGCGTGTAAAAGCAGATTTGCTTAACCAAGTTGAAGCTATTATACAGCGAGAGTTTACGACGATTCACCCAAGTGTTTATTGGAAGTTTATTGAAGAAGCAAAACGAAACTATATAGAAAGTGTTATTGATAAAGATTATATTATTAGTCCGATATCATTTCCAAAAGTATTTCCTTTGTTTGGAGAAATAGACATTAAAGGATCAAGCAAGTTGAGAAATGAAGCAATTGTTGCTGATTTGAAATCTCAATTGACTTATTTAATTAATATGTTTGATAAAAGTGCTTGTCGCAATGGGGCACTTGTTTTTGAGAAACACTGTTTGCGTTTAAATGCTTATTTACGTCAATTAGAAACTCGTTTTTATTCTGGTTTAGAACAGTTGATTCAGAACTATATTAAAGAAGATATACACCCATTTTTAAGAAAAGAAGGGCATCTTTTTGATGAAGAAATATTAAAAGAATACCTGTCTCATATAGATGTTCAGTTTGATATTTATTATGAACAACGCAAGGTTTTTGACAACCAAGTAGGTCGTATGAATAAGTGTTTTTCAGATATCTTAGACGAGCGTCAACAAATAGTTCAAAAAGTATTTCCACATTATTACGAAAGATTTAAAACGGACGGAATAGAACACAACATTTATATTGGGGAGTCTATATGTCCGACGATGTCTTTTGATTTTACTTACTTACAAAACCTGCGTTTGTGGCAATTGCAAGTAATGACTGAATTGATGTGTGTTCACTACCGCAATAATATTCAGGATATGATTAAAATGGATGTTACAGTACTAATTTTTGTGTACGATACATCTTTGGGAATACAGTTTAGAATGGATGAAAAACGCTTTGATATAGATGGCTCATATAATACCCGTTATGAAGTAATTAAAAAGCGTTTAGACAAGGCGTGTATTAAAGGCACAGAAGAGCGAATTGTTCAACCACAAAAGTTGACAATTGCGTTTGCCTCTACAGAAGATTTAGAAGAATACAGACAATATCTAACGTATGGGCAACAAATAGGTGTGCTGCTTGGCGAAATTGAGCAATTTGAAATTGAAGATATGCAAAGTGTTTCAGGCCTACTTGGTCTGAGAGTAAATGTTAATTTAGACTTTGATATAGAACAATTAGATTACAATAATTTAATGCATGATTACCTTAGAAGCCAATACCTCTAAAAGCCAATACAAAAGCTAAAACAGATGCGATAATTCCAACTGTAAAGATGGTATAAGTAATGCGCAATAGTTTATATTTTTTATCAAGTACTACACCTAAATTGTACAAGTCTTTTGTCAATGCGTGGTGTAGGTACTTATTGTTTTTTAAAATAGTCATTAAAGTCTCTTCATACTCGTCAAAAGGCATTTGGTGAAATGTACCAAAGAAAAGTAAATTAACCTCGTTGTTGTCAACTTCTTCTTTTGTAAAGGTACCAGAGGTTACTTTTGGTCTTGTAGATTGTATGGCGAAAATAATCGTAGCCACGCTAAAAAACAATAAAATAAAAGTAGGGTAAATCAAGTGAGCATTGCTCGGACTATCTAATTTTGGAATTAAAGTAGAAAGACAAATAGAGATAATAATAGCATTTACAGAAAGCAATATATTCGCTTTTCTATCTGCTATAGCACTTAAAGAAGTGTGATTTCTCAAGGTCGTTCTGAACAAAGTATCAATAGTTCTACTTGATTCTGCTTTTTTCTTACGCGCCTTTCTGGTTTCTATTTTTTCTATTTTGGCAAGAATAGCCAATAAGTTTTTCTGTTTATAAGGTTGCCATTGTTGTTGGGCATACACAGTATAATATCTGTGTTTATAAAGCATAATATCTCTATTTTGCTCTAACCATTCTAAATCAGTAAAGGTTTTATTACAAAAATGTTCAACTTCTTTTCTTAGCAAGTCACTTACATCTACATAATTATCATCTGAAAAGTGAGCAAAATCAGCATCTTTTAAAATGCATTCAAGATCATTTTCAGGAACATAGTCCAATTTTGTAGCCCTAATTAATTGCATAACAATATGTACGTCATCTACATCAACACCATTTTCAAGTAAGAAAGTTTGCGCCATTTGTGCACCACGTTCTTCGTGTTCTTCCCAAGAGTTGATATATCCAATATCGTGAAACCACGCAGCGTAACGAAGAATATTAGCTTCTTTATTTGTTACGTCAACAGTTTTTAGAATTTCTTCTAAACCATTAACAACACGTAATGTATGGTTAAAGTTGTGGTATGTATATTGATGTGATAGTGTATCTTTGTGTATCTGAAAGATATGTTCTTCAACCTTTTGTAGAATTGTCATATTCAAAACCTTTATAACCTCTAAATTATGAAATTATTTCCTCACATATCTATAAATGCTTTAAAAATAGGTTTAGCATCGCTATTTTCATTTGCTGTTTTGAATTCTTGTGCCACGTATGGTACACAATATGGAAAGAAAAGTAAAGAGACAATTGCTGCTGAGGAGGCTGTTTCTAAAGCGGAAATATCACATACTTATTACTTATTAGGGAATACGGGATTTGACAAGAATAAGTCGAGAAAAAAACACTTTGATAAATTATCTTCTTTTATAGACAAAGGTGAAAAAGAGTCAACGTTAGTTTTCTTAGGTAATAGTATCGATAGGGGAATGGCTAAAGAAGGTGCGAAAAGTAGAGGGAAAGTAGAAGAAACATTGGCCACTCAATTGGGATTGGCAAAAGATTTTAAAGGGAATACTGTTTTTATAAATGGAAACGCTGAATGGGCAAGAGGGTATGAAGGAGTTAAGCGTTTTTCAGATTATATGGCATTAAATTTAGAAGATAAGAAAGCGGTATTACCGAGAAAAGTTTGTGGTTTTGAGCGATTAAAAATCAATGATGAAACTGTATTAATTGCAGTTGATAGCGAATGGTATCTACAAGATTGGGATAAGCAACCCAATATTAATGAGGATTGTGATATCAAGACAAGAGAAGATTTTTTTGATGAACTAAGAGGAGAGATTAACAAAAATCAGAATAGAATAGTGGTGTTGGCCATGCATCACCCTGTTTACAGCAATGGAAATTATGGTGGTCATTTTTCTTTTAAAGACCATATTTACCCATTAAATTCCAATGTACCGTTGCCAATTATTGGTTCGGTTATAAACTATACAAGAGCACTTTCTGGCATTAATACACAAGATTTACAGAGTAAGAATTACAATGAGTTTAATAAGCGCATTAGAACAATGGCGCAGATGTATGACAATGTTGTAATTGCTTCAGCACATGAACAAAATTTACAATACATAGCACAAGATGGGGTAAAACAAGTTATCAGTGGAGGTATGGCTGAAACGACACCTTCAAGAGCTATTTTACCGAATGATATTTCAATCGCACAAGCTGGATTTACGACACTTGAGGTTTTGAAAGATCGCAGTGTAGTGTTGAATTTCTATGTTTTTGACGAAAAAGGTGTTCAGTTAGTTACTAAGAAAAAAATATTTGAACCGAGTTCTTATGTTTATGAAGGAGATAATGAAGTAAAAGAAGGAATAACTAAAGCAAGTGTATATCCTGCAGAGTGGACAAAAAAAACAGCTTGGTATCGCTTTTTATGGGGAAAGCACTATAGAGATATATACAGCAGACCTGTTGAAGTTGAAATAGCGGATCTAACAAAGATTAAAGGGGGATTGACGCCAACTATTTCAGGAGGTGGTAACCAATCTATGTCGCTTCGTGTTGTTGATAAAGACGGAAAAGAATACGTAATGAGAGGGGTGCGTAAGAGTGTTTCTCGTTTTGTTCAAACAGCTGTTTTTAAAGATCAATATGTGATGAATTCGTTTCAAGATACTTGGGCGGAAAGATTTATTTATGATTTTTATACGACATCACATCCTTATACTCCGTTTATCATTAGTGACCTTTCTGAAGCAATAGGTATGTTTCATACAAATCCGGAGTTATATTATATTCCGAAACAAAAAACATTGGGAAGATTTAATGAAAACTACGGAGATGAGTTGTATATGATTGAAGAACGTCCTACCAGTGGTTTTGAAGATGAGGATAGTTTTGGAAATGCGACGAAGATAATTAGCACGACAGATGTGATTGCTAATTTGAGAAAAGACGAAAAGTATGCTATTGATCAAAAAGCATTTTTGCGTGCACGTATTTTTGATATGCTAATTGGCGACTGGGATAGACACGGAGATCAGTGGAGATGGTCTGAGTTTAAAGAAGAAGGTAAGGTAATTTATAAACCTGTACCTCGAGATAGAGATCAAGCTTTTGCTAAGATAGATGGTGCTTTGTTATCATTGATAAAAAAGCTTCCTCCCTTGAGACATATGCAAAGTTATAAAGAAGATTTTGCTAATCCTCGTTGGTTGAATAAGACGGCTTTTCCTTTGGATCAGTATTTATTAAAATCAACTTCTGAAGAAGATTGGATTACAGAGGCAAAAGATATTGTGACAACACTAAGTGATGAAGTCATCGAAGAGGTATTTGCTAAATTGCCTAAAGAAGTACAAGACAAAGAGATAGACGAAATTAAAAGAATATTGAAGGTTAGAAAGAGTAATATTGTTGCCTATTTGCCAAAGTACTATGCTAAATTGAGAGAGTATGTTATTGTGGCAGGTACGGATAAAAAAGACTTTTTCGACATAGAGCGCTTGTCAAATGGCGATGTAAAACTGACACAATATCGCGATAAGAAATCAGGAAAAGAACTTGAATTTGAAAAAGTATATTCGGCAAAGCAAACTAAAGAGATTTGGATTTACGGCTTAAATGATGAAGATGAATATGTAGTGAGAGGAGAGGGAAAAGCAAAGATAAAATTGCGTTTAATAGGAGGTAAGAATCAAGATACATACGCGATTGAAAACCCACGTAAAACAATTGTTTATGATTATGCAGATAAGAAAAATGAAATAGTTGAAAAGAATGGTGTTGTTCGAAAATACAGTACGAATAAATATGATTTGAATAATTTCAACTATGAAAAAGTTCCTGTAAACATCAATATGTTATTGCCAAATATTGGTTTTAATCCTGAAGATGGTATTAAGTTAGGTTTTATGTATAGTTCAACTCGTATGAAGTTTTTACAAGACCCATTTACCAGTAAACACGAATTAAAAGGTTTCTATTCGTTTAACACGAAAGGCTTAGAAGCTGAATATAAAGGGTATTTTCCGAATGCTACAAATAATTGTATGTTTACTTTAGGAGCAAGAGCTACGAGTCCAAATTTTGCCAAAAACTACTATGGTATTGGAAACGAAACATATTATTTTGACAAAGAAAAAGGAGATGATTACAAACGTGTGCGTGTTGAAAGTTATTCAATAGCTCCTGGATACCGTTATGAGGGAAAACAAGGAGGCGCTTTTGAAGTAAATCTTGGATACGACGCATTAAAAGTACAAAACAAGTCTAATCGATTCATTACGAGTTCACCAGAAGTTGTCAATCAGAAAGTTTTTGATTTTCAACAATATGGTTCGTTTAATGTGGAGTATAATTATGAACAGTATAACTATCCTGCTAATCCAACAGTTGGATTTGGTTTCAATTCGAAAGCGGGATGGCGTATGAATTTAGAAGATACTAAACAGAACTTCGCTTACTTAGATATGCGAATGAACTTTATTCATTTTATAGACAGAGGAGAGCGTTTTGTATTTGCTACAAATTTCAATTATCAAACAAGGTTTAATGACAATTACGATTTTTATCACGCAGCAACAGTTGGTGGTAACGCAAATTTAAGAGGATTTAGACCAGAGCGATTTACAGGAAAGACATCATTTGTACAAACAACAGATATTCGTTTTAATGCAGGTCAGTTTACCGCAGGATTTATACCAATGAGTTATGGTTTCTATGCTGGTTTTGATTATGGAAGGGTATGGACTCCATTAGAAAGTTCAAATAAATGGCACAACGCTTATGGAGCAGGTTTTTGGATAAATGCCATAGAACAAGCAACCCTACACTGCTCTTATTTCAACAGTGTAGATGGAGGTCGCTTTGTGTTTGGATTAGGGTTTGGGTTTTAAAGCACCCAAATCCACTTTATAGATTTTACCACCTGTTTGCTTTTTAACTTCATCAGCAATGTAAACAGTATTGTTTCCATCGAAAGAAACAGATTCTTTTTGAGAAACGTGGTTTAATTTGTGTTCAGATATTTTACCATCTAAGATTGCGTTAGGATTGAATCCGTCAATAATCCACAATTTAGAATGTGATAATAAAACAAAAGTCTTTTGGTCGGGACTAATAGCAGCCCCTGTAATAGCACAGTGTTTATAAACATTACACCCTTTGAATGTTTGTACCAATTGAGCTTTGTGATGTCCTGCTACATTGGGAATTTTATAAACATTTGATCTACCGTCAAAGCCTTTACTTCTGTTTTTTGTAAAGATGTAAAAATTGTCATTATATAAAAAGAATGCCTCCGCATCATAAATCAACTCTGTGTCTTTGGGAGGAAATTGTTTTTGCTCAGGATATTCAAAAGAGATAATAGCAGAAGCATCAACTTCTTCTTTATCTAAGTTATTTTTGTCTACTTTAATAATTTTCAGGTCTTTTCTCGTGTTTTTGTTATTTCCAAAATCACCGATATACAAGTTTCCTTCAGAATCACTTGTAAGTTCTTCCCAATCTTTATTTTTTTGGTTTTTAACTTTAACGGTATGCACTATACTTCCAGTTGCATCTATTTGGTAAAGTTCATTGCTATTTCCACTGTCCTGAACGGTCCAAAATGTTTTAGAAGTTGCGTCGTAATGCAAACCAGAAACCTCTTGTAGATGATTAGGCAGTGTAATAAAATCTTCTGTAATTTCTTTTTTTTGACCACAACTAATCAATGTAAAAAAAGATAGTGTTGCGATGGATAAGAATGTTTTCATTGCGCGAATTTTTAGAAAGTATAAAGTTAGTAAAAGTGTTAATAAAAACGGGGCATTTGGCAGTTTAATCTTAGTGGTTAAAATACTTGGTCTGTAAAGGATGAAAAGTGTTGATAACTTTAGGTATAACGAAAAAAATGATTAAAAATTCAAACTTTAAAGTATATTTGCAAAATATAGGCTTATATTGTTGTAAACAGAAGATAATAAAAGTCTTAGAATCTTGATTATATGATTATTGAAAGTTGTTTCAATACTTCTAATGGGCGTATAATCTAATTAAAACTTTGATATAACGAAGATGAAGAACATTAGAAACTTTTGTATTATTGCTCACATTGACCACGGAAAGAGTACGTTAGCAGACCGTTTATTGGATGCTACACAAACGGTAACTGCACGTGAGCAACAAAATCAGCTTTTAGATAGTATGGATTTGGAACGCGAAAGAGGGATTACAATTAAATCTCATGCGATTCAAATGGAGTATGAATATGAAGGCGAGAAATATATTTTAAACTTAATTGATACTCCAGGGCACGTAGACTTTTCTTATGAAGTTTCTAGGTCTATTGCTGCGTGTGAAGGGGCTTTGTTGATTGTAGATGCAGCACAAAGTATCCAAGCACAAACTATCTCTAACTTGTATTTAGCGTTAGAGAATGATTTGACTATTATTCCTGTATTAAATAAAGTTGACTTACCAAGTGCTAACCCAGAAGAGGTGAGTGATGATATCGTTGACTTATTAGGATGTGATTATGAAGAAATTATTCCTGCATCTGGTAAAACAGGTTTAGGAGTAGAAGATATTTTAAAGGCAATTATCGAGAGAGTTCCTGCTCCAAAAGGTAATCCTGAAGAGCCATTACAAGCATTAGTTTTTGACTCTGTTTATAACCCATTCCGCGGTATTGAAGTTATCTTCCGTGTTGTTAATGGTACTATTAAGAAAGGTCAGAAGATTAAATTTATGGCTACAGGGAAAGAGTATTTTGCAGATGAGATTGGTACACTTAAATTAAACCAAGTTCCTAAACAAGAAATTAAAACAGGTGACGTAGGTTACTTAATTTCTGGTATTAAGGAAGCTAAGGAAGTTAAAGTAGGGGATACGTTAACAGATGCAAAAGAACCAACTCAAAATATGATTGAAGGGTTTGAGAACGTTAAGCCAATGGTATTCGCTGGTATTTATCCAGTAGATACAGAGGACTATGAAGAATTGCGTAACTCAATGGAGAAATTGCAATTGAATGATGCTTCTTTAGTATTTGCTGCTGAGAGTTCTGCTGCTTTAGGGTTTGGTTTCCGTTGTGGATTCTTAGGAATGTTACATATGGAGATTATTCAGGAGCGTTTAGAGCGTGAGTTTAATATGACTGTTATTACTACTGTACCTAACGTTTCTTACTTAGCTTATACTAAGAAAGAACCAGATACACCAATTGTAGTAAATAACCCATCTGATTTACCAGAACCTTCTAAATTAGAAAGAGTAGAAGAGCCATATATTAAAGCGACAATTATTACTAAAGCTGACTTCGTTGGTCAAGTAATGAGTTTGTGTATTGACAAACGTGGTATTATTACAAACCAAACTTATTTAACGGAAGACCGTGTAGAGTTGACGTTTGATATGCCATTAGCAGAGATTGTATTTGACTTCTATGATAGATTAAAAACAGTTTCTAAAGGATATGCTTCATTTGACTATTCTCCTATTGGAATGCGTACGTCTAACTTAGTGAAAGTTGACGTTATGTTGAACGCAAACGTAGTAGATGCTTTATCTGCTTTAATGCACGCAGATAATGCGTACTACATTGGTAAGAAGATGTGTGAGAAGTTAAAAGAACTTATCCCACGTCAACAGTTTGATATTCCTATTCAAGCGGCTATTGGAGTGAAAGTAATTGCTCGTGAAACAGTAAAAGCACTTCGTAAAGACGTAACAGCTAAATGTTATGGAGGGGATATTTCACGTAAACGTAAATTACTTGAAAAACAAAAGGCAGGTAAGAAACGTATGCGTCAAGTAGGTAACGTTGAGATTCCACAAGAAGCTTTTATGGCTGTATTAAAATTGAATGACTAACAATTAGTTATATAAATAATGAAAAAAAACTATCAGTAAAACGATAGTTTTTTTTTGCTCAAAAATCACTTAAATACAAATTAACTGATGAAAAAAGTATTAATTGTCTTGGGGTTGCTAATACTAATCGGCTGTAAAGAAACTGCAGAAACAGAGTCTGAGGGTACACAAGAACTTACAGAAGAAAATAGTGTTGAACAAGAAGAAATAAAAGATGTTCACCGATTTACAGATGCTTATGGTAAAGAGGTAAAGGAGGTAATGACACTTTTATTACCCGCATATTATGATGATGATTCGACAGATACTTACTCTGCGATTAACGAAAATTGGTTGGAGTTTAGAAAGGTTGATAAAACACATTTTATTGTGAAACAAGCGGATTATAATTTGACAGATCCGATTTTGAATGAATGTACTGAAGTAAATCAAATTGGGGTATTCTCTCCTGAGGAAGAAGAGCCACTTTTTTTCTGTGCCCCTAATAAGTTACTTACTAAGGGAGATATTGTCTCTTTGCCTATTAAAAAGAAGCCATTATGGCCAGGTGAAGTATATGAATACAAGTATAAAGGACATACATATGCTTTAGAAGCGGAAGGTACAGTAAAAAACACCTATATGTACACGGATGATACAGATCCAAAAGGGAAGGAATTTAGAGAGATTGAGGATTATAAATTGTATATCAGTGTAGATGGGGCACAACAACAGATGGTTTTAAATATCCCTATTTTCAGTGATACTTTTGTCGAATTGCTTTTTGTTGGAGATTTAGATGGAGATGGTAAGCTTGATTTTGTATTTGATACATCAGCAGATTATGAACAAAAAGAAATACAAGTATATTTATCTAAAGAAGCAAAACACTATTTATATCTTGCAGGAAGTGGAGGATATGACTTTAGTTGTTAAATAAAAAAAGGTCTCAATTGAGACCTTTTTCATTAGTAATTATTCTTGTATTGCTCTATGTTAGCAAGTAAAGTTTGTTTATCCATATATCCGGATTGGCGCCATAATAACTTACCTTTTCTAAACAACATCAAAGTAGGTACACCTCTCATTTGATACTGTGTACTATATTGTGTTGTTAATGCTTGGTTTTTATCAACGTCAATCTTAATGATTGTAATATTGTCTTGTAGTGTTTGTTTTACTTCTTCCAAGACAGGTGCAAGCATCTGACAAGGACCACACCAAGTGGCAAAGAAGTCCACTAAGACTAACTGATCACTATTGATTAGTTCTTCAAATTTATTCATTTCTGTATTATTTTCCTGTTGTTGGACAAGTAGCAGTACAAGTGCTTTCTTTTAAAGCAATACCTGTATTTTTAATTGCTCCGAAACCTCCGATTACATCAATCATATTGTGGAATCCTCTTGCTTTCAAGATAGATGAAGCAATAAGTGATCTATATCCTCCAGCACAGTGGATAAAGAAAGTTTCATCTGTTGGGAATTCAGCTAAATGATCGTTTAAGTAATCTAATGGTGTGTGGTTAACATTCTTATAGTCGATATGAGCAGAATTATATTCTCCTACTTTACGAACGTCAAAGATGTTGATATCTTCATTTTTAACTTTATTAGCTAACTCATCAGCAGTAACTTGTTGAACAGTGTCATATTCCATTCCTTCGTTCTTCCAGTTTGCAAAACCACCTTCTAAGTAACCTAATGTATTGTCATAACCAACACGAGAAAGTCTAATAATAGCCTCTTCTTCTCTTCCTTCTGGACAAACGATTAAGATAGGTTGTTTAATATCTGTAATTAAAGCACCAACCCAAGGAGCAAACTGCCCATCTAATCCAATAAAGATAGATCCAGGAATATGTCCCGCTGCAAACTCTGCACCAGGTCTAACATCTAAAATTAATGCTCCAGAATCATCAGCTAAAGCTTGGAAATCTTTAGGTGATAATTTTTTATTATTAGTGATAATCGTTTCAACGTTCTCGTATCCTTCTTTGTTCAACTTCACATTTAAAGGGAAGTAAGCAGGAGGAGGTAAAAGACCATCAGTAACTTCTTTTACGAATTCAGCTTCTGTCATATCCGCACGTAACGCATAGTTTGTTTGCTTTTGTTCACCAAGAGTACCTACAGTTTCTTTACTTAAGTTTTTACCACAAGCAGAACCAGCTCCGTGTGCAGGGTAAACAATTACGTCATCTGCTAACGGCATAATTTTCGTACGTAAGCTATTGTATAAAGTAGCTGCTAATTGCTCTTGTGTTAAATTAGCTGCTTTTTGTGCTAAATCAGGACGACCTACATCTCCTAAGAAAAGGGTATCTCCACTAAAAATAGCGTGGTCTTTACCATTTTCATCTTTTAATAAGTAAGTTGTACTCTCCATAGTATGACCAGGAGTATGTAAAGTTGTAATAGTAACTTTTCCAAGTTGAAAAACTTCTCCATCTTTAGCAATGTGTGCTTTAAATGAAGGGTTAGCATTTGGTCCATAAACGATTGGAGCGCCAGTTTTTTCAGCTAAAGTAACGTGTCCACTTACGAAGTCAGCGTGAAAGTGAGTTTCAAAAATATACTTGATCGTAGCATTATCTTTTGTTGCTTTGTCCAAATAAGGTTGAACTTCTCTCAGAGGGTCAATAATTGCCACTTCTCCTTCGCTTTCAATGTAGTATGCTCCTTGAGCAAGACAGCCGGTATAAATTTGTTCTATTTTCATATCGTAGTGTATTTCTGTTGTTATTATAAAGTAAAATTAGGAAGATGTTTTGAATTGTACAGTAACAAGAGTTACAAACTAAAGAAACACTTCTTTTATTAAAATATAGATGGCCATAATTAAAACAAAATAACCAAAGCCTTTTTTTAAGTTGTTATCTGGGACAAATTTAGTTAAGTATATCCCTATAAATATTCCGATGATTGAAATTGCACTAAAAGTTAGTAATAATGCCCAATCCATCGTTGTGTGTCCTATATCTCCTAAGAAACCGATTAGCGATTGTATAGCAACGATACATAGTGATGTACCTACTGCTTTTCGCATTGGTAAGTTTGAGAATAATACCAAAGCTGGAATAATAAGGAAACCACCTCCTGCACCAACTGTACCGGCTAATAATCCAATTAATAATCCTTGTATTACCAGTCCTCCTAAGTTAGGATTGCTTTCTTCAATTATTTGATCTTTGCGAGGTCGAATCATCTTGATCGCCGATGTAAGCATTACAATTGCAAACAGCACCATAAGTGCAATGTTTTTATCTAATTGTAAACTTCCAATAGAAATAATATCAGGAACTAAGGGGAGTAAAAATGCTCTTGTAATATAAACTGATATTAAAGAAGGAATACCGAATAAGACAACAGCTTTTGTGTCAACTTTTTTATCAATTAGGTTTTTGAAACCACCTACTAATGAGGTTGAACCTACAATAAATAGGGAATAAGCAGTTGCAACAAATGGTTCTATCTTCATTATATAAACTAAAATAGGAACAGTAAGTATTGATCCTCCACTTCCTATAAGTCCTAATGAAATACCAATTAGTAAGGCTAAAGAATAACCTATTAACGATGTGTAATCCATAGTGTTTTACTGAGATTTAAGTAACTCAATATATTTTCGATTGAGTTGTATAATTCCTTTATTCTCAAGAGTTTTTAAGATACGAGAAATAACTACTCTCGATGTGTTAAGCTCTTCAGCCAACTCTTGATGTGTGTTGTTTATAAATCTACTATTGTAAACCTTAGCTTTATCTTGAAGTAATTTGCACAAGCGTTCTTCCATATTCATAAACGCTAAACTATCTACTGCAGAAAGTAATTCATTCATTCTGTTGTTATAGCTATTAAGTACGAAGTTTCTCCAACTTTTGTATTTCACTAACCATTCGTCCATTTTTCCAACAGGAACTAATATAACACTACCATCGCGTTCTGCAATAGAACGCACTTGACTTTTCGTTTCACCCAAACAACAAGTTAATGTCATTGCACAGGTGTCTCCTTGCTCAATGTAGTATAAGACAATCTCTCCCTCTTTTTGATCTTCTCTAATTATCTTGATAGCACCTGCTAATAGAAGAGGTATTTTTTTTATGTACTCTCCAATTTCCATCAGTCTTTCACCTTCTTTAAAATCTTTGATAGTTGAAACTTTGATAATTTCTTCTAACAATTCTTCTTCAAAGATGTAGCGGTATTTCGTTTTGATAATATGTTCCATAAAGATTGAATAAGATGGTTTTGGGTTTTAAAATTACTTTATTTAAAGCAACTTATCAATTTTATTGCAATCTTAAAAGAGACAATATAAAATATTAGTCGTTGTAATTTTTTATTAATGAATGAAATAGAATAAAAAAAGCTAAAGAATATTGTTGTGTAATTAGACTATATCGACAGTGTTCTGGTACTTTTAACCAAAGAAATGCTTGTTTTCAAGAAGGAAGTACCAGAAATATGTCTATAAATTGTCACTTACTGCAAGTGAATATTTATGTAATGTTTTGTGTATGCAGTATTTCAAAAGCTAAGTATTGTTGATTAATGAGGTAAGTATTTTCTCACTAATCCATAAACCCAAGTACCAAGAAGTGCACCAACAATAGCGAAGATAATTGAGTAGAATCCTGCACCAAAGTTAGCAAACATAGGTCCTGGACAAGCTCCTCCAAGTGCCCATCCTAATCCAAAGATTATTCCACCAAATAAGTACCTTGGAATACTCATATCTTTTGGAGTAAATATGATTGGGTTACCAGAGAAGTCTTTAATGTTTTTCTTTTTGATAATTTGTGTTGCTATAACTGCTATAGTTAATGCTGTTCCCATAATACCATACATATGGAAACTGTCAAATTGGAACATCTCATAAATTCTAAACCAAGAAGCGGCTCCTGATTTAAACATTCCAATTCCGAATATCATTCCTACGAATAAATAAGCTAATTTTTTCATTTCGAATATAATTTAAAAGATGAATGGAAATAATAAATGAACCATAATAAGACCTCCAATGAAGAAACCAATTACAGCAATTAATGAAGGTAATTGTAGATTACTCAATCCACTAATAGCGTGTCCTGATGTACAACCACCAGCATAACGAGAACCAAAACCTACAAAGAAACCAGCTAAGATTAAAATTCCAATATTCTTTAAAGAAGAGAAAGTTTCGTTGCTGTAAAGTTCTGTTGGTACATAAGCTTTACCAGCACTCTCAATTCCTAATTCGTTTAATTTTTGAATGGTGTTTTCTCCTAAAGGAATAGCAGCTGCGTCAACACTTAAAAAGTGATATGCAATAAAACCTCCTGCAATTGTACCTACTAAGAAAAGTAAGTTCCACGTTTGTGCTTTCCAATTAAAGCAGAAGAAATCACACGATTTACCAGCTCCCATCATCGAACACATAGTTCGCAAGTTTGATGAAAAACCAAAAGATTTACCAAGAAGTAATAATAATATTAAGGTGATTGCGATAAATAATCCACCAAGATACCACGGCCAAGGCTCAAATATCCAACTCATTTTCTTATTGTTTAAAGAATTAATAATAGTACAAAGGTCTCTATTAAAAATGACACAGAATGTAACTTAGGATACACTACTGCAAAAAAGATATTTGGCAATAAGTGGTACTATTAGTGAGGTTTTTCATAGCTTTATAAAACCAAAAATTAAATCATAAATTTAAAAGAGAAGATTATGAAAGAAGCTAATCACAAAGTAGTTTTTCAATTAAACACAGATAATATAATTGAGCAAAATGCTTTGATTACGTATATCACAAATGTGAAAAATCACTGGGCAGATGATGTAGTAATTCACGTTGTTGTACACGGACCTGGAATTGGTATGGTGCGAAAAAGTAAAACGATGGTTGGAGAAGGATTGAGAATAGTTATGCAGAAGGGGATAAAGTTCTATGCGTGTCAAAATACGATGAATGCAAGAATGATATCGGAAGATGATATTATTGAAGGAGTAGCTTTTGTACCATCAGGATTAGTTGATATAATTGAAAAGCAAGAACAAGGATGGGCTTATATTAAGTGTAACCTTTAGTTGTAAATATTACGCCTTTTAAAAGTCGTTTAATTGAAACTCTCTTTACTTTTGCAAGTAGAATTTTTTGAAATAAAAAATAGTAATGAATATTGATACGAATGCTTTTTGTACGTTTTTAGGAGCAGAGGTTTTGGGAGAGAATGCCCAAGATAATTTGACAATTACAAATATCTCTGTTGATAGTAGGTCTTTGTTAAATGATGAGCATACGTTATTTTTTGCTTTGCAAGGAAAGAACCACAATGGGCACATATATATAAATGAGTTAATCACAAAAGGAGTTAAGTATTTTGTGGTATCAGAAGATAATCTACCTAATGAAACTTCTGGTGTCGTTTATTTTAAAGTAAAGAATACATTAGCTGCTTTCCAAAAAGCAGCTAATTTTCATCGCAGTCATTTTAATTTACCTGTAATTGGAATAACAGGAAGTAAAGGAAAGACTGTAGTGAAAGAATGGTTGAACTTTTTACTAAATGAAGAGTTCTCTGTTATAAAGAGTCCGAAGAGTTATAATTCTCAAACGGGAGTTCCTCTTTCTGTTTTTGGAATTGAGGAGAAACACAATCTTGGAATATTTGAAGTTGGTATTTCGACTATCGGTGAGATGGAACGATTAGAGCCAATAGTTAAACCTACAATAGGTGTGTTTACTGCTATTACTGAAGAACACAGCGAAGGGTTTGAGAGTGTAGAACAAAAAATTCAAGAAAAGATTAAGTTGTTTACAAATGTTGATAACATCGTTTGTGAAGACGATATTCGCATTACCTCTTTCTTACCAAAAGACAAGTTGTATTGTTGGAGTTTTGACAATAAAGAAGCACAAGTTTTTGCGTCTTTGCAGAATGATACGTTAATAGTTACTCCAAATGCTAAATCTGCTTTTGAAGTTAATTTACCTTTTTCAGATAATGCTTCTGTTCGCAATATTCTTACCTGTATCACTACGATGCTATTAATGAATTATTCGACTGAAATAATTAAGCATCGCATAGAATTATTATATCCAGTTGAATTGCGATTGCAGTTAAAAGACGGATTGAATAATTGTACTTTAATTGATGATGCTTATAATGCCGATTATCAGTCGTTAGTAATTGCCCTTGACTTTTTAGAGAAACACAAGATAAATAAGTCTAAAACTGTTATTCTATCAGATGTGTTTAGAAGTGGTTTTGAAGAAGCTGAATTGTATGATTTAGTTCGTTCGTTACTCCTTAATAATAATATTACACGCTTAATAGGAATTGGGAATCATATAACAGAGTACTTATATGGTATTCCAAATACTTACTTATTTAAAACAACAGAAGAGTTTCTTCAAAAAATGTCTGTTGAAGATTTTTCAGATGAGACAATTTTAATCAAGGGAGCAAGAGCATTTCGCTTTGATAAGATAGTTACTGCCTTGGAAACAAAAACGCACGAGACAGTTTTAGAGGTGAACTTAAATGCCATACGACATAATTTGAACTTCTACCGTTCTAAATTAGAAAGTAAGACTAAGATTATGGTTATGGTTAAGGCGTTTGGATATGGTAATGGTAGTTTTGAGATAGCAAAATTATTAGCACACGAGAACGTTGACTATTTAGGAGTGGCATTTGCGGATGAGGGTATTGATTTGCGTAAAGCAGGTGTTAATACTAAAATTATTGTAATGAATCCTGAGATAAGTACGTTTTCTGCTATGATTGCGTATGACTTAGAACCAGAGGTCTATTCTGTCAGAGAATTGAACGCTTTTCTAAAAGTAGCTCGTGAGCGCAATTGTTATCAATATCCAATTCACATTAAGTTAGACACTGGAATGCATAGACACGGTTTTTTAACCAATGAACTTCAAGAGTTAGTAGAATTGCTAAAGACTACAAATGTTGTAGAAGTTAAGTCGATTTTTTCACATTTATCGTCAAGTGATATGCCAGAGTATCGTGAATTTACTTTGGATCAGATTAATATGTTTACCAAAAATGCAGATTACTTAATGAGTAGTCTTGATATACAACCTATACGTCATATTTTGAATACGTCTGGAGTTTATAATTTTTCAGCGTATCAAATGGAAATGGTTCGCGTTGGAATTGGTTTATATGGTGTAGGGAATGATGAAGAGGAGATGAAACAATTACATAATGTAAGCACATTGAAAACACGTATTATGCAGATAAAAGAAATTGAAGATGCAGAAAGTGTTGGGTACGGACGTCGCTTTAGAGCGGTTGGAAAAACGAAGATTGCAACAGTACCTATTGGGTATGCAGACGGCGTACATCGTTCTTGGGGAAATGGAGTAGGATATGTGTTAATTAATGGACAGCAAGCACCAATTGCTGGCTCAATATGTATGGATATGTTAATGGTTGATGTTACCGCAATTGATTGTGTAGAAGAGGATGAGGTAATTATTTTCGGACAAGATTTACCAGTTACACTAATTGCGAATAGAATTAACACTATTCCGTATGAAATATTGACAAGTGTAGCACAACGTGTGAAAAGAATTTTTTATGAAGAGTAAATTTGTACTATTTTTGCTCACTTAAACTCAATACTAAAAAAAAGAAGACTATGGGATTTGTAAAAGAATTTAAAGAATTCGCTGTCAAGGGTAATGTAATGGACCTTGCAGTTGGGGTAATTATCGGTGGTGCATTTGGTAAAATTGTTACCAGTGCTGTAAACGATGTAATTATGCCGCTTGTATCTGCTGTAATTGGTACACCAGATTTTTCAAATATGTATACAGTGTTAAAAGGTACTGTTACAGAAGGAGCTGCATTGGCAGATGCTAAAGCTGTAGAAGGAGCTGTAGTTTTTGCTTATGGTAATTTCATTACTGAAGTGATTAGTTTCTTATTATTAGCTTTAGTTGTATTTATGCTTGTTAAAGGGATAAATAAATTAAGAGAAGCAGAAGAGAAATTAACTAAAAAGAAAGAAGAAGAAGCTGCTCCTGCTGTTGAAGAGCCAAAAGGACCGTCACAAGAGGAGTTGTTATCTGAGATCCGTGATTTGTTAAGAAATCAAAAGTAAAAGTTAACTTTCATTAGGTTAAATAAAACAATATATGTTGTTAAAGCCACGTTTAAACAAACGTGGCTTTTTTTATGCTAATTATTGATTGTGTTATTTTTATATATTTTAATGCGTTTTTTTCTGTAAAAAAGCCTAAATGATGAATAAAGTAGTAGTTATATCTTTGTTAAATAATATTTTATAAAAACTTAAATCAAGGTTGACTTTGTGGAATTTTTGTTAGTTATTTGTTAACGATAAAATAATAAATAGTTAATAAGTATGAGGAAATTTCTACTTCATTTCTTTTTGATGTTTATGACGCTTACTATAAGTGGTAGCGTATATGCTCAAAATAAAGAAATTAAAGGTAAAGTTGTAGCTGCAGATGACGGTATGTCATTACCAGGTGCGACTGTGTTTATTAAAGGCACAAAAGAAGGAGTTCAAACTGATTTAGACGGTAATTACTCTATTAAAGTTAAGAGTAATGAAACTGTAT
Source organism: Myroides phaeus (assembly GCF_009799805.1). Taxonomy (NCBI): domain Bacteria; kingdom Pseudomonadati; phylum Bacteroidota; class Flavobacteriia; order Flavobacteriales; family Flavobacteriaceae; genus Myroides; species Myroides phaeus. The sequence continues at coordinate 1,228,615 of NZ_CP047050.1, forward strand.
TAGTTTTTGAATTCATGGGATTCAACACTGTTGAAAAAAAGGTAGGAGCGCAATCTATTGTTAACGTATCTTTAGCTGAGGCTACAGAAATGATTGATGAAGTTGTTATTACTACAGGTTATGAAAAGCTTTCTAAAAGAACTTTCACAGGAGCGGTAAGTACTATTTCTGAAAAAGAATTGAAAGTAGATGGTGTAGCTGACGTAAGTAGAATGATTGAAGGTAAAGCTGCAGGGGTTTCAGTACAAAACGTTACTGGTACTTTTGGTTCTGCTCCTAAAATCACTGTTCGTGGTTCATCATCAATTCTTGGAGACACTAAACCATTATGGGTTATTGATGGTGTTGTTCAAGAGGATATCGTAAACGTTTCTTTCCAAGACTTAGCTTCTGGAAACTCTGAAACTTTATTAAGTTCTGCTATTGCAGGATTGAACAGTAATGATGTTGTTAGTATCGAAATCTTAAAAGATGCTTCTGCTACTTCTATCTACGGTTCTCGTGCAATGAATGGTGTTGTTGTTATTACAACTAAATCTGGTATCAAAGATTCTCCAATGAGAATTAACTATACTATGGAAAATGCTATTCGTACTGTGCCAAGTTATGCACAATATGATATTTTAAACTCTCAAGAAAATATGTCTATTTTACAAGAGATGTCAGGAAAAGGATTGTTAGAGTATCCTGATGTTGTTCAAAATAGATATGGTGGAGTTTACAACTTATTAGCTCGTTCTATGGGACAAGTTAATCCTGATGGATCATTTGTTGTAAGTAACTTTAATTCTGATAAAAATAAGTTTTTACAGCCGTATGAAATGGCTAATACAAACTGGTTCAAAGAGTTATTTAGACCAAGTATTACTCAAAACCATACTTTAAGCTTCTCTGGAGGTGGTAAAAACAATGCATACTTTACATCTATTGGATACTACACTGATCCAGGATGGACTATTGCTGACCAAGTACGTAGATTAACTATTAATACAAAAAATACTTTCTTCGTTACAGATAAATTTAATTTATCATTTGGTGTTAACTTCTCTAACCGTGATCAAAAAGCGCCAGGAAGTTACAGTAGTAAAACTGACGTAGTTAATGGTGGTACTTCAAGAGACTTTGATATCAACCCATTTAGCTATGCTTTAAATACATCAAGAACTTTACGTGCTTATGATGGAAGTGGTAACTACGAGTATTACCGTATGAACTGGGCTCCTTTTAACGTATTGAATGAGTTAGAAAATAACGAAATCGATATGAACGTTAAAGATATTAAAGCTCAAATTGATGCTGAATATAAAATTTTACCTAAGTTAACTTATAATGGTAGTGCGTCTGTACGTTATGCAATGTCAAAACGTGACCACAATATTTATGAAGGATCTAACGTGGTTGGTGCTTATAATGCAAACGAAACAACTATCGTTAACAAACAAAATATTTTCTTATATCAAGATCCAAACGATCCTGATGGAATTAAAGTTCCTGTTTTACCAGAAGGTGGTATCAGATACCGTCACAACAATAACTTATTAGCTTATAACGTAAGAAACAGTATTAGCTATAAAGATGTTTTCGCTGATAAACACGAATTAGAAGCATTTGTTGGTACTGAAATGCGTTCAGTAGATAGAAATTATGACTATTTAAGTGCTTTCGGATTACAATTTAATAAAGGATATGTTCCTTATACTGACCCTCGTCTATTAGAAAAAATTATTTCTGATGGTGGAACTTATTATGAGTTTGATGAAGAGCGTGAAAGAACTGTAGGTTTCTTTGGTAAAGCTTCTTATATCTATGATAACAGATATATCTTGTCTTTAACTGGACGTTATGATGGTTCTAACAGACAAGGAGATAGTAATGCTTCTCGTTGGTTACCAACTTGGACTGTTTCTGGAAAATGGAATGCTAAACAAGAGAAATTCTTATTGGATAATGAAACAATCAGTAACTTAAGCTTCAGAGGTTCTTACGGATTAACTGCTACTGCAGGTCCTGCTACTAACTCTTTAGCTATTTACAAAAGTATGATTACTGATAGACAATTTACTGGAGAAAGAGAGCCAGGATTAGAAATCGAAGATTTACAAAACGGTGATTTAACTTGGGAAAAACAACACGAATTAAACGTTGGATTTGACTTAGGTTTATGGAATAATAGAGTTCAATTAGTAGTTGATGCTTATCAAAGAAAAGCGTTTGACTTAATTGATGTTGTAACAACAAGTGGTATTGGTGGACAAAGATCTAAATTAGGTAATAATGCAGATATGACTACTAAAGGTATTGAGGTAGCTTTAACTACAAGAAATATTAGTACTCCTGATTTTAACTGGACTACTACTATTAATGCTTCTTACTACGATCAAGAAATTACAAGACTTCAGAATATTTCGAGAGTTATTGATTTAGTTGGTCCTACAGGAGGTAATGTAGTTGGAAGAGCAAGAAACAGTATTTATTCTTACCAATTTACAGGATTAAACGGAGAAGGTCTTCCTACTTTCGTTTTAGCTGATGGTGTTACTAATAACGTGTTTGGAGCTAACTTCCAAGATAGAACTGACATCACAGGATATTTAAAATATGAAGGATCTGTTGAGCCTAACAAATCTTTAGGTATTACAAATACTTTTAGTTACAAAAACTGGTCATTAAATGTTTTCATTGTGGCTTCAGGTGGTAACAAAATTAGATTAAACCCAGATTTCAAAGGAAATTATACAGACTTAGATGTATTCACTAAATCTTTCCAAAATAGATGGATTAATCCTGGTGATGAGCACATAACTGATATTCCTACTATTGCTTCTGCTTGGCAGATTGCTAACTACGGTAGCTCAAATATTAGTAAAGCTTATAATACGTATAACTATTCTGATGCACGTATTGTTGATGGTGGTTTCGTAAGATTAAAAGATGTTTCTTTAAGCTACGAGTTCCCTGATTTGTTAAAGAAACAATTGAAATTATCTAATTTCTCAGTTAGAGCTACAGCAAGTAACCCTTGGTTGATTTATGCTGACAAGAAATTAAATGGACAAGATCCTGAGTTCTTTAGAAGTGGTGGTGTTGCAATGCCAGTAACTACGCAATACACTTTAACTTTAAATGTAGGATTCTAAATTATAGATTATGAAAAGAGTTAAAATATTAATTGCAAGCTTAATATTAGCTGCAAGTTTTACATCATGTAGTGATTTCTTATCTGAGATTCCAGATAACAGAACTCAGTTAGACTCTTCTGTAAAAATTGGAGAGCTTTTAGTTACTGCTTATCCTCAGTATGGTTATCCTTCATTTACAGAGTTAATGTCTGATAACGTTTGGGATTGTGGAGATGAAACAATGACAATTGACTATCATTTATCAGAATTTAAATGGGAGTTAGAAGAGAGAATATCTCAAGATTCACCTTCTGCTTATTGGGATGGTTGTTATAAAGCTATTGCTGCTGCAAACGAGGCGTTAGATGCTATTGATAAGCTTGGTAATGATGACGGTAAATTAAACGCATTAAGAGGTGAAGCATTAATGGCGAGAGCTTATGCACACCATATGTTAGTTCAATTATGGTCTAAAGCTTATAATCCAGCTACAGCTGCTTCAGATGTTGGTATTCCATACGTAAATAAACCAGAGCGTAAATTAATTCAAGAGTATTCAAGAGGTACTGTTCAAGAAGTTTATGCAAATATTGAAAAGGATTTATTAGAAGGTCTTCCATTATTAACGGATAATTATAAACAACCGAAATTTCACTTTAATAGAACAGCAGGACATGCATTTGCATCTCGTTTCTATCTAACTATGGGGAATTTTGAGAAGGTTTTAGAACATTCAGAATATTTAGCTGCTAATCCAAGTGCTTTTATTAGAGATTATGCTGAATTTAATGCAATTAACTTAAATGCTAAATTCCAACAGTATAGTAGACCATCTGTTAGAACTAACTTATTGTTAACTACTGCTGTTTCTTCTTATAACCGTTATAATAGATATTCTCGCTTCTGGTTAACAGGTGCTGACGAAGGAATCATTATGGGTGCGACTATTCAAAGTCAAGGTATAATTAACTCGAAAAACCCTTGGAATAAATGGTGGTTATATGATTCTGGTTCTTTCAATGGTCAAAAAACTATGGTTTATCCTAAATTAGGAGAGTACTTTAGATTAGATGATCCATCTGCTGGAACTGGGTTACCTTTCGTTAACTTTGTATTATTGAGTAACGATGAGGTTTATCTTAATAGATTAGAAGCTTTAGTAATGACTAATAGAGTTCAAGAAGCTGTTGACGGATTGAACTTCTTTTTAGCAGCTCGTACTGAAGGGTATGTTGCTTCTTCTGATAAGAAAGTTGATATTGCTAAATTGAAAGCATTATATCCTGCTGAAGAAGGTTATTTAACACCTGCCTTTGAAATGACAAATGAACAAGCTATTGTTATGAATGCTATTTTAGAAGCAAAACGTAGAGAGTTTATTCAAGAAGGACAAAGATGGTTCGATGTTAAGCGTTTCAATATTGTTGTAACACATGAATTTGTTTCAGGAGAGAAGTTAGTATTAGGAAAAGATGACCCAAGACGTCAATTACCTTTACCTCTACACGTAACAGCTGCTGGAATACCAGATAACCCAAGAAACTAATTTGACTATGAAGAAAATTGTAAGATTTGTAAGTTTATGTTGTTTAACTGCTATGTTCGGTTTAACAGCATGTTCTCAAGAAGATAGTTTAGGGGATTCAAGATTAGATACTACTCCTGAACAAAAAAATGCGTTGGATACATGGATTGATGATAACTACACTTATCCATACAATATGGCTGTTTTTTATAAATGGGATCCATATAAAGTTGACCAAGCACGTTTTTTAACTCCGATTGAAGTAAATAAAGTACAACCAGCTCTTGAAGTAATTAAGACTATTTGGTTAGATAGTTACAAAGAAATTGCTGGGGAAATGTTTGTTAAGAAAACTGCACCAAGAGAATTGGTAATGGTTGGGTCAGTAAATGCTAACACAACTAATACTGTAACTTTAGGGTTAGCTGAGCAAGGTGTAAGAATTTCTTTATTCTCAATGAATTATTTAGATACTAAGAATAAAGCAGAAGTTGAAGAATTTATTCATACTATTCAACACGAATATGTTCACATTTTAAACCAAGCTATTCCTTTTGATGAAGGAGAATATGGTAAGATTAGTGGTGCATATAGAGGTGACTGGCAAAATGGTAAATTACCAGAAGCATTTAAGTTAGGATTTATTTCTACTTACGCTCGTTCTAATGCTACTGAGGATTTTGCAGAACAAGCTTCTTGGATGTTAAAGGATATCAATGCTTATAACAAATTGGTGAAAGATAATCCATATCCAGAAGGAAAAGCTAAGATTCAACAAAAGGAGGCTTTCGTAGTTAAATATTACAAAGAAGCATTCGGAATTGATTTTTATGAGCTTTGTAACTTAACAACTGCAAATACAGAGAAAGCTGTTAACAAAAAATAAAAGTTAGAGATGAGAAAAAATATATTAAAAGCTTTTATTGCTTTTGGAGCAATAGCTATGTTTGCTTCTTGTAGTAGTGATAACTTTGAAAGTAAGTTTGATGAAAATCCAACTGAACGTTTTGAGAATAGAAAAAAAGATTTAACAAACGATCTTTTATCAAGCGAGTTCGGATGGAAAGCTACCTACTTTACGAATGATCAAAAATTCGGTGGTTATACGCACTTAATGAAATTTAAAGATGCTACTAACGTTGAAATGATTAGTGATTTTGATTATCAAAGCTATAATGGTTTGAAAGTTATAGAAAGTGAGTATAAAATCGGATGGAGTACTACTGTAAGCTTGATGTTTAATACTCCTAACCATATTCATATGTTAGGAAATAATCAAATCGCACCTGGTAAAAAAGGAAAAGGTTTTGAAGGAGACTTTGAGTTCTTGTTTAATGCTAAAAATGGACTTGATTTAGATTTCATTACTGTTAGAAGTGGTGTGAATGTTAAATTCGAAAGAGCTCAAGAGAGCGATTGGGAAGATATTAAATTCCATTACGATACTAAGAATGCATTGAATGTAAAGAGAAATTTAGTATTAGTTGAAAATGGTGAAGAAACTACATTTAGTTTCCAATTTGACAGAAATACAAGATGGGCTTGGGTTTTAAATGCTGATCAAACAGAATCTGTAAATGGTACTGGTGGTATTGGAATCGGGTTTAGAAAAGATGGAATTGTTATTAGTCCAGCTATCGAATTCGAAGATGGAACTTCAGTTTCGGAATTTGTTAAAGATGGAACTACTTATGTAGCACAAGTTGGTACTAACAGAGTTATTATCAAATAAATTTTAAAAGAGCCGCGATAGCGGCTCTTTTTTTTGTCTTGTATTGTAGTATCTTTGAATCTCATTTATTAAAGCAAAAGAATGCCATTATTAAAGGTTACAGATACAGGAAATGCTATTGTTTATCTTTGGAGGATTGAAGAATCTGTTGAAGAACTACTTGCTGGAGTAAACTTGCGAGAGGCAAGTAGTACTCGTTTAAGCAGTATGAAATCTGAGGTTCACAAACAAGGATTTTTAAGCATTAGACAATTACTTAAAGTTGCTGGATATAGCGATAGTGAGTTGCTATATGATACTAATGGCAAACCTTATCTAACAGATAAGAAGTGTATTTCTATTTCGCATTCATTTCAATATGCTACGATTATTATAAGTAATGAAAATGTAGGTATTGACATAGAAATGAAAAGAGAAAAGATTAAGCGTATTGCAGCTAAGTTTTGTAGTTTAAATGAGTTAGCAGCTGTTGAGGAAAGCGATAATGATATTCTCGAATTAACAACAATTTGGTGTGCAAAAGAGGCTATGTTTAAAATGTGTGACTCTCGTAGTTTAAGTTTTAAAGATCATATGTCTGTCGATGTTAGGCAAAGTATTTGTGAGGTGAATGCTAAAGCGTTCAATAAACAATTTAGTTTTGAAAGTGTTGACTTAGAAGATTTTTTATTAGTCTATGCTTTTGAAAAATAGAATAATAGTTTGTTTATAACTCTAAAATTGTATTTTTGGAGTGAAAATATATAGATTGATATGGAAAATAACTTTAATTACGTGGCAGTTGCTCACGAGTCAGAAGCTGTAAAAGCACAGTTTTATAAGAAGACGTATGCAAACCTTGCAATAGGTGTTTTAGCATTTATCGTTTTCGAAACAGTATTATTAAATACGCCTATTGTTGTAGAAGGAATGTTTCAATTAATGGGTATGGGTAGATTCTCTTGGCTTATTGTTTTAGGAGCTTTTATGGGGGTTACTTGGTATGCTCAAAAATTAGCTAATGAAACAGTGAACAAACCGAAACAATATGCTGGTTTTGCACTTTATGTATTGGCTGAAGCATTTATTTTTGTTCCGATTCTTTACGTTGCAATGCAAATGACTAATGATGGTTCTTTAATCGTTCAGGCAGGTATTCTAACTTTAGCGTTATTTGGTGGATTAACAGGAGTAGTGTTTGGTTCTAATGCTAATTTCTCATTTTTGCGATCTATTTTAACGATTGGTTTCTTCCTTGCATTAGGTACTATGATTGCAGGAATGATATTTGGATTTAACTTAGGTTTATGGTTCTCTTTAGCGATGGTAGCTTTAGCATCAGGATCTATTTTATATTCAACTTGGCAAATTAAAAACGAGTATGCTGCTGATCAATATGTTCCAGCTGCGTTGTCTTTATTTGCTTCTTTAATGCTTTTATTCTGGTATATCTTAAGAATATTAATGAGTAGAAATAACTAATTGTAGTTAATAAATTATACTTTTGAACCGCGTTCCTTTTGGATACGCGGTTTTTTATTAAATCATTTTCTTATGTTCGAATTTTTCTTTGGCGCTTATAAAGATGCCACTACATTGCAAATCGTATTAGAGATTATCGTTTTTTTCTTCGGAATTTTTAGTGTTTGGTATGCAGGAAAAGAAAATATACTTGTCTTTCCTACAGGATTAATAGCAACAGTTATTACCGTTTATTTATTATATAAAGCGGGGTATTTAGGAGATATGGTACTCAATGGGTACTATTCAATTATGAGTATCTATGGTTGGTATAATTGGTCGCGTGGCAAAGGGGGAGAGGATTCGCTTAAAATTAGTAGAACAAATAACAAAGAAAAGTTATACGGTTTTCTCATTTTTGTGGTTACTCTTTTCGTAATCTTCGGCGTTTATAAAGTAGCTGGAAATGAGATTATGCCAGAGAACTATATCGATATTTTTACATCAGGAGTTTTCTTTACTGGGATGTACTATATGGCACTAAAGAAAATAGAGAACTGGACTTTGTGGATTTTTGCTGATATTATATCTATTCCTTTGTATGCTTATAGAGGGTTAGGAATATTGGCAGTGCAATTCGCTATCTTTACCATATTGGCGATTATGGCTTATATATCGTGGTATAAAATTTTAAAAGCAGAAAATGAATAAGGAAATAATAGAAAGAGAATTAGATTTTAAAGCAGTGCGCAGTGGAGGTGCTGGTGGACAACACGTCAACAAAGTGTCTTCAAAGGTTGTGCTTTCTTGGAATTGCAGTGCTTCAGAAGGTCTTTCAGAAGATGAGAAAACGTTGTTTTTAGAACGTTTTAGCAATAGAATATCGAAAGATGGCTTGTTGGTTATGGATGCCGATAGTACGCGTAGTCAGATTAAAAATAAAGAGATTGTTATAGAACGTTTTTTCCAGCTTTTGGCATTGGGCTTAAAGATTGAGAAACCGAGACGTGAAACAAAAGTTCCAAGACGTGCTATCTTAAAGAGAAAAGACAATAAACAACAAATGTCGTTGAAAAAAGCACTTAGAAAGAGACCGAATTTTTAGTAAAAAGGATAGATAACTAAATCTATTTCAGTTATAACTACAATATGAGATTTATTATTACCTTTGCAAAATAAATCTCAAAGGGGTGCCGTACGGCTGAGATCATACCCATAGAACCTGGGCGGGTAATGCTGCCAAGGGAGTAAAGTAATCGTTGTTCAACGGTTGCTATGGAATAAGTGTAATTATTAATCTATTAAATAATTGCCCCTTTTATTTGTGAAAGTATTTTTTACGAATGAAAAAAAAACTAACTAATCCTTTATTAGCTCTTACCTTGTGCGTTAGTGCACAAATGTCTTCTTTAGCCCAAGAAAAACAAGTTAATGATTCGATCCACCATACTTCGTTGGATGAAATTGTTTTATCTGCTGTTAAGATTGACGACAAAACACCTATTGCATATAGCAATTTATCAAAGAAAAACTTAGCTGCTCGTAACTTAGGACAAGATATTCCGTCTATGATGGGATATATGCCTTCTGTTGTTACTACTACAGATGCAGGAAATGGTGTGGGATATTCAAGTTTTAGAGTTCGTGGTTCTGATGCTACAAGGGTAAACGTAACTTTAAACGGAATACCGTATAATGATGGTGAATCTCAAGGTTCTTTCTGGGTTAATATGCCTGACTTTACATCTTCTGTTCAAAGTTTACAATTGCAAAGAGGGGTAGGAACATCTACAAATGGTTCTGCGGCTTTTGGAGCGAGTTTAAATCTAAAAACAGATGACTATTCTCACGATGCTAACGGAGAAATTTCAAACTCTTTTGGTAGTTATAACACCAGAAAATCAACTGTAAAATTCAGCACAGGGTTGATGAATAACAAATTTGAAATCGCTGGTCGTTTATCTGATATGCATTCAGATGGATACATAGATCGTGCTGAATCAAAAATGAAATCATACTATTTACAAGGAGTTTATGTAGGTAATTCGTCTTTGGTTAAAGCAATTGTTTTCGGTGGAAAACAAAAAACTTACCAAGCGTGGAATGGTGTTGAACAGGCAGATATTGATAAATATGGTCGTCGTTATAACCCAGCTGGAAATTATAAAGATGATGAAGGTAATGTACAATTTTACAACAATGAAACGGATAACTATATCCAAAATCATTACCAATTACATTGGAGTGAGCGTTGGTCTGATAGTTGGACTTCAAACGTGTCATTACACTATACAAAAGGGGATGGATACTATGAAAACTATAAGAAAAAACAAAAGTTTAAAGAGTATGGCTTCAAACCTATTGTAGTTGATGGTAAAGAAGTGAATAGAACAGATCTTATTCGTAGAAAAGGATTAGATAATCACTTCTATGGTGCAGTGTTTAGTACAAACTATCACACAGATGATTTTAGCCTTTCAATGGGTGGAGGTGCTAATAAGTATGAAGGAGATCACTTTGGTCAAGTATTATGGACTAAAGAAGCTGTAGCGCATAGTTATAAGCAAGAATACTACAGAGATAGTGCTGTTAAAACGGATATGAACTTTTTTACAAAAGCTACTTGGCAGTTTACAGATAAGTTTAGCTTATTTGGGGATATGCAATATAGACGTGTAACTTATCAAACAGAGAGCCTTGAGGTAGGGGATTTGAATGAAAACTTTATTTTCTTTAATCCTAAAGCTGGTTTAACGTATCAAGCAAATGAGAATAACCAAGTTTATTTTTCTTATGCAAGAGCTAATAGGGAGCCAAACCGTACGGATTATAAAGAAAGAAAAATGGATGTGTTGCCTAAAGCAGAACGTTTAGATGACTTTGAGTTAGGGTGGAGATTTAATGGAAATGGATCTACAATTAACGTGAATGCATACTATATGAAATACAAAGATCAGTTAGTTGTAACTGGTGATTTGAACGATGTAGGAGCAGCGGTTAGAGAAAACTCTAAAGATAGTTACCGTTTAGGTATAGAAATTGATGCTAATGTAAAAGTGTTAGATAAGTTATATTGGAGTCCAAGTGTAACAATTAGCTCAAATAAAAACAAAAATTTCGAGTACTTCTGGGAAGGAGAAAGAAAGAATTTTGGAACAACAGCAATTGCTTTTTCTCCTGATTTCGTAGCGTCAAACGCATTGACTTATTTACCTATAAATGGGATGAGTGTTTCATTATTGACTAAGTTTGTTGGAGAACAGTTTATGTCTAACATTGAAACAGAGAATTCTAAGTTAGATTCTTATTTTGTAAATGATTTAAGTGCTACTTATGAGTTTCCAATTAAAGGATGGGTAAGAAGTATAGGAGTGTCTGTATTGGCTAATAATATTTTTAATGTGAAGTATATTTCTAATGGATATTATTGGACAGGGTATGATGGAACGAGTATGATGGATGGAGCAGGATATTATCCACAAGCAGAATTTAATATTTTAGCAGGACTTACAATTAAATTTTAATTTGTATCTTTTGATTAACAAATTGAAAAGTAAATTAAATAACTTACGATTACAGCAGTGATGGGTCGAAAAAGGAGCGTAAGCTCTACATTGTTGCAGAAAGCCTTTTACGAAAGTAAAAGGCTTTTTTTGTGGGTTTTATACAGTGTGTTTGTATAGTGTATGTATACTCTATGTATACCCGTTGTATACTTTCTATGTAAAAATATACAAGCATTTTACATATGATATACAAAAAGAATACAAGCAACACGCATAAAACGATTATTGTACTTGAAATACATAGTATAAGTATATGTTTTTGTAAGAAGTTACTTGAGTTTTTTGTATAGAAATAGAGTTTTAAAAACCCAAATAAAGGTGCAAGGAGGCTATCTTTACTTAAACAGAGTAGTATCTGATATCGATTTCAAATAATTAAAATAATATTATGGAATTACCAATGTTATAGCAAGCATTATACTAATAATTTACAATTAAATAGTCTCCCCTTTTAGTAACAGGATAGGGTTTAAGCTGATAATTAATGCCAGGGGTTAGTGATTGTCCAGTTATCAAGCTAAATTGTGCTTCTTGTCCATTGTGTTGATGAATACATTTACAATTTACATAAACTCCTTTGTTGTCTTTGCGCATTAATCGAGAACACGGTCTCTCAATTGCGTGATTAGGACAGGCTAAATCATAGGCGAAAAACTGCCCACCACCATTAAAAATAGCTACTCCCATAATTCCTTCATTATAATTTATATAAACACCTCCTGGGTTTAGTACTTCTAAGGCATCAGGATTGTTTAGATATACTGAAAAATTCACCGGTTGACTTGGTAAATATGGGTTAGCGTATTTGCTATTGCTTTTACTACAAGCAACCAATATTAGGACAGAGAAAATAAATAGAAAAGCTTTTTTCATAGTATAAAGTATTTGCAAAACAAATTTAATTATTTAACTTTGACAAATAGAGTTCAAGATTTTATATATAGATTAAACGAAAAAAAATAATAAATATTTTATAGGAAGAATCCCGTTTTATGGGATTCTTTCTATTTATATAAACCAGATAATTATGAGTAAGATTTCGTATTATACTGCAGAAGGTCTTAAGAAATTAAAAGACGAGTTAGAGCAGTTAAAAAGCGTTGAGCGTCCTAAGGCATCACAAGCTATTGCTGATGCAAGGGACAAGGGGGATTTATCGGAGAATGCTGAGTATGATGCAGCTAAAGAAGCACAAGGTTTATTAGAACTTAAAATCGCTAAATTAGAAGAAGTAGCATCTAATGCAAGACTTATAGATGAATCTCAATTAGACAACTCTAAAGTGTTAGTATTGTCTAAAGTTAAGATCAAAAACCAAACAAACGGAATGCAATTAACTTACACGTTAGTAGCAGAAAGTGAAGCTGATTTAAAAGCAGGAAAAATTTCTGTAACTTCACCTATCGGAAAAGGTTTGTTAGGTAAATCTGTTGGGGATGTTGCTGAAATTAAAGTACCTAATGGAATTATGAATTTTGAAGTTTTAGAAATCTCAAGAGACTAATTAAAAAAATAAGATATTATGAGTTCTATTTTTACAAAGATCATCAGTGGAGAGATACCTGCTTATAAAGTTGCAGAAGATGATAATTTTTTAGCATTTTTAGATATTAATCCTAATGCTAAAGGACATACATTGTGTATCCCTAAGAAAGAAATTAATAAGATTTTTGATATGGAAGAAGATCATTATATCGAATTAATGAAGTTCTCTCGTAAAGTTGCTATTGCCTTAGAAAAAGCAGTGCCTTGTAAACGAGTAGGTGTAGCAGTTGTAGGTCTTGAAGTACCTCACGTACACGTTCATTTAATCCCGTTACAGGAAATGGATGATATGCGCTTTACGAAAAAAGAAAAATTAGCTCCTGAGGAGTTTGAAAGTATAGCGAAAACTATTAATAGTCATTTATAGGACTAATAGAAAGATAGAAGAGAGGCTGCCCCATAGGACAGCCTTTTTATTTTTTATAAGTAATACAGAAGGTAGTTCCTTTACCTATTTCTGAGTGTAATACTTTTATTTTTCCATTTTGGAAATCTTCAACGATTCTCTTCGTTAGTGATAATCCTAATCCCCAACCTCTTTTTTTAGTGGTATAACCAGGTTCAAATATTTTGTTGAACATTTTTTTAGGAATACCTCCTCCTGTGTCGCTGATAAAGATGTTTACTTGTTTTGTATTTTCTTGAATTAAGACATCTAAGCCTCCTTTTCCTTTCATTGCATCAATCGCATTCTTAATTAAGTTTTCTATAGTCCAGCTGTGTAATTCTTTATTTAAAGGGATAAGAATTTCGTGTTGCGGACTTTCAAATGTAAAGTTGATTTGTTTAGAGTTTCTTAATCGCAAATAAGAAAATATTTTCTCTGTTTCTGCTACAATATCAATGTTGGTTAATTGTGGTTTGGAACCAATCTTAGAAAAACGGTCGGCAATTATTTCTAATTTCTTGACGTCTTTTTCGATTTCTTCAATTATTTGAGGATCTACATTGTCTAACCTCATAATTTCTAACCAGCCTAATAATGACGAAAGAGGCGTACCTATTTGGTGGGCTGTTTCTTTTGCCATTCCTGTCCATAGCCTATTTTGTGTGGCTATCTTATTGCTTCGATAGAAGTTGAATAATAAGATAGTGAAAAACAAAAAGATTAATACCAAAGAGATAGGATAGTACTTTAACTTGGTAAGTAAAGACGAGTTTCCGTAGTATAGGTATTGTGTGCTTTTCCCTACTTTAATTTCAATAGGAGGGTTTTGTGATTTTAGCTTTTTGAGGAAGCGTATTGTTTTTTCAGAACTGTTGATAATTTTATCATCAATATTGATCATTGATAAAATACTATCCTTATCTGTTGTTTGTATGATAGGAATTGTACTGTTTTCTGTAATGATTAATAGGGGTAATGATAAGTCAGTATCAAATTGGGTTGCATCATTTAAAGTATTAGATGCTTCTGCCCAGATGTTCATTTTTATTCGTTCTTCTTCTTTGTAAGTTTGAAAGAAGGAATAGGTATTCCACAAAATAACCAATAGGGTAACGAATGCCATTGCAATGACAGTCCAGCGAAATATTTCTTTTTTTCTAGTCAATTTTTTGTTGATTTGTAATCAGTATTTAAAAGTAAATAAAATAAATGAATTGCATACTTAGTTAAGTAGCTAATAAAAATTTTTACCTTCATAAAAGCTTTTGTAACTTTACTTTTTGCACTTAATATTAATTATTGATGAAAACAATTACACCAAAAGACATATCAACAGTTGACTTACAGCGCTATTTACAAACTGCTGTAGGGCCAAGACCTATTGCTATGGCAAGTACAGTAGATGCAGATGGACGACCAAACTTATCGCCATTTAGTTTCTTTAACTTGTTTAGTGCAAATCCACCTATTTTAGTTTTTTCGGCTTCAAGAAGGGTGAGAGATAATAGTTTAAAACACACATTGTTTAATGTACAGGCAACGATGCAAGTTGTTATAAATGTTGTAAATTATGAAATGGTACAACAAACTTCTTTGTCGAGTACAGAATATAAAGATGGGGTTAATGAGTTTGTGAAATCAGGCTTAACAATGATTCCGTCTGAGATTGTAAAGCCATTTAGAATTAAAGAGAGTCCGGTTCAATTTGAATGTGCAGTACAGGAGATAATTCCTTTAGGAAATGAAGGAGGAGCTGGAAACCTTGTAATTTGTGAGGTGTTAAAAATGCACATAAGTGAAGAGGTGTTGGATGAAAATGGAAATATTGACCAACATAAGATTGACTTAGTTGCGCGTATGGGAAGCAATTGGTACACGCGTGCAAATGAAGGAATGTTTGAGGTTGAAAAACCATTGACAACTTTAGGAGTTGGGGTAGATGCCTTGCCTAAAGAAGTTGTAGAAAGTGGCGTTTTCTCTGGAAACGATTTAGGTATTTTAGGTAATATAGAACAGATACCTACAGATGAAGAGGTTGCTGAATTTGTAGCTTCAAATGGTGAAGTTCAGGAATTAGTAAAGCAGGGAAATCAAAGCGAGAAATTTAAAAAAGCAAAAATATATTTAGAAGAAAATAATGTACCTTTGGCTTGGAAAACAATTTTAGCTAAATAGTTACATTTAAATAACGAGGTAAAAAAGATTAACATGGAAGTAACAGGAAGAATCAGATTAATAGGACAAACACAAGATATCAGCTCATCTTTTAGAAAAAGAGAGGTTGTTGTAACAACAAGTGAACAATATCCTCAACATATTATGATTGAGTTTACTCAAGATAGAGTAGGTTTATTAGATGCATATCAAGTAGGACAAGAAGTAAGAGTATCTATTAATTTGAGAGGAAGAGAGTGGCAAAGTCCACAAGGTGAAACAAGATACTTCAATACAATTCAAGGATGGAGAATTGAGCCTTTTGCTCAAGGACAAGAAGCTCCTCAATTCCAACAACAACAGTCTTACGGAGGACAACAAGGTGGTTTTAACCAAAACCAACAACAAGGTTCTCAGTTTGGACAAACAAATCAGTTTGCTCAACCAAACCAACAAGGTGGATTCAACCAAACGCAACAACAAGGTGGTTTTAATCAAAACCAACAACAGGGTGGTGGAATGCCTCAACAGAACTTTCAGCAAGGTGGTCAACAACAGTACAACCAATTTGCTCAAAATAATAATTCTGGTAATCAATTCCCTCCAGCTTCAAGTTATAATGAAGAGGAACACGATGATTTACCATTTTAATTAATAGTATAATTTAATCCCTAAGTTCTCTTACTTAGGGATTTTTTTTATTTATAACTATATGATTGTACTTTTAGACGAGAATACTTTATTTTTTCCTCCTGTTGATGAAACACACGAATCTGGTATTATTGCTATAGGGGGTGATTTGTCTGTGGAACGAATTGCTTTAGCTTATAAATCGGGTATTTTTCCTTGGTTTGAAGATGGAGAACCGATTACGTGGTGGTCGCCTGAATATAGAATGGTCTTGTTTTTAGATGAATTACGCGTCTCTAAGAGTATGCGAAATATCTTGAATAGAAATATTTTTAAGGTTACTTATAATACGTGTTTTCGAGAAGTAATTATGCATTGCCAGAATGTAAAACGCGAAGGACAATTAGGTACTTGGATTACGGATGAGATGTTAGAGTCATATTGTAAATTACACGAATTGGGGATTGCAAAGTCTGTTGAGGTATGGCAAGAAGACCAATTGGTGGGAGGATTATACGGTATGGATTTAGGACATATATTTTGTGGTGAGAGTATGTTTTCTCTTGTGCCGAATGCCAGTAAGGTTGCGTTTATTAATTTGGTAAGAAAGTTAGCGGAAGAGGATTACGCTTTGTTAGATTGTCAAGTGTATAATGATCATTTAGACAGTTTAGGTGCTCGTGAGATACACAGAGAAGAGTTTATGGAATACCTCCATAGGAAGTAATCAGAAACTGAGTTTCTGTACTTCCCAATGTAAGGTATCTATGATAAGCAATTGATTGTTTAAGTGCGGTAAACCTATGATTACTTTTAGGGCTTCTTGTGCCATCATTGTTCCTATAATTCCAGGAAAAGTTCCTAATACACCGTTTAGGCTACAATTAGGGACATCACTTTCATTAGGTGGTTCAGGAAACAAATCTCGTAGGTTTTTACTCTTGTTGTGATTAAAGACGGCTAATTGACCTTGAAAACCTAAAATGGTTCCATATATAAGGGTTTTATTTAACTTCACACAATAATCGTTTACTAAATAACGAGTTTGAAAGTTGTCAGAGCCATCAATAATGTAGTCGTATAGACTGAATAACTTTTCTATATTTTCTATTGTTAGTTTTTCGTTGTAAGCAGTAAATACAATGTTTGGGTTAAGATTGTAAATTTGCTGTTTTGCTATTGCTGTTTTGGCAACTCCTATATTTTTGGGCGTGAATAAGATTTGACGGTGAAGGTTGTGTTCCTCTATTACGTCAAAATCTACTACAGCCAAGTTACCAACGCCACAAGTAGCTAAATAGGTTAGGATAGGAGAACCAAGTCCACCCGCGCCAATAACTAATACTTTTGCATTTTTGATAAGTAGTTGTCCCTCCACCCCAATACTATCCAAAGCCATTTGTCTGCTATATCTCAAAAAATCAGCTGTGTCTATCATATTCTATTGTTTATGAGTGATACGAATGATGCCAGTCTTTCCAAACAGGGTCATAGCCTTGCGCTTTTATCATTTCGATTATTTGCTCAGTTGACCTATTATCACATATTTCAAATTGTTCAAGTGAATCTTCGTCAACAGCGTAACCACCAGGGTTAGTTTTAGAACCTGCGCTCATAGAGGTAGCTCCCAATTTGATGATGTTATTTCTCAATACCTCATTTTCTCTGGTAGAGATAGATATCTCTAAATCTTCATTCCACAAGCGATAAGCGCATATCAGTTGCACTAAATCTCTGTCGTCCATTATAAAGTTAGGTTCAATCATTCCTTCAGCAGGGCGTAATCTTGGAAATGAGACAGAATACTTGGTTTGCCAATACGTTTTTTGCAAGTAGTTTATGTGTAAAGCATTGAAAAAACTATCGACACGCCAATCTTCAAGTCCCAGTAATACACCTAAACCAATTTTGTGTATGCCCGCTTTTCCAATTCTATCAGGTGTATCAAGGCGGTATTCAAAGTTTGACTTTTTTCCTTTTGGGTGATACTGTTTATAGACTTCTTTGTGATAAGTTTCTTGATACACTAAAACAGCATAAACACCTAAAGTAGCTAAGGTGCTGTACTCGTCTTCAGAAAGAGGTTGTACTTCAATAGAGATAGAAGTAAAGTCTTTTTTGATTTGTTCTACTGCTTGTTTGAAATAGTTAATATTCACGGTGTAGTTAGCCTCTCCTGTTACCAATAAAATATGGTCATAACCTTGTTTCTTGATAACATCAACTTCCTGTTTAATCTCCAGAGAAGTGAGCGTTTTTCTCTTAATTTTATTGTCCAGACTAAAACCACAGTAAGTACAAATATTTTGACACTCATTGCTCAAATACATCGGTGCGTAAAGAGAGATGGTTTTACCAAACCTTTTTTGAGTAACTGTATGACTTAGTTGTGCCATTGTTTCAAGATAAGGAGCAGCAGCAGGAGAGATGAGGTTGATAAAATCCTCAAGCGTTTTTTTAGGTTGTTGTAAACTCTGTTCAACTTGATGTACGGTAGTGGCGTATATTCTTTGTTTTACGTCTTCCCAGTTATATTGGTTAAAAGTATCTAAGAAAGCCATGGTTATTCTTGTAAAAAAGTGGTGAGTGGACTTGATGCTTGTGCGTGAGAACGAATACCTCCCAGTTTGGCTTCAAAAGCTTGTCTGCCTGAGATAACAGCATTTTTAAAAGCAGTAGCCATTAATGCAGGATTACCTGCTACGGCAATGGCTGTATTAACAAGAACTGCATCAGCTCCTAATTCCATTGCTTTAGCAGCATCAGAAGGAGCGCCTATTCCCGCATCAACAATAACAGGGACATTGCTGTTTTCGATAATAATTTCTAAGAAGTCGATAGTTCGCAAGCCTTTGTTAGTACCAATTGGTGCTCCTAATGGCATTACAACGGCAGTACCCGCATCTTCTAAGCGTTTACATAAAACAGGGTCGGCGTGAATATAAGGTAGAATAACGAAGCCTAATTTAGCCAACTCCTCTGTAGCCTTTAGCGTTTCAATAGGGTCAGGTAATAAATATTTAGGGTCGGGGTGTATTTCTAATTTAAGCCAATTTGTTTCTAAAGCCTCACGCGCTAATTGTGCCGCAAATATGGCTTCTTTTGCATTCCGTGCACCAGAGGTATTGGGCAATAAATTAATGTGTGGATGTTGCAGATGATTTAAGAGTAAATCAGTTTCTGTTTCTGCATCAATTCTTTTTAAAGCAACAGTTACTAACTCTGTTTCAGAGGCAAGTGTTGCAGCCTCCATTTGTACGGGAGAACCAAACTTACCTGTTCCCAAGAATAAGCGAGAGTTAAATTGTTTGTCTGCTATGTGGAGTAGTTTCATTTTAATATATCATTTAGTTGTGTGAGTATTTCTGTTTTGTCTTGCGCATTGTAGAGCAGGCCTGATAAAGCGATACCGTGTACGCCAGATTGGATAATCGAATGAATATCGCTGATTTCAATTCCACCAATAGCGATAATTGGAATGTTGATATTATCCTGTCTCATCTGTGTTAATAATTGTTGATAACCCTCTAAGCCAAGAACAGGACTAAGTTTGGCTTTGGTTGTTGTAAATCGGTAAGGCCCCAGACCAATGTATGTACATTGTTCGTGCGCACGTTGTAAGATATGTTCATACGTATTAGCCGTTCCTCCAATTATTTTGTTCGGTAAGAGTAGTTTTGCTTGAACAACAGACAAGTCGGTTAATCCTAAGTGTACACCATCCGCATCTATTGCTTTTGCTAAATCTACGTGGTCATTGATAATAAGTGTAGCCTTATACGTTTCACAAAGTTTTTTCACTTTTTCGGCAGTACTCCATCGAATAGAAGATAAAGTATTTTTAAAGCGGTATTGTATCCAATCTTGTCCAGCATCAAGTACTTTTTCAATGTGGTACAATTGTTCTTGTGGGGAATCCCCGTGACTGATATATTGAATTTTAGATAGCATGATATCCTAATAATGTATGGTTAGACTCTAAGTATTTTTCCATGTATCGCTTGGCGTTATACATAGCATATTCTATTGGTTCGCCCAAAGCTAAGTTGGCAGCGATAGCAGAAGAAAGCACACAACCAGAACCGTGTTTAGGGTAGTCAGATAGTTTTTTAGGAGCAAAGGTTTGTATGTTTTGTTTGTGAATGAGGTAATCAAAACCTAAAGCATTCTCATTATGCCCCCCTTTTAGAACAACCGTACAATATTGACTTAGTTCACGTGCTTTTTCTATGGCATCTTCATTTGTTTGTACCAAATCGTGTATCTCTAAGTAATTAGGAGTGATAATATCTATTTGGTTTAAAATCTGTAATAATGTCTTTTTCTCTATATTATCTGTAAACTCAAAAGCTCCAGTAGCTTTAAATACGGGGTCCCACACAATTTTTGTTGTAGGATATTTGTCTTTGATGAGGTTGATATAAAGAAGTAAATCTTTAGAATTTGGAATAATACCTATTTTAACCACATCAGGTTTATAGCGATTTAGTAAAGCAGATAATTGTTGTACGACAAACGCTTGTTTCTCCCAAGAGACAGTCAATACATTCTCTTCCGTTTGTATTGTGTTTGCCGTAATGACTGCTAATCCCAATACTCTGTGGTTTTCAAGTGTTTTAATGTCCGCCAGTGTTCCTGCGCCTCCCGTGGGGTCAAGACCTGCTATAGTTAAGACAATTGGTCGTAATGTTGACATAATTCAAATGTTTTTAAAGGGTTTTCAGATAGCCATATACTGCCAAGTAAGGCATAGTCTTCAAATCCCATTTGTTTAATAGCCGGTATATCGGTTGGCTTAATACCTCCTAATGCTACTAATGTTGTATGAGCATTGTCTTTTTTAGCTAATTCCTCTGTCCAATTTATTGATGATACATACCCAGGCTTAGATATACTTGGGTAAATTGGACTTATGAACGCTCTATGATAGATTGTTGATAACTTATTATACTCACTTATACAATGAACAGATGTTGATAACTTTGGTAAGTAACTGATATAGTTGTTAACAAGTGTTGTATTGATTGTTGATAAGTGTGTATAATAGCTGTCTAAATTGTTGATAACTTCTAAATACTGTTGAAAAAGGTATTCATTGTTGTTAATAACCTTGTTTGAAATGTGTATAACTAACTTTCTATGGTGCTGTTTATCTATCTTTTTTAGCCAAAGCTTTAGGTATTCAATATCACAATCAGGTTTTCTAACGTGGACAAGGGGCAAACCCTTATCAAACATTTTGTTGATAAGAGTTGCTTCTTGTTTTACCTCATTTGGCATCGTAATTAGAACCATTGTTATAGGTATATCTCTTTACCTGCCTCAATAAACTCTTCAGATTTTTCTTTCATTCCTTGTTCTGCCGAATCTCTAATCTCTTGAGATATTTTCATCGAACAGAATTTAGGTCCACACATTGAACAGAAGTGAGCTACTTTAGCACCATCCGCAGGAAGTGTTTCATCGTGAAACTCTCTTGCTGTATCAGGGTCAAGTGAAAGGTTGAATTGGTCTTCCCATCTAAATTCAAAGCGCGCTTTGCTCAAGGCATTGTCTCTGTATTGCGAACCTGGATGTCCTTTGGCTAAGTCAGCAGCGTGAGCGGCAAGTTTGTAAGTGATAACACCATCTTTTACGTCTTTTTTGTTTGGTAAGCCTAAGTGTTCTTTAGGCGTTACATAACATAGCATTGCCGTTCCGTACCATCCAATCATTGCAGCACCAATAGCAGATGTGATGTGGTCATATCCAGGAGCGATATCTGTTGTCAACGGACCTAAAGTGTAGAAAGGAGCTTCTCCACAATCGCGAAGTTGTTTCTCCATATTTTCTTTGATGAGGTGCATTGGTACGTGACCAGGACCTTCAATCATAACTTGTACATCGTGTTTCCAAGCGACTTTAGTTAACTCGCCTAATGTTTCTAATTCAGAAAACTGTGCTTTGTCATTTGCATCAGCAATAGAACCAGGGCGTAGTCCATCACCAAGAGAAAAGGCGATGTCATATTTCTTCATAATCTCACAGATATCTTCAAAATGAGTGTATAAGAAGTTTTCTTTGTGATGAAATAAGCACCACTTAGCCATAATTGACCCACCACGAGATACGATACCCGTAACGCGTTCTGCAGTTAAGTGAATATATCTTAGAAGTACACCAGCGTGTATAGTAAAATATGAAACCCCTTGTTCAGCTTGTTCTATAAGCGTATCTCTAAATATTTCCCACGTTAGATCTTCTGCAATTCCCTTCACCTTTTCAAGCGCTTGATAAATAGGTACAGTACCAATAGGCACAGGAGAATTACGAATAATCCACTCTCTTGTTTCGTGTATGTTTTTACCCGTCGAAAGGTCCATTATCGTATCAGCTCCCCATCGACAAGCCCACACTGCTTTTTCTACTTCCTCCTCAATTGATGAGGTAACAGCACTATTACCAATGTTTGCGTTGATCTTTACTAAGAAGTTTCTACCAATAATCATTGGTTCACTTTCAGGGTGGTTAATGTTGTTAGGAATAATAGCACGACCAGCGGCAATTTCGTCTCTAACAAATTCGGGAGTAATATAGTTTTTAGGAGTATTAGCATTGAAACTATTACCAGGATGTTGGTGTTTCATTGCCTTTGTAGCTTCGTTTAATTGCTCAATTTTTTGGTTTTCGCGAATAGCTACATACTCCATTTCAGGAGTAATAATACCCTTTTTAGCATAGTATAACTGCGTTACATTCGCATTATCCTTAGCCACTTTTGGCTTGTGTCTAAATTCAAATCTAAGATGGTCAAGTTTTTCATCTTGCAATCTCGCTTGTCCGTAGGCAGAAGTGATATTATCTAAAATGGTTACATCATTTCTATCAAGAATCCATTGTTCTCTAATTCGTGGAATACCTTTTCTAATATCAATTGTGATGTTAGGGTCAGTATAAGGTCCTGATGTATCATATACAGTTACAGGTGGATTTTTCTCTGTTCCACCACTTGCCAGTTTTGTATCACTTAATGTGATTTCACGCATTGCTACTTCAATAGGGAATAGGCTTCCTTTGATGTATACCTTTTTAGAATTAGGAAAAGGCGTTTGTGAGATTTTTTCGTGTTGTTCCATGTGTTTAGTTTTAGTTATGTTATTTTTTCAAATGGAATCAACCGCCTTGAGTGGCTGTAATAATCAAGATATTATCAGAAGGGTTTAGATAATAAGTAGCCCAATTATCTTTTGTAATCACTGTTTGATTAACAGCAATTGCAATGCCTTTTTGATGCGTTGGCTTATGAATATCAAGCATATTCTGGATGCTTAATTTATCACAGTTGAATTGTACTTTTTGATTGTTGATTTGTAATTCCATTCCATTGTTAATTTTGAGATATAACTTTAGGAATGGCTACAATAAGATACGGACGTACCTATTTATGAAGTCATCTTACTTTTCCCTACGCTGGTATTAACCAGATCAGGTTCAAAGGGTGAAGTCTCAGCCTACATAATGATGTAGACACCCCTAAAGTTGTTAGCAAATATAAACAAATTTTATTAGCATCCTATTGAATGATACTTTGTAGAGGAGTAAAAAAAGGTAGTTTATAAGCTATAAAATAGTCGTTAGGTGCTGATTTTAGGGCATAAAAAAAGGCAAGAAATTATTTCTTGCCTTTAGATATATTTGTTTTAGTAAATTAATTATGCAACCGATTTATTTGATATTTTGTTTACAATAACGGCAATTGCACCATCTCCCATTACGTTACAAGCAGTCCCAAAACTGTCCATCGCAATATAAAGAGCAATCATTAAACTTTGTTGTTCAGTATCAAATCCTAAGATTGAGTGTAACACTCCTAAAGAAGCCATAATAGCTCCACCAGGAACACCAGGAGCAGCTACCATTGCTATTCCTAACATAAAGATAAATCCTACAATTTGAAGAGGATCAATAGTGGCACCTTGTACGAGCATTAAAGCAATAGCACAAGCTACAATTTTAAGTGTACTACCACCAAGGTGAATAGTAGCACATAAAGGAATTGTAAAACCTGCAATAGTAGGGTTGACATCATTTTTTAAAGTTTGTTTTAAAGTAATTGGAATCGCCGCAGCAGAAGACTGTGTACCCAAAGCTGTAAAGTAAGCAGGTAACATATTTCTCATTAAAGTAAGCGGATTCTTTTTACTAACTACTCCAGCAATTGTATATTGGAATAGTAAAACAAAAATATGTAGAACGAAAATTACTCCGATGATCTTAACAAAAGTGTCAAGAACAGCAAAGACTTGTCCGTTATAAGTCATGTTTAAGAATATACCAAAAATAAAGAGCGGTAAGAAAGGAATAATAGCTCTGTTGATTAAAGACATTACTATTTTCTGAAACTCGTTAAAAACCCCTTCTAAATACGGGAAATCGTTTTTTGATATAGTTATTCCTAATAAGAAAGAAAGTATAAGAGCACTCATCACATCAAATAGAGGAGGCATACCAATTTCAAAAAAAGGAACTAAGTTTCTTGTATTTTCACTGATGTTTTCAAAAGATTCAGTAGAAAGGATACTTGGGAAAATAGAGTAACTTACCCCATAAGAAATGAATCCTGCAAAAAGTGTGGATCCATAAGCAATTGCTGTTGTTATAAGAAGTAGTTTACCCGCATTCTTTCCTATGTTTCCAATTGCTGGAACAATAAGACCAATAATAATTAAAGGAATGGAGAAGCTAAGGAAACTTCCGAAAATACTATTAAACGTACTGAAGATTCTACCTATTTGTTCAGGGAGAACGTTACCTAATATGCTACCTAAGAAAATAGCAATGATTATCTGCAAAAGCAGATGTTTTTTTAAGAATTTCATATTTT
This sequence comes from Myroides phaeus, assembly GCF_009799805.1. Classification (NCBI taxonomy): domain Bacteria; kingdom Pseudomonadati; phylum Bacteroidota; class Flavobacteriia; order Flavobacteriales; family Flavobacteriaceae; genus Myroides; species Myroides phaeus. The sequence continues at coordinate 1,253,577 of NZ_CP047050.1, forward strand.
AAATCAATTGCGTAGAAGTAAATGTACGCAAAAAAACAAAAAGCCTCAGAATTTCTGAGGCTTTTTTAAATTATAATAAAAAGATTATCCTAAAGATGCTCTTTTGAATCCAGTGATTGCAACACCGAAAGCGTTAACGTAGTCTCCTACTTTTTTAGCCTCATCTTTAATAAAGTTTTGGTCTAATAAAGCTTTCTCTTGGTCTAAAGTTGTGTTATCGCTGATAAAACGTTGAATTTTTCCAGGAACGATTCTATCCCAAATAGCTTCTGGTTTACCTTCAGCTTTTAATTCAGCTTTAGCATCTTCTTCCGCTTTTTTCAATACTTCAGGAGTAATTTGAGCGTAAGAAATATATTGAGGTACATTTTTAAGAGTTTTTCCTAAACGTACTAATTCTTCATTTTCTTTTACGATAACAGCAATACGAGCTTCAGTTTCTTTAGCGATGAATTCTGCGTCAAAATCTTTGTAAGATAAAGTTTCAGCTCCCATAGAAGCAACTTGCATAGAGATATCTTTACCGATTTCTTCAGCTTTAGCAACAGCTTCAGATAAAGCAACGATAGCAGCAATTTTGTTTCCGTGTACGTAAGAACCGATGAAAGCACCATCTAATACTTCGAAAGAACCGATTTCGATTTTTTCACCGATAACTCCAGTTTGCTCGATACATTTTTCAGCAACAGTCATTGAAGCATCGTAAGGAGAAGCTAAGAATTCTTCTTTAGTATTAAAGTTGATAGCTTTTTCAGCTAATTCTTTAGCTAAAGTTTGGAAAGCTTCGTTTTTACCTACGAAGTCAGTTTCACAGTTTAATGTAATAACAACACCTCTAGTTTTATCAGCATTAACTAAAGCTACAGCAGCACCTTCGCTTGACTCACGGTCAGAACGGTTAGCAGCAACTTTTTGTCCTTTTTTACGTAAAACTTCGATTGCTTTATCGAAATCTCCTTCAGCTTCAACTAAAGCTTTTTTACAGTCCATCATTCCGGCACCTGTTTGTTGTCTTAGTTTATTTACTTCTGCAGCAGTAATATTCGCCATTTTAGTCGTATTTAAAGTTAATAATTAAAAAAAGTCGTTAGTGACAGTTGAATACAAAGGTAAACATCTATCAGCATAACGACTTTATGATATTGTTAAAAAATTATGCTTTAGCAGGAGCTTCTACTTTAGCAGCAGCTTCTTCTTTTTCAGATTTTCTTTCTGCATTACCTTCGATAATAGCAGAAGTAACTAAAGATAAAATTTTATCGATTGATTTAGAAGCATCATCGTTTGCTGGTATAACGAAATCAACTTGACGTGGGTCAGAGTTAGTATCTACCATAGCGAAGATCGGAATGTTTAATTTTTGAGCTTCTTTTATCGCAATGTGTTCAGCTTTAATATCTACTACAAATAGAGCTGCTGGTAGACGAGTCATGTCAGCAATAGAACCTAAGTTCTTCTCTAATTTAGCACGAAGACGTTCTACTTGTAAACGCTCTTTTTTAGAAAGAGTCATAAATGTACCGTCTTTTTTCATTCTATCGATTGAAGCCATTTTTTTAACAGCTTTACGAATAGTAACGAAGTTTGTTAACATACCACCTGGCCATCTTTCAGTGATGTAAGGCATGTTAGCCGCAGCTGCTTTTTCAGCTACGATGTCTTTTGCTTGCTTTTTAGTAGCAACGAAAAGAACTTTTCTTCCTGATGCAGCGATTTTTTTCAAAGCTTCATTAGCTTCTTCAATTTTAGCTGCAGTTTTATATAGATTGATAATGTGAATACCATTACGCTCCATATAGATATAAGGAGCCATGTTTGGATCCCATTTTCTAGTCATGTGTCCGAAATGAACACCTGCTTCTAGTAAATCTTTAACTTCTACTTTGTTTGCCATTTTCTAATAGTTTACGTTCTGTTACTTTAGCAATGAGTAAGTAGCGATTTCTCGGTCTTAATCATTTAGATGCTAAACTACCTCTTACAGCAATTGTAAGTGGGGCAACAAAAACCTAGATTTTTTAATAATAAATAAATATTAACGTTTAGAGAATTGGAATCTCTTACGAGCTTTCTTCTGACCGAATTTCTTACGCTCAACCATACGAGGGTCACGTGTAAGTAAACCTTCTGGTTTCAATACAGCTCTGTTTTCAACATCAATTTCACACATTGCTCTAGCGATAGCCATACGCACTGCTTCAGCTTGACCTGTTGTTCCTCCACCGTATACATTTACTTTAATATCAAAGTTCTCAGCATTTTCAGTTAATGAAAGTGGTTGTAAAACTTTGTACTGTAATGTACCAGTTGGGAAATAAATTTTAAAATCTTTTTTGTTTACTGTAATGTTTCCTGTTCCTTCTGAAACATAAACACGAGCAACAGCGGTTTTTCTTCTACCGATTTTGTGAATAACTCCCATTACTTAATTTCGTTTAAATTAACGGCTTTAGGTTGTTGAGCCTCATGCTTGTGCTCTACACCTACATTAACATTTAAATTACGGAATAATTGTGCTCCTAATTTGTTTTTAGGCAACATTCCTTTTACTGCTTTCTCAATTAATAATGCAGGGTTTTTCTCTTGCATTACTTTAGCAGTTAATGATCTTTGACCTCCTGGGTAACCAGTGTGACGGATGTAAGTTTTGTCATCCAATTTGTTACCTGTAAGGTTGATTTTCTCTGCATTGATAACGATTACGTTGTCTCCACAGTCTACGTGCGGTGTATAACTTGGTTTGTGTTTACCTCTTAAAAGTACTGCAACTTTTGAAGCAAGACGTCCCAAATTTTGACCTTCAGCGTCTACAATTAACCACTCTTTTTGAGCAGTTGCTTTGTTAGCTGATACTGTCTTGTAGCTTAAACTTTCCACAATAAATTTGTATTTAATTAAACATTCCATTCCCAATTAAGGGAGTGCAAAATTACAATTATTTATTTACTATACAAATACATAGCCGTATTTTTTGAATTAATTGGTATTCAAATGTTTGTATAGAAATTAAAATCGTTTTCACATTGCGAAGATATGTTTTTTTGTTGATGTTTTGAAAATTAGAATGTTAGGGGATTGCTAATTTGTTTTTAACCTCATTTACTGCAACTTCTGTGTAGCTAAATAGAATAAAATTGTTACGCTGTTCTGTTGTATATACGACTATGGTAAGGAGCTTTGTTTTTGTATTATTTCAATAAATAGATTTTAGCCTTTTTGTTTAAATGATGTATAAATCTGTAGCCTATTTTATTCTTTTTATCTACTTTAGTGGTGTAATTAATTATAGAATGAAGAAGTATATTTTGGTTAGTGCATTAGCTTTAAGCGGTGTATTACTTACAAGTTGTCAATCGAAAGAGAATAAAGTTGATCAAGTAGAGGAAAATGTCCAAACATCGAATGATGAGATGACGAATAAGGAGTTGGCAGATAAAGTAACGTTTAAAGCTGTTAAGGAGGTTTATGCTGAAGCACCAGATATGTTGAAAGTAAAAATGAAGAATAATTCTGACTACACATTGAATATGGGAACGGATTATTCAATTGCAGTTTTAAAGGATGGGGAGTGGACTGATTTTGATATGACAGGTACTGCTTTTACATTGATGTTGCAGATTGTGCCAATTGATGAAGAGGTTACTTTTGAGATGTCTTTATTTAAAGATGTTTTTACTTACGAAAAAGGAACTTATCGTTTTACAAAAACAATAAATGGAGGAGAGCACAGTTTTCAAAAATCAGTTGAGTTTACAATTGAATAGTTAATTCTATGTATAAAATAAAAATCCCCTTGACCTTTTTAATATAGTCAAGGGGATTTTTTATATGAGTCTTCAATAACTTATAGAAGATTATAATTTAGTAAAACTTAGGATTAAAGTTTTCCGGGTATTTTGCCATTTCTTTGCTGTAGTAAGGAGCTATTTCATCTAATACCTGTTCAAAAGTTTTATCTTCTACTTTAACAAGCTTCATAATTCCGCATTCTTTCTTTTTGTAATCAGCATAGCATAATGCAATTGGAATATCAGCTTGTTTAGCTATTTGATAAAATCCTTGTTTCCATCTGTCAGAATAACCTCTTGTTCCTTCAGGAGTATTTATCATTGCTATTTCATCTGCTTCATTAATTAATGTCACAGCATATTCGACAAGATTTTGTCTTTTTGTTCTATCGACTCCAATACAACCAAGTGCTTTAAAGAAGAAGCCAAACCACGATTTAGTATAGTAGTCTTTTATAAACATTTTGAACGGTACTCCAATAATCCAGAAACAAGCCAAACTATAGTAGAAATCCCAATTTGATGTATGAGGTACACAAATTAGAATAGACTTTTTAGCACCTTTAATAGATACATCATTCATCTGTAATTTCCACCCTGTAATACCAAGCATTATTTTGCCAAGCAGTTTTTTCATTCTGTAAAGTATTTATTTAAAGGGTAAATGTATGAATTTGGAGGATAATTATATCTATAAAAAAAAAGAAGTCTTAGTAAAAAGACTTCTTTTTTGGGAAAAGTTAGGATTAATCCTTTTGATAGCAATTTATATCAATATGTATTATGATATTATTTGCAGTCAATGATTTAGGTTATATTGCCTACAAACATAATACGTAGTGTGTTTACTTTGTTTATAAAACTTGTGAAACCTTAGTTTTTTTGAGTAAAGCACTTTTATAATACTGATTTATTAAAAAGAGTACGAGTAAGTAAGAGTAAAAGTTCTTCCTCTTCCGTTATAATTGAATAAAGCAGGTAAGTTGTAAACAGAGTAAAATGTTTGTGCTCTTTTGCTCCAAATACTTTGATAGTCCGTATTTAGGATATTTTGTACACCTAAGTTTAACTTACCAACAGGTAATTTGTATTCTACCATTAAATCTGTTGTGTTGTATGCTTTGATGGTATTTTTAGCTTCATCAGTCAATTTCATATTTTGAGTCGACTGTACTCTAAAAGACCAATTGTTATAAGCATAGCCTGCATAACCAATTACTTTAGATGGACTCGCTGTAGTGATGTCTTGTTTATTCCATTCATCATTTTTTTCAACTTCTGATGTAATGATTAATGTGTTTGCTCCAATTAAGAAACCATTTTTGGTATAAGAAACTTCTGCTTCAATACCCATATTTCTCAATTTCTGATCTAATAATAATACTTGGAAGTTCTTTTTATCAACAGATAAGTTTTTGTTTGAATGGCTAATAAAACCAGATATTTGACCTTTAAATCCACTATCAGTTTTAAATCGGTACCCTAATTCAAATTGGTTGGTTTTAATACCATTAAGAGGTTGGTCTTTTACATTTAAGCTCGACTGTAAGTCCCAATTTTGGGTAGTTGTGTTTAAGTTATATGTTCCATACCCATAGTATTTTGAAGGATCAGCAAGACTTACTCCCTGTGAGAATGTAGCCCAAGCTTGTTGATTTTGGGTTGGTTTATATAAGAATCCAAAATTTGTAGCTGTTGTATTATACGAACTTTTTCCACCTGGGATAATGTCAGCAGATTGTCCGTATCCCATATTAACTTGTGTGTTTTGAACAGATCCAACTATATCATCAATCTTGATATTTGTGTTTTGAAAACGTACACCTCCAGAAAGTTGAAATTGGTTTGTAATGTTGTACACAGCTTGTGCATAAGCTGCAAAGCTGAATGAATTGTTAGTTGGATAACGTGGAATGGTAAAAACAGTTTGGTTTACAAGACCACCACTTTGAAGTGATTTATCGTGGTCAAATACATTTTGATTTCCTTCAAATTTTTCAAAATCTAAATCTACTCCGTAAGTGAATTTTAAAAAGTTAATGTCTTTAGTCATAACTGCTTTAATCCCTGTATAGTGCGTGTTTTGTTGGGAAGCAGACATATATGTACGTTTTTCAGTAGGAAGTTTTACCGTACCAGGAAAAGGGTAGAAAGTTAGTTTTTCAGAGCGATGCGCTACTTGAACATACAAATCCTGTCCTCCTAAAATATTATTTCCGTTGTAACTAAGGTTAGTCATAAAGCGCTCTGTTCCTGGCTTATGGTCAGTTCTAAAGCCTTTTCTCATACTAATCTGACTTGGATCAGCATTTGTAAAGGCACCTAAATTGTCTCCTAAGAAAGCACTTTTATCTCCTTGAAAGCTTGAGTTGTAATATTGGACCAAAGCACTAATTTTATGAGCGTCGTTAAAGTTATAACTTGCTGTACCCATTAAATCAAGAGAGCGGTTGTATTGTAAATCTGTTTGCGCTATATCCGCCATAATTTGCTCATCATTCGCATCATAAGTAGCGCCATTATCTTGAAAGGCAGCAGAAATGCGCGTTGAGAATTTATCGTTTTTATAAGTCAATGATTGAGCTACTCGTAAATCGCGATCTGTACTTCCAGCAAAGCCAGAACGAGCAGAAACTTCAGAATCTCCTCCCCAACCAAAGTTGTTTGCTTTTTTAGTGATGATATTTACAATACCACCCGTTGCATTTCCTCCATAAATAGAGCTTGCTCCTGATAATACTTCAATTTTTGCAATGTTAAAAGGGTCAATGGCATCTAATTGTCGGCTAATATTTCTCAAACTATTTAGAGAAACACCATCAATCATAACCAGCATTGAACGACCTCTCATATTTTGACCATAATTAGAACGCCCTTGGCTACCAATATCTAATCCTGGAACAAGAATGGCAAGCATTTCTTTTAAAGAAACACCATTTTTATATTGTTGTTGAATTTGTTGTGTGGGAATTACCCATACAGTACCGGGGATTTCAGAGATGTTAGTTGGCTTTCTCGAAGCTACAATGACAATGTCATCTAAAGAGTTAGCAATTGAGTCAAGAGTTGTTTGGTTATATTTAGGTAACTCTTGTGCTACTGATAAGGCAGCAGAGAATAGGCAAATAAGGGTTGTAATTTTAGCCTTCATATCATATTAGTTTTGAATCTGATGGCAAAAGTAATAAAGAATAAGTCTAAATAAAAAATGCTACTCATTTTTATGAGTAGCATTTCAAAAAAAATATTTAGCAATCAATTAATGAGCTTCAAGCCAATTAAGTCCAGTTCCTAAGTCTACCACTAAAGGAACCTCTAATTGGAATGCTTTTTCCATTTCTGATTTTACCATTTCTTTTAATTTATTAAGTTCGTCTTTGTATACATCAAAGACAAGTTCATCGTGTACTTGTAATAGCATTTTAGATTGCCAGTTTTCATTTGTCAATCGATTGTGAATATTAATCATTGCTATTTTGATGATATCAGCAGCACTACCTTGTATCGGTGCATTTACTGCATTTCGCTCTGCAGCACCTCTAACTACAGCATTGTGTGAATTGATATCCTTTAAGTAACGTCTTCTACCTAATATTGTTTGTACATATCCGTTTTCACGTGCAAAGTCAATTTGAGAAGCGATATAGTCTTTTAACTTAGGATAAGTTGCATAGTATGTATCGATTAACTCTTTACTTTCAGCACGAGACAGATTTGTTTGATTACTCAATCCAAAAGCAGAAACACCATAGATAATTCCAAAGTTTACTGTTTTTGCATGACTTCTCTGTTCTTTAGTAACTTCTTCTAAAGGAACATTGAATACACGAGCAGCAGTAGAACGGTGAATATCTTCTCCTTTTTTGAAAGATTCAATCATATTTGGCTCTTGACTCAACGCAGCAATAATTCTCAATTCAATCTGAGAATAATCGGCAGCCAGTAACACATAGTTTTCATCACGTGCCACAAAAGCTTTTCTTACTAATCTACCTCTTTCTGTTCTCACAGGTATGTTTTGCAAGTTTGGGTTGTTTGAACTTAAACGACCTGTTGCCGCAACTGCTTGCATATATTCTGTATGTACTCTATTGGTTTTTGGGTCAACAACTTTTGGCAATGCATCTACATAGGTATTCTGCAATTTAATAAGCTGTCTCCACTCTAAAATATCACGAACAATTTCGTGTTTTGGAGCAAGGTCGCTTAAGATTTCCTCACCTGTTGCATACTGACCTGTTTTCGTCTTTTTAGGTTTTGGTCCTCCAATTTTTAATTTCTCAAATAAGATATCTCCTAATTGTTTTGGAGAAGCCAAGTTGAACTCTTCTTCAGCCTCACTATAAATGCGCTGTTCTAATTCTTTAATATCACTATCTAAAGTACCAGATAAAGATTGTAAAAAGTCAATATCTAAGCGAATTCCTTCCGCTTCCATATCGGCTAAAACTTTAACTAAAGGAACCTCAATATTCTTAAATAAATCGGCAGTTAATGTTTCAACTAATTTGGGTTGGAAAGTCTCCTTTAATTGCATTGTAATATCAGCGTCTTCACTAGCATATTCTTTTACCAGTTCAACGTCAATATCGCGCATTGTTTTTTGATTTTTACCCTTTTTACCAATAAGGTCAACAATTGGTTGTGGCGTGTACTTTAAGTACGTTTCTGCCAAAACATCCATATTGTGACGCATATCAGGGTTAATTAAATAATGAGCAATCATTGTATCAAACAAAGGTCCTTTTATTGAAATACCATATTGCTTTAATACTTTGATGTCATATTTTAGATTTTGTCCCACTTTCTCGATATCTTCTGACTCAAAGAAAGGGTTAAATTGTTGTACAAGTTTTTTGGCCTCTTCTTGGTTTTCAGGAACGGGAACATAAAAAGCGGTTCCCTTTTCAAAAGAAAAAGCAATACCAACTAATTCTGCATTTAAAGCATCAAGTCCTGTTGTTTCAGTGTCAAAACAAACACTTTTTTGTTGCATCAAATTTTGAACTAACAAGCGAATAGCCATAGGACTATTACAAACTTGATAAACGTGTTTCGTTGTTTCAAGTGTTGCAAAGTAACTATTTGAAGTTGTGTCATCACTATCATTTGGTACTCCAAATAAAGAGAATTGTTCGTCTTGTTGAGCAACTGCTTTTACTTCAGTAACAGGAGTAGGAGTAACCTCTCTACCATCGTTGAAAATTTTGTCAAACTGTTCTTTCATTCTTCTAAACTCTAATTCATTGAATAGAGCTTCAGATTTTTCAATATCTGGTTTTTCAAGAACATAATTATCAGCGTTGAATTGTACAGGACAATCAAGCATAATTGTAGCTAATTTTTTAGACAATAGTCCTTTTTCAATATTAGCTTCAATATTTTCTTTCATTTTACCTTTCAGCTGATTTGTATTAGCTAAAAGATTTTCCATTGATCCGTATTCTTTAAGAAATTTCTTTGCCGTTTTTTCACCAACCCCTGGTAATCCAGGAATATTATCTACAGCATCTCCCATCATTCCTAAGTAATCAATTACCTGTAAAGGATGTTCTACTTCAAATTTCTCTTTTACTTTGTCTACACCCCATATCTCAATACCATTACCCATACGAGCAGGTTTGTACATAAAGATATTTTCAGAAACAAGTTGTGCGTAATCTTTATCAGGGGTTACCATATAAACTTCGTAACCTTCTTTTTCTGCTTGTTTAGAAAGAGTTCCAATTAAGTCATCTGCTTCATATCCTTTTTCCTCTACAATTGGAATATGCATAGCCGTAAGTATTTCCTTGATATAAGGAATAGCTATTTTAATAGCTTCAGGAGTTGCATCTCTGTTTGCTTTATATTCTGGAAATAAAGCCACGCGATCTCTACTTCCTCCATTGTCAAAGGCAACAGCTAAGTGGTCAGGAGATTCTCTTTTGATAACATCTAAAAGGGAATTCATGAAACCTAATATTGCTGAAGTATCAAGTCCTTTCGAGTTGATTCTTGGATTTTTGATAAATGCGTAATAGCCACGAAAGATCAAGGCATAGGCATCTAATAAGAAAAGGCGGTTTTTATTAGCCATTTTGAATATGGTTTTTATTGAATTAAATTATAATGTTTTCAAAGATAGTGATTTTGTATAAGGACAAAAGAGCGTACAATGAGTTTCTTTTTTTATAATTTCTAAGGAATATTAAAAGTTGTTAAAGATTTTTTTATACTTTAAACAAAAAGGTAAATTTGTTATTTATAGATTATTGATATGGAGACAATTCCTATTTTAGGATTAGTTCTTGTTTTGTGTGAGTTTTATACGTTTCAAGCAGTAAGACAAATAACAAAAAGCAAGTTAATGAAAAGGCTATATGTGATTATTTCTGTATTGGTAATAGCATATATCGCTTACGGTTTATCACAATTTGACCGTCATCACGCTAAGAATCATCAGTCGATGGTTGCTATGGCTTTAGTAGTATTGGTTTATTTACCTAAATTGTTAATTGCACTTTTACTAATTTTTGAAGATTTAACACGAATCGTTAGAGGGATATTTTCTTTTTTCAAAAGGACTAAAGAAGAGAGAAGCAAGCAAGAAAGTTTTTTACCAGGAAGAAGAAAGTTTGTAGCAAATATCGCTTTAGGTGTTGCTGCGATTCCATTTTTATCTGTATTGCACGGAATAACAATAGGGCGTTATAAGTTTCAAGTGTATAAACACATTATAGAGTTTGAAGATTTACCAGAGGCTTTTGATGGATTTAAGTTTACACATTTGTCTGATATTCACTGTGGAAGTTTTGACAACAAAGAAAAAATTGAATATGCTATTGATTTGATTAATCAACAAGAATCAGATGCTTTATTGTTTACAGGAGATATCGTAAATAGTATTGCCGATGAGATGGTACCTTGGTTTGATGTTTTCAAAAAGATAAAAAAATATAAATATGGGAAGTATTCAATTTTAGGAAATCACGACTATGGAGATTATGTAAATTGGGATACTAAAGAAGAGCGTGATGCAAACTTCAAGGCAATTTGCGATATTAGTCCTGCGTTAGGCTTTAAGTTGTTGCGAAATGAAAATGTATGGTTTGAGAAAGACGGACAGCGCATTGCTTTAGTTGGAGTAGAAGATTGGGGAGTGAAGTTTATGCAGTATGGTGATTTAGACAAAGCGTCAGAAGGCGTAGAGGCAAAAGATTTTAAAATTTTAATGAGTCACGATCCATCACATTGGGATGCACAAATACGCGGACACAAGAAAAACTTTCAATTGACATTAGCAGGGCATACGCACGGGAGTCAGTTTGGAATAGAGATCCCTGGTTTTATTAAATGGAGTCCAATACAATATGTTTATAAACAGTGGGCAGGACTATATGAAAACTTAGGGAAATACATCTATGTTAATCGTGGTTTTGGGTATCACGCCTATCAAGGTAGAACGGGTATTTGGCCTGAAATAACGGTGATTGAATTAAAGAGAAAAAAGTAAGGTAATTCTATAAAAAATAATATTTTTGTAGAGTAAAAAGAGTTTAGAGTAAAATAAATTAAAGTTATATGTCAAAATTTGGAGATTTAGTAACGGCAGAAGTACCGGTGTTAATTCATTTTTTTGCAAAGTGGAATGAAGCCTGTACAACAATGAATCCAATCCTACACGATGTAGCTGCAATAATGGGGGACAAACTTAAGATTGTTAAGATTGATGTAGAGAAAAATAATGAATTAGTTGAAGCACTTAGAATTAAACAAGTTCCAACAATGATGTTGTATAAAAGAGGTACAATGATTTGGCGCCAAAGCGGTGTAATGGATGTTAATTCTTTAATCAGTGTTACTAAGACTTTATAATATTCCAAAAGAGTAACCTTCCTTGATAAGGTATTCTATTGTTTTTGGTAGTGCATATTTTAAGTTTTTTTCAGCTTTTATACTGTCGTGAAAAACAATGATACTACCAGGTTGAATAGCTGAAATAGCGTTTTGGTAACATTTTTCAGAGGAGATATTCTTATCGTAATCTTTTGAAATATGTGACCACATAATTATTTCATACCCTCGTTTTAAAAGTTCTTTCCCTTGATTTTGTTTTATTTTACCATAAGGAGGTCTGAATAATAGTTTAGGTAAAATAGTGTGTTTAGCCATCTCTTCGTGTGCAAGTAGAATGTTTTCTTCATAAGTGATTTTTTCATTCTTCCATCCATTCAAATGATTAAATGTATGGTTTCCTATGCGATGTTTATATGCTACTATTTGTTTAAATACTTCAGGATGTTTTCGAACATTATCTCCAATACAAAAGAAAGTAGCTTTTATATTGTATTTTTCCAATAGGTGTAATACCCATTCTGTAATATCTGGAATAGGGCCATCGTCAAAAGTTAAGTAAACAACTTTTTGATCAGTGATGCGCTTCCAAGTATATTTAGGAAAGAGATACGGAAAAATATGTCTTGATAGATTCATAATTCAAAGATAAAAAAAAGAGTAGTTAACCAAATAACTACTCTTTTTTAATGAATAACAATTAACAATTAAATTATTTTATACCACCACCCACAGCTCTGTACAATTGTACAATTGAGGTAAGTTGAGATAATTCTGTATTAATGTAAGCAAGTTGAGCGGCAAGTGCACTTTCTCTTGCTGTAAGAACATCAAGATAAGTAGCCATACCATTCACTAACAATTCTTCAGAGTATTCAGTTGCTTTTTCATAAGCCTCATACTCTTGTTTTTTCAATGTCAACTTGTTAGTTGAATTTTCAAAAGAATACAATGCGTCAGAAACTTCTTTAGATGCATTTAATATTGCCTTTCTGTAAGTTAAATACGCTGTTTCTTGTTTTGCTTGTGCAACTTGGTGTTGCGTTCTAATCTGTCTACCATTAAATAATGGTTGCGTAAGCCCACCAATGATATTAGCAAAGAATGAGTTTGTATCAAACAATTTAGAGAAATCAACACTTTGTAATCCACCATTTGCCGTTAAACGGATTGAAGGGTAGAAGTTACTACGAGCTACATTAGTTAATTCAAAAGCATTTACTAAACCATATTCAGCAGCTCTTACATCAGGTCTATTGCTTAATAATTGCATTGGTACCCCAACAGAAAGATCTGTGTTTAGTTTTTGGTCAAGTAAGCTACCTCTTTCAACCTTATCAGGAGTTCCACCTAATAAAATACTAAAAGCATTCTCTGTTAGTTTGATATTAGTTTCAAGGTCTATAAGCAAAGCCTTAGCGTTGAATAACTGTGCTTGTGTTTGTTTAACAGCAACTTCATTAACCTTTCCAGCTTCTTTTAACGCTTCGATAGTCTCTAAACTGTTTGTTCTATTGATAATAGTTTGTTCAGTTACTTTCTTTTGTTGGTCTAAAGCTAACAATTGGAAATAAGTTGTTGAAATAGTAGAAATAAGCTGAGTTTTCACAGCTTGATGAGCAGATACAGTTTGTAAGTACCCAGCAGCAAAAGCTCTTTTATTACTACGAATTTTTCCCCATACATCAAGTTCCCAAGAGAATGAACCTGTAACATCATACAAGTCGTTTTTTACTCTTGTATAACCGATCATTTGCCCTGTAATAGAGTTTTTAGATTGGTTTGAGTGTGTATAGTTAGCACCAAGATTTAATGTAGGAGCATATCCCCATTTCCCTTGTTGCATATATGCTTGAGCAGCATTAATATTTTGTAATGCTATTCTAATATCTAAGTTGTTCTCTAATCCTTTCTCGATATAATCAACTAAAATAGGGTCAGAGAATAACTCTTTCCATGACATATTTGCCATAGAAAGAGTGTCTTGAGATATTTTATCAGAACGGTATTGTTGCTCATCAATTACTTCAGGTCTATCATACGTTTTTGCAACGAAACAAGACTGCATAGTAAGTGCTAAAAGCGCAACCGGTAATACTCTATATAATGTTTGTTTTTTCATATTATCCTTGCTTAATCTCTTCAAATTTGATTGGTTTAATTTTCTCTTGAAGATATTGGAATATTGCATATAAAACAGGAATAACGAATACCCCAATGATAGTACCAATTAATAAACCAAATGCAGCTCCAGTACCAATAGATCTGTTTCCTACATCACCAACACCTTTTGCAAATACCAATGGCATTAATCCTAAGATGAAGGCAAATGATGTCATTAAAATTGGTCTTAAACGCGCTTTCGCACCGTTGATAGCTGACTCAGCAATTGATTCACCATGTTTACGTCTTTGAACCGCAAACTCAACGATAAGAATGGCGTTCTTCGCAAGAAGACCAACCAGCATGACCAGGGCAATTTGGAAGTAAATATTGTTTTCTAATCCTGCAAATTTCTGAGCAATGAAAGCTCCCATAATACCTGTAGGTAAAGAGAAAATTACAGCAAAAGGCAATAAATAACTTTCGTATTGAGCAGCCAATAAGAAGTAAACGAATACCACACATAAGAAGAAAATAATGATAGTTTGTGAACCAGCGTTAATCTCTTCACGAGTAAGACCTGTAAAGTCAATACTGTAGTTTGATGATAAAGTTTGTTCTGCAACTTCTTGGATTGCTTTAATAGCATCTCCTGAACTGTAACCAGGTTTTGGAGCACCAGCTACGTTTGAAGATGTAAATAAGTTGTAACGGTTAATTGACTGTGGTCCGTACACTTTTTTCAAATTAACGAACTGTGTAATCGGAGTCATTTCACCTGTTGCTGTTCTTACATAAATATCACTTAAGCTATTTACATCTGAACGATATTCTGGTAATGATTGAACCATTACACGGTATTGTTTACCAAAACGTGTAAAGTCAGCCGCATAAATACCTCCAATATATCCTTGTAATGCAGAGAAGATGTCATTTACTAATACACCAGATTCTTTTGCTCTTGGAATATTAAGATCTAATTCATACTGTGCATAGTTCGTATTGAAAGAAGATTGTGCATATAAAATCTCAGGACGTTGCATTAAAGCACCTAAGTATTCTTTTGATTTTTCGTCAAAGTGCGTTAAGTCACCTCCAGATTTATCTAATAATTTCATTTCAAAACCAGAAGACATACCAAAACCAGGGATACTTGGTGGTTGGAAGAAAATCATTCTCGCATCTTGGAACTGCGTAGCAGCGATACCAAATAATTTACCAATTACAACATCAGTAGCTAATTCTGGTGTAGTTCTTTTTTCGAAAGGCAATAGTTTAATCATCGCCATACCGTAGTTAGAACCTTGTCCGTTAATGAAAGAGAATCCAGATACAACGGTTACCCCATCAACTCCTGGAATATTTTCAACGATTTTAGAGAACTCTTGTTGTAAACTTACTACACGGTCTTGAGATGCACCTGCAGGTAGTTCAATGTTCCCCATAATAAACCCTCTATCCTCATTAGGAACGAATCCTGAAGGCATTGTTTTAGACGCATAGAATGTAAGTCCAATACAAGCAAAAAGGATTAAGAAAGTTACCCATTTATGTTTTAATAAGAACTTGAATGAGTTACCATATTTTTGTGTTAGACGGTTAAATCCTACGTTGAAAGCATCAAAGAAACGTTGAATAAAGTTTCTCTTTTTACCTTCTTTACTTCCGTGTTGTTTTAAGAAAACCGCACATAAAGCAGGACTCAATGTCAAGGCATTTACTGCAGAAATAATAATAGCCACAATTAAGGTAATACCAAATTGTTTGTAGAATACTCCTGTAGGACCTGAGATAAATGTTACAGGAATAAATACCGCCGACATTACTAAAGTAATCGAGATAATTGCTCCAGAAATCTCACCCATTGTATTGATACTCGCGTCTAAAGCTTCTTGGCCTGTTTCTTCCATTTTCGCGTGAACGGCCTCGACAACAACGATGGCATCATCCACCACAATACCAATGGCCAGTACAAGTGCGAAAAGCGTAAGTAAGTTCAATGAGAATCCAAATACATTCAAGAAGAAGAATGTACCTACAATTGCCACAGGAACTGCAATAAGAGGAATTAACGTAGATCTAATATCTTGTAAGAAGATGTAAACTACTACGAATACTAAGATAAATGCTTCAATTAAGGTGTGAACCACTTTACTAATCGATGCATCTAAGAATTCGTTTGTATCCATCAATACTTTGTACTCTAAACCGTCAGGTAAGTTTTTACCTAATCGCTCTAATTGCACGTGTAAGTCTTGAATAATTTCCTGTGCGTTAGAACCAGGCGTTTGGTAAATTGCCATAGCAACAGCAGGATGTCCATCAAGAGCAGAACTACCTACATAAGATTGAGCTCCTAATTCAATATTAGCAACATCTTTTAATCTTAAGATTTGTCCGTTGTTTAATGACTTAACAACAATATTTTCATATTGTTCTTGTGTTTTATATCTACCACTATATTTGATAACATATTGGAAAGCCTCCCCGTTATTTTCACCTAACTGTCCAGCTGTAGCCTCCAAACTTTGTTCGTTTAATACACGTACAACATCAGAAGGGACTAAGTTATAAGCCTTCATTTTTACAGGGTCAATCCAGATACGCATCGAGTAGTTTCTCGATCCAAATGCTTGTGCATCTCCAACACCACTAACACGTTTTAACTCAGGAATAACGTTAATATTCATGTAGTTTTGAATGTAGATAGCATCGTAATTTGGACTTGTAGAATAGAAAGACAAGAACATTAAAGCACTGGTTTGCTGTTTCTGAGTAGTTACCCCAGAACGAGTTACCTCTGCTGGTAATAACGGTGTAGCACGAGCCACACGGTTTTGTACGTTTACCGCAGCAATATCAGGATCAACCCCTTGCTTAAATACAACTTGAATACTTGCACTACCATCATTACTTGCAGTAGATGTAATATAGTCCATGTTTTCAACCCCATTCACTTGTTCTTCGATTGGGATAATCACAGATTGCATCACCGTTTCAGCATTCGCTCCAGGATAAGCTGCAGCAATCTGAACTGTCGGTGGTGCAATATCAGGATATTGCGTCACAGGAAGTGCTGATAGTCCCAGCACCCCTAAGATTACTATTAAGATAGAAATTACTGTAGATAATACAGGTCTTTCAATAAAAGTTTTTAACATAGTTTAAAACGTTGTGTGAATGTTTTCATTAATAGACTCAAATTTCACTGGCTGTGGTGTGATAGCAGTTCCAGGTCTTAATGTACCTAAACCAGCACCAACAATTTTGTCTCCTTGTTTTAGTCCTTCTTTAACAACAGCAAGTTTGTTTACACGATCAATAACTTCGATTTTAGCTGCTTTAGCTGTATCGTTAACCACTGCAAACACATATACTTGTCCTTGTTGCTCGAATGTAGCAGACTCAGGAACAACCACAACATCTTTATGTTCTTGAGGAACTAATAATTTACCGCTGTTTCCGTTGCTTAAAATATGTCCACTATTTGGGAAAAGAGCACGTACTTGAACAGTACCAGTAGCAGTGTTTATTTGCCCTGTAATTGTTTCAATTTTACCAGGTGTTTCATACGTTTGTCCGTTTGCAAGCACAAGTTTAACTTCAGGTAAATTAGCTACTTTTTCTTTCAATGATTTTCCAGGAATATTTTCCAAGAAGTTGAAATAATCTTTTTCATTCATTGAGAAGTAGGCAAACATTTCGCTATCGTCAGAAACAATAGTTAATGGATTTGGATCACTTGGGCTAACAAGAGAACCAACACGGTAATTGATAGCTCCAACGATTCCGTCAATAGGACTTTTAATGATAGAGTAATCAATATTTGCAACAATGCTTTGGTGTTGTGCTTTAGCAGCAGCTAATTGACTTTTAGCACTTGCTAAGTTTGCCTCAGCAGTTTTTAATTCAATAGCACTGATAATTCCCTTTTGCACAAGAGGTGTCAATTTATCAACATTAACTTGAGCAACGCTTACTTGAGCTTCAGCAGTTCTGACAGAAGCTTTAGCAGCATCAGCACTTTCATTAAGCATATTTGTTTCAAGTCTGAAAAGAGGTTGTCCTTTTTTCACGATAGAACCTTCGTCAACATATAATTCCTGAATATATCCAGCAATTTTAGCTCTAACACTACTTGTCGTTTTACCTTGAATTGTTGTTGGAAAAGTATTGTAACCTATAACATTCTGTGTAGGTACTTCAATTACTTTGTATGGCATTGGGCCATGTGCAGGAGCTTGCTGATCTTTTTTTCCACAAGATGTAACGCTTATTGCAAGCGTTGCAAGAACTGTAGTATAGAAATAACGTTTCATATAATAACTTAATTTGTACTTTTTAGTTTTTCAATTGTTTTTGTGAGTTGTGATATACTTTCTTCTAAGTGTTCAATGTATAAATTCATCTTCCCTTGACAGTTGTTAGAATTAATCATTCCTTCTTCTAAGTAGTTTTTCATTTTCAAACTTAGAATTTGTTCTCTGTCCAGTAAGTCTTTAATTAATTGTAGTCTTATCGTTATATAATTAGGGTTTAACCTAAAAAAACGTTTCCGTTCGTCAATCTTATTAAAATGTTCAATTTGATTGTTTGATATCAATAGATTCAAACTTGTAGAAACAGAACTTTTACTTGCGTTTAGTTTTTCAACTAACTCATCAAAAGTCACACCATCTCTATTATTGTTAAACATAATATAAGTGTAAATCTGTGCTGTCAATGGAGAAAAGTGGTAAACTAACTCGTAATGGGCACAGTAATCTTGAAATAAATCAACTAATCTTTGATCGTATTGCATCTTATATATTACATAATTAAGGTGCAAATATAGTGTTAGTTTTGTAATTACCGAACTAAACAAACTAAAAGTTATATTAAAATATATAAAGATAGAGTTTAATCCATTTTTATAGTGTTTTCGCAAGCTGTGTTGTAAAAGTAACTATAATTGACTGATTAATATATGTTTGAGTTTTAAGTAAATGTTAAATTTTTAAGATAAGTGTATCTTGTGTTTTTGGAGTAAAAGAGAAGAGGTAATTATTAATAGTATAAACAACAAAGGACGATAAAGACAGTAGGTTTCTATATGTATTTGTTCGGGACTTGTTCGGGAATCGCTCAAGAGAGGTTCGGAAAAAAGGCCCTTTTTCCGAAGAAAATCTAATTAAGGGTTTGCTAAAAGTAGACTTGTCTTACAATATAATGAAGACAGATAGAGTTTTTTTTGAAATCTTCTTCAAAAGAATATTGGACGATTTCAAAAAGAATTGCCTTTTATGAAGGCATTAACTGGTTAAAGATGTATAGTTCAAAGATAATAATACTTTTTTTAATTTATTATCTATTATATTGTTAATTAGGTTTTTAAGAGTGTTTTAAGAATGACTTGTTTTTTGATTTTTTTATTTGCTCTTAATATTCTGTAAATAAAGTGAAACTTAGAAAGAGGTGTCTGTTTCTTTGTTGGAATGAAAATCTGATTCATTAGAAAAAAAATATTGAAAAATGCTTGCAAGAAGTTTGAAAATAGCCTTATATTTGCATCCACAAAAGCGGAAGTAGCTCAGTTGGTAGAGCTCCAGCCTTCCAAGCTGGTTGTCGCGAGTTCGAGCCTCGTCTTCCGCTCCAAAAACTTGATGAAAGTTTTCAAATATCATCACCTGCGGAAGTAGCTCAGTTGGTAGAGCTCCAGCCTTCCAAGCTGGTTGTCGCGAGTTCGAGCCTCGTCTTCCGCTCCAAAAACTTGATGAAAGTTTTCAAATATCATCATCTGCGGAAGTAGCTCAGTTGGTAGAGCTCCAGCCTTCCAAGCTGGTTGTCGCGAGTTCGAGCCTCGTCTTCCGCTCCAAAACTTGATGAAAGTTTTCAAATATCATCATCTGCGGAAGTAGCTCAGTTGGTAGAGCTCCAGCCTTCCAAGCTGGTTGTCGCGAGTTCGAGCCTCGTCTTCCGCTCCAAAAACTTGATGAAAGTTTTCAAATATCATCACCTGCGGAAGTAGCTCAGTTGGTAGAGCTCCAGCCTTCCAAGCTGGTTGTCGCGAGTTCGAGCCTCGTCTTCCGCTCCAAAACTTGATGAAAGTTTTCAAATATCATCATCTGCGGAAGTAGCTCAGTTGGTAGAGCTCCAGCCTTCCAAGCTGGTTGTCGCGAGTTCGAGCCTCGTCTTCCGCTCCAAAAACTTGATGAAAGTTTTCAAATATCATCACCTGCGGAAGTAGCTCAGTTGGTAGAGCTCCAGCCTTCCAAGCTGGTTGTCGCGAGTTCGAGCCTCGTCTTCCGCTCTAAAGCCTAAGTTTTCTTAGGCTTTTTTTGTAAACAATAATATGCAAAAAGAGTCCTTGAGTAGTAACCCAAGGACTCTTTTTTATTTTAAGTAATTTAATTCTGTTTCTGGGGCAATTTCAATGGCTTCTTTTCCTTGTTCGAAAATACGCGCAGTAAGTGTTCCTTTTAAAACAAAAGAATCTCCTTTTACTTCAATCCAACTTCCTTCTCTAAGGCCTACAACAGGTTGGGTGTTTAAGGTGTGAAATTCATTAATTCTCGTTTCTCTTGTTTCTCCCATATGTGTAGAACCTTCAATCGGATCTAAGTAATGCGGGTTGATATTGAAAGGTACAAACCCAAATGTTTTAAAAGAAGGGGGGTAAGTAATAGGCATATCATTGGTTGTTTCCATTGTTAGTCCGCATATATTACTACCAGCACTACATCCTAAATAAGGTGTTCCATTATTTACCGCATTTTGAATAGCAGTAATTGTTTCTGTTCTATATAATTGTTTAACAAGTAAGAATGTATTTCCTCCTCCTGTAAAAATACCTTTTGCTTCTTTTACAGCTTGAATAGGGTCTTCAAATTCGTGAATTCCTTTAACGTCTTTCCCGATGTTTTTAAAAGCTTCTTTTGCTTTTGCTGTATAATCGTCGTGAGAAATGCCACTTGGACGTGCATAAGGAATAAATAAGATAGTATTTGTATGCTTGAAGTGTTCTTCTAATGTAGGTAATAAGTAAGCTAAATAGTCACTATTGTAAACAGTAGAAGTACTTGCAATTATAATATTTTTCATAATGATAGTAATTTTTACAAAAATAGTTCGTTTAATTGTAATTAAGGATTTCTAATTCTTCTTTTAAAAATTCGTTGAGACAATATAATTATGTTTTAGTTTATTACATAACAAAATGTAGATATTGTTAATACAGGGCATACAATTGTCTATAATGGGGTTGGTTATAGATTTAACATAAGTTTGCTTTGATAAAGTTTCAAAGTCTTTGGGAATAGGATATTTTTACTTTTAAGTATATAAATGTATGATGAGAATATTTTTAGCGCTTTTATTTGTATTTAGCTTTTCTTACGTAGAAGCACAAGAGCGTAAAATGATAAGTGGGAAAGTTGTTTCTCGCTCAAAAAGATTAGAAGGAATTTATGTTTCTAATATAAATACAGGAGAATCGTTAACTACTGAGAAAGGTGGGTATTTTAATATGATGGTGAGGGAGACTGATACAGTTATGTTTTCTGGTGCTTTTTTTATTGGCTACAGACACGCAATAGATGAAGTAGATTTAAAACGTGATATTGTTTTATTTCCCTTAGAGGCTAATGAACTTTATACAGAATTAGATGAGATTGTAATTACAAAGATTAGTTCAGAATCACTTGGCATTGTACCAAAAGGCATAAAGAAATATACGCCAGCAGAGAGACGACTGTACACTGCAACATCAGGAAGTGGTTTAATTCCAATTGATGCTGTTGTTAACTGGATTTCTGGTAGAACAAAAATGCTGAAGAAAGCTTTGGTTTATGAGAAACAGGAAATGCGTAAAGAGAAATTTTTAAGGATGATTCCTGAAGAGAAATTAAATGAGGATTATAGTATTCCGAAAGACTATTTGGTTGGTTTTGCTTACTATGTAGCGACAGATGAATTGATGTCATCTGTGCTAAACGCTTCTGTTCCAAATAAAAATGCAGTGGAAACACGTACAGGTGAATTAGCTTTAGAGTTTTTGGAATTAATACGTGAAAAATTAGAAGAGGATAAAAAGAGTAAATTAATTCAATAGTTTAACAAATGCTTTTCTAAATTATTGTGCTATAAATTAATAAACTTTGTAGATTTGTAGCCTTATAAACTTGTAAAATAGAGTGATATGTTCGGAATCGGTGGTGGTGAGTTATTTTTCATCATAGTAATTATACTAATGTTGTTTGGTTCTGATAAAGTGCCTGAGATGGCGCGCACATTTGGTAAGTTTATGGCGCAGTTGAAAAACGCTACTAACGACATCAAACAAGAAATTAATAAAACAGCTGATCAATCGGGTATTACGAAAGATATAAAAGAAACTTTTGATGTAGATATCAATCCAATGAAAGATATTCAACAAGAGATTGAAAAGCAAAAAGAGGACTTAGAGAGTATTACAGGACCAATTAAAAGACAAAGTTAATGTTAGAAACATTAGTACAATTTGACAAAGAGTTAATGATTGCGCTAAACAATATAGGATCGCCAACGTATGATCCGTTTTGGTTGTTTATCACAAAACAAATTAACTGGTTGCCTTTTTTTCTTCTCCTTTTATATACGGTTTACAAAAAGGTTTCGATTAAAAAGTTAGGTGTTATTTTACTTTGTTTAGCTTGTTTGATTGCGTTTACAGATCAAATGACAAATTTGGTTAAGTATACGGTTGCAAGACCAAGACCTTGTAATACGGAAGACATTAAAGATATGTTGCGTATTGTTAAGTGTAGTCCAACGTTGAGTTTTTTCTCAGGACACGCTTCTAACTCAACAGCAACAATGTTGTTCTTGTTTTTAATTTTGAGAAGATATTATAAATACGCATTTTTAGTATTTATCTTCCCTTTAGTGTTTTCATTTAGTAGAATCTATTTGTCAATGCACTTCCCAGGAGATATTTTCGTAGGTATGTGCGCTGGTGTAGTATTCGGAACATTATTCTATCAGTTGTTTAAATGGATAGAAGTAAAATATAAAGACAAATTAGTTTAAGATATATAACGAAAAAGGGCTTGATGAAAATCAAGCCCTTTTTGTTTATTTTACTCTTGAGATTGTTAAACCATCTCTGATAGGTAATAGTATTGTTTCGATTCTCGGATCGTCTTTTAAAAGTTTGTTGTATTTGTCGATTTCAACTGTACTTTTATCGTTTTCCTGAATTTCTTCTAAAACTTTTCCTGACCATAAAACATTGTCAGAAAGAATAACTCCTCCTTTATTCATCTTGTCGATAATAAGATGAAAGTAGTTAGAATAGTTAGGTTTGTCAGCGTCAATGAAAACTAAGTCAAACTTCTTGTCTAAGGTAGGGATAATGTCTAACGCACTACCTAAGTGTTGATGTATTTGAGCTCCATAGGGAGATGCGTCAAAATGCTTGCGTTGAAAGTCGATTAATTCTTCTTTGATGTCAATTGTATCAATTGTACCTCCTTCTTGTAACCCTTCCGCTAAACACAATGTTGCATATCCTGTAAAAGTTCCAATCTCTAAAATGTGTTTAGGATTGATAAGTTTTGTAACAATGCTTAAAAAGCGCCCTTGAAAGTGTCCGCTAAGCATTCTTGGTTGTAATACTTTACGGTGTGTTTCTTTATCTAAGTTAGCTAATGATACAGGTTCGTTTTCTGTATGATCTGCTGCGTATTTTTCTAATTGAGGTGATATAAAATGCATATTAATCCGATAATGTTATTGTCGTGAGTGCAAAGATAATTCTTTTCGATAATGTTGGGAATATTTTCAGATAGTATCGTTGAGGAAGTTTTATTTGTCTAAATTTATATAATTCAACCAATTATGATTATTATGAAGTTCTTCGCAAAGTTTTTAAAGTGGTTTGCTGTTATAGTGATAGCAATTATTGCACTTGCTTATATTTTTAAAGTAGATTATTTATTTACCGCCGTTCGCACAATCTATTTTAATGGGTATAAAACTGCTTTTTTAGACGATTATAAATATTTCCCTACTCGAAAGATAGAGAATGCAGTTGGACAGCCTTGGCCTGTTTCTAAAGAATATAATACGGTTAAGCCAAGTGAAAAGTTGGAGCAAACACACAAAGAGTTAGAGACAATAGCTTATGTCATTATTAAAAATGATAGTATATGGCACGAGAGTTATTATGATGGTTACGGAAAGGATTCTTATACGAATTCGTTTTCAATGGCTAAAAGTGTTGTTTCTGCCGCTTTAGGAAAGGCTTTGCAACGAGGAGAGATTAAGAGTTTGGATGAACCTGTGGTTAATTATTTGCCTGAGATTAAAGGGAAGTATAAAGATGAACTAACGGTAGGAGATTTGTCTACGATGTCTTCTGGAATGGATTGGGATGAGTCGTATTATAGTGCGTTTTCTGTTATGACAAGAGTTTATTTTGATAAAAACTTGCGAGATGTGATGTTGGGGATTGAGATAAAGGATAAGCCGGGACAGGAGTTTATTTATAAAAGTGGCGATACGGAATTGTTGACAATGGTTTTGGAGAAAGCAACAGGTAGGTACTTGTCAGATTATGTATCAGAATATTTCTGGAAACCAATGGGGGCTGAGTTGCCTGCCTTGTGGCAAATAGATCACGAAGGAGATGGGGTTGAAAAATCGTATTGTTGTTTTACGAGTAATGCGCGTGATTTTGCAAGATTTGGAAAATTGTACAAAGATTATGGAAAGTGGAATGGTGAGCAGATTTTAGATAGTACTTTTGTAGCAAAGTCAATTACACAACAGTTTGCTAATGGACCAGAGTATGGTTATGGTTGGTGGCTGGTAAAGCATAGGGGACAAGATTTCTTTTATATGAGAGGGCATTTAGGACAATTTGTAATTGTTTCTCCGAAAGACAATGTTGTTATTGTTCGCCTTGGTCATATTAAAGGTTTGCAAACAGAAGAAGATCCGCATAGCAATGATCTTTACTTGTATATTGATGAAGCATATAATATGATGGAACAGACTAAAAAATAAACGTATGATTGATAGACTATCTCTTGAAAACCTTTTGTTTTTAGATATTGAAACAGTACCTGAATGTGCTGATTTTTCTGAATTAGATGATGAAATGAAAATGTTGTATGAAGCGAAGACTGCATATCAACGCAAGGATGAATTTACAGCAGAAGAATTTTATGATAAAGCGGGTATATGGGCAGAATTCGGAAAGATCATTTGTATTTCGGTTGGATACTTTGTTTACAAGAATGGAGAGCGCCAATTTAGAACAACAAGTTATGCAGGTGAAGAAAAGGAATTACTGGTGAATTTCGCGAATTTATTAGAAGGGTATTTTGGAGGTGTAGAAAAGCTGTTATGTGGCCATAATATCAAGGAATTCGATGTTCCTTTTTTAGTTAGACGAATGTTGATAAATGGGGTTAAAATCCCCAATAAGTTGCGTGTTTTTGGGAAAAAACCGTGGGAGGTTCAACACTTAGATACAATGGAATTGTGGAAGTTAGGAGATTTTAAAAATTATACATCTTTGCGACTTTTGACTAAAATTTTAGGCATTCCTTCTCCAAAAGACGATATAGATGGTAGTGAGGTCGCAAGAGTGTACTATAAAGAGAAAAATTTAGATAGAATTATCATTTATTGTGAAAAAGATGTCGTTGCTGTGGCACAAGTTTTGCTTAAGTTTAGACAAGAGGAATTGTTGACTGAAGATGAGATTTTATCTGTGTAAGTTAAAAAAATATTAAAATTTTTAGTTCAGTAGTAGGTGCTAAAATATATTTTTACTATTTTTGAAACAAATAAAGATATAAAAGTGAAAAATATTCAAACATATTCATGGTCTTCGATTAAGTTGATGGTACTTCCATTTCAGCTTAGGCTATCTGTATTATAATATTTTGAATATTTAAAAATATAAATCGATGGCCTCTGTATATAACAGGGGCTTTTTTTTTGAACTAATAAGAATTACAAATGAAATCAATTATTAATTATTTATCGTTTATGCCGTCGTATAAGTGGATGTGTCTTGTACATACCTCGCCTGTGCGTGTGTTGCCAAATGTGATATCTTGATTTATTTGTAAGTAAGCTGTAAAGCTATGAATTGATAGAGGGTTCTTTTGGTATGTGTGCTAAAAGAACCTTTTTTTATATATAATATTTAGTAATTGAATTAATTAAAAAAGAGATGGGGAAACAAGTTTTAAAAGTTTTGGGATTTTCAGTAAGAGAACAACAATTTGCAGTAAAAACGGCTAATTTTTCTTTTACAGTGAAAGATGGTAGAGAATTAGTAAGAGATGAAAATGCTAATTCAGGTGAATTATTACTTGCTAAATTAGCGGGAAGTATTCACGCAATTGGTAATTTAATCGGTAAAACTTTAGGGTTAGATTTGAAATCTATTCAAATTGAAGTTTCTGGTGAAGTGAATCTAAAGGATTTAACAGAAGAGGATATCCAACAGTTTAAAAGAATTGATGTAATGGTTAAGCCAACTACAGAGGCTTCAATTGTAGTACTTAAAGAATGGATGGATGCAGTGAAATTGGCGTGTCCTGTATTTAGTAATTTTAAAGAAAAAACACCAACAGTTGTTACTTTGGTTAAAGAATATGATCAAGTAAAAGTAGCTTAATATGGTGGTTGTCTATATGAAAATTGTGGTATAGATTTTATTGTTTACAAGCTTTCGTATCAATAGAGATCTATATCACAATTATTATATTATTTTTGTTAATCACGTTTTATCAAAAGTAATAATGGACAATGTAACCCCTATTTTATCTGTAAGTAATTTACAAATCGATTTCTTAAAGGAAAAAGTATGGAATACCATTATTAAGGGTAGTACTTTTGATATAATGCCTAATGAAATATTGGGTGTAGTAGGAGAGTCAGGATCTGGTAAATCCGTTACTTCATTAGCCTTAATGGGCTTATTACCAAAAGAAAATTCTCGCATTTCTAAAGGAGATATTTTTTATAAAAACCAAAATATTACTCATTTATCGGATAGTGAATTTCGCTCTTTAAGAGGAAAGGAAATTGCTATGATATTTCAAGAGCCGATGAGTGCTCTAAATCCTTCTATTACTTGTGGTGAACAAGTGTCTGAAATTTTAGTAGAACACACAGATTTACGTGGTTCTGAACTTAAGAAAGAGGTGGTTAGTTTATTTGAAAAAGTAAAATTGCCTTATCCTAAAGAAGTTTATAACAAATATCCTCATCAAATATCAGGTGGTCAAAAGCAACGTGTTATGATTGCTATGGCTATTGCTTGTAAGCCTTCTTTGCTTATAGCAGATGAGCCAACTACTGCGTTAGATGTTACTGTTCAGAATGAAATTATTAGTTTATTGAAGGAATTGCAACAAGAAACACAGATGAGTATTTTGTTTATTTCTCACGATTTGAATCTTGTTTCTGCAATTAGTGATCGTTTATTAGTGATGTATAAAGGGGATATTGTTGAACAAGGAGGGTCTTCTGAAGTCTTCAATCAACCAAAAGAATTATATACTAAGGCGTTGGTAGCTTCTCGTCCTTCTATGGATGAACGATTAAAGAGGTTGCCTACTATTCAGGATTTTTTAGATAATAAGGTTGTTAATGATGTTATTTCTGATGAAGAAAGACAGCAAATGCATCAACAGCTGTACAGTGGTGAGCCATTGTTGCGCGTAAGGAATATCTATAAAGATTACATTACAGCAGGTAGCTTATTTAAGAAAGGAGTTTTTCACGCTTTAAAAGACATCAATTTTGATATTTATGAAGGAGAAACGCTTGGTTTGGTAGGAGAAAGTGGCTGTGGGAAATCGACTCTTGGAAACGTGATTTTGCAGTTAGATAAAGCTACAAAAGGAGAAATATTCTACAAAGGAAAAGATATTGCTAAATTGAGTAGTAGCGAGTTTCGTGCACTTAGAAAAGATATTCAAATTATTTTTCAAGATCCGTATTCTTCATTAAATCCCCGTAAAACAGTGGGAGAGGCTATTTTAGAGCCAATGGTTGTTCATAAGTTATACGCTTCTGATAAAGAGAGAAAAGCGAAAGTGATTGATATTTTGGAACGAGTAGGGTTAGATGAAAGTGTGTATGATAGATATCCTCACGAATTTTCAGGAGGACAAAGACAGCGTATCGGTATTGCAAGAACAGTTGCCGTACAACCAAAGTTAATCATCTGTGACGAGTCTGTATCTGCATTGGATATTTCTGTTCAAGCACAAGTGTTGAATTTGTTGAATGAACTGAAAGAAAACTTTGGATTTACATATATATTCATTTCTCACGATTTAGCTGTTGTTAAATATATGTCGGACAATATTCTTGTAATGAATAAAGGGGAGATAGAAGAAATTGCTGAAGCAGATGTCTTGTATCGTTCCCCTAAAAAAGATTATACTAAAAAGTTAATTCAAGCTATTCCGAAATAGTTTATTAATACGGAATATATGATGGAGCAGGCATTACGTGCATAGTTTTCGTGTTGCCTTTTGTTCTTTTAAGTTTGCCAGGTATTCCGTTACCGTCGAATACAGTATAGTATTCTAATGTTACATCGCCAATAGATTTTACCTTTCCTTCTAATTCTTTACGATCAAAACGGTCGTAATAAGTTATTTTATAAGGTCCTATTTTCTTTATTTTTCCTTCTAATTCACTCCAATCGAATCGGTCGTAGTATTCAAAAGAAATAGAACCGATGTTTTTTATTTTACCATTGTTGTACATACTAAAGCGATCAAGGTAAGCAATGTTTAGATTGTTTATTCTTTTGACGCGGTTTTTTAAGTATTCATCAAATGTATTGGTGTAATATTCTACAGAGTTGTTTCTTGAAATGTAGTCAAGTTCAGGATCAAAGTAGTCGTAATAGTCGTCTCTTTTAAACTGAGGACGCTTTTGATTAAAAGTAAAGTCTGTTCCATTTTGATAGATATTAAAAATAAGATCATCTATTTCTAATACAATGTTTTGAACGTTTTTTGAATCTTGTGATAACTCAAAGTAAGCGTAATTGATGTTTTGTCCAAAGCTTACGACCGAGATAATAGCGGAACAAATAAATGTAAATAGTAACTTCATATATAATATTTAAGATATTTTCCCCTTGCGTAAAGGGGAAAAAGAGCAATTAATAACCTTCGTAAGGTACTTCGTATTCGTTGAATATAATACCATTTTCTTGTAACTCTTCTAAGATTGGAAGGTAAACCTCTTCTTTGATTGGCATTTGTACTCCTGGGGTATTTATAATTCCTTTTAAAATTTTTAAAGCAGCGATGGCTACAGGTAATCCTACGGTTTTTGCCATTGCAGTATAAACTTGGTTATCGCCGATACAGATCATTGTAGAGTCAATCTGTTTCTTTTCATTACCAAGTAAATAACCGATTTTATGATACATAACAATCATATCTTTATCTTGTTCATCTAAAGTCCACGAGTCGTTTAGGATTTTCTCTAAAATTTGAGCAGGTGAAGCATTTTTTAAACCAATTTTTTTAGTAGCGTTGAAAAGATCAAGTTCTAAGAGTTTTTCCCAAACAATATCATCTTGGTCAATACCTAAAGCAAGGCGTAATTTGGTTTCAACTGTATCTGTTGGGTGGTATGGTAAATAAAGATTGATAAACTCACGGTAAGTCATATTCTCCGAATTATCAACTTTGTATGTGTCATCAGTAACTCCAAGCTCTACAAAAAGATTCCAAGCACGCGAGTAGCCAACTCTTCTAATCGTACCTCTAAAAATTGTTTTAGCATCATCAAGTCCATACGCTTGTTGGTATTTTAAGGAATCTCGATTGGCATAAGCTTCAAATTTGCCGTATCCTTCAATGTTTAGAAATTCTGTTCTTCTGAATACTTTATTGTAAGGGATGTATTTGTATTGTCCTTCTTGTAGGAATTTCGCTGCACCACCTTGTCCGGCTAAGACAACATTTCTTGGATTCCATGTAAATTTGTAATTCCACAGGTTATTGTCAGATTCAGGAGCGATAAGTCCTCCACAAAACGACTCAAAAGAAAGTATTTTACCTCCTTGATTCTTTATTTCGTGGATAATTTTCATAGCACTCATATGGTCAATACCTGGATCAAGACCAACTTCATTCATAAAAACAAGGTTGTTTTCTTTTGCTTGTTGATCTAATTCTTGCATTGCTTCACTTATATACGAAGCAGTAACCATGTGTTTTTTAAACTTGATACAGTCTTTTGCAAGTTCAATGTGTAAAGCAGCAGGAAGCATTGAAATGACAATGTCTGCTTTATTAACAAGAGCTTGTCTTTCTTGTTCGTTGAATAAATCAAATTGAATAGGCGTTGCATTAGGGTGGTCCATAGCTTTTTGTTTTGCCAATTCTAACGATAGGTCTCCAATGGTTAAGTGGAGGTTTTCTATTGTTGATTTTTCAAGTAAATACTTAATTAAAGAGGAACTCGATCTACCAGCTCCAATAATTAGAATTTCTTTAGTCATAATATGTTGGTTAGTTTATGAATATACGAAAATAATGATTTCTTGAAGCTGTCAAAATTCTTTAGTGAAAAAAACTTTAACAGTTTGTATGATAAGTTGTATATTTGAAAGAAAAATCGATGGGACGTAAAGTTATTGCTATAGCTGCCTTTATAGGAGCTATAGGTATCATTTTAGGAGCGTTTGGAGCTCATGGATTACGAAAAGTGGTTACAGAAACGCAGGTTGCTACCTTTGAAGTGGGTGTGCGCTACCAAATGTATCACGCAATATTCTTACTTTTTATAGGACTATGTAGTTTTATTTCAGACAAGGCTAAAAAAACAGCTATGTACTTGGTTTTGTTGGGGATATTGTTTTTCTCAGGTTCTATCTATCTACTTACCTTTAAAGACTTGATTTCTATTGACTTAAGAGTAATCGGTCCAATAACACCTATCGGCGGAGTTTTATTTATAGCAGCTTGGATATATATTGGTATTCAGGTACTTAAATCGAAAGATGCTATTAAATAATTCTTTTGTATATTTATATTTTAAATTTATTTCTAAGTTTGCAAACAAATTAATACACAACATAAATAATGAAAATGGATAATTCTGAATCAATTTCACTGGAAAAATATGGTATTAAAGATGTTGTAGAAGTAATTTATAATCCTTCTTACGACGTTTTATATAATGAAGAAACAAACCCAAATCTTACAGGGTATGACAAAGGTGTAGTGACTGAACTTGGTGCTGTTAATGTAATGACAGGTGAGTTTACAGGACGTTCTCCTAAAGACAAGTACATTGTTAAAGATTCAGTAACAGAAAACACAATTTGGTGGAATTCTCCTGAGTCTCCAAATGACAACAAGCCAATTGACAACAAAACATGGGATGCATTAAAAGCTAACACTGTAAAACAATTATCTGGAAAGAAATTGTATGTAGTTGATGCTTTTTGTGGTGCTAACGAAAACACTCGTTTAAAAGTTAGATTTATTATGGAAGTGGCTTGGCAAGCTCATTTCGTTACGAATATGTTTATTCGTCCAACGAAAGAAGAGTTAGCTAACTTTGGTGAGCCTGACTTCGTAGTAATGAACGGATCAAAAACTACTTTCAAAGAGTACAAAGATTTTGGATTAAACTCTGAAGTTTATGTTGCATTTAATTTGACTGAGAAAGTACAAGTTATTGGTGGTACTTGGTACGGTGGAGAGATGAAAAAAGGAATGTTCGCAATGATGAACTACTACTTGCCTTTAAAAGGAATGGCTGCTATGCACTGTTCAGCTAATAAAGGACAAGATGGTGATGTTGCTGTTTTCTTTGGTCTTTCTGGTACAGGTAAAACAACTTTATCTACTGACCCAAAACGTGAATTAATCGGTGATGATGAGCACGGATGGGATGATGAAGGTGTATTCAACTTCGAAGGTGGATGTTATGCAAAAACAATTAACTTAAGCCAAGAGAATGAACCAGATATTTTTGGTGCTATTCGTCGTGATGCTTTGTTAGAGAACGTTACTGTTGATGCTAACGGAAAAATTGACTTTAATGACGGTTCTGTTACACAAAATACACGTGTATCTTACCCAATTGATCATATTGATAACATTGTTAAGCCTGTTTCTAAAGCAGGACATGCAACTAAAGTTATCTTTTTAACTGCTGATGCTTTTGGTGTAATGCCTCCAGTGTCTAAGTTAACTCCAGAACAAACTAAATACTACTTCTTATCAGGATTTACTGCTAAGTTAGCAGGTACTGAGCGTGGAGTTACTAAACCAGAGCCTACATTCTCTGCTTGTTTCGGTAAAGCTTTCTTATCTCTACACCCAACGCAATATGGTGAAGAATTAGTTAAGAAAATGGAGGAGCACAATGCTACTGCATATATGGTAAACACAGGATGGAATGGTACTGGAAAACGTATTTCTATTAAAGATACAAGAGCAATTATCGATCGTATCTTAGATGGTTCTATCGAGAAAGCTGAAACTACAATTGTTCCTATTTACAACTTTGCTGTTCCAACAGCTTTAGAAGAAGTAGATACTAACATTTTAGATCCACGTAATACTTATGAGGATGCTTCTGAATGGGAAGAAAAAGCTAAAGATTTAGCTGCATTATTTGTTAAGAACTTCGAATTGTATTCAAACAATGCAGAAGGAAAAGCATTAGTTGCTGCTGGTCCACAGTTATAATATACTTTAATATAAAAAAAGCTTGCAAATTACATTGCAAGCTTTTTTTTGCTCTAATTATAATCATAAAAAAACCTCTATGGATTTCCATAGAGGTTTTTTTATAATTATTTATTCACTTTTTGAATATACTTTTCAAGAGCCATTGTCATAGATGGAGTCTCAGGTGCAGGAGCCATGATATCAACTCTTAAGTCGTTATCAAGAGCTTCTTTCTGAGTAGAAGTTCCAAATACAGCAATACGAGTATTATCTTGTGTAAAGTCCGGGAAGTTCTTGAATAAAGATTTAATTCCTGTTGGACTAAAGAATGCTAATACATCGTATTTAACATCAGCTAAATCAGACAGATCACTCATTACTGTTCTGTAAAAAGTTCCTGGTGTCCAATTTACTTTTAGTTCATTTAATGTAGCTGGTACATCACTGTTTAATTGATCAGATGCAGGTAATAAGAATTTTTCATCTTTATACTTTTTGATCAATGGTGCTAATTCAGTAAAATCTTTTTGACCTACATAAATCTTTCTTTTGCGGTAAACAACATACTTTTGTAAGTAATATGCTACTGCTTCTGATTGACAAAAATACTTAAGTGTTTCAGGTATTTTGAAACGCATTTCTTCAGCAACCCGAAAGAAGTGATCTACAGAATTTTTACTTGTTAAAATAATCGCGGTAAAATTGGCTAGATCAATTTTTTGGTGTCTTACCTCTTTGGCTGAAACACCTTCCACGTGGATGAAGGGTCTAAAGTCAATTTTTACCTTGTATTTTTGTTCTAATTCAAAGTAAGGTGAGTTTTCTACTTTAGGCTCTGGTTGAGAAACCAAAATTGTTTTCACTTTCATAATTGTACTTTCTTATATTGCTCCCATATTTTTAAACCAGAAATACAATAAAAAATAAGGGGCTATTTCAAGGGTGCAAAGATACAAAATAAAATAGAACAACTTATTTAATATTGATTTTTGATTGTTTTTTATAAAAACTATGTATAAAAGGGTATTTGTTGCTATTAATGCAAAAAGAATAGTTGCAATAATAATCTTATTGCTAATATTGTTATAGAAAAGTAAAACATCAACTCCCAAGAGTAACATTCCAATATAGTTTCTATAAGTTGCTTTTTGGAGGTTTAATGCATCTGCAAATTCTTCTATGCCAAATGTTATAGAAATGATTTTATCAATTAGATATTTTCCTATAATAAAAGTTGCAGTAAAGTTTAGAATTTGTAAAAAGGAAGTAAATGTGTAAAAGGGAATTACTTCAAATGATTTTAATACTATTTGAATAAAGAAGGTTACAGATAATAGTTGTACTAATAAAAAAGACAGTGTAAAACTATTTCGTAAGTTAGTATTGTCTTTGTATATTTTTAAATATTTATCTGATACGGCAAGTCTTGTAAATTCAGCAAAACGTACACCGAAGATTGTTTTATTAAATGCAATAATAGAAAACCCTATAAAGAATAAAGCTGTAGCCCAATCTTTATTTGGAATTATGCGGTCTAATAAAATTATATTCTCCATAATGCCTACAAAATTAGCAAAAAAATGGATTGAGTTCACTTTGTATTTTATTTAAGTGCTAACTTTATAGAAAAAGGTTATTTTTGTGGCAAACCAATTATAAAATGGAATCAGGATTAGTCATTATACCTACGTATAATGAAATTGAAAATATTGAGTTGATTATTGATGCTGTAATGGCTCAGCCTCAGCAATTTCATATTCTGATTGTAGATGATAACTCACCGGATGGTACGGCTGACGCTGTGCTTAAACTACAAAATAAATACGCGAACCGTCTATTTCTTGAAAAGAGAGAGGGAAAGAATGGGTTGGGGACTGCTTATGTACACGGATTTCGTTGGGCTCTAAATAGAGAATACCAATATATTTTTGAGATGGATGCAGACTTTTCTCATAACCCAAATGATTTAGGAAAGCTTTTAGAGGCTTGTAAACTTAATCAGGGACTCTCAATTGGTTCTCGCTATGTTACGGGAGTAAATGTGGTTAATTGGCCTTTAAACCGCGTATTGTTATCTTATGGTGCTTCTATTTATGTTAGAATGATAACAGGAATGAATATTAAAGATACAACTGCTGGTTTTGTTTGTTTCTCTCGTCAAGTTCTTGAAAGTTTTGATTTTAATCAAATACGCTTTGTAGGATATGCTTTTCAGATTGAAATGAAATATAGAACTTTCGTTAAAAACTTCCCGATAACTGAAGTACCAATCATTTTTACTGACCGTACAAGAGGTGAGTCAAAAATGTCTGGGGGAATTATAAAGGAAGCTATTTTTGGCGTTATTAATCTACGATTACGCAAATTACTAAACACACTATAATGACACACTATTTAATTACCAACGGAAAAATTGTTAATGAAGGTCAGATTTTTAATGCTGATATTTTAATTAAAGATGGGGTAATTGCTAAAATTGGTTCTTCTATCGAGGTATCTAATGATGTTCAAGTTATTGATGCTAAAGGAAGTTATGTAATTCCTGGTATGATTGATGACCAAGTTCACTTTAGAGAACCTGGGTTAACGCATAAAGGTGATATCGAGTCTGAATCTCGTGCTGCTATTGCAGGGGGAATTACTTCTTTTATTGAACAACCAAATACAGTTCCTAATGCTGTTACGCAAGAAATTTTAGAGGATAAATATCAAATAGCATCAACAAAGTCATTTGCTAACTACTCTTTTATGATGGGGGGAACAAATGATAACTTAGAAGAAGTTTTAAAAACAAACCCAAGAAATGTTGCTGGGATTAAATTGTTTTTAGGGTCTTCTACTGGGAATATGTTAGTTGATAACCAAGATGTTTTAGAGAAAATCTTTTCAAGTACATCAATGCTTATCGCTGTTCACGCGGAAGATGAAGGAACTATTCAAAGAAATTTAGCACAATACAAAGAGCAATATGGTGATGATATTCCGGTTAAGTATCACCCAATTATTAGAAGTGAAGAGGCTTGTTACATTTCGTCTTCTAAAGCAATTGAGTTGGCTAAGAAAACTGGAGCAAGGTTACACGTATTTCACGTATCTACTGCTAAAGAGACTGAATTGTTTAGAAATGACATTCCTTTAAAAGATAAAAAGATCACTGCAGAGGTTTGTGTTCACCACCTTTGGTTTACAGATAAAGATTACGATAAAAAAGGTAACTTTATTAAGTGGAACCCTGCTGTAAAAACAGAGCAAGATAAAGAAGGTTTATGGAAAGCATTGAATGATGGACGTATTGATGTGATTGCTACTGACCACGCTCCTCATACACTTGAAGAAAAAAGTAAAGCATATACTTCTGCTCCGTCAGGAGGACCATTAGTTCAACACGCTTTGGTTTCTTTGTTTGAAGCTCATAAACAAGGTAGATTGTCAATTGAAACAATTGTAGAGAAAACAGCACATAATCCTGCTATATTATTCCAAGTTGAAAAAAGAGGGTTTATTAAAGAAGGTTATCACGCAGATATCGCTATTGTTGATACAGAGCAATCTTGGGAAGTAAGTAAAGAAAATATTTTATATAAATGTGGATGGTCTCCATTTGAAGGAGAACAATTTAGTTCTAAAATCACACATACATTTGTCAATGGGTTTTTAGCTTACGAAAACGGACAAGTGAAAGAAGAGCATAAAGGACAACGTTTATTGTTTGTTAGATAAAAAGATATAAATGAATAAGTTTTTAGTAATATTAGCAGCATTAGTTTTGGGTTCGTGTAGTAACGAAGCAAAGAAACCAACCCCTTTTATTGAAGAACAGAAAATGGAGGATATTCTATTTGATATGTCTTTATTGTATTCTATTGAAAGTGTAAGTGCTTATTCAAGAGAAGATAGTATGCCTCAATTGAATATGAATTCTATATTGAAAAAATATGATATTGATAGCCTAACTTTTGTTGAAAACAATAAGTATTACATCGAATTGAAAGAAGGTGTTTATCACAATATGCAAGAGAATATTAATAGAAAACTTGAAGCTTTAAAAGTAGAAACAGACTCATTAATTGCAAAAGAAGAAGAGGAAAAAGATAAAGAGGATGACATTATCAGAAAGCAATTAGAAGAAAAATTAAACGAGAAAAAGTCTTCTGAACTTAAAGAGAAGAAGGATCGTTTGATTTCTGAAGGTGATATGCAGATACTTCAGACAAATAAATTTGAATAGGTTCAAACTGAAATGAAATAGCTTGAATTACTTTTGAGTTATCATAAATATATTTAGAATGAGAAGCTTGCGCGATTGATCGTGTAAAGCTTCTTTTTTTTCGGGTTACCATAGAAACAAAGTAATCCAATCTCCAAGCTAAATTACAATGTGTAGCTGTAGCATTAATAGTTGGTCTTTTCTTTCCCATTAAGTCCGCAATATCATTGATAAGATCTTGGTAACTGATATTATCTGAAACCAATGTAAATCGCTCGTTTACAATATCACATTGCATTAATAACGTCATTGCTTTTACTACATCAGTTGCACTAACTACAGCAGCCATTCCCTTCGTATAAAAAGGGAAATCTTTAGAAACCTTGTGAAAGAATTCGTTGCTTCCTTCGTTATTAAAGCCAACACCAAAGATTATACCTGGGTTAACGATTACTACATTTAAACCTTCTTGTGTACCACGCCAAACCTCCATTTCAGCCCCATACTTTGTAATAGCATAGTCACTGTGATAAAGTTCAGGATTCCAATCTGTTTTTTCTGTAATGATATTGTCTTTTTTTAAGGTCTCTCCCAATGCAGCGATAGAACTAACAAAGCAGAATTTCTTAATTTTAAAGTCAATCGATAGGTTTACTAAGTTTGCTGTGCCTTCAATATTCGTCTTACGCAGGTTTTTTTCATCCCTTGGGTCAAAAGAAACAAGCGCAGCACAGTGATATACATACTCAATATTTTGAAAAGCCTCTTCTAAAGCTGGAATATCTGTAATATCAGCTTTTACCCATTCTATTTTTAGAAATAAGTGGTCTGCCTTTTTTAAAGAGAAAAAAGATTTCGTTTTTTTAATACTATCCTCATTTCTATAAATAGCGCGAACCGCACCTTCTGTTTGAAGAAGATGTAGCAATAAATGCGTACCGACTAAACCTGTTGCTCCTGTTATTAGTATCATATCCTTAGACAAAAATAAGTGATATGTTTTACAATATGAAAAATTATAGGAGAAACTTAAAAATCAACGCCCGTATTATCAATATCTAATGAATAAAAATAAAAAACGAATAAAAGAGCAAGGTTTGAGGAATTTTATTCCATACTGTAGGGTTTTGGGCTATCTTTGTGAAAAATATAATTAAATGAAAAATTTTATTGAAGAAGTGACTTGGAGAGGAATGCTCCACGACGTTATGCCAGGCACTGAAGAACATTTGATGGAGCAGATGCGTGTAGCGTATGTGGGAATTGACCCAACAGCGGATTCATTGCATATTGGACATTTAGTGAGTGTTATGCTTTTGAAGCACTTTCAATTAGCAGGGCACAAGCCTTATGCTTTGGTAGGTGGTGCTACAGGTATGGTTGGTGACCCTTCTGGAAAGTCTAATGAGAGAAACTTGTTAGATGAAGAAACGCTTCGTCATAATCAAAATGCAATTAAGAATCAGTTAAGCCGCTTCTTAGACTTTAACTCAGGTGCTGACAATGCTGCTGTTTTAGTAAACAACTACGACTGGATGAAAGAATTTTCATTCTTAGAGTTTATTAGAACGATCGGTAAACACATCACAGTTAACTATATGATGGCAAAAGATTCTGTGAAAAAACGTCTTAATGGAGAGTTCCAAGATGGTATGTCTTTTACAGAGTTCTGTTACCAATTATTACAAGGATATGACTTTTTACACTTGTTCCAAAATGAGAAGATTACGCTTCAAATGGGAGGTTCTGACCAATGGGGGAACATTACAACAGGTACTGAGTTAATCCGTAGAACAATTGGAGAGAAAGCGTATGCTTTAACTTGTCCATTAATTACAAAAGCTGACGGTACTAAGTTTGGTAAATCAGAAGGTGGTAACATTTGGTTATCTGCAGAATATACTTCTCCTTACAAATTCTACCAATACTGGGTTAACGTATCTGATACTGATGCAGAGAAATACATCAAAATATTTACATTCATTTCTCGTGAAGAGATTGAAGCTTTAACAAAAGAGCACACAGAAGCACCTCATTTACGCGTTTTACAAAAACGTTTAGCTGCTGAAGTTACTACAATGGTTCACGGAGCTGAGAATTTAGAAAATGCTATTAAAGCATCAAATATTTTGTTTGGAAACTCTACTTCTGATGATTTGAAGCAATTAGATGCTCAAACTTTCTTAGAAGTATTTGATGGTGTACCACAAGCAGAAATTGAGAGAGCTGATATCGAAGCTGGGTTAACAATTGTTGACGCATTAGCTGGAAAATCTAACTTCTTACCTTCTAATGGTGAAGCACGTCGTTCTTTACAAGCGAACTCTATTTCTGTAAACAGAGAAAAGATTGCTGAAGATTACGTTATCAACACAAATGACTTGATTAATAATCAATTCGTATTATTACA
This sequence comes from Myroides phaeus, assembly GCF_009799805.1. NCBI lineage: Bacteria > Pseudomonadati > Bacteroidota > Flavobacteriia > Flavobacteriales > Flavobacteriaceae > Myroides > Myroides phaeus. The sequence goes on from NZ_CP047050.1 coordinate 1,292,625, forward strand.
AAAAGGAAAGAAAAACTACTTTATTTTACACGTAAAATAAGCGATAGTTTGGATTCAAATACTATAGTGAGGCAAGTGTCTTACTAAACAAAAAGGGCTGCTCATTGAGCAGCCCTTTTTTAGTTTATTTAGCTTCTTTTACAAAGAGTAAACAAGTACTTGTTGCTTTGTGGAAAAGGTGGTTTGCCACACTTCCCATAAAGATTTCTTTTATTCCTGTAGACCCCTTAACTCCTAAAATCATTAAGTCAGCCTTTTGTCTTCTTGCATATTGCAATAAAGCCGTAGAAATACTCTTATCCTCAGCAGGTACTATTTCAATATCCGAGTAATTGGCATATTTTTTATCCCATTTCTGTTTCTTCTCAGTAATATCCTCTCTCGATATTTTATCAATTTCTTTATTTGTCATACTTGAGTAGAATCCCCAATACAATTTAGAAATATGAATAGCCGAATGTTGGATCTTTTGTCCTTTTGAATTATTCTTGAATCGATCAGCCCACGTCATAATAGGCGTAGTGTACTTAGAGAAGTCGATTGCGTCAATAATATTCGTTATAGGTACGTGATATGTTTCTGGCACTAATAAGGTCGCAGAAGGCAAAATACGGATTAACTTCTGAGCTAAGGCTCCATTTCCTTCCAGCTCTTGTTTGTTTCCTAAGATAAGCATATCAAATTGCTGTTTTTTAGAAATATTGATGAAAGCAATTTCAGAGTAACTTTCCAATTTTACTAAAACTTCAAAAGCATACGTTGCTCCAGACTCTTCTATTTGTTTGGTAACACGTTGTACTATTTTCGATTGAATCAATTCAATGCGTTCAGGAAGTAATAGTTCTTTCGGTAGTTCACCAAGTTTTAAATTATGAAGAAAAGTTACTTTGTCAATATTTAAAATATGGTCTAACACCTGTGTATATTCAATTAGGTAATGGTCCATTTCAGACAAGTCAATACCTACGATTACATTTAAAGGTTTATTAATTGTCATCTCTTTTTATTTTTGTTGTTCGTCGATTAATTCAGAAATAATGTCTTTGTAACTTTTTTCTTGTTTCGACTTTTGTTTCTTATTCTGTTTATTTAATTCTTCTTGTAACCCTTTTTGCAAGCTATAGCACATCACTAATAGAATTACGGCAAAAGGCAGACCTGTTATAATAACAGCTGTTTGCAAAGCATCAAGTCCTCCTCCCCAAAGTAATACGATTGCGATAAAACCTTGTGTAAATGACCAGAAAACTCTTTGCCATACTGGAGATTCTCCAAAACTACCAGAGGTAATATTATCTACAACTAAAGACCCAGAGTCAGATGATGTAATAAAGAAAGAGAAAATAAGAATAATTGCTATAATAGATAGGAATTTAGCCAATGGGAAGTGTTCTAAGAACACAAATAACGCAGTTGAAATATCTTCTTTTACTGCTGTTACCATTGATAAATCACCTGATAAAATCATTTCCAACGCACTACCACCGAAAACATTCATCCAAAGTAAAGTAATTAGTCCAGGTACGATTAAAACACCTAAGATAAATTCTTTAACTGTTCTACCTTTAGAAATACGTGCAATAAAACTACCTACGAAAGGAGACCATGCGATCCACCAAGCCCAGTAGAATATAGTCCATACATTCTGCCAACCATTGCCTAAATACGTTTCGTTCCACGTACTAATATCAATAAAGTTAGCTAAATAAGACCCCGTATTTTGTACATAACCTTTTAATATAAATAAGGTTGGCCCTAAGAAAAATATCATTAACATAAACACCGAAGCGATATACATATTAGCGGTACTTAAAATTTTGACACCCTTATCTAAACCTGAGAATACAGATACAGTTGCAATTGAAATAACCACAAGAATAATTCCGGCTTGCATTAATGGAGAGATTTCCCATCCATATAAATAATTAAGTCCGGCAGTAATTTGGGTAACTCCTAAACCTAAAGAAGTAGAAAGACCAAAAACAGTGGCTAATGTTGATAAGATGTCAATAACGTGTCCCCACCAACCGTGAATTTTCTCTCCCCAGAAAGGGTAAAAAAGAGAACGGAAGGTCATTGGAAGTTTTCTATTGAAACCAAAAAAGGCAAGGGCTAAACCTACCATTGCATAAATGGCCCAAGCGTGTAGTCCCCAGTGTAAACTTGTAAATTCCATCGCTTGTATAGCTGCTTGAATTTCATTGTCCACCGGGCGGGGAGGAGTACCAAAGTGAGAAACAGGCTCTGCGATACTAAAGAACATAATACCGATTCCCATTCCTGTACTAAATAACATGGCAAACCAAGATCCTTTGCTAAACTCGGGTTCGGCATCTTCACCACCCAAGCGTATTTTACCAAACTTGCTAAACGCAAGATAAATAGCAAAGATTAAAATAACGTTTACAGTTAGCACAAAGAACCAACCAAAATTAGTGGTTACAGAATTTTGAGCAATTGCAAACCAAGAACCTACTTTTGTAGGGAATAAGACACATACTGCAATTAAAGCGATAATAAGCAAAATTGAAGTAATGAATACAGGAGGATTAATAACTAATTGTTTGTTGTCAATTAATTTTTTTAACATGAGTTATACTATTTAAATTAATAATTATAACCCAGTACTTTGAAGGTAATAAGGATCATTTATTTCAAATGTGAAAAAATGATAAAGCAAAATATAGTAGTGTATTTTTTACTTAGACGTTTTATAAGTTAGGGTAATATTAAGTAGTGTTTTACTTACAAACGATCCTAATAAAAAGCACTGAATTGAATAAAAAAACGGTTACGTCTTTTTGAGAGTAACCGTTTTTAAATATTTTAGATTATCCTAAAAACGGATATTTATAATCAGTAGCTGGAACAAAAGTTTCCTTGATTGTTCTTGGAGAAACCCAACGAAGTAAGTTCAATACAGAACCTGCTTTATCGTTAGTACCAGAAGCTCTTGCACCACCAAATGGTTGTTGACCAACAACAGCACCAGTTGGCTTGTCATTAATGTAGAAGTTACCAGCAGCGTTTACTAAAGCATCAGTAGCCTCAATTGCAGCGTAACGACATTTAGAGAAGATAGCACCTGTTAATGCGTAAACAGATGTTTCGTCAACTAATTTTAATGTTTCAGCCCATTTAGCATCTTCGTAAACGTAGATAGTTAATACAGGTCCGAATAATTCAGTTTTGATTGTTTCGTATTGAGGGTTAGTAGTAACAATTACAGTTGGCTCAATGAAGTAACCTACAGATTTGTCATATTTACCACCAAATACTACTTCAGCATCGCTATCAGCTTGAGCTTGGTCAATGTATTTAGCTAATTTGTCAAAAGAACTTTCAGAGATAACAGAAGAAACAAAGTTAGATGGATCCTCAGGAGTTCCCATTTTAATTGTTGCTAAGTCAGCACCCATATATTCTTTTACTTTAGGCCACATAGAAGCAGGGATATATGCTCTTGAAGCCGCAGAACATTTTTGTCCTTGGTATTCGAAAGCACCTCTTGTTAAAGCTACAGCAACTTCTTTAGCACAAGAAGATGGGTGAGCAATAACGAAGTCTTTACCACCTGTTTCACCTACAATTCTTGGGTAAGTTTTGTAGTTGTTGATGTTTTGACCAATTTTAGTCCACATACTGTTGAAAACACCAGTAGATCCTGTAAAGTGGATACCAGCGAAATCAGGGCTTGCTAATAATGTATCAGTAATCATAGCAGAGTTTCCGTAAACAACGTTGATAACACCGTCAGGTAATCCAGCTAATTTGAATACTTCAACAATTACTCTTGCAGAGTAAATTTGAGTTGCAGATGGTTTCCATACTACTACGTTACCCATTAAAGCTGCAGAAGCAGGTAGGTTACCAGAAATTGCAGTAAAGTTAAATGGAGTAATTGCGTAAACGAAACCTTCTAAAGGTCTGTGCTCAAGTCTATTCCAGATACCTTCGCTTGAAGCAGGTTGCTCTGAATAAATTTGAGACATAAATTGTACGTTGAATCTCAAGAAGTCAATAAACTCACAAGCTGAATCAATTTCTGCTTGGTGTAATGTTTTTGCTTGAGCAATCATTGTAGCAGCGTTGATTTTAGCACGGTAAGGACCAGCTAATAACTCAGCAGCTTTTAAGAAAATAGAAGCTCTGTGCTCCCAAGGCATATTAGCCCATTTCTTTTTTGCTTCTAAAGCAGTAGAAATAGCTTTCTCTACTAATGCTTTATCTGCTTGGTGGTAAACACCTAATTTATGTTTATGATCGAATGGAGGGAACAAATCTTTTGTATCACCTGTTCTAACCTCTTCTCCACCGATGTATAATGGAATATCAACTTGAGTGTTGTATTGTTCTTTGAAAGAATTCAAAGTTAATTCTCTTTCTTTTGATCCTGGCGCATAAGACTTAACTGGCTCATTAACGGCAGCAGGAACTTTGTAGAATCCGTTTGACATATTATGTTTCGTATTTAAGTAGTTTAATGAATTGAATAATTACAAATATAATTAAAAAAAATTAAAACAATTTTGCCTCTCCCTCAGAAAAACCTATGTTTTGCTTAGTTTAACACAAAGTCTGCAGATAATTTAAAGTTTGGAATAGTAACTTTAAATAGGCGTGCGTGCGTGTGATTTAATACGTTGTAATGGCCTTGCATTGAGCCTAATGACGATTTTAAAATGCAACCACTTTTATAGGTGTGTTTCTCTCCAGGAGCAATAATAGGTGTCTCGCCTATGATGCCTTCTCCTTCTATTATTTCTGTATTTTTCAGGGAATCATAAATTTCCCAATGTCTTGACAATATTTGTACAGTATCATCAGTTGTGTTTTCAATTGTAATTTTATAATTGAAAACATAACAAGTGTCTTTTGACTTAAAAAAGCTGCCTTCATACTGTGTTTCGACAGAAATCTTGATTCCTTTGGTGGTTTGTGAAATCATAGGTAGTATATTAAGTTGTTTCTATTTTTAATAAATAATATTTTCTGCGCTTGCTTCACCAATACCAATTGCTCTATCGTATAAATCTATATTGTTTCTGTAATATACAATTACTTGATACTTATTGGTTGTTAGTGCATAATTTCCATCTGCAGCATTTTCAGGGGAAACTCTGTTTTTATGTACAGCTGTATAACTAAAATTCGTAAAACCTTGTTTAATGAGAATGGCTTGTTCGAACAAATCTTTTTCTTCGTTGTATTTTAATTTGTTGTTTTGAGTAAGCTCATAGTCGTTAAACATACCCGTAACATAGTAATCTAATCCAGTTGGAGCCTCTGCATTTGGTTTAAACGAAAAGTAAACCCAACTATATTCTGCTTCACTATTCGGATTTTTTCCATTGATATTTCTCGGGTAAAAACTACCATTTATATCAGGGAAAAAGGTATAACCTTTTGTGGCTCTACTTTCATTAGTATATAAAAATGTATTATATATACCATTATTAACGTAGGTAGATCCAATCATATTGTTCACCTGCTTTATATCACTATTGTCAAAGTTTAAGTATTGATTACCAGCCCAAAACTGAGTTTGTTCATCATATTTATATACTAAATCTGTGCCAATTGTATATTGTGGTTTAATATTATTTAAAAACGAGTCCCATCTGCCATTTTGAAAGATAGCTACTTTCACATTGTTGGTAGGATTGTTATATAATACTTCGCCCAACTGAATCGTAAAGTCTAAGTTTTGTTTTGTATCGTAAACATCTAAATTTCTCGTTCTTTTCACTTGAATAGGAACTGAAACAGCATTCTCATACAGTACAAATTTTCGTCTAATCACTACTTCATCGTCTGCATTGTAAATTTCCAAAACGTAATTACCACTCTTAGTAATTCTGTACATTGAATTAGGTAAGGTTAGCCTGTAATGTGTGTAGGGTTGTAAAGTATTATATGAATTTTCGTAGTTCAGAATACGTTGGTTGTCCATTCCATCTATGTAATCAATTTGTTTCAGTTTAGACGGTTTCCAATCGTAATCATACGCTTTTACTCTGTAGTAATAATTACTTTCATCTCCATATAAATCATCAAAGGCAATAGTAAATGAATCTCCTAATCTAAAAAAAGGATTCACTGCTCTATTATTTGCCATAAAAGCAGCGGACTTAATATAGTCAGCTGTTATGTTTTGCGGAGTCTGTGCTTGTGCTATTAGACAAAGTAAAATAGCAAAGCAAGTAAAGAAAAAGTTTTTCTGCATTGCTATCGAGTTTCGTTTTTTACAAAAAAGTTAATTCGAGAAAAAAGGTACGATTTTTTCTTGAAACAAGCTCAAGCTTTCGATTTTGATATCAGCAATATCAAATTTCGGATCGTTAAATTCTTTAGGGTCAGGAACTGATACTACAGTCATACCAGCTCTTTTTCCAGCAGTAGCCCCTGTAAACGAATCTTCTATAACTAAACAGTTTTCCGGATTACTTCCTAAGTTTTTTGCTGCTGTTAAGTAAACATCAGGTGCTGGTTTTCCCTCTTTTACGTGAAGAGCAGAAACGATAGTTTGAAAGTATTTTTTAATTTCTAATCTCTCTAATACTGTGTGAATTAATGAATCAGGTGAGTTAGTAGCTAAACCAATTTTAAAGTTATTGTCTGACAGATAGTTTAATGTGTCAAGAACGCCAGCTTTAATTTGTCCTTTTTCACGAATCAACGCATCAACGCGATCAATAACAGCTTGTTCAACTTCTTCGATTGACTTTCCTTCCCAAGGAAACATTTTATACCACAATTCAGTAACAGCTCTGGTTGTTTGACCAGTTGTTTGTAGTGCAATTTTGTCATCCCAAATAGCTCCAACCGAAGTAAAAACCTCTTTTTCTGCCTGTTGCCAAAAATGTTCTGAGTCAATTAAGACTCCATCCATATCGAATAAAACGGTATTAATCATAAATGCGTGTAATTGTAATATTTAAGTGTTTACGAAGATAAGTAAATCAATGTGGATAGCGAAGTAGAATGTGTGGTTAATCGTGTAGAGTAGCGGTTGTGAATGAAATTGTAAGGACTAACGTTTAGCAATCACTATAGTATACCGCCAAAGAAAAGTAATACTGTGAGAATTTCCTGTGAAAATGAATGATGATAAACTATTAAGGTTGTTTTTAATTAATCATAGCTTAGGTGCTTGTATATCTATTGTGTATTCTATGTAAAGTGCTTGTAAAGTTTCACATAGTTTTTATACATTGACTATACAAGGAGTATACATACACTATACATACACTCAAAATAAAACAACACAAAGAGTGTTATATCCTTAGAAGAATATGGCTGATAAATGAATATTGATAAGTATTAAATTGTGGTTTTACACCTGAAGAAGAAAGTCAAAATACAGTTGAATAAGTCTTTTGATGTCTGAAGTAAAATGTTTGTTATTTTGATTAGTAACAGACTTTATTCAATTATAAATAAAAGGTTATTTAAAGCAAACGGGAATTATTTCTCCATCTGCTAAACAATATTTTTCAATTTCTTGTTTAGATAGTGTTTTGGTGTAATCAACCTCTTTGACATTAAATCCGATTTTACGCAATTTGTCAAAGTAATCTCTACCATAAATACGAACGTGGTCATATTGTCCAAAGATTAATGTACGTTCTTTAGGGTCGGTGATAGAGTCGTCTTGGAATGTCTCTTGGCGATTTAGATCCTGTGGAATTTGGAAAATACCCATTCCACCTGGTTTTAGAATGCGGTATAGCTCTTGCATTGCTTTTGTGTCGTCAGGGATATGTTCCAATACGTGATTACACAAAATTATATCAAAGCTATTGTCTTCAAAAGGCAAGTTGCATATATCAGCCTTTACATCAGCTAAAGGCGATTCTAAATCAGTTGTAGTATATTCTAAATTAGCTTGTTTTCTGAACCTTTTGTAGAAAGCTTGTTCAGGAGCAAAGTGCAGTACTTTTTTAGGGGTACTAAAGAAGTCTGTTTCATTTTTTAAATAAAGCCAAAGCAGGCGATGTCTTTCTAAAGACAAGGTACTTGGCGATAAAACATTGTTTCGCTGTTTAGCGTACCCATAAGGTAAAAAACTTTTAAAACTCTTTCCGTCAATAGGGTCCGTATACGTATCACCCTTTAAAGAAAAGGCAATAATAGGGCGAACAAGGTAGCTCAACCGAATTAAAATCGGTCGAGGCACAGTGTTCAATATTGTTTTGAAAAGTTTTTTCATAAAGGAAAAACGAATTATAAAACTAAAGGATTAGCTCTAAATTCATCTTCTTCATTACTTTCGATACCTAAAGCTTGGTAGATGTATTTGAAAGTAGAAAGTAATTCTGGTTTACCATTAACAAGAGCTACATCGTGTTCAAAGTGAGCAGATGGTTTTCCGTCACGAGTAACGATAGTCCATCCATCATTTAATTGTTTGATGTTTCTTGTACCTAAGTTGATCATAGGCTCAATAGCTACCACCATTCCTTCTACAAATTTCTTACCTCTTCCTGGTTTACCGTAGTTAGGCATTTCAGGGTCTTCGTGCATTTTGCGTCCAACACCGTGTCCTACTAATTCGCGAACAACAGTATATCCTTCAGCTTCACAAAAACGTTGAATAGCACTACCAACATCTTCTACGCGATTTCCAATGCGGAATTCACGAATACCTACATATAGCGATTCTTTTGTAATTTGTAATAACTTTTTAGTCTCAGCAGCAACTTCACCTACTTCAAAAGTATAAGCGTGGTCACCGTAGAAACCATTCATTACAGTACCACAGTCAATAGAAACGATATCACCATCTTCTAAAGGTCTGTTTGTTGGTAAACCGTGAACGATTTGTTCGTTTACACTTGTTAAAATAGAAGAAGGACATCCGTAAAGACCTTTAAATCCTGGTACAGCACCGTGATCTCTAATATATTCTTCTGCTTTTTTATCTAATTCTAAAGTCGTTACTCCTGGCTTTAGTTCTGTTGTAAGCATACCCAATGTTTTGGAAACAAGAAGGGCACTTTGTCTCATCAACTCAATTTCTTCTGGAGTTTTTGGAATGATCATACTTTAAATTTTTAAGTGGTACAAAATTACGCTATTGGAACGAATGAAAAAAATTAATAGAATTTGTTTTTTCTTGGACAATCAAATAGAAATACTTTAACTTAGCCTATTAGATGTTTTTAATTGTAAAAATTTGATTTTTAATACACAGTAATTTATTATGAAATATTCGTCGGCTCTTGAGGCTGCTAAGCTTGTCAAATCAGGAGATAGAATTTATGTACACTCAGTAGCTTGTACTCCTAACCATTTGATCGATGCTATTGTAGCACGAGCGTCAGAACTTCGAAATGTAGAGTTTTGTCATATTCACACTTTAGGAAATGCACCTTATGCTGATCCAAGTTTAAAAGATAGTTTTAGAGTTAATTCTTTTTTTATTGGTGGAAATGTTCGCCATACAATTAAAGCAGGAAATGGAACATATACTCCTGTTTTTTTAAGTGAACTACCTGGTTTATTTAGAAAGGGATTAGTACCATTAGATATTGTTTTAATTCAAGTTTCAGCACCAGATGAACACGGTTTTTGTTCGCTTGGGGCCTCAGTAGAAGCTACACCTGCTGCTATTGAAAATGCGAAAATTGTTATTGCTCAAGTGAATAGTTTTATGCCAAGAACATTTGGTGATAGTACGATTCACATTTCTAATATTGATGTTTTAGTAGAACATAATACCCCAATATTGACAGAATATTCTGTGAATATTAGTGAAGAAGAGGATAAGATTGGAAAGTATATTGCTGAGTTAATTGAAGACGGTAGTACGTTGCAAATGGGGATAGGTAATATTCCTGAGGCAGTATTACAGAAATTGAAAAATCACAAACACTTAGGTTTACATACAGAGATGTTTGCAGATGGAGTTATTGATTTGATTGAAGCAGGTGCTTTAGACTGTACGCAAACGGTAGCTAATAAAGGTAGAGCAGTGTCTACTTTCTTTGTTGGTACAGAGCGTATTTATAAATATATGGATAACAATCCTTTCTTTATAATGAAGGAGTGTTCTTATACGAACGACCCTTTTATTATTAGACAAAACCCAAATGTTGTGGCTATTAATTCTGCGGTTGAGATTGACTTAACAGGACAAATTTGTGCTGATTCAATCGGACATAGTTTGTATTCAGGAGTAGGAGGTCAGGTTGACTTTATGCGTGGTGCAGCTATGAGTCCGGGAGGAAAAGCTATTATTGCGATGTCTGCTACAACTAAAAAAGGAGCGAATAAAATTGTTCCGTTCCTAAAAGAAGGAGCAGGAGTAGTTACTTCACGAGCACACGCACAATATATAGTAACTGAATTTGGAGTTGCTGATTTACAAGGGAAGTCAATTGACCAACGTGTTGAGGCATTAGCTAATATTGCACATCCAAATTTTAGAGAAGAAATTGTACGTGAGTATTACAACCGAACGTTGAGCAAATAGAAAGTTTATAAAATAAAAATAGCCACAGTAATGTGGCTATTTTTGTTTATGAGTAATTCATTATACTAATGAATGTCTTGTCATTTCTTCTGGTTGAGGTACTCCCATCAACTTTAAGATAGTTGGCGCTAAGTCACCAAGTACACCGTGATTAACTTCTTTAATGTCTTTATCAACAATAATGATTGGCACCGGATTAGTAGTATGCGCTGTGTTTGGCGTACCATCAGGGTTAATCATTGTTTCACAGTTTCCGTGGTCAGCTAAGATAATAGTAGTGTAATTGTTTTCTAAAGCAGTTGTAACCACTTCTTTTACACATTCGTCTACAGCCTCACACGCTTTGATAGCAGCAGACATCACACCTGTATGTCCTACCATATCACCATTAGCAAAGTTTAAACACACAAAATCAACATCACCTTTTTTCAATTCAGGAACAAGAGCGTCTTTTAAATCATAAGCACTCATTTCTGGTTTAAGGTCATAAGTTGCTACTTTTGGAGAAGGGCAAAGTAATCTTGTTTCTCCTTCAAAAGGTACTTCACGGCCTCCTGAGAAGAAGAAAGTAACGTGTGGGTATTTTTCTGTTTCTGCAATACGGATTTGTTTTTTACCGTGTTTTTCCAGAACCTCTCCTAAAGTATTTGTGATATTATCTTTGTCGTAAACAACGTGGATATTGTTAAACGTATCATCATAATTTGTCAAGGTAACAAAGTACAATGGTAGTTTCTTCATATTGTATTCAGCATTGTCTTCTTGTGAAAGAACGTGAGTTAATTCGCGACCTCTATCTGTACGGAAGTTGAAGAAGATAACCACATCATCAGCCTGAATTGTAGCCAATGGTTTATCGTTTCCATCTACCATAATGATTGGTTCAATGAACTCATCCGTAATATTATTAGCGTAGCTTTCCTCTAAACTTTTTACAGCATTCGTAGAATGAACACCAGTTCCGTTTACTAATAAGTGGTATGCTTTAGCAACGCGTTCCCATCTCTTATCTCTGTCCATTGCGTAGTAACGTCCAACGACAGAAGCTAATTTAGCATTAGAAGTTTGTAAATGGTTTTCTAATTGTTGCACGTGTTTGATACCAGATTTAGGGTCAACATCACGTCCGTCAGTAAATGCGTGTACAAAAATGTCTTTTACTCCCGCATTGTTAGCAGCATCTACTAAACCATATAAATGCTTTTCGTGTGAGTGAACACCACCGTCAGAAAGTAATCCTAAGAAGTGAACTTTCTTGTTGTTTTGTTTCGCGTATTCAAAAGCGTTTTTTAAAGCAGGTTCATTAGCAATAGTACCACTTTCCACAGCCATATTAATCTTCACTAAGTCTTGGTAAACAATTCTACCAGCACCTAAGTTCATATGTCCAACTTCAGAATTACCCATTTGACCTGCAGGAAGTCCAACGTTGAGTCCGTCAGTTAAAACATAAGTATTAGGATATTGTGTATATAAGCTGTCTATAAAAGGAGTCTGTGCGTGTTCGATGGCAGAAACTTTAGGGTCTTGTGTTTGTCCCCAACCATCCAAAATCATTAAAATAACTTTTTTATTCATGATAAAAATATTTAATATTTGAGTTGTGTAAGACAAATTTACGCATACTTCTGCGAAATCTTAAAAATTAACTTTTAAAAAATGACGAATTGCACGATAATTGTTTAAAAGAATGTATGGATAGATAATTATTTTTTCTATTTTTACAATTCTTAAAAATGAATGTGAAATACTATTAATGAACAGGTTAAATGAAAAATAAGACGTTTTATTGCAGTTTGATTGCAATTATGCTATGTGGGAATTTTGTAGGAAGTAGTACTTTGAATGCCGCAAAAAGTAAAAGTGATAATTTAACATATAAGATTGAAGAAACGAAAGAATCGAGTTTTGAAACGAAGGCAAGTTCTTTATTTTCAAACTTAGATTTAAAAGGATTTGATGCTCCTTCTCAAAACGTTTTTACAAAAGCGTTGAAAGGATATTATAAGTTAGCAGAATCAGGAAAAATACAGAATGAGAAGTTGACAATTGTAGACTTTAGTCTTTCGTCTTCTGTTCCTCGTTTATGGGTTATTGATTTAAAAGAAAATGCAGTTGTGTTACAATCGTATGTTGCACACGGTAAAAAGACTGGTGATGAGTTTGCTACTACATTTTCAAATAGAGAGAATTCCCATATGAGTAGCCTTGGTTTTTATACGACAGGAGAAACATATAGTGGTAGAAATGGTTTTTCACTTCGTTTAGATGGTTTAGAATCTGGAATCAATGATAATGCACGTAAGCGCGCAATTGTTATTCACGGTGCAGATTATGCTTCTCGCAAGCTTATTGATGCACAAGGGCGTTTAGGTCGTAGCTACGGTTGTCCTGCAGTACCACAAGAGGTAAATAAAGAATTGATTGAGTTAATCAAAGATAAGTCTTGTTTATTCATCTATTATCCAAGTAACGATTATAAAAATCGCTCTAAACTTGTTTAGTTAATACTTGTTTATAAACAACAAAGAAGCCCATTGTTCTCTTAGAGCAATGGGCTTCTTTGTTTGTTGTCATTTCTGAAAGGAGTGACGTTAATTAGTAATTAATTTAGTTTTTGGTATAAGTTATTATCAAAACCATAAACGTCATTAAACCTCTTTATTTGTCCGTGATTATCTACTTGAATTGTCCAATATAATTGGTGAATAGTAATTCCAGCTTTATTAGTAGATATATTTTTCGTTTTTTCAGAGTCAAGAATAGATGTTATTTCATCTTTAGAAATTTCATTTTCTTGTACATCAAAAATAAACTGAGCTAAATCAAACGGATCTTGAACGCGTACACATCCTGAACTCAAGTTACGAGAAGCTCTGTTAAAGTTTGCTTTGTTTGGTGTGTCGTGAAGATATACTGCGTGGTTGTTGTCAAACATAAATTTAACTCTACCTAAAGTATTACCTGGACCACCTTTTTGAACATATCTGTATGAGCTTGCTCTTGACGAATCCCAATTGGAAGGATCAACAGCTTTCCCTGTTTTTTTGTCGTAAATAGTGAAATTTCTACTGCTGAAATAACCTAAGTTACTTACTGCTTTAGGCACTAAATCATTCTTTAAAATTGTAGGAGGCACTGTCCACGTTGGGTTAAGTACCACTGTTTTCAATACAGAAGAAAGAATAGGTGTTTTTCTGGCAGTTGTACCAACAATAACTTTGTGTTTCTTGATAGTGTCACCGTGTGTTACAGCTACAAGACTAAAGTCAGTTATATTTATCAGAATATAGTTTTCTCCTAAATCTCTTGGAAACCATCTCCAACGTTCAAGGTTGGTAACTAATAATTTTTTAACTACTTCTTCTTCGTTGGCAATAACATCTATTGTTTTCTTGTTAACAGTACCCGTTTCAATTAGCTTGTTGTTCTTTTGAAACTTTTTTAAACCAGCAATAACTTCTTTCGTATTGATATCATTGATGTCTAAACTGTCTGCATAGTAATTAAGAAAAGCTAAGTGTTTTTTTAACTTGCTTAAACCGATTACTGTGTCATTTACTTTTGGAGCAGGTGTAGCAGTAATTTGAATAGTGTCTTTCTTTAAGTCGTAAAAACGAACAAGTTTTCCTCTTAAGTTTTTGTACATACTTGAAGGAGATCTAATGCTGTCAAAGCTCGTGTAAACTTCTTGGTTCTCTAATGCAATCAGCATTGTAGTGGGAATATTGATTTCTTTTTTGTCAATATCCCAATCGTTGTATAATCTGCGAGGATTTAATACACCGTTGAACAAATTGTTTATCGCACTATTATATGCTTTAGAATAAAGAAAGTCAGCTTCAATTTTTAAACTATCAGATAAATCAACGTAGCTATTATTTAGCGTAGTAAGTTTGTCGATTTCTTTCGTTTTTACTTTAATACCATCTAAATAAGATTCGTTTAAAGCTTTCAATAATTGCTCTCTGTTTTCTTTTTCAGACCATCCAATTTTATACTCATTGTCGTGGTAAAATTGTTGTAGGTCTTTAGGAAGATTCGCCAGTTTTAGGGAATCAATGTTGATGGATGTGTCATCGTCAAGTGGGTTAGCGTGTATAGAATCACTGTACACCACTTGTGTGGCCATCGCATCAAATTTTTTGCAAGACATTAATAAAAATGTTGCTAAAAAACTTAATAATATTTCTCTCATAGCAAAGGATATATCCGGCAAATTTACTTGTTTTTTCAGTGATGTGCTATATTTTGATTTTTTTTTGCTAAAAACAGCTAATTTGTGATTATTATATCCGGACTGCTTTCTATTTTAAAACCGGACTACCTTTGTCGTGTGATATAAAGATAATTTTGCTGAAAATTATATTAAAATGGTTAAGAGAAGTGTTATTTTATCACTGATGCTTTCTGCTATTTCTGGTGTTTATGCACAAGAGAAAACAACAAGTGAACAAGAAATTACTAATAATATTGAAGAGATTGTTATTTATAATCAGCGCTTGCAACTTGCAAGTTCGTTGAAAAATAGAAACATCACTATTCTAAGTAAAGAACAGATAAAACAATTACCTGTTTCTTCTGTGAATGAATTACTTAGTTATGCAGCTGGTGTGGATTTACGCCAACGTGGTCCTTTTGGAACACAAGCAGATTTGAGTATTGATGGAGGTAGTTTTGAACAAAACTTATTGTTGTTAAACGGACAGAAGTTAACTGATCCTCAAACAGGCCACAATGCGTTGAATATTCCAGTTCCTTTAGAAGCGATTGAAAGAGTAGAGATTCTACGCGGACCATCTGCTCGTTTATATGGAGTAAATAGTTTGACTGGGGTAGTTAATATCGTTACTAAAAACCCTTCTAAAGATGGTGTGTTTGCACACGTTTATGGAGGTACAAGTTTTAAGAAGGATAAAGAAGACGACCACGGAGATATGTTTAACGGACGTGGAGTGCAAGTAGGGGGAACTGTGATTAAGAAAAAACACAACCATATGCTTTTTGGAACGCACGATTCGGGTAATGGTTATAGATATAATACGGCATTTCACAATAATAAGGTTTTCTATCAAGGGAATATTGTTCCAAATGAAAATAACTCTATTATGGTGTTAGGGGGATATGCAAGAAGTTCATTTGGTGCAAATGGTTTCTATGCTGCTCCTGGGGATAAAAACTCAAAAGAGATTGTTAGTACAACATTTGCTAATTTTAGTTCTAAACATCGCTTAAGTGATAAGTTCTTATTGTCGCCAAGTGTTGCTTACCGCTATAACTTTGACGATTATCAATATTTTAGACATAAGCTTGATGTAGCACGTAGTAGACACTACACACACGCTATTACAGCAGATATAAAAGGACAGTATGAAGTTGACTTTGGAAAGTTTAATGTAGGTGCTGAAATGAGATATGAGGAGATTAATTCTACTAATATTGGAGATCACAGCAAGAGTAATTATGGATTCTTTGCAGAGTTTCAACGTGAGTTTTTCAATAGCTTAGATATTAATCTTGGAGCTTATGTGAATTATAATACACAATACGGTTGGCAAGTGTTTCCAGGAATTGATATGAGTTATGCATTCAATTCTAATTGGAAGGCTGTATTTAGTGCAGGAACAAGTCAACGTTTACCATCGTTTACAGATTTATATTTGAATCAAAGACCTGGAAATGTTGGGAACCCTGATTTAGATCCAGAAAAAGCTTACCAAGTAGAAGGGGGAGCAAAATATATTAAAGACGGATTCTCTGCTGAAGCATTTGTGTTTTACCGCGATATAGATGAGTTTATCCATTGGGTACGCTCAGATGTTTCACAACCTTTTGAACCTGTAAATGCTGCTAAGAATAAAACAACAGGAGTTAATACAACATTCAAATATGCGTTTGGAAATGATGTATCTCAATGGAATCTTGGTTTAGCTTATACTTATTTATCGCCAAAACTTGAGAATAGAGCAGAGAATAAGATTTCTAAATATTCTTCAGAGGCTTTAAAACATCAAGTAGTTGGGACAATTAATTATAAGTATAAAAACTTTAGTACAGCGTTTGTAAATCGTTTTAACGACCGATTAAGTTATAAGAGTTATTGGGTGAATGATTTTAGAATGAGTTATACTGTAGATAAGTTTAATTTCTATGTAGATGCTCAAAATATCTTCAATACAACATATAACGAGGCAGGGGTAGTACCAATGCCTGGTAGATGGTTTACGTTAGGTGTTAAATTTAATGGACTATAGTTCTTCGGAATTATTGATTATAGTTAGCTATGAAAAGCAATCTTACAGTGTGTAAGGTTGCTTTTTTTGTTATACACTATTTAGAAGGAAGATGAGGTTTGCTTTAGAAGGCAATAAAAAAGGTCATAAAAGTTTTTAGCTTTTATGACCTTTGTTTTTATTGTTGCAGTAGGTTAAATAGTATTGACGCGCAATATTTATTTTAGTCTGCTATTTTTATTCCTTTTTTATTGATAACAAAAGAGCGGAACTTTATTTCAACCCTTGCTTCACCATCTTCAAAATTACTTGCATAATCGTATTGAAAAGGGATAACTGTTTTTCCTTGGTGATTGATATAACCAAATAGGTTGTTTTTTGAAGCAAGTGCTAATCCGTCTGAGAAACTTCCTACAAAGTCGTATTCGGCATTAATTACTTTTTCGCCTTTCGTATTGAAGAATCCCCATTTATCTATGTCTACATAGGCTATTTTAAATTCACTACTTGTTTGTAGTTCTTCATAAGAAAAAGGAATAATAACTTCTCCTTTGTCGTTTATAGCCCCTTGAAAGTCGTCTGTGGTTACAATAGAAACACCATCTATAAAAGATTCGATTTGATAAAATAACGGTTCGATATAGATTTCATCTTGGGCGTTTTTGATACCGAATAATTCCAATTCAGGATCTTGGTACCAACGCAGTCCTTTTTTAAACTTAAAGTCTGGATCATTCTTTAAGTCAATAAAGATAGTGTCTGTTTTGAAAGTACTTTCAACAAGATATTCATAGTTAATAGAAGACTTTTTAACAGCCCAACTATTGGTGCAATATAGTGCCAAAAATAGGCTAATTGCTATTGTTTTTTTCATAGGACAAAGTGCGCTAATAGTGCCACAAATGTATTCTTTAAAGTGAGACTAAAAAGAAAAAAATTATACTTTTTTATTGAAGGCAGAAGGACCAGCTTGTGCCTTTGGAAATACCGTCATATCAGCGATTTGCACGTGCTCAGGTTGGTTTACAGCATAAGCAATTGCATTAGCTATATCTTGTGCTTCAAGTGGTGTGAATCCTTTGTAAACCTGATCTGCTTTTTCTTTGTCTCCTTTAAAGCGAACAACAGAGAATTCTGTTTCAACTGCTCCTGGTGCAACATTGGTTACTTTGATACCACTTGTTAATAAATCTAAACGCATTCCCTTAGATAAAGCTTCGACTGCGGCTTTTGAAGCACAGTAAACTATTCCATTTTGGTAAGTCTCTTTTCCTGCAATAGAAGATAGGTTTACTATATGCCCAGATTGGTTTGGTATCATCAATGGTAAGACTGCTTTTGTAACGTAGATTACCCCTTTAACATTGATATCTATCATCGCTTCTAAATCGTCAATAGCAGCCTCTTGAAAGCTTGCTAAACCGTGTGCATTTCCAGCATTGTTTACTAATACATCAATTTGTTGCCATTGTTGCGGTAGTGAGTTAATTGCTGCAAACGTTTCTTCTTTGTGGCTAACATCAAAAGTAAGTGTGGTTACCTCAGTTACTTTAGAAAGTTCTTGGGCTACTTCATTTAGTTTGTCTGCTCTACGACCACATAAAATTAAGCGGTGATTAGGAGCTAAAGTTTCAGCAGTTGCTTTTCCGATTCCAGATGTAGCTCCTGTTATTAAGGCTGTTTTCATTTGTTTATAGTATGTTTTGTTGATTTATAATATTGTTTGTTTTAACCCTTGCATTACACAAAGCCATAAGTAGTTGAAAAAAGATTTCTCTTGAATACGATCTACTTTTTTAATGTTTACTGTTTTCACATCTCCTTTTGTG
This sequence comes from Myroides phaeus, assembly GCF_009799805.1. Classification (NCBI taxonomy): domain Bacteria; kingdom Pseudomonadati; phylum Bacteroidota; class Flavobacteriia; order Flavobacteriales; family Flavobacteriaceae; genus Myroides; species Myroides phaeus. The sequence goes on from NZ_CP047050.1 coordinate 1,311,164, forward strand.
TTGTTGCGAATAAAAAGATTACCCAAAGCTGAAACAACACGTCTCTTCGCTTTACCATCTTTTCGATAAAGGGTAACTTTTAAATCTTTGTATTCCATTCCAAAAGTTCCTGTTGCAGAGGTATTGTTTCCGTTGAAATTGAATTTTACAATATCCAATGTCCCTTCTGTAGAAGCTTTGGCGTAAGGCTGTAAAAACTGGTGCATTGCCGTTGCCGGAAAGTTAGTAATTACCCCTTGAATATTAAACTGATCACGTCTATTTAATATATTGAAAGACCAATCAACGCGTATTGGTGCTGCATTCATAAATCGCGCATCTACAGCAATTGTAGTACGTGGAACTTTCGTTCTGTTGAATCCACTGTAAACATTGTTTATTGTAGCACTAAAATTGGTAAATAAAATCTTACCAGGAGCTAAGGCTTTTTCATCTGTTTCCTCATATACTAATTTAGAACGGCGAATGGTAACTTGATCTACTTGCATTCCGAATTTTAGGTCCCTTAGTTTTTTACTAAACATCGGTTTAATGCTCATATTAAATTCAGGTGCTTTATCTCTAAAAATATTAGCATCAATACTTTCAATGTGGATGTTTTTAGTGTAAAAATCAAATACTCCATTTTTATCAAATCCCCATTTGTAATCGTTTAAGGCTATTTCACTGGCAGATAAATTAAAAATATCATCTGCATATCTGAACATACTCACCGTTTTTTTACGAGAGTATTTAGGTTTCATTGCAAAGTTTTTCATTACCAACTTGTTGTCGGTTATGTTAAGATTGTCAGCGTGTATGTCGTAAAACTTCTGTGTATTATAATAGATTTTATCTACCTGTAGAAGAGTGTTTTTATAAGTAAACGGAACCTTTTCTAAGGTTGTTTGTTCATTGATATTAATGTCTTGAATAGTAGCATTAATATTGCTAAGTTCTAAAGTGTTTTTCTCGTATTTCTCTTCTTTTAAAACGTAATTAGCATTTTTAAGAACAAGAGAGTCGATAAAAATACGGTCGTCAATTTGTTTTAATTTAGCCTTTGGCGCATTGAACTTCTCTTTTGGTGTATGCGTAACAAGTGCATTCTCTAACTTGATTTTATCAATACGGAGTGTGTCATATACTTTGTTTTCGATATTATGAATCCACAGATTAGCCCTGTTTGTATTCCATACATCAAGAGAGTTGAAGTGAAAATTAGTAATCTTAATATCCCCAATCTTTAAGTCAAACGGAACAAGAGGAGGGAGTACTTTTTGAGCCGTTTTTTTTATCTCTTTTTGCGTTTTCTGTTTTTTCTGTAAAACTTTAAACGAAGTAGAGTCTGTTTGTATCGTACTTATTTCAACATAGAAATCACGGTTGTCTCTATATCCCCAGTCTGTTCCTAATAATTCAAGTTTAGGAATGTTTAGCAATAATAAGTTGTCTTTTTCAAGCGAGTCAATTTGTTGTCGAATAGGGCGAATAGTAATTTTGTTTGCGATGAACTTATCAGGGTCTATCTGAATACTACCAATTTTTAATCTGTGTAAATCGTTCAATCTATTGTAAACAGAATCACAAGACATTGTATATTTTTCGTATGTAAAAGGAATAGGCTTGTTTTTAGTTTCCATTCCAAAGTGCACCCCTAATATATCAGCATTAAAATTAAACACTTCATTGATGAGGTGATTGTCTTTAATTGCTTTGATTTTTACGTGTGCATTCTCAACAAATATTTTGCTGATATCAATGCTATTGGTAAGGTCAAACTTTTTGGCAGGAGGAGAAACACTATCACTCTGCATTACTGTAAAGTCAGGTTCAACTAATCTAATTTTATTAGCAATCAGGTTATGGTTTCTAAACAACTCTTTAAAACCAACACCTTGAACTATGATTTTTTTAACCGTACCCGAGATATAGGTTTTGTTTTCTTGTTTCAGAGATTCTTTAGGAGTTAACTCAATTCCAGATACAGTAAGCTTGCGTAGCGCCAAAGAATAATCTACGTCTTTGTAGGAAAAGTTATAAGGAGTATCGTTTTTGTCTGCTATAATTTCGGGTAATTTCGTATTGACAAATTTGTTTAAGAAAGTTTGCCCGAAGAAGTAAACAATTAAGAAGAATATTCCTCCGTAAAGGAATATTCTTTTACCGAAAGTTAATTTCATATATTTTCTATATTAAAACGTAATAAAGGTACGTTTTTGTTATAAGAAAATGAAGTAAACTTAAATTATTTTAAAACTAATTGATGTTGTGTTAGTAATCCTGCTAATCCTTGAGCAGAGAAAATAGCTTTTTTAAGTTTGGTAGATTGTGGGTCAATTTCATAATTATAACTTGTATAAAAGTCTGCTTTTTCTGCGTTTGCCTTAGTAAATACAGCGCGATATAAGTTACAATTGTCAAACATAGCCATTGTTAAGTCAGCCTCCATAAAGTCAGCACTAACTAAACTACAATTTGAAAACAGTTGACGTTTCAGTTTTAATCCATAGAACTGTGTAAATTCAAGATTACAATCCGTAAAAGTAAACTCAAAAATAGTTTGATCTATCATTGCAAAGTTTACTCTTGTAAAGTTACACTTGTTGAAATTACAGTTTCTAATACCTACATAGTTTACTTCAGCATCTTTAAAATTACATTCTGTAAAGTCGCAATCAATAAACAAGGTTGCTAAAAAAGAACAAGCACTCAAGTCACAGTTGATAAACTTACAGTTCTCAAATTCTCTAAAAGAAATGTCATTAAAGTTGAAAACAGTGTTTTCGTATGTCTTGTCGTATATAAATTCTGGGGTCATCTAAGTTTGTTTTTATGTTTGAGAATTATAAATAATACCCAAGACTTATTCAATAATATGAGGTATAAATCTACTTTTATCCGTTGTAATTAGCTTATCACTTTCTCTAAATGTGATACCACAAGGTTCTTGTCCAATTACCCAGCTACCAATAATAGAGTACCCTGTTTCTTCTTTGTGAAGATGCGCTAATTCTTGACAGATGTATCCTTCTTCACCATATTCACCAGCAGAAGCCTCGATAATTTGGTTGTTTTTATACATTGTAACGTTAGCACCTTCTCTTGAAAGTAAAGGTTTTTTTACGTAGTCAGACATTCCCTTAGGTTCGTCAAAGTATGTTTCCAATAAAAGAGGATGGTTAGGATATAATTTCCACAACACAGCCATAATCGCCTTATTAGAAAGAATCATCTTCCAAGCTGGTTCAATCCAATTTGCTTTTGCATTATCATTTGGAATATGCAGAGCAAACGGTTCGTAGATTAACCATTCCCAAGGATAAAGTTTAAAGATATCTGTGATTACTTCTTCTTCTAAATCAGTGAATGTATCACCATTCCAACCAATATCATCAATGTAAATAAGCTTTGTATTTATGCCTGCTTGCATAGCACAGTCTCTTAAGTACTCTAAGTTAGTTAAGTCTTCAAGCGACTCTCTAACGCAGCTAAAATGTAAGGTATCTCCTTTTAGATAAGGTTTAATTTCTTGCCACGACTCAATTAATCTATCGTGAACAGCGTTAAATTGGTCAACACTATCTTTGAAGTAGTTTTGCATCCATTGCCATTGTACAACACCAGTTTCATACAATGAAGTAGGTGTGTCAGCATTAAATTCTAACACCTTCAATTGTTTTTTTTGTTCATCAAAGACAAAGTCAAAACGACCATAGATACTCGGAACGTCATTTTCCCAAGAATCTTCTATGTATTGATGAATATATACAGGAATTTGAAACTGATCGTATAATTTGTTTGAAATAACGTGGTCAACAGCTTCTAAGCACATTGTCCATAAATCCGCTGTTGCAGTATATACTTCATCAGCAAAAGCTTCGTTAATACTATAATAGTAATTCTCTACCCAATACGGTGTATTTTCTTCATCCGTATGATAACCAAAGCCGTTTTGTTCTAAGCGGTGTTGCCAATTAGCATTGGCAGTTAAATATTTTATTTTCATTTCAATCGTTAAGAAGAAGCACTGCTATTTTTAGCAGTCGCTGTTTTTCCAAAACCACCTCTTGCAGATTGAGTTTTGGCATAAGCATTTGCTTTGTGCGTATTATTACCAACATTTGATTGAGGAGCAATTCCTTGGCTTGTATAGCCCATACCGCCACCCATCATAGGGCGGAAAGCCATATACCATAAAAAAGCACTACCCATTCCCATACCACCACTTCTTTGTTGTTGGTATTGGTCAGTTACTTCTGTATAAGGAGCGCTACTATCAGCACGCATATAGACGCGTTGCTTTTGCTCTTGGTTTTCTTGTGGCTTAGAACAAGCGGCTAAAGTTGCTGTAATCAGCACAAGAGAAACTGCTTTACTACTTTTCCTTCTCATATTCAATTATTCAACAGTTACATAAATAGGTGTTTTCACTAATGTAGTAGGCGTTTTTTCTCCCCACACAGTGATTTCTTTAGGCGTTTTTACAGTATCAACTTTTTGTGCAACTAATTGTCCGTTAGCCCATATTTTTTGACTTGTAATATGTAAGATACTATCACCAGCAACTACAGCTTTCAGAGTAACTTCTCTGGCAGATTGTTTGTCAATAGGCTCTAAGTTGTTTTGTTTTTGTTCAGAACAAGAAACTAATGTAAAAACGAATAAAAGAGGTAATATATATTTCATAAGAAATTCAATTAAAGGCTTAAAGATAATAAAGTTTGCTAAGAAAAGGAGGTAAAATAGTAGTTACCCATTTTCTGTTTATTTTATAATTGCGAATATTTTGTATGTATTTCACGTATGGAGAATAGGAGGTAGTAAGTGATTGTTGTTTTATTTGTTACTTTTGACCTTTAATTTTTGAGAATGGATGAAATAACTATCTTACAAATGCGGGATTTGACGAAGAATGTACTTCGAGCTGATTTTTATGCAAATACAATTCCTAAGCATTTAATCTCGAATCATACACATATTGAGAAGCCTCATAAGCATAATTTTTATACCTGTATGATATTTACCAATGGCTCAGGTACACACGAAATAGACTTTAATAGTTTTGAGGTAAAAAGAGGAGCTGTTTTTATGCTTGCACCAGGGCAAACACATAGTTGGGAATTGTCAGCTGATATAGATGGTTATATCTTTTTTCATACTCAAGAGTTTTTCGACTTGTTTTTTGTTAGAGAGACAGTACGCGAATATCCTGTTTTCAAATCTGCAATTTATCCAAATGGTTTTATGGTAGAAGAAAAGGAGATTGATTCTATTGTTTATTTAATGAAGCAGATGGTTACTGAGGTTAAAAGTGCGAAATGGAAGAAAAATAATGTATTGGTGAGTTTAGCTTCTTTGTTTTATGTACAAGCGAACAGAATGTTGTTACACGGAGAATCATTTAAGGTGGTTGCAAATATGCATTACAATAACCATTTTCAACATTTTGAAGACTTATTAGAAAAGAACTTTAGAACAGAGAAGTCTGCTGCGGTATATGGAGAGTGGATGAATATGACACAAAAACATTTGAATCGAATTTGTAAGACACTTGTTGATAAAACGACAACAGATATAATATTGGATAGAGTAGTGCTTGAAGCAAAACGTATGCTTTTATATACAGGGAAAAGTTTTAGTGATATAGCAGTGATTTTAGGCTATGAAGATTACTCTTATTTTTCAAAAGTATTCAAGAAGAAAACAGGCTATACACCGAAAGATTTTATGAAGAAATATGAATAAAAAAAAACTCCTTAATTTCTTAAGGAGTTTTTTGTTGATCTGCACGGGTGGAGGGATTCGAACCCCCATCAACGGTTTTGGAGACCGCTATTCTACCCTTGAACTACACCCGTTTGTGTTTTTCAGTGGTGCAAATATAAAGAACTTTTATTTAATAATCCTACTCTTTTTTATAAAACATATTCAGCCACATAATTCTTGATAATCTATAGTTGAACGTCCATAAAATAAAGACTACGAAGACAATTGCAATGAAAGTTTGTAGTAAATTGATATTCAGGCCAAAACCTGCGTTTAAAATATAGCGAACTACCATTACTGCTACCATTTCAGCTACTGTAAGAGCATAACTCATATACATCGCACCGAAATAAAAACCTGTTTCTCTGTGAAAATTATATCCACAAGAAGTACAATCTTTAGTCATTTTCGGCATTCTGAACGTAACAGGATTCCCATTATCGTGAAAAATCTTCTCTTTCCCACAGTTTGGACATTTACCGCTAACAACTCTACTGATATAAGACATAATCTAATTTTTGTGCAAATTTCGTGAAAAAATATGAATTCAATCCGTTTAATACACTTGTATTTTTGTATAATTCGGACATTATTTGGTTAGATAAGGTTTGTAGATAAAAAAGAACAAAAAAAAAGGAGATTAATAATCTCCTTCTTCTTCGTTATACTGTACTTCCCCATTTCCATTTGAATTCTCTTCTCTTATCTCTAAGTATTCAAGAGGACTTCTTTGAGTAGGTTCGTTATAATAATCATCATATTCTTTAGATAGGTTTAAAATTTCTTCTAAAGTAAGTACTTTTTCATCTTCTACTCCTTCTTCTAAATTAGCAACTTCATATTTCTTTTGAAGTTTTAGTTTTTTACCTTCAAGTTGTTTTCTTGCTATATCTCTTTGAGCGTAATAGATCTTACGGTCTTTACTATATCTTCTATAAATCTCTTTAACGTTAGCTTTGTATTCAGTTTCTAACTCTTTTAATTCAGTTTTATAATCTGTTTCACCAGCTTTAGCTTCCTCAATTTCTTTTTTGATTTTTGTCCAATTCTCAAGTTGATCCTCTGTTAATGTACGCTCAATGAACTGAGTATATCCAATAACAAGGTCACGACGATTCATTTTTAATTCAGCTGGATCAATATCTGTTTTTGAATTAAGATTTTGTAAATCTCTTTTAATGAATTCATTTTTGATTGTAAAAGCTGCAGTTTGTTTAGATGTCAATCCTAATTCAGAAGTGTTTTCAAGAATTTCTCTGATATCTAAGTATTCGATTTTTGGTTTGGTTTCAACCTTTTTCGATTTACGTTGTCCATACACTGAGCTCAGTGATGTTAATATTAAAAATAAGAATATAACCTTTTTCATTTTCTTTATTTTATTAATTCAAATAACAATTTTGTTTTAACCTCTCGCAAATTTAATATAAAAAATATGATTTTATTTTAAATATTTTTAAACCTATATAATTGGTTATCAATAGTCCAATTCTTATAAGATATATAGACTTGAAGAAATAATTTCTTATTAAGCAAATTATAGATGTTGAATGATAACGGTACTTTATTTAGTTTATTGCAATTTACTACATTGTTGTAGTATATTAAAGTAAATTATTAATTTTTTGATTTAGATTTATTCTTTTTGTCTTTATCTGTGTAAATGTATGTGTTTATTAACACAAGTTGTTTTTTTGTGTATTACTGTAGTTAAATGTATTGGTAAATATTGCGATTATTAATGATCTATCATTGGTGAGGGAAGTGGTGTCTTGAGATTGTTTTTAAAAGTTAAGTGAATGTTACTGAGTGTTTTTTGTTGTCTCTATAAATTCATTTAAGAATAGACTTTTTCTTGAAAAGTTAATCAATGAATAGTTATGTTAATGGTGATTACTTATAGGTGGATTGTAATATTCTTACTCATTATTTATTAGAAAAAGAATGTTTTTGGAGTAAAAAGAGTTGTGTTTTTGTCACTTTATTCCCCAAATATATAAAAATGAGTGATTTTTTATTGTTATTAGTATGTTGTTTTTTATTTTATAAGTTATTGGTTGTTAGTGTTTTGTTTTTTGTTTACGTGGTAATTAGCATATTGTAGCCCATTACTTAATATACGTATTTGTTAGGCTTATAGGGCATTTCTCCGACAATACTCCGACAATGCTCCGAGAATACTGGCTTTATAAGGATTTAGTCGGACAATAGTCAGATGAGTGTCGGAGTATCTTTGATTAAAAGTGTTTTTTGTATTGGTGATTTTATACTTATAATGTTAGTAATAAGAACTATGATTTGGGAGAATGGGCACTTAGATTTAACTTTAATTCAAGGATTAGGATTAAGAAATTTGTGATTGAGTTATGATTGAAGTTGTTATAGTTTTTTAACTTCGTTGTATTATAACTTTTTGAATTTTGAAAAGGATATATAGAAACGAAAACAGAGAAGTTATGCAGACAATATTAGGAGCAAATGGGCAAATAGGTACAGAATTAGCTAAAGCTTTAAAATTAAATTATACGTCAGACATAAGGCTGGTAAGTAGAAAGCCTAAGAAAGTAAATGATACGGATGCGTTATTTGTTGCGAATTTATTAGATAGAGAAATGGCTTTTAAAGCTGTAGAAGGAAGTGATATCGTTTATTTTACTTTAGGGTTACCAATGAATAGTCAGATGTGGGAAGAGCAGTTTCCTGTAATTATGCAAAATGTTATAGCGGCTTGTCAAGCGCATAACACTAAGTTAGTCTTTTTTGATAATACCTATATGTATCCTCAAAATGATAAAGTTCTTACTGAAGAAATAGCTTTTGCTCCTGTGGGGAGAAAAGGGAAGGTAAGAAGGCAAATTGTAGAGATGCTTTTAGAAGCAATGAAAGCAAAGGAAATTGATGCAGTGATTTGTCGTGCTCCAGAGTTTTATGGTCCTGGTCAAACACAGAGTATTACAAACACATTTATTTTTGACGCTATAAAAGGTGGTAAAAAACTAAAAGTTTTGTTGAGAGATGATGTATTGAGAACATTGATTTGGACACCAGATGCAAGTAGAGCTATGGCATTGATAGGGAATACACCAGATGCTTATGGACAGACATGGCATTTACCTTGTGATGACAATCGCCTTACTTATAAACAGTTTATTACATTAGTTTCTGAAGTATATGGTGAGAAGTTTACTTATCGTGTTATTCCAAATTGGTTGTTGTCTATTGGTGCTTTGTTTGTTGAGAAAGTAAAAGAGTTACAAGAATTGTTACCTCGCTATGGAGAGGATAATATTTTTGATTCAAGTAAGTTTAAAAAACGCTTTCCTGATTTTAAGATAACAGCTTATAAAGAAGGAATTGAGAAGATTAAAGAGGAGCAGAAAAGAGTGTGATGTTTTAGAGTAAAAGTTTTTAATGCCTTAAAAAAAATAAACCCCTCACTACCAAGGTAATGAGGGGTTCTTTTGTGGTCTAACCTGGGCTCGAACCAGGGACCACCTGATTATGAGAAAAATAATGAAGCTTTGCAGATAGTTGTATTTTGTTTCAAAGTTGTTGAATAACAGTATTATACGATTTTTTAAAAATATTTTCGTTTCATCCAATTGCACCATAAGTGCCTATTTGTTGTACGTATGTTGTACTCAAAACCAATTAAGATGAAAGCAAGTTTAAAAATCGTACTAAAGAAAACACAATTAAGTGATGGTACCTATCCAATCAATCTTAGAATTACTATTGATAGAAAGTCTAAGTTTTACAAAACACCTTATAGTGTAGCTCCTAAATTATGGAATGAAAAGTTAGGTGAATTTACTTCAAAGTTTCCAAACTTTTTACAATCTAATAGAATATTGAACACGCTTAAACAAGAAGCATCAAAAATATTAGATATAATGCTTGAGCAAGAAAAAAACTTTACCCTTGAAATATTTGATTCTTTGTTTCGACCTGAGAAAGTTGAAGAGTTAAAGTTTATAGATTTCTTTCAGAAGAGAATTGATCTGTTTAAGGAATCAGGTCAAATAAGTTCTTCGTATTCATATTACAATACCATTTGTGCTTTAAAGCGCTTTAAACCTATTGTAGTTCAATATGAGTTTGCACAAATTGATTATACTTTCTTGGTTGCATTCGAATCAGATTTAAGATCAAGAGGTTGTACGAATGGTGGTATTTCTTTATATATGCGTAATATTCGTGCTGTTTACAATTCTGCCATTAAATCTAAAATAGCATCTCAGGATAATTATCCTTTTAGAGATTATGTGATATCTAAGTTGAAATCAACTAAGATAAAGAAAGCCCTTACAAAAGAGGAATTACAGATGTTACTTGATTATGATTTTTCAGAAAACCTTGAAAGAGCTAAGGTGTTATATACTTATTTATTTAGCTTCTTTTGTCGTGGGATGAATTTTACAGACATCGCTGAGTTAAAGTGGGATGATATAAACTCTAATCGCTTTAGTTATATCCGCAATAAAACGGGGGTAGCTATTAATGTAAAGATACCTGACAATAAAGATTTGGACACTATTCTGAACTATTTCAGAATCTATAGACCATTTGATACAAATTATATTTTTTCGATTCTGGACAAGGATATAAGCCTATATACTAAAGAAGAGCTAAGGGCACGAAAAAGTAGTGTAAGAGATTATTATAACAAACAATTAGAATTGATAGCAAAAGATTGCGGTATTAAAACAAAAGTAACCTTCTATACCGCTCGTCATACTTTTGCGACTTTATCACTAAAAAAAGGTGTAAATCTATACATGCTTAAACAAGCCTTCGGTCATCAGTCTATTAAAACTACTGAAGCTTATGTGGAAGATTTTAGTAAGGATGAGTTAGATGAAGTGTTTGAGAGTGTGTTTTAGTTTATAAAGTTATTCCTTTGCAACATAGCAGTGATAATTGGTATAAGTTTAAAATAGAAGTTACAAATATTAACATATAGATTTTATATACATTATGATGTTTCTTGTTTAGTGAAAAATTAATATTGGAGAGATGCTTTACAGTAAAATATATAAAATTAGATATTGCAACTTAGGTTTAGAACTAAAATGTTATTGTATTTGAGGTGTATACTTCTTTTATTTTCGAGAAAATATGAATGTTATTTTTTCGGAGTTGAGATAGTGGTAATGTAGCCCATTGATACTCGGTAAAACCAATAGGTTTCAAGGGTTCGAATCCCTTCATCTCTGCAAAAAACCCTTTAAACATTAATGTTTAAAGGGTTTTGTTTCTACGGGGGCTAATTTAGGTGCTAGTTAACGTAGTGTAACTATCTATTTTAAAGAGCCAAGGATAGACATTTTCTAAATCACTTTACGATTCAATACAATATCCTTACATCTATTATTCTAAAATACAAGAGGAAAACTGTTGAGTTATTTTTTATTATCACTCAAAAATTTCATTATTTATCTTTTACTCACTACTTTGTTTTTTGTTTGCTTGTTGCATAAGTAGTAAAAGCCCTCGATCTTCTTTGGTTTCAGTTGATATTTTTTTTATTCATATGGTGGACATTTCTCACAATTGTTCTAATAAAGCTCTATCTGGTTTGAGTTTAGATTAAGCTATAATAAAACCCATTAGCGTATTATTTATTAAAGAGTTGTCTTTTAAAAAAGACAGATTAAGGGGGCTAATTTTCAGGTGAAAATAGCTACTTTATGTAAATAAATTCGAATTATTCTTCACAAAACTTGTAACAGTTAATCTATGAACTCCTAAAATCCGACCTATAGCGCTATAAGAAACATTCTTATCTAGAAGTTCTTTAATCTTCTTTTCTTGACCTGTTAATTTCGTTTTAGCAGACTTACTTCCTACAGGACGACCAAGAATAACTCCTTCAGCTTTTTTACGTGCTAAAGCTTCTTTTGTGCGTTGTGAGATTAGATTTCTTTCAATCTCAGCAGATAATCCAAAGGCAAAGGCTAAAACTTTTGAATTAATGTCACTTCCTAAACGATAATTATCTTTAATTGTCCAAACTTGTATATCACGATTCATGCACTCGTTTAAAACTCCCATAATCATTAATAGGTTACGTCCAAGACGTGACAGTTCTGAACAAATAAGAATATCATCCTTTTTCATTTTTTTAAGAAGCTTTCCTAACTTTCGATCATCGACTTGTTTCGAGCCTGAAATAGTTTCCTCTATCCAACGGCTAACTATAATGTTTTGCTTTTCACAAAAATGGTTGATTTCAAATCGTTGATTCTCTACCGTTTGTTTGTCGGTACTTACTCTAATATATCCGTATATCATATTGTGTAAATTTTATACAAAAATGGTTTAAAATAAACACTTACTGACTAAAATAAATATAGACATTTAATATAACTGTAAAATGAGCATTTATTTTGAACAATATTATAATATTTCATTTTTTAATACCTCTGGTAGTTGGATTGTTTTAAGTGAAATTGAGCAACGTATAAAAGCTAAAATTGAAGCTGTTGGAATACCATTAAAAGATTGGGATATTAATATTTATAGAGGAATACTTACAGGATATAATGAAGCGTTTATTATTGATGGCAAGAAGAAAGATGAGCTTATAGCTTCTGATCCAAAATCTGCTGAAATTGTACGGCCGTTACTTAGAGGACGTGATATTAAGCGTTATTCTTATGAATTTGCTGATTTATACATAATTACAACTTTCCCAAGTTTAAAAATAGACATTGAGCAATATCCTGCTGTAAAAGAGCACCTTATGAGTTTTGGGTATGATAGATTAAAACAAACTGGAGAGAAAGGGAGTAGAAAAAAGACTAATAATCAATGGTTTGAAACTCAAGATACGATAGCTTATTGGGAGGATTTTTCTAAACAGAAAATTGTATATATTGAAATAATGACTGACAATCCAGATGAAGGTTATGAATTTCCTTGCTTTTCATATGATGAAGAAAAAAGTATTGCTTTAAATACTGCATACGTCATGACCGGTGATATTAAAGAATTAAAGTATATTTTAGGTGTATTAAATTCAAAATTAGGCAAACAGCTTGTTAAATATTATGCTTTACAATTACAACAAAGACAATACAGAATGTTGAGTCAGTATGTCTCTAATTTTCCATTACCAAAATTAGATTATACAGAATATTGTTTTTTTGACAATTTAATCACTGATATTTTGGAAAGAAAAAAAAATAAGCAAGACTTTAAAGAGTTGGAGGAAATTATAAAAAACAAAGTATATAATATCTTTAATTTAAATCAAGAAGAAATAGATTTTATTGAATTTCAATAAAACCTATTTCTGTCCTTTCTTCAATTGTAACATCATATAAATCAAAAATAATGTTATCAACTTGAATCTCAATATTTGTAGTTTTTTTATTGTCAGTTTTTAAGGATTGTATATTTAAAATTAATTTTTCAAATTGTTGATTAATTTCGTCTGTAACTTTTAAAACTGTTATTTTATCGAAAAACACTTTACTTAATTCCCTTGTGCCTCCCTGTAGTTCAGGGAAATTATCTCTAAAACAATATTTGAATAATGAAGAGTTTAAAAACGCAGTTAAAAACGCTATTTTTTCACCTGTAATAATAAAACATTTTTGATTTGTCAAAAAACCTTTGTCGTCATAAACAAATGGTAAAAATTTTGTCATATTAGGATATATTACTTTTGGTCTAGAAAAATCCTCCATATAAGCACAGTTCCTTAAATTATATGGAGTATCTCCTTTATCAGATCGTTTTTCTAATTGTGTATAATATTGATCCAAATGTTTTTTTATTGCTGAATAACCTTCTGTAAATACGCGTTTTAAGCTATTCTCTTTAATACCATTATGTGTGTTTATCAACCATAAATCCGCAAAATCATAACCATATCTTTTAATGTCTCTGCCACGTAAAATAGGTCGTATAATTTCAGCACTTTTTGGATCTTCATCAATTAATTCTTTCCTCTTCTCACCAGTGATAATAAACGCTTCATTAAAGCCTGTTTTTATCCCATAATTGATGTTTATATCCCATTCTTTAAGAGGTGTGCCAATAGCTTCTATTTTGTCCTTAATTTGTTTTTCAATAGGAGAAAGCACAACCCAACTTTCGTTTGTTTTAAATTCGGTTTGGTGAGCAAATTGTTCAAAATAAATGCTCAAATTATTTAACACCTTTTCTTTGACAATACAAGCCTTGGTCTGTTGTCTATTTTTATCCTTAGCAAACATTAAAATATTGGTATCAACCGTAGCAGAATCAAATATCTGAATCCCTCCAAAATCAATGAGAATTAAAGGATCTGTAAAATCTATAAAATACTTTCGCAAACTTTCTCCATAAGCAGCTCGCATCCATTTATTGGAAGTAATAAAAATTAAAATTCCATTATTTCTCAAGATGTTGTTACCCAATTCATAAAACAAACTGTAAATATCTCCTGTACGAGCAAAAGTTAAGTAATTTAACCGTTGCAAGACATCGCTTGCTTTACCCATTTTTTGCAGTTGAATATATGGAGGATTACCAACAATTACATCAAATCCAATAAAATTACCTTCATTATCTAAAACTTCAGGAAATTCAAAGCGCCATTCAAAAGCATCTTGATAAATTACATTATTTAAAATTTCTTCTTTTTCCGAAATTGCCTTATCTGCTTTCTGTTTTAGCTTTTTTAAATTATCTTTTTCCGCTTTTTTAATTTTTTCACCAAATAATTCTAAATTAATTAAACGTTGACGTTCAGTTTCATATTTGCTCGTTATTTTATCTATACCATCTTTTGCTTTATTAGATAATGTAGATTTAAAATTTGATTTAATAGTATCTATAATCTCTTGAACTTCTGTTTTTTTAGCTTTACTGTTCGTTTGTTTATACTCATTTACAGCTATTTTATAATCTTCTATAGTGTAAGTAACTTCTTTATTTTTAAAAGCAGACTTTAAACCATCTTGCAATGAAAATCGACTTACTAACGAGTTTCCACACTTAATATTAATATCAATATTAGGAAGTGTTTGCAACTCTCCTTCTGAGGTGTAATAAGCATTTTTTAATAATTCGATCCACAAACGTAATCGACAAATATTTACTGAATTAGGATTGATATCTACTCCAAATAAACAATTTTCAATCACATTTTGTTTTTCATGAAAAAGTGTTTTTTGTATAGCTAAACTGTTAACATCATTTCTCTGATATTCAAATAACTCTCCTTCATTATATGCAACATAAAGCTCATCATTTTCAATAGAAATCTCGCAAGGAATTCGATTTCCTTCCTCATTACACAAGATTTTTAATTCACTTTTAATTGAAATCACCTCATTTAAGGCTGATACTAGAAAGTGTCCAGACCCTACCGCTGGATCACAAATTTTTAAACTATTAATAGTTTGATTAAACTTAATTAAATCTGCTTTCTTGAAATATTGTGAGCAATAATCTTTTACATCTTCAAAAGTTTCAATAGTATCGTTATACTCTACTTTAAATTTATCAACAACCGCTTTTCTAATCGCCTCCTTACACATAAACATTGTGATGTAACCAGGCGTGTAAAAAGACCCGTCTTTATATCCATTAATTTTTTCAAAAATTAATCCTAAAACTGCTGCATTAATTAATGTTTTATTTTCTTGCTCATTTTCAAACTCTGTATTAGCATCCGCTGAGAAGTCGTAGGCTTCTAAAAAAAGAAAAATATACTGAAGTGTATTTAATTTTCCTTTTAAACGTTTACCATTAGCATTTTTTAATATTGTTGATGAGTAAATTTCCATTTCTTCATCTTTAAGAGCAGTAATATCAAAGGTTTGCTTCTCTAATGCACTATGTTCAAAAAGACTACTATTTAGATAAGGTATATTTTTAAATTTTTCTTTATACTTAGGATGCCGTTCTGTCAGAGGCTTTGCCAATGCAGAAAAAAATAAGTCATTTAATGCATCAAAGCCATTTAAAAAACTAAAATTTAAAAAACGATACTCATTAGAATTATTATAGCTAACTAATTGTGACTCTAGTAATTTAAGAAATAAAATTCTATTAATCCAATTTATACAAAGCTCTAAGCCAACTGCGAATGCTTTATCTTCCGCACCAGAAAAGCCTTTAACACGATGCAAATAATCTTTATCTTCTAATGTGAAAATTGTATTCTCTAGAAGTGAAGCATAATCACGTTGTTGTTCTGACTTACGAACAATTATTTTTTTAGAACTTTCTTTTACTTCTTCTAAGCCTATAATATGAAGTAATTCTTTATAAAAAGAATCATTCAATTTATTACTATCATTTCCAAAGCTATGCCCTAATAAATGAACATTTGAAAACAACTTATAAATTTGAGTAATTTTAGCCTCTCTTAAATTATTTAATTCGATTTTATCAAACTCTATATGAACAAAAGGTAATATATCTTGAATCTCTTTTATATACTTTGAGGCTATTTCATCATAAAAAAGTTCATTTTTAGAAGTATCTTTAAGTCCATCTCTAAACTCGGTGTATTCTTTAACTAGACTAGAGTTTTTATAAAATATATTATAAAAATCTTCTCCTTTGAAAAAAAACCATTCAAATCCATTTGTAATAATCAAATGCTTGATATTGTTATTCTTTTCATCAATACGTTCTCTTAAATAATATAAAAGTAATTCTTGAAGTGCTTTTTTGTTTAAATTATCCTTAGAGACAAACTCTGTTTTATTACTTGGCCTTTTTGCTTCAATAATTACCCCCACATCACTTTTTGCAGTTTCATCTAAATAAATAGCTAAATCAATACGCCCTTTAGTATTAATGAGATTTTTTTGAAAAAAAGTATTTTGAAAAAATCGTTTAATTGGTTCTTTAAGATGTTCTTCACTCTCATTTTTACTATCACTAACCTCAATAGCTTCGATACAACTTAATAATTCCAATTTAAACTTGTCTATATCATTACGGAGTGGTTTAAATTTTCGATATGCGGGATTTAATGCTTTAGTAATTGATATTGAAGACATGTTAGTAATAGATATAGATTATAAATAATGGTTAAAAGTACAAAATAATTCAAATAAGTTAAAATATGATAAAACAGTAATATTTATTATGTCATTTATATCTGTCAGATATTATTAAGTCTTTATATTTATCGTTGAATACAATGCATTTATGGGGAATATAGCTATTATAATAGATCAATGAATAGAAAGATTGGGAAAAAGAGGAATGGTACTTGAGTTAATGCTAAAAAAATGTAAGTTTCTTTAAAAAGCCTATGAGGTTTTACTTAAAAAAAATAAATATGAAATGAAAAAAACAATTGGAAAACCAGAAAATTGGCAAGATTTTGAATCACTTTGTAAAAAACTTTGGGGGGAAATTTGGGCTATACCCAATAAAATTAAAAAAAATGGTCGTTTAGGTCAAGAACAAGCTGGTGTAGATGTATATGGAATTCCAAAAGGTGAAGAAAAGTATTGGGGAATTCAAGCAAAAGGGAAGGATGATTATTCGAAAGCGAAATTAACAGAAACAGAAATATACACTGAAATTGAAAAAGCAAAGAAATTTAAGCCTAATCTTGGAGTTTATATAATAGCTTCAACAACTAACAAAGACGCAAGGATAGAAGAATTTATCAGAATAAAAGATTTAGAAAATCAAGAGGCTGGTTCTTTTGAAATTTTATTGTTTTGCTGGGAAGATATTGTCGATTTATTAGAAGAAAATAAAGATACTTATAATTGGTATTTAACTGGAATTAATCAAAAAGATAAATTCGATTTCAAAGTTTCTTTTAATAATTTTGATGAAAGTCTTACTTTAAACCCAATTCTTGAAAAGACTATTATTAAGTATAAATTATCCAATGAAAGTAGCAATGACTTTTTTAATAAAAGTCTAATAAAGTCTATTCCTGAATTCAGAATCGAATCACTATTTTATTCAAATAAAATAAATAAATCTTGGTGTAGTTTTGATTTAATTATGGAAAATATAGGTGCTGTAGTCATTGAAGACTGGATGTTAATTATAAAATTTATAAGAGGTGTTTCAAGTCTTGATACAGGTTCGTTTCTATCTCCAAGATTATCTCTAACAGATTATGTTGATGATGAAAATAAGACAATAACTTATAGACCAAAAGATAATAAACCTTTGATTCAAAAGGATAATAAATATTTTGAAATTTCATTGCTTCCTGATGTAGAATCTGATAGTATTGTAATTGAGTGGGAATTGTTAGCAAGGGACTTTAATCGAAAAGAAATAGTTGAAATTAATATTGAACCAGAATATATTGAAGAAATAAAGTTTGAAGAAGTAAAATTAGAGTCACAATTAATGGAAGATTCTGTTGTTATTAGCTATTATATAGTTGAAAAATAAAATACAGCATTTTGATTGTACCAATAACAAAGCTAACGTTGTATTGTAATTTTACTTTCTATATGTTTCATAAATTCTGTATAAATCTTATTTGATGATTATTTGATAGGAACATAGTTTAAAAATTTAAACTGCTTAAAATCAGACTTTTTTTATTTGATAGTTATTTGATAAAGGGGACATTCAGTTTCTAAGAAAAATCAATTGAGTTATACTTTTAGTTAGACACGAAGGTGCAAAATAAGAGTATATAAAACTGGGTAATTTACTCAATGTAACTAATTTCATGATTGGTTTAAACTTAGATATACATTGGTATATAAAGTAAATAATTTTTAAAGAAGTAAAACTGTAAAAGCATCTTTACAGTTTTACTTCTTTAAAAAAACAAAGGCGCCTTATAAGATGCCTTCATCTGCAAAAGAGTAGTAACCCTCTGCTGTTATAATTAAATGATCTAAAAGATTAATATCAAGTATTTTACTTGCTTCTTTAATCTTTCTTGTAATTTGTCTATCAGCATCACTTGGTGCTAATTTCCCTGATGGATGATTGTGTACAATCAAAAATGCTGTAGTATTCGCTTTTAATAGAGCGGAGAAAATAATTCTTAAATCTACTATTGTACCTGTTATCCCTCCTGAGGAAACTTCTAATACTCCAAGTACTTTGTTGTTGTTTGAAAGCATAAGAACTTTAAACTGTTCTAATAATTCAATCTTATTAATATCCCAAGCCTTTAATGCTATATGATAGGCACTGTAAGAAGATGTAATCTGTGGTCTCTGTGAAGCCTTTACTTTTGATTTGTAAATTAATTCTACTTCTGATGCGATAAGCCATTCTGTGTTTAAAACTGTAGTTTCCATAATATTAAATTTTTAAATTAATTATGGAGTCACAATTGGTAATGGCTGAGCGAGTGCAAGAAGCAACGCAATAAAGCGAAGACTTTAGTCAAGCATTTATGGGGGAATTTCTTGTTAGCGAACCGCAAGGCATTGCCTAACTTTGTGCAATTATTAATAAAAAATAAAACCTAAAAAACTAAGTCTCATTAAGACCTAATTACCTTAAATGTTTTTAAACTACTATCTATGAAAAGAAAAAGTAGAATACCCTCCACAGTAATTCTATCTTTTTTCTATATGTACCTATTTACTTTGAATCAGTTTCTCTAAGCGATTCATCATCTCATCTTTTTCTTTGAGGATTCGTTCATACAATTCAATCTTTTCATTGTGTAATTGTACTATGGCAGTAACTGGATTAATGGTATCATAATGATATTTTTGTGTTGGAGAATCAATGTGTGTATTTGAGATAATGCTTAGAGCTCGTTTTGAATCAAAATTTTTAATGGCTTCAATTGGTACAGCCAGCTTATTAGAAATCTCTTGTAGGAGTGAATTATCAATCACCTCTTTTTTTTCCAACAATGAGATTTTCTTCTGAGTCCAATTATCTCCTAAATCAAATGCAAGAACCTCTTGTTTGATTCCTAGCATTTCTCTGAAACGTTTTATGTTTCTTCCCTGGTGTATCTTGTGTTCCATAATTGATTTAAGATTTTGGATGAATACTTGTAAAAGGCTGATTACTAATTTACTGTTTGTAATAAAGTAGCTTTTTATTATCAAAGTTGACATTATAAACTACAGTAGTGAACTAATTTTACTTGTATAATACAATTGAAAATTAGTATCTTACGCTATCATTAGAATGAAATAGGTTACAGGTTTTAATAGACCTTTTTCATATATTTGTTAAACCTAATAAGTTAAGCCATGACAACAGTTACTCGTAAACATATAGGAAAAAATATTAGTCGAATCCGTGAAATAAAAGGAATGAAGCAAATAACGTTAGCTGAGCTTTTAGGCGTTAGTCAGCAACAAGTATCTATTATTGAAAACAGTGAGTCTGTTGAAGAAACTAAATTAGAAAGTATCGCAAAAATATTAGAGGTACCTGTAGATGTAATAAAGGATTATTCTGATGAGAGAGTATTGAATATTATAAATAGTACTTTTCATGAAAGCCCTTTTTATAGTAATACTGTAAATTATAATCCAACATTCAATCCTCTTGATAAATTGTTAGAAGCTTACGAGGAAAATAAAAAGCTTTATGAGCGCCTATTAGAAGCGGAGAAAGAGAAAATAGCATATTTAGAAAAATTGCTATCAAAAAAATAATATACTCTAAGCTTCAAGAATATTTTCTTTCATTAATTATTCTTGATGCTTAGAGTATTTTCTCAAATTGCTGTTTAATAAATTAATTTGTAGTAGTATTCATTGCCACATGAACAATCTTCTATCAAATTAGGTTCATAGAAATTTATGAACGTTCTGATAGAAAAAATGCCTTTGTCAAAGTCAAAATCAATTATTTCTCTATAAAAGTTCTTATACTTGGTATTAGTATTTTCTTTTGTCGGATTAAGATGAATTATGCGATTTCTCAAACCAATAAGTTCTTTTACTATCTTATAATCTTCTGGAAATTGTTTTTCAAAATCTAGCCCCTTAATTTTAGTAATACCTAAGTCAATTTTATCATGAATATTTGGTTTTCTTATGGGTTTATTATTATTTGATAAAATTATATAATTATCAGGGATACATCTATTAATAAAAGTTTCCAAAGAAGCTTGTAAGTTTATAATACAATTTACCGCTAACTGAAAGTAATGTCCGAAAAGTTCAGGGTTTATCTCAGTCTGAGATTTTTTCATTAAACTTGGCGAATCTTTCATTAAATTGGCTCTAAATTGTTTTGCACTTTTGACAGACATTATTGCATTCGAAAAGAAAATTAAAGTAGGATTAATTTCAGGTATAAATATTTTATCAGATTTATATGAATAATCAAAACCAAATACAATACTATTTTCTGTAAATAGCATGAGATCCATTCCTATTTGGTCTGAAAGATTACTTGATTTTACATATTCCTCTTCGATTTTCTTACTATCTGAAAAATCTTGACTACTGTTTTGAGTTATGTCACTTATGTTATAATCTATACTTATTAGTTGAGTAGGTTTCAATTTAATGTGTTGCATAGTTTCATTTTAAAAAAAACATCAATTCTTATTACTAAGATAAGAAGAATTAAGGACATTTTTTTTTGACCTATTTTCCCACTTCTTATACGCCTCATAGTTCTTAGGGTTCTCTTTAAAGAATTGATTCAAATGATTTAATTCAAGATCAGCCTTTTTGTTATCATCTATTAGTTTCTCATGCTTAGAACTATCAATTGATTTATCTATGGCAATGTACATTGATAATCCACTTGTGAAGAGGAGAAAAATATTAAGTGCAATTAGGTAAAACATTTTCTTGTTGCTAATAGCTCTATAGACTTTTAGAAGTTCTTCTTTACTATGTATAAGCTTAGATTGAAATGCAGTAAAATCATTTTGTAGTCCTTCTCTATTTTTAGTTTCAAGATTACGGAGTTCCGACAGGTTTACTTTTACTTCAATGCTGTTTATTTTGTCTGCCAGCTCAGTTTGTTGAGCGATATTCTGCTTCATTGTTTCTTGCAAGTAAACTACTTGTTTAAAAAGTAACTCAGTGAGTTCTGTTAGTGTTGGTTGATGCTTTGCCATAATTATCGTCTTATCGTTCGTTTTTTCTTTTTAGTGATATCAGGAGCATAGTCCTCATAGTAATTGCCGTAGGAGTTTAGAAAACTAAACAGACTTGCTGTGTTTGTATTCCAATTCTCAAATGAAATTTGTTTGTCTTGGTCTTTGAATAGAACAGTGTGAAATAAGTCATCACTACGTTTGGGAGTGTTATTTTCAAACAGTTCATTTAGTTTTAGATTACGGTCAACTTCACTTGCCTTTAAGTTTGTATTAGTTGGTAAGTGAATAAACCGATACCCTTGAATATTACCTTGTTTGTTTACGCTCGGTTTTACTTCTATTTGATGTATTTGCATCATATCGATATACTGCTGTAAATTTTTAGGGTGCTCTTTTAAAACAAGATAATGTGCTTTTTTAATCTCTTGGGCTACTTGCTTCTGATTAGCTTTTACTTGTTCTTTTTTGTTTTCATTTTCCTGTCGTATAGAAATCCAACCGTACTTTAAAGCTATTTCATGAGCGATGCGTTGTGCTTGAAATCCGATGTAGTTATCCTTTAATGCTTTTGTGTTTTCATCAATGCGGTTAGCCAATATGTGAATGTGCTTGTGTTCTTTTTCAGTATGAACAAAAGCGATGTATTGCGCATTTTTGGGATCTAACTTTAAACCAACTAAAAAATCATGGACAAGATTGTTTAAATCTTGATCTGTCATCTTTTTACTATCTTCAATAGTAGGTGAGATAACAACGGAGATTGTATTGTTTTTACAGCGTAAGTTTTGATTTTGTAGTATCTGCATAGTTAGAAACATATCTTTCGGAGTTTCCCCCGAAAGATTGTTTCTAACAAGTTCATAACCTTTGTTTGGATTAATCACATAATTAAAAAGAGCTGTTCCTCCAATACATGTTTTTGCTTTAGCTATCATATTACTTTAGTTTTTGAAGGTGATCTCTAATTAAGTTTGAGGTTTCAATAGTAGCTTCTTTTACACCTGTGGTATCACCAAGTTTAAACAGGTTACCAATTCTTCTGAAGTTATCAGCAAACTTGTTTAGGAGTTTGTAAACCTCAATTTCATCTTGTGTTAGTTTGTAGCTAAGTGCGTACCCAAGTGCAGTACTACGTAGGTACTCAGAAACGCTACAACCAATTTTATCTGCTTTGTTTTTTATAAGCAGAGATTCCGTTAGAGTAACCCTAAATTCTATCTTATGTTCTCTTTTCATCGTCTTACCAATTTTGCGACCTTCGGGAGAAAAACGAGTGGTCTTTGTTCTGATTCAAATTTTCAATTTGTAAGGACAAAGACACATCTCGATAATTCTTACGTCAACTTATCGCGGTTAATACTAAGTAAATAATCATTGAGATCTTTGTAATGTTTATATCTCACTCTCGCATCTTTTGTAGTTAATGGAAATGCAGTGAGTAATTTATCTGTTGCTTTATCGCCAGCTTTGTCATTATCCAAGCAAGCGATAATACTCTTGTACTTTGACTCAAACATTACTTTGTTATCTAAGGTTTTGTACAAATAATTGTTTGGAGGTTTAATTAGTGTATTGTCCAAAGTAGAAACCGAGTTTAAGATGATATAATCAAACTTGTACTCTAAGTTTGGTTTAAGAGTGAGAAATGATAAGAAATCTATAAAGGCTTCAAATATAAATACGGTAGTTGAACCATTGTCTATATAAGAAAGCGACTTAGAACCTAAGCATATTTGGATATACTTGTTTCTGAGTTCTACCCCGCCAAGTTCATTTTGAAAACCTATTGCGTAATAGGCTTTGTCACCAATAGTATAGTGTACTTCTTTGCAGTATTTCTGAACTATTTTAAGGCATAGACCTCGCTGTTTGATATAATGTATTAGGTATTTATTTCTAAGCGGTATAATAGCCGTAATTTGATAGTCTTTTCTTTTTTCACAAGTATCTATCTTAGAAGGTAACTGGTGAAAAGAAAAAGAGTTGCTTGCTAATATCTTAAGAGCTTCTTTTACATCGCACTTGTAATACAACATTACAAAGTCTAAGACATTACCCTTATATGTATTATCTCCAAAATCATAGAAAACATTTTTAGTTACACTTACGTGGAATGACGGTGTGTTCTCTGTTCTAAAAGGAGAGTAGTACCAAGCTTCCTTGTTATTTATTTTAGATTGTCTTATCCCTATATTATCTAAAATAGAGATAAGAGATATATTTTTTGCTTCTTGATAGGTCATAAGTGTTTTTTTAGGTGTAAGTGGTTGATATTTAGTTTTTAATAAAATATCTATGTATCATTTTGTTGTCATCTGCGCATCTGAGTTTGATTGTGTCTTAAAAAGAATACTGTTTTAGATGATTGCAGATGAACTATAGATGACAAGTGTTTGATACTATGAAGTATTATTAAATGAATGATACTCTATCTATTACAGTAATTTCTCATCTGTCATCTGATTTAAAAGAGTGTCTTTTAAAATTCTGTAGTATTTCCCTTTGTGAATAATTCGCTTTAATGTATTGTCTTCTATTTTGATCCGCTCATAATTATTGGAATTCGCTGATCGTACTAAGGCAATATTTTCAAGTATGGTCTGTATCTCTCGCATTGAAATATTATGCCCTCTGTTATAATAGTTTAAAAGAGCATTAATATCAGATGGAGTAGTGTCTAGTTCATCAATTTCAAATTCATTAAAAATGATATCCAGTATGTCAAGAACCTGGTTCTTGTTCTGAAGGTCTAAGTCGTGTTTAAGTTTGTGTAGAGCTTCTGTATGTATTAATTCAGGAGTAAACCACATTCGTGTTTTCTTTTCAGTCGTGAATGGAACTCTATAGAGGTAGTTTAAAAAAATGGGAACTTCCTTAATAAGCTTAGTGTAGAACTCAGTACTTCTTTTTTTTATCACTGGAACTTTAATTACCCAAAACCTTGTTTCTTCTTTATCTATCTTTAGAAAGTTATGCTCGTGATTACTGGTCATAATTATTTTTAGAAAAGATTTCTGTTCAACCTTCTCTTGTCCTTTGTATTCAATGGATTGATACATTGCGGTTGAAATGTATTTAATCGCTTCAACGATATCTTTATTGTCAGATTTTACTTCTTCTATTAACAAGAGAAGTTTACTATCCATTTCACTATTGAACTTTTCGGTAAATGCATTGGCCTTGATAAAGACAGCATTTTTATCAAAGATTTCTTTTATCCAGTTTAGAAAGGTAGTTTTCCCTGTTTCACGATTTCTTGATACAAGTACTATGATTGGTAATATTTGCTCAGGATAGAACAATAAGATTTTAAAGTAATCTATACCAAGTAAGTATTGATTTCCAAAAATGTGTTGTAAAAAATAAAAGGTAATAGGTATCTGCTCTCTAAGTGAATTTAAAGAAAGTACAGAAGTAGTGTCTATATCATATAGAATAGGGGAGTAGGAATTAAAATAATCTCCTATAAAATGAGCATAATTAATGTGACTGGGTTCACATTTATAACCAAAGAATTTAGGTAGTTCTTTAATCATGTCTTTTCCAAAGTCAGTGATGATTTCTGACTTTTTCCATAGTTTGCGTTCGACAATGATTTCTTTGCCGTTTACGTTCTTCTTTCTTATCGCATAGTAATCTGTTCCTATTCGAATGTATTCTGTTGCAGTTGTAGTCATATCAAACAATTTTCAGAAAGAAGTAGTTACATTTACTACTCTTTTCTTTGAGTTATAGAAATAGTTATCTAAGCATTGATAGTAGGGCTATCAATGCTTTTATCTTTTTAACTGTTTTGAAAATTGCGATAAAACTTCTTCGTCTGTAAAGACTCTGTACTGTTTAATCCATTCAATTATTTCAAGGCGATCAAAGAATAAGGTACCATTGGTTGGTTTGTGATGAGGAATTAAATTCTTAGAAGTTAATTTGTGAATGGTACTGTCTGAAAAACCAGTATAAGCCATTAGATCTTTAATAGTAAAGATCTCTTTCTGAAACTGATTACCCTTGGTAATCATTAGCTTAATCTCGTTAAGCTCTTGGATAATTTTTAGCGTTGTCATAATAAATGTTTTTTGAATTATGACGCTAAACTATTTGAATGAAGCTATCTGAAACGGTGGTTTGTCAGTGAACTGACATTTAATTTAAGGTTTAGAATGTTTTTTTAGACAACTGACTTTTTACATTTTCTAAGATCTTAGCATATGTTTCTTTATGAGCGTTAGTTATTAGTTTTCTTCCCTTTTTATTTATAGAATCATAGTTAATTGCAGAGTGACTTTCTGCTGTTGCATATTGAAAGTAACGACAACTTTCTTTAAGTGTGGTTTTATGTAGAGTAAATAGCTGTACAAAAGGAATAAAGAACGATTCTAAAAACATTGCACAATGTTGGGATTGAAGTTCTAATTTGATAAAGGGTTCTATATGTCCTACATGTTTAATAATGCAGTATAGTATTGCTCTTTTAAAATCCTCCACAGTTGTATCATCATTAATAACTTCTTTCTTTAATTGATATAAGGTTTCTTTTATGATGGTATCATGTGTAGTATTGAAAGTAAATACATTATCCTTATTGTACTTTTTTTCTTTTTCAATAGGAGCTGTATCGATTGAAATTATCTTTTCAACAGGGAGTGATAGTAGATACTCTGTTGAGTTTTGAAATGATTTAAAAGATTGTCGGTATATTAAGTTTAGATTGCTGATTAAGAAAATGTTTTGTCCTTTGAGGAAATTAATTACTGCGGTTAATAATAGTACTGAGTAAATTAATGCACTCAAAGGTAAAAGAATATACCACTTTGATAAGTTATAGAAATACGGCAAAAGCGCTACTGATACAATCAATGATGATATTGGTAGTAATGGTGCAATTATGTAAGTGAATTTCTTAGACAAAGTTATTGAGCTAAACTTCTCTAACTTCTGATGAAAGAAAAAAAACGGAGTTTCAATTAAGGTATTCATAGTGCATTGTTATTAGTTAGGATTTGAAATATAACTAAATGCAATATAATGAAGTGTTTCAATGGCAAAGGCGAGATAGCACTTGAAGTCTCACTTTTGCTATTTTTGACTAAAAAAGAAGCTAAGTGAAACAAAATGAAAACTTTAGTATCTTTGTGGGGTAGAACAAAATGTTGTACGTATGTTGTACTGATGAAGTGAAACGAGAAAAAAGGGCATAAAAAAAGCACCTATTTTACAATAGATGCTTCTTTGAAATTTTAGTGGTCCCACCTGGGCTCGAACCAGGGACTTACTGATTATGAGTCAGTTACTCTAACCAACTGAGTTATAGGACCGCTCATATGAGCGTAAAATTTCGTGGTGGTCCCACCTGGGCTCGAACCAGGGACTTGCTGATTATGAGTCAGCTACTCTAACCAGCTGAGTTATAGGACCAGTGTCAAACATAATTTGACGAGTGCAATATTACTCCGTTTTATTGGTTTATGCAAGAGTTTTTTAGCATTTATTTGATTTCTTGACATAGTTCAATCAATACTCCGTTTGTGGTTTTAGGGTGTAAGAATGCAACTAATTTATTATCAGCACCTTTTTTAGGTTTTTCGTTTAAAACGATAAAGCCTTCATCGGAAAGTCTTTTCATTTCTGCCTCAATATCTTCAACATCAAAAGCGATGTGATGAATTCCTTCTCCTTTTTTCTCAAGAAATTTAGCAATTGGACTATCTGGATTTGTAGCTTCTAATAACTCTATCTTGTTTGGGCCATTCATAAAAAAAGAAGTTTTTACACCTTCACTCTCTACACTCTCTTCTTTGTAAGCTGGAGCGCCAAATAGTTTTTCAAACAATGCGTTAGAAGCTTGTAAGTCTTTTACTGCAATACCAATATGTTCAATTTTTTTCATTTCAGTTTTTTTGGGTTGATAAACAAAGATAAAAAACTTTGATATGCAAAAAATTGTATTTTTGCACTATGGAAACAAATAGACAAAAGAAGATGGGGACCTTGTTGCAAAAGGATATCGTTGATATCTTGCAAGGAGAGGTACGTAAGAACGGATTATCAAACTTGATAATTTCGGTTTCTAAAGTTAGTATTACAACTGACTTATCAATTTCAAGAGTATACTTAAGCATCTTTCCATCAGAGAAAGGTCCTGAATTATTGAAAGCAATTCAATCAAATGCTCCGTTAATTAAACACGAATTAGCACAAAGAGTAAAACACCAATTAAGAAAAGTTCCAGATTTAGTTTTCTATATCGATGATAGTTTAGAGTATATTGACCAAATCGATAAGGCTTTAAAAGGTGAAGAAAATCCAATCGCTGACCGTGATTTATTAGTAAAAAGAAAGAAAAAGTAATTTGAAGTTCTCTCTTTACATAGCTAAACGATATGCTTTTAGTAAAAGCAAGAGCAAAGCGATAAACGTTATTACTGCAATAGCTTCCATTGGAATTGTTGTCAGTGCTATGGCTATGTTTATTGTTTTGTCTGTGTTTAGTGGGTTAAGGAGTTTTAGTCTTTCGTTTGTTAATGATCTTGATCCAGACTTAAAAGTGTATAGCGAAAAAGGCAAAAGCTTTATAGTGGAAGACAAACAGATTTTAGACTTAGAAGATTCAGGTTATTTTAAAGGAGTTGCTAAAGTAGTAGAAGATCGCCTTTTATTTTCTTTTAAAGAAAAACAAACAGTTTCTACAATAAAAGGCGTAGATTCTGACTATTCAAATGTTAGCGATTTCGAGAGTAAAGTAGAATATGGTAATTGGCTTGAGGCAGATTCAGATGAGACTGTTGTAGGTATCGGTATTAGTGCTGTGCTATCAATGGGGCTTTTTGATACTGAAAATGCTTTTGAAGCTTTAGCAATGAAACCAGGTAAAGGGGTGATTAATAATCCAGAAGATGCGTTTATTAAAAAGACTTTAAACCCTACTGGTGTCTATATTTTACAAAATGATGACTTAGATGATAAGTATGTATTCGTTGACATTGATGTTGCGAGAGACTTATTGTTTATTCCTGCCAATGAGATTACTAATCTTGAACTTGCTATAGCAGATAATGTCTCTGAAAGCAAAGCGATAAGTAAGGTAAAAGAAGTATTGGGGGAAAATTTTATTATCAAGAATAGAGCACAACAAAATGATGGTTTGTATCGTATGCTGAATACAGAGAACCTTGTTGTTTATCTTATTTTTGTGTTAGTAGTTATAATGGCTCTTTTTACTTTAGTGGGAGCAATGATTATGATTATTTTAGAGAAACAATCCAATATTAAAACCTTGAACGAACTTGGTACACCACTAACTGATTTAAGAAAAATATTCTTATTTCAGGGAATGATTATTTGTGGTTTAGGAAGTTTAATAGGTGTTTTTTTAGGAGTTGTTTTTGTTTTACTTCAAGCGCATTTTCAGTTTATCTCAATTAGAGAGGGAATGGCTTATCCTGTTGAGTTCAACTTAATGAACTTAGTTTTAGTGTTTGTATCAATTATTTTCTTAGGATTGATAGCATCGCTAATAGCGTCGTCTCGTGTGAATCATAACTATTTACAAGCAAACAAATAATCGTTAATTTTTATCGGTTTAGATTTTCTTTGTTATTCTTTTTGCGGTGTAATTTATTCATTACTTCTGTTTTTTATTGATTTTGTAGTGTCATATTGAAATATTGTAAATATTTTAGTAATTCACAATTATAGAAATTGCGCTTAGTCGTAATGACGACTCTTATTGAATGTCGTTTTCTTACATTTGTGATTATTGAGAATGATATTTAGTTTACAAAAAACAATAAAACAGACAATTATGAGAAATTCTTTTAATGAATATAAAAGCTACGTAAGTGACTTTGCGGCTGATAGTGTATCACTAACAGAACAAGCAAAATCATTTATAGAAGCAAATGATTATAATGATCCTAATCAATGGTATAAAGCTTATGCAATATGTCTGTTAGCGGTTAAAGAAGCAAAAAGTAATGAAGTAATTGAAGAATTATATATTCAATTGAACGAAGATTCTAATTGTGTTCATAGCAGTATGTCTTTAAATGCAGAGGATTATGCTACTTGGTTTACAGATGTTAGAGAATTAAATAACTTATTTATAAATCAAGGTTTTATAAGAGCTTATGGTTTTCAATATGAGTTGTTTTTAAATGCTCGTTTTAGCTATAAAGATGATGAGATTGCAAAGGGATATTTACAAAAAGGATATGAATTAGGAGATGATCTATGTACTTGTCACGTAGGGTATAGTAAATATTATGGCAACTTAGGATATGAAAAGAATCAAGATGAAGGGTTGCAGTTGTTACAGAATATTGTAGCAAAGACAAAGATTGCTGCAGGGGAGTTGTTTTTATTGAATATTGAGTTTCGCAATTGTAATTCTCCAGAGGAAGGATGGCAGGTTATTGAAAAATATTCAGACTTATTACACAATCAAAAGAAAGGATTGTATGTTTTAGCTGATTATTATTTAAGAGAAGAGCAAGATGCTAAAGCTGCAGAAGTATTAGAGGAAGGAATTGCTAATAAAAGTGCTTATTCAGCTTATTTATTAGGAATGATGTGCTGTAATGGACGATTTGAAAGTTTGGGATATACTGTTGAAAGAGGGCGTGATTTACTTGATTATGCTTTCGATTACGGAATTGTATATAGTGGTTTTGTACTTGCGTATAGCTATTTGTATCCTCTAAATGGAGGAGAAAGAGACTTTAAAACTGCAATTGCTTTATTAGAGAAAACAGTTGCTTATGACTCAAATGAAGCTTTGTTAGAATTGGCAACTATTCGTCTGTACAATGAGGAATATAAAGATGTTGAAAAAGCAATAGGATATTTAGATAGAGCAATTGAGAACGGCTTTGATAGAGCAATGTCTGAAAAGGCTTTTGTTTTGTTAGATTCAGGAGAGGTAGAAAGCAATGTAGTAGAAGCAAAAGCTTTGTTAGAAGAGGCTACTAAATTAGGAAGTGATTATGCGCCTTACCGCTTAGGTATTGCTTATCAAAATACAGAGTTTGAAGATGAACCAAACTATGAGAAGGCACTTGAGTATTTTGAACTGTCTGCTGAAAGAAATAATGGAATGGGATTGGAATATGCAGGTAGGTATAATCGTTATGGATATGCAGGAGAACCTAATACAGAAAAGGCAATTGCTTATTATCAACAAGGAATAGAACAGCACGGATCTAACTACTGTAAAGTTGAGTTGGCTATGATGTTGGAGAGAGGTGAAGGTTTAGATGCTAATGCTGAGGAGGCACAAGCTTTATATATTGATGCTTTAAACAATGAGTATTTCTTTGCTGCCTTGCGTTTAGGGTTTATGAGTGAAGATGGTGTTGTAGGAGAACCAAACTTAGAGGAAGCTCGTAAGTATTTCCAGATTGCTGCAGATAATGATATTGCAGAGGGAGTTTATCATTTAGCACGTTTCTACCGTTATGGAATAGGAGGTGATAAAAATGAAGAAATGGCTTTTGAATTATTTGAGAAAGCATTAGAACTTGGTTTTGTAGATGCTAATGTTGACATCGCTTTGTTCTATGAAGAAGGTGTAAATGGTGGTGAACCAAATTACGCTAAAGCATTTGAATATATGCTGGAAGGAGCAGAAGCAGGTTTTAGTTATGCACAATATAAAGTTGGTGTTTACTATTCTTATGGTTATTTAGAAGAAAGAAATAGTGAAGAAGGAAAGAAATGGTTTGAAAAAGCTGTAGAAAATGGTTCGCCTTTAGGAATGTTAGCTTTAGGGGACTATTATTTATATGGTTATGGACCTGATCAAGAATATGAGAAGTCTTTTGAATATTACAAAATGGCTGAGGAGAGAGATTATATTTCAGAGGGAATAGGTATTTGTTATCAGTTTGGTTTTGGAGTTGAAAAAGATGATAAAAAAGCTTTCCAAGCATATAAAGCAGCGGCTGAGCGTCATTATGATGCAGCAATGTTTAGATTGGGATTATGTTACTACTATGGTAATGGTGTAGATAAGGATTTAGTAGAGGCATTTTACTACTTAAAAACAGTTGCTGACAATAGCTATATGGATGCAGTAAGTTATGTTGGAACAATGCTTATCAAAGGAGAAGGAACAGATAAAGATCCTGAATATGGGGTAAGTTATTTAATTCAGGCAGCTGAGGCTGGTATTGACAGTGCGCAGTATGAATTAGCAAATTGTTATTTAAAAGGAGAGGGTGTTCCTCAAAGTGATGAGCAAGCAATGCAATGGTATCAGCAAGCAGCTGAAAATGGAAATGAAGATGCTCAAAAAATTGTAGGAGGACCTCGTAAAAGAAGAAGATAATGGAAGATAAGAAACAATATCAGTTTCAAGTAAATATGAAAGGAATGATAGAATTGTTGTCAGAGCATATTTATAGCTCGCCAACAGTTTTTATCAGGGAATTATTGCAAAATGGAATGGATGCTGTTACTGTACGCAAAGGTATAGATGAACAGTTTAAAGGGGCTATTAATGTTACTTTTGAAGGTGATCGATTAATATTCCAAGACAATGGTGTTGGACTAACACAAGAGGATGTTCACCAATTTTTATCTGTGATTGGACAGAGTTCTAAAAGAGGTGAATTAGCAGATAAAGACTTAATAGGAAAGTTTGGTATTGGTCTGTTATCTTGTTTAGTAGTGAGTGAGGCTATTGTTGTTGAATCTCGTTCTCTTTATAGAGAGGAGTCTGTTCGTTGGACTGGTAGAGCTGATGGTACTTATAATGTTGAAATGATTGACTTACTTCCAGAGGTTGGAACAAAGGTAATCTTGGATGCAAAGAAGGCTTGGAAGTCCTTGTTTAAAAAAGATGAGGTTAAACAAAACATATTGTTTTACGGAAGTGCTTTACCAATTGAAGTAAATTTAATTGAGAACGGTGAAGTAGATCAAATATTAAATGGTAATCCTGTTTGGTTAGATCCAGAAAGTACAAAAGAAGAACTTTTAGCTTACGGAAAGGAAGTATTTAAAACAAAGTTTTTAGATGTTTTCCGATTACAGTCTGATGCAGGAGAACTACAAGGAGTTGCTTTTATTATTCCTAATAAGGTAAATACAACCGCTACAAAAGAGCATAAAATATTCTTGAAAAGAATGTATTTGTGTGATCAAGCAAGTAATTTATTGCCAGAGTGGACTTCTTTTGTACGTTGTGTAATTAATGCAAATGCATTACAACCAACAGCGTCAAGAGAGTCGTTAATGAATAATACGGTTCTTCAAGAAACGAAGAAAGAGTTGAGTATTTGTTTTAAAGACTATTTGAAGTCATTATCTCTAACGGACATTGACACGTTAGAAAAGATTATCAATATTCACCATATGTTTATTAAAGCATTGGCGGCATCTGATTCTGAGATAATGAACTTATTTGAGGATTATTTACCTTTTGAAACCAATCAAGGGATGCTTGCTTTTGGGGATATCAAAGAGTCTGTAGATAAAATATACTTTACACCTTCTTTAGATGATTTTAGACAGATAAGACGTATTGCAGGTTCTCAAAAGAAATTAGTGATTAATGCGGCTTATAGTTATGAAACAGATTTAATTGAAAAAATTAAGCGTAGTCATCCTGAGTTAAGCATAGAGAAAATTAATCCAAATGATATTCTGGAGGAGTTTGAAGATGCAGTTGAATCTGAAGAGTTGATTGAAAAGTTTGTATTAGAGGCTAATAAAATCTTGAAGAAGCATTTTTGTAGAGCTGAAGTTAAGCGCTTTGAACCAAAAGATACAACGGCTATCTATATTGCCAATGAGGATGCAATAGCGTCTAAGAATATTCAGAGTCTTTCTCAAACGTCAAATCCTTTTGCGTCGACTTTACATCATTTTAAGAAAAAAGAGGAAGTAATGCCGACGTTGTGTTTTAATCAACAAAGTGATTTGGTAACGAAAATTATGCATATTGACGATCCAGAGTTGTTTGAAGCATTAATCAATGTCTTGTACGTTCAAGCATTAATGTTGGGTGGATATACAATCAATAAAAAAGAGATGGATACGTTTAATGATGCGTTGTATCAGTTTATGATCTTAGGTATGTCTAATTTTTTACCTAAGTTTTAATGTATCGATTACAAATACAAAAGTTAGCTTTAGAAATAGAAGAGCATTACAGCGATTATGATCGTTGTATTGCTTTGTTACAGCAAGCAATTCAAATTGCGGATAAACACAATGATCTGGATTGGGGAGTTGATTTACGCAGTTATTTAATAAGAAAAGAAAGTGCTACGTCTATGTGTATTCATAGTCCGGCTGCTTTTGCTTGGATCTTAAATGTGTGTGATGAATATCCTGAGGAGTTTTCAGATGCTGAGTTTTTAGGTTTATATGAGTGGATGCTTGGAGCAGTTAATTGTAATACAGATATTCCTTTAGAACACACCCAAACTGTAGCGCTTGATTTAGAAAGGCGTTTAGAGAAAAACGGAATGAGTAAACGAGGGCTATACTTTTGTTTAGCTGAATTTGCTCAGAATAGAGGAGATGTCGCAAAAGGATGTGAGTATATAGATTTAGCAAAACTTGAACCTAAAGAAGATGATGAAGATGAGGTGGTAGAGTATGATTATTCTGTAGAAAGGGCATCTATTATAGGAGACTTTGAAGAGGCTATATATTTAGCCAATCAAATGGAACTAAAGAAGCTTTCTGCATTTTCATTGCCTTTTGAAAGCTATTGTGCAATGACCTATTTTATGGCAAGAAGAGGAGATAGTCGTGCTTCTATTTATTTAGAAAAAGCTAAGGAAGCATTTTATAAGGTAGAGGGAGTAAATAGTTCGATGTTGTTTAGTATGACAAGGTTTATTTACACACTACACTTGTTAGAAGACGAACTTCTTTATAGTATGTTTGAATTAGTAGTAGATTGGCAAGTGGGGGCAGAGGACTTTTTACAAATGGCTTTTAGTCAACATATAGCTGCGGTATTTGTAAAAGGTGGTACAAGAGAATTAAAAATATCTCCTAAACAGCCTTATTATAAACAAGAAGGAATTTATGATTTAGCAGTGTTAGCGGCTTATTACTATTCTATAGCAGAGTCATTTTCTACTAAATTCGATCAAAGAAATGGCAATAATCATTGCTGTACTGAGCTGAAGCAATTACAAGAAGAAAACCAACCAAAAAAATAAAAGGATGAGTTATAATTTAGAGATTCAAAAGATTTTATTAAAGCTGGATGATTTGCAGAATTTTTCAGATAGAGTAAAGGCTTTAAAGGAGGCAATTGCAATTGCAGATAAACATAATGATATAGATTGGGGGTTTGATTTGCGTTTGGACTTAATTAGACAAGAGCGCAATACTTCTAAATGTGAGGAGAGTTTTCCTGCGTTTGCTTGGATTTTAAACGCAAGTGATGAAAATGACGACTACTTTGATGAGGCTGATTTTTTATGGGAATATAAATGGATGTTTTGTTCTGCTTACCGCAGTTCAGCTATTCCAATGGAGCAGGTTTTGGAGATAGGAGAAGATTTGAAACGCCGTTTAGTTAAGAATGGTTTTAGTCTTCGCGCTTATTATAATGTTATGACAGGTTTGTCATTACATCTTAGAGATTATAAAAAGGCACAAGAGTACATTGATTTAGCTGATGCTGAAATCATAGATGATATGACTAATTGTCCGGCTTGTGAATTAGATACAAAGGTAGAAACGTTATTGTATCAAGGATTTGTTGAAGAGTCTCTAATCAAAGCTCAAGATTTGATTAATAAAAAACTGACGTGTTATTCAATGCCTTTTCAAACATTTTGCTGTTTTGCTTATTGGTTAGAACAAGCAGGAGATGATAGAGCCAGTATCTATTTTGACAAAGCAATGGAGGAATATCACGCACACGATCAATATGATAGTTCTGTTGGGTATTCAATGGGACTATTAGTTGCTTATATGCACAAAAAGAATCATCCAGATACTTGGTCATTTTTTGAAAAGATTGCAGATTGGCAATTAGGAGCAGAGGATTTACATATTTTTAATTTCGCTAAGTATATGGCACCACTTATGAAAAATGGTGGTAAACAAAGACTGGAGTTGTCTTCACTACTTCCATATTATCAAGAAAGCGGTGAATATGATTTATCTGAACTATATGTTTATTTTAAAGATATAGCTTATGACTATGCTAATCGTTTTGATCAGCGTAATGGTAATGACAATTTTAAAACAGAAGTTGACGAAATGTTAACTTAGCGTTTTTACAATATTGCAAAGGCAAGTGGTTTTTTCTGCTTGCCTTTTTTAATAGGATTAATATAATAACTTTAGACATTAAGAGGTTAAAAGTGATAAGAATAAATATATGAGTTATACACTGGATATACAGAAAATAGTTTTAAAGATTAATGAAACAAAGGTTATAGCTGATCAATTGGTGTTAATTAAAGAGGCTATTGCCATTGCGGATAAACACAATGATATTGATTGGGGATTTGATTTAAGATTGTTGTTGATAAATACAGAGAACCATACGCCACGTACGTCTTTAAGTTATCCTGCTTTTACTTGGATTTTAAATACAAGTGATAGCAATGAAGGATATTTTGAAGAGAAAGACTTTTTATATGAATATAAGTGGATGTACGCTATTTCATCGGGGTCTACAGCTATTACCAAAGAACAATTAAAGGAGATAGGAGATGATTTTCATAAACGTTTGTTGAAAAATGGATATAGCAGTCGTGGATATTACCACATTTTAGCTATTTGGTACCAGCATTTACGAGAGTATGACAAAGCAATGGAAATAGTTAATTTAATGGGGGAGGAGTTGGTTGACGAATTAAGTGATAATCCTCCTTTTGAACACGCTATAAAGACGTATAATCTTTTAGCTCAAGGGAAGTTTGAAGAGGCAAAAATAGCAGCACGAGATCTGTTTGCAAATCGCTTTGAGTTTATAGAGACCGCTTTTGAAACATATATGGTATTTGCTTATGAACATTTTATTCGTGGCAATGTGAATGAGGCACGTGAATATTTTGAGCTTGCTCAGTGTAATATGTCAGTATATGATGAGAATGATCCGATAACACATTTTAGATCACGTATTTTCTATATGTACTTATCGTGGCAGTTTGGAGGAGAAGAGTGTTGGGATGTCTTTGAGAAGTTTTGTATCTGGGAAAATGGAGCAGATAGTCATTATTCATTAATATTTACCAAACACGCTATGTGTCTTTTAAAAGAGGGAGGAACCAGGAAGTTTAACTTTCCAGTGTCGTTACCTTATTACCAAGAAAGTGGAGAGTATGATTTGAAAGTGCTGTGTAATTATTTCAAAGACTGTGCTTTTGATTTGGTAGCTCGCTTTGATAATAGAAATGGGAATAATAATTTCACAAAAGAAGCAAATCGACTTTTTGCTATACCACGCCTATAAGTATAGGAAAAGATGCATATTATAAAAGGGCTATTTCAACTTGAAATAGCCCTTTGTTATTTAAAATAAACTTATTTGTCCTTCTTGGTCAAAAGAAGAGTTTTTCTTTTCTTTTTTTCTTTCTTTCTTAGGTTTGTTTACAATTGGTTCTGTAACAATTGTCTCTACGTCAAAGATTTCAATTTGCATAACATCTTTCGTATTAGGAGTGTTTTGGGTTCCTACTTCTGAAGTTATTTCCTCTTGTGGCTTGTCATCCACTAAAGGTAGTTCTGTTGCAGGTATTTCGAACAATGTAGCTTCACTTTCTATGGCTAAGTTGTCTTCTGCTACTAAAGGTTGCTCTATTGTCGTAATATCCTCTTGTGGCTTGTCGTCCACTAAAGGTAGTTCCGTTACAGGTATTTCAAACAAGGTAGCTTCATTTTCTATAGCTAAGTTGTCTTCTATTACTAAAGGTTGCTCTATTGCCGTAATATCCTCTTGTGGCTTGTTGTCTACTAAAGGTAGTTCTGTTGCAGGTATTTCGAACAAGGTAGCTTCACTTTCTATGGCTAAGTTGTC
Source organism: Myroides phaeus (assembly GCF_009799805.1). Taxonomy (NCBI): domain Bacteria; kingdom Pseudomonadati; phylum Bacteroidota; class Flavobacteriia; order Flavobacteriales; family Flavobacteriaceae; genus Myroides; species Myroides phaeus. The sequence continues at coordinate 1,348,894 of NZ_CP047050.1, forward strand.
TTCTATTACTAAAGGTTGCTCTATTGCCGTAATATCCTCTTGTGGCTTGTTGTCTACTAAAGGTAGTTCTGTTGCAGGTATTTCGAACAATGTCGTTTTATTCTGAAAAGACGGTTTAGTCTCTTTTTGTGCTAAATCATTTTCCTCTGCATTGATACCTTTTTTTGCAATATTAAAAAACTCGCTAAACTTAGAATCATTTAATGATTGTTTCTCTATTGCCGCTGGACTTGGAGGACAATCAGAAGGAATAGAATCTTCTGCTTTTATAATTTCCCAATCCATTTTAGGGATTGTATTTTCATTTGTGAATTCAATAGAAAACAAATCTTTGTCTATCTCTTCTTGAATAGGTAAATTATCAAGTTCAAGTGTTTCCTCCCAGATAATAGCTTCTTGCTCTTCTTCTGTATCAACATCTGTTTGTGAACGACTATTGCTGTTTATAGGAGAGATATTTTCTTGAGGAGCTTCTGTGAATAAATTCAAATGAGTTTCATCCGTTACTCCTTCATTAAAGTTTAGTGATTCAAAAGCAGCTGGCTCTAATGTTATTTCAACTTGTTGGTCAGTAGTTTCATTTACGAAAAGTTCAGTTTCAACAAGATTAGTAGCAATAGCGGGAGTAGTAACCTCATCATTATGCTCAACATCAACTACAGCAAAATCTTCTTCTTTAGCAAAAATATCAACTTTGTTATGCAACTCATTGATAAGTCTTTTTATCCTTTTGATATGCGGGCTGTCGTTAAATAATTGTTTATTAAAAACAGCATCTAATAACTTATACAAAGAATAAGCTTCGTGGTATTTTAGAACTAAAGAATGTTTTTTGTTATGGTCAAGAATAGAAACCTGTTTGTGAATATTTTTTGCTTTCTCTTCCAACTTAGTAATTAGATCTTCTTTGGTGCTTATAAGCAAAGCATCTGTTACATTTTTTACAGCATAATCATCGGTTTGTTGTACCATTTTGATAACTGTAAGAAGAACATCATTATTTAATTTAAGTTGAATTTTTGCGATCATTTTGTGTTTGGAAAAAGCCGTTTTATAAGTTTCTAAGAAAGTACACAAAATAATGAAAAAATATTGTAAGTAATAAGTAATACGCTGAAAATATTATTAAAACAAAGGGACTTCTATATAAGAATTAGTATAAAAGAATAAAATGTCATTTTGTTTAGGATATTGATTAGAAGATAAATGTTTTTTTAATTAATTACTTCTTTGTTTTAATGAGAGAGAATTTACTATAAAAAGAAGAAAATAACTTTTGTAAAATAGACAAAATGAGATTATTTGGCAGGAAAGAGAGGGATTGTTAAATTTAATGAGTAACTTTAATTCTTGGTAAGGATATAGGTCCTTATGGTATGTTAATTGTGTTATTACAGAAAAAATAAAATTATGAAAATTGCTTTCTTTTCAGCGCAGCCTTATGATATTACTTTCTTCAATAAAGAGAACAAAAGTTTCGGTTTTGAGTTAGAATATTTTGATACAGGATTAGAAGAACAAACAGTAAATCTTATTACTGAAGGTACGGATACTGTATGTGTATTCGTTAATGATAAAGTAGATGCTGAGGTTATTAAAAAATTAGCAAAGAAGAATGTGAAGTACATTGCTTTGCGTTGTGCTGGTTTTAATAATGTTGACCTTGAAGAGGCACATAAGCACAATATCAAAGTTTGTAGAGTACCTGCATATTCTCCTGAAGCAGTAGCTGAGCATACATTAGCTTTATTGTTTACATTGAATAGAAAAATTCACAAAGCATACAACCGTGTACGTGAACAAAACTATTCTTTGAATGGACTATTAGGAACAAATATTTACAAAAAAACAGTAGGTATTGTTGGTACAGGTAATATTGGAGCTGTATTCTGTAGAATGATGAAAGCTTTAGGAACAGAAGTGTTGGCTTATGATATTTATGAGAATGAAGAATTGAAAAAAGAAGGTATCAAATATGTTAGCTTAGACGAGATTTACGCTAAATCTGATATTATTTCTTTACACTGTCCTTTGACTCCTGATACAATGCATTTGATTAACGAAAACACTATAGCTAAGATGAAAGATGGTGTGTTCTTGATAAACACAAGTAGAGGAAAACTTATTGAATCACACGCGGCTATCCAAGCTTTGCGTGCAAAGAAAATAGGTGCTTTAGCTATTGACGTATATGAACAAGAGGAGAAGGTTTTTTTCCGCGACTTGTCTGAAACTATCTTAGAAGATGAGAGATTGCAGTTGTTAACATCATTCCCGAATGTAATTGTAACAGCTCACCAAGCTTTCTTTACAGATGAGGCATTATCTCAAATATCTTATATTACATTAGACAATTTAAAACAGTTATCTACTAAAGGAGCAATCGAAGGTAGAGTGGCTGAACTATAAAAATATTATTGTAATTCTTGAATTCGGCAAGCAGAGACTTTTGTGTTTCTGCTTGCTTTTTTTATGGCTATTTTCTAATAGTAGATTTCTTGTTTTTACTAACACTATTTGCGTTGAACTGGTGTTTTTTTGAATATGTATGTTTGTGTTGATATTAGAACTTAAACATTGTGTGTTTAACAAAGTTATAGTTGCTTTTGTAATGTAATCAAGGGCAAAGTGAAGATAAGTATTTGTGAAACTCGCATTTTGTAATTTAGTATACTTGATTTTTTTGTATCTTTTCCTTTTAATTCATAACAGTGAAAGAGTTTCCCTCCCATATTGGTTTTAAATATACTTGGCGTAGTTATCAACAAAAGGTGTTAGACCAGTTAAGCCAACATTTAAGCGATGATAAACTTCATATCGTCGCTCCTCCTGGTTCTGGGAAAACAGTACTTGGGCTTGAAGTAATGTTGCGATTAAATAAACCAACCTTAATTTTAGCTCCTACATTGGCTGTTCGTAATCAATGGGTAGAACGCTTTTGTGAGTTGTTTTTACAAGTTGATGAGGTGCCTGATTGGATATCTCGTGATTTATACAATCCACAGTTTTTAACGGTTTCAACTTATCAAGGACTTCACGCTACTTTCAACAACCTAAAAGAGGAGGAAGAGGTATTAGAAGAGGAAGAAATAGAAAGAACCGTTTCTTACGGTAATAGGAATGGGGATACCATTATTCAATTACTAAAAGAGGCAGGTATTTCTACTATCATTGTAGATGAAGCACATCATTTGAAAAAGGAATGGTGGAAGTCTTTAGATTTTTTAGAACAGAAATTATCGCCAACTGTTGTTGGACTTACGGCAACGCCTCCTTATGATGTTACTGGGTTTGAGTGGAATCGTTATATCTCATTAAACGGACCAATTGATGAAGAGATTTTTGTTCCGGAATTAATTGGACAAGGAGATTTGTGTCCTCATCAGGACTATATTTATTTTAGTATGCCTGAATTACACGAAAGAGAGGCTATACTTGAAATACGAAACAATGTTCACGAGATTTATACTAAGTTACGTCAGAATGAAGAGTTAATTGTAGATTTAGAACAAACACCTGTTTATCAAAAACCAATGGAGTATCTCGATTGGATATATGAGAACCTTGCGAACTATATGGCGTGTTTGGTATTAATAAACGATTTTAGGGGAACGGTGCCATCTGTACATTTAGAGATTTTAGGAGATGAAGAAACGACTGTTCCTATCCTGACATATGAATGGATGGAAAAGGCTTTAAACTTTTATTGTTTTAGGGGAAAGATCTTTTTTGAAGACATTGAAGGATATGAAGAAAGGGTTGAGAAGATAATTAATAGACTTCGTCGTTATGGAGCGATGGAGCATCGACAAATACGTTTTGGAAATAGCAAAAAAGAGAACGCACTACTCAATGCGAGTGTCAATAAGCTGAGTAGTATTTTAGACATCGTTAATTTTGAGCACCAATGTTTGCAAGATCAATTGCGCTTAGTAGTCTTAGCGGATTATATACGCAAGGAGTACCACGTTCAGAAAGAAATAAATGACAGTACCTTGAGTAAAGTAGGTGTTGTGTCAATTTTTGAACATTTGAGAAGAAATGCGCCTAATATTACTAAATTGGGAGTACTAACAGGATCATTAGTGATCATTCCTATTTCAGCGAAGGAGCGACTTGTAACGTTAATGCAAGAGAGAAATATAAAGGAAGTCGCCATACTTCCTGTAGCCTATGATAGTTCTTATATTGAAATAAGTATTAGAGAACATTTTAAGAATGATGTAATTCATCTTATTACTCGGCTTTTTGAAGAAGGGGAAATAAAAGTATTAGTAGGTACCAAAGCTCTTTTAGGGGAAGGATGGGATGCTCCTGCAATTAATGCGCTTATCCTTGCCAGTGTTGTAGGCTCATACGTTTCTTCTAATCAAATGAGGGGCCGTGCTATTCGTACTGAACGTAATAATCCTACAAAGACAGCAAATATTTGGCATTTAGTCTGCTTAGATCCGGATGTAGAACACGGAGGAAATGATAGAAATGTCTTGTCACGTCGTTTTCGTGGCTTTGTTGGAATATCAAATCACGAGGAAGAAGAGCAAGTTGTTATTAGCAATGGTACACAGCGATTGTTATTGCCTTATTCTTTACAATCGTATGAAGAGATAGAGGAACAGAATAAAAGAACATTTGAACAAGCAAAGAATAGGGAGGCACTATACAGCCGATGGAATGAGGGAATCGCAAAGGGAACGGATTTAGTACATACGATTAAAGTGCCTTTTATACCTTCTCAGGACAATCGCACCTTAGAGAGTGTGAAAGCTTTTTATACTCATAAAACAATTGCGAATGCACTATTCTCTTTAGGTGTATTAATAGGTACTTTCTTGATTAACCAGTTTTATTTTTTAATGTTAAATGTGGTTATTTGGGGAGATATGAACAAAGAAGGCTTCTTGTTTTGGTTATTCAACACGTTCTTTATGGGAGTGTTTTTAAAGTTTGGTAAGAAGGCTTATAGAAATTATAAGATTGCCAGAAAGTATAGAGATATTAGTTTAGATGTACTCAATATTGCAACTGCTTTATTAGAGACATTGTGTAAGTTTGAATTAATTGCAACACCTAAAGAAGAAATAGAGATTATCAGTAGAATTGATGTGTTTGGCAGTATCTATTGTGTTGTAAAAGGAACCACAGTGTTAGAAGGTAATTTATTCGTTAGCTGTTTAAATGAGATATTAGCTCCAATAGATAATCCACGTTATGTAATCGAAAGACGTTCTTTTTTAGCTCACGCAGATAGTTACTCTGATTTTCACGCAGTGCCAGAATGTTTGGGAATGAATAGAAAGATGGTAGATTACTTTGCTGGAAGATGGGCAAAGTACGTTGGTCCAACGCGCATTGTTTATACGCGAACACCTGAAGGTAGAAGCGAATTACTTAGTTGTCGAGTTGATGCTTTGTCAAATCAGTTAGCTGATAATGGAATACGAGAAGAGAATGTGTGGGTATAAGCAAACTGAGTATGTCGAGTTGATCAAGAAATAGATTATAATTAGCTTATACAAGTACATAAAAATATCTTGTAATAGTGTAGATATAAATTTAAACGCCCATTTAGCAAGTGCTATAATGGGCGTTTTTTTGTAATCAAGACTAACTAATTACTTCTGTTTTTATCTTCGAAGCGAGCTTCTTTTATTTGTTTTTTATTGCTGCTATTTCCAAAAGAATACGAAGCACTAAGGTTTAGTCTTCTTGAATTCCATTTGTTAGCAAATGTTTGTGTATTGTTTTCATAATACATTGTTCCACTTGATTTTCCTGTGTTGAATATATCAGAAAGGGTTACGTTTATATTAAGCTTTTTATCTAATAGAGCAAACTTAGCTCCTGTAGATAATGTTTTGTAACTATTATATCTTGTGTTGTCTTCTTTATTCGGAAGTTGGTGATACCAGTTTAAGAATAGTTTTATTGTTTTAGCGTTATTTACATTAAATGTGTTTTGTGAGTAATAGCTAAAAGTTGGTCCATTCTGAGGTACTTGTGATGCTTCCTGTGCTCTATAGTACGCAATAGCATAGTAATAGTTCGTACCTGTATTAGTTTCCCACCAAGGCAGTATTTTATTACTATAAGACGCATCAATACCATAACTTTCCTGGTTAAGCATATTGTAATATGTAGAAGCCATTATTCCATTTTCAAATGTTGCTAATTGATCAAATGAATCTGTCAATTTGCTATAGTTTAGCGTGAATGACAGCGTGCTATTGAATACATAGTTTAATTCAAAATTGTTTGTAATAGCAGGACTTAATTCAGGGTTACCACTGTTGTATGAATATTTGTTCTCATAATATCTAAACGGATTTAGAATGTTAGAATACGGTCTATTGATACGTTTTGCGTAATTAAAACTAAATGAGTGATTGTCATTAGGGTCAAATGATATATAGGCTGTAGGGAACCATTTACCATAAGACTTCGTAAACTTTTCATCTGTATCTAACAAATGACCTTTTACTTCTGTTTGTTCATAGCGCAGACCTCCTTTTACTTGCCATTTGTCACTTAACTTTTTGCTTAAGCTGAAATAAGCAGCATAATTATCTTCTGCATAGTTAAAGCGATTGCTCTTTTTGTTGTCTAAAACATAGTCATCGTTCTTCCAATTGTAATAATTTACAGTTGCCTTGTTGTCGTAATTTGTGTATTTACCACCTATTTCAACATCAGCCCATTTTAGTTTGTAAGACAAATCAGCAGTAGCACTCCATACATTATAGTCAAGTTTATTTGTGTAATACATTTGATTACTAATAGCACTTATAGCGTTATAGTCCACAATTGTGTTTGTGTTGTCTGGAATATTAGCAAAATAATTTACTCCTAAAGACAACTTACTACCTAAGGTGTCTAACTTCTGGTCAAAGAAGGTATTTAGTGTGTGATAATAGTTTTTCGAATCACCACTGCTCAATGATGTTATTGTTGAATCAATGACAGCTTGAGGGTATGTGCTATAAATAGTCTTGTTATGACGCTTAGAGTCGTTTGTCATACGTGTGATGTCGTATGTTACACCAACTAACGCATTGTCTGTAATTTGGTAATTCGTAGTTAAGTTTCCACCAACAGATTTGTATTTCGAATTCCAATCTGAGTTAGAAGCCATCCCTTTTGTCGCTTCTGTATAGGTGTAATTGTTTTCAGATTGGTAGTGGCTGTCATTACCATTAGCCTTCAACATTATACTCCACTTTTTATTTTGAAAGTTTACACTCCCATTTGCATTATAGCTTGGATTGTTATTATAGGAATACGAACCACTTGCAGTACCATATAATCCCATTGTCTTATTTTTTTTCAACACAATGTTTATCATTCCGCTATTACCAGATGCTTCATATCTGGCAGGGGGAGAAGTAATCACTTCAATACGCTCGATATCATCAGAGCGCAATGTTTTTAAATAGTTAGTTAATGCATCGCCTGATAAGTATAGCGGTCTATCATCTACCATAATTGTAACGCCACTTTTACCAACAATACTCACTTTATCATCTACTACTTTTACAAGTGGGGTGTTGGTCAATGCTTCAATAGCATTCATACCTTGAGATGAAATACTATTAGCTGTATTGAATACAAGACGATCCACTTTGCGTTCGATCAGCTTTTTCTCTGCCTGTAAAACAATTTCGTCTAATTGGTTATTATCTTTAATTTGAATTACCCCCAAATCAATACTCTCTGTCAATGATAATTTTTGATTGTTGAGGTTTTTGCCGAAGTACACAATTTTAAAATCATAATCACCTGTAGGGATATCTTCTATTGTAAAGGTTCCATTCTCATCAGAGAATACTTGTTTAATCAATACGTCCTTCGGCTGTGTTAATAATATTTCAGCAAAGTCAATAGGCGTGTTGTTTTCATTAGTTACTTTTCCTTTAATCGTATGCTGTGCCCAAGTAGTTGTGCAAAACAAAGAAAATAGAAAAGTAGTTGTCAAAAAATGTTTCATAATTAGATAGTAGGTTATTTTCGGTTGATTTCGTCTTTATTTCCTCCCTGATGCTCTGTTACTCTAATTTTAGAGTTTCCAAAAGAGTAAGAAAGTCCAACATTAACATAGCGAGTTAGTGCATTTGCTTTATAGGTTTGTCGCACCCCATTCGTTTCTGTTACAGCAGTTTGTCCACTTGTTCGCAATACGTCATTTACATATAACGACATATTTAGCTTTTTATTTAACATAGCGTATTTTAAACCAAGATTTAAAGACGACATAGTATTAAGTTTGTACATCAAAACATTAAATTTAGGCTGTACCCAAAAGTCAACTTGAGCTTGTAATGTTTTCTCTGTATTTAGATTAATAGTGTTGTTAGTAGAGAAATAAGTTCCCCAACCATTTAGCGTTTCAAAGTCTAAATCTTTGATAAGTTTTGTTCGATTGTGAAATGCACTGAATGAGTTTTGCGATTGTAACCAAGGCAGTGTATTGAATACATAAGTGATAGATCCGTTAAAAGAATACATATCGAAAATATTATCGTTTAAATACATCTGTGTGTTTGTTTCTGGATCTGCAATTGGGTATTGAGAAAAAGAGTCTTTTGATTTGGCATAACGCACAGAAGTTATCAACTTTCCTTTAAACGTATGTGTAAGTTCTACACTGTTAGAAAAAATAGGTTGTATTTTAGGATTCCCTTCTACAAAACTGTATTCGTTAACATACCAACGGAAAGGATTTAACTGCCAAAAGCTTGGACGCATAATACGACGGCTGTAATTCACAGAAAATGTATTATCGTCATTCATCTCGTAAGAAACATATAAACTCGGGAATAGTTTTGTGTAATCATTCTTATCTGTTGTATTGTAAATCTTAGAAAACCCTTCTGTTTGTGTACTTTCTAATCTTAGACCAGCTTGCGCTTGCCATTTTTCTCCAAAAGATTTGTTTCCACTAACATATACAGCTTGAGTGTTTTCTTTATATTCAAAATTATCTCTCTGTTTATCATCTTGAACAGGACTACCAGAAGTTAGATCAAAGAAGTTTGTTTTGTTTTTAGTAGTTGTAAAACTCGCCTTTGCTCCATAGGAAAGTTTAAAACTTTTAAAAGGTTGTTCAACGTCAACTTTAACACTGTAATTATCTATATTTTGTTCTCCTGTACTCTCTGCGATATATGCTTTGTTAACAACGTTATCAACACTATGTTCATTTGTGTTGAAAAGTCTACTTTTATCGTTGTTAAAAGTAAAGTAATCAAAGTCTAAATTTAGTTTAGTTCCCAGTGTATCAAGCTTTTGAATAAGATGTGCGTTAACAGAGTGATTGTTAGTAATATTTTTTGTTTTCCCGTCAGTTTCGATTGTTTTTATTAAGTTATCAACAGGGTTATTAACAATAGTAGTTGTGTAATCATCATTACTTGGTGTATTTTTACCACCTCTGTATTGTACGCCAAAAGACGTTTTGTCAGAAGCCTTATAATCAATTAAGAAGTTACCAGAAATACTTCCATTGTTTGAATTGCTATCATTAGTTGATGACCAAGTTTGGGTAGGGTAAGCGATAATCGATTTATCTTTTCCTGCAGCATAACCTGTTGTTCCATTAACACTTGCATTTATAGATACTTTATTCTTATTATAATTGAATACATCTCCAAATCTCCATATTGCTTTTTGTGAAGCCATAACACCTGTAGATATTTGGTTGCTCCACGCATCTTGTTTAGGTTCTTTTAGAACAATGTTGATAAGTCCGCTTTGTCCCTCTGCTTCATATTTAGCAGGAGGAGCAGTAATTACTTCGATCTTTTTAATATTATCAGAAGGAATTGTTTTTAAATAGTTTAGTAATTGTTCTCCTGAGAGATGTACAATTTTATCATCAATCATTACTCTAACAGCGCCTTTTCCAATTAAGTCAATTGATTGGTCATCTACTTTTACTCCAGGGGTTAGTTTAAGTAGGTCGGTTGCATTGTTATTAGTAGCGTGAACAGAATTTTCAATGTTGAAAACAGTTCGATCTACTTTTCGTTCAAAAAGTTTCGCTTGTGTTTTGACAACAATTTCGTCTAAGTTGTTATTAGTGTCAATTTTTATTTCACCTAAATCTACCGGAGTAGTTACTTCAATTGTCTTTTCAAGATATTGAATACCTAAGCTATGTATTTGAAATAAGTAAGCGTTATTTTCTACATTATCTAAATTGAATACCCCTTTTTCATTGGAAAATGTCTGTTGAACTAATTTTCCATTCATATCCAATAAATATATTTCAGCAAAATCTACGGGTGTTTTTTCTGTATTAACGATAGTCCCTTTAATACTGTTTTGAGCATTTGCAGCAAGTGTAATTAAAAATAGGGAAGCAGTTAGTATAAAATGTTTCATAGTATTTATCTTTTCTGCTTATCTAAAAGACTATAAATATGCCAATGAGAAAATAAAATACAACTAACTGTTTTGCAGGTGTTTGTTTTTTGTGTAGAGAATAAGAGTGTTCAGATATGGACAGTTTTTTTGCGAAAGTGAACAGAAAAGGAAGGTATATAAAAAAAGAAAACTGCTTGGGGAAAGCAGTTTTCTTGGCTAAGCTATATGATTAAATTATTTCTGACTAAAAGATAATCACTTTTTGAGCTTGACCGGCTTTGTTGTTTATGAAAATTTGTTAGCACAAAAGTACTGATATTTTTGATATATTTTACTTTATGAAATTATAATTGTTATTTTTGTTTCTAAAATACGTTTGTACTTATATAATTTTAAGAAAGGACGTGCGCTAATGTTAAGTTTATGGAAATAGATAAGATTAAAAGTAGAAGAAAATTATTGGGATATTCTCAAGAATTTGTAGCGAGTAAGTTAGGACTTTCTCAAAAAGCTTATTCTGATATTGAGAGTGGGAAGACAAAGCTGAAAAGCGAAGTGTTGAATGAAATTGCTAAGATATTGGAAATTTCTCCTGCTACTATTTGTCCAATTGCGTGTGATTGTCATTTTGATATTGATGCAAAACACAAGGGATTGATAACTTATTTAATGGAAAGAGGAATTGATTTTCCTGAGAAGTTCATTTAAGACAATACAGATAATAGTATACCTTATTTTTATATTGTTTCTTTAAGTAAATTTAAAAGAAAGAGGAATAGGTATTGCATATAACAAAAAATAGGGTGCCTTACTAAGGCACCCTATTTTTTGTTATATACATCAATAACGAAAGTTGTGGATTAAACAAGACAATGATTAATCTACAAAAGAAAAAATCTTTATTTCTATCTCCTCTATATATCAATCTAAAGTGCTTTAATTTCGCATTAAAGGATTCAGTAGTAGCATTCTTACTTCTTTATTCAAGTAATTAATATATTGTTTCGAAAGTCTTTCAAACGCTATTAAAGTACTGTTGTTATAAACTTCTTTGATACTTGCTTCAGACAAGTACCACACAAATACCATACATCTTCGGGAAAAAAGCCTCTTTTCCGAACTTCTGTGGGACTTGAGTGGTAGATGTCTCGAACATGGTACGTTTAAAACTACACTTTGATATGTTCTTTATAGTAAGAACAATCCAATATTTTACATTTTAAATCTTCGTTTATTTTGTTTCTTATAGAAAAGGGATGTTTATACTTAGTCCTCAACTTTTGTACCTGATTTATTTTTATCCTTATCGTTTCATAGAAATGGTAGGCTACTATTCAAGAGTCAGGTTGTTCGTTAACCTTTTAGACAGTCTTTTTATTTATATAGACCATCTTAAGATACTTGCTCCCCAAGAGAAGCCTGCTCCAAAAGCTGTTAGTAAGATTAAATCGTTTTTCTTTATTTGATTTGTATTCTCCCAAATACACAAAGGAATAGTTGCAGCAATCGTATTTCCATAGTTTGCAATATTAACCAATGTTTTTTCAGGTTGAATTTTAATTTCTTTACCTACTGCATCAATGATTCTTTTGTTTGCTTGATGAGGTACTAACCAGTTTACGTCCTCAATAGTCAAATCATTTTTTTGTAGTACATCTAAACAAGCATCACTCATAGATTGTATAGCGTGTTTAAACACAACCTTACCATCTTGTTTAATATATTTTTTGTCTTCTGTATTTTCATTTTCAGTAGTTGGATATAAAGATCCACCCCCTTCAATATTTAAGAATTCTCTTCCTTGTCCGTTACTGTGCATAACAGCATCTAAGACTCCTTCTTCTGCAGAAGGCTCTAACCATACAACACCAGCTCCGTCTCCAAACAATATATTTGTAGAGCGGTCTTTAATATTAACGTAAGCACTAATTTTATCAGCACCAATAACAAGTACATTTTTGTAACGACGTGTTTCAACTAAAGAAGAACCAAGATCAAGAGCATATAAAAAACCAGAACAAGCGGCATTAACGTCAAACCCCCAAACATTGTCTAAACCTAATTTTTCACAAATAATATTTGCAGTAGCAGGCATTGGCATATCAGGAGTAGAAGTTGCTACAATAATAGCATCAACTGCTTTGATGTCTTTATGATAAGTTTCAAGTAAATTTTTGATAGCAGCAACTGCCATATCAGAAGTAGCAAGTCCAGAATTTAAAATTCTTCTTTCTTTAATACCAGTTCTTTTAGTTATCCATTCATCAGATGTATCAGTTATTAATGCTAAGTCTGCATTAGTTCTTTTTTCTTCAGGAACATATCCTCCGATAGCTGTAATGGATGCAAATAGTTGTTTTGTACTATTAATTTCTTTCATTTTTCACGCGTCTTTATCTCAAATAAAGTTGTTAAGTTCTGTTTGACTATAAACTGACTTAAAACATCCCAAATTTCTTGCTTTTCCAGTTTTTTTAAGTAGATAATTAAACGGATTAAGTTGTAAAAAAGACGCAATTATACGATTAGCTACTAAAGAAAAGTTAATTTTTATTTTTGAATTCTGTCGGTGAAACACCATTATGAGTTTTAAAGAATTTACTAAAGACTGAAAGGTCTTGAAAGTTTAATTCATTTATCACATCAGAAATCGATAAACGTGGGTTTTTCAATAAAACTTTAGCTTCCAAAATGATAGTCTCTGATATAATTTGTTTGGGAGTCTTTTTGAAAACTTCTACGATTGTTTTAGTTAAGTGTTTTCGACTAATATACATTTGATCAGCATAAAATTGTACACTACGTTCTTTTTTAAAGTGTGTAGCCACTAAATAGAGAAATGTTTTTGTAGTTTCTTCTTTGCGAAGTTGTTTGCCGTGATTTTGTACTAAAATGGTTTTATTATAAAAATGCCCTAACTCGTACATAAGAATAGAAAAGTAATTTAGAATTAAGTCTTTCCCAAAAGTGTGTTCATTTTTAAAGCAAAGTTTAGACAGCTCCTTTAGGTTGTTTCTAATTTTGCTAATAACTGTTTTATCCAAAGAAATAATTTTCGGATATTGAGATGATAGAAATTGAATAAGGTTATTTGATTTAATGTGAAAACCAGCCTCTAAAAAAATATCAGCATCAACAAAAAGAGTTTTTACAGTAAAGTCTTCACTATATTTTTTTATTTCAAACAACTGATTAGAAAGAACTACAAGTAAATCGTCTTTTTTCACCATAGTAGGTTCGAAGTTAATGGTAATCTCACATTTGCCACGAGTAACTAAAATAAGTCCAAAAACATTGAATTGGTAAGGTCTATCTACAACAAAATATTGATTGTGTTTAGGTCCAATTTCAAAAATAGCAAGGCGTTTATCTGTTAAGATATGCTTGTATCTGTCTGTAATATTGTCTAAAGAATAAACCTGTACGAAGTCTGAATTCACAATAATATATTGGTTGTTTAAGGGAGTCTAAAAGTAAGTAATAGTTAGCAATTGTTAACTAATATCAAATAATAAAAAAAGGATAAAAACCTATTAAAACCTTGCAAATAATAGAGGTTGAGTAAGGCTACTTATATTATTTACTGATGTTATTTTGGTGTTTTTTTTATGCTACTATGTTATAAGCATAAAGAACTCTTGCATATAAAAAAGGGAGCTTTTTAAAAGCTCCCTTAATCTAAATATATAAATACTCTTATTTAGCAGTGTTTTCTTTCGCTGCAAACTCATCTACGAAGTTGTCATTTACAGTATAATCTTTAGTCATTAATTCACCAAAGTTTACTTTTTCTTTCTTTCCAAAGCGATTTCCAATCTTATCAAAAATAGAATAGATAATTGGTACAATTACCAAGGTTAAGAATAGAGAAGAAAGTAGTCCTCCAATAATTACTACAGCTAATCCGTTGTTCATTTCAGAACCAGCACCACTTGCTAATGCAATAGGCACCATTCCGATTACCATTGCAATTGTAGTCATTAAGATTGGACGTAAACGCGCGTGGTTGGCAGCGATTAATGCATCGTGTACGCTGTCTCCTGCTTCAACTCTATGGTTGGCAAAATCCACTAATAAAATCGCATTCTTACATACCAAACCAATCAACATAATGATACCTAATATGGTAAAGATATTCAGCGATATATTGGCAATTGCCAAGGCTAATAAAGCTCCAATAAAAGAAAGAGGAACGGCAAAAATTACGATGAATGGTTTTGAGAAACTGTCGTATAAAGCTACCATCACCAAGTAAACAAAGATAATTGCAGCTAATAAAGCAACTCCTAATGTACCGAAACCTTCTTCTTGGTCTTCCATTGTTCCAGACCATTGGTAGTTTACTCCCGCTTTTTTCTCTAATTGATCAAATTGCGCTAACCATTCGTTTCCGATTTGTCCTGGATCTCGTCCTATCGTTTGTGATTTAATTGTTACAGATGGCGTTTTATCTCTTCTTTCCAATACAGAAGGTCCTGAGCTATAAGCAACAGTTGCGAATTGTTGTAATTTGATATTTTGTCCTACGTTGTTCATAAACGAAATATCCTTTACATCGTCAATTGTTCCTCTGGCATATTCTTGGAAACGGATGTTGATATCATATTCATATTCCCCAGCTCTAAACTTACTATCTGTATTTCCATTGAATGCCGTTTGCATAGTCATACCAACCGTATACATATCTAACCCTAAAGCAGCCATTTTATCACGGTCAACTTGTACATTAATCTCTGGACTACCAGTTTCAGAAGTTAGTTTAACCTCCATTGCACCTGGAATCTGCTCTAAAATGTCTTTAGCTTGAATAGCAAAATCCATAGCATCGTCTAAAGAAGATCCTGTCACTGTAAGAGAAAGAGGAGCTTCTTCAGCACCAATTAATCCTACAGGAACGGTTTTGATTTTGGCATCAACAACAAGTGGTGCTAATTCGTTTTTCAACTTTGCAGCATAAACGAATGAGTTGTCTTTACGTTGTTTTTTATCAACTAATACAACTTGAATTTCCGATTTATACTTAGTCCCTTGAATTCCTCCATACCCTTCAGAAGATTGTCCAACTGTGGTGATTAAATCCTGAATTTCTGGTTTTGTTTGTAGGTATTCTTCTACTTTTTGAGTTACCTTATTTGTTTGTTCAACAGATGCATCTTTTGGCAATTCTAATTGAACAAGGAACTCTCCTTTATCTGTTTTAGGGAAAAACTCGAAACCGATATATCCCATTGGCGCTAAAGCAATCGATGCAAAGAATGTGATACCTACTACGATCAATACAATAATTGTGTTGCGAGTAGAGTTTAACGACCACACTAATAAGTCAGAAATAGCGTGTGTAAAACTGCTTAATCCTTTTTCAAAGTTGTGCAATATTTTACCAAAGAAAGAACTTGGTTTAATTACTTCAATTTTTCCATAACGCGATGATAACCACGGAACAATTGTAAATGATACCAATAAAGAAAGCATTGTAGCAATAATTACGGTAACACAGAATTGTTTAATAATATTTGGAACCAATCCTGATGACATTGCGATAGGTAAGAATACAACAACAATTACTAAGGTAATTGCGGTTACAGTAAACCCAATTTCTTTTGCACCGTCATAAGAAGCGCGTACTTTGTTTTTCCCCATCTCCATGTGACGGTGAATATTTTCAATTACCACAATGGCATCATCCACAAGAATACCAACTACTAACGAAAGTGCTAATAAACTCAATAAGTTTAATGAGTATCCAAATAAATATAGTCCAAGGAATGTTGCGATTAATGATAATGGAATTGCTACCATTACAATCAAGGCATTTCTGAAACTATGTAAGAAGAAAAGCATTACAAAGGCCACTAACACAACCGCTAAGAAAAGGTCAAAAATAACCGAGTTTGCTGCCTTCAATGTAAATTGAGACGTATCGTTAGCAATGTGTATTTTTAAGTCAATATCACTATTGTTATTTTCTACTTCAGCAATAGTTTGGTGTACAAGCTCACTAATTGTCACAGCATTCGCATCTGATTGTTTGATGATTTGCATTAAGATAGTTGACTTTTGATTTAATCTCGCGATTTTCTCAATCTCTTTAATACCATCTTGTACATCAGCAATATCACTTAGACGAATGTCAATTCCTCCTTTAGAAGCGATAACAAGTTCGCGCATTTCCTCTACGTTCTTGTATTTACCTGCTAAACGGATTAATGTTTGTTTGTCGTTTGATTTTACGTTTCCTGTTGGGAAGTCAAGGTTAGACGCCAATATCATTTGTTGAACCGCAGGTACGTTTAAACCATAAGCTTCAATTTTCTTTGGATCAAGTAATACTTGGATTTGTCTCTCCTCACCACCAATTAATTCAACTTTAGCCACTCCGTTTACACGAGAGAAGATAGGTTGGATTTTCTTGTCTAATAAATCGTATAACTCCTTTTCATTTGAATTACTCGTAACGCTCAATGTCATAATTGGCAAGTCACTTAGCGAGTATTTTTGAAGAGAAGGAGGGTCAACGTCTTTCGGTAAATCTTTTAAGATGGCATTAATTTTACGTTGTGCATCATTTAAAGATAAATCCACATCAGCCTCAGAAGTTAATGCAATCATAACAGTAGATAAGCTTTCAAAAGACATAGCCTCTACCTTTTTTACATTTTCTAAAGAAGCTACCGCATCTTCTATTTTTTTGGTTACAGTATTTTCTATTTCAGAAGGCGAAGCCCCTGGATAAACAGTAGCTACCGTAATTACGTTAACTTCAAATTTTGGGATTAATTCATAGCTCAAGTTTTTGTAACTATAAATACCTCCTAAGATTAAAGCGATAAATAAAACGATAATAATACTTGGTCGTTTTATTGATATTTCAGCTATTTTCATAAGTAAATCCTTTAGGGATGTTATTTAATGATTGTAACAGATGCGTTATCTGTTAAGTTGATTTGTCCTGAAGTGATAACTGTATCCCCTTCTTTAAGTCCGTCTAAAATTTCTACGAAGTCCCCAAAGTTTCTACCTGAAACAACCGTTTTGGCAATCGCTTTATCATTGGCAACTGTGTAAATTAGATTCGAGCTAACACTACCTACAAAGGCATTTCTTGGAACCATTAAGATAGGAGTAGCTTGGTTTTCTTCAGAGTCAAAATAAGCAGAACCATACATACCAGCTCTTAATTTAGCATTGGCATTATTTGTAATTAGTAAGTCTACCGGAAAGTTTAAAGTAGCATCAGCCTTCGGAGCGATAAAAGTAACTTTACCTTGAAACTCTTCATTTGACAACACACTTGCTTTAACCTTGATTATATCCCCTTCTTTTAAGTTAGCAACGTGTTGTTCGTCTACATTAACTCTCAATTTCAATTGATTTACGTTTACTAATTCAAAAAGAGGAGCACCAGGAGCAACGAAAGTTCCTAATTCAACGTGTTTTTTATTGATGATTCCATCTATAGGAGCCTTGATATGTGTATCATTAGCTGTAATTCTTGCAGAGTTAAGATTAGCCTCCGCATTTTTAACTAATAATTTCACTTGGTCTAATTGCTGTTTAGTTACCCCACCCGTAGTGAAAGCGCTTTCAAAGCGAGCCAAATCAGCTTTAGCAGTAGCATAAGCCGCTTCTGCATTTTGTAATTGCACATTGATTTGGTCAACATTTATCAAGGCTAAAGCTTGTCCTTTTCGCACAGAAGCACCTTCGTCAACCAATAATTTGATAACGCGTCCAGGAGTTTCAGCTGAGATAATTACCTCTTGAAAAGGCACAAAGTTTCCATTAGCTTTATAATTAGCATTTATGTTTTGAATTTTAGCTTGTTCCGCACGAACAGAAATAATAGTACTTTTTTCTGCTACAATAGCTGTTTCTGCTTCGTTTTTAGATTTATTGCTTGTCAATATATAGGCAGTACCACCAAGTAGTGCAATCACTACAAGAGCTGTAATTATTTTTTTCATAGTATAAGGTGTTAGTCAAGTAAAGATTTTAATTCCCCTTGTGCTTTTATCAATTGTATTTCAGATAATTTATAATCAAGTATAGATGTAGTGTAATTGTTTTCTGCTTGCGTAAAAGCATTTTCAGCATTCAGTAAGTCAGTTAAAGTAGCTAATCCGTGTTTATAATTGTTTTGGATATTGCTTAAAATACTTTTAGCCAATGCGACATTATCTTTTTGAATGTTGATTGAAATCAGAGCGTTTTCAAGTGATTTCTGTGCATTTTTAAAAGCCAATGTCAAGGCGTTTTTTGTATCTTGTAATTGCACGTCTATTTTGTCCAATTCAATTTTCACTTGTCTTACTTTAGCCCTTGTTTCAAAACCGTTAAACACGGGAACTTTTAAGCTTAATCCTACCATTGCATTATTAGTCCAGAATACACCTTCACTTGGTTTCTTACCCCAAACAAACTCACTTCCTGTTCCTTGGTAATTCATCGTACCAAAAGCAGCAAGAGAAGGGTAGTAGTCAGCTTGACTTGCTTTTTTCTTGTAATTCAGTAAATCCTTTTGTTTTTCAAGCAAGTGAATTTCTGTTCTATTGTCTATTTTATTGTCTAATAGTACAACAGACTCATCAATATTGAAAGAGTTGTTGGCTAAAGTAATTTCCTCATTTAAGTCCATTCCAATTAAAAACTTCAAAGCGTTTTGTTGTAAGTCAACCGCATTAACGATTTGTTGTCTTTGTGCTTGTAGGTTGCTTAAACTCACTTTAGTACGATCTAAGTCAATCTGAGTTGCCAAACCGTTTTTATGTAAGTCCTCAATAATCTTCATTATTTTCGTTGTACTTGCGATAGTAGTTTCAATTGTAGACAACATTTCTTTCGCTTGGAAAACTTGGTAATAAGTAGTAGAAACCTTCTCAATGATTAATTCATCAGTCAACTCTTTGTTGATGATATAAAAATCTTTAGCCGTTCTTGCTGCCTTCAAGCCCATAAAAACAGCTTGGTTGAACAAAGCTTGTGAAACCGTAGCAGTAGCTTGAGAGTTCCACTTTAGGTTAACCGGAATCATTTGAGTTTGATCACCTAAAGTCAGTGGCATTTTTTGAATAAGAGGGTTGTTAACTACATTAGCTTCAATATTCAAGTGAGGCAAAGCATTTGCGCGGACCTCTTCAATTTGATATTGACTATTTCTGATATCTAAATCAGCAATTTTAGCTTCAGCTTTAAATTCTAAAGCGTGTAGTAAAGCATCTTTAAGTGAAAGCTCTCTATTTTGCGCAATAGCAAAAAAACTGAAGAGCAATAGTACAGACGTTAGCGTGTATCTATTCATTCGTGTTTTTATCTTTAATTAATTTTTCAAATAATTGTACCCCTTTTTCTGTAGCGATACTTCTGATATGGTATTCTAAATGTTGACTGTGTATTTCTTTCTGATCAAACTCTTCGATTGGGAAGTATTCAATATCATCAATAGCACAAACCGAAGCCAAGTGGAATCTCGATACATATTCGATGTCTATATTGTTTCTATAAACCCCTTCTTTGATTCCTTTCTCTAAGTTTCTTTGGATGATGTGTAAATACTTTTTGCGGTGAAAAGCTTTTTGTTTTTCACAAACCTTAGGATAGTATTTATTTAGTTGATACAAAGAAGCAGAAGCATCAATGGCAAAAATCTTATCGATGTCTTCGTGAGACATAACTATTTCTTCAATTGCTCCGTGGTTTTTAGCAATAGTAATTTCTAATTGTTCAATGAATTTTTGATTTAAGTAAACTAAACTCTTTTCAATCAATTCAGGTTTAGAACTATAATATTGATAGATTGTTTTTTTAGAGATAGACAATTCAGATGCGATATCATCCATTGTAACAGTCTTATACCCTTGAGCTAAAAACATTTCTGTCGCCTTTAATAAAATTTCAGATTCCATAAGTTTTTGTTTTGTGGAGGCAAATATACTATGGAAACTAAATAAGTTTTAAAGTTTCCGTGGTATTAAGAAAACTTTAACTTGTTAAAAAGTTTCCGTGTTTAGAAGTATTAATGTTAGGATAGTCGTTATACTTAAAAAAAACGCGTATTTTTACGCAAAATTTTTAGTGAAATGCAATCAATCGTTAAATACAAAGAGCAGATATCTGCTTTTATAGAGTCTATTTCGTTAGATAGATCCCCTAAGGATTTATACGATCCTATCTCATATATTTTATCCCTTGGCGGAAAACAAATCCGTCCGGTATTAACATTAATGTCCGCTGAAGTTTTCGGAATAGAAGCTAATAAAGCGATTCATGCAGCTACTGCCATCGAATTGTTTCACAATTTTTCATTGATGCACGACGATATTATGGATGATGCGTCATTGCGAAGAGGGAATGCGACAGTACACGAGAAATGGGATGTGAATACGGCTATTCTGTCAGGAGATGCAATGTTGATTTTAGCATATCAATATTTTGAGCAATATGAGCCAGAGACATTTAGAGATTTAGCAAAATTGTTTAGTAAAACAGCCATTGAAGTATGTGAAGGACAACAGTGGGATATTTGTTTCGAAAAGAGGAATGATGTTCAGATTCCAGAGTATTTAAAAATGATTGAATACAAAACAGCTGTTTTGGTTGGAGCTGCTCTAAAAATGGGAGCAATAGTGGCCAAGACAAGTGAGCAGAATGCAAATGATATTTATGATTTTGGATTAAACTTAGGAATTGCTTTTCAATTACAAGATGATTATTTAGATGCTTTTGGAGATGAAGCAACGTTTGGGAAAATGATAGGAGGAGACATCCTTGAGAATAAGAAAACGTATTTATACTTGAAAGCATTAATTAACGGAACAACTGAGCAGAAAGAAGAATTGATTACCTTCTTTTCAACAACAGAAGGAGATGAGAATGCAAAAATTAAACGTGTAAAAGAGTTATTTGTAGAGACTGCTTCAGCAACAGATTCGCAAGCGCTGATTAAAGAGTACACAGAAAAAGCACTTGCAATTTTAGATGGAATGGATATTCCAGCAGATAAGAAAGAATTACTACAAGTATTCAGTAATGAATTAATGAATAGAAGAGTTTAAATAAAAGACTATGTTACAAGCTGTAGAATATTTAGAGCAACAAATTAATGAGCCACATTTTTTTGATGACTTGGTAAAACAAGTTCAGAAAGACTTTCAGATGGCTGTTGATTTAGATATTGTATTTACAGCGCAGACTCCTGCTGAATTAGTATCTCAGGTAGTCAATGAGTTACATAGAGTAATAACTTCGACATCTGTTTCAAAGTTTTCAAACCTATTATATAGAGTTGATGTATCAGAAGCAGATGTCAAAGCTATAAAAAGTCAAGATATAGAAGAATATCTTGAACGCATTACGTTCTTGTTGTTAAAACGAGAATTTCAAAAAGTTGTGATTAGAAATACATTCTAACAAACGGCATATAAGCCCCACCATAAACCATATCTTTTTCTTTATATAAGACATTATAACGGATACCTATAGTTACAGGACCACTGCTATAACCTATCCCTAAAAATAGGGCAGTATTCCAGAAATTATCACTCATTTTTTCTTTGTCGTGATAAGTATAATTATTATTAACTCTTAACTGTTCAAGTTCAGCTGAAAGTTGTAATTGAGGTATTGGGTTAGACAAAGCGATTAAACTTCCCCCATATAACCACGAATCATATTCTTTTATAGAAGAATAATAGTACCCTCTATCTTTACTTTGTATGTAGCTACCTTGTAGACCTACACCAGCGCTAAAGTACTCATTTACTTGGTAAATAGCACTTGGAGCAATCATAATATCAGTATAACCGCTTCCAAACCCTACACCTAAACCACCACCAAATTTCCAATTTTTATTAAAATCGTGATTTTTGGTATTATTTTTGGATTCTTGTGCAAGAATAGGAGTGGAGGTATTTAAAAAAAACGATATTGATAAAAAAAGCAATAAAGAGTTGACATTAAATATTTTCATTTCTGTTTTGTGGATTAATTATGAGATAAAAATAAGTAAAAACTTAGAGTATTCTCATAAAGAGTTTGTATTTTTGTATGTATAATATTTAAACAAAAGGTCTTTAGACGAAATTATGGATAGATATTCCTTTTTAAATGCGGCGCACACTGCATTTTTTGCTGAGTTATATGATCAATATTTAGAAAGTCCTGATAGTGTTGAGCCAAGTTGGAGAGCATTTTTTCAGGGTTTTGACTTCGCAAATGAATTCAGTGATGGGCCTGTAGAACGGTTGTCACAAGCATATACTTCACCGACAAGCAATGCTAGTGTAAATAATTCAGGTCAGATAGAGCAAGTTCAAAAAGAGTTTGCTGTACTACGCTTGATTGACGCATATAGAACTTACGGGCACTTGTTAACTAAAACAAACCCAGTAAGAGATAGAAAAGTTGAACATCCCGATTTGAGTTTAGAGAAGTTTGGTCTTTCTCAAGCTGATATGAATGTTAGCTTTGAAGCTGCAAAAACAATACAACTTCCAACATCAACTTTATCACAAATTCTTGCACAGTTAGAAAAAGTTTACTGTTCAACGTTAGGGATAGAATACAAGTACATTACTGATGAAAAAGCAGTAAATTGGATTCAGAATCACTACGAAGCACCAGAAGCGAGATTTAACAGTGAAGAGAAAAAAGAGATACTTCACAAGTTGATTGAAGCTGTATCATTTGAAAACTTCCTAAACACAAAATATGTTGGACAAAAACGTTTCTCATTAGAGGGTCTTGAAGCTGCTATACCAGCGATGGATTTCTTGATGGATTCTGCTGCTACAAAAGGAGTAGAGGAAATCGTAGTGGGAATGGCGCACAGAGGACGTCTTAACGTTTTAGCAAATGTTTTCAAGAAACCAGCAAGAGAGATTTTCTCTGAGTTTGACGGAAAAGATTATGATACTGAGGAAGGATTTGATGGAGACGTTAAATACCACTTAGGTCTTACATCAACTCGTAAAACAAGAACAGGGAAAGAAATTCAAGTAAACTTAACACCTAACCCTTCTCACTTAGAGACTGTAGGTGCCGTTATTGAAGGTATTTCAAGAGCAAAACAAGATACTGTTTTCGCTGCTAATCCAGCAAAAGTGTTACCAATTGCTTTACACGGAGATGCTGCTATTTCTGGACAAGGTATCGTTTACGAAATTGTGCAAATGGCACAATTAAGAGGATACAAAACAGAAGGAACAATTCACGTTGTATTGAATAACCAAGTAGGATTTACTACAAACTATACAGATGGTCGTACTTCTACTTACTCTACTGATATTTCAAAAGTAACAGGATGTCCTGTACTTCACGTAAATGCAGATGATACTGAAGCTGCAGTAAGAGCATTCTTATTCGCTTTAGACTATCGTATGGAATTTGGTCGTGATGTATTCATTGATATGGTAGGTTACCGTAAATATGGACACAACGAAGGTGATGAGCCTAAGTTCACTCAGCCAATTTTATATAAATTAATTGCTAAACACCCTAACGCACGTAATATTTACAATGCAAGATTGTTAGAAGATAAAGTGGTTGACGATAACTTCGTTGCTTCTTTAGAACAACAATACAAAGGAGCTTTAGAAGAAGATTTAGAGATTTCACGTAAAAACGAATTCGCTAAAATTAGAACATTTATGGAAGAGAACTGGGAAGGATTTGAACTTGCTGGAACTCAAGAAATGTTAGCTGATTATGATACGAAAGTATCAAAAGAAGTTTTAACGGATATCGCAAATGTAATTACTGAATTACCAGGAGATAAAAAATTCATTAATAAAGTAAAACGTCTAATCGGAGACAGACAAGCGATGTTCTTCGAAAAAGATAAGTTAGACTGGGCAATGGGTGAATTATTAGCTTATGGTTCTTTATTGACTGAAGGATACGATGTTCGTATGTCTGGACAAGACGTAGAGCGTGGTACTTTCTCTCACCGTCATGCAGTAGTTAAAACAGAAGATACTGAAGAGTCAATCATCTTGTTAAACCAATTGAAAAACCAAAAAGGACAAATGAGAATTTTTAACTCATTGTTAGCTGAATACGCTGTTTTAGGTTTTGAATATGGTTATGCATTGACAAATCCAAATACATTAACAATTTGGGAAGCGCAGTTTGGAGATTTCTCTAATGGTGCACAAATTATGATGGACCAATATATTTCTGCTGCAGAAGATAAGTGGACAAGTCAAAACGGTATTGTGATGTTATTACCTCACGGGTATGAAAACCAAGGGGCAGAACACTCATCAGCACGTTTAGAGCGTTATTTACAATTGTGTGCTGAGCACAATATGTTTGTAGCAAACTGTACGACTCCTGCAAACTTCTTCCACTTAATGAGACGTCAAATGGTTACTAAATTTAGAAAACCATTAATTGTAATGTCTCCTAAGAGTTTATTAAGACATCCATCAGCAGTTTCTTCAATCAGTGAGTTTACTGACGGTAAATTCCAATTTGTTATCGATGATAACGGAGTTGAAGCTAAAGATGTGAAATCATTAGTATTCTGTAGTGGTAAATTCTATTACGACTTAGTAGCTAAACGTGAAGAGTTAGGTAGAAAAGATATTGCATTTGTTCGTATTGAGCAATTGTTCCCATTACCTATCGAACAAATGAAAGAAGTTATTGCTAAGTATTCAAATGCAGACGATTATGTTTGGGCTCAAGAAGAACCTAAAAATATGGGAGCATATGGACATATGTTAATGAACTTCCACGAAAAACCTTTACGTTACGCAGGTACAAAAGCATATAGTGCTCCAGCTTCTGGAAGTTCTACACGTTCTAAAAAACGTTATGCTTATGCGATAGCTAAAGTATTCGATAAGAATTTATAAGAAAAACAGTATTTTTACAAAACAATATTTAATAAAAGAATATACAGATGAGCATCTTAGAAATGAAAGTTCCTTCGCCAGGTGAATCAATTACAGAAGTTGAAATCGCTACTTGGTTAGTTAAAGATGGAGATTACGTTGAAAAAGACCAAGCGATTGCTGAAGTAGATTCAGATAAAGCAACTTTAGAGTTACCTGCAGAAGAAAGTGGTATTATCACTTTGAAAGCTGAAGAAGGTGACGCAGTAGCTGTTGGTCAAGTAGTATGTCTAATTGATATGAGTGCTGCTAAACCTGCAGGAGGTGCTTCTACAGAGGCTAAACCAGCTGCTGAGGCTCCAAAAGCAGAAGCTCCAAAAGCTGCACCAGTGCAAGCTCCAGCTGCAACTTATGCAACAGGAAGTGCTTCACCAGCTGCTAAGAAAATTTTAGATGAGAAAAACATCAACCCTGCAACTGTCTCAGGAACAGGAAAAGATGGAAGAATAACTAAAGAAGACGCTTTAAACGCTAAACATTCAATGGGTACTCCAACAGGAGGATCAAGAGGAGAAGAGCGTAAAAAAATGTCTATGTTACGTCGTAAAGTTGCTGAGCGTTTAGTTGAGGCTAAAAACACAACAGCTATGTTAACTACTTTCAATGAAGTTAACTTGACTAATGTAAATAAATTAAGAAGCGAATATAAAGAAGTATTCAAATCTAAACACGGTGTTGGTTTAGGATTTATGTCTTTCTTTACTAAAGCTGTAACTCGTGCATTAGAAATGTATCCAGATGTAAACTCTATGATCGATGGTCAAGAGCAAAT
This sequence comes from Myroides phaeus, assembly GCF_009799805.1. Lineage (NCBI taxonomy): Bacteria > Pseudomonadati > Bacteroidota > Flavobacteriia > Flavobacteriales > Flavobacteriaceae > Myroides > Myroides phaeus. Next base: position 1,374,922 of record NZ_CP047050.1, read on the forward strand.
CAAATACGATTTCTGTGATGTTTCTATCGCTGTATCAGGACCAAAAGGATTAATGGTACCAGTAGTTAGAAATGCTGAGTTATTATCTTTCCGTGGAGTTGAAGCTGAAATCAAACGTTTAGCTATCAGAGCACGTGATGGACAAATTACAGTTGATGAAATGACTGGAGGTACATTTACTATTACTAATGGTGGTGTATTTGGATCTATGTTATCTACTCCAATTATCAACCCTCCACAATCTGCTATCTTAGGTATGCACAATATTATTGAGCGCCCTATCGCAGTAAACGGACAAGTTGAAATTCACCCAATGATGTATTTAGCACTTTCTTATGACCACAGAATTATTGACGGACGTGAGTCAGTTGGTTTCTTAGTGGCTATTAAAGAAGCTTTAGAAAATCCGGTTGAGTTGTTAATGGACAACAATCCTAAAAAAGCATTAGAACTTTAGTAGAGCTAAGTTTTAAGGACTATATAGAAAAGGCTAATCTCTTATGGAGGTTAGCCTTTTTCTTTTGTTTTATAGTGAAAAATAAGTGTTTGTTATTAATTGACACAATGTTGGATTGGGTAGCTTGTAGCCTTGATGTTTGTTGGGTTTGTTGTTTTTTGATTAAAATAAGTTGCTGTAAATGAGAGAATTGTGTAACTACTTGACTTATAGGTATTGTTAATAACTTTAGTTTTTTGTGGATAAGTTATACGGCGTTCAATTTCGTATCATGTAAAAAATGACAATCTTTGTTTACTTAACATCGTTAAGTAAACATTTCATATGTTGAAAATTGTCTAAATCTTTATAATGAAAATCCTATGAGTATTCAAGAACCTATTTTAACAGAGAATAAAAATCGTTTTGTTATTTTTCCAATTAAACACCATGATATTTGGGACTGGTATAAAAAAATGGAAGCAAGTTTTTGGACTGCAGAAGAGATTGACTTACATCAAGATTTATCAGATTGGAACAACAAATTGAATGAAGATGAACGTTATTTCATTAAACATATTCTTGCATTTTTTGCTGCATCTGATGGTATTGTAAATGAGAATTTAGCTGAGAACTTTGTAAATGAAGTACAGTATCCAGAAGCAAAGTTTTTCTACGGTTTCCAAATTATGATGGAAAACATCCATAGTGAAACATATTCTTTGTTAATCGATACCTACGTTAAAAACGAAGAGGAAAAAGATAAATTGTTCCGCGCAATTGAAGTATTTCCTGCTATTATGAAAAAGGCAGAATGGGCATTGAAATGGATTGAATCAGATTCATTTGCTGAGCGTTTGATTGCTTTTGCTGCTGTAGAAGGAATTTTCTTTTCAGGATCTTTTTGTTCAATTTTCTGGTTGAAAAAACGTGGATTAATGCCAGGGTTAACTTTCTCAAATGAGTTGATTTCAAGAGATGAGGGATTACATTGTGATTTTGCAGTTCACTTACACAACCACCACTTGATTAATAAAGTGCCAAAAGCGCGTATTAGAGAGATTTTAGTAGATGCTTTAGATATTGAGCGCGAGTTTATTACTGAGTCGTTACCAGTAAGTTTAATAGGAATGAATGCTGTTCTAATGACACAATACTTAGAGTTTGTTACAGACCGATTATTAGTAGAATTAGGATGCGAGAAAGAATACAATGTAAGCAACCCTTTTGATTTTATGGATATGATTTCTCTACAAGGTAAAACTAACTTTTTTGAAAAACGAGTTTCGGAATATCAAAAAGCGGGAGTTATCAGTAAAGAAGAAGGGGGTAATAAAATTAGCTTTGATGCTGATTTTTAATTAATAATAAATAGCTAAAAGAAAGAGATGTTTGTAGTAAAAAGAGACGGTAGAAGAGAGCCTGTAATGTTTGATAAAATTACAGATCGAATCAGAATATTATGTTACGAATTAAATGAGTTAGTTGACCCAGTAAAGGTTGCTATGCGTGTAATTGAAGGGCTATATGACGGAGTTAGTACATCTGAATTGGATAGTTTGGCAGCAGAGACTGCAGCATCTATGACAGTATCTCACCCGGATTATGCTTTGTTAGCTGCGAGAATTGCTGTCTCTAACTTACATAAAAACACAAAAAAGGTTTTCTCTGAAACTGTAGAAGACTTATATCGCTATGTTAATCCAAGAACAAATCAAGAGGCGCCATTGATTGCAGACGATGTTTATCGCGTAATTATGGAAAATGTAGATAGATTAGATTCTTCGATTATTTATCAACGCGATTTTAATTATGATTACTTTGGTTTTAAAACATTAGAGCGTTCTTACTTATTGCGTTTGAATGGTCAGATTGTTGAGAGACCACAACATATGTTAATGCGTGTTGCTGTAGGTATTCACTTAGATGATATTGACTCTGTAATTGAAACTTATGAGTTGATGTCTAAAAAGTATTTTACACACGCTACACCAACTTTATTTAATTCAGGTACGCCTAAACCTCAGATGTCTTCTTGTTTCTTATTGACAATGCAAGATGATAGTATTGAGGGGATTTATGACACTTTAAAACAAACAGCGAAGATTTCACAATCAGCTGGAGGAATTGGACTATCAATTCACAATATTAGAGCAACAGGTTCATATATTAGAGGAACAAATGGTACATCAAATGGTATTGTGCCTATGTTGCGTGTATTTAATGATACAGCGCGTTATGTAGATCAAGGAGGAGGAAAGAGAAAAGGTAGTTTTGCTATCTATATTGAGCCTTGGCATGCTGATGTATTTGACTTTATCGAATTGCGTAAGAATCACGGTAAAGAAGAAATGCGTGCACGTGATTTATTCTTGGCATTGTGGATTAACGATTTGTTTATGAAGCGTGTTGAAACTGATGGAACTTGGACATTAATGTGTCCTAATGAGTGTCCAGGTCTTTGTGATGTTTATGGAGAAGAGTTTGAACAATTATACTTGTCTTATGAACAAGCAGGAAAAGGTCGTCGTACAATAAAAGCACGCGAACTTTGGGAAGCTATTTTAGATGCTCAGATTGAGACAGGAACACCTTATATGCTTTATAAAGATGCAGCGAATAGTAAATCAAATCAAAAGAATTTAGGTGTAATCCGTTCGTCAAACTTGTGTACAGAAATTATGGAGTACACTTCTCCTGATGAAGTAGCAGTTTGTAATTTAGCGTCAGTTTCACTTCCAATGTTTGTTGAGAATGGAGAATTTAACCACGCTTATTTATTTGACGTTACAAAGAGGATTACGCGAAACTTGAACAAAGTTATTGATCGTAATTATTATCCTGTAGAAGAGGCTTATAATTCGAATATGCGCCATAGACCAGTTGGTTTAGGAGTACAAGGATTGGCAGATGCATTTATTTTAATGCGTTTACCGTTTACAAGTCCAAAAGCAAAGCAATTAAATCAAGAGATATTTGAGACTATTTACTTCGCGGCAGTAACTGCATCGATGGAGATGGCAAAAGAAGAAGGACCATATTCTACATTTGAAGGATCTCCGATTTCACAAGGAGAATTCCAATTTAACCTTTGGGGTATAAAAGACGAAGAGTTAAGTGGTAGATGGAATTGGGATGCTTTACGTCAGGAAGTTGTTAAAAATGGGGTTAGAAACTCTTTGTTATTAGCACCTATGCCAACAGCGTCAACATCTCAGATACTTGGAAATAACGAGGCATTTGAACCGTATACGTCTAATATTTACACAAGACGTGTATTGTCTGGAGAGTTTATCGTTGTAAACAAACATTTATTGAGAGATTTAGTTGATTTAGGTTTGTGGAATGAAGACTTGAAGCAAGAAATTATGAGAGCGAATGGTTCAATTCAACACATTGATTATATTCCTGCTGATATTCGAGAATTGTATAAAACAGTTTGGGAATTAAGTATGAAAGACATTATTGATATGTCTCGTCAACGTGGTTATTTTGTTGATCAGTCTCAATCGTTGAACTTGTTTATGGAAGGAGCAAACTATGCTAAGTTGACATCTATGCATTTCTATGCTTGGAAGTCTGGACTTAAAACAGGTATGTATTACTTAAGAACGAAGTCTGCTGTTGATGCAATTAAGTTTACGTTGAATAATGAAAAGAAAGCAAATTCAATTAATGTAGTAGAACCTTCTGCAATTTCTGCTGAAGAGTATAGAGCTATGGTTGAAAGAGCAAAGATGGCATCTAATGAAGAAGATGATTGCGAAATGTGTGGTGCATAATTTCAGCGTTTAAAATATTTACAAAGCCCAAGTGATATACACTTGGGCTTTTTTGTTTAAAACAGTTACACTAAAACATATTTTATTTAGTGTATTTTTATTGTTTTAAAAAGCAAATAGTATGTTTAAAAAGATCATTGGAGTTTATTTGTTTCTATTAGGAAGCTTCTCTGTTTTTGGGCAAGAGATTATATATAGTACCGGAAAGGTAGTTGATATATCAAGTTGTATCGCTTCATCTAATCGTATTCGAACAATTATGGATGATAATGAAGAAGGGATGTCTACTTATTATTTGATTCAAAAAGATGATGGCAGTGACTTAGTGATTGATCAAGAACAAGTTTTTTATTATGATGTAGGAGCTCCTGATTTTGAAAGTGAGGGGTATATTCGTTTTCGAGATAAGCAAACGAATTTAGTTGGATTGTATAACGACAAAGGAGAGATAGTTCTTTCACCGATTTATACCAGTCTATCTCGAGTTCACAATGGAGTACTTTATGCATTAAGTGATGCAAAAGTTAGAAATATAGGGCGTGGTGGAGATGAACATATTGTTTTTGAAGGAGGCAAGACGAGGTTGATAAAGCCTGATGGCACAGTCTTGATTAACGAAATGTTAGCGCCAAATGTTGTTTTAGATATGTATAGTTTATCAATAACAGAACAGCCTATGCAAGATGAACGTTATATGAGTTTGTTAGGTGTAAATGGGAAGTATTACAATTTTCTAAATTTAGAAAGCTATTTCAAGAGATTCGTAGAAGAGGACTTTTTACCCAAAAGTAAAGGCGAAGAGTGGCTTGATTTTACAAATGAGAATACAATAGTCAATATTGAACTTAACAATGGAAGTATTGGGGATTATGAAATAGGCAAAGGAGGAGTTTTATTGCGTAAATATAAAAAGAAGTTTAAAAGGCTTTTTAAGTTAGTAGATCAAGAGGGAAAGGATAGTATTAAATTTAGTTATAGTGTTGATAATTGGGGAGGGTATGTTGATGATGGACAGATAGACATTAAAGATTTTGGTGTTTATTATAATGCTACAAATGAGTGGAGAGAGGAGTTGTTTCCAATGTTTGAACTAATCCTCAAAGAGGAAAATAAAGGAAAATATCGCAATAATCATTTTAACTTTTTTAGAGATAAAAAGGGAGAATTGGTTTTGTATAGAATCACACTTAGGAGTAATTACTTTTAGTAGCTCTTCACTTTGTAAGTTTTTAGTGGGATACAAGATTTAGAAGTTTTTCTATTTAAGATATAAACAATTTGTTCATATTTAATTCTATTATCTTTTTTACAATTATAATCTGCGGATTTTAAGCGGTATATTTGTTTGCATTAATGTTCTAATCTTATTATTAAGTTTATGAGTTCTTTGTATTATATAGATCGAACCAAAGTGTCTTTAGATGACGTAATGTTCGATGAAAATGTGGCTTCGCAAATAGAGCAATTTTTAAAAGAATATAAGTATAGGGAAATACTAACTAAGTATAATTTACCCGTTAGCAATAAAATATTACTTTATGGTAAGACTGGATGTGGGAAAACCATGACTGCAAAAGCTATTGCTAAAACATTAGATAAAAAACTTATTATCGTTAATTTAGCAACTATTGTTTCTTCTAAATTAGGAGAGACAGCTAAAAATATTGAAAGTCTTTTTAAAGAGATTCAATATGAAAGTTCTGTACTCTTTTTTGACGAGTTTGATTCTTTAGGGCAGATTCGTGATTATGACAACAAGGATAATAGTGAAATGAAGCGTGTAGTTAATGCAATTTTGCAATTGATAGATAATCTACCTCAAAAGTCTATTTTAATGGCAGCTACGAATCAAATTCAAATGATTGATGAGGCATTGATAAGACGTTTTGAAATTCAGTTGGAGTATAAAGCTCCCTCAAAAGTAGCTTTAGATAAGTATTACGACAAAATGCTGAGTCAATATCCGGAGGAGTATTGTCAATTAGAGCGCATTTATGAAATATCGTATGCAGAGGCAAAAAATCACATACACAAGACAGTTAAAGATAACATTATCACAAAGCAGATCGCTTTAGGTAATTAAAAAGAATAAAACAGCTTATGATGAAATGGGAAAAGTTGCTATCGTTGAAAAAACACGGCGACACTTTTGTAAGACATAGATTAGATGAGAGTGAGACAAGAATTGGTTTTGAAGTCGATTATGATAGAATTATCTTTTCATCTCCTTTTCGTAGTTTACAAGATAAGACACAAGTTATACCGCTTTCAAAAACGAACTTTGTACACACACGCTTAACGCATAGTTTAGAAGTATCTGTAGTAGGTCGCTCATTAGGTAGAATAGTCGGTTCAAGTATTTTAAATAAATATACTTATTTGGCGGAAGAATTCGGTTATACAGTTAATGATTTTGGGGCTATTGTTGCAGCAGCATCTTTAGCACACGATATTGGTAATCCACCTTTTGGGCATTCTGGAGAAAGAGCTATTGGTGATTTTTTTAAAAAAGGTAAAGGAGAAAAGTATCAGCAACACTTGTCAGATAAAGAATGGCAAGATTTGATTGACTTTGAGGGTAACGCTAATGGTTTTAGTATTCTTACGAAAAGTCGTTCAGGTATTTCTGGAGGATTACGTATTTCTTATGCGACTTTAGGTGCATTTATGAAATATCCAAAAGAGAGTTTGCCTAAAAAGCCTACTCGTGATGTGTCTGATAAAAAGTTTGGTTTCTTTCAAGGAGATAAAGAAGCTTTTATTGATGTTGCAAGTGAGTTAGGATTGTTAATGAAAGCAGATCGTACGGAGGTTGCTTTCTTTCGTCATCCTTTAGCATACTTAGTAGAAGCAGCAGATGATATTTGTTATACTATCACCGACTTTGAAGATGGAATTAATTTAGGATGGATTCCGGAAGAACATGCTTTAGAGTTTTTAATCAAGATTGTACAGAATAGCATTAATCCACAAACTTATTCGCAATTAACTTCTAAAGAAGATAGAGTTAGTTATTTAAGAGCGTTAGCAGTAGGTAGTCTTATTCAAGATGTAAGTCGTGTTTTCTTAGAAAATGAAGATAAGATTATGGCAGGGGAGTTCCCACATGCATTAACTGAAAAGTGTAGCTATATTGCTCAGATGAAAGATATTTTAGCAGTTAGTATTAATAAGGTTTATCAAAGTAAAGAGGTAATTGAAAAAGAAATTGTAGGGTATCGTGTCATTAATACGTTGCTGGATAGTTTCACAACAGCAACAAATAATAGTTTTTACGGTGAAGAGACGCACTACGATTCATTGATTTTAACATTGTTACCAGATAAGTATATAGTAGAAAGTGATAGTTTATATGTTCGTTTAATGAGTATTTGTCATTTTATTTCTATGTTAACAGACGGTAAAGCATTAGAGTTATATCATATGATCAAAGGAGTAGATCATAATTAATAGATAAGGGCACTGCAATTTAAAATATGCAGTGCCCTTCTTATTAAAGCTTAAAAATTATGAAAAGATTACTCTTTAGTTGTTAGTATCCACAAATGGGCATACTTCATCATATCATTCTCCCAAACTAAATTAGCTTCTGGAGCCTTGATAGCTTTAGCTTCTTCAATAGTTTTACCAATTACGTCACCTTGACTTGATGACACAGAGTTTTTACCATTTTTAGTTGCAATAGCAAAGGTTGCTTTGTTTCCATTAGCAGAAATATCTTTAAAGTAAATTGTTAGAAATTGTCCTGTTCTTCCTGCATAATACCCAGTTGAACCAGTGATTTCGTAAATCAATTGCCCTTTTTTCTCATCAGTTGCTACTTTTTTAAGAGTAAAAGAAGCAGAATCCCCGAAGCCAGATCCCATATCGGCTCTGAATAAGAAAGCTTCTGTACCTTCACCAACTTTAAATACATACTGTGCTTGTGGTTTACCAGTTTCTTTATCTTTAATTATTGCCGAACCATAAGTTCCTTTCAAATTAACAACAGTACCTGTTTTATCCTCTTTAGTGTAAGTTGTAAAGTTGTTTTTCAACTCTTCAATTCCAGCAAATTCTTTTTCAGCTAATTTTTTAGTTTCTCCTTCATTAAAAGTAGCTCTTGCTATATCTACATTATTTTCCTTGATATTTTTTAATTGTATTATGTAGAAGAAATCTTTTCTTTCGGTATCAACACCTTGAAGTAAAATTTTATTTGTTGATGTATTGTGAGCTAAAACTTTCATATCGTAGCTTCCATTAAAATTTACAGTTTCATTAGTGAAGTTGTAATAATAAGAATGTTGTCCTTGTGTGAAGACATACTTACCATTTACTGGTAAATTAATTGGAGTAGATTGACTGCTTTTTTTAGTTAGTAATAACCATCCAAATTGGTTATTAGCGTGATCTAAAGCTCCTCCAGCTTTTGATGGGTAGTTTGTTTTAATAGCTTCTATTTCGGATTTAAAAGTGTAATCAATATTTATATCTAATGATTCGTCTTTTATATTTCTTAGGAAAAAAGCTTTGTATTGAGACTCTTTTTCGTGTTTAGTTACAACTTTTAATACTCCCTCTTTGTTCTTATATACAGTTAGTATGTTGTATTTGTCGTCATCTTGTCCGCTTCCAGCCATTTGTGACATATTCATTGTAATAGAATTTTTTTCAAATGTAAAAGGGATAGGCATTCCTGAATGTGCATAAATGAATTCACCTTTAAATGGAAGTTCTTTTCCTATTTCTTGTTGGTCTTTTTGATCAACTCTAATAGGTTCATTACTGTCGTCATTAGAACAACTTGTCAGTAAAAAGACACAAATTGCAAATGCTGAAAATAGTTTAGTTAATTTCATATTTAATAGTGTTATTGTGTTATAATTATTTAGACCAAAAATAAATAATAATAATCAATAAACAATAATTATTTGTAATATTTCTAAATAATAAAAATAAGTAGCTGTTTGTTAGATGTTTATGTCTTTGTTGATGTTGTTTTTTAGGAGAATTATAGTGTGGGAAATAGTTTGAATAAAGAAAAATAAATTACAAAAAGAGTTTATTTTAGAATGATTATAAATATTATTGAGAGAAATAGAAGTTGAATTCTGTTTTTGATGACTAAGCTCAAAATTTGGAAAGTAAGTATAAATATCCTTTTTCAATAAGAAACAAAATAAGCGTAGCCTTAAAATGCAATATATTGGATTGTTATTGTGATAAAGAATATATTCAAGTATGGTATTAGAGGTACCTTGTTCGACACATCTCCCACTCAAGTCCCACACACTTTCGAAAAAAAGTCTTTTTTCCGAAAGTGTGTGGTATTTATGTGGTACTTGTGTGAAACAAGTATCAAAGAAGTTTATAATATGAGTGCTTTAATTCTGTTTTAAAGACTTTTGAAATAACGTTCTTATAAAATTATTGATAATTTTAATTATAAAAACATTCGATGGGAAAGGAAAGTATGATAGATATATCTTTTTTTGTAAATCCCCAACTTTTGTAGGTAGAACTGTTTTCTACTGGTTTAGATTTTGGGGTAGAATAAAGAAGTTTGGTTGTACAACTATTTCTCAAATAATAATTTTTAACATCATACTATAGTGTACAAAAAAAGGCGCCTAATTAATTAAGCGCCTTCTCTTATGTTTAATATTTGTTCTACAAGAACAAATAATGATTCTTAAGCTTCAAATGGTAAAATAGAAACGTAAGACTTGTTGTCTCTTTTCTTTTGGAATTTAACCACTCCGTCAACTTTTGCATGTAAAGTATGATCTTTACCCATGTAAACGTTTTCACCAGGATTGTGCTTAGAACCTCTTTGTCTAACGATGATGTTTCCAGCGATAGCTGCTTGACCACCGTAAATCTTAACGCCTAAACGTTTCGATTCTGATTCTCTACCGTTCTTAGAACTACCTACACCTTTTTTATGTGCCATGACGTTTTAAAATTTAGATGTTAATTACTCAGCTGCTACAGCCTCTTTTTTGGTTGCTTTCTTTGTAGCTCCACTTGCATTGATTCCTTCAATAACAATTTGAGTTAAAGATTGTCTGTGACCGTTTTTCTTTTTGTAACCTTTTCTTCTTTTCTTTTTGAAAACGATTACTTTATCACCTTTAAGGTGTTGTAAAACTTTAGCTTCTACAGAAGCACCTTCTATAGCTGGGGCGCCTAAAGTGATGTTGTTGTTGTCATCAATTAAAAGAACTTTGTCAAAAGTAACTTGAGTTCCTTCTTCTGATGCAAGACGGTGTACATACACTTTTTGGTCTTTGCTAACTTTGAATTGTTGCCCTGCTATCTCTACGATTGCGTACATAACAATAAATTAAGATGTTAATTAAGGGTGCAAATATAAACTTATTTTTTTATATACAAAAGAAAGTAGAAGACAACCTTTAGTATTTTTTGTTTGTAAATGAATGATTTTCAGTCAGTCAACGTTAAAAGCATAAACATCTGTAAATTATATCTATTGATTGTAGAGATATTAGGTCTAAAAATAGCACATTTTATTTGTTTTTTTGTGCAATGTTGTATGTGGATTTTTTATAAATCACTTTAGATGATTGAGTTTTTTATGTTTTCATCAGATAGTATGAAAAATATTTTGTAAAAAGTGTAACATATTTGTTATTAGATACACTAATACAGTTATAACCTAATTTCAAAATATTTGTAGAATGAAAAAATCTTTGTTGATTTTAAGTGCTTTATTCTTCGGAATATCGGCTTCAGCTCAAAAAGTGGAATTCGATCAGTACACTTTAGACAACGGTCTACACGTTATCTTACATCAAGATAAGTCTGCACCAGTAGTTATTACCTCAGTAATGTACCACGTAGGTGCAAAAGACGAGAATCCAGAAAGAACGGGATTTGCGCACTTTTTTGAGCATTTATTATTTGAAGGAACAAAAAATATTGAACGAGGAGAGTGGTTTAAATTAGTAACTGCAAACGGAGGACAAAATAATGCAAATACGTCAGATGATAGAACTTACTATTATGAAGTATTTCCTTCAAACAATTTAGAATTGGCTTTATGGATGGAATCTGAAAGATTAATGCATCCAGTAATTAACCAAATTGGTGTAGATACGCAAAATGAAGTTGTTAAAGAAGAAAAGAGATTACGTGTAGATAACCAACCTTACGGACAATTGTTTACAGAAGTAAAAAAGAATTTATTTAATAAACACCCTTACCGTTGGGCTCCTATTGGATCAATGGAACATTTAGATGCTGCAACTTTAGAGGAGTTTTTAGCGTTTAATAAAAAGTTCTACATTCCAAACAATGCGGTTTTAGTTGTTGCAGGTGATTTTGAAAAAGACCAAGCAAAGAATTGGATTAAACAATACTTTGGACCGATTGCTAAAGGTGAATCTGTGACTCGTACAAAAGTAGAAGAAGATGCAATTACAAAGGAGATAAGAGCTGAATTTGAAGATCCAAATATTCAGTTACCAATGGTTGTTGAAGCGTATAGAACTCCATCAATGAAAACACGTGAAGCAAGAGTTTTAGATATGATTTCTGCGGTGTTATCAGGAGGGAAAAGTTCAAGACTTTACAAAAAGGTAGTTGATGAAAAGAAAATGGCTTTAGAAATGTCTTCATTTAGTTTTAGTCAAGAAGATTATGGAATCTATTTTATTTATGGAATTCCAATGCAAGGATTTACGTCAGCTGATTTAGTGAAAGAAATGGATGAAGAAATCGAAAAGCTACAAACAGAGTTGATTTCTGAACGCGATTTCCAAAAATTACAAAACATTTTTGAGAAACAATACGTTGATCAAAATGACAATGTAGAAGGTTTAGCACACAATTTGGCAACTTACTATTTATTATATGGAGATGTGAATTTGATTAATACTAATATAGATATCTATAGAAGTGTAACAAGAGAGGAGATCCGTGAAGTAGCTAAAAAATACTTGAACAAAAATCAAAGATTACTTTTAGATTACGTTCCAGAGAAAAAAGCTAATAACTAATTAAATAGAAACTGTAAAATGAAAAAAATACATATTTATGCAGCGAGTTTAGCTTTTGCATTCGTTGCTATGCAAGCTCAAGCACAAGAAAGAAAACAGCCAGCTCCAGGACCAGCGCCAATTGTTCACGTTAATCAACCAACTTCATTTGTATTAAAAAATGGAATGAAAGTTTTAGTTGTTCAAAATAGCAAATTACCGAGAGTGTCTTATTCGTTGACGATAGATAATCCATTAACTTTTGAAGGAGATAAAGCAGGTGTATCATCTGTGTTTTCTCAAATGTTAGGAAATGGAACTAAGAAGATGAAGAAGGAGCAATTCACTGAAGAGATTGATTTCTTAGGGGCAAATATTAGATTTAGTTCAAATGGTGCTTTTGCAAGTGGGTTGTCAAAATACAATGAAAAAATTCTTTCATTATTAGCTGATGGGGCTTTAAATTCTATTTTGACAGAAGAGGAATTTGAAAAAGTAAAAGCTCAGGCTATTGAAGGGATTAAATCAGGAGAAAAGAGTGTGTCTGCAATCGCAAGTCGTGTAGAAGATGCTTTATTGTATGGAAAAAATTCTCCAGCAGGTGAGTTCGAAACAGAACAAAGCATTCAAAATATTACTTTAGCAGATGTTCAAGATTATTATAAAAAGTATTTCTCTCCAGAGAATGCTTACTTGGTAGTAGTTGGAGATATTGACTATAAGAAAACTGAGAAATTGGTTCGTTCATTATTTGAAGGGTGGAAAAGTAATAAAACTCAGTACGAGAAATATACTATGCAAGGAAATGTTGCAAAAACGCAAATTAACTTCGTAGATATGCCAAATGCTGTTCAATCAGAGATTGCATTGGTAAATGAAGTGGAATTAAAAATGACAGACAAGGATTTCTTTGCTGCTATTTTAGCAAATCAAATTCTTGGAGGTGGTGGAGAAGGACGTTTGTTTTTAAACTTACGTGAAGCACACGGATGGACGTATGGAGCATATTCGTCAATCAGTTCAGCTCGTAAATATCCAGGTAAATTTAGAGCGGGTGCGTCTGTACGTAATGTTGTTACAGATAGTGCCGTAACTGAATTTATTAAAGAAATTGACTTGATGCGTACGACTTTAGTTAAAGACGAAGAGTTGAAAATGGCTAAAGCTAAATATGTTGGTAACTTCGTAATGGAGATTCAGAAACCAGCTACGGTTGCTCGCTATGCATTAAATAAAGAATTACACAAGTTGCCAGCAGATTTCTATGAAAACTACATTAAAAATATTAATGCAGTGACAGCTCAAGATGTTCAAAAGGCAGCTCAAAAATATTTCTTGAAAGATAATATGCGTATTATTATTGTAGGAAAAGGAGCAGAAGTAATTGATGGATTAGAGAAATTAGGATTACCTGTACATTTCTATAGTAAAGAAGCTGACGCTGTTGAAAAACCTGTTTTCAAGAAAGAGATTCCAGCAGGAGTTACAGTAGCTACCTTGTTAGATAAATACATTACTGCAATTGGAGGTGAAAAGAAATTATCAGATGTAAAGAGTATTGCATCTGTAAGTTCAGCTTCAGTACAAGGAATGACATTAGAAATTGTATCTAAAGTTAAGAAAGGATATGCTATGTCAGAACAGAAGATGATGGGGAATGTAATGTCAAAACAGATAGTTACTCCTAAAGAAGGGTTTGTACTTGCACAAGGACAAAAAATACCATTAGAGGGAGCAGACTTAACTGAAGCACAACAAGGAGCGGTACCTTTTGCAGAGTTGAACTGGAAAAAAGATTCTACTGTTACTTTAACAGGAGTTGAAGCTATTAACGGTAAAGATGCAATAGGATTAAAAGTTGGTAAATCAGTACATTATTACGATGTAGATTCAGGACTTAAAGTGGCTACAATTACAACTGTAGAGCAAGGAGGACAAACAATGACTCAAGCTATTTATATGGGAGATTACAAAGAAGTAAAAGGAATCAAATTTCCATTCAAACAAACTATGAATGTTGGATTTGATTTAGAAGTGAATGTTTCTGAAGTTAAAATTAACGAAGGAGTAACAGACGCGGATTTTAAATAATTGATTATCTAAATCATAAGAATGAAAAAGCAACTGAATTTCAGTTGCTTTTTTTTATTTTTGTACCTTTATAGTAGTAGAATTTAAAAAAGTATTCAAATGAAAGTAACAAAATCAGTTTTAGTAGCAATTCTTGGAGCAACTGCATTGGTTAGTTGTAAGAGTGAAACTAAAGTACAAGAAGGAGAAATAGTAGAGCAAACGGCAACTGCTACAGATTCTAAAGAAATTGCTGGAAAAGTAGAGAATGCTACATTTCAGATTGAAGGAATGACCTGCGAAATAGGATGTGCTAAATTAATTGAAGGAAAATTAGCAGGTTTAGAAGGTGTAAAAGAAGCAAAAGTTGATTTTGATTCTAAAACGGCTGTTGTTGAGTTTGATGATGCTAAGCAAAACTCGGAGTCATTAACAAAAACAGTAGAGAAAATTGCTAATGGAATCTACAAAGTAGAGAATATGCAAGTTGCAGAGAATAAATAATTAGTAGAGTTTAATATATTAAGTAACCAATAAAAAAGTCATCTCATAGGAAAGACTTTTTTATTGGTTACTTTTTTTATAGCTTAAGTTGAGGATCTTATTTGTACTATCGTAGTAAATTAGAGCAATAAGTTATTAGTTGTTTATAAGCTGTTTTTAGAGGGGATTAAATTTTTACAACAAAATGGGTGTTTAGTAATTTACATTGATGTAAAAGTTATAAAAAGCCCTTTCAAAGCATATTGTAATGTAATTGAAAGATTACTTACTATATGTAAAAGATGTTCTTAAGGGTATCTATTCCAAATTGCAATGACAAAACATAAAAAAGCCCTCTGAGAAAGAGGGCTTTTTTATGTTGGGGAAAGAATTATTTATTCTATTTAGATAAAGTTGTATTGTTTACCCATTCTAAAGACTCCATAATTCTCCTCATATCTTTTTTAACATAATCGGTAGCAGGCAATATCGAATCATAATTTGGTTTTGCGTAGAAATAAAGTGAAGCTACTAAAAAGTTTTTTACACTATCAGTTGCATAAAACTGCACATTAGTAGCAGCATTTCCTTTTACGTCATAAAATATACCATAAGTTTTTGCATTTGGATTTACGAAAGGTTGTTCTACAATCTCATCAGCTTTTACAAAGTGTTCATAGGTCAATTTTTGAGCATCTTTTAATAATAGGTTCAAGTTGTTTTCAACAGGTTTATAATTTAAAAAGATTGTAGCTTTCATTTGAGGGTAATGAATTTCTAAAGAATTCTTTTTTCCTTCTTTTACTCGAGCCCATTTATTTTGATCGAATTGATAATTCGAATTGCTAACATATGTTGAATACTCTTGTGTAGGATATTCTAAAGCTAAGAAAGCATTTGGTTTAGGAGTTGTTTCTTCTTTACAAGATGTAAAAAGTGTCAATAGAAATAAACTACCTATAATATATAACTTCATTAAATTCTAAATTTTAAAAATTAAGGCACTAACCTAAAAAGGTAAATCGTCGTTATTTGTTTCTTTAGGGATGTTAAAGTTATCAATATTTGCTTTTTTCTCAGTGTCAAAAGCAGTTTTATTTTTGTTGTCATTATCTTTTTTAGTGTCTAAAAACATAAACTCAGTAACCATTATTTCTACTGTTTGTCTTTGAGTTCCGTCTTCAGCCTGCCATTGACGAGTGCGTATACGACCTTCAACATAAATACGATCTCCTTTACTTAAGTATTTTTCACACATTTCAGCCGCTTTGTTTTTCACTACAAGGTTGTGCCATTCCGTAGAAGTATATTTCTCGTTTGTTGTTTTATTTAAATAAACTTCATTTGTAGCAATTGGAAATCGACCAATACAATTTCCATTCTCAAAATAGTGCATTTTTACATTATCGCCTAAATGACCTATCAGAGTTACTTTATTTAATGTGCCGTTCATACTATTTTTTAGTTAAGTGGTTAAAATCTAATGAATTAATAAAGTTATGAATAACAATTGGAAAACCAAAGTTATTTAAGTCCTTCCAATGCGTTCCTTTCTCTATATTTTTAGAGGTATTTATTAGCCAAAAATGAATGTGTAATTTTTGATGAGATAGTATATGAATAATGTGTTCTGTATTTAATAAAGTAACATTTTCATACTTTATAGTAGGATACATTTCCTGTAATTGAGAATGAACGTCTATTTTATTATCAACAAATCGGTCTACAATTGGAAATTGGTATAATTGTTGCCAAATATCTTTTTGAGTCCTTTGTTCAATTAGAGTTTTTTTGTTGTTGTCTAAAAATATAAAAAAGTCTAAATAACGTTTTTTTACTTTAACTTTTCCTAACTTTACGGGAAGGTTTTCAATCTGATTAGTTTGAAACGCTACACAGTCAGTTGTAAAAGGACAGCTGTGGCAAAGAGGAGATTTAGGAGTGCATTGAATTGCTCCAAAATCCATTATAGCTTGATTAAATGTAGCAGGCTCATTAGGAGAGATTAATTCACTCGCAAGTATTTGAAATTCTTTTTTAGTAGGAGAAGCTGAAATATCTGAAGTAATACCATATATTCTTGCAAGCACTCTAAAAACGTTTCCATCTACTACGGGTACAACTTGGTCAAAAGCAATTGAAGCAATGGCAGCAGCTGTATAATCTCCAACACCTTTTAATGTAAGTAGGTCTTTATAGTTATTAGGGAATACACCATTTAGTTCATAAGCTATTTTTTTAGCGGTTGCGTGTAAGTTTCTTGCTCTACTATAATAGCCTAAGCCTTGCCATAAACGCATAATATCATCTTCCTTTGCATCAGCTAAGTCAAAAACTGTTGGATATGTTGTTAAAAAAGCCTCAAAATAGGGCAAACCTTGTGCTACTCGCGTTTGTTGGAGAATAATTTCTGACAGCCAAATAGCATATGGATTTTTAGTTTCGCGCCATGGTAAATAACGTTTGTTCTGTAAGTACCAAGCAATGAGTTTATTATGAAAAAGCATTGTTAAAAGTATTGGGTACAAACTTAAAACTTTATATATTTAAATTTTAATCAATTAAGGTTGAATTATTGGGATATAAATTAATATATTTGCACACTCTAAAAATATCAGACAACAACAAAATAATTTATATCTAAAATGACGAAAGCAGACATTGTAGCTAAAATTTCAGAAAAATTAGGGCTTGAAAAGGGTGAAGTACAGGCGACAGTAGAATCTTTTATGGATGAAGTAAAAGTGTCGTTAGAAGCTGGTGAAAATGTTTACTTAAGAGGATTCGGTAGTTTTATTATTAAAACAAGAGCTGAAAAAACAGGAAGAAACATTTCTAAGAATACAACAATTAGAATTCCAGCACACAACATCCCAGCTTTCAAACCAGCTAAGGTGTTTGTAGAAGGCGTTAAGTCAAACACAGAAGTAAAAGTAAAATAATTTATTAATCTCTAAATTACACACATTATGCCAAGTGGTAAAAAAAGAAAAAGACATAAGGTAGCAACGCACAAACGTAAAAAAAGAGCGAGAGCTAACCGTCACAAAAAGAAAAAGTAGTTTAAAACTACTTTTTTCTTTTATTAGGAAAAGGTTATTGTTATATACGCGCCTTAAGGTGAGTATTTAGGTAATTCCTACAATTAATGTTTAATCCATCTATACAAACTCATTTCTTGTTGTTATAGAATAATAAGAATGTAATGAATGAGTATGGATAAAAATGTACAGTTTGAATAAAGAGCTAGTTATTAGGTCGAATTCTGATACAGTAGATTTTGCCTTATTAAAAGATGGAAAACTAATTGAACTTCATAGAGAAAGAGAAGAGAGTGAAGATGATGGCTTTCAAGTAGGTGATATTTTTATTGCTAAAATAAGAAAACCAGTTGCAGGATTAAATGCTGCATTTGTTCACGTGGGATTTGAAAAGGATGCTTTTTTGCATTATCACGATTTAGGTCCTAATCTTCGAACTCTTTTAAAGTTCACTAAACTTGTAAGCGGAGGTAAATTAAAAGATTACTCCTTAAAGAATTTTCCTTTTGAAGAAGAAATAGATAAAGATGGTGTTATTACTGATGTTTTAAGTGCTAATCAATCTTTATTGGTTCAAATTGTAAAAGAACCTATTTCTACAAAAGGGCCACGTATTAGCTCTGAGCTTTCAATAGCTGGACGTTATGTGGTTTTGGTTCCTTTTTCAAATAGAATTTCAATTTCTCAAAAAATTGAATCTAAAGAAGAAAAGGAAAGGCTAAAGAAACTATTACAGTCTATTAAGCCTAAAGGATTCGGGGTAATTGTACGTACGGTTGCTGAAGGTATGAAAGTTGAAGATATCGATAAAGATTTACAAAACTTGATGACTCGATGGAACAATATGTGCAAGAAATTAACTGTCGCTCATCATCCTTCTAAAGTATTAGGGGAAGTTAATAAAGCTTCGTCTATATTAAGGGATGTTTTTAATGATACTTTTACGGGTATTATTACTGATGATGAAGATATGTTTTATCATACGAAGGATTATTTGCAAGAGATAGCTCCTTCAAAAGTTTCTATTGTTAAACATTACCAATCTTTAGAAGTTCCGATTTTTGAGAAATACAATATCGAACGTCAGATAAAAACTTCTTTTGGTAAGACTGTTTCTATGAGTAAGGGAGCTTATTTAATCATAGAACACACAGAAGCACTTCACGTGATTGATGTGAACAGTGGAAATCGCTCAAACAAAGCTCAATCTCAAGAAGATACTGCCCTTGAAGTTAATCTTATTGCCGCTGCAGAAATTGCAAGACAATTAAGACTTAGGGATATGGGAGGTATTATCGTAGTGGATTTTATTGATATGGGTAATCCAGAGAATAGAAAGTCACTTTACGATTTCTTAAAAGAGGAAATGAGTGATGACAAAGCAAAACACAAAATCTTGCCTCCTAGTAAGTTTGGATTAATTCAAATTACTAGACAACGTGTTAGACCTGAAGTTAATATTGAAACAAGAGAAGAGGACCCTAATGAACACGGGGAAATCGCAGCTCCAATTCTTGTAATTGACAAAATCAAGGCTGACTTAGAAAGCATTATTTCGAAAGATAACTCGAAAAAAATATTCCTAAATACGCATCCATTCGTTGCTGCATATTTAACTAAAGGATTCCCTTCTATAAGAGCTAAATGGTTCTTAGAATTTAAGAAGTGGGTAAAAGTAATACCGCGTGACGCTTACACGTACCTAGAATACCATTTCTTTGATGATAAAGGAAATGAACTTTCAGAATAACGAAAAACCCGCATTCGATAGATTGCGGGTTTTTTGTTTATTGATTATTACTCTTCTTTAAAGTAATTTGTATTGTTTTACTATTGCCTTTTGTATCAACAATAGTGATGTAGTGTTCTCCAGGTTCTGCTTGTATTGATTGTTCGTGAAATAGATCCGTTTGCCCTAAAAACTGATTGTCTAAGTACCAATACAAAGTTTTTTCTGAATTATTCGTTGCAGCTTTAGCAATAAATGGTTGTAATTGAGAATAAAAATCTTTTGTAAGGTAGATTATATCTCCGTGTTTTGGATATATATATTCAATCGTATTTAGCTCATTTGTTTGTAAACAATCTTCTCTAAACGGAGGAACCTCTTTATACTCACTATGGAATTTCTTGTAGAAATGCGCCATTGTCGGAGGTAATACAAACCAAGATGTATTGATAATGTTTTCTATAGGTTCACATTGACTGTTAACTTGAAAAGTTTTATTATTATCTAAATGTATTAATTGATGATAGGGGCATAGTGCTGTTTTTTTAGCTCTGTATGGAATTAATTCCTTTTTAGACTGACAATTTGGTCCTGCTAAATGGCCTGATAGTGTACAGATATCAACTTCCTCTAAGTCGTTTAAAGGAGCTGTAAACCAATTGGATTTAGGTAAGAGATTGAAAGTGTCAAAAAGAATAGGGCCCGCCATTCTAACACCACTTATAGATGGGCGTCCTTCTCCTGTAGCATTTCCAACCCAAATACCCACAACATATTTTTTATTAACTCCTACTGCCCAAGCATCTCGGCCACCAAAGCTTGTACCTGTTTTCCAAGCTATTTTAACCGCTGATTCGTAATGTCTCCACGCTTCATCTCCTTCTGGTCGATTTACTAAAGTTAAGGCTTTAAACGTGTTGTAAATAGCTCCGGCTCCTAAGGTGTTTTTTTCCGATGTATCTTTTCCAAAGCTATTGGTTAGTTGTTTGTTCCAATTTAAGTTTTGAATTTCATTTACTCTATATTTTCCTTGAGAAGTATTATAATAATTTAGCGTTGCAGCTAAACTTGTATAAGCACGTGTAATTTCCCATAAACTGCTTTCTGCTCCACCTAAAATCAATGACAGTCCATAGTGATTAGGATGCTTGTTAATACTTTTAAATTGTAAATTTTGTAACTGATTATAAAATCTATAAATGCCATATTTTTGTAACATTAGTACAAAAGGAATGTTTAAAGATCTAAATAAAGCTTCATTAGCTGGGACAGCTCCCTCATATGAGTTATTAAAATTTTCAGGCTTGTAACCTGAAATTACGACAGGAATATCGGCTACTAATGTTGTAGGAAGTATTTCTGCTTCATCTAACATAGCTGCATATAAAAATGGTTTTATAATACTTCCTGTACTTCTTTGTGCCTGAATTATATCTACATCTTTTTGATGGTCAATTGTTGTAGGAGAATTACCCACATAACTAATTATATTTCTTGTTTCTACATCTATAACAATTGCTGCGATATTGTAAATCTCAGATTGCTTATAATTGTTATAGTAGTTTTTAATAATATCGTTTAATCGCGATTGAATATTATAGTCAAGCGTTGTAGTAATGCGTTGTTCTTTATTTTTTTTAGCGACTAATTGCAATAAGTGAGGGGCTAACTGAGGTAGTTTATGGGGTTTTTGAGGTAATGGTTCTATCAAGGCAAGTTGATAAGTATTCTCATCAATAATATTCTTATCATATAGTTTTTTTAAGAGAGCATTTCTCTTTTTTAGTAATATCTCTTGATTTTTTCCAGGATATATTAATCTCGGAGCATTAGGAAGGACAGCTAAAGTGGCACTTTCTGCCCACGATAATTGTTCTGGTGTAGTCCCGAAATATCTCCACGCTGCTACATCAAGGCCTACTACATTCCCTCCAAAAGGAGCATGCGATGCGTATAGACTTAGAATTTTGTCTTTACTAAATTTGAATTCAAGGCGCGTTGCTTGTATGGCTTCAATTACCTTTTCACCATAGCTTCTTTTTTTACCATCACGCGCTAAGCGAATCGTTTGTTGGGTTAAAGTACTTCCTCCTCGTTTAATCTGTTTTGCTTTCGTATTTGAAATAAGTGCTTTTGTAATTGAAACAGGATTTAATCCCCAATGATAACGATAGTATTCATCTTCAAAGTTAATTATACATTGTTTGAACTTATAAGGGACACTATCAATTTCTGGGAAACGCCATTGTCCATCAGTTGCAATTTGAGCACCTAAAAGTTGCCCATCATTGCTTTCAATAACAGTAGAATAAGGTTTGTCGAATAGTTTTTTAGGAATAGAAAAGTAGTATATAATCGCAAGTATGAACAGAAAAACTATTGATATTTTCTTTTTCAGACTCCACTTTCTCCAATTAAAATATTGTATAATTTTCATATAAAGAAAAAATACAGGGAAGCTAATCCCTGTATTTATTTGATAATTATTTTGGTTATTTAACTACTTGAATCCATTGTCCTGCAGTTCTACTTCTGTAAGTATTGTCATACATCGCTTCTGCAAAAATACCAGGCATATAATAGTTTCCTAAATAAGAAGCATTAAGAACCACTTTCAGTGTTTTAGAACTTCTACTTGGTAGACTAAAGTAAAATTGTGATCGGTCATCTCTAATATCTGTATGCTGCACACTATTGTTGTTACCACCAGCATCAGTATAACGCAAGTTTACAATTTCCCAACCCGAAGGAACAATTTGCGTTAAAGCAACGTTGTTTACATTCATTGCACTTGTATTTGTTATGGTAATATAAGCAACGAATTCTGTACCTTGTTGTAGTTGAGTAGGATTTATTGTCTGACCAGATGTCGTTTGGTACAATGACTTAATACTCAATTTACTTTCTTCAACATTTTCTTTTCCGACAGGAAGAATACCACTATAAGCAACTCGTGCATAAACAGTCGAACTATTGTTGTTCTTAATATTTATAGCATTTGTTTGATTAATAGGTGACAACTCTTTTTCATAGAAATCTGTTTTCGTATTTATGTTATTAGCACCATTGTTGAATGTATAGTCTACTGCAATTCCTTCTTTCGATTTATTTCCTTGTACATAAGCAGAAATAGCAAGTAAACTAAATGCTGTTGTTTGAGTACTCATCCAACTATTTGAACCAAGGCGATTAGCTAATTCAATAGCGTATTCATTTGCGGTATTTTTATTTGACTTCGTTAAAACATAAGTTTCTAAAGCCATAGCAAGGTTTCTTTCAAATGAGCCATAGTAATAATAGTTCGTATTTGCATTCTCGCTGATTTTTGCATTAGCGATAAGCTTATTAGCAGCATCTTTTTGTCCAGCTAAAGCATAAGCAGCAGCTAAACGCAATTTAGCATTTGTAGAAATTCCATTTGTTTCTCTTAAACGGTTCATAGAAGCTAAATCAGCATTACCAGCTAAGGCAAGTGTATACAGTCTATAAGCTTGAGCAAAATCATTAGCACTTTTACTATTAAAAGACCACTGGCGAGTAGCCTTTTGTTGATATGTGATAGCACTTGCTTTACTTCCAACAGGAAGAGCGTATCCTTTTTTCTCCGCTTCAATGAAGAAATGAAGAATATAAGAAGTAGTCCAATCATCTGAGTATGAATCACTGCTCCAATAGCGGAAACTACCATCTGATAATTGACGTTGAGCTAACTGTTTTAAACCTTCATTAATATTGCGCTGTACACTTTCTTTTTTCGTTTTACTTAAGTTAACAAAGTCTGCCAAGAATAATTGAGGGAAAACACCAGAGGCGATTTGCTCACTACAACCATGTGGATAACCAATTAAGTAATTAAGTCTCGATGTAAGGTTAATACCTGGAAAAGTAGAAAGTTCTAAAGTAGCTTTATTACTACCACTAATACCAAATTTTTCCCAATCTAACGATGCAGATGAGTTTGGTTCTACTATTACGGATTTACTGTTTACAGTTATTGGGTTAGGATTCATTACATCTAACTCAACTACGTAAGTAGCTTTTTCTTTTCCAGAAGTAGCTTCTATTTCAATTTTAGAAATACCTGTTTTCTGTAAGACTTCTAAGTCAAAGTACGCTATTTTTTCATCTGGTTCACTAAAAGATAACTCTTGAATAGCATTTGTTTCTAAGCGAAATTTGTCGTCTACTCTTACTTTTACAGTTACATTTTTAACATGGTTCTCCATTGCAAATACAGTTACAGGAAGAGTTATTTTTTCTCCAGGAACAGCTCTTCGAGGTAAAGAACCTAATATCATCAAGGGATTGTTTACCTTAACTGTTTTATCAGTACTTCCGTAAGCCTTGTTATTTATATCAGAGGCAACAACCATCGTTCTTACAGAACCAATATATTTTGGTAGTTTAACTTTGTGGTTTGCCGTTTTTCCTGCTCCAAGTTCAAAAGGACCTAAGTGAATAACCACAGGTTTGAATCGATTCGCTTTTTTAACTTGTCCTGCTCCTAAATCCTCATCTCCACCAATACTGAATACTTGGTTTATAGCACCGCCGTAAGCACCAATTACATCGTCAAAAACATCCCAAGTGCGTACACCTAAAGCTGCTTTGCTGTAGAATGTATTCCAAGGTGTAGGTGTTTTAAAACGTGTTAAATCTAATAGCCCATCTTCTACAATCGCAATTGTATATGACATATTTTTACCATTCTTTTCTTTCACTTTTAAAGTAAATTCTTCTTCAGGTTTTAATTTGTCAGGCATAATTATTTCCGGTTCTAATTTTGTTTTCTTATTGAAAACATTAATTGCCGAAACACCATACATACGAATAGGAGAGTTGTTTAATGTAGATGCGTGTGGTTGAATTGCCGTTATATTCAAATAGATATTTGGAGACATAGCGTCAGTAGTTGTTAACTCAAAAGTAGTTTCTCCTTTTTGAGTTTTTACCCAATGAGTTTCTAATACACTTGAACCATTTTCTACCGAAATTAGCGCTCTACCATCTTCACTTGAAGGGAATGATATTTTTACTTTTTCTCCTGTATTGTAATCTTTTTTATCTGTTGCAATAGCTAAAGAAATTGCTTCTTTTCCTTGAGAATGCTTTGTTTTAGCTGACCAATAAGGCCAATCTACATAGAATGTTGAAGATGCAATATGCTTACCATGTTTATTAGTAGCAACGATTTCATATGTACCCCAATCTTGTTCGGGTATTGTAATAGAATAATTTGCTTGTCCTTTATTTTTGGTTGATACTGTTGATGTAGCTTTGTACACAGAATAGTAATTTGAACTACTATAGCTTGACGCTCCTTCATTATTTGATCCCCACCACCAATAACCTTTACGTCTATAAACAGTTACGTCAATTTCACCAGAAGTTGGTATTCCAGAGTCATTAACTGTAATCAGGTTAAAGTTTAAAGGTTTATCTGTCTCATAGTAACCATATTTATTAGCCTCAGGAGCTTTTATTCCAACATAAGTATGGTAAGGTGATATCGTAGCAGTAGATACATCTGTTGACATATCTCCTCCATTTTCGTAAACTTTTGTTGTAAAAATAGCTTTCAGCATTCCTGCATTTTGAGGAACATTATTTAAGTTCACTGGAAATGCAAAATCACCTTCATTATTCGTAGATCCTGCAAATGCATTAATTTCTTGTGAACCAGAAGAACTTAAACTATTGTCAAAGCGGTAATTTTTATAATCTTTAAACGTAGTTGTTTGTGGAATTAATTTTAAAACAACATCAGCTTTTAAATTGCGAGCAATACTTCCTTGTAACCATTGTACGTTATAGTCAACTATAACTTGGTTATTATTGTTCTTGATTGTTTTGCCTTCAATATTGTTTTTAATTTTTAAGCGGTTAGGCTTAATAGTTTCAATTTTTACTTGTTTGTAAAATTTAGCACCACCAATATTTATAACTGCTTGCCAGTTACCTGTTGGAGATTCAGCATTTGTTTTTAAGTGGAATGAATAGTGATTTGTTTTGTTCTTTTTTAAGACAATTTGGTCCACTACTTTTCCAAATGGGTCTGAAAAAGTTAGCTTGATAGGGTGGTTAGATGGAATAGGGTTCGCTAAATCATCTAAAATAAAATCAAGATAAATATTATCTCCAGGACGCCAAACTCCACGTTCTCCATAGATGTAACCATTGATACCTTTTTGAAGTGAAGAACCATCAACATCGTAATTACTCATAGATAAAGCGTTAGCTCCATCAATTTTTACATACGTTGTGTTTTTATCACTTCGTACAATTGCAAAAGCAGGTTTTTTATTTTGCAGGTTAACAGTTAATATACCTGTGTTATCAGTTTTAGAAGAAGTGATTAATTGTTGTTTAAAAGTATAAAATTCTACTGTTGCTGCAGCTACAGGATCAGTAGTTAATAAGTTTGTAACAATTGCTGTATAAACATTATTGTTTCCTCCTTTGATAATAACTCCAAGATCACTTGCTAAAATATTGGTAGCAGGTTTTTCGTGATAGTAATAGTATGAGTCTGAACAAGGATTATCTTTTTCATCCCAACGAAAGTAGTAATAGTAATAATCTTCCTCGTCTTCTTCTAAATCTTGCGTGAAAATATCTTCTTCCTCATCGTTATCTTGTGTGTTTACAGTTTCACTTGCTGGGCAATTGTAAAGCGAATATGATTTTTTAAAAGAAAACTCCACGCGATATATTGCTCCTGGATCAGGAGTGATAAGAGTAGATAAATCTAATGCGTAAGAATTGTATCTCAACAATGCCTTTGGATCAGCATTAGTAAGTTTAATGGTTGTTTTTGCTATAGGATCAGCTACTTTGTATAAGCTGTATTTACCATCAATATTGTTTTCTTGTAAAAATTGTAAAATATTGTTTTCATATATTTTGTACACTTTTACATCAACAGCATTTAGAGTAGTAGCCTGAAAGTTCACTTTTAAGTTTTCAGAACTTGGTAAAATAGTACCATTTTTAAGCAACTGTACATCAGGTTTTAGTACCCCAAATTTTAATTCATACTTCTCTGTTCTATCTGTCTTATTGCCTTTATTGTCTTCAATTCCGGCAAAAACACGCAAATTAACAGTTTCAAGAAAAGGTTTATCACTATAAACTTTTAAAACATTTCCATCAGTAGAAAAAGTTAGTTTAGCATCACTGTTATCTAAGTCAATTAGCCCTTCAAAATCTTGATTCTTTTTAAGAGGGTTTGAAAAGTTTAGCCAGAATGATTGAGAATCATTTGGAACAGGAGTTGCTTTAAATAAATAGAATCTATCTTTCTGTGGAATCGTGTAATTTTCTGTTGTTTTTTGACTTGCTTTAATAGCTTTACCATTTATCTCAACAGATACAGTGCTTTCTTCTGTGTTTCTTTTTATTTTATTGATAGTAAACGGAAATTCTTTAGCTTCTGTTTTGTCGTCAGTTGTAAAGTTAATGTCTAACTTTTGTTTTTCTTGAGTTGCAGAAATCACCTTTTTAATATCCTCCGTAGTGATAAAATCACTTGAATTAATTGTTCCATTCAATGTGTATTCATCATCATTAATGGATTGTAGATCTGTTAATTCAGTAGAGAAAATTTGAGGTACAGTCATAAGCATAAAAGTAAAATCTTTTAAAGCATCTTCTGTATCAACAACTTTATTTAGGTGAAAAGTGATATGGTATTTTTCATCTTGTTTAAGTCTCTCACTTGGTTGAAAGCGAATTACATCATTTGCAAGGTAATAGACATTTCCTTTAATAGCTGGTGTAATTGTAAACAAGCTATTGTCTAACTCTTCATTAGGTGTCCAATTTTTCCAATTAGTTGGAATATTAATGTCAATTGGTGATTTCGTTGAAATAATACCAGATGTAAATCCAAGGATGTATTCACTAAATAGTTTTGGATTAGAAAGATTCAAATGTTCTCCCTTATCTTTTTTACACGACTGTAGTACAAAAAGCATACAGCAGAAAACCAATAATAATTTTCTAATTCTCATATTAGTATAATTTATCTTTTACTCTCGAAAAACGATTTCATAAGGTTAGCGCATTCTTCTTCAAGAACACCAAATGTTATTTTTGTTTTAGGGTGTATTTGTCCCCCAATAGCACGATACCCTCTTTTAGGGTCTTCAGCACCACAAACGATATTGCTTATTTGGCTCCAATAAAGAGCTCCAGCACACATCTGACATGGTTCTAAAGTAACGAATAAAGTGCAGTTTTTCAAATATTTAGCGTTTAAATAATTAGCAGCAGAAGAGATTGCTTGTATTTCTGCGTGTGCAGTTACATCATGTAGTAGTTCTGTTAGATTATGACTTTTTGCAATAATTTGATTATTGGCTACTACTATTGCTCCTACAGGTATTTCACCTTTTTCATATGCTAATTTAGCTTCATTTAAAGCTATTCGCATAAAATATTCATCTGTAAAAAATGTACTCATTTCGTGTGTTAACATAATTGGAAAGTCAAAAATAGAAACAAAATCGTAAATTTGTTTTTATTTATCTTTATAATGATCAAAAAGTTACTACCGCAAATAAATAACCCGCAAGATTTGAAAAAGCTATCTATAGATGAGCTTATGCAATTAGCGGTTGAACTTAGAAGTTTTATAATTGATATTGTTTCTACAAAAGAAGGACATTTAGGGGCAAGTTTAGGAGTTGTTGAATTGACAATTGCCTTGCATTATGTGTTCAATACGCCTGACGATCTTATGGTTTGGGATGTTGGACATCAAGCCTATGGTCATAAAATTCTTACAGGAAGGCAAAGCGTTTTTCATACAAATAGACAAAAAAACGGTATAAGTGGTTTTCCAAAAAGAGGAGAAAGTGAATACGACGACTTTGGCGTAGGGCATTCTTCTACTGCAATTTCAGCAATTTTAGGAATGGCATTAGCTTCTAACTTAAAAGGTGATTGTGAAAAACAACATATCGCTATAGTTGGTGATGCTTCAATTGCATCAGGTATGGCCTTTGAAGGATTGAATCACGCAGGGGCTACTGATGCTAATATGCTTGTAATTCTAAATGATAATGCTATCGGAATTGATCCAAGTGTTGGTGCTCTAAAAGATTATTTAACTTCTGTAAAGTCTGGTACCAATCCTCGAGAGAATAATATGATTAAATCTTTGAATTTTGATTATAAAGGACCTATAGATGGACACGATTTACCTCGTCTTGTAAAAGAGTTAAAACGATTACAAAAAGTAAAGGGACCTAAGTTTTTACACGTTATAACAACGAAAGGTAAAGGGCTTAAGCAAGCTGAGGAAGATCAGGTAAAATATCACGCTCCTGGAAAGTTTGATAAAGTTACTGGGGAATTGATAAAAAAAATAGAAGATGAGTTTCCTTCAAAGTTTCAAGATGTTTTTGGATTAACGCTTTTAGAGTTAGCAAGAGAGAATAAAAATATAATTGGTATTACTCCTGCAATGCCTACTGGTAGTTCATTAAAGTATATGATGGACGAAATACCTGAAAGAGCAATAGATGTTGGAATTGCAGAACAACACGCAGTAACTTTAGCTGCAGGTATGGCTACGCAAGGACTTATACCTTATTGTACAATTTATTCAACTTTTCTACAACGTGCGTATGATCAGGTTATTCACGATGTAGCACTACAAAATTTACCTGTTGTGTTTTGCTTAGATAGAGCAGGGTTAGTAGGAGAGGATGGGGCTACTCATCAAGGGGTATATGATATTGCATACTTAAATTGTATTCCGAATATGGTTATAGCAGCTCCTTTAAATGAGCTTGAGTTGAGAAACTTATTATATACAACACAATTGGGAATTAGTTCGCCTTGGGCAATTCGTTATCCAAGAGGGAAAGGATTTATCAATTATTCGTGGCAATTACCCTTTGAAAAAATTACGAATCAATTTGTCAAAAAGTTACAAAAAGGGAATAAATTTGCTTTTGTTACAACTGGTACAATTGGAAATAATGTTATAGAGGCTTGTAAGCAAACTAAAAGCGATGAATGGTCTCATTATCATTTTCTTTTTGTAAAGCCATTAAATGAACAAATGTTACATCAAATATGTCAAGAGTATTCAAGAATTGTCACTTTTGAAGATGGAACTACAATTGGTGGATTTGGAAGTAGTATTGCACAATTTGTTAGTTTTAATTATCCTGGTGTATCAGTAGATGTTAGGGGGGTAAAAGACTTGTTTGTGGAACAAGCAACTGTTCAACAGCAGCAACAGGAGTGTGGAATTGACGTTGAAAGTATTGTGAAAATTATTAATAATTAGGTTTTGGGAAAGTTTAATACGTGTTTATTTATAGCTGTTTTTTTAGGAGGATTTTTATCTTCTTACGGGCAGAATATACCTGTGCAAGAAACAGAAGCAAAGCGAGATATACAAAGTATAAAAAGCGATACGATTAGTTTACAAGAAAACCCTTTTAACCCGTTGATGGGTTTTTTACCAGCGAAGAATTATAATGAAAATATTATTTCTTATGGAAATAATGATGTTTATGGAGATGTTCCTTTCTTTAAACCAGAGATATTTGTAGAACGTGCTAAACCAAAAGTTAATCCTATTAAAGCAACGTTTAATCCTTTGATTAACCTTAATGTTTTACCTATAAACAATGAAATAGTTGGATATTGGGAGAAGAAAAATAAGTTAGGACTTGATTTTAATCAGATAGCTTTTGTTAATTGGAGTGCTGGAGGGGAGAACTCAAT
Source organism: Myroides phaeus (assembly GCF_009799805.1). Classification (NCBI taxonomy): domain Bacteria; kingdom Pseudomonadati; phylum Bacteroidota; class Flavobacteriia; order Flavobacteriales; family Flavobacteriaceae; genus Myroides; species Myroides phaeus. The sequence goes on from NZ_CP047050.1 coordinate 1,405,191, forward strand.
TGCCGGGCTTTTTAAAGGAGAATTTGGCCGTAAATATATAAAAGGACGTTTGAGTTGGGATAATGTCCTAAATGTCCGTTATGGTGTAAATAAGCAATCTGATCGTGAACTTCGTAAGTCTGATGACGTATTAGAGTATAATTCTACATTTGGTTATAAATCCACAGCAATTTCAGATTGGTATTATGTGGCTAAACTGAATTTTAAATCACAATTTACAGACGGATACAATTATCCAAATACTGACGATCCTGTATCGAGATGGTTTGCTCCAGCTTATTTATTTGTTGGTTGGGGGGCGGAATACGTGACTCCAAAAACAGGTATGAAGTTTTATATTTCACCAGTTACGTATAAAGCAACTTTTGTGAATGATCAACGTTTAGCAGATCAGGGGGCATTTGGTGTTGAAAAAGCTGAGAAAGATGATTTAGGAAATATTATAAGAAGGGGAAAAAAGTATAAAGCTGAGATTGGTTTCCTTTTAAGTAATGAGTGGAAAAAAGAGATATTTAAAAATATTTTTATTGAACATAAGTTGACCTTCTACAGTGATTATGTTGATCATTTTGGAAACATTGATGTAAGTTGGGAGTTCAAGTTAGATTTGAAAGTGAATAATTATGTAAGAGCCAATGTTGGAGCTTATATGATTTACGATGATAATGTTAAGAATAAAGTTGAACGTGATGGTGTTCAAGTATTAGAAGGACCTAAGGTTCAGTTTAAACAGACTCTTGGAGTAGGTTTAGTATATTCATTTTAATTATTAGGCAATCAAATGAAAAAGTTAATCGTTTTTGTTTTATTCTTTGTTGGGAATATAGGGGTTAATGCTCAAGAAATGGAAAGTATTTCTCAGCATAATAATGATAGTATTCAACAAGCTGATTTAAAATATAGAGAAGACCAATTTTACTTTGGTATTACACATACATTATTGCAAGATAAACCTGCTGGTTTTTCGCCAAATTCTGTTTCAATTGGTGTGAATGGGGGATTTTTACGCGATTTCCCTGTCAATAAGAAAAGAACAATGGCAATTGCTCCAGGTATAGGGTACTCTTATTTAAATCTAAGAGGAAACCTTGGTTTAACTACTGAACACGACCATATAATTCTTGATTCTTATAAAAAGAGTAGTGTTTCATTGCACGCAGTTGATTTTCCTGTTGAATTAAGATGGCGTACATCTACACCTTTTTCACATAAGTTTTGGAGGGTTCACTTAGGTTTTAAAGCAAGTTATGTTTTTGGTGATCGAAGTAAAACTACTACAGGAGAATACTCAACCACTATGAGAGGAGATGAGGATATTAATAAGTGGCTATACGGAGTGTATATGTCTGCAGGATTTAATACGTGGAATTTTTATATGTATTATGGATTGAATAATGTTTATAAAAACAATGTTATCCAGGATGATAAAAACAAGCTGCGTTTACTTAATGTAGGGGTGATGTTTTACATTTTGTAAGTTAGTGAAAAGAAAAATAGTTGTGGAATTACTCCTATCAAAAAGCCTAATATTATTTCTGTCGACGTATGTGCTTTAAAGTATAAGCGTGATGTCGCTGTAAATCCAATTATAAATATTAAGGCTATAATTCCTATTAAGTTTACGTTTTGATGTTCAATTAATTGTGTAATAAAGAACAGTAAACAACTTCCTAAAAGTGCTATATGGGCACTGCATTTAAGTCTAAAAAAAATAAAAATTAATAAAGCGATATAGCTATAAATTAATCCCCATATATAAAAATTTATCGCATAAGCGCTATTGTTGTAAAGAACATAATACTTTAGGATTATAAGTAGAAAAATATTTATAACATAAGGTATTATTCTTTCACTTGGCTTACTTACCATTACAGAAGATTTGATTACTCCCAATGATTTTAGTAAAAAGTAAATGCTAATTGGAATTAAGCAAGTTAAAATAAGTACTTGTCCAAGTATTATTGAAATCTCGAGTTTTGAAAAATAGAAGTAAGTAATACTAAAGTATAAGAGTACCGTATAAAAAGGAACAAATATCGGATGAAATATATATGAAAAAAGAGATAATAATTTTTTCATTTGACGATAGTATAAAATTAAATACGCTTGCGCATTCTTGCTACAGGAATGTCAAGTTGTTCTCTATATTTTGCAACTGTTCTTCTTGCAATTGGATATCCTTTCTCTTTTAATAACTCTGCTAATTTATCATCTGGATAAGGTTTCTTTTTATCCTCATCTTTAATGATATTTTGGAGTATTTTTTTAATTTCAATAGTAGATACCTCTTCTCCTTGATCATTAATCATAGCTTCTGAAAAGAAGTTTTTAATCAGTTTTGTACCATAAGGTGTATCTACATATTTACTGTTAGCAACACGTGAAACAGTTGAAATATCTAAACCAACTAAATCTGCAATGTCTTTTAAAATCATTGGTTTTAGTTTTGTTTCATCTCCTGTAAGAAAGTATTCTTCTTGGTATTCAAGAATGGCACTCATAGTAACTATTAAAGTCTCTTGTCGTTGTTTAATAGCGTCAATAAACCATTTAGCACCATCTAATTTTTGTTTTATGAATTGTACTGCGTCTTTTTGAGCACTGCTAATTTTAGCTGAGTCTTTATACGATTGTAACATTTCTTGGTAATCTTTAGAAACGTGTAGTTCGGGTGCATTTCTTCCATTTAAAAGTAATTCAAGCTCTCCTTCATTAATTTTAATTGTGAAATCTGGCACTACATGTTCGACTGCTCGATCATTACCTATATACGCTCCTCCTGGCTTAGGATTTAATTTTTCAATTTCATCGATTGCATTTCTTAATTGCTCTTTTGTAGCATTGTATTTTTGCAATAGTTTATCGTAATGCTTTTTAGTAAAAGCATCAAATTGATTTTCGATAATATCTTTTGCTAAATCGATAGATTCAGTAGGTGTTTTGTGTTTTAATTGAAGTAATAAACACTCTTTTAGATCACGCGCACCAACTCCTGCTGGGTCAAGTTCTTGAACTAATAGTAATATTCTTTCCACTGTTTCTTCGTCTGTGTAAACACCTTGTGTAAAGGCTAAGTCATCAACGATGTCTTGTGTTTCACGACGGATATATCCCATATCGTCAATACTCCCTACAAGGAATTCTGCGATTACTCTATCTGAATCTGAAAGAATAAAAGTGTTTAATTGGTTTAGTAAGTCTTGGTGAAAACTTTCGTGAGCAATAATTGGTGCTTCATAATCTTCATCGTCTTTACTGTAGTTATTTGCTTGAAGTTTATAATCGGGAGTTTCATCATTACTTAAATATTCATCGATATTGATATCTTCGGCCTCAATGCGCTCACTATCATAATCTTCAAAATCTTCTGTATAATCTTCAACTTCTGCTAATTCATTTTCTTTTCCTACTTCAAGTGCTGGATTTTCTATAAGTTCTTCTTTAAGTCTTTGTTCGAATGCTAACGTAGGTAACTGAATTAACTTCATCAACTGAATTTGTTGAGGAGATAATTTTTGTGATAATTTAAGTTGTAAACTTTGTTTTAGCATTTTTAAGAAATTTAATAGAAATAAAAAATGTTTACTCTAAACACCTCTTTTCCAAATTTAAGAAAAAAATGCGATTAAAGTAAACATTTTTGTATGTTGTTAAATAAATTAGAACTCAGCGTTTTGCGGTGTTCTTGGGAAAGGAATTACATCTCTAATGTTTGTCATTCCTGTCATAAATAACACTAAACGTTCGAATCCAAGACCAAAACCACTGTGAGGTGCAGTTCCAAATTTACGTGTATCTAAGTACCACCATAATTCTTTTGCATCAATTCCCATTTTGGCAATTTTGTCCATTAATACGTCGTAACGTTCTTCTCTTTCAGAACCACCTACAATCTCTCCAATTCCAGGGAAAAGAATGTCCATTGCACGAACAGTTTTTCCATCTTCGTTCATTCTCATATAGAATGCTTTGATATCTGCTGGATAATCAAATAAGATTACTGGGCATTTGAAGTGTTTTTCAACTAAGTAACGTTCGTGCTCACTTTGTAAGTCAGCTCCCCATTCGTTAATGATATAGTTGAATTTTTTGTTTTTATTCGGCTTACAGTTTCTTAAAATGTCAATTGCTTCTGTATAGCTAACGCGTTTGAAGTTGTTTTCAACTACAAAACGTAATTTTTCAATTAATGACATTTCACTACGCTCAGCTTGTGGTTTAGATTTCTCTTCCTCTAATAAGCGTTTTTCTAAGAATTTTAAGTCGTCTTCACATTTTTCTAAAGTGTACTTGATAACATTTTTAATGAAGTCTTCTGCAAGATCCATATTGTCATCTAATGTATTGAAGGCTACTTCTGGCTCAATCATCCAAAATTCAGCAAGGTGTCTTGATGTATTTGAATTTTCAGCACGGAAAGTTGGTCCAAATGTATATACAGAACCTAATGCCATTGCATAAGTTTCAGCTTCTAATTGTCCAGATACTGTTAGGTTTGTTGTTTTTCCAAAGAAATCTTCTTTACTGTCAACTTCTCCTTGTTCTGTACGAGGAAGATTGTTTAAATCTAATGAAGTTACGCGAAACATTTCTCCTGCTCCTTCAGCATCAGAACCTGTGATAATAGGTGCATTGAAATAGAAGAAACCATTCTCTTGGAAGTATTTATGTACAGCATATGCAATAGTACTACGTACACGCATAATAGCACCAAACATATTCGTTCTAATTCTTAAGTGAGCATTTTCACGTAAAAATTCTAAAGAGTGTTTTTTAGGTTGAATTGGATATTCTTCAGGATTTGCCTCTCCGTAGATTTTAAGTTTTTCAACTTGAATTTCTACGTTTTGTCCTGCTCCTCTACTTTCTACAAGTGTACCTCTAACTGAGATTGCTGCTCCTGTGTGAATTCTTTTTAATTGTTCTGCAGGAAACTTATCTAAATCAACAACACATTGAATATTGTTAATAGTGGATCCATCATTTAACGCTATAAACTGGCTGTTTCTAAACGTTTTTACCCATCCCTTTGCTTTTACTTCGTGTAGAAGACCTTTACCACCTAAAAGATCGATAATTTTCGTATGTTTCATCGTGATTTATATTTTTAGTAATCAGTGTCTTGATTTGGATATTATAAAATACCTGCAAATTTAGTAAAATATTGTCTATTATGGAATAGTGAATTTTGTAATTCAGGCGATATTGGGGTCAAAATAGAGGGAATAGCGAAAGATTTAAATAGAATTGAGTAAAAGTTACTTAGATATTGTACTTATTTAAAAAAGTGCTTTGTTATTGTCCTTTGTTTATATAGAAATGGTAGGCCTTAAATTTAAACAAAGTAAGTCGAGGGATATAAATAAAAGGCTAACATTTTTCAGATGTTAGCCTTTTTTGGATTTATTATTTTTTTGCGTTTAATCTTTCCTCTGCCTTTTTCATAGCTGCTTGTTGTGAAGTTAATCCGTGCTGTTTTGCATAGTTTAATACTTCTAATGTTGTATTGTAAATGTTTTCGGTTCTTCTTAGAGCTTCATTTAAATCGTATTTAACTATCTCACCAAATACATTTATAATTCCTCCTGCGTTAATTAAAAAGTCTGGAGCGTAAACAATACCTCTTTCTTGTAACCTTTTTCCGTGTATTGCTTCTACGGCTAATTGATTGTTAGCAGCACCAGCAATTACTTTGGCTTTTATTTTTTCTATAGTATCGTCATTGATAGTTGCACCAAGTGCACAAGGTGAATAAATGTCTACGTCTGCACTGTAGATATCGTCACCAGTGAATTGTTGTACATTATATTTTTCTGCTATCTGAGTTACGCGTTCTTGATTGATATCTGTAATTTGTACTAATGCTCCGTGTTCAACAAGATGTTTTACTAAAGTTTCTCCTACATTTCCTATACCTTGAACAAGTACTTTTTTACCGTTTAAATTATCTGTACCAAATTGAAATTGTGCTGCAGCTTTTAATCCCATAAAAACACCATAAGCTGTCACAGGAGAAGGGTTACCTGATCCTCCAAGGCTTTGTGAAATACCAGTCACGTGTGGGGTAATACTGTGAATTAAATCCATATCGTCTGTAGTAGTACCTACATCTTCTGCTGTAATGTATCTTCCACCTAAGGAGTTTACATAATTAGCAAATGCTTTAATTAATTCTGGACTTTTATCTTTTTTAGAATCTCCAATTATAACAGCTTTTCCTCCACCTAAATCAAGCCCTGAAATAGCAGACTTATAAGTCATTCCTCTTGAGAGCCTTAAAACATCATTTAAAGCTTCCCATTCAGAAGTATAATTCCACATTCTGGTTCCTCCAAGTGCTGGTCCAAGGGTTGTATTGTGAATTCCAATAATTGCTTTTAATCCTGAATCTTTGTCGTGACAAAAAACAATTTGTTCGTGATTGTCAAATGAAAGTTGTCCAAAAACGGGGGCTATTTTTTGAAGTTCTTCAGGGGAGTAAATTTTTGTCGTCATAATTATAGCTTTTTTTGTTACTAAATAACCGTATTTAATTTAACGGTATGATTATAAAGATAATGAAAAACTATTGATTATGAGTGTGATAAGTTTGTTGTAGGAATGTTAAAGCTTAAAGAAAGCAGATAAGATGATATTGAATATATTATAAAAAAAAATCCGCATACTTGCGGATTTTTTTTAAACTGTCATGATTTCTACTTCTTTAGCAGATAGAATATCTTCTATCTTCTTAACGAAGTTATCAGTTAATTTTTGAATTCTTTCTTCAGCACCTTTACAGATGTCTTCAGAAGTTCCATTTTTTTCTTCTTTTTTGATGTCGTTATTAGCGTCTTTACGAGCATTTCTAATACCGATTTTTGCATCTTCACATTCAGATTTTGCTTGTTTAGCCAAATCTTTACGTCTTTCTTCCGTTAATGCAGGAACGTTAATGATAATATTATCACCATTATTCATTGGGTTCAATCCTAAATTAGCAATCATAATTGCTTTTTCAATAGGTTGTAACATATTTTTTTCCCAAGGAGTAATTGAAAGTGTTCTGGCATCAGGAGTACTAACATTTGCTACTTGAGAAAGAGGAGTTTGTGATCCATAGTAATCAACAAAAACAGATCCCAACATTTGTGGTGAAGCTTTTCCAGCACGAATGTTTAAAAGAGATTTTTCTAAGTGAGCAACAGTATTATCCATTGACTCTTTTGCAGACGCAATAATTAGTTCTAATTCTTCAGTCATAATATAAAATTACTTAATGTTTACAGATACAGTAGTTCCTACTGAATCATCTCCTTTGCAAACTTTTAATAAATTATCTTGTTTGTTCATATCAAATACAACAATTGGTAGTTCATTTTCTCTACTCAATGTAAATGCTGTTGTATCCATAACGTTTAATCCTTTTGTTAATACATCTGAGAAAGTAATTTCTTCAAATTTAATTGCTGTAGGATCTTTTTCTGGGTCTGCAGTATAAACTCCATCAACTCGTGTTCCTTTTAAAATAACATCGGCATTGATTTCTACACCTCTTAAAACTGCAGCTGTATCAGTAGTAAAATAAGGATTTCCTGTTCCAGCTCCAAAAATAACAATTCTACCTTTTTCTAAGTGACGAACTGCTCTTCTTTTGATATAAGGTTCTGCTACTGCTTCAATTTTTAAAGCTGTTTGCAGTCTTGTTAACATTCCTGCTGCTTCTAAAGCACCTTGTAATGCCATACCATTGATAATTGTAGCAAGCATTCCCATGTAATCACCTTGCACTCTGTCCATTCCGACATTTGCTCCAGCAACACCTCTAAAAATATTCCCTCCACCAATTACAATTGCAATTTCAACACCTAAATCGTGAACTTTTTTTACTTCAGCAGCATATTCTGCTAATTTTTTAGGATCAATACCATACTGTTGATCTCCCATTAATGCTTCTCCACTTAATTTTAGTAGAATTCTTTTGTACTTCATTGAAAGATAATTTTTTAAAGTTTTGCAAATATAAAGATTATATACTTCTATAAAATAGCTTTTTTGAAAATATCTGAATTCTTCTCAAATGATTTTTTAGCTTCTTGATAACCAATAGCAAACATCTCATCCATTTTCTTCTTATTTCTTTCAAATGTGGAATATAATGTTAACTCTTCGGGTTCTATTAAGACATCACAAATACGCCCGTGTACAATATTGCTCATTGCTGTCATTAAATCGTAAGCCCTGAAGGTTATTGAACGGATGGTAGTTAAGTCAGATTGAGGAACGGTTTGTATAGGACATACGTTGCTGCCTATCACAAAATCACATTGGTCTTTTAAAACTTTAGTTGGAAAGTTGTTTAAAATACCGCCATCACTATATAAATTATCGCCAATTAAGTAAGGTGAAAATACTCCAGGAAATGCACTTGAAGCTAATACAGCATCTACAATTCTTGTATTGGGTTCAAAGAAATGGATTTTCCCAGTAGCTATATTGGTAGCATTAATATAAACTGGAATATTTAAATCTTGTAATGTTTTGTCTTCAAAAGCCTTTTTGATGTATTTGTCAAAAGTATTCACATCCATTATACCAGCTTTTTTTAAGGTAAAATGTTGCCAGTTAAAAATGTTGACAGACTTGAATAAATGTAATATTTCTTCTGGATTAATACCAGAGGCGTATAGGGTTGCTACAATTGATCCAGCACTCGTTCCAGAGATTGCAGTTGGTGTAATGTTTTTTTCTTTTAAATACTGTAATACCCCTGCATGAGCAATTCCTTTAAATCCTCCTCCTGATAAAGATAAGCCTATAGATTTTGTATTCATCGTGTAAATGGTATTTTGGTTTTAAAATAGTATCTTTGATAGAAACGAACAATAAATTTACATAAAATGGGACATATCGAACAAAAAACGTTAGATAATAGTTTAACTTATTCTGCTTTTCGTGAGTTTGTAACTAATGCATTACAAAATGATAAGGCTGCGTTAAATATAAAAGATGATTATATGGCTTACGCTGAGTTGAATGAGGCAAGGTTACATCGATTAGATAAAACATTAAAGGTTTCAGAGGAAGCGACAACGAGTCTGAAAAATTTAACTAAAAAGTATATTTGGATTGTAATTTCTGAAAGCTGGTGTGGTGATGCTGCTCAGTCTGTACCAATGTTAAATAAAATGGCGGAAGTAACAGATAAAGTAGAAATGAAGATTGTTTTCCGAGATCAGAACTTAGAATTAATGGATCAGTTTTTAACCAATGGAGGAAGATCAATTCCTAAATTAGTTATCGTTGAAGCTGATACATTAAAAGTTTTAGGTGATTGGGGACCACGTCCAGCAGGTGCTACAAAATTGGTTGCTGATTACAAAGCAGAGCACGGTAGCTTTGATCAAACAGGGGCTGTAGAGCTTCAAAAATGGTACACAAAGAACAAAGGACAAGAGGTTCAAAACGAAGTAGTTGAATTAATGTTGTCTCTTGATAAATAATATTTTAAAAAATCACTATTGTACGATTGCTCCTACAATAGTGATTTTTTTTGATAAAGATAATCCTGCTGGGTTACAGCCTAATAAGTTTTCTGGGACTTCTTGTCCAAGTTTTTCAAAATAACTTAACCATTCTGGGAAAAACTCTCCTGTTGTTTTTGATTTATAAGTCATCGGATAAAGTTTGAAAAACTCTTTATCTTCATTAGCATATTTAAATGCGTCATAGATTAATTCAGAACAATAATATTTCTCATTATCCATTAAATAATTAACGTCATAAGGAATACCTACCTGTTTGATTGCAAAATTTTTAGCTTCTGTTATAAGGTCTGTGTATTCTGGTAATAGTCTTCCTAAATACATTGTGTTAGGTGTTTTTGATAAGAAGTCTTCCAAAGGTGTGATGGCTACTTTAGGCCAAGTTGCCTCTATGACCTGTAATTTATTATCGTAATTAATAACCATACCTATGTGATTAAAGTTAATGTCATTATAACCAAAAGTAACTTCATTAATGGCTTCACATAGAGGTCCGCAATTTATATTTTGAAAAATAAAATCACCTTCTTTAAAAGTAGTTTTCTGTGCCCAAACACAATTAGAAATTAGTAGGATTAATACTATTATTTTTTTCATAATAAATATTTTGTTGTTGACGAAGATAGGGGTAACAGTATTTATAGTCAAGTAATTTCTAATGGAATAATGAAGAGTTTACTCAAAATATATGGGAGTTCGCTTTTTATTTTGTTTTTTTCCTATTTATTATACTTAGTTTAGTCAAATAAAATAAAAACAAGGAAAAACTTGATATGGAAAACAAAGTATTTCAGCTATTTAGATGTTTTTTGTGTATCTGTATGGTTTTTTTAGTGAGTTGTAAAGAACATTCTGATACAGAGAAGGGAGAGGTTTCTTTGACGGAACAAGGGCAGACACCTAATGGTGTTGATAAAGATATAGTTAAAGAAAGAAAAATTTATACGGTAGAAGGTGTAGATAACGAAGGGAATACCTATAGAGGTAAAATAGCATTAAAAGGAGATGTTGGAGCAGGTAGAATATGTAGCGATAATAAAAAAGAAATTTATATAGATGTAAAACGCTCTTTAGAAGGTGGAGTTGAAGGAGTAGATAATAATGGAAATGTTTATCAATTATTATTTATGAGTAAAGAAGAGTAGGTAATGGAAAGCTAAAAAGGCTATTTCTCATTGAGAAATAGCCTTTTTTATTATTGGTTTTGTTCGATAGAATTCTTTTCAGCTTCAGCTTCAAATTCTTCTAAACTAACAGAATTAACGATGTCGTAATCTCCAATTTTTGTTCTTCTTAACGCAGTTAAGTGCGCTCCTGAATTTAGTTTTAAACCAAAATCATAAGCAAGGGAACGAATATATGTTCCTTTAGAACAAACTACTCTAAAATCAATATTAGGTAGTGTTTGACCAGTAAGTTCAAAGTCTTCAATAGTGATTGGTCTTGTTGGAATCTCTACTTCTTCCCCTTTTCTTGCGTGTTCATAAAGTCTTTTACCATCTTTTTTCAAAGCAGAAAAAATAGGAGGTCTTTGCTGTATTTCACCTAAAAAAGATACCCTTGCTTCTTCTAAAAGTTCGGGCGTAATATGCTCCGTTGGATAGTGTTTGTCTATTTCTGTTTCAAGGTCATAAGAAGGTGTTGTTCCTCCAAGAGTAATTGTACCTGTATATTCTTTAATCTGTCCTTGTAATTCAGATATTTGCTTAGTAGCTTTTCCTGTACAAACAATCAATAAGCCTGTTGCTAAAGGATCTAACGTACCAGCGTGACCTACTTTTATCTTTTTTAATCCATAGTTCTTTTTAAGCAACCATTTTATTTTGTTAACTGCTTGAAAAGAAGACCAATTTAATGGTTTGTCTACCAATAAAATTTGTCCGTTTTGAAATGCTTCTGCGGTATAGTTTATCATTATTGTTTTAAATAACCAAAATAGATTAATAAAATAACTCCTGCTACAATACGGTAGTATCCCCAAGGTTTAAAACCATATTTTTTAATAATTCCAATGAAGAATTTAATAGCAAATATAGAAACAACAAAAGCGATTACATTTCCAAGTAAAAACAATTTCATATTGTCTGGATGTTCTAATAATAACTCATATCCGATTTTACCAGATTCGTATTTTTTTAGAGCAATTGAATAAACTGTAACAGCAAGCATTGTTGGTACTGCTAAAAAGAAAGAAAACTCTGCGGCAACTTGACGAGAAAGTCCTTGTTGCATTCCTCCAATGATAGAAGCAGCCGATCTACTTGTTCCTGGCATCATCGCTAAACATTGCCAAAAACCAATCGCAATAGCTTGTTTTATAGTAATATCCTCTTCTTTAACTGTTTTAGGGTTTTTGAAATATTTGTCAATAAATAACAAGACAAATCCTCCAAAGATTAGCATATATGCAATGTAAATAGTCTCCCCTAAAACTGCGTCAATTTTTTCATCTAATAGCTTTCCTAAAACAAGTGCAGGAATTACAGCACACACTAATTTTACATAGAAATTAAGTTTAGTGAAATCAAAAAACTTCTTCCAGTACAATGCGACTACGGCAAGAATTGCTCCGAATTGGATAGCTGTTTGAAATAGTTTAACGAAATCGTCATTTTGTATTTCGTAATAAGAACTTACGAAAATCATATGAGCTGTTGAAGAAACTGGTAAGTATTCTGTTAACCCCTCTACAATTGCAAGGAGAATGGCTTGTAATAAATCCATTTAAAGTTATTATAATTATTTGTTTTCTTTTTTGAAAATTGAGTAAACAGCAAGTCCAATTCCTATGAAAAAAACGGTTGGAGCAAGGTGAATACGTCTAAAGCTGTAGATGTCTTCATTAAATTGAGTAGGGTCATCATTTGCTGCACCTGCCATCAATACAAAACTCAAAGCAATTACTATTAAGCTAATAATTAGCATAGTATAGTTCTTTTTAGAAAAAAGGGCAATGTTATTATTTTGATCTTTCATAATTAATAAAGTTCATCTGATTTAAGATTCAAGAATCTTTGTGTTGCAAAAAATGTACTAATACTTGTGATAATTGTACCTAAAATAAGAATACCAAGTCCTACAACTACAAGAGGAATATAATCTTCAGTAGGGTTAATATTTAAATCCGGGAATTTATTGTCAACATAAAATGTTAGTCCTACAATAGCTCCAATAGCTAATATAGAACCTATGAAACCAAGTTTCATACTATGCCAAATAAAAGGTCTTCTGATGAAGCGTTTTGTTGCTCCAACCATTTGCATAGTTTTGATAGTAAATCTACTTGAAAAAATTAATAATCTCAGCGAGCTGTTTATTAATAACATTGAGATAATAGTTAATATTCCAGCAGCAATTAAAACCCAATTAGTGATTTTTTTGATATTGTCATTTACAAGATCGACCAATTGTTTGTCATAAGTAATATCACTTACAGATTTAGTAGTCTGTAATTCTTTGATTATGTTTTCTATACTGTCTTTTACAACGTAATCACCTTTTAGGTGTAAGTCGAAAGAATCTTGTAAAGGGTTGAATCCTAAGAATTCAACAAAGTCTTCACCAAGAGTTTCTTTGTGACTAATAGCTGCTTCTTCTTTAGAAACAAAGGTGTAATCTTTTACATATTCCACTGTAGAAAGTTTGTTGTCAAACTTATCTAAGTCAGCTTTAGCTGTATTTGACTCAAAAAATATTGTCATAGGAATGTTTTCTCTAAAATTATCGGAGATTTTTTTAGAGTTAATTACGAATAAACTTAGGCTCCCTAACAAAAAGAGAACCAAGAAAATACTGAGAATGACTGAAAAATAAGACGAAAGTAATTTTCGTTTTTGGTATTTTTCGTACGAACTAGCCATAGATTAGAATTTAAGTGCGTAAAAATAGCAAACAAAAATGTTTTTATTAAGACAATAACGATTAAAGTTTTCTAATTGTTATAAATATAGTTTATTTTTGCGTGAATTGACGTGGTTTTTCGTATAATCGGAGCACTAAATGAGATTGTTGAATAGAATATATATTTAAATAGTATGAAATATAATCCAAACGAAATTGAAGCTAAGTGGCAAAAAATTTGGAGAGAAAATCAAACTTTCAAAACTGAAAATGAATCAGACAAGCCGAAGTATTATGTGTTAGATATGTTTCCTTATCCATCTGGAGCAGGACTACACGTAGGACACCCTCTTGGGTATATAGCATCGGATATTTTTGCTCGTTACAAACGTCATAAAGGGTTTAATGTATTACACCCACAAGGTTATGATAGTTTTGGTTTACCTGCAGAGCAATATGCTATTCAAACTGGACAACATCCTGCAGTGACAACAGAAGTTAACATTGCTCGTTATAGAGAACAGCTTGATAAAATTGGTTTTTCTTTTGATTGGAGTCGTGAAGTACGTACATCAAATGCTGATTATTACAAGCATACACAATGGATTTTTATCCAATTGTTTAACTCTTGGTACAATAAAGCTACGGATAAAGCTGAGGCTATTGCGTCTTTGGTTGCTATTTTTGAGAAAGAAGGTAATGCAAATGTAGAGGCAGTATGTGCAGATAATATTACTGTGTTTTCAGCTGAAGAGTGGAACGCATTTTCTGCAGATGAAAAAGAAACTGTGCTTTTACAATATAGATTAACATATTTAGCAGAAACAGAAGTAAACTGGTGTCCAGCTTTAGGTACTGTTTTAGCTAATGACGAAATAAAAGACGGTTTATCTGAACGTGGTGGACATCCTGTAGTACGTAAGAAAATGAAGCAGTGGAGTATGCGTATTTCTGCTTATGCTGAACGTTTATTGCAAGGATTAGATACGTTGGATTGGACTGAGAGTATTAAAGAAAGTCAACGTAATTGGATTGGTAAATCTGTTGGAGCTTCAATTACTTTTAACTTAAAGGAAGGAGAAGATACAATAGAGGTGTTTACAACTCGTCCTGACACTGTATTTGGTGTAAGTTTTATGACTTTAGCGCCAGAGCACGATTTAGTGATGAAAATTACTACAGCAGAGCAAAAAGCACAAGTTGAGGCATATGTTGAAGCAACTTCAAAACGAAGTGAGCGCGATCGTATGGCTGATGTTAAGACAATTTCTGGTGTGTTTACAGGGGCGTATGCAGAACATCCTTTTACAAAAGAACCAATTGAAATTTGGATTGGTGATTACGTATTAGCTGGTTATGGTACAGGTGCTGTTATGGCTGTTCCTGCTGGAGATAGTCGTGATTATGCTTTTGCAAAACACTTCAATATTCCAATTAAAAATATATTTAATCAAGACATTTCTGAAGAAGCATTTGCAGAAAAAGAAGGATTTGTACTTGAAAACTCTGATTTCTTAAATGGATTAGGGTATAAAGAAGCAACTGCAAAAGCTATTGCTGCTTTAGAAGAATTAGGAAAAGGAGCTGGGAAAACGAATTACCGTTTACGCGATGCTGTTTTCTCTCGTCAACGTTATTGGGGAGAGCCATTCCCTGTTTACTATGTAAATGGATTGCCTAAGATGATTGACAATAAACATTTGCCAATCGTTTTACCTGAGGTTGAAAAGTATTTGCCAACAGAAGATGGTCAACCACCATTAGGAAATGCAAATGTTTGGGCTTGGGATACTGTAAATAATAAAGTAGTAGACAACTCTTTAATTGATGAGAAAACAATTTTCCCATTAGAATTAAATACAATGCCAGGTTGGGCTGGTTCTTCGTGGTATTGGATGCGTTATATGGATCCTTCAAATACAGAAGATATTGCATCAGCAGAAGCATTGAAATACTGGCAAAATGTTGACTTATATATTGGTGGTAGCGAACACGCAACAGGACACTTGTTGTATAGCCGTTTCTGGAATAAGTTCTTAAAAGATATTGGTGTTGCACCAACTGAAGAACCATTTAAGAAAATGATTAACCAAGGGATGATTTTAGGTACTTCTGCTTTTGTTTACCGCATTGATGGAACAAATACTTTTATCTCTAAGGATATGATTAAAGATGAGAAAGTTCAACAATTATACGCTTATGTAGGATTAGTTAACTCTTCATCTGAATTAGATACAGAAGGATTTAAACAATGGCGTCCAGACTATGCAAATGCTGAGTTTATTTTAAATGAAAACGGTAAATATATCGTTGGGCATGAGGTAGAAAAGATGTCTAAGTCGTACTACAATGTTGTAAATCCAGATGATATTTGTAACGAATATGGAGCAGATACATTGCGTTTGTATGAAATGTTCTTAGGACCATTAGAGCAAGCTAAACCTTGGAATACTGCTGGTATTTCTGGAGTTGCAGGATTCTTGAAAAAATTATGGAGATTATATGCAGATGACAATGGAGTAGTGGTAGTAGATGAAGCACCAAGTGCAGATATGCTTAAATCATTACACAAAACAATTAAAAAGGTAACAGAAGATATTGAGAACTTCTCATTTAATACATCTGTTTCTCAGTTTATGATTTGTGTGAACGAATTGTCTCAACAAAAATGTCACCACAAAGCTATTCTTGAGCCATTAGCTGTTTTAGTAGCTCCTTATGCACCTCATATTGCAGAAGAGTTATGGTCAATGTTAGGAAATACAACTTCTGTTTCAGAAGCGGAGTTTCCAATATTTAAACCAGAATTTTTAGTTGAGAGTTCTAAAGAGTATCCAGTTTCATTTAACGGAAAAATGCGTTTCAAAATTGAATTGCCTTTAGACTTAACACAAGAGCAAATTCAAGAAGCTGTATTAGCAGACGAAAGAACTATTGCGCAATTAGGAGGAAGAGAACCTAAAAAGATTATTATTGTTCCTGGTAAGATTATCAATTTAGTAGGATAGTATCAGTCAACTATTATATCAGAAGAGCCCTTGGTAAAACACCAAGGGCTCTTTTTTTGCCTTTTTATTTTATACTCTTTGATCGTATAGGTGGAGTTATCTTGATCGATTAACTATTTTTTGTTAATGTTATTTTTGGTGTTTGTATATTTTATGTGTAGTGCTTCTACACTGCTTGTATATTTTTACATAGAAAGTATACAAGCACTATACATAGAGTATACATACACTATACAAATACTATTTAAATGATATGTAAAAAATTATTTTAAGATTTGTCTCGTCCTACTATAGCTGTACAGCTATAGTTGATAATCCTGTTTTGTACTGTACAGTTATTTCAGTAATCCTATTACTGCTGTACAAGTTCTTTTTTCTCTGTTTTATTCTTGTAATAATTCTTCCATCTTTTAGGAAGCACCCCTGTTTTTAGGTGCGCTTGATTAGGAGTTAATCTATCACAACTATCGTGAGGTCTAATTTGATTATAAGCTTCTATGCTATTACCTATTTTTTCCTTAGTTTTTTGATACCCTAAACTTGAGTAGTTTAGATTAAACTCTCCTTTAATTATACCATTTACTCGCTCTGCTACTGCGTTATCTCTTGGCTCTCCACTTTGTGTAGTACTTATTGATATATCGTTATCTATTAATAACTGAGTGTAAGTAGCGCTACAGTATTGGCATCCTCTATCAGAATGATGAATAAGTTTTTCTGTATACATTCTATTTTTTAACGCCATTGTTAAGGCTTTCAAACACCCTTTTGTAGTCAAATCTAGATTAAAACTATATCCCATTATTTTATGTGAATAAGCATCTGTGATTAAACTCAGATATCCCCAAGCATTATTTAGTCGTATATATGTAATATCACTTACCCAAAATTGCTCTGGTCTAATAACCTTTACACCATTATACAAGTCCAAATATTGACCTCTCCATGCTCTAGAATCTGTTGTGTATGCTTTTCGTTTGCGCTGCCTAATCAACATTTTTTGACTATCTAATAAATCAAATAAATAATCTCTGCCTATGCTTATCTTATGTGTAGCTAAGCGTTCTTGGAGCATATACTGAAGTTTTCGAGTACCTACCTTAGGAAGGCTGGTTCTGATTTTCAATACTTCTTGTAAGATGATATCATCTTTTATTGATTGCCGCTCATATTTATTAATTGACTGATAATAAGCACTTCGTGTTTTCCCAAACAGTTTACATATTTTGTCTATTCCCTTGGTAGGATATAAGAGTTTTACTTCTTCAACTGCTTGGAACCAGACTTTTTTCTAATATCAATATCCAATTTTTTTTCTGCTACATCAATCAAAGTATTTAATGCTACTATCTTAAATTGTGCTTCAGCTAAAGCCTTTTTTAAAGCTTTTACTTCTAAAGATTCTAAATTAGTTGTTTTTTCTTCCATAAGAATTGGAATGTTAATTTCTTTACAAAGATCTTTGTTTTTATTGTAATTAACTAACAACCAATTTGTTATTGTACTTTTACTTTCGATTCCATACGCTATACAAGCTTCTTTTATAGTCATTTTGTGTTCTGTAATACTATGAACTACTTGACGTTTTAAGCTTTCTGAATAAATTTTATTCCTGCGTGTTTGATGAAACTCTATACTTCCATATTTCTTGATCCAACGACTCACCGTTGGTTGCCTTAAATCATACTTGAGAGTAACTGAACTTTGGGTAGCTCCATTTTCTATTTCTTGAATTACTTTTTCAATAAATTTCAAGTGATAACGATCTGTCTTTTTTTGTCTTGTTTGATTACTATTTTCCATTTTTAACTGTTTTAAAACTGTACAGTTATTTCAGGACGGGTCAATTTGGGAATAAGATGGGAGTGATGGAAAATAAAAAAGGCGACAAACATACGTTTGTCGCCTTTTTTATGAAAATGTAGTTATTACTTATTTACCAGGGTAGATAAGTAAAGCGTTGTCAAATTCTTTTTGAATTATTTTCAAGTTTCTCTCTGCGTCTAATCTTGTTTTATAATTTCCGACTAAAACTTTGTATGAAGGGTTAGTGTAAATTATTGTTGCATTAGTTGAAGGGAAACTTCTTTTGAATCTTGAAATGGCAGCATTTGCATCAGAATTTTTTCCGTAAAAAATCTGGATTTTGTATTTGTCATTGACAATTGTAGAAGTATTAACCTGTTTTTTCTTGTTAACTAATTCTTTTATAGCCGCAGGCTCATTTATTACTGTGTTTTTACTTTGAGCACTAATTGTGTTATTAGTAATTAGTATAAGAGTTAAGGCGATAAATATTCTTAAAATTCTCATAATGAATAGTGATTTGGACAAAATTACAAATATTCTTGAAAATGCCCTTGTTTTTATCTATTTAGAACGTGTATAAATTATGTATTAACGCCTGTAAAGGTTTTAAGAGTAAGTCATAAATTGTATTTTTGTCGGAGTTTGTAAATAAGGTGTATAAGATAGCGGTCTAATTGGCTGTTAAATAAGACCAAGTTTAGTTGAAAATCATTTTATAACTATGAAAAAAGTGGGTAACCATAATTCGTTTTCAAAGATTTTATTCTTTTGTTTAGCGTTAATGCTATCGTTTACTACAATTTCGTTTGCTCAAGATGCAGCAAAAGGTAAGGAATTGTTTAATTCTAACTGTGCAGCTTGTCACAAGTTAGATGGAAATGCTACTGGTCCAGCTCTTAGAGGAGTAGTTGAGCGTCACGATGGTGACGTTGAATGGCTTCACAAGTGGATTAAAAGTAGTTCGTCTCTTATTAAGTCAGGAGATGCAACGGCTGTAAAGCTTTTTAATGACTGGAATAAGATTGTCATGAATGACTTCCCAGGTTTATCTGATGGGGATATTGATGACATTTTAGCTTATACGTCAGAGCAAAAAGCAGAGCCTAAAGCTGCTGTAGCTGGTGCTGCTGCAGGACAACAAGGAGGAGGAAGCAGTGATAATGTTTCTAACGTTGTTGTTTTAGGTGCTTTAGTTGTTGTGTTGATGCTATTAGTAACAATGTTGTTCTTCGTTAAGAAGGTATTAAACAAGGTTGTTGAAGCTAATGGATTGACTGAAGAAGTACGCCAAACAGTTCCATTGTGTAAAGCATTCGTTAAGAATCAATTCTTAGTAATTGTTTCTACTATTGTTTTTGTATTAATAGGTTCATGGTTCGCTTATGGATTTATGATGCAGATTGGTGTTGATAAAGGGTATGAGCCAGTACAGCCTATCCATTTCTCACATAAAATTCACGCTGGTGATAATGGTATTGATTGTAAATACTGTCACTCTTCAGCGAGATCAAGTAAAACATCAGGAATTCCATCTTTGAATGTTTGTATGAACTGTCATAAAAACATCAATGAATTTACAGGAGACGAGGGTGTAGATTACGGTAAGTATACACCAGAATTTTACTCAGGTGAAATTCAAAAATTGTATGACGCAGTAGGTTGGGATGCTTCAGCTCAGAAATACACTGGAAAAGAAAAACCAGTTAAATGGGTTAGAATTCACAATTTACCTGACTTTGTATACTATAACCACTCTCAACACGTGAATGTTGCAGGTTTAGAATGTCAAACTTGTCACGGTCCAGTTGAAGAAATGGAAATTATGAGACAACACTCTCCATTAACAATGGGATGGTGTATCGACTGTCACAGAAAAACTGACGTTAAGTTAGCTGACAACGAGTATTACGCTAAAATTCACAAAGAATTATCTGAGAAATACGGAGTTGAGAAATTGACAGTAGCTCAAATGGGTGGATTAGAGTGTGGTAAATGTCACTATTAATAATTATTTAAGAATAAGAAGCTAATATATATATACAATGGCATCAAACAAAAAATACTGGAAAAGTGTTGAGGAGCTGAATGAAAATAGTTCTATTGTTGAGACGCTAAGAAACAATGAATTTGTTGACGAAATTCCTACTAACGAATTTCTTGGAGACAAAGAAACATTGTCTTCTTCATCTACAACTCGTCGAGACTTTTTGAAATATGTAGGTTTCTCTACGGCTGCAGCAACATTAGCAGCTTGTGAAGGACCTGTTGTAAAATCTATTCCGTATGTAGTTCAGCCAGAAGAAATCATTCCTGGTGTTGCAGATTATTATGCAACGACTGTAGCAGACGGATTTGACTTTGTGAACGTTTTGATCAAAACAAGAGAAGGACGTCCTATTAAAGTTGAAAATAACAAACTTGCTAATGCATACTCAGGAGCTAACGCTCGTGTAAATGCATCAGTTTTATCAATGTATGATAGCTTACGTTTGAAGCAACCAAAAATCGAAGGGAAGAATGCTTCTTGGGACGAGGTTGATTTAAAAGTAAAAGCAAGTTTACAAGATGCTAAATCAAGTGGAGGAAACGTTGTGTTGTTAACAAATACAATGGCAAGTCCATCAACTGATAAATTAATTGCAGAGTTTATCGCTGCTAACCCAACTGCTAAACACGTTGTTTATGATGCTGTTTCATCTTCTGCTGCTGCAGATGCTTATGAAAAAGCTTATGGAACTCGTGGATTAGCTGATTACGATTTCGCTAATGCTGATGTAATTGTTTCTGTTGGTGCAGATTTCTTAGGAGATTGGCAAGGTGGAGGTTACGATGCAGCTTACGCTAACAATCGTATTCCTAAAAACGGAAAAATGTCTAAGCATATCCAAATGGAGGCAAATATGTCTTTAGCTGGAGCTAATGCTGACGTTAGAATTCCATTAACTGTAACTGAGCAAAAAGCTGCTTTAGTTAAGTTATACAATGAAATCGTTGGTGGTTCAGTTTCAGGTAGTGCTACTGCTTATGATGCTGAAATCGCTAAAGCTGCTAAGCAACTTAAAGCTGCTGGTACAAGAGGAGTTGTTGTAACTGGTCTTGATGATGTTGATGCTCAATTAGTAGTATTCGCAATCAATGAGAAATTACAATCAGAAGCTTTCTTACCAGAGCAAACAAAATACGTTAGACAAGGTAACGCTGCTAAAGTAGCTCAACTTGTTAAAGATATGAATGCTGGTAATGTTCACACATTAATCATGTCAGGAGTAAACCCAGTTTACACAATGGCTGATAGCGCTGCATTCGTAGCTGGATTAGGTAAAGTAAAAACTTCAGTTGCTTTCTCTTTAAAAGAAGACGAAACTGCTTTAGTAACTACTATCGCTGCTGCTGCACCTCATTACTTAGAGTCTTGGGGAGATGTAATGATCAAAAAAGGTCATTATTCAGTTATGCAACCTACAATCCGTCCTTTATTTGAAACAAGACAATTCCAAGACGCTTTATTATTGTGGAGTGGAAACAACGAAGCTTACTACGATTATGTAAAAGCTGTTGGTAAATCTGTAGTTTCTGATAAAACATGGAACCAATTAGTTCACGATGGTTTTGCTGTTGTTGGTACTAATGGTAAAATTTCATCTAACATCGAGTTTTCATCTGCTGCTGCTAATTTAGCTAAAGCTAAGAAAGCTGGAGATTTCGAATTAGTGTTATACACTAAAACAGGAATGGGAGATGGACAACAAGCTAATAACCCTTGGTTACAAGAGTTCCCAGATCCAATTACACGTGTATCTTGGGATAACTACGTAACTATTGCAAGAGTTGACGCTGAAGAATTAGGTATTAAAAATTACCACGTTGCAAACGGAGGTTTAAATGGTAGCTATGTTACTTTAGAAGTTAACGGTGTTAAGCTTGAAAACGTTCCTGCTTTAATCCAACCAGGACAAGCGCCTAAAACTGTAGGTTTAGCTTTTGGTTATGGTAAAAAAGCAGCATTAAAAGAAGAAATGCAAGTTGGTGTAAATGCATACCAATTATATGCAAACTTTAATAATGTACAAAATGTAACAATTGCTAAGGCAAGTGGAGATCACGAGTTTGCTTGTGTTCAGTTACAAAATACATTAATGAGTAGAGGAGATATCGTTAAAGATACAACTTTAGAGATCTTCAATACTAAGAATGCAGAAGAGTGGAATATCCTTCCTCAAGTATCTTATGACCACCAAGAAGTAAATGCATCAAGCATTGACATCTGGGAATCATTTGATAGATCAGTAGGACACCACTTTAATTTATCGATTGACTTGAATGCTTGTACTGGTTGTGGTGCTTGTGTAATTTCTTGTCATGCAGAAAACAACGTACCTGTAGTTGGTAAATCTGAAGTTAGAAGAAGTAGAGATATGCACTGGTTGCGTATTGACAGATACTATTCATCTGAAGATACATTTGCTGGAGATGTTGAGTTGAAAGAAAATACACAAGGATTTGGAGAATACCGTGAGGCATTCCAAAGCTTGGAGCACCCAGCTGATAATCCACAAGTAGCTTTCCAACCAATCATGTGTCAGCACTGTAACCACGCTCCTTGTGAGACTGTATGTCCAGTAGCTGCTACATCACACGGTCGTCAAGGTCAAAACCATATGGCATATAACCGTTGTGTTGGTACGAGATACTGTGCTAATAACTGTCCTTACAAAGTAAGACGTTTCAACTGGTTCTTATACGCTCAAAATAGTGAGTTTGATTACCACATGAATGACGATTTAGGACGTATGGTTTTAAACCCAGACGTAGTAGTTCGTTCAAGAGGGGTAATGGAGAAATGTTCAATGTGTATTCAAATGACACAAGCAACTGTATTAAAAGCTAAGAATGAAGGTAGAGCAGTTCGTGCAAACGAATTTGAAACTGCATGTTCAGCAGCTTGTTCAAGCGGAGCTATGGTATTTGGAGACGTGAATGATAAAGAATCAGAAATTACTAAATTAGCTGAGTCTGATAGATCTTACCACTTGTTAGAGCACATTGGTACTAAACCAAATGTTTTCTACCATGTAAAAGTTAGAAATATCTAAGTTAAAAGAATTATTAATTAAAGAAACATATAAAGGATTATGTCGTCACATTACGAAGCACCCATTAGAAAACCTTTAGTTATTGGTGAAAAATCATATCACGATATAACTGTAGATGTGGCTAGACCTGTAGAAGGAAGAGCTAATAAATTATGGTGGACAGTGTTCTCTATAGCTTTAGTAGCTTTTTTATGGGGTGTAGGTTCAATGGCTTACACTGTTGGTACAGGTATTGGTACTTGGGGATTAAATAAAACTGTAGGTTGGGCATGGGATATTACCAACTTCGTTTGGTGGGTAGGTATCGGTCACGCTGGTACACTTATCTCAGCCGTATTATTATTATTCAGACAAAAATGGAGAATGGCTATTAACCGTTCTGCAGAGGCAATGACAATTTTCTCTGTAGTTCAGGCTGGTTTATTCCCTATCATTCACATGGGACGTCCATGGTTAGCTTACTGGGTATTACCTATTCCAAACCAATTTGGTTCATTATGGGTAAACTTTAACTCACCATTATTATGGGACGTTTTCGCGATTTCTACGTATTTATCAGTATCATTAGTTTTCTGGTGGACTGGTTTACTTCCTGACTTCGCTATGTTACGTGATAGAGCAATTACGCCATTCACAAAAAGAGTATATTCAATTTTATCATTTGGTTGGTCAGGTAGAGCAAAAGACTGGCAACGTTTCGAAGAGGTATCTTTAGTATTAGCTGGTTTAGCTACTCCATTGGTACTTTCTGTACACACGATTGTATCTTTTGACTTTGCTACTTCAGTTATCCCTGGATGGCACACTACAATCTTACCTCCTTACTTCGTAGCTGGAGCTATTTTCTCTGGATTCGCAATGGTAAACACGTTGTTAATCATCATGAGAAAAGTTTCTAACTTAGAAGCTTACATTACAGTTCAACACATCGAGTTGATGAACATTATTGTAATGATTACAGGATCTATCGTAGGTGTTGCTTATATTACAGAGTTATGGGTAGCTTGGTATTCAGGAGTAGAGTATGAACAATACGCATTCTTAAACCGTGCTACAGGACCTTACTGGTGGTCATATTGGTTAATGATGACTTGTAACGTAATTTCTCCACAGGTTATGTGGTTCAAGAAAATTAGAACGAACATTATGTTCTCATTCATTATCTCGATTATTGTAAATATCGGTATGTGGTTTGAGCGTTTCGTAATTATCGTTACATCATTACATAGAGATTACTTACCATCTTCATGGACAATGTTCCAACCTACTTTCGTAGATGCTGGTATTTATATTGGAACTATTGGTTTCTTCTTTGTATTGTTCTTATTGTATTCAAGAAGTTTCCCTGTAATTGCACAGGCAGAGGTGAAAACTATCTTAAAATCTTCTGGTGAATATTACAAGAAAGCAAGAGACTCTAAAGAGAATCATCAATCTTTAAATCATTAATCATTATGAGTAACAAAGTAATTCACGTATTATACAATGATGATGATGTATTGTTAGATGCAGTAAAAGAAACTAGATCTGCTCATCATCATATTGAGGAAATATATACTCCATTCCCAGTACACGGTCTTGATAAGGCTATGGGATTAAAACCAACAAGACTTGCAATTTGTGCATTCTTGTATGGTTTGGTAGGTTTGTCTTTCGGTACTTTCATGATGTATTTTATTATGATTGTAGACTGGCCTCAAGATATTGGAGGTAAACCAAGTTTTAGCTTCATCCAAAATATGCCAGCTTTCGTTCCAATTATGTTCGAGATGACAGTTTTATTTGCAGCTCACTTAATGGTTCTTACTTTCTTCATGAGAAGTAAATTATGGCCTTTCAAAAAAGCTGAGAATCCAGATGTTAGAACTACAGATGATCACTTTTTAATGGAGGTAGCTTTAAATGGCGACGAAGAGTCTGCTATTGAGTTCTTCAAAAAAACTGGAGCAGTTGAAGTAAAAGTAATTGAAAAGTAATTGTAGAATGAAAACGATATATAAAATTGTAGCTTTAGTAGGAGTATCAGTTTTGACTACTTCTTGTTTTAATAAAGAGCGTCCTAACTATCAGTTTATGCCTAATATGTACGAATCAGTTGCATATGAAACATATTCTGAAGTTCCAACTACAGTATTTAAAAACGGTAAAGAAGGACAGATTCCTGCAGAAGGATCTGTACCTCGTGGATTTCAACCTGAGGAGTATGCAAATACTCCAGAAGGTTTAGCTAGCGCAAAAGCTAACTTGAAATCACCATTATCTGTTGAGGAGAAAGACTCAGAGAAAGGTAAAGAATTGTATACAATTTACTGCTCTGTTTGTCACGGTGCAAAAGGAGATGGAAAAGGTAATTTGGTAAAAAGAGAGAAATTCTTGGGGGTTCCTAACTATAAAGATAGAGAGCTAACAGAAGGGGGTATTTACCATGTAATTACTTATGGTTTGAATTCAATGGGATCTCATGCTAATCAATTAAATCAACACGAGCGTTGGTTAGTTACAGATTACGTTTTAAAATTGAAATCAGAATAATAAATTGTAAAACTTATTTGAAAGTTTAGATATGTACACATTTTCAAAAAACTTGAAGACTTTTGCAATCGTTCTTATGGTCTTAGGACTTGTAGGGATTGCATATGGTTTCTTCAGTGCACCAAAGACTACTGCTGAAGTAGAGCAGATCTTAACTGAGCAAGCGCATCACGATGGTGGTGCGAGTCACGCTTCTGGACACGATTCTTCGGTTTCAGATGCAGATCATGAAGCTCACCAACAGCATTTAGAGCACGTTTTGACTCAAATGCAAAACAAACCTTGGACAGCGTTGTACGTAGCATGTATTTTTGTTATGTTAGTGTCTGTAGGTATTTTAGCGTTCCACGCTATTAATTACGCTGCAAGTGCAGGATGGTCTCCTGTTCTTTTCAGAGTAATGGAAGGTTTATCAAGTTATATTTTACCTGGTTCTATAATCTTCTTCGTTATTTTGTTATTGTCTGTATTCAATTTTAACCATTTGTTTATTTGGGCAGATCCTAACATTGTAGCACACGATACAATTATTCAAGGTAAAACAGGATATTTAAACGTTCCTTTCTTTATCATTAGAGCAGTTGTTTACTTAGGAGGATGGAACATTTACAGAATCTATGCTCGTAAACAATCTTTAGCTTTAGACGCAACAGGAGATTTAGTATTCCACAAAAAGATGTTCAAAGCATCTGCTGGATTCTTAGCTTTCTTCATCGTTACTGAGTCTATGGCATCATGGGATTGGATCATGTCAATTGACACACACTGGTATAGTACATTATTTGGATGGTATGTATTCGCAAGTTTCTTTGTAACTGCTATTACAACTATCGCATTTGTAACTTTATACTTAAAAAACAAAGGATATTTAGAATTTGTTAATACTTCTCACATTCACGATTTAGCTAAATTTATGTTTGGATTAAGTATTTTCTGGACTTATCTTTGGTTCTCTCAATTTATGTTGCAATGGTACTCTAATATTCCAGAGGAAGTAACTTACTTCATCTTCAGAATTCAAGAGTATAACTTACCATTCTTCGGAATGTTGTTATTGAACTTTGTGTTGCCATTAGTATTATTAATCAATACAGATTTCAAACGTTTAACTTGGATTGTAGTTATGGCTGGTACATGTATCATCGTTGGTCACTATGTTGACTTCTTTATGATGATTTCTCCAGGTACAGTAGGAGGATCTTGGTTTATCGGTGTTCCTGAAATTGCTGCATTTATGTTCTTCATCGGATTATTTATCTATGTTGGATTTACAGCTCTTACAAAAGCACCATTGTTAGCTAAGAACAATCCTTTGATTGAAGAGAGTAAACATTTTCACTATTAATATCTAAAAATAAACAAATGACAAGTTTATTAATATTAGCTGTAGTTGTGTTATTGGGAATTGCTATTTGGCAATTGACTAAGATCTTTGATTTAACTCAAGTTGGTTCTGGTCCTAATGACACAAATGCGGAAATCGCAAATGAGAAAGATAATAACATCAACGGTTATTTAACTTTCGCTTTCTTAGGATTTATCTACATTTTTACTATTTTTTGTTTAGTAGAGTATGGTAGCTTTCCTTTGATGAGTAACCCTGCTTCAGAGCACGGTACACAAGTTGACAACTTGATGTGGATTTCAATGGGATTAATCTTCATCGTTCAGATTTTTACACAATTTTTATTACACTACTTTGCATTCCAAGGTCGTGGAGTAAAAGGTAGAAAAGCAAAATATTTCTCAGATAATGATAAATTAGAGGCTATCTGGACTATTATCCCAGTTATTACATTATCAGGTTTGATCCTTTATGGATTATTCGCTTGGAATGACATTATGTTTGTTGATGAGGAAGAAGACGTTTTAATTGTTGAAGTTTATGCTAAACAATTTGGATGGGATGTTCGTTACTCAGGACAAGATAATACGTTAGGAAAAGCAAACGTTCGTTTTATCGAAGGAATCAATGTAGTTGGAGTTGACATGTCAGATCCAAATGCTAATGACGATAAAATGGCAAAAGAATTACACTTACCATTAGGAAAGAAAGTTGTATTGAAATTCCGTTCACAAGACGTTCTTCACTCTGCTTACTTCCCTCACTTTAGAGCACAGATGAACTGTGTTCCTGGGATGGTAACTCAGTTCGCATTTACTCCAACTGTTACAACAGAAGAAATGAGAACTCGTGAGGAGATTGTTAAGAAAGTAAATAATATTAACAATATTAGAGCTGATAGAAGTCAAGATTTAGTTGCTAAAGGTGAAGAGGCTTTAGATCCATATTCATTCGATTACTTATTATTATGTAATAAAATTTGTGGAGCATCTCACTATAACATGCAAATGAAGGTAGTTGTTGAAACTCCTGAAGAATTTGAATCTTGGTTAAAAGAACTTCCTACATTAGGAAATCAAGTTGCTGAAGAGAAAAAATCTAAAGAAGCTCCAGCTGCACCAGCAGTAGAAGAAGCTGAAGTAGAAGTTGATTCTGAAGCTATCGCTCAAGTAGTAAAATAAAACTCACGTATTAAAATCAATTTAACTATGTCAGCAGAAGGACACGAAATTATTAATGATCACGATCTTCATGATCATCATGATAAAGGAAACTTCTTTACTAAATATGTATTTAGTTTAGACCATAAAATGATTGCCAAACAATACCTTATTACAGGTATTGTTATGGGAATCATAGGGATTGTGATGTCTCTTTTATTTAGAATGCAAATCGCTTGGCCAGAAGAATCTTTTACAGTATTCAAATGGTTATTAGGTGATAAAATGGCTCCTGATGGAGTAATGAAGAATGACGCGTACTTAGCATTAGTAACAATGCACGGTACGATTATGGTATTCTTCGTATTAACAGCAGGTTTAAGTGGTACGTTCTCGAACTTACTTATTCCATTGCAAATTGGAGCACGTGATATGGCTTCAGGATTCTTGAATATGCTTTCTTACTGGTTATTCTTTATTTCTGCAGTAATTATGATTTTATCATTATTCGTAGAAGGAGGACCAGCATCTTCTGGATGGACAGTTTATCCTCCATTAAGTGCTTTACCAAAAGCGATTCCTGGATCAGGTATGGGGATGACTTTATGGTTAATCTCAATGGCAATCTTTATCGCATCTTCTTTAATGGGATCTTTAAACTACGTTGCTACTGTAATTAACTTAAGAACAAAAGGAATGTCTATGACAAGATTACCATTGACAGTTTGGGCTTTATTTACTACAGCTATCATCGGTATCGTTTCTTTCCCTGTATTATTATCAGCTGCTTTATTATTATTATTCGATAGAAGCTTTGGAACATCATTCTTCTTATCTGATATTTATTTAGCAGGAGAAGTATTACATTACCAAGGAGGTTCTCCAGTATTGTATGAGCACTTATTCTGGTTCTTAGGTCACCCTGAGGTTTACATCGTAATCTTACCAGCAATGGGTATTACTTCTGAAGTTATTGCATGTAACGCTCGTAAACCAATTTTCGGTTACCGTGCGATGATTGCTTCAATTTTAGGTATTGCTTTCTTATCAACAATCGTTTGGGGTCACCACATGTTCGTATCGGGAATGAATCCATTCTTAGGATCTGTGTTTACTTTCACAACATTGTTAATTGCAATTCCATCAGCTGTAAAAGCGTTTAACTATATCACTACAATTTGGAGTGGTAATATCCAAATGAACCCATCTATGCTTTTCTGTATAGGTTTCGTTTCAACTTTCATTACTGGAGGTTTAACAGGGATTATTTTAGGAGATTCAACATTAGATATCAACGTTCACGATACATATTTCGTTATTGCTCACTTCCACTTAGTAATGGGTATTTCTGCTCTTTACGGAATGTTTGCTGGTATCTACCACTGGTTCCCTAAATTATTTGGAAGAATGATGAACAAAAACTTAGGTTACATCCACTTCTGGGTAACTGCAGTTTGTGCTTACGGAGTTTTCTTCCCAATGCACTTCATCGGATTAGCTGGATTACCTCGTCGTTACTACTCAAACACTGCTTTCCCATTGTTTGATGAGTTCTACGATGTGAACGTGTTAATTACTGTGTTCGCTTTAGTAGGTGCTGCTTTCCAATTAGTGTTCTTATGGAACTTCTTCTATAGTATTTTCTATGGTAAGAAAGCTACTCAGAACCCATGGAGAAGTAACTCTTTAGAATGGACTACACCAGTAGAACATATTCATGGTAACTGGCCAGGTGAATTACCAGTTGTTTACAGATGGCCTTATGACTACAGTAAACCAGGTTTACCTGAAGACTTTGCTCCTCAAAATATGCCTTTTGTAGAAGGTGAAGAGCAATTACATCACTAAGAAATAGCTTGTCTATTATATATAAAAAAGGTCATCCTAATCGGATGGCCTTTTTTGTTTTTAAGAGATTGATAATTTAATTTATCTTTGCGATATGAATGAGAATTTGAACCCTACTAATAAACACTTTTCTCCGGAAGAGAATGATATAGAAAAAAAGTTAAGACCACTATCATTTGATGATTTTGCTGGTCAAGCTTCTGTTTTGGAAAATTTAAAGATTTTTGTTGAGGCAGCTAATCAACGTGGCGAAGCCTTAGATCATACTTTGTTTCACGGACCTCCCGGTTTAGGAAAAACTACATTGGCTAATATTTTAGCGAATGAATTAGATGTAGGGATTAAAATTACATCAGGTCCTGTATTGGATAAACCTGGTGATTTAGCAGGATTACTTACTAATCTTGAAGAGAGAGATGTGTTGTTTATTGATGAGATTCACCGTTTAAGTCCAATTGTTGAGGAGTATTTATATTCTGCAATGGAGGATTTTAAGATTGATATAATGATTGAATCAGGACCTAATGCAAGGTCAGTTCAAATTCATTTGAATCCATTTACATTAGTTGGAGCTACAACTCGTTCAGGGTTACTGACAGCACCTATGCGTGCTCGTTTTGGTATTCAAAGTAGATTACAATACTACAACAAAGAATTACTTGCCACTATTATAGAAAGAAGTGCTTCAATTCTTGGTGTGCCTATTGATTTAGAAGCAGCAATTGAAATAGCTGGTAGAAGTAGAGGTACGCCTCGTATTGCCAACGCTTTGTTGAGACGTGTGCGTGACTTCGCACAAATAAAAGGTAATGGAACAATTGATGTTGCAATCTCGCAATATGCCTTGAATGCTTTAAATGTAGATTCATTTGGATTGGATGAGATGGACAACAAAATCCTTTTAACCATTATCGATAAGTTTAAAGGAGGACCGGTTGGTTTGTCAACGTTAGCTACTGCTGTATCAGAAAATGGAGAAACTATTGAGGAAGTATATGAACCTTATTTGATTCAGGAAGGATTTATTATTCGTACACCAAGAGGTAGAGAGGTAACAGATAAAGCTTATGAGCATTTAGGACGAAAGCGAGTTTCTCGTCAGGGTGGACTTTTTGACGAATAGGTAAATACTATGATTGAAAATAAGAGCAAACACGCTGCAATGATTAAAGCTGAAGCTCTCCGTTTAGGTTTTATGTCTTGTGGAATTTCCAAAGCTGATTTTTTGGAAGTAGAAGCTCCTCGTTTAGAACGTTGGTTGAATAATCAAATGCACGGTCAAATGAGTTATATGGAGAATCATTTCGACAAGCGGTTAGATCCTCGATTACTTGTTGAAGGTGCAAAAAGTGTTGTATCACTTACTTTAAATTATTATCCAGAAGAAACACAGATAGAAGATTCGTATAAGATTTCCAAGTATGCTTATGGTGAGGACTATCATTATGTTATTAAAGACAAGTTAAAGGAGTTACTCTATTTTATCCAAAGTGAAATAGGTGATGTAGATGGGCGTGTTTTTGTTGATTCAGCCCCTGTTTTAGACAAAGCCTGGGCAGCAAAAAGTGGTTTAGGTTGGGTAGGAAAAAACAATAATTTAATTAATCGAAAGAGTGGATCTTTCTTTTTTATAGCAGAGTTAATCATAGATTTAGATTTAGAAACCGATGGACCAACAACGGATCATTGTGGAACGTGTACCAAATGCATAGACGCCTGTCCAACCAATGCAATTGAGAGTCCATATATCGTTAATGGTAGTAAATGTATTTCGTATTTAACCATAGAATTAAGAGATGATATTCCATCAGAATTTGCTAACAAATTGGATGATTGGATGTTCGGTTGTGATGTTTGTCAGGACATTTGTCCTTGGAATCGATTTGCAAAGCCTCATAATGAGCCTCGTTTTATTCCCAATAATGAGTTAATGCGCTTGGAAAAAAGAGAATGGACAGAATTAACAAAAGACACATTCAATGAAATCTTTAAGAAATCCGCAATAAAGAGGACTAAATTTGAGGGTTTATTGCGAAATATACAATTTTTAGCCGACTGAATTACTTAATTTTGATTATTAGGCAAAAATGCTACCTTTGTTTATCATGTTAAATGAAAATTTATGAACAAAGATAGTTTACGCAAAGAAGCATTAAAGTACCATGCGGAACCTATACCAGGTAAGATTCAGGTAGTTCCGACTAAAAAGTACTCTTCTCAGAGAGATTTAGCATTAGCATATTCACCAGGAGTTGCTGAGCCATGTTTAGAAATTGCAAAGGATGTAAACAATGTTTACAAGTATACAGCTAAAGGAAATTTAGTAGCAGTTATCTCAAATGGTACTGCAGTATTAGGACTTGGTGATATCGGACCTGAGGCTTCAAAACCAGTAATGGAAGGTAAAGGTTTATTATTTAAAATTTTTGCAGATATAGATGTTTTCGATATTGAAGTTGACACAACTGATGTTGAAAAATTTATAGAGACAGTTAAAAATATTGCTCCTACTTTTGGAGGAATCAATTTAGAAGATATAAAAGCGCCAGAGTCTTTTGAGATTGAAAGACGCTTAAAAGAGGAATTAAATATTCCTGTAATGCACGATGATCAACACGGTACAGCAATTATTTCAGCTGCAGCATTAATTAATGCGGCAGAGTTAGCTGGTAAGAAGCTTGAGGAAGTAAAGATGGTTGTATCAGGTGCAGGATCTGCTGCAATTGCTTGTGCTAAGTTATATGTAGCATTTGGTGTTAAGCAAGAGAACATCAAAATGTTTAACAGTAAAGGTGTTTTAAAGAAAAATGATGACCGTATTTCTGACTTGCAACGCGAATTTGCAATTGATGGAGATATATCATTAACAGATGCGTTAAAAGGAGCTGATGTATTTATCGGATTATCTACGGCAGATGTTTTAAAACCAGAGATGCTTTTAGGAATGAGTGAGAATCCAATTGTATTTGCAATGGCTAATCCGAAACCTGAAATAGATTATAATCTTGCAGTGGAGACACGTAAAGATGTTATTATGGCAACAGGTAGATCTGACTATCCTAACCAAGTTAATAACGTTTTAGGGTTCCCATATATTTTCCGTGGTGCTTTAGATGTTAGAGCAACGAAAATTAACGAAGAAATGAAAATGGCAGCTGTAGTAGCATTAGCTAAATTAGCAAAAGAGCCAGTTCCAGAACAAGTTAATATAGCATACGGAGAAACGAAGTTTACTTTCGGTCGAGAGTATATTATTCCAAAACCATTTGATCCACGTTTAATTTCTGTAGTTCCTCCTGCAGTAGCGAAAGCAGCTATTGAAACAGGTGTGGCAGACGCGGTTATTACAGATTGGGACAAGTATAAAACAGAGTTAGAAGTTCGTATGGGTAGCGATAATAAGCTTGTAAGAATGCTTATTAACCGTGCAAAAGTAGAACCGAAACGCGTAGTTTATGCTGAAGCAGATCATTTAGATGTTTTAAAGGCAGCACAAATTGCTTACGAAGAAGGGATTGCAATTCCGATTCTTTTAGGGGATAAAGAAACGATTCTTGATTTAAAGAAAAGCATCGAGTTTACTGCTGATTTAGAAATTATTGATCCAAAATCAGAAGAACAAAAAGAAAGACGTGAAGCATTTGCTAAAGCATATTGGTCAACAAGACAGCGCAAAGGTATTACATTGTATGATGCTACTAAATTGATGGTAGAGCGTAATTATTTTGCAGCAATGTTAGTTAACCAAGGACAAGCAGACGCTTTATTAACTGGTTTCTCTCGCAATTACCCTACTGTTGTAAAACCAATTTTAGAGTTAATACCAAAAGCAGCAGGAGTTACTAAAGTGGCTACTACAAACTTAATGATGACTAAAAGAGGACCGATGTTCTTAGCAGATACAGCTATTAACCCAGATCCTTCAGCAGAAGATTTAGCAAAAATTGCTGTAATGACTGAGAAAACAGTTCGTATGTTCGGTATGGAACCTGTAATCGCTATGTTGTCACACTCTAACTTTGGATCAGCTGCAAATGAATCGCCAGCAAAAATGAAAGAAGCAGTACGTATCTTACACGAACAGCATCCTGATATGGTAGTTGATGGAGAGATTCAAATGGACTTTGCATTGAACAAAGAAATGTTGAAAGCGAAGTTTCCATTCTCAAAATTAGTTGGTAAAACAGTTAATACTCTTGTATTCCCTAATTTAGATTCAGCAAACATTACTTACAAAATGTTGAAAGAGCTAAATAAATCAACTTCAATTGGGCCAATTATTTTAGGATTGGACAAAGCAGCTCACGTATTCCAATTAGGAGCAAGTGTTGATGAAATGGTGAATATGACTGCTGTAGCAGTTGTAGATGCACAAGTTCGCGACAATAGAAAAAAGAAATAAGAAACTGTCTTTACGATTAGTTTAACACTCGTGCTGAATGTTACTAAATAGTTAATAATTATTTGCTATTTTTGAAGTAAATTTAGACGAGATGATTGCACATATTCAAGGAAGATTAGTTGAAAAGACACCCACTGAAGTGGTGATAGATTGCGGGGGAGTTGGATATCTTATCCATATTTCCCTGCATACTTTTTCTCAAATAGGTTCCTCTGAAAACTTAAAATTATATACTTACCTACAAATTAAAGAAGATGGGCACACTCTTTTCGGTTTTAGTGATAAAATTGAAAGAGAGTTATTTAAGCTTTTAATATCTGTTTCAGGTATTGGAGGTAATACAGCACGAAATATGCTATCTTCAGTTTCCCCAAAGGAATTATTACAAGCTATTGCATCTGCAGATGTTAAGACAATTCAATCTGTAAAAGGAATTGGAGCAAAAACGGCGCAACGTGTAATTTTAGATCTTCAAGAAAAGGTTCTAAAATTATATAATATTGATGAAGTTTTACCAGTTATTAACAATACTAATAAAGATGAAGCGTTATCTGCATTAGAAGTACTTGGCTTTATGCGTAAGGCGGCAGAAAAAGTGGTGGATAAAATTATTAAGCAAACACCAGATGCTTCAGTAGAGTCTATCATTAAGCAAGCTTTAAAAAACTTATAAATCTTGAAGGGGATAATTCCTAATATTAAATCGTACCTGTTTTTGGTATTCTTACTACTATGTGGTTTGCAGCGTAGTTATGGACAAGAATTACCTGAAGAGGTTGTAGATTCACTACAAACAAAATACGATGTTGGTAAAATTGTAATTCCTGATCCTCAGATGATCAAGGAAGGCTATACCTATGATCCTTATACGGACATGTATTATTTTACTAAGACATTTGATGGGTTTAATGTGAATTATCCACTGATATTAACGCGTAAAGAATTTGAAGAGATGATACTACGCGCTGAAATGCGTAAGTATTTTCAGCAGCGTTTTAATGCGATGCATGGTCGTCTTGACGATGATGATGAAGCTTTACGTGATATGTTACCTCGTTATTATGTGAACTCTAAGTTGTTTGCTGGAATTTTTGGTTCAAATACTATTGATGTTAAACCTTCCGGTTCTGTAGAATTTGACATGGGGGTTCGTTTTAGCAAGCAAGATAATCCAATACTATCACCGCGTAACCGCAAGAATATGACGTTTGATTTTGATCAAAGGATTAGTATGGGGTTACAAGGAATGGTAGGTACTCGTTTAGGAGTAAATATTAATTACGATACACAGGCTACTTTTGATTTTCAAAACATGATGAAGTTGGCATTTGAGCCTGATGAAGATGATATTGTTAGATCAGTAGAAGTTGGTAACGTTAGTATGCCAATTAGTGGGTCATTGATACGTGGTGCGCAAAATTTATTTGGTGTTAAGACACAACTTCAGTTTGGTAGAACAACAATTACAGGGGTATTCTCAGAACAAAAATCAGAAACTACTTCTATGCGTGCAGAAGGAGGAGGAACGCTAGAAGATTTTGAGTTATACGCATTAGATTACGATGAGGATAAGCACTTTTTCTTATCACAATACTTCCGAAATAATTACGACGAAGCTTTAAAAAATTATCCTTACGTTAGAAGTAGGGTAAGAATTACACGTGTAGAAGTTTGGATTACCAATCGCTACAATAGTGTAAATCAAAACAATAATAATTCTCGAAATATTGTAGCCTTACAAGATTTAGGGGAGGGGCGTAATAAAGTTGGGAAAAATGACACAGATGTTATTGGTATAGGTAATCCTGAAAATGGGTTCTTTGTTAATTTACAAAATAACGCTTTTCCGAATAACGCAAATAACCAGTTTGATCCGGGTAAAATAGGAAGTAACTATTTAACACCAGCTATACGCACAAGTACTTCAGGAAGTTCTGCCTTTACTATTTCAGTTCAAGAAGGAAAAGACTTTGTACGCTTAGAGAGTGCAAGAAAGTTAAATCCAAGTGAGTTTACTTTTCATCCCCAATTAGGATATATTTCTTTACAACAGCGTTTATCTAATGATGAAGTATTAGCTGTTGCTTACCAATATTCTATTGGAGATCAAGTATATCAAGTAGGGGAGTTTGGTACAGACTCAGGAATGACTACAGCAACGGAAGGTAATTTAAAGCCAGGAGATCCTAATTATTTTCCTGGAAATGAAGATGTTCCAAGATCACAAGCATTAATTCTAAAAATGCTTAAAAGTAATTTGACTTTAGTAGGACAACCTGTTTGGAAATTGATGATGAAAAATATTTATCAGATTCCAAATGCGATGTATTTATCTCAAGATAAGTTCCGTTTTAATATTTTATATACAGACCCGAGTCCATTAAACTACATTTCTTCAGTAACAGATCAACCGTTACCAGAAGGAGTTGAGCGTACTCCTCTTTTAAAAGTTTTTCATTTAGATCAATTAAATAATACAAACGACCCTCAAGCAGGAGGAGATGGTTTCTTTGACTTTGTACCCAATAAAGGAATGCAAGAAGTTTTTGATCCAAATAACCCAGGGGGTAGTACCAATAATAGTAATTATGGAAATGGAGGTTATGGAAATAACAACAACTATGGAAATAATAATAATTATGGCAATAACGGGTATGGGAATAATAACAATCAGTATAGTGGTAATGTATTTGAGGGGATAACGATTGACCCAACTAATGGGCGATTGATATTTACAACAGTAGAACCATTTGGAGAGCATTTATTTAAGCAGCTTGAAGATAATGTTGCCAATACTGATTACGATAATTCTGAGACTTACAATAAAAACCAGAAAAAGTATGTTTTTAGAGAGATGTACCGTACAAGTAAGACAGATGCGGAAAGACGTCAAAGTGAAAAGAATAAATTCCAATTAAAAGGAAAGTATTCAAGCCAAATGGGAGAGGGAATCCCAATTGGAGCGATGAATGTTGCACCGGGATCTGTAGTTGTGCAAGCAGCTGGACGCGTACTTGTAGAAGGCGTTGATTATACAGTTGATTACAGTAGAGGGCGTGTTATGATCTTAGACCAAGGATTATTAGCGTCAAATACGCCTATTGATGTTTCTGTAGAAAACAATACGATGTTTGGACAGCAAACCAAGCGTTTCTTTGGGTTAAATGTTGAGCATAAATTTAATAAAGACTTTATTGTAGGAGGTACGTTTTTACGTTTATCTGAAAGGCCTTTTACACATAAGTCAAATTATGGTGAAGAAGCAGTAAACAATACTATATGGGGCTTTAATGCACAATATTCGACAGAAGTGCCCTTTTTAACAAGGTTAGTAAACAAGTTGCCGAATATTGATACAGATGTAGAATCACGCGTATCTTTTAGAGGAGAGTTTGCTTATTTACAGCCTGGAACTTCAAAGCTTGATCAGATGAATGGTGAAGCTACATCTTACATAGATGATTTTGAAGCTACACAGTCAACGATTGATATAAAAGCACCAAGTGCTTGGAAGTTATCAAGTACACCTATTGGTTTCCATAGATTTACAGATTTCACCAATGCAGATAAGGTTGCACCTACAGCTTATTCTTTAGAAGACGGTTACAGACGTTCAAAGCTGTCTTGGTATATGATTGATCCAGTATTTTTTGTGGGCTCAAAACCAGATGGTGTGACTGAATATGATTTGTCTTCTATTCGTACAAGAAGAATTTATAGTGAAGAGTTATTTCCAAATAAAGATATTGCCTACGGAGAAAGTAGAGTTATTAATACCTTAGACTTGACGTATTATCCAGAAGAAAGAGGACCTTACAATTTTTATAGTGGATATACGAAAAATGCAAAATCTCCAACCCCTAAAAACAACTGGGGTGGTGTTATGCGTGGCTTAAGTACAACAAACTTTGAACAAGCAAATATTGAATTTGTTGAGTTTTGGGTAATGGATCCATATGTTGGTAGGTCTGGAGCTGTAGCAACTACAAATACAGGGCAACTGCGTTTAAACTTAGGATTTATCTCTGAAGATATTTTAAGAGATGGTTATAAACAATATGAAAATGGATTGCCTGATACAGGAGCTAACTTAGTACATACTATAGAAACTATTTGGGGAAAAGTTCCAGCTGCACCTTCATTAATCTATGCTTTTGATACAAGTGCTGAAAATAGAAAACTTCAAGATGTAGGATTAGATGGTCTTAGTGATGAAGAAGAGAGGATAAAATTTGCTGAGTTTGCAAGTTTTGCAGATCCAGCTGCCGATAATTTTATCCACTATTTAGATGCTTCAGGAGGAATCTTACAGCGTTATAGAGATTATAATGGATTAGAAGGAAATAGCCCATCTTCAGGTGGAAGAGGAGGAAATAATCAACCAGATGCAGAAGATGTTGACGGAGATAATACGATGAATACAATTGATGCGTATTATGAATATACTGTTGATGTAAAACCAAACTTACAACCAGGAGAAGGGTATGTTACAGATGTTAGGACTACGATTGTTCCTTTGCCTGATGGACAAGAAACAGAAGTAAGATGGCTACAGTTTAAAATACCAGTAGATTCAAAAGATAAAAAAGAAATTGGAGCAATAAGCGATATGCGTTCAATACGTTTTATGCGTATGTATTTAACTGATTTTGAAAAAGATGTAACATTGCGTTTTGGAACATTAAACTTAGTTCGTTCAGATTGGAAAAAGTTTGATAGAAGTTTAATTGAAGAAACTAATGTAAGCGGGGGTAAAAACACAAAAATTGATGTTGCATCAGTTAATTTGACAGATAACTACGATAAAAAACCTATTCCTTATGTGTCCCCTCCAGGTGTTCGCAGAGAGCAGGTGTATATGAATAACACATTAATAAATCAGAATGAACAATCGTTACTATTAAAAGTTGAAAACTTAACGCATAGAGACGCAAGAGGGGTATATAAAAACTTTAATGTTGATATGCGTCAATATAAAAAACTGCGTATGTTCATACACGCAGAGTCTTTAAAAGAATCAGCTAAATTAGGAGATTATGATATGGCTGCATTCATCCGTATTGGTAGTGATTTGGTGGATAACTTCTATGAGATTGAAATACCATTAAAAGTTACTAATGGTGGAGAGGCAGATCCTGAGGCAATTTGGCCAAAAGAAAATGAATTAGAAGTTGAAATCGACTTATTAGCGAAATTAAAGTTGTTGAAGATGGCAGAATCAGGTAAACCTGGTTATGACGCGTCAAAGACTTTTTATGTAGATGAGTCGGAGTTAAACGGATCAGTCATAGACAAACCTAATAAACTTAAGTTAGGAATTAAAGGTAATCCAAACTTTGGAAAAGTTAGAGTGATGATGCTTGGTGTTAGAAATGTGATGAATGGCGCAGTTGGTGTTGTAACAGGTAAAGAGTTTTCAGGAGAGTTTTGGTTTGACGAGTTGCGTATGTCCGATATGGATAACAAAGGAGGGTGGGCTGCAACAGCTACTATTGATGCTAATTTAGCTGACTTTGCAACTGTATCGATGACAGGTATGAAATCTACAATTGGTTTTGGAGGATTAGAACAAGGACCACAACAAAGAAGTCGAGAAGATAGAAAGTCATATAGCGTTGTAACTAATGTTAATTTAGGACAATTGCTACCTAAAACGTGGGGAGTAAACTTGCCATTTAATTATGCTATCAGTGAAGAGTTTATTACCCCTGAATATGATCCTAATAATCCTGATTTGAAATTAAGTTATATTAAATCAGGAGCGAAATCGTCTGCAGAAGCAGAAGAGGCAGAGAAAAGAGCAATTGATTATACGAAGAGAAAAAGTATTAATTTTATTGGTATAAGTAAAGAAAAGAATCCAGAGAAAAAGAGACATATTTACGATATTGAAAACCTAACATTATCTCATTCATACAATGAAGTGAAGCATCACGATTTTGAGATAGAATCAATGTTAGAACAACAAGCACGTACATCGTTAGATTATACTTATTCATTTGAAACAAAAAGTATTGAACCGTTTAAAAAAGTAAGTTTTTTAAGTGGTAATTATTGGCAATTAATTAGAGATTTTAATTTCAATTTTATGCCAAGTAATATTTCATTTACAAGTAATGTAATGCGTCAGTATAATAGACAAGAGTTTAGATTACTTGATGTAGAAGGGATAGGTTTAGATCCATTGTACAGACGTAATTATTTCTTCAACTATAATTTTGGTTTCAATTTTGATTTGACAAAATCTTTACGTTTAACTTATATAGGAGGTAGTAATAATATTGTAAGAAATTATTATGATGTAACGACTGGTCAAATTGACAATGATAATAGAATCTGGGATGATTATTTTAATATTGGAGAACCTAATCAGTTTTCTCAACAGTTTACATTAAACTATGAGCTACCACTAAATAAGATTCCGTTTTTGTCTTTTATTAGATCAAACTATGCATATACAGGAAACTTTAATTGGCAACGTGCTTCAGACGCTTATTCAAATATTCAACTTGATGACAGCGATGTGTTTTACAGTATAGGGAATACAATTCAAAACTCAAGAACACAAAGGTTAAATACGACTTTAGGAATGGAAACATTATATCGTTATTTAGGTTTAGTAAAGAGTGGTCAACGTAAAAAAGCCACTCCTTCAAAAGCTAAAAAAGCAGCGATTGTTCCAGGACAAAAAGTAGTACAAGCAAAGGATAATACTAAAAAGAATGTAAATGATGAACCAGGAATAGGAACAGCAATAACAGATGCATTAATTGGAATAGTTACTTCTGTAAAAAACATTCAGATAAATTACTCTGAAAATAGCGGAACTATGTTACCTGGTTTTATGCCAAGTGTAGGGTTCTTTGGAACGTCAAAACCAAGCTTAGGATATGTTTTTGGTAGTCAGGCAGATATCAGATATGAGGCTGCAAAGAATGGATATTTGACTGAATTTCCTGAAATGAATCAACCGTATACTACAATTAGTAATAAAACATTAAACCTTACTGCATCAGTAAGTTTGTTGCCAGATTTAACAATTGATTTATTTGCAGAGCGTATGAAGTCTGATAATTACTCTGAGCAGTTTATTGTAGAAGATGGAGTTTATCACGGACAAGCACCATATAGTTATGGAAATTTTAGTATTTCAACAATTATGATGGGAACATCATTCTCTAAAAGTGATTT
Organism: Myroides phaeus; assembly: GCF_009799805.1. NCBI lineage: Bacteria > Pseudomonadati > Bacteroidota > Flavobacteriia > Flavobacteriales > Flavobacteriaceae > Myroides > Myroides phaeus. Next base: position 1,446,943 of record NZ_CP047050.1, read on the forward strand.
AATGCAGTCACCTACATTTGATCGTATGTTAGAGAATAGATTGACCGTTGCAAATCGATTAGCGGCAGAAAGAGATCCAAATGCAACAGCAGTAGATCAAGATGGTTTTCCTATAGGATATGGAAAAGGTAGTCAAGCAGTTCTTTTACCTGCATTTTTAGCAGCTTATACAGGAGGGAATGCAGATAAGGTTTCAACAAGTTTGTTTAGAGATATGCCTTTGCCTAACTGGAATATTAAATATACTGGTTTTATGAAGATGAAGTGGTTTAAAGATAATTTTAGACGTTTCTCCGTTCACCACGGTTATCGCGCTTCTTATACATTAGGATCGTATAGCTTCAATCACGAGTATTACAAAGATCCGAATGCGTTAAATCAGTATGGTAATTATCCATCTAAAAATGTAGTAAATAGTGCAACGTTATATGAGCAGTTTAATCCACTTGTTCGTTTTGATTTAGAAACAAAATCAGCCGTAAAAGTTTTGTTAGAAATGAGAAAAGATCGTATGTTGTCTTTAAGTTTTGACAACAATTTACTGACAGAAACAAGAGGGAATGATTTTGTACTTGGGTTAGGTTATCGTGTAAAAGATGTAGGATTTAATTCTATGTATGCAAATAATGGAGCTGGAGGAAGAATATCGAGTGATATTAATATCAAGGCAGACTTAACATTGACTAAGCGAGAAACAATTGTTCGCTATTTAGACTATAATAATAGTCAAATGGGAGGAGGACAAAATATGTGGTCATTAAGAGTAGCGGCAGATTATATGTTGAGTAAAAATTTAACAGCAATCTTTTTCTACGATCACTCATTCTCAAAAGCAGTAATCTCAACTATGTATCCTATAACAAATATTAGAGCAGGATTTACAATGAGATATAATTTCGGAAATTAATGAGGATTGGTTCCTAATTATGTAATAATATTATACATTTGCTAAAAACTAAATAAAATGAATTTACCAGCTAATTTAAAGTACACAAAAGATCACGAGTGGGTAGCAATCGAAGGAGATGTAGCTACAATCGGAATTACTGATTTCGCTCAAAAAGAGTTAGGAGACATCGTTTATGTTGAAGTTGAGACATTAGACCAAACTTTAGACAGAGATGAAGTATTCGGAACTGTAGAAGCAGTAAAAACAGTTTCAGATTTGTTTTTACCATTGACAGGAGAGATTATCGAGTTCAATGAAGGATTAGAAACTGAGCCAGAGTTAGTAAATACTGACGCATACGGAGCAGGATGGATGATTAAGGTGAAAATTTCAGATATGAGTGAAGTAGACTCATTATTATCTGATGCACAATATAAAGAATTGATTGGAGCGTAAGATATTTTTTTGGGTAGGAATTATCTGGACAGTTTTAATATTTATGGGCTGTTTGTTAGATGGTAATACCGTATCCAAAGTGCCAAGTATGGAAATACCTAATAAGGATAAAATAGCACATTTTACCTTTTACTTTGTATTTTCCATAGTATGGTTTAATTATATTGTGAAAAGTAAGCCAAATTACTCGAAAATTAAGTTGACAATTTATATCTTTACTATAGCAAGTGCGACAGGGGGAGTTGTAGAAATATTACAGTATTTCTTTTCTCCAACAAGGAGTGCTGAATGGGGGGATGTATTTGCAAATTGTTTAGGAAGTTTATTTGGGTTGTTACTTTGTTTAACTCTTATCACTAAGAAGAAATAGAATTTCAAAATGACCCCAATTAGGGGTCATTTTTTTTTAAATATAAATAGATTATGCAAGATTTAAGAGAGTTTATGGATTCTACTTATTTAAAAACTGCGACACAAGCTGGTTTAAGTGAAGTAGATAATAGTAAAGTAGTGGCTGAGTTGATTCAAGAAGCTATTGATGAGAAATTTAAATTAGCAATGATTAGACCAGACCACGTTAAGTTAGGTCGTAAAATGGTTGATGAGGCTAATTCAAAAGTAGCAATAGGTACTGTAATCGATTTTCCAGAAGGTAATCGTGGACTTGAAGCTAAATTAGCTGAAGCAAATCAAGCAGTGAAAGACGGTGTAGATGAATTAGACTATGTAGTTGACTATACAGCTTTCAAAAAAGGAGAAGTTGATAAAGTTAAGAATGAAGTAGCTGAATGTACTGCATTAGGACTTAACGCTGGTAAATTAGTAAAATGGATTATTGAAACAGCTGCCTTGACAGATGTAGAGATTGTACAATTAACAGCATTAATCAAAAATGTAGTAATGTCTAAGTTTTCAGAGAAAGACTATGACAAAGTATTCGTAAAATCATCTACAGGTTTTTATAAAACAGAAGGAGGAAAACCAAATGGAGCAACAGTTCCAGCGATTGTTTTAATGCTTGAAAATGCAGGACCACTACCAGTAAAAGCATCTGGAGGAATTCGCGATAGAGAAGCTGCAATTGAAATGATTAAGTTAGGTGTTAAAAGACTTGGTACATCATCGGCAAAAACTATTGTTGAGGGGTCAGGAACTGTAGATAGTTACTAAAACCTTAAAAAAATATTATAATCAAAGCTGTTCTCTTTGTTATTAGGATTTGTTTTAAAAATTGGATTATATTTGCAAATCATTAAAAGTAAATGAAAACAGCTTTGAATTTATCTTCTGAAAAAAATATTTCTAATTCGTTATTGAAGGAATTTAAAGAAATGACAAAAATGGGGTTAGCCTTTAGTGTTGTCTTTTCTACAATAGCGGGTTATCTAATTGCAGTTCCTGATTTAAGCAGCATTAATTTTATAACACTTATTGCACTTGCGGTAGGTGGTTATTGTATGGTTGGTGCTTCCAATGTTTACAATCAAATAATTGAGAAGGAACTTGATGCAAAAATGAAGCGTACAATGAATCGTCCGATAGCTTCAGGACGAGTAAAACCTTCATCAGCATTTGTGTTAGCTACAGTGTTAACAATTTTAGGTATTGGTATTCTATATGCAATCAATCCTAAAACAGCTATGTTTGGCGCTATTTCAATCTTTTTATATACAAGTATTTATACACCGTTAAAGACTGTAACACCACTTTCTGTGTTTGTTGGAGCTTTTCCTGGTGCAATACCTTTTATGTTAGGTTGGGTTGCCGCTACGAATAACTTTGGAATAGAAGCAGGAACACTGTTTATGATTCAATTCTTTTGGCAATTCCCTCACTTTTGGGCAATCGGATGGTTTTTATATGACGATTATAAAAAAGGAGGTTTCTCAATGTTGCCAACAGGAAAAAAAGACACAAAGACATCTGTACAGATTATCTTGTATACAATATGGTTAATGATTGCGTCTGTTTTCCCAGCATTTGGTATGACAGGACGTTTGTACCTTACTCCAGTATCAGCAGTATTAGTTTTTATTGCAGGTTTATGGATGTTGTCAGCAGGAGTAAAATTGTACAAAAAGCGTACAGATAAAGCTGCGCGTTCACTAATGTTAGTAAGTGTTACATATATTTCGTTGATTCAAATAATATATGTTTTAGATAAATTTTTAAGATAATTAAAAACATGGATATTACAGCACAAGAGCAGTATGAAAAGAAGGGGAAAGCATTAAAAGTAATGATGCTTTTTGGAATTGGAAGTATAGCAATGGTATTCGCAGGATTGACAAGTGCGTACGTTGTTAGTAAGTCTCGTCCAGATTGGTTAACAGATTTTGTGTTGCCATCAGCCTTTTTATATAGTACAATAGCAATTTTTTTAAGTAGTATCACTTTTCACCTTGGATATAAGGCAATAAAGAGAGACGATAGAAATAAAACTACTACTTATCTAATTTCTACTTTGATATTAGGATTGTTATTCGTTTTTTTGCAGTTCAAAGGTTTTGGTGAAGTTATTTCCGCAGGATATTTCTTTACTGGAAGTGAAAGTACGATCACAACTTCGTTTTTATACGTAATTGTAATTGTACACATAGCCCATCTATCAGGTGGACTATTAGCATTATTGTATGTAATTTATAATCATTTTAAACAAAAGTATAATTCTCAGCAAAACATTGGAATTGAGTTATGTGCATGGTTTTGGCATTTCTTAGATTTGTTGTGGATTTATTTGTTTTTATTTTTTACATTCTATAAATAGAAAAATATAACTAAATTTGAGAACTTTATAACTAACAACTTTTTATGGGAGCGACAGTTACTACAGCAGCTACTAAAGAAACTACATGGGGCGGAGGAAATGAGCCTCTAAAGGTAAGCTATGGTAAAATGATGATGTGGTATTTCATATTATCAGATTCATTAACATTTTGTGGATTCCTGGTAGGATACGGGTTTACTCGTTACAAATTTCAAGATACTTGGCCTATTGCTGACGAAGTATTTAATCACTTTCCATTTTTACATGGTGTAGATGCACCGATGTATTATGTGGCATTGATGACTTTTATTTTGATTTTCTCTTCAGTTACTATGGTTTTAGCCGTAGATGCTGGACATCAAATGAAAAAGAATAAAGTGGCTACTTACATGTTCTTGACTATTGTAGGAGGATTAGTATTCTTAGGATCACAAGCGTGGGAATGGAAAAACTTTATTAATGGTTCTTACGGAGCTGTTGAAACAAGAGGAGGATCTATTTTACAATTCGTAGGAGAAGATGGAAAACAGATTGCTCTATCTGACTTTGCATTAGTTGATGCAAACAGAAATGAAGCTACATTGACAAGAGCGAACGCAACATGGTTCGTGAAAGGTCCAGAAGCAACAACTTATTCAATCGAAGAAGTTAAAGCAGGATTTGAGGCAAATCCAAATGTGAGAATTAGAACACAAAAAACTACTGATGAAAAACACAAAGAGATTCTTACAAGAGAAGAGTCTGTTACTCGTTTGAATGACGCAGTTTTAGTAGTTGAAGGAGCAAGTTTAATTCGTAATGAGTACGGACACAAAACGTTTGCTGATTTCTTCTTCTTTATTACAGGATTCCACGGATTCCACGTTTTCACAGGTATTTTAATTAATGTGGTAATCTTCTTTAACGTTTTAATGGGTACTTACCAAAAGAGAGGTAGCTATGAAATGGTTGAAAAAGGTGGATTATACTGGCACTTTGTTGACTTAGTGTGGGTATTTGTATTTACATTCTTTTATTTGGTTTAACTTTAAAATTCGAAAAAAATGGCAGCAGAAGCAGCACATCATTCAAATACAAAGAGAATCTGGATCGTTTTCGCAATAATGTCTGTGATTACTTTAGTAGAAGTAGTGTTAGGTATTTTTAAACCTGAATCATTACACCACGTTCATATCTTTGGATTAAGTTTATTAAACTATATCTTCATTATTTTAACTGTTGTTAAAGCTTACTACATTATGTGGGCATTCATGCACTTAGAGCAAGAAAAAGCGGCTTTTAGATGGTCAGTAGCGGGGATATTATCTTTCTTATGTGTTTACTTAATTACTTTAGTTTTGACAGAAGGAAACTATATTTTTGACGTATTCCATAATTCACAGTACAAGTGGATATTTTAATATCATATTATATATGAAAAAGGCGGTTTATTGACCGCCTTTTTTTATTTTTGTGAGTTACATAATAGCATTTAAAAATGAAAAAATACCTTATCTTAGTTTTGTTATTTATTATGCCTATTTGCGCTTATTTATTTTTTGCAACAGGTGTTAATCAGTTTGTACGTCTTCCCGTTATAACTGAAGGTGTAAATGAGTTGCCAATAGGAAAAACCTCATTGAATAAGCAACCAAAATTAGAAGGAAAGATAACAGTACTTGGTTTTCCTGGAGGACATCTTTTTAGAGATCGAGGAGACGCCTTTAATCTTAATCAAAAAATTTATAAAAGATATTTAGACTTTGAAGACTTTCAATTAGTGATGGTATTGCCAATAGGAAGTGAAGCTGAAGCTGAAAAGGTAGTTAATGAATTAAGCCCAATTTCAGATATGTCAAATTGGAATTATTTGTTTTTAAAACCAGAAGAAATTCAAGAGTTTTATAATTCACTTGGATTAGTTGGTAAACTTGATGATGACTTGGCAAGCTTGAATGTTTATATAATAGATAAAGATAAAAACCTTAGAGGTAGAAAAGGACCTAATAAATTAGGGGATTTCGAATATAAAGAAGGTTATTCTACTATTTCAGCTGCGGAGTTAAATAATGATATGATGGATGATGTGAAAGTAGTATTAGCAGAATACAGATTAGCATTGAAACAATATAAACGCATAAACAAAGGTGAATAATATGAAAGATAAGTCGTACATCTGGATATCATTTATTGTATTGATATTTGGTATATGGGCAGTGCCTAAAATTATTAAAAAGTTTGAAAAATCTGATTTACACGTTGTAGGTACAGCACCTAAGTTTGAATTAGTAGATCAAAATAATAAGACAATTAATAACGATAGTTATGAAGGGAAAGTTTACTTAGTTGAGTTTTTCTTCGCTAATTGTCCTACTATCTGTCCTATTATGAATATGAACATGCTTAAACTTCAAGATACTTTTTACGGGAATATGAAGTTTGGTATAGCATCAATTACTATTGACCCAACTCGTGATACAGTAGAAGCTTTGAAAGTTCACGCAGATGAATTAGGAGTTAAAAATCCTTATTGGCATATGATGACTGGAGATGCTACTTATATTTATGATTTAGCTAAAAAGTTTAATCTGTACACAGGAGTTAATCCAGATGCTCCAGGAGGATTTGAACATTCAGGTTTATTTGCTCTTGTAGATAAAAATGGGCAAATACGTTGTAGAATAGATGAACACGGTAACCCAATCATTTATTACGACGGAACTACTGATGAAGGAGTAGAATGGTTAAAACAAGATATTAAGTTATTGTTAGAAGAATAAAATGGAAAATAATACAAACGTAGAACAAAAGTTTAGTAAATGGATTTGGGTATTGTCTGTGGCAATCCCAGTAGTAGTAGCAATATTATTTGGAGTAAATCTTCAGAAGTTAGGGTACGATGTTAAGCCATTAACCTTTTTACCTCCAATTTATGCAACAATTAATGGTATAACAGCTGTATTACTTGTATTAGCAGTTCGTGCTATTAAAAAAGGTAATATGAAGTTACACGAGCTATTGATTAAAATCTGTATGGGTTGTTCTTTAGCTTTCTTAGCAATGTATGTAGCTTATCACATGACTTCAATTGAGACAAGTTATGGAGGAGAAGGGATAATTCGTTATGTTTATTTCTTTATTTTGATAACGCACATAATGCTGTCTATTATTATCATTCCTTTTGTACTATTTACTTTTGTACGAGGTATTTCAGGTTCATATCAAAGACATAAAAAATTAGCGCGTATTACATACCCAATGTGGTTATACGTTGCAGTTACTGGAGTAATTGTGTATTTAATGATTTCTCCGTATTATATACATTAATTTCTAAAGCGATAAGCAATGAAAAAAATTGGTTGGATTCTTTTTATTTGCTTTTTGTCTTTACAAAATATACAAGCACAGTGTGCAATGTGTAGAGCGTCTCTTGAAACAGAAGAGGGAGGAGTAAAGGCTGAAGCAGTAAATGATGGAATCGTCTACTTGATGTTGTTTCCTTATCTTTTGGTAGGATTAGCTTTATTTTTCAGTTATAAAGTCTATAAAAGCAAAAAAGTTATAAAACAGTAATAAAAAACCGCTACTTATAGCGGTTTTTTTTATTACTTTATACAACAGTAACATAATGTTTGTTTTTTTGTCAATTCTGAAAAATAATTAGATTTATGATTAACCGATATAGAGTAATTGCAATTAGTTTTTTTATTTATTTATTGCCTCAATATATTTTAGCACAAGATAATTATTGGTCTTTACAAAAATGTATAGAGCACGCTATAGATAATAATATTAGGATTAAACAATCTAAACTTGATGAAGAAAGTGCTGTAATTAATAAGGCTATCGCTTTTGGTAATTTCTTGCCAGGCATCAATATGACGGGAAATCATTCGTGGACTATAGCTGATCAACCCAATCAAGTTACAAATTCTATCGAAAGTCAAACAATTCAAAGTAGCAGTTTCGGAGTTGGTGTCAATGTGGATATATACAATGGACTTCAGAATCAAAATTTGTTAGTCAAATCGCGTTTAGCACATTTAGCCTCACAATATAAACTTCAAAAAATGAAGGAGGATATCGCTTTGAATGTGATTAATTCATACTTGCAGATTATTTTTAACAAGGAATTAGTTCGTACAAATAAAGTACAACTTGAGTATGATGAAAGTCAGTCTAAAAGAACAGAAGAGCTTGTAGATGCAGGTGTAGTTCCGGCTGGCGATTTGTTAGAGGCTAATGCAACTGTAGCTGTAGCTACACAAAGATTAATTGTTTCTCAGAACGAATTAGTAATGGCTCGGTTAAATTTAGCTCAGTTACTACAAATAAATGATTACGAAGCTTTCGATGTTATTGATTCAGATTATGAAGTTGGAGAAAGTGCTGTGTTAATCTATACACCTGAAGAAATAAAGTCAAGAGCATTTGAGGTTTTAACAATTGTAAAGAATGCAGAAGCTGAAGTAGATATTGCTGAGCGAAATGTAAAAATTAGCAGAGGTGCTTATTTACCTCGATTAAGTGCTTTTTACAATTTGGGAACAAATATCAATTATCAAGATAGATTGGTAGGTATAGAAAGTACTGGAACAAGTAGTACAATTGGGTATGTAGAAGGAACAAACCAACGTGTTTTACAACAAAATACAATGGGGGTGTTTGGCGGACCAGATTCCTTTTTTAGTCAGTTCGACAAAAATAAAACATCAAGTTTTGGACTAAGCCTTGCTGTTCCTGTTTTTCAAGGGTTCTCAGTTAGAAATAATGTAAAGTTGAGCAAGTTGAGATTGAAACAGATTGAGAATGAAAGAGAGGTTGTGATATTGAATTTAGAGCAATTATTATTTAAGGCTTATACAGATACCCAAAGTGCATTGAAAACCTATGAAGCAAGTGTTGTAAGTTTAAAAGCAAGAACACAATCTTTAGAGTATGCAAAAGAGAGATATGCTGTGGGATTAATCAACGTTTTTGAACTCAATCAAAATCAAAACTTATTAGTTACAGCTCAATCGAATTTATTAAAATCCAAGTATGATTATATTTTTAAGACGAAGATATTAGAGTATTACTTTGGAATACCATTATTTAAAAATTAAGATTATGAAAAAGAAATACATTGTTGTTTTTATACTTTTAGTTATTATAGCTATTCTGTTATCTGTTTTTGTTTTCGGAAAGAAAGAAGAATTAACTACGATAGAGGTGGTAACACTTGAAAAATCTAATATCGTTGAAACCGTATCAGGTACAGGAAAGATTCAACCTGAAATAGAGATAAAGATTTCTTCTGAAGTATCCGGAGAAATCATAAATTTGCCAGTGAAAGAAGGTCAAGTTGTAAAAAGAGGTGATTTACTTGTAGAGATTAATCCTGATTTATATACTTCTGCAGTAGACCGTATGGTTGCTATGCTGGCTACAAGTAAAGCTGGATTAGAGCAAGCAGTAGCCCAACTGAAAGAAGCGAAGTCAAATTATGATAGAAATGCTCGATTATTTGAAAAAGGAGTAATTTCTCGCTCAGAGTGGGATAAGGTAGTTCGTGCGTATGAAGTTGCTAAAGCAACACAAAACTCTGCTTTTTACAATGTAGAGAGTGCTAAAGCAGCCTTAGCAGAATCTAAAAGTAATTTACTAAGAACAACAATTTATTCTCCTGCTTATGGTACAATTTCACGAATAGATGTAGAGTTGGGAGAACGTGTTTTAGGAACACAGCAAATGGCTGGGACAGAAATATTGCGCGTTGCCAATTTGAATAGTATGGAAGTTGAAGTTGACATCAATGAAAATGATATTGTAAAAGTAAAGCTTGGAGATGAAACACGAATTAATGTTGATGCCTATTTAAAAAAGGAGTTTAGGGGAGTAGTAACAAGTATTTCAAATTCTGCTTCAAATGCAACTTTATCATCAGATCAAGTAACTACTTTCAAGGTAAAGATTAAAATACTGAGAGAGTCGTATGAAGATTTGTTAGATAATAGTATTGAGAACTATTCGCCTTTTAGACCAGGAATGACTGCTGCTGTAGATATCATTACAAATGTGAAGAAAGATATTCTTGCTGTACCAATTAGTGCAGTAGTAATGCGTAGTCCAACAGATACTCTTTTGTCTAAAGAAGAAGGGAAAAAGGCGTTAGTTAAAGACTTGATGCGAGAGGCTGTTTTTGTTAATGACAACGGTATAGCAAAACTTAAGTTTGTAAAGACAGGTATTCAAGATGATGCTAACATTCAAATTATAGATGGCGTTAGTGCGAATGATGAAATTATAACAGGACCTTATTCAACTGTTAGTAGAACGCTCCAAAATGGAGATAAAGTTAAAGTAGAAAGTAAAAAAGAATGATAACGATTTTAAGTATCGAAACAGCAACTAAGAATTGCTCGGTTTCTTTGTCTGTAGATGGTCAATTGATTGAATGTAGAGAAATAGCTGAAGAGAATTTTTCTCATGCAGAAAAACTACACGTATTTGTTGAAGAAGTATTAAAAGATAACGGTAAAAGTTTAAAAGATTTAAGCGCTATTGCAATAAGTCAAGGGCCAGGTTCATATACAGGATTACGTATTGGTGTATCTTCTGCAAAAGGACTTTGTTATGGTTTATCAATTCCAATGATTGCCTTGGATACATTAGAAGTTTTGGCTCGTCAGATTAATGTTGAAGGGGGATTAATTATTCCGATGTTAGATGCAAGGAGAATGGAAGTTTTCTCAGCTGTATTTGATTCAACATATAATAAAATTGCTCCGATTGAAGCAGTTGTTGTTGATGAAAATTCGTTTGCAGATTATAGTCAAACAAATACTTTACACTTAATTGGTGATGGTGCATTGAAGTGTAAAGAAGTTTTAAATGGAGATAACTTTATTTATTACCCTGAGAATATTTATCCTTCTGCAAAAGAAATGTGTTCAATGGCTCATAGTAAGTTTTTAGCTAATGACTTTGTAGATGTGGCATATTTTGAACCTTTTTATTTGAAAGATTTTGTTTTAATAACAAAGAAAAAATAACATAACCTAATAGGTCTATAACGAAAGGCTCAAGTTTAAATACTTGAGCCTTTTTTGTTTGGTCTAAAATGAGGTGCGTAGATTCTTATAAAATATTTCGATTTTGAAACTCTTGAAACCTTGTGTTTATAAGGCTTTGTGCAGTGGTTAGTCGTAGATAAGTCGCAGATAAATCGGAGATTGTTCGCAAAAAAGGCCTCTATGTGAGGTATCTACGACTTATCTCCGAGTTATCTCCAACTAATGTATGTTTAAAACCTTGTTGATTATTATAAATAAATCTGTTTTTAGGGTAATTAATAGAATCTAATCAATCACTTTTTGTTTGTAAGAGGTGAGATGAAAAAGAACAGCTGTCGTTCATAACAAAGACAGCCGTTAGTATGTATTATAGGGAATCAGTGATTTCTTTAGCTTTAAGTAAAACAAAAGAACACACCGTATTGTAATTGTCGTTTTCTACCCAGACCTGCACATTGTACGTAATCTTAGTATCTAAAAGTTCTTTGATAAGAATACGTGGTTTGGGTTGAGAGATAATCATATCGTGATTATCTAATTCAGCTTTTAGTTGTTCTATAAAATCACTCGTACTCTTAACAAGATTCGTTTGTACAAAAATTTCAGCTCTTCTTAAGTTGTTTTGAGTTATGTTTTTTATTTTTCCATTAGATAATACACCATTTGGGATGTAGATAATGTTATTTTGATAATTGACAATTTGTGTTGAGAAAATATGAATTGCTAAAACTTTACCCGTCTCTCCTTGTGCTTCAATCACATCTCCAATGCGAAAAGGTTTAAATAAAATGATTAAAACACCTCCAGCAAAATTACTAAGAGATCCTTGTAATGAAAGACCAATAGCTAAACTCATTGCACCAATTATAGCAACAAAAGAGCTTGTTTGAATTCCAAGTTTTGATGCAATAATAACAAAAAGTAAGATGCGCAATCCCCAAATCAATACATCCAAAATAAAGCTCGAAAAAGTTGGGTCTATTTTATTTTTGACAAAAATCTTTTGCGCTAATTTTTGAAGAAACTTGATTGCCCACATTCCTAATCCTAAAATGATTAGAGAGGTTACTACCTCTGGAATGAACGCAATAAAGTTCTCTATGTATCTCGTAAGTAAATTATCTAATTTTTCCATAAGTTATAATGTGTACTTTTCTAATGCTGTAACGTTTTCTTCTGGCTTTAAACAAGAAGAGTTCATACAAATATAATGTAAAGTTGAATCGCTATTTCCGTATTTTGCTAAGTAAGGAATAGTAGAATCCGTAGTTGAAGAAAATATAAAAGCACGTGAAATCATTTTATCTCTGATTTTTAAGGCTTGTTTTTTGGCATTTTCTCCAACAAAAGACAATTCAATTGGGTGTTGTAAATATAAATCAAGTAACAACCAATGTGAGTAAGCAGAAGGATAGTCAATCTGAGACAAAACTACTTTGGTCATATCTGTTGCAATTTGAGTATAATGAGCGTTTTCAAATAGTACACCTAATTTTAATAAATTCATTGCCATAATAGCATTTGAAGACGGAATTACATTGTCTTCAATTTCTACTGCAGGAGTAATGTTTTTATTTGTTTTTGCACTATACAAAAAGAACGAGCTTTTGTGATCTAAAAACTTGTCAAGTGATAAGTCTACTATGTTTTTGGCGTGTTTGATATATTTTTCCTCAGCTGTGTGTTCAAAAAGATTAATTAGAGCTTGAATGTAGAAACCGTAATCATCTAAAAAGGCTTCAATTGTAGCTTTGTCATTTTTGAAAGTTCTAAATAGGCCACCGTCTTCACTCCATAATTTTGAGTGAATAAAATCTTCTAATTTGATTGCACGATTTAGGTACTCTTGATTATGCGTTGCAGTGTATGCATCAAGTAATCCAGTAATCAACATAGCGTTCCAAGAAGTAATTGTTTTATCATCTAATCGTGGTTTTGCGCGTAAATTTCTTTTTTCTAAAAGAAGAGCTTCCCACGCACACTTTTTAGAGTACAAGTCAGATAACGCTATATTTTGTGAAAGCGCAATTTCTTCTAATGATTTATTTTGAATTAAAACGTATTGTCCTTCTTCCCAATAACCAAATTCATTGATATTAAAGACGATGCTAAAAAGGTCAAAATCATCTTGTAAAAACTCCTGTAATTCCTTTTTTGTCCAAGTGTAAAATGCTCCTTCAACAAGTTTGCTGTTTGCATTTAAACTATCAGCATCCAATGCAGAATAAAAACCACCTTGCTTATTGTCCCAATTTGTAAAAATAAACTTGATTGTTTTATCAATTATTTCAGAGTATAGTGGGTTAGAAGTTCTCTTGTAAGCATCTGCATAAACACTTAATAATTGCGCATTATCATATAGCATTTTTTCAAAATGAGGAACGTGCCATTTGAAATCAACAGAATATCTTGAAAAACCACCTTCAACTGTATCGAAAAGGCCACCATAAGCCATCTTTGTTAGTGTAAGGTCTATGTGTTCTAATAAATCGTTATCACTTTTTAAAAAGCCTAATTTTTGAAGATAAAGTAAGTTAGTGGGCATCATAAACTTAGGAGCTCTATTATACCCACCATATTCAGGATCAAAGCTGTTTTTCCATTTGTCAAGAACAATATCCAGATTAAATCTACTTTCTTCTTTGTATTGTGGCGCTAAGCTTAAAATAGAAATACCTTCACTTAGTTTTTCTGCAAAGTCAATCACAGTATCTTTTCTATCGCGGTAAAGATTTTTTAGTTGTTCTAAAGAATCTGTCCAAGCTTCTTTTTTAAAATAAGTTCCTCCCCAAACAGGACGACCATCAGGCAAACAAACAACATTAAGAGGCCAACCACCTTGTTTAGTCATAAGTTGTACTGCTTTCATATAAAAGTTGTCAATATCTGGATGCTCTTCTCTGTCTATTTTAATTGAGATATAATGCTCATTCATTAAGGTAGCAACTTCTGCATTTTCAAAACTTTCGTGTTCCATAACGTGACACCAGTGACAAGTAGAATAACCAATACTAACAACAATCAATTTATCTTGTTGTAAAGCAGACTCTAATGTTTTTTGATTCCAGGCTTTCCAATAAATTGGGTTATTAGCGTGTTGTAAGAGGTATGGACTGTTTTCAGTATGTAGTTCGTTCATTTTTTTGTATTTATAAGTAACATTGAAAGTTACGATTTTTGAGAATGTAAATTTAGCAACAAAAAAAAGAGAAATGGTAACATTAAGTTAACATCGGAGTGGATAATTATAGTCAAATTTGTTTCATACTTTAATTAAATAAATTTTAAATGGAACAGATTTTTATAGTAATGCTTATTGCTTTAGGGCTTTTAGCAATTATAGATTTAACTGTTGGGGTTAGTAATGATGCAGTAAACTTTTTAAATTCTGCAATTGGTTCAAAAGCTGTTACTTTCCGTACAATTATGATTGTGGCCTCGTTAGGTATTTTAGTCGGGGCGTTATTTTCAAGTGGAATGATGGAAATTGCTCGGAGTGGTATCTTTGTGCCGAGTATGTTCACCTTTAACGATGTGATGATTATTTTCCTCGCCGTAATGATTACTGACGTTTTATTGTTAGACGTTTTTAACTCATTAGGTTTACCTACTTCAACAACAGTTTCTATTGTTTTCGAATTATTAGGAGCTGCAGTGTGTTTAAGTATTATGAAAATTGTAGCCAATGATGATAGTTGGGCAACATTACCAGCGTATATCAACACTGCTAAAGCCACAGAAATTGTAGTAGGTATTTTATTATCGGTATTATTATCGTTCTCAATTGGTACAGTTGTTCAGTATTTTTCTCGTTTGATTTTTACTTTTCAAGTTGAGAAGAAATTAAAATATTTTGGTGCTTTATTCGGAGGGATTGCTATTACTGCAATTACTTTCTTTATTTTAATAAAAGGTTTAAAAGGAGCAAGTTTCTTGACAAAAGAGACTAATATGTGGATTGCAAACAATCAGTTAACAATCATTTTAGTGAGTTTTGTTTTCTGGACATTGTTTTCACAAGCATTAATGAGCTTCTTAAAAGTAAATATATTACGAGTTATTATTGTAATTGGAACTTTTGCTTTAGCATTAGCGTTTGCAGGAAATGACTTAGTAAACTTTATCGGGGTGCCTATTGCAGCTTTCCAATCTTACCAATTCTTCGCCTTATCAGGTCAGTCAGCTGACACTTATATGATGGGGAAATTAGCAGAGGAAAATGTAGTTGCTCCTTTTTACTTCTTAGTAATAGCTGGATTAATCATGGTTTATACCTTGTGGACATCTAAAAAAGCTAAGAATGTAATTGAAACAGAGATGAGTTTAGCTCGTCAAGATACAGGATCAACAGAAGAGAAGTTTGCGCCAAATAGTTTATCTAAATTCATCGTTAGAACTACAGTTTTAATCGGAATGGGAATTAACTATTTTTTACCAAAGTCACTTCAATTGAAAATGGATAGTCGTTTTGAGCTTCCTAAAAAAGACAAGAAATCGTCATCTAAAGATGAGCCAGCTTTTGATATGGTACGTGCTTCTGTAAACTTAATGGTTGCGAGTATTTTGATTTCAATTGGTACATCTATGAAGTTGCCATTATCTACTACTTATGTAACATTTATGGTTGCAATGGGTACATCATTTGCAGATAGAGCTTGGGATAGAGATTCTGCAGTATATCGAGTAGCAGGTGTGTTTAATGTAATTGGTGGATGGTTTGTAACTGCTATTGTTGCTTTCGTAGCTGCTTTTATTGCTGCCTATATTTTGAAAATAGGAGAAGTTTATGCTGTAGTTGGTATGTTAATCTTAGTAGGTATTTTATTATACAGAAGTAATAAAAACCATATTAAGAAGACAAAAGAGAAAGAGGCAAAAGAAGCTAAACTTGATAAGGTTGATATTGTAACTATTCAAGGAGTAGCATCAGAGAGTTCTTCACAAATTGCTAATGTATTGACTCGTGCGAATGAGTTATATACAACAGTAGTTGATGGTGTAGCACTTCAAGATCTTAACCAACTTAAGAAGAGCAAGAAGCAATTGAAGAAGTTGGAGAAAGAAGTAGATGATTTAAGAGGTAATGTTTACTTCTTTATTAAGAACTTAGATGAAACATCAGTTGGAGCAAGTAAATTCTACGTGTTGACTTTAGGATATCTTCAAGATATGATTAAAGCAATTAGTTTTATTGCACAACATAGTTTTACTCACGTTGATAATAACCATAAGAAATTAAAATTCAATCAGATTAGAGACTTAAAACTGATTGATAAAAAGTTACAAGATCTATTTGACAAGATTGTTGTTTTATTCTCTGAGGAGAAGTTTAGTGAAATCGACGATATCTTGAAAGATAAAGAGGAGTTAATATCTGCTGTTGATAAATTGATTCAAAAACAGATTATTCGTATTAGAACTACGGAGACGAGTCCTAAGAATAGTAAATTATATTTCTCAATATTATTTGAAACAGATGATTTAATTAAATCTACTATTGGTTTATTAGAATTGTTTAAAGATTTTGAGATTGATGTTAAGAGGAAGTCATTCATAAGAATGAACTAATCTATATTTAGTTAAAGTAGGGAGGCTATCGGATACGGTAGCCTCTTTTTTTATTCAATAAGAGATTGATACTTAATGTAAGTGTATTCTCTATTCTTGAAAGCAGGGATTAAAGTTGAGGTGTATTGTTTTAAATGAAAAGGAGTGCGTGAGTTTTAATTTGTAGGAATGAATGCCTTTTAGAAGGTTGCTATATTTTACAGTTTACAAGAGGTAAAAAAAATAGGCTGTCTATATTTAGACAGCCTATTTAATATAAAAAGTTTAGGATTATTATCCGTTGTATGCTTCAACAATGATTTCGTTGTCGTGTAACATTTGTCTAAGCATATTTTCAATTCCATTTTTCAATGTGAAAGTAGAAGAAGGACACCCACTACAAGCACCTTGTAACATTACTTGAACTGTATTTGTAGCTTCGTCATAGTTTTGAAAAGCAATATTTCCACCATCAGCTTGTACTGCAGGTTTCACATACTCTTCTAAGATATTGATGATACGTTGAGACTTCTCGTCTAAAGAATCAAAGTGTTGTTCTTCGTGCTCTTCAATTGCTTTTGTATCTGTAATTAATGACTCATCAACTGCTAAGTTTCCGTTTTCTAAAAATTCTTTGATAAAAGATCTTGTAGAGTTTACGAACTCATTCCAGTCGTAAGCATCATATTTAGAAATAGAAACATAGTTCTCATCAATAAAGATTTCTTTAACAAAAGATAGTTTGAATAATTCTTTAGCAAGAGCAGATGAACTTGCTTCATCAATATTTTTGAATTCTACTCCTTTTTTTGTTAATAATTTATTAGCAACGAATTTTAATACTGCTGGATTTGGTGTTGATTCAGCATAAATTGTAATTGGTTGCTTTTTTATTTCTTTTTTAGAATCTATTAGGATTTTCTTACCTTTAGCGATGAAAAGTTCAATCTGATCAGCAACGGTCTCTTTTACTTCATCCCATTCAACAATTGAAAATTTTTCGATGGCGATAAAATTATTTGAGATATAAACCGTTTTAACAAAAGGAAGGTAGAAAAGTTCTTTCGCAAGAGGAGAGTTTGCAGTCTCGTCAATGTTTTTGAACTCATAGTTATCACCTTTAGTTATAAAATCTGGTAAAACAAATTTTATAATAGCTGGATTTGACGTATCTTGAATTTGTATTTTTGACATATTATTTTTGTTTTTTCAAAATTAACAAAGAAAAATTCTAAGTGTCACGAAGATAAGATTTTTAAACATTTAATTAACATTAGTAAGCAATAACAATTTAATATAGCGGTAAAATGGGCAAAAGAAAGTGGCTTTTATTATTTGTACTTTTTAGTTTCTTATCAGTAGGAGCTGTGGTAAGAGGTACAAACCCTTTTGATTATCTGGGTAAGACAGAATTAGCTGAGGTTTATAACGATCAAGATGAACAAAAACCTGAGGTTAAAGTTGGTGAACCATTTAATATAGAGCAGTGTCTACCATCTAATATTGCTTCTGGAAATTTTAGAGTATTTCTTGGCGAAGCTGTTAAAAATAGAGTAACTGGCGCTACAAAAGATAAGAATGGTGATGAAATTGTTCCAGAAGGACATGTGTTTCATTTTTATAATACACAAGAAGATGCAGTTGCTAACAAAAATGCCATTTCTGAGATTCTTTTTATCGAGAGATTTGATCCTGCTACTTCACCAATTACAAAGTGGTTGAGAGTACAATCTGTTGTTAATCCACAAAAAAACAGAATTATTAGTTTTCAAATTATTGTTAAAACGGAGAATTGTAAGCTTGACGATAAAGTGACAGGACGTCCAGATTTGTTCAAATGCGCAGATGATAGTGGTATAGGTACCTTTAGTTTGACAGATATGGCAAATTATTTTTACTATGGGCAAGAATCTAAACTTTATGAAGTAGTTAATGGTAACAGAGGTAAAGAAATTACTATTGATAAGTTTAAAGATTATGAAGCTCAGGATGGTCAAGTAGTAGAAGTAGAGGTGAAAGAGGCAGGAGAAACTGTAACAAGAAGGTTTACATTATATGCAGAGTCAGTTAATTTAAATTCTAACGAAGTTTCTTTACATTCATTGGAAACTAAAGTCGAAGGAGGTAAAGTATATGGTAAATTTAATTTAAATGAGGCAAGAGCACAATTGCTATCGAAAGATGAAAATGTTGATTATTATATAATTTCATTTTTTAAGAATCAAGATGATGCAGATAGAAATCAGAATGCTATTGCTACAAATGAGCCAATAGAAATGGCGAATGGTTCTAATATTTATACACGAATTTTGAATAAGTTATCTAGAGTACCAAATGCTTGTCCTAATACTAAAAAAACAATTAGTTTATTAGTTACTGATAAACTAAAAATGCCTGAATTAGAAAATTTAACTTATTGTGATAGTAATCTTCAATCATACAGTTTGGTGTTGACAAATCAAAATAAAGTGATGACTAAGTGGATTCAGGATGAGTTTCAGGGAACATTTGTTACTTATGAAGAAGCAGGAGTTGTAGGTTTTGATCCTAAGGGGAAATATACAGTTGGATATTTTAATACTAAAGCTGACGCTGAAGCAAATCAAAATAGAATAATTGGAGCTGAAATAGTTGTAAATATTAATGAAGCAAGAGAAATTTGGACAAGATTAACTGAATTAGAGACGGGGAATTATAATACAGCATTCTTTTATGCTTCGTTAGGCTATGACGACATTTCAACTTACAAATTTGACAAAAAGAATTTCAGATTTTGTCAAAGTGATAAGGAAAATGAAGGCCAATATTACTTTGTTAATCTTAGAGCTTACGACTACTATTCTTTAGGGAACTTTATAATAAAACCACAACCACCATTATATCCAGAAGGTGCTAATGTAACCGTAGCTTATTATGAAAGTGAAGAGGATGCTTTAGCTGATATAAATCGTATTCCAGAGGAGAAAGTAACTAAATATCCTATAATGATGGGAAAAAGTTCTGATTTACTTTGGGCTAAGGTAGTGATGAAAGACGGTTTCAGCTGTGGAGCTAATAATGCAAGTTCTTTTTATGCAACATTAGGTACAAGTCCAGAAGTAGAATATTACCCAATTGAAAGTAGATTACAATTATGTAAGAATTCTGATAACGGAGAAGTTTCTGATCTTACTTTAGGGGTGACTAATAAAGATCATTTAAATCGTGATATTAAAGTTACTTGGCAGAAGAGAGAGTTTGATGCTACAAGTAATTCTTATTGGTTTAGGAGTATTAAAACTATTGAGACAGCTCCTTTTGAATATAATGTAACCGAAGCAGGTACATATAGAGCTTTAGTAGACTTTAAAAAAGAACCTTTTGGTCTATCTAAAGAAGATGAAACAAATGAAAATGAGAAGCCAGCAGAAGGAGTAACGATTGTTTCTTGTAATGTAAACAATG
This sequence comes from Myroides phaeus, assembly GCF_009799805.1. Lineage (NCBI taxonomy): Bacteria > Pseudomonadati > Bacteroidota > Flavobacteriia > Flavobacteriales > Flavobacteriaceae > Myroides > Myroides phaeus. The sequence continues at coordinate 1,467,080 of NZ_CP047050.1, forward strand.
TATGGACTGTAGAAGACTTTATGTCTGTTGTAGTTGAAAATACAGACTCTACAGGTATGATCAATTCTTTAGATGTTAATGAACAAGGTCAAGCAGCTGTTGTTATTGGATTAGCAAGTGGTACTACAAGCGGGTACGAGTTTAGAATTGACACAGGAGCATTCCAACCGTCAAGTCATTTTTACAATGTTCCGATTGGAGAGCATACTGCTTGGGTACGTGATATAGCATCAGGATGTTCTGCATTTACTACGTTTTCTGTTTTCGGTTATCCAAAGTTCTTTACTCCAAATGGAGATGGATATAATGACACTTGGAATATTCCTGGATTACAAGGACACCCAGAAGCGAGAATATACATTTATGACCGTTATGGTAAATTGATAAAACAAATGAGTCCACAAGGAGAAGGATGGGATGGTACATTTAATGGAAAACAATTACCTTCAACAGACTATTGGTTTACAGTAGAGTTTACTACTGATTTTGTAGCCAATAAAGAATTGGATGGACGTAAAGTAAGTTACAAAGGACACTTCTCTTTAAAAAGATAATTAAGTTATGAAGAAGATATTTAGAAAACGTTATTTAGCTGTAGCATTGTTATTGTCGCAATTTGGTTTTGCACAAGAAGGCTTATCTGTGTACTCAGAATATTTGGCTGATAACTATTATCTTTTACACCCTGCAATGGCGGGTATAAAAAATAGTACTCAAGTTAGGATGACAATGAGACAACAATGGAATGATGTAGACGATGCTCCTAAGTTGATGACTTTAGCTGCGAGTAGTCGTTTAAGTGATAATTCAGGTGTTGGTATTATTGCCTTTAACGATAAAAACGGTTATCATAAGCAAACAGGTTTTAAAGCAACTTATGCTTACCATATTTCGTTTAGTGAATCTCGTTATGATTTGAATCAATTGTCTTTTGGTATGAGTGCTGGTTTTGCTCGTACAACTTTAGATGAGTCTGAGTTTGGAGGTAGTTTTGATCCAACTATAGGAGGAGGAATAGAAGCTAAGGACTCTTATTTCTCAGTAGACTTTGGAGCTGCTTATCATTATAGAAACTTCTTTTCTATGTTGACAGTGAAAAATGCAGTATCAAGCACGCAGAAGATGTATTCTGATGCAGAAAGTAACAATCTACGTAAGTATTTGTTAGGAGCAGGGTATAGCTTTGGAAACACTAAATATGGTACGGGTTGGATATATGAACCATCTGCTATGTTCCAATATACTGAAGAGACACAAGAGAAAACAATGGATATAAATATGAAAGTTTATAGACAGTTTGATTTTGGTAGAATATGGGCTGGAGTATCATACAGAACAAGTCTTGATGGTGCAGATCATATTGAAAATGGTAAAACAAAAACAGAAAGATTACAATATATTACTCCATTAGTAGGAGGAAATTATAAGAATGTAATGTTCTCTTATTCTTATTCACAGCTAACAGGAGATGTAACTTTTAGTAATTCTGGTTTCCACCAGTTTACAGTAGGGTTTAATTTATTTCCAAAGCGTACGAGTTTAGAATGTAATTGTCCAGGAGTAAAAGACTAATTAAAAAAATCCCGATATTTATCGGGATTTTTTATTGCACTATATTATGATTATAAAAGAAGTAAGAGGTAAAAGTCCTCAGATACCGGAAGATTGTTATGTAGCAGAGAATGCTACTATTGTTGGAGATGTAAAGTTTGGCAAGAATTGCAGTGTTTGGTTCAATGCTGTCATTAGAGGAGATGTAAATTCAATTGTTTTAGGAGATAAAGTAAATGTACAAGATGGAGCAGTGGTTCATTGTACATACGAAAAGCACCCTACAATAATCGGTAATAATGTTTCGATAGGACATAATGCATTAGTACACGGCTGTGTTATTCACGACAATGTATTAATTGGTATGGGAGCAATAGTGATGGATAATTGTGTGGTACATAGCAATACAATTATTGCTGCGGGTGCTGTAGTAACACAAAACACAGTTGTTGAATCAGGTGCTATTTATGCAGGAGTTCCTGCTAAGAAAGTAAAAGATATCAACGCTTCAGATTTTGGAGGAGAAGTAGAACGCATAGCTAATAATTATGTTATGTATTCAAGCTGGTACAAGGAATAAAGAAGTAAACTATATAGAACAAAAAAGGTCAATACTCAATTGAGTATTGACCTTTTTTATTGAGATCATATGCAAAGTCAACTATTTAAAAAATTCAATTAACTTTATATCTAATTGGGGATATGGGGTGTTTATAAACTAAAACTCTCTGTGTTCAATAATACCATCAGATGGAGCAAACTCTTTTAAGATATTCAAGTCGTGATTCGTAAAAAAGTAGTTTGTTCCTTTTGTAGTACGATTAGTAAGTAAGTCAAGCTCACTTAGTACCTTTTTAGTCTGTTTAGCAACAGCTTTACCTGAGTCAATAATTTGTATTCCTTCTGGTATTATAGTTTCTATAATTGGCTTTAAATAGGGGTAATGTGTACATCCTAAAACAAGGGTGTCAATTCCTTTCTCTACCATTGGGTTGACATAAGAGGCTAATAGTTTTTTCATTTCGTCAGAATGTATTTTTCCTGACTCGATGAGGTTGACTAAATTATAGCCGATTTGCTCGATTATTTCAATATGAGGGTACTGTTTTACTTTCGCACTATAAAAGTCGCTTGTAATGGTTCCTTTGGTAGCTAAAATACCAATCTTAGATGTCTTTGTTAGAATTGTAGCTGGCTTGATAGCAGGTTCGATTCCAATAATAGGAACTTGGTATTTTTCTCTCATTTCTTTAACAGCATTAGTAGTAGCTGTATTACAAGCAACAACGATAATTTTACAATCAAGTGATAATAAATAATCGATGTTTTTAAAAGAAAGATCTACGATTTCTTGTTTTGGTCTTATCCCATAAGGCGCATTACGTTGATCGCCAATAAAGATAGTATCTTCATTTGGCATTAAAAGACTTACTTCTTGCCAAATAGTGGTTCCGCCAATGCCGGAGTCAAATAAACCTATAGGATTGTTTTTATTCATATACAAATATAAAAAAACCACTCTTGATAAAGAGTGGTTTAAATATTTTATTCTTTTTTTTAGGAATTATTTTACTCCTAATTCTTTTTTAACGTCAGTGATTAAATCTGTACCATCAGCTAAAAGAACCCCTTGTCCGATTGAAGAATCCATAATATATTGGAATCCTTTTGCACGACCAACTTTTTGAATAGCAGCTAAAGCTTTTTCATAGATAGGTTGAGTTAATTCTAACTCTTTCTTTTGAAGGTCTTGTTGAGCAGTAGTTTGGAATTGTTGAATTCTTTGTTGTAATTCATCAATTTCTTTAGCTCTTTCTTCATTTTTAGCATCACCTACAGTAGCAGCTTCTCCTTGGTATTTTTGAATTTTAGTTTGGTATTCGCTCATCATAGTTTCAAAATTCTTCTGATATCCCTCACCAATTTTCTTTAATTCAGCTTCTGCATTTTTCATTGCTGGTAACTCAGTCATTAATGCTCTTACATCAACGTGTGCTACTTTCGTTTGAGCCATAACAGCAGTTGAACTTACACCTAAGAACATAACAGCTGCGATTAATAAAGATTTCATTTTTCTCATTGTCTCGATTTTTGATTTTATAAATTTCTTGTTATTTACTTATTTTTAGCCTCTTCAGCTTGTTTTAAAGCTTCCGCTTTTTGTTTTTCAATTCGTTCTTTACGTTCTTCTTGATCTTTCAGAATTCGTTGACGTCTTTCTTCTTGTTTGCGTTGATTTTCGTCAATTAATTCTTGTCTGCGTTTCAGAGCTTCTTCTTTTTTACGTTTTTGCTCAGCTTCTCTTTTCTCTTGAGCTAATCTACGCTCTTCTTTTAATTTTTCAACATCAATTGCTGATTTTTTAGAGTCTTGTTCAAGAGCTTGTAATCTTCTACGTTCTCTTTCTTCAGCTAATAAACGCTCTCTTTCAGCTTTTCGTCTGTCTGCCTCTTCTTTTTGTTCTTCAATGGCTTTTATACGATCCTTGATTGCTTGCTGTTTATTTTCTTCTTGCTGTTCTCTTTTTTGCTCAGCTTCTTTAATTTTCTCTTGCTGTAATTGTTTCTGAGCGTCTATTTTTTCTTGTCTTTCTCTGGCAAGTCTATCTTGTTTTTCTTGCTGAGCTTTAATTTGTTCTTCTCTTAAACGTAAAGCTTCTTGTTGTTTTTGATATGCAGCATTAGTAGAAAGTTCTTCTTGACGTTTCTTTTCTTCAATGCGCATTATGCGTTCAGCTTCTTCTTTTCTACGTTTTTGTTCTTCACGACGACTTTGTCTTAATGACATTGCATCTTCAATTTCTTCTTCTTCTTCAACAGCTTGTACTTGCTTTTTGCTCATACCCTGTTTTCTACGAGAAGTAGCCATTCTTCTTAGAACAAGGTCACTAATATCGTGCCTTTTTGTAGCTAAGACCATTGTAGCTTCACTATTTTTATCAAGAACGTAGTCAAATTTTCTTGCCTCAGCTATATCTTCAACCACTGAAAACACTTGGTCTTGAATAGGTTTAGCGAGCATAACTTTCTGTGTAATTAAATCTCCACTGGTACCGAATCTTTTTTGTTGGTATTGAAAAAGTTCATCTTCTAAAATGGTGATTTCTTCCTCTTTTTCCTCAATTAATTCCCGAGTTAGTAGAATTCTTTCCGCAGCTAAATTATCTTTTAACTTTTTAATTTCTGCTTTTTTCTTGTCTATATCTGCTTTCCAAGTACCAGCTCTTTCGTCTAATTGACTTGTTGCCTCTATATATTCAGGTGTCTGACTTAATATATATTCCATATCAATATAAGCCACACGAGCACTTCCTCCTTGTGCAAGGAGAAAGGTAATATTAAATATACAAAAAATAAAGGCTAATAGCGTTCTCATTTTAATCAAATTTTATGCAACAAGTACATTAAAACGATTGACCAAGGATAAAGTGCGTTTGCCATCCACTTTTTTGAGTAGTTCCAGGAACTGTATCAAATCCATATCCGAAGTCAATACCAAGTAAACCAAACATAGGCATAAATACTCTCACACCTAACCCTGCAGATCTTTTAAGTTCAAAAGGACTGTATTGTTTGAATGATTCATAAGCATTTCCTGCTTCAGCAAATGACAATACATATACTGATGCACTTGGTTTTAATGTAATTGGGTAACGTAATTCTAACGAGAATTTGTTATAAATAGTACCTCCAACTTGTTCTCCTCTATCATTATATGGAGTTAATGTTTGGTTTTGGTAACCTCTTAATTGGATAACCTCACGTCCATCCAAAGAGAAGTTTGCCATACCATCTCCACCTAAATAGAATCTTTCAAACGGAACAACACCACGATCATTGTTATATGCTCCCATAAAACCAAAATCAGCAGTTGTTCTAAGAACTAACTTATCAAAAACTGTTGTGTACCAGTCTCCTTTAAATTTCAATTTATAATATTCTAACCAGTTAAATCTTTTTTGGTCAACTTTAGCTACATCAGCAGCAGCGTCTTCCCAATTGTTAACAGGTCTGTTTTGTTCATTTAAGTACGTTCCTTGAGGAATAGTTGTTCCTGTTACAGGATCAATAGAATTCGCTAAAGCACGTCTTTTGTACTCTTCTTGGTTTCCTAAGTTTTTGTAGTCAATATTGTTGAATAAAGAATACGGTGCAGTGAATTTACCACTAATACTGAAGAAAGATCCAAAAGTAGGGAAGATAGGGTCCATACCACGGTTATCTCTTCTTAACTCAATTTGATAAGACAAGTTACGAGAAGCACCATCACCAAAAGTAAATAGTCCTGTGTTGTAATTGTTCATATCATAATATTGGAAACTCAATGTATGAGATAATACGAAATAATCATCAGGTACATTTAATTGTTTAGCAATACCAAACTGTAACGTTGTAATATTAAAACCTCTACTTCTGTCTGTACGTCTATTTACATAGTCATATAGGTTTTGTTTACTATAAGCAACAGTACCAAAGAAGTTGATTGGTTTACGTCCACCAAACCAAGGCTCAGAGAAACTTAAACTATAGGTTTGGAAATACGTACTTCCTTGTAAACGTAAAGCCATTGTTTGTCCGTCTCCCATTGGGAAAGGTTGGTATGATTTTTTGTTAAATATATTTCTCAAAGAGAAGTTATTAAACGAAAGACCTAACGTACCGATGAAACCACCTCCACCGTAACCACCTTGAAGCTCAACTTGACTTGAACCTTTTTCAGCTACTTGCCATTCAACATCAACAGTACCTGAAGATGGATCAGCATTTTGGATATCTGGGTTAATTGCTTGTGGATCAAAGATGTTTAAAGAACCAAGCTTACGCATTGTTTCCATAACTAATGCCTTATTCCAAGTTTCCCCAGGTCTGGTTCTTAAGTCTCTATATACTACGTGGTCGTGTGTATGCTCGTTTCCTGATACAGTTACATTATTAAATTTAGCAATTGGTCCTTCAGCAATTCTAATTTCGAAGTCAATTGTATCGTTTGCTGTTTTTACTTCAACTGGCGTAATACGAGAGAATAGATAACCATTGTTTTGATATTGGTTAGTAATATCAAAACCATCAGGTCTTGTATTGTCTTGAATACGCTTGTCTAAAAGAATACCGTTATACGTTTCTCCTTTTTGAATACCTAAGATATTTCTTAACTGACTATTAGTGTAAACTGTGTTACCAATAAAACGAATATCACCGAAGTAGTATTTATTTCCTTCAGTAACATCGATATTAATAGCTACGCGATTTGTTTTAGGATCATAGTCTGTCGTATCAGCAATGATACGAGCATCACGGTATCCACTTTCTTTATACTTATCAACAATCTTAGTTAAATCTTCTTCATATTTATTTTTGATAAACTTAGAAGCTTTAAATATACGCAATGGGTTAAAAGGACTACGTTCTTTTGTTTCCTTCATTGCTTTTTTCAGTTTCTTATCTGTCAACTGTTGGTTACCATCAAAAGTAATTTTCGAAATACGTACTTTTTTACCTCTATCAATACCAACTAATAAGTCTACTTTTCTATTAGTAGAATCTGAAGCAACAGTATTTAAAGTAACTTTTGTATTGTAGAAACCATCTTTCTTATACTTGTTTAACAAGAAGTATTTTGTTGTAGATAAGAAGTTATCATTTACAATTTTACCTTTAGTCAATTTAGCTTCTTTAATAAGCGCTTCTGACTTAGATTTTTTGAAACCTTTAATTTTAACACTGTTTAAACGAGGTAATTCATTAAGCGTTAACTCAATGTTTATAGTATCGTTCTTTACAGATGTCTCATAAATATTAATGTCAGTAAAAGAACCAACGTTCCATAGCTTTTTTAAAGCATTAGAAATTTCTTCTCCTGGCACTGCAATTTTCTGCCCTTTGTTAAGACCAGTGAAAGTAACTATCGTCTGAGGATTTAAGCTAAATTTTCCAGATACTACAATATCTCCTAACACATAGTGCTTAGGAGCTTCAAAAGAAGGGATGTTTATACTATCCTGTGCTTGAGCACTAGTATATATTAAACCTGCGATAAACAGTGCAAAAAGAGATGTACCTTTTTGAAACATTAGATTCGTTTTTATTTAATTTGTTCACTCGTTTTTCCAAATCTTCTTTCCCTATTTTGATAGGTAAGAATGGCTTTGTAAAGTTCTTCTTCAGTAAAATCTGGCCAAAGAACTTCAGTAAAATAAAGTTCAGCATAAGCTATTTGCCAAAGCAAAAAATTGCTAATACGCTGCTCTCCACTTGTTCTAACTAATAGATCTACATCAGGTAGGTCATTAGTGTAAAGATGATTATTAATAACTGATTCGTCAATATCAGCTTCCGAAATTAAGTTATTTTTAACTTTAAAAGAAATTTCTTTTACAGCATTAATTAATTCGGCTCTTGAACCATAGCTCAATGCTAAGGTTAAAGTCATATGGGTATTGTCTTTCGTACTATCGATTACCTCTTGTAAAGTTTCTTGAACTTTTTTAGGAAGAAGTGTTAGATCACCGATAGCATTTAATTTGATGTTATTCTTGGTGAAAGTAGGTAATTCTTTCTTTAAAGACTTAACTAATATTTCCATTAACTTCTGTACTTCAAATCTTGGTCTATTCCAATTTTCAGTAGAAAAAGCATAGAGTGTTAAGTTTTTAATCCCCATAGCAGCACATTCACTAATTGTAGTACGTACTGATTTTACACCATTTTCGTGGCCTATAGTTCTTAGGAATCCTTTTTTCTTAGCCCATCTACCATTACCATCCATAATTATAGCAATGTGTTGGGGGATGTTGTTTACGTCTATTTGTTCTTTCAAATTCATTTAGTCTGCACAATAACAAGGGTTTTTACCAAAAGTGTAGCTTAGTGTTAAGCTCGAGTAGAAAAACCAGTCGTTTCCATTTTTTCCAAAACTGTAGGATTTTCTATTTTCTTGTTTAGGGTGACTACCATCTAAGTTATCTGTAAATGTATAGTTCGCCGCTACTTCTGCGTTTAAATTCAATTGTGAAGTAAGTCTAAGCTTAATACCCCCAGCAAAAGGAATCGCAACAGAATTTGTTTTAGAACCTCTAACCAAATCAGTAGATTTTTTATTCAATTTATCAAGATCATCAATTCCTGTTGGATCATATGACTCAATCGGTTCAAAAGTCCTATAGTGTAAGTCATTATAGCGAATACCAGCAACTCCAATATATAAATAAGGAGTTAACCCAAAGTTTTCTTCGTGTAAGTCAAATTCAAAGAAATTGAATTCAACACCTACCGCAACTTGTTGAATTGTATTTGTAAAACTATATCCTCTTGCTTTTCGGCTTTGCATATCTGATTTGGCATCATTGCCTGATATTTTATTTTGCGAAATGCTTACTTTGTAAGAGTGACGGGGACTTCTATTCCAACGATAAAAAGCATTGAAACCTACATTTGTAGGGTCTATGTATTTAGTTGACCCAACATCTCCAACATAATTAGAGCCACCAACTCCAAGTCCAACTTCGTGGATTTGTGCTTGAGCAATAGTAGCCGTAAATAACACTAAAAGAGATATTAGGATTTTGTTCATTCTGTTAAAATAATTTGCAAATATAGTAATATCGTATTTCAAAAGAGTAACTTTTTACGTAGGATATTCACATATATGGTGCTTTCTGATTTTTAAAACGCTAAAACTAAATAAAAAGTATAGTTCGAAGCATTATAATTAATTTCTTTTGTCTTCTCCCCAAAGAAGTTTGTTTCTCAATGTTTTAATAAAACTTTGATTAGGGAATTCTACAAGGTCAATAGTAAACGGTGCTTTTGATATTGTAATTTCCGTATCATTATCTACTGCTTCTGTTGTAGTGTCTAAAGAAACTAAGAATTGTTTTTCCCTTGAACTCACGCGTAATTTAATTGTCAAATTATCTCTAATTACTAAAGGCCTAACATTTAGATTATGTGGCGCTAAAGGAGTAAGTACAAAACACCCTGTTTCAGGTTCTATAATTGGACCACCACAGCTAAGTGAATATCCTGTAGAACCAGAAGGTGTTGAGATTATAAGACCATCTGCCCAATAAGTAGCTAAAAACTCATCGTCTAAATAAGTTTCAACTGTAATCATCGAAGTTGTGTTTTTTCTTGACACAGTAACTTCGTTTAAAGCAAATTGTAAATCAAATTTATTGTTTTCTTCAGGTGTACATTGTAAGCTTAAAAGAGAACGTTTAGACTTTTTAAATTCATTTTTATACAACAAAGGAATTTGTTCTTCTAAATTATCGTGCTGTACATTGGCTAAGAAGCCAAGACGCCCTGCGTTAATTCCCACAACAGGAATATTTGTGTTTTTAATGAAATTAGCTGCTCTCAGTAATGTTCCATCTCCACCAATCCCTATAAAAAAATTCACATCACTTGTTAGGTTATTTGAATTTCCAAACGTTTCATATTCTTTGTCAAGAATATTTTGTTCCTTCAATAGACGGTAAAATCCTTCTTCAAAGATAATTTCAGTATTATCATAATTTTGAAATAGGTTTAGTAACCTGCGTACAATATTTTGTACAATAGGTTTACACGTCTGTCCATAAATCGCAAACTTCATATTATATGTTTAGATATTTATTTAAGTAATCAGATCTTTCTTTTAAATCATTATAATGAGAATCATCTAAAAGATTTGTCTGTATTTCATAGTTGTAACGGCGTAAATCATCCAATATTACTTGGGTGTTAACGCCATTTGTTTTTATTAGAATATGGAACATATCATTACTCGCTTCAAGTAATAGAATTCCTAAAATCTTAGCATTATTGCTTTCAACAATTTGAGTGATTTCAGTAAAGCTATAATGTTGTAGGTGTTTTGCTACAACAAAAGATGTGCCTTTTTCTTCAAAAAACAAGGTTTTACTCCATTCATTTAAAAGCGTTTCCTTTGAAAAAACGCCAAGTAAAAAACCATTTTCGTCAATTAGAGGAATAACATTTGTATCATTTTTATGAAACAAATCAAAGAAATCAAAAGGGTTGAGGTCATTGTGATTTACTAAGCAAAATTTTTCTATGTCGTACATAATGTCTTCTACAGATTGATCAGGAGAAGCATTCTGTAAATCTTCTAATAAAATATTACCAAGCCAATTGTTGTTTTGGTCAACAATAGGAAAATGGGAAAACGAACAATCTTCTAATTGAGGAAGTATTTCCTCGATTAAAGTGTTCAATTTGCAGATAGGTAAATCTGTGGTAAGTAAATTTTCTGACGCCAACATAATACACTCTCTAATTTAGTAGTGCAAAATAATCAAAAATAAAACAATAGACGTTAATTATAGTTTGTATTTTTGTGTTTAAAATTTAAAAATATGACTAAGCTATCTGTTAATATCAACAAAATTGCTACTCTACGTAATTCAAGAGGAGGAGACGTTCCAAATTTATTACAAGTAGCAAAAGACGTTCAGAAATTTGGTGCTCAAGGTGTGACTGTTCATCCAAGACCGGATGAGAGACATATTCGTTACCAAGATGCAAGAGATTTAGTGGACGTTGTTTATACGGAATATAATATTGAAGGTAATCCAATGGATGATTTCTTGAAGTTAGTTTACGAGTGTAAGCCAACTCAAGTTACTCTTGTTCCTGATGCAGTTGATGCATTAACTTCAAATGCTGGATGGGATACAATTAAACATAAAGAATTTTTAAAAGAAGTAATTGATGAGTGCCGATTAAAAGGTATTCGTACATCAATCTTTGTAGATCCAGTTTTAGATATGATCGAAGGTGCTAAAATAGTAGGTGCAGATCGTATTGAGCTTTACACAGAGGAGTTTGCTTACCAGTATGGTAAAGGAAATGAAAAGGCAATCGAACCTTATGTAAAAGCTGCAGAATTAGCAACTGAGTTAGGATTAGGTATTAATGCTGGACACGATTTGAGTCTTGATAATATCGCTTTCTTTAAAAATAATATTCCAAACCTTTTAGAAGTGTCTATTGGACATGCTTTAATTGCAGAGTCTATCTACTTAGGAATTGAGAATGTAGTAAATATGTATATCAGAAAATTATCGTAATGGCAGATATTCTTTATTCAAAAATTGAAGGAGAAGGTGGGATTCCATTTCTTGTAATTCACGGTTATTTTGGAATGTCTGACAACTGGAAGACATTTGGAAAACAAATGGCTGACCAAGGATATGAAGTTCATTTGTTAGACTTGAGAAATCACGGGCGCAGTTTTCATTCAATGGATTGGTCTTATGATTTAATGGTGGAAGATGTAATACGTTATATGGATCATCATAATTTAGCTAATGCAATTGCTTTAGGGCACTCGATGGGAGGGAAAGTAGTAATGAAATTAGCGGATAGATACCCTGATCGTATTACTAAGTTGATTGTTGCTGATATTGCACCAAGACAATATCCTCCACATCACCAAATTATTATTGATGCTTTAAGTAAGGTAGATTTTACGTTGAAGCCATCTCGTGGAGATGTAGATGATTTATTGCGCAATGAAATTAAAGAAGATGGTACACGCTTGTTTTTAGCAAAGAGTTTGTATTGGAAAGAACCAGGGCAATTGGCATTTCGTTTTAATTTAGATGCGTTTAGAGCTAATGAAGAGGTAGTAGGTGAGGCGTTAGAAGAAGATGCTTATTTTTCGAATCCAACATTGTTTATAAGAGGAGGGAATTCTAATTATATTCAACAGTCTGATGAAGAAATGATCTCGAAGCATTTTCCAAATTCTGAAGTGCAAACCATTCCAAATGTAGGACATTGGTTACACGCAGAAAATCCACAAATGTTTTACGAAATAGTAAAAGATTTTTTAGAGAGATAAGTAATCTTTTTTAGAGATTATTAAATGAGATATAAAAGGTAAGTAGAGTAATCTGCTTACCTTTTTTTATTGGTATCTATTTTAAAATGTAGATAGGGCGGTTGTGTTTTTTACAGGCCTTATTAAATACCATTGCAAATACTTTTTAGATATTCTTGGAGTGCTTGTAAATACGGGGGCTGTAAGGGGTTTGGTTATACCTTGTTCGAGACAAGTTCGAGATAAGTACCACATTCATTCGAAAATCGACCTTTTTACCGAATGAATGTGGTATATGTGTGGTACTTCTTTCGAATATGGTAGGGACAAGTATGGGAGATAACGTGTTTTATTGTCATCGAGAAAAATAGAACAAGTAATTTTAATAATCGAAGATGCTCTTTTTTGACAGTTTTGTGTAATTCGAGGAATAATGACTTATTTAAGTAGAATCCCCGTTGTTTAGTGTTTTTTGTAGGTTGTAAAACTTTAACAGAGAGGAAAGTATATATAAAATGAATATTTTTTAATATAAAGTAGCTGTGGGGAGTATTTTATTTATTGGTTAAAATATATTTTTTGTTCAAATTTAGTTAATCTTATTTTAGTATTCTTTGTATTTGTGTGGTTTTACTAATTAAAAATTAAAAGAAGGAAATTTAATTGTTAAAATAAGACTTAAAAATTTGTAAAACTCTATTTACTATATATATTTGGAATAAACGAATTTTAAATAACAGTCAATTATGATAAGAAAATTATTATCATTGTCTCTTGTTACTTTAGTGTCTTATTCTGCATTTGCTGGAGGGTATAGAGTAGCAATGCAAGGCAATAAGCAACTTGCGATGGGACATACCGGGGTTGCAGTAGTAGGTGGAGCAGAAACAATGTTTTTTAACCCCGCGGCATCTGTTTATTTGGAAGATAAATTTAACTTTTCTGCAGGAGCAAGCGTTTTAGTAGCTGATACAAAATTTCAAAACAAAACTTATGGTTGGGAAAATAAGACAAGAAATACGGGTACACCTTTTTATGCGTATGGGTCTTATAAGGCTACAGATTGGTTAACTGTTGGTTTAGCTGTGTATTCACCTTATGGAAGTGCAGTTGATTGGGATCAAGATTGGCAAGGTTCTCACTTGGTAAATAATATTGATTTAAAGGCTATTTATTTTCAACCAACGATTGCTGTAAAAGTTAGTAAACACTTCAGTTTTGGAGGGGGACCTATTTTTGTAAATGGTGGGGTAACTTTTAATAGAAACGTATCTCGTAGTATGACTGATGAGCAAGGAAACAGAACGGATGTTACTGTTGAGGCAAAAGGTGTAACTGCTTGGGGATGGACTGCAGGATATATGGTTAATGTTGATGATCACTTGAGATTTGGTCTTAACTACCGTTCTAAAGTTATTATGAAGGCAAATGATGGAAAAGCAAACTTCCACGATGTTCCTGCTTTTGGACAGTCGTTGTTTAAAGATGGAAAAATCAAAGCACAAATGCCTTTACCTGCTGAGTTAACTGTAGGAGCTTCTTATGAATGGAATAAATGGCTTTTTGCTTTTGACTATAACAGAACTTTCTGGAAATTATACGACTCTTTAGTGATTGATTTTGTTGATAATCCTGCTGTTGGAAAATCAGTGAATGCACGTAATTATAAAGATTCTAATACTTATAGATTTGGTGTTCAGTATACTGCAAACGAACAATTGTCTTTGAGAGCTGGTTGGTACTTTGACCAAAGTCCAGTTCAACAAGGGTATTTTGCACCTGAAACACCACGTAATGACTCAAGAGCATACACAGGTGGTCTAACGTATAAATTCAAAAATGGAATTGGTGTAGATTTAGTGTTCTCTTATATTCATTTCAGTGATACAAATAGTTCATACGATTACTATATGGAAGACGGACAAAATGTTTCTTTTGGAGGAACATATAAGAGTGCTGTTACAAGTGGAGGTATTGGTCTAAGCTATAGTTTTTAATTTTAAAGAAGAACGAACATGAAAAAAAGATATTTATTATTATTACCAGCAGTGGCTTTATTAGCTTCTTGTGAGCCTTCTTTTGAAGATAAAATTGATGGTGGGACTTATTCTGCTGGTGATGCAGATTTTAGCTCTTATGTTGCAATAGGTAACTCATTGACAGCTGGATATATGGATGGAACTGTTTTCCGTTCAGGACAAGAGAATTCATTTCCTAATATTTTAGCAAATCAGTTTAAAACAGTTGGAGGAGGAGAGTTTACTCAACCTTCTTTTGCAGATGATGTTAATAATGTAGGAGGTTTTTTATTTGGAGGTGTTGAGAATCCAAACTTTAAAACAAGAATGGTGATTAATATGTCTACAGGAGGACCTGAGAATATTAAGGGTACCAGCACTATTGAAGCTACAGCACAACAGAAAAAAGCATACCATAATGCGGGAGTTCCTGGAGCTAAAACATATCATTTATTAGCTAAAGGATACGGTAGTATTGCAGGTTTAGCAGTTGGAAAGGCGAACCCGTATTTCGTAAGAACAGCTACAAGTGATGATGCTACGGTTTTAGGAGATGCTATGTCGTTAAAACCTACTTTCTTTACAAACTGGATTGGAGCAAATGACGTATTGTCTTATGCAACTTCAGGAGGAGAAGGAGTTGATCAAAATGAAATGGGAGGATTAGATCCTTCTCAATATGGGCCAAATGATATTACACACGCTGGAGTGTTTAAAAACGTTTACGAAACAATTACAAATACATTAGTTTCAGGTGGTGCAAAAGGAGTTGTAGCAACAATACCAGATGTAACAGCTATTCCGTTTTTTACGACTGTGCCATATAGCCCATTGACACCAGAATTAATAGGTGTTGAAAAAATAGACCAATTGAATATGTTAGTTGGTATGTTGAAACAAATATTAGCTAAAGGAGGACAAGGAGATCGTTTGCAATTGTTTTCTAAAGAGCACGCTAATCCACTGTTAGTTGAAGATAGAACACTGACAGATATGTCTGCTTTATTAGAAGGAGGTATTAAAGCTGTAGTTGCTGCAGGACAATTTCCTTTTCCAATAAGTGATCCACAAATTAAATTGGTGGCACAAGCTTTTGGAAAGGCAAGACACGCTACAGATAAAGATTTATTATTATTGACAAGTAAACCTCAAATTGGAGCTTCATTACCACAATCAACAGGAAGTCCTGTTATGGATGATATGCTTAAAGTTGGAGTAACTTTTCCTTTAAGTGATGCATTTGTATTGAATCCTGTGGAACAGAAGAAAGTAAAAGAAGCAACAGTACAGTTTAATAATATCATTAGAGCAGTAGCGGCTACAAAAGGACTTGCTGTAGCAGATATGAATGATGTTTTAAACAAAGCAGTAGCTGGTCTTCGAGTAGAAGATGGTCAGATTTATACAGCTGATTATTTTAAAGGAATGGGGAATTTAAATACAGTAATGTTCTCTTTAGATGGTGTACACCTGAACGCAAGAGGATATGCATTTATTTCGGCTGAAATTTTAAGAGTAATTAACAAACATTATCACGCAACAATTCCATTAGTTAACCCTGCAGTATATCCAGGACCTACTTTGGTTGCTACAAATAAATAATTTTCCTTATTTTTATAAAAAAATATTATGGGACTAATTGTTAGATTACTAATTACGACTGCTATTGTTATGTTTTTGTGCTGGTTATTACCAGGAGTAGCAGTTACAGGTTGGACAACAGCGCTATGGGTAGCCGTTGCAATGGGATTGTTAAATATGTTTTTAAGACCAGTTTTGGTTTTCTTAACTTTGCCAGCAACAGTAATAACAATGGGATTATTTTTATTAGTTATCAATGCGGTGATTATTCAATTGAGTGCTTATTTTGTGAAAGAATTTACTGTTGATAATTTTTGGTATGCACTTTTATTTAGTGTAGTATTGACTTTCTGTCAATCAATAGTAAATGGCTTCCTTCAAAAAGGTGAGCCGCAAAGAAGATAAAAAATTAATAGTTGAAATACAATTACTTAAAAACTTGGTTGGGTTGTAAAAATAATTTATTTTTGCAACCCAATTTTATATGTAAATACATCAAAAATGAATATTACAAGAAATAATGTAGATGCTCTTAATGCAATCGTAACTATTGAGCTTGCAAAAGAAGATTATCAAGGTAATGTAGATAATGTTTTATCTAACTACAAAAAGAACGCAAGCGTTCCAGGATTTAGAAAAGGTGCAGTACCAATGAGTTTAATTCTTAAACAATACGGTAAAGCAGTATTGTTCGAAGAAGTAAACAAAATTTTGCAAGAGAAATTAGGAAACTATCTTGTAGATGAAAAATTAGATATTTTAGGAAATCCATTACCAGTGGACAATGAAGATTTTGACTGGGATGCTGATGTATTAAAATTTGATTTTGAATTAGGATTGGCTCCTGAGTTCACTGTTGACTTAGAAGGTGCAAAAGACGTTACTAAATTCAAAGTTGTTGCTGATGACGCAATGTTAGACGAGCAAGTTGAGTTTATCCAAAAACAATACGGGAAATTAGTTTCTAAAGAAGCTGTAGAAGAAACTTCAGAATTAGTTGGTACATTCACTAATGAAGAAGCTGGAATCAACAAAGAAACTAAAGTTGCTGTTGAAGCATTCAGAACTAAAACAAACCAAAAGAAATTTTTAAATAAAAAAGTTGGTGAGCAAGTTACTGTAAGTACTAAAGGATTATTTGAAGATGATCACAAACTTATGGAGCACTTAGGTGTTGACCACGATGCTGTTCACGGTTTAGAAATTGACGTAGTATTTACTATTCAAGAAATCAACGAAACTGAGAAAGCTGAATTAAACCAAGAATTATTCGACAAATTGTTCGGAGAAGGTGTTGTAACATCTGTTGAGCAATTAAAAGAAAAAATCAAAGAAGACGCTGAGAAACAATTCGCAGGTCAAGCTGATCAAAAATTTGTAAACGATGTTTTCGAATCTTTGTTAGCTAACACTAAATTTGATTTACCAGCTGAATTTTTAACAAGATGGTTAGAAACTGCAGGTGAAACAAGAATGACTGCTGAAGAAGCTGCTGCTGAGTACGCTAAGTCTGAGCAAGGTTTACGTTTCCAATTAGTTGAAGGAAAAGTAATGTCTCAAAATGAGTTACAATTAAACTTTGATGAAGTAAAAGCATTTACTGTTAAGTTAATCAAAGATCAAATGGCTCAATTCGGACAAGCTGAACCAGATGATAAAATGGTTGAAGATATCGTTGCAAGAGTTATGTCTAACCAAGAAGAGGTTAAACGTATTTCTGAGCAATTGATGAACGACAAAATGTTAGCTTTATTCAACGAAAAAGTTAAAGCTGAGGTTAAAGAAGTTTCTTACAAAGATTTCGTTAAGGAAATGTACGGAGAATAATATCCGGAAAAAAATAAGTATATTTGAGCGTCTTTCTGTTAAGGAAAGACGCTTATTTTTTTTATATTTAGAAATCAAAAAAAATTGAATTATCATATGGATATAGGTAAAGAGTTTCAAAAGTATGCTACTAAGCATCACGGTATAAATAGTATGTACTACGATAAAATTGTAAGTAGTATGACTCCATATATCATCGAAGAGAGACAAATGAACGTAGCTTCTATGGATGTTTTTTCTCGTTTGATGATGGATAGAATTATCTTTTTAGGAACAGGGATTGATGATTATGTTGCTAATATTATTCAAGCACAGTTGTTATTCTTAGCAAGTGTTGATAACGAAAAAGATATTAGTATTTATGTAAACTCTCCTGGAGGAGGTGTTTACGCTGGTTTAGGTATTTATGATACAATGCAGTTTATTAAACCTGATGTAGCTACTATTTGTACTGGTATGGCTGCTTCTATGGGAGCTGTATTGTTATGTGCTGGTGCGGAAGGGAAAAGATCTGCATTACCACACTCAAGAGTTATGATTCACCAACCACTTGGAGGTGCACAAGGTCAAGCTTCAGATATCGAAATTACAGCAAGAGAGATTATGAAGTTGAAAGACGAATTATACCAAATTATTTCTAAGCATTCTGGTCAATCAATGGAAAAAGTACACCATGATAGCGACCGTGACTATTGGATGATAGCACAAGAAGCTAAAGAGTACGGAATGATTGATGAGGTATTAATAAGAGAATAATTATTTATGGCAAAGGATGAAAAGAGATGTTCGTTTTGTGGTCGTCCAAAAGCAGAAACGAATATTCTTATTGCTGGTATTGATGCTCATATTTGTGATCGTTGTGTAGAGCAAGCTTATGATATCATTTTAGAAGAGAATGATGCGAAAGAGCTTGAGGCTATTTCAAGTGATCTATTGTTGAAAAAGCCTATGGAAATTAGAGCTTTCTTAGACGAATATGTGATTGGTCAAGACCAAACTAAAAAAGTTATGGCTGTTGCTGTATATAATCACTACAAACGTTTATTGCAGGAATTAAATAACGAAGATCAAGACATCGAAATTGAGAAAAGTAACATCTTAATGGTTGGTCAAACAGGTACAGGTAAAACATTGGTGGCAAAAACTATTGCTCGTATGTTGAATGTACCATTGGCAATTGTTGATGCAACTGTTCTTACTGAAGCAGGGTATGTAGGAGAAGACGTTGAAGGTATTTTGACAAAACTTTTACAAGCTGCAGATTACGATGTTGAGAAAGCTGAACGTGGTATTATTTTTATTGATGAGATTGATAAAATTGCACGTAAAAGCGACAATCCTTCTATTACACGTGATGTGTCTGGTGAAGGGGTACAACAAGCTTTATTGAAATTATTGGAAGGAAGTGTTGTTAATGTTCCGCCTAAAGGAGGAAGAAAGCACCCAGACCAAAAATTCATTGAGGTAAATACAAAGAATATCTTATTCGTGGCTGGTGGTGCATTTGACGGTATTGAGAGAATTATTTCAAAACGTTTAAATTTCCAAGCCGTAGGGTATAGTTCTGCTAAAGAAGTGGATCAAGTAGATCGTACTAATTTAATGCAGTACATTATTCCAAAAGATATTAAGGACTATGGTTTAATTCCTGAGATTATTGGACGTTTACCTGTGTTAACTCATATGGATCCATTGGATCGTAAAACGCTTAGAGCAATTTTGACAGAACCTAAAAATGCTTTGATTAAACAGTATGAGAAGTTATTCGAGATGGATGGTATTAAATTTACTATTACAGAAGATGCTTTAGATTATATTGTAGATAAGGCTTTAGAATATAAATTAGGAGCTCGTGGATTGAGATCTCTTTGTGAAGCGATCTTAACGGATGCAATGTATGAGTTGCCAAGTAAAGATGAGGTGAAAGAACTGAATGTTGATAAAGAATATACAGAACACGCCTTGAACAAGAATTTATTGCAACGCCTTGAGGCTGCATCTTAATACAAAAAAAGCAGAAGATATATCTTCTGCTTTTTTTTATGGAGTTAATTTACTTTTTAGCTCCTTGTATTTTTTGAATTGCTTATTAGGCAATTGGTGAGCATTTGACAACTCATTAATCTTGTTTTCTATTTTAGCAATAGATAGCATTAAATCAGAGTATTCTTTTAAGGCTTTTTTATCACCATAGAGAGCTTTTTGGAATAAAACAGGGTATTTGTCTACGTATTCGTTATAAGTCTCTAAACAGGTGTCTAAATCGGCTTCAGATATATCAAGATTTTCTATTTTTTCGTATTCTGTATCGTTATGATGCCTACCACAACTAATACTAATCCCTAATACCACAATTAGAGAGGTAATTATTCTTAACATATTAAAACCTTGTAACTTTTCCGGTTACAAAGATAATTATTGTCATTAAGTGTCCTTTACGGAAAACCTTATTAGTTGATATTTTATGTCATTTTGTTTCAAATAATCCCCATATCTTTTGCAATGCTAACTAAGTGAGTTGCATTTTTTGCGTTTAAAGAAATTCTTAATTTGCTAATGCGTTTCTCTATACTACTTGTGCTGGAAATGCATAGCTCATCTTCTTTTAGTTTATTACCTATTTCACTTTGCGAATATCCTTCTGAAAGTAATTTTAGAATTGCTAAATCTTCATCTTGTAAAATAAGAGAGGTAGGGTTGTTTTTGACTTCAAGTATTTCTGCGGATAAATAAGGTGCATCTGCATCATTCTGAATATAATTAATAGCTTCTACTAATTCTTTGATGCTATTTCTACCCTTACTGATAAAAGCATTTACTTGTAAATGCTCTAATAAATCATTTATTTCAATGTATCTGTTTTCAATTGAATAAACGATTATTTTTATTTTAGGGTAGTATTGTTTTACTTGTCTAATTAAGTCAATTCCTCCTTGTAGTTTGGTTTCTCTGTGGTCTTGTTCGAATGACAAGTCAGAGATGATTAAGTCGAAAGGAGAATTGTTGTGTTCCGCACTCTGTATTTTTAACCAAGCATCATCACAGTATTTAGTACTGTAAATTTCTGCATTTGTTTGTTCTGATAAAGCAGTTACAATTCCAACATTTATACTGTCGTAGTCTTCGACTACAAGAATTTTTTTAATCATAACTTTTGGGTAATTGTATGAAATATTTTACACCTAATTTATTCTCATTATCAAATGTAATTGTTCCGTTTATATTTTTGATGCGGTTTTCCATATTCGATAAACCATTTTTAGAAATGATTTCTTTTTGAATGATGCCAATTCCGTTGTCAGAGTAAAAGAGGGTTATTTTGTTTTTTAGATCTTCAAATTTAAAAACAACTAAAGTTGCCATGCTGTGTTTCTTCATATTGACAAGTAGTTCTTGAATAACTCTATACAAGGTTATTTTTTGAGTTTTGTCTAATTGGTCAAAATCAAACTTATCTAAACCTGTAATTATAATTCTACAAGCGGCCGTATTGTATTCATTAAAGAGGTTTGTTAGATGCTCTTTAAACTTTGTGCCAGTACTAATAGAACTATGCTGTAAGGAGATATTACGAGCTTTCTTATAGATTAGTTCCAGATCGTTGATTAAGTGATTTTTTGTTTTTTCAGTATCAAGTTTAAAGTTTTGAGAAAGTGTAAGTACGTTAAATACATCATTGGCAAGTTCGTCGTGTACTTTTTTAGCAATTGTAGTTTCAGTGATGTATACCTGTTCTAACTTTTCTTTTTTGTGTCTTCTTTTTAATTGTTTATAAATTAGGCCAAATATAGAAGCGCTAATTATGATGAAAAGGAAGATAAGTAGGATGACATTGTATTGCTTTGTAACTGTTATTTCAGTTTGTTGTAAGTTGTATCTTAGTTTAGCATTTTCACGAGAATGCTTGTCAAAATCATATCTAACCTTTGCATATTGATTTTTTGCTTGTTGGTTTTCAGTTGTTATTTGTTTTGATAGATTTATATAATCAATATTCGTGTACTTGTTATTTGGATTATAGTCTTCGTTTTTGATAAGGTACTCAAGAGCGATTAATTTCTGGTTTTTGTTTTCAAAATCGCGTGCAATGTCAAATGCTTTTTGAGCATATTGTTTACCTATAGTTTTATCGTGAGCTTGGTAGTATTCACTTAAGTTGACGTAACTCCAAAATAAGTCATCTGGAAGACTTGTAGGTAGTCTTAATTCCAGAGCTTGTTTTAGTTCATCAAGTCCTTCATTGTTATTTAATAAGAACTTCGCTCTTCCTAAATTGTTTAACACACGTGCTTTTTCTCCAGAACGACCTTCAAAAGCTTTACTATCTAAGATAGCTTGTAGAGAAAGAATTGCTTTCTCATATTGCTGTAATTTAATGTAATTTAGTGCATTGTTGTTTTCAATCATCTTTATTTCGTAATCAGACGAAGCTAAATCAAGAGAGAGGTTGTTATAAGCGATGGAAGCTTCATAGTCTTCTAAATCAGAGTAGCAAATAGATAATATTGAATAAACGTAAAAGCGATATGTATTAGGACCTTCACTAATATATCTTAATTCGTTGGTTACAATTTCTTGTGCACTATTAGGATCACCAATTATTAGGTATATTGAGGCTATTTTTAAATTGTTGTAAGTGATGTTAGGAGAGTCCTTTTGTTTTTTGAATCTTAGATTAGAATCAAGGTAATTGTGAAAAGCGCTTTTTAGTTGATTTAGGTTGTATAACGAATCTGCTTTAATCTGTAAGTCTTTGGCAATTATATCTTCTTCAATATGGGGAGGATTGCTGTTTTCTTTGGTACAAGAAGTGAGTACAACGAAACTAATGCTTATCAGTAATAATGTTATAAAATGAAGATTAGATAGGTACTTTTTCATTTTTCGAATTTACGTTAGTTTTACTAATTGTAAAACTTATCTTGGTTCTAAGAAACTTAATAATAGTGCAAAAAAAAAGTTCTAAACAATTGTTTAGAACTTTTGTACTCGGAGCGGGACTTGAACCCGCACGAACATTACTGCTCACTGGATTTTAAGTCCAGCGTGTCTACCACTTCCACCACCCGAGCTTCATTTGGTTTGCAACACTAATTACTTCCGTATTGCGAGTGCAAATATAGTGTAAAATATGTATTCTACAATAGGTAGATGTAATAAAGTTTGAATTTTTTATAGAGTTTTAGTTCTTGTGTCTGGTGTTGAGTATTTTATGTTTTTAAAAAAATGTTTTTTTATATTTTAATTATCTATAGTGCCTCTTTGAATTTAGATAATAGGTCAAATATTATTGTAATAGTAGGGAAGTAGTAAAAAAGTGATATGATGAATATCAATGTTCAAGTTGTTTTT
Organism: Myroides phaeus; assembly: GCF_009799805.1. Taxonomy (NCBI): domain Bacteria; kingdom Pseudomonadati; phylum Bacteroidota; class Flavobacteriia; order Flavobacteriales; family Flavobacteriaceae; genus Myroides; species Myroides phaeus. The sequence goes on from NZ_CP047050.1 coordinate 1,490,236, forward strand.
TTAGTTTAATAAGTATACGATTACTGTAAAATTTTTGATAAAGAGGATACTTGATTTTATAGTAATACGATTTTAGAGGTTATTTTCCCTTTCGATATTTCAGTCTTATTAAATGTTGTTTTAAAAGTTGGATGGAAAGTAAAGTCCAAAAAAAAAGTTCTAAACAATTGTTTAGAACTTTTTGTACTCGGAGCGGGACTTGAACCCGCACGAACATTACTGCTCACTGGATTTTAAGTCCAGCGTGTCTACCACTTCCACCACCCGAGCTTCATTTGGTTTACAATACTGATTGCTTCTGTATTGCGAGTGCAAATATAGCGTAAATAAATACTATATAACAAGTAAAAAAGAGACTTTTTTTGAATAAATTTCTTAAGTATTGGAAGTAAGTTGATTACAGGGGGTGATTATTTATCATTATCAAATAAATCTCCAAAGATATCTATTGTGAAATCTAATATTTCTGCTAAATCAAAGTTAGTATTGATTTCTTCCATTGCTTTTTCAAATCTTAATTCTGTTGTGAACTTTCGACTTGTAGCATAGATGTTATCTTCAATTGCTAATTTGAAAAACAATTTACCACTTGGAGTTCTAAACTTTAAAAAAGAAATTAACTCAGTATTATTTTTTAAAAAATTAATTGTACTACGAATAGCTTCCTTACTTGGATACTCCATACTTGTCATAAGAGTTTTACCTCTTCTGTGTTCAAAAGTATATTTGAACTTACCATTTTCTTTAAGGCTAATAACAAACGCGCTCATATCAAATTAAAAACAAAGGGTTTGAAACAAAAATTAATAAGGGGGAAAAATAGGGAAATATATTGCTTTAGTGCAAAAAAAAAGTTCTAAACAATTGTTTAGAACTTTTTGTACTCGGAGCGGGACTTGAACCCGCACGAACATTACTGCTCACTGGATTTTAAGTCCAGCGTGTCTACCACTTCCACCACCCGAGCGTGATATTTGAGCGAAAAACGGGGTTCGAACCCGCGACCTCAACCTTGGCAAGGTTGCGCTCTACCAACTGAGCTATTTTCGCATTATGTTTTTAAGAACTTCGCTTTACTTCTGTATTGCGAGTGCAAATATAGTAGGTTTTTTAATATCTGCAAATCCTTTTTTAAAAAAAGTAAAAGATATTTTTTAAACGATTGATTTACAATGTGGTTTTTTTAAAAAAAAGTAAATGTTTTTTGAGGATGATTGATGTAAACTGGTTATTGCTGTATAAAGTAGATTCTTAATAAAATAAGATAGAGGTTATTTCTTGCAGAGAAGTTGTGTTCTTGTTTTAGTTAGGAAGTTTAGTAGAAGAGAGTAGCGCTTAATGGCTTTAATCGTGGTTGTATAAAAGAGTCTTTAGTTAAGTCTACGTTTTATCACGTACATCAGTTGCTGTATACAGACAATAAAAGATTAAAGATACTTTAAAGACAAAAGCTATTGTCTGAAAAAGGAAGATGAACGACCTAAGATTTGAATATTTGGGTAGGGAATGAGTGAAAATACACAAAAACAAAATAGGGTATCCTTGTTGGACACCCTAATTGACTTTATTTGTTAAGCATTTTTTTCAATTCATTGATTTTCATCATTGCCTCAATAGGCGTAATTGAATTGACGTCAATGTCTAATATTTCTTGTTTTAGTTCCTCTAATAACGGATCATCTAAATTGAAGAAGCTCAATTGTATGTCGTCAACTACTGGTTTTACTTTATGATCTTCTTTTACGTGTCCTTTCTCCAACTGTTTAAGCATCTTTTCAGCTCTTTTTAGTACCGTAGTAGGCATACCTGCCATTTTAGCCACGTGAATACCAAAACTGTGTGCACTACCTCCTGGAACAAGTTTTCTTAAGAATAGTACATTGTCTTTTAATTCTTTTACAGAAACGTTGTAATTCTTGATTCCTTCAAAATGCTCTTGCATATCATTTAGTTCGTGGTAATGCGTAGCGAATAGTGTTTTTGCTTTAGAAGGGTTTTGGTGAATATATTCAGCAATGGCCCAAGCAATTGATATTCCGTCATACGTACTTGTACCACGACCAATTTCATCTAACAATACCAAACTTCTATTAGTTAGGTTGTTTAAGATAGATGCCGTTTCATTCATTTCAACCATAAAAGTTGATTCTCCCATCGAAATATTATCAGAAGCACCAACTCTTGTAAATATTTTATCAACCGTACCCATTGTGACCTTAGTAGCGGGAACAAAACTTCCCATTTGAGCTAATAGTACAATTAAAGCTGTTTGTCTCAAAATAGCAGACTTACCCGACATATTAGGTCCGGTAATCATTATAATTTGTTGATTTGTATTGTTTAAATAAACGTCATTAGCAATAAAGGGAGTATCATAAGCCAACTGTTTTTCAATTACAGGATGACGACCTTCTTTGATGTCAAGTTCAAAACTATCGTTTATTTCAGGTCGCACATAATTGTTGTCTATAGCTAATTGAGCAAAAGACCCCAAACAATCAAGCTGCGCAATTAATGTAGCATTAAGTTGCACTGGTTTGATATATTGTGCACACCAAGAAGTAAACTGTTCGTATAGTTCTGTTTCTAATTTATAGATTTTCTCTTCAGCTCCAAGTATCTTACTTTCGTATTCTTTCAATTCTTCAGTAATATAGCGTTCCGCATTCACTAAAGTTTGTTTTCTAATCCAGTCAGTAGGAACTTTATCTTTATGTGTGTTTCTAACTTCAATGTAATAACCAAAAACATTGTTGAAAGCTATTTTTAAAGAAGGAATACCCGTTTTTTCACTTTCGCGTCTCTCCATTGCCTCTAAGAATTCTTTTCCTGAGGTAGAGATTTTACGTAAGTCATCTAATTCAGCGTTTACACCAAAAGCTATGGCATTACCTTTTGCTATTGCTACAGGTGCATTTTCGTGAATAGTAGTTGCAATTTTCTCTCTTAATAGTTCACAACTATGTAATTTGTTTCCTATTGTTTTTAGCGAATTATTATTGCTTTTTGATGCACCTTCTTTAATTGGAATAATAGCATCAAGAGATTCTTTTAAATAAATAAGTTCACGTGGAGATATTTTTCCAGTTGCTATTTTAGAAATTAGTCTTTCTAAGTCTGATATTTTCTTTATCTGTGTTTGGAATAAGAATAAAAGCTCAGAATCTTCTTTTAATTTTTCTACAACATTGTGTCTATCTACAATCTTATTTGCGTCTTTTAATGGAAGAGCTAACCATCTTTTTAATAGACGAGCTCCCATTGGAGATAATGTTTTATCTATAACATCTAAAAGAGTAATAGCATTAGGGTTAGAACTATTGTATAATTCTAAGTTTCTTATAGTAAAACGATCCATCCATACATAAGCATCTTCTGCAATACGTTGGATATTAGAGATATGTTGTATTTTGGTATGCTGTGTTTCAGATAAATAATAAAGAATAGCCCCACAAGCAATAGTTCCTTCTTCTAAGTCTTCTACACCAAAACCTTTTAAAGAATTTGTTTTAAAATGAGTTGTTAAAGATTCAAAAGCAAAGTCTTTTTTGAAAACCCAATCGTCAAGGAAAAACAAATTATATTGGTTTCCGTAAGTCTGAATAAAGTGAGTTTTACTGTTTTTTTGTACTAAAACTTCACTTGGTGAGAAGTTTTGTAAAAGCTTGTCAATATAATCTTGATCTCCTTCAGTGGTTAAAAATTCACCAGTAGAAACATCCAAAAAGGCTATTCCTATTGACTTTTTAGCAAAATGTATAGCACAAAGGAAGTTGTTAGATTTAGAATGAAGTACTTCATCATTTAATGCAACTCCAGGTGTAACAAGTTCTGTCACCCCTCGTTTTACGATTGTTTTGGTTGTTTTTGGATCTTCAAGTTGGTCACAAATAGCAACTCTTAGTCCTGCTTTAACAAGTTTAGGTAAATAAACATTGATAGAATGATGAGGGAAACCAGCTAATTCTGTTTCACTTGGAGACCCAGCACCTCTTTTAGTAAGGGTTATACCTAATATATTTGCAGCTCTAACAGCATCTTCACCAAATGTTTCATAAAAGTCTCCAACACGAAATAATAGACAAGCATCTGGGTATTTTGCTTTGATATCATTGTATTGTTTCATTAAAGGAGTTTCCTTTGTCGCCTTTGCTTTAGCAGCCATAGTTCATTGTTTTTATCAATTTACAAATATAAGTAACTATTTATAAGAACTAAATAGTATAAGGCGTAAGTTCTATGAAAGAGGTATTCCATAGTGTCTTTTTAGACTTCTTATTATAGTAGATGTTACTACAGTAATAGACAATCCAATAAGGCAGCCAACTGTTACTGAAAGACATCTCAGAAGAGGAGTTGCTTCTACATCACCTGTATGCGGTTGTACAAGAATAATAATTAAAGCGACTAATGCAACACGTGCCATGTTAAGTATATTAAACAAGTAGCAAGTCATAATTGTTAGGAAAACACCTAACATACAAAGATAAAGATTCGTCTCAGGATGTATTTCTAAGCAAATAAGTCCAACTACAGATCCAACTAAGTTTGATTTAAATCGCTCAACAGAAAGTTTTTTAGAGTGCTTGCCTTCGGGGGAAATAACAAGCATAATTGAAATCAGTAACCAGATTACTTCATAGCTTTGAACTTTTAGAAATAACAGGTAACCGATGTAAAAACCTATAAAACAGCGGGTAGTGTAAATAATAAGAGGGGAAGTAATAATCTTTTGTATCAGGCTTTTAAACATGTATAAATTAATTTTAGAACCTGCAAAATTACTAATGAATTATCTAAATAGCAATAAAATGTTATTTATTAAGATAATGATGGTTGTCTTGTTACATTTTTGTTAAGGAAAAATAAAGTACAGATAAAAATGATAAACTAATCGCCAGTAAAGGTAGTTTGTGTGTAAATATCCTTTGATTTTGTAATAGAGAACAAAGGATGATAGGAAATATAATTAAGAAAGTTAGTGATAATAACCAAATTATTTCTACAGTCATTATAACCCAAGTGCTACTATAAGGAGTTGTATTTAGAAACTCTTTAAAGTAAACTATAAAAATCAGATTATTTATTATAGTTAATAAAGCTAACCTATTTATATAAAAGCGGAACATAGTTAGTGGTGGTTTGTGTTATTGCTAATATAATCAATTTTTTAATATAAAATTATCTTTATTTAATAATATTTATAAGTTTAAAGTGATAAAATGTGAATGTTTTTGTTTTAAAATGCAATTATTGCGACTTCTGTGATTGAGGTATTTTTAGTCTATTTTCTTAAGAGGAGCATTCTAATTGATAGAATACTTATTTTTGCATAAAAATTATCATTATGCGTAAATTAGCCAATAGTGAATTGGATAGAAAAAATGTAGAGGAGTTTAAAGCTTCTGAAAAAACGCCAATTATTATAGTACTTGATGATGTAAGAAGTTTACACAATATTGGTTCTGTTTTTAGAACTTGTGACGCTTTTTTAATTGAAAAAGTTTACTTGTGTGGAATTACTGCAACACCTCCAAACAAAGAGATTCATAAAACAGCTTTAGGAGCTACTGAAACGGTAGAATGGGAATATGTAAAAGACGTTGTTACTTTAGTGAAACAATTGAATGAAGAGGGAGTTTCTGTACAATCTGTTGAGCAAGTAGAAAAAAGTGTTATGCTTAATAACTTCGAAGTTGAAATAGGACAAAAATATGCGCTTGTTTTCGGAAATGAAGTTAAAGGTGTAAATCAAGAAGTTGTTGATTTGAGTAAAGGAGTAATTGAAATACCTCAATTAGGAACCAAACACTCACTTAATATTTCTGTGAGTGCAGGGGTCGTAATTTGGGATTTATTTCAACAAATGAATCGTTAAGCTCTAAGCTTTTGTTGAATCATTTCTAAGATTGCAATATAATCTTCCTGATTGGCTACGAAGTCCATATCAGATATATCTATAATCAGAACCTTGTCTGTTGGCAAGGTTTTGATATAACTAAAATAACCTTGGTTTACTTTGTCTAAGTACGTACCAGGTATTTCACTTTCATATGAACGTCCTCTTTTGTGAATGTTTTCTAATAATCTTTCTGTGTTTTGATATAAGTAAACGTATAAGTCAGGCTTCGGCGTGTCTTTATACATAATATCAAATACTTGTTGATACAAGTTAAACTCGTCTTCCTCTAAAGTGATTTGAGCAAAAATAAGTGACTTGAATATATAGTAATCAGCAATGATAAACTCTTTAAACAAATCAAATTGCGACAAATCATCAGATAATTGTGAATAGCGATCTGCTAAGAATGACATCTCTAAAGGGAATGCATAACGAGATGCATCCTTATAAAACTTTGGTAAGAACGGATTGTCTGCAAAACCTTCTAAAATACGCTTAGCATTAAAGTCTGTAGAAATACGGTTAGTTAAAGTAGTTTTTCCTGCACCAATATTACCCTCAATAGCTACAAAGTTTACATTTGTAAAACCATATTTTTGAATAGGAGAAGCTAAACGCTTAACTACCTGTCCAGAAGTTTTGTCTTTACAATTAGCAAGTAATGCTTTAAAACCGAGTTTTAAAGTAGGGTGTTCCCAATCTAAATTTAGATCAGCAGCAGGTTGTAATACAAATTGTCTATCTTGCATCAATGGGTGAGGCACCGTTAGTTTCTCTGTATTATAAACTTCTTGATTGAAAGAAATAATGTCAATATCAATAATTCTTGCGCTATAACCTTCCTGATTTTGTGGACGTATTCTACCAAGTATTTGCTCTGTTTCTAATACTTTTTGGATAACAGTTTCTGCATTTAAGGTACTATGTATGTAAATCGCACAATTGTAAAATGGATCACTTTCAAATCCCCATGCAGGAAATTCGTAAATTGGAGAAACTTTAATGACTGTTCCAATGTGCTTGTGAATCAATTCGATAGCTTTTTCAATATTTGAAATTCTATCTCCTTGATTCGTGCCAATGGATAATACTATTTGATTTTGCGTAAACATAAGGCAAAGTAAATAAAAGAAATTTGAATAAACGCTACTTTTGTAGAAGTTAATAACTGCAAATTTAGTGTTATAAACTGTAACTATTTTTAGTTTTAGATACTAATAGAGAAAATTGTTTTTATATGAGATTTTTAAGAAATGTTTTAGCCACTATTGTCGGGCTATTTTTGTTTATGATGATTCTGTTTTTTGGAATCTTATTTTTAGGAGTTGCTTTTGGTGGTAAATCTGATAGTGTTGTTGTAAAAGATAATACAGTAATCAACTTAGATCTTTCTAAAGTAAAATATGATTACGCGGGTAAATTCAACTTTAAGGACTTCGGACATAAAGAAACTGGAAAAGATGGAGTGTCTGATGTTTTAAACGCAATTGAATATGCTAAAGGGGATGATAGAATTAAAGGTATTTCTATCTTAAATAATTCTTCTGTATTAGGGGTTGAACAAAAAAGAGAGATTCGCGAGAAGTTAGCAGATTTTAAAACAAGTGGAAAGTTTGTTATTGCTTATGCTAATGTATATGAACAAGGGGAATATTACTTAAATTCTGTAGCAGACACAGTTTATGTAAACCCAGTGGGGGCTGTCGATTTTAGAGGGCTTTCAACTGAGATATTATATCTAAAGGGACTTCAAGAGAAAACAGGAGTTCATATGGAGGTTATCAGACATGGTAAATATAAAAGTGCAGTAGAACCTTATTTAGAAGATAAAATGAGTGAGGCTAATAGAGAGCAAATAACAGTGTTTTTAAACTCTATTTGGGAAACTATTGTTGGTGATATTGCTAAGAGTAGAAAGTTGTCTACTGAACAATTAAATCAAGTTGCTGAAAACTTAGAGGCACGTACTCCTGAGAAAGCGTTAAAAGCAGGATTGGTTGATAAAATTGCTTATGAAGACGAATATCACGCTGCTATTAAAAAAGCAGTAGGGGTAAAAGGAGAGAAAGATTACAATAAGATTGATGTGTTAGAGTATGCTAAAGATGTTATCAATAAATTATCTTCAGTAAGTGCTTCAGATCAAATTGCTGTTATTTATGCACAAGGACAGATTTTAAGTGGTGAAGGGAACCTTAGCTATATTGGTGAAGGATCTATTAACAGAGCTTTGCAAAAAGCCCGTAAGAACGATAAGATTAAAGCAATTGTATTACGTGTAAATAGTCCTGGTGGAAGTGCTTTAACTTCTGAGTTAATTTGGAGAGAAATTGAATTAACTAAGAAAGTAAAACCGGTCATTGTTTCTATGGGGGATGTTGCCGCTTCTGGAGGATATTATATCTCGTGTAATGCGGATCGAATTTTTGCTGATCCAAGTACAATAACTGGTTCGATTGGAGTTTTTGGTATGTTGCCAAACTTTAAAACATTGGCGTCTAAATATGGTGTAAATGCAGAGCAAGTGAAAACACATAAAAACTCAGCTAATTACAGCCCTTTTAGAGATGTTGATGATTCGTTTAAAATGGTAGTTACAGAAAGTATTGAAGATATTTATACAACATTTGTAAACAGAGTAGCAGCAGGAAGAGGATTGACTTTTGACCAAGTAGATGCTTTAGCGCAAGGACGTGTTTGGACAGGAAAAGATGCTTTGGCAAATGGATTAGTAGATGAATTAGGAGGATTAGATGCAGCTATCAAGTTTGCAGCTAATAAAGTAGAAATTGATAGCTACAAAATTGTAAACTATCCAGAGTATGAAATGAAGTTCGAAGATTTAATCAGAAGTTATTTAGGGGCTTCAATCTTGAAAACACAAGATGATTTAATCAAAGAAAAAATAGGGGAAGAAAACTTTGAAATGATTGAGCGTTTGAATTATTTTAATTCATTAAAAGGAGCTCAAACAATTATGCCTTTTGAATTAAATATTAAATAAATCCTAAAAAGATTGAATAATATAGGAGAGTCAGCCATAAATTATGTGTGCTGACTCTTTTTTTGTTATTTTGTATAAAAAGTAATTGATATGAACAAAAAGGTTTTAAAATGGGTAGGTGGTGTCCTACTTGTGTTGATTATCTTATTGGTTTCTGCACCTTTCTTGTTTAAAGGAAAAGTTCAGGATTTAGTAAAAAAGACAATCAACGATAATTTGAATGCAACGGTTAACTTTGAAAAGGTTGATCTTAGTCTGTTGCGTAATTTTCCAAAAGCTACTGTTTCTATTCAAGATTTAGTGGTTGTGAATCAAGAGCCTTTTGCAGGAGATACGTTAGTTTTTGCAAAGGATATTGTTTTAAATATGTCTGTAATGGAACTATTCAAAGGGGCTGATGAACCAATGAATATTGAATCTATTAAAGTTGCTAATGCTGATGTAAACGTAATTGTAAACGAACAAGGTATTGCTAACTATGATATCGCTATTAAAAAGGAGGATGAAGATAGTGATGATTCTGAAAGTACTCCGTTCTCATTGGCTTTAAACTACTATGAAGTTGAGAATGTAAACGTGCATTATACAGATTTAGGTTCTAAAATGGTGTTTTCTGTAAGTGAATTGTACCACAGAGGAACAGGGAATTTAACGGCAAATGTACTTGATTTAGATACAGAATCGAAAGGGAAAGTAGCCTTTACAATGGATGGTACTAAGTTTTTAAACGATGTAAACTTATCGTTGAAAGCGATGATCGGTATGGATATGGATAATATGAAGTTTACGTTTAAAGAAAACGAAGCTTTAATTAACCAACTGCCTCTTAAATTTGATGGGTATCTTCAAATGTTAGAAGAAGGTCAAGAATATGACTTAACATTTGCTACACCTGATTCAGACTTTAAAAACTTCTTAGGTTTAATTCCTGAAGCTTATGCTGGAAATTTAAAAGGTGTAAGTACAACAGGTGATTTTAAAGTAGATGGTAAGGTGAAGGGTAAGTTGACAGAGAAAACAATTCCAACCTTAGCGATTCATATGTCTTCTAATAATTCATCATTCAAATACCCTGATTTGCCTAAATCAGTTCAAAACATTTTACTGGATGTTAATGTGATGAATGAAACAGGAATTATTAAAGATACCTATGTTGATATAAATAAATTGTCTTTCCGAATTGACAAGGATGCTTTTAATGCAAAAGCGCATATTAAAAATCTTACGGAGAACGCAATTGTAGATGCTAAATTAGATGGGGTTATTAACTTGGCTAATGTATCTCAAGCTTATCCAGTAAAATTAGATAGCCCATTAACTGGGGTATTAAAAGCGAATGTTGCTACTAATTTTGATATGAACTCTGTTGAAAAAGAACAATATCAAAATATAAGAAATGCTGGTACTTTATCACTAACAGGGTTTAACTTCGAAACAGAAGCAATGGCAAAACCGTTGCAAATTCAAGAGGCTGCATTGACGTTTAATACGAGTAATGTTACGTTAAATAAATTGAGTTTAAAGACAGGGACTACTGATTTAGCAGCGAATGGTCGTTTAGATAATTTATATGGTTTCTTGTTTAAAAAACAAACGTTGAAAGGAAACTTCAATTTGAATTCAAACAATTTTGTTTTAGCAGATTTGTTGAAAGAAGACACAGCTGCGTCAACAGAAAAGAAAGAAACTAAAACAGCAACTACTTCAAGCGAACCGTTAAAGATTCCGTCTTTCTTAGATTGTACAATTAACGCTAATGCTAACACAGTAGTTTATGATAACCTAACATTGAAGAATGTAAAGGGAACACTGACGATTAAAGACGAAACTGCTCGTTTACAGAATATGTCAACAGATATTTTTGGTGGAGCAATTACCTTTGCAGGAGACGTATCTACTAAAGAAGCTATTCCTACGTTTGATATGAACTTAGGCTTAAAGATGTTGGATATTACACAGTCGTTTACAGGTTTAGAGTTCTTGAAAAAAATAGCTCCTATTGCAGGAATTATAACAGGTAAGATGAATGCAGGAGTGAAGATGAATGGTAAGTTATCTGCTACAGATTTATCACCTATCGTTACTTCATTAACGGGGGATTTACAAGGTGATTTGATAGAAGCTATCGTCAATCCAAAAAGTTCTAAGTTATTGACGACATTAGATTCTGCAGTTCATTTTGTAGATTTAAAACAACTTGATTTGAACAATAAGAAAATGCATATTGTTTTTAACAATGGTAAGGTTCAGTTCAAACCATTTGACTTAAAACTGAAAGATATGTCTGTTCAGGTATCTGGAGAACACGGTTTTGATCAATCGATGAATTATACATTAGATTTCAAAGTACCTGCTAAGATGCTGGGTAATGACATTGCTAATACTTTGACAAAGTTAGGACCAAAAGATAGTGCTAAGTTTGACGCTATTCCTGTGAAAGTTGGATTAACAGGAAACTTCTCAAACCCTAAAGTGGGTACTAATATGGGGGAAGTAGTTACTAATCTAACTAACCAGATTGTAGAGGAACAAAAGAACAAATTAGTAGATAAAGGAAAAGGAGCTCTTATGGACCTTTTAGGAGGTAAAAAAGAACCTAAAGAAGGTGAAGCTACTGCAGAGGGAGAAACTCCTGCTGTTGATACTAAAAAGAAAGAAACAGAAGAGGTAGTTAATAAAATTGGAGAAGGTTTGAAGGGATTATTCAATAAAAAGAAAAAGACGGAAGAGCCTGCAAAAACGGAGTAATACTTTTTACTGTAATGCATAAAAAAAGCGCCATAAAATATTTATGGCGCTTTTTTTATATAGTTGTTTTATTCAACGTCTATCTTAACAACATAACCTTCATAGGTTCTAATGTTGAAAACTGTTCCGTCTTCAAATAATAAGTATTGTCCTTTTACTCCTTTTAGTTTTCCTTCAAAAGAAGGCGTCTTATCTAAATTTAAACTTTTAATTTTAGTAGGGAATTGTAAGACAGGATAATCTAAATCAAAAATAGAAGCGTTAGTTTGGTCAAAATAAGGTTGTACTTCTGTAGGAAGTTTGTCTTTTAAACTGTTTCTGATTTCTTCTAAGTTTGTCTCCAGCACTTCGTTTTGCAACATTTTTCGCCAGTTTGTCTTATCTGTAAACGAATCTTTTAAGGCTACCTCTGTAATTCCTGCTAAGTATCTATTGGGTACTTCTACAATTTCGATTGCCTTAGATGCTCCTTGGTCAATCCATCTTGTAGGAACTTGTGTTTTACGAGTTACCCCAACTTTTACATCACTTGCTACTGCTAAGTAAACAATATGAGGTTGTAATTGTACTTTTATCTCATATTCCAAGTCACGATCTTCAATACCTAAGTGAGCTTGACTAAGCTCAGGACGCATAATCCAGTCTCCAACAGAAGCACTTTTGTAAAAGCAATCGTAACAGAATCCTTGTCTAAAGATTTTTTTCTCTTGTTCACAGTTTAAACATTCATAACCAACAAAGTCAATCTTAATATTTCTATTAAGGATTTGATTAATATTAATGAAGTTGTTTTTAAATACTAAATAGTATTCAATCGGCTTGTTAAATTCCGTCTGCATTTTGTTTAAAACTCCTTCGTATAGCATAAATAAAATTGTTATTTTTGGATAGGTGGTAAAAGTACGAAAACATTTTCTACTGCAGATAAACACTTTTCGCACGGAAAAGGTTAGAGATTAGACTAATTGAAAATATATGGCATTTACAATTATTAATTCTATTGCGTCTTGGATTCTAAAAAAGAGAATTCATCAAATAGATTTATTTAGAAAATATCCGAATGAAGTTCAAAATGATTTGTTTTTAAACTTGATGAGAACAAATGAAAAAACAGTTTTAGGACAGCAGTTTGGTTATGAAAGTATAAACAACTATGAGACGTTCGCTGAGCGTGTACCCCTTTTTAGGTATGAGGAGTTTGAGCCCTATATTGAAAGAGCAAGGAAAGGAGAAAGTAATATCTTCTGGCCTGAACAAATAAGATGGTTTGCTAAATCAAGTGGAACTACTAATGCGAAGAGCAAATTTATTCCTGTGTCTAATGAGGCATTAGAAAACTGTCATTACAAAGCAGCTAAGGATTTACTGTGCTTATATTTAAACAATAATGAAAACTCACAATTGTTTACAGGAAAGAGTCTTCGCTTAGGGGGAAGTAAACAGTTATATGAAGATAATAACACTTTCTTTGGCGACTTATCAGCTATTTTAATTGATAATATGCCTTTCTGGGCTGAGTTTAGTAGCACGCCAAGTAATAAGACGTCTTTGATGTCTGAGTGGGAAAGTAAGATGGATGCTATTATTAAAGAGGTGAGAAATGAAAACGTAACAAGTTTTGCAGGAGTACCTTCTTGGATGTTAGTATTGTTTAACCGTGTTATTCAAGAAACAGGTAGAGAAGACTTGCTGGAATTATGGCCTAATGCTGAGGTGTATTTCCACGGAGGTGTAAGTTTTGAACCCTACAAAGACCAATATAAAAAGTTGTTGCCTAATAGCAATTTCAGATATTACGAAATATACAATGCCTCTGAAGGATTCTTTGCTATCCAAGATCAGAACGATTGTAATGAACTTTTGTTAATGCTTGATTACGGAATTTTCTACGAGTTTATACCAATGGATACGTTTGGTACAAGCAATGAAAAGATTATTCCTTTGTCTCAGGTTGAATTAGGAAAGAATTACGCTATTGTTATCACAACAAATGCTGGATTGATTAGATACTTAATTGGAGATACTGTTCGCTTTACAAGTTTACTTCCTTATCGTATTAAAATTACTGGGCGTACGAAGCACTTTATCAATGTATTTGGAGAGGAGTTAATGATAGAGAATACAGATAGAGCATTAGCCAAAACGTGTATTGATTTAGATGCTGAGGTAGCTGAATATACGGTAGCACCTGTTTTTATGCAAGGAAAGGAAAAAGGAGCTCACGAATGGATCGTTGAGTTTACTAAAGAGCCTAAAGATATAAGAGAGTTTGCCCAAGCCTTAGATAAGAATTTACAAGCATTAAATTCAGATTATGAAGCTAAGAGAGCTAATAATATGACCTTAAATCCACTTGTATTTAACAAGGCAAGAAAGAACTTATTTTACGATTGGTTGAAAAAAGGAGATAAGTTAGGAGGACAGCACAAAGTGCCAAGACTATCTAACGAAAGAAAATTAGTAGAAGAGTTGCTAAAGATGCAGTAGCATTTTTTAGTAACTGATAGAAATAAAAAAACCTCGCTTAGCGAGGTTTTCTTATTTTATGAATAGTTTTGCTAATTATTTAGCAGCTTCTTCAGTTTTTACTTCTTCTGTAGCTGGAGCTTCAGTAGTAGCCTCTTCAGTAACTTCTTCTGTAACAACTTCTTCAGTAGCTGGAGCTACTTCTTCAGTTACAGTTTCAACTGTAGTTTCTTCTTGAGCTGGTTCTGTTGCAGTTTCTTTACAAGATACGAAAGATACTCCCATCATTGCTACTAAAGCGATGCTTAATGCGATTTTTTTCATTTTACTAAATTATAAAAGTTAATTATTAATTCGAGACAAATATATAACTTTTTTGATTCGATTATATTTTTTGTAAAAAAAAAATATAATTTTTTTAGCTTAGTAATTTATTGAAAATCAACACTTTGTTTATTTGTTTTTCTTAGGGTGAACCAATTTCATTTCTTCAATTAGGTGTTTTGCATCTGCAAACTTGTCTACGATGAATAAAATGTATCTTGCGTCAACCATAATGTTACGACAAATTGAAGGATCGTAGTAAATATCACTCATTGTTCCTTCCCAAACTCTATCGAAGTTTAATCCAATTAAGTTACCATGTGCATCTAATGCTGGACTTCCTGAATTACCTCCTGTTGTATGGTTTGTTGCAATAAAGTTTACTGGTAATTTACCGTTGTCAGCATATACTCCGTAATCTTTATTATTGTACAATTCGATTAATTTAGATGGTACATCAAATTCATAATCACCAGGTACATATTTCTCCATAATTCCATCAAAATGTGTTACTGGCTCATAGTATGTAGCATCTTTAGGAAAATATCCGTCTACTTTACCATAAGTAACACGTAATGTACTGTTAGCATCTGGGAAAATTCTTGCATCTGGGTATAATTCTAATTGAGCTTTCATATATGTACGTTGTAAAGCAGCAATCTCACGATCTAATTCTTCATATTTAGGTAATATGTTAGTTAGGTAGTTTTCGATTAATCCTTTTGCAAATACGTATCCTTTATCATTGTTAAGGTTTGCTTGTACTTGTTTAGCATCTCCTTTTAATAACTCTTGTAATCCTTCGTATGAAGTTAATTTACTATTGTTATAGATATCTTTAGTAATTGCTTTTACATCAGCATTTACTAATGATTTTGGTAAAAATGCTTTAGGAGCATCAGTAGCATATAATGAAACAATAGATTCAAATACTTTCTCATCTACTACTTTGCTGTAGTTTTTGTAGAAACGCTCTTGTCCGTTGATTAAGTTTGCTTTTCTTGATTCAAATGATTGCTCGTTGTTAAATGTTTTTTCTAAAGCATAAACTCTCCAAGCAGAAGCTAATAATTCAGCATTACGCATTCCGATTTCTGTAAAGTAATCTCTACTGATAGCATAAGGTGCAATAGCAGCATATAACTTTTCGAATTCAGGTAAGATATTAGCGTACGCTTTTGTGTTTTTATTTTTCTTTGCTCTCTCAATAAAGTCTTTTTCAAAAGCTTTTTTAGCCGCAACAGCATTTGTTTTTTTCAACCCTTGGCTTTCTCCAATCCATTTTTTCCAATAGTTTGCAGTACTTGCAAATTTAGAAGCATATTGAATTTTGATACCTTGGTCTGCACGCATAAATTCGTCAGTAATTTTTAACGCTTTATCGCGGATTCCAATTCTCACTGGATTTAAGTCGTTTACAATTTGCTCTACAGCAAATGATGGTAAATACTCTTGTGTTCTACCAGGGTAACCAAATACCATAGTAAAATCTCCTTCTTCAATTCCGTCTAATGAAATAGGGAAGAAGTGTTTTGGACGGTAAGGAACGTTGTCTTTTGAGTAATTAGCAGGCTTGTTGTCTTTATCTGCATAGATACGGAATAAAGCAAAGTCTCCTGTATGACGTGGCCAAACCCAGTTGTCAGTATCAGATCCGAATTTACCTACTGATGAAGGTGGTGCACCTACTAAACGAACGTCAGTAAATGTTTCTGTAACAAATAAGATGTATTGGTTTCCTTCATAGAAAGATTTAATCTTATTTTCTTGCCATTTCTCTTTTGGAAAAGAAGCAACAGTTGCACTAATATTTTTGTTTATTTTTTCTCTTTTTACGATTTCAGAGTCCTTGTCTTTGATTCCGGCCATTACTTCTTTCGTTACGTCTTCAATACGTACGATAAAAGTAACCTCTAAATTTTCGTTAGGTAATTCTTGCGCTTGTGATTTTGCCCAGAATCCATTTGCTAAGTAGTCGTTTTCAACAGATGAGTGTGATTGAATTTGACCATATCCACAGTGGTGGTTTGTAAGTAATAAACCTTGTGGAGAAATAACTTCAGATGAACATCCACCATTGAAATGAGGAACAGCATCTTTCATACTTGAGTTGTTCACATCATAAATGTCTTTTACTGACATCTGCATACCAAGGCTTTTCATCTCAGTTTCGTTCATCCCTTCTAATAATGAAGGAATCCACATCCCTCCTTGTTGCGCGTAGATAGGAAGTGCTACCAGAACAACAAGTG
Source organism: Myroides phaeus (assembly GCF_009799805.1). Lineage (NCBI taxonomy): Bacteria > Pseudomonadati > Bacteroidota > Flavobacteriia > Flavobacteriales > Flavobacteriaceae > Myroides > Myroides phaeus. The sequence goes on from NZ_CP047050.1 coordinate 1,506,932, forward strand.
CCTTAAATAGATTTTTAATTTTTCGATTCATATGTGTGTGTTAGTTAGAATTGAATTGGTTGGCAAGATACAATTTAAAGTCTAAAAGGTAAAGTGGTTTTGTTATCAGTACGTGGAACGGCGATTTTAAAGGGAGATGAGAGAGGTATAGTGTATTTACGGTGATATGTTGATAGTGTTGTAAGAATTAGTAAAGAACACATTATAATGTAGTTTTAAACGTACCACGTTCGACACATCTACCACTCAAGTCCCACAGAAGTTCGGAAAACAAGCCTTTTTCCCGAAGGTGTCTGGTACTTGTGTGGTATTTGTCTGAAACAAGTATAAAAGAAGTGTGTAATGACAGTACTATTTAACTTATATAGAACTCCTGTTATTATATAGCATACGTTAATTAATGAAAAGATGTTTTCAATGGTAGTAAAAGCGTCGTACTTCTTGAGTTTATTGGTTACTAAAAGATTAGTAAAAATAGAGATGTCAATATTTGGTGTATAGATATGTTAATGCAATAAATAGTGGTGTGTTAAGCTTTTTAAAAATTCATTTATTTCCAATAATAATATTTAACTTGTTGAGGTATAAACTTATAAAAGGTAGATAAAATGAATACTTATAAATTAGGAAATGGCGTGTTAATTCCAAAAGTAGGTTTTGGAACTTGGCAAGCAGCTGAAGGAGAAGAAGCTGTAAATTCTGTAAAAACAGCTTTAGAGTTGGGGTATAGACATATAGATACTGCTTTTTTCTACAAAAATGAGGTTAGTGTTGGTAAAGGGATCAAGGCGTCAGGTGTTGACCGTAAAGAGATTTTTGTAACAACTAAGGTTTGGAATTCTGAGCGTGGTTTTGAAAAAGCATTAGAGGCTTTTGATGTTTCTTTAAAAAACTTAGGTTTAGATTATATAGATATGTTTTTAATTCACTGGCCTGCGAGTGAAAACCAATTTGAAAATTGGAAAGAATTAAATGCTGAAACGTGGAGAGCATTAGAAAAGTTGTATGCAGACGGAAAAGTGCGTGCTATTGGAGTTAGTAATTTCTATGTATCGCATTTATCAGCTTTGTTAGAAACAGCAAAAGTAAAACCAATGGTAAACCAAATTGAATTTCACCCAGGGATGACACAAAATGAAGTGGTTGATTTTTGTGTAAAAAACGATATCTTAATTGAAGCTTGGAGTCCACTTGGTCGTGGAAATGTGTTAGACAATGAAGTATTAGTTGCATTAGCTGCTAAATATAAAGTATCAGTGCCTCAATTATGTATTCGTTGGATTGTACAAAAAGGACATTTGCCATTGCCTAAATCTGTAACACCTGAGCGTATTAAAGCAAATCTTGATATTTATGATTTTGAAATTAGTCAAGAAGATATTGCGGCGATAGATAATTTGCCTTATATTGGTGGCTCGGGATTACATCCTGATAAAGTTGACTTTTAAGTATCATATACTTTCAATGAGTAATTATTAATTCATATATCAAAAAAGGTAAATAAACATTGTGTTCATTTACCTTTTTGTTTTTTATGAAATATGCTTCATTATTTTTTTAGTGGCTTCTTTATTCTTTAAAATAAAGTGGCTACTGATAGCACCTAACTTTTCTTTTGTAGTAGTATCTGTCAGTAATTTGTCAAAAGTATCGTTTAATTCCTCTTGGTTGTTTACTACTAAGCAACTTCCTAATGCTACAAGGTCTTTTGCTTCTTGAAACTTCTTGTATTTTGGACCAATGACAACTGGAACGCCAAAAGTAGCTGCTTCTAATATATTGTGTATTCCTGCTCCAAACCCTCCTCCGATATAAGCAATATCAGCATAACTGTAAGCTTTTGTCAATAAACTGTAAGCGTCAATTATATATACATTGTATTCACTTAGGTTTTTACCTTGGTGCTGGCTGTGTAATATAGTTGGTTTTTTTAGGCTGTTTTGCAATTGAGCTATTTGTTCCGTTTTAATGTTGTGAGGAGCAAAGACAAAACGCAATGACGAGTCTGTGTTATTATTGATATACGTAGTAATGAATTTTTCGTCTTCAGGCCACGAACTACCAATTACAATAGTCTTGGTTTGTTTGTTGTTGGTAAACTCATCTAAGAAGTCAAGTTTATTGTTGTTTTCTAATATTTGAGACACACGATCAAAACGGGTATCTCCTACAACTTCAACCTGTGTAAAGTTCAGTTGGTTTAAAAGTTGTTTTGATATGTCGTTTTGCACGAAGAAATAAGTGAAAGCTTGCAATGCTTTGCGATAAAACCCACCATACCATTTAAAGAATACTTGGTTTGAACGTAGAATTCCGGATACTAAATAAGTAGGGATATTTTTTTTGCGTAGTTGGTTTAGGTAGTTTGGCCAATATTCGTATTTAACGAAAAAGGCTTTTTCAGGGTGAACTTGCTTTAAAAATTGCTGCGCATTAGTTAATGTGTCCATTGGTAGATACAATGTGGCATCGGCAATTGAATTGTTCTTTTTAACTTCATATCCAGAAGGGGAGAAGAAAGTAAGTACTATTTTATGGGTTGGAAATTTACTTTTTAGTTGTTCCATTAATGGTAATCCTTGTTCGTACTCTCCTAATGAAGCAACGTGAACCCAAAACACTTTATCAGAGGGTTTGATTTTTTCTTCTAAAATTGTGAAAGACTCTTTTCTACCCTGTACAAAAAAGTTGATTTTTTTATTAAAAAGGGCTATAATCTGAAGAAAGAATATTGAAACGTAAGTCAGTATATTGTATAGAAAAAACATATGAAAATCTTTATAAAGCGAAATTACGTTTCTTTTGAGAAAGATTGAGCTTTGACGTTAAGAATTTATTATTTTTGTAAGGATAATGAATATCGAAATATATAGTTGTTTTTGCAGTTAATTTTTTGATTATCAGTAAAGATGGCTTTAAGATACTAAAGACAATTAGGATGAAAAAAATTCAAATGGTTGACTTGAAAAGTCAATATGAAGGGATTAAAGAACAAGTGAATCAATCGATTCAAGAGATTTTAGAATCTTCAGCTTATATTAATGGACCTCAAGTTCATTCTTTTCAAGCAAGTTTAGAAGAGTACACAGGGTCAAAACACGTTATTCCTTGTGCTAATGGAACTGATGCGTTACAAATTGCAATGATGGGACTTGGTTTAAAACCAGGTGATGAGGTAATCACTGCAGACTTTACGTTTGCTGCAACTGTTGAGGTTATTGGTTTGTTACAATTAACTCCTGTTTTAGTTGATGTATGTCCAGAGACTTTTAATATCTCTATTGACGCACTTAAAAAAGCAATTACTCCTAAAACTAAAGCGATTGTACCTGTTCACTTATTTGGACAAGCAGCAAATATGGAAGCGATTATGGAGATTGCAAAAGAGCATAATTTGTTCGTAATCGAAGATAATGCGCAAGGTATTGGTGCTAACTATGCTTTCGCTGATGGTAAAAAAGCTAAAACGGGTGCAATTGGACACGTTGCTGCTACTTCTTTCTTCCCATCTAAAAACTTAGGTTGTTATGGAGATGGTGGTGCTATTTTTACTAATGATGACGAATTAGCTCACGTTATTAGAGGAATTGTTAACCACGGTATGTACGAACGTTACCACCACGATGTAATTGGAGTTAATTCTCGTTTAGATAGTATTCAAGCTGCTGTTTTAAATGCTAAATTACCTAATTTGGATACTTATAACAATGCACGTCGTGCTGCTGCAAAAGCATATTCTACTGCTTTAGCGAATCATCCAAATATCGTTACTCCTAAAATTGAAGGAGAAGAGGATAGTCACGTATTCCACCAATACACATTGCGTATTGTGAATGCTGATAGAAATGGATTAATGGCTCACTTACAGTCTAAAGATATTCCTTGTGCAATCTATTACCCAATTCCATTGCACAAACAAAAAGCTTATTTAGATCCGCGTTATAAAGAAGAAGATTTCCCTGTAACTAATCAATTAGTACAAGAAGTATTATCTCTTCCAATGCACTCTGAATTAGAGGCTGAGCAAATCAAGTTTATTACAGACGAAATTTTAGCTTTCTTAGGATAGTTTTATTTCCGTTTAGATATAAAAAAAGCAGACTTATAAAGTCTGCTTTTTTTATGTTTATTTTTTAGGGTATGTCGTTTGATTAATTATCAAGGATGCGACAGCACAAGCCATTAACGAGATTGCAACAATATTCATTGAACCATCGTTGAGGCTGTTTAGCAGCAAAGAGGTTATAAAAGTAAACGCTAATTGTGATGCACCAAATAAGGCAGAGGCTGTTCCTGATTCTTCTTTAAATGGCGCTAATGCTAATGTTGTACTTGTTGGGAATAACATTCCAAGGGGCAGTACAAAAAAGAATAGTGGAATTAACTGCAAATAGATTGATAGGTTTAATTCAATCATTAGCCAGAGTATTCCCGCTGATATAGCTTGTATACTTGCTCCTAATTTAATGATATTACTTGGCTGTAAGTGTTTACGTAGAACAGATGACGTAAGGAATGAGCCTATCATTAATCCACAAGAGTTTAGCATAAATATTAAGCTGAATTGCGTACTTGATAATCCGCCAACTTCCATAATTAATACGGGCGAATTGGAGATGTATAGCATTAAACAACTAAAAGCAATACTTCCTATGATAGTATAGGTAACAAATATTTTATGTTTGAATAAGCGTTTATAGTTGTTTAAGATTAGGTTGAGTTTTAATGTTGTACTTTGTGTGTTTACATCTTCTCTAAGGAAAAATGTAGTCATTAATATGCTTAATGTTGCAAAACACGCCATAGCAGTAAAGACATGTTGCCAATCATAGAATTTCAGAATGGCATTACCTAAGATAGGTGCCATAATTGGGGCAATTCCGCCGATTAGCGCAAGGATACTGAATATCTTAAGGGTTTGGTCTTTGTCGAAGCGTTTATTGACTATAGCCCTTGCAATGACTAAACCACCACTACTTCCAAATGCTTGTAAGAATCTATAAACCCACATAACCTTGATGTCTTGTACATAAATACAGGCAATAGAAGACACGATAAAGATAGATAGGGAAATTAGTATTGGTTTTTTACTTCCATATTTATCAGATATAGGTCCCCAAAATAATTGTCCAATTGCTAATCCACCCAAGAAAGTAGAGAGAGAGATTTGTACACGGTTTATTTCGGTACTTAAGTCTTTGGCTATTTTTGGGAAAGCTGGTAAATACATATCAATAGCTAAAGGGCCTAATGCCGTTAGACTAACTAATGTAAATATCAGAATCCATTCTTGAATTGAGAGTTTTTGCACGTTTAAAAGGAGGTTAAAAAAAAATCCCTGGTGTGTTTCAACCAAGGATTTTTATATTGTTATAATAGTCTTGTTATTGTCAAAACAACTTATGCAGAATGAGTTTCTGCTTCTTTATTGATTTTTTTAATTAAACCAACTAATACTTTTCCTGGTCCAACTTCTGTAAATAAAGTAGCACCATCAGCAACCATTTGTTGTACTGATTGAGTCCATCTTACAGGAGCAGTTAATTGAAGGATTAAGTTCTTTTTAATTTCTTCTGGATTGTTAACAGCACTTGCAGTAACGTTTTGGTAAACTGGGCAAGTAGGAGTGTGGAAAGTAGTTGCTTCAATAGCAGCAGCTAATTCTTCTCTTGCAGGTTCCATCATTGGAGAGTGGAATGCTCCTCCAACAGGAAGTAATAATGCTCTTTTAGCACCAGCTTCTTTTAGTAATTCACACGCTTTTTCAACAGCAGAGAATTCTCCTGAAATAACTAATTGACCAGGGCAGTTGTAATTTGCAGCAACTACAACACCATCAACTTCAGAACAAACTTTTTCTACGATAGCATCTTCTAATCCTAATACAGCAGCCATAGTTGAAGGAGTGATTTCACAAGCTTTTTGCATTGCCATAGCTCTTTGAGAAACTAATTTTAACGCGTCTTCAAAAGCTAATGTACCATTCGCAACTAAAGCAGAGAATTCTCCTAATGAATGACCAGCTACCATTTCTGGTTTGAAATCTGCTAATGTTTTAGCTAATACAACTGAATGTAAGAATACAGCAGGTTGAGTAACTTTCGTTTCTTTTAATTGTTCAGCTGTTCCTTCAAACATAATATCTGTGATTCTAAAACCAAGGATATCGTTTGCTTTTTCAAACATTTCTTTAGCAAGTTCAGAACTTTCATATAAGTCTTTACCCATTCCTGTGAATTGAGCTCCTTGACCTGGAAAAACATATGCTTTCATAAGTATAATTTTAAATTTCGAGTAGACAAAAATAAGGTATTTTTATTTGTAAAACGAACAGACATAAAAAAAGCCATCTGGAGTACAGATGGCTTCTTTTGTAAGTTTTATAGTTTATTGGATAACACCGATACGGTTATCTTTAATTTTGGCATTGTCTTTTAATGCTTTCATAACTCTCATTTGAGCCATGTTGCGAACACCATTTTCAACTTTAGCTTTGTAGCTGTTGTAGTTTGGTAATTCAGGAGCATTAGCAACGTTTTTAGTTTTTACCATATAAACTCCTTTTACACCATCAATTAGGTTAGAGTTTTGGTTAACTGCAGTTGCGAAAGCTGTACCTACTACTAATGGTTCGTTTCCGATATTAGTGATAAGTGGAGCATTTAAGCTAACTTCAGATACAGAAGCGATAGATGCTTTAGAACTTGTAGACACTTCTTCAATAGTTTTACCAGTCATTTTTTGTTTAATGATTTGAGCTTTTTTCTCGTTCATTAAGATTGGTTCAATGAATGGTTTTACTTCTTCGATTGGCATTAAACCTGTATCGTTTTTAGATGTTAACTTAACGATGATGTGTCCATCAGCATTGTCAAATCTTTTGATAGTACCGTCTTTAGTGTCTTTGTTAAAAGCCCAAGCAATAATACTTCTTTGGTTTCCTACACCAGGTAAGAACTCTTCGAAAGGACGAACAGTTACGTCATTTTGAGTATCAAAACCTAAACCTTTAGCAGCAACGATAAAGTCACTTGCAGAAGCTGCGTCTTGTTCTAATGTCGTAGCTTTAGTGAATAACTCATCAGCAGTTGCGTCAGATACTTCAATTTTTAAAGCAACAGTAGCTAATTTAGCACCTTCTTTTTTATTGATAACTTGGATTACGTGGTAACCAAAGTCAGTTTCAACTAAACCAATTTTTCCAGCAGGGTTGTTAAAGATAAAGTCGTTAAATGGTTTTACCATTTGTCCGTTTGGAATATCTTCATATTTTCCACCGTTGTTTTTAGATCCTGGATCTTCTGTTTCAACAGTTGCAACAGCTGCAAATGTAGCAGGAGCTTCTTGAACTTTTTTCAAGATTTCTTCAGCTTTCGCTTTAGCTTCTTCTTTAGTTCTTGTAGAACCAGGAGCTGCAGATCCTGCATAAGTGATTAAGATATGAGCAGCGTCAACTCTTTGACCTGGTTTTTTGTCTAATAATCTTGATATACAGTAGTAGTCTCCCATTACGTATGGACCAAAAACTTGACCAGGTTGTAAGTTAAATAACTCTTCTTGGTATTCTAAAGGAAGATCTTTCTTAGCGTAATATAAACTGTCAAATTTAATATCTGAGTTTGTGTTTACGAAAGACTCAACATCTTTAATTGTTTTGAATCCAGGAATAGTATCGTTTTTCTTAGTTTCAGCATTATATTGAACTCTTGGTTGTAATAGAGATTCAATAGTTTCCTTAACTGCATCTTTATCAGAGTCAGAAGGTTTACTTGCTAAGAAAGCATATTGTAATTCACGAGTTGTTTCAGATTTAAATCTGTTCTCGTGTTTTTTCATGTAATCAATGATAGCAGCATCAGAAACAGCAGCTTCTTCGTTGTTAACTGTAGAGTAAGGTACAGTAACATAGTCAAAAGAAACTTTGCTGTTATCAGCTAAGTAACTTGCTTTAGCTTCAGTTTGAGTAGTGTAGATTCCTCCTTGAATTAAAGAGAAATACATTTGCTCAAGACCAACTTTTTCAAGTTCTTTTTCGTAAGCTAACCACGCATTCCATTGCTCTTGTCCAGCTTGTTTCATCATTAAAACAAATTGGTTGAATTTGTTAACGTCAAACTGTCCTAATTGATTTAGGAATTCAGGATTGTTAGCAAAGTTTGGGTTGTTTTTTACAACATTTACCAATTGGTCTTTACCAATGCGTAATCCTAATTTCTCGAACTCAGTAGTAAGTAAAATATTGTTTACTTCACTGTTCCAAACAGCCACACTCGCTTGAGTGTTACTCATTTGTCCGTTTTTCTCAGCTTGAGCTACTTTGTGTAAGAATTCTTGTGTGTTGATTTCTTCTCCGTTGATACTACCAACATTTCTTGATAGTCCACCTCCCGTGCTTCTTACTACGTCGCCAATAACGAATGCTAATAAAGCAATACCTATTACTGCAATTAACAGAGCGGATTTTTGTCTAATTTTTGATAAAACTGCCATGCTTTTTTATTATGTGTAATTTTTTTCAGTGAGCGAAAATACAATTATCTATTTAATAATAAAAGGAGTGATGCTATTATTTTACGACAATTCACATCTTTTTTCTTGTATTTTTAAATTAATTGTCTAATAATTTTTAATTCCGACTAAATAGGACCTTATAACTTATAATTTAGTAATGGTATAAATATAAAAAAAAGGTGTAATCATTTATGATTACACCTTTGAGATATTGTTACTTATTATTGTAATTATCCATTCGTTTCGCAAACTTTCTTCTAAAGAAAAACATGAAGATTGCCACTCCAGCTATTATAAAGTTTAACCAGAAGTTGTTTTCTCCTTTGCTTATTTTGTCAATTGCATCATATATGAATAGTGCTGCAATAACTAAGTAGAAGAATGGTATGATTCTTAATGCTTTCATATTAATTCTGTTTGTTTATGCTTTCAACATAACTATTAGTTGCTTTTACTGTTTTTAATTTACTGTCGAAGTCAATTCCAACTCCTCTTGTAAAGTTTTCTTTATCAGTAGAAGCTTTATACTTTCCTTCTGTAAAGAACCATTCATTCTTTTGGTCAAAATACAATTGGTCTGATTCAAGTTTTTTACCATCATGTGTTGTTATAACAACATTTCCTTGTAAATCTATTAGTTCTGTTTTTGTATAACTAATAGCATAATCTGCAACAACGGTATTTTTGTTATTATCCGCATCAAAAAAGGTAAGATGAATTCCTTTTGGAAATTCGGTAAAAGGATATTTAACATTGCTATAATCTAACATTGTTGGACTTAGTAATATGGCTTTTACTCTTCCTGAATCGATATATTGTAGGCGCATATTTTCTGCTTCACCAGCTGGAAAGAAGGTGACTTTGTTTATTTGTTGTATTTCTTTAAACTTACTCTCACAAGAGAATAAAGAGAAAGATAATAAGATAAATAAAAGAATGCTTATCGATTTATTTATGTATTTCATTTTATGATAATGAATAGATGTTATTCAAAACGTCTTCTTTTGAACCAAAGGTCATTCATTGAGAAACCAACATACATACTAAAGTAGTTTTCTCTTGTTAAACCTTGACTTTTTGTACCTCTTGATCCGTATTCAAAACCAATGTTTAAGTTTGTAAAGCTTCTTCCAATAGGAAAACCAAAACCTGCATTTACAGCCATATCATTGATTGCTTTGTCATTTAAAACTAAACCAGTGTTTTCATATCTAATACCAGCTCTGTATACAATTCTATCAAAATAGCTTGTAAAAGAATTGTATTTAGGGATATAGAAACCTCCAACAGAGAATTTATTTGAATTCTCAAATGAAGAGATAGAAGATGTATTCCAAGAGTCAGCTAATTTTCTGTTTTCTGTGAATGTATACTGTGCTCCTACAAACCATTTGAATTCTTTTCCAAAACCAAGTCCTAAATCTAAAGCTTGTGGATTAGTAATTTTTCTGTTACCGTCTATAATAGTTTGAGATTCGATTACTTGGTTTACTCTTACAAGTTGTAACTTAGTTAGGTTGTCATTTGACCACTTAGTTTGTGGACTATAAGTTACATTTGCTTGCCAATCATACTGTCTAAATTTACCAGCATATTGTGCAGATGTTTTAAAAGACACTCCTCTGTAATCTAATTCCTGTAATTCTCTTGATACGGTTTGTAAAGGAGAACCATCGCCTATATTAGCAATGTTTTTGTATGCTTCATTAGTGATGTTACCAAAATGATATCCAACATCTACACCCACGTGTAAATTAGGCATAATCTCGTAACCAGCTCCTAAAAATACTTTATTCACTCCTCCGTTACCTTCGTAAGTGTTTTTAATTAATTGACCTTCTTCATTGTTTTGTTGACCATTAATTTTATAACCAACATTTGAAAAAGGAGTTAATCCAAATACAACACCAACTTTTTTAGCAATAGGGAAACCTACGGCGATATAGTCTAATGTTTGTCTTTTTGCTTTATTATTAGAATCATCAGATGCAAAGTCATAAAACTTAGCTGTTGCTCCAAGTGAGAATGTAGTAAGTTTAAGCTTACCAAAAGACGCTGGGTTATTTAAGTTGATGTGAATACTATCTGCGTAAACACTTGTTCCACCCATAGCTTTATATTCATTCGTACCACTGTTATTAACATTACCTATTCCGTAAAAAGAATAAGGTGAAGCGTTGCCTTGTTGGGCCATTGCAATTGAACCACAAATAAGGCTTAGGCTAAGGAAGATTTTTTTTATCATTTTCAATTATGTATTGATATAAAGAGTTCATACTCTCTAAAAGAAAGTTTGAATTAGCAAATATTACATTTTTTAATCTTTTTGCCAAAAAAAGTGTGTCTCCTCCGGTCAAAATAACCGTTAATTGAGGATATTTTTTTTGGTATTCAGTTATTACACCATCTATTTCTGTTGTAACACCATTTATAATACCTGAGTGTATAGCATTTGTTGTTTGATCTCCTATCAAATAATCTATATCTTCAGGTTTTAGCAAAGGTAGCTTTTCTGTGTAATCATTTAACGATTTATATCGCAACATTAGACCTGGAGAAATTGCACCACCTAAATATTCGTCATTATCATTTATAAAATCATAGGTAATACAAGTCCCTGCGTCTATCACTAAACGATTCTGTTTAGAAAATTGCATTACAGCCCCTGCAGCGAGAACCATTCTGTCTATCCCCAATGTGTTTGGAGTGGCGTATAAATTTTTAAATGGGAAGCTACTTTTATGAGATATAACGATAAGATTGGTATTTTGTTTTAACCAATTGAAAGTTTCTTCATTTAATTTCCCGACCGAAGATAGGATGATTTGTAGTTTTTCGTGTTCTGTTGAAATTTTTTTTAAAAAAAAATCAACTTTTTTTTCATCGTCAAAAAATAGAGTCTCAGAAAACCTATTGTTTTCAAACTTAGCTATTTTCGTTCGAGTATTGCCTATGTCAATGGCTAAAATCATGCGTTTTTTTTAAGTTTAGCAAAGGTAATGAATGATTTTTTTCTAAAAAAGTTTTGGAAGAAAGAAAAACTGTTCTATATTTGCAACCGCTTAACAGAACAACATTGTTCAATACTAAAAGCCAATTGGTGCCTTAGCTCAGTTGGTAGAGCAAAGGACTGAAAATCCTTGTGTCCCTGGTTCGATTCCTGGAGGCACCACTAATTTAGCTTTTAGTAAGTAGTTTTAAAACTGGTGCCTTAGCTCAGTTGGTAGAGCAAAGGACTGAAAATCCTTGTGTCCCTGGTTCGATTCCTGGAGGCACCACAAATTTAAAACATGGTAAGCTCACTGGTGCCTTAGCTCAGTTGGTAGAGCAAAGGACTGAAAATCCTTGTGTCCCTGGTTCGATTCCTGGAGGCACCACCACTAAAAGCCGATACAGTAATGTATCGGCTTTTTTGTTTTGCTGCTTTTACATTTAATTCAAAAAAATAGATGCCAAATACAAGGTCAATTATAAGTTGTGTATATGTATAATGTTCTATAAATCTGTATGGAAATCAATCAATATCTCTATTCTTTCTTAATGGAGTTTTAAAAGCCTTTAATTAAGTTTAGGTTATAAGGGTGTTGGTAGTGGAGAAAAGGGCGTAAATATGCTTTAATTTCTTTTATTTATTATGGTATTTATATAGTTAAGTGTGTTCTATTGTAAATTACAAGTAGATTAATTTGAGGAGGAGTGAAATTAAAAAAGGCCACCCATTTTGATGAGTAGCCTTTGGTATTATTTAGTCAAAGCATTTACTTGTAAAGTTTGTCTTTTAACTTCAAATTCTAATTCTGTAATTCTTGTTTGAAGTTTTAAAAGTTTTCCTTTCCCTTTTAATTCATTGATTGGAGTTAGTTTTCCTAATGCTTTCTTTTGAGTAAATTTAATGTTCTCTGTATTAAATTTATCTTGAGCTTTATGAAGCTTAGCAGTAGTTTTTTCTAATCTCTTTTGGCTTTTAATTATATCATTTTGTTTTTTAATAGCCAGTTTTTGTTCTTTTTCTTTTTGTTTTTGAGCTTTTAATTCTGCTTTTTGTTTTTGAGCTTCAATTTTTTGTTGTTGCTTTAATTTTTTAGCAGCGTCAAGTTCGTTTTGTACTTTAAGCTCTTCAATTTTTAAATCTGTAGCAACTGCGTTTTTAGCGTGTTCTAATTCTTCAGTTGTTTGTAATTGTTGAATAGCATTGTTAGTTGTTGGAAGCTCCTTAGGTAGTTCTTGAGCAACCATTGTGCTAGTTGTAGCTGCGAAAAGTATTGCAGCTAAAAGCATCTTCTTTTTCATTTGTTTATTCGGAGTTTTATTAAGTTATTTTTTATTGTGGTCTTAATTACCACTCATTAATTTTATTGGCATCTAATTTTAAAAAGATAAAAAGTAGAACTGTGAACGCCATTAAACTTGACCCTCCATAAGAGAAGAAAGGTAATGGTACTCCAATTGTAGGGAATAAACCAATTAGCATTGTGATATTAAAAGCGAAATGTATAAAAAGAAAACAAACTACACAATAGCCATAGACTCTGTTGAAAGTTTTCTTTTGTCTTTCTGCTAAATATATTAGTCTAAAAAATAATCCTACAAATAAAATAATCACGACTGTTGCTCCTGTAAATCCCCATTCTTCACCGACTGTTGTAAAGATATAGTCAGTATGCTGCTCTGGAACAAAACCACCTTTTGTTTGTGTTCCTTCTAAAAAGCCTGTACCTGACCAACCTCCTGAACCAATAGCAATTTTTGATTGGTTTAAATTATATCCTTCAGCTTGTAAATTTACTTCTTCTCCAATTAAAACATTTATTCTGTCTTTCTGGTGAGACTCAAGAACGTTGTCATAAACGTAATCTACTGAAAGGACAAAAGTAGTCATTATTGCTGTTAAAATAATGTAAAAAACGGGGTTTCTTGTGATTTTTTTATTCAAATAAAAATGAATACTAACAGCTATAATGATTAAAGTAATAATGATTATAGGCTTAACTACAAGGGCAAGAACGAATAGAATAATAGTTATAAAACCTGTCCATAAGTACCAACTTGGCAACCCTTCTCTGTATAAAACAAAAACAAGAGATACGAATAACATTGCACTTCCTGTATCGTGTTTTAAAATAAATAAGGTAGGTATACCAACAATTGCTAAAGCTGCAATTTGCTCTTTAAATGTAGCTAAATGAGTTTGATTATCTGAGAGGTATTTGGCTAAAAGTAATGCAGTTGTAGTTTTTACAAATTCTGAGGGCTGTATACCAAAACCTCCTATTTGATACCAGTTGGTTTGTCCTTTTACAGATTTACCAAAAAAGAACAATCCAAGTATAGACAGTAGTCCTATTACATAAAATACTAACGCATATTTCTCATAAAATTTAGCGTCTATTGAGACAATCAAAATAATAAGAGGAATACACATAATTATAAACATTAATTGTCTTCCATATATTTGTTTAAGATCAAATATAGAAGTTGTCTCCGCAGGTAAAGAAGCAGAGTAAATGTTTATCCAACCAGCAAATACTAATAAAACATATATTAGTATCGTTATCCAGTCAATATTTTTTTGAACACTTACATTTTTCATTTTTTATGTGCTTTCTCTGTTGCTCTATATAATTGAAGAACTCTATCGTATTCTGATTGTAAGCTACCTTTTAACATTCTATCTTCAAGGTCTTTTCTTACAATTTCTTTTAATAAATATTTTTGAATCATTAAACTTGTTATCGGAGCTGCCCAACGATTTCCCCAGTATCCGTTTTCAATGAATACAGCAATTGCAATTTTAGGATCCTCTTTCGGAGCAAAAGCAACGAACACTGAGTGATCTGTTAATTGATAGCGTTTACCATTAATTCTGGTAAAGTTTTCAACCGTACCTGTTTTACCACACATATCTAAACCGTCAACATATACAGATCTACCTGTACCAAAATTAAACACATCATTCATTCCTTGTACAATCGGTAAGAAATGTTGTGGATCTATTGATGTTTGGTGTTTAGTAGTAAACTTATTGTCAATATCGTGATGCTCGATGTTTTTGATAATATGAGGTGTATAATAATAACCGTGATTAGCTACGGCAGCCATCATATTAGCAAGTTGCATTGGTGTTAGTATAACTTCTCCTTGTCCGATGGAATTGGAGATTGTTGTTGTACTTCTCCACCCACCATTTGGATACCATCTGTTGTAATAATCAGCGTCAGGAATATGTCCTTTTCTACCTTCTGGTAAGTCATAACCTAAAAATTGACCTAAACCAAAGCTATGTAAGTGCTCACTCCATTTATTAATTCCTACTGTAGGTGATTTATATTTTTCAATAACTCGTTTATAAGCATTTGCAAAATAGGTGTTACAAGACTTTGCTATTGCGGTATTTAAATTCCAATTACCTGAATCGTGGCATCCCATCCAAGCTCCTTTTCCATAATAAAAACCTCTATTACAACTAAAGGTCGTGTGAGGTGTTATTACACCTTCTTGCAATCCAATTAACGCGGTAAGTATTTTAAATGGTGAACCAGGAGAGTATTCTCCTGATAATACACGGTTATATAACGGCTTTGCTAAAGAATCATTATATAGTTTAGTGTAATTTTTGGATCTTTCTCGGCCTACAAGTAAAGATGGGTCATAACTTGGAGCATTAACAAGTGCTAATATTTCACCTGTTTTAGGTTCAATTGCTACAATTCCCCCTCTTTTATTTTGCATTAAAAGCTCTCCATAAGCTTGTAGTTCACTATCTATGGTAAGGGTGATATCTTCTCCTTTTACAGCTAAAGTATCGTATATACCATTCTTAAAAGAACCTATTTCTCTATTAAATCGGTCACGTTGTATATATCGTACGCCTTTAGTACCTCTAAGTGTTTCTTCATATTGTTGTTCAACACCTTGAATACCTATTAAGTCTCCTGATTTGTAGTATGGGTTAGCTTTAATGTTTTGCTCGTTAACTTGTCTGATATATCCGAAAATATTAGCACCGGAAGAAACTTGGTAATCTCTTAAGTTACGTTTCTGGATATAAAAACCTTTAAAGTTTCTGATTTTTTCTTGAAATGCCGCATACTCCCTTTTATTCAACTGTGGTAAGAAAATAGAAGGTAAACGTGGACTATATTTTTTTGCTTTTTCAAGCTTAGTATTAAACGTTTCTATAGATACGTCTAATAAGTTACAAAGAGCTAAAGTGTCAATGTCTTTAACTTCTCTTGGAATAACCATAATATCATAAGACGGTTGGTTTGCAATCAATAACTTACCATTACGATCGAAAACATAACCTCTTTCAGGATATTCATAGACTATTTTAAGTGCGTTATTTTCTGATTTTTTGATATATGTGTCATCTACAACTTGTAAATAAAACAGCCTTAATAAGATTACAACTGTAACAACTACAATTATAATTGGCAATAACAATTTTCTCATTTCTTAGATGGTTTAATCAAAAATAGAATTAAAATACAAGCTAATAGAGTAGTGATTGTTGTAAGTAATGTTCTATACAAGATTTCCCAAACGAAGTTAAATCTAAAAAACTCTAATCCAAATAATACAATATGATGAATAACTACAGATATAACGATATATCCCATTACTTCTAAAGAACTAAAAAGGTCTTTAGTAACTTTTTTGATAATGTTTAAGTTGTGATATTGATAACTAATACCAAAAGAAAATTTTAGTACAGAAGGTCTAAAAAAAGCAAGAATTAAGCTTGAAGCTGCGTGAATTCCTCCAGAGTTTTCAAACATATCTACCACTAAACCTAACATAAAACTTGCTATATAAAATATAGGTTTTGAGTTTTCAGAAGGGTAGAGTATTATGAAAAGTATATAGGGAAAAGGATTTATAAAACCAAACAGATCAATATTATTAAATATTAAAATCTGTGCGATTAACAACACTATAAATCGAGCAATATTTGAAAATGCAATACTATTCATTTGTAGTCTCCTCTTCAAGTTGATTAATTTCTTCTATATCTTTGTTAGTGATAACATAGATGTATCCTAAGTTCGTCATATCATTGAATAAGCGAACTGAAATGGTGAAGTAGTTTGATGTTTCATTTGTATATGCTTTATCAATTACACCAATAGGAATGTTCTCAGGGAAAATAGTTGAATCACCACCAGTAACGATAGTATCTCCTTTGTAGATCTCTGCTAATCTTGGTATATCTGATAAATGCACATATCCAGTGTTTTTACCATCCCATTCTAAAGTACCAAAGTGATTAGATCCCTTAATTTTAGCATTAATCTTAGATTTAACGTTTAAGATACTTTGTACAGTTGAATAGTTGTTTGAAGTTCTTTCAATGATACCTAAAACTCCATTACTATTAATAACGGCCATATTTTTTTCGATACCTTGCTTAGAACCACCTTTAATCGTAATGTAGTTTTCTTTTGTATTAAAGGTATTGCGGATTACTTTGGCTACAATAATAGAAAACTCTTGCCTTTCTAAAGGCATGAGTTTCTTTATTTCAACAGAATCTTGTTCTGAAGTACTATTGTATACAATTGATTTTAAAAGTGCATTTTCTAAAACAAGAGCATCATTCTCTGTTTTTAAGTGCATATATTCTTTAAAATCATTTACATTTTCATAGACATAACCAGTCACACCATTCGCTGAACTAATAAAAGAACTCTGATGAAAAGAGTGTGTTTGAATTATTAATCCGAATGATATGACTAAAAGCAGCAAAAACAGTAGCTTAGTACTGTTTTTTATAAAGAAATTGATTATTTGCTGCATAAGTTATTTTTATTTGATCAATACACTTTTGTATTTATCAAGATTTTTAATAGCTAAACCTGTTCCTCTTACTACTGCTCTTAATGGGTCTTCAGCAATGTAAACAGGTAGATCTGTTTTTTGTGAAATACGTTTGTCTAAACCTCTTAACATTGATCCACCACCTGCTAAGTAAATACCTGTATTATAGATATCAGCTGCTAATTCAGGCGGAGTTTGAGATAATGTTTCCATTACTGCATCTTCAACACGTTGAATAGACTTATCTAAGGCTTTAGCAATCTCTCTGTATGATACAGTTACTTGTTTTGGTTTACCAGTAAGTAAGTCACGACCTTGAACTAACATATCTTCAGGTGGAGTTTCTAAATCTTCTGTAGCCGCTCCTATTTGGATTTTTATTTTTTCTGCAGTACTCTCTCCAACAAATAAGTTATGTTGTGTACGCATATAATAAATGATATCATTTGTAAATACATCACCAGCAATTTTTACTGATTTATCACAAACAATTCCTCCAAGAGCTATTACAGCAATTTCTGTTGTTCCTCCTCCGATATCAACAATCATGTTTCCTTTTGGTTGCATAATGTCAACACCAATACCTATTGCAGCAGACATAGGTTCGTGTATTAAGTAAACCTCTTTACCATTCACACGTTCACAAGATTCTTTTACAGCACGCATTTCTACTTCAGTTATACCTGAAGGGATACAAACGATCATACGTAATGCAGGCGTAAACATCTTTTTTCTTAATGAAGGGATGCTCTTGATAAAGAGGCTTATCATTTTTTCTGACGCATCAAAATCAGCAATTACACCATCTTTTAAAGGGCGGATTGTTTTGATATTACCATGTGTCTTCCCCTGCATCAAACTTGCTTCTTTCCCGACAGCAATAATTTTTCCCGTTGTTCTATCTCGGGCTACAATAGAAGGGTTGTCTACAACCACTTTTCCATCGTGTATGATTAGAGTATTCGCTGTTCCTAAGTCGATCGCGATATCCTCAGTCATAAAATCAAAAAATCCCATACAATTAAAAGGCTTTTATAGTTAATATAATTTGTGCGTTACAAAAGTAATAAATTAATGTTTAAAATGACGAATTCCTGTAAGTACCATTGCGATATTATTTTCATCACAATAATTAATACTTAAGTCGTCTTTGATAGATCCTCCTGGTTGGATTACAGCTGTTATACCTGCATTTCCCGCAATTTCTACACAATCAGGGAATGGGAAAAAGGCATCACTTGCCATTACTGCTCCTTTTAAATTAAAATCAAAAGAGTTTGCTTTTTCAATAGCTTGGCGCAATGCATCTACACGTGATGTTTGTCCTGTTCCTGAAGCGCATAATTGACCTTCTTTTACTAAAACAATTGTATTTGATTTAGTGTGCTTACAAATTTTAGAAGCAAATAGTAAATCATCTATTTCTTTAGTAGAAGGTGATAATTTAGTAACGGTTTTCAAGATGTCTTTATTGTCTGTTACATTATCTTTATCTTGAACTAAAATACCGTTTAAACAAGTACGAACTTGTTTTGTAGGTAGTTTTACGTCGTTTAAAACTAAAATAATTCTATTTTTCTTTTCTTGTAAAATTTCTATTGCTTCTACATCAAATGATGGAGCAATTACTACTTCACAGAATAATTTGTTGATTTCTTTTGCTGTTTCTACATCTATTTTGTCATTAGCAATCAAAACACCTCCAAAAGCAGATGTTGGATCTCCTGCTAAAGCATCAAGATATGCTTGTTTCATTGTAGGTCTTTGAGCTACACCACAAGCATTATTGTGTTTTAAAATAGCGAAGGTTGGTAATCCTCCTTTAAATTCATTCATTAAATTAACAGCAGCATCAACGTCTAATAAATTGTTGT
This sequence comes from Myroides phaeus, assembly GCF_009799805.1. NCBI lineage: Bacteria > Pseudomonadati > Bacteroidota > Flavobacteriia > Flavobacteriales > Flavobacteriaceae > Myroides > Myroides phaeus. The sequence continues at coordinate 1,526,134 of NZ_CP047050.1, forward strand.
AAGACAATTCTTTTCCGTGTAATTTTTGAAATAATTCGTCGAAATTACCAAAGAAGTGTCCTTTTTGATGTGGGTTTTCTCCATATCTCAATTCGTTACCATTGTCAATACTGATTTTTAATGTAGTTTCTTCTGCATTAAAATAATTGAAAATAGCACTGTCATAGTGAGAAGAAACGTGGAATGCTTTAGTTGCTAATAATCTTCTTTCTGCAAGACTCGTTCCTCCATTGTTGTTTTGTAACATTTGTAAAAACAAATCATACTCTGTTACAGAGGCAACAATTACTGTATCTTTAAAATTCTTAGCAGCAGCTCTAATTAAAGAAATACCACCAATATCAATTTTTTCTATAATATCTGCTTCTACAGCTCCAGAAGCCACAGTTTTTTCAAATGGATATAAGTCTACAATCACTAAATCTATTTGTGGAATATCAAACTCTTTCATTTGAGCGATATCTCCTTCGTGATCTTGTCTGTTTAATATTCCACCAAATACTTTTGGGTGTAACGTTTTTACTCTTCCTCCTAATATTGAAGGATAAGATGTTACGTCTTCTACTGGAACTACAGGAATACCTAATTCTTTAATAAAAGTTTCTGTTCCTCCTGTTGAGTAAATAGTTACATTGTGCTTGTGTAACTCTTTAACAATCGGTTCTAAACCGTTCTTATCAAAAACGGAAATCAATGCCGATTGAATTTTTTTAGTTGTGTTCATGTTGTGTGTGTGTGTTTTAGTAAAAAGCAAAAGTAACCATTGTAAGTCTATTAATCAAAGTTTAATCTGCAACTTTTTGACTATTATTTTTCTTTTTTTGCAATAATGTTTAATTTAGAAGGATGTATGTTTTTTTGGGATGTACAGAACTAACCGTCGTCTTATTTATATGACGTATTAACAATGTTTTTAGTAAGTTATGGTGTTGTATTTAAGATTGATTTTAGGGAGTTTTAGTTTTGCTTGGGCTGCTTTGATAACTAACAAGTTAAGGACTTTATTATCTCTATTAGGGGTTACAGTTGGTATATTCTCAATCATTGCTGTTCTTGCTGCTGTAGATTCGATGGATAAAAATATAAAGTCTGAATTAAGTGGACTCGACCGAAGTATGATGTACGTTTTTAATCATTCTTTTGGACCAACGGATGTTCCTAAATGGAAGATCGATAGGTTTCCCAAGGTTACTTATGAAGAGTATGATTATTTAAAGAGAAATTTAAAGGAAGTAGAGTTTATATCTTATAGTGTTTTTACGCGTGGTGAGAATATTAAATTTGGAGCTAACGTAGTTGAAAGTGTAAACGTGAAGCCTTGCACCTCTGAAATGGAGTTTTTAGACAATGTAAAAATAGGTAATGGTCGTTTTTTTAATGAGGCAGAATCTACAAAAGGAGCTGCAGTTGTAGTTCTTGGTTATGAAATAGCAAATACTTTGTTTAAAAATTATGATCCAATAGGTAAGTCAGTGCGTTTTTATGGACGTAATTTTCGTGTTGTAGGTGTTGTAAACAAACAAGGTAAAGCACTTGGAGGAAGCCACGATGAAACGGTGTTTTTTCCAGTGAATTTCTTACGTCAGCTTTATGGGGATACAAATATAAAGGGTACTCCTGCTATAGTCCTAAAGCCTTTTAAAGGAAGTGATATCAAACAATTTGAAGAGGAAATAGCTTCTAAGTTGCGAATGTTTCGTGGTATTAAAGTAAGCGAGGAGAATAACTTCTTTATTAATGTCTTTGGGGGGATGTTGGATATGATTGACGAAATTGTAGGGAAGATGAATGTGGTTGGTTGGGTTATAAGTGGCTTCTCTTTATTAGTGGGTGGTTTTGGAATTGCTAATATTATGTTTGTTTCTGTAAATGAAAGGACACACTTAATAGGTGTTCAAAAAGCAATAGGAGCGAAGAGTAGGTTTATTATGTTTCAGTTTCTTTTTGAAGCTGTGATATTGGCTTTGATTGGTGGTGTAGTAGGTTTGTTTTTAGTTTGGGGAATAGCATTGCTTATCAATAGCTTTTCCGATTTTAAGTTTGTGTTGAGCTTTTACAATATTGTAATTGGATTATTCTTATCTGGAATAATTGGTTTAATATCAGGTTTATTGCCAGCTCGTTCAGCGGCTAAATTAGATCCTGTTGAGGCAATTAGAATGGGAGGGTAGTATAAAATATATAAAAAGTAAAAAGGGCTAATTCCATCTGGAATTAGCCCTTTTTTATAATAACGAGTATATTATCTCATTGCTCTGTTAAGAATTAAATCTAAATATTGATTTACATTCTTTTTAAGATCTCTTCTGTGAGTGATGAAATCCAAGAATCCGTGTTCTAATAAGAATTCAGATGTTTGGAATCCTTCTGGTAAATCTTTACCAGTTGTATCTTTCACAATACGAGGACCTGCAAATCCAATTAATGCACCAGGTTCAGCGATATTAATATCTCCTAACATTGCAAAAGATGCAGAAATACCACCTGTTGTAGGGTCAGTACACAATGAAATGTACGGGATTTTAGCATCGCTCAATTGAGCTAATTTTGCAGAAGTTTTCGCCATTTGCATTAATGAAAAACCTGCTTCCATCATACGTGCTCCTCCTGATTTTGAAATCATTAAGAAAGGTATGTTGTTTTTTAAAGAGTAGTCAATTCCACGTGCAATTTTCTCTCCTACTACAGATCCCATAGAACCTCCAATAAAAGCAAAATCCATAGCAGCAACTACTAATTTTTCTCCTTTTGATTTACCAACAGCAACTCTAACAGCATCTTTCAATTGCGTTTTAGCCATTGCTTCTTTTAAACGATCTACATACTTTTTAGTATCTTCAAATTTTAAAATATCTTTTGAAGAAAGGCTTTTGGCTATTTCTTTGTAGTCGTTGTTGTCAAAAAGAATTTCAAAATATTCTTTACTACCAATACGAACGTGATATCCATCCTCTGGACTTACCCATAAATTATGTGCTAATTCATCAGAATCAATAATTTTTCCAGTAGGTGATTTATACCATAAACCTTTAGGAATATCTTTTTTGTTTTCTGTTGGTGTCTGAATTCCTTTTTCTTTTCTTTTAAACCAAGCCATAAAATGTTTGTTTTGTTTATACTATGTTTTTAAACAAAGAGTCAGACTATAAGGTGTTAACGTTGTTTAAGTCTTTAAAAGCTTCTTCTAAACGAGCGTTAAAAGTCAATTCTCCTTGTCTTACCCAAGCACGAGGATCGTAGTACTTTTTATTCGGTACATCTGCTCCTTCTGGGTTTCCTATTTGAGTTTTTAAATAGTCAATTTTTGATACCATATAGTCTCTTACACCTTCTGTATATGCAAACTGAAGGTCAGTGTCTATATTCATTTTTATTACACCATAAGAAATAGCTTCTCTAATTTCTTCTAATGTAGAACCTGATCCTCCGTGGAAAACAAAATCAACAGGGTTGTGCGCTAAATTATATTTTTTAGCAACATACTCTTGAGAATTTTTTAAAATTACAGGAGTAAGTTTTACGTTTCCTGGTTTATAAACACCGTGAACGTTTCCAAAAGCAGCTGCAATTGTAAATCTATGACTTACTTTTGATAATTCTTCGTATGCATATGCTACTTCTTCTGGTTGAGTGTATAATCTTGAAGTATCAACATCACTATTGTCAACTCCATCTTCTTCTCCTCCAGTAATTCCTAATTCAATTTCTAATGTCATACCAAGTTTTTCCATTCTTGCTAAGTACTTTTTAGAAATTTCAATATTTTCTTCAATTGATTCTTCTGATAAATCAATCATATGTGAACTGAAAAGAGGTTTACCGAATTGTTTCATAAACTCTTCACCAGCATCTAATAACCCATCAATCCAAGGTAATAATTTTTTAGCACAATGGTCTGTATGTAAAATTACAGGTACACCATAAGCTTCTGCTAAAGTATGAACGTGTTTAGCTCCAGCAACAGCTCCAATAATAGCAGCTTTTTGGTTTTCATTTGAAAGACCTTTTCCAGCCATAAATGCAGCACCTCCATTAGAGAACTGAATTATTACAGGTGAGTTTAACTTAGCTGCAGTTTCTAATACTCCATTAATAGTACTTGAACTTGTTACGTTTACCGCTGGTAACGCAAATCCTTTTTCTTTAGCGTATTTAAAAATCTCTTGCACTTGGTCTCCAAATGCAACCCCTGGTTTAATATTATGTGCCATAGTCGTGTTGTTTTTTTATTTTACAAAAATACTAATTATTATTTGATTAGAATGGATAATTAATTCCAACATTTAGAACCGATTCTTTTAGGCTAAACTCTTTAAACCACTTGCGATCTGATTCTATGGATGGATTGTATGTTTTAAATCCAAAGTCTAATCGGAATACAAAGAAACTAAAATCATAGCGAATTCCAAATCCTGATGCTACTGCAAAATCTTTTAAGGATGATATCCCATTAAATGTATATTCTTCTTGTTCTACATCATCAAAAACGTTCCATACATTCGATGCGTCTACAAACAGTGCACCATACCATTTTCCTGCTACATTGAATCTATATTCTGTACTGAAAAATAGTTTCATATTAGCTTCATTGAAATCGTTAATTCCGCCACTTCGCCCTGGACCAAGTCTATAGGATTGCCATCCTCTGTTGTCATTTGATCCTCCTGAAAAGTAACTACGTGTAAAGGGAATCGAATTGGAGTTACCATACGGAACGGCTAATCCTCCAAATAAACGCATTGCTATTACTTTTTTATGTCCTAAATCCCAATATTTAACGAAGTCTACTTCTGTTTTTACATATTGAGAGAACTCTACATCTAAGATTGTTTTCTTACCTGTAGGGCCTACTTTAGAACTGGCACTTTTCATAATAACGTCCATTAATCCACCAGCCGATTCTACTTTTGCTTTTAGTGTATAGAAGTTGTTGTCAGCAATATTAGTACGTGTTGTGTTAGTAAATGTAACGTTTGAGGCAATGATAAGGTTGTTTTCTGATAGACGAATTCTTCTTTCTTCAATACTTCTAATTTCTCTATAATCTTGTTGATTAATGCTTAGAGGATTGTCTGGGCTTAATGCTTCACTAATGAAGTGATTAGCCCCTCCTTCAGAGATTGTAAGGTTGCCGTTTTGGTCAACGTAATCTGGATTGACATTTTCATATTCTTTAGAAATGTCATTTAATCTTTTATAGGATGATTTATATACACTAAAATAGTTTTGCGGATTGGTATTTCTAACATATTGTATATTGGCTAAGTCAACGCTAAAAGAGTTCTTTCTTGATGGATACCAGCTATAGTTAATAATACCATTAAAGTTGTTTTTATCCAGCCCAATATTTCTTTGTTGTGAATGTCCAAAACTCATAGAAGTTGTAGGCAACATTGTTTTAGGAATCACTTTTTCTGTTTTGATAGGGAATAATAATCTTGGAAAAGTTAACTTAATGTCTCCACCATATTCTGTAACATTGAAGAAAACGTTATTAGGATTGTTCATTTGTCTTGATGAACCTAATGCTCCTTTTAAATTTATCTCTAAAAGTTCTGCCCCTCTAAATACGTTTCTAAATAAAAGTCCAACACTTCCTCCAATACCAAAGTCTTGTATATTTGAGTGTGTGATATCTAACGAAGGGTTGAAAGTCATTTTTTTTCTTGAAGTCAAATAGATGTTACTGATTAATGATTGTCCAGTAGAATCTCTTTGGTCTTCAATGTATTCAATTACAGGATAATTAAATGTACGCAAGTTACTAATCGAACGGGAAGTAAGCATACGTCTTTGGTCACTAAAAGTACTTCCTTTTGTGATAAATATAGCGTCTGTTAAGGCTTTCGGTTTGTATTGTAGTTTGGTTGAACTATAAATATTAAAATTGTTATAATGTACACTGTCTAATACATACTCTTTGTTTTTAGAGCTATTGTCAGTGTAAATATTGACATCACTTATTTTGTAAATATTAAAAGGTACTTGAATAAGTGTATCTCCCGATTTTACTGTTCTCGGGTCAATGATCATTTCAATATTAGCTTTGTTTTTTTTCTGTAAAACGGTGTCTACTTCATAGCGAATATTTAATTCTTGAAAATGATAAGCACCATTGTCTCTAAATTCAGCAGTTATCCTTTTACGTTCATCTTCAAAATTTTGAACATCGAAAACTGTATTAGTTTTTATCTTGCTCTTTGATTTCGATCTTTCGTATATTTCCTCTAAAGGTTTTGTTGTAATATCAGTACTAATACTATCTATATAGTAAGGAAGTCCAGTATTAATAGTATATGTGTTTTTTACTTTCTTTACGCCAACGCTATCAACCTTATTAACTACTGTACGGTCAAAGTATCCTTTGTTAAAGTAGTAATTTGATAAGCGAGCGATTGATTTAGTTGTTCTTAAAGAATCAAGTAAGACAGGTGCTTCTCCTGTTTTAATAAGAAAGTTGTTAATACCTGAAATTACAAATGATTCACCCAATCTATTCACTTGTTTTTTTGACAAGATAGCTTCTAATGTTTTATTTGTCCTTGGATGTTCTTTTAGCCATTGATGGTACAATGAGTCAGCATTTGGCTTTGCAAGATTATATAAGGCTAATCTCAATCTGAAATTAGTCATTGGTAAAGAACTATTCGGGTGTTGATACAATTGATTAATTATATCTTCTTTTGTCGTTTTTTTACCATTTTCAATAATGATATTATCCATTAACAAAGCTTGGTTCTCAGGAACGCGCTTCGTGATTGAGCAAGAAAAAAAACTTATGCTCATTAATAGAATTAGTAGTATTTTTGGGAAATATTTGCTCAAAGTAGTAATGTCAATTATCAGTCAAAAATACATTTTTTTATGGTTACGAAAAACCAAATCAAATTAATTAAGAGTTTACATCAGAAAAAATATAGAAAAGAACACCAACTTTTTATAGCAGAAGGGGTTAAAGTGATAGGTGAATTGCTAAAATCGTCTTTAGTTCTTGAGCATATTTATTGTACAGAGGAATTAAACTTTGAAGTTTCTTCTTCAATGGTTTCTCTTGTGAGTAAAGATGATATGAAAAAGATGTCTGCTTTAACGACTAACTCTAATTGTTTGGCTGTATTTCATTGTGCTAAAGAAGAGGAAGTTAACTATGATGATATTGTAGTAGCTCTTGATAATATACGAGATCCAGGTAACTTAGGTACTATTATTCGCCTATGTGATTGGTTTGGTATTCGTCATATTATTTGCACAAGTGAAACAGTTGATGTTTATAATCCAAAGGTGGTACAAGCAACAATGGGATCTATGGTCAGAGTAAATTTAGTTTACGGCGATTTAGAGCAGATGATTAAAGATGTGCCGGATGTTCCTGTTTACGGAACGTTTATGGACGGAGAAAGTATTTATAAACAGGAGTTTGTAAATAAAGGAATAATCGTAATGGGAAATGAAGCTAATGGAATTTCTGAAACAATAGAATCATTAGTAACACAAAAAATAGCAATTCCTCGCTTTGGATCTTTGCAACAAACCGAAAGTTTAAATGTTGCAATGGCAGCGTCTATAGTTATAAATGAGTTTCGTAGAATTAACTTCTAATGGAAGGTAAAGTTTACGAATAATCCTCTTGTTTTCATAGAGGTAATATCTCCAGTCCAAGGGCTGTTTTTATTATCTCTTTTTAATTCATCACCAATTCCAAATACTCCACGAACTGAAGGTGAAAACTTAAAGTATTCAAAGTAAATATCGATACCAACTCCTAATTCATAATTAGCAGTCCAGTTTTTCATTCTCCACATACCTTCAAAGTTATCAGAGTCAGATTTGTGATTGCTACTTAGGTTTAAATCTAAAGAAGCACCACCCAGTACATAAGGTTTAATATTTCCAATTCGCTTAGAAGAGAACTTCAAAAGTAATGGAAAGTGAATATAAGTTGAACTTACACTTTTAACTGAAGTATTGTTCAATTCATTAGTTGAAGGGTTTGCAATACCTTGTGAATGAAAATATTCATTGATAATAGCAGAAGGGTATCTTAATTCTCTTTTGGTATAATATAGACCTGGTTCAAAACGCAAGTCTATATATTCCATAATCCTTAAGTTACCAACCAATCCTACATTAAATCCAATGTTAGATGTAACTTGAATTTCTGTATAATCACTTGGTGTACCTTGTTTTTCTTCATATTCTTGAAGCTTGTCATAAAAGTTCTTGTCGTAATTAAACTTAAAGTCATAAGAGTTAAACCCTAAGTAATACCCCCAATGAACACGTTGTTTGTCCCAGTCAGGTTTATTGATAATAGGATTTCTTCCAAAGACCCACTGCCCAAACGAATTTGAGCTTGTAAGTAAGACAATGATTATGACAAGTAGTTTTTTCATATTATTTCGAAGATGAATAAATAGTAGCAATACCCATAGTTTGCGGACGATGCTTTACATCTTTAAACCCAACTTTTCTTAAAATATTGTTTAATTCTTCTCCAAAAGGAAAGTTTTTAGCAGAATCAGATAAATACTTATATGCTTTTTGGTCTTTAGAAAACAATTTCCCCATAAAAGGCATAATGTTTTGAGTATAGAAGAAGTATCCTTGTCTAAATGGAAATTTAGTAGGTACAGATGTTTCAAGAATTACAAAAATACCACCTGGTTTTAAAACTCTTAATATTTCAGAAAGTCCTTTTTCAAGGTCTTCAAAGTTTCTAATTCCAAAACCAACAGTAATAGCGTCAAAAGAATTGTCTGCAAAAGGTAAATTTTCTGAATCACCTTGAATCATTTCAATTCTATTTTGAAGATTTAAAGCTTTGATTTTTTGTTTACCAACTTCAAGCATTCCTGCAGATAAGTCAAGACCTGTAATTTTAGTTGCGTTCGATTTTGATAACAAAATAGCTAAATCACCTGTTCCTGTAGCAATATCTAAGATTGATTCTGGATTTGTATCAGAAACCAATTTTAATACTTTTTTTCTCCATCCTTGATCAGTTCCTAATGAAATCATACGATTTAAATTATCGTAATTTCCAGAAATTGTATCAAACATTTGTTCTACTTGCTGTTTTTTACCAAGTTCAGATTCTTCGTATGGAGTAATATTCTTTGACATTGTAAATAAATTTTGAGCAAATATAATTATTTAAAGCCAAATTGTAAGTTTCATCACTCGTATAATTGCCCCTTAGATTGTTTTCTTAATAGAAATAAAAAAACCTAAGCACAGAATGCTTAGGTTTAATATGTAAAATATTTTCTTAGATATACATATGGTAATAATCTCCTCCTACAAATTCAAGTTCTTTTCCTTGTTTAAAACCTAAACGAGTGTAAAGTTTCATTGCATTTGGATTTTCTAAATCAACGATTAAACCTACTTGTTTAAAACCTTTCTCTTTTGCAAAAGTAACAGCGTGATTTAATAAATGACTTCCTACACCTTTTCCTTGTACGATAGGAGAAACAGCTACAGTATCTAAATAAAACTCATTTCCTTCCGTTTCTGCTTCAGGAACTAAATCATTTTGATATTGTGCTTTCATTAATTCTAAGACCGGCTCTCTAAGTTTTTCAAAGTCATCTCCATTGTATCCTGTTACAGATCCTACAACATTGTCTTCTTCATCTACAGCTACAAAAGTATTTTCATAACTATACAGATTGTTTGGCTTTCTAAAAAGAATAGTCAAGAAGTTGATTGCTTCTTCAACGTCTTGTTTTTGGATAAAACTAAAAACAATATCTTCCATTGCTTGTAGCATTAACTCTGGAACAACGTCGTAATCTTCTTTTTTCGCTGGTCTAATAGTAAACTGCATTTTTTTATACTTTAAAATTGAAATGCAAAGGTACTAAAGTGTTTTTTCACTTGCGAGTCTATCCTTATCTTTCTCTTCTCTTTCTTTTTCTTTTACAACTCTATACCAAATCTCACTTACATTTTTGATATTGACATTAGCAGGGTTAAAAACAGGATCCTTTCCTGCTTTGCGTTGTTTGATGTAATCATCTAAAGCTATCATTGCAGGTTTGTATAATAATAGAATTGCAATAATGTTAATCCATGCCATTGCGCCTACACCTATATCTCCAATTGCCCATGCAGTGCTTGGTTCATTGATAGAAGCGAAAAATACGGATACTAAAATGATAGTACGCATAATCCATCTCAAGATGATATTTCTTTTTTTACTTAAATATTCAAAGTTTGATTCCGCAATAAATAAGTATGACATTGTAGTTGTAAATGCGAAAAAAGTTAAGGCAATTGCAATAAATTGACTTGCGAAAGTTGGAAATTGTGTTGCAACAGCTTTTACGGTATATGCGGCTCCTGGCTCAATACCAGGGATGTTTTCTACAATGTAATTTCCTACGCCATCAACAACATTGTATTGATTTGTGAATAGAATCATTAAGGCAGTAGCAGTACAAACAAATAAAGTGTCTATATACACAGAAAATGCTTGAACTAATCCTTGTTTTACTGGGTGTGATGTCTCTGAAGCAGCAGCAGCGTGTGGAGCAGTTCCTTGTCCTGCTTCATTTGAATAGATACCTCTTTTAACCCCCCAGGCAATAGCTGCCCCGAATATTCCACTAAATGCTGCTTCCATATTGAAAGCAGATCTAAATATAAGTCCAAAAACAGAAGGTATTTCTTGGTAGTTTAATGCTATAATTATAAGTGCCATTATGATATAAGCTGCTGCCATAAAAGGAACGACAACTTGAGAAATACGTCCAATGTTTTTTGCGCCTCCAAATACAGCTAGTCCTAGAAATAAACAGATAAATAGTCCAGTTATCCATTGTGGTACTCCAAAAGCACTATTGATACTTATCGAAATACTATTACTTTGAATACTTGGTAAGAATAAAGAACAGCTTATGATTGTAATAATTGAAAACAGTAAGGCAAATGCTTTATTGTTCATTCCGCTTTGAATATAAAAGGCTGGTCCACCACAATATTGGCCGTTTTTTTCAACTTTGTAAATCTGTGCTAATGTCGATTCTACAAATGCTGATGCACTTCCTAAGAAAGCAATCATCCACATCCAAAAAATTGCACCAGGTCCTCCTGCTGCAATAGCAGTAGCTACTCCTACAATATTACCTACTCCAACTCGTCCTGCTATAGCAATACTAAAAGCTTGAAATGGACTAATTCCTTTTTCAGAGGATCCTTCAGTGAAAAGTAGTTTTATCATATGTCTGAAAAAACGTACTTGTACAAATTTTGTTCGTATTGAGAAAAATAGCCCAGCACAAAGACAAAGGGCAATAAAGATGTCTGACCAAATAATATCGTTGGCGACTTGAATAGCGTGTTCCATAGTTGTTGTTTGTTGTGAGTTAAAAAGTAAGAATATTTTAACTAATGACAAAGTTTATTTTTTGTTTTTATAGATTTGAAAGGATTATAAATAAGGATAATATAATCTAATTGGTGAAGTTTTGCACTTATTACAAAGAATTTTAGCCTTATGTCTAAAATGGAATTATAGATGAATTAGAATTTTAGGAAATATGGTCACCTAATTGTATTTATGATAAAGAGAAGAGTAGAAGTGGTTGAATAACAGTGTGTTTAGGAGATAGCTACCAAAGCTTTTTTATTCTATTTACGCAATGTGTTTAATGCTAAATAAAGTGTGATTTGTGAGTTTGTATAGTTGTGGTAAAATACTTTTTTGGTACAAGAAGACTAGTTTAACTATTTGAATTAATTACTAATTTATCATAGAAGATAAAGTAGATACTTACTAAAGAGCAGTAAAAAAATACTTGATTTAAATTGTATATAAGTCAAAAAACGTCAAATGTCATATGGGAAGACAACAAAAACATCTAAAAATGTTTCTATTTTTTTTAATTGAGAAAGGGTACTCTTAGGAGAGTTATATTACAAGGAGAGTAATTAATAAGAAAAAAAAGGCATCTAAATCAATAGATGCCTTTGTGTTTATTAGAAACGGATACTGAATAATCCTTCTTCTTTATCTTCGATGTTATCAAAACGCTCTTTACATTCTTGGATCATTTTGATAGCAGCAGCTTTGTCTCCAAAACCATTAGTTGTAACTTTTTTGTTTTCTAAGTCTTTGTAAACTTGGAAAAAGTGTTCAACCTCTTTTTTGAAATGTTCGTTAACGTCGTTGATGTCGTTTAACTTATTCATAATTGGGTCAGATACTGGAACACAGATAATTTTTTCATCATCTCCTTTATCATCAGCCATGTAGAAAATACCTACAGGTTTAACCTCTACTACCAATCCTGGAACTGAAGGCTCAGTAAACATTACTAATACGTCTAATGGATCTCCGTCTAAAGCTAAAGTTTCTGGAATAAATCCGTAATCAGCTGGATATCTCATGTTTGAATATAAAAGACGGTCAAAACGTAATCTTTTTAAGTCAAAATCATACTCGTATTTGTTTCTGCTTCCTGCTGGAATTTCAACAAAAGCGTCGAAAGTTTCAAATGTATTCATATCTATTTATTTTAAATCTTAATTCTAAATAATCGGGTGCAAAAATACTGTAATTACTTGTTTATAACAAGCTTTCCCCAAATAATTAGAAATAAATTCCAAAAGAACCTCGTATTGCAAATCTTCTTGCATCTGGCATATCAAGGTAGTTACCTCTCCAGCTTAGGTCTAATCTGAAAATCTTAAAGATATTTCCAACTCCTACATAGTATTCGTAGTAAATATCTTGTGGTGCTTTATACACTAAATCAGAAGCGTTCAAGTCTATGTTAGCTTGAGAGACTTTTCCATAAGCTCCACGAATACCAACAATTTCTCTCAAATTAAAGTCGCGCAACCAAGGTATTCTTGAAAATAAGCGACCTCCAAAGTTGTGTTCTAAATGAAGAGAAGCATATTGATCTGTTACAAATTCATAGTAGTTTAAGTTAGCAAATGTATTCGTAATATTAAACCACGCTTGGTTACCCGGTATTACACTAAGTAAACCAAGAGGAACATCTCCAAATGTTTTACCTGTTTCAAAAGTAGTTGTAAGCGTTCCAAAACCACCTAATAAAATTGGTTTTCGCGCATAGAACTGTAGTTTTTGATATTCAAAATCACTTTCTAAAGCACCTTTAAAACCTTGACTAAATCTCAAGTATAATTTTAAATATTTACTATCTATATCTTTTCTATCAACTCCATAACCAATTGTTCTACGGCCAGGCGTATAATCAATTGCTAATTCAACTTCAGATTGTTTGGTTTCATTCTTAATTTCCCCAGTTTCTTTATTTGCATAATAATTCAAATTAAAGGCATCGGAAGCGGGTTTTAGCGTTCTATAACTGAAAGTAGTAATGAATCTAAGGTTTTTGACTGGTTCAATTTCTAAACCAACAGTAGATAGATTAATATCAGTAAGTTTAGAGTTGTCTCCACTTGCAAATAGCGAACTCGAAGCAAAACTTCTACCTAATACATCATTAGTTTCAGTTAAGCTCACCCCAATTTGTTCTATATCTCTTCTATTACCTCCAAATAAAATTAAGCGACTGTCATTGTGTAACAATACTTTTCCGCTAATACCATATTTAAATTTATTGTCTTTAAACCCATAAGCCCCATAGCCTTCTAATCTCCATTTGTCGTTTGGACCAAAGTATGTTCTACCTCCAGCTCTAAGTCTTAAACCTTCTATGTCGTTATAACCAAAAGTTGAGAAAATAGGACCGTAGTCAAAATTATATTTATTGATATTGTAATAGTTACTCGCAATAGTTGATGATAAGTCAAATAGGAAACGGAATTTAGGCACCGTTTTTAGTGTATCTAACATTTTATAAATACCTAATTCGTCTTTGCTTAACGGTTCAAAACGATAACTTTTCCAAAAATCATCAGAGCGTTTGTATACAGTCTCGTCGTAAACATTCACATTCTTTTGATAAAATTCTGCAGGATGTTCTATGTCGAATTTATGGTGTTTGTAAATAGAAGTTCTCTTACCATAAATACCTTTAGATGTTTCTTTTTTAGACAATGCAAAGTCAGACATAAAGTAGTCTTTTGTCAATAAGAAAACCGAGTCGTTTAGCACATCAAACTCTTGCTCAATATAGATATCCTTAACCCAGTTAATATTTGCATCTTTACTGGCGTCCATATTAATTTTCTTGATAGCAAACGTAGAATCGTTCACCCAGAAATCACCTTTAAATGTAAGCTCTCCTTTTCTTCTTGGATAATAAACGATATTGTAACACCATTTGTCTTCGATAAAAGCACTATCAGCCAAAACGTAGTTATATACGTTAATACCTGTTCTTGAAAGTGGACTTACGAAGTCTTTATCAAAAATTTTAATGTAGTTATTATAGATGTTATAATCAGCATATAGGTCTTTTACAAACTCAATAATATGTTGATTTGTGTCAAACCCCGAGTTTTTATTACCTAATGTTTTTTCAATCTTCTTGTTGTTTTGGTTATCACCATAAACCTGTCCGAAATTTTCATTGATAAAAATAGGTAAGTATGTTTTTCCAGTGATCTTACTTGTATCTACGTGTTCAAAGATAAAGTCCATTCCTCTAAACAGCTTTTTTTGTCTGTAAGCACTGTCAATTGTATTTAAGTCAAATTCAATTTTTTCATATTTGTCATATTCATAATGAGCAAACATATTCAAACCATTCTTTCTTTTTCTCTCCCAAATTTTGCGAAGAATATCTAAAGCAGGATTGTTTTTTTTCGATGTTTTACCAGCGTAAATAGTAACTTCAGAAAGAAGGTTATCTTCCTCTAAAACGATGGTCATATCGAGGTTTGTTTTTCCTGCAAGTTGAATTTCTTTTGTTTCATAGCCCACAAAAGAGACGATAAGGATATCGTAAGTTTTGGCAGATTCTAAATAGAATTTACCATATTCATTGGCAATAACTCCGTCAGTAGAGTTTTTGTAATAAACACTTGCAAAAGGGACTTCTTGGTTGTTTTTATCTATGATTTTACCACTTACTTTGGTTTGAGCCCAACTAAACATGGAAATAAATAAAAATAACAGTAGGAACTTAAATTTGTTTTTCATAGCAATATAAGGACATAAAAAAAGACTCCATTTAATTAAAAATGGAGTCTTTCAAATATACGTTATTTTTTTATTTATAAAGTACTTTTTTAACCGCTTTTACAACGTCATTCGAATTCGGTAACCATTCTTCTAAAAGAACAGGAGAATAAGGAGCTGGCGTATCAGCAGTAGTAATTCTTTGGATAGGAGCATCTAAGTGATCAAATGCTTGCTCTTGTACAATGTAAGTGATTTCTGAAGAAATACTTCCAAATGGCCAAGCCTCTTCTAAGATTACTAAACGGTTAGTTTTCTTAACAGAGTTTAAAATTGCTTCTTTATCTAAAGGACGTACAGTACGTAAGTCGATAATTTCACAAGAGATTCCTTCTTTAGCTAATTCATCAGCAGCTTTGTAAGCTTCTTTGATAATTTTACCGAAAGAAACGATAGTTACATCAGTACCTTCTCTTTTGATGTCAGCAACTCCTAATGGGATAGAGTATTCACCTTCTGGCACTTCTCCTTTATCACCATACATTTGCTCTGATTCCATAAAGATAACTGGGTCGTTATCACGGATAGCAGCTTTCAATAATCCTTTTGCATCATAAGGGTTAGAAGGCACTACAACTTTTAATCCAGGTACGTTAGCATACCAGTTTTCAAAAGCTTGAGAGTGTGTCGCTCCTAATTGTCCAGCAGAAGCTGTAGGACCACGGAATACGATCGGCATATTAAATTGTCCACCAGACATTTGGCGTAATTTAGCAGCATTATTTATAATTTGGTCGATTCCTACTAAAGAGAAGTTGAATGTCATAAACTCAACAATTGGACGGTTACCGTTCATTGCTGATCCTACTGCAATACCTGAAAAACCAAGCTCAGCGATAGGCGCGTCAATTACGCGTTTAGGACCGAATTCGTCCAACATACCTTTAGAAGCTTTATAAGCACCATTATATTCTGCTACTTCTTCACCTATTAAATATATTGATTCGTCGCGACGCATTTCTTCGCTCATGGCTTCACATATGGCCTCTCTAAATTGAATCGTTTTCATAATTTTACTATTTTCTGTAATTAATTTACAAAAGCAAAAGTATAAAAAAATATCTTTATCTACCTTATGTTATGGTATGTTTTGCATTTTTTAACGGAGGGTATTGTTATTTTATAAGCATTGATAATAATAGGGGATTGAATACTTATATATTGCTATTATATTTTAAGGATTATTTCTCTATCAGCAAGTTTTTGCTCTTTTCTCCTTTTATTTTTTTGTTCTCTTTTTTTGTAAACCTATATCAGTTATAAGTTTTAGAAATTCTACTACTACTTTTTTAGAAGAGAAGTTGTCACGAAGATCATTTTTTTGAATAGCTGTTTTTATTTTTTATCTAAAGGTATCTAAGTCCAAGTCAAATCTTATTGTGTGTCTATATATATTGTATGTACATTATATGTGTAATGCTTCTATTGTTTTACATAGAAAGTATACATACACTATACAAGCACTATACATACACTATACAAACACCCATCTTAAAACTAACATTCTATTTGTCTCGTCCTACTATAGCTGTACAGCTATAGTTGATAATCCTGTTTTGTACTGTACAGTTATTTCAGTAATCCTATTACTGCTGTACAAGTTCTTTTTTCTCTGTTTTATTCTTGTAATAATTCTTCCATCTTTTAGGAAGCACCCCTGTTTTTAGGTGCGCTTGATTAGGAGTTAATCTATCACAACTATCGTGAGGTCTAATTTGATTATAAGCTTCTATGCTATTACCTATTTTTTCCTTAGTTTTTTGATACCCTAAACTTGAGTAGTTTAGATTAAACTCTCCTTTAATTATACCATTTACTCGCTCTGCTACTGCGTTATCTCTTGGCTCTCCACTTTGTGTAGTACTTATTGATATATCGTTATCTATTAATAACTGAGTGTAAGTAGCGCTACAGTATTGGCATCCTCTATCAGAATGATGAATAAGTTTTTCTGTATACATTCTATTTTTTAACGCCATTGTTAAGGCTTTCAAACACCCTTTTGTAGTCAAATCTAGATTAAAACTATATCCCATTATTTTATGTGAATAAGCATCTGTGATTAAACTCAGATATCCCCAAGCATTATTTAGTCGTATATATGTAATATCACTTACCCAAAATTGCTCTGGTCTAATAACCTTTACACCATTATACAAGTCCAAATATTGACCTCTCCATGCTCTAGAATCTGTTGTGTATGCTTTTCGTTTGCGCTGCCTAATCAACATTTTTTGACTATCTAATAAATCAAATAAATAATCTCTGCCTATGCTTATCTTATGTGTAGCTAAGCGTTCTTGGAGCATATACTGAAGTTTTCGAGTACCTACCTTAGGAAGGCTGGTTCTGATTTTCAATACTTCTTGTAAGATGATATCATCTTTTATTGATTGCCGCTCATATTTATTAATTGACTGATAATAAGCACTTCGTGTTTTCCCAAACAGTTTACATATTTTGTCTATTCCCTTGGTAGGATATAAGAGTTTTACTTCTTCAACTGCTTGGAACCAGACTTTTTTCTAATATCAATATCCAATTTTTTTTCTGCTACATCAATCAAAGTATTTAATGCTACTATCTTAAATTGTGCTTCAGCTAAAGCCTTTTTTAAAGCTTTTACTTCTAAAGATTCTAAATTGGTTGTTTTTTCTTCCATAAGAATTGGAATGTTAATTTCTTTACAAAGATCTTTGTTTTTGTTGTAATTAACTAATAACCAATTTGTTATTGTACTTTTACTTTCGATTCCATACGTTATACAAGCTTCTTTTATAGTCATTTTGTGTTCTGTAATACTATGAACTACTTGACGTTTTAAGCTTTCTGAATAAATTTTATTCCTGCGTGTTTGATCAAATTCTATACTTCCATATTTCTTAATCCACCGACTCACCGTTGGTTGTCTTAAATCATACTTGAGAGTAACTGAACTTTGGGTAGCGCCATTTTCTATTTCTTGAATTACTTTTTCAATAAATTTTAAGTGATAACGTTCTGTCTTTTTTTGTCTTGTTTGATTACTATTTTCCATTTTTAACTGTTTTAAAACTGTACAGTTATTTCAGGACGGGTCAATTTGTTTTGTTCCTTGTCTCGTCCTACTATAGCTGTACAGCTATAGTTGATAATCCTGTTTTGTACTGTACAGTTATTTCAGGACAGTGTAACTATTCTTTTTATTTATAAAGTATAAGTGTACAAATCGAGTATTCCATAAAAAAAATGAAGTATTGTTTGTTACATCAGCAGTAATTGCAGTCGTATTATTTATGCATTATTAGCAGAAAGTTGCCCTATTTATATAATGTGAATAAGATAAGTTTTCCCTATTCTTTAGAATTACTCTAAAGAAAGTAATGTTTAAACAGAAATCTTTTGATAGCTTAGTTTAAAATTGTATGCGTGCATAGTAAAATATCGAAATTAATTCTTATTTTCGTTCAGTAAGTAAAATTGTAAAACACAAAAACTATATAGAAAATGAAAATATTAGTTTGCATCAGCCACGTGCCTGATACTACTTCAAAGATCAACTTCACTAATGGAGATACAGAGTTTGATACAAACGGAGTTCAGTTTGTAATCAACCCAAATGACGAGTATTCTTTAACAAGAGCAATTTGGTTTAAAGAAAAACAAGGAGCTACAGTTACTGTAGTAAATGTAGGTGGAGCAGATACAGAAGCTACATTGAGAAAAGCATTAGCAATTGGAGCTGACGAGGCTATCCGTGTAAATGCTAATCCTACAGACGGAATGTTTGTAGCAAAACAATTAGCTGAGGTAGTTAAAAACGGAGGTTATGATTTAGTATTAGCAGGGAAAGAATCATTAGACTATAATGGTGGAATGGTTCCAGGTATGTTAGCTGCTTATTTAGGATTTGATTTCATCAACTCTTGTGAAGGACTTGAAGTAGATGGTACTTCTATAAAAGCAATCCGTCAAATTGATGGAGGTAAAGAAACAATTTCAGGTAATTTACCTTTAGTTGTAGGTGGACAAAAAGGAATTGTTGACGAAAAAGATTTACGTATTCCAAATATGCGTGGAATTATGTCAGCAAGATCTAAAGCTTTAACAGTGTTAGAACCAGTAGCTACTGATGTTGCTACTAAAGTGGTTAAATTTGAAAAACCAGCTGCTAAATCAGCTTGTAAAATGATTTCTCCAGACAACATTGATGAGCTAATTAACTTATTACATAACGAAGCAAAAGTTATCTAATTCTATTAATTTATTTGTAAACCTTTAAAAAAGAAAGTATTATGTCAGTTTTAATATATGCTGAATCAGCAGAAGGAAAATTTAAAAAAGTAGCATTAGAGTTAGCTTCTTATGCGAAAAAAGTAGCAGAATCTTTAGGAACAACTGTAACAGCTGTAACAGTTAATGCTAATGATGTTAGCGAATTAGGAAAATACGGTGTAGATAAAGTATTAAAAGTTTCTGATGACAAATTGAAAACTTTTAACGCTAAAGCATACGCAGATGTTATTAAACAAGCTGCTCAAAAAGAAGGATCAAAAGTAGTTGTATTATCTTCTTCTACAGATAGTTTATATGCTGCTCCGATTGTAGCAGTAGGTTTAGACGCAGGATATGCTTCTAACGTGGTTGCTTTACCTGTTAGTACTTCTCCATTTGTAGTAAAGAGAAACTCTTTCTCTAACAAAGCGTTTAACGAAACAGAACTTACAACTGATGTAAAAGTTGTTGCATTGGCTAAAAACTCATTCGGATTAGTAGAGGCTTCTGGAGCTGCTGCTGCTGAAGATTTTTCTGCTTCTTTAAATGATGCAGACTTTTCATTGAAAGTTGAAAGCGTAGAGAAAGTTTCTGGAAAAGTTACTATCGCTGATGCAGATGTTGTTGTATCAGGAGGACGTGGATTAAAAGGACCAGAAAACTGGAAAATGTTAGAAGATCTTGCTGATGTTTTAGGAGCTGCTTTAGCTTGTTCAAAACCAGTTTCTGACTTAGGATGGAGAACACACGAAGAGCACGTTGGACAAACAGGAAAACCTGTTTCTTCTAACTTGTATATCGCTGTTGGTATTTCTGGAGCTATTCAACATATTGCAGGGGTTAACTCTTCTAAAGTGAAAGTTGCTATTAATACAGATGCAGAAGCTCCTTTCTTTAAAGTTGCTGACTACGGAATTGTAGGAGATGCATTCCAAGTAGTACCTCAATTAGTTGAAAAATTAAAAGAGTTCAAAGAGAAAAACGCATAAGCATTTCTAAATGCAATAGATAAAAAAAAGCAATTAAGGCAAAGAATTTATATCTTTGTTTTAGTTGCTTTTTTGTTTAAGTAAAAATTATGAGTTTGATAAAATTAACAGTAAGTGGAATATCTTACAGTCATACACAAAATGGTGCTTATGCACTTATTTTGAATGAAGAAAACGGAAATAGAAAGTTACCTATTGTAATAGGAGCGTTTGAAGCACAATCAATCGCAATCGCAATTGAGGATGATATAAGACCGCCAAGACCTTTGACACACGATTTGTTTAAAACATTGTCAGATAAGTATGGTATTGTTGTTAAACAGGTAATTATTAATAAATTAGTAGATGGAATCTTTCATTCAAGTTTAATTTGTGAGCGAGAAGGAGTGGAAGAGATAATTGACGCAAGAACGTCAGATGCAATTGCTATTGCTATTCGTTTCTTTGCACCAATTTTTACATTTAAAGATATTATGGAAAAGGCTGGTATTATCTTAAATGGAGATCAGGACGATGTTTTAGAGGATGAAGATGATAATGAAGATAGTGATGATCTAAATGATATTGCAACACAGGTAGAACAGTTTTTAGAAAGTGAAGCGAAGGCTAATGACTTTTCTAAGTTGTCAGTTGAGGTAATAAATGACTTATTAAATAAGGCAATTGCTAACGAAGATTATGAAAAGGCAGCCAAATTGCGTGATGAACTAACGAAGAGAAAATAATAAACTACTATACAACACACTATGAAACAATATTTAAATTTAGTACAAGAAGTATTAGATAAAGGAGTTCAAAAAGGAGATAGGACAGGAACAGGGACTAAAAGTATTTTTGGTCATCAAATGCGTTTTGATTTAGCAGAGGGTTTTCCTTTGGTAACAACTAAAAAAGTGCATTTAAAGTCTATAATTTATGAACTTTTATGGTTCTTAAACGGAGATACTAATATTAAATATTTAAAAGATAATGGTGTTCGTATTTGGGATGAATGGGCAAATGATAATGGTGATTTAGGACCTGTTTATGGGTACCAATGGAGAAATTGGAATGGAGAGGGAATAGACCAAATTAAAGAGGTTATTGACACGTTGAAAACGAATCCGAATAGTAGAAGGATTATGGTTTCTGCTTGGAATCCAAGTGTTTTACCAGATACATCTGTTTCTTTTGAAGAGAATGTAGCAAATGGAAAAGCGGCGTTGCCTCCTTGTCACTCGTTTTTTCAGTTTTATGTAGCTGAAGGAAAACTTTCTTGTCAATTGTACCAACGTAGTGCTGATGTGTTTTTAGGAGTACCTTTTAATATTGCTTCTTATGCCTTATTAACTATGATGGTTGCACAAGTTTGTGATTTAGAAGTGGGAGATTTTGTTCATACTTTTGGAGATGTACATATCTACAATAATCATATTGAACAAGTCAATCTTCAGTTGTCAAGAGAGCCAATGGCATTGCCGAAAATGGTATTGAATAAAGATGTTAAAGATATCTTTAGTTTTACATACGAAGATTTCACATTAGAAGATTACAACCCTCATCCTGCAATAAAAGGTAAGGTGTCGGTTTAAAACAGAATAACCTTTATAAACGATATAGCTATGGACAATAAGAATCCTTATGAAGCGTATGATTACGCCCGTAGAAGAGTTAAACAAAAAAAGTTATTGTTTTTTCACTTCGCTGTTTTTTTCTTGGGAAGTGTTTTGATGTTTTGCTTTAACGCTTTTATTCAAGATCCTGCTAATACAGTTGTTTGGTGGCCTTATGCTATTGGAGCGTGGTCTATTCTTGTTTTTTTACACGCTGTGAACGTATTGATTGTTGACAGTTTTATGGGGAAAAAATGGGAAGATAAACAAGTGAAGCGATTGATCGAGAAACAGGAAGAGCGAATTAAAGAGCTAAGAGCAAGAGTTGAAAAAGATTTTCCTTTAGTAGATGTAAAAAGAGATTTAGATCAGAAAAATACTGATGTAACAAAAACGAATTCTGATTTCTAATAAAAGAATACAATGAAGCTTATTTTAATAGCTGCAGCAGCAGAAAATAATGCTTTGGGAAAGAACAATGAAATGTTATGGCATTTGCCAGATGATTTTAAGCATTTCAAAAACTTAACATCAAACCATTTTATTATAATGGGGAGAAAAACGTTTGAGTCTTTTCCTAAGCCATTGCCCAATAGAACACATATTATCATTACAAGACAAGCAGACTATACAGCATCAGAAGGATGTATTGTTGTAGCGAGTTTAGAAGACGCTTTAGCAATTGTAAAAGAACAAGCTGAGGTGTTTGTAATAGGAGGTGGTGAAATATATAAATTAGCTCTACCATTTGCAGATAGAATTGAGTTGACAAGAGTTCATACAAGTTTAGATGCAGATGCCTTTTTTCCTGAATTTTCACTGGGGGAGTGGAAGTTGAAAAAAGAAGAGTTTCACAGTATAGATGAGAAACATCAATACTCATTTACCTTTCAAACTTTTGAGAAGTAAGTAACTGTTAAAAATTACGTTTATGAAAAAGATATTTTCTCTTCTTGTTTTGTTTGTTTGTTCTTTGAATGTACAAGCACAAGATAGTATTAAAGTAAAATTGCTCAACAGTGAGAACTTGACAAAAGGGCAATTGTTTGTTGGGAAAGATATTTATGATAGTACTTATCTAACAGAAGAAGGAAATGTCTTTAAAAAAGTTACAAGATATACTTCTGTAAATTATTCAAATAAAAATAAAGGTGCGTTAACGCAAGTAGATTTCAGTAATCCGTTGCAGATACTTCTATTTTTTAAAGAAGACAAATCAGTTGTTATACTTAATAAAGACTTAGCTCCAGTAGGCACTGTAGAATTTGGGGAAAAGTTTCCGAGTATGGAAATGGAATACCTTTCTAATAGTACGAAGCGCAATTATTGGATAGTGAATAGTGCAAATAGAAGTGTTAGTTTATATAGTAGTACAACGTATGAATTACACCGTGTATTTACGTTGCCAGAGGGTGGAATAAAGAATTATTATTCGTTGCCCCAAGCTT
The DNA here is from genome assembly GCF_009799805.1 of Myroides phaeus. Taxonomy (NCBI): domain Bacteria; kingdom Pseudomonadati; phylum Bacteroidota; class Flavobacteriia; order Flavobacteriales; family Flavobacteriaceae; genus Myroides; species Myroides phaeus. The sequence continues at coordinate 1,549,541 of NZ_CP047050.1, forward strand.
TCTTTTATGTAGATAATAACAATATTGTGCACGCAGTAGGCTTGACAGGAAAAACAATATTTGATTATGCGTTGCCTACTAACTATGATCAGATTCAGATTATAGACTTACAGAAATTAATTTATAGCTACCAAAATAAAGTATATTACGTTGATTTGGTGCAGAATAAAGTATATCCGATTGCCGTTCCGGAAAAAAGCATTTCAAGCTTCTTTTATAACACTCAAAAATTGAGTATTTTTGCGGAACAGAAAATAAATAATTACCTTATAAAATTACCGTAATGCATATAGCTATTGCAGGAAATATTGGCGCAGGAAAAACTACGCTTACAAATTTATTGGCAAAACATTATAATTGGGAGCCTCATTATGAAGATGTAGTTGACAATCCGTACTTAGATGATTTCTATCATCAGATGGATAGATGGTCTTTTAATTTGCAGGTTTACTTTTTAAATAGTCGTTTTCGCCAAGTTTTACAGATAAGACAAAGTGGTAAGTCGATTATTCAAGATCGTACTATTTATGAAGATGCCCATATTTTTGCACCTAACTTACACGCAATGGGGTTAATGTCTAACCGTGATTTCCAGAACTATTCTTCTTTGTTTGAATTAATGCAAGAGTTAGTAGGAGCACCTGATCTATTAATCTATTTAAGAAGCTCAGTTCCTAATTTAGTGGGACAAATTCACAAAAGAGGTAGAGAGTATGAAAACTCTATTTCAATTGAGTATTTGAATCGTTTGAACGATAGATATGAAGAGTGGATTAAAGGGTATGATAAAGGTAAATTATTAATCATTGATGTTGATAATTTAGACTTCGTTGATAATCCAGAAGACTTAGGAGATGTTATCAATAAGATTGATGCAGAAATCAATGGGTTATTTAAAAAGCAATAACATTATTTTGTAAAGAAATAAGTTGACGATAAATAAAAAGAGCTGTCTTTAGACAGCTCTTTTTTTATGCATTAGTAATTTCTCTAAATAGTTTTTCGAGGTTCTTACTTTTTACTTGTAATGATAATGTTTTTAAACCATTTTCTTGTGCAAAGTCGTAAACAGTACCACGGTAATCTCCTTCGATAGGGAAAAACAACTCCCATTGTGTATCGTGTATATGATTTGCTTTAACAAGGTTTGGAATTTGATTGATAAACTGAATTTCAATTTTGTAATCAAATTCAACAGCAATGATTTGTTCGTTTTGATGTTCTAACATATCCGTTAACATCTGGTCAGCTACTATCTGTCCTTTTTTGATAATGATCACACGTTCACAAATAGCTTCAACCTCTTGCATAATGTGAGTAGAAAGGAAAACAGTTTTATCTTTCCCTATGTTTTTAATAAGCTCTCTGATTTCTACTAATTGGTTAGGGTCTAATCCAGTGGTAGGTTCGTCTAAAATTAGAACATCAGGATTGTGAAGAAGAGCAGTTGCAAGACCTACTCTTTGTCGGTATCCCTTAGAAAGCTGTTCGATTTTCTTATGTGCTTCTGGTGTAAGTCCAGTAAGCTCAATCACTTCTTCTATGCGTTGTTTGTTAACTTTGTATATATCTGCATTAAATTGCAGGTATTCTCTAACATACATATCTAAATAAAGTGGATTATGTTCTGGTAGATATCCGATTGATTGCTGTACTTTTTTTCTTTCTGTTTCAACGTTAAACTCGTTTACATAAGCTTTTCCTTCATCACTGTGAATGTAGGTTGTAAGTATTTTCATCAATGTTGATTTACCAGCTCCATTAGGACCTAAAAAGCCAACTATTTGTCCTTTTGGAATAGAAAAGCTAATGTTGTCTAAGGCCTTTTGATCGTCGTATATTTTACTGATGTTTTTAACGAGTAGTGACATTGTTTATAAGTATTAGAGTAACAAATGTAGTTATTTTAATGAGAAAAACCGAAAGATACGCTTAGGCCAATTATCCCAATAACAATCAATGTAATAACAATATATAACCAATCTTTTTCCAAGAAAAAAGAGAGTAGTGATAGCACTAAACGCAGGGCAGGTGTAAGGAATAATAACAATACTCCTAAAAATATAATTGCTTCACCATCTCCTTGGGCTACACCGCTGATGATATTGTTAAACACAATGTATATATTGTCGTGTTTTTCTGTAAATGTTGCAAAGTTTACTGTTTCTCCCGATTGGGTAAACAATAAGATGATACCACCTATTAGAGCAACTGATAGAGCTAATAATACGCCATATCGCAAGACATTTCCAATGATTGCTTGTAAATCTGTATCGTTAAATTTCTTTGTAGTCATAAGGTTAAATATTTCCAAGTACTCCGTTATAAATCATATTTGCAGCTAAAACTAAAATTAGGAAAGCAAAGAACACTTTTAGTTTTTTAGTATTCGCTCTCATCAGCACTTTAGCGCCAACCATCGAACCAATTAGTACCCCAATAATAACAGGCATACATATACTTGGTTCAATATATCCTTTTTGAATATAGATCACTGAACTGGCAATTGCAGTAACACCCATCATAAAGTTACTTGTTGTAGTAGAAACTTTAAAAGGAACCTTCATAATGCTATCCATTGCAATCACTTTAAAAGCACCAGAGCCAATTCCCAATAAACCAGACATCATACCAGCAACCCCCATCATACTAAAACCACCGATGATGTTTGTCATCCCATACTTAACTTTTTCTCCTGAGGGAGTAGGGAATGTACTCGTTAATTTTAATTTGTGCGTAAGTGTGCTTGATTGTTCCGGAGTAACCAAATGGTCTTCTTTTTTGCGAAGAGAATTTATAGAAGAGAACACTAATGTTGCACCAAATATAACTGCTAATACTGATGTTGGGGCATTGGTAGAAATTAAAGCTCCAATTACAGCACCGGCTGTTGTCGCTATTTCTAAAAACATTCCGAGTCTCATATTTGTAATTCCCTCTTTTACGTAAGCTGAAGCCGATCCAGAAGAAGTTGCTATAACAGCTACTAAAGCAGTACCAATAGCATAGTGCATATCTACTCCTAAAAATACAGAAAGTAAAGGGATTATGATGATTCCTCCTCCTAAACCAGAAAGAGAACCAATAAATCCAGCTGCAAATGCTCCTAAAAACATAATTAGCGTGAACGTAAGTAATGTCATTTCGATATAATTTTTGTAGTAATGTGGTTAAAAGTAAGTATTTATCGTATAAAAATCGATTTTAAGTGCAATTTTATAATTTAGATATGTTATCTTTAATTTCTCTTTTGTAAATAATAGGTGTTAATCTTACCTATTCTTTACGTCGTTATTAAAGTAATACTATTAAATTTGTGCCAATGGAAAAAGTAAACATTAACAAGGATTGGTTGTCTTTATTTCAAGGACAAAATCCTGCGATCATTGCAGGACCTTGTAGTGCAGAGACGCCTGAACAGGTTATGAAAATCGCTAAATCACTACCGAAAGAAGTGAAAGTATTTCGCGCTGGGATTTGGAAACCTCGTACACGTCCAGGAGGATTTGAAGGAGTAGGAGCCATTGGATTGAAGTGGTTGCAACAAGTAAAAGCAGAGACAGGAATGTTGATTGCTACAGAAGTTGCAACAGCAGAACACGTGCAGTTGTGTTTAGAACACGATGTAGATATCTTATGGATTGGTGCTCGAACAGCAGTAAATCCGTTTGCTATTCAAGAAATTGCAGATGTTTTGAAGGGAACTGATAAAGTTGTCTTGTTAAAAAATCCAGTGAATCCAGACTTATCTTTATGGATGGGGGGAATTGAGCGTCTTGCTAAAGCGGGAATTGCTAAATTAGGAGTTATTCATAGAGGATTTAGTACTTATGAAAAAACAAAGTATCGCAATAACCCAGAATGGCAAATACCATTAGATTTAAAGCTACATTTGCCTAATATTCCAATTTTCTGTGATCCATCACATATTACTGGAAATAGAAGTAAGATATTTGCAGTATCGCAGCAAGCACTTGATTTGAATTATGACGGATTAATGATTGAAACACATTGTGATCCTGATAATGCGTGGAGTGATGCACCACAACAAGTAACACCTGATCAATTACAAGATATCTTAGATAACTTGAAAGTGAGAAATGTTACAGATGAAACGGAAGAGTTTTTACAACAAATACAAGCATATCGTATTCAGATTGACGATATGGACAGTAAACTTTTAGATCTTTTAAGAAAGCGTATGTTGATTTCAGATGCAATTGGTACGTTGAAAAAAGAGAAGAACGTTGCTGTTTTCCAACAAGGACGTTGGACTACAATTTTGGAGAAAATGCAAGAAGAAGGTAAGCACATTGGGTTTACTGAAGAATTTATTACAGCTATTTATACAGCAATTCACCAAGAGAGTATTTATAGACAAGATAAAATTATTAACAAAGAATAAAACAAGAGGGCAATACTATTTATGAAAGGTATAGTTTACAAGTCAACAGGAAGTTGGTACTCGGTAAAAAATGAAGAAGGACATTTCTATGATTGTCGTATCAAAGGAAAGTTCAGATTAAAAGGTATTAAAAGTACCAATCCAATAGCTGTTGGTGATCACGTTCAGTTTGAACTTGAGACTACAAATGATGTTACGACTGGAGTAATTAATAAGATTGAATCAAGAAAGAATTACATCGTTCGTAAATCTGTAAACTTGTCTAAACAAGTACATATTATTGCTTCTAATATAGATACAGTTTTTTTAATAGTTACTATTAATAATCCTGTAACAACAACAAGTTTTATTGACCGTTTTTTAGTTACAGCTGAGGCTTACGGGATTAAAACAGTATTAGTTTTTAATAAAATTGATACGTATTCTGAAGATGCTTTAGATGAACAATTGTATTTGCAATACATCTATTCGCAAATAGGATACGAATGTTTACGTGTGTCTGCATTGACAGGAAAAGGAATTGATGCGATTAAAGAACGAATGACAGGAAAGGTTTCTATGTTTTCTGGACATTCAGGAGTTGGGAAATCAACTTTGATTAATGCAATTGAGCCAGGACTGAATTTAAAGACCGCACAGATTTCAGAGCAACATCAACAAGGACAACATACAACGACCTTTGCAGAGATGTATGATTTATCTTTTGACGCAAGTATTATAGATACTCCCGGAATTAGAGGATTTGGTATTGTTGATATGGAACCGCAAGAGGTAGGAGACTATTTTCCTGAGTTTTTTGCATTGAAAGACCAATGTAAGTTTAATAACTGTTTGCATAAAGAAGAGCCACATTGTGCTGTGAAAGATGCGCTTGATGAAGATGTTTTAGCTTGGTCAAGATATAAAAGTTATATTCAGATATTAGATGGTGAAGAAGAACATTATCGAACAGATATTTATAAAGATGGAAGAAACCAAGACGAATAGTCTTGGTTTTTTTATTTGTACAATGTCATACTTTATGTACGTTGGAATTTTTACCTTTATCGTTTAGAGATTAATAAAAGAAAGAATGAAATATTTATATCCCTTATTGGCGTTTGTTTTATTTATGAATATTCCTTCAACTTACGCACAAAGTTTTCTTGAGAAAGTAAGTGTAGAGGAGTTGAGAGAAAATACTAATCCTATTTTTCCAGAAGCGGATGCTGTAATCTTGAATGAACAGATTGATGTTGCAATGGATTATATTCAAGATTATGGTTTTCGTGTAACGGAAAAGGTTAGTCGTAAAGTCAAATTATATAAAGATGATGCAAGAGAGTCGCTTTCTTTCTATGTCTCTTATTCTCCTAAAGGTTATTTAAGCGAAGAAGTAGTTTTACATCAAGCATCACTTTTTTCTTTGCAAGGGGTAGATGTTTCTAAGGAAAAAATAGAAAAAGAGGAAGTTGTAAAGAATGACTATGGCAATTGGAAAGAAGTTGGCGTGTTATTTAAAAATGCAAAAAAAGGAGATGTCGTTACTTATTCATATAGTAGAGTAACAAGTTTTATTGATGAGTTACCTGAGTGGATTATTCAAGGTGATTTGCCTAAGCGTATCTCAAAATACACAGTAGTTTTACCTGAGTATTTTCAATATAGTATTGTTCAGAATGGTGATGTTAAGTTGAAAGAGACAACAACTGAAAAGAGAGTGTCTATGACAGGAATTGTATCACCAGGAACACGAACTAATGTCAATGCACTTGAAAAGACATTTGAAGTAGTTAATGTTCCTGCTTTTGTTAACGAGCCCTATATTGATAATCCAATAAACTATATTGCTTCCTTGCGCTTTGATTTATTAGAAGTACAATTTCCGTTTTCACCTGTACAGAAAGTTTTGTTGAACGAGAAAGAATTTTTGACAGATTTGACTAATAATCGAGGTTTTTCGCGTGAATTAAAGCAAGATAAATATTATAAAAGAGATATTTTACTGGAGGATTATCAAGGTTTATCAACTGAAGAAAAAATAGAGAAGGTTTTAAAATTTGTGCAACAAAAAGTAAAATGGGATAGTACCTATGGCATTTTCGCGAGTAATGGTACAAAAACAGCATACAATAAAGGAGTTGGAAATTCTGCTGATATAAATTTGATGCTAACAAGTATGTTGAGGTATATAGGTCTGCAGGCTAATCCTGTCTTGTTAAGTACAAGGAGTAATGGCGTGAAAACAACTTGGCAGAGAAATTACTACAATCACGTTATAACTGCTGTTGAAGTAGGAGAAGCCTATTATTTACTGGATGGCACAAGTCCTTACTCAGGAATTAATATTTTGCCATTAGAAGATTTGAATGGTAGAGGAATGTTGTTTAAAGACAATGGAAGTGTTGTGTCAATTGATTTAATGCCTCAATTTGTTTCAGGCATAACCGATAGATATCAAGTTGAATTAAACATTGATGGTTCTATGCAGGGGCAATTACTTAAAAACTACACTAATTATGATGCACTTGTTTTTAGAAGTGGTTATAATGGTAGCGAATGGCAATTGGGTAAGACGTATGAATCACAACAATTTGGTGTACAAATTAGCAATGTTAGAGTATTTAATGCTAAGGAAGATTTATCCAAAGATGTTAGAGTAAATTATTCATTGTATAAGAGAAACGCTGTATCAATGTTTAACGATAAGCTTTTTGTAAATCCATTTCAATTATACAATTTTAACGCAACAGTTTTTGAAGCAGAAAATAGAGTGTTGCCTATTTATTTTGGATATCCTACAATGGAAAATTATATGATTAGCATTGCAATTCCACAAGGCTATGAAGTAGAGAAAGTACCCGAAGATGTAGTGTTGAGGAATCAACAAGCAGGGATAGAAATGCAAGTTAAGTTTACTGTTGATACAAATAAAGTAGAAGGAACTTTATTGTTTTTAAAGAATAAGGGAGTGATAGGGGTAAAAGATTATCCATATGTACGTGATTTATATCAGAAAGTAGGAAAGGTATTACAACAACAAGTTGTATTTGCCCGAAAAAAATAAAAAAACAAAAGCCTCAAGATGTTTTATGCTTCTTGAGGCTTTTTTGTGTTGTTATTTTGGAGCGATAACGAATACACCGTATTTATTTAAGTTAAACATTGTTTTAGCTGTGTTTAAGACGTCTTCTGTCGTGATTGATTGCAATATAGTATCATACTGATCAAACTCACTTAAATCTTCAAAGTTGAGGTATATTTCTCTTAATTTTTCTACCCATTGGTACGTACTACTACTTGTTAAGTGAAGTGTTTTGTTGTTTAGAATTGTTCGCTTCATTCGCTCTAACATCTCGTTGTTGATCGGAGTAGATTGTAATTTCTTAACCGCTTGTTTGGCGTATTCCTCTAAGGTAGCAAGATCTTTTTCCTCTGCAGAAAAATGTAAAGAAGTAAACGTTTTAGCTTCAGGATATAGAGTAACGTCAATATCTGAATACGGTGAATATACCAAACCTTCCTTTTCACGAGAAACATTTAAAAATGCATCATTTAAAAGTTCACGAACCATTTGAGCAATAATGCTCTGTTTTAGTGTAGCATTAATATCACCTTTGAAAACGATTGAGACATCTGGTCTTTCAGCTTCTGTTGCAATTATTTTAGACCTTGTAATTTCTTCTTTCTCTTTTAGAGGATCAGCAATATTACTCTTTTGCTGTGTACTTTTATGCAAGGGAATACTACCAAAATAAGCTGTTGCCTTTTCTTTAATATCGCTAACTGAGAAGTTTCCACTGATAACGATTGACATATCCTTAGGCGATCTAAATGTTGCGTCAAAAAGAGTGAACATATTTTTAATGTTGATTCTTTGGATGTCTTCTTTTGTTTTTAATGGTTGTTTAATGGCCTTTATTCCAAATTTATACGCAGCTATTTTATGAGACATAGCGATAAATGGATTTTTCAGATAATTAGGTGTAGTGGGAGTAGTAGCTAAAGACTCTATTTCTTCAGCAATAAATTCATCAAAGTCTTCTTGAGGAATTACATAGTCATACAGTTTTCTATAGCTCCATTCAAATAAATCAGTTGCATTAGCCTGTCTACTTGAAGTATTTGCAATACTGGCATTATCAATCATACTTATCAAAGTAGAAACATCTTTTTGCGCTCCAATATCACTATAGTTGTCTTTAGATAAGCCATTAATCCAAGCAGTATCTAAGAAATAAGGAGTTTCTTCAAACAAAGCGCGTTCATCTTGTTTTACCTGATTTAGGCCTTTTCGTGTAGCGATTGATAATATATAATTATTATCTTCACTCGTTGTTGGTTTAATAGCAATACGCAAGCCATTTTGAAGTGTTATTTCGGTAACCCCAATATTTTTGTACTCTTTTTCAGAGACGATATGAGCTTTTGAATTAAAAGCAATAGGAGGCATTGTATCCCAATTTAGCGATAATTCGTTTGTATCATCACTGATTGTAGGTTGCTTTTTAATGAATTTAGTTACTTGTTTTGCTCCGTTTTTCCAGCTCTTTTCTAATTCTTTTTCGTTCTTGATTTCAAATAAATCAGAATTAAATTCGAATAAATATAAGTTGGCAGTACCATTTGCCCAAGTGTTTTTATGATGCGTATTGATATCATCAATTGAAATGGAAGCTATTATTTCTTGTGCTAAAAGTTCTTCTTCGCTATTATTTAAAAAGTGGCTATATGCTGCTACTTGGTCAATATAAGAGTTTGCTATATAATAAGGATTAGAGATTTCACTTTTGTTTAAAGTATTTAAATAAGAAGTTTTTAGAACATATAATTCTTCTTCAGATATTCCAATTTGTTCAATTGAGTATATAATGCTACTTAATAATTGAACCTCAGAAAGGAGTTCTTTTTTAGTTGTAGCTTGTAGTTCAAAAGCATTTTCATTTCTATTAGATAAATACCAAGTAGAATGGTTATTCGCTTTAGAATTTCCCTCTTTCAGTTTTTGTTTTAAAAATGAGTTATATAAATGTTCTATAAGTTGAAGCTTAAAGTCTTCTTTAGATTCTAATAAAGGAGATTTTACAAAGCGAATTATTTCAAGTTTATTCACTTTTGAGTTTGGAGATTCTTGCGTAGTAAGTTTGTCTTTGAATACTGGATTAAAAGCAAAAATATTCTGTTTTCTATTGACATTTGGAGCAGGATTAAATTGTCCGAAATTCTTTTGGATTGCTTTTATTGCATTATCAGCATTAACATTTCCAGTGATTATAATTGTAGCTAAATTAGAGGAATACCATTTTTTGTAAAACTCTTTTAAGCGTTGGTGATCGATATTTATAATATCTTGTTCAGTTGCAATAGGTAAACGATGCGCGTGTTTTGTTCCCTCTAATTTCTTTTTTGTAAAAGTAGATTCAACGCCATAATCTCTAATTTCTTGGATTACAATTTTCTTTTCTTTTAAAATAGCTTCATCTGTTAAAGAAGATTTTCCTAAGAAGTTAGCTAAGATATTAAGTGCTAAATCTAATTGTTTTGGGTCTAAAAGAGACAATTCATAAACCGTACGTTCATACGTCGTATAGGCATTAATATCTCTTCCAAAACTATAGCCCAGCGCTTGTAAGGTATCAACTGCTTGTCTATTAGGGAAGTCTTCCGAACCATTAAATACTAAATGTTCTAAGAAATGAGCATAACCAATTTCGTCATCTGTTTCTTGAAGAGAACCTATATTAAATACCAAGCGGTATTCTGTATTTGGTTGTTTGGTTTGGTGAATAATGTATTGTAAACCGTTGGTTAAGCTATCAATTGTTTTATTCTGTATCGATGGTAATTCTTTATAAAGACTTTGTCCATTAGTTATAAATGGACAAAGTGATAAAAATAAAGAAGATAATAAGATTTTGTATGTAGTCATTATTTGATTTTGTAGTTAATAGTTATGTTTATGTATCCTCCAGCTTCAGAGTGTCCTATTATAAATTTAAAAGAAAGTTTGTCCTTTGATAAAGTTGCAGTACTTTCTGTCCAAGTGTCATTATCATAGTCATCTTCCTCAATATTTGCATTGTTTATAATTGCAGCAGGATTAATATTACCTCCATTTTCAATGCTTTCTATCGCGATAGGATTTTTATCATTAATGAATTTTTGTAATCTTTCATAGGCACTATACCTGTATGTTAAAGGGATAATTGTAATTTCTTCACCATAAAAATCCTCGCCTTTCCCTATGTAAGAAACTTCTTTAGTATTTAAGTCTATTTCAATATCATCCAGCATAACTTCAAAGGTTTCTTTAGATTCTCGCGTAAGACCTATAAGTTCCATAATGTTTTTATTAGCAGGAGGAGCATCTGGACTTTGATTATTCCAGAATACAAGGTCGTCAATAGTAAGATCTCTAAACAATTTGTATAAGTAACTTTCTAATCCCATTGCGTTAGATACCATTTTTAATACTGGTTTTTCTGCAGTAGCTTTTTCACTTAATGTAAATGTTGTTATTCCATTAATCTGTATTGTTTTCTTGTCATATAAAGCTTCTAAATTACCATCACCAGGAAAGTAGATAGTTCCTGTCATTTCTACATCCCCAATAAGAGGAAATAAATCTAAACCATTGCGTTTATAGTGTTCAAGTAACTCTATTTGGTCAGATGTTAATTCATCAGTAGAAGAAAGAGGTTGTAATGTAAATTGTAAGTGTTTTTCAAGATTCAGTGTACTATTGTTTTCTACAAGAGATAAAGTAATATTTGTTGGTTCAGTAATTACTTTTCTCGACGTACTTTTAATCCTTAGTTCTGCTTTTTTTTGCCCAGGCAAAAATTCAATAGTTGGGTTTTCTATATCAAGAATTTTTGTATTCTCTACTATATTGCCTTGTAGAGCAAATTTAAGTTTAATAGGCGTGTTTACTGCTTTTACAAGATGAATGTCTATTACTGTTTCATCAGTACTATTATCTTTTAGAAATACGCTCGTTTGCGGAATCAGTACTATTTTATTTTCACCTAAAAATTCACCATTTGCATTATCTTCAGTAGAGCAAGCGAAAAAAGAGCTTATAGTAATTAGGAAAGCAGTTAAAACGAATATGTTTTTTTGTAATGTCTTTTTCATTTTTTTTCAATATTAGTCAACAATAGTCCATCCTTCATTTTGAGTTGCATTTGGATTATGTCTCGTTTCAGAAGCAGGCAATGGCCAAGTCCACCTGAAGTCCGTAGATTTAATTGTAGCAGCTTTATTATTGCTATCAGGTATATATCTGACAAGGTCAATATTCCATCTTTTTAAGTCGAAGAAGTTCATCTTTTCTCCAATGAACTCTTTCTGTTTTTGTAAGCGAAAGATTGCTCTTAATTCACTTTGCGAAAGATTAGGAGTAAGAGTGTCTACATTTAAGTTTGAAAGGAAATCATTTAGCAGTTCTATTGCTTCAGCATTTTTATTTTGTTCAATTAAGCTTTCAATTAAAATAAAATAAGTCTCTGTATTTCTTGACATAACAATAGGCTTTTGTGTTTTGTCTTCAGATGTAGTTTTATATTTTCCTAACAACTGTCTATCTATTCCATCTGTACCAGTAGCTTTAAACTTAAATAAATATTGAGAAACATTATGTCTTATATCCTTTTCGGCAAAAGAAAGAGCTTCATTGATATAGAAATAATCACCTGCGTTTTGTTGATAATACAAATAGTGATTAGGGTTTTCTTGTAAATCATATATCCAATAAACATTAGAAGAAATACTTGTCAGCTGATTATTCCAAAGATTAGCATACGTTGTTTCAGTATTAATCAGTTTAAAATTATCATTTAAAAGATCTTTAGCCAATTTTTCTGCCTTTGAAAAGTCTCTCATAAAAAGAGCTACTTGAGCTTGTATATGCAGAGCTCCTTTTTTAGTTATGAAATAGTTTTTCTCATAAGGATAATCTTTTATGAGAGACAATCCTTCTTCCAATAGGTTGTTAATTTCAACTAATGTTTCTGTTTGGGTTAAACGCTTATTTGTTTCCAGACTTAAGGAGTTTTTAGGAATAATACCTAAAGCATTAGGATTATAACGATTGCTGTAAAGCTGCAACAAATCAAAGTATATATATGCTTTTAATAAGAGTGCATTTCCTTTTATATATTGCCAATCCTTATTGTCTTTATTCAAATTGTCATTAGAAAGTAAAATAACATTTAAGTTAATTAAAGCATTATAGTAATCTTCCCAAATAGTTGCAGTTGTTTTTGTTAGTTCACGTTGGTCCCAATTATAGCTAAGTTGATAGTTTTTTTTGTACACAACTTGATAGTTAGGTTGTAAATCCTCTGTTAGTAAAGTGAATTTTTCAGAAGAAACAGGAAGGCTCTTATAAGCTTGAGATAATACTCCCATTGCTTTTGTAGGAGTATTAATGATATTATCACCAGATATTTCATCTTGTGATTTTATGTCTAAACTACACGCTGTTAGAAAGCCTATAGCTATAAATAGAAATATTTTTTTCATAATTAGAATGTAGCGTTAATAGAAAAAGTTAAAATAGGTTGTAATACATCATTTAGAGAGCCTTTATCTTTTTGTCTGCGATAGGTGTAAATATTGTCAGCTTGTACATTTACTTGTAAAGATTTGAAGTAGCGATTAATGAATGAGCTTTGTGTAATGCTATAACCTAATTGAACAAAGTTTAATTTTATATAATCAGTTTTATACACCGTTTTTGTTGTTGGATATTGATACAAATCATAAACAGAGCTTGGAAGGTTTTTAGCAGGATATAATTTGTTTTCGTCACCAATTTCAAACCACATATTGTCTAATTGTCCTTTAATAGCATTCTGATTAGCATTTGTATTATCTCTAATATAAGATTTACTATAAGTTGCTTTACCACCAGAACTATAGTTAATGTTAACAGTTAAAGACCAATTTTTATAACTAAAATAGTTGTTGAAAAAACCACTATAAGGAGCAATAGAGTATCCTAAATTATTGAAGTAATTAGGAGAGACATTGTCTTCATAGTTGATTATTTTTCCATCATTATCTACATATTGAGGTAATCCAGTAATAGGGTAAACACCATTATCTTGTAACCCATAAATAACACCTAAAGGTTTGCCAACTTCATATTCAGGAATAACAGATTGGTCAGATAAATAAATTTTATCCGTACCATAAAGATTTTTGACTTTATTAGCATTATAAGACATAGAAATAGATGAGTTCCATTTAAAATCAGCAATGCGTAGAACATCACCATTAAGCATTAACTCAATACCCTTGTTTTCTAATTTCCCGATATTTTTTGTAAACGTTTTAAAACCATTGCTACTTGCAATTGGAACAGCAACTATGGCTTCTTTCGTTAATTCGTTGTACAAAGTTGTTGTAAGGTTAAATCTATTTAGGAAACCAAAATCAATTGTAAAATTTGTCGAATAGGTTTGCTGAGGTTTTAAATCCTTATTAGGCAAAGCAAGGAGTTGTAAGATTCTACTTTCTCCGTAAAAGTTGTTAGAGTTACTGAAAGTCGTTGCAATATCACGAGGAGTAATTCCAACCATACTTGCTGTATAACCTAAAGAAGCTTTAAACTTTAAAGCCGTTAAAATATTCTGTTTAGCAAAAAAAGCATATTCACTTGGAGACCATCCGATACCCGTAGACCAAGCATTGTTCCATCTGTTGTTACTTGGTAAAAGAGAAGAACCATCTCTTTTAATGCTTACATATAGATCATAGGTGTTTTGGAATGTATATCCTAAAGCAGCTCCAAAACCTAATTGGGCATTTTTAATTTTGTTCCCAGAATTATTAGGAGCATAGGCTCCCGTTAAAGAGTTATTGATACCAGAAATACTGTTTATATCATCAGCAATACCATAACCAGACGCAGAAAGTGATTTTATATTTGTTATATAATAATCAGAATTGATTCCAATAAAAAAGTCGTGGTCTCCAATCTGCTTTTGGTAACTCGCACGAATGTTTGAAGAAAAATCAAAGTTTTTATTATCTTCCTCTGATAAGTAACCTTGTGCATTTATAGGATAATCACGTTGGCTGTATGCAGTACTATATATGCGTTTATTTACTTCCCCTAAACTATAATCTGCACCAATTACCCCTGAGATATTTAATTCAGGTAAAACATCCCATTGCATAACCAAAGAACTACTAAAGCGCTTAGTAGTACTTTTTTGATAGAATTGATTAATTAAGTCTTTATAGGAACGATTTTTGTCAAAACTATATAGTGTTTTACTTTCTTTTGTTTCATATGGGTTTAAAATGTAAGCAAGAGAAGATGGATCATTATCCATACCATTCTCCGTATTTGCAGTTGCTACCCCAAAGCTATTATTAATAGCAAGGTTGAAGTTATCTGATATTAGATAATTTAAGTTTGCGCGGGCAGTGATGTGGTTAATATCGTTACCAGGAATACGACCACCTTGTTTACTGTAATTCAAAGAATAGAAATAGGTGTTTTTTTCAGTTCCACCTCTCACACTAAAGTTGTACGATTGAAAATGATTAGGCTTAATAAGTTCTTTAAACCAATCAGTATTATATTGTTTAAGAGAATCAAGTACTCTGTTTCCCTCCGCTAATTTCGCTTGTAATAAAGGGCTATTTTGATAATTTTTAGTGATGTATTTCTCAGAGAATAGATATCCAGGAGTTGCCAGCATTTCCATTCGTTCTTCGAATGCTAATTTTTCATTTGTTCCCATCATTTCTACAGGACGTTCACCTCTAAGAGTAATTCCTTGTTTCATAGAAAAACTAAAAACAGGTTTGCCTTCAAAACCTCTTTTTGAAGTTAATTCAATTACTCCATTAGCTGCTTTTATACCATATAAAGCAGTAGCAGGAGCATCTTTAAGGACTTTTATCGTAGTAAAATCATTTGGATTTAAGGTAAGGAATGTTTCAGTAGAAATAATGATTCCATCCATTACAAAGAGAGGTTCATTAGCACTTCCATTGTAATTAAACGAAGAGTTACCTCTAATTCGTATTTCAGGTTTCTTTCCAAGTTCCCCTCCATAATTAACAGTTAATCCTGGTACTTGTCCTTGTAAAAGTTTTGCCATATCTATTTCAGAGCGTTCACTTAATTTATTCATATCAAGTGTAACTACAGAACCAGTTAGATTTCGTACATCAATATCATTGATATTGTTTGTGCATTTTATGAGCAATTCTTCGAGTTGCTCCATAATTGGGTTTAGATAAATATTTTGAGAAGTATTTTTTAAAGACATACGGATTTCTTCAAAACCTAAATGAGAGACGATAATGTCTATTTGTTTGGGAGCTGTAAATGAAAAGGTACCATTATCTTCAGTAATAAAAACTTGTTTAGTATCTATTAAGGTGATAATCGCACCTTGTACAGGTTTTTTCGTATGTTGATTGATTACTTTTCCTACATATTGTTGCGTTTGAGCAAAAGAGACAGTAGAAAGTAAAGAAATGAAAGCGATTAATAAATTGATTTTAAGAGGTTTCATAGTGAGTGTTTAATTAAGACTTATTCTAAATTAATGTGTAAAATTAAACATTTTATTAACTAATCAAAGACATATAGTTCTTTATTTAGATTGAATACTAATAATTGAATAAAAGTTAATTGTTGGAAAATGAGGTGTAATATGTTTGTTTATAGTTGTTTATGATTGTGTTGTTTCCTTTTTTGTTTATATTTTAATTAGAATTAGTGTAAAAAAGCATATTCTCACTAAGTGAATGTTGAGTAGTGTTTAGTTTGGATTTATATTGTTTTTTGAGGTTTTGATAAAGTAAAAAAAACGAGTAGAAAGAGAGGAGAGACTAATTGAAAGTTTTAAGTTTGTAGATATTGATTTAAAAAAGAATTATCAAGTGAGAACTGTAATACAAAGAGTAACACGAGCATCTGTAACTGTAGAAGGGCAAGTTATAGGTGAAATTGAAAAAGGATTGCTTATACTTGTTGGTATTGAAGAAGTAGATACACAAAGTGATATAGAATGGTTAGGAGGAAAAGTAACTAATTTACGTGTATTTGATGATGAGAATGGAGTGATGAATAAGTCTATTAAAGATATCGAAGGAGATATTTTGTTGGTAAGTCAATTTACTTTACACGCTTCTACAAAAAAAGGGAATAGACCCTCTTATATACGTGCAGCAAAGCCTGATTTTGCCGTGCCGATGTATGAGAAATTTATAGCACAATTAGAAAAAGAACTTGGAAAGACTATTCAGACAGGAAAGTTTGGAGCTGATATGAAAGTAGAACTCTTAAATGATGGACCTGTAACTATAATTATTGACACACAAAATAAAGAGTAATGAATACATTAGTAAAATATAGTTTTTTTACGGTTATATATATTGGATTAACTTGGTTTTTGTCAGATGAGTTAGGATGTGCCATAGCAGGAAATCAAACCTGTGTTTTGAATTTTATGGTAAAATATGTTGTATTTATGGCATTGATGATTATTTACGACAAGTGGATTAAAGGAAAAATATTTAAAAAGAATTAAGCATTAAAAAGATGAATATACAAGACGCACAAAAAGCAGTAGATAATTGGATTAAAGAACACGGAGTTCGTTATTTTAATGAGTTGACTAATATGGCTCAATTAACAGAAGAAGTTGGAGAAGTAGCCCGTATTATCGCAAGACGTTATGGAGAACAATCTGAAAAAGAAAGTGATAAAAATAAAGATTTAGGTGAGGAATTAGCCGATGTTGTTTTTGTTGTACTTTGTTTAGCAAATCAGACAGGAGTTAATCTACAAGAAGCTTTTGATAAAAAGATGGATGTGAAAACAAAGCGCGATCACGACCGCCACCACAACAATGAAAAATTGAAATAAACTGTTTATATGAAGAAGATACTCTCTCATAGTCAAATAAACAATCGTAAATCGTTGGTGATTTCAGGAAGTAAATCTGAAAGTAATCGCCTACTTATTTTACAGCAATTGTTTCCGTTATTACACATTAAAAACTTATCTGACTCAGATGATGTTTGTGCTATGGTAAATGCATTGAAGTCAACTACAGAAGAAGTGGTTGATATTCATCACGCAGGAACAACAATGCGTTTTTTGACGGCTTATTATTCTTTATGTACAAATAGAAGCTTGGTATTGACTGGTAGTAAACGAATGCAAGAAAGACCTATTGGTGTTTTGGTCGATGCTTTACGTCAGTTAGGAGCTGAAATTAGTTATAAGGGAATTGAAGGATATCCACCATTGCAAATAAAAGGACATTTGTCAGAAGGAGGGAGAGTTGTATTACCTGCTAATATTAGTAGTCAGTATATAACTGCATTATTGTTAGTAGGAACTCATTTTAAACAAGGGGTTGAATTAGAATTAATAGGAGATATTACCTCACGCCCGTACATTGAGATGACTTTGTCTTTATTAAATCAATTAGGGGTAGAAACACTTTTTGAAGGCAATACTATTGTTGTGAAACAATTAGAAAAACCATTGAAAAATAGTTTTACTGTGGAATCTGATTGGTCTTCCGCTTCTTATTTTTATTCCATAATCGCATTATCACCTATAGGAACAACAATGCGATTAAGTAGTTATAAAGAGAATAGTTTACAAGGCGATAGTAATGTAGCAAAGTTATATGCAAGATTAGGAGTTGAAACTATCTTTTTAGAAGATGATTGTATAGCGTTACAAAAGGTAGAAGAGGCAGAGTCTAAGTTTAGTGCGGATTTGGTAGAAACACCAGATTTAGCTCAAACAATTGCAGTTACGTGTTTCGGATTGGGAGTTGAATGTGAGTTAAAAGGGCTACATACGTTAAAAATCAAGGAAACAGATCGATTAGTTGCTTTACAAAATGAATTAACAAAACTTGGTGCTGTTATTGCTGTCACGGATGAGAGTTTATTTATCGATTCAAGTCAAGTGATTAATAGTGGGATTGCAATTGAAACTTACCAAGATCATAGGATGGCTATGGCTTTTGCTCCTTTAGCATTAAAGACTGATATAGTAATTCTTGAGGCAGAGGTAGTTAGTAAATCATTTATTAGTTTTTGGGATTGCTTGACTGAATTAGGATTTAATATAGCAGAGATATAAGCTATAAAAAGAAAAATATCGTTAAATACTTGACAACCCCTATCGTGAGGTTGTATATTTGCAGATTCTTGGACTATTATAGTCTTTAGTGTTATTTTAATTTAAACCGTATTCAATGAAGTTATCAAACTTTAATTTTGATTTGCCAACTGAGTTATTGGCAGAGTTTCCAGCTGAAAATAGAGATGAATCACGTTTAATGGTGATTGATCGTAAAGCAGGAACTATTGACCATAAAGAATTTAAAGATTTAATCGATTATTTCGATGAAGGTGATGTAATGGTATTAAATAATACTAAAGTATTCCCAGCTCGTTTATATGGTAATAAAGAAAAAACTGGAGCAAGAATCGAAGTTTTCTTATTACGTGAGTTAAATGCAGAACAGCGTTTATGGGATGTTTTAGTAGATCCAGCTCGTAAAATTCGTATTGGAAATAAATTATACTTTGGAGAAGATGATTCTCTTGTAGCAGAGGTAATTGATAATACAACATCAAGAGGAAGAACATTGCGTTTTCTATATGATGGGTCTTATGAAGAATTTAGAGTAAAACTTCAAGAACTTGGAGAAACTCCAATTCCTAAATATATCAACCGTGAGGTAGTTCCAGAAGATGCTGAACGTTACCAAACAATATATGCAACAGAAGAAGGAGCTGTAGCTGCACCAACGGCAGGATTACACTTCTCTAAGCACTTATTAAAACGTTTAGAAATTAAAGGAATTAAATTTGCAGAAGTTACATTACACATTGGATTAGGTACATTTAACCCAGTTGAGGTTGAAGATTTATCTAAGCATAAAATGGATTCTGAAGAGATGTTTGTAACTCAAGAAGCTTGTGATATAGTTAATGATGCTAAAGTAAGAAAAAGCAGAGTATGTGCTGTAGGTACTACAAGTATGCGTGCTTTAGAGAGCTCTGTATCTTCTAACCAAACTTTGAATCCTTTCGTTGGATGGACAAATAAATTTATTTTCCCTCCTTACGATTTCAGTATTGCTGACTGTATGGTAACAAACTTCCATATGCCTAAGTCAACATTATTGATGATGATTTCAGCTTTCTGTGGTCATGATTTAATGATGAAAGCTTATAAAGAAGCTGTAAAAGAGAAATACAAATTCTACTCTTACGGAGATGCGATGCTAATCTTATAGTAGAAGATTTTAAATAATTTATAAAAGAGGATATCTGTTTAGATATCCTCTTTTTTGTTTTGAGTTAAGGAAGCAAGGATATAAAGTAGTTAACACTATTGTGATAAGTTATTGTTTAGAGATAATCATTTAGTTATTTTAATAGAAAGTAGCATTCGGTTTTATTCGATGAGGTGTCTTTGAGATAGGATTAAAATAGTTACATTTACTAAAACCAAAAGCAATATAATTCATGATGTTTGAGAACACTCTTTCTTATGCAAAGAATTTAGATAGTAAAGATGTACTGTCTAAATACAGACAGGAGTTTAATTTTCCAAAAGTAAACGGGAAACAAGTTATCTACTTTACAGGTAATTCATTAGGGCTTCAGCCCAAAAGAGCAGTTAAGTTTGTAAATGAAGTAATGACTGATTGGGCAGAATTAGCAGTAGAGGGACATTTTTATGCAGAAAAACCTTGGTGGGATTATCACGAGAGATTCTGTGAACCTTTGTCAAAGGTTGTTGGAGCAAAAGCAAGTGAGGTTACTGTAATGAATACATTGACGGTTAATTTACACTTGTTAATGGCTACTTTTTATAAACCTACTAATGGAAAGTTTAAAATTATTTGTGAAGAGAAGGCATTTCCGAGTGATCAGTATTTAATACAATCACAAGTACAATGGCACGGATTAAACTATAAAGATGTTGTTGTAGAGGTAAAACGTAGAGCAGGAGAACACAATTTTAGAACGGAAGATATTCTTGCTAAAATTGATGAGGTAGGAGATGAGTTGGCTCTTGTTCTGATAGGTGGAATTAATTATTACACTGGTCAAGTATTAGATATGAAAACGATTACCAATTATGCACAGCAATACAATGCTAAAGTAGGTTGGGATTTAGCTCATGCTGCTGGAAATGTAGAATTAAAGTTACACGAGTGGAATGTAGATTTTGCAGCTTGGTGTAGTTATAAATATATGAATGGAGGACCAGGAAATGCTTCAGGTTGTTTTATACATGAAAAGTATCACCAAGATGAAACACTTGTTCGCTTAGGTGGATGGTGGGGACATAATAAAGAGCGTCGCTTTTTGATGGAAAAAAAATATGATCCAATTGAAAGTGCAAATGGATGGCAGATTAGTAATCCACCGATTCTAAGTTTAGCTCCTTATTTAGCCTCTGTAGAAATGTTTTCTGAAGTTGGGATGTCTACGTTAATAGGTAAAAGAGATCAAATAACAGCTTATCTTGATTTTGTTATTCAAGATATTGCAAAAGAAGTAGGCGGTAATTTTGAAGTAATCACACCAGTAGTTCCAGAAGAAAGAGCAAGTCAGCTTTCAGTTTTATTACACGGAGAAGGCCGTGAGTTATTTACTTATTTAATGGAAAACGGAGTGATAGTAGATTGGCGTGAACCGAATGTAATTCGCTTAGCACCAGTTCCTTTTTATACCTCTTATGAAGATATTTATCACTTTGGACAAATATTGAAACAAGGACTAAAACAATCTAATGTGTAGTATTGTTTTGAGATTGAATTATAATTTTAAATTTGCAAAAAAAATAAACATTTACAGATGTCAACAAAACAGCATAAAATAGACAATTTTGATCCTTCTCAACCAGGATTAGCTGATGCAAGTATTTATGGATTACCTTTTACTGCAGAAGAAAGTGAAATTATTGTAGTTCCTGCACCTTGGGAGGTTACTGTTAGTTATGGAGCTGGTACTTCTGAAGGACCAGAGGCTATTTTAGAAGCTTCTTTTCAAGTAGATTTACATCATCAACAGTATCCTGAGTTATGGAAATTAGGGATATTTATAGATGAGGCACCTGCACATTGGGCAGAGAATAGTGCAAAATATAAAGAAATGGCTCAGCCAATTATTGAGGCATTAGAGAATGGTGAAGATGTTGCAGAAAATCCAGCATTGCAAAAAGATTTAGACGCTATTAATGAAGCGTGTGAGGTATTCCATAAAGAGGTTGAAGAAAGAATCACTTATTGGATGGAAAAAGGTAAAAAAGTTGTGTTATTAGGAGGGGATCACAGTACGCCATTAGGATACTATAAGTCTTTAGCAAAATACCACGATTCTTTTGGAATTTTACATTTTGATGCACACATGGATTTAAGAGATGCTTATGAAGGATTTACTTATTCTCACGCGTCAATTATGTTCAATACTTTAGGACTGTCTCAAGTTGAAAAAATAGTTCAAGTAGGAATTAGAGATTTTTGTGAGCAAGAAGCTGAGGTTGTACATACTTCAAACGGTAGAGTATTAGTTCATACAGATTCGGATTTAAAAACAGATGAGTTTGAAGGAATGTCTTGGAAAGCGAAATGTGACCAAATCATAGATTCATTACCTGCGAAAGTAGCTATTAGTTTTGATATCGACGCATTGTTACCTTGGTATTGTCCAAATACAGGAACACCAGTTCCAGGAGGATTAACTTTTGAACAAGCTACTTATATGATCACAAGATTATCTGAAACGAATAAGCAGATAATTGGTATGGACTTGGTGGAAGTTGCACCAGGAGAAGATGATTGGGATGGAAACGTAGGAGCAAGATTGTTATTCCATATGTGTGGAGCTTATGCTAAATCACAAGGATTAGCAGTAGGAGAAAAAATAGAATTCAAAAAGTAATTTTGATATAAAGATAAAGAGCCATTTTTTGGCTCTTTATTTTTTTGTTATCATTTGTGGTTGTAGCTTTATGAGCTAAAACAAACAGAATTATAAGTAGTTATTATAGTCAAGATAAATTATGAATACGATAGTTTATTTGGTGTAATAGTTTCAAATAGTATAAATGTGATGAGTAAAGATATTGCAGTTGTAGGTAGTGGATTAGTTGGTGTTGTATTAGCATTAACTTTAAAGAAGAAAGGTTACCAAGTTGTTGTATATGATAAAAGTTGTGATATTAGAACGTTGGACTTTAGAGGAAGATCTATCAATTTAGCTCTTTCAGATAGAGGATGGCGTATTCTTGATAAAATAGGTATTGCAGATCAAGTAAGAGCAATTGGAATACCGATGTATCAAAGAGCAATTCATACAATAGAAGGAGAGGTTAAGCACCAACCTTACAGTGTTAAAGGAGATGCTATTTGGGCGATATCAAGAGGAGATTTGAACAAACACCTTATTACGATTGCGGAAGAAGCTGGTGTAGTTTTTAAGTTTGAGACACCGATTTGGGATGTTGATTTAGATAAAGGGCTATTATTTACAGCCAAAGAAGAAGCATTGCAATGGGAAGCAATCAAACATAATTTGATAATTGGGGCAGATGGAGCTTATTCACGCATTAGAGCAAGAATGCAAAAACAAAGTAGGTTTGAGTATCAACAATCATATTTACATTTGGGATATAAAGAGTTAGTAATTGATGCTACTGAGGTAGGAGAACACAAATTAGCAGCTAATTCTTTTCATATTTGGCCAAGAAAGGACTTTATGTTAATAGCATTGGCAAATGTAGATGGTTCTTTTACTTGTACATTATTTATGCCTTTTGAAGGAGATGTTTCATTTGAGAGCATTAAAACAGAAGAAGATATTCAGGTGTTTTTTGCTAAGTATTTTCCAGAAGTATCCCAACTAATACCTGGTTATATAACACAATACTTAAGAAATCCTGTGAATTCACTTGTAACAATGAAATGTTTTCCTTGGATTCACAAGTCTAAAGTAGCCTTAATTGGCGATGCTGCTCACGCAGTAGTTCCGTTTTATGGACAAGGATTAAATGCAGGATTAGAAGACGTATTTGTTTTAAGTGAAATACTTGATCAGTATGATGAGGTAAATTGGAATGAGGTTTTGAGTCGTTATCAAGAGATGAGAAAGCCAAATGGTGATGCAATTGCCGAGTTGTCATATCAAAACTTTAGAGAAATGAGTGAACATACGGCAGATGATACTTTTTTATTGCGTAAGAAGATAGAGAGTAAGTTTGCTTCTCAATACCCGGATTTATGGTTGCCTTTATATGATAGAGTTACATTTAGTACTGATACGTACGTTGCAGCTTTAGAAATGGGAAAACAGCAAGGTTTATGGATGGATATAATAATGAGAGAAGATAATATTGAAGAGAAATGGGATTCTCCAGAGATAATGGAAAAGTTGAAGGAGATCGTTCAATCTGAATAATGTAATAGTAGATGTTAGCTTGTTTATAATATAAAAGAGCTAATATTTTCTATTTATTAGAATGACTAAATAAAAAAAGGCTGTCTATATAGACAGCCTTTTTTTATTATTTTTTACCTTTTGTATTATTAGCAAATATTTTATTTAATATTCCAAAAGCACCACGAATAAAAGTAGCACTTGTTACAACTTTTAAAACACTTTTTGTAATATCATTGTTTTGACTTTTTGGAGCAGCAGTAGTAGTTTTGGAAGTTTTTGTTGGCTTTTGAACCTCTACTTCTTCTGACTGCATTCTTTCTAGCTTAGCAGTTAAGATTTCGTAAGCACTTTCTCTGTCAAAATAATTATTGTATTTTTTCGCTAAAGAAGATTTGTCAATAATAGAATTAATTTCATCGTTAGATAAAATATCCATTCTACTCATAGGTGCTCTCATTGCGCAAACAGTAAGTGGAGTAGGAATTCCTTTTTCGTTTAAAGCAGTTACTAAGGCTTCTCCTGTACCTAATTGAGTAATGATCTCACTGGTTTTATAAAATTCAGTTTGCGGAAAGTTTTCTGACGCTGTTTTAATTGCTTTTCTGTCTTTTTCAGTAAAAGCTCTTAAAGCATGTTGAATTTTTAAACCTAATTGTGCTAAAACACCATTTGGAATATCAGTTGGATTTTGTGTGATAAAGTATATACCAATTCCTTTAGAACGAATTAATTTTACTATTGTTTCAATCTGATTAAGTAAAGTTTTGCTTGCTTCATTAAATATTAAGTGAGCTTCATCAATAAAAATAACTAATTCAGGCTGTCCACTATCTCCTTGTTCAGGCATTTGAGAATAAACTTGAGCAAGTAGATTCAACATAAATGTAGAGAAAAGTTTAGGTTTATCTTGAATATCTGTCAAACGTAAAATATTAATATAACCAAGACCTCTTTCATCAACACGCATTAAATCTGAAATATCAAATGACGGTTCACCAAAGAAAAGTTCTCCACCTTGTTGTTCAATTTCGATGATTTTACGAATAATTGCACCTGTTGAAGCTGCTGAAATTCTACCATAATCAGCTTCAATTTCACTTTTTCCTTCGTTAGTTAAGTACTGAAGCGTCTTTTTAAAGTCTTTAATATCTAATAAAGGAAGTTTTTTATCATCACAATATTTGAAAATTAATGAGACAATTCCAGATTGAGTTTCATTCAAATCAAGGATTCTACTAAACAAAATAGGGCCAAATTCTGTAATTGTAGCACGTAATCGCACACCGTTCTGTTCAGAAATAGTCATTAATTCAACAGGGAATCCCTGAGAATTAAAAGGTAAATTCATTTGCTGATGTCTATTTCTAATAAATTCATTTTCGACTCCAGGTTGAGCAATTCCACTAAAGTCACCTTTGATATCCATCATTAAAACTGGTATACCTTTTGAAGATAATTGTTCAGATAAAACCTGTATAGATTTAGTTTTTCCTGTCCCTGTTGCTCCAGCGATAAGGCCGTGTCTATTAATGGTTTTTAAAGGAATTTTAACTAAATGATCACTAAGAATAGCGTCGTCTAATTTGGCACCTCCAATTGTGATATAATCACCTTTAAAAGTGTAGCCATTTTGAAACTGCGATGTGAATTTTTCTGTATTCATTTATTAAACTTAAATGTGAATATTTTCATTTACAAAGCAAAGATAATGATAAGTAAAATTATAAATAGTATAAAATTGAAATGTTAAAAATGAGGGTTCTGTAAAAAATAGTATGGTTTAATTCAATTAGACTTATTATCTTTACCTTTACTTAACATTTCCTTTTATATATGGCTGTTAAATTTCCTTAGTGTTAATTCGTCAAATAAACAATTTAAAAAAAGCATTTTAAATTTTTTTATTTGCTGTAAAAACATAAATTTGCGACTCTCATATGTATTAAAAGAGAAATAAGTAATAAGTAATAATTGAAAAAAAAAGAATTAAATTTTTAAAAAGATGACAAACGAAACAGTTGAGAAAAAAGGATCTAGTTCAGGAGCAAGCAGAGTAATTGCATCACTAGCAGTAGTATTTTGTGTGGTTTTTGGTTACATTATTTGGAAATTTGTAATGGGTAACCCTGCAAACTTCGAAAATGGTGATCCTGAAGGACACCCACTTCCAGGTAACTTCATGGGAATGGTTTATAAAGGAGGAATCGTTGTAGCAGCGTTAATTGGTTTATTAACAATGACAGTGGTTTTCTCAATTGAAAGATTCTTCGTAATCTCTAAAGCTGCAGGAAAAGGAAATGTAAGCAAATTCGTAGAAGATATCCAAGGTACAATCAACGCTGGAAAAATCAACGAAGCAATGGATGCATGTGATGCTCAACAAGGATCAGTAGCTAACGTAGTTAAAGCTGGTTTAGTTAAGTATGAAGAAATGAAAAAAGAAGGTTTCTCAAGTGAAGAAGCTACAGAAGCTATTCAAAAAGAAATCGAAGAAGCTACAACATTAGAAATGCCAATGTTAGAAAGAAATATGATTGTATTAGCAACATTAGTTTCTATTGGTACTTTAGTGGGGTTATTAGGTACAGTAACAGGTATGATTAAAGCGTTCTCTGCTTTAGCAACTTCTGGTACACCTGACTCGGCAGCATTAGCAACAGGTATTTCTGAGGCTTTAGTATGTACTGCTACAGGTATTGGTACTTCTACATTAGCTATTGTTATGTATAACTCATTTACAACTAAAATTGATAGATTAACTTATTCTATTGACGAAGCAGGTTTTGCTATTACTCAATCTTACAGAAGATTCAAAGGTTTAGTAAAATAATTCGAGAATAAGAATATAATATTAATACTGATAACCTGTGTTAGTAAGATAACACAGGTTCAGTTTAAAAATTAACTATCAATGGCTAAAGGTAAAATGAAAAAGAAAAGTATGAGAGTGGATATGACCGCGATGTGTGACGTGTCATTCTTACTTTTAACTTTCTTCGTATTGACTTCTACAGCAAAACTTCCAGAGCCATTACCTGTTGATACTCCAAATTCTACAGTACAAACTAAATTACCTGAGGTAAATTTAGCTACTATTACAGTAGGTGGTGAGAATGGAGCAGAAAAGGTTTTCTTTGGAGTTTTAGGTAAAGAAGATCGTATAGCTACCCTTGAGAAAATGGGTGAGCGTTATGAAATAGAATTTAATGATCAAGAAAAACAGACGTTTTCTTACATAGAGGGTGTTGGAACTCCAATTAAGGATTTGAAAAGTTTCTTGAATCTTCCGCCAGATGTTAGAAATAAAATTAGTGCATCGCAACCTGGAATCCCTACGGATTCAGTAAACAACCAATTAAAGGATTGGGTTCAAACTGCACGTATTGTTGCTAAAGAGAGAAATAACAAAGTACTTGAAGTAGCTATTAAAGCTGATGCTGAAGTACACTACCCTAAGGTAAAAACTGTTATGGATATTTTGCAAGAACAACGTTTGAACAAATTTTATTTGGTAACAGGTCTAAGAAATGAAGATTTTTAATCATTAAAAAAACTGTAAATGGCTGAATTAAATACAGGTGGAGGCGACGGTAAAGGCAAAAAGGTAAGAAGTAAAAAGCAAAATGCAGGTGTTGACTTAACAGCAATGGTGGATTTAGCGTTCTTATTGATTACGTTCTTTATGTTGACAACATCAATGAATAAACCGCAGTCTATGAATCTTGCAATGCCTGACAAGGATAAAGATGAATTGCCAGATGAAGATAGTAAGACTAAAGTCGATGAGAATCGTACTATGACTATCTTGTTAGGTGCGGATAATAAGTTAAAGTGGTATATGGGGATGCCTCACGAGCCACTTGAGGGACCAACAGAATCTACTTATGGTCAAGCAGGAATAAGACAAGTTATTTTAGAGCACAATAAAAAAGCTTTAGCTTATTCTCAAGATCCAGAGAAAGGACTGATTGTTATTATTAGAGCGAGTGAGAGTTCTACTTACCGTAATCTTGTAGATATATTAGATGAAATGGCAATTACGAATACAAAAGCGTATGCTATCGTTGATATCACAGCACAAGATTTAGAGTTCTTAGGAGAAAAATAGTTAACGTCTTATTGAAAAAAAGAAATTATGTCAAAATTAAATATCTTTAAAAAAGATTGGATTGATATTGTATTCGAAGGACGTAACAAATCTTACGGAGCTTATCAATTAAGATCTGAAAATCCAAAAGTTACTACAGTTGCTTTGTTTGCAGGTATGGCAATGTTTGGTTTAGCAATTGCTTCTCCAATGCTTATCGCAATGGCTAAGGGAACTTTCGGTATAAAAGAAAAAAAGGTGATTGATCAAGTAATCGAAGTGGTTGATATTAATTTACCACCACCGATTGAAGAGTTACCACCGCCACCACCAGTGGAAGAAACTCCACCGCCACCGCCACCAGCGGAATCAACTAAGTCGGTGAATGATCAAAAGAAGTTTGTTGAACCTGAGATTGCTAAGAAAGAAGAAGTAAAAGAAGAAATCGCTAAACAAGATGACTTCAAAGATGCTGACCCTGGTACAAAAGATCAAAAAGGAGACAAAGAAAAAGGAGACATTAAAACTGGTGAAAAAACTGGTGAAGCTGACAAAGGAAAAGGTTCTGGAGACGGAGATGGAGACTCAAATGAGGTTTTCGTAGCTGTACAAGTTAGAGCTGAGTACCCAGGAGGTATGGCTGCTTTTAATAAACAGTTTATTAGTAGATTTAGAACACCAGATATTGATTCTGGAGTTAAGAGAATCCAAGTTATTGTTCAGTTTATTGTGGAGAAAGACGGATCTTTAACAGATATCAAAGTAGCACGTGACCCAGGTTATGGAGCTGGTAAAGAAGCTGTGAGAGTCTTGAAGTCTATGCCTAAATGGAAGCCTGCAATTCAAAACAACAGAACAGTTCGTTCTCAATTTACATTACCAATTACTATCCAAGTACAATAGTATGTTGATAAATAAATTTAAACAGAAATCGCTACTTCAGCGATTTCTGTTCATTTTAGGACTTGCCTTCTTTCTTATTTATTTAGGATTAGGTATAATGTTCTTAGTTTGGAAGGATATGCCAATAGCCTTAGAATACACTAATCGTGTATGGTTTGGGGTATTACTTATCGTATATGGTGTCTTTCGATTTATTCGATTATGGCAACAAGAATAGAGAAAGCTACGTGAAAACGTAGCTTTTTTTGTATATACTATTTCTTATGTAGTTCTTTTAATATCTATAGTGTTTTTTCAATATATAGAATTCGATTATTTAGGAACTTCTATTATTGGATGTTCCTTTAATTTTTTATCTTTAGGGAATAACAATTATAGTAAGTTCATACCTAATGAAAAAAAGAGGTTTTAGATTATTATGCAGTGTTGCATTATTATCTTGTGTTAGCGTAGCTTTTGTACAATGTAAAAAAAAGGTTGATCATGTAACAAAAGAAGAAATAGATTTTAGTACATTAGAAGAAACACCGGTTTCAGGACAGACGAATATTTTAGTTGATGAGTCTATCTTCCCTATTGTTAATGATGTTAACGAGATTTTTATGTATGAGTATGATAGAATCAAGATTAATTTACTTAAACACACTGAACAGGAGATTTTAAATTTATTACTTAATGATTCTATTCGAATTGCTGTTTTGCCACGCGAATTAGATGAAAAAGAATTAGAACTTTTTAAAGGTCGCGTTACTCCAAAAATGACTCATTTTGCTTCTGATGCGATTGTTTTTGTAACCAATAAAACATATAATGACAGTGTTATTGATTACAATAATGTTATTAAAAATTTACAGAGTAAATCTGTCGATGCAGAGGATAAAACAATTTTGGTATTTGATAATATTAATTCAAGTGTATCTTCTGCTTTTAGAAAAGCGGCAAGTGTTACTGAGTTTCCAAAAGATTATGCTTATTATTTGAAAGATACCGATGCTGTAATTGAGTATGTAAGTAAAAATAAAAATGCAATAGGCGTTATTGGTTTAAATTGGTTAGTACAACCAACAGTATCTACTGAAAAGTTGTTAGAAGGAATTAAAGTATTAGCTGTAAAGAATTATGAAGATGGAAAATACTATAAAGCAACTCAAAATAATATTGCAGAAGGTACTTATCCTTTAATTAGAAAAGATTACGTGATTGATATTCAAGGAAAATCGGGATTAGGTGTAGGTTTTGCATCTTATATCGCTGGATACAAGGGACAACGTATTGTTTTGAAATCGGGTTTAGTGCCATTTAAAGTACCACCAAGAGAACTTAACGTTCGTAAAGAAATATAGAAATATCTATAAAACAACCATATCATGATTATGAATAAAAAAATGGTCTTGTCATTATTGGCAGCAGGTATAGTTAGTAGCTCTATGACTGCACAAGATTTGGAGACCGCAAAAAAAGCTATACAAGATGAGCAATTGGATAAAGCAAAAGCAATCTTACGTTCATTAGTTATTGATAAACCCAATGATGGTAAAAATTATTATTATTTGGGAGATGTTTTTTTAAAGGAGGAGCAAGCTGATTCTGCACGCTTCTTTTTTGAAAAAGGTATCGCTGTTAAAAGTAAAGGCTTCTTAAATAATATTGGTTTAGGACAATTGGCTTTAGAGGCGAATGATGCTGTCAGAGCAAAAGAATTTTTAAACAAGGCTTTATCAGAAATACGTAAAAAGGATTATGACGAGCAGTTGTTAGTAGCAAATGCTTATTTGTATTCAATGAATAGTCTTCCAAAAGAGGCACAGAAAATTGCCAGTTCTGTAATTGAAAAAGATTATACAATTGCAGAAGCACATAATGTAATGGGAAAAGCATATATGGAGCTGAAAGACTTTAATGAAGCTTTCTCTTCTTTTAGAAATGCAATTTCTTATGATGAAGGTTTACTTGATGCTAAGTTGCAATTGGCAATTATTACTAAACGTGGGCGTGGTTATAAAGAGGCTATTAGAGCGTGTGAAGAGATACTTGCTGTAAATAGTAATTATGCTCCAGCCTTTAGAGAAATTGCTGATAATTATTACCTATTGTCGAGGAGAGACAATGATAATAAGGAAGCTCATATAATTAATGCTAATGAAAATTACAAAAAGTATATTGTCGCTTCAGACAATGCGATTGATGCGCAGATGAAATATGCTGATTTTTTATTGTTGACGGATAATTATAAAGCTTTGGAAGATTTAGCAAAGAATCTTAAAAATGTAAAAGGAGTAAATAATCGTATTCTTCGTTATTTAGGTTACGCATCATATCAAAATGGAAAATATCAGGAGGCAATTGATGCAATGACAAAGTTTTTAGGTATTAGCTCAAAAGCTATTGGTCGTGATTATTTGTATTTAGGATTAAGTCATATTGCTTTATCAAAAGACAGTAAAGAAAATTACGAAATAGGAGTTAAGAATTTAAAAGAAGCTATAAAAGTAGAGCCTGCTATTGCAGGTGAATTTAATGGTTTAGGTGTTGATTTATATAGAAAGTCAATGTATAAACAAGCGATAGATATTCTTAGTATTTCAGCTGAAGTCAAAGATCAACCTAATGTGAGTTATGACAACTACTATACTGCTTATTGCTATTATCAATTGGGTAGTAGTAATGAAGCGCAAGGACAAGAAGATTTATTAAAAGCTGATCAGTATTTTGCCAAAACTATTGTATTGGATCCAAGTATTTCAGAGGCTTACTTCTTTAAAGCAAGAACAAATCGTTATCTAAAGACAGAAACTGCTTCTAAAGGCGTTTTTGAAGCTTACCAAGGATTCATTAAGTCTTTAGAGGATAAACAAGCATTGAATAGCCCAGATTATCAAGATCAAGTAATTGAAGCTTATACATCAATCGCTACGTATTATGCAAATAATGAGGATAACAAAGAAGCAATAGATACATTCAATAAAGTATTATCTCTTGATCCATCAAATGAATTTGCGAAAAACACGATTAAAGCATTACAGTAATCTCAATTACTAAAACTAAAACATATTAAGAACTCATCTTTAATTAGATGAGTTTTTTTATTATAACTAATATTTGTTTTGTTTATCGCTTATCTTTGCACTTTAATGAAAAGTAAAATGTTGAAAGAGGAAAACAATAAAGCATTGAAAGAAGGAAAAGAATTACCATTAATGGAAGAGTTTTATACTATTCAAGGAGAGGGATTCTATTCAGGGCATGCTGCATATTTTATTAGACTTGGTGGATGTGATGTTGGATGTCACTGGTGTGATGTAAAAGAAAGCTGGGATGCAGAACTACATCCATTGACTACAGTGGAAGATATGGTAGCTAAAGCATCTGAAAACGAAGGTAAGCTTGTTATTATTACTGGTGGGGAACCTTTGATGTACAATTTAGATTATCTTACAAGTGAATTGAAGAAAGAGGGTATGCAAACAAATATTGAAACATCAGGGGCTTATGAAATGAGTGGAGATTTTGATTGGATTTGTTTGTCTCCTAAAAAGAATAAATTGCCTACACAAAGTGTTTATGATGCAGCACATGAGTTGAAAGTAGTTATTTATAATAAGCATGATTTCATATTTGCAGAAGAACAAGCTGCAAGAGTAAATGATAATGCTTTGTTATTGTTACAAACGGAGTGGAGTAAGAGAGATGAGATGACACCATTAATTGTAGAATACGTCAAGAAAAATCCAAAGTGGAAAATATCTATGCAAACACATAAATATTTGGATATTCCTTAATTAAGTTTAATTTTATAATTGATAAAAAAATAAATATGAAAAAAATATTACTATCATTTGTTTTAGTATTTGTAGCTCAGTTCTCTTTTGCACAAGAAGGATTTAAAGCTGATACTAAGAAATATATGGAGTTAAGCGGACAGTTAAAAACGTTTGAGTTACTAACCAAAGACTTAGCTAATGACGTAGCAGAGGAAAAGAGAGCTGACTTTAACAAAGAGTTGAAGGGAAGTTTAAATCTTCTATTAGATAAAATGGCTGATATGTATATGACTGAGTTTACTCATGATGATATTAAGAAGTTAATTCAGTTTTATGAATCACCAATTGGAAAAAAACTAAGTGATAAAAATGAAGTTTTATTCGAGAAAGGACAAGAAGTAGGAACTGAATGGGCTATGGGTTTACAAGGTATTTTTATGAAATATCTTGGAGATGATTCAAAAGTTGGAGAATAAATAAAAAAGCGTCTGTATAATTATACAGACGCTTTTTTATTTATCTAATCCTATTTTAGGCTATGTAAGGCTAAGTTTAGCTAAATAGTCACAATTATTACCTTCTTGAAGTAATTCGCAGTTTAAACCATTCGCATTAGCTGCATTTTGTAGTGTATTATAATCTAAGTATAACCAATTGAAAGGTTCTTCAATTTCTCCTTTGTATTCTACAGTAAAAACTAATTCACCATAATAATCTTTATTATCCATTGGAATCCATTTACCACCGTCTTCATCTTCGTCAAACATGTATATTAAATCCGAACTGTCAATCAATATTTGTCCACCAGGATTAAGTAATGACTTAAGATGAGTTAAATATTTAGTAGTATTTATTAGTCTTCCAAAAATACCTGTACCATTCATTAATAGTAAGATTGTATCAAATTTTTCGTCTTTGATATCTAAAATGTTTTTTACTTCTGCATTTTCAATACCTCTTAGTTTACAAGCTTCTATAGAGTTTGCAGAAATATCAATTGCTTTCACATCAAATCCTTTATTAAGTAGGTATATGCTGTGAGCACCAGCACCACAACCAACATCAAGTATTTTACCTCTACATTTTTTTAAAGCTAATTGTTCCAATTTAGGCATTTCGTTAAACGATCTAAAAAGGTATTGAATATCCATTTCTTCTGCTTCAGAAATGTCTGTCTCAGTAATTAATGACTGAGGGTTGTTATTTGTTTGAAAATCTAAAATAGCTTTTCCTAAAAGATCTTTCATTATTTCTTAATTCATTTAAATTTAAAAAGGAGTTATTGTAATTTTGCAGTAAAATAATTTCCATGGATAAAATACTGAAACAACTTCCTAAAGTTGCCAAAGATAAGCATAATGAAAATAAAAAGTATTTCGATAAATTAAAAAAGAAAGCACCTAAAGATTTAGATTATAAGATGCAAGAAATACACGATAGTGTATTTAAGCGTACAGATTGTTTAAGTTGTGCTAATTGTTGTAAAACGACAGGACCGTTGTTTACCAATGCTGATATAGAAAGAATAGCGAAGCATTTAAAAATGAAACCCCAACAATTTATAGATACCTATCTACAGATTGATGAGGATCGCGATTTTGTTTTACAAAGTCTTCCTTGTACTTTTTTAGATGCTGAGAATTATTGTATGATTTATGATGTACGTCCTAAAGCATGTAGAGAATACCCACACACAGATCGTAAAAAATTTAATCAAATAGCTAATCTAACATTAAAAAATGTAGCTATATGTCCAGCTGCATTTGAAGTAGTAGAGGAGATGAAGAAAAAAATAATTTTAAAGTAAAAATTATATAAAGAAGTGTTCTTCTTCTAAAGAAAGGATTTGTTCGTCTGTTAGATCTTCTAATCTATCTACAGCATCTTCAATTCTATCTTTGAAATATTCAACAACTTCTAAAATCATATTCTTTAACTTTTCGAAAAAAGCAACTGCATTGTTTAAATAACCTTTAATTGCTTTAAATAAGTCAAGTATTCTATCAACGAAATCGATTAAGCGATCACTTATGTTCATAATGTAATTTTTAGTTTTTCTCAGTTTGATTTCTTCAAATATAATAAATTATTATAGCAGAGTTTCTTAAAATTACAACAAAGTTTATATGTTATTTTAATTAGCTTAACCAAGCTTTTAATTCAGAAATACAGTTTTTACTGACCAAAATAGTATTATTATCTTCTGGATTAGGAGTAAGGATAACTTCGATCTTTTGACTATTGTGTTTTACGATATGATGTACAGCTTTTCGATTGATAATGTATTTTCTATTAATTTTAAAGAATACCTTGTCATCTAACTTATTGATGATATCTTTAATAGTATCGTCATAAATGTAGCTATTGTTGTCAAAAGTATGAATAAATAAATGCTTGCCCGAAGCAAAGAAATAGGCAATATCAGCAGTTTCAATAGATTTTAATTTATGTCCATTATTCACTAAAAATCTTTTTCTATATTCATTAGTCGTTTGTTCTTCTATCTGGACAAGTGTGTGTAATGTTTGTGTAATTTCAAATTTTTGTGTGATATTTTTGAACTTAATTAAAGCATTTTCAAGTTCCGGTTTTTCAAATGGTTTAAGTATATAGTCAATAGTAAATTGTTTGAAAACTTGAATGGCATAGGAATCAAATGCAGTTACAAAAATTATTGGTGTAGTAATTTCTACTTGTTCGAAAATCTCTAAACTTTTGCCATCACCGAGGTGAATATCCATAAAGATTAGATCGACTGTATTAGTTGTAAAAAAAAGGATTGCCTCCCTTACTGAAGATAGTATTATTATATCTTCAATTGGAATTACAACTTGTTTTAATAATAGTTTTTTTAAATACGTAGATGCTAAGAATTCATCTTCTACAATGGCAATTTTCATTTGTCATTTTTGTTTTTACAAAAGTATAAAATTTATGAATACATATTAAGATATCTCTGTACAAGGACTGTAGAGTTGTTTTAAATGTAGTTTATTAGGTGGATGTTCAGAGCATTCATTGAGTACAATAGGTTTAAATATGATACGAATGATTGGATATATTATGATAGTTATAAGCAAAAAAAAAAGGAAGCGTAACGCTTCCTTTTTTCCTTGTTGTTTAAAGTATTCTTAGAGAATTCAAACTATAAGTTTGGATTATTTTCTCTTGCCTTTTTAGGGAAAGGCAATGTATATCTTACGTCGTTTTCAATTAGTTTATATACGTGAGTACCTAATTTATGGTTAATTTCTTTTTGATCAAGGCGTCTTAGGTCAAACCATCTACGTCCTTCAAAAGCAAATTCTTTAAAGCTTTCATCTAAGATTGCATTCATCATCGCTTTTTGATCTAAACCATTTAGAGAAGCTATTACTTTACTCGCTGCTTCTGGTTTATATCTATTGTTAATGATTGTTTTAAGAGCATCAGTAGCTTCTCCTAATCGATTTAAGTGAGTTAATGCCTCTGCTTTCATCATATATAAATCAGATGTACGGAAAGACACCTTTTGGTTGTCTTTACCTGTTTTTACAGGAACATAAAAGTCTCCAGATTTTTCAAAAGATACAGCAAATCTTAAATCGTTCTCTTTATCAAATGCATTTAATAGATCTTGTGATACATAAGTCAACGATTGTAAAGTTGATTGTAAAGCAGTTTCTAAAGCTAAGATTGACTCTACAGATTTAAAATCTGCAACAGAAATATCTTTAGTTGTATTTAAGTTTTGTAATTCACTTTTATACGTCATCGCTTTATCAATGCTTACAAGTGCAGCCTCATACTCTTGTTGATATAAGTTTACTCTTGCTTCTAAAGCATAAATAGCGGCTTGTGTAAAACGGTAGTTTTTACCAGCGTCATAGAAAGTAACTTTCAAATGCTTTTTAGCCATATCAATATCACTGTGAACTTGAGCATAAACTTCAGTCATTGTTGACTTTGGTTTTCTGTTTTCAATATCAATTTTGTTTTGCAATACGATAGCTAAATCAGTTGAAGCAGTTGCAGGGTTATATGGCTTAGCATACAGGTTTGTTAAGTCAAAATAAGCCATTGCTCTAATAGCATAAGCCTCTCCTAACAATTGCTCTTTTTCATCCCCAGTCTCCATTGTATTAACACCTTCATTAATCGTCTGGTTAGCATAGAAGATTGTTTTGTAAAATTGGTCATATCCAAATTCCAAGGTTTGTTTGTCAGGATTAGCATCTTGAAAGGTATAAACATCTTTAACACCCAAGAAGCCAAAGTTTTCTCCATTTGCTTCTATGAAAATTTCATCTGTACGAAAGTTAGTTAAAGATTTATGTTTAGGATAACCTTGATAAGCAGAAGTTAATACTTTTCGAAAATCTTCCACTGTTTTAGGGATAATCTTTCCTTGAGGTTCAATGTCAAGAAATTTTTCACAACTTATAGTGGTTACTCCTAAGAGTAAACCACTAAGTAATACTAATATTTTTTTCATTTTAGTCTTTGTTAGAAAGTTACATTAAGTCCTAACGTGATTGATTTTTGAATAGGTTGAGCGTAGATATTACCATACGTTTCAGGATCAAAATAACCATCGTAATCAGTTCCAATAACAAATAAGTTACGACCTTCTAATGTAAATCTTACATTGTCTAATCTTAATCTATTTAAAACATCTTTAGGTAATGTATAACCTAAACGAATACTACTAACACGCAAATAGCTAATATCTTTTTTCCAAATATCTAAGTATCTATATGAGTTTCCAGCATCCCCACCAGTAAACCATTTCGCCATCATCCAATTGTCATTACTTAAGTTATTGAAAGGGTCTCCATAGTCATCTCCAATGATTCCAGGTAATGTAGCATTTGGATTATCTGGAGTCCAAGTATTCAATAAATCTGTAGTATAATTTCTTCCAGGGTCAACCATTCCAGGGTTATACGAAGGTGATTTTAAAACTGTTTGCTTGATGTTAAATGCAGTAGATACTGTAATATCAAAGTTTTTAATTTTAAAAGTGTTGATTAAACCTCCTGTAAACTTAGGATCTTTATCTCCTGCATAAGAATATAAGTTTCTGTATTCTTCATCAGTTAATTCAGAAATTACTCCAGAACCAGGATAGATGTCAGGCATTTGATCTTTTAACTTGAAGAATTCAGTACCCGAAACTTTTGCCCCATCTTTCCAAAATAAGATATTACCATTTTCGTCAAGACCAGCAGTTTTGATTACGAATACTGCATTAACAGGTCTTCCTTCACGATCAGGTGTTCTTTGTGTATCCGATGTTTGAATTTTGTCAATGTTACTTTTGTTGTGAGAAAAATTGAATGTAGTAGTCCAACTAAATCCAGGATTTGAGATATTTCTTGTTGTCAAAGAAATTTCATAACCTTTATTTGTTATTTGAGCCCAGTTCATATTAGTAAATTCAAAACCTGTTTCAAGAGGTAATGCTCTTAATCCAATTAAGTCAGTACTTTTTCTATTATAAGCGTCAAACCCCAAAGAAATTCTGTTATTGAATAATCCTAAGTCAAATCCGTAGTTTGTATTCGTTGTTTTCTCCCATCTCAATGTTCCGTTAGGAGCATTTGTTACTTGAATAGTGTTTTCTGGATTACCTGGTAATATAGTTGATGTTTGGTATTCTCCAATTACAAAAGGAGAAGTTGTTCTATCAATATTTCCTTGTAAACCATAAGAAGCACGTAAACGCAAATTGCTGATGAAATCAACATTTTCCATAAACTTCTCATTCGTTACATTCCAAGAACCTGAAATAGCCCATAATGGTACATATTTATATTTAGGGTCAACACCAAATAAGTTAGAACCATCATATCTAACACTTCCAAAAACAGTATATTTTCTATTAAAAGTATAGGCAGCTGTAGCAAAGAATGAAGCATAGGCATTTTCATCTTCTGCTCTTTTATATGTTTCGTATAGTTTATCAGTAGTGTCAGTACTTCCTTCAGGAAAAACAATAGGTTTTGTTGTTAATGAATTTGAATCATAACCAAACCCTTTAGACTTGATAGTCGTACGGTCGGTTTTACGAATTTCCATACCAGCCATTACATCTATTTCGTGCATATCATTAAAGATAGCATTATAAGTAGCTTGTGTTTTCCAGTTGTATTGGAAGTATTTATCAGTAAAGTTTTCAATAATTCCTCCTTCAGGTAAGAAATAATATGGTTTTCCTCCTTTGAAGTAACGAGTACCTTCACGGAATTTTCGTGTAGAGTATGTTTCTTTTCCTAAGTACTTTTCAGTGTCATTATTCTCTAATTGCAAGCCTAATTGAGAAGTCAATTTTAAATCTTCTAACACTTGGTACTCTAAGTCAAATACAGCTTTTAATGATTTATTTTCTAATTCATAGCTTGTATTGTTTCTTTCTTCCATAAAGTTAAAAGGAACATATCTTCCACTATATCCTGATATATCTTTGTCATACATATAGCTACCATCTTCGTTATATGGTGCTAAATAAGGATTCGCATTTCTTGAATAAGTAGACGGATTAATACTTGAATCAGCATCAGTAACAAAGCTTTTCTTTTTAGATTGAGCTCCAAATAATGCTACACCAACTCTTAATTTATCACTAACTTGAAAGTTGTCTTTTAACGTGATGTTGTAACGTTCAAATCCTGTTCCAATAGTTGTTCCTTCTTCATTAAAATAACCTAATGAGAAGTAGTAATCAGATAAATCAGAACCACCAGAAATACTTAAACCGTATTGTTGGTTAAAAGTAGGACGGTATAATAATTTACCCCAATCAGTATCAGTGTTTTTTAAATTGTTAATTGCAGATTGTGCTTCATAGCTTAAAGCGTCAAAACCACCATTTCTGTAGGCATCTAATTGGTTCGTGCCATTTAGAATACGCATTACTTCACCTTGGTTAGAACGTGTATTATAGATGTCACTTCTACCAGCTAACATTAATTCAAAGTCTACTTTTTCAGATGAATTCATTAGATTCAACTTATTAAAGTTAGGTCTTTCGTTGATGAAAGTATTAGCCGTAAAGTTTACTTTCATAGACCCTTTTTTCCCTTTTTTAGTGGTAACTAAGATTACACCATTAGCAGCTCTTGCACCATAAATAGCTGTTGCAGAAGCATCTTTAAGAATAGTGATATCTAAGATATCATCAGGGTTTAGACCTGTGATAGAGTAGTTTTGTAATTCAGCAATACTTCCTTTATCGTTTAGATCAGGTAAGTCGTTACCTTCTAAAGGCATACCGTCAATAACCCATAAAGGATCTTGAGGTCCGTTTAGAGATGCAGTACCACGAATTCTTATTTTAGCAGGTCCACCAGGAGCTCCAGTTTGAGGAGTTACAGCAACCCCTGCAATTTGTCCAGCTAACATTTGATCAACGCTTGCAACACCAGCTTGCTCAATATCAGCCATGCTTACTTGTGCTACAGACGAGGTAAGTTTTCTTTTTTCAATCGTTTGGTAACCTGTGATAACAACCTCGTTTAAGATGTTGTCATCGGCACCTAACGTTACAACATAGTGCTCTTTCGATGTTAAATTGATTAGTTTAGATTCATAACCAATAAAACTAACTCGAATTGCTTTTGTATCTGTTGGTACTTGAAATGAGAAGTTCCCATCAAAGTCCGTCATAGTACCGATACTTGTACTTTCAATTATACCATCGTGTCCTGTTGCATTAGAAACAGTTTGTGTTTCTACAATCACAGAAGCACCAGGTAACCCAAGTTTGTCCACGCTATCTTGAACAAAACCTGTAATCACTCTTTTCTCTTGTGCAAAGACAAAAGAAATAGTTAGTAGTGAAAAAAGGAGGAAAAATTTCTTCATAGTTCCTTTTAAAAAATTGTGGGGTTAGTGTATTACTGAAGATTTAAAGCCTCGTCAATACGATTGATTATATCAAAGTAGTGAGCTTTTGTAGCTTTATCTCCTGTATTCTTCTTTTTAGATAATTGCTTTTTGATTTTGATTAACTCAGCTTTTTTATAAGAAGTAACTTCAGATACTCTTTTCATAACTGTGTAGTTAATGTTTCTCAATTCTTTATCTCCTTCAAGGTGATTACACAATGTTGGAAATTGTAAAGATGTGTTAGCAACTAATCCTTTTTTATTCGTTTTCTCAAATAACTTGTTTACATCAATGATCAACGCATCAACATAGTTCTTTTGAGTCATACGGTCGAAAATTGAAAGGGCTTTACCTTTATTTGTTTTTGCAAAAATCTCATTATTAAGCATTGTAAACAAGTCATTAATAGTAAAATTCTTTTCAGTTTTCATTTCCGCTTCTAATACTTCATTTTCTAATAGACGTAATAAGCGTTCGTCCATCAAAGTATAGTATATAGTAGTGTATTGTAATTCTCTTGCTAATGAGTAAGGAGAATATTCAAATGGACCTACAGGAGAGTCTTTTAAACTATATGTTTTTTCAACAACATCATTAAAGAATAACCAATTTGGAATTTCTAATGCGTGTTTAGCCAAGTATTCAACAGCTCTTTTTTGTGTATCGTAAGGTACAGGTGCGTATGCTTTTTTGTTGTTTCCGTATACAGCATGGTCTAAATAAACCCCTCCGATATTTGAAAGTACATGTTGGTTATACATTTGCCACTGTCCGACAGCGCCCATGTATAATTTACCAGCTTCATAATAATCCTCTCCCTCGTCGTAAGTCCAAGGAATAATATTTTTAACTACTATTTTTAAGTTTTCAAGTCCGTATTCACTTGCTTTCATAGCATCATCACCTAAGTCTTCAGATTGAGAACGTGGGTCAACGATGTTTAAGAAACTTTGTTGCTCTCCATAGAAGTACATAGGATCATTTTGATGGTCCTCGATCATCTTGCGAAGTGCTTTTTTCTCTGTTTCTTGGTCAGGGTACCAACGATATCCCCATTCTATAGCATATTTGTCATATAACCCGATTTGAGGAGTAATTGCAGTAACTCCGTCTTGTGGTTGTGCAACGTAGTTATAACGTGCATAGTCCATAATTGAAGGAGCAGTTCCTCCCATTTTATCAGTAAACTCTTTAGAACGCAATGAATCAACAGGGAAGGCGAAAGAAGCCCCCATATTGTGTTTTAAACCAAAAGTATGCCCAACTTCGTGAGACGAAACAAAGCGAATAGCTTCACCCATATGTTCATCTGTAAATTTGTTAGCTCTTGCTTTTGGATCAATAGGTCCTGTTTGAATTCTCATCCAACTATGAACAGATGTCATTACATTGTGCCACCAAATAATATCAGCCTCAAGGATTTCACCACTTCTTGGATCCATTACAGAAGGGCCCATAGCATTTGCTTTCGGTGATGCAGCATACGTAATAACAGAATAACGAACGTCATCAATATCGAAATCTAAGTCGTCTTCAGTTGGTTCTTTTGCAATAATGGCATTTTTAAAACCAGCTTTTTCAAAAGCTACTTGCCAATCGTGAACACCTGCTATAATTTTTTGTCTCCATTGTGGTGGAGTAGCTGGGTCAATATAGTATACAATTGGTTTTTTAGGCTCTACTAATTCGCCGCGAAGGTATTTTTCAATATCCTCTTCTTTTGGCTCCATACGCCATTTAGTAATAAATTCTCGTTGCTCC
This sequence comes from Myroides phaeus, assembly GCF_009799805.1. Lineage (NCBI taxonomy): Bacteria > Pseudomonadati > Bacteroidota > Flavobacteriia > Flavobacteriales > Flavobacteriaceae > Myroides > Myroides phaeus. The sequence continues at coordinate 1,591,767 of NZ_CP047050.1, forward strand.
ATTTTGTGTTGAGCATCACTAAAGAACCAGTTTTTTTCTGTAAAAAAACCAACTCTTTTATCAGCGATACGAGGTTGCATAGGCTCTTTTGCAAGCAATACAATATTACTTGTCACACCTAATGAAACGGGCATATCTCCAGTTCCTTCATTTACACTTGTAGTCATTAATGACTTCACAACGATGTTTTCAGGAAATGTTTTTACACCTTCTATAAAGGATAAGTTTGTTTTAATAGATGTTGGAAGTCCTAATCCAGTTAATACGTCATTAAAACTTTTTTGACTTCCGTCAAATACTTTATTTACTTTAATAACTGTTGAAGTAGAATCAGGGTTTTGTGCTTCAATATCAAATACCTCAAGTACAGATTGAATGAAGTTGTTTTTAACTGATTCTGTTATAGCGTCTTTTTCTGGGGACGTAACGCGTGTTGTTTCTGTCTTAACCCATACTTTATTTGCTAATGTATCTTTGTGGAATGTAATTAATTTATTTTCATAATTCATTCCTTTATTTGCTCCTGCATCATTAACTTCTAAAGGAACTTGGGATAATTTATTTACAATTAAGAATTGGCGGTTTAATAAGCTATCTGGAATTTCAAAATACACATCCGTTTTTACTTGAATTGTATTGAACATTCCCTTCTTATAAGTTCCTTTCTTTAGTAAATCAGCATAGTTGTTTTTTTTACTATCTGTTGAATCCTTTTCTTTGGTAACTTCTTTTTCAGCTTTTGGTGTTGCTTTCTTTTTTGGAGCCAAGGCATAAGTTGCCTGTGATAGCCCACAAGAAAGTAGTAATGCACTGATAGTTAGTTTTACCGCGTTTTTATTCATTCCTATTTAAAGTTATAGTTAAATTACGCTAAAGCTACTCACCTTAATTTTAAGCATAAAATTTTAAAGAGTGAATGGATTGAAAAATGGAGTGAATGGTTGTTTTTTAAATTAGAATAAAGGTAAGATACACACAAAAGTATCTCCTTCTTGTCTTGCTATAAAATCAGTTTTATTGTAATATTTATAAATTGATTGTAAGTATTTTAAACCAAATAACTCTCCTTGTTGATGAGACTTTTTAGGATTGTAATTGTTAGTTACAATAATATAATCTCGTTCAATAATGACTTGAATTAGTAGCGGATTTTCAGTTGTTGCAATATTGTGTTTTAGTGCATTTTCAACTGTAATTTGCAATGCTAAATAAGGGATTTTTTTATCTGTATGATTGCCATTCTTATTAACTAATTCAAAGTGTAATTCTTTTGAAAATCTAATCTGTTGTAGTGTAATATATTTTTGAATAAAGGTTATTTCGTCATTCAAATCAACGATATTATCTTCGGGAGGGGTAATTAGGTAACGATATGTTTTGCTCAGATTTAATGTGAATTTTTGTGCAGTATCTGGATTAATATCAATGAGCATATAAAGTGAGTTTAATGAGTTAAACAAGAAATGCGGATTGATTTGATTTTTTAGTTGTTGTAACTGCATTAACGCTTTCTCTTTATTTACTTTTTCGTTTTCTATTGCTAATTCTTTTTTCTCTAAGTGCGCACGTTTGTTAGCTTGGCTAAAAAAATAAAAAAGTACTACAATTAAAGAAACAGTTGTAATAAAGATAAGTATAGTATTTCTTTGAATAGGTTTTACATTGTCGTCTACATTAAACTTTGGAAAATTAACTGTGATATACCCTTTGAAGTTCTTAGAGTTAAAAGGGCTTATAAAGCGAAATACTTCTAAATTTAAGTATTCAGACAGTACTACAGGAGGTTCTTTTGCTTTAAAGGAGCTAATAGTATCTTGTGGTTTTAGACTTGATAACTCAAATACATTTTTTCCTATTATACTTATCTCAGGATGATAAATACACAATCCTTCTTTGGTGAATATATATGCATAATTAGGAGTTGAAACATCTATTGTAGTCAAATATTTATGAAAACTTTCCATATCTAAAGTAATCCCATAGATTAGTTTATTTCCATCTTCTAAAGAGCGACTATTGTAAATCAGCCAATAGTAATGGTTGTCTTTAACAACAAAATTGTTTACTACTGAGGAGGTTGGATTAGCTAAGATTGTCTTCACAAAAGTGTGGTCATTGTGAAATTGTCTATTGGCACCAAGATAATAATCAATAACTTGGTTTTGTTCGTTAATAACCAAAAACCAATTCAAGCGAATTATATTTCCGTTGTTATAAACTTTTGACAAAACATCAAATTTCATCTTTAGGTCTTGAATAGAGCTTGTTTCAGTAATTTCACCTAAGGATAAGAGATGTTCATCTAAATTCTGAAACTCCATTTCAAGAGCACCTAATTTTTGATAAAAGTTCTTTTGTGTAATATATTTATAGGTTTCTTGATTACTGTTATTGATAGACGAACTCAAGAAGTAAATAGAAATCATTGTTATAGCTAAAATAGCTGTTCCAATTGCAATAAATGCTTTTCGAGAAATGTATCTGTTGTTAGGTGTTTTCAAAAGGGGACTTAGATTTATTACTAATAAATTAGATACGGTTTACGTTTTTGTTTGAAATTTTCCAAACCATTTTGCCAAGTACTTCTGATTTGTTGCTCAGTTTTACCAGCAATAATTTGTTCTTTTAATGATTTAGTACCTGCTAATTTAATAAAGAAATTATTGAAAAAATTAGTTTTATTTTTAGAACTCTGATAAGCTTTTAACAACCATTTAATTTCGAGTTTAGTTACGTCTTCTTCTTGAGATAAGTTCTCTCCATAACATAACTTACCATTGTTCATTGGGGCTTTAGCACCAGCATTTGGTTTTGGTGTAAAAGTGTAGGGCATATTAGTTAAGAAAGGAGAACCATATACTTGAAATTGTAAGTTTGTACCTCTACCAGAACTAACATTTGTTCCTTCAAAGAAACATAAACTTGCATATAAGTTTATCGCTTTTTGATTAGGTAAGTTTGGAGAAGGAGGTACAGGTAATGAATAAGTAATACTACGATTGTAGTTTGTATTTGGCACGATTGTTAAGTTACATTGTACACCTTTATTCAACCATTTTTCACCATTAATCATCTGAGCGTATTCACCAATAGTCATTCCGTGCATAGCAGGAATTGGATGCATACCAACGAAACTCTTATTTTCCATTTCTAAAGTGGGGCCGTCTACTATACCAATATTGGGATTAGGACGATCTAATACAATAAGAGGAATGTTGTTTTCAGCACAAGCTTCCATCAAGTAATGTAATGAAGAAATATAGGTATAAAAACGTGCACCTACATCTTGTAAGTCAAAAAGCATAATATCAATTCCAGCTAAGTGTTCTTTAGATGGTTTTTTACTATTTCCGTATAAAGATATAATAGGTAACCCTGTTTTAATGTCTTTACCATCTTTAATTAATTCACCTGCATCAGCATTTCCTCTAAAACCGTGTTCAGGTGCATATATTTTTTTCACAGCTATATTATTAGCTAAAAGAAAATCAACAATAGAAGTATCATAATTATCAGTAGATGTATTGCTTCTGATAACTCCTGTTTGATTAGTCAGAATTCCTATATTCTTGTTTTGTAATTTGTCAAAATACAATGCTGTGTTTTCAGCACCAACTAATAAAGTAGTGTCAATGCTTTTTGCAAGAGGCTTTTTATTTGTAGCACGACAATTTACATTTAAGCAAGAAACCAATAGACATACTAAGAATAAAAATGTATTTTTGAACGTTGAATTTGATACCATATTTACTTTGAAATTAGAATATTTTATAACCAAACGTTTAGTTACGTCAAGTAATTATAAAAGTAGTATTTCTGCTCCAATTATAAAAATTGCAATAACTGCTATTGCTTTAGGGATTATTATGATGCTAATATCCGTAGCTACTGGTTTGGGTTTGAAGTACAAAATTAGAGATAAAATCTCAGCTTTTAGTGGTCATATCATTATTACTAATTATGATAGCAATGTAAGTGACTTAACTTTGAAACCTTTAGATAGAGATATTGTTAATTCTGATGCCTTTAAAAAGGTAGATGGGATTGAACAAGTACAAGTATATGCATCAAAGGCTGGTATTATTCGTACAGAGACTGCTTTTGAAGGAATTATCTATAAGGGTGTAGACTCTCTTTATAATCTTGGAGAAATAAAAGACTATCTTGTTGCTGGTCGTTTACCAGAAATGGGTAATACAATGAGTAATGAAGTGTTGCTTTCTCAATATATGGCAGATCGTTTGCATTTAGATGTAGGTGATAAAATGACTACGTACTTTATGAAAGAGTGGGGAAATAAAGTACCTAATGTTCGTCAGTTTGATATTGTAGGTATTTACAATTCAGGTTTACAACAATTCGATGCTAATATTGTTATTGGAGATTTGAAACACGTACAGCGTTTAAATAGATGGAACGAAAATGAGATTGGTGGTGTAGAAGTATTAGTTAAGAATTTTGATGAAATAGATAAGAAGGGAAGTGAGTTGTATTTAGAGTTACCATCTACAGTAGACAGCAAAACGATTACAAATAAATATTCTAATATTTTCGGATGGATTGAAATGTTTGACTTTAATATTATGGTTATTATTATCATTATGGTTGCTGTCGCATCAATTAATATGATCGTTGCCTTATTAGTTTTAATATTAGAACGCACTCAAATGATTGGTATTTTGAAAGCATTAGGTGCTAATAATTGGTCTATTCGTAAAATGTTTTTGTACAATGCAGTGTATTTAATTGTGAAAGGACTTATATATGGTAATATTATTGGTTTAGGGGTCTTAATGATTCAGAAGTATACAGGCATTATCAAATTAGATCCAGTAGCTTATTATGTTAGAGAGGCTCCTGTGTTAATTCGCTTTACAGATGTATTACTGTTAAATATTGGAGTTATAGTTATAGCAATGTTGGTGTTATTGATACCATCTTATATGATTACGAAAATATCGCCTGTAAAAGCGATACGATATGATTAGAAAAATAAAAGAATATGTTCACAACCGGTTATAAATTATGTTTATAACCGGTTTTTTTTTGAGTACTTAAAAAGTAAGCTGTATCAGTGTTTGTTAGTACAAATATTAAGATAAATGAGAAAGAGAGACTTATATTTATGTGAGTTTGATATAAGAAAAGGGTTTAATAAAAAAAAGGTTAGTTTAAAGTGCTTTACTTTCACATTGAAGGATTCAATATAAGGGTACATATTCCTTTTTAATCTTCAGTCTAATTATGTTGCCTTATGCATAGTTGATGACCAGACCAGTAATTTGTTCTTAGTATCTCAATTAATTAAAGGGGAATTAAAGTAGTATCATTACAGGCTTCTTTGATACTTGTTTCGGACAAGCACCACTCAAGTACCACACTTCTTCGGTAAAAAGGCTTGTTTTCCGAACTTCTGTGGTACTTGAGTGGTAGATGTGTCGAACATAGTACGTGTAAAACTACCCTATGATATGTTCTTTATCACAATAACAATCCAATGTATTACATTTTAAATCTTCGTTTATTTTGTTTCTTGTAAAAAAAGGATGTTTGTACGTAGTCCCCATAAAAGCTTTCAATTAAGACATTAACGATATTGTGAATTAAGATAGACTAATAGTTTTAGCCATACTCACATTATATTATCATATCTAACGTATAAATATCATCTGTATCTATAATTTTTTAGTCGTGTTAGGTATATTATTTAGTATAAGGAATATTTTAGAAAGGTGTTATTAGTAATAAATTTCATCTATTGTTGTATATTTTATTTCAATTATGTGAATTATATATAATATAGTTATTTGTAATTATTCTATTTTACTATAGTCGTATTTATTTGAACTGAGTCTAAATAAATTAGTTTACATTCTAATTCTTGTCTAATTTTGTCGCGAAGTTTCAAATTTATATTTAATGACACGTTTACATAAGGTATTGTCAATAGCTTTAGTGCTTTGTGCCTTTTTTTGTAGTTCTCATATTTTTGGTCAAGATAAAGGAATAGACTTAACTATTTCTATACAAGATGAATATAAACAATCGATAAGTGATGTAACTATTCTCGTGAGTAGTGCTACAAAAGAGTTGGTAGGTATTACAAATACTAAAGGGATTGTAGATTTTAAGTTGTCTGCGGACAATTATAGAATAGAGGTTACACATATTGGATATGAGAGTTCTACAACACAAATTAATTTATTGCAAAAGAAGGCCATTACTATTCAGTTAACTTCTTTATCTAATATTTTACAGGAGATGGTAATTACTGCAAAAGAGGGGAAGGGATTGACTTCTACCTCGGTAATAAATCGCCAAGCGATGGAACACTTACAGCCTTCAAGTTTTTCAGATTTGATGGAACTTCTTCCTGGTGGACAAGCAAAAGATCCTGTATTGACGGGTAAAAACCCTGTGTTACTCCGCGAAACTGGTAAACAAGGGTATGACACTGGTTCTCTTGGTGTACAGTTTATATTAGATGGAAATCCTATTAATTCTAACGCTGATTTACAAGTTTCTTCTTATCAGGAACAAATGTTGAGTAGTGGTAAGGTTGATGCTAAGCGAAATACAATTGGAACAGGAGTAGATATGCGTACTCTATCAACAAACGATATTGAAAGTGTTGAGATAACAAGGGGTATTCCTACTGCTGCTTATGGTGATTTAACGTCTGGATTAATTCAAATCAAAAGAAAGATTGGTTATACGCCTTTACAAGCTCGTTTTAAAGCAGATGGTTTTAGTAAGATGTATTATGTTGGAAAAGGGGTAGACACACGTAGTGGTTGGAAGCTAAATCTAAGTATGGATTATCTTGATGCAAAGAATGAACCGACTAATACATTGGAAAATTATAAACGTATTTCTACTTCTTTTCGTACGGAGAAGTCTTTTGTTGTTAATGGATATGATTTAATATGGAATGCTAATTTGGATTACAATAGTACTATTGATAATGATAAATTTGATCCAGATAGTGGTTATGCACGTACGGATAGGTATAAAAATACAAGACAAAATATAAGTATAGCTAATAACTTTAAATGGGAGTTTGATAAAGAGAATGTGTTTAAAAAGATTACTTTGAATACTGCTTTTTCTCAAGGAATAGAGGACATAAAAGGAACTACATTTGTACAACAAACTGGTTTTAAAGCTATTTCTACAAGCCGTGAAACTGGGATTAACCAAGGATACTACTTGCCATTGTCTTATGTGTCAGACTTTAGAACAGAAGGACGACCAGTAAACATTAATGTTAAGTTACAAACAGAGTTAGGGGTTAATACAAGTGGTATTGCTCATAATATTGAAACGGGGATTGACTTTAGATATTCTAAGAATAATGGCAAGGGGGAAGTTTACGATCCTTTGCTTCCACCATCTAAGGGACTTGTAAATAGTAGAACACGACCATTCTCAGATATTCCCGCTTCTCAGATATTAGCTGGATTTATTGGGGATAGGATGGAATATGAAACAGGTAATCACCATTTTCAGCTATACACAGGTGTGCGTTTATCTAAGATGTTGGGAATTGGAAGTGATTTTAGTACAAGTGATAGGGTATATGCAGAACCTCGTGTTAATTTTCAATGGGGACTTCCGGATGTTAGGTTAGGACAAGATGTGTTGAAAACAGATGTTACATTAGGATATGGTGAGTTGTATAAACAGCCTACGCTTTCGTTGCTTTATCCAAATGATAGATATTTTGATATGCTTGAAGTGAATTACTTTGATCAAGTAAATAATAATAGTTACGCACAGTTTAACACTTTTAAGTTGAATACGGAAAATCATTCGTTAGTTGCCGCTAAGAATATAAAGAGAGAAATTCGCCTTGATTTATCTTATAAAAAGCACAAGTTGTTTGTGACTTATTTCAACGAGCGTATGAATAATGGGTTTAGGGATGTAAATTACTTTAGAGGGTTTGAATACAAAAAGTATGAGACGACTGGATTGCAGTGGAACGATGATTTAGGTCGTCCTAATTTAGAGGGAACATTATACGAAGATAGATTACTACATTATCAATATAGTATGCGTGAAAATGGAAGTAATACGTTTAAAGATGGGATTGAATTCGGGTATAGTTCACCGAGAATTGAGGGAATTAATACACGTTTTACTTTAAATGGAGCTTGGTTTAAAACAATATATTCTAATAGTTCTGATTTTTATTATCGTCCAGGAATTACATTGAACGGAAAGGATTATCCTTATGTCGGAATTTACGCTGATGATAATGGGTATAAGAAATCGTCTATGGTTTACAACCTTGTTATTGATACGTATGTGCCGAGTATTGATATGAATATTTCAGCTTCTTTACAAGGGGATTTGTTTAGAAGAGAACAAATGCTAAATCGCGTTGCTGAACCGTATGCGTATTTTGGATTTGACAATGAGGTACACTCATTTACAGAAGAGGATAAAACAGACCCAATGCTACAAAATTTAGTAAGAAATGTTTCTACTACTGATGGGATGCAAACACGATTGCCTTTTACGTTTAATGCTAATTTTAAGGTGTCTAAACGAATTTATAAATCAGTGAAAGCCTCAATGTTTGTTAATAGGCTGTTTACACATTACCAATCATATACTTTAAATGGAGTGAAAGTAAACAGAAAGGATACTGAAGGTCCTTATTTTGGAATGGAGATTAATTTTAATATTTAAGAATACAATAGAGATGAAGTTAAGAGTACTATATATTTTGCTAACTGTTTTTACTTTGGGGATTTCAGTTTCTTCTTGTTTGAGTGATGATGATGTTACTGCTGGTATAAATCAATCTACAATTGTTTCTATCAACTTTAAAGCAAATGGAGTAAAGGAGTTTAAGGAGCTGGACTTAGAATTTACAGAAATTAATACGGGGTTAGTGACAAAAGAACAAGTGGTAGGTGTGTCGTTTTATTCTATTGCATTACCTACTGGAGCTTACCGTATGTCAGTGGAGGGTGCTGCTTTTTTAGAGGATGGAGAGGAAATCAGAGTAGGTGGTGTAAATGATAAGTTAGATGCTTCAGGACAAGTGCTAAATTTAGTGGTTGATTTGAGAGTTAAACAGTTCAGCAAGGATTTCATTTTTGAAGAAATATTTTTTACAGGTGTGAAAACATTGGAAGGGAAAGCATATAACTCAGGGCAATATTTTAAGATAGTAAATAATACGGATGAGGTGTTATATGCGGATGGATTGTTAATTTGTAAGTCAGAGTTTTTGACTACGACAGATAATAATGAGACACCTAATGTTTTTGATAGTGCTTTTCCTGTTGATGGCGTATTAATGTTACCCGGAAAAGGAAAGGATTATCCTGTAGAGCCTGGAGATTTTATTGTTGTTGCTGATAATGCTCAAAATCACAGAACAGCAAACATCCCTGGTCCAGATTTGACTAATGCTGATTTTGAATTTCCTATAACAGAGAGTCCCGCAATTAACCAGCCAGATAACCCAAATGTGCCTAATGCGATTGTAGTTTATACAAATATGAAATATAGTATGTTTATTATGCATAACAGAGGGTATAAAGGACATGTATTGGCGCGTTTACCTGAAGGTGAAAGTGTGGAGTCTTGGTTGGCTAATCATAAGTATGATTATTCTTATGTGAATGCTACAGGTAAGGAAACGAAAAAGTCTACTTATAAAATTCCGAATGCGTGGATTGTCGATGGGGTAAATAGTAGTATTGCTCCTAAGTTTCAACGTTTGGTAATGGGAGCATCTTTAGATAGTGGCTTTTCTTATTGTGGTTCGTCTGAAAGTGATGATACGCGTTTTGGTAAAGCGATAAGAAGAAAGTCATTAGGACAGAATACTGCAGGGCGTAATGTTTATAAGGATACTAATAATTCTACAGTTGACTTTGTGCCAGATAGCCCAGCAAGTTTGCTTAATGGAATTAGTCACAAGTAAAAAGAGGTTGTTGTGGAATTTAGATATAAAAAATTGGTTAGTGTTCTTTGTGGGGTGTTTTCTTTAGGAGGGTACGCGCAAACAAAAGATACATTGTCTTTCTATAATAAGATAGAAAACCAATACAGTGCTGAACGCGTGTTTAGTGAATCATTTTTTACTAATAAGGCAAGGATGACCGTGTATAGTGATTTGTCTTTTTCTGAGTTAGGTGTAAACTACCAGCAGGATAAGAAGGATGCATACGTGTTACAAGATGGTGATGGGTTAGAAGGTTTTAAGATTAGTACTAATTCATTTCAACGTTTGAAAGGGAATAAAGTGGTTTGGGGAAGCGCTTCTTATATGAACCAACGCCAGCAGAATATGGTTTGGAATGAAAGTTTAGATAAGGATATAATTGGTCCATATATCGTAGCTGATTCTGTAGGAGGAACAATGAAACAGGAAGTTTATCAGTTTGCCGGTGGTTTTGCTAAGCAATGGAATAGATGGGTGCTTGGAGGGGAAGTGAATTATGTAGCTAAAAATGGATATAGACAAGTAGACCCACGGTCAAAGAATACATCCTCTATTTTTAAAATGGACCTTGGAATTGATTACAACTTTTATCGAGATTATGAAATTGGAGTGTTTGGACATTTTAATAAGTACACACAAAATAGTAGTGTGAAATTTGTAAGCGAAATCAGTAAACCATATGTGTATCATATGAGTGGATTGGGGAGTTATAACTATTTTTTTAGTGGTGCTAAAGATTTGGTTTCTACTTTTGAGGGATTTGGATACAATGTTGGAGCTACTTTAGCAAAGAGTAAAAATAAGAGTTTTGTGTTACAAGGGGTAATAGGAAAGTTTAATCTAACAAAGAATAAAGGTGATTCAGGTGTTGATGCGTATGATTTAGCGAAGTTAGAAACAACGACTTATACAGTTAGTGGATTAAAGTTTTTTGACTTTGGTCAACATAGGGTAGGAATGAAGATGAACTATTGGTTAAAAGAGGCTATTGGTACAGAGTATTTCTACACACAGAATGCAAAGATAATAACGCGATTAGCTGAGAAAGAATTGTATAAATACATTGAGAGCAATTTCTTTAGTGAGTTATTTTATCAGTATAAAGATGAGGTAAATCGCTTGGTTGCTATTCCTTTTTTTGGAGTTGAACAAAATAGTGAACGCAGAAAAGATACTTTTGCAAAACAACGTTTTACATATATTCATCTTGGATTGACTATAGATTATATGCGACAAATATCTAAGTCTGGTGTTTTAAATGTAAAACCGTACGTCAAGGTTAGAAATGTCAAGGAAAGTACGAATAAGTTAATGGATTTTCCTTCTCAAAAAGGTGTAACAGAAATGTTGTATTCAAACTTTGAGGTAATGAATGCGAATTATAAACAAATAGGTTTGGTAGCTCGTTATGATTTACAGTTAGAGAAGGTCCCAGCTTTTTACGTACAAGCACAAGTAGAACAAACAAAATATAACATTAATAAATCAAATAATTATATGGGAGTAGCAGTTGGTGTTACTTTCTAACAGCAAATAGAATACAAAATGAGAAAGGTAGTTTTTTTATTATCTGGTGTTTTGGCTTTTGGTTTGGTAGGTTTTAATACTATTGTTGAGAAGTTAGTAGGAAGCGATGATCCTGCTTATTTAGCAATTATAGATAGTTATAAAAAACCAATAGCAGAATGGCCTAAGCCTATTATTGACGAGGGAGTAAAATGGGAGGAGTTGAGTAGTATTAAACGTGATTCTACATTTTTTGAGGTGCAAGATAAAGCTGAGGTGGTTCTTGGTAAACTATTGTTTTTTGATCCAAAGTTATCTAAGTCTGATCAGATTTCGTGTAGCACTTGCCATGATCCTGAATTAGGGTGGACAGATAGACGTATGGTAGCTTTAGGACACGATCATTTAAAAGGACCAAGAAATACACCTTCTTTGTACAATATCGCAGAGAGAGCTTCTTTTTTTTGGGATGGTAGAGCATCTTCTTTAGAGGAACAGGCAGCAGGACCTTTAAGTGCACATAATGAGATGGCAATCGATATAGTTGATTTACCTATTAAATTACAAAAAATTGAAGGCTATAAAACATATTTCGAAAAGGCTTTTGGTGATAGTGAAATTACATATGAGAGAATAGTTGGTGCAATTGCTTCATTTCAACGTACTATAAAGAGTCAGCCAAGTAGATTTGATGCTTTTGTTGAAGGAAAGTATAATGCATTGACTGAGCAAGAAGTTTATGGTTTACATATTTTTCGAACAAAGGGCAGATGTATGAATTGTCATAATGGAAAGTATTTTACAGATGAAGATTTTCATAATATTGGGTTGACTTATTATAAACGTCAATACCAAGATTTAGGAAGATATGAAATTACTAAGAACCTTGATGATGTTGGTAAATTCAAAACACAAGGATTAAGAGACTTATTATTGACAAGGCCTTGGATGCACAATGGATTATTTGATGATTTGGAGGGGATTGTAAATATGTACAATAGCGGTATGAAAATGATTAATCCGACAGCAGAAAAAAAATTAGCAGATCCTTTATATCCTGTTACTGATTCATTAATGAAACCATTAGAATTAAATAAGGAAGAAATTAAAGCATTGGTTGCGTTTCTTGAGTCTTTGTCAGGAAGTAAGTATAAAATGAGACGTCCTGTATTTCCAAGAGAGTAAAAGAAATAAAGAAAATAAAAAGACAATACTATATTTTAGTATTGTCTTTTTTTGTTGAGGTGGATTATAAAAAGTTAGTTTTGTAATTGATTTTTTTAAATTTTGTTAAGAAATGAAGTGAATACTAATTTCAAGGTCTGTATTTTATTACTTGTATATGTAGAAAAAATGTATCTTTTTTACTGCTTATATGAATTGAGAAAGTATTCAGATTATTTATTGTGAGATTAATGGAATACTGAAAAGTTTATGTGGTTTTAGGCTGTGTGAGCTAAAATCTTTTGGTAAATTAGTGAGATTTGAAAAACTAAAAAATTATGCCTTTAAAAATATATCCAGAATATCCGTTGGACGAGTTAGAACAATTGGTAATTAATGGTGTTAAAGTACCTTTTGGTGAATTTTTGGTATATAGAGATATTGTTGAGTCCCTTTCCAAAAGTAAGTATGATTGGTATGTATGGTACAGTATGAAATTACCTTTTCACGATAATAGTAATGTAAAACGAGCAAAAGCTGATGCTGAGCTTGATTTTATTATTGTGTCAGAATTTGGTGTGATAGTTTTAGAAGTAAAGGGTGGAAATATATTTGTAGATCAAGGAAGATTCTGTTTTAAAGATGGAAGAAGAAAGAAATGGTTAAATCAGAATCCTTTTGAACAAGTTAAAGGGTATAAGTATACCTTGATGAATAAGGTTTTTCCAAACTTTAAACATGTACAGTTTTGTGAAGCAGTATCATTTCCTACTACAAAAATAGCAATTGAGAACACCATTTATGATTCTCAATTAATTTATAGTGATTTTACGAAAAAGGATAGGTATAAGAATATTGAGAAATTCTTTTTACATATCTATGAATATACAAAGAATAGATTAGAAAGTATTCACCCTATTCGGTTTTCAAAGCTTACTAAAGCAGAAATATCAACGATTATAAATACGTTTAACCCTGTTGTACAGGATACAAACTTGTTTCAAACTTATGACTCTTTAGAGTGGTTGAAAGAGAGGAATTTAGAGATACTATATTCTCTTTCAGAGAACCCTCGTTTGATGATTGAAGGAGCTCCTGGTACTGGAAAAACAACGATGGCAATGGCTTATGCTGAAATGCAAGTAGGGCGTAAAGGAATCTATTTGTGTTGGAATGCACTATTGTGTGGGTATAATGCTCAACGTTTTAAAGCGCTAAATGTAAATATTGACTGTATTACGATGACTCAGTTTATAGTTGATAATTTACCTGGAATAAATGAAAGTGAGCTGTTTTATTTAGAACCTGCTAAATTTGCGGTTTTTATAAAAGAAACTATTGATTTTCTTCAAAGTGAAAATAAATTGCCTAATTATGATTATATGATTATTGATGAGGCTCAAGATCTGTTTGATAGGAATTTGCATTTAATGATGCATAAGTTGTGTGGAGATCATAATGGTATGAAGCAAGGTAATATTATCTTGTTGTATGATTTGGATCAAAGTTTCTCGCTTTTTGGACGTGATGTTTCGGATTATGCTTATTTTATGAAGGAGTATTTCACGCATTTTAAATTACACAAAGTAAGACGTAGTGCTCAAAAAACTCAAATACGTCAAATAGCAGAACATATTCAAGCGCATCCAGAAGAATGGGATGATGTAATGCATCATAAGGAATATGATGAAATAGATTTGCGCTCGTTTCAAACTCGCGAACAATTACAAGAGGCAATGGAGGTTTTGATTAGAAATATTAATGATCCTAAGTCGTCTTTGAAAGCTGAAGATGTGATTGTTCTTGTACAAAGTAAAGTTTGGCAACGTAGAAATAACGTTGCAGATTTAATTCTTGAATTAGGAATGGAGGAATTGACTACTGCTAACTTAACATTAAAGCCTACTAAATTACAGTATACAACAGCTGTAAAGTTTAAAGGATTGGAACGCAAGAATGTTATTTTGATAGTAGATAAACCGAATAAATTAACACCGTATGAATGGTATATTGGCTGTACTCGTGCAATTGAGAATTTGTGTATTTGGCAGTTACATACATACCAGGAACATGAATTAATAGAAGGAAAGTACCAATTGAAAAAGACAGAGGGAGGTAAGAAATAATTGAATTTAATATATGGGAGTTGCTGAGTTATTAAAAAAGCGAAAAGAAGAGTTAGCGAATAGAAATATTTTAGAAGGTGAAAAATTTTTAAAAGAGTTTTCGAAATTAGAGAATGTAATTGTATTACCTGAAGGAATTGCATATCAAGTACTTTCTTTAGGGACTGGTGAATTTATTAAGTTGGAAGATAAGTTTGAGTGTCATTATGAAGGGGTTAATGTAAATGGTGATGTTTTTGATAGCTCTATTCAAAGAGGCAGACCTGCAGTATTTATGTTGAATAAGTTGATTAAAGCTTATCAAATCGTAGTTCCTAAATTGCCAATAGGAACAAAATTCAAAATGGTAACTCCTGCTGAATACGCTTATAAGGATGAGTATATTAGCAAGGAAATTGGTCCGAATAGTACATTGATATTTGAAATTGAATTACTGAGAACTGTAAAAGAATAAATGTTAAAAGCCACTGATCAATCAGTGGCTTTCTTATTTAAAGATTAGGGAGAATTGTATAGTAAGTACAATTCTGATTTTGGAAATTATTTATGATGCAATTTTGTTTATTTTTCTAAACTGATTAGGTGTAAGTCCTGTTTCCTTTTTAAAGGATGCTGAAAAGTAACCTGGACTTTGAAATCCTAATGTAAATGCTATTTCGGTTATTGACCATTCTGTATAATGTAATAAGTTTTTAGATTCTGAGATAATACGATCTTTAATACATTGGGATGTAGATATGTTTAATGATTTATTAACTGTATAATTTAAATAATTTATGTGAACATTTAATTTGTCAGCAAAATATGAAGGTTTGTTTGCCTTTAATTTGTTCCCATTCTTAGTGACAGGAAATTGCATTTCTAATAAATCTAAAAAATTTTGACAAACACGTCCTTTATCTACATTTTGTTTGTCCCAAGTTTGAATTGGCTGTATTTTATAGTTCTTGTAAATTAGTAATTCAATTAACCTTCTTACTTGTTCACTTTTAGAGGGAAAGCAGCTATTAAGTTCTTCTTCTATTTTTTCAACAATTATTCTAACAAACTCTTCGTGTTTTTCATTTAATAATAATAAAGGAAAGCTTTTTACAGAATTATTAAGTTTATATAGTAATTGATTATTAAGTCCCAAGAGGCTTTTTTCAAATAGGACTGATATAACAGCAGGTTGTTTAATTTTTAAATTTATTTCTTTTGAAGCACTTGGAATAGAAAAGAATAAACAGGGCTTTTTTATTTCTTTTGTAGTGTATCCATTATAATAACTGGCTTCTTCTTTTACATATGAAATAGCATATAGATTGCTATTTTCAATAGGTAACATCAGCATCTCATCTATAGAATGCTTAATAACATAAATATTATTTGTCATTGGCCAATTATTAAATTGGTTTTCTCCATCTGCGTGAATTATATTTTTATTTTGCATCATAACGATAAGTTTTATTTGTTAAATAAATATTGCTTGATTATGTAAAAATAAATAATATTATATCTTATTATGTTGTGTATTTCGTGTTATTTGTTGACTTTTTTGCTTTAAAATTCACTTTAATTATTATTTATTTATATTTTTTGCTTTTATAACACAATAATGTTAATTTGCTTTTGTGTTATTTAGTATAAGCAATTTAACTTGTAATGTTTTTTTGCTGTTGAATTAATAAACATAGATTTTATAAGAAAAGTAATTTCTTATCATTAATTCGAGGATAGGCTTGTTAGGTTAGATAACTATAGTTTTATGGAAGTAGATAGAAACAATTATTTATAACATTATAATAGACTTGCTAATTGTAAAAAGCCAAGTAGTTTTCTTTTTTTTAGTTATAAAGTAAAATAAATTGAATGTATTGATTTGGGGTAATTGCAATTTTTAGGGATATTTTTTATATATTGTGCACCTTAAATATTTTTTTAGTTTAAAAAATGTAGAATTTACACCTAAAGTTTGTAGCTTTTATAAGCTATTGTTTATTCTCTTTTAGCGACTTATAAATAGAATACAAATATGATTACAATGAAAAAAAAATCAGCACTAGATGCCTTAATAATAGGTTTTGCCTTATTCGCAATGTTTTTTGGAGCGGGGAATATTATTTTACCACCAATTATAGGTTTAGTAAGTGGAGGAGATTGGAATTTTGCAGTATCAGGTTTTTCAATTACAGCTATTTTAGCTCCTTTTTTAGGAATAATAGCGGTGTTGATTTCTGGTGATGAGTTTACTGATTTAGGAAAGAGAATAAACAGTTTGTTGGGTTGGATATTGGCAACTGCTATTATTTTGAGTATTGGACCTTTGGTAGCTATTCCTCGTACGGCTGCTACTACGTATGAAATTGGCGTTTTAGCTATTTGGCCTGATTTTAGTCCTATAATATCATCTGTTATATTTTTTGCTATAACTTTAGTTTTGTCTATTTCTCCGTCTAAAGTTGTTAATATAATTGGTTCATATTTAACGCCTTTGCTTTTATTACTTTTGGTGTCAATGGTTATATTAGGGATTATAAAGCCTATTGATACTACTGCTTTATTAGAAAGAAGTAATGATGATGCTTTTAGACTTGGTTTTTCTGAAGGATATCAAACGATGGACGTTTTAGCTTCTGTTATTTATGCTGGTATTATTATATCTGCTGTAAAATCAAAAGGCTATGTAAAATTAGAAGAAAAAACTAAGGTTACTTTTATGGCTGGGTCTGTTGCTATTTTCTGTTTGTTGTTTATTTATGGAGGATTAGTTTATTTAGGAGCAACTTCTGGTTATCCTATTGGAGAGCATCTGAAGAGAACTGAATTGTTATTACATATTTCAAATGGTGTGTTAGGTACACAAGGTACTTTTGCTTTATCTCTTTGTATAGCGTTAGCTTGTTTAACTACTGCAATAGCATTAGTATGTGCAACAGGAACTTTCTTTAGTCAACTTACAAAAGGATTTTTGAGTTATCGTTTAGTAGTAACTATAACGTGTGTTTCTTCTGCAATTTTAGCAGTTAACGGTGTAGATAGTATTATTGATTATGCAGCTCCTTTTTTAGGAATTATTTATCCTATTACATTGACATTGATTATTTATATGGTGGCCTTTGGAAAGAGAGTAAAACGTAGAGCTCCTTTTGTCGGAGCAATAATAACTACTGCTATTGTTGCATTGATTCAGTTTAGTTCATTTATTTCATTGAAATATGATTTCGTTGATTTCTCTGAAAAGGCAAGTAGTTTTATAAAATGGTTACCAATGAGTAGTTATGATGTGCCTTGGTTAATACCTTCACTGATTGCTTTTGTTACTGTTTATGTCTTTGATAAATTTTTATTCAAACAAGTAAACGATTAATATATAACAAAAAATCCACTTCAAACTGAAGTGGATTTTTTGTTATAGTGATATTTTAACTCCTTGTGACGGAAAAATGTAGTTGAGATTATATATATTACCTTTTGTTAATTCTTGTTTTATTTGTTCTATTTGCTTGCCACTTGGCTTAAGATGGGTAACAATTATATTTAAGTTTTCTAAAGCTTGCTTACCCGTGTACTTTGATAAATTTCCTATTTCTTCAATAAGTAAATTTGGAGTTAAATGTCCATAAAGTTTATCTTCTGGTTGGCTATTACTAAATGATACTTCTATCATAATAGTTTGTAGATTTTTGTTGATTATAAGGGGCGCTATATACTCCCAAATAGTGTTTAAGTGATTTGTTTTTTCTACTCTATCTGCTCCAGTATCTCCAAAGTATAAAATATATTCATCATTATTTCTGATTAATATTGCTGAACTTTTCTGTGGATTAACATGACTTAGTTCAAAAACTTCAGCAGTTAATGGTGTATTGTTTATATTGAAAGCTACCATAGGCTTTACTCTACTGTAAGTATAACGCGCTATTATAGGAGAATCACCTTCATTCCCAAAGTTTGACCAGGATGCATTTGTGAAGTAATTATTTTTGAAAATATCAATTACAAAAGGTAATGCATAAATTGGTTTGTGACTATCTTCAGGGGAGTTTATAATTAGTCCTGATAGATGGTCTAAATGGCCATGTGAAATAAAATATCCTTTGATATATTCTTTAAGAATTGTTTCATTGGTAACATTAAAAGTTTTATGTTCAATTGCTTTGTTTATACCACTGCGTATTGTTCCGGCATCTAACGACAGGTAGCTATTTGTATTCTCCACTCCGATTAAATATGAGGATAGATTGCTTTCATCACCACCTCCATATACTCCTAATGGAATGATTTCTAATTTCTGAGCGAATAATGTTGTCGTACTTAATAAAATTAAAGCTATAAGTGATTTTGTCATTTTTATTATTTTCAACAAAACTACTGTATTTATTTATATAGAATGAATTTGGGTAAGTGTATTTGTTATTTTGTAATCTAAGTATAGTTTGTTACCAATTATAAATCAAATAAATTTTAAAAACATTAATGTTTTTTTTTCTTTAGCATTTATAGTAACTTTTTTTAGTGATTTTCATATCGCTATGTTATAGAAGTATAAGAGTTAAAGGGAGGGTGTGTATTATAATGATTTGTAAGAAAGTCGTTAAAAATAGAACAATGTAAGTGATAGTTGGTGAATAGTTGTTGATTTGAGGTGTATTGTCTGTTTTTTGTTGAAATATTGTAATTTGGTAATTGTTTGATTCTTATTAATTTATGAATATTTTTTATTATAAAGTATGGTGATTTATCAGTTTTATAATGTTATTTTCATTGCAACTTTACAATGTAGTATGAAATATATATAGTGGGGGCTAGTAAAAGTTTTTTGATTACAAATAAAATGTAATGAATTAAAATTTTTATATATGAAAAATACAAGAAAAGAACATGATTTCTTAGGAGAGTTAAATATTCCTAATGAATTATATTATGGTATTCAAACTTTCCGAGCTGTAGAAAACTTTAATATTACTGGCATTACTTTGCACCATGAGCCTAAACTTATTAAAGCTTTAGGATGGGTTAAAAAGGCAGCTGCTTTAGCTAATCGTGATTGTGGTGTATTAAATGATAAGATATGTGAGGCAATTTCTTTTGCTTGTGATGAAGTAATAGCAGGTAAATACGATAATCAATTTGTTAGTGATTTTATTCAAGGTGGTGCTGGTACTTCTGTAAATATGAATGCTAACGAGGTTATTGCAAATATAGCTTTAGAGTATCTGGGCTATGAAAAAGGACAATATGATTTTGTTCACCCTAATAATCATGTAAATTGTTCTCAATCTACTAATGACGCTTATCCTTCTGCTTTCCGTATTGCTTTATATCTTAAAATAGATGATTTCTGTATAGCACTTGAAAAACTTCAAAGTGCATTTCAACTTAAAGGTAAAGAATTTGATAGAGTCCTTAAAATGGGACGTACGCAATTGCAGGATGCTGTTCCAATGACTTTAGGACAAGAGTTTTCTGCTTATGCTACTACTATTGGAGAGGATTTACTCAGACTAAGAGAGGTGCAAAAATTAGTTTTAGAAGTAAATATGGGCGCAACTGCTATTGGAACGAAAGTAAATGCTCCTGAAGGATATCCAGAGTTGTGCGTAAATTATCTGGCTAAAGAAACAAATCTACAGCTTTCATTATCTCCTGATTTGATAGAAGCAACAAGTGATACTGGTGCTTATGTTCAAATTATGGGAACTCTTAAACGTGCTGCCGTGAAAATTTCTAAAATTTGTAATGATTTACGTTTGTTAAGTTCTGGTCCACGTACAGGATTCAACGAAATTAACCTTCCTGCTCGTCAGCCAGGTTCTTCAATTATGCCTGGAAAAGTAAATCCTGTTATACCTGAAGTCGTAAATCAAACGTGCTTTTATGTTATCGGACAAGACCTAACGGTTACAATGGCCGCTGAAGCTGGACAATTAGAGTTGAATGTAATGGAGCCTGTAATTGGTTTTGCAATGTTTACTTCTTTAGATTATTTAAAAAATGCAATAGAAACTTTAGTTGATAAGTGTGTACTTGGAATTACAGCTAATGAAGAGCATTGTGCAAATCTTGTAATGAATAGTATTGGTATTGTTACTCAATTAAATCCGATTTTGGGATATGAAGCTTCTGCAAGTGTTGCAGGGGAGGCTTTAATTTCAGGAAAAAACATTCATGAAATTGTAGTTTTGGAACGTAAATTGATTTCTCAAGAGAAATGGGATGAAATTTATTCTCTTGAAAATTTAATCCATCCGAAACTAATTAATTCTTAATTTATTAAAACAATTATATTATGAAAAAAGTATTAACCTTAGTAGTTGGAATACTACTAACTTTTCAAGTTCAAGCACAGTCTAAAAACGTTGAAAAAAACACGCAACCAAGAGTAATTATTTTAGCAACTGGTGGTACAATTGCTGGTGCAGGTGAATCTTCTACTAAAGCAGCTTATACAGCAGGACAAATCGGGGTTGAAAACCTTGTGAATGCTGTTCCTCAAATGAAAAACTTCGCTCAAGTTAAAGGAGAGCAGATTGCTCAAATAGGTAGTCAAGATATGAATATCGAAACTTGGTTAAAATTGAGTAATCGTATTAATGAAATTTTTGAAAAGAATGAAGCTGATGGTGTAGTTATTACTCATGGAACTGATACTCAAGAGGAAACTGCTTATTTTTTAGAGTTAACTGTTAAGTCTGATAATCCTGTCGTTTTAGTTGGAGCAATGAGACCAGCTACTGCAATGAGCCAAGATGGTAATAGAAATTTATTGGACGCTGTAATGGTTGCTTCATCGCCAAATAGTAAAGGTGTAGGGGTTGTTACTGCAATGAATGAAGCGGTATTTGCTGCAAGAGATGTGACGAAAACAGTTACTACAAATATGGCTACTTTTCAGTCAAGAAATTTTGGACCAATCGGTTTGATTTATGATGGTAAAGTTAGTTACTATTATAAAACACTAAGATCTCCAGAACAAAAATTTGATATTAAAGGGTTGAAAACTTTACCTGAAGTTGAAGTTGTTTATGGATATGCAGATGCTAATCCAAGAGCTGTGAAAGCTGCAACTAAAGATGGTGTAGCTGGTATTGTATATGCAGGTATGGGGAATGGAAACTTTAATGCTCCTGTAGGAGATGCTTTAGAAGCTGCATCAAAACAAGGAATTATTGTATGTAGAGCTGCAAGAGCTGGTGCTGGACGTGTAACTTTATTTAATGAGGTTGATGATCAAGCGTTAGGTTTTATTGTGTCTGATGATTTAAGTCCACAGAAAGCAAGAATTTTATTGATGTTAGCTTTGACTCAAACAAAAGATCGTCAAGCTATCCAAAATATGTTTTTTAAATATTAAAATATGACTCATTAAGAGAATAGGTTATAAAGGAGCGGAATACTTAATAGTATTTATAAACGCTCCTTTTTTATACCTATCCTAATGTAGTAGTGCTAATTAAAATAGGATAGTTATGTTATTATTACAGTTTATAATCCTAATTGCAATGATCCTTATAGGGTCGCAAATGAAAGGAATTGGATTAGGTGTGATGGGAATGGTCGGATTAATGATCTTTGTTTTCGTTTTTGGAATGAGACCCGGAGATCCTCCAATTGATGTTATGCTTGTTATTATGGCTATTGTTTCTACTGCTGCAACTCTACAAGCTTGTGGAGGGTTAGATTACTTAGTTAGATTGGCAGAAAAAGTTATCCGTAGTAATCCTTCTAACATTATTTTTATTGCTCCTTTTACTGTTTATTTCTTTTGCTTATTTGCAGGTACTGCCCATCTTTTATATTCGCTTTTGCCTATTATTTCAGAGGTAGCAGCAAAAAAAAGAATTAGACCTGAAAGACCTTTAAGTATCTCTGTTATTGCTTCTCATTTAGCTATCACTGGAAGTCCAATGAGTGCGGCTACTGCAGCTTTTGCAGGTGCAAGTATATTGGCTTATCCTGGAGCATTGATAGATATTATGAAAATTTGTATTCCAGCTTGTTTAATAGGAATCTTGTTTGGATGTTTTGCTGTCTTGAAAAAAGGTAAAGAACTGGAGGATGATCCTATTTTTCAAGAAAAAATGAAGGATCCTGAGTTTGCAAAAAGTTTAGATTCAAATGAAGTTGGACCTCAGAAATCTTTGAAAAAAGGAGCTAAGTCTTCTGTTATTGTTTTTGCTATCGCTGTATTATTGATTGTCGTAGCAGGGGCTTTCCCTCAAATACTACCACAGTTTGAACCAGGTGTTGCTAACTTGGTTTTAAAAGCGAATGGTGAATTACAAATGGTAGCTGTAATTAGTATTATAACGCTTACGGCATCTGCAATAATGATGATTATTACGAAAACAAGTGCTGTTGATGTGACTAAGGTAAGTTTGTTCGGATCAATGGCTACAGCAGTTGTATCTGTTTTTGGAGTTGTTTGGATGAGTGCAACTTTTATGGCTCATAATAAAATCGCTATAAATGGATATATGGAAAGTATTGTTACTACTTATCCTTGGACTTTTGCTATCGCTGTTTTTGTTCTTGGTGCTTTAATGTTTAGTCAAGCTGCTACTACAAAAACAATGATGCCTTTAGGGATGGCTTTAGGTGTTTCTAACCCTGCTTTGATTGCTATTTTCCCTGCTGTGAATGCTGATTTCGTTTTACCTGGATATCCTACTTTACTTGCTGCTATTAATTTTGATAGAACGGGGAGTACAAAAATCGGAAAGTTTGTGGTTAACCACAGTTTTATGGTGCCTGGCTTAGTTGCAATTATAGTTGCTGTGGCAGCTGGATTTGCCTTAGGTGCTTTCTTATTATAAACACACTTTTTATAACCAAATAAAAAATATAATTATGAAAAAATCTTTATTTTTTCTTTTGATTTTGATGCAAACGGGAATGTTTGCACAGAATCAGCAAACGAGTAATGATACTATTTCAAAACCAATTATTTCAGTTGGGAAGCAAAGTTTGCTAAATAATGTTGATGTAATTATGAATATGCGTTTTGCGTACGATACGTATTTTCAAGATGGAACACATACAAATTCAGAGTTTAATAATAACCAAGTTAGACTTGAAATAAAAGGTAAAATTCACGATAAAGTGTATTTTAGATTCCGTGATAGATATACTAAGGATCCTAATGTTGGGTCTCGTGATCATATTAGTAGAGGTACTGATTTAGCGTTTATTGGTGTGGAATTATCTCCAAAAACACAATTGAATCTTGGTAAGATGAGTGCAGATTGGGGTGGGTTTGAGTTCGATTTAAATCCAATTGATATCTTGGAGTATAATGACATTTTAGAGTATGCTGATAATTTCTTGACAGGTGCTGGTATTACACACCAAGTTTCTCCGAATCATGGATTTGGTTTACAAGTGTTAAATTCACGTACTCAAAATTTTGAAGATTTATATAAAGGAACGTTACCTGAGCATATTGAAAAATAAAAAATGCACCTTGCTTATATTGGTACTTGGAGAGGTAGTTTTTTTGATGGTAAGTTAGAAACACTATATAGTTATAGCTATTTTCAAGAAGCAAAGAATAAAGCAATGAATTATTATGCTTTAGGACATAAATACCAAAATAATAATTTGACTTTGATGTATGATTTTAAATATAGTCATGAAGCAATCGACCGTAAGGGAATTGTTACAGGATTAGTAGAAAATCAAAGTGATTTTACAGCTCAAAGTGTTTCTTATATGGAAAACTGGTTAAGAATGGAGTATTTGGTTGCGCCAAAGGTTAATTTGTCAATGACTTTGATGGCGAGTAATGCTTATGGAAAAGATGTAAAGGCTGATAACAGCGGAACAGATTTATTGCGTACAAGTTATGGATTCATTCCTTCTGTACAGTATCTTCCTTTTAAAGATATGAATATTAGATTCTTTGTTTCTTATGTTGGACGTTATTATAATCATTCAAGCTATGCTAAAGAGAATTTAGGTCTTGAAAATTACAATACAGGACGTCTAAGTGTTGGATTTATTGCTCCTTTATTAATTTTATAAGTACTAAGAAATTTACACTCTTTAATATTTAAAAGAACGCTTAGCTTTTGCTAAGCGTTTTTTGTATTTGGTACTTTCTCTTTTTTGAATTATAGTAAATAATCTTATTGTTTTATTTATCTTATATATTGAGTGTAAATTATAGATTAAGGAATTGGCAACAGTTATTTATTTAATGAAGATTGATGCTGCAGGGGAGAAGGTGAGGTTTAAATTAGCTAAGAAATAAGCGATATTATATAATATAAAAACAAAAAAGCCACTTAACACTTGCGTTAAGTGGCTTTTTTGTTTGGCGTTAGTACAGGACCTCTTGCTTGGGTTTGTGATGGTAAGTAGTACAAATAGCTAATAGTATGGTGAGTATTAGTAGTGAAAAAGGTTTTTACGAAGTTCTAATAAGAGAGCTCTTTTACAAGATTTACACTCTGAATAGCTTGTAAATACTGGGTTTCAGGCTGTTTTATAATAGTTTGGCGTGGTGCTTAGTCGTAGATAGCTCGTAGATAAGCCGTAGATGGTTCGCGAAAAAGGCCTTTAGGCGAGGTGTCTCCGACTTATCTCTGGTGTATCTCCGAACAATCTTCATTTAAGATAATGTATTGATTGTGAAAATCAGTATGTTATATTAAATATAGAAAAAAGTGGGACAGCGTTTATAGTGCATATGATGTCATTTGATAGCAAATGATGTCAAAGTAACCGCTTTACAACACGTATAGAAGTGATATAGATAACTTTGTACTATATATAGGGAGAGGATTAGAACACATATAATAGTATACCTATATATAGAGTGTTTACTTTACTAAAGAAGTCAGACCTATTTGAACCAATAAAAACAAAAAAGAAAAAAACTTTCAGAGGTAAGAAGCAACATAACAACACGTTATAAAAAACCTTTCAAAAAATGTGTTTTGAAGTTTGGAAATAGCGAAAAAGATGCTACTTTTGCATCCGCATTACAGCAGACGATCATACACAAATAGTGAAGGAGTAAAGATAGAAAAGTAACGTTATTTCGCTTTGAAAAAAATAAGAAATTAAATTTGGATAAGTAAAAAATAAGGTTGTATCTTTGCAGTCCGCTTCAGTAAATACGGTGGTTTAGCGACAAAAACAAATTGAAATTTATTTCAAAAAAGTTTTGCTAAATCAAAAAAGTTATTTACTTTTGCACTCGCTTTGAAACACAAGTGAGATTATAAATAAGAAGACACGTTCATAGACATATTGGATTGACAGCAAAAATTAAGAGAGTAAGGCAAATGTTTACATTTGAATTAACTTGCTAATTAACGAAATTAAAAATATACGATGAAGAGTTTGATCCTGGCTCAGGATGAACGCTAGCGGCAGGCCTAACACATGCAAGTCGAGGGGTATATTGAGCTTGCTTAATAGAGACCGGCGCACGGGTGAGTAACGCGTATGCAACCTACCTTCTACAGGGGAATAGCCCGAAGAAATTCGGATTAATGCTCCATGGTTTAATTGGATGGCATCATTTGATTAATAAAGATTTATCGGTAGAAGATGGGCATGCGTATCATTAGCTAGTTGGTGTGGTAACGGCATACCAAGGCAACGATGATTAGGGGTCCTGAGAGGGAGATCCCCCACACTGGTACTGAGACACGGACCAGACTCCTACGGGAGGCAGCAGTGAGGAATATTGGTCAATGGAGGCAACTCTGAACCAGCCATGCCGCGTGCAGGATGACGGTCCTATGGATTGTAAACTGCTTTTGTACAGGAAGAAACCTCGCTACGTGTAGTGATTTGACGGTACTGTAAGAATAAGGATCGGCTAACTCCGTGCCAGCAGCCGCGGTAATACGGAGGATCCGAGCGTTATCCGGAATTATTGGGTTTAAAGGGTTCGTAGGCGGTTGGATAAGTCAGTGGTGAAATTTCTTAGCTTAACTAAGACCCGGCCATTGATACTGTTTGACTTGAATAGTATGGAAGTAACTAGAATATGTAGTGTAGCGGTGAAATGCTTAGATATTACATGGAATACCAATTGCGAAGGCAGGTTACTACGTACTTATTGACGCTGATGAACGAAAGCGTGGGGAGCGAACAGGATTAGATACCCTGGTAGTCCACGCCGTAAACGATGGATACTAGCTGTTCGGTTTTCGGACTGAG
Source organism: Myroides phaeus (assembly GCF_009799805.1). Lineage (NCBI taxonomy): Bacteria > Pseudomonadati > Bacteroidota > Flavobacteriia > Flavobacteriales > Flavobacteriaceae > Myroides > Myroides phaeus. Next base: position 1,618,689 of record NZ_CP047050.1, read on the forward strand.
TGGCTAAGCGAAAGTGATAAGTATCCCACCTGGGGAGTACGTTCGCAAGAATGAAACTCAAAGGAATTGACGGGGGCCCGCACAAGCGGTGGAGCATGTGGTTTAATTCGATGATACGCGAGGAACCTTACCAGGGCTTAAATGTAGATTGACAGGTTTGGAAACAGACTTTTCTTCGGACAATTTACAAGGTGCTGCATGGTTGTCGTCAGCTCGTGCCGTGAGGTGTCAGGTTAAGTCCTATAACGAGCGCAACCCCTATTGTTAGTTACCAGCGAGTAATGTCGGGAACTCTAGCAAGACTGCCGGTGCAAACCGTGAGGAAGGTGGGGATGACGTCAAATCATCACGGCCCTTACGTCCTGGGCTACACACGTGCTACAATGGTCAGTACAGAAAGCAGCTACCTGGCGACAGGATGCGAATCTCAAAAGCTGATCACAGTTCGGATTGGAGTCTGCAACTCGACTCCATGAAGCTGGAATCGCTAGTAATCGGATATCAGCCATGATCCGGTGAATACGTTCCCGGGCCTTGTACACACCGCCCGTCAAGCCATGGAAGCTGGGGGTACCTGAAGTCGGTGACCGCAAGGAGCTGCCTAGGGTAAAACTGGTAACTAGGGCTAAGTCGTAACAAGGTAGCCGTACCGGAAGGTGCGGCTGGAACACCTCCTTTCTAGAGAAAAAATTAGTAATTAATACTTTACTCTCGCTGTTAGTTCAAAAAACAACACTTAAGTATACAGAGTCTCGTAGCTCAGCTGGTTAGAGTACTACACTGATAATGTAGGGGTCGGCAGTTCGAGTCTGCCCGGGACTACTAATACATTAAGGGTTTAAAAAGGAAATTATAGAGGTTGCGTTATCCACAACCCAATGGAAGCAGATAACACAAATATCTATATCTATGGGGGATTAGCTCAGCTGGCTAGAGCGCCTGCCTTGCACGCAGGAGGTCATCGGTTCGACTCCGATATTCTCCACAAGAACGCAAGTTCAAAACGATCATTGACATATTGAGATACTTAACTAATACAGTTAGAAAAGAATCAAAAATAATAAAATTTATAGAAAGTACGATTCGAAAGAATTGTAAGCACATAAGCAAAATAAGGGCGTATGGGGAATGCCTAGGCTCTCAGAGGCGAAGAAGGACGTGATAAGCTGCGAAAAGCTACGGGGATCGGCACACACGACTTGATCCGTAGATATCCGAATGGGGCAACCCAGTATGTTGAAGACATATTATCCTAATAGGAGGCGAACCTGCTGAACTGAAACATCTAAGTAGGCAGAGGAGAAGAAAACAAAAGTGATTCCGCAAGTAGTGGCGAGCGAACGCGGAATAGCCCAAACCAATGTTGTTACGGCAATATTGGGGTTGTAGGACCACGATATTTCTTGCGGATTTAATTAGAATTACCTGGAAAGGTAAACCAAAGAGGGTGATAGTCCCGTACAAGTAAGAGAAGATAAGAATAGTGGTATCCTGAGTAGGTCGGGGCACGTGAAACCTTGATTGAATCCGGCGGGACCATCCGCCAAGGCTAAATACTCCTGAGAGACCGATAGTGAACCAGTACCGTGAGGGAAAGGTGAAAAGAACCGTGAATAACGGAGTGAAATAGATCCTGAAACCATACGCCTACAAGCGGTCGGAGCCCATTCGTTGGGTGACGGCGTGCCTTTTGCATAATGAGCCTACGAGTTACCGTTGCTGGCAAGGATAAGGACTTCAGGTCTGGATCCGTAGCGAAAGCGAGTCTTAATAGGGCGCTTTAGTCAGTAGTGGTAGACGCGAAACCGTGTGATCTACCCATGGGCAGGTTGAAGTTTAGGTAACACTAAATGGAGGACCGAACCGTTTAACGCTGAAAAGTTTTCGGATGACCTGTGGGTAGGGGTGAAAGGCCAATCAAACTCGGAAATAGCTCGTACTCCCCGAAATGCATTTAGGTGCAGCGATAATCGATAGTTACTTAGAGGTAGAGCTACTGATTGGATGCGGGGGCTTCACCGCCTACCAATTCCTGACAAACTCCGAATGCTAAGTAATGATAATTATCAGTGAGGGCATGGGTGCTAAGGTCCATGTCCGAGAGGGAAAGAACCCAGACCATCAGCTAAGGTCCCCAAATGTATGCTAAGTTGAAAAAACGCGGTTTGATTGCCCAGACAGCTAGGATGTTGGCTTGGAAGCAGCCATTCATTTAAAGAGTGCGTAACAGCTCACTAGTCGAGCGATCGAGCATGGATAATAATCGGGCATAAGTATACTACCGAAGCTATGGATTTACGCTTAATGCGTGAGTGGTAGGGGAGCATTCTAACGGGGTTGAAGGTGATTTGTGAGAATTGCTGGACCTTTTAGAAAAGAAAATGTAGGCATAAGTAACGATAATGCGGGCGAGAAACCCGCACGCCGTAAGACTAAGGTTTCCTCAGCTATGCTAATCAGCTGAGGGTTAGTCGGGACCTAAGGCACACCCGAAGGGGGACGTCGATGGCCAACGGGTTAATATTCCCGTACTACTTATAACAGTGATGGAGTGACACAGTGATGAAAGCACCGCGAACTGACGGAATAGTTCGTTGAAGCACGTACCTATAGGTCTGATAGTAAAATGCGTCGGACTTGGAGAAATGCGATAGTACTCGGAGTCTACGGACGAAGAGATAGTGTGCCTAAGGGCTGTCAAGAAAAGCTTCTAAACTTAGGTTATAAGTACCCGTACCGTAAACCGACACAGGTAGTCGAGGAGAGTATCCTAAGGCGCTCGAGAGATTCATGGCTAAGGAACTAGGCAAAATAGACCTGTAACTTCGGGAGAAAGGTCGCCAGCGCAAGCTGGCCGCAGTGAAAAGGTCCAGGCGACTGTTTATCAAAAACACAGGGCTCTGCAAAATCGTAAGATGAAGTATAGGGCCTGACACCTGCCCGGTGCTGGAAGGTTAAGAGGAGATGTTATCGGTGAGTAATTGTTGAGAAGCATTGAATTGAAGCCCCAGTAAACGGCGGCCGTAACTATAACGGTCCTAAGGTAGCGAAATTCCTTGTCGGGTAAGTTCCGACCTGCACGAATGGTGTAACGATCTGGACACTGTCTCAGCCATGAGCTCGGTGAAATTGTAGTATCGGTGAAGATGCCGATTACCCGCAGTGGGACGAAAAGACCCTGTGCACCTTTACTATAGCTTAGTATTGTTCTTGGATAAGTGATGTGTAGGATAGGTGGGAGACTTTGAAGTGGCGTCGCTAGGCGTTGTGGAGTCATTGTTGAAATACCACCCTTTGCTTATTTGAGATCTAACTTCCGTAAGGAAGGACATTGCTTGGTGGGTAGTTTGACTGGGGTGGTCGCCTCCAAAAGAGTAACGGAGGCTTCTAAAGGTTCCCTCAGCACGCTTGGTAACCGTGCGTAGAGTGCAATGGTATAAGGGAGCTTGACTGAGAGACAAACAAGTCGATCAGGTACGAAAGTAGAGCATAGTGATCCGGTGGTTCCGCATGGAAGGGCCATCGCTCAAAGGATAAAAGGTACGCCGGGGATAACAGGCTGATCTCCCCCAAGAGCTCATATCGACGGGGGGGTTTGGCACCTCGATGTCGGCTCGTCACATCCTGGGGCTGGAGAAGGTCCCAAGGGTTGGGCTGTTCGCCCATTAAAGTGGCACGCGAGCTGGGTTCAGAACGTCGTGAGACAGTTCGGTCTCTATCTACTGTGGGCGTTAGAAATTTGAGTGGATCTGATTCTAGTACGAGAGGACCGATTTGGACCAACCTCTAGTGCATCTGTTGTCTCGCCAGGGGCATCGCAGAGTAGCTACGTTGGGAAGGGATAAGCGCTGAAAGCATATAAGTGCGAAACCCACCACAAGATGAGATTTCTTTAAAGGGTCGTGGAAGATGACCACGTTGATAGGCTATAGATGTAAAGACAGTAATGTCAAAGTCGAGTAGTACTAATAACCCGTAAGCTTATGTGTATCTCTCCCTGATTAAGTTCAGGGAGAGGGCAACTTTCTAAGCAATAAATTGGATAATAGATTCAATTCACAATAAAGTACTGTATAGTATAAAGTTAAGTAACTTAATATAAAAATATTAGTTATCCGTAGGGTAACAACCGATTTAAGGTGGTTATTGCAGCGGGGCTCACCTCTTCCCATTTCGAACAGAGAAGTTAAGCCCGCTAGCGCAGATGGTACTGCTAACCAGTGGGAGAGTATGACACCGCCTTTCTTTTGAATCCCCAATCTCTATGAGGTTGGGGATTTTTTTTGCTCTAAACTGAAGGAGCTATCTTGATCAAGATAGCTCCTTTTTTATTTTAAAAATAAATGAAAAGTATGTAACGTTTTTGATTATGTCGATACTAACTATATGTAGTTGATTTTAAAAATTGTTTTGTAGTTAGAAAGATTTGGATAAATAGTTTTTGCATTGTGAGTAAAGAAATAGAAGTTGAATTTTTACAAAAGATAAATATACATAAAGGGATTTTGCTTAAAGTCTCGCGTATGTATATGGATAATATAAATGATCAAGAAGATTTGTATCAGGAGATTGTTTATCAATTGTGGAGATCGTATGCGAATTTTAAGGCTGAATCTAAGTTTTCAACTTGGATGTATCGCGTTGCGATCAATACAGCAATAACTTTTTTTAAGAAAGAAAGGGTGCGTATGTCAGCTGTAGATGCTTTTTCAAGTAATGAAACTGCAAAAGACGAATTTACTGAAGATAATATTAACACCGAGGTAGATTTCTTGTATAAAGCAATTCATTGTTTGAGTAAGTTAGATAAGGCATTGGTCTTTTTTTATTTAGAAGGTATGTCACATAGGGAGATTGGACTTAATTTAGGTATAACAGAAGGAAATGCGCGTGTTAAATTAAATAGAGCAAAAAGTAAGTTACAAGAAATAATTAAAAAGCAGGGATATGAATTTTGATGATTTAAAAGATAAATGGAAGGAACAAGAATTGATTTCTGAAGAAATAACAGAGAAGGTTGTCGTTAGACATATAAATACACTTCCATTAGATAAAATGCGAAGAAATGTAATAAGAGATATTTGGTTACAATCTTTATGTGTGATTCTGTTGGGATTTCTACCTTATTATCATCCTATGATTGGAGAAAACATAGTTTTATACTATGTTATGTTTACTTTATTTTCTTTAGTAACTATTTATTATTTACTTAAGATGTTTCTGTTTTATAGAAAATCAGAGTCGTATGTTTTAAATTCCTATGATAGTTTGTATGAAGTGTATTTCAATGTAAGGATGTATGTTCAATTATATGAAAATTTTTGTTTTTCCTTAGCACCTTTTATTATTTTATTTATTCCTTTTTTTATTGGTTTGGATTTAGAGGGAATAGAGAAGCTCTTTAATAATATAGTATTTTTAATAGCTTTATTTATTTTTAGTGTTTTAGTAATATTATTTTGTAAGTATTGGATATATAGCTTGTATGGTAAATATCTTAAACAATTAAAAGATGTTTTGAAAGAGTTTAAAGAAGAAATGGAAGGATAAAATAAAAGCCAGTAACTAAATGTTCTGGCTTATTTATTTTAATTAGTACCTTATTTAAAGGTCATTCTTTGAATACGTACAGCATTTAGTATAGCAAGTAAAGCTACACCTACATCTGCAAATACAGCTTCCCACATATTAGCTATCCCACCTGCACCAAGGATTAAAACTATAATTTTCACAGTCAACGCAAGAACTATATTTTGTATTACGATCTTTCTTGTTTCACGGGCTATTTGTATTGCTGTAGCAATTTTAGAAGGCTGGTCTGTTTGGATTACTACATCAGCTGTTTCAATTGCTGCATCACTACCTAAACCACCCATAGCTATTCCTACATCACTTAAAGCAAGTACAGGAGCATCATTAATACCATCACCAACAAAAGCAATTGAACTATTTGGATGTATATGTTTTAATTCTTCAACCTTTGCAACTTTATCTTCAGGTAGTAAACCTCCATAAGCATTGTCAATTGCCAGTTCTTTAGCAACTTTTTGAGTAATGCTATCTTTATCACCGCTGAGTATTATTGTTTGCGTAACACCACAATCTTTCATTCGTGTAATAGCAGATTTAGCATCTACTTTTATTTGGTCAGCTATTGTAATATAACCTACATATTCATTTTCTAAAGCTACCACTACAATACTTTCAACGATATCATCAATTACATCAGGATATTTGATATCAAACTGTTTCAATAGGGCCGTATTTCCAACGAGTACAGTTGTGTTGTTAACCACACCTTTTAATCCTTTTCCTGTGATTTCGTGTACATTTTGTGCAATTAAATTAGTAGGAAAAGTTTCATTGATGGCTTTAGCTATAGGGTGAGTAGACTGTTTTTCAATTGCTGATACTATTTGTGTAAAGTCATTTTTATCTATACTTGTTTCAACCTTCTGTACTTTGAATACGCCTTCAGTCAGCGTACCTGTTTTATCCATTACAACAATATCAAGTTTAGCCATCAATTCAAGGTAATTTGAACCCTTGAAAAGTATACCGTTTTTTGACGCGGCACCTATTCCTCCAAAATATCCTAAGGGAACAGAAATTACAAGGGCACAAGGACACGAGATCACTAAAAAGACCAATGCTCTATATAGCCAATCTTTAAATTCGTAATTTTCAACAAACAACGCTGGTAATATTGTAACTGCAACGGCTAAAAAGAATACTATAGGAGTATATATTTTTGCGAATTTACGTATGTATAATTCAGTTGCAGCTTTACGCGAACTCGCCTCTTGTACCATTTCAAGTATTTTAGCAAGTGAACTATCTTGGTATAATTTTGTCGTTTGTATTTCAATTACATTCTGTAAGTTGATCATTCCCGTTAAGACAATATCTCCTTGAGAAAATGTAGACGGCTTACTTTCTCCAGTTAAAGCGGATGTATTAAAACTACCTTTGTTAGTAAGTAGCTGTCCATCTAAAGGAATTTTTTCTCCTACCTTAACCTGTATTTTTTCACCTATTTTGACTTCTTCTGGATTAACAATAACAAACTTATTGTTTCTATAGACATTTGCTTCTTTTGGACGAATATCAAGTAATGCTTTTATGTTTCCTTTAGCTTTATTAACGGCTTTTTCTTGAAATAATTCTCCTATTGTATAAAATATCATCACAGCTACTCCTTCTGGATATTCTCCAATTGCAAAGGCACCAATAGTTGCAATAGCCATTAAAGAGAACTCATTAAAGAAATTACCTTTTCCCCCTAATTCTACGGCTTCTTTTATAACAGGGAATCCTACAGGTAAGTATGCCGTACCATACCATAAGATTTGTAATAGGGTATTGTTTACAAACCACTCGGCTTTGACTATATGAGTTAAGATTAATCCAGTAAATAAGAGTAGAAGTGAGACAATTAAAACCGAGTTATTGGTCATTTCTCCATGATTGTGGTCGTGATCTTCATCGTGATTATGATTATGTTTGTGTGGTTGACTATTGTGTTGGTCGCAGTTATTTTTATCACTATGGTCGTGACAATGATTATCTTGGTGATTATTTGATTTTGATGTACAACTATTATTCTGATTTATTTCAGAAGAACAGCAGGTTTTATGTGTATGTGCCATAATAGCATTATTTTATCATTCATAACAAATTTAGTAAGTTATACTCGATATAAATAATGCGTTGAGATGTTTGCAATGCTGTTGCAAGTACTTAGAATTCATCAAATTTTCGGCTAATAGTTGATTAACAGCGATAATAAACAGGTGTAAGAATAGTCTAAAGATGGTGGAGTTATTGTAAGCAATATATGAATGAATACATCAATAGCTAAGGGAGTAGTAAATCAAGAGAGGTTGGGTAGCAACCAAAAATGATAATCAAATGATTATACATTAATAAATGAAATAAAGCTTATGTATTAGTTTAAAGGATGTTTGGTTGTATTATTTGTGACATACAATAATCACCAGAATAAAGCTTGTATACAGGGTTGAAGAATGTTTAATTGTACTATTGATGAACTTAGACTATATAGCATAATAATCGTTAAGCATTGAAGTTTCCGTATGAGTTGTTATAAAGGTAATTAAAAACGTTCTTCTTGTTATGTTGGGTAGTGTGTGAAATAATAGCATTTATTGATTTACATAATTCTTTTTGAACAAATACATTAAAGGGAAACTACGGCAACACATCCAAACAGCAAAGGCAATCCAGACACTATATAGTTTAAAACCTAAGTAATCAAACAACAAAAGGGTAGGTATAAAACCACAAAAAGTTGCAAACAACAAATTATTACGTAAAAACTTAGCGTCTCCCATCCCTTTAAATATTCCATCATAAATATAAGCAAGAGCATTGATTGGTTGCATAATAAGTACTAACCAGAATACAGATAAAAATACTTTTATTACCTCAGGGTCTTGGTTGAAGAGTAAACCAATTTGTTTGTAGAATATGATGCAAATTGTATTTAAAGCAAGGGCAATAATAATTGCATATTTGCTGATATCCTTACTCATTTTCCACATCGCATTATAGTTTTTCTCGCCCAATAATCTACCTGATAAAGCATTACCAGCACTTGCATAACCATCAATAAAGAAAGAGAAGAAAAGCCAAATATTCATTAAGATACTTTGAGCAGCAATGAAGCTTTTACCATAACCAGTAGCGTACGCATTTGCTAAATATAGTGCCACATTTAAAGTTGCAGTACGAATTATAAAGTTAAAACTCATTATAATTAATGGCTTTAAAGAAGGGTTAATCGTTCTTCGAACTTTTAACGTAAAAGGAGTTTTCGTAAAGAAGAAGTAGAAAGCCATAATTAGCATTACAGTCTGAGCAATAACACTGGCATAAGCAGCTCCTTTAATATGCATTGCTGGGATCCATCCATCTACACCAAATACAAATAAGTAGTTTAGACCTACATTTAGAAAAGCTCCTACCAGACTACACTTCATTGCCCATACAGTGTTTTGAAGCCCCCTAAAGACTCCAAATATAGCAAAGGTTATCAAAGTAAGAGGAAAGCCCCAAGCTCGTATTAAATAGTATTCTTTTGCATAGGTAAGTATAAGACCACTTGCATTATAGGCCACAAAGATCTCGTGGACAAAAAAAGTAGTAAAGATGAATAAGAACACACTCAATAGAAAGTTGAAAACAATAGCCTGAGGAACAAGTGTTTTTACTGCAAATAATCTTTTGCTACCTAAGTGTTGTGATACGGTAGCAGAAATAGATGTTTTTGTTTGTGCAACTACCCATATAATAGCCGAAAGAAATGAACCGACAAGACCAACAGCAGCTAAGGCTTCTACACTATTTTCTTTTACATTCCCAACAATTGCAATATCCGTTAAAGAGATTATAGATTCTGAAATTCCTGAAAAGATAGCTGGAATAGCTAATTTGTTGATATCCTTAAACGTAATAGTAGTTGCCATAATAATTTGTAGTACTCAAAAACAATTGCAAAGGTCGCAAAAATATTAGGCAATAAAAAACCACCCTAACACAAGAATTGTGGGGGTGGTTGAAAAAAAAATGTCTTATTAAATAATTAAAAACGCATTCCTACACCAAAACCAATTAACATTGGATCGATTTTAACTTTTGCAGGTATGTCTAATGCATCTCCTCCATTTAAGTTAGAAGCGTCAACAGTTACGTCTGTTTTTAAGAATAATTTTTTGAAGTCAACGTTGATAAAGAATTTATCAGTTAAATCAATGTCAAATCCAAATTGGTATCCCCAACCAAATTTGTTATCATATTTAATGTCTTTTGCTACACCTGATTTTTCGTTGTAGAAAATTGTGTAGTTAACACCAGCTCCAACATATGGTTTGAATACTTCACCAAATTTGTGGTGGTATTGTACCATTAAAGTCGGAGGTAATAAATATACACTTCCTAAATCAAGGTTTACAGAAGTTTCTCCACCAATGGCAGAAATATCTGAACCTAATGTTCCAACATTATGTCTTGAAGTACCTAAAATTAATTCAGCAGCAAGATTTTCTGTAAAGAAATAAGTGAAGTCTAATTCAGGTATAAAGTTATTGTTTACGTCAATTTGACCACCGATAACACCAATGTCAGCTCTGTTGTGAGGAATTACACCAACACCACGTAAACGCATTTGCCATTTGTATGTTTCTTTTTCTTTAGCAACATTCTCTTGTGCAAATGTTGAACCACCCATTAATAAAGCAGCTCCTAAAAAAGATAGTAGTAATTTTTTCATAATTGTTTTTTTAAATTTTCTGATGTAAAATTAGTGTTAATATTGTATCAACAATATGACTTTTATCATTATTTGGATATTTATTCCAATTAAATGACTTATTTTACTGTTTTTAAGAAAATTTACTTCATTGTAAATGTTGATTTGGTATGTTTAATGTTGTTTGTGTTGTGTCTTTTGTTAATTAATGTACAGTATTTGAGTTTAAATTGTTAAAGTAATAAAAATAATAAATTATGAAAACTTTAGTGTTAGGAGCTTCTTTAAAAACAGAAAGATACTCTTTTAAAGCAATTTCAATGTTACAAGAGTATGGTTATAGTGTTGTAGCTCACGGATTAAGAGTAGGTAATATTGGAAATGTAACTATTTCAAAGGAGTTAATAGCATATGATGATATAGATACAATTACCTTATATCTAAATCCTAAGAGACAAGAAGAGTTTTACGAATATATTATTTTGTTAAAACCAAGACGGGTAATATTTAACCCCGGAACAGAAAATCCGGTGTTATATAAATTATTGCGTGAAAATGGTATTGATTATGACGAGGCTTGTACGTTAGTTTTGTTGCGTACTAACCAATACTGATTTCTTGCTGATTAACAATAATAAGATGACTGTAATACTCGCATTTACTAAGATCAATTCGTTGTCAAATACATAACCTCCTAAAAAACCGCTGGCATTATTACTAATAAATAATGTTGCAAATGGAGAAATTAGACAGATAATTGGAACCAGTTTGTCCTTCACTTGTTTGTTTTTAAAGATAATGGCAAAAGCGAATAATCCTAAAAGAGGACCATACGTATATGAAGCAATTCTAAAAATCATACTAACTACAGATGCGTCATTAATAGCATTGAACAAGATAATAACTAAGAACATCAAGAAAGAAAAGCTCAAGTGAACTATTTTTCGTTTCCAAACATTTGAGCTACTCTCTTTTTGTTTGTCCATATTTAAAAAGTCGATACAAAACGACGTAGTTAATGCTGTTAAAGCAGAGTCAGTTGTTGCAAATGTAGCTGCTGTTAGCCCTAATAAGAATACTATTGCAGGAACAATAGATAAGTGGTTAAATGCTATTTCAGGGAACAATAAATCTGTTCTTGGTTTTCCTGAAGCGCTATCAAGAGGAACATCAATGCCGTATTTATTCGCATAGATATATAGTAAAGCGCCTACACCTAAGAAGAATAAGTTAATGACAACAAAGATAGCAGTGAACGAATACATATTTTTCTGAGCTTCTTTAATGTTTTTACAGCTCAAGTTTTTCTGCATCAAATCTTGGTCAAGTCCCACCATAGCCAAGGTTACAAAAATCCCTCCAATAAACTGTTTAAAGAAATTAAAGCGATTAGATATAAAGTCTTCAAAGAAAAATATTTTAGAATAATTACTTTGTTTTACTGTTTCAAAAGCTTCAATAGGACTTAAATCTAAGCTGTGACAAATGAAAACAATGGTAAAAATAACCGATGCCACAAGGAAAAATGTTTGTAGCGTATCTGTTATGATAATGGTTTTTAGTCCTCCTTTGTAAGTATAGGCATATATAAGTAAAAGGGCAATTAATACGGTTGCAAAAAAAGGAATACCAAAATGATCAAATACATAACGCTGTAGTACTATAACCACAAGGTAAAGCCTAAAAGCCGAACCAATTGTTCTACTTAATAAAAAGATAGATGCAGCACTTTTATAGCTATAATGTCCTAATCTTTTCTCGATGTAAGTATAAATGGACACCAAGTTATACTTGTAATAAAGCGGTAATAAAATAGAGGCGGTTAGTAAAAAACCAACAGCATTTCCTAAAACGAATTGAAAGTATTTAAACTGTTCTCCATTAGGAGAGCCAACTTCTCCGGGCACTGAAATAAAGGTAACACCAGAAAGTGCTGTTCCAATCATTCCAAAAGCCACTAAATACCACTTTGCATTTTTATTAGCACTAAAAAAGGCATCATTACTACTATCTTTTTTACTCACAAAATGTGAAATAAGAATTAATATACCGAAGTAAATCGTGATGATGGTAATAATGCTAATTGGTGACATAAATTGATTTTGAAAATGAATGTGTTTCCAAAAGTAATTATTTTTTTCACAAAGAGTGAACAGACGGAAAGAATGTTAGTTTTATTCTTTTTAACACTCGCAAAAACAAGTTGTTATTTTTTAGCGAACAGTGAAAAAGCAATTTCATCTATGCTTTGATATTTTATATATTTGCGCCATGGAATTCCCTTCAAAATTATTAGAAAAAGCAGTAGAAGAAATGTCACAATTACCAGGGATTGGTAAGCGTACTGCTTTGCGATTGATGTTACATTTATTAAAGCAACCAGAAGAGCAAACAGTTCACATGGCAGAGGCGTTGATGAAAATGAGAAAAGAAATCAGTTTCTGTAAAAGCTGCCACAATATTTCTGACGAAGAAATCTGTGATATTTGTTCAAATCCAGTACGCGATCATCAAACAATTTGTGTCGTTGAAGACGTACGCGATGTTATGGCTTTGGAAAACACCCAACTGTTCAAAGGAATTTACCACGTTTTAGGAGGTAAGATATCGCCTATGGATGGAGTAGGGCCAAGCCAGTTGAATATTAATTCTTTGGTTGAAAAGGTGAAAAATGGAGAAGTAAAAGAAATTATTTTTGCTTTGAGTTCAACTATGGAAGGGGATACAACCAATTTTTATATTTATAAACAAGTAAAAGACCACAACATAATCACATCTACAATTGCCAGAGGAATTGCAGTTGGAGATGAGTTAGAGTATGCAGATGAAGTAACATTAGGGCGTAGTTTAGTGCACCGTGTTCCTTTTGAAAATGCGTTTAAACCGATTTAGTAACTGGTGGAAAATATTATGAAAGCAACTATTCGCAAGGGTAGTTGCTTTTTTTATGTCTGTTTGTTAAAGCTAAATAGGGATTAAGTAATGAGTCAGTTTTGTAATAACTACTTTTTTAATTATATATTATTCGTAAACCATCAGCTCAGTCATATGCTTTTGTAATAGTTAGGTGTACGTTAAATAGTACTGTCATTATAGGCTTCTTTGATACTTGTTTCACACAAGCACCACACAAGTACCAGACTTCTTCGGTAAAAAAGGCTTTTTTCCGAACTTCTGTGGGACTTGAGTGGTAGATGTCTCGAACATGGTGCGTTTAAAACTACCCTTTGATATGTTCTTTATCGCAAGAACAATCCATTGCATTAGATTTTTAATCTCCGTTTATTTTGTTTCTTATAGAAAAGGAAGTGTGTGTGTAGTGCCCCTAACTTTTAGACTTTTTCTTTACTTGTGTTTTAAAAAATAGAGTATTTCTTCAAGCTTCCCTTTTCTCTTAATCACATTATTTATAATGATTAGTTTTAACACTAAATTTATTGTTAGACAAGCCTAATTATGTAATTTTGTATATCTAAAGAAATGAGAATGAATTTGTCAGAACTTCAAAAAGGAGTAAAAGCTAAGATTGTTGGTATTGAGCGTGGTTGTGCAAGAGAAGTGCACCAACGTTTTCTTGACTTAGGATTTGTACCGGGTGCAGAAATTGCCGTACACAATGTAAGTCCTCTAAAAGATCCAGTAGCATACTCAATTTATAATACTATTATTTCATTGCGTAAAGAGGATGCAAAAATGGTATTAATCTCAATTCAATAACAAAATTTAAGTAAGGAGAAGATCGATATGGCGAAAACAGCCTGTGATATTTGTGATTTAAACGCTGCTGCAGAATTAAAGAAACTCGGTGATATATCGGGTAATTTTGATTATTCAATTGCGCTTGCGGGAAATCCAAATACTGGAAAAAGTACAATATTTAACGCCTTAACAGGATTGAAACAGCACACTGGTAACTGGCCAGGGAAAACTGTTACAAGAGCTGAGGGGAGTTTTCAATACAAAGAAAGTAAGTATAAATTAATTGACTTACCAGGAACGTATTCCCTAATGTCAACGTCAGAAGACGAAGAGGTAGCAAGGGATTTTATTCTTTTTGGTAAGCCTGATGTTACTGTTGTTGTAGTTGATGCTGGGAGATTAGAACGCCATTTAAGTTTGGTAGTTCAAATTCAAGAAATCACAAACAAAGTAGTTGTTTGTTTAAACCTTATGGATGAGGCTACGCGTCACGGTGTAGAGATTGACGTTCGTGGTTTATCAAGAGATTTAGGTGTTCCTGTTATTCCAACATCAGCGAGAAATAAAGAGGGAATTCCTGAGTTGCTATTGGCTATTGATCAAGTGGCAACAGGAAAATATGTTCCGGAACACAAAACGATTTCGGGAATTTCAGGGGAGTCGCGTAAAGCAGTACAAGAAGTTGCAACTGATTTATTAGCATTAGATGCTGAGTTGCCAAGTGCTTCGTGGATTGCAATGCGTTTGATTCAACAAGATAATAGTATTCAAGCTGCTTTGTTAAACAAAACCTTGTCTCAAAAAATAACAGTTGAAAAAATCCAACCTATTTTAGAAAAGGCAAATCAATACCACGATTCACTGGGGTTGGATTATTCAGATAATGTAGCAGGAGCTATTTTTTCACAAGTATCAAAAACAGTGAAAAGCACAGTGAAATCAGACGAGAATCAACGTGCATTCCGCATTGACAGAATGATAGACAACGTGGTTACCAGTAAGCGATTTGGTTTTCCTATTATGCTACTAATGTTAGGGGGAGTTTTATGGCTAACAATTATTGGGTCTAATTATCCTTCTGAAGCATTGTCATATTTGCTATTAGAACAATTATATCCTTTGCTAAAAGAGGGAGCAACCTCAGTAGGTTTTCCTTGGTGGCTAAGCGGATTTTTAATAGATGGAGTGTATCTTGCTACAGCGTGGGTAATAGCAGTAATGTTACCACCAATGGCTATTTTCTTTCCGTTATTTACGTTGTTAGAAGACTTTGGATATTTGCCAAGGGTAGCTTTTAATTTAGACAGGTTGTTTAAAGGAGCAGGAGCACACGGAAAGCAAGCATTGACTATGAGTATGGGGTTTGGTTGTAATGCTGCAGGAGTTGTAGCAACAAGAATTATTAATAGTCCTCGCGAGAAATTAATAGCGATTATTACAAACAACTTTTCACTTTGTAATGGTCGTTGGCCAACGCAAATCTTAATGGCTACTATATTTATAGGGGCTTTAGTACCTGCTTATATGTCGCATACAATATCGACTTTAGCAGTTGTAGGAATTGTTGTTTTGGGAATTGCATTTACCTTTTTTGTTTCTTGGTTTCTATCGAAAACAATGCTAAAAGGAGAGGCTTCTTTCTTTACGTTAGAATTACCACCATATAGACCTCCTCACGTATTACAAACGGTTTATACATCATTGATTGACAGAACTATGATTGTATTGTGGAGAGCTATTGTGTTTGCAGCACCAGCGGGAGCAATTATTTGGTTAGTTTGTAATATTATGATTGGCGACAAGAGTATGGCATTATGGGTAATTGAAGGATTAGACCCAATCGGTGTTTTACTTGGATTAAATGGAGTTATTCTATTGGCTTATGTTGTAGCAATTCCAGCTAATGAAATTGTGATTCCAACCATATTAATGCTTACAGCAATGGTATTAGGAGATGCAAGTTTAGGGGAAGGAGCTGGAGTGATGTTTGAAGTTTCAGACGGAGAGATCGCTACAATTTTACACGCAGCAGGATGGACAACCTTAACAGGAGTAAATTTAATGTTGTTTAGTTTATTACACAATCCGTGTAGTACTACTATTTACACCATTTACAAGGAAACAAATAGTGTTAAGTGGACAACAGTAGCTTCTATTTTGCCAGTTATATTAGGAGTTATCGTTTGTTTTGTCGTAGCACAAGTATGGCATTTATTCGTATAATATATAGTTTAAAAACAAAAAAAGTCGAGATATTATCTCGACTTTTTTTGTTTATATATCTTGTGTTCCTATTTTGATAGGGGCACCTAAATATTTAGGTTTCTTGCTTATCAAATTATCCAATAGAACTTTTACTCTTGCAAACTTTTCTCTGATTAATGTTTTAAAACCGTAGTGTCTTGTAACATCTTGGGCGTTAAAACCAATTGTTTTTAAATCAAGATGATTTGCAATATACACGGCTCTTTCATTGTGAAATGGTTGAGAAATAATGGTAAATTCATCTTGACCAAATATTTCTTTCATTCGATAAACAGAGTCTAATGTTCTGAAACCAGCATAATCTAAGTAGATTTTTTCTTCAGGTATCCCTTTTTCTACCAACGCTAATTTCATATCCTCTGGTTCATTGTAATCTTTACGACTATTGTCTCCACTAACAACTATATATTCTAACTTACCACTTTTATACAAAGCTGCTGCAGCTTCAATGCGATAAGTGAAATAATAGTTTAACTGACCATTAGCTAAGTGTTTTGCAGTACCTAAAACAAGACCTACTTTATTGTGAGGAATGTCCTCTGTCTTGTCATACAACTGCTTTTCTGTAGTCGCTTTTACTGTGTAATTAGCAAAGTAGAGTAACAGGAGTACACTGATAATGGCAATTAGTATTAAGTAAAATAGTTTTTTCATAACAGATTATTTAATCCGAAAGATAGATAAAAACCTTAGCTTAATACCAACGTTTTTTATTCTTTTTAGAGTTTTCAGATTTACGAGAATTACCTTGTCCTGGTTTTTTTCTGTAATCTTTCTTTTGTCCTTCACCTTCTTTTTTGTTCTTTTCTTTCCACGGGAAAGGATGTTCAGTAACAATTTTAGGTTGAGAACGCGTGAATTTTACAATGTCAGCCCAGTAGTTTTTTTCTGTTTGGTCACAGAAAGAAATAGCTACTCCTTCATTTCCAGCTCTACCTGTACGTCCAATTCGGTGTACAAATGTTTCAGGAATATTAGGTAAATCATAGTTAATTACAACAGGTAACGAATCAATGTCAATTCCCCTTGCCGCAATATCTGTTGCAATTAATACTTTAGTTTCTTTATTTTTAAAACTATCTAAAGCTTCTTCACGTGCAGTTTGAGATTTGTCTCCGTGAAAAGCAGCAGCATTTATTCCGTTTTTAATCAAACTTTCTACTACAGTATCAGCTCCCATTTTAGTACGTGTAAATACTAAAACATCAGATAATTTTTCGTTTCTAATAATGTGGTATAACAATTTCTTTTTGTCTCCTTTTTCAACAAAGTACACTTTTTGTTTTACCGTTTTAGCACTTGAAGAAATAGAATCTACTGCTACATATTCTGGTTTTTGTAAAAACTCGTGTGCCAATTCGCGAATAGCCAAAGGCATAGTAGCTGAGAATAAAAGTGTTTGTCTATTAGACGGAGTTAATTGAATCAGTTTTTTCACTTCATCAATGAATCCCATATCTAACATTAAGTCCGCTTCATCTAAAACCAAGTAGTGTAAATGGTCAAGGTCTAAGTGTTTTTGTTTATATAAATCCAACAAACGACCTGGAGTACCAATGATTACATCAGCTCCTTTATTTAATTGTTCTATTTGTGGTTTGATGGACATTCCACCATATAAAGTAATATGCGTAACGTTAGTATACTTAGCGTATTTCTCAAAGTTATCACCAATTTGAACAGCAAGTTCACGCGTTGGAGTAACGATTAATACTTTCGCTTTCTTTGCTTTTTTGGTATTCCCAATTTTGTGTAAATAATGGATAATCGGCATTGCAAAAGCAGCTGTTTTTCCAGTACCTGTTTGCGCACAACCAATAAGGTCTTTCTCTGCTAAGATTAATGGAATAACTTTTTGCTGAATAGGAGTAGGTTCTTTGTAACCAAGCTCTTCGATTGCACGTAATATATTTTTATTTAAGTGTAAGTCTTCAAATGTCATAAAAAAGTATAATATTTTGGACAAAGGTACTGCATTTGGAGTTAGTTTAACTTATAAAATTCAGTTTAAGAGCAGATTTGTCGTTAAAAACAACCTATTATAAAGGCTTTTGTTATTGGTGTAATCTGTTTTATAATAGATGATTGTATTTTTTATAGTATCACTAAAGTTGTTGTTTTATACTTTTAAAAGACGATAGGTTGTCTTTAAAAGTCTTAAGGGAAATGTACTGAAAAAGAGAAGAGAGAAAAATTTGCTTTCAATTCGTATCTAAGCTCTTCAAACCTTTGAAAATCCTTGCTTTTTCAAGGTTTGGAACTTTTATCAATGAAAATATAGTTGAGCTTTGTTTCAACTGAAGATTGTATTTGTGTAAATAGATTTCTTTATGATTGAGAAGAGTACAGAAAAAATGAACAAAAAAAATCCTCAACGAAAGTTGAGGATTCTTTGAAATAAAGACTTGTCAGATTGTCTTTGAAATTTATCTTAAGCTTCTTCTCCTATGAGAATTTCTAACATTGTAATAGCAGCTTCACTAATTTTAGTACCAGGACCAAATACGGCAACTGCACCTGCGTCGAATAAGAATTGGTAATCTTGTGCAGGAATAACTCCCCCTACAATCACCATAATATCATCACGACCATATTTTTTTAATTCTTCAATAACCTGAGGAACTAATGTTTTGTGTCCAGCTGCTAAAGAAGAAACTCCTAAAGCGTGAACATCATTCTCAACAGCTTGCTTTGCAGCTTCAGCTGGAGTTTGGAATAATGGTCCGATGTCTACGTCAAAACCAACGTCAGCATAACCAGTAGCTACTACCTTTGCTCCGCGGTCGTGACCATCTTGTCCCATTTTCGCAATCATAATACGAGGGCGACGACCTTCGATATCAGCAAATTTATCTGCTAACTCTTTCGCTCTTTTAAAACTTTTGTCGTCTTTTATTTCTTTGCTATACACACCACTTACAGATTGAATTTGTGCTTTAAATCTACCAAATACACTTTCCAGTGCATCACTAATCTCACCTAATGTAGCTCTTAATTTAGCCGCTTCAATAGCTAATGCTAATAAGTTACCTTCACCTGTTTTTGCAGAAGTAGTCAGTGCAGCTAATGCTTCTTGTACTTTCTGGTTATCACGCGTAGCTTTAATTTGATTTAATCGGTCAATTTGTTGCTTGCGCACTGTTTGGTTATCAACTTCTAAAATATGTAATGGGTCTTCTTTTTCTAAGCGATATTGGTTTACACCAACAATTATATCTTGTCCACTGTCAATACGTGCTTGTTTACGTGCCGCAGCTTCTTCAATGCGAAGTTTAGGAATACCAGCTTCAATAGCTTTAGTCATACCCCCTAATTCTTCAACCTCTTCGATAAGTGCCCACGCTTTTTGTGCAATTTCTTGTGTCAAGTTCTCTACATAATAACTACCAGCCCAAGGGTCAACCGTTTTACATAACTTTGTTTCCTCTTGTAAGAAGATTTGTGTGTTACGAGCAATTCTTGCTGAGAAGTCTGTCGGAAGCGCAATAGCCTCATCAAGAGCATTGGTGTGTAACGATTGCGTTCCTCCAAAAGCCGCAGCGGCAGCTTCAATAGCTGTTCTTGCTACGTTGTTAAAAGGATCTTGTTCTGTTAAACTCCAACCTGATGTTTGACAATGTGTTCTTAATGCTAACGACTTTTCAGAAGTAGGGTTGAATTGTTTAAGTAGTTTTGCCCATAACATTCTACCTGCGCGCATTTTGGCAATCTCCATAAAATGGTTCATTCCAATTGCCCAGAAAAATGAAAGTCTTGGTGCAAATTCGTCAATTTTCATTCCTGCTGCCAATCCCGTACGGATGTACTCTAATCCATCTGCTAACGTATAAGCTAACTCAATATCTGCGGTTGCACCTGCTTCTTGCATATGGTAACCAGAAATAGAAATAGAGTTAAACTTAGGCATATTTTTACTCGTGTATTCAAATATATCTGCGATAATCTTCATAGAAGGAGTTGGTGGGTAGATATAAGTATTACGCACCATAAACTCTTTTAGAATATCGTTTTGGATAGTTCCTGATAATAATTTAGGGTCAACGCCTTGTTCTAAAGCTGCAACAATATAGAATGCCATAATTGGTAATACAGCACCATTCATTGTCATAGAAACAGACATTTCTCCTAATGGAATTTGGTCAAAGAGTACTTTCATATCTTCAACGCTGTCTATTGCAACTCCGGCTTTACCAACATCTCCAACTACACGCTCGTGGTCCGAGTCGTATCCGCGGTGTGTTGCCAAGTCAAAAGCTACAGATAGTCCTTTTTGTCCAGCGGCTAAGTTTCTTCTGTAGAAAGCATTACTTTCTTCAGCAGTAGAGAAACCAGCATATTGTCTAATTGTCCACGGACGACGTACATACATCGTAGAATATGGACCTCTTAGATTAGGAGCAAAACCAGCAGCAAATCCGATGTGTTCAATGTTTTCTAAATCAGTTTCGCTATATACTTTGTTGATAGCGATACCTTCAGCAGTAGTAAACTCTGAAGTTTCTGATTGATTTCTGATAGCAGAAGTGTCAATCTCTAAATGATGTAAATCCTTTCTTTTCATACCTTATTGTTTAACTTTTTTTTCCTCCTCTAATCTGTTTTGCTCATAAGCTTCAGCAAGACGTCTTTCAATAATCGGAACGATTAAAGTTTTACGAGGGTTTTGTTTAACAAAAGGATATAACTCAAGGTCGTGACTCATTTGGTCTTGAGGGTTTGGATATTTATTGGTACCCAATAGCACTTCTTTACCACTGTTGAACAAATCTTGTTCTTTGTGGGCGCTTTCATTTATTTTCTTCTGGATAGTTCCTTCAATTAACGAAGTGATAAATCCGTCTGCCTTCTCAATTTTCTTAAAAATGTCTAATGCTTTTTCAGCCAATTGTAAGGTAATGTTTTCTATATAGTAAGCCCCTTCAGCAGGATTATCAACTGCGTCAAAGTAGCTTTCTTTTTTCAAAATTAATAGTTGGTTACGTGCTATACGGTCTCCAAACTCATTTTCTTTGTGATATAGATTGTCGTAAGGCAAGTTACTCACCATATCAGCCCCACCTAAAATAGCACTCATACATTCCGTAGTTGTACGCAACATATTTACATTATAGTCATATAATGTTTTGTTTCTCTTAGTTGGAACGGCAATTAATTTAATGTCAATGCCTGTATGGTATTCTTTTATTACCATTTCTGCTAACATTCTGATTGCACGAAGCTTACTTATTTCAAAAAAATAGTTAGTTCCAACAGCAACTTTAATATAAATAGTGTTGTTTAAATGGTCAACTCTATTCAAGTATTCGTTTAAATGAGCAATAGCATAGGCAATTTGCTGTACCATATTAGCACCAGCATTTTGATAAGTAGTAGCGTTGATTACAATAGCCGTATTTGGAGCTTTAGACAAACATTCCTTAAGGTTATTGAAATCACTATTTAAGTTTTCATACCAGTTACCATCAGAAGTTAATTGATGAATTGGATCTAATAAAATAGCTATAGAAAACTTATTAGCTTGTGCAAAAGCAGCAAGTTCAGTAGTGTACTTTGCATTTAAGAAACTAAATACAAAAAAATAAGTGTGCTGTTGAGGTAATTTACTCAATAAAAGTTTACTGTCAATCGTAGGATTGTCAATTGTAAAATAAATAATTTCAGCACCTCTTTGTAAAGTATCTAAAGCTTTGTCAATAGATTTATTGACATCATATACATAGATTCGCTGAACAATTTTGAAGTCACTTGCATTTGTGTTTATTGGTAGAGCTTTGTGATCACAATCATTGTGATAGAAAGGTCTAACTTTAATCCCTTCTAAACTCTCCCATACAAGTGTTTCATTGTAGTCAGCGCCTTTTAAATCATATTGTATCTGATTTTTCCAAGCTTTAGAAGAAACTTTTTCAAATTCTTCAAATAATTGGTTGGTCATAATAGTTGGTTGTCAAGATTAATTAGCAGGTATAGTATCAAATTCTACAATATAGATGTCTTCATTAGCACGTTTCATATAATAATTTTCACGCGCATACTTTTCAGTAGCATCTCCACTCTTTAATCCTTTGATAGATTGCCTGTCTTTTTCAATTTCTTTTTCGAAGTATTCTCTATTGCCTTCAAGCTTATCAATTTCTTTATTAATAACCCTGTGTTCAAGCAAAGAATAGCTGTCGAAAAACGTTATCCAAAATACAAAAATTAGACCTACTAAAAAAAAAGGATTTTTTAGTAGGTTTAAATAGTTGATATTTTTCAGGCGATCAAGTATTTTCATGTCGTAAATAGGTGATTAACCGATTTTTTCGTTAATAACTGTACGCACGATATCGATTGCTACAGTGTTATAAGTATCATTAGGAATAATGATGTCCGCATAGGCCTTTGAAGGCTCAATAAACTGATCGTGCATAGGTTTTAAGGTGTTTTGGTAACGACTTAAAACTTCGATCATATCACGTCCTCTGTCTGCTATATCTCTTTTAAGACGTCTAATTAAACGCTCATCAGAGTCAGCATGAACAAAAATTTTAATATCACACATATCTCTAAGTTCTGGGTGACATAAAATTAAAATCCCTTCTACAATCATTACTTTTCTCGGGTGAGTAAGAACATAATCGTCAGTTCGGTTGTGTTTTACAAAAGAATAAACAGGTTGATTAATACTATTCCCTTCTTTTAATTCTTTTAAATGCTTTACTAATAATTCAAAATCAATAGATCTTGGGTGATCAAAGTTGATTAAAGTACGCTCTTCTAAAGATAGATTGTCGGTTGCTTTGTAGTATGAATCTTGTGATATAACGCCTACTTCAGTTTCAGGTAATTCATTCATAATTTGGTGAACTACTGTTGTTTTACCACTTCCAGTTCCTCCGGCTATTCCTATAATTAGCATGTCTTAATATATTTTTAGCAAAAATAGAAATTAATCAATGAGAGGAGAAACATTTTTTGGTTTAAAGTGCTTTTTTACATTTTCTTATAATAATTTTAATACATCTGATAACGAGTGAGGTGGAAAGATTTAACATAGTATAAATCAAAGTAGTTTATAATTATTCTAAATAAAGTAATATCTTTGAGGTATGTACCGATTCAATTATCTGAAATAGGTATTAATGTATAAGAAATTATAGATGGCAAAGAAAACGAATATACAACGCAAGGTATTTGTATTAAAAAATAGAGAATATATAACACCACACTATGTTAGACTAACTGTAGGAGGAGATGATGTTGAGGTGTTTAAAAATGCAACAGTTGGTGTAAACAACAAAATTTTTATTGCACCAAAGGGATGTGAGCGTGTTCATTTACCTGAATTTGATTTTGAAAAGAGAGAGTGGGCACCGATGGATGCGTCAATTAAACCAACTGTACGTACATATACGCATAGGGGAATAGATTTAGAAAAGAAGGAATTATATATTGACTTTGTAGCACACGGAGATGAAGGACCAGCTTCTAATTTTGCAATTAATGCAGCTATAGGAGATGAGATAGGCGTTGCAATGGGAGGTGATGCAAGTGAATTGTATCCTGTAGTAGATTGGTATTTGTTAGTAGGTGATGCAACGGCTATTCCTGTTTTAGGGGCAATTTTAGAAAGCTTGCCAAAAGGAGTAAACGTTGATGCTTTTATAGAAGTACAAAGTGAAGAGGATATACAGCAGTTAAGTTCACAAGCAGAAGTAAATATTCAGTGGATTGTTAATCCAACGCCAGGACAGAATTCTGTATTGGCAGAGAACGTGATTGAGTTTGTAAAATCAATAGAAGTAAATCCGTCAAGGTTTAGCTATGTTGCTGCAGAGTTTAGTACCGTAAAAATGTTGAGAAACTTTTTGAGAAAAGAAAGTGAATGGACAAAAGAAGAGTTGAATGCTTATTCTTATTGGAAATTTGGAAAAGCAGAGTCGGCTTCAGAAGCAGATAGAAGAGCAGAAAAAGAGAGTGTTTAAAGGCACTTTAATTATAAGAGATATCAGTGATGATATTGTGAAAATTTTAGTTAGTATCGGTTTTTTTATAATTGTCAAAAAAGGTAAAGTCAGATTGATTTTATCTTTTTTTGTTTAAAATGAATTGATTGTGGTTGATTATTGAATAAAGTATTTATATTTGTGAGAGATAAAAAAGAGAAAATGTTTATATCAGTTATAAAGAAGGGAAAGAAACAGTACTTACGTAAAAAATCGTGAGCAGCTTTCCTATGGTATAAATTTTGAGATATACGAAGGGGCTTGTCATCACGACAAGCCCCTTTTTTTATTCGTTTAGTCATTAACAAATTAATTTTTATGAAAGTTTTAAAATTTGGAGGGACTTCAGTCGGAAGTCCAGAGAGAATGGAGCAGTTGTTGCCAATTATCAAATCCCAGGCGAGTGATAAGCACTTAGTTGTTTTATCTGCTGTTTCTGGTACTACAAACGCATTAGTTAATATTTCAGAACTATATGCTAAGGGGGATAAAGAAGGGGCTAAGGAGTCTATTGATAAATTATTTGCTACATATAAAACTTTCATAAAGCAATTATTTAAAACAGAAGACGGATTACAAGCTGGTGAAGAAGTAATTAATCACCACTTTAGTTTGTTAGAAGGTTTTAGTAATGATTTGTTTACTTCAATGGAAGAGCGAATTGTACTGGCTCAAGGAGAGCTTTTATCAACTACTTTATTTCATTTTTATTTAAAAGAAAAAGGGATTAGTTCTGTTTTGTTAGCTGCATTAGATTTTATGCGTATTGACGAAGAACAAGAGCCTAATTTAGAATATATTAAAAGTCAGCTTGAAGCAGAGCTTGGTAAATATCCAAAAGAAACATTGTTTATCACACAAGGATATATTTGTCGCAATGCTTTTGGTGAAATAGATAACTTAAGACGTGGAGGTTCTGATTATACAGCGTCTTTAATTGGTGCTGTGTTACAGGTTGAAGAAATTCAAATATGGACAGATATTGATGGTTTTCACAATAATGATCTTCGCTTTGTACCGAATACTAAACCGATTGCAGAACTTAGTTTTGAAGAGGCTGCAGAGTTAGCTTATTTTGGAGCAAAGATTCTACATCCTCAGAGCGTATTTCCAGCACAACGTTTTAATGTTCCTGTGCGATTATTAGACACGATGGACTTAAAAGCACCGGGTACCTTAATTTCTGGTAATTCACAAAATGATGATCAAATTGTAGCTATTGCTGCAAAAGATGGTATTACCGCTATTCGAATTAACTCATCACGTATGCTATTGGCTTATGGTTTTTTAAGACGTGTATTTGAGGTTTTTGAGCGATATAAAACACCTATCGATATGATTACAACGTCTGAAGTTGCAGTATCTTTAACTATAGATCAAACGCAGTATTTAGATGAAATCATCACTGAGTTAAATTATTTTGGAAGTGTTGAGGTGGATAGTGATTTAGCGATTATTTGTATAGTAGGGGATTTTAGAAATAATAAGTTAGGACACGCTACGATTGTTTCTGAAGCTGTAAAACATATTCCAATTCGTATGATTTCGTATGGTGGAAGTGAGCATAATATATCACTACTTGTACCAGCTAAACATAAATTAGAAGCATTGAGATCACTACATAATAGATTGTTTTAATAGGAAAGAATAGGCTATGACAAAAGAAATTATCAGTAAGTTGGCAGATGAAAATACGCCATTGTATTACTACAACTTACCTTTGTTAAGAGAGACAATATCGGTTGCTAAAAATGCGGCTGATAGATATGGATATCACATTCATTATGCTATTAAAGCAAACAATAATCCGCGTGTACTTCAAGAAATAAGTAAGTTTGGACTTGGTGCAGATTGTGTAAGTGGCTATGAAATTGAGCGAGCAATAGACAATGGGTTTAAAGCAGAAGAAGTTGTTTTTGCAGGAGTTGGTAAAACAGACAGAGAAATTTTAACAGGATTACAAAACGGTATTTTGTCTTTTAATGTAGAGTCGGTTGAAGAACTACGCGTTATTGGAGATTTGGCGAAAGAACATCAATTAGTTGGAAGAATTGCTTTGCGTATCAACCCCAATGTAGATGCCAAAACGCACCATTATATTACTACGGGATTAGACGAGAATAAGTTTGGAATAATGATGCATCAACTACAGACTTGTGTTGATATAATTTCAGAGAATAGTTTTTTAGAGCTTGTAGGTCTTCACTTTCACGTTGGGTCACAAATAACAGACTTAAATGTTTATAAGCGACTATGTATAAAAGTAAACGAGTGGAATACGTGGTTTTATGAAAGAGGATATCATATTCCTATTCTAAATTTAGGAGGGGGATTAGGGATTAACTATGCTGAACCTGATGAAGAAGCTATTGTAAATTTCTCTAATTTCTTTTACTTGTTTCACGAGTTTTTAGATTTGAGAGAAAATCAACAAGTGCACTTTGAATTGGGGAGATCACTTGTAGCCAATTGCGGCACATTGGTTAGTCGTGTATTATATATAAAAGAGGGAATAAAAAAGAATTTCGCCATTTTAGATGCAGGTATGACGGAATTGTTGAGACCAGCGTTATATCAAGCATATCATAAAGTAGAATTATTGTCTGATAAATTTATTGAACAAGAAGAAGATAAAGCAGTTACAAAGTACGATGTAGTTGGTCCTATTTGTGAGAGTAGTGATTGTTTTGGCAAAGATGTTTTGTTGCCAAAATTGCAGCGTGGAGACTTAATCGGTATTAGATCAGCAGGTGCATATGGAGAAGTAATGTCATCAAGATATAATTTGAGACAAGAGTTGAGTTATTTTTTCAAAGAATAGTGTTTAAATAGTTTTAGTTTTGGAATAGTTTGTTAAATTTGATTTCTATCAAGAAGAATTAATAAATTAAAATAAACAAGGATGAAATTAGGAGACATTGATGTAGCTGGTGAAATAATTGACTTAAACTTTCAATTATTAAGAACACAAATTTTATTAGAAGAAGTATTGAAACACAATGCTGAGACTATGAAATTACCTTCACCAGAAGCGATGAATGAGATTAATGAATTTGCATTGAAATCGATTCAAAAGAAATTTCCAAATATGAACATTGGAAAAAGAGAAGATGAAGCAAAAGGAGCAGAAGGAGCTCAAGCTGAATAAAAAAAAACGCCAAGTATTACTTGGCGTTTTCTTTTTTAGGATATTTCCTTTATTAATGTGTTAGCTACAGAATTCTGCTGACCAATCTTCGTGTCCTCTGTTTTGGTAACATTGGTAACTTTCTTGAATAGATAATACTTTGAAGTTTCCATCAATAGTTTCAACTTCCATAGTAACTTTTATAGCTTTAATAGAATCGTCCATACGACCATCTTCCACTAATGTAAGTAAAGTTACGTTTTCTTTATCTGTATTAGCTTTTGTAATTACATAAGAATATTTTCCTTCTGCTCCAGTATCTTCTGGTTGGTATTCTTGCATAACAGCTTCAATAGTTTCCGCTTTATTCTCAGCTAATGCATTATTAAGATTATCAATTTTTTCTTGTTCGATAACTCTAAATTCCTTGCTTTCTGTTGCAACTGTTTCTTGTGTTTCTGTTTGTTCTACAGTAACATTTTCAGTTTCGTTCTTTTTACCACAGCTGTACAGTGAAAAAGCAAAAAGTAAACCTACTACTACAATCGATTTTTTCATAACTTCTAAATTTATTTGAATTTTATTTCAAAATTAGACAATTATAACTGAATTTGAAAGTAATAGTAGGTTTATAAGTTGTTGTAATATAGTTTTTTAGCGTATAAGTTGTTTGGGTACTTAAACTATATTGATGTTATATTCCCATTTCAAACTGCATTCTAAAATACCAGTTGTTCTTTACGGGATTATTAATGATATCTAAGCGTTCATAAGTAAATTCTGCTTGAATTTTAAATGCGTGTTCCCATAAATACTTAGTAGCCCCTAAAGTAAACTGCGTTGTATTAGGAAGATTTAATTGTTCATATAACTGTTTCTTCATTGTTTGTGTAGAAACACGTCCAATTAACTCGTAGTTACTTGGAAACAAATAACTCAATTGATAATCTAAACCATGTCCTGCAAATACGTAAGCGTAGTCTTTACTTAAATCACCTGGTGTTTCATAAGAAATAGCATCGTCAAGAGAACGGCTCATATATGATACCATTCCTGCCCAACCATTATACTTAAATATACCATCAGCAAAAACAGAGTTAAACGATTTGTCTTGTAATAGTTTATTACCTAATTGTCCTTGTGAAGCTTGCGCATTATTATTGTGAGAGAATGTACCAGCAAGCATTAATTTAGGTTTTACTTCACGAGCAAGGTCTCCTTCAAAGAAAGCCCCACCTTTAGCAAACTTACCAAAAGGATAAAGTTCAACACGACCCGTTAAAGCGTAACTATCACTTTCTTTACCTGTCCAGTTTCTCCCATGTCCAGTTGAAATAGCTGTTTTAAGGATATAACCGAAGTCGTCTTTTTTCTCGTTTAAGTAATAAGCTTGTACACCAAAGTCTCTATCTAAGTTAAATTTAGCATTATTGATAGAGCGGTCTGTTAATTGTAAAGCACCAGAAGAGTTGGTACGTTGTCTGTTACCAGGAAGTTTAGTTTGTCCAAAAATGAAGTTCCAGTGTTCATTAGGACGATAAGTCATTGCAGCATCACGAATGATTTTTGGTGGATCTCCGTTCTCTGATTTCCCCACATCTCCAGGCGCAAAAGAAAGTTGCACAACATATAAGAATTTAGGGTTACCTACATAACCATCAAAACGCAAACGCAGTCGTCTAATTTCACCTGCAAACGTTGCTTTTTCATCTTGATTGCTATAAGCTGTAATTCTATTCTGCATCCTAAAACGCAGATTTAATTTAAAAATACTATCAGGAGAAGTCATACCAATCCCTTTACCATAACTGTAATAAGGTAATTGTTCAAGTTTAATATCATTAGGCCTGGCTTCGTGTTCTGTTGTTTTATCTTGGGCTGAAACCAGTAAAGGAAACCCAAGTAATAGCGCTAGTAAAAGCTTTTTCATAGAGTATTGTATTATAATGCAAAAATAGCATTAGTTTTGCACATAGTTAAGTTTTAATTTTTAATTCAAGGTAAACTTAATGTTATCAAATAGTTAATAAATAACAACAATAATATATGGTATATATTGCCTATCACTTTAATGTAGACCCTAAAGAAGTAGGAACAGAAATTCTAATTGCTGAGTTAGGAGAAAAGGCGTTCGAAAGCTTTGAAGAGACAGCAACAGGAGTAAGTGCTTATGTTCAAAAAAGCTTGTGGACTCCAGATATTTTAGAGGATATTTTTATTCTTCAATCAGATCAATTTACAATTACTTATCGCAAAGAAGAGATTGCACAAGTAAATTGGAATGAGGAATGGGAAAAGAATTTTGACCCGATTGATGTAGATGGTGTTTGTTATGTACGTGCACCTTTTCACGCAAAAACAGAAGCGGAGTTTGATATTGTAATCGAACCTAAAATGAGTTTTGGAACGGGACATCACGAAACTACATTTATGATGATTCGCCAAATCTTAACAAATGATATGCAAGGAAAACGCGTATTAGATATGGGATGTGGTACTGCAATTTTAGCAATTTTAGCGTCAATGCGTGGAGCAACACAAGTAGATGCAATTGACATTGACAATTGGTGTTATATCAATTCAATGGAGAATGCGCAACGCAATAATTGTGAGAATATCAATGTATTTGAAGGAGATGCTTCAATCTTAAAAGGAGAGCCTGTTTACGATGTTATTTTAGCTAATATCAATCGTAATATCTTATTAAATGATATGGATAAATACATTGCTTGTCTAACAGAAGGAGGGGCAATTTACTTTAGTGGATTCTATACTGAAGATGTTTCTGCTATTCAAAAATGTGCAGAAGGATTAGGTTTGTCATTTGAAAAACAATTAGAAAAAAATAATTGGGTATCTTTGAAATTCGTTAAAGCATAGTTTTTTAGAATATTAAAAGAGTTAAAAATGAGTACACAAGAACAAGTTCAAGAGAAGGTTGATATTTCAGAATTGTTGAATAACAATACTGAGATTGTGCTGTATAATGATGATGTTAATACATTTGATCATGTGATAGAAACGCTTGTAAAAGTTTGTAAACATACATCTGAACAAGCGGAACAATGTGCTATTTTAGTTCATTATAAAGGAAAATGTACAGTGAAAACAGGAGAGTTTAAAAAGCTTCAAGCACAATGTTTGCAACTTTTAGATGCAGGATTAAGTGCTGAGTTAGTATAAATAGGAATGTTTCTCAAATAAAATAAAACGGGTGGTTAATACAATTAACCACCCGTTTTTTGTTTTAAATGGATTGTCAAAAGTTTAAAATACAAGGTCTTTTGTAAAAGGGGATAGCCGCTATTTTATTGATTTGATTATTGAAAGGACTTTATTTACTTGTAATAATTAATATCTTTGAAAAAAAACAAAAATGAAGAAGATTTATTTAATGTTCATTGGTATAGGGTTATTTTTTCAATCATGTGTAATGAAAGAAGAAATGAATGTAAATTCAAACGAAGAGTTTGAGTTTAATTATAGTATAAACTTCTCAGAGTTATTACAATCTGCAGGTGAGTTAAAATCAGTAACAAAAGGGGCTGATGGGTTTGTAGGTATGATTAATGGAAAGGAGTTATCATTAGAGGAGTTATTAGATTTATCGTTGATAAATGAAAAGAATCCAGAAGTAAAGAAAGACAGTATTATGAAAGTAGATGCTGATTTTTTTGAGACAACTAAGAAGATACGATTGAAAGCTACCTTGAATGATAGCATTGGTGATATAACATTTAAGTTTAAAGCTAAAGGAGTTGAGGAACTTAATAAAACAATCAGTAGTTTACAAAAGATAGAAGAGAAAACAGCTGCATTGAATAGTTCTAAGCAGAATAATCAAATGGGAAGTAGTCCAATGTTTTTAGATGATGCGGTATTTAGTTTTAAGAAAAATACGTTTGAACGCAAAGTAAATTTAAAAACTAAGAAAGAAGAAGAACCAAAAGAAGCAGGAGGAATGGAAGGGTTCTTTACTTATAAGATTATAGTAAATTTTGATAAGCCAATTAAGAAAGTGTCTTATGAAGATGCTGAAATTAGTAGCGATGGTAAGTCATTTACCAAAACCTTTTCGCTTACAGAGTTGATGGAGAATCCTGCTTTATTAGAGTATAAAGTGGAATTAAAGAAATAAAAAAAGCCCGATTATTTAATCGGGCTTTTTTATTATAATTTATTCATATTTCCAGCTAAAGCTTCAATGAATTTACCGATAGGTCCTTTTACCATCATCGCCATCATTGGGTTGAAGCTTCCTTCAAACTGAAGTTGAATTTCAGTATTATTAGCATCAACTTCTGTGATATTTCCTGTAAGTGTGAAAGGAAGTTTATCACTTGCAGCTCCTAAAACTATTTTAGAATGAGGTGTTTGCTCTTTCTTTTTAAGTTTAATTTCCGGCATTCCTTTTAATGCGAATATGAAAGAATCATCTCCTGTTACTTCAAATTTTGCAATTGAGTCAGGCATTAATTTTTCAAAGTTTTTCACGTCGTTTAAGGCGTTGAAAATATATTCAGCAGATTGAGGAACTGTAACTTTAGTGCTTTCTAAGTTCATAGAGATTAGTTTTTAGTCAATTATTATTGATTCCATTCTGATGGATTCTTTCTCCACTCTTGAAGAGTATCTAAGTCAGTATCAGAGATGTATTTTTGATTCACTGCATTTTCTAATAAAGAAGAATAATTGCTCAATGTAGTTAATTCAATTCCTGCATTTTTGAAATTATCTTCAGCTACTTGGAATTCGTAAGTAAAGATAGCGGCCATACCTAAGATATTAGCTCCGTTTTCTTTAAGAGCTTCCACTGCTTGTAAGCTACTTTTTCCAGTACTGATTAAGTCTTCAATTACGATAACGCTTTTTCCAGGTTCAAGTTGTCCTTCAATCTGGTTTTGTCTACCGTGTTTTTTAGGCTCAGGTCTTACATAAACAAAAGGTAAGTCAAGTGCTTCCGCAACTAATAAACCAATTCCAATAGCTCCTGTAGCAACACCAGCGATAACATCTGGTTTCCCATATTTGCTGATAATGTTGTTAGCAAACTCTTGTTTTAAGAATTTACGAATCTCTGGAAATGATAGAGTAATACGGTTGTCGCAATAAATTGGTGATTTCCATCCAGAAGCCCAAGTAAAAGGATTTTTAGGATTTAATTTAATTGCGTTAATTTGCAGAAGTAATTCGGCCGTCTTGTGTGCTGTTTCTTTATTAAAAATCATAATACAAATGTATAAAGTTTTTGTAAACGACAAACCTTTGTTTCTAACAGATAAAATCGAGAAAGAAACCGATTTTCAATTGTTCTTATTAGATAGTGTCGATATTGACAAAATTATCATTAAATATTTTCAAAATAAAATTGATAAGGCTTTTTTATACCATCCAAATGAAAAACAAATCTTAAAAAAGATAAAAGATAAGATTCCTGTGCAAAAAGCTGGAGGTGGATTGGTATATAATTCAAAAGGAGAGATTCTTTTTATTCTTCGCAGTGGTAAATGGGATTTACCTAAAGGAGGAATTGAAAAGAACGAAGAAATGGAAGAAACTGCTATTCGCGAAGTGGAAGAGGAGACAGGAGTAAACGGATTAGAGATAGTGCGTAAACTACCTAAAACCTACCATATCTTTAAACGTAATGGCAAGTACAAGTTAAAAATAACAACTTGGTATGAGATGAAAACTGATTTCGAAGGAACTCCAGTTGGACAGTTGGAAGAAGGAATTGAAAAAGCTGTGTGGTTAAACAAAGAGCAAATTAGAGAGGCAATGAATAATTCGTATGAGAATATTAAATTATTGATTGACGAGGCAGGAGTCTTGAAATAAATAAGGTTCTTGTATTCCACAAATAAGAAAAATACATATAAAAAAATCCGTTCTATCATAGAACGGATTTTTTTATATTTAAAACTTAACTGGTTCTGGAACTAATTTAGAATAGTCTCCTTTATTTCTTATAACGTCGCGTACGATACTTGAACTGATAAAAGAAGTGCTTGCAGCAGTAAGCAAAAAGACAGTTTCTATTTTAGAAAGAAAACGATTTGTATGAGCAATCGCTTTTTCAAATTCAAAATCAGCAGGGTTTCTAAGTCCTCTTAAAATAAATTGAGCATTAACTTCAAAACAATAGTCTGTTGTTAGCCCTTCATAAGTGGTTACTTTTATTTTAGGTTCGTCTTTAAAAGTTTTTTCTATAAAACGCTTTCTTTCTTCAAGAGAAAACATATACTTTTTATCAGAATTAACTCCTATTGCAACTATAATCTCATCAAACAAAGGTAATGCTCTGTTTATAATGTCATAGTGCCCATTTGTAATAGGATCAAATGAACCAGGAAAAACTGCTCTTCTCATAGTTAATAATTATTGTGCCTTTTGCAAAGCTAAAACAATTGCGTTGCCAAACAAATCAGATAAAGAGATATTCGCTTGTTTCGCTTGTTGAGGTAAGATACTTTCATTTGTCAAACCTGGAACAGTATTCATTTCTAATAAGAAAGGCACGCCGTCTACAATGATAAATTCACTGCGAGAGAATCCTTCCATTTTCAAGATTTTATAAATACGAGAAGCGATATCTTCTATTTTAGCTTTTGTAGCTTCGTCAATTCGTGCAGGAGTAATCTCTTGAGATTTACCTAAATATTTAGCTTCGTAATCAAAGAAGTCGTTTTCTGAAACAATTTCTGTAATAGGTAAAACAATTATTTCTCCTTGGTAATTGATCACACCAACAGAAACTTCAGTACCATTTAAGAAACTTTCAATAATAATTTCATTGTCTTCTTTATAAGCTGTTTCAATGGCTTGTAACAACTCTTCTGTATTCTTAGCCTTAGAGATACCAAAGCTTGAACCAGAGCGATTAGGTTTAACAAAACAAGGTAATCCTACGCGTTGAATGATAGCTTCTGTATCAATAACATCTCCTTCATTCAAATAATAAGAGATTGCTGTTTTAATACCATAAGGTTTTACAACAGATAGCATATCTCTTTTATTCATTGTTAAAGCAGCTTGATAATAATCACAAGAAGTATGAGGCATACCAATTAAATTGAAGTAAGCTTGCATTAAGCCATCTTCTCCTGGAGTACCGTGTATTGCGTTGAATACAACATCAAATGAAATCTTGTTTCCGTTGTATTGAACAGAGAAATCATTTTTATCAATTGGAAATTCGGCATTGTTTTCATCAACATAGACCCATTTGTCTTTCAGAATGTGAATTGCGTATGGGATGTATTTATTTCTATCTAAATTATCAAAGACAACTTTTCCACTTACTAATGAGATTTTATATTCGCTTGAATAACCTCCCATGATAATAGCTACATGCTTCATTTTTAATTAGTTTTATTTCTCGAGAGAGAAAATTATAGGGTACTTTGGGTAAAACAAATTTATAACAAAACATAGAAACAAAAAATGTTTTCGATTTTATATCTTTGCCCAAAATAAATAGATATGAAATTATTTGGTTTTTTAAAAAGCAAGGCTTTTTTTATTTCTCTAATCGCTGCAGTAGTTATGCTTGTAGCTGGAGTATTTTTAGCTCTTAAATGGTTAGAGAAAACAACAAATCACGGGCAACGTATTGCTGTACCATCAATTTTAAAGTTGGATACAGATCAGGCAATCCAGGTTTTAGAGAAAAACAGTTTGCGTATGGTTGTACTTGATACGGTAGATTACGATAGAGATTTTCCTCCTTTAACTATTCTTGAACAAGATCCAGAACCAAATACGGATGTAAAAGAGAATAGAAAAATATATGTTAAGATTAACGCAGCAGGTTATGGAAAAGTGATTTTACCAGAATTCGAAAAGTTAACGTACAGACAAGTTTTAGCAACTATTAAATCGTTAGGGTTAAAAGAGGGGACTATTTCTTATGAAACATTTATAGGAAAAGATGTAGTCTTGAGAGTGACTCAAAATGGTAAAGTGTTGAAAAAAGGAGATAAAGTGTCTAAAAATTCTCGAGTTGACTTTGTTTTAGGAGATGGTAGAGCAGCTTATACACAAGAAGAATTAGACGTAGCACCAGAGATTGATTAAGAAAGATATAAGAAAGATATATGCAAGAAGGTAATATTGAAGCGTTCGATGATTTAGATGGAGAATTATATGAACATTTTAGATTTGAAGCAGGAAAAGGACAGGCTCCTCTTAGAGTAGATAAGTTTTTAATGAACTTAGTAGAAAATGCTACGAGAAACAAAATCCAACAAGCTGCTGCAAATGGAAATATTTTTGTGAATGATGTACCTGTTAAATCAAATCACAAAGTGAAGTCAATGGACGTTGTACGTGTGTTGATGAAACAACCACCATTTGAAAACATCATCATACCAGAGGATATTCCGTTAGATATAGTTTATGAAGATGACGCTGTTTTAGTTATTAATAAACCAGCAGGACTTGTAGTTCATCCAGGACACGGTAATTACACAGGGACATTGGTAAATGCATTGGCTTACCATTTTGATAATCTACCTTTAAATAGTAGTGAACGTCCAGGATTAGTACACCGTATTGACAAAGATACAACAGGACTTTTAGTAGTTGCAAAAACAGAGTGGGCAATGACTGAATTGCAAAAACAGTTTGCTGCAAAAACTACGGAGCGTGAGTATATGGCAATGGTATGGGGAAATGTTGAAGAAGATGAGGGAGTAATTGAAAGCTATATCGGTCGCCACGTTAAAGACAGAATGCAAATGGCTGCTTTTGACGACGAAACTATGGGAAAATGGGCAGTTACGCATTATAAGGTAATTGAGCGTTTAGGATATGTTACTTTAGTTTCTTGTCGATTAGAAACAGGGCGTACTCACCAGATTCGTGTACATATGAAGTCTATTGGACATACCTTGTTTAACGATGAGCGTTATGGAGGAAACCTTATTTTGAAAGGAACTACATTTACGAAGTATAAACAGTTTGTAGATAATTGTTTTAGCGTTTTACCAAGACAGGCACTACACGCAAGAACATTAGGTTTTGAACATCCAATAACAAAAGAGTTTATGCGATTTGAAACTGAAATTCCTGAAGATATGCAGGAGTGTATCGCAAAATGGAAAACATACGCACAAGCATCTAACCTTGGAAACAAAGGAGAAATATAATACAGAAGGAATCAACCAGAGTTGGTTCCTTTTTTTATTTTTTAAATTAGGTATATACTTTTGATTGTAAAGTAAAGGATATTTATTTCACCTAAGTTCTATTGCATTTAAGTAAGTGGTAATGGAAGAAGTATAATAGTATCTTAAAAAAGCCCTTGTCTTCGTAAAAACACACTAAATTCATTTCTCTTTCCGAATTTATTTATTTACTTTGGTGACTTTAGATTAAAATGTTAAGTCAACTTAAAGTACATATTGAAAGTAATTTTCAAGAATTAGTAGAAAAACCATTGTTACTTGCCGTTAGTGGTGGGATAGACAGTGTCGTTTTAGTACACTTATGTCATCAATTAAAACTCAATATCGCAATAGCACATTGCAATTTCCACTTGCGTAAACAAGATAGTATAGATGATCAGGCTTTTGTAGAGCAATTGGGAAAACAATTAGATATTCCCGTTTTTGTAGCGGAGTTTCAAACAGAACAATACGCTGAGGAGAATAAGATATCTATTCAAATTGCTGCCAGAGAGTTGAGGTATGATTGGTTTAAATCCCTCATTGCAAAAGGGGAGTATAAATACTTGTTGACAGCTCATCACTTAGATGATTCTATGGAAACGTTTTTAATCAATTTATCAAGAGGAACAGGTATTGAAGGATTGTTAGGGATACCTGCTAAGAATGATTATATCAGACGTCCATTATTGCCATTTACAAGAGAGCAGATAGTTAATTACGCTGAAGAAAATAAGATTACTTGGCGTGAAGATTATACAAATGCTCAGACAAAATATCTTCGTAATAAAATCAGACAAAACATATTGCCTTTAGTAAAAGAGACCAATGATCAGTTTGCAAATTCGTTTCAAAAAACAATTGATTACTTACAGCAAACATTTGATTTAAGTGAAGATGCAAGTCGTTTATACTTTGAAAAAATAGTTAAAAGCATAGACAATCAGTTGATTATTGATATTTTAGCGCTAAAAGAATTATCTTCGCCTATAGCTTATTTATATCGCTGGTTACAGCCTTACGGATTTACAGCTTGGAGCGATATAGAAAACTTATTAGATGCTACATCAGGTAAAGTAGTTTATTCACCAACGCATATGTTGCTTAAGAATAGAGATGAACTTATTTTACAAAGTTTAGCAGATAAAGAAGAGAATAAAGAACAAATATATTTTTTAGAACCAAAACAAACATTAACCGAACCACTAAAGATTAGTATAACACCTTATGAAGAAAAAGAATTAAAAAGCGATAGTTCTGTAATTTATGTGGATGGAGATGCTTTAAAGTTTCCTTTATCTATTCGAAAATACAGAAGTGGAGATAAATTTATTCCTTTTGGGATGAAGGGCAGTAAAAAAGTAAGTAAGTTCTTTAAAGACGAGAAGTTTAGTCTGATAGATAAAGAAAATACCTATCTTTTATGCTCAGAAGATAAAATTGTATGGATTATTGGAAGTCGAATGGATGAACGATTTAAGGTAAAAAATACAACTACAAACATTTTTAAAATTCAAGTTATTTTATGAGAAAATTAGCTTATTTGCTACTTTTTTTAGTGTCATTTGTGTCAATGCAAGCACAGATTGCAAACCCTGCGAAATGGCAAACTAAAATCGAGAAGAAGTCTGACACAGAATACACTATCACTTGGGATGGTATTATTCAAGAGGGATGGCATATGTATTCTCAGCACACTCCAGATGGAGGACCACTACCTACAGAGTTTATTTATAACAACCAAGAGGGAAATTATGAGTTAGTAGGAGCGGCAAAAGAGAGTGAAACAAAAACAACGTTCAACGATATTTTTGATGTTGATGAAACTTATTTTGTAGGACCAGTAAAATTGGTTCAGGATATCAAGTTGACAAATCAAGATACACCAAATGTACAAGTTGAATTAGCATACCAAGTTTGTGAAGAAGTATGTATCAGTCAAAGTAATTTATTTGTTTTTGACTTAAAGACTTTAACTTCTGTTGAGGTTAAAAACTTTGAAGAGTACGCTACAAAAACTTCAGCAACAGATTCGAAAGATAGTGCTACAAGTGAAACAGATGGAGCAGTAGTTACAAACAAGAAAGAAGAGAAAAGAGGATTGTTTACAATCTTTATTCTTGCGTTCTTCTCTGGTTTTGCAGCTTTACTTACACCTTGTGTATTCCCTATGATTCCTATGACGGTTAGTTTCTTTACAAAACAAAGTAAAACACGTGCTAAAGGGATTAAGAATGCGATTATCTACGGATTGTCTATTATTTTTATTTATGTAATCTTAGGAACAATTGTTACTGCTATATTTGGAGCGGATTCATTAAATGCGTTATCAACTAACGTTTATTTTAATGTGATTTTCTTCTTGTTATTAGTGGTATTTGCTACGTCTTTCTTAGGAGCATTTGAAATTATGTTACCTAACTCTTGGGCGAATAAAGTAGATTCACAAGCAGATAGAGGTGGTATTATTGGTATCCTATTTATGGCTTTAGCTTTGGCTATTGTGTCGTTTTCTTGTACAGGACCTATTGTAGGAACTTTATTGGTAGAAGCAGCGTCTAAAGGAGGAATAGCACCTATTGTAGGGATGTTAGGTTTCTCATTGGCATTAGCTTTACCATTTATGTTATTTGCAATGTTCCCAGGGTGGTTAAACTCAATGCCTCGTTCTGGAGGATGGTTAAACACGGTAAAAGTATCATTAGGTTTCTTAGAGTTAGCTTTAGCTTTTAAATTCTTATCAAATGCAGACTTAGTATTACAAGCGCATTGGTTAGAAAGAGAAGTATTCTTAGCTATTTGGATTGCTATTTTTGGTGCTTGGGCATTGTACTTATTAGGAAAAATTAAATTACCTCACGATAGTCCAACAGATAGTATTTCTGTCGGAAGATTATTTATGGCTCTTTTAGTAACTACGTTTACTATTTATTTAGTACCTGGATTATGGGGAGCACCATTAAAGATTATTTCAGGTTTCCCGCCACCAATGACGTATAGTGAAAGTCCATATGGAGTTGGAGGAAAAGGTGGTTCAGCAGGTGGTGATGCAGTAGGTGTATTGCCAGATGGAGCTAAATTAGGAGCACACGATATCGTTGCTTTTACAGATTACGAAAAAGGAGTAGCTTATGCACAATCAGTAAACAAGCCTATTTTATTAGACTTTACAGGATTTGCTTGTGTTAACTGTCGTAAAATGGAAGACTACGTATGGTCAGATCCATCAGTATTGTCAATTCTTAAAAATGAAGTTGTTTTGATTTCACTTTATGTTGACGACAAAAAGGAGCTACCTGAAAATGAGCAGTATATTTCTGAGACAACAGGTAATAAAATTAAGACGATTGGTAATAAATGGAGTGATTTCCAAATGAAGAATTACCACGCTAATGCGCAACCATACTATATTATTTTAGATAGTAAAGAAAACCGATTAACTGAAGCAGTAGGATATACACCAGATGTAGATGACTACAAAGCTTGGTTAGAGAGCGGAGTTCAGAAAGTAAAATAAAACTTATCAATTAGTTAAGTACAAAGCCGAGTGATTATTTCACTCGGCTTTTTTTGTGTTATTCTGTAAATAAAAGTTTGCATTTTGAGAAAATATTAAGATATAAGTCAATACATTTGATAGCTATACTTAGGTATGCTAATCATTAACTACAAGGGAAATATTGTATTTACAATACTTGATTTCACGTGTAGATAGTGAAGGGAAGAGGAAAAGGAAAAATCAGAAAAATTGTTATAAAATGAAAAGAAGTTTAGTTGCAATCGCTTTTGGATTGTTTGCTTTGTGCACAAATGCACAGGTACACACTCCACCTACCAGTACAAAATCAGAGATTCACCAAGTAGTTGGGTTAACAGATGTAAATATAGATTATTCAAGACCTAATATGCGTGGGCGTTTAGTTTTTGGTGATTTGGTTCCTTATGGAAGACTTTGGAGAACCGGAGCAAATATGAACACTGTTGTTACCTTTGGTAATGATGTTGTTATTGGTGGTAAAACATTGAAAAAAGGTTCTT
The DNA here is from genome assembly GCF_009799805.1 of Myroides phaeus. Taxonomy (NCBI): domain Bacteria; kingdom Pseudomonadati; phylum Bacteroidota; class Flavobacteriia; order Flavobacteriales; family Flavobacteriaceae; genus Myroides; species Myroides phaeus. The sequence goes on from NZ_CP047050.1 coordinate 1,659,243, forward strand.
ATGCCTTGTATAGTATTCCAAAAGTAGAGGAGTGGGAAATCATCTTTTACGCAGATACAAACAATTGGGGATTGCCTGAAAAATGGGATGAAAGCAAAGTAGCTCTGTCAACTAAAGTAAAAGCAATTGGTTCTGATCGCAAATTTGAAACACTGACAATTGCTGTAAATAATGTGAATATAGATTATGCTGATTTAGAGATAATGTGGGAAAAAGTAATTGTACCTATTCGCTTTACTGTTCCAACTGATCAATTGGCAATGGAAACAATAGAGGAGACTTTTTCTGGCCCTAAGGTTGTAGATTATTATGCGGCAGCAGAATACTACTACTTAACAGGAAAAGACCTTAAAAAAGCGTTAGAATGGGTAGATGCAGCAATACAGAAATCAGGAGATAAAGTGCCTTATTACTTTGTTCGTTTGAAATCTCAGATTCAAGCAAAATCAGGAGATAAAGTAGCCGCAGTAGAAACAGCTAAGCTTGCTTTAGCGTTAGCAGAAAAAGCTAATAACTTAGATTACATTAAGATAAACAAAGACGCTATAAAAGAGTGGTCTAAATAATTTTCAAAAGATAGCCGTAAAAAGCTATCTTTTTTTATGCCATATTTTTATATTTTGTAGTTAATGGTTTATCTTTGTTTTTTAACAACACATTCTAAATTATGTTAACAGAATTAAACGCTATTTCCCCAATAGATGGGCGTTACAGAAACAAGACAGTTGGACTTGCGAATTACTTTTCAGAAGAAGCACTTATTAAATACCGTGTTTTAGTTGAGGTGGAATATTTTATAGCGTTGTGTGAGCATAACGTTCCTCAATTAGCAGGAGTATCTTCAGATGTATTTCCTGAATTGCGTAAGCTATACCAAGAGTTTAGTACAGAAGACGCTTTGTGGATTAAGGAGATTGAAAAAACGACTAACCACGATGTTAAGGCAGTTGAGTACTTTATCAAAAATGCCTTTGATCAACTTAAGCTTGAGGAATACAAAGAGTTTATTCACTTTGGACTTACTTCTCAAGATATTAATAATACGGCTATTCCGTTAATGACGAAAGAAGCTTTTCACGATGTTTATATGCCTCTTTTCGTTAAGGTAGTAAACAAGTTGAAAGAGTTAAGCGTTGAGTGGAAAGACGTTCCTATGTTAGCACGTACACACGGACAACCTGCTTCTCCTACAAGATTAGGTAAAGAGTTTGACGTATTTGTTGTTCGTTTAGAAGAGCAGTTACGCTTGTTAAACAATGTTCCTTTCGCAGCTAAGTTTGGTGGGGCTACAGGTAACTTTAACGCACATAATGTTGCTTACCCAGGACACGATTGGAAACAGTTTGGAACTGATTTCGTTGAATTAACATTAGGGTTAAAACATTCGTTCCCTACAACACAGATTGAGCACTATGACCATTTTGCAGCGTTTTTTGATGCGTTAAAACGCATTAATACCATCATTATGGACTTAGATAGAGATGTGTGGACTTATGTTTCTATGGAGTACTTCAAACAGAAGATTAAAGCTGGTGAAATTGGTTCTTCTGCAATGCCACATAAAGTGAATCCTATTGACTTTGAAAACTCAGAAGGAAACTTAGGTATTGCTAACGCTATATTTGAACATTTATCGGCTAAATTGCCTTTATCGCGTTTACAACGTGACTTAACAGATAGTACAGTGTTGCGTAATATTGGTGTGCCATTAGGACATACATTAATTGCTTTTGAATCTACGTTAAAAGGATTAAATAAGTTATTGTTGAATGCTGAGAAGTTTGAGCAAGACTTAGAAAATAACTGGGCTGTAGTGGCAGAAGCTATTCAGACTATTCTAAGAAGAGAAGCTTATCCTAATCCGTATGAGGCATTAAAAGATTTAACGCGTACTAATGCAGTAATTAACAAAGAGTCTATTCACAATTTCATCGAAACGCTTGCTGTTTCAGAAGATATTAAAAATGAATTAAAAAATATTACTCCAAGTAATTACTTAGGTATTTAATATATATTATAATTAGTACTATCTTTATATTATAATTAGTACTATCTTTATTTTATAAAGAGTGGTAATTATGACAAATCGTTTATTATCTATTTACAGTTTTATAACCATTATATTGTTTAGTATAATAGTTAGTTTATCTCTGTTACAAGAAGAAGGTATATATGGTAACGCATTAATTGGTGCAGTATATGAAATATTATGGCTGCCACTTCTAATATCAATTACTGTACTGCCATTTATATGGGGACATTCACTATGGAAAAACAAAGTAGATAAACTAAAAGGATTAAGTTTTATAGGAGTATTCATCTTGCTATTTAGCAGTTTGTTTATCCTTTTTTAAATAATATAAAAGATGTCTTATTCTAATTAAATTAGAGTAAGGCATTTTTTTATGGATATATTATTGCTTTTTTAATGAAGTATTTTACCTGTTTATTTATCAAAAGGAAAGAGGAAAAAAGGAGAGTTGTTATATAAAAAATAGATAAATAATGAGTTTAAATAAGAGAAGGTCATTTAGCAATAAATGACCTTCTTTGTTTGATAAAACCATCATGTCGTTATTCTAATGTTAGGAATTAAGCAATAGAAATTTACGGGAAGAAAATGACTATTTCTTAAGTTGGGTTAATTTCTTACTACCCCATACTCCTACAGAAAGGAATAGTAGTGGTGTTAAGAAAGATAAAAGTTCAAAAGACTGTGTAAATATATAGGTATCGATACTCTTTATCAATAAAATCAGTCCGACGACAAATACTAAAAACAGTATTGTCCTGTAAAAATTTGCGCTTGAACGTTTCATTACGTGGTGTTTTTATAGTTAATAAAAATAAATATAGGGAATAAAAAAAGCCTGTCAAAATTTTGACAGGCTTTTCTATATTGTTGATATTTAATCTTATAAGTGAATAACTTCACCGTAAGCTTCAGCAACAGCTTCCATCACTGCTTCACTCATTGTAGGGTGAGGGTGAACCGCTTTCAAAATTTCGTATCCTGTAGTTTCTAATTTACGTGCTACAACTGCTTCAGCAATCATATCAGTAACACCAGCTCCGATCATATGACAACCTAACCACTCTCCGTATTTAGCATCAAAGATAACTTTTACGAATCCGTCAGGAGTACCAGCAGCTTTTGCTTTACCAGAAGCAGAGAATGGGAATTTACCAACTTTGATATCATAACCAGCTTCTTTAGCTTTTTTCTCAGTCATACCAACAGAAGCAATCTCAGGAGTAGCGTAAGTACATCCAGGGATATTTCCGTAGTCTAATGGTTCAACGTGGTGACCAGCAATTTTCTCAACACATAAGATTCCTTCAGCAGAAGCAACGTGTGCTAACGCTTGTCCAGGAACAACGTCTCCAATTGCATAGTATCCAGGGATATTAGTTTGGTAGAAATCGTTTACTAAGATTTTATCTCTATCAGTAGCGATACCAACTTCTTCTAATCCGATGTTTTCAATGTTAGATTTGATACCAACAGCAGATAATACGATGTCTGCTTCAATGATTTCTTCTCCTTTAGCTGTTTTCACAGTAGCTTTTACTCCTTCACCAGTAGTATCAACTTTTTCTACAGAAGCGTTAGTCATAATTTTGATACCTGCTTTTTTCAAAGAACGCTCAAATTGTTTAGAGATATCTTCGTCTTCAACAGGAACAATATTTGGCATAAACTCTACAATAGTTACATCAGTACCCATTGCATTGTAGAAGTAAGCAAATTCAACTCCAATTGCACCAGAACCAACAACAATCATTTTCTTAGGTTGTTGAGGTAAAGTCATTGCTTGGCGGTATCCAATTACTTTTTTACCATCTTGTGGTAAGTTAGGTAATTCTCTTGAACGCGCACCAGTAGCGATGATAATATGATCAGCAGATATTTCAGTTACGTTACCATCTTTATCAGTTACGTCAACTTTTTTACCAGCTTTTACTTTTCCGAATCCATCGATGATTTCGATTTTATTCTTTTTCATTAAGAATTGAACTCCTTTGCTCATTCCTTCTGCAACATTACGAGAACGTGCAACAACAGCATTGAAATCCTTGTCTACTTCACCATTGATAGTCAATCCGTAATCAGAAGCGTGTTTAAGGTATTCAAATACTTGGGCAGATTTTAGAAGTGCTTTCGTAGGGATACATCCCCAGTTTAAACAGATACCTCCTAAGTTTTCTTTTTCAACTACCGCAACTTTAAAGCCTAATTGAGATGCTCTGATCGCAGTCACGTAACCTCCAGGGCCACTTCCTAAAACAATAATATCGAATTTCATATGTATATATTTCTATATTTTATGCTACGAAAATAATCATTTATTTTCTTACTTGAAACTTTCGGATTGAAAAGTTGGTCAGCTGTTCTTTAATGAATTGTGAAGGGGGATTAGTATTTTGTCGTCTAACAATTTATTATTGTCAGAAAATACACTTATTTTTTACCAATCCATTAAAAAACTTGGCAGTAAATATGCAGGTTCTGTAGTCTGTGCAAGCTGTTATTAGTCATAAAATAACTTTGAGATTGCTTAACTATAACACTTAATAGTTGTAATAAATTCACTAATTGTAAGGGAAAGTCGTTTTTTAAACAAAAAAAAGAGGGAAGATAACCTCTTCCCTCAATTCATATTTTTAAGCTCCTTCTGCAATTTTAAATTGCGATTCATATAGGTTTTTATAATACCCCTTTTCTAATTCAAGGAGTTCTTTATGTGTTCCTTTTTCAACAATCTGACCTTTGTCCATAACAATGATTTGATCTGCATTGACAATGGTAGCCAAACGGTGGGCAATGATAATTGATGTACGCCCTTTTGTCAAGTAATCAGTAGCGTTTTGAAGTAATTCTTCTGAATGTGTATCAATAGAAGAAGTAGCCTCATCTAATATCAAAATACTTGGGTTACTTACATAAGCACGTAAAAAAGCAATAAGCTGTCTTTGTCCTGATGACAACATAACTCCTCTTTCTTTCACGTTGTAATCATATCCACCTGGTAAACTTTCAATGAAGTTGTGAATACCGATTGTTTTCGCTGCTTTAATTACATCCGCTCTACTGATATTAGGATTGTGTAACGTAATATTGTTAAAAATACTATCACTAAACAAGAAAACATCTTGTAGTACCACAGCAATTTGTTTTCGTAGCGAATCCAGTTTAAACTCGTTTATATCTGTACCATCAATCTTGATAGAACCACTATTAATATCGTAAAAGCGGTTTAATAAGTTGATGATTGTTGACTTTCCTGCTCCAGAAGACCCGACAATAGCAATTGTTTTTCCAGCTTCAATTTCTAAGTTAATACCCTTTAAAATTTCCACTTCAGGAATATAGCTAAATCGCACATCTTTCATCAAAATATGTCCTTTAAACTGCGGAGCAATAAGCGTACCTTTATCCTCAATAACCTCGTCAAGTTCAAGTTCTTCAAACACGCGTTCCGCTGCAATAATTCCCATTTGCATTACGTTAAACTTATCCGCAATTTGACGCAATGGGTTAAAAAGCATTGTAATCAACATTGTGTAAGCAAACAAATCTCCAAACGTGGTTAAGTTATCACCATTCACAATCGACATTCCTCCGTACCAAATAACAAACCCTAAGGTTAGCGATGATACAATATCAGCAATAGGGAAGAAAATCGAGTTGTACATAATGTTTTTCAACCAAGCTTGATTGTGTCGTTGGTTGATTTCTTTAAACTTCTCGTATTCTATATTCTCTCTTGAAAACAATTGAACAATTTTCATTCCTGTCAATCGCTCTTGAATAAAAGTATTTAGGTTAGAAATCTGCGTACGTACTTCTTGGAAAGCGGTTTTCATTTTTAACTGGAATACGCGAGTTGCATAAAGTAATATTGGCATTGCAACTAATACGATACAGCTCAATTTCCAGTTCATATAGAACATAATACAAAGCACCACAAACATCTTAAGTAAGTCACTGACAATCATAAAAAGTCCTTGACTAAAAATACTTGCGATAGACTCAATATCAGACACCGAACGCGTTACTAATTTACCAACAGGTTCATTGTCAAAATAGCGCATTCTAAAACTGATGATTTTATCAAACAATTTTTCTCTGATGTCCTTAACAATGTCTTGTCCTAACCAGTTAGCCCAATAAGTAAAGAAAAATTGAGAAGACACTTCTAATAATAAGACAATACCCATTAGTCCTACATAAAGAAGCAATCCCATTTTGTCTTGTTTCTGTACATACTCATCCACTGTTAGCTTTAGCATATACGGACGTATAGCAGCAAAGATGGATAAAGTTATAGCAAATACCACTACCCAATTAAATCGCTTTTTATAAGGCTTAGCGAAGTTTAATATTTTTTGTAGTGATATAGATTTAATTCGTTTCATAAATAAGGATAACTTACTTTAGTTAAAAATAGTCCCTTTCCGGGAACTGAAAACCCTGCGTTTCCTCTGTTTTTGCTTTCGATGATTTTTCTAAAATCGTCAAGCGTAATTTTTTCCAGACCAACATTAATTAATGTACCTACTATTGCACGCACCATATTTCGCAAGAAGCGGTTTGCAGAAACAGTAAACACTAATTTATTGTTGTCTTTTACTTCCCATTCTGCTTTGTAAATCGTGCAGTTGAATGTGAAAACATCCGTATGCGTTTTAGAAAAACACTCGAAGTCTTCATATTCAAATAAGATTTTAGCCGCTTCATTCATCAACCCAACGTTTAATGGTCTGAAGTGATAAAAGCTTAAATCGTTAGAAAAAGCATCTTTAAACAAATGCATATGGTATTCATACGTACGAGCAGTAGCATCAAAACGAGCGTGTGCTTCCTCAGCAACGGTATGAATGTCAAAAACAACAATATCTTCAGGTAAAAAAGAATTCATTTTTTGAACCAAAGTCGCTTTTTCAAAAGGCTCGTCAAAATCAAAATGTGCATACATCTGTTTTGCGTGAACCCCAGCATCTGTTCTTCCAGCCCCCACCAGCTCAATAGGCGTGCGAAGTAAGGTAGAAATAGCGTGAGTAAGCATTTCTTGTACCGTTTTAGTATTCGGTTGTAGTTGCCAACCGTGATAATGAGTTCCGTTATAAGCGAATTCTAAAAAGTATCTCAAAGTGAATCTGTTTTTTACAAAGAGCAAATATACTTTAAAAAGACGATTAGGCTGTTTATGTTATTATAAAATTAGTTTTTACTCTTATAAGTGGGCAATAGGAGTGTGTGTTTTAAAACAAGGAAAAAGTAGTTGTTGAAAGCATTGAGAAAATACCGCGAATGTTAAGACTGTTTTATGCAGTCAGTATGTATATCCTATGTTTAATGTATGTAGGGTGTTTGTATCTTTTTACATAGAAAGTATACAACGGGTATACAAGCACTATACATACAGTATACATACACTCTGTAAATGAATGCAAAAAAATAGCCTAATGACCTTGTTTTGAAAAGGTAAGTAAGAAATGGGAAATAGCTAAATTATACTGTGATTACGACTGAGTGATTAGAAGGATTTTGCTCTGTATCTGTCATCTTTTATAGGAATGAGAAAAACAGCTTAGCAATTTTGTGTTTACAGTAAATAAGTTAAAAGCGTAGAAAGTTTATCTAAAAGAGATAATGACTTATGTTTACAAAAGTACAAAATAAGTTGGTAAATAATTTCTATTTTTACCTTTTAATAACCAAACAACATAATGAAGAAACTATTTTTACTGTTAGCATTGTGCCTTAGTACAATGGTCAGTGCACAAGAATTTAAAGACTATTTTGAAGATAAAACATTGCGATTAGACTATGTATTTGGAGGAGATGCCAAACGACAGTTTATTTTATTAGACGAGTTAGCTTCGTATCCACAATGGGCAGGGAGAACACATCACCTGAGTGAAAATGCACTAAAAGGTAATGGACAAGTACGCGTTTACGATGAGCAGAGTGATTTACTTATTTATACGAATAGTTTTAGTACACTATTTCAAGAGTGGTTATCTACTGAGGAAGCACAACGCACTACAAAGAGTTTTGAAAACGTATTCTTAGTTCCATTTCCAAAGCATAAAGTGCGCATTGAACTTGTGTTATTTGACGAAAATGGCAAAGAGAAAGATACATTAGTTCACTATGTTGATCCAACTGATATGTTGATTCATCAAAAAGGAGTAGCGGATGTAACAGAACACGTATATTTACATAAAGCGAAAGATGAGGGAAAAGCGATCAATGTGGTTTTTGTAGCAGAAGGTTTTCAAGCAGGAGAGATGGATAAGTTTATGACTGCAGCTAAGGTTTCAATAGAGGAAATTTTAAAGCACAAACCGTTTGGCAAATTTGCAGATAACTTTAATTTTATTGCTGTAAAGAGTGCTTCTCAAGATTCTGGAGTAAGCGTGCCTCGTAAAGGAGAGTGGCGTAAGACAGCCGTAGAGTCAAATTTTGATACTTTTTATTCAGAGCGTTATTTGACGACTAATCGCATTAAAAAATTACACGATGTTTTGGCGGGTATTCCTTACGAGCACATTGTTATTTTAGCGAATACTGATGTGTATGGTGGTGGTGGAATTTACAACTCGTACACATTAACTACAACGGGGAATAAGGATTTTAAACCGGTGGTAGTGCACGAGTTTGGTCATAGTTTTGCCGGATTAGCAGATGAGTATTTTTATGAGCAAGATGTGTTAAGTGATTTAATTTCGAATGTAAGCGAACCGTGGGAGAGAAACATTACTACACTTGTAGATTTTAATAGTAAGTGGAAGAAAATGTTGAAAAAAGGTACGCCAATTCCAACTGACGCTAAAGACGTGAAAAAATATCCAATAGGTGTTTATGAAGGATTAGCAGGAAGAAAGATTTACAAAGGAACATTAGATTGTAGAATGAAAACAAATCAATACCCAGATTTCTGTCCCGTTTGTCAGAATGCGATAGAAGAGTTAATTTTGTTTTATACAGAGTAATCATATTAGAAAGCTTCTCAGTAGAGAGGCTTTCTTGTTTTAAATAGGTAATACAGGTGAAGAATATATTATTATTGTCTGATACGCATAGTTGTATAGATGAGCATATTATGAAATATGTAGTACAAGCTGATGAGGTTTGGCACGCTGGAGATATAGGGGACTTAACAGTAACTGATACGATTAAGAAGGTAAAACCTTTGCGCGCTGTTTACGGAAATATAGACGGAGCAGAGGCAAGGTTAGAGTTTCCAGAAGAACAGTTTTTTGAGTGTGAAGGGATGAAGGTGTATATGATACATATTGGAGGTTATCCTGGAAAGTATAAAGCAAGTGTGAAACAAAGAATAATGACAGAACATCCAGGGATTTACATTTGTGGGCATTCACATATACTAAAGGTGCAATATGATCAGATGTTGGGAGTATTACATATGAATCCAGGAGCAGCAGGAATCAGTGGTTTTCATCAAGTGCGAACTATGCTGTGCTTTAAAATAGACCAAGGTAAGATTAGTGATTTAGAGATAATCGAATGGTCAAAAAACAAAAAAGCCGAACTTTAAAGTTCGGCTTTTTTAACGCACTAATAAACTAAGATATTAGGTTTATCTTAAACGATCTACTGATTTTACGAGATCTTCATCCTTCTTAATGGCTCTGTTTGCTAACACGATAAACAGGATAGAAATAAGAGGGAGGAACATTCCAATACCTTTCTCCGAAACAGTATCAACTGCTTCTCCAGATATGTTTAGTGATCTGTATATGAATAATCCTACTAGTATAAAATTTAATATTATATTCAAACGATTGATGACAAACTGTCTTTTGCGATTGTTATATCCTAAGATAGCTACTACTGTCATAGCAACTGATAATCCGAAAAGGATAGTAAACATAGGTATATGCATCGAATAGATTTCTGTACCCTCTCCATTAGTCCACAAAGGGAATATGAATGGTAAAACACCTACAAGTACAAAAACGATGATTAAGTAAACAGTTTGAATTCTTTGTAACATGATTTGTAAAAAATGAAATACAAAAATAACGTTTCTTTTTGTAAAAAACCTATTGTTTGTAAAAATTAATTCGTAATATTGCATCAGTACTGCCGTAAGTTCTTCATAATACGGCAATTCTATTTTAAATTCCCATCTTATTTAAAATATATAATTCAATATTTTTATAATCTATAAACATTTTTATGTTTGAAATTTCCGAATTAAAAAAAATGAAGGTTGCTGACCTTCAGGAGATTGCTAAAAAAGCCAAAATAGGTAAAATCGCTTCATTGAAGAAAGATGAGCTTATTACGCAAATTTTAGGTAGTCAAAAAGCAGATTCTAATGTTGCAAAGGAGAGTGTGAAAGGACCGAATACTGTTAATCCTAAGAAAGCTGCAACGCCACAAGAAGTTGGAGAGTCGAGCGATAAATCAAAGCGTCCAAGACTAAATAAACCCCAAGAAGAAGAGAGCAAGTTAGGAGCGAAGTTAGAACAAGCTTCTCAGGTAATTGCTGATAAACCTCATAGAAAACCCGCTGCAAAACAAAACGAAAAAAGAGTTTCTACTGATACAACCAGTACAGAAGAAAAAGCAGAAGGTGTGAGAGAGGCTAAGCCAGCTCATAATCGTGAAAATAAAAGGGAATTTAATAAAAAGAGAGGTGATGATTCTAATCGCCGCGATTCTCAAAAAAGAGATTTTAAAAATCAGAATAGAAATACAGTTGAGCCAACAGAGACAAAAGCAGTTTCTACTGTGGCTGATGTAGATACAGATGTTGCTGAGGTTAATGTTCTTGCTGAAACGAATCAAAATAATGATTCAGATCAAAATAAAAAGCCACACAATAATCAACAAAATAAAAATAATAACAACCATAATAATAAACGCAATAATTACAGAGAACCAGATTATGAGTTTGACGGAATTATTGAAAGTGAAGGTGTTCTTGAAATGATGCCTGATGGTTATGGGTTCTTGCGTTCTGCAGATTATAACTATTTATCTTCTCCTGATGATATTTACTTATCGCAATCTCAAATTAGATTATTTGGTTTAAAAACGGGAGATACAGTTAAAGGAGTGGTAAGACCTCCAAAAGAAGGAGAGAAGTTTTTCCCACTTGTAAGAGTATTAAAAATTAACGGACACGATCCACAAGCTGTGCGTGACCGAGTATCATTTGAACATTTGACACCTTTATTTCCTCAAGAGAAGTTTAATCTTGATGGAAGAAAAAGTACGGTATCAACTCGTTTAATGGATATGTTTGCTCCAATTGGTAAAGGACAACGTGGTATGATCGTTGCACAACCAAAGACGGGTAAAACGATGTTGTTAAAAGATGTAGCAAATGCTATTGCTGCGAATCACCCAGAGGCTTATTTAATCGTACTTTTAATTGATGAGCGTCCAGAAGAGGTTACAGATATGCAGAGAAGTGTAGATGCTGAGGTTATTGCTTCAACATTTGATGAACCTGCAGAAAGACACGTGAAAGTTGCTAATATCGTTTTAGAGAAAGCAAAGCGTTTAGTTGAATGCGGTCACGATGTTGTTATTTTATTAGATTCAATTACACGTTTAGCACGTGCTTATAATACGGTACAACCTGCTTCAGGTAAGGTATTGAGTGGTGGGGTAGATGCTAATGCGCTACAAAAACCAAAACGTTTCTTTGGTGCTGCTCGTAATATTGAAAATGGAGGTTCTTTAAGTATTATTGCAACTGCTCTTGTAGATACTGGTTCAAAAATGGATGAGGTTATCTTTGAAGAGTTTAAAGGTACTGGTAATATGGAACTTCAGTTAGATAGAAAACTTTCTAATAAGCGTATTTTCCCTGCAATTGATATTACTTCATCAAGTACAAGACGCGATGACTTATTATTAGATAAAGATGCTTTACAGCGCCTTTGGGTTATGCGTAATGTAATGGATAATATGAATTCTGTAGAGGCGATGACATCTATTATTGATAATCTAAGAAGGACAGATAATAATGATGATTTCTTGAAAACTTTAAACGAGAAGTAGAGATAGTAATGACAAAATCTTATGCTTTGAAAGGAGTAGAGAGTTGTTATTTTAAATATAAAAAAAAGAGGATGTGTGAGCATCCTCTTTTTTTATGAGTATTTGGTAAATAAGTAAAACAAGTCTAAATATTTAACTTTATAACATATTTATTAAAATCTATATTATATAATTTTTGTAGAGTTTGATAAAATAGTTATTTTCGGAGTGTTAAAAACAAGAATTTGAATAGTAGATGAGTGCAGTGGTTGTGTTTTTTGTGGTTGCAATAGTAACATTCTTAATAGTTCGACAGTTTTTTACTGTAAAGAGTTTTAAGAGTAAAGAAGAGTATTTAGAGTATAAGCAAAAGGAAAAAGAATTATTAGAACAAGAAGAAGAAGATTGGGATGACGAGTTAATAGATAAAAAAAGTTTCGATTTTCTATTTATAGGAGCAATTGCAACAATACTATTTTTGGTTTTTGGACTATTTACGGGAAACTCGTTTTACTTTATTTTAGTTTTATTTGTAATAACAGCTGCTTTATATATCTATTATTTACCGCCAAAGGATAAATTTTAAGTCTGTATTGACGTAATTTTTATTAGATGTAGGTGTTTCGGATTCGCTTGTATTTGTTGGTGTTTTGAGTAAAAAGTAGTTTTGTTCTTTTTTGAGTAAAAAAAATATAAAAATATTTTTCCTTACAAATAGCTTATTTATAGTTATTTAAAAGGATTGGTCAAAAAAGGATTGAAAAAAAACGCAGATGGAGTTTGTATTTACAGAATATCGTTCTATATTTGCACTCGCAATAACGAAATGGCCATGTGGCGCAACTGAATAGCGCATCTGATTACGGCTCAGAAGGTTGCAGGTTTGAATCCTGCCATGGTCACAAAAAGTCTAATAGACAATTTAACGTTATTTCGGCCGCGTGGCGCAACTGAATAGCGCATCTGATTACGGCTCAGAAGGTTGCAGGTTTGAATCCTGCCGCGGTCACAAAAAGCTCATCATTTTGATGGGCTTTTTTTATTTATAACCTATTTTTGTTTGCTTCAAACCTACAACAAGATGACTAAGGAAAAGAATTACTTTAAGTTTTGGTGGAAATCAAGTAATGAACACGGGGTGCATTCTCCCTTTGTTTTTAATTTGTTGACTAAAGGTCTTTATCCTAAAGATTCGAGATGGAAGAAGTTAGCTAAAAAAAATGCCTTTCCTCAAAGGGTGTTGGCTTATTATGCGCCAAAGCATATAGCTATTATTGGAGTTGAACAGAAAATAGAGGTTACTTCTACTGCTGTTACTTGTTTTAAGCCTTCTCAAGGTAAAAGTGATTTAATTTGGATTGGTAGTTCGCTTGATCAACAATCTGCGCTTACAAGTGATATTTTGTATGCTGCGATGCACAATGATACAGTATTGATGTTTGATAGGAGAAAAGAGAATTCTGTAGTTGATCAATTGTGGGAAGATGTAGTAAGTGATGAACGTTTTATCGTGACGTTGGATTTTTACTATTTCGGTTTAGCTTTTATTAGATCAGAACAATTGAAGCAACATTTTACACTTCGAATGTAATTTTATTGTCTTTAATCGTGGTAATATAGAATAGCTTTAGTATTTTTAATCTTTAAGTTTATGTTAGTGATAGTCTTTTAAACGCTATTACAACTAAGCTTAGGTAAAAGTAATGCAATTGCTATGAGAGAAACTATCATCGATGTAAAGGATATTAAGCGCAACTTTAAGTTGGGTACAGAAACTGTCAAAGTTTTAAAAGGGGTGAATCTTCAGATTGATAAGGGAGATTATGTTGCTCTAATGGGGCCTTCAGGTTCTGGTAAATCAACTTTGATGAATATATTAGGTTGCTTAGATACACCCTCTTCAGGTGAATATATCTTGAATGGCAAGGATGTCAGTTCTTTAAATGACGATCAACTTGCAGAAATCCGCAATAAGAATATTGGTTTTGTTTTTCAGACGTTTAATTTGTTACCTCGTACTACAGCGTTGGACAATGTAGCTTTGCCTATGGTGTATGCTGGTTATTCAAAAGTTGAACGAAATGAACGAGCAACAGAGGTTTTGACACAGGTGGGGTTAAGTGATCGAATGGATCATCATCCTAATCAACTTTCTGGAGGACAAAGACAACGTGTAGCTGTAGCAAGAGCACTTGTTAATAGACCTGCGATTATTTTAGCAGATGAGCCAACCGGTAATTTAGATACGAAGACTTCGATTGAGATTATGGGGTTGTTTGATGAGATTCACGCTAATGGAAATACAGTGATATTAGTTACCCACGAAGAAGATATTGCAGAACACGCTCATCGAATAATTCGCCTTAGAGATGGGGTAATAGAAAGTGATGAGCGAATAAAGTAAGATAGGTATTAAGTTGAATTATTTGTTGTAATTTGGTGAAGTTATTAATTAGCCAATAGACTATAAAATAGATGAAGGTATATACAAAAACAGGAGATAAAGGAACTACGGCATTGTTTGGAGGAACGCGTGTTCCTAAACATCATATACGCATAGAAAGTTATGGAACAGTAGATGAGTTGAACTCTTATATTGGACTGATACGCGATCAAGAAATGAATCAATTGTATAAAAACGTTTTGATAGAGATACAAGATCGGTTATTTACTGTTGGTGCTGTTTTGGCTACAGATCCAGAGAAAGCCATTTTAAAAAATGGGAAAGAACGCTTAAATATTCCAAAAATTAGCGAAGCTGATATGGCGTTGTTAGAGAATGAAATTGATCGTATGGAGGAATCACTACCGCCAATGACTCATTTTGTGTTGCCTGGCGGTCATACAACAGTGTCATTCTGTCATATTGCCAGATGTGTTTGTCGTAGAGCAGAGCGTCTGTCAGTACAATTGAACGAGATAGAACCTGTTGATGAGTCTGTTTTAATGTATTTAAACCGACTTTCTGACTATCTATTTGTGTTGGCACGAAAGTTGACTTTTGATTTGGGTGCTGAAGAAGTAAAGTGGGTTCCTCGTAAGGAATCTTAATAAATAAGATTTTATCTAAAAGTTATTTACTTTTAGAACACTACGTTCTTAGAATTACACGAAATAAATAAAAAAAAGCTTGATAATTTCATAATAAAAATTATTTTTGCATTAAAAATTAAAAACGAATAGAGATGTATTGGACATTAGAATTAGCATCTTATCTAAGTGATGCTCCATGGCCTGCTACTAAGGATGAACTTATTGATTATGCTATTAGAACGGGCGCTCCACTTGAGGTAGTTGAAAACCTTCAATCTATCGAAGATGAAGGGGAGATATACGAATCAATGGAAGAGATATGGCCAGATTATCCAACTGACGAAGATTATCTTTGGAACGAGGATGAGTATTAAGATACAAATTAAAAAAAGCCTTTTATAGAGGCTTTTTTTTTATTTAAGTTTACCTTTAGAAGTTAATAGAATAAAATCATATAAAGTTATGAGCCTGATAAACACTATATTAAAGGTATTTGTTGGTGATAAATCGGAACGAGATATCAAAGCAATAAAACCATTAATTGAAAAAATAAAATCTTACGATTCAAGCTTGGCAAGTTTGTCAAATGACGAATTGAGAGCAAAGACTATTTATTTTAAAGAAAAAATACAACAGTCAAGAGCTAATCAAGATGAGAAAATTGCTTCTTACAAAGAAGAAATTGAGAAAACTCAGGATATTGATAAGAGAGAAGCTATTTATGCTAATATTGATAGCTTAGAAAAAGAGGCGTATAACAATTCAGAAAAATTGTTATTAGATATTTTACCAGAAGCGTTTGCTGTGGTAAAAGAAACTGCACGTCGATTTAAAGAAAATGAAACAGTTATTGTTACTGCTACACCAAAAGATATTGAGTTTGCTGAAACAAAACCATATGTAACTATCGTTGGAGATAAGGCACATTGGGCAAATACTTGGAGTGCTGCAGGAAAACAAGTTACTTGGGATATGGTTCACTACGATGTTCAGATGATCGGAGGAATTGTATTGCACGAAGGTAAAATTGCAGAGATGCAAACAGGGGAGGGTAAAACATTAGTTGCTACATCTCCATTGTACCTAAATGCATTGACAGGTAATGGTGTTCACTTAGTAACTGTGAATGATTATTTAGCAAAAAGGGATAGTCAGTGGAAAGCTCCTTTATTCGAGTTCCACGGTATGACAGTTGATTGTATTGATAATCACCAACCAAACTCTCCAGGAAGACGTGCTGCTTATGCTGCGGATATTACTTACGGTACAAATAACGAGTTCGGTTTTGACTACTTAAGAGATAATATGGCGCATTCGCCAGAAGAATTAGTTCAAAGAAAACACAATTTTGCTATTGTGGATGAGGTGGATTCTGTATTAGTAGATGATGCAAGAACGCCATTGATTATTTCAGGACCAGTTCCACAAGGAGATAGACACGAATTTAACGAGTTAAAACCACAGGTTGCTAACTTAGTTGAAATGCAAAGAAAACTTGCGAATGGTTTCTTAGCAGAAGCTAAAAAATTAATTCGTGAAGGAAATACAAAAGAAGGTGGATTCTTATTGTTAAGAGCATATAGAAGTTTACCTAAGAATAAAGCGTTGATTAAGTTTTTAAGTGAAGAAGGTGTAAAACAATTACTTCAAAAAACTGAAAATCACTATATGCAGGACAACAATAGAGAAATGCATAAAGTAGATGAGGCTTTATATTTTGTTATCGAAGAGAAAAACAACCAAGTTCAGTTGACTGATAATGGTATTAAAGCGTTATCTCAAGATACAGATGAAAATTTCTTCGTATTACCAGATATCGGAACTGAAATCTCGAAAATTGAGGCATTAAAATTGCCAAAAGAACAAGAAGCAGAAGCAAAAGAAGCTTTGTTCCAAGATTTCGGAATTAAGAGTGAGCGTATTCATACTTTAAGTCAATTATTAAAAGCATATACTGTATTTGAAAAAGATACTGAGTATGTAGTAATGGACAATAAGATTATGATCGTTGATGAGCAAACAGGTCGTATTATGGATGGACGTCGTTATTCAGACGGATTACACCAAGCGATTGAGGCTAAAGAAAACGTGAAAATTGAAGCAGCTACTCAAACATTTGCTACGATTACATTACAAAACTACTTCCGTATGTATAACAAGCTTGCTGGTATGACTGGTACAGCTACTACAGAGGCGGGAGAGCTTTTAGAAATTTATAAATTAGACGTAGTTGAAATTCCTACTAACCGTGGAATTGCTCGTCACGATAAAGAAGATAAGATTTATAGATCAGTACGTGAGAAATTTAAAGCTGTAATTGAAGACGTAGTTGAATTATCTAATGCTGGACGTCCAGTATTGATTGGTACTACTTCAGTTGAGATTTCTGAGTTATTGAGTAGATCTTTGAAAATGCGTGGAATTAAGCACAATGTATTAAATGCTAAATTACACAAACAAGAAGCTCAAATTGTTGAGGAAGCAGGACAACCAGGTATCGTAACTATTGCTACGAATATGGCAGGTCGTGGTACGGATATTAAATTATCTCAAGAAGTAAAAGACAGAGGTGGTTTAGCAATTATCGGTACAGAGAGACACGATTCACGTCGTGTTGACCGTCAGTTAAGAGGTCGTGCAGGACGTCAAGGAGATCCAGGAAGTTCTCAGTTCTACGTTTCTTTAGAAGATAACTTAATGCGTTTGTTCGGTTCAGAGCGTGTAGCTAAGATTATGGACAGAATGGGACTTGAAGATGGAGAGGTAATCCAACACTCAATGATGACTAAGTCTATTGAAAGAGCACAGAAAAAAGTAGAAGAGAATAACTTTGGTATTCGTAAGCGTTTATTAGAATATGATGACGTTATGAATGCACAACGTGAGGTGATTTACAAACGTAGAAAACACGCATTGTTTGGTGAGCGTCTTAAAGTGGATATCGCTAATATGATGTATGATTTATGTGAGCGTATCATTGACACTAATAAAATGGCAAATGATTATAAAAACTATGAGTTTGATATCATTCGTAATTTTGCTGTAAATACAATCGTTAGTGAAAGTGAGTTTGCAAAAGATGACGTTGTAACACTTGCTAATAAACAATACGAGATCGTATATAAAGCATACCAAGATAAATGTGCTCGTAGTGCTGCTGAAGCATTTAAAGTAATTAAAAACGTTTACGAAAATAATGAAGGACAATTTGAACGTATTGTAGTTCCGTTTACAGATGGAGTTAAATCGGTTAATATTGTTACTAATTTAGAGGAGGCTTATCAAACACAAGGGATGTCTTTAATCGATGATTTCGAGAAAAACATTACTTTATCTATTTTAGATGATGCTTGGAAAAAGCACCTAAGAAAAATGGATGAGCTTAAACAATCAGTTCAGTTAGCTGTTCACGAACAAAAAGATCCATTGTTGATTTATAAATTTGAAGCTTTCGAATTATTCAAGAAAACAGTTGGTGAAATTGATTCAGAAGTAATGACTTTCTTGACAAGAGCTGATTTACCACAGCAACAAAAAGTTGAAGAAACACCTTCTATTGAAGAAGCATAGTGTTCCGAATGCTTACCTATAAAAAAGGCTACGTTAGTTAACGTAGCCTTTTTTATTTTATTCAGAGTGCTTTTAATGATGTTTTAATTATGTAAGTAAATAAGCCTTTTTAAGACTGTTTTTTATTCTCTGTGATTAGTTATGTTTAAAATAGCAGAAAGTTGATTAAAGCTTTTAATATTTAAAATATAGCGGTGTAGCAAGCGAATAAACCGAATAGGATTCCGGGTGCATTTGCTGCTGTTAAAGGCCAGTCTTTTCTCAGTGCTCCGTAGGTTACCCAAAGACTACAATTGATTGCAGCTACTAAGGGTTGTATATAGTCACCTTTATTACCTTCTAAATTTGCCATAATTTGTGGTATATAAGAAACATACATTGCCACAGACATTATAGTAGCGATAACTCCCAATACCTTAATGAATTTTGTGTCTTTGCTCTCTGAAGTCATATTGTATATTTTTAGTTAATGAATTGAATAAAAGTATTTTAACACTTGTAAATTATGTAAAAAAAACATTTTATCCAATATAATAACTATACTTTTAAGGTATATGTTTGCTTTATAAGCTTGAATTTTGATTACTTAGCGTTTGGGATAAAAAAAGGCTTGACATCTGTCAAGCCTTTTTTAATACAATTATAGGTAGCTTATTTTGCTATCATTTCTAATTCAAATACTAAGTCTGTATTTGGTGGAATAGGACCTACACCTCTTTCACCATAAGCTAAATGAGCAGGAATAAAAACAATAGCTTTATCTCCTATTTTCATTTGCTCAATACCTTCAATAAAACCAGGTATTAAACCAGTTTTAGTTCCATATTTAAAAGGAATTGGAATGTATTGGTTGTAAGCAGCTCTTCTTGCGTCAAAAGTTCCAAAAGTTTTAGAAAGCTCTTCATTACTTGAATCGAACATAATTCCGTTTTCAAAGAAACCAGCATAATCGATCAATACTTCTTGACCGATATTCGGTTTAGCACCTTCACCTTCTTTTACAATTACGTAAGATAAACCAGAAGCCGTTTTTATAGCTTTAGCTTTTAATTCAGTGATTTTATCAGCTTGTTCTTTCTTTGCGTTATTCAATTTATCTTCACTTTCTTTTTTTGAAGCAGCCTCTTCTTCAAAGTATTTTTTAAAGACTTTTGCAGCATTGAATTTCTTAGCGTTTTTACCGATTCTAATAATTTTGATAGATTCGATTTTGTCCCCTTGTTCAATTGCATCTACTACATCTTGTCCTTTAACGGTGTAGCCAAATACAGAGTGCATATTATCTAAATGTGGAGTTGCCTTGTGTGTAATAAAGAATTGACTTCCGTTAGTAAAAGGTCCGCTATTAGCCATAGAAAGTGTACCTGCTTTATCGTGTTTTAAAGTTTCGTCAAACTCATCTTTAAATACATAACCAGGACCACCAGAACCAGTACCAGTAGGGTCTCCTCCTTGGATAACGAAGTTAGAAACTACTCTGTGAAAAGTAATTCCGTCATAATATTTTTTATCTTTGAATTGAGAGTCTACAAATGGATTATTTCCTTCTGCAAGAGAAACGAAGTTAGCTACAGTTACAGGAGCTTTTTCATATTCTAATTCAGCTACAATAGTTCCTTTTGACGTTTTAATGTCTGCGTAAAGTCCATCAGGTAAATCAGCTTTAGGTGATGCACAAGATGAAATTAAAGCAACAATACTTAATACTAAACTTGTCATTTTTTTCATATTAGTTAATAATTTTTTTCAATAGATTGTAATTCGATTGTAAAGATTAGAGGTTGGTTTTTATCAATTTTTTGTTTGTCTCCTAAATAGCTATAAGCTAAAATAGAAGGGGTAATAACTTTGATAGCTTCATTAGCCTTCATTAATTTTAAAGAGTGTCGAAGGACAGGTAAAATCTCTTCTTTGTCAACAAGATAATTCAGAGTACCAATATCATTTTTTGTGTATAATACACTATCTTGTAATGTACTTATGTTATACGTATAAGCTACTGTATTACCTGCAATAGGTCTAATAGAATCCTTCAATTCTCTTTTTAAATAAGTGTACCAAAAGCCATTTTTTGAATTGATGTAAGTGCTTTCAGGGTGTGTGTCAATGTAATTGGTAATTAAATCTTCCTCACTTTTAATTAACTCCATATTCATTTTAGCAGAAGAGTGTATTACATTCTCTTTTGACTTTGAGATTGGTTTTCTTGCTGGTTCATTTTGTGCACAACTAACAAAAAGGCTTAATAAAATAGGAAAACCTAAAAACTTAATACATTTAAACATAAAACTCGTTTTTGTGTTTTGATATAATTTCTTTGAATCTTTCGATTGTTTCTTGTAGTGATAAATTTGACTTACCACCAGCCGCATTAACGTGTCCGCCTCCTTCAAAGTATTTTCGAGCCAATAAATTAACATCGAAATTACCTTGAGAACGTAGGGAAATTTTGATAATCCCCTCGTCTTTGCGCTCAATAAAGAATAAAGTTAAGTCAATTCCTTTAATTGACAAACCATAATTAACAACTCCCTCCGTATCTCCTTTAACGTGTTTAAACTCGTTTAAGTCTTCATCTGTTAAGAATATGTACGAAGTATTTAACTCAGGAAGCAATACCATATTTTGTAAAGCTCTACCTAAAAGTTGTAATCTATTATAACTACTATTGTCAAAAAGATTGTTGTGAATTTGTGGGTTATCAATTCCTTTATCAATTAATGCAGCAATCACACGGTGAGTATTTGCATTGGTTTTAGGGAATCTAAAAGAACCAGAATCTGTTACAATACCTGTATAAATACAAGTAGCAGCATCTTTATCTATATATTTAGTGAAGTTAATCTTGTCTAAGATTGTATATAAAAGTTCACAAGTAGAACCAAATTCAGGATTAGAGAACGTTAATTCTGCAAAATTACCTGGCATTTGGTGATGGTCAATCATAACAAAAGGATTCGGTAATTTTTGCAACATTTTCTCCATATCATCTCCTGTTCTAAGAAGAACATTGAAGTCTAATGTGAATATATAATCAGAGTCAGCAATAAGTTTAGAAGTATTCTCTCTATTTTTATCATAGATTAAGATATCTTCACTTGCTGGCATCCAAGCTAAAAAATGAGGGAAATCGTTAGGAGCTACAACGTGTACATCATGTCCTATTTTTTTTAGAACATGATAAAGACCTAATGTTGAACCAATAGCATCCCCGTCTGGATTTCTATGGGGAATAATAGTAATCTTTTTTGGTGAGATTAGAATGCGTTCTAATGACTCTAAATTTTTTTCATTCATCATAATGCGAAAGTACATTATTTTGAGCTCAAAATAATGCGTTTTTCTTTAAAATGATATAAAACAAATAAATCAATAAAGAGATTTTATTATTGCGCTAAAGCTTTTAGTTCAGCTTTATCTTTTAGGATAATTTTTTTACCAGAAAGTTCGATAATCCCCTCTTTCTTAAGATCAGATAATAGTCTAATACAACTTTCTGTAGCTGTACCAACCATATTAGCTAAATCTTCACGTGAAAGTTGAATGTTTAAAGCATTTGTTTCTTGGTTTGTACCACCAACTTCTTCAAGTTTTAAAAGAATAATAGCTAAACGTTCTTTCACTGTCTTATGGGTATGATCAGCTAAGCCTTTATCAGCGTCTTTTAAGTGGTTACAAATGTCTCTGGTAACTAATAAAGAGAATTTATTGTTGTCAGTGAAGTAATCCATCATTTCCTTTTTAGGAATAAAACAGATTTGCATATCCTCAATAGCCGTAGCTGTAAGGTTAGAAGTTTCTTCATTGATGATAGAACGTTGGCCAAGTAAGTCCCCGTCTTTAGCAAGTTTTACAATAGTGTCTTTACCATTAGAATTTAGTTTTGTTAATTTACAAAAACCATCTTTGATACAATACACACCATTAAGGTTGTCACCTTCTGTAAAAATTGTCTCACCTTTTTTGACAATGAAGTGAGTTTTTGTTTCAGATATTGTTAAGAGTTCTTCCCTTGTTAATGCTTTTAAAGAACTAAACTCTCTAATTATACATTGCTCACATCTACCCATAACTAATAATTTGTGTTAAAAACTTTTTGCAAATGTACGTTTTTTTTATGATAAATATCATATATTCTGCTTTATTAAACGTAGACCTTTGTTAAAGGTATTTTGAGCATTTATTATGGATAAGAAGACGTGTTTTCATTGTGGTAATGAAGTTAACACATTCAACCGCATTGAATTTGATGAGAAGGAGTTTTGTTGCAATGGTTGCAAAACAGTTTACGAGATTTTTAGCGAAAATGATTTAGGGTGTTATTATGATATGGAGCTTACTCCTGGGGCAACTCCAGAAGATGCTAATGGTAAATATGACTTTTTAGATAAGGTAGATATCATTAATAAACTACTTGAATTTAATGAAGGTAGTACTAATATTGTGTCGCTTTACATTCCTCACATACATTGTAGTTCTTGTATTTGGATATTAGAGAATTTACACCGCTTGAATGATGGTGTATTACGTGTATTGGTTAATTTTCCAGAGAAAAAAGCAACGATTACATTTAATTCAGATAAGGTTACTTTAAAAGAGATTGTCTTGTTGCTAAACAAGATAGGATACGAGCCATATATCAGTTTAAAAAACTATGAAGAAAAACCTCAAGCTGTAGACAGAAGCTTGATGTATAAGATAGGTATTGCCTTTTTTAGTTTTGGAAATGTGATGATGTTATCGTTTCCTGAGTACTTTAATATTGATGATATTTGGATGCGTCAGTATAAAGACTTTTTTAGATGGTTAATTCTAATTTTATCTATGCCGGTTTTTCTTTATTCGGCATCTCCCTATTATGTAGCGGCGTGGAAAGGTATTAAAACAAAAAACTATACAATTGATATTCCAATGGCTTTGGGAATTATTGTAATGTTTTTACGTAGTACAATTGATATTGTATTTGATTTAGGACCTGGTTTTTTTGACAGTATGACTATGTTGGTCTTCTTTATGCTGTTAGGGAAACTATTTCAACAACGTACCTATAACTTTTTATCTTTTGAACGCGATTATAAATCGTATTTCCCGATTGCCATTACAAAATTAAGTGAAGGTGATATAGAAGAACCTGTTCAAGTGTACGATGTTGTCAAAGGAGATAGGTTGTTGATAAGAAATCAGGAGTTGATTCCTGTGGATTCGATTTTAATTTCAGGCAGTGCTTTTATAGATTATAGTTTTGTAACCGGAGAGGCAATTCCGGTTGAAAAGAAATCAGGAGATAAACTATTTGCAGGAGGAAAGCAAGTAGGTGATGTTGTGGAGATAGAAGCAATCAATACAGTGTCACAAAGTTATTTGACGCAATTGTGGAGTAATGATGTGTTTCAGAAGAAAGTGGATATGAAATACAAGACAATTACGGATACAATAAGTCATTATTTTACGCCTGTTTTACTAACAATTTCCATTTTAGCTTTTATCGGTTGGTCTTTTGTAGACTTGAATGCAGCATTTAATGTTTTTACAGCAATTTTAATTGTTGCTTGTCCTTGTGCATTAGCATTAACAGCACCATTTACATTAGGGAATGCCATTCGTATTTATGGTAGAAAGAAGTTTTACTTAAAGAACGTTACTGTTGTAGAGCAAATGGCTAAGGTAAATACGCTTGTATTTGATAAAACAGGAACAATTACAACGAATGCATCATCAGCAGTTAAATATATCGGTAGCGATTTATCGTTACAAGAACAAAGTGATATTAGAAATATAATTCGTGCATCGAATCACCCATTAAGTAGAAAATTATATAATTTCTTGACAACAAAAGTAGTTGTGAAGCCAGAGTTCTTTGAAGAGATCGCTGGAAAAGGGTTGATTGGAATCGTAAATGGACAGAAGTATTTAATCGGTTCTCCAATGTTATTAGGAGAGCAAAAAGAGAAAGTATTAAATGAAACAGCTGTCCATATTAAGATAAATGACGAGTATAAAGGGAAGTTTATTTTTGCCAATCATTATCGAGATGGGCTAAGTGAATTATTTTCAGAATTAGATCTAAGTGGTTATAAATTAGCTATTTTGTCTGGAGATAATGATGGTGAAGCTGCGATTTTGAAAGAAATGTTGCCTAAAGGAACACAATTAGTATTTAATCAAAAGCCAGAAGAAAAACTGGAATTTGTTAAGAAATTGCAGGAGTCAGGAGGCAATGTAATGATGGTAGGAGATGGTCTTAATGATGCTGGAGCATTGGCTCAGAGTAATGTAGGGGTTTCTGTGTCTGAAAATGTCAATGTTTTTACACCTGCGAGCGATGGAATATTAGATGCTAAAATGTTTGGAAGTTTGGCGTCATTCTTAAAATACTCAAAGAATTCTGTTAAAATTATCAAATTAAGTTATACCTTAGCGTTAACATATAATGTCATAGGTATCTCAGTATCAATTATGAATAAGATGTCGCCATTGGTGGCTGCAATCTTAATGCCTATAAGTACAATATCTATCATAAGTTTCGTAACAATTTTAAGTAATTATATGGCTAAGAAAAATATACGAAAAGGATGATAGAAAGATTTAGAATATGATACTTATCATATTTTAGAGAAAGGGTATATGTTAATTTTGTAACGTAAATAAAAGGTATGAGTGTTATTTATTTCTTAATCAGTATCAGCGTTGTTGTCGCTGGTATCTTTCTATACTTGTTCATCAAGTCCGTTAAGAGTGGACAGTTTGATGACTCGTATACTCCATCGGTACGTATGTTGTTTGACGATGAAGTAAAAATCACCTCAAAAGATTCGAAAGAAAAAAAGACTAACAATAAAAATCAAAAAGAAAATCAAATATAAACAACTATGGAAGTGCAACAATTTTATTATGACAACAAAATTGTAAAGAAATTTCTTTACGCTTCGATATTTTTTGGAGCAGTAGGGATGCTAGTAGGGTTACTGTTAGCAGTGATGTTTATATTTCCTAACTTAACCGATGGAATATCGTTCTTAAGTTTCGGGAGATTACGTCCTCTACACACAAATGCGGTAATTTTCGCATTCGTTGGTAACGCTATTTTTGGCGGTATTTATTACTCTTTACAAAGGTTATGTAAAGCCAGAATGTACAGTGATTTTTTAAGTAATCTTCACTTTTACGGATGGCAATTAATCTTAATAGGTGCAGTAATTACTTTGCCATTAGGGTTCACAACATCAAAAGAGTATGCCGAGTTAGAATGGCCAATTGACATTGCAATTGCAATTATTTGGGTAACATTTGGTATTAACATGATTATGACAATCATCAAGAGAAGAGAGCGTCATATTTATGTTGCTATTTGGTTCTACTTAGCTACATTCGTTACGGTGGCAGTACTTCACATCTTTAACTCATTAGAGTTACCAGTGAGTGCTTTCAAATCTTACTCAGTTTATGCTGGGGTACAAGATGCATTAGTTCAATGGTGGTATGGACATAACGCGGTTGCGTTCTTCTTAACTACACCGTTCTTAGGGTTAATGTATTACTACTTACCAAAAGCTGCTAATAGACCAGTTTATTCTTATAGACTTTCTATTATTCACTTCTGGTCATTAATTTTCTTATACATCTGGGCGGGACCTCACCACTTATTGTATTCAGCTTTACCTGAATGGGCACAAAACTTAGGAGTAGTATTCTCTGTTATGTTGATTGCTCCATCTTGGGGAGGTATGATTAACGGTTTGTTAACGCTTCGTGGAGTATGGGATAAAGTAAGAGTAGATCCTGTTTTAAAATTCTTCGTTGTAGGTATTACTGGATACGGTATGGCTACGTTTGAAGGACCAATGTTATCATTGAAAAACGTAAACGCTATTGCTCACTTTACTGACTGGATCGTAGCTCACGTACACGTTGGTGCATTAGCTTGGAATGGATTTATGACATTCGGTATGGTTTATTGGTTAATCCCAAGAATGGTAAAAACAGATTTATATTCTAAAGCATTAGCTAACTTCCACTTCTGGATTGGTACTTTAGGTATTATTTTATATGTGATTCCATTGTATGTTGCAGGTTTCTCTCAACACTTAATGTGGAAAGACTTTAATCCAGATGGTACATTAAAATATGGTAACTTCTTAGAAACTGTTACTGCTATTATGCCAATGTATGCGATGCGTGCAATTGGAGGAACATTATACTTAGCTGGGGTACTTGTATTAATTTACAACATCTACAAAACAGTTAAAGCTGGTCAACCAGTAGAAGATGAATTAGCTGAAGCACCTGCATTAACAAGAATTTCTGCGGGAAGATTAAAAGGAGAAGGATGGCACGTATGGTTAGAAAGAAGACCAATTCAGTTTACTATTTTAACTACAATTGCTATTTTAATTGGAGGTATGGTTCAGATTATACCAACAATCTTCGTTAAGTCGAATATTCCAACTATTACAAGTGTTAAACCGTATACTCCATTAGAGTTAGAAGGTCGTGACTTATATATTAGAGAAGGTTGTGTTGGATGTCACTCTCAACAGATTCGTCCTTTCCGTTCTGAAGTTGAAAGATACGGTGAGTATTCAAAATCAGGAGAGTATGTTTATGATCACCCATTCTTATGGGGGTCTAAGAGAACAGGTCCAGATTTAATGCGTGTTGGAGGTAAATATTCTGATAGCTGGCATTATAATCACATGTTTGACCCACAATCAACATCTCCAAACTCTATTATGCCAGGTTATAAATGGTTATTTGCTAACAAAGCAAAAGATTATTCTGACATTGAGAAGAAAATGAGCGTAATGAGAACATTAGGTGTTCCTTATACAGATGAAGATATTGCTAATGCAAGAGCTTCTATTAAAGCGCAAGCAGAAGGAATTGCACTTAATTTAGAAGGAGATCCAGATTATGTTAAATCATATGAGGATAGTAAAAAACGTGCTGAAGCAAAAGGAGAAGAGTTTGTTCCAATGAGCGAGCGTGAAATTGTAGCAGTAATTGCTTACTTACAACGTTTAGGTACAGATATTAAAGAAAGAGTAGAAGAATAATATAAAAAAGTGAATCAATATGCTAAAGTTCATTAAACATAATATGGAAACGATTGGAGGGATTGAAATCTTCCCAATTATTTCGCTACTCATTTTCTTTACTTTCTTTGTTGGACTTTTTATATGGGTTGCTACCTATAAAAAAGATACAATTGAAGAATTAAGCAATATGCCATTCATGGATGATGAAGAGCAAAATGTTGATCCTAATTCAAATTAATTATGAAGAAGTTTTTTCCAGTATATGTTAGAGTACCTCTTTTATTCGCGATTTTCTTTTTCGCAATAGAATGGATAATAGGGGGAGAAAGTGACAAGCCTGCATTTATGGAACATCCAGTTGTTCTAATCTTATTAGGTTTGTTCTTATTTGCTTTGATTGCTGTAGAAATTGTAGCATCGGCAACAAATAAGATTCTGGATCGTTTAATGACGCCAGAAGAAAGAGCTGCAAAAGCTAAAGAAGAGAGTCTTCCTTTTGCTGAGTCTCCATGGGTTAAGAGGTTAATGAAGAAATTAACTAACACAAAAGAAATCCATGAAGAAAGTGATATCATGATGGATCATGATTATGACGGAATTAAAGAGTTAGATAATGATTTACCACCTTGGTGGGTTGGATTATTCTACGTAACGTTCATTTTCGCTGTGATTTACTTATTAAGATTCCACGTATTTGACGGAGATAGTCAAGTTGTAGAATACGAAAAAGAAATGATCGCTGCTAAAGAGCAAGTAGAAGAATACAAGAAAACAGCTCCAGATATGCTAACTGCAGATCAAGCTGTATTCTCTGACGATCCTGCTGTATTGGCTGCTGGTAAACAGCTTTTCGATACAAACTGTGCAATGTGTCACAAAGCAGATGGTGGAGGAGCAATTGGACCTAACTTAACAGATGATCATTGGATTTTAGGTGGAGGTATGAAAAATGTGTTCAACACTATTTCTGAAGGAGGTCGTCCTGGAAAAGGGATGGTGCCTTGGAAAACAAACTTCAAACCATCTGAAATTGAAAAAATATCATCTTATGTAATTTCTCTAAATGGTACTACTCCGGCTGAAGCAAAAGCAGCAGAAGGTGATATCATTTGGTCTAAGGCTGATTTAGCAACTGAAGGAGGAGAAGCAGATGTAGCTCCTGCTGAAGAAAATACAGAAGCTTCAAGCGACAATACTGAAGTTTCGGCTGAATAGTCAGTAGAGAATAAATGTTCTTTTTGAGCAGATTTAAACTACAATAAAATATAAAAGGCTGAGTAGAGGTAACTCGCTCAGCCTTTTTTTAAAACACAATACTATGGCTACAGAAAAAGATGAGAGTTTCCGTGACTCCATAGGTACTATTGGTAAAGATGGGAAAAGAGTTTTTCTTCACCCTAAAAAACCTTCAGGACCTTTTTACAATAAACGTAAAATAGTTAGTTATTTATTAATCGCTTTTCTATTTGCGGCTCCATTTATTAAATTGAATGGGAATCAGTTTTTATTATTTAATGTAATAGATAGAAAGTTCAACATTTTTGGTTTTCCTTTTTGGCCACAAGATTTTTATTTAGTGGTAATATCATTAATCATTGGTGTTGTTTTTGTTACTTTATTTACAGTTTCTTTTGGACGTATTTTCTGCGGTTGGATATGCCCACAGACTATTTTTATGGAAATGGTTTTTAGACGTATCGAATACTGGATTGACGGGGATAGAGGTGCTCAAATGAGGTTAGATAAACAACCTTGGAATGGTGAGAAAATTAGAAAACGTTTAACTAAATGGTTTATTTTCTTCTTGATTTCATTTTCAATTGCGAATGTATTTTTAGCGTATATCATCGGATCAGACGCTGTAATACAAATGATGAAAGAAGGGCCAGCTAACCACGTTGGAAGATTTATTGGATTATTAATATTTACGACAGTATTTTACTTTGTATTTACTTGGTTTAGAGAACAAGTATGTGTAATTGCTTGTCCTTATGGTCGTTTACAGGGAGTTTTATTAGATAATAAATCTATCATTGTAGCTTATGACCACGTAAGAGGAGAAGGAGAAAATGGTCGTGCTAAGTTTAGAAAAGACGTTGATCGTCAAGCAGCTGGAATTGGTGATTGTATCGATTGTAAGCAATGTGTAAATGTTTGTCCAACAGGTATCGATATTCGTAATGGTACTCAATTAGAATGTACAAACTGTACTGCTTGTATTGATGAATGTGATCATATGATGGAGAGTGTAGGATTGCCAAAAGGTTTAATCCGTTACGCTTCAGAAGAAGAAATTACAGAGAATAAGAAGTTTAAGTTTACTCCAAGACAGAAAGGATATACAGCTGTTTTAGGAATTTTATCTTTCATTTTAGTAGGATTATTATTCTTAAGAACAGATGTTGAAGCAACTGTTTTACGTGTTGCAGGGCAAACATATGAACATAAAGGTGAGAACCTAAGTAATGTTTATACATTTAAAGTTGTTAATAAAACAATGCGCGATTTTGAGGACATTAGTTTTAAACTTAAAGAGCCTGAGCAAGGAGAGATTATTTTAGTAGGGAAACCTATTATTAAAGTAGAAAAAGAAGGTTATGCAGAAGGAACAATGTTTATTGAAGTACCTCAATATTTATTAGAAAGCCACCGTACTAAAGTTAAAATTGAGGTGTATGATGGTGATAAATTGATACAAACAACTTCAACAAACTTCCTTGGACCAAGAACATTAGATTAATTTAAAATTTGTTAGGTATGAAATTTAATTTTGGAACAGGAATTGTAATTGCTATGGGATTATTCATGGTGTTTATATTACAGTATGTTATAAGAGTTCAAGTTAATCCGAAATTTGATAATGAGTTGGTTACTGAGAACTATTATCAACAAGAAATAGAAGTTGATGGAAGACACGATAGAGAAGTTGCGGCTTTGAAATTATCTCGTCCAGTTGGAATAGAAGTATCATCAGAAGGTGTTGTTGTTTCTTTTCCTAAAGAATTTGATTATAAAAAAATTACCGGTAAAATATTCCTATATAGACCGTCTAACCAGAAATTAGACTTTGATATTCCTATATCTTTGTCTTCTTCCAATTTGCTCATACCTAACACAAATTTGGTAGACGGTCGTTGGGATATTGCTATCGAATGGAATTATGAGGGTTCTGATTATAGAAACATAAATAAGTTAACAGTTAAATAGTTTAATCGTGATTACTGCACTTATTTTTGGGTTAGTCAGCAGTCTACATTGTATTGGTATGTGTGGACCAATTGCTATGATGTTACCCGTTTCTAAGAACAATCAATCTAAAAAGGCTATGCAGATATTCACCTATCACTTAGGTAGGATATCTGCATATTCTATTTTAGGACTTGTCTTTGGACTTTTTGGTAAAGGATTTTACATTGCTGGACTTCAACAGCAAATGTCAATTGTAGTTGGTGTTTTAATGATTTTATTCGTTTTGATACCACAGAATAAACTGGGGAGTTTAAATTTTTTAAAGCCGATCTATAAGCTTACAAGTAAATTAAAGAAAGCACTTGGTGCTCAATTTAAAAAGCAAGATATTAAGTCTTTATATATGATTGGATTTTTTAATGGCTTTTTACCTTGCGGAATGGTATACGTTGCTCTTTTTGGAGCATTAGCTACGCAGAATATTGTTTTAGGTATGCTTTATATGGCATTATTTGGTGTAGGTACAATTCCGTTAATGAGTTCGGTAGTTTATGTTAGAGATTTATTCTCTACGAAGGTTAGAAATGCTATAATGAAGTACTACCCGTTGATTATTGTCCTTTTTGGTATGCTATTTATATTAAGAGGTTTGGGATTAGATATTCCATTTATATCTCCTGATAACTTAAATTTATTTGTTAGAGGAGAAGCAAATTGTTAGTTTGTTAAAAGCTTGTTGTCAGTGTGTTGTGTTTTTATGTCCATAAAAAATAAAAAAAGTTACTTTTTTAAGTGACTTTTCTACTACATGGTTGTCTTAATAATAACAAACAGATAAAAGTGCTTTTAAAATGCTATGAAAAGAAATTAAATTCATTGATCTGTTTGACTTAGTACTTTGATAAAATGTATTAAGATTGCTATGAAAAGAGAATACAAAAAAAAGGTAACTTATATAAGTTACCTTTTTTTTTACTTTATAATTAGCTCTTGACGTTTTAAATAATCAACAGCATGTCTTCCTTCGTTGAACAATAAATCCAAAATACTCAAGTTATTTAAGAATCCGTGTTTCTCATCAAAAACTTGGACATAACTTTCAAAAGAATTAGTGTCTTTTTTACCATTAACTAATGATCTAAAATCAGATATATCTTCAGTCAATTCTTTTTCAAACTCAATTGTTTTTTCAAAAGGAATAGAAATACCTAAACAAGAATTAACAACTTCATGTATTTGTAGATTTAAGTCTAACATAAAGTCATGTTTTCCTTCGAAAATAGCACGTATATCGTCTTCAAAGTACTCAAAGTAAGGAGAAGTTCTATACGCAGCTTCTAAGCTCTTAAAATGCTGTTTTTGCCATCCAAAAGCATGCTCGATTCTTGTGTCTTTAAATTTCTTATGTGTATCATCGCTGTGCTTAACCGGAATATTCAACATTTGAATTCCATTAGCACTATAGATATACATTCTATTTCTGTTCGTTTGTTTCTGAAAATTATCTTCTACTTCAAACATTACACTGTCAGCTTGTAACATAGCTACATAATGGCTAACAGACGCAAAGTAAGTAGGATGAATAAGAATGTTATTCATTTTATCAATTAAAATTTAGAATTCTTTTTTTCTTTTCTCTTTTTGTAAGTGTTGTAACCTACAAGACCAAATACAATAACTAAGAAGTAAGGGAAGTAAGAAACTTGTTTTCCATTACCATTAACTGTTGTAAACAATCTGTCCCATCTGATTTTATCGATTGCTTGTCCCCATGGAATAGCTTGATCTAAACTCATCCAAACAAATACAGGTTTACCTACAATATGGTCTTCTGGTACATACCCCCAATATCTACTATCTTCAGATCTATTTCTATTATCTCCCATCATAAAGTAATAGTTTTGTTGGAAAGTATATTTATCAGTAGCTACGTCATTAATATAGATTTGACCATTTTTAACCTCCAATTTATTGTGTTCATATACTGAAATAGCACGTTGGTAGAATGGTAAATTCTCTTGTGTTAATGTTACAGTTTCACCTTCTGCAGGAATATGAATAGGACCTAAGTTTTCTTCGTTCCAACCAACTTGATTGTGAGGGAACAACATTTTAGACACAATAGGAGTGATTTGATCTTGGTAATCTTTAGGTAGTCCTTTTTGAACACTAACCACACCAGTTACAGATCTTAGAACTTCAGCTGCCTCATCAGTAACTGCCCCAAGTATAATAGTTGTAGGGTCATTGTTGTAGTAACTTGCTCCTTCACGTAAATCTAAACGTTTGATAAGTGAGTTAAAATCGATTGATGAACCATCTGTTTTTACCGTATATGTAAACTGTAATTTAGCACGGTCATTCAATTTCATTTTTTCTCCATTGATGTAAACATCTCCATCTTTAATAGATAAGTTTTCACCAGGAAGACCAACTGCTCTTTTAACGTAATTCGTCTTTTTATCGATAGGTTTATCAACAGCAGGACGGCGTAATGGATCGTTAAACTGATATACGGTATCTGTAGGCCAGTTGAATACAACTATATCATTGTGTTGTACCTTTTGGAAACCAGGTAATCTAAAATAAGGTAAATGAGGTTTCTTTAAGTATGAGTTAAGCTTAGTACCAGGAATAGTATCGTGTACCATTGGTAAAGCTACTGTTGTCATAGGTGTTCTTGCACCATAGTGAAACTTACTCACAAATAAGAAGTCACCTACCAATAACGTTTTTTCTAATGATGACGTTGGAATTGTATAAGGTTGTATTACATACGTATGGATAATCGTAGCAACAACAACAGCAAATAGGATAGAGCTTACAGTCTCTCCTGAGTTACTTTCTGCTTTTGTACTTCTGTTTTCAACGTATTTAGCATCCGTAGCATAGTTAATATAGAAGATATAAAGGCCTAAAGTTACAACACCAAGCACAGTGTCAATAGCTTTGTTTTTACCAAAACTTCTCAATATTTCAACCCATACTACTGGGAACATAATCAAGTTTACAATCGGAATAAAAAGTAGGATAACCCACCATTTAGGTCTGTTAATGATACCCATTAATACAATTGCATTGTAAACAGGTACTATTGCTTCCCAACTTTTTCTACCTGCTTTCACATATAATTTCCAAGTTCCAAGAAAATGAATTACTTGAACAAGTAGGAAAAATAGAAACCATTGCGTCATTGTCATAGCGAATAATTATTTAATGTAAGATGTGAAGGTAATTATTTTTTCAAATTAAGAACGTCCTTCATCGAAAAAACTCCTTTTTTATTTTGAATCCACTCTGCAGCAATTACAGCTCCTAAAGCAAATCCTTCACGACTATGTGCCGTGTGTTTTATCTCTATTTGGTCAATTTCTGAGTCGTAGAAAACACTATGAGTTCCAGGAACAGCATCTTCTCTAATAGCGTCAATATGAATCTCATTTGCTTTAGCGTCGTTTAAAGTCCACTTTTCATAGCCTGAGTTTTCTATGATTCCATTAGCTAAAGAAATAGCAGTACCACTCGGAGCATCCAACTTTTGAGTATGGTGAATTTCTTCCATTGATACATTGTATTCCTTTAGGTTACTCATCATTTTTGCCAAATAATTATTTAGTTCAAAAAAGACATTAACTCCAACGCTGAAGTTAGAACCATAAAGGAAAGCTCCTTCTTTTTGTTGACACAAATCAACCATTTCTTGGTAATGTTCTAACCAACCTGTAGTACCCGAAATAACAGGTACTTGATGATTTAAACAAGTCGTTATATTTTCAACAGCTGCAGTTGGTACACTAAAGTCAATAGCAACATCAGCCTGTTCAAGTCCTGTGTAAGCATCATTACTATGTTTTTTTAATACAATAGTATGACCTCTTTCTATAGCGATACGTTCAATGATTTTACCCATTTTCCCGTAACCTAATAATGCAATTTTCATAAATAGTTTTTTTTAAAAACGATATTGAACGTTAATAGCGTATTGGAATTGATTAGGAGTTTCAATCTGATTGTATTCAAAAGCAGGTTTAATAGTCAAGTTTTCATTGACGTTAAACTGCATTAAATGCGCATCAACATTGGCATCAACAATACTTAAAATATAAAAACCAACAGTGATTACAACAGACAAATCACGGTTACGTCTATAGAACTTTTGAGCCTCTAACAAACGGTCGTTGTCTAAGCCACCAAAAGTAGGATCGTCAACATTGTGAATACCTTGTAATCTGTTTTTATATTCGTTTCTATAGCGAGTATATTGTCTTTGGTTATCAATCCAAAAATAAGTAGGTACACCAATTCCGGCATAAACCAATGGTAATTTCCAGTATTTACCATTGTTAATCTGTCCTAATCCAGGAACAACAGACGCAAAGAATGCAGCACGAGCTGGCGCTAATGGATCCATTGGTTTTTCTTCAATATTACTAATTGAAGGAACAGATTTATTTTTCTCTTTTTTATTCTGTGCAAATGTGGGGTTACAGAATACAGTGAAGAGAAACATCAAGATTAAAAGATTACTTCTCACTAATTTTCTAAAAGTTTGATAATACGATTTAGATCTTCTTCAGAGTGGAAAGGAATTGATATTTTACCTTTACCATTAGCAGAAGCCTTTATGTCTACTTTAGTTCCGAAAAACTGACCAAAAGATCTTGTATAGTTTTCTGGAATTTTAAATTCGTTTGTTGTTTTTGGCACTTCAGGAGTAAGAATACCTTTCAGCGACAATTGATAATTCTTAACGATAGCTTCCGTTTCTCTTACAGACAAATTCTCTGTAATAATTTTGTGGTAGATATCTGTTTGAGCGTCAAGATCCTCAATGTTTATAATTGCACGACCGTGTCCCATTGTGATGAAACCATCTCTAATTCCCGTTTGAATAATTGGGTCAAGGCGTAACAATCTCAAGTAATTTGCAATAGTTGATCTTTTTTTACCAACACGTTCACTAACTTGTTCTTGTGTAAGATCAATTTCGTCCATTAAG
Source organism: Myroides phaeus (assembly GCF_009799805.1). Taxonomy (NCBI): domain Bacteria; kingdom Pseudomonadati; phylum Bacteroidota; class Flavobacteriia; order Flavobacteriales; family Flavobacteriaceae; genus Myroides; species Myroides phaeus. The sequence goes on from NZ_CP047050.1 coordinate 1,695,100, forward strand.
CGTTGATAAGAAAGTGCAATTTCGATAGGGTCTAAATCGTGACGTTGGATGTTTTCAACCAATGCCATAGTCAACGACTCATTATCGTTTGCAATTCGGATATACGCAGGAATAGTTTGAAGACCAACTAATTTAGAAGCACGTAATCTGCGTTCCCCTGAAATTAATTGATATTTATTATAGTTAGTTTTTCTAACAGTAATAGGTTGAATTACCCCAAGCTCGTGAATACTTGTTGCTAATTCACTAAGAGATTCCTCATTGAAATTAGTTCTTGGTTGAAAAGGGTTAATTTCAATAGAATCAACGTCTAATTCAATAATATTTCCAATAACTTTATCAGCATTAGTATCTTCTATCGACTTGATATCATTTTCAGGATCTTTTAAAAGAGCCGATAGACCTCGTCCTAAAGCTTGTTTTTTAATCGCCTTTGCCATAATACTCTAAAAATATCGTTTTGGGTATTAACTATTTTTACGAATAACCTCTTCTGCCAAGTTTATATAATTGGTAGCTCCTCTACTCGTAGCGTCATAGTTTATGATACTTTCTCCAAAACTTGGAGCTTCACTCAGTTTTACATTTCGTTGAATAATAGTGTCAAACACCATATCGTTGAAGTGTTTTTGTACTTCTTCTACAACTTGATTAGACAATCGTAAACGAGAATCATACATAGTCAGTAACAATCCTTCGATGTCTAAATTAGCGTTGTGTATTTTTTGAACACTTTTAATTGTGTTTAATAGTTTACCTAAACCTTCCAATGCAAAATACTCACATTGAATTGGAATAATAACAGAATCCGCAGCTGTAAGTGCGTTTAAAGTTAATAGCCCTAAAGAAGGAGCACAATCGATTATAATATAATCATATTGTTCCTTTATAGATTGTAATGCTTGTTTAAGCATATACTCACGATTTGGTTTGTCAACCAATTCTATTTCAATCGCAACTAAATCAATGTGCGCTGGAATCAAGCTTACATTAGGTGCTGTACAGTCTACAATAGCCTCTTCTGGAGTATAGCTGTGCTCTAATATTTCATACGTTCCAATTTCAACTGCATCTACATCTACACCTAAGCCAGAAGTTGTATTAGCCTGAGGATCTGCGTCTATTAATAAGACTTTTTTCTCAAGTGCTCCTAAAGAAGCTGCAAGATTGACAGATGTAGTTGTTTTTCCAACACCACCTTTTTGATTAGCAATAGCAATGATTTTACCCATTTTACCAAAAGAATATTTTTATAAGTGGTAAAAATACGATTTTTTGTGGGTATACGAAATCTTATTTATTAACATTTTGCTAAATTCATTATGATTCAGCACGTTATAAAAATAGATGCTATCTAAAAATTAAATAGCATCTATTTATCATTCAATATATGTAAAATTGAATTTATTTCTTTTTAGTCATTGCTTCAAGCATATCCCACATTTCAGAAGGAATTTTTTCAAGCATATTGAACTCTCCAGCGCCTTGTAGCCATTCTCCTCCGTCAATCGTAATAACCTCACCATTAACGTATGACGAGAAGTCAGATACTAAATAAGCTGCTAAGTTTGCCAATTCTTGGTGTTCTCCAACACGGCGCAATGGCACTTTTTTAGTAACGTCAAATTTATCTTTTAAATCACCAGGAAGTAATCTGTCCCAAGCTCCTTTTGTAGGGAATGGACCTGGAGCAATAGCGTTAGAACGGATACCATATTTAGCCCATTCTACAGCTAAACTACGCGTCATTGCAAGTACCCCTGCTTTTGCAGTTGCCGATGGAACTACATAACCAGAACCTGTCCAAGCATAAGTAGTTGTAATGTTTAAAACCACCTTGTTTTTTTCGCCTTTTTCAATCCAATGTTTACCAAAAGCTAATGTACAGTTTTTCGTTCCTTTCAATACAATATCGATAATTGTATCAAAAGCGTTAGAAGATAAACGCTCAGTAGGAGAGATGAAGTTTCCAGCAGCATTGTTTAATAAAACATCTACTTTACCAAATTTATCCACTACCGTTTGTAACATATTTTCTACTTGGTCATAATGACGAACGTCACAAGCAATAGGTAAACAAGTACCTTTTGTTTCTTCTTCTAATTCCTTAGCAGTATTTTGTAGTTTCTCTAAATCTCTTGATGTGATGGCTACTTTTGCCCCCAATTCTAAGAAGTATTTAGTCATAGACTTTCCTAAGCCACTTCCTCCTCCTGTAACTACAATTACTTTATCGTTTAAAGCTCCATCTTGAAGCATCTTTCCTGTGAAACTCATAATTTATGTTTTTTGATATAAAGTTAAATATACAAAAAAAGATATATGCACGCATATATCTTTGTCTTTACCTCGGTTTAATTTTAACCGATTAGAAAGTGATAGGGTAGCCTATATTTGAAATATCTGACTTTAGTTCCTCCCAATCTTCTAAATCGCTATTTAAACTTAATACCATTTCTTTTGTTAGAGGCCCCCCTTTGTAAATGTTACAAACACTTTCAATAGCTTCACTCGATAAATTGTCTAATTCATCGTCAAAGTAATAAGACAATACCCAATCAATATAGGTCATCGGGTTTCCGTCAAAAATGTATAAATGGTCATTAGAACCATCGTCTTTGTACTTGATATTTCCAACGGTCCATTCTTCTTGCTCATTTGTCCACAAGCAATACGTAGTTCCAATTGAAGCAACGGGTTCTCCAAAAATAAACTCATTAAAGTGTACTGGTAAGTTTAAAGTAAGCTCACTTTTAGCAGGTAACTTAGCCTCATAATCATATAATTCGTGGTCAAATCCATTAATTACAACCCCGTTTTTTGTAAAAAGAATCAACATTTCATTCCCTTCACCGTCTCTCATTTGAAAGAACTCTTGTCCTTCATTCCATTTGTTGTTATACGAGTAATATCTATATTCCCATTCTGGAGAAAAAATAGCTTCTAATACAGACAGTGCTTTACACAATGTTTGCAATTCTGCTGGTTTAGGTAAATTCATTCTATGAGTAGAAGATAATTCCATAATTGCGCTTTTAGTTTTTCTGTGAACTAAGATAGGGAAATTTGGTCAATAGCTTTTACACAAAAAAAGGCATATAATTAAATATGCCTTTTCGTATCTTATAAAGTAATAATATCAAAATCTTGTTCTAACGGTTGTTGTTTATCAAACAACGCTTTGATTAAATCATCACCGTATTCTTTGTAATAAACGGAGAAGTTTACAATTCTCTCTTGTAAACTGTTGTTTGGAAACAACTCATTTTGCAACATAGCGATGCGTTCCAACTGATCTTTATGACTTCTTTTTTCAGCTTTCATCAATCGCTTTTCAAGGTTGTCCAAGCCTTTCAACTGCTTTTTAGATTGCGCCTGCACAGCACCAATAAATGATTTATCTGTTTTTGCAGCAATTTCTTCTAACGTTTTAAACTGATCAATTAACACTTGGCGTTGTTGGTCAAAGTTGAACTCAATCTCAGAATATGCTTTCGTTTTTACATCCATCAACGGTTGTTGCTTCATAAACATATCGCTCCACGACAAGTTTAATTTATCCATCTTATCCACTTGCTTTTGCGTAGCCAATAATACTGAGTTTCTCAGTAATAACATTGGAAAAGTAATTTGGTGTAGTTCAAATACCTTTTTCAATTCTAACCAATAAGCCAATTCACCACCACCACCGATATAACAAAGGTTAGGCAGAATAATCTCTTGGTATAAAGGTCTAAGAATCACATTAGGACTAAAGCGTTCAGGATGAGCATAAAGTTCAGCCAACAATTCTTCTTTCGTAAATTGAATAGGAGTGTGGTTTACTTTATAGACATCATTTTCAAACACAATTCGCTCGCGCAAATCATCTAAGATGTAAAACAAGTTAATCTCTCTCGGATTTACCTGTATCAAGTAATCATTTAAAATAGGGAAACTCTTTTCAACTTCTTTAATTGCACTTTGGTTTAGCAGTTCTTGCTCCACATAAGGAATAAAAAGTTTCTTTAACTCCACATCATCTCCATCTACGATTACTAAACCATAAGCAGCAAAAAGTTCATTTGCCAAATAGCGAGTAGCATCTGTAAGATTGTTGTGTTTTAAATAAGCCGACTCAAACAAGTCTTTTATTTTTTGCGCATTAGCACCAACACCAACGTGAGCTTTAAACACTTCAAATACTTTATCTAATCCCTCTGTACTCAAACGCCCAACAGGACCTTTGCTTTCTTTGTTCCAACAGATGACTTTTTCGTCAAAAATGAAGTGATTAATCTCTTCAAAATCGTGGTCTTCAGTTGCCATCCAATAGATAGGTACAAAGTTGTTTTGAGGGTATTCTTTTTTCAATTGTTCTGTCAAATTAATAACAGAGATAATTTTATATAAGAAGTATAGTGGCCCTGTAAATAAGTTTAGCTGATGTCCTGTTGTAATGGTAAACGTGTTTTCGTTTGCCAACGACTGAATATTAGCAATAGTTTTATCAGAAGCCGATACGTTAGTATATTGTTGTAATAGCGCCTTAGTAAGCACCTGTCTGTTTGCAACAGGAAAATTGTTTTGTTTCTCAGCTATTTGTTTTCCAAAATTCTCCAAAGTAGGAAAGTTGTTGTACAACGGTTTTAAAGTATCTACCTGATTTAGGTAGTCCACCATTAACTTTGAAAAATAGCCCGAGTTTTGAAACGTGATTTTATCTAAAGGCATAGTTATTATTTTTTGCTAATTTAAAAAAATAAAACGGGGTAGGGTATCCTTTAACGTTGGGTTAATATATTTTATTCCTATTTTGAATAGTAGTATCTTTGCGCCCAAATTTGGAAACACTGTGAATACAACAATTACTTTTATAACCCCTCCTTTTACACAACTTAACACCCCATATCCTGCAACAGCCTATATCAAAGGATTTTTGAATACCCTTGACATATCGGCTTATCAATCGGATTTAGGGATAGAAGTTATATTAACCTTATTTAGTACAGAAGGGTTAAAGCAATTGTTTGACTATATTCACGAACACGCAGAAGAAGTATCTGCTAATACTCATCGTATCTTAGCGTTAGAAGAGGATTATATTGCTACAATCGGTCCTGTTATTGCTTTCTTACAAGGGAAGAATCCTACTTTAGCTCACACTATTGTTCAAGAGGACTTCTTGCCTCGTGCTTCTCGTTTTGAGCAGTTGGAGGAGTTAGAATGGGCGTTTGGAACAATGGGAATTATTGATAAAGCCAAGCATTTAGCAACGCTTTATTTAGAAGATATTTCTGACTTAATTGTAGAAACTGTTGATAGTAATTTCGGTTTTAGTCGTTATGCTGAACGATTAGGTCGTTCTGCTCATTCTTTTGACGAACTATATAATGCGTTACAACAACCGTTGACGTATATCGACGAAATAACAGTTGCCCTATTGTCTAAAATAATCGACAAGTCTAATCCTAAGATTGTCGGGTTTTCAGTGCCTTTCCCAGGAAATTTATACAGTAGTTTTCGCTGTGCACAGTGGATTAAAAAACACCATCCTCACATCAAGATTACTATGGGCGGTGGTTTTCCAAATACAGAACTACGTTCGTTAAAAGACGTAAGGGTATTTGAGTTTTTCGATTTCATTACTTTAGACGATGGTGAGGCTCCTTTGGAGAACTTGATTTTATATGTAGAAGGGAAGATTGCACAAGAGGAATTAAAGCGTACGTTAGTTGCTAAAGACAATGAGGTGGTTTATATCAACAACCCATTGAAACGCGACTATAAACAATCGGAAGTGGGAACACCTGATTATTCAGATTTACCATTGACGGAATATATATCAGTTATTGAAATTGTCAATCCAATGCACCGAATGTGGAGTGATGGGCGATGGAATAAACTAACAATGGCACACGGTTGTTATTGGGGTAAATGTACTTTCTGTGATATTAGTTTAGACTATATCAAGGTGTACGAGCCTATTGCAGCCAAGCAGATTGTTGATAGAATGCAAACGCTGATTGAGCAAACAGGGGAAACAGGTTTTCACTTTGTAGACGAAGCAGCACCACCAGCTTTAATGCGTGAAGTTGCTTTAGAAATCTTGCGTAGAAAGTTAACCGTAACGTGGTGGACAAATATTCGCTTTGAAAAGAGCTTTACGCGTGATTTGTGTTTATTGCTAAAGGCATCAGGTTGTATTGCTGTTTCAGGGGGATTAGAAGTTGCCTCAGACCGTTTGTTGAAATTAATTGACAAAGGAGTAACGGTAGAACAAGTAGCTCGTGTGAATAGAAACTTTACAGAAGCTGGTGTGTTAGTTCACGCGTATTTGATGTATGGTTTTCCAACGCAAACAGCTCAAGAAACGATAGACAGTTTAGAGATGGTACGTCAGCTATTTGAAGCTGGGGTAATGCAGTCTGGTTTCTGGCATCAATTTGCAATGACAGCCCATTCGCCAGTGGGTATGAATCCTGAAAAATACAAAGTAAACAGTCTTTTACAAGAAGAAGGAAGTTTTGCAAATAACGATGTACCACACGAAGAAATGAGTGGTGCTATACACGATAAGTTTTCATTTGGCTTAAAGAAATCGCTGTTTAACTATATGCACGGTATGTGTTTTGACTGGCCATTAAACGAGTGGTTTGACTTCAAAGTACCCCGTACAAGTATTCAGCCAGATTATATATTTAGTTGTTTGAATAACGAGCCGTTGCCTGTGTTTAAACCAAATCAAAAAGTATGTTGGTTGGGAACTTTTCCTTTTGTTGAATATTTCGAGAAAAAGAAGAAGGGTAGAGTATTTGAAATGGCACAGTTGATTTTTTACACTAAGAAAGAAACAGTAACAGTAGATGTTGATAGAGTAGTAGGAGATTGGTTTGTACAGTTTGTTGAACAGCTAAAAGAAAAAGCATCACAAACGATGACATATCAAGAAATGAAGAAGAGTTTTGAGGAGTTTACCAATGAAGACTTTGAACCATTCTGGTATTCAAAACCAGCACAAGCCTTGAGAGATATGGCCTTATTGGTGTTATAAATAGAGATTGAATGATATAAAAAAGCCGCTATATAGCGGCTTTTTCTGTATATCTTTGATTGAGGTCTTTTAAGAATTTAATCTCATTAAAATCATTTACAAAGCCAGATTGTATACCTTTTTCTAAGGCAGTGTCTAATAATTCCCTTTTGCTTTCTGTTTGTTCAAATAATTCCATAGCTGCTTTTACAACTTCATTTACAGAAGAATATTTTCCTCTTTGAATTTGTACATTGATAAAGTTATCAAAATAGTCTCCTAATATTATTTGAGTACTTTTTTCCATATTGAAATTAACTATGTTACAAATGTAATTGTATTGAGAGGAATATCAACTATTTATTTTAATAAATTTAATATAAATAATTGTATATCAGTTGTTTGTTGTGTTATGTTTTCTGACTTCTTGTTCTATCTTTTTTAAAGCAGTTTCTGTTTTGTAAATAAGGAATGCTATATAAAGTGTGAGTACTATAAAATACAAACTCTCGCCAATGTTTATAAAAGGAAATAGATAGGCTAAGACAGTATAAATAGCTGAGGTAGCACCAAAATAAAGCATTAGTTTACCACTATATTTTTGTGCAAACTCCCAATTGCGTTGGTTTTTCATAGCACGATAAGTTTTATAACCTATAAAACCATTTATCGTTTTAATTTGTGGACAAATAAGTCCTAACAGAATAAAAATAACAGATGTTATTATTAAAATAATCATACGTATTTAATTAGCTGTTGTTAATGATTCTAAGGTTACTTCACTCCATTGAATAGTGACAGTTAGATAAATCATTAAAGCAATAATTGCTGTATATAAGATTTTTTCATACAGACGAAATGGGTCAGTCGTGTGTTTGAATCTACTGTAAATTCCGCCTCCTATTATTATAATAACTGGAATATAGATAAGAGCGATTAATCCAATAATACCATTATTTAGAATAAAGGAAAGTGCCCCTCCTAACAAAATAAGCAGAGCAGAAATTCTTAGCAGTTTATTGATAAATGGAACAATTTTATGGATATCATACTTTGCTTTTCGCTCATCTGATAACGTATTATAACCAGATAATAATCCGTCGGCATTATCAACAGTTAAAATGAAGCTAAGTGCAAATAATATTGCTGCGGTAACTATAAACGGAATCATCTATTTACTGTTTAATAAAGTTAGCAATAAGTGGTACAATTTCTTTGTGTAACGGTAGCAATGGTTTGCTGTAAGTAGCTAAGTTTTCTTCGTCTTTTTCTACTGTTTTCAATACGTGATTCATCCCTTTTATGGTTGTTAAAGTTGCTGTTGGTAACGCTTTTTTAAGGAGTTCTCCTTGTTCAGTAACCACTTGCAAATCTTTATCTCCTTGAACAATAAGTACGGGTACATTTACTTTTTTAATTTCTTCTGTCGGATTGTATTTCATCCACGAAATTAAATACGCTTGATTGCCTGGATTATACAATCCTTGTAGCATTGGCGGAATATCAGTAGCGGGTTTACCACTTTTCAGTTGTGCGTGAATCGCTTTAATCTGTGTTTCAAAAAAAGGCATTTGTTTTATCAATTGCCAATCCATTATTTGGTCTATCGACTCTCCCGCACCTTGTAGAGAAACAAAATGTGTTACTTCTTTATTTTGAATAGTAGCCAGATTTGCCATCAACGCACCTTCACTATGTCCGATTAAAGTGATAGAAGGGTATTGATTTTTAAAATGAGCAATGATGAGGTTCACGTCTTTTACATTTTCGTCAAAGTCGTGTGTATAGTCTTTAATGGTATTGTTCTTCAATTTAGTGATAATGCGTTTGTCAAAAGTAAAGACATTAATGCCCTCTTGTTGTAACCCCTCAGCTAATAGTTTGTAGGAATTAGCATTCAAAGAAGGGAGGCTATTTCCATTTCGATCAGTAGGTCCAGAACCAGCAATGATAATAGCTAACTGCTTGCTTTCTGATTTTGCTTTGTATAAATCGCCTTGTAATTCTGCATCAATATCGATGGTTTGTGTTTGGGCAAAAGCAGGAGCAATTGCTAAACACAAGATAAGTGTGTGTAGTAGTTTTTTCATAGTTGGTTAGGTTAGTTGCCACCAATAGGTTAGCTATTAGTAGTTTTTAAAAATAAACAATAATAAACTAACTGGCAATAAGAAAACAAAAAGCCCATAATGAAGATTACAGGCTTTTCTCGTTTGTAAATAAAAAGTAGGTTACTTTATCGCAACAAGCATACTTAGGTTGTATGCTTTAGAGTTGAGTAACAATTTTACACCTTTGGCATCAGTATCATAAAATCGTATTTCAACAACTATAAAAGTTAATACATTATCCATAGGGCAAATGTTGTGCCACACGTGTTCTTCTACAAGGTTATTTTCAGGATTAAAATCAATAATTTCTTCATATTGAATGGGGTGTATAGAAAAGGCATTCGGCAATAAAAACCAAGTGCTAATGTGTAACGAAGCTTACTTGTAATCTTTCGGAATAAAAAACAAAAGCAGATGATAAGAAGATTATCTTATCACTATCTCATACGGTATTAAGTCGTAATTACCTCGTAATTAAGTCGTAATTCGTTCGCGAAAAAGGCCTTTAGGTGAGGTAATTACGACTTATTTACGGCTTATTTACGACTAAATGTCATTTAAAACCCTTTCAATCCCTTTATAGATAAGGGTTTAGAGAGAATTGAGTACAAAAGTGGGACGGAGTTTATAGTGCATATGATGTCATTTGATAGCAAATGATAGCAAATGATGTCAAAATAACCGCTTTGTCAATTTCTTTGTTTGGGCAATTTCTACTTTTGCATTAGATATAACAGACATTTGTTCTGCTTATTACCCCAATACAAGCTTGCTAAGTTCTTTGATATCCTTGTAAAACATAAATATCCGTTTGTTATAACTTAACTACTGCTTGAATTATAGTCGTAACTTATTCGAGACTGACACCACACAAATTCGAGAGATGTTCGGAAAACACCCCCTGTTTCCGAGCGAATGTGGGCGTTGTGTCGAACTTGTCTCGAACATGGTGTAAACAAAACTCGCGTAAGCCTTGTGTTTACTGTGATACCCCAAACAGCATTTGTACACTAAACAACTATAATTAAGGGGAAAACAACAAGTAGTTTGTTGTCATAAAGGCGAGAGCACAAAAACCAAAATAGGTTTATACCTTACATCTTGTTGGCATTATTGCCAGTTGAAACAATCAGATATAGGCATAAAAAAACACAGCCATCCTAAGATAGCTGTGTTGTATAAATTCAATTGAATTATTCGTTTATTTTCTACCAATAAGTAGCAGTTGAAAATAATTCATTTGCTGGATATAAATTAGTAGGGTCTATTTTTTTAGATAAGATAGGATCTACACTGATGTCTGCTTTTTTAATTTTAACTTCCATATCGTAGATTTTCTCATTAGACTCTTGCTTATAAATAGTCACTTTCAGTTTGTTTTTCTTCAAATCAAGAACCGTAAAGTTATCTTTTGCTTCTTCAGCATAAGCGTAACTGTCAGTAGCATAATTCAAATCTTGTACTGCTACAGTTCCTTCTTGTAAGATTCCCTCTTTAAAAGTGGCTTTGTATTTTACTTTACCCTTTTCAAAGTATTGGCATAAACCATCAAGGTTATTTTCTTTTAGCGTGTATTTGTAAACAGTATTTCCTTCTGCATCAGCAATAGTACGGTTAAGCGTTTCTGTACTAACATACGTATCAGTTGCTAAAACTACACCTGTTGTTGGATCATTGTAGATAGTCTCTTTTAATTCTCCATTACTATAAGTATTTGTTGTAACCGCATTCCACGTTTGCTCAGTTAAGACTCCTTGGTAAGGCATACCTTCACTATATTGTACACGTGAAACTTCATTACCTTCGTCGTCATAAGAGAAGTACATTCCGTGTAATAAATCGTCTTTGTATTCTCCTGAAGATTGAAGTTCTCCTTGAAGAAACTCTTCAATTTTCACTTTCTCTCCGTTTTCGTAATATGTTTTACTTGCAATAGTGTTTCCTTCGTTTTCAGAATCGTAGCTATAATAGTAAACGCTTTCTACACCAACTTTTTGTCCGTTTTTATAAACAGTTTCAGTCATTGTATATTCGTCAATTACATAAGTAGTTCCGTTATAAGGAGCATTATTTTTGTAAGTAACAGTAGAAACTAATTTTCCTTTAACATCATAAAACTTACCTTGTTTAGTGTAGTCAATCTCACTTTGTAAGTAGTATTTAGGATTTGTTTCAAACATATCTCTTGTTACAGGAGCATATTTTTTGCTGTAAACAGGAGTTCCAGCGTTGAATTTAGCAATTTGAGTAATCACTCCTTTATCGCTAAACTCATAATAAGTACCTGTTTTTGTATCAAAGTTGTAAGCACCAATTTCTTTACCAGCTTTGTCATAGTACGTTTCTGTAGCAGGTTCAATAGAAAAAGCTTGCGTATTGTAGTTCGAAACTTTGTATTTTCCACCAGTAGGGTAATAAGAAACAATTTTAGAAATGCTTCCAAAGGCATAGAAAGTTTCAGATAACATTACTGATTTTCCGTTTTCGACATCAAAAGTTGCAGAATACGTCATTTCACCTTTTTTGTATGAAGTAATTTGTGAAATTTCGTCATCAAATAAGGTATATACAGAACCATCCATATACGTTTCTAATTCGTAATACGGGTCAATTCCTTGTGTAACACGTCCTAATTCTTTTCCTTTTTTGTCGTAAAAAACAGTAGTATCTCCTTTGCGTTTTTCAAACACTTTTCCATTTTCATAGAAAGATGTTCTCTCTACAATTTTACCTTCTTTATAAAGTGTAGTTGCATTGTCTTCTACATACAATCCTTCATACGGATTATAACCATATTCATCATACGTCAACTGACCTTTTACAGTTCCGTTTTCGTTATAATAAACCGTTTTCTCTATAGAAGCGTCTTCTTTGTAGTTAGTAACAGCTTTAAGAGAGTTGTTTTTAGTATTTACGTAATACTCATCAACTTTGCGAACAGTATTATTTTCAAAGTGATAAGCAGAAGCAATATCATCTTCGTTTCCGTTGTAGTTGAAGTAGTAAATAGTACCTTCTTGTTCACCTACATACTCTGCATCAGAGTAAGTAAGTTTGTATTCCCCAAGTTTTTGTCCATTTTTAGCAAAGAAATTCTCTACACGTTGGTCGCTATTAATTACAGCTTCAGACTTTGTCTGACCAGTTGAGTAGAAAGATTTATTACCAACTAAGTTTCCATCTTCGTAAACATTGATCTCTTTAACACCGAATTTCTCGTAGTTAATAGCAGATGCAGTACCGTTATAAGGGCTACCATTTTCGTAAGAAGCACTATACGTTAATGCACCATTTACATCATAGAATTGCTCTTCAGTAATTACGTTTTCTTCGTCAAATATAAATGCTTGGCGATTTTTAGCGTTTGCAGGATTGATGATTTCATATTCTCTAAAAAGACCATCTACAGCTTTCATTTTGATGAATACATTAGACCATCTTTGGAATACTTCACCATTGTATAGTGAACCATTTTGGAAAGTACCTTCGTATTTTTCTCCTGTAAATTGGTTGATAGAGTTTATTTTGATCAATTGACCGTTGTTGTCATATACATAAGTAGCTTCTAACTTTCCTTGAGGAGAGAAGTTTTCTACATTACCACTATAAAGTATGCTTGAATCATCTTGAACAATACCTTTTCCTTTCGTTTGAATCTTTTTAGTTTTTGCGTCAAATGTTTCAATGATGCTTAACTCTTGACCTTTGATTGGCTTGATAAGTTTAAAAGCTTTCGCTTCTTTTTTAGCTACTTTGTAGTCGAAAGAATCTACCCAAAGTGTGTCTTTTGCAACTTGGCCAAACATTGACGAAGTAAAAAGTAATGCCAATGGAAATATTTTTTTCAGCATAGTTTGTTTATTAAATTGATTTTGTGTGTTTTTCTCAAGGGTAAATGTAAAAAAGTCATTTATAATATTCGAATATTTTGGCTTTTATTTACCTAATATTCGTGAATTGCGACATTTTATAGCATTCGGAAATATGCAACAATAGTGTAAACATAGCTGTTTTTAGAGGTTTTATTTTTACTAAAAATAAAAATGCCCTTACATTTTTGTAAGGGCATTGAGGTTGAAATCAGTAGTTTACAAATAGTAAACTATAACTTCTAACAAAAAAAGAAAATATTTGACACTGAACTTTTATTGCAAAAGAGCGATTACCTCTTTATTTTCTTGAATTAAAGCATAATCTAAGGCTGTTTTACCTCTATTATCCTTTATTTCTTTATCCGCACCAGCTTGTAGGAGTAGGTTTGTTACTTCGGCTTTACCGAAAGTAGCAGCAAAAATCAAAGCAGTTGCTCCGTTGTAATTCGATTGATTAACTGATGCTTTTTGCTCAAGTAATAAGGCAACAATTGTGTTGTATCCTTTAAAAATAGCTCCCATTAGAGCACTATTTCCTGACGAATCTTGTGCGTTTGGATTAGCTCCATTTTGCAATAGTAAAAGTGCAACGTCGTAATTATTGTAATAACAAGCTAATGTTAAAGGAGTATTTCCTCTTTCGTCAGCCTGATTTATATCTGATTTTTGTGTGATATAACTTTCTATTTCAGCCACGTTATTCGTGCGAGCAGCAGAAAATATGTCTTGCGCTTGTGCAGCAAAACACAATAGTGAAAATAGAAGTGTAGTAATGAGTTTTTTCATAGCAATTTAGTTGTTGTAAGAAACAAGGGAGTGTGGGGATGCTCCCTTGTTAGTAAATAGTTTTATTTGATGTATTCTTGAATATCCGCAAGTTTTAAATTAGTTGCTTTCAATAAAGAGTTACCGTAGTTTTTATCTGCTTGGTAGAAAAATGCAATCATTTTCTTAACAATCACTTTATTGTGAACACTATTTAATGCCCCGCTTAAGTTTTTGATTAAGTTTTCTTTATCTTGTTTAGAGAAAGAATTGTATAAATCACCTGCTTGTTTAAAGTTGTTTTCTTTGTCAATTACGTGTTGTGTAGTACTTGTATTAGCAGTGAAAACAGATTTAGAGTATTTGAATTTAGCATTGTCAACAACCTCTGGTTTGTTTGTAGATGGTTGATAATTTACATCTCCTGATTGTGGACGTAACGACATATACCCATTTTGGTTATACGTTGTCACTTGATTTTTAGGTTGGTTTACAGGAATCTGTTGGAAGTTACCTGTAAGACGGTGACGTTGTGTATCTGCATAAGAGAATAATCTACCTTGTAATAATTTATCTTCAGACGCTTCAATACCAGGAACAAGGTTAGAAGGAGCAAAAGCCGCTTGTTCTACTTGTTGGAAATAGTTAGTAGGTGTTTGATTTAACGTCATTGTACCTACTTTGATCAGTTTTGCAACAGACTCAGGCCAGATTTTAGTAACGTCAGTTGGGTTGAAATCTAAAGCATCAAAGTCTTCTCTTTTCAACATTTGAACGTATAAGTCCCATTTAGGGAAGTTACCAGCTTGGATGTTGTTATATAAATCCAATGTAGCGTGTTCTACACTTTTAGATTGAATTTTATCAGCCTCTTCTTGTGTTAGGTTTTTTCTTTCTTGTTGAGGTACCCATTTGTATTTTACATACGTTACTTCACCTTCTGCATTTACCCATTTGTAAGCGTGTACACCATTACCTTCCATTTGACGGAAGTTAGCAGGAATACCATAGTCAGAGAATAACCAAGTTAGCATATGTGTAGACTCAGGTAAGTTTGAAAAGAAGTCAAACACACGGTTAGGGTCAGACACCCCATTTGTTAAAGGAGATGGTTTAAAAGCGTGAACCATATCAGGGAATTTGATAGCGTCACGAATAAAGAACACAGGTAAATTGTTTCCTACTAAGTCGTAGTTTCCTTGTTCAGTATAAAATTTAACAGCAAAACCACGCGGGTCTCTATATGTTTCAGGCGAACCTTGTTGGTGAGTTACCGTTGAGAAACGAGCAACTAATTGTGTTGTTTTACCAGCTTGACTTAAGAAGTCGGCCATTGTAACATCAGAAAAATCTGCTGCAGCTACAAATTCTCCAAATGCTCCAGCACCTCTTGCGTGTACTACTCTTTCAGGAATACGCTCTCTGTCAAAAGCAGCCAATTTGTCAATTAAGTGAATATCTTCTAACAACACTTGTCCGTTGTTTCCGATTGTTTTTGAGTTTTGGTTATCTCCTACAGGAGCACCAGAGTTTGTTGTTAGTGTTTGTCCATAAGAACAAGTTGCCATTGCAAATAATCCTAATGCTATAGTTTGTTTTATCATTGTGTAATATATTTAGCAGTACAAGTAATTTTGTACACTGCAAATGTATCTTGCTAAGCAGGGGATAAGTAGCATTTGTCAATGATTGTCCTTATTTAAGTATAAGATAATTTGATAGTAATATTTTTAATGATAGATAAAATCTTTTGTAACAGTGTTTTATATTCGCCAATTGTACTTGAAAAATAGGTTGTAAATCTTAGAAAAGAAATAAAATAAAATAAGGGAGTTAAGAGATTTATTGAGTAAAGGATTTTTTAACTACTTAATGGTTAGCTAATTTTGTAGTTAATTCTAAACAAAAAAATGAAAACAAATTTATTAGTACTTTTAGCAGTAATGTTTTTTTCTTTGACAGCCTCGGCTCAAAGAAAGAAAAATGGAACGCCAGATATGAGATACAAGGCAAATAAGGAGCAGTATGGTACATCATATACAAAAAGTTCTAGCTCATATTCACAGCCAGTGAATTATAATAATAAAAATAATTATAGTAATGGAGGAACTTATAAGGTCCAAAATGGTTATAGAAAAAGCAACGGAACTTATGTTTCACCACATATAAAAACATCTCCAGATAATAAGAAATATAATAATAAAAATTATTATAGATAATATAAAAAAAGCCTCCCTATTCAGGAGGCTTTTGCTATTTGATATGTTTTGAGCTTTTGGTTAAGCTTCTACTTTTTTACTTTTAAAGATAAGTGAACTATTCATTAAGAAGATCGCACTTAAGATTAAGATAATTCCAACCCATTGGATTAAGATTACTTGCTCTCCTAATACTAAAAAGGCAACACTCACCGAAACCGGAAGCTCTAAAGAAGAGATAATACTTCCAAGTCCTACTCCAGTATGAGGGAATCCCATATTTAAGAAGATAGGAGGTAAGATCGTACCAAACAAGGCTAACAATAATCCCCACGTATAGAAAATATTCCAATTGAAATCTCTAATTCCAGTAGTATTGTCAGAGAATTGGTTAAACAATCCCATCATTGCTTCAGAGTTATTTGGACCTACTTGTGTAAGGATTACGAAGATCGCCACAATGATAAATGCACCACATAACATAAATAAACTACGCTTAGGAGCAGGAAGGTGGTTTGCCACTACGTTAGACGCAAACATTGTAGTTGCGAATGAACAAGAAGCTAAGAAACCAAAGATTACCCCTCTAATGTCTAAGTTAATTTCGTTTGCTAATACATTAGTAGCTAAGACTGTTCCGAATAAAATTAAACAAACAGCAACGATTTTTAATAAACTTGGGAAGGTCTTTGTAATAACACTTTCGATTACAACACCAATCCAAACAGATTGCATTAATAGTACTACGGCAATTGAAGCGTCGATATAACTTACTGCCATATAGTATAACACAGAAGTGAACCCCATTGATGTACCAGCAAACATTAACTGTTTGATATCTTTTTTTGTAGGTTTAAGATCAGTAGGTTGTTTTTTGCGAATCATATTAATGATTAACATTCCCACTAAACCTAATACAACTTGCGATAAGGTAACTTCAGCAGTTGTGTATCCGTGTTGATAAGCTAATTTTACAAACGAGGCCAGCATTCCAAAACTTGAAGCCCCAATAGCTACTAAGAAAACTCCTTTTACTATATTCTGTTCTTTCATCTTTTATTATTTTGCTGTGCAAAGGTACTTAATATTTTTTGAGCGAATTAGGACAATTGTCTAACAAAAAAAGCCTATAGAAATGAATCTATAGGCTTTTGATTTGAAGTGCGTTAACTCTTATTTCAATTTATTGAAATTTCTTTTTACGAATTCAGTAAGTTCTTCCCCTTTTAATAAACCTTGAGAAAGCTTAGCTAAATCCATTGCTTGTTTAATGTTTGTTGTTCTTTCTTCCTCATTAGCATTGTTGATAATGTTACTTGCTAACTCAGAGTTTGTATTTACAACTACATTGTACATTTCAGGTAAGTTACCCATACCGAACATACCGCCACCACCTGATTGGCTCATTTCTTTCATTCTTCTCATAAACTCAGGTTGCGTGATGATAAATGGTTCAGCTGTGCTATCCATAGCTTCTAACTTCACTGTATATTTATCTTTAGGAACAATGTTTTCTACGATTTCTTGTAATGATTTTTGCTCATCTTCAGAAAGTTTAGAAATCTCTGTTTCTTCTTTTTTGATTAAGTTGCTGATGTGGTCAGCATCTACACGAGCAAAAGTCATTTTCTCATTATCGCTTTCTAACTTTTGGATTAAGTGAGAAACGATAGGAGAGTCAAGTAACACTACTTCGTATCCTTTATCTTTTGCAGCAGCGATATAGCTGTGTTGTGCATCTTTATTAGAAGCATAAAGAATTACTAAGTTACCATCCTTGTCAGTTTGGTTTGCTTTAGTAGCCTCTTTTAATTCTTCTAAAGTATAGTATTTGTTATCTACCGTTGGGTAAAGAGCAAAAGCACCAGCTTTTTCATAGAATTTATCTTCAGATAACATTCCGTACTCTAAAACGATTTTAATATCGTTCCATTTTGCTTCAAAGTCAGCTCTGTTTTCGTTGAATAAAGATTTTAACTTATCAGCTACTTTACGTGTGATGTAGTTAGAAATCTTTTTCACGTTTCCGTCTGCTTGTAAGTAAGATCTTGATACGTTCAATGGAATGTCTGGAGAGTCAATTACCCCTTTTAACATTGTCAAGAATTCAGGAACGATTCCTTCTACATTATCCGTTACAAACACTTGGTTTTGGTATAACTGGATTTTGTCTTTTTGCATTTGAAGATCAGCACTCAACTTAGGGAAGTAAAGAATACCAGTTAAGTTAAATGGGAAGTCAACATTCAAGTGAATGTGGAATAACGGCTCTTCAAATTGCATTGGATATAACTCACGGTAGAAGTTTTTGTAATCCTCATCCGTTAATTCAGATGGTTGTTTAGTCCAAGCTGGGTTAGGGTTGTTGATAATTGTATCTACTACAACTTTATCATCACCTTCACCTTCTTCGTGTGTACCAAATTTAATTGGCACAGGCATAAATTTGTTGTACTTCGTTAAAAGTCCGTTGATTTTAGACTCTTCTAAGAAGTCTAAAGAATCCTCAGCAATGTGTAAAACAATTTCAGTACCTCTTGACGTTTTATCACAATCCTCTAAAGTGTACTCAGGACTACCATCACAAGTCCAATGTGCAGCAGGCGCATCTTTGAAAGATTTAGTTAAAATTTCAACTTTATCAGCTACCATAAAAGCAGAGTAGAAACCTAAACCAAAGTGTCCGATGATTCCTGTGTCTTTAGCAGAATCTTTGTATTTTTCAAGGAATTCTTCAGCACCTGAGAAAGCAACTTGATTGATATATTTTTCAACTTCCTCTTTCGTCATACCAATTCCTTGGTCGATAATGTGAAGTTTCTTGTTTTCTTTGTCGATTTTTACCTCAATAACAGGGTTTCCATACTCAACGCTTGCTTCTCCAATACTTGTTAAATGCTTTAATTTTAAAGTAGCATCAGTAGCATTAGATATTAACTCTCTTAAAAAAATTTCATGGTCACTGTATAAGAACTTTTTAATAAGTGGGAATATATTCTCCACTGTAACGTTAATTTTTCCAGATGTCATAATTGTATGTTTATTTAGTATTTGAATTTTTAATATTTTTGTGATGTACTTAGGACAAAAAAGATACCAAAGGATTTAGCGTGTCATTTTGTCAGATTTAAGGCGGAGTGTCTAAATATTCACTATTTTTGGGTATACATTTTGTAACTATGTATTAATGTAAAAAAAAGAAATATGAAAAAAGTATTATTATTTGGAGCTGTAGCGTTAGCAATGGCGTCTTGTAAACCAACGATGGATACAAAATCACAAGTTGGAATTAAGGGGAATTGGACATTGACAAACATCAAACATATTGGTGGTGAGTTTGTGAAAGTAAACTCATTCAATATTGCAGATTCTCAATGTTTTATTGGTAGTCAATGGAAATTTGTTTCAAACAATAATTCAGGAAACGTAGCCTTGAGTCAAGGAGGAAATTGTCCAAGTTTTGAAAGTTCATTCAAATGGACAGTAACACCAAACGGAAGCTTCGAATTTAAGTTCGTAGATGAGGGGGTAAAAGCGAAACACGTTACTACAGGATACTCTATGCAAGTGAGAAATCAGACCGCAAATTCGTTTGAACTTGTGGATAAATTCTACGCTGGAGGACAAACTTACGACGTGACATATCATTTCGAAAAAAACTAAAAAAATAAAAAATAAGTAAGATGAAAAAAGTAACCACGTTTGTATTAGCAGGTACATTGCTTGCAACTTCTTTTACTTTCACTGGATGTGAAGCTGTACAGAATTCAAACAAGACACAAAGAGGTGCTGCAATTGGGGCAGCTGGTGGAGCTATTATTGGTGGTATTTTAGGTAATAACATTGGTAAAGGCGGAAACGGAGCTCTTGGTGCTGTTTTAGGTGGAGTTATCGGTGGATCTGCCGGTGGAGTTATCGGAAACAAAATGGATAAACAAGCTCGTCAAATTGAGCAAACTGTTCCAGGTGCACAAGTTGAAAGAGTTGGAGAGGGAATCAAATTAGTATTGGGTGAAAACTCTGTAAACTTTGATATTAACTCTGCTACATTGACTACAAAAGCAAAAGCAAACCTTGATAAATTAGTTAAAGTATTTAAAGAAAACCCAGATACATATATTGATATCTACGGATATACTGATATTACAGGGAGAGAAGAGTACAACTTAAGTTTATCTAAAAAGAGAGCTGCTTCTGTAAAACAATACTTAATTCAACAAGGTATTGCTGCTAATCGTATGGTTGCAGATGGTTTTGGTATTGCTGATCCAATTGCTTCTAACGAGACTAAAGCAGGACAAGCTCTTAATAGACGTGTAGAGTTTGGTATTCGTGCAAACGAGAAAATGATTCAAGATGCTCAAAACGAATCTGGTGTTCGTTAATTGAGTTTTCTCATAAAGTAAAAAGGGAAAGAAGTACAGTACTTCTTTCCCTTTTTTTATGGTTTATAGTTTGTAAAAACTACAGGTAATAATTGAAAAATATTTTATCATAACACGTGTTGGTTTCCTTTTAAAGGGAGCAATCAACACAAGTTAAGGTTTGATCTTCTTGCATTTTATACCAATGCTTAGCTTCACCTATTTGTTGTTGGTCTATTAAAGCTGCTTTTATAACCTCATTGATATAAACGCTTTTTCCTTGTGGGATGTAAATAGAATATTTCAATTTAGCCTCTGTTGTTTCGTTATTATTGAAACTACTCGCTATTAATAGTACATTGTCTTTTTGTTCAAACTGAATAGCTTGTATTTCATTAGAATAGACTAATTCAGACTGTTTTCCTTTCTTTGTATATCTTGCCTCAGCAAAGTTAGTACCCGATACTTTTCCGTAGATTTCATCTTGAAAAGAAGGTAGTAATTCGATTTCAATTGGTAATGTGTTTGCTGTATTTGTTACTTCAAAACCATCTGTTGTAGAGCGGTTTGAATCAAAGTAAGCAGCGTCAACAAATTTGATGTTTAAACTATCTGTATCGTAAAAGGTAAAGTTAGTTTGTCTCTCCACGCGTTGTCTGTCCATTTGATTACCTAAATCTTCCCAGTTCTTAGCATTTGCAAACGGAATAGCAAATAGTCCTAATGTGATAAACCAGATAACAATTAACGAGATAATTGTAGCCGCTACATATTTGATATTGGTGTATATTAAACGCAATCCAATAATTAACAATCCAATGAATGGCAAGGTAACTAACATAAATACTAATGCTATTGTTCTACCATAGTTTGCTTCAGAGAATAAAAAGAATGGAACCCCTTCAGCAGCTGTTTCTGCTAAGATAAAATCTTTGTTTATCCATACTCCAATGGCAGCAACTATAATAGTTA
This sequence comes from Myroides phaeus, assembly GCF_009799805.1. Lineage (NCBI taxonomy): Bacteria > Pseudomonadati > Bacteroidota > Flavobacteriia > Flavobacteriales > Flavobacteriaceae > Myroides > Myroides phaeus. The sequence goes on from NZ_CP047050.1 coordinate 1,716,394, forward strand.
ATAAATTAATTGCACTAAAAGCAATGAACCCAATACCGAATATATATCTAATCCACTTACCACTTTTTTCTCCAGCTACTTGAGTTTGTCTTTTGATGTTGTCATAATCAATATCGTTGATTTTATTAGTAACATAAGAAACATTCTCTTTAACCTTTTTTTCAATAGTTTCAATATTGATAGGTTCTCTCTCCATTTCTAAGCGTTGAGAGGTAGTCTTTGCAGCAGGAATTATAATCCATAAGATTAAGTATAGTAACACACCTGTTCCGTAGAATACCAATAAAAAAGCAAATAAGATTCTAATCCAAACAACATCAATTTTGAAGTAGTGCCCTAAACCAGCTAATACACCTCCGATAACTCCTTTATCTGTATCTCTGTACAGTTTTTTCTGTCCAGTATAGATGTATTCTGTTTTTATAGTTTCTTCATCGTCAAGGATATAATCTTCTGGTTTTCCCATAATATTGATTACTTCCTCTACGTTGCTCTCTGTAATTACTTGATTAGTATCTGTAATTTTCTCATTGAATAATTCAGCAATTCTTATTTCGATATCGTGAATGATTTCATCTTGTTCTTCCTGAGCGAAAGTACGTCTGATCGCTTGTAAGTAATGATCTAATTTGTGGTAAGCATTCTCGTCAATGTGGAATACTAATCCACCTATATTTACAGTTAATGTTTTGTTCATCGTGTTAGTTTTTTGAGGTTATAGCTTCTACTGCATTTGCAAGTTCAGACCAGGTTTTAGCAAGTTCGTTTAAAAACTCTTCTCCCTTTTCTGTCAGTTTGTAATACTTGCGAGGAGGACCAGAGACAGATTCTTCCCATCGATAAGACAAGTAATCGTCGTTTTTAAGTCGTGTTAGCAAAGGATAAACAGTTCCTTCAACAACAACCAGCTTTACGCTTTTTAGTTCGTCCAGTATTTCAGAGGTATAGCAGTCTTTCTGTTTTAAAATCGAAAGAATACAGAACTCTAAAATTCCCTTGCGCATTTGTGCTTTAGTGTTTTCTATATTCATAATTACTTCTTGGTCTTTGTTTCTTATGCAAAGATATATCTAAAGGCAGGTACTTTGTATTACATAGTACTATAAATTAACAATGATTTAACAATTGAAAAAAAAGGAATATACTTCTGTAAGGAGTGTTTTTATATTGTAACTTATTGGTTGTTAATGTTTTGTTTTTGTGTTACCTTTTGTTTTAGGCAGTTTTAATTATTTCAGGATTAAGAAGATATATTTATTTTAAGTAGCATATTAGGCATACATTTTTGGGTGTGAAAGTAATTTAGCATCGTTTAAAGGAAGATATATAAGTCTAAAAAAGGGTATTTACAGGAAAAAGAGAAGAAAGTAAATCATTCAACTTTTTTTGTATATTTAGTAAAAATCTAAAAGAATGGAGTTTACAGTTTCAAACATAAATAAGTTTTTGTTTTTCAAATTGCCTTCTGCTTATTGGACAGGAGTGCGTATGAAAGAGATTAGTAACACAACAGCTGTTACTACAGTTAAGCATAAGTGGGCAAATCAAAATCCGTTTAGATCAATGTATTTTGCAGTACAAGCAATGGCGGCTGAATTATCGACTGGAGCTTTAGTAATGAGAAAAATACAAGAGAGCGGACAGAAGATATCGATGTTAGTTGCTAACAACAATAGTTCGTTTACCAAAAAAGCAACCGGTCGTATTTACTTTGAATGCGTTGACGGAGCATTATTAGACGAGGCGATTGCTAAGGCGATTGCTACGGGAGAAGGGGTTACTGTATGGATGAAGTCTGTTGGTAAAAATGAGAAAGGAGAGCAAGTTTCTGTTATGAACTTTGAGTGGACATTGAAGGTTAAAAAATAAGCGATTATGCGTATTTTAGTTACAGGTGCGACTGGATTGATAGGAAAGCAATTGGTGCATAAACTATTAGAAGAGGGATATGAAGTCAATTACCTAACAACAAATAAAGAGAAGAAAGAAGGTGTGCTTATTGGAGCAAAAGGCTTTTATTGGAATCCTTACAAAGGAGAGATAGAAGAAAATGCTTTGGATGAGGTACATACCATCATACATTTAGCGGGTTCAAATATTTCAGAATCGTGGTCAAAAGCGGGAAAAGCGAAGATAGTAGAAAGCCGTATTGTTCCGAGTAATTTTATTTACGAGCAGTTGGCTAAAAAAGCACATTCTGTTAAACAGATCGTTTGTTCATCTGCCGTTGGTCTTTATGCAAATAGTAGTAAGTGGCAAAGTGAGGAACAGTATTTTGAAGCAGATAACTTCTTGGGAAATGTTGTTTCTCAATGGGAGGCTGCTAATTTGAGATTTCAAGAAATAGGAGTTAAAGTGAGCTTAGTGCGCATAGGTTTAGTTCTTGCTAAAGAAGGAGGGGCTTTACCTCAAATCGCTAAGATGGCAAATTGTTATCTGGGAAGTGTGTTAGGCGATGGGAAACAGTTTTATTCGTGGATACACATAAAAGACTTAGTAGGTATATTTTTGTTTTTGACAAAACACGAAATAGAAGGCGTTTACAATGCTGTTGCTCCAAAACCAGAAACAAATAAATCGTTTACCATAGGCTTGTCAAAGGTTCTGAATAAAAAGATTTTGTTACCAGCAGTACCTAAATGGGGTTTAAAAATTGTAATTGGAGAAAAAGCAGTACTTGTTGTAGAAGGACAACGCGTAAGTAGTGCGAAAATTGAAAAAGCAGGATATGTGTTTAATTATTGCGAATTAAAGACTGCTTTGCAAGAAATATATAAATAAAGAAATGTGCTTAGGCACATTTTTTTTTGTTTAATAGAAAGTTGTTTTAGGTAGAAAGAAGAGTAAATAGCAGTAAGATAGAATTTTACTAACTGACTAAAAAATGTCATTATGACAGAGAAAGCAAGTTGGCAAAGGATTTGCTATTTAGTGAGTGTAAATTATAAAATTTAATTTGTCTAAACTATGAATACTGAGAACAAAGATATAAACAAAGAGCAAGAGGAAATTCAACAAGATGTAGATCAAACAACTGAAGGAGCAGCTGCAGAGGGAACAACTGAGCAATTGAGCGCTGAAGAAGAAATGACTATAAAATTGGCTGAAGAGAAAGATAAATTTATTCGCTTATTTGCTGAATTTGAGAACTATAAGAGACGTACTGCTAAAGAGCGTATTGAGTTGTTTAAAACAGCAGGAGAAGAAGTTATGTCAGCTTTATTGCCTGTAATGGATGACTTTGATCGTGCAGTAACTGAGTTAGAAAAACACGGAGAAAGTGATCATTTAACAGGAATTAAATTAATCTCTAACAAGTTCAAAGATACTTTGTCAAGCAAAGGATTAGAAGAAGTAGCTTTAAAAGCAGGAGATAGCTTTGATGCAGATGTGGCAGAAGCAGTGACACAAATTCCGGCAGGAGATGATATGAAAGGGAAAATTGTTGATGTAATTGAAAGAGGATATAAATTAGGAGAGAAGATTATTCGTTTCCCTAAAGTTGTAATTGGACAATAATCTTTCGATAACAAAATATATAAAGAGTTTACAACGATGAAAAAAGATTATTACGAAATACTTGGTATAGATAAAAGTGCAGATGCGGCAGCAATTAAGAAGGCTTACCGTAAGAGAGCGATTGAATTTCACCCAGACAAAAATCCTGGTGATAAAGAAGCTGAGGAGAAATTTAAAGAAGCTGCAGAAGCTTATGAAGTATTAAGTGATGCTGATAAGAAAGCTAAATACGACCAATATGGTCACGCTGCATTTGATGGCGGATTTGGTGGTGGCGGAGGCTTCGGCGGAGGTCATATGAATATGGATGACATCTTTAGCCAATTCGGTGATATTTTTGGAGGTGCTTTCGGAGGCGGAGGTGGCTTTGGAGGTTTCGGCGGAGGCGGAGGTCAACGCAGAGTGAAAGGAGCTAACCTTAGAATTAAGGTGAAGTTAACTGTAGAAGACATCGCTAATGGTGTTGAAAAGAAAATAAAAGTTAAACGTAAAGTTCAAGCACAAGGTGTAACTTATAAAACATGTCCAACTTGTAATGGGTCAGGTCAGGTAACTAAGATTGCAAATACAGTATTTGGACGTATGCAAACTGCATCTCCTTGTGGTGCTTGTCACGGAAGTGGTCAGATTATGGATCACAAACCGGCAGGTGCTGATGCAGATGGTTTAATTCTTAATGAAGAAACAGTATCAATCAAAATTCCAGCAGGAGTAGCTGAAGGAATGCAATTGAAAGTTTCTGGAAAAGGTAATGAAGCTCCAGGTAAAAATAATGTACCAGGTGATTTACTTGTTGTGATTGAAGAATTAGAACACGAAACATTAAAAAGAGAAGGTGAAAATCTTCATTATGACTTATACATCAGCTTTGCTGAAGCTGCTTTAGGAGGATCAAAAGAGATTGATGCTGTAAACGGAAGAGTGCGTATTAAGTTAGAAGAAGGTATTCAATCTGGTAAAATATTGCGTTTGAAAGGTAAGGGATTACCAAGCTTGAATAGCTATGGTAACGGGGATTTGTTAGTACACGTGAATGTATGGACTCCTAAAAAACTTACAAAAGAACAACGCGCATTTTTCGAGAGTATGAAGGAAGATGAGAACTTCCAACCAGCTCCTTCGAAGAGTGAAAAATCTTTTTTTGAAAAAGTAAAAGAAATGTTTTCTTAGTCTGATAAATATTTATACATTTGCAGGACACTTATTAAACAGTGGATTTTCTTTTTCATAGCAATTTTTCCCAACCTTATTTTTCCAAATAAGGTTGGGTTTTTTTATATAATATCGAAATTGCTTTTCCTCCCTCTAATAGTTATGAAATAAATAACTATTTTTACACAAATTAATAGACTTGACCGAATGCAACCTATATTAGAAGTTAAGGATGTAGTAAAAAAATACTCCGATAAAATAGCATTAAATAACGTGTCGCTAACTGTACCAAAAGGTACTATATATGGACTTTTAGGTCCAAATGGTGCAGGTAAGACATCGTTAATCCGTATTATAAATCAAATTACTTATCCTGACGCAGGGCAAATCTTGTTAGATGGTCAGGTTTTGAATCCAAGCCATATTAAAGATATCGGTTATATGCCTGAAGAAAGAGGGTTGTATAAAACGATGAAGGTTGGTGAACAAGCAATGTATTTAGCGCAATTAAAAGGATTGTCTAAAGCAGAAGCTAAAAAACAATTAGACTACTGGTTTGATAAATTAGATATCAAAGGATGGTGGGATAAGAAGATTCAGGAGTTGTCTAAAGGGATGGCACAGAAGATTCAGTTTGTCGTTACTGTACTTCACGAACCTAAGTTGCTAATTTTAGACGAACCTTTTTCTGGTTTTGACCCAGTAAATGCAAATATCATCAAAGATGAGATTATTGAGTTAAAGGAAAAGGGAAGTACTATTATCTTTTCTACACACAGAATGGAGAGTGTAGAAGAAATGTGTGATTACATCGCTTTAATTAATAAATCAAATAAGTTAATTGAAGGTAAATTAGTTGATGTTAAACGTCAATATAGAACACATTTGTATCAAGTAGGGATTCTTACAGATAATAAACAACGCTTACACGATGAGTTGAAAAGCAAGTTCAGTTTTCAATCAACAGCTTTTAAGTCCTTAAATGATGAGGTACAGTTAGAGATTAATTTAGGAGAAAGAATGCCAAACGAATTGTTGCATATTTTATCTCAAAATGGTCAGGTAACACATTTCGTAGAGAAGTTGCCAACTGTAAATGATATTTTTATTCAAACTGTAAGTAAGTAAAATGAGCATATTATCCTTAATAATAAAAAGAGAGTTTATTGCAAAAGTTCGCAATAAATCATTTATCGTAATGACTTTTGCAAGTCCACTTTTCTTTGTAGCCCTAACTTTATTTGTAGGGTACTTAAGTACATTGAAAGGAGATATAAAAAAAGTAGCTATTCACGATGAGAGCGGTTTATTTGTTAATCAATTCGTCAGTAACGAAGAATTTGATTATCAAGATTTATCTGCCGTTGATGTATCGATATTGAAAGATAGTGTAAACGAAGAAAAATACGAAGGGATTATCTATATTCCTAAAGCAGAAAATATAGGTGATTACCAAAAAAATATAACTTATATATCTAATGATAGTCCGAGTTTAAGCTTTGTGAGTAAAGTAGAACTACTATTAGAGGATAAGTTAACACACATTAACCTGAAAGATAGTGGTATCGACTTAAAAGTGATTGATGAGGCTAAAGCGAATGTGAATTTAAACCTTACAAAAGCATCTGGAGAGGCTACTGTTAAAGGGTTAAATGAAATAAAAATCGTTATTGGCGGTTTGTTTGGTTACTTTATTATGATGTTCATTATCATTTATGGAAATATGGTAATGCGTTCTGTAATTGAAGAAAAAACAAATAGAATTATAGAGATCATTGTTTCATCAGTGAAACCATTCCAATTAATGATGGGTAAGATCATTGGTACTTCAATGGCTGGTTTATTACAGTTTTTAATTTGGGGAGTAATTGGTGCGGTATTATTGACGATAGCGAGTGTTGTTTTAGGAATAAACGCTACACCAGGAGTAGCGTCAGCAGAGGCTTTACAAGCTACTTCTATGATGTCTCCAGAGTTAATGCTTGATGTACAAAACTATGTAGGTGAGATTTTGACTTTACCTTTAGTTTCTTTGTTTGTTTATTTCTTAGTATTCTTTATAGGAGGGTACTTTTTATATAGTTCTTTGTATGCAGCAATTGGAGCTGCAGTTGATAATGAAACAGATACACAACAGTTTTTATTTCCAATTTTATTGCCTTTAATGCTTGGAGTGTATATTGGATTCTTTACTGTCATAAAAGACCCACACGGTTCGATTGCTACAATATTTTCAATGATTCCATTTACATCGCCGATTGTAATGCTTATGCGTATTCCTTTTGGTGTACCAATGTGGGAAGTTTTATTGTCTATTGCTTTATTATTTGGTACATTTATTCTTGTTGTTTGGATAGCAGCGAAGATTTATCGTATTGGAATATTAATGTATGGTAAACGACCTTCTTGGAAAGAGCTATATAAGTGGCTTAAGTATTAATTGAAGTTTAGAAATTTGTAGTGCATTATGGGGAAAATGTCAAAGATTTTAATAGTTGAAGATGAGGCGTCAATCCGCAGAGTCTTAGTTAAAATATTAGAAGAAGAATCGTCTGACTATGTTGTTGATTCAGCAGAAAACGGTGAAGAGGCTTTGAAGAAAATTGTAAGTGAAGATTACGATTTAGTTATTTCAGATATAAAAATGCCAAAGATGGACGGTGAGGAACTGTTAGTTGAGGCAAAGAAAATAAAGCCAGAAGTGGTTTTTGTTATGATATCAGGTCACGGGGACTTAGAGACTGCAGTTAATACAATGCGTCTTGGAGCCTTTGATTATATATCAAAACCACCAGATTTGAATAGATTGTTGACAACCGTTAGAAATGCTTTAGACACGAGTAAATTGGTTGTTGAAAATACAATCTTGAAAAAGAAAGTGAGCAAAAAATATGAGATGATAGGAAATAGTGAGCCTATCAATCTTATAAAAGATATGATTGAGAAGGTTGCTCCAACCGAAGCAAGAGTACTGATTACTGGACCTAATGGAACAGGAAAAGAGTTAGTAGCACATCAATTACACTTGCAAAGTACAAGATCACAGAATGCTTTGATTGAAGTAAACTGTGCGGCTATTCCTTCTGAATTAATAGAAAGTGAATTATTTGGTCACGTTAAAGGAGCTTTTACTTCTGCAGTAAAAGACAGACCAGGTAAATTTGAACTTGCTAATAAAGGAACTATTTTCTTAGACGAAATTGGAGATATGAGTTTGTCTGCTCAAGCAAAAGTGTTGAGAGCATTACAAGAGAATATGATCACAAGAGTAGGGGCAGAAAAGGATTTAAAAGTAGATGTACGCGTAATTGCGGCAACAAATAAAGACTTGCGAAAAGAAATTGCAGAAGGTAGATTTAGAGAAGATTTATATCACCGATTAGCAGTTATTTTAATTGAAGTTCCTGGGCTAAATGATAGACGTGATGATATTCCGTTATTGGTAAATCACTTCGTAAGTCAGATAGCAAAAGAACAAGGTACAAGTCCGAAAACATTCTCGGCAGAAGCGATTAGTCTTTTGCAAGAGTACGATTGGACAGGTAATATTCGTGAGTTGAGAAACGTAATAGAGAGATTAATTATTTTAGGAGGCAAAGAGGTTTCAAAACAAGATGTTGAGATGTTTGCAAACAAATAGCATATGAAGTTAAAAAAGATAAATGAGATTTTACAAGGGAACTTGGCAGCTAATGGATTAGTGGAACCAACGACTCTTCAAAAGAAAACTTTTGGTCAGATTAAAAGTGGGATTGATGTTGTAATTGCAGGTCCTAAAGAAGAGGGGAAAACAACCGCTATGGTTATTGCAGCTCTTCAAAAATTACAAAGACCAATTGAGGGAGAAATTGCAACAAGAGTTTTGATTGTTGTAAAGGATAAGTTTGAAGTAGAGCGCTTAATGGAAGTGTTTGAACTTTATGGAAAAGGAATGGACCTTGAAGTTTATGGGGTTCACGACTTTACAGACTTGGATGAGGATAAAAATCAGATGTCTTTAGGGAATGATATCTTAATTGGTACTTGTAACCGTTTAAACGAGATGTTTAGTAGTGCTGGTTTTGATGTGAATCAACTTCAAATGTACATCATTGACGATGCAGATATTCAATTGAGAAATCGCTTAGAACCACGTTTGTTCAGATTGTCTGATAGTATTGGTAAAACACAACGTGTTTACTTTATGAAAGATTATGTAGAGCAGATTGATATGTTTGTTGATAAAACAATGACAGAAGATGTTGAGTGGTTTGATTTCTACGAAGAAGATGAAGAAGAATAGGCTTTTTTAAAGCGTTAAATAAAGATTTAGGGGATTGTGTAAGCAATCCCCTTTTTTTATTCATAAGAGAAGCTAATTAGCGCAAATATGATAATGTATGTTATGATAATGATGAATAAGGCACCACTGCGTTTAAGAATAGCATTTTTAAAGGATTGCCTATGTTTCAACATATCTCTTAACAAACGAATTAGTACCACTGAAAGCGCTATTAAAAATGATATGTGTAATACCAATTTTAAAGGGTCTAAATCAACTTCTTGTTGCACGTTTAAAATAGCGTGGTAAAAAAGAAGAGGACTGTTTACATTTGAAAGTAAATAAAACATATTAATCACTTTTAAGGTTAATTAATTGTATGCATTAATTATGCCTTAGTAAAGGCAGATTTCTTAAAGTTACTTATTTTTTTTAAATAACCTGAAAGTTTAGGAGATGGTTTTCGCGTTTAAATATGTTGATTAACAGTAAAGTAATATTTGTTTTAGAGGGACGTGTACATTGTAGTTGACCTCAAAGAAGTGGTATATAGATATAAAAAAAGGACATAATCTGTAGATTATGTCCTTTTACCTTGTAGCGAAGACGGGAGTTGAACCCGTGACCTCAGGGTTATGAATCCTGCGCTCTAACCAACTGAGCTACCTCGCCATATAGACTGCTATTACTTCTGTAATGCGAGTGCAAATATAGAACAAAAAGATTACAATGCAAGCGCAAACACTGATAAATGCTGATTTTTTTTAAAGTTTTTTATTTTGAATTGGCTTTAGAATTTAGTGTGTTGAGTAATTTTGTTTGTAGATGTTTAAAAATGAAAAGATTAAGGATTCAGTCTCTTCTGTTGTTATTAAAATAACTTTTTAAAAATATTTTTATTTTTTTTAGTCTATAAAGTTTGGCAAGTGATTTTATGTGTGATTTGTTGTCTGTACGATGAGTATTGTCAACTTTAAAATGTTGATTAGAGTACGTGAAAAGTAGTTTATCAATGATTAGTTAAAACAAACAAGCCATTCAGTAGATGTATTATGATTGATTGAGTAGATTGTTATGGCAAATTAGTTGTTTATAATTTGTTTGTTAATCTTAGTGATTTGGTACAAATTATTTAAAAAGCGAAAAACTCCATAGAGGTAAGAACCTACAAATAATGCCATAGCTACTTTTAAAAATAAGTAAATAAGCCATCCTATCAGAGGTAGAAATAAGAAAAACTGCGAAGTAAAGTTGTGCAGTAGTTTCCAACCAGCAACAAATGAAGCGCCTACATAAAAAGCTGCTCCATAAAGAGATAAGAGGTAGTTCCAAGTAAATAATTCTTTAGAAGGAAATGATGGGCGGGTTACCATAAAATATGCGAGTAAAACCATAATAACTCCACCGATTAACATATCTCTATTGTCTTTTTTAAGGGCTTCTTTTTTGTTTAATAGGTTGTAATATTGAGAATCCATTTTCTATTTTTTTAAATTGTCTTTTAATATATAGCCAGTCTGTACTCCATTTTCAGTAGTTACGTTTACTTTGAAAAAATATTTAGTAGTACTAATGCTGTCAACTTTATGTCCTTCTGCTAATGTTGTTATAGGAGCTGTTTGTATATCCGGTACTTTAAATAGCTTGGTTGCAGTTGAAGTTTGCCAAGATTCTTTTTCAACGTTTTTTACTGGTGTTACAGCACTTTTACTTTGAAAAGGAGAGAAGAATAATATAATTAGAAATGCTGCTCCAATAAGCTTTGCAATATTACTTATAGAAAGGTTTTTTTTAGGTTCAGTTTTATTGATATAAGACAGTTTGCTTTTATAAGAGTTTATTTGTTCTGCTATTTTATGATGGTTTTTAATCCACTTTTCAATTTCTGGATTAAAAACAACTCTCTTGTAGTTTGACTGAGCAGACGAATATGAATTTGTGTTTTGTTGATAAAACCCAGAAGATGTAGAAGAAGATGAAAGAAGTGTGTTGTATGCAGTGTTTATTTTCTTAAACATATTGCTTAAAAATTCATCACCCCCTGTTTTATCTGGATGATACTGTTTTGCTAATTTTCGATAAGCAGTTTTGATTTCATCTATTGAAGCATTTTCATCAAGGCCTAAAATTGTATATGATTCTTTTTTATTCATTCTTCTTTATTTAGTTTGATGCCAATTAGTAACTTGATCCTCCCAAATGTTAATAACCAATTGTGAGCTTCCATTAGCGCCATATTTCCATACTTGTCCTTTATTTGTATTAAAAACAATATCATTAGGAGGTCCCATAGCTACTTTAAGTAAAATTAAAGGCATATTTTCGAATATATAACCTTTAAGAGCCTTTTCAATCCAAACTGAAGAGTAGTGTTTGGCTAACTCATTTGTTAAAAGGGATTCATTGTTTTGATTTGTTTTTTCAGCTTGAAGTAGATTGTTTTTTAATAATTGAATATGTAGATTTCGTCTTGTTTTTTGTTTCTTATCTTGATAAAACCAATAAAAAAAGTAACATACAACGATAAGTAATCCAATGTAAAAAAGAGGTTCTTCAGGTTTTACTGCTTCATTCATAGTGTTTTCGAATAGTAATATTCACAAAAATACACTATTTGATTAGAAAAACTATTTTAATAATATATTGTTAAGGTTAAATGGAGTGAAGTGATAGAAAGCTATTTGTTCTTTTAAATAAGTTAAGTATAGGTAGTTTTATAGATAAATAAACTTAATTTAGTTAGCGTAAGAGTATACTATAAGAAAGACTTGTGTGAAAATTAATGCTGTGTAAGAGGTAATGTAAAAGTTAAGTATTTTAAGAACAGATAAGAAAAGTAGCTTATATTAAGTATGTTATAAGATTCTTATCAATAGTAATTACTATTTTATTAAAGGGAAGACATAGGTCAATAGTAGGTATAAAAAAAGGACATAATCTGTAGATTATGTCCTTTTACCTTGTAGCGAAGACGGGAGTTGAACCCGTGACCTCAGGGTTATGAATCCTGCGCTCTAACCAACTGAGCTACCTCGCCATTATTTGGTCTTGCTATTACTTCTGTAATGCGGGTGCAAAGATATAATAAAATTAATACAATGCAAATACTGATGTAATAAAAAAATATTTTTTTATTTAAAAAAAATGTCTATATTCGAAAAAATTAAAAATTAAAGCTATGGCTATGAAAGAAAAATACGAACTTGAATTTCCGATAAATTCTTCTCCGCAGTTACTGTTTCAGTATATTTCTGATCCATCTGGATTAAGCGAATGGTTTGCTGATAATGTAAACTCAAGAGGAGAGTACTACACTTTTATTTGGGGAGATTCCGAAGAAAAAGCTCGTGTTGTTACTCGTAAGACAGATGAGAGAGTTAAATATAGATGGCTGGATGAAGATGATAAAGATACAGAATATTACTTTGAGTTAAGAATTAATAGAGATGAGCTAACAAAAGATGTTACAATAATTGTTACTGACTTTGCAGAGCCAGATGAGATAAATGAATCAAAACAACTGTGGGAAAATCAGATAATGGACTTAAAACAAGTTCTTGGATCTGCATAATTCCATAAAATATAACTTATATTTGCCGTTAATAGTAATCAGAATAATTGAAATATGATTAATGTTAACGGCAAAATTGTTTCTAATAGTGAGATATCATTAGAAAATAATAGAGGGTTTTTATATGGAGATGCTGTTTTTGAAACAGTTAGAGTATTAGATAATAAAGTTTTATTTGTAGAGGATCATTATTTTAGATTAATGTCTTCAATGAGAATCTTGAGAATGGCAATTCCAATGGAGTTTACAATGGAATATTTTCAAGAGGAAATTATTAAAACAGCACAGGCTTTAGATAGTAATGCAAACGCTATTAGAGTTCGTTTTAATGTTTATCGTGATGCAAATGGTAGATATCTTCCAACTGATAGAAAGATTGGTTACATCGCAACCGCAGAGCGTTTGGATCAATCGGTTTATGGCTTTGATGAAGTTGCATACGAAGTTGAGCTATATAAAGATTTTTATGTAACAGCACATTTACTATCAACACTTAAAACAAATAATCGTTTGATAAATGTTACAGGTAGTATTTTTGCTGATGAGAACGGATATCAAAACTGTTTTTTATTGAATGATAGTAAAAATATTGTAGAAGCTTTGAATGCTAATATTTTTGTTGTTAAAGATAAAGTGGTAAAAACTCCACCTTTAAGTGATGGATGTGTAAAAGGTATAATGCGTAAACAAGTAATGGAATTACTTGAGAAACACCCTGATTATACATTGGAAGAGGTTTCTATTTCTCCTTTTGAATTACAAAAAGCAGATGAGATTTTCTTGACTAATGTTATTACAGGTATTCAAGCTGTTACTAAATACCGTAAGAAGGAATTTAAAAATGATCTTTCAAAAGATTTATTAAATAGATTAAATGCAAAAATCCGACTTCTTTAATTGAAGTTCGGATTTTCTGGTGCATTTAGCCAGATGGAGTAATCTTGGCCTAATGATTTTATAGCTTTTTTCCATACTTGTTTAGAGGGAATTGTCAAAAGAGAATCATATTCAAATTTATCAATAGTTATCCAATAGTTATCTTCTATTTCATTCTCTAATTGATTAATATCCCATCCTGTATAGCCTAAGTAAAACCGTATATCTTCTTTAGAGAGTACTCCAATATTTATTAGGTTTAAAATGGTGTCGAAATCACCTCCCCAATATATTTCTTCGTTTATATGTAAAGAATTAGGTATAACATCTGGTCTTTTATGTATGCAAAATATTTTATCCTGTTCTACAGGACCTCCTTCATAAATAGTATGGTGTGCATCCGTTGTAGGAATTAAATCATTTAAAGTTACTTCAAGGGGTTTGTTAAGTACAAATCCGACAGAACCTAATTCTTCGTGGTCTGCCAATATGATTAGTGATCTCGAGAAAGATAAATCAATCAAGTTAGCAGAAGGTAAAGAAATAAGCATATCACCTTTAGAGATGTTTTTTTTGTTTGTCATTTAGAAAAAAAAGGTATTGTTGATAACCTAATATACAAAAAAAAGACCTCATTTAATAAAAATGAAGTCTTTTTAGATCTTTAAAAAAAGTATTTATTTTATTGATGCTTACTTTTTCTTATTTACAGCGCCTTCTAATTCAGAACCAGCTTTGAATTTTACAACTTTTTTAGCTGCAATTTTAATAGTTTTTCCTGTTTGAGGATTTCTACCTTCTCTTGCAGCTCTATCAGTCACAGACCAAGAACCGAAACCTACTAATGAAATTTTATCTCCTTTAGCTAAAGTTGTTTCGATGTTTGATAAAAATGATTCTAATGCTTTTTTAGCTGCTACTTTACTGATTTCTGCATCTTTAGCAATCGCGTCGATTAATTCTGTTTTGTTCATAATAATTTTTTTTAATGGTTAACTTTATTAACGTCCTCTTACAAATTTAGGGCTATTCTCTTATAAAACAAGTGTTTTGCCCAAAAAAATAGAAAAAGTTAAAGTTTTATTTTGGTTTTTTTTAAGTCAAAGTCACTTTAGTATTAAAACCTTGATTTTAATGCTGTTAAATTGCTTTTGCTTCCTCTGTAAAAGAGACTCCGTTTAGCAATTCGTTTGCTTTCATTGGTTTCTTTCCTGGGAATTGTAATCTTAGAATATTAATGAAACCATCTTGAATCGCTACTCTTATTTCCTTCTTTGTATGAGTTATTGTACCTAATGGTAAATTGTGTACTTCTTTTTCAAAAATAGTTTCGTACAATTTTACGTTCCATTCTTGTTCCTTATCTGTAATTGTACACCATGCAGTAGGGTAAGGGCTAAGTCCGCGAATCAAATTGTGAATAGCAGCACCCGGTTTTGAGAAGTCAACTTTAGTGTTGTCTTTATTTAGTTTATAAGCTGTCTTTGTTTCCTCTTTAGGTTGAGTAGTTGTTACAACTTTGTCGTTCTCTATTAAAGAAAGCGTTTCTATTACTGTTTCTGCTCCTAAAAGCATTAACCTGTCATGAAGTTCGCCTGCACTTTCGTTCTCATCGATAAGAGCTTCTTTTTTCAGGATAATTGCTCCTGTATCTATTTTTTCGTCAATAAAGAAAGTTGAAACACCTGTTTTTGTTTCCCCATTGATAATCGCCCAGTTAATAGGTGCCGCACCTCTATAGTCAGGCAATAAAGAAGCGTGTAAGTTGAAAGTTCCTAATTCAGGCATTTTCCAAACTACTTCGGGTAACATTCTAAAGGCAACAACCACATTCAAATTAGCATTGTAACTTTTAAGTTCTTCTAAAAAAGCTTCATCTTTAAGGTTTGTAGGTTGTAGGATTGGTAGGCTTTTTTCAAGAGCATATTCTTTAACAGCAGAATATTTTAGTTTTTGACCTCTACCAGCTGGTCTATCAGGTGCAGTAATTACTGCTACTATATTGTATTTATTTTGATACATAGCATCAAGGATTCCAACTGCAAAGTCAGGTGTTCCCATAAAAATGATACGTAAGTCTTTCATATTATTAGGTATTGATTTTTATCGTTTGGTTTTATTTTATTCTCTTCAAGTAACACTTGAATAGCATATGAGATTTCATCTTTTGTAAATTGATTTAATAAGTCAATATCTTTTATGCTTAAAGGTTTTTCTTGTATGAGTTTATAAATTTGTGATATAACATTTACTTTTTCTTTAGAAGTAGAATTCAGTTTTTTCTTCATACAAGTAGAGCACGTACCACAATCTTTATCTAATTCTTCATCAAAATATTTTAAAAGAATTCTGTTTTTGCAAATATCTTCATTTTGAATATAAAACAGTAAAGAGTCGTATTGATTTATTTTTTTCTCATTGTATAGTTTTAAATGAGGGAACGTTCTGAATAAAGCTCTATCCTCTTCCCAAGCTTCATTAAATATAACTGTTATGTCATTCTCTTCAGGAGTGAATCTGCATAGTTCTTGTTGTTGACATTCTTGTAAGCATTTTACGATGTTTTCTATTGTTTCTTCTGTATGTTGAGAAATAATATCAAGATTTATATCAGTTTCATATTCGTAGATACCAGGATAGGTTCTAAGAATAAACAATAAAATGTTTTCATATATTTCGTTATCATATGAGAAATCTAAGATATCACTACTTGAAGCTGTAAAAATTAGTTTTGTTTTATTTCCAGTATTTTGAGTTAGACGTATTACTCCTTGTCTGTCTAAAAATTGTAAAGCGTTATATGCTTTACGGTAAGCGAATTTATTGTGAAAACAAAATTGATTAAAATTAAAACTATTTACGCTATTGTAACCTTCGCCATAGGCTATTCCTAAAAAGTTGTTTAATTTTCTGTAAAGTAGTTTTAAAAATTCTTTATCAAACAAACTATCTTTAAACTGGGTTGTATTTTGTTTTAGTTCTTGATCAGTAAATAATATTGTAGCAAATGCTTTGTTGCCATCTCTACCAGCACGTCCTGCTTCTTGGTAATAGTTTTCAATATTTTCAGGAATCTGAATATGAATGACATTTTTCACATTCTTTTTATCAATTCCCATTCCAAAGGCATTTGTTGCAACTATGATAGGAGATTTTTCTTCTATCCAGTCTTGCATCCTTTTTTTCTTCTCATTTATAGTCAGTCCACCATGAAAATAAGTAGCACTAAAGTTGAGTTGATTTAAGCGTTGGGCAAAGAAAAAAGCTTCTTTTCTCGTTCTAACATATACAATACTTGGAGCAGGGTTTTTTCGTAAAATTCTCTCTACAATGTTTATCTGATTTTCTACTTTATAAACTCCATAAATTAAGTTTTCTCTATAAAAGCTTTTCGTAAAAATCTTAGGTTCTATTAATTGTAGATTAGTACAGATATCTTCCACTACTTTTTGGTTAGCAGAAGCAGTTAAAGCAATGATAGGTGTGTTAGGAAATAAATTGCGAAGTTTTCCTAATTCTAAATAAGAAGGTCTAAAATCATGTCCCCATTGAGAAATACAATGTGCTTCATCAATTGCAATTAAATTGATATTAAGTTTTTCTATTCTTTCTAATATCCACGTTTGTTGTAAGCGCTCAGGAGAAACATAAAGAAATTTGTAATTACCATACAGACAATTATCAAAGATTGCATCTATCTCGTGCATTGGCGTACCTCCTATAATTGCAGTAGCTTTTATATTGAGTTTGTTTAGATTATTAACTTGATCTTCAATCAAAGCGATTAGAGGAGAAACAACTAAACAAGTTCCTGGCATAACTAAAGCAGGGATTTGGAAGCAGATACTCTTACCTCCACCAGTTGGTAGCAAAGCAAAAGTGTCTTTTGCTTTCAGAACAGAATCAATAATCTGTTGTTGGGGTTCACGAAAGCTATCGTACTGCCAATACTTTTGAAGTATTTCAAGGGGTGTAACCATAATCTGTTAACTACAAGAAGTTTTGTAACGAATATAAGTATTTTATGGTAAATAAAAGGGTTATAGTTAGAAAACTATAACCCTTTTAGTGTAATTGTGATATTTTATTAAACTTTACTTAAAATAAAGTCTATTCTATTTTCAACTGTATCGCGAGGAACTTCAATTAAATCATATCCATATTTAGAATATGTGTTAATTAAGTGTTCGTGAATTTCGCTTGCTTCTTGGAAACTTTCATAACGTTGTTCATCACTAATGTAAATATTTTCCCAAGGTGGTAACAAGAAAATTTGATGATACATATGCTCTTTGCAAGCTGCATCAAAACTTTCAGGGTAATTATCCCCTTTGTAGTGCATATAAGCTAATACATCAGGTATTCCTCTATCTATAAATACAATATTGCTTTTTTCGCAAATTGCTTCTTTATGTTGCTTAATTCTCCCTTCTAAAAGTAATTGACTAAACAGTAAAGGCTCTGTTAAAAATAGTTGGTCAATTCCTTTTTGTTGAGCTTGTTTAGTTACCTCACGAGATATTTCTGGATAGCAAATATATCCCTTCTTAGTAAGTTCGTTAATCAACGTCGTTTTACCAGATCCTGGGCCTCCTATGATTAAGATTAATTTTGTGTTCATTTTGCTGTAAATATCAAAGGTGCAAAATTACAATAAAATGTTTGCTATGAAAGAGTTTTAACGACATCTTTTGAAAATACTACATCTAAAAATGATTATATTTGCCTAATAAAAAGATTATGGACGAAAAAACACAAGACTTTTACGCAAGACTTAAAGAGCAATTAGAGAGTGATACAAATTGGCCAAGACCTTATTTATACAAATTCATTGTGCCAGGTGATGCGAGTAAAATTGCTCAAGTAGAAGAAGCTTTCGACGGTTGTAAAGCTGATATTCAAATCAAAAATTCAAGTACAGGTAAGTTCTCAAGCGTATCTGTAAAATTAAATGTCAATAATGCTCAAGAAATTATTGATAAATATATTGCAGTATCTTCAATAGAAGGTATTGTTTCTTTATAACTTCGTTTTAATTTTAATTAGAACATTTATTTTATTGCGAATTCCTTTTTTAGTATATTTAGCTGAATTGATTTCGCATCATTTATAATTATAATATCCTATGAATTTTAATTCTCGAGAAGCAGTAAATAATTTAGATTACAATACTTCTAAAAAAGCTCTTGTCATTCCAGAGTATGGTCGTCATATGCAAAGTTTGATTGACCATGTTTGTAAAATTGAAGATAGAGAAGAACGAAACAAAGCTGCGCGTTATGTAATTAGCGTAATGGGGAGTATGAATCCTCACTTGAGAGATGTGCCTGATTTTCAACACAAATTATGGGATCAATTATTTATGATGTCAAAGTTTGAATTGGATGTTGATAGTCCTTTTCCAATTGCTACGCAAGAGACTATTTTTAGCAAACCTGAAAAATTAGCGTATCCTCAAAATCACCCTAAGTATAGATTTTATGGTAATAATATTACCTATATGATTAATAAAGCTATTGCCTGGGAAGATGGAGAAATGAAAGATGCTTTAATTATGGTTATTGCTAATCATATGAAAAAAAGTTACTTGAGCTGGAATAAGGAAACAGTTAAAGACGAGGTTATTTTTGAACATTTATGCGAATTGTCAAATGGAAAAATAAACTTGTTTAAGAAAGAGGAAGAGCTATCTACTACAGCAAATCTAATTCAAGTAAATAAAAAACAATCAAATAAGGCTAATTTCACAAGCAATCAAAAGAACGCGAGTACA
Source organism: Myroides phaeus (assembly GCF_009799805.1). Classification (NCBI taxonomy): domain Bacteria; kingdom Pseudomonadati; phylum Bacteroidota; class Flavobacteriia; order Flavobacteriales; family Flavobacteriaceae; genus Myroides; species Myroides phaeus. The sequence continues at coordinate 1,735,546 of NZ_CP047050.1, forward strand.
AATAGCAATAACAATAATAATAAGAAGTTTAAAACAAATAATAACTATCACTCTAAAGGTAAAAAATAATGAGTACTTTCAAAATAGAAGGAGGATTCCAATTAAAAGGTGAGGTGCACGCGCAAGGAGCTAAAAATGAGGCTTTGCAAATTTTATGTGCTGTTTTACTTACACCTGAAAAGGTAGTTATTTCTAATATTCCTGATATCATTGACATTAATAAGTTAATCGAGTTATTGGGTAATTTAGGGGTTAAAATAGAGGAATTAGGACCTAATAAAAAGTCTTTTCAGGCAGATGATCTAAATTTAGATTATTTAGTTTCTGACGATTTTAAAAGTGGAGGAAAAGCACTTAGAGGTTCTATTATGATGGTAGGACCATTATTAGCTCGTTTTGGAAAAGGATATATTCCTAAACCAGGAGGAGATAAAATTGGAAGAAGAAGATTAGATACGCACTTTGATGGGTTTATCCAATTAGGTGCAAAGTTTAGATATAACAAAGAAGAGTATTTCTACGGAGTTGAAGCTGAAAAGTTAGTAGGAGCTGATATGTTACTTGATGAAGCATCTGTAACAGGTACTGCAAATATCTTAATGGCGTCAGTTTTAGCTGAAGGAAAAACTACAATTTACAATGCTGCTTGTGAACCATATATTCAACAACTATGTAAGATGTTGATTTCAATGGGAGCAAAGATTGAAGGTGTAGGTTCTAACTTGTTGAAAATTGAAGGAGTTAAGGAACTTTTCGGTTGTGAACACGCAATGCTTCCAGATATGATTGAGATTGGTTCTTGGATTGGACTGGCTGCAATGACTAAAAGTGAAATTACAATTAAAAATGTAGGGTGGGAACATTTAGGTGTTATCCCAAATACATTTAGAAGATTGGGGATTACGCTTGAAAAGAGAGGTGATGATATTTATATCCCTGCTCATACAGAAGGATATGAAATTCAAAGCTTTATTGATGGGTCGATCTTAACAATTGCTGATGCTCCATGGCCTGGATTAACACCTGATTTATTAAGTGTTATTTTAGTAGTGGCAACACAAGCAAGAGGAGAGGTGTTAATTCATCAAAAGATGTTTGAAAGCCGTTTGTTCTTCGTTGATAAATTGATTGACATGGGAGCTAAGATTATCTTATGTGACCCACATAGAGCAGTGGTGATTGGACACGACTTTAAATCTCAGTTAAAAGCAACTAATATGTCATCTCCTGATATTCGTGCTGGTATTTCTTTATTAATTGCTGCACTTTCTGCTAAAGGGGTTAGTGTAATTCAGAATATTGAACAAATTGATAGAGGGTATGAAAGAATTGATGAAAGATTGAGAGCTTTAGGTGCGCATATCGAGAGAATAGAAGATTAAATATAATTGTCTTAGTTTTTATAAGAATAAGACAATAAGTAATATAAAAAAGGCTACGTGTAAAACTCACTAGACATGCCCCAAAAAGTTAGACACTTTTTGGGGCATTTTTTATGAGTAGAAAACAGAAATATAATTATGAATTTAAGTTGCGGTTAGTAACTATTATTTTGGAAGGGAAAGACAGTATGAAGGGACTTTCTCGATCAGAAAAAATCAGTGAGTTTAACCTTTATTTTTGGTTTAAACTATATGAAGTTTATGGAGAACAAGGATTACGTGGAATCTTCCAAAACAAATTCACTATAGAAGAAAAAGTTCATATTATTCAGGAGCATCAAAATAGTGATTTATCTTTGACAGATACCTGTGTTAGATATAGAATCTCAAATCCTTCTGTCTTATTCCAATGGATAAGAAAATTTAAAAGTGAGGGATTTAAAGGTTTAGAAGATAATCGGGGTGTACATTTAAAGAAAAATAAAACAATTACCTCAATGACAAAGAAAAGCGCTATTCCTGGAATCAAAAGTTCAATGACTGATTTAGAAAAATTGAAAATTGAAAATGAATATTTACGTGCAGAAATTGCTTATCTAAAAAAGTTGGAAGCCTTGGCTCAAAGCAAACAAGCCAAAAAGAAAAAGCCGTAATAGTTACGGAGCTAAGGCGCGATCATAATTTAAAACATCTACTACACTTAGCTGGGCTAGCTCGTAGTTGTTATTACTACCATACAAAGAGTGTTTCTTTTTTGGACAAACATGTGAATTTAGTCAAACATGTAGTTGATCTCTATAATAAACACAAAGGATTGTATGGATATAGACGTATTGCATTGGCTCTTAGAAAAGAGTTAGGAATACCTGTAAACTTTAAAACTATCGCTAAGATAATGAGGGAATTAAATCTTAAAAGTATAATTCGAGCTAAGAAATACAAATCTTTTAAAGGAGATGTTGGTAAAGCAGCAGAGAATATACTTCAACGAAATTTTAAAGCTACAGAGCCTCATCAAAAGTGGGCTACTGATGTAACAGAATTCAATGTAAAAGGTAATAAATTATACTTATCTCCAATTATTGATCTGTTTAATGGAGAAATAATTAGTTATAATTTATCAACTTCTCCAAACTTTAAACAAACCCTTGATATGCTAAATAAAGCATTTAAAAGAAGAAAAAAAGACAAAGCAACTGACATAGAAACCATACTTCATTCTGATCAGGGATGGCAATATAGATTACAGAGATACCAGAATAAGTTAATTGATAATAATATTAAACAAAGTATGTATAGAAAGGGAAACTGCTTAGATAACGCTATAATCGAAAATTTCTTTGGAGTATTGAAATCAGAACTATTTTATTTAAAGAAATACAACTCTATAATGGAATTAACGAAGGAGATAAAACAGTACATAAAATATTATAATAACGAGAGAATACGTATTAATTTAAATGGAATGAGCCCAGTAGAATACCGAGCTCATTATATTAAAAAGATTGCATAACTTCGTCCAACTTTTTGGGGTCAGTCTACACGTAGCCTTTTTTTATTCTTTATTTTTGAAGTAAATCCAATATTTTAATCCCAAAAACGACTCCGTATTTATTTGGAGCATCAGCTGATACAGCGCGGAAGTAGTCTATTCTAAATGGTCTAAACTTACCAAAACCAACGTTGTTCAATCCAATACTAAATTCGCCATACACATCTTTGTCTGGCACGTGTAGCATATGATATCCGGCAACTAATGAATATCTCGTTTTATTTAAAAGAGGAATTTTGTTGATGATAAACCCTCTAAAGTCGTGTTCTAAGTGTAATTCTATATATGATTTGTTTGTACTGTATTCATAATAAGGTAATAAGTTAAAGTGCTTGTTATACACAGCAGATGAACCTATAAAAGTGCTATTACCATTAAAATGCTTATAGTCTGTAAAAGCAATATTGTTTTGTTCTAAATATTTACCAGCACTTAAACCAATATATAGATTACCAATGTTTCCAATGTTGTCATTGTATTTAGTTGATAATGAAACATAAGTGTAATTGTAATCACTTGTTGTTGAGTTTAATGCTTTTTCTAAATTTAAAAATAGAATAGGGTATTTAGATGTTGGTATATATTGTTTTCGATTAGGGTAACTTATTATTTTTTGATCAAACACTAAATTGAATCCTATGTTTAATTTAAAGATCTTGTTGTCTTCGAATGGATGATTTTCTGTATCATTTGGATCTAATGGATTATTTGAAGAAAAGGTTAAATGTGGTACGAAAGGTGGTGTGTTAATGTGATTACTCAGTGCTTTTCTTGAGGAGTATTCTAAGCTTGTTGTCAGTTTTAATCCATTAAAAGCATATTGTTCATATTGCAGTTTAAGAAAACTCTTTTGAAAATATTTCGCATAGTTCTTACCAAACCAGGCACTTGCAAATGAGTTAATAGGTGTTTTAATCGGATCATCTTGGTTGAATTGTAAGATTGAACTTCCTCCTGAAAGCGTAACTTTATTGTAGTTCTTTTGGTTGAAAATATGAGATGCATATCCTGAAACTCGATATTTGTTTTCTGACACTCCGTAATTAACAATTGTACCCATTTGTGTTTGTTGGAAGTCATCGTAATCTTTTACGTAGTCAAGTCCAGTGGTAACATTAAACCCTTGTACGGCATTAAAAGCAAATGTTGAAAGCAATCCCCTATACGAATAAGAAGTAGCTTTATATGAGTTAATGTATTGGTATCCTTTGACTAATTTAAATAAAGTAAAATTATTAGATCTTTTATCTATTGAATCTAATGTAGCTTTAGTTCCCTCTTGTGCAAAAATAGTTTGTGAGTTAAAGGTCTCAATCTCTTTTTGTTTCAAAGTATAAGGTCTTAGGTTGTCCCAGTAATCTTCTGTTTTGTTTAGAAAGTTATTAGAATATTGAATAAGCTCATTAGAGAAATCACTTTTATGTAAAGTGTTGTCATATTGGTAATCACTATAAATGGCGTCAAATTGACCAGTAAAGTTGAAGACAAGAAACTTTCCTTTTAAATAAATATTCTGTGAACTCTTTATGTATTTATTAAAACTATTATCGTGTTTATAATTTTGAACTAATACCAATTGCTGTATATGTTTTAGCCCAATATTTTCTCCATTCATTGCAGCATATAGGTGTGTTACTTGCCACTGATCACTCGTGATAGTCATCGATCCTTTCATAATGGGTTCTCTATCTCTTTTGGGAGTAAACTCTATTTCATATAGCGTATTACCATTGCTATCTTTGTTAATGCTTTTAACTGTAAAATAGTAATATGTTTTAGCGTAAGGCATTAGTGGAGAGACTAAATTAAACTGTTTTGAAGCGACTTTGTTAGTCAGACTAATATCACTATCAGAAGCAGTTAAAAAGTATAAGTCCTTAGAAATACCTACCTCCTTAAGACCAATTACCTTTTCTGTCGTGTGATTTTCATTTAATGTTGTAACCTTAGAGGAAATTTCACCGAGGTAAACAAAATTTCCTGATGGATCAATATCCAATGAAGGGTCTAAATCTTTTCTTTTTTGTCCTAAGAAAGAGTTTCGGGAAGTTGCTAATTGTAAGTTTCCTTTAGAATAGTAGTCAAAAGAATACTTAGTTAAGGTATTTTGTTTCAAATTTTTTGAAACTAATCCCATTATAAATAAGGCATATTCATCTTGAGGATTTTCATAAAAAAAATCTACTTGGTCTAAAGGTTTTAAGATAATATCCCATTGACCATTTGGAGTGTTATTATCAGTATATTCTAATTTTTTTGTGATATGATCTTCTTCTTGTATAAAAATTATGTCTTTTTGATTTACGCCAATTTTAAAAATACCATCTATGTTAGTAGTTGTTTGCCTATCAGTATTTTTGACAAATACCTTCGCATTAGGCAATGCTTTTCCGTTAGGAGAGGTCACTCGTCCTAATATAGAAGCTGTTTGACAGTAAGCATTACAAGTAATAAGTAATAAAACTATAGTTGTAATTACTGAATTAAATAGATATTTTGACATTAAATTTGAAAGGATGCTATAGCTAAATCATAACTTTTTAATCCAAAACCAACTATTGTTCCCTGACAAACACTTGATATATATGAATGTTTTCTAAATTCTTCACGCTTGAATGTATTCGAAATATGAACTTCGATGACAGGCGTTTCGATCGCAGCAATAGCGTCAGCAATTGCAATAGACGTATGTGTATAGGCACCTGCATTAAGGATTATTGCATCATAAGAAAAGCCTACTTCGTGTAATTTATTAATAAGTTCTCCTTCAATATTAGATTGGTAGTATTCTAATTGTACTTCTGGATAGTTGTTTTTTAAACGAAGAAAATACTCTTCAAATGATTGATCCCCATATATAGTAGGCTCTCTTTTTCCTAATAAATTTAGGTTAGGACCATTAATTATTAATATTTTCATAGCCATTTAATTAAGTAGTAACAAATATATTATATAATAGTATAGGTGTACTATTAATTCACTCTATATTATGTTTTTTGTGCTTTACTTTTATTTATAAGACAAAAATGTAATTATAGTTTTGTTAATGTTTGGTTGTTTTTAAAGATATATTTATGTGTTTAAGTTAATCTTCTTGTGAATATGTGTAGATGTTGTGTTATTGTTGGTTATAATTAGGTGGTTCTGTTTATTAGTACTTTTGTTAACAATTATTTAAGTAAAATATTTTATTTTGTATATCCTTGTAATACAAGGTGTTGTGGTTTTTATAATAGGTTATTCTTTGCGATTCTGTTATATTTTTATTAAAAATTCTGTAGTTTTTATAGGTAGTTTGTACATTTGACTTAGTTAAAAATTAAAAATAGCTAAATATGAAAAAATTAGTACTTTCAGTTATGGCAGTTGCAGCTTTTGGTTTTGCAGCTAACGCACAAGAAAAAGAAAAACCAACTTACGGATTCCAAGAGTCTAATGTATTTTTAGAAGGAAGCTTCAGTATTTCTGATTCTAATGTGAAAATGACAGGATCTGATGAGAAAATTAAAACTACAAACTTCGAAGTTAACCCTAAAGTAGGTTATATGTTGAATGATAAATTTGCTGTTGGAGCTTCTGTAGGTTTCGGTAAATTAGGTCTTGACAACGAATTATTTGATGGTGCTTTTGACGGTGTTGATGCAGAGTACATTAAATCAACTTACGCTGGTGTTTTTGCTCGTTACTACTTCTTAGAAGTTGGTCAACGTTTCAAAACTTTTGCTGAAGTAGGTGTTGGATTTAGCGAAGGTAAAATGGATGTAAGTGGAGTTACTAACAAAGCAACTGGTATCCGTGCTGGTTTAGACTTAGGTTTCAACTACTTCTTAACTCAAAACTTAGCAGTTTCTTTCAACGTTGCTAACGTATTCTCTTACGCTAATTACAATGTAAAAGTTGATGGTGAAAAAACAAACACTGTTTCTAACACTAACGCTAATGTTAACATTTTCAATAACTTCTTTGATAATGCTAAATTTGGTTTAACTTACAAATTCTAATTAATAGAATAAGTAAAACTTATATTATTAAGAGCCTCTCATTTCGAGAGGCTCTTTTTTTTGTTTGTATATTTGAAAGGTATAAAATCAATTTATGTTATCTAATTACTGGGAGAAAAATATAAAAATGTTTACAACTTATCTGAAGTTGGAAAGGGGATTGTCAGAAAATTCTTTGGAGAGTTATGAGCTTGATGTTCGTAAGTTTCTGATGTATTTAGGTGGATATGAACAAGAGTATAAACTTGAAGAAATTGATGTTGCCTTAGTACAAGAGTTTTTATATTCAATTGCAGAAATTGTAGCGCCTACTACTCAGGCACGAATTATTTCGGGATTGAAGAACTTCTTTAATTATTTTATTCTTGAAGGATATATAGAAAAGTCACCTGTAGAGTTGATAGAAGCTCCTAAAACAGGGCGTAAATTACCAGATACACTCAGTTTAGAGGAAATAGATTTGTTAATTGGTGCAATTGATCAGTCAACACCGGAAGGTTTTAGAAATAAGGTTATGTTAGAGGTGTTGTATAGTTGTGGACTTCGCGTTAGTGAATTGGTTGGTTTGCGATTATCTGATTTGTTTTTTGAAGAAGGGTTTATTCGAGTAATAGGTAAGGGGAGTAAACATAGATTTGTTCCGATTGATGAGTATTCGATGGAGTTAATTACTTTATATGTAAATACTATTCGCTCACAATACACAGTAAAGAAAGAGAGTAGTGATATTGTTTTTTTAAATCGAAGGGGAGCACAGTTAACACGTGCGATGATATTTACGATTATAAAGCGTTTAGCAGTAGAAGTAGAGTTGAACAAGAATATAAGTCCACATACCTTTCGTCATTCATTTGCAACGCATCTATTAGAGAATGGTGCGGATATAAGAGCAATACAGGTAATGTTAGGACACGAATCTATTACAACTACAGAAATATACACACATATCACAACAGAGCGCTTAAGAGTGGTTTTAGAGGATTATCACCCAAGGTCACAGAAATAGTTAATATTTCTTGGTCCACTTCTTTAAGTTAAGTATTTAAGAGGGAGTAGGATGCTATAAAATACACGTGAATTGTTGGTTGTTTATAACAAGTTGATAGTGTGGTACAATAGTAAACAGTTGGTTAAACCATAGCTGTTATAAAGAAAAACCGGTTGTTTGATAGATCTAAGAGATTGTGTAGGTCAGGAGTAGGTTAGATTTGTTTTCACACTTATAGAAAAGGAAGTGAGTATAATTTAGAAGAGGTAATTGATTAAAAGAATAAATAAAGACCTTAGGGTTTTAAGCATAAAAAAAGGAGTTATTGAAAAATAACTCCTTTTTTGTTTTATTACTTAGCAATGTTAATTGCTCTTGTTTCTCTAATTACAGTGATTTTCACTTGACCAGGGTAAGTCATTTCAGTTTGAATTTTTTGAGAAATATCAAACGAAAGCGTTGCCGCCATATCATCAGTTACTTTTTCACTTTCTACGATTACACGTAATTCTCTACCAGCTTGAATAGCATAAGCATTTTTCACACCGTTGAACTCGTTAGCAATACTTTCAAGATCTTTTAGACGTTGGATGTAAGAGTCTAATACTTGACGTCTTGCACCTGGTCTTGCTCCAGAAATAGCATCACATACTTGAATAATAGGAGCAATTAACGTAGTCATTTCGATTTCGTCGTGGTGAGCTCCAATAGCGTTACAAACCTCAGGTTTTTCACCATATTTCTCAGCCCATTGCATACCTAAGATTGCGTGTGGTAGTTCGCTTTCTGTTTCTGGCACTTTACCGATATCGTGAAGTAATCCAGCACGTTTAGCTAACTTAACATTTAATCCTAATTCAGCCGCCATCAAACCACAAAGCTTAGCAACCTCTCTTGAGTGTTGTAATAAGTTTTGTCCGTAAGATGAACGGTATTTCATTCTACCTACTATTTTGATTAATTCAGGGTGTAGTCCGTGAATTCCTAAATCAATAACAGTTCTCTTACCAATTTCAATGATCTCCTCATCAATTTGTTTAGTAGTTTTAGCAACTACCTCTTCAATTCTTGCTGGGTGGATACGACCATCTGTTACTAAACGGTGTAAAGATAAACGAGCAATTTCTCTTCTTACTGGGTCAAAACAAGAAAGGATAATAGCTTCTGGAGTATCGTCAACGATGATTTCTACACCAGTTGCAGCTTCAATAGCTCTAATGTTTCTACCTTCTCTACCAATAATTCTACCTTTTACATCATCAGATTCGATATTGAATACAGATACACAGTTTTCAACTGCTTCTTCCGTTCCAATACGTTGAATAGTATTGATAATAATCTTTTTAGCTTCTTGTTGAGCTGTAAGTTTCGCCTCTTCAATTGTTTCTTGAATAGAAGCCATTGCGTTAGCTTTAGCCTCAGTTTTTAAACTTTCAATGATTTGATTCTTAGCTTCTTCTGCAGTTAATCCAGAGATAATTTCTAATTGTTCAACTTGAGTACGGTGAAGTTTTTCAATTTCCTCTTGTTTTCTTTCGATAATTTCAAGTTTATGATCGTAATCTTTAACTCTTTTTTCTCCTTCTTCAACAGCTTTTTTTGCTTTAGCTAATTCACTTGAGATTTGAGATTCTTTATCTCTTGTTCTCTTTTCAGCTTCAGCAATTTTTTTATCTCTACTTAATATTACTTGCTCGTGTTCAGATTTTAATTCAATGAATTTCTCTTTTGCTTGTAATATTTTTTCTTTCTTGATTGCTTCACCTTCTGCTTTTGCGTCACGTAAAATTGTCTTTACTTCCCCCTCTGCGTTTTTCAATATAGAAGAAGCATGGTTTTTTTCAAGGTATTTTGCTACCATGAAGCCTATTGCGGCACCGATCACAATTCCTCCAATGGTCATCAATAATATTTCCATAAATGTTCCTATAAATTATATATAAAAAAAGCTCACACCAGCTTGAGTCGCGTAAACTCTCTAAATAACAAGTTTTGAGTTAGCCTGCTGTTCAAGGATCTGCTTAACGCAGCGTGCTTTAGTAGCAAAGATTCACCCATTTTAATTTGTTTGCGTTGAGTTTATCAAACAGTACTAATGTGAGCAGTATTTTTAGTCTTATGTAAAGAACGTGATTTCGAATTTATTTTGATAGAATACGATCTAAAGCTTCATCCAGTTTTATTAATCTATCCACAGCTTTTGTATATCCTTCTGTAGTGTCAATTGTTTTCTGGTCATTTTGCGATGCAAATTGTAATGCACACATCGCTAAAACATCTTGCTTATCTCTAACAGCATAGTTTTCTTCAAATTGATGAATCATTATCTCAATCTTCTTAGAAGCAGAACGCAAGGCCTCCTCCTGAGAATAACCAACTGTTAGTGGGTAAACCCTATCAGCAATTGATAATTTTATCTTTAATTGTTCATCATTTTTACTCATATACCTCTATTTTGTGAGATGAGCTATACATTGATCGATTTCTTTAATCAATGAATTTATCTTCAGTTTCGTATCTCTTCTATTCTCTTCACTGCCCAATAGCGAACTCGCTAAACGTAACGATTCATACTTTTCATAAATTGAATCCAACTGCTTTTCATTTCTTTGAATCTCCTCTTCTGCTGAAAGTAAAGTCTTTTTCAACTCTTTATTTTCAGCTTCTAATACATTCAGTCTTTGTACAAGTCTTGCAAACTTAACTTCCAAAGAATTGACAACATCAGTTAGTTCACTCATTACGCTTAATATTCACTATCCTAATACTACAAAGTTACAATTAGTATTCATATTTAAAAAGCTTTCATAAAAAAAAAAGAAAATTTCTATGCATAATTTACAAGCTGTTAGCTATGTTGTTCATTTTAAGTCATAATACTAAATATTTTGGCTCTTATTATGTATTTTAGCCAAAAAGTTTTTTTGTTATGAATGTAAGAGTACTTACTGGTATTATCTTATGCGGTTTCGGTGTTTACGCTCAAAATAACAACACCCTTCAATTTGACAATCCTTTACATATTCCTATTAATGCGTCTGGTAATTTTGGCGAATTAAGAGGTACTCACTTCCACGCAGGACTTGATATTAAGACCCAACAGCGTACGGGATTGCCTGTTTATGCTCCAGCTGATGGGTACGTATCGCGAATTAAAGTCTCAACTTGGGGGTATGGTAAGGCTTTGTATATTGATCATCCTAACGGACAAACAACTGTTTATGGACACTTGGATAGTTATGCTGGAGAGATTGCTGATTTAGTGAAAAACAGACATTATGCTGAAAAGAGTTTTGAAATTGAAATATTCCCTCGTAAGAATCAACTTGCAGTAAAACGCGGACAAATTATTGCTTATACTGGTAATACGGGTGGTTCTGGTGGACCACATTTACACTACGAATTTAGAGATACGCAGACACAACAAATTTTAAACCCATTGGGTGAAGGAATGGATAAAATGCTGACTGATACGCAGGTTCCTTCTGTAAATGCTGTTTTTGTGTATCCATTGAGTGATGAGGCAGTCGTAAATCAAGGACAGATTCCTCAGCAATTATCATATGTTACTCAAAATGATGGAACGCTTTTAGTTTCGCCTATTAAAGCGAAAGGTACCATTGGTTTTGGAATTGATATTCACGATACAGCTAATTTCAATACAAACAAAAACGGTGTTTACGCAGTTGAAACTTTTGTAAATAGTAAGCGTGTCTTTAATTATAAGTTCGACCGTTTTTCTTTTGCTGAAAGCGGATTGGTTAATGCGTTAATTGACTATGAACGTTTTGTTACAACAAGAAAGAAAGTACAGAAGTTGTTTTATGACAAACCTTATAATCTTTCGGTTTTATCAATTGATGCTTCTAAAGGACAAATTAATGTGAAACCAGGGGAGAACTATACGTATAAAATAGTGCTTTCTGATTATCACGGAAACACAAAAACAATTAGTATTCCGGTTGAATATGCTGATGAAGTAGTTCAGAATGCAAGAAAAGTGGAGTCGGGAGAATACAAAATCAACGCAGATAGAGATTATATTTTTGAAAAGGAGAACGTAACAGTGAGTATGCCTGTTAAAGCGTTTTACAATGATTTTGAAATGAATATGTCTGTTGCAAATAATGTGTTGAAATTACACAAGCCTGTTGTTCCAATGGCGAAAAGTATTGCCATTACATTTGATACTTCAAATATGGATATATCAAATAGAGATAAAGCATTTATCGCTCGTGTTGATGGGGGAAAAAGAGATTATTTCAAAACAACTAAAAAAGGAAATCTGTGGACTATCTACACAAAGAGTTTTGGAGATTATAAGATTTTGACTGATGAAGTTGCGCCTAAGATTTACAAACCGAGTTTTGAAGAAGGACAGTGGATTAGTAGTGCAACAGAAGTTTCTTTTTTAATTTCTGACGATGTGGCTGGTATTTCATCTATTGTGGGAACAATTAATGGAAAATGGGCTTTGTTAGATTACGATTATAAAACAAAGAAAATTGTACATAAGTTTAGTGATAAGGTGGTTGTTTCAGGTAGAAATGACGTTGTGATAAAAGTTACTGATAATGTAGGAAATGAAGGTGTTTTCGAATCTCATTTCTTCATTAAGTAAATAACGAATAACTGTTAATAGGTAGTTTATTCAGCTGTAGAGAAGTACAGCTAAAAAATAGATTACTCATTTTGATGGATAAAAACACGAATTAAGTATCTTTGATTTATTAAACACTCATATTATGAAATTAGGCGTAGGATTGTTTTTAGGAATCTTTTTAGTATTTGGAGCTTGTAAGCAAGAAGAAGAGAAGCCAAAAGTTAGTTATAAAGAAGAGAGTTCTTCTACGGTTGGTACTGAAACAGTAAAAGAAAAAGAAAGAGCAGAGGATATTCGTATCGCTGACTTACCTGTTTTAATGGGACAGTCTAATTATTTAATTCACCCAGTTGGTGAAGTACGCGTTTATAGCTATACTTCTAAAAGTGGTATGAGTAAAGTGAGTCAAACTTCTTATACAGTTTCAAATTATGCTCCTTTTGAATTAACAGGATATCTTGAGAATTTAATGTTTCAACACAAAGATTCTTTAGAAATTAGACCGCTGACGGATGCTAAAATACAAATCCAAAGTGTTACATATTTAAACACTATTGCTGAGAAATTCAAGAAGAATATTTTAGTGTATAGCATTTTTGATGCGGATACAAACAGAGATGGTAAGATTGACTCTAATGATATCAAAACACTTTACATTAGTAGATCTAATGGGAAAAGTTTTAAAAGGTTGAGTGAAAATTTACACGAGGTGTTAGATTGGACTGTAATTGATGCTCAAAATAGGTTGTACTTTAGAACAATTGAGGATATTAATAAAAATGGAGCGTTTGATAAAGATGATAATGTAAATTATTACTACATCAATTTATTAGATAAAGATTGGGAAGTGATTAGTTACGACCCTTTACGTGTAGAGAAAGAAATAGAAATTTTAGAATAATATAAAAAAGCTCGTTGATTCAACGAGCTTTTTTTATGTTATAAATGCAACTTTTCTACTTGTTCTTTTAAAGCTTTATTCATCGCAATGAAACCAGCTAAAGTTTCAGTTTGTAATTTTTTTTTCAAGAAAGGAACAAGGATTCCTGAAAATTCTTCACTGTGGTAAAACTCACATTGTACTTCATTAATCTGTTTTATTTTAAAACAATGGTGTCCGTCAAAAATACCTTTACAGAGTAGTTTCCCTTTCCAACTAAAATAACGTTCTTTTCTATTGCTGAATACAATCGGCTTAAAAGACATTGAAGGAAGCTGAATAAACAAAGGCATTCCAATCACAGCCTGTCCTTCAATATGTGAAATAAAGGGATTCCAATTCGGATATTCTTGAAAGTCCATTAATTCATCCCAAATTTGTTTTTTAGTCGCTTGAATAGTTATACTTGTTTCTATTTTCATCTTGTCAATTGTTTAGATGACAAAGATGTGTCTTCACAAACAAAGATCTCTTGACTTTAATCAAGAAAACACCTTCTGAAAAGTTGCTATAGTATGCCTACATTTTTTCAACGATATAGTCGTCTTTCTTCGTTTTTCCAAGGTTGAAGTGCAAGACCTCACCATAGCCAACCGGAATTTTGAATGTGTTTTCTAAAGGAGTATTCAATAGATAATTCCACATACATCTCATTGGACCTCCGTGTGTAATTAATAAAACCTTGTTGTATTTCTTTTGTCTTAGTTCGTCTAAAAAGGAAGTCACTCTTTGTTGTACAGTCATAAGGTTCTCCCCATAAGGAGGAGATGTATTCACAATATCGTTCATCCAGTTATCAAAACTTTGTTTCGGAATCTCATCCCAAGGTTGCATTTCCCAAGCTCCAAAATCCATTTCTAATAGTCTATCGTCAGAGGAGTAGAACTGGTTGAATTCTTCTGCAATAAACGTACATCTTCTCAAAGGGCTTGAAAAGATTGCGTCAATATCTATAGGAATTCGTTGTTTTGTTATTTTTATTTCATCTGTGTATCCATTTAACAAAGGTACATCAGTTTGACCGTAGCATACGCCAGTGGGGACATCTACTGCGGTGTGTCGCATTACATAAATTTCCATAATAGTATAGTTGATAGGTAAAATAGCACTTCACATACTTGTTGTATCGTTCCTAAACAATCACCTGTATATCCGCCGATGTGTTTTTTAAAGTAATAAGCTAAATAGAGTTTACCCAAATAGCTGATAAAAAAACTGAGGATAAACATATAGTTGTTATAAAGGAAAAAGGGAACAAGTGTTATCGTAAGTGAAAATAATAGCGATTGATAAGGTAATCTTTTATTAGCTAATGGTTTTGATTTACTTTGGTCTGTGTCGCGTACATATTGATGTGTGTAAATCATTGTAGAAGCGTGAAATCTACTGGTAATATGCGCATTTATTAGCGTAATGACTACTAATGAAATAGATGCACTTCCGAGTTCGTGTAAGGCAAGAAATTTTAGTAGAAGCAACAGTACAATACCGATTACGCCATAAGCACCAATACGACTATCTTTCATAATAGTCATTATTTTTTCTTTGCCATAACCACCACCAAAAGAATCGCATACATCAGTAAAACCGTCTTCGTGAAATGCTCCTGTTAATAATACAGAGATACACATTGATAATACAATAGCGATGTCAATTGAAAATAAGAATTGAAATAAATAAAAGCTCATTGCCGCCACACCACCTACGATATACCCAATAAAGGGAAAGTATCGCTGTGATTTATTCATTATTTCTTCGCTATACGGTATTTTAAACGGTATAGGTATTCTGGTGAAGAACATAATAGCTGTAGCAATATAAATTAGTTGCCTCCGAATCATTTGTTTGACACATTAGCAGATTGAAAACTTGCCATATTATTTAAAAAGGCAACAGCATTTTCGATAATAGGATAAGCCAAAGCACAGCCCGTACCTTCTCCTAATCGCATTCCTAAGTCTAAAATCGCTTTTTGTTCTAAAGAACGAAGCATTAAGTTATGACCAATTTCATCTGATTTATGACAGAAAATAGCGTTGTTTATTATTTTAGGGTTAATTCTATTAGCACATAAAAAAGCACTTGAAGCAATAAAACCATCTACTAAGATAATCATATTGTGTTCATACGCTTCTAACATAGCTGCACACATTTGGGCAATTTCAAAACCACCAAAGAACATAAGTGTTTCCTGTGGTGTTTTTGGTTTTGGATGTGCGTCTAATACAGCAGTAAGTGTCTGTTTTTTCTGTTGCAATTGTTTTGCATTTAATCCCGTACCATTACCTACACATTTATCAATTGGTAAGTCTAAAAAAACACTCATTAACAAAGAGGCAGAAGAAGTATTTCCAATTCCCATTTCTCCAAATCCAATTATATTTGTACCCTTTTCAGCAATATCACGTACAATTTTCTGTCCCATTTCAAAGCAAAAGTTTAATTCACTTTCTGACATTGCCTGATTTGCCAACATATTTTTTGTACCATATCCTGCCTTAGCATCTATTAAAGTTGGAGATAAAGAAAAGTTGTGGTTTACGCCAGCATCTACTATTTTGATGTCAATATTATTTTGCTTACAAAACACATTAATTGCTGCTCCTTCACTTAGAAAATTACTAACCATTTGAAAAGTTACCTCTTGTGGGTAAGCACTAACACCTTCTTTAGCTAAACCGTGGTCTGCTGCAAAAACTACAATTGTAGGATTAACAAGTTGCGGGGTTAATGATTGTTGAATTCTTCCTATTTTAAAAGCAATATCCTCTAATAGTCCAAGTGCTTTTAATGGTTTTGTTTTTAAATTAATTTTTTCTTGAAGTTGCTCGTCAAAAGTCATTGTGTAGTAAGTTGGTTTACACAAATATAACTTAATTCGTAATATATCAGTATAAGAATAAACGTTTAAAAGGAAATTGATTTCTTTCTAATACGGCTGAGTGTTTCTGGTGTTATTCCTAAAATAGACGCAATATATTGATGAGGTATTTCATTGAATAGTCCCCCATATTCATTAAAAAAATTCCTATATCGTTGTTCTGCGTTAAGAGAAATAAATTGAAAGATACGCTGTTCCATCTGTTCAAAACAATGGGCTATAAACATTCTTTCTTTTGCAGACCAATTAGCAATTTGTTGTTCTAAAGTAAGATAATCTGATTTTGAAATCACAAGTGCCTGAATAGGTGTTAAGGCCTCAATATTCCATTTGCTTGTAGTGTTGAATAACCAGGCAGATAAGTCTGTTACAAAGTAATTAGGTATACTAATCCATTGCGTAATTTCCTTGTCGTCTTGTATAGCATATATTCTTGCAAAGCCAGATTGTATAAAGTAAAGGTGGTTACACTTTTGCGTGGTAGCAAGTAATAATTCACCCTTTTTAAAAGTAATTGGAGAGAATAAGTTTTCTGCTATTTTAGTTTCTTCAACAGAAAGTTGTAAGCTACTTTGAAGTTTTTCTGTAAATGTTGGCATAATCAAAAATAACAAAAAGAAACGCCCTACGAAAAAAGTAGGGCGTTAATCAATTATTCTTGAGGAGTAGAATTATTCTTTAATTCTTCTTCCATTGCTTTTCTTTCTTTGATAAACTCTTCTAATTGTTTACCATATTTATGTGCCATTACTTCAGGAGAAAGCGATTTGTAAATCGTATCCAAGTATTTCACATTTGCATCATATAAATCAGTCAATGCAATATAAGGAGTAGCATCAGAATCTTTGTGATTCAATGCAAAGTTTACAGCGTTAAGGTATTTTCTAACTAAGAACTTTTTAGACAGTTTAGTAATACTATCAATTTTAGCAGCATTGTTTTCTTTCTCAGCGTTGAAACGCGCTACTAACAATTCGTTTTGTTTATCTAAAACAGCAGATCTTGTTTTTAAGTAGTTTTCGTATGTTTCTTGAGATTTAGACCCTGTTACTTTAGCATCAGCATAAAAATTCTTCAAAGTAGTATTAACAGTCATTTGCCCTGGTTCAGCAAAAAACATAATTTGGTTGTCTTGAGAATTTGTATGTCCTCTGTCTAACGTCAAAAAGAATACCTCTGGGGAATCAATATTTAAATCAAATTTAAAGCTTGAATCTCCAGTCACAGCTAAAGAGTCGATTGCTTTAAAAACAGTATCTTGTATTTGATACAAGTATAAATTTCCTTGTTTAAAGCCATCTACTTTTCCAGTAACAATTAAGTTACCTTTTCCGCTTTCTTTATTACAAGAAACGAAAAGTGCTCCAGTAGCTATTAAAAGAGTGTAAAGAATTTTTTTCATATTTTTATTTGAATAGGTCTAATCCTGGGATGTTTGGCATTCCGTCTTTAGCTGCAGCAGCTAATTCAGCTTCGTTTATAGTACCTGCTTTTTCAATAGCACGGTTTAATACCATAACAAGATAATCTTCTAATTGCTCTTTATCTTCCATTAATTCATCAGCAATAGAAAGAGAACGAATAGTTCTGTTAGCTGTTAAAGTTACTTGTAACAAACCATCATTACTTTTATCGTCAATTAGAACAGTATCTAATCTTTTTTTAGTTTCTTCAATCTTCGCTTGGGTCTCTTGTAATTTACCCATCATACCCATTAAGTCTCCAAACATATCTAATGTATTAAAAATTTGTTGAGCAAAAATATTAAAATCTTTTGAAGTTCTACAGAAATGTTATAGAATACTTAAAATATAAAAAGCAGTCGTTTTTGAAAGGATGAACAAGGGACAACATTAAGGTGAAACGAGGTTATTTAATGTGATTTAGTAGGATGGGATTTTGTCTGCAATCAAAGATATCGATGATTTCAATTCTATTGTTAGGATTGTTGAACCAATAGATGATTTTGTAGTTATCTTGAATGATAAAGCGAAAGCTTTGTTTTTTATCTTGTAAAAAAGTTTCTATCTGTCCAAGTTCAGGAAAAGATTTTAATATTATAATCGAATCAATAATCTTCTTGATAATCTTTTTAGAAAATTCAGCACTATTCTTAATTCGCGTGAAATTATAGATAGAATGTAGTTCTTCTTTTGCAAAATCTGTCTAATAGATCGTTACTTCCATTGTTCTATTTCTGAAAGTAAAATTTCATTTGAAGTAAGACGATTATTTTTAGAGTCAGAAAGTGATTTTTCAACTCTCTCTTTCAGTTTCTGAATACTCATCACTTCTTCTATTGTATCGTCATAAGATATTGGCTCAGAATATAATAGGTTTTCTAAACGATTTATAAGTTCTTCATTTTGAACCTTTAGAAATTCTTTAATGAATTCTAATTTTCTTGTTTGTATATCCATTTATAACTTATTAATATTCAAAGTTATAAAAAATAATAACAACTAAATTGTTTTTTTAGTTGTTGATAATTAGATAGTAATTATATGCAAAATGCTATTGGTCTTATTCGGTATGCTCCCAAAAAGCAAACACAATGCTCTTATTATGTTCCCATACATTTTCCATAATTCTGATGAGAGCAGTATGGTAGCATTCCAAAAACAACACATTGATTGCTGCTTAATTATAGTGATGTAGTGTACTAATGCTATTTTCTGTATCACTGTAAACAAGGCACTTACGGGGGTTTTGTTTATACTATGTTCGACACAAGTTCGACACAATGCCCACATTCGCTCGGAAACAGGGGGTGTTTTCCGAACATCTCTCGAATTTGTGTGGTGTCAGTCTCGAATATGGTACGACTAAAATTAAAACCATAGTTTAGTAATACTAAACGGATATTGCTGTTTTATTAGGATATCAAAGAACTTAGCAAGCTTGTATTGGGGTGATAAGCAGAACAAATGTCTGTTATATTTAATGCAAAAGTAGGAATAGCCCAAACATAGAAATCAGCAAAGCGGTTATTTTGACATCATTTGCTATCATCTGCTATCAAATGACATCATATGCAGTATAAACGCTGTCCCACTTTTGTACTTAATTCCCTCTAAACCCTTATCTATAAAGGGATTGAAAGGGTTTTAAATGACATTTAGTCGTAAATAAGCCGTAAATAAGTCGTAATTACCTCACCTAAAGGCCTTTTTCGCGAACGAATTACGACTTAATTCCGAGGTAATTACGACTTAATGCTGTATGAGATAGTAACGAATACTGGTTAAGAATAGCTTCGTTAATAGTACCTGCCTTTTTAATAGAACAGTCTGATACCATAACAAGATAATCTTCTAATTGTTTTTTCTCTTCCATTAATTCATCACCAGTAGAAAGAGAACAAATAGTTCTGTTAGTAGTTAACGTTACTTCTAACAAACCATCATTACTTTTATCGTCAATTAAAACAATACCTTACCATAAAAGCTTTTGTAAAGCAAGTTGTTTTGTAGAAGCTAACGTAGTGATATACTATTAATGAATTATAGATCGTTATATCTTACGAACTAACTATTAAACCATTAAAATGAAGAAAGTGATTTTTGTACTTGTTGTAATGTTTACAACTGTTTTTTACGGACAGAGCAGTGTGTCAAAGGATAATAATATAGAAGATTTGATTCATATCTGGGGTTTGGTTAAATATAAACATCCAGTAGGCAGTAGTGGCAAATTTGATATGAATGAGGAGTTTCTAAAAGCTTATGAGCAGGTTGTAACGATTAAAACACCACAAGTACTTAACGCGTTTTTTTTAGCGTGGATTAATACGTTTAACGATGATAAAAATTTGATCAAGAAAGAGGGACTTGATAAGGCTAAACTATTTACAGATAATGCAAAGTACGATTGGATAGATAGTCCTCGATTTAATGATAGTTTGAAGCAAGTACTTCGCGATTTAAGGGATAATACCAACCTTAAGTTTCATTATGCAAAACGCCATAAGGTTAATAAAATGATTGACTTTCTGAATGAAAATAAGTTAGATGGATATACGAATACAAATGCAGGACATAGAGCGTTGCTTTTGAGCTCTTTTTGGAATATGATGAAGTATTGGAACATCAATCTGTATTTAACTGACACGCCTTGGGATGAGGTATTGACAAGGTTTGTGCCTCTTTTTGAAAATACAGAAGGAAAGGAGTTTGAATACACGAAAGAAAAGCTGTTTGTTGCCTTAAACGATTCACATAGTAATTATGAGGATAGCCAATATTTGAAAGATAATTTTAAATTTTATCCGGCTTTTAATGGGAAGGTTGTGAATGATTCTATTGTTGTGTATTTTTTACAGAATACAGCTATTACAGCTAAAGAAGGAATTGATGTAGGTGATATTATTTACTCGATAGATGGCTTGTCTATTAAGAAGTATTTACAGGAAAAAGTAGGGGCTTATGTCAGTGTATCCAACGATAGTTATTTGAAAAAATATTATGAAAGTTTCTTGTTTTTGGCTTCTTCAAAAGATAAAATTACTGTAGAGGTAAAGAAAAAAGATGGTCGTTTAGAGAAGAAAGAAGTTTCGCTATACAAGTTTAATTCGATGTATGATAAAGATAAAAGTAAGAGTTTGTACAAAGAACAAGAATGGAATTTGGAAAAAGAGATAGGATATATTTCGTTAGCAACGATTACTCGTGATGAATTGAAAAAAGCGTTTGAAAAATATAAAGACACCAAGGGCATTATAATTGACTTGCGCAATTACCCTCAAAATATTAGACCGAATGATATTGCAAAATATTTGCTTCCAGAAAAGAAAAAGTTTATTTCTATTCTTGGTGTGCATAGTCCGGGTTACGGAGAAAGAAACCAAGATTTTCCATTGAATATGATCATAGATCCTTTTGTTGTTGGTGGAAAAAATAAAAATTATTACAAAGGTAAAGTAGTACTTTTAGTTGATGGTTCGACAGGGAGTAATGCTGAGTTTATAGCAATGGCTATTCAGCAATCACCCAATTGTATCACTGTAGGAGAACAAACATTTGGGGCAGTTATGAATAGAATTGTTGTTCCCTTGTTAGATGGAACGAGTATAGATTTCACTGGAAATAGTGCGTATTATCCAGGTGATGAAAAGTATAATGTGCAGAGAAATGGGTTGAAAATTGACCATAAAGTTTCTATGAAGGCAACGCATTACGATATTTATACAGCAGAAAGATTGGCTGTACGATTACTTGAAAGTGAATAGAATATATAAGAGGTGATGGTTTATTACCTCTTTTTATACACTTTAATCTAAATGCCTAAACTTTATGCCTACAAGTTATAAAACCTTACTTTTGTACTTTTAATGAATATGATGAAAATAGATATACAAGCGCCAGTTGCTAAGGTGAAACCTCACGAGATAACGGCACACAACCATACACGAATTGACAACTACTTTTGGTTAAACGATAGAGAAGATCAAGAAGTAATTGATTACTTAAATGCAGAGAATGCATATTACCAAGAGCAAACTGCTCATACACAAGAATTCCAAAAGGATTTATTTGAAGAAATGAAAGCGAGAGTTAAGGAAGACGATAGTTCGGTTCCTTACTTCTACAATGGTTATTACTATATAACTCGCTTTGAAAAAGGGCAATGTTATCCTATTATGTCTCGTAAAAAAGGCAGTATGGAGGCAGAAGAAGAAATTCTTTTTGACTGTAACCAAATGGCAGAAGGACACGCTTATTTCCATTTACGTGGAGTAAACGTTTCTGAAGACAACCAATGGGCTGCTTATGGTGTGGATACGGTTTCACGTAGAGAATACACACTATATGTAAAGAACTTGATTACAGGTGAGATTTCTCCGATTGAAATTACAAATACAACGGGTAGTTCTACGTGGGCTGCTGACAACAAGACGTTGTTTTACTCTCGTAAAGATGAGGTAACGCTTAGAGCAGATAAGATTTATAAACACAAATTGGGAACTGCTGTTGACCAAGATGTATTGGTGTATTTTGAGGAGGATGAAACTTTTGATACGTATGTAAGTAAAGAGAAATCACATAAATATATTGTTATTGGTTCTGAGAGTACACTGACAAGTGAGTACCGTATTTTAGAGTCTAATAACCCAGATGGAGAGTTTCGCGTTTTCCAAGAGCGTATTCGCGGTTTGGAGTACAATATTTCTCACTACGGAGAACACTTCTATGTAACAACTAACTTAGATGATGCAGACAACTTTAAGTTGATGAAATGTACAGAAACGCAAACGTCTGTTGAAAACTGGGTTGAGGTAATCCCTCATCGCGAGGAAGTGTTGTTAGAGGATATTGATATTTTTAAAGATTATTTGGTTATTTCTGAGCGTTCAAACGGACTTGTTCACTTGCGTATTTTGCCTTGGAACAATCCTGAACAAGGGTATTATCTACCTTTCGGAAGTGAAACGTATAATGCTTATACAACAACGAATATTGACTTTGACACTGACATTTTGCGTTATGGTTACCAATCGTTAAATACGCCTGCTTCTATCATTGATTTCAATATGAAAACCAAAGAGAAAGAGGTAAAGAAGGAACAAGAGGTATTGGGAACTTTTGACAAGAACGATTACGTAGAAGAACGTATTTGGGCTACAGCGAAAGACGGAGTAGAAGTGCCTATTTCAATGGTGTACAAAAAGGGAATGAAGAAAGATGGTTCTAATCCTTTCTTGTTATACGCTTACGGTTCGTACGGATATTCGATGGAACCTTATTTTTCAACGACGCGTTTGAGTTTGTTAGACAGAGGATTTGTGTACGCAATTGCACACATTCGCGGAGGGGAAGATATGGGACGTGATTGGTATGAAGATGGTAAACTGTTAGAAAAGAAAAACACGTTTAACGACTTTATCGCTTGTTCTGAACACGTGATTAAAGAAGGATATACTTCTAAAGAACACTTGTATGCAGAGGGTGGTTCTGCAGGGGGAATGTTGATGGGGGTTATTGTAAACGAACGCCCTGATTTGTACAATGGTGTTATTGCACAAGTACCTTTTGTGGATGTGGTAACAACGATGTTAGACGATAGTATTCCGTTGACAACAGGGGAGTATGATGAGTGGGGTAACCCAAATGATAAAGAGTATTATGACTATATGTTGTCTTATTCGCCAATTGACAATGTAAAAGAGCAAGCGTATCCGAATATGTATGTATCTACGGGATTACACGATTCGCAAGTGCAGTATTGGGAACCTGCGAAGTGGATTGCTAAATTGAGAGTGATGAAAACAAATGACAATCAGTTGTTTTTAGATACAAATATGGATGCAGGACACGGAGGAGCTTCAGGTAGATTTGAAGCTTTGAAAGAAGTAGCAAAAGAGTTTGCTTTTATGTTCGATTTAGAAGGAATTACGAAATAGTTAGCACTATTTTTTAGTAAATTTGTTAGGTATAAAGGAAGTCGATACAGCAATGTGAAGGCTATAATAAAAAATAAAATTATGAAAGAAGAGATTCAAGCGTATGATAATGTATTGTCTTTTGTAGGAAATACACCTTTAGTAAAATTGCCAAAAGCAACTGCTAAGTTAGAAGGAAACTTCTACGGAAAAGTGGAGGCTTTTAACGCAGGGCATTCTGCAAAAGATAGAATTGCTTTACATATCATTGAAACAGCTGAGAAGAAAGGGATTTTAAAACCTGGAGATACGATTGTAGAAACTACTTCTGGTAACACTGGATTTAGTATTGCAATGGTAAGCGCTATTAAGGGATACAAATGTGTGTTGTCTGTTAGTGATAAATCATCTCCGGATAAAATCGATATGTTACGTGCAATGGGAGCTACAGTTTATGTATGTCCTGCTAACGTAGCGGCTGATGACCCTCGTTCATATTACGAAGTTGCAAAACGCGTACATAAAGAATTACCTGGTTCTATTTATATCAACCAATATTTTAATGAGTTGAATACGGAGGCTCATTATTTATCTACTGGTCCTGAAATATGGAACCAAACAAATGGTAAGATTACACACTTTGTTTGTTGTTCTGGTACTGGTGGTACTATTTCTGGTACTGCAAGGTTCTTAAAGGAAATGAATCCTAACGTAAAAGTATTAGGTGTTGATGCTTATGGTTCTGTATTGAAAAAATACCACGAAACAGGTGAGTTAGACCCTAATGAGATTGCTCCTTATAAAATTGAGGGATTAGGTAAAAACCTTATTCCTACTGCGACTGACTTTTCTGTAATCGACAAGTTTATGAAAGTGACAGATAAGGATGCTGCACAAGCTGCTCGTGAATTAGCACGTACAGAAGGATTGTTTTTAGGGTATACTTCTGGTGCTGTGTTACAAGCAACAAGACAATATGCTGCTGAAGGTGAGTTTGACAAGGATAGCGTTGTTGTAATGTTATTCCCAGACCACGGTTCTCGTTATATGAGTAAAATTTATAGCGACTCTTGGATGGAGCAACAAGGTTTCTTAGATGGAGAACCTAAAAATGAAATCAACTACGTAAAGTAAGCTTTGCGTTATGCTATAGAAAAGCACCTCAATTGAGGTGCTTTTTTTGTATGTATGTATTTTTTGTACGCTATAGTATCAAAATGTTATATCTTTGATAGTATCAAATGACACTATCAAAGATGAAACCACCCTATATAATTACGAGTAAAATATTGGAATTAGTTCACTTAATTTCGGAGTGTTTAGGTGAAATAAATGCAAGTCATTTATATAAACCTACAACGGAATTAAGAAAGAAAAATAGGATTAAAACGATTCAGTCTTCTTTGGAAATTGAAGGGAATACATTGAGTGAAGAACAGATTACTGCCTTGTTAGATAACAAGCGAATCATTGCTCCTGAGAAAGATATTACAGAGGTTAAAAATGCTATTGAAGTTTATAACCAACTCAATACGTTTAAAGTTAATAAGCTTAGTGAGTTAGAACGAGCTCATTTGATTTTAATGCAAGGATTAGTTGATAAACCGGGTAAATTGCGTTCTACGAATGTGGGGATTGTGAAAGGTTCAAAAGTAGAACACGTTGCTCCAAGTGGCAGTATGGTGAGGGGATTGATGAACGATTTGTTTGCTTACTTGAAAGAGGATAGTGATTTACTTTTAATTAAAAGTTGTGTATTTCACTACGAGTTTGAATTTATTCATCCGTTTGTAGATGGGAATGGAAGAATGGGGCGTTTATGGCAAACATTAATTTTACTACAGAAATATCCCGTGTTTGAATATTTGCCAATTGAGAGTTTAATCAAGGACAACCAAGAAGCGTATTATAAATCATTGTCTATCTCTGATAAAACGGGACACTCAACGCCCTTTATTGAGTTTATGCTGGGTATAATTTTAAAAGCGCTTCAAGATGTTTTGCTAACACAAACGCAAGTGCTAACAACAGATGATAGAATAGCGTATTTTAAAGATAAGATTGGTAAACACTTTTTCAGCAGAAAAGATTATTTACAAAATTATAAGAATATCTCAAGTTCTACCGCAAGCCGTGATTTGAAATGGGCTGTAGAAAAAGGATTATTGGAAAAGGAAGGGGAACATCGTTTTGTAAAGTATCAATACATAGATTAACCTAAAAATGAAATAAACTACGTAAAGTAAGCTTTGCGTTATGCTATAGAAAAGCACCTCAATTGAGGTGCTTTTTTTGTATATGATAGTTAGTTTGATAGTGTCATATGATACTATCAAACGATGTGTTTTTGTGTAATGAATTGGTTTTTAGTTGTTTCTAAAAAAACTGTTTTAGTTTATTTTTTCTTTCGGAAGATTAAATAATGCCGCGATAATTATAAAGCCAATTCCCGTGATTGAAGGAGGGAGCATATTCGCTTTTGTGCCTAAGTAAATCATATAAATTCCTAAAATGATTAGGAGAATAGATAGTGCTTTTTTTAACATAGTAGTTGGTTTTTATAAGGTTAAGGTATTTTCAAATATAGTTAATTATTTTAATGCGATTCTTTATATAACAGCGCTTGTGTTTGAAGAGAAGCCATAGACACTATAAAATCAAATAGTCAATAGCATCAAAGTTTTTTGAAAAAAAGATGTAACAATCAGAGTCTTTTACTCACTAATAGGGTAAACCAAAAGTAGAATTATGAAATTAGTTATAGAAAATTTAAGTAAGACTTATAAAAA
This sequence comes from Myroides phaeus, assembly GCF_009799805.1. Taxonomy (NCBI): domain Bacteria; kingdom Pseudomonadati; phylum Bacteroidota; class Flavobacteriia; order Flavobacteriales; family Flavobacteriaceae; genus Myroides; species Myroides phaeus. The sequence goes on from NZ_CP047050.1 coordinate 1,762,060, forward strand.
TGGGGTTAAAGCATTAGATGGTTTAAATTTAGAGATAGGTGCAGGAATGTTTGGGTTATTAGGACCTAATGGTGCTGGTAAATCTTCTTTGATGCGTACGATTGCTACGTTGCAAAAACCAGATAGTGGTTCTATTCATTTTGGTGATATCAATGTGTTAGAACAACAAAATGAGTTTAGAAAAATACTGGGGTATCTACCTCAAGATTTTGGTGTTTATCCAAATATGTCTGCTCTTGATTTGTTAGAGTACTTCGCGCGTTTGAAAGGGATTTCAAATGCTAAACAACGCAGTGAAATTGTAAAAAGCGTATTAGATGTTACAAATTTATACGAGGTAAGACGCAAAAGTGTTAGTGGCTATTCAGGTGGAATGAAACAGCGCTTTGGAATTGCTCAGTTGTTGTTAAACGATCCTAAATTGATTATTGTAGATGAACCTACTGCGGGATTAGACCCTGCAGAAAGACACCGCTTTCTAAATGTACTTCGCGAGATTGGTAATAATAATACGGTTATCTTTTCGACGCATATCGTAGATGATGTAAACGAATTATGTCACGAGATGGCTATTTTGAACGGAGGGAAACTATTGGAAAGAAGTACGCCTAAGCAAGCAGAACAAAAGTTAGAGGGAATGATTTGGACGAAGGAGGTTGTTCGTGAAGAGGCTGAGGTGCTAAACAAAGAATTAACTATTCTTTCTGGAAAATACAACCAAGACAATAAACTAAATGTACGTGCTTACTCACAAGATTCTTTAGCAGATGCTGGATTTACACAAGTGAAACCAAACTTAGAGGATGTTTATTTTGTGGCACTTAAAAACGATTAAGCTATGTTTGGAACTATTTTTTCTTTTGAGCTTAAACGTTGGTTTAAGAACTGGACCTTTTATTTGTACATAGCGATATTTTTTACCTTGTGTTTTTTCGCAATGGTTAGTTCATTGGGAATGTTTGACTCCGTGAAGAATACGACAAGCTCATTGCGTTTTGTCAATTCGCCTTTAATGTTAAACTCTTTCATCTATAGCTTTAATTCGCTGTTGTACTTTTTGTTTCCATCTATTATTGGGGCTTCAATATACAGGGATTACAAGTATAATGTGCATCACGTACTTTATGCTTATCCCTTTTCTAAAGTTGACTATTTAGCAGGTAAATTCTTGAGTTCATTCTTGGTTACCCTGATGATTTCACTGTCTATGGGAGTAGCTGCGTTTATCGCTACGCTTTTACCGTGGGCAAATGAGACGTTGGTTGGACCAAATAATATTATGAACTATGTACAAGTGTATTTGTTCAATGTCATTCCGAATATGCTGTTTATGGGGGCTATTGTGTTTACAGTAGTTACCTTGACTCGAAATGTGTACATCGGTTTTGTAGTTATTTTGATATTAATCATCTTACAAGGTGTTGTAAGTGGTATAGCTTCTGATTTAGACAATCGTGTGGTAGCAGCGTTGATTGATCCGACAGGCGGACAAGCTTTGCGTTATTACACACAATATTGGACCGTAAATGAGATGAATTACAACGGACTTCCGTTAGAAAAATGGTTTATCATTAACCGTTTAATATGGTTAGGTGTTACTGCCTTTTTCTTAGTGTTGTTAGGAAAGATGTTCCGTTTTTCTCAACACCCAATGACATTGTCTTTTGGTAAAAAAGTAAAAGGAGAACGCGTTACTAAAAACAACTTTATCGGAATCTTTAAAATTGAATTGCCGAAAGTTACTTACGATTACTCGTGTAAAAGAGATTGGACTAATGTATGGGCGTTTACTAAACTTGATTTTAAATATTTAGCGAAGAATAGAGTATTCTTAATCTTAATAGGTGTTGGAATATTGTTTATGGTATCTGTAGGTAGATTTGCTATGACGATGTACGGTACTAAAACATTCCCATTAACGCGTAGTATCTTAGAAATACCAGGAAGCACATTTGATTTGTTTATCTTGATTATGACGTTCCTTGGTTCTGGATTATTAGTACAAAGAGGTTCGTTGTCTAAAATGAACTTATTAGTAGATTCAACAGCTACACCAAACTGGGTGTTCTTTGTCTCTAAGTTTTTTGCCTTAATAGCATTGCAGTTTGTATTGTTATTAGTGATTATGATAACGGGAATAGGGATTCAAATTTACAATGGTTATTACCAATTTGAAATAGGCTTGTATTTGCGTAGTTTACTTGCTTTTTCGTGGGTAGGTTATATCATTTGGGCGTTGTTTAGTATTGCTGTTCAAACGGTATTTAGAAACTATATCATTGGTTTCTTTGTGTTGTTAGTCTTATCTATTGCTTGGCCTGAATTGACGGCTATAGGAATAGAACAACAACTGTTTTTCTTTAATGACTTACCAATGTCTTCTTATTCAGATATGAATGGTTTTGGCAGTGGAGCAACGAAGTTCTATATCTATGCTTTTTACTGGCTGTTATTTGTTGGTTTCTTAGGTGGATTGACTTTATTGTTTTGGAGAAGAGGAACATTCGGTAGTTTAAAAGAGCGTATTTTTTATGCAAAACAACGAGCAAATGCATTGATTGTTGTACCAACAGTGTTGTGTTTAGTAGGTTTCTTATCAATAGGTGGTTATTTGTATTATGAAGCGACTGTACTGAATACTTATCATTCAGCGAAAGAAATGGAGTTGCTTCAAGTGGAATATGAAAAGACGTATAAAAAGTATGCTTCGTTAGTGTTACCTCGTATTGTTGATGTAAAAGTAGACTTTGATATTTTTCCTAATACGCGTGATTTCTCTGCAAAAGGGGCGTATGTGTTGAAGAATAAATCTACTCAAGCAGTAGATAGTTTACTTGTTAATTATTTGGTTGATTATAAGAATACGATAGCGATTGAAGGAGCTGACTTCTTGTCTCAAGATAGTGTGCAAGGGTTACAGTTTTACCGTTTTAAAACACCACTTCAACCTGGTGATTCTGTAAAGATGACATTTACTGTTGCTAATAAACCGAATACGTTACTGCGTTCAAATTCTCCTGTCTTAGAGAATGGTACTTTTATCAATAATAGTATATTTCCATCTTTAGGGTATAGCGAAAGAGGTGAGTTAACCGATGATGAGGTACGTAAGAAATACGATTTACAGCCGAAAGAGCGTATGGCAAAGCAATCGGATAAAAAGGCGTTGCAAAATACGTATATCAGTAGTGATTCTGATTGGATTCGATTTGAAACAACTGTAAGCACAGCAGCTGACCAAATTGCAATTGCTCCTGGGTATTTGCAAAAAGAGTGGACAGAAGGCGATAGACGTTATTTCCACTATAAGATGGACCAAAAGATGTTGAACTTTTATGCGTTTAATTCTGGACGATATGAAGTGAAATCAGAGAAATGGAATGACATCAATATAGAAGTGTACTATCACAAAGGACATCCATATAATGTAGATCGTATGATTTCAGGTGTGAAAAAGTCATTAGCTTATTATAGCAAAGAGTTTAGTCCTTACCAACATAAGCAAGCGCGTATTATTGAGTTTCCATTGACAATGGGATCATTTGCTCAATCCTTTGCTAATACAATTCCTTTTTCAGAAACAATTGGGTTTGTAGCAGATGTAGATGAGACAGATGAGAATGCAGTAGATTACCCTTTCTCTGTTACTTCTCACGAGGTAGCACATCAATGGTGGGCACATCAAGTGATTGGAGGAAACGTACAAGGAGTAACGATGTTATCAGAGAGTTTGTCTGAATATAGTTCGCTTAAAGTATTAGAGCAAGAATATGGGAAAGGACAAATGCGTCGTTTCTTAAAAGATGCGTTAGATGGTTATTTAAGAGGAAGAGGTAGCGAGAGAAAGAAAGAACAACCATTGATGTATAACGAGAATCAGCAATACATCCACTATAACAAAGGGTCGTTAGTATTCTATACGTTGAGTGATTATATTGGAGATGATAAGCTAAATGGTACGTTGAAAGCATATATTAAAAAGGTTGCTTTTCAAGAGGCTCCTTTTACAACAACAGCGGAGTTAGTAGCCGATTTAAAAGTAGCTACACCAGATTCGTTGCAATATATGATTAAAGATATGTTTGAAACGATTACACTTTACGATAATTACGTTGATAAAGCTGAGGTTAAAAAGTTAGACAACGGCAAGTATGAAGTGAAGATAAAGGCTTTTGTGAGTAAACACAGAGCAGGTGAAAAAGGAGAGAAGTTGTATGCCGATAAGGGAGATAAACAATTAACTTTTAAAGGAGATAAGGACTTGGTGATAGAATCACTTCCTTTAGCAGATTATGTTGAGGTAGGTGTTTTTGCAAAGGTTGATAAGTCAAAAGAGACAAGCGATAAGAAGTCGAAAGACGAAAAGGTGCTTTACTTGAAAAAAGTAAAGATAACTGCAATTGAAAATGAGTTTACAATTATTGTAGATGAAGAACCAACAGAGGTTGGTATAGATCCGTATTACAAATTGATTGATACTCGTTCTTTTGACAACCGTAAGAAGTTGTAATAAATTAAGTATATTTTGTAAAGGAGCTTTCCATTGTGAAGGCTCCTTTTTTTGTGTACTTAACTATAGTATAGCAGAAGTTAGGTGTAATAATACTTCAGATAATCCAATTCGTTTTGATAGTAAATAGAACTTGTTTTTCAATGCTATTACAGCTGAATTATAGGCATAAAAAAAAGAGACTGTATTACTACAATCTCTTTTTTTATAACTCTCAGAAAGTTGATTATCTTCTTCTTTCTTTGATTTTTGCTTTTTTACCAGTAAGTTCTCTGAAGTAGAAGATACGAGCTCTACGAACTTTACCTCTTTGATTAACTTCGATTTTTTCTAAAGCTGGCATGTTTACAGGGAAGATACGCTCTACACCTACGTTTCCAGACATTTTACGGATAGTAAAAGTCTCAGTAGCTCCAGAACCTCTTCTTTGAATAACTACACCTTTAAAGAACTGAGTTCTTTTTTTCTCACCCTCTTTAATTTCGTAGTAAACTGTGATAGTATCTCCTGCGTTGAATTCAGGAAAATCTTTTTTTGCAACTAATTCGTCTTGAACGAATTTCATTAAATCTGCCATTGTAATAATGTATAATGTGTTAATCTTAGAACAACATACACGGACCTCGCCAGAGGTTGGTCTAAATCGAGTGCAAATATAAAAAATAAAACAGAATAACAAGTAATTATTTTTTAATAATAACTGCTTGTTATTCTGTTTGTTAGTTTTTTATTCCTTTGTTTTCGCTATTTTTTGCTACTTGTATTCTTACTTTTGATTTGAAGTCTTAAAAAACAACATTAGTAAGGATGTAGTGTAATAGTTTAGGGAAAGAATATTTTAGAACCTATTCTCTATCTAATAAATCAGGTCTTCTGTTTTTTGTATGCTCATACGCTTTATCTTCTCTCCACTTATCAATAGCAGCGAAGTTTCCACTTAATAGAATATCAGGAACTTTCCATCCTTTGTATTCCGCTGGTCTTGTGTAAATAGGAGGAGCAAGTAAGTTATCTTGGAAACTATCTGTCAGTGCTGAGGTTTCATTGCTCAATACACCTGGAACTAAACGGATGATAGCATCACATAAAATTGCTGCTCCAAGTTCACCACCAGATAGTACATAATCACCAATAGAGATTTCTTTAGTAATGAAATGGTCACGTACACGTTGATCCACCCCTTTGTAATGTCCACAAAGGATAATGATGTTCTTCAACATTGACATTCCATTAGCCATCTGTTGGTTTAATGTTTCTCCATCAGGAGTCATATAAATAATTTCGTCGTATTCTCTTTCTGCTTTAAGTGCTGTGATACATTTGTCAATTGGTTCAACACTCATTACCATTCCCGCACCACCACCAAATTGGTAGTCATCTACATTCTTATGCTTATTGGTACTATAATCACGTAAGTTGTGAAAATGTACTTCTACTAATCCTTTAGTAATTGCTCTTTTTAAAATAGAAGCTTGAAAAGGACTTTCTATTAGTTCTGGTAAAACTGAAATAATATCTATGCGCATAATAAATGTGAAATTTTGGCAAATGTACAATCGAAATCTTAGTTAACAAAATTGTATTAGTGTGCCTGACTTTTTGAAAATAATTGAATGATGATAACCCCAACAATAATAAAGGCAATTCCGATTAAAGCAGGAACGTCTAATTTTTGTTTGTAGATAAAGTAAGCCGCTACAGTTACTAATACAATTCCAATTCCTGACCACAAAGCATAAGCGATACCAATTGGAATGGTACGCAAGGTTAAGCTTAGAAAGTAAAAAGCACCTGCATAACCTACAATTGTTACAATTGTCGGAAGTAACTTAGTGAAGTTGTGACTCGCTTTTAGTGTGCTGGTTGCTATAGTTTCTAATAAAATAGCAACTAATAAGAATAGAATGTTCTTCAAGTTTTTTTGGCAAAAATATCAATTAAGCGGTAGATATATAGTTTTTTAGTATTTTTTTGAGACTCTTTAGTTTATAGGTAATTCTTATGCTATTTATCTAAGAGTTGTAATAATTATCAATTTTACTTTTTGGCATTAGAATTGTTTTTCTGAATTGCTATACTTTTGTAATATGAGTTTATCTAAATCGAATGTTTTATTTATGGCTGCAATTACGGGGTTAATTGTAGCAAATTTATATTATTGTCAACCTTTAATTCCCCTGATAGCAGATGAGTTTGGTGTTTCAGAATCATCTGCAGGTACTTTGACGTATTTAACACAAGCAGGATATGCAATAGGAATGTTTCTAATGATTCCTCTTGGTGATAAATTAGAACGCAAGAAGCAAATTATATTCACTACTATTTTAGCAACGATTGCTTTAGCCTTAACGGCTGTAGTAAAGAACTTTTTAGTATTGCAAATCATTAGCTTTATACTTGGTGCCACATCTATAGTACCTCAATTAGTTTTACCAATGGCGGCGAGTTTGTCGTCAGATGAACAAAGGGGAAAGGTAATCGGAACTGTAGTCAGTGGTTTGTTGATAGGAATATTGTTTTCAAGAACAATAAGTGGTTTTGTGGGTGTATGGTTAGGATGGAGAGGTATGTTTTGGATTGCTACAGCCGTTAGTGTTCTTTTAGTAATAATGATTCAAATAAGATTACCACAGAATAAACCTGTGTTTACGGGGAATTTAATGGACTTATATAAGTCGCTGTTTGTGTTGATAAAACAAGAGCCTGTTTTAAGAGAAGCAACAGGAATAACGAGTTTAGCTTTTGCTCAATTTGGTGCTTTTTGGACTACAATGGTTTTGTTGTTACACAATGAACCCTTTGGTTATGATTCAGCGTTGATAGGTGCTTTTGGATTAATAGGAGCTTGTGGTGCCTTTGCAGCTCCATTGGTTGGAAAAATAGGAGGAGCAGGAGGCGCGAGAAAATTGATACTTTATGGCATACTTATGACAGGTTTAAGTTTTCTTGTTTTTTACTTTTCAAGCACTTCAGTTATAGGGTTGATTATAGGTATTGTGTTGATTGACTTAGGATTGCAGACAATTCATGTGTCTAATCAAACCCGTATTTACTCTTTATTACCAGAAGCCAGAAATAGATTAAATACTGTCTATATGTCATTTAGTTTCCTTGGAACTGCGTTTGGCTCGGCTTTTGGTTTATATTTGTGGAAATATTTCGGATGGAGTGGGGTTTGCATTGGCGGAATGGCTTTAGCAGGGATGTCTTTTGTGATTTATCTGCGCTCAAGAAGAAATTAGAAAGTATAAAACAGCTTTTTTTTGAATAAAAGAAAGCGTCATTTTAAATGCAAAATATAATAAACAATGGAAAACGGTATTTACGCAAAGTTTAACACGTCAAAAGGAGAAATCTTAGTAAAGTTAACAGAGGATAAAACACCAGGAACAGTAGGTAACTTCGTAGCTTTAGCAGAAGGAAATCTTGAGAATAATGCTCGTCCACAAGGGAAACCTTACTACGATGGGTTAAAATTCCATAGAGTTATTCCAGACTTTATGATTCAAGGAGGATGTCCTCAAGGTACAGGTTCAGGTGGACCAGGTTACCAATTTGACGATGAATTCCACCCTTCATTAAGACACGATACTCCAGGAGTATTATCTATGGCTAATGCAGGACCTGGAACAAATGGTTCTCAGTTCTTCATTACTCACGTTGCAACTCCTTGGTTAGATGGTAAACACACTGTTTTCGGACACGTAGTTGCTGGACAAGATGTAGTTGATGCAGTAGCTCAAGGAGATCTTATCGAGTCAATCGAAATCGTTAGAGTAGGTGCAGATGCTGAAAAATTTAATGCAGTTGAAGCTTTCAGAGTTTTTGAAGGATCAAGAGCAAGAAGAGAACAAGATGCTAAAATTGCAGCTGATAAAGCAGTAGAAGAATTAGCAGCAGGATTTGAAACTACAGAAAGTGGTTTACGTTACCAAATGATTATCAAAGGTACTGGTAAAAAAGCAGAGAAAGGTAAAATCGTTTCTGTACACTACAAAGGTACTTTAGCTGATGGTAAAGAGTTTGATAACTCATTCAAACGTAAAAAACCAATCGAGTTTCCTTTAGGACAAGGTTATGTTATCGAAGGATGGGACGAAGGAATTGCTTTGTTACAAGTTGGAGATAAAGCAAGATTCATTATCCCTTCTTACTTAGGATACGGTGAAAACGGAGCAGGTGGAGTTATTCCTCCAAATGCTACTTTAGTATTCGACGTAGAATTAATGGACGTAAAATAAGATAAAATATTTTTGAACTCCCAGTCTTCGGATTGGGAGTTTTTTCTTTATAAAATCAGCGATTTATGAAACAAGAATTGATGGCTTGTCACGAGCGTATTAAGCCGTATATACACAATACTCCTATTATGGAGTCAGGGCATATAGAAAACTTTTTGGGTAGTGATTTGTATTTTAAATGTGAAAACTTTCAACGTGCTGGTGCGTTTAAAATGCGTGGTGCGATTAATTCTGTTCTACAATTAAGTGACGAACAAAGAGAAAAGGGTGTTATCACACACTCGTCAGGTAACTTTGCGCAAGCATTAGCGTTAGCGTGTCGTTATTTGAATGTCAAGTGTTATGTTGTTATGCCTCACGATGCCCCGGCAGTAAAGAGAAATGCTGTTATGGTTTACGGAGGAGATATTCACGAATGTTCTCCAACTATGGAGTCAAGAGAGCGCGTGAGTAAGCAAATTATGGATGAAACAGGTGCAACGTTTATACATCCGTCAAATGATATGAATGTGATTCTTGGACAAGGAACTGCAGCAATGGAGTTTTTAGAAGATCATCCGGATTTAGATGTCATTATTACGCCAGTAGGTGGAGGTGGACTTATTGCTGGAACATCGCTTGCTGCCAAACATTTTGGTAAAGAGGGAATTGTTGTAATCGGTGGAGAACCACTTGAAGCAGATGATGCTTTCCGCTCTTTGGTAAGTGGACAAATTGAAGGGAATTTGACGATTAATACGATTGCAGATGGTCTACGAACACAATTAGGAGATATTACATTTCCGATTATAAAAGACAATGTAGAAAGTATTGTAAGAGTTCGTGAGAACGAAATAATCAGTGCAATGCGTGTTATTTGGGAACGTATGAAAATTATTGTAGAACCAAGTAGTGCTGTAGCATTAGCAGTGTTAATTAAAGAACGCCCACAATTTAGTGGTAAAAAAGTAGGAATTATATTAACGGGTGGTAATGTTGATTTAGACAACTTGCCATTTGATTAATTCGCGATATTAAATGAAAAAGGGAAAGATAATTATCTTTCCCTTTTTTTATGCTTTTTCAATTGCTTTTTTACGTTTAGGCAACTGTATGTTTTTTCTACCAAAATACAATCCAGCTATAATCAGTACACCTCCTAATATTTGAAGTAACCCTAAGTATTCCCCATCTAATAATCCCCAACAAAAAGCGATTAGAGGCATTAATAGAGAAACAGATGATGCAAAGCTTGCATTGGTTTCGTTGATTAATTTATAGTAAAAGATATTTGCTAAAGCACTTCCGAATAAAGCTAATAAGAATACAAACCCAATTCCTTTTAAAGCTTCAGGATGTTCTAAAATAGTTTGAAAGAATCCTGAACTAATTAAGACAATTAATGCAGGTACGAGAAGTACTAATTCTATGAAGGCTGTCCATACAATAGGAGGAATATCTCCCATATATTTCTGGGTCAATAAACCACTATACGCATACATTAGCGCAGCTATAATAAGAAGTAAGTGGTAGAACCATTCGTTAGGTACAGCAACACTATTTTCAGGTGATTGTAATAATAAGACAACACCTATAAAAGCAAACAAAACACCTAATACTTCGCCTAAGTGTGTTTTGTATTTAAAGAACATTACACCTAATACAATTACAAAAATAGACATAAGGGCATTTAAAATACCGGCAATTGAGCTATTCAAATGTACTTCTGCAATTGGGAATAAGAACATTGGAATAAAACTACCAACTACAGCTGTTAGAAATAACCAAGGAAAGTTTTTCTTGGGCATTTTCTTAATGTGTTTAACTGAAATAGGAAGTAAGAATAAACCAGCTAATGTAATTCTTAGTGCTCCAACTTGTATGGGTGTAAAGTATTCAATACCTCGTTTAATCAAAATAAACGATGATCCCCATACCAGAGAAAGTATAAATAAAGTAACCCAGTGTTTTAGTTTTATTTGCAAGACGATTTGATTGATAAGTGAAAAGCGAAGATAAAAAAAAAGACCGCAATATAATTGCAGTCTTTTCTGTATTTAGTAAGCTTTTAATTAAGCTTGTTTTTTTCTTGTGTCTAATTCTCCGAAGTACATCTCTTGGAAAGTTTTATTAACTCCATGTTCAATACGTTTGTGGAAAGTTTTAGCGTCGATTTGTTTAGGATCTTCATATCCACAAGCACTAATGAATTCTCCTAAAGCTTTCATTGTATTTTTGTGGAAGTTAGCTACACGCATTCTCTTATCAGTAATATCTAAACCTTTGTAAAGAGTTTCATCTTGTGTTGCAATACCTACTGGACAATATCCGCTATCACATTGTAAAGCTTGGATACATCCTAAAGCGAACATCATACCACGAGCACTGTAACAAGCATCAGCACCTAAAGCCATTGCTTTAGAAATATCAAATGCAGAGATGATACGACCAGAAGCTAATAATTTCACTTTATCTCTTAAACCGTTTTCGATTAATGTTTTGTTAGCAAAAACTAAAGCATCATTTAATGCCATACCCATATAATCAATAAACTCTAATGGAGCAGCTCCAGTTCCTCCTTCAGCACCATCAATAGTGATAAAGTCAGGGTGGATACCAGTTTCAAGCATTGCATTAATTATGTCTAAGAACTCATCTTTTTTACCAATACAAATTTTGAAACCAACTGGTTTACCATTTGATAATTTTCTAAGTTTAGCTACAAAATTAATTAATTCAGTAGAGTTAGAAAATGCAGTATGTCCAGATGGAGAGTGAACTGTTGTATGAGGAGTAATACTTCTAATAGCAGCAATTTCTGGTGTATTTTTTTCAGCAGGAAGTAATCCTCCGTGTCCAGGTTTAGCCCCTTGAGAAAGTTTTAACTCAATCATTTTAACTTCAGGGTAGTTAGAACGTTCTTCGAATAAGGCATCATTAAAGAAACCTTTCTCATCACGACATCCGAAGTAACCAGTACCAATTTGCCAGATTAAATCACCTCCAGAACGGTGGTATTGACTAATACCTCCCTCACCAGTATTGTGAGCAAATCCTCCAATTTTAGCACCTTCGTTTAAAGCAGTAATTGCTTTTTTACTCAATGCACCATAACTCATTGCACTAATGTTGTAAACACTCGCACTATAAGGTTGTGTACATTGGTCACCACCGATTAAAGTTCTAAAGTTTGTATCAGAAACGTGTTTTGGATATACAGAGTGTGCTGCCCATTCATAACCTAAACGGTTAGGGTCATCTTGCATACCAAAAGACACTGTTTGTTTTTCGTTTTTCGCTCTTTGATAAACAATAGAACGCTCACGTCTATTAAAAGGTTTACCATCTAATTCACCTTCCCAGAAGTATTGACGCATTTCAGGTCTGATAGACTCAAACATATATCTGAAACGAGCAAAGATTGGGTAGTTTTTACGAATTGTGTGTTTATTTTGTGTAAGGTCTGTAAAAGCAAGTATAGCAAGAATACCTGAAATAACTAAGTTAACAATGCTTGCTGTAGAAGGGGTTGGGTTCAAAGAAAGAACTACAGATACTACAGAATAAAGTAAATAAATTACTACAATGGCAACAGTTAATTGCCCAAATGTAAATCGATTTAAAAATTTTTTGTGAAACATAAAATAGAATTTAATGTAATCTTTTTGTTGTTTAGTTTGTAATAGTTTTAGTGTATTTAGTTATTCCATTTCTAAAGTTAATTGATTTTAAAAGATGCTTTTTTTCTACTTTCAAATCAATCAATATTTTAGCACAGATACCGGACAAAGGTAGCAAAGATTTTGAATTTTCAGACTTTTTGTAACCTTAATTTTGTGGTTCTAAAATTGTAAAAATAACAATATGATAATTAAATCTTAAAATAATAGTAGTTAATTGATAATATGTTATTTATGCGAACTATTTTTATTGATATCTTATTTTATTTCGAGTTATTATTTGCGTTTATCGCAGAGGTAAAACGTTGTGATTTATAGATTGTGTGTTTTCCTGAGAGCATAAAAGCAACAATACAAGTCAGTGCTATATATATAGCAACATCTGCGCCAAATAATTCGATTCCCATAAAAGTACATGCCCAAGGTGTTTTAGTAGCGCCTGAAAAAACAGATACAAAACCTAATGCAGCAAGAAAACTAATAGGCAAGTTTAGATACAGTGCTAAAAAACTTCCCAATGCTGCACCAATAAAAAAGAGGGGAGTTACTTCGCCTCCTTTAAAACCTGCTCCTAAGGTTAACCCCGTGAAAAGTATTTTAAGCAAGAAAACATTCCATTCTTGTGATACATCGAAAGACGCTACAATTGTGGGTACTCCAAGTCCAAGGTAAGTATTGTTGCCAATTGTTAGTATCAATGCTATAAAAATAATTGCGCCAACGAAAGGTCTCAAAGGAGGAAAAGCAATGTACTTTTTAAATAAAGCAGACCACAAGTCTGTTGTTTTAACGAATAAAATAGCAGCTATAGCAAAAGTTGCTGCCGCAAATATCAGTTTGAGTAGTAATAGAAGTGAGAAATTAGGAATGCTATCTATAAGGTAAACGGTATGTGAAATTCCCCACGCTAAGCAAGTAAAGTGTGCTGTTAAAGCTGCAATTAACACAGGGTATAGGGATTGGTATTTTACTCTTCCAACAAGCATTAGTTCTAATGCGAATAATGTTCCAGCTATGGGAGTTCCAAAAACAGAGGCAAACCCAGCACTAACACCGATTAGAATAATCGTTTGTCTATCTTGATGTGATATCGTAAAGTATTTCGTGAATTGGTCTGCAATAGCTCCTCCCATTTGTACAGCGGTTCCCTCTCTACCGGCAGAACCACCAAATAGATGTGTAATTATGGTACCAATTAAAACCAAAGGCGCCATTTTTAAAGGCATCGTTTGAGTAGGAGAGTGGTATTCGTCAATTAATAAGTTGTTTCCTCTATTAGCATCACCACCCCAGTAGTAATACACTAAGCCAACAATTAATCCACCTAAAGGTAAAAAGTAAAGTAAGATTGGGGTGTCAATTCTAAGATCTGTTACTGTTTCTAAAAGGAATAAAAATAGCGCAGAAGCAGAACCGATTAAACTACCCGCAATTGTACTGATTACAGTCCATTTTAAAAAATACGATAAAAGTGTTTTTGCAGAAAGAGCTTCTTTTTTAAAGTAGTCATTTAATGCCATAGTCTATCATTTAGTTATATAGTGTTATATTACTTATTATGTTAGACGTCATCAGCATTCGTAATTAGAAGCGGTTCGAGGCAGACATCATTGCCTATAAAAATGTCATACAAAGGTATAAAAAAAGTCCGATTGTATAAATCGGACTTTTAAATATTTTGTTGTCAAACGATTAAATATCGTCAAAACTAATGTCTGTAAATGAATTTACGTCATCACCTTTTTGATATTCTTTTTTGAAATCTTTTTGGTGTCTTTCTGAAATAACTTCCTCCCCTTTGTGATCAACAACGAATTGTGTCATTTCGTCTAAAATCTCTCTAAATGCTCCAAAGTCCTCTTTGTATAAGTAGATTTTGTGTTTTTTAAAGTGAAATGATCCATCTTCTTCTGTGAACTTTTTACTCTCAGTAATTGTTATGTAATAGTCATCTGCTTTTGTAGATCTTACATCAAAGAAATAGGTTCTTCTACCTGCTCTTAAAACTTTTGAGAAAATTTCCTCTTTTTCTAACATTTCGTTATCTCTCATAATTCCTTCTTATCAATCAATTGATTTGTTCATATAGCATTCAAAAGTCTAAAAAAAAACCTAATAAACCAACTATTTATAAGATTTCTTTTTCATTTAGTTGTTTTTGATGTAGCTCACTATAGTACCCTTTGCTATTTATAAGATCGTTGTGTGAACCTTGTTCGATTACTTTTCCATCTTCTAAAACAATAATCAAGTCAGCATTCTTCGCTGAGGATACCCTATGTGTTACAATTAAGGTAGTTATATCTTTACTGTGTTTCTCCAGATTGTGTAAAATTCGTTCTTCTGTTTCTGTATCTACAGCAGAAAGGGAATCATCTAAAATAAGGATAGGAGCATCTTTAATTAAGGCTCTGGCAATCGAAACTCTTTGCTTTTGACCACCAGAAAGCGTTAAACCTCTTTCTCCTAAAATTGTGTTATAACCATCGTTGAATTGGATGATATTTTCGTGTACAGCTGCTTTTTTAGCAACCGCAATAATTTCTTCTTCTGTAGCATCTTCTTTTCCAAAGCGTATATTGTTAGCAATTGAGTCAGAAAATAGGAATGCATCTTGAGGAACAACGGCAATACTATTTCGTAAATCTTCTAAATTACAATCCTTAATAGGAGTATTGTCAATTAGAATTTGTCCTTCATTAACATCGTACATTCTGCTAATTAGAGTAAGTAAAGTAGACTTTCCAGAACCTGTTTTTCCAAGAATAGCTAAGGTTTGTCCTTTGTCCAAAGTAAACGAAACATTATCAAGTGCTTTAATACCCGTATCCTCGTATGTATAAGACACATTTTCAAAAGTAATCTTACCTTCTACATTAGTGTGGTTTGGATTAGTGTTATAAATCTCTGGTTTTTCTTCTAAGAACTCATTGATTCTTTTCTGAGAAGCCTCAGCCTCTTGAATCATCGTAGATACCCAACCTAAAGACGCTACAGGCCAAGTAAGCATATTGATGTATAAGATAAACTGAGCTATAATACCTATATCAGGAATTTGACCATTGAAGAATAGTAAGGCTCCAACAGCAATAACAACAAGATTACTTAATCCGATTAGGAAAGTCATCAATGGCATAATCAATGCACTTGATTTAGCTAAGTTTAAGTATTTGTCTTTACTTTCTTGTGTTAGCGATCTAAATTCTTCTTGTTTTTCTTTCTCTATAGAGTATGCTTTAATTACGCGCACACCAGAGAACATCTCTTGAGTAAATGTTGTAAGTTTAGATAAATTGGCTTGAAAAATAGAACTGCGTTGATTTATTTGTCGACTTAATTTGAAGACATAATACCCTAATAAAGGAAGCGGTAATAAAGAGTACAAAGTCAGCTGTGGTGAGATTAAGTACATTTGCGTTAATACCACAGCAAAACGAATAATCGTATTGATAGAATACATCACAGCAGGCCCCACATATTGTCTTACCTTTCCAACATCTTCACTGATTCTATTCATTAAATCCCCCGTTCTATTTCTCTTGTAAAAACTTTGAGATAGCACTTCGTAGTGTTTGAATATTTCATTTTTTAGGTCAAACTCAACGTGTCTTGACATTACAATTAACGTCTGACGCATTAAGAACGTTAGGAATCCAGCAATAAGCGTGGTGATTAAAATCCATAGAATATTGTTCAACAACAATTTAGTTACTTCTTGCTTGTCAAAAACATTCATTTGTTCTAATACTCGGATAGAATCTCCAACTAATTTCGGAGTATAAAGTGTAAATATTTGTGCGACTATTGTTATTAAAACCCCAATTGTAAAGCGAGTTTTATATTTATAGAAGTATTTATTTAGATGACGTAATGCACTCATAGTATTTAGTAATACTCACTTAAGAGTAATGATAAATTGTTGTTTAGCTTGTGTAGTTGTTTAACTACTAATGTGTGCAAAGATAAAGGTTTATTATAGAAGAGGTATTGTTCGAAAATTAAAAAAACTATCAATATTTATTTGTTTTAGCATAAAGAAGAGTTAGCTTGAAATAAAAAAAATAGAGGGGAGAATAGTTTATTAAAAGACTTTTTGGGCTTTAAATAAAATGAACTTAGGTAAGTGTTTTTAGCTTTAAATAATGATTAGGAATACTTGTAAGGTGTTATAAAGTAGTTTGTTAAGTTATTTTTATACAGCTGATTAAAAGTAAAATAAGCACTAAAAAGTCTTTTTTGTTGACAAAAAAGAGAAGATAGGTTTTAAAAAAGAGTTAAATTACATACTTATCAAAAAATATAATTTGATTAAAACTATATTTTTATACCTTTGCGCGGTTATACAAACGACAATCCAATAATAAAAAAGTTCTTAAGTAGCATGTTAAACCGAAGACACATCCGTATAAAGGTTATGCAAACGCTTTATGCGATGCAACAAAGTAATTCTGAACAGGTTCAGTCAGGAGAAAAGTTTCTAATCCACAGCATTGAAAGTATACAAGATTTGTACTTATTGATGATTACTGCTTTAATAGAGGTTAGAAAGAAAGAAGAAGAATATGTTTCACTTGCTCAAAAGAAACATTTAGCTACACAAGAAGAACGAAATCCCAATAGACGTCTTATCGAAAACGCTGTATTGAATTTGTTAGAGAATTCAGTTTCTATTACTACGAAAGTAGAAGAGAAAAAAATTACAGATTGGCAAATTCACGATCATTATATCCAAATGGTATTGGATGAAATGAAAGAAAGTGATTTTTACAAAGCTTATATGAGTAAAAAAGAGGTTACATTCAATGACGATCGTCAATTTGTAGTTAATCTTTTTACTGAAATCATTGCTCCAAACGAGAAGATTTATTCTTTCATCGAAGATAGTAAGCTTACTTATTTAGACGATTTACCAGTGGTAAATACAATGATTCAGAAGCAATTACGTCAGTTAAAAGAAAATGATCTTCAAATTTTTGTTCCTAAAGTTTATAAAGACTCAGAGGATAAAGAGTTTGCAATCAATTTATATAGAAAAACGATTCTTAATTTTGAAGAATTAAGTAAAGAGTTTGAAGATAAAACACCTAACTGGGATCCAGAGCGTATTGCTGAATTAGATACAATTATTTTAAAAATGGCTATTTGTGAGTTTTTAAAATTCCCTTCTATTCCAGTAAAAGTAACAATAAACGAATATTTAGAGCTTGCCAAAGAATATTCTACATCAAAAAGTAGTATATTTATCAACGGAGTTTTAGATAACATTTCTAAAGCATACCAAGAAGGTGATAAATTAAATAAGATCGGAAAAGGTCTAATATAGTTTTTAAAAAAACTAAAGAGATTATGAAAAAAGCAATTTTATTAACTTTAGGTTTGGCATTTGTAGCTGTTTCTTGTAAAGATACAGACGCATCAAGTCGTATAGACCCTGAGAAAGCAGCTGAGATTGTAGCATCTAATAAAGAACAAGGAGTTTATCCTAAAGTAACTTTTGACAGATTGGTACATGATTTTGGAAATATTGAAAATAATGAAGCTGTAACAACTGAGTTTGAATTAAAGAACGAAGGAGATGCAGATTTAATTATTATTAATGCAAGTGCTTCTTGTGGATGTACAGTTCCTGAGTATCAAAAAACGCCTATTAAACCAGGTGAAACTTCTAAGTTGAAAGTAAGATTTCAAACAGGAGCTCAAGGACAACAGAGTAAGACTGTAACGTTAGTTACTAATTCTGAAAAAGGAGAAGAAGTCTTATCTATTAAAGCTAATGTTGCTGCTCGTAACGAATAATGAACTAACTTAAAAATTAAAATTCAATGGAACAATTACAACAGTTTTTACCTATTATCTTAATGTTTGCGGTAATTTATTTCTTAATGATTCGCCCACAACAAAAAAGAGCGAAAAAAGAGAAAGAATACGAAGCAAGTATTAAAGTAGGAGAGCGTGTAATAACTAAGTCAGGTATTCACGGTAAAATTGCTGAGTTATCAGAAGGTACGATTGTTTTAGAAACAATGGCTGGTAAAATTAAAATGGAGCGTTCTTCAATTTCTATGGAGATGAGCCAAAAATTAAATGCATCAAACTAATTTAATTAGTCTTTATATTAAAAAGCTCCTCAATTTAATTGAGGAGCTTTTTTATGTTCATTATTTTTTAATCTTATCAAAGTAAGTGATTAGGTCAATTAATCGAGAGGAGTATCCAATTTCATTGTCATACCATCCAACAATCTTAACCATTTTGTCGAGTACAGAAGTCAATTGTGCATCAAAAAGACAAGAATTAGTATTGCCTAAAATATCAACAGAAACAATCGGGTCTTCTGTGTAAGCAAGAATTCCTTTTAAATCAGTTTCTGCCGCTTGTTTAAAAGCAGTATTTATCTCATCGATGCTTATTTCTCTTTTAACATAACAAGTAATATCTGTCAGTGATCCATCAGGTACAGGAACACGAATACCACCACCTCCAATTTTTCCTTCATATTCAGGGAAGATCTTTGTCAATGCCTTAGCAGCACCTGTTGTAGTAGGAACGATTGACTGTGCAGCTCCTCTTGCTCTGCGTAAATCTTTATGCGGTTGATCGTGTAAACTTTGGTCTGTTGTATAAGAGTGAACAGTCGTTATATACGCTTGTTCCATACCACAAAGTTCTTTAATCACCTTAACCATTGGAGCAGCGTTATTTGTTGTACAGCTCGCGTTAGATATAATTAACTCTTCTCCCGTTAGAATATCTTGATTTACACCAAGTACAATTGTTTTGATAACATTATCTTCAGGAGGAACAGAAAGAATGACTCTTTTAGCCCCTTGGTCTATATGTTGTTTAAGCAAGTCGTATGTCTTACGTTTTCCAGTAGCTTCAACAACATAGTCTACATTTAAAGCTTTCCAGTCTAAACCTGTTATTTCCTTTTCGTTGAAAAAAGGTATTTTCTTGTTGTCTATAATAATATGGTGTTCATCACAACTTACATCGCGTTTTAGTATTCCGTGAATACTATCGTATTTAAGTAAGTGAGCCATTGTTTTGGTGTCGGCTAAGTCATTTATAGCCACAACATCAATCGATGGATTTTCTAAAAGAAGTTTGAACAAGTTACGACCGATACGGCCAAAACCATTAATAGCAATATTTATTTTTTTCATAAATATAAAAACAAGAAGGTCGCTGTGTAAGCGACCTTGTATTTTATTATAAAAGATGTTTTTGTGCTCTGTAAGAAGAACGCACTAAAGCGCCACTTTCAACGTGTCTAAATCCTAATTCTAATCCGATTTTCTCATATTTTTCGAATTGTTCAGGAGTGATAAACTCTTTCACAGGTAAGTGCTTTTTACTTGGTTGTAAGTATTGACCAATAGTCAGTACATCTAAGTTTACAGCTCTTAAATCATGCATAGTTTGGATAACTTCTTCTTCTGTTTCTCCTAACCCTAACATAATTCCTGATTTAGTTCTATTGACACCGTTGTCTTTTAAGTATTTCAACACTTCTAAACTACGGTCATATTTTGCTTGAATACGAACTTCTCTTGTCAATCTGCGTACAGTTTCCATATTGTGAGAAACGATTTCTGGAGCAACTTCAATGATACGGTCTATATTGCGTTCGATACCTTGGAAGTCTGGAATTAAGGTTTCCATTGTAGTTCCTGGGCTAATACGTCTAACAGCTTCAACTGTTTCTGCCCAAATAATAGATCCACCATCTTTTAAGTCATCGCGGTCCACACTTGTAATTACAGCGTGTTTGATAGACATTAACTTGATAGAACGAGCTACTTTTTCTGGTTCATCCCAATCCACTGTCTCTGGTCGTCCTGTTTTTACTCCACAGAATCCACAAGAACGAGTACAGATATTACCTAAAATCATAAAGGTAGCAGTACCCTCTCCCCAGCATTCTCCCATATTAGGACAACTACCTGATGTACAGATGGTGTTTAACTTATATTTATCAACTAATCCTCTTAGTTCAGTGTATTTTTTTCCTGTCGGAAGTTTAACGCGTAACCATTTTGGTTTAGCTTTAGGTTCTATATTTGAGTCTAAAATTGTATTCATACTTTTCAGTTTATCAAAGTACAAATATACTTAAACTTAGTCATTGTACATTTTGATTAGATTAAAAATGTCGATTTTACATTGTAAAATGACTAATTATAGAGAGTTAGCAGTTTATTAGGTAGCGATAAATGGCTGTGAAAAGAAGGATATTACTTGTTTTGTGACTATAGATGCTGTTTTTTGTCAGTATAGATGATTGGAATGTTTATTAAGTGAAATTCAACATAGTTGTATTGTGTGAACTGATGTTGCTGTGTTTGTAGGTGTTGTAACCAATGTGTTGTGTTATAAATAAACGAAGGGTTAAGTATAATATTATTGATTCTGCTTGTGATAAAGAACTTATCAAAGAGTAGTTTTAAACGCACTATGTTCGAGACATCTCCCACACATCTCCCACACACCTTCGGAAATAAGCCTTTTTTCCGAAGGTGTGTGGTACTTCTGTGGTACTTGTCCGAAACAAGTACCACAGAAGGTTACAATGATAGTAGTATTAAACTTATGTATAGATATTAAAAAGTAATATGACTTAGCTGATTGCTTATTTAGATAACTAATTAAAATAGTTGAATTTAACGCTTAAAAAAAACAGAAGAAAAATTATATAAGAAATGAATGAAGAAGATTTAATAGATTAAGAATATAGGCAATGTTTTATTAATGAATTTTAGGAATTAGAATATTTGATTATTGATATTTTGAGTATTTTCAAAAGAAAAATGTTTTAAAAAAAGGAAAAAAAAGCGGGTTGTATTTGTCCAAAATCTATAGAAAACATATATTCGCTTACAAATATTTTAAAAAATGGAGAATCAAATTAAAGTAACACCTGCAGATAAATGGATTACAAATCCAGTTAGCAGATTTATGAGTAAATCTACATCTGGAGGGGTTGTATTGTTTTTAGCGGCTTTGATTGCCATTTTTATGGCGAATTCACCTTGGGCAGCAGAGTATGTGAATTTTTGGGAAAATAACCATATCGGTTTCTCTTTTAACGAGAGCGTATTAAATCACTCTTTGAAAGAATGGGTTAATGATGGATTAATGTCAATATTTTTCTTTGTAGTAGGTCTTGAATTAAAAAGAGAGTTAACTACGGGAGAATTGTCATCTCCTAAAAAAGCAATGTTACCAATTATTGCTGCAATTGGAGGAATGGCAGTACCTGCTTTAGTTTATTTGTTTTTTAACGGAGGAACAGATGCAGCTCACGGATGGGGAATTCCAATGGCAACTGATATTGCGTTTGCTTTAGGGGTTTTATTCTTATTAGGAGATCGCGTTCCTACGTCTTTAAAAGTGTTCTTAACAGCTTTAGCTATTGCAGACGATTTGGGTGCTGTATTGGTTATTGCTATTTTCTATACAAACGATTTGTCTTTAATGAACCTTGGAATGGGGTTAGGATTCTTCGGATTGTTAATCATCAGTAATTTATTAGGAGTTAGAAATACTGTTTATTATGCAATTATCGGTATTGGAGGAGTATGGTTGTCATTCTTGTTATCAGGAGTACACGCAACAATTGCTGCTGTTTTAGCTGCATTTGCTATTCCATCTACAGCAAAAGTACACGAAGCTTATTTTGTAAATAAAATAGATAAGTTACGTGAGCGTTTCCGCAAGATTGACCCAGATGATAAAATTCCTAACTTAACAGGTGAACAAATGGAATGTGTTGAAGGGATGCAGAAGGTATCTACTGATGCTTTACCACCTGCTATTCGTTTGGAGCACAGTATGCATAATTTTGTAAGCTTCTTTGTAATGCCAGTGTTTGCTTTAGCGAATGCGGCTATTCCAATTTCTTTAGGAGGAGGTAGCGGATTAAGTGCTGTTACTTTAGGTGTAGCATTTGGTTTACTTGTAGGTAAGGTAGTTGGTGTAGCTGGTTTAACAGGATTATTGATCAAGTTAAAGGTTGTAACAATGCCAAAAGGAATGACATACGGAAATTTAATAGGACTTGGATTCTTAGCGTCTATTGGATTTACAATGTCCTTATTCGTTACAGAATTAGCATTCGATATTAACTTACATCCAGAGTTTCCAGATCAAGCTAAATTAGGTATTTTAATTGCTTCTGGTTTAGGAGGAATTATCGGATATGTACTTTTAAGTGTATTAGGAAAGAAAAAACAAGAGTAGTAAACTCAGTAATAAAATATAAAAATGCCCAGTAAACAACATCGTTTATTGGGCATTTTTTATTGTGTGTAATATAGTATAGGATATCTAACAAATACTATATTTGCAACTTAATTAAAAATCAGATACACAAGATTACATGATAACAGTTAATGATATTTCAGTTCAGTTTGGTGGTACTACTTTATTTAGTGGGGTTAACTTTTCAATCAATGAGAATGATAAGATTGCTCTTATGGGAAAAAATGGAGCAGGTAAATCTACTTTATTAAAAATTGTAGCAGGAAAAAACAAACCTTCTTCTGGAGCTATTTCAGCACCTAAAGATGCAGTGATTGCTTACTTGCCGCAGCATTTATTAACGCAAGATGACTGTACCGTTAGAGAGGAAGCATCTAAAGCTTTTTCTGATGTTTTTTCAATGAAAGATGAAATAGATAAACTTAATGAAGAATTAACTGTACGTACAGACTATGAGAGTGATAGTTATATGAAGTTAATTGAGCGTGTATCTGAATTAAGTGAGAAATTTTATTCTGTTGAAGAAGTTAATTATGATGCAGAAGTAGAGAAAATTTTAAAAGGACTTGGTTTTAGTCGCGAAGATATGGATAGACCAACTTCTGAATTCAGTGGAGGATGGAGAATGCGTATTGAGTTAGCTAAGATTCTTTTGTTGAAACCAGATTTAATCTTACTTGATGAGCCTACGAACCATATGGATATCGAGAGTATCCAATGGTTAGAGTCGTTTTTGATTAATTCAGCTAAGGCTGTTATGGTAATTTCCCATGACCGTGCTTTTGTAGATAATATCACAAACCGTACGATTGAAGTAACAATGGGGAAAATCTATGACTATAAAGCGAAGTACTCAGATTATTTGATATTGCGTCAAGATCGTAGAGCACACCAATTGAAAGCATATGAAGAGCAACAAAAAATGATTGCTGAAAACACTGAGTTTATCGAGCGTTTTAAAGGGACTTATTCTAAAACTTTACAAGTGCAATCGCGTGTTAAGATGTTAGAGAAGTTAGAAATTATTCAGGTAGATGAAGTAGATAATTCTGCTTTGCGTTTGAAGTTTCCACCAGCAGCTCGCTCAGGTCAGTACCCTGTTGTTGTAAATGAATTATGTAAGTCTTACGGAAACCACGTAGTGTTTAAAAATGCTAATGTTGTTGTTGAAAGAGGACAAAAAGTTGCTTTTGTAGGGAAGAATGGAGAGGGTAAATCTACGATGATTAAAGCAATCATGGGAGAAATTGACTATGAAGGAAGTTTAGAGTTAGGACACAATGTTCAAGTAGGATACTTTGCACAAAATCAAGCGTCATTGTTAGATGAAAGTTTGACTATATTCGAAACGGTAGATCGTATTGCAGAAGGAGATATCAGAACACAAATCAAGAATATTTTAGGAGCATTTATGTTCTCTGGAGATGATATTCACAAAAAAGTGAAGGTGTTGTCAGGGGGAGAGAAAACTCGTTTGGCAATGGTTAAGTTGTTGTTAGAACCTTATAATGTTCTTATTCTGGATGAGCCTACGAACCACCTTGATATGAAAACAAAAGATATTATTAAGGATGCTTTAAATGAGTTTGAAGGAACAGTAATTTTGGTTTCTCACGACCGTGATTTCTTAAATGGATTAGCAGAAAAAGTGTTTGAGTTTGGAAATAAAAGAGTAATGGAACACTTTGAAGATATTAAAGGCTTCTTAGAATTGAAAAAAATGGAAAGTTTACGCGAAATAGAAAAATAGACGTATTGGCTTAGCTTGTAGGTTATATTTAACTTTTATTGAGTGCGCAGTGAAGCTTTCACAATATAAGAAAAGAGCATCTTTCATATTTTATGAGGGGTGCTCTTTTCTTTTAAGTTTGTTTAAGGTATAAATGGCATATGTTTTGTTTATTGATAATTTGCGAATAATAAATAGAAAACAAACAAAACCTGTATTAAGTTAAAGTTTGCGGTAAAGCTCTAAATAAAATGAGTAATCTATTGATGGAAGTATTAAATACTTTGATTATGACTTTACTTTTGCATAAAATAGTTTAATTTTATGCAGATTTTGAAAACAGTAAAGGTCAAAGTTTTATAGTCTTTATATTTGTGTATGTTTAAAATAACAATGTAAGTTAATGAAGAAATTGAAATTGAATAAATGTCTTTCTATAGTAGGGGGGATTCTTCTTTGTGTATGTGGAACAAATACTGCTTTTGGGCAGTCAATGACATTTACAGAAGCTTATGAAATAATGAATAGGGAGAATAGTTTGTTAAAAGCTATTGAGAAAAAAGAGGAGGTTCACGAGTTTGAATGGAAAGCAAGAAAAGGCCTTCGTTATCCTACAATACGTGCTTTTGGTTTAGGTATATATAAAGACCGCCAGTTAGGGGTTGATTTAAATGGATTAAGAAATGGCGTAGGTGATTTTGTACATCTTCCAAATCCGGGCGTACTTGGAGATTGGGAGGTTACTTTTAATAAACGCGGTATGGCTATGGGAGGATTCATGGCAACAATGCCTTTGTTTACGGGAGGTAAAATCAACGCAGCAATAAAGGCAGGCGCTATTGAAAAAGAAATAGGTGAGAAAGAGTTAGCAAGTGCAAAGAATAAATTGATATCAGAGCTTGCTCAGAGATATTTTACTGTTAAGTTGGCAGAAGAGGCAGTAGTTGTGCGTAAGGAAGTTTTAAAAGGAATGGAAAACCACTTACACGATGCTACTAAATTGGAGGAGAATGGAATCATTGCTCCAGTTGAAAAACTTTCTGCAGATGTAGCGGTATCTGAAGCTAAACGACAATTGGATGCGGCAACAAAAGACGCAAATTTAGCAAGAGTAGCTTTAGCAAATACGTTAGAAGTAGAAGCTGTAAACAACGAATTGGAAAGCGACTTTTTTATCGTGCCTTCTTTAGAAGGGTTAGCGTTCTATCAAGAGTCTGCTGTTGCGAATTATCCTGAGTTACAAAAAGTAGCTTTGCAAAAAGAATTAGCAGAGCAAGGCGTTAAGGTTAAGCAATCTGCAAATTATCCAACGGTATTGGCTTTTGGACAAACGATCTTAGCTCATAATAACCCAATGAATGGCTTAGATATCTTAAATAATGACAATAAACCTTGGACTATTGGTGTAGGGGTTACTTATACATTGTTTGAAGGATTTAAAAATAAAAACGAGATTAGAGCAGCTAAGGCTACAAAAGAGAGCGTTGAGCTGTTTGAAATAAAAGCACAAAGTGATATCAAGATGTTAGTGGCTAAACTATATCAAGATATTCAAAAGCAAGAAGAACAAATTGATAATTTAAAAGTTCAAGAAACACTGGCAACAGAGTTTTTACGTGTTCGAAATAAAGCGTTCTCTGAAGGGTTTGCTACATCAACAGACGTGGTAGATGCAGAGATGAAATTATCAGGTGTGAAGTTAATGAAGTTACAAGCGCATTTTAATTATGCAGTAGCTTTGGCTTCTTTATTTGAATTCACAGGATTGAGTAATGAATTTTTACAGTATACAAAGTAATATAAGATTTAGAGATGAAAAGAAATAAGATAGTAAGTGCAATTGTAGGGCTATTTGTAATCGTAGTTATCTTAACAGTGTCATTGTGGTATATGAGTGCTCCAACAGAGTCTTATATTCAAGGTCAGGTTGAAGCAACGCAAATTAATGTAGCGTCAAAGATACCAGGTCGTATTAGTGATATTTATGTAAAAGAAGGGGAGCAAGTAAAAGCAGGACAAGTTTTATTGCAAATCAGTACTCCGGAGATTGATGCTAAATTAACACAAGCAGAGTCTGTTCAGAAAGCGGCACAAGCTTTAGATGATAAAGCTAATAAAGGAGCAAGAGAAGAAGAAATTCAAGCTGCTTTTAATATGTGGCAACAAGCAAAGGTTGGAGCTGAATTAGCTGAAAAAACGTATGCGCGTATTGAAAACTTGTTTAATGAGAAAGTATTGCCTGCTCAAAAAAGAGATGAGGCTTACACACAATATAAGGCAGCACAAGAAGTTCAAAAGGCAGCTCATTCTCAATATCAAATGGCATTGAAAGGTGCGCGTGTTGAAGATAAGACTGCTGCAATGGCTAAAGTGCACCAAGCAATGGCTGCTGTAGAAGAAGTGAAAATATTACAAGGTGAGGGACAAGTTAAGGCTCCTCAAAATGCTGAGGTATTAACAATTATGCCTAATAAAGGAGAAATTGTAAACTCTGGTTATCCTGTAGTTAACTTAGTAGATTTAAGTGATGTTTGGATTTATTTCAACATTAGAGAAGACTTGATGCCTAAGTTTAAAATGAATACTAAGTTTACTGTTAGTATTCCTGCTTTAGGACAAGACAATATTGAACTTGAAGTAAAATATATTGCTGCACAGGGTGATTATGCTACTTGGAGTGCTACAAAAGCAAAAGGTGATTTTGATATGAAAACATTTCTAATTAAAGCATACCCAACAACTAAAGTGGAAGGTCTAAGACCAGGGATGAGTGCATTAGTATTAGAAAGTAGTTTGAAATAAATAAATAGATAAAGTGAAAAAGGGTTTTTGGTCCATATTTAAGGGAGAATGCACAAGGATTTTTACAAGTCCGAGGCTATTAGTATTGATGTTGGGAGTCCCTTTGATACTGTTTATCTATTATGCCTCATTATTAGGCAAAGGAGTTTCAAGGGATCTACCGATTACTTTGTTAGATTTAGATAAGAGTAAGTTATCTCGTCAATTTGCACGTACATTGGAATCAACATCAACAATGAAAATTGCATATGAGGTTGCTGATGAAATTGAAGGACAAGGAACTGTTCGTAGAGGGGAATCATTTGCAATGGTTGTTATTCCTAAAAACTTTCAAAAGAACGTACAGAAAAGTGTTTATACAAACATTACGTGTTATTATAATGGGCAGTATTTATTGCCAGCAGGTTTAATACTTCGTGATTTTCAGTTGACTGCAGGTGCTTTTGCCGCAGGTGCGCGTATTCAGACCTTACAACAAGGTGGGGCAATGATGGAGCAGGCGGTAACTATGGTTTCTCCTGTAGGTACAGATTCTCACGTTTTGTATAACCCATATACAAGTTATGAATATTACCTTACAATTGCGTTTATGCCAATGGCATTTCAGATTGTAATTATGGTGGTTTCTATCTATGTATTTGGTTCTGTATTGAGATATAGAAAAGGGCGTGAGCTATTAGTACAAGGTAATGGAAATATATTTACTATTATTTTAGGTAAGATATTGCCTTACACAATTGTGTTTTCTATCATAGGTTTCTTTATGAATGCCTTATTGTACTACAAGATAGGAATTCCGTTTCACGGCAGTTTCTTTGTCGTTAATCTGTTTTTCTTGTCTTTTATTGTGGTATGTCAGAGTATGGCTTTCTTTTTAGCTTCAGTGATGTTTAGTATGAGAACAGCTCTTACAATTGGAGGGTCTTATGCTGCATTAGCTTTCTCTTTTGCAGGATATACATTTCCACCAGAAGGGATGAGTGCTTTCATTAGAGGCTTTAACTATATTTTTCCATTCCACGCTTATATGCGTTTTATTGTGGATTATGTGGTAAGAGGATTTGCATATAATAGTGTACAACAAACGTATGTAATTACACTTGCTGTTTTTGTATGTGTAGGAATTATAGGAATACCATTTTACTATGATAAATTAAAGAGAGGAGGCTACAATGTTTAAGGGAATTATAGAAAGTTTTGCTTTAATTATTGAAGCGTGTAAAAGAGAGTTTAAACTGATTTTTGCAGACTCAGCTATTGTGATGTCTTATATTATTTCAGTTTTATTAGTTGGTTTCTTTTATTCGTATGTGTATTCTCACGAGACATTTAACGACTTACCTGTTGCTGTGGTTGATAATGACCACTCAAAGCTAAGCCAGCAAGTGAGCAGAATGATTGAGGCTACTCCTCAATTAACTATTGCTTATCATACGGCAAGCCTTGATATGGCTAAAGAATTATATGACAAAGAAGAAGTTAAGGGGATTATTGTAATACCTGCTGACTTTGGACGAGATATACAAAAAGGATTAATGCCTCACGTGTCTGCTTATTGTGATGCTTCTTATATGTTGTATTACAAGCAAACAATAGGTGCTGTTATGAAGGCCTTAGGTACTTTTAACGGACAGGTAGAGGTAAATAAAATGCTATCAAGTGGTATTCCAATGGAGCAAGCTGTTGCTACAAGACGACCATTTAATATTACAGCAGCTCCTTTGTATAACATCAACGTAGGATATGCTACGTTCTTAATTCCCGTAGTATTTATTATCGCATTGCAAACATTGCAATTGTCGGGAATGGGAATTTTAGGTGGTACAATGCGTGAGCTTAATAAGTTTCCTGAAACATTTGCATTTGCAAACAGACGTTTTGGAAGTGTGTTTTTAACTTTGGGAAGAGCATTGACTTATTTAATAATTTCAATGACGTTATTGTTAATTGAAATTTGTGTGGTTATGCATATTTTTACGTTTCCACAAAGAGGTAATTTATTTGAAATTATGGTGTTCTTAACGCCATTTATTTTAGCGGTTACTTTTATGGGAATGGCTCTTGTAAACTTGTTTAGAAAGAGAGAAGATGCAATTATGACAGTAACAATTTTTTCAATTCCAACGTTATTGTTATCTGGGGTATCTTGGCCTACAGTTGCTTTCCCTACTTGGGCAAAGATTGTAGCTGTTTTTGTACCGAGCACAGCAGGAGCACAAGGCTTTGTAGCATTGAGTCAATTTGGTGCTTCTTTAGCTGAAATGAAAAGTCTGTTTATTGAGATGTGGGCAGTTTGTATATTTTATTTTGTACTGGCTGTATGGACCAATAGAAGATTTTATAAACAAGTGAAATAAACTGATTCAATATAATTTTGAAACGAAAGGGAAAGTATATCAATTATACTTTCCCTTTTTTATTGTTGTCTTGTGCTATAGGCTTTGTGTCAATAGACAAGAAAATGGATGTGTTTTGTAATAGAAACTAAGCTGTTGTTAATACAATACAGCTTAATTATAGTTGCTAATTAGATAAGGTTAACTTGTAAATTCCCGTTGCTTTATCGTCATTATCTGGGTCTTCACACAATAAGAATGTTGTTGTTGATTGGTTTTGGTCAAACAGTGTAATACCTTCAAACTTATGTGTCTCAGAAATTACTTTTGTTTTTTCTACTTTCAACTTCTTTAAGTCAATACGACCGACTAAGGTTCCTTTGATTTCTCCATCTGCATAAGTAGATTGGCCATCTTCTGCTGCTGCTAAAAAGTATAGTTTATCACCTACTTTTACAGCATCTGTAAAGCTACTTTGTACTTTCTGAATCTTAGGTAATTTTATAGGAGTATAAGTAATTTGAAAGTCATTTAAGATGTTTGCTCCCTTTACAACAAATATTCCATTAGCTGCCTTAGGGCCATTTCCTCTGTTAAAAAAGTACCATTGTTCTTCATCAAAAACAACTCCTTCTATATTAAAATCTTCCTCAGATAAGTTTGCGAAACTCTTCATTGAGTCGTATAAAATATCTAAGTCATTTTCACTAATTACCTCATTTGTTAGTCTGTTTACTTCAACCAAGTTTATTCTGTTAGGCTTTGAACCTGATCCAAAGATATAATAGTTGATGCCATCTGTTGTGATTGACTCATAGTCTGGTTTTTCGCTTTTCACAATATTGTCTATACCATTACCTCCTGTTGTTAAAGGTGTTTTGAAAAGCTGTTCTTTCTCCATATTGTAATGGTAGAAGTTGGTCGAGTTGTCAGCAATTAAGTGAATTTGATTATCGTTGTAGACAAGGCCAGAAGCTGCGCTTATACCGAATATTTGGAAAAGTAGTTCTAATGCAATTTGCTTCATTGAAATAAATATTTGAATATGATTCGTTTAACTAATAAAAAGTAGTAAATTTTACTTTACAAAAAGTATGTTATGAAGATAAGAGAAAATTATAGGATAGACAATCCAATTGAACTGGAAAAATTACCAACGAAACCCGATATAGATATTACATCAAAGAAGGCTATTCGCAAGTTAGAAGGACTGAGTAGAAAACTTGGTAAGTTTCAAGATGTGATGTATGCACACAATAAATACAGTGTTTTGATTTGCTTACAAGGGATGGATACAGCAGGAAAAGACAGTTTGATTAGAGAGGTGTTTCGCTCTTTCAACGCAAGGGGAGTTGTTGTTCAGAGTTTTAAGAAACCGACTTCTTATGAGTTAGAACACGATTATTTGTGGCGTCATTATGTAGCCTTACCAGAGAAAGGTAAGTTTACAGTATTTAATCGGACACATTATGAAAATGTACTTGTTTCAAGAGTTCACCCGCAGATTGTTTTAAATGAACGCTTGCCACACATAACAAAAGAAGAAGATATTACAGATGAGTTTTGGGAAAATAGGTTAGATGAGATTAAGAACTTTGAAAAACATATTCAAAACAATGGAGTAGTGGTTATTAAGATATTCCTACACTTGAGTAAAGATGAACAGAAGAAGAGAATTTTAAGGCGATTAGACCAAGGGAAGCACAATTGGAAGTTTGCGCCTGAAGATGTGAAGGAGAGGGAATATTGGGATTTATATCAACAATATTATGAAGAAGCAATCAATGCAACATCAACAGAAGAATGTCCGTGGTACGTTATTCCAGCAGATGATAAAGCAGTTTGTAGGTATATTTTTGCAAAGATATTGGATGAAATATTTAGTGAGTTTACAGATGTGAAGATACCAGAGGTTGCTGAAGATATAAAAGTTGATTTAGAAAGGTATAAGAAAATGTTGTTAGAGGGTGATGTACAAACAAAAGGGAATGAAGAAGAATGATCCACAGTTTCTAAAGCATAAAGTATAAAAAGTAAAAAACGCCTACGAGCAATATGCTGTAGGCGTTTTTAATTGTGGCTTGTTTTCTGTTGTGTTTTTTGGCTGGCTTATTTATTTTTCTTGTGTTTCTTTTTGTACTTATTGTTGTGCTTGTTTTTAGCTTTTTCGTTGTGTTTTTTGTAGTTCTTTAAGCTAAAACCATAAGCAACACGTACGCCAATTTGGTCTGTGTTGTAGTCATTGTAGTTTTCATAACGTAAACTAACATCAATGAATTTGTTTGCAAAACCAATTGAAGGAGACCATAAGAATGAGTTCCCCATTTCTTTATGTGTACCAATAGCTGCTCCTAACTCTCCCATAGCATAAATATTTTTGCTTAAGAATTGTTTGAAACCTGCTTTTACAGGTACTAAACCTAAATCTCCGTTATCTCCATCAAATAAATGAGTGTATCCAGAGGTAAGTGTAAATGATGTTTTTTTGCTTACATCATATTGTAATCTTGCATCAACACCTAAAGCAGCATCGTATTTCGAATCTGTCGGTACTCCACCATTAATTCCGAAACCAACGCGGAATCCTTTAGGGTAATAAGCTTTAGTTTTTTGTTGAGCCATAGCCGGTGAAGCTATAAGTAAGGCTCCTGTTAGTAAAGTAAAAGCGAATTTTTTACTTAATGCGAACATAGGTTTTGAGTTTTATTAGTTTTATAGTGGATGATATAAACAAAAAACCTGCCGTTGGCTAAACATTTTTAATTTATTAAGAGAAGTGAAAATTTTATTTCGGGCTCAACTCTGTATATTTGCAAAAAAAAAGATGAATTTATCTATTTACTTTAAAGAGTTTAATTACAATATCCGACTTGCCTATCCAATTATTTTAGCCATGTTGGGACATACAATTGTTGGAGTAATAGATAATATTATGGTTGGTAAAATTGGAGCAACTGAATTAGCAGCTGCTTCGTTAGCTAATAGTTTTGTCTTTATTGCCATCTCTTTAGGAGTTGGATTTTCTACTGCTATTACCCCTCTTGTAGCACATAGTGATGCTGAGAATGATGTAGATACGGGAAGAAGTATTTTTGTGAACGGCTTGTTTTTGTGTACGACTTTAGGAATTGGATTGTTTTTATTGATCTTTTTTTCTAAGCCGTTATTAATGCATATGGGACAACCAGAGGATGTTACTTTATTGGCAAAACCATTCTTAGATATTGTGGCGTTGTCTTTAATTCCAATGGTAATGTATCAAGCTTATAAGCAGTTTGCCGATGGTAAAAGTCAGACCAAAAATTCAATGTACGCAACCATAATTGCCAATGTAACAAATATTGTTTGTAATTACGTTTTGATTTATGGTGTGTGGATTTTCCCCGAAATGGGGATGTTAGGGGCAGCGTATGGTACACTTATTTCGCGTTTGGTGATGATTGTGTATATGCACTTTGCTTTGAATCGCCAAGAGATGTTCAAGCCATTTATGTCTAAGATGCAGTTGACTGACTTAAAAAAGGATATGCTAAATAGAATAAGTAAACTTGGGATTCCTTCTGGAATGATGAGTTTTTTTGAAGTTGCGCTATTCGTTGGAGCTGTTTGGCTTTCAGGAATGATTGGTACAGTAGCTCAAGCGGCAAATCAAATTGCGTTGAGTATGTCGTCAATGACATTTATGTTTGCAAGTGGATTGAGTGTAGCAGCAATGATTCGCGTTGGAAACCAGAAAGGACTTAAAAATTATGTGCAGTTAAAAGTTGTAGCTCGTTCTATCTTATTAATGGCAATTATCATTTATACTGTATTTGCCTTGTGTTTTGTATTGTTTCACAATTATATTCCAATGTTGTTTTTAGACAGCAAAGATGAGGTAAATGCTGTGTTGAATGACGAAGTGATTAGAGTAGCAGGACAATTATTATTAGTAGCTGCAATTTTCCAAATATCAGATTGTATTCAGGTGGTAACACTTGGTGCATTACGTGGATTACAAGATGTAAATATACCAATGATTATTACCTTTATATCGTATTGGATTATAGGGTTCCCTGTGTCAATCTATTTAGGATTATACACCGATGTAGGTGCGCCAGGTATATGGATTGGATTGTTAGCAGGATTAACTACTGCGGCAATATTTTTATATCTTCGCTTCCACAAACTATCAAATAAATTAATAAATAATTAAAATCATATAATATGCAATTACCTAAATTTGTTTTAGCAGATAATACAGAGTTTCCAGATGATATCTTCATTGTACATTTAGATTTTCCAAGATTCATTATCAACTTAAATACGGATGAAATCGAGTTTTTAGAAACTATCGAGGAGAATGAAGAAGCTGAAGTAGAAGCTGAAATGGAAGGATTGATCGTTAAAGCTGGAGAGTTTTACGAGAGAGAAATGGAACGTTATGTTGAAGATGAAGAATTGGGAGAAGAAGACTAATTCTTATTCTTTAAAATAGAATTCTAAAATTTTATGAGCAGCTGCAAAAGGTGATAATTCATTGTTTTGCACTGCTTTTTTATTTTCCGTAATTAGCGATTTAATACCTTGGTGATTGTAGAAATTCATTAAGATGTTCTCATTAATGGTTTCCATCATCCAATATTGATTCTGTTCTTGTCTGCGATTTTGGAAGTAATTGTTTTGTGCTGTCAATTCACAATACTTTTCAATGATATCCCATATTTCTTGAATCCCTGTGTTTTGTAATGCGCTACAAGTAGTAACTTTTGGAGTCCAATCAGATGATTTTTTAGGGAATAAGTGCAATGCTCTATTAAAGTCTAACTTAGCTTGGTGAGCTCTTTTTATATTTTCACCATCAGCTTTGTTTATTACAACAGCATCAGCCATTTCCATAATCCCTCTTTTAATTCCTTGTAACTCATCTCCAGCACCAGCTAAGTTAAGCAACAAAAAGAAGTCAACCATACTTTGAACAGCTGTTTCACTTTGTCCTACACCAACTGTTTCTACCAAGATAGTGTCAAAACCACACGCCTCACATAATATGATGCTTTCTCTTGTTTTACGAGCTACCCCACCTAAGCTATCGCCTGATGCAGAAGGGCGGATATAAGCATTAGGATCTTTTACAAGTTCTTCCATTCTTGTTTTATCCCCCAAAATACTTCCCTTGGTAATACTACTACTTGGGTCAATAGCTAATACGGCTACTTTTTTACCCATTGCTGTTAATAGTTGTCCGAATGACTCGATAAACGTACTTTTTCCAACACCAGGAACTCCCGTTATACCAATGCGTATAGATTTGTTTGCAAAAGGTAAACAACCTTGAATAATTTCTTCTGCTTGTTTATGGTGGTCTTGATTAAGACTTTCAATAAGCGTGATACCCTGACTTAAAGCCACTTTATCGTGGTTGGTAATTCGCTTGATAATTTCTTCCGTACTGATACGTTGCTTGCGTCTTTGTTGAAAACGTTGAATAGCATTAGCATTAGTAATGTGAGGTTGTTCAACCCCTTCATTTTCTTTTAATGCCGATTTGTTATTCATTTGTGAGTTAGACGAATGCATGAAGTAATTATTTTAGATGTGTGAGTAGTAAAAATAGTAAAAATCTCTTCAGTTAAAAATTAAAATGCACATTTACCAAGTTTTAGGGCTTTTACAGCTATATTTACGAACTCACAAACAACATTTATATGATTAATTTTATCGGTTTTCAAAAGAAATGGTTAGATAAAGTAGGACAGCAATCGCTGGCACAAAAGACAGTGTATCCTATTTTATTAGCAAT
Source organism: Myroides phaeus (assembly GCF_009799805.1). Lineage (NCBI taxonomy): Bacteria > Pseudomonadati > Bacteroidota > Flavobacteriia > Flavobacteriales > Flavobacteriaceae > Myroides > Myroides phaeus. Next base: position 1,797,382 of record NZ_CP047050.1, read on the forward strand.
TAGCTTTGGACATTTATGTAATGATTTATTGCAAGCCGTGGTGCCTGCTGTGTATCCGATGTTGAAAGAAAACTATAATCTAAGTTTTGCTCAAATAGGTATGATTACTTTTTGTTATCAAGTTTCTTCCTCTTTACTACAACCCTTAGTTGGAAATTATACAGATAAGAATCCACAACCTTATTCTCAAATGTATGGGATGATTTGCACAATGTTAGGGGTGATGTTGTTGAGCTTTGCGCCAAGTTATGCTATTGTCTTGTGTTCTGTTGTATTGATTGGAATAGGGTCTTCTATTTTTCATCCAGAATCGTCAAGAGTATCTTTTGTTGCCTCAGGTGGAAAGCGAAGTTTAGCACAATCTATTTTTCAGATAGGTGGAAATACAGGTACGGCATTAGCTCCGTTGTTAGTAGCGTGGATTGTATTGCCAAAGGGGCAGCAACACTTATTGTGGTTTGTGTTTGTAGCTTTAGTCGCACAGTTTGTATATTATTTTATAGGTACTTGGTATAAGGGGATTTTAAGTAATCCGGTTCACAAAAAGAAAAAGGTAATTCGCATTCCTGAATTGTCTAAGTTTCGTGTTAACTCAGCTATAGCTGTCTTGTTATTGCTGATTTTTTCAAAGTATTTTTATGTAGCGAGTATTTCAAGTTATTTCCAATTCTTTACGATGGAAAAGTTTGGCGTAAGTGAAGTCCAAGCACAAGTATATTTATTCTACTTTTTAATTGCCGTTGCCGCAGGTACTTTGATCGGAGGTTTCTTTGGAGATAGAGTAGGGCGTAAGTATATTATTTGGTTCTCTGTATTGGGAGCTGCGCCATTTACACTGCTGTTGCCTTATGTAGATTTGTTTTGGACAGGTATATTAATCGTTATTATCGGTTTAATTATGTCCTCTGCATTTCCTTCTATTTTAGTGTATGCACAAGAATTGTTGCCTAAGAAGATAGGTATGGTATCTGGTTTGTTTTTCGGTTTTGCATTCGGTATGGGTGGTTTAGGATCAGCTATATTAGGGGTGTGGGCAGATAAAACGTCTATTGAACACATATACCACATTTGTGCTTTTTTACCTTTAATTGGAATTATAGCTGCCTTTTTGCCTAATATGAAAAAAGTAAAGTTTAGAGAGGAGATATAATATCGTTTTGTATATTTATGATTATCAATTAAATATAATGAATATGGGTAAGTTGTTATTATTATTAGTTGTTTTTTTAGGCTGTATTAGTTGTACAGTTAGCAAAGAGAAAGTGGTTGTGAAAAATTCGCAAAAAAAAGTGGTTGTGATGAAGCAAGAGAACACCTATAAAGAGGAATACACTACGCGTGTAACTGCTTATAATGACACGGTAAATCCACAGACTTATAATACGATTGATAACAAGAATTTTCTATTAATCAAAAAGTAGGGATTAAGAAGGTTGTTATTAGAGTTCAACAATACTTGATGTAAACAAGTAGCAAGGCAATGCAACTGAAATAGATTAGTTTACTAAAACCTGTGTTTAGATAGAGGATAACTTATGTAGTATAGCATATGCATAGCTTCGAAAGCTGTTTATTGTGAAGTAAAACAAGAAAGTGTTTCTATCTAAGACAATTTATAGAACAACGAAATAAAGAAATACGATTGCGATGTTTATCTATTACAAGTGCATTAGTAATAAGAGAAAATAAAAAAAGCTTGAAGAATTAACTTCAAGCTTTTTTGTTATATTGATTTTAAGTCGTTTTAAAGTATTTTTCCTGTTAAGAACATTGCTGCAATAGAGAAATAGATTATCAATCCAGAAACGTCTACTAAAGTAGCTACGAATGGAGCAGATGCCGTTGCAGGGTCCATTCCGAACTTTCTAAGTATAAATGGAATTAACGAACCTGATAGTGTTCCCCAAAGAACGATGAATAACAACGATACAGATACACTCAATCCTACGAATACCCAATGTTCTCCATAATCGTATATTCCTGCTTCTTGCCAGATTAGAATACGGATGAATCCAATGGTACCTAATAATCCTCCAAGCATAACCCCAGAAGCAAGCTCTTTACGCATTACATACCACCAGTCGTTTAATTTCAATTCTCCTAACGCCATAGCACGAATAACAAGTGATGCTGCTTGCGAACCTGAGTTACCACCACTGGAAATAATCAATGGAACGAATAAAGCAAGTACAACTGCCTTTTCAATTTCTTCATCGAAATACCCCATGGCAGAGGCAGTTAACATTTCTCCTAAGAATAGGATAATTAACCAACCAGCACGTTTGCGGACTAATTCAAATAGGGGTGTATGTGTATATGATAAATCTAACTCTTCCATCCCCCCGAATTTCTGGATGTCCTCTGTATCACGTTCTTTAATTTTATCTAAGATATCATCAAAGGTTACAATTCCAACCAATACTCCTTTTTCAGTAATAATTGGTAAAGCAGATCGGTCGTATTTTTCAAACGTATCAAACGCTTCCTCCATTGGAGTAGTTGAGGTGATTGAAACAAAACTATCATCTACTAATTCAGAAATTAAAGTGTCTTCATTTGCAAGTACAAGCTCACCCAACTTTAAGTCATCAATTAATTTGTTGTTATCATCAACAACATAGATGTAGTTTAATGTTTCTGCTTTTTTTCCGTATTTCTTGATATGCTGAAGAACTTGTTTTACTGTTCTGTTTGCCTTTGTTTGAATGTACAAGGGCGTCATCAGTCTGGCAATACTATCTTCTTTGTATCCGATTAGGTTTAAAGCTATTTGTTTTTCCGTATCATTTAATAAGTTGATAGAATACTTAATTAATTCATCTGGAAAGTTTTCTAATAATTCAGTACGGTCATCAGGCTCAAGGTTATTTAATACATCAGCATAATCCTCTTGTGTCATACTGTGTACAATTTCCTCTTGGATATTGATGTCAAGAAAAGAAAAGACTTCAACCTTCAAGTCGGGCGAAAGCTTTAAAAATTCAAGGTTTCGCTGTTTTCTTTTCATTTCTGAAATAGCTTCAGCAATATCTGCTGGGTGCATATCTGTAAAAGTCATAGGACAAAGTTTGTAAAGTAATTATAACTGATATGATAAATAACAAACACAAAAATAAGCTTTAGAATGCATATTTTAAAATTTATACCGGTTTTATATTAAAAACAAATATAAAAGTTGTCAAAAAAAAGAAAAATTAGGAGTTATTTTCCGATTTGTCAAGTAAATTATTTTCTAAACTCTTCTTTGCTTTAGCGCCCATATCTTTTAATTTTTGAACAGAAGTAATTAAATTTCCTTTTCCTTCACTTAATTTATTAAAAGCACTTTCGTATTCGTTTTTAGTCTCATCAATTTTTTTACCAACTTTCGTTAAATCAGTAATTAGTCCAACAAATTTATCATATAACAAACCAGCTTGTCTTGCTATTTCATACGCGTTTTCTTGTTGTTTACGTTGTGTCCACATTGATTCAATAGTTCTTAGCGTTGCTAACAAAGTTGAAGGGGTTACAATAACTATATTTTTTTCAAATGCTTTTGTGTATAGACTATTATCTGCATTAATAGCAGTTGAAAAAGCTGTTTCAATCGGAATAAACAATAAAACGAAATCAGGACTTGTCCCTTTGTACAGTTCAAAATAATTCTTTTCAGACAAACCATCTATGTGGCGTTTGATAGATATTAGGTGTTCTTGTAGATAACGTCTTTGTTCATCTGCATCTGTTGTGTTAACGTATTGTTCATAGGCAACTAAAGATACTTTAGAGTCAATAACCATATGGCGTTGGTCTGGTAAATAGATAACAACATCCGGTTGAAGTTTGTTTCCATTCTCTGTCGTATAACTTTGTTGTGTTTCGTATTCGCGACCTTTTTCTAAACCAGATTTTTCTAAAACACTTTCAAGAATCATTTCTCCCCAATTCCCTTGCATTTTATTATCTCCTTTTAGTGCTTTTGTCAGGTTTAGTGTTTCCTCACTCATCTTCATATTGGTTTGTTGTAAACCAAAGATTTGTTGACGCAATGCCGCGTGGTGGTCAATGCTCTCTTTGTGTGTTTGCTCTACCTTTTGTTCAAAGTGAAGTATTTTCTCTTGCAAAGGAGTAAGAATCGTTTCTAAGTTCAATTTGTTTTGTTTGGTAAACTTTTCACTCTTTTCTTCTAAGATCTTGTTGGCTAAGTTTTCAAATTCAATCGTAAACTTTTCTTGCAATGCTTGAGTTTCCTGTTGCTGTTGTTCTAAGCGCTCTTTAAGATTAGCAAATTCCGTTTCGCGAATACTAATACGGGCAATTAATTCTTGGTTGTCTTGTCGCAAGATTTCATTGCTATCTTCCATACTTTGTTTTTCATCTTGAAGTTGAAGAATTTGTTTGTTTTGAAAGTCGTTTTCAGCTTGTAGTTTAATCGCTGATTCGTTAGTAGAACCATCTTTCTTTCCTGATTTTCCTATAAAAAAGGCTACAATAATTAAAATTGCTAATAGACCAATTAAGAGTTCTTGTGACATAGAGAATAAATGTTTTTAAAACCCAAAAATAAGGAATATAACGATTGTAGGAGTATAAAGTATTGCTATGGTTTGTAGCAAAAAAAGGGAGGTTAGTATAAAACCAACCTCCCTCTTGAGTATAGTAGATAAAAGCTTATTTACTTAAGTACATTTTTCTACGAGAGTAGATTTCGTAGAATTGGTCATCTCTTAAATTGTCGATGAATAAGATGCTTTCTCCTGTAGATTTCATTTCAGGACCAAGGTTTTTATTCACGTTTTTAAACTTGTTAAAAGAGAATACCGGAGTTTTAATAGCGTATCCGTTTAGTTGAGGATTAAAAGTAAAGTCTGTTACTTTTTTCTCACCTAACATTACTTTAGTAGCATAGTTTACATAAGGTTCACCGTATGCTTTAGCAATGAAAGGAACAGTACGAGATGCTCTTGGGTTTGCTTCAATGATGTAAACAACGTCATCTTTAATTGCAAACTGAATGTTGATTAAACCAACTGTTTTTAAAGCTACAGCAATTTTTCTTGTGTGGTCTTTAATTTGGTTTAATACAAACTCTCCTAAGTTGAATGGAGGCAACATTGCGTGGCTATCACCAGAGTGAACTCCACAAGGCTCAATGTGTTCCATGATACCAATGATGTGTACATTTTCTCCATCACAGATAGCATCTGCTTCCGCTTCAATAGCACCAGCTAAATAATGGTCAAGAAGAAGAGAGTTACCAGGAATTGAGTTTAATAATTCAATTACGTGTTCTTCTAATTCTTTCTTGTTGATTACAATTTTCATTCCTTGACCTCCTAATACGTATGATGGACGTACTAATAACGGGAAAGCAAGTTCGTCTGCTAATTTTAAAGCTTGTTCAGCTGTTTTAGCAACACCAAACTGAGGGAATGGGATGTTTAACTCTTCTAATAAAGTAGAGAAACGTCCACGGTCTTCAGCTAAGTCTAATGCGTCATAGCTTGTACCTAATATTTTGATACCGTTTCTTTCAAGTTTCTCAGCAAGTTTAAGTGCTGTTTGTCCCCCTAATTGAACGATAACACCTTCTGGTTTTTCGTGTTGAATGATATCGTAGATATGCTCCCAGAATACAGGTTCGAAGTATAATTTATTAGCTGTATCGAAATCTGTAGAAACAGTTTCAGGGTTACAGTTAATCATAATTGTTTCGTATCCACATTCTTCAGCAGCTAATACACCGTGTACACAAGAGTAGTCAAACTCAATACCTTGACCAATACGGTTAGGTCCTGATCCTAATACAACTACTTTTTTCTTGTCAGATACAACACTTTCATTAGAAACATAACGAGTTCCGTCAGGGCGTTCTATTTCAGATTCAAAAGTAGAGTAGTAGTATGGTGTTTTAGCAGGGAATTCAGCAGCACAAGTATCAACCAACTTGAACACACGTTTAATTCCTTGTTCATCACGTAAATTGTGAACTTTACTTTCAACTGTTTTTAGCATATGAGCTATTTGTCTGTCGGCAAAACCTTTTTGTTTCGCTTCTAACATTAAGTCTTTTGGTAAAGTTTCAAGTGTATATTTAGAAATTTCTTTTTCAAGCATATATAGTTCTTCATATTGTTTTAAGAACCACATATCAATCTTAGTAATTTCATGAATTCTGCTTAATGGAATTCCGTGTTGGATTGCATCATAGATTACAAAAACTCTATCCCAGCTTGCGTGAGTTAATTTTTCAATGATTTGATCATAGTTTGTATAACCTTTACCATCAGCTCCTAAACCGTTACGTTTAATTTCTAATGATTGTGTTGCTTTGTGTAATGCTTCTTGGAATGAACGTCCAATCCCCATTACCTCACCAACTGATTTCATTTGAAGACCTAATGTGCGGTCAGCTCCTTCAAATTTATCAAAGTTCCAACGAGGGATTTTTACAATTACATAATCTAAAGTCGGCTCAAATAAAGCTGATGTAGATTTAGTAATTTGGTTTTGTAACTCGTCTAATGTATAACCTAACGCTAATTTAGTAGCTACTTTAGCAATAGGGTATCCAGTTGCTTTAGATGCTAAAGCAGAAGAACGAGATACACGTGGGTTAATTTCAATAGCAACAATATCTTCTTTTTCATCTGGAGACACAGCGAACTGTACGTTACATCCACCAGCGAAGTTTCCGATACTACGCATCATTTTGATAGATAAATCACGCATTCTTTGGAATGTTCTATCTGATAATGTCATAGCAGGTGCTACAGTAATACTATCTCCAGTGTGGATTCCCATAGGGTCCATGTTTTCAATAGTACATATAATTACTACGTTATCGTTTTTATCGCGTAATAATTCTAATTCATATTCTTTCCATCCAAGTAAAGCTTTGTCAATTAAAACTTCGTGGATTGGAGATGCTTCAAGACCATTTTTCAATAGTTCGTCAAAGTCTTCCGCTTTGTAAACAAAAGCAGCTCCTGTTCCTCCTAAAGTAAACGAAGGACGAATTACTAATGGGAAACCGAATTCTTGTGCAATTTCTTTCCCTTCTAAGTAAGAAGTAGCAGTTTTTGCAGGTGCAGCAGGAACGTCAATTTTTTCTAACAATTGTTTGAATTGCTCACGGTCCTCTGTAACGTTGATAGCGTTGATATCAACTCCGATAAGGCGAACTCCAAAATCAGACCAAATACCTTTATCGTCACATTCTAAACATAAGTTCAATGCTGTCTGTCCTCCCATTGTAGGTAGTACAGCATCAATTTCAGGATGCGCCACAAGGATCTCGATGATTGATCTTGCTGTCAAAGGTTTTAAGTAAATATGATCTGCCATTGAAGGGTCAGTCATAATTGTAGCAGGGTTAGAGTTAATAAGGATAACTTTAATTCCCTCTTCTCTTAGAGATCTTGCTGACTGTGAACCTGAATAGTCAAATTCACAAGCTTGTCCGATAATGATTGGTCCAGAACCAATGATTAGTACAGTTTTAATGGAAGTGTCTTTAGGCATCTTTAATTGTGTTGTTATGTTAATTACTTTATAATCAATAAAGTAAGTTTAGTGTTGTTGTGTGTGATAGATAGTTTCGTTTCCGACAGACTATAAAAAAAGGCGTTACGAATAATAGTAACACCTTTAGCTATGTTTTATACAAACATTATTTTTTATGTCTTGTTTCACAAGAAACAGAGATTTTATGTCTTCCTTTAGCTCTTCTTGCAGCTAATACTTTTCTACCGTTTGGAGTAGACATTCTTTCCATGAAACCATGCTTGTTTCTTCTTTTTCTATTCGATGGTTGAAACGTTCTTTTGCTCATTGCTTTTATCTTTAAATCTTAAATTTTACTATCTCAAAAAATCAGCTTCGAAATACTTGTCCTTTCAAAACCGAGTGCAAATATATAAAAGTCTTTTTACTCTTACAAAATGTTTTGAAAAATATTTTTAGTTTTTCTTTTGAGTTTTCCTTCTCTTGCAAATATAATAGAAAAGGTAACTAATTATAGTATATAATGTGAGAATTTATAATTTTGCATTTTAATAGAATTATAGAAACATTATGAATTTAGGTTTATTTGTGAAAATATGTAAAATCTCTTTGAAGTATTTCGCATATTTTTTGCTTGTGTTCTTCATAGGAAGGTTATTTTTTTTACTTAATTATGGAAACTTTACTGAGTTAGCGGCTTATAAAACAGGGATTATTGAATCTTTTATTGTTGGAGCTCGTTTTGACGTGTCTGCAATTTGTTATGGTTTTTTACCAATAGTTTTATTTTGGTTAGTTTCTTTATTTATACCTAAGAGAATTGAGTCGAAGTTTATTTCTGTTTTTCTAAGTTCTGCTAAGTATTATTTATTATTTGTCTTAGTTGTATTTGTTTCTTTAATAACAATAGATTTTTTCTTTTACCAGTTTTTCCAATCTCATATTAATTTATTGTTCTTTGGAATCTTTTATGATGATACTACAGCAGTATTAAATTCAGTTTGGACAGACTATCCTTTGTTTAAAATTCTCGGTGTATATGTTATTGCTATTCTTGGTTTACTATTAGTGTCTCGTTTTGTAAAGAGAAGTGCTAATAATTTACCTACTACCAATAATAAGGTGATCGGTTTAATAATGCTTTTACTATTTCCTTTATTTTTTATTGGAATGAGGGGGAGCGTAGGTGTTTTTACACTTAGAAGAGAGCATACAAATATTACTACAAATGAGTTTGTAAATTCCTTATGTTATAATGCCTTGTATTCTTTGAAGTTTGCTAATTCAGAGCGAAAAGAAAACGCAATAAATCCAGATATTGAAAGCGAACTGAAAGCTATTGGTTTAAATAGTTTTGCTGAGGTTCAAAAGATGTATAAAGGAACGAACGATTCTTTGTTCGACAATGAAATGTATGCTCATACTGCTTATAATGAATTTTTAAAGCAAAATCCTCCTAACATAATTTTTATTCAAATGGAAAGTATGAGTAATCATTACTTTGATATAAATACAGATGAGTTTAATTTAATAGGTGATTTGGCTGATGAATTGCCTGATTTGTATTACTTTAAAAATGGACTATCTGCTTATAATGGGACAATACAAACACTTGAGAGTTTTTTAATAGGTACACCTAAAACAATTATATCTCAATCAGTTTATTTTGATACTCCTTTTACTTCGTCGGTAGCATTACCTTTTAAAGAGAATGGGTATAGTACGTATTTTCTAACAGGAGCAAGTATATCTTGGCGTAATATTGATAATATGATTAAACATCAAGGTTATGATTATATTGAGGGAAAAAATAATATTCAGAGCAAATATCCAAATGCAGAGGAATTTGCTTGGGGAGTACACGATGGTTATTTGTTTGACTATATTTTTGATAAACTAAAAGAAGACCCTTCTAAACCTAAGTATATTTTTGGGTTGACAATTAGTAACCATACTCCTTTTGAAGTTCCTAAGTCCTTTAAAACAAAGCCTATTCGTATGCCTGATAATTTATTAAAGGAGATTCGTGTAGATGAAGCTACGGCATATGCTAATTTTTACTCACATCAATATGCTGCGTCTGAGCTTGCCCGATTAATAAAAGAGATTAAAAATTCGCCATTTGGAGAAAATACAATTATTGTTGCATCAGGAGACCATAATATTAGACAAGTGTTTGAATATAAACCAGAGCAAGGGTTTCTAAAAAGAAGTGTTCCAATTCTATTTTATATTCCAGAGAAATATAAACCAAGTTATTTTAATGATGAAGTTATTGCTTCTCACAAAGATATTTTTCCAACTATATTTAATTTAGCATTATCAAATACTAAATATACTTATACGGGAGACGATTTATTTAAAGAGAACATTCCATATCGATTTGCAATCAATGATTATAATTTTATAGCAGATTCAATTGGAGTAATTTCAATAGAGAATGGTCAGCCTTATTTCTACAAATGGATAAACAAGCAAAAAAGAGATCTTAAGATAAGTGATGTGAAAGAAGAACACGCTAAGGTTTTACGAGATAAAATGGATAGTTATAAAACGATGAAAACGATAAAGATTTATCAAGACATTTTAAAAAATAAATAAGCTAATAAGAGGAGTTACATTATAAGATGTGACTCCTTTTTTATTTATTACTAATTACATTACGGTAAATTAATTGTAAAATTAGCTGTAATTAAAGTGTAATAAAAAATATCATTCGTTAGCGCATTCTATAGTTATTCTCAAAACTTTCTTTATATTCGCTTTTCGGTTCTCCTAAATATAGGAGGAATCTATCAACAAAGAGAGGTTACACTTAACTGTGTATGAAAAGGGAATCGTGTTAAAATCACGAACTGTCGCGCAACTGTAAGTAACGCATAGGCTTTTATCCAAAGTAAACCACTGTCGTCATAAACGATGGGAAGGTTGATAAAAGTTGTTACAAGTCAGGAGACCTGCCTATTTTTTTAAAGACGATGCTTTCGCGGTTTAGAGCTTAATGTCAAGTTGAAATACAAATAAAAGAAGTACAGCCTAAAAGTACTTTAGCAGAGATTTAGTTTTTTGTTTGATAAGCTAAATCGCATTTTATTGTATTCATACTTCACGTTATTTTTCCATTCCCATATCGTTTTTAAGTCAGTGTTATTTGCTATAACAAGAGTATTCTCATTTGTTATCAGTAATCATACATTGTACTTATCGAATTGAAATAGTTATAAGCAATAATAATGGTTCTTAAAGAAACAGTAGAGGAGAGAAAAGTAAAAGCAGAAACACACGTATTTAAAGTCGTTTTTCCTGATACTACGAATCACCACAACACAATGTTTGGTGGTCGAGTGATTATGATGATGACAGAAACAGCTTTTATGACAGCAACGAGATTTTGTAGAAAGAACTTTGTAATCGTTAGTAGTGATAAAATTGATTTCTCTAAACCGATACCTGCAGGTTCATTAGTTGAAATGGTTGGTAAGGTTGAATCAATTGGAAATACAAGCATTCGCATTCGCGTAGAAGTCTATAGAGAGAAGATGAAAGAAGATTATAGGCAACAAGTGGTAAGTGGTGTGTTTACTTTAGTAGCATTGAATGATGATTTTAAACCGATTCCTATTTTGGATGAGGTAGAATAATTTAAATTTTGTAAGCATCTTACATTTTTTAGTTTTTGGTAGGGGGATAAATCTTTTAAAAGATTTATCCCTATTTTTTTACAATAAAAAAAGTATTTATATTGAAGATTGAAGGTAAGTAGAAAAGGATATACTTAATACAATAGCAACATTATAAGAGTATTAAATAGAATTAGTAGAGCAATTAAAATGTCTGTTTAAGAATATACATAAAGTATATGAATCACCGATTATAGGGCGTTATATAGGCTTTAAAGTATTTTTATTATAAGCTTCTTTGATACTTGTTTCACACAAGTACCACATAAGTACCACACATCTTCGAGAAAATGCCTTTTTTCCGAACCTCTGTGGTACGTATGTGGTAGATGTCTCGAACATAGTGTGTTTAAAACTGCGCTTTGATATGTTCTTTATTACAGGCACAATGCATTACATTTTAAATCTTTGTTTATTTTGTTTCGTATAGGAAAGAGATGTTTATACTTAGCTCCCAACTTTTGCACCTAATCTAAAAAATGTGTACAGTACAAATTAGGTTTGTCAATTAAAACAGAACACCTGAAGTTAGATGAAAGACTTGATATTATTTGTCTTATTGCATTTTTTTGTTTTCTGGGGGCTTCCATTAGAATTATAGGAAACGTATGATAGAATTATAGGAAACGTATGATAGGATTTGGAAAGCAATCAAATTAAGTATAGGCTGTTTTTAGCAAGACTAAAAAATTGCTCAGTAAAAGTAATTGAGGAAATAGATGAATAAAAGGATAAGGAAGTTCATAGGGAGAGAGGTAATAAAAAAGCCCTTTCATTTTAGAAAGAGCTTGAAGTATTGTTATTTTTTAGTACCTCCAGTAATGAGATAATAGATTACATAAAACCATCCTAAAACAAAGTGGATAATAGCCCAAAGTATAGATTTGTTTTTTTTCCAAGACAAATAAACTGCGGCAATAGAACCTACACTAAAACCAAATAAACCTCCACCCCATAATTGAATAGAAGGACCTCCTGCTATTGCAAACGTGCTTGCTAATAACATAACTGTTGTCCACAACAAATTTTCTTTTTTCATCTTACACAAGATTTAGGTTAATATATATACTAAAGTTAGTGAAATTAAAATGATTTTAACTTTATAACTCTTTGAAAAACGGATAGTTGTAGGGAATTTGGTAAAAGTAAGTAGTGGTTTGTATTTTAAGACACAAAAAAAGCGAAACTGTTAAGTTTCGCTTTCTATATTTTAGTGCTTGTGTAAAAATGCTTGACGTTGTAAAAGTGTTTCTTCACTTTCAACGTGATTGTCGTCTGGAATACAACAATCAACTGGGCATACAGCAGCACATTGAGGTTCTTCGTGGAATCCTTTACACTCCGTACATTTAGAAGGTACGATGTAGTAAAATTCATCAGATACTGGTTCTTGAGCCGCATCAGCGTCTACTTCAGATCCATCAGGTAAAACGATTTTACCAGAAAGGGCTGTACCATCTTTGTATCTCCAATCATCTGCACCTTCATAAATCGCTGTATTTGGACATTCAGGTTCGCAAGCTCCACAATTAATGCATTCGTCTGTTATAATGATTGCCATAGCTTATATTTTTGTTTTATATGTATTAACTTTGTGGCAAATTTACACCCAAAACAATTCACATACAAGTCAATATGGATTTAGATGTTAAAAAAGTTGCATTTGTTAAAATTGGAGACTTTTTACGCCAATTCGCTACAAATGAGTTTATAAGAAACAATGATGTTTGTCATAATGATAGATTTTATTGCGAATTTGAAGAATTAATTAATAGTAGCGTAAACTACAATGGTTGGTTTACAAGAGAACAAGTTATTAATTCGATTAGCTCTTGGGCTGATGCTTTGACTAAAGAAAACTTAGAAAAGTGGACTTCACAATATGATTTTGAAAAAGAACCTTTAAAGAAAGTTGGACTTATTTTAGCTGGAAATATTCCGTTAGTAGGGTTCCACGATTTCTTATCTGTCCTTATGTCAGGAAATATCGCTTTAGTAAAAATGTCTTCAAACGACCAGAAACTATTGCCTTTCTTGTCAAATTACTTGGTAGAGGTTGAACCTAAATTTGCTGATCGCGTAGTTTTTGTGAAAGGTAAATTGGAAGATTTTGATGCTGTTATTGCAACGGGTAGTGATAATACTGCGCGTTATTTTGACTACTACTTTAGCAAAGTGCCTAATATCATTCGTAAAAACAGAAACTCAGTAGCTGTTTTAAATGGCGAAGAAAGTCACGATGATATGGTTGCTTTAGGGAAAGACGTATTTACTTACTACGGATTAGGATGTAGAAACGTGTCTAAGTTATTTGTGCCAAGAGGTTTTGTATTTGATGGTTTTTACCAAGGAATGTACGAATACCGCGATGTTATTGAATATGAGAAATACTCAAATAACTACGACTATAACAAAGCAGTTTTCTTGATGAGTGAGTTCAAATTGTTAGACAATGGTTTCTTGACAATTAAAGAAGACACTACTTATGCATCACCTATATCGTCTGTATTTTACGAGTATTATGACGATATTGAAGAAGTGAAAACACGTCTTGCAAATGATCACGAGAAAATACAGTGTATTGTATCCAATAATTTAATTGACGGAAGTATTGCATTTGGACAAACGCAAAGCCCACAATTATGGGATTATGCAGATAATGTAGATACATTGCGTTTCTTATTAGATTTATAGAAAATGAAAAAGGTGCATAACTTTTCGGCTGGTCCTTGTTTGTTGCCAACCACAGTGTATGAACAAGCGGCTGAAGCTGTTCAGAATTTCAACGGTAGCGGTATGTCTATTTTATCTATCTCGCATAGAAGTAAAGAGTTTATCGCTGTGTTAGAAGAAGCAAAAGCATTGGCTTTGTCTTTACTTGGATTGGAAAACAAAGGGTATACTGCCTTGTTTTTACAAGGGGGAGCCAGTATGGAATTTATGCGTATTCCTTATAATTTATTAGCGCACAGGGCTGGTTATATCAATACCGGCACCTGGGCTACTAAAGCTTTGGAACAAGCTACTCAGTTTGGAGAAGTGGACTTAATCGCTTCTTCTGAGGATCAAAAGTTTACTTATATTCCGAAAGATATTATAGTACCAACCGGACTTGATTACCTTCATTTTACATCAAATAATACGATTTACGGAACACAGTTTAACGCTGTTCCTAAAGCAGATTGCCCTATTGTGTGTGATATGAGTTCTGATATCTATTCGCGTGAATTTGATTACGACAAAATTGATGTTATTTACGCAGGAGCACAAAAAAATATAGGTCCTGCTGGCTTGAGTGTTGTTTTGATTAAAGAAGAGGTATTAGGCAAAACATCGCGTTCTATTCCCAATATGCTGAATTATCAAGAGCATATAAATAAAGGGAGTTTGTACCACACAGCCAACGTGTTTGCAATCTATACAAGTTTATTAAACTTTAGATGGTTACACAATTTAGGTGGGGTATCAGCCATAGAAAAAGTCAATAATCAAAAAGCAGCTTTGTTGTACAAGGCAATTGACGATTGTGATTTTATCAATGGAATTGCAAAAGTAGACTCTCGTTCTAAGATGAACGTTACTTTTGATTTTGTAGAAGAGAAAATGGCACCTCTTTTTGATGCGCTATGTCAGGATGCGAAAATAATGAATATCAAAGGACACCGTTCTGTTGGTGGCTATAGAGCTTCTTTGTATAACGCATTGCCGTTAGAAAGCGTGGAAGTATTAGTTTCTGTGTTACAGCAGATGAACTCCTTTGTTTAGTACACATAGCTTTGTGTAAACCGTTGTATAACGTAGCAAGCAGATAGGGGGAGATAAGTAAACAAGTTAAAACAAGTATAATTGATAAAATAGAACAAATGAGAATTTTAGCAAATGACGGCATCCCTGAAGAAGTTAAGGTTGCCTTAGAAGAAATAGGATTTGAAGTAAAAGAAGTTAGAGTTGCTCACGAACAACTGGTTAATTATACTAAAAAGAATGAAATAGAAGTCTTATTGGTTCAAAGAGGAACTTTATTAGACAAAAATACGATAGATGAATTAGCGCATTTAAAGGCTGTTGTTTTTGCAGGAACGCAAGTTAATTTAGAAACGATAGACCATTTAAAAAGCAACGGTATCAAAGTTATTTGGGCTGAAGAGGCACTGGCTAATGCAACTGCCGAAATGGTGTTTGCTCATTTGTTAACGGGGTGTCGCTTATTACAAGAGTCAAATAGAAATATGCCGTTAGAAGGAGATGCAAGCTTCAAGATGTTGCAAGAGTCTTATGGCAATGGAATTGAATTAGCTGGTAAAACTTTGGGTATTTTAGGAATGAACAAAGCAGGGGAGTTAGTAGCTCAGAAAGCTTTGGCATTGGGAATGCACGTTCTGTATAATGATGATTCGATTGAAGAGTTAAAAGGAGAATATGTATTGCCAAATGGAATTCATTTTCCTGTTGACCTAAAAAGTACAGACAAGCACAAGGTTATTCACGATGCGCAGTTTTTAACAATTCACACACGTCATTTCGAACGTTATTTAGTAGATAAAGAGGTTTTAGAAAATGCACACCATTTGTTGGGAATTGTCAATTGTGCTTATCCTGAAGCAATCAATGAGGTTGACTTAGTGGACAAGATTAATGAAGAAGCCTTGTTATTTGCTGGAATAGACCGTTTTGAAGAAGAACCACATCCTGCTATTCAGGTTTTAATGCAACCAGCGTTTTCTTTATCCCCTAATGTTAATGCTTCAACAGATGAGAGTAAAGTGTTAATTTGGGATGAAATATTTGAGAAAATTCAAGTATTGAGAAAATAATTGGTTAGTTTTAGCACACAAAAAAATAAATACTATGATAGAGCAAATTTCAAAATTAATTGAACAAGTTAGTTCAAGCGAAATCAGTGGAGCAGGAATCTCTTCTGACTTAGCAGGTGCAGTTACAAAAGAAACAGGTGATAGTATCATCAACGGATTAAAAAGCAGTCTTTCTGCTGGAGATATCGGTGGATTGACAAGCTTATTAGGTGGTTCTACAAGTAACTTAATGTCAAACCCTATTGTAATGGGAATGGTTACTAACTTAATTAGTGGTCTTACAAGTAAAGTAGGATTATCTGACGGAATTGCTAAGAACTTCGCAGGTTCTGTAATTCCAAAAATTATCGAGAGCTTAGTTTCTAAATCTAAAGGAGGAGAAAGTGGTTTCCAAGTAACTGATTTAGTAAGCAGCTTAGGTGGTGGAAATGCTAAAGATTTATTGAGCTCTTTAACAGGAGGAAAAGAAGGATTAGGTGGTGCACTTGATGCATTAAAAGGTCTTTTTTAGTCAATAAAAAATAGATATAATAGAGCGACTATTCTTACGGGAGTAGTCGCTTTTTTTATTTATCTTGGGCATAAAGAATTGTATTATGAATTTTAATCAGTTGCTAAGCGACTATTTGTCTTTTGTAAGGAAACCTGATTTATCGGGAATGGTGGCGAGCAAACCGTATAAAATGGTTCGAACATTTCAATTGTGGTTAATTACCTTTTTGATTGTTATAACCAGTAGTAGTGTAATAGATGAGGTTTTTGATTTACCAATGCACGATGGGTTTGAACAGCTAATAGAGCAATTTGGTTTTGCTCTTTTTTTTGTTTTTGCAGTTGTCATTGGACCTTTTTTAGAAGAGGTAATCTTTCGTTTGCCTATGCGGTTTCGGATTAAGTATATTAGTATAGGCTTTGTTTTATTGTTGTTGTATTGTACTTTTTCTATTGTTGAGGTATTAGGTGATATTAGCTTAGCGAAAGGCATTAGTATTAGCGGAGTTTTCTTAGCTATTTTGGCAGGGGGAATTTATGTTATTACTCGTTTTAAAGAACGAATAGTTAAGTATTGGCATCAGAATTTTATATACGTATTTTACGGTTACAGTATCTTGTTTGGGTTTGTGCACATATTTAATTTTGACACACTATCACTGCGCTTGTTGTTGTTATCCCCATTGATTACCTTGCCTCAGTTGATTTTAGGAGTAGGGATGGGGTATGTGCGAATACGCTTTGGTTTTTGGTACGGATACTTGTTTCACGCCTTAAACAATGGCTTTGCCTTTACCGTGTTTTATATCGGAATGAAATATTTTCCTGAGATGTAAGCTATTTAGTGTTAATGTTTTATTTGATTTTTTTGAGAATTATTTACCTTTGTATTGAACTTAAAAGCTCACTATATGAACAGCGTACATTGGCACACGAAATTATTTGAAGAATTGACAAATGAGGAACTATATGATATTATACGTTTGCGTACAGATATTTTTGTAGTTGAACAGAATTGTGCTTATCCAGAATTAGATGGAAAGGACAAACAGTGTCTTCACGTATATGCAACTAAATTAAATCAAGTTATCGCTTGTGCGCGTATTGTACCACCGGGCTTGAGTTATCCTGAAATATCTATTGGGCGAGTTGCTGTTCACGCTGATTATCGCAAAGATGGTTATGGCAAGGTATTGATGCAACACGCAATTGATAAGATAGAAGAGGAGTTTGGAGCGCAAGATATTCAAATCGGAGCACAGTGTTACTTAAAGAAGTTTTACGGTTCATTTGGATTTGAAGCAGTGTCAGAGGATTATTTGGAAGACAATATCCCACACGTAGATATGATTAGAAAAGCTACAGCAGAGTAGCCTACAAAATAAAGTAATTGAATCCCCAAGTGCTATGTGCTTGGGGATTTTTTATGGCGAAATATGATGTATTATAATCGTTAATTTTTTTAACAAACAGTTAATGCTATATTTGATATATCAAAATTCTATTTATGAAAAAGAGTCTTTATTTTATGCTTATAATCTTTATAAGCTCATTTAATGTTATTGCACAAGATAAAATTGATGTAATGCGATATGAATACGAAGTAATGTTTAAACCAAGTGTAAAAGATGCAGATAGTGTTTATACAGAGAAAATGTATTTAGATGTATGGGCTAATCAATCGAGATTTTCTTCAGAGTCAAAATCTAAATTAATTGAGTTTTTAGCAGAGGAAAAGAATTCGATGTTTAGAGGAGAGATGTTCTTTCCTCCTGGAGTTGCAGCGACACGTTTAGATTGGACTGTTATTCGAGAGGGACAAAAAGTTTATGTAGTTAGTAAAGTAGGGGCTTCTTTGATGAAGATGGAAAGTTCACTGAAGGAAATTAAGTGGGATATACTCCCAGAAATCGAAGAATATGAAGGGATGAAAGTTCAGAAAGCAATAGGAGAGTTACGAGGTAGGATATGGACAGTGTGGTTTACAACTGAAATAGATTTGATTGAGGGACCCTATAAATTTAAGAACTTACCAGGTTTTGTTGTAAAAGCAGTTGACGATAAAGCAGATTATCTTTTCGAATTTAGAAAAAGTGAAAAGGTACAAACAGTTAGTAGATATTTTGGTTATGAAGATGCAATGCTTGTTGATGCAAAAAGAATGCTTAAAGCACGTGAAATAGCCTCAAATAAAACAAGAAAACAAGTTTTAAGTGAGCGTGGAATTACCATACACGTTGAGCCTAATTCTGAATCAGAAGCTAATCTAAATAGCCGTGTTGGAGATGACACCAATCATATTGAAAAACTATAAAAGGCAAATATAGATGTTGTTTGTTGTAATCCTTTTTCCTTTTGTTAATAGGTAGTTCTTAGTAGCAAAATTTTGAAGAGGTAATGCGTTATGAATAACAGTTGACATATAAACCAATTAGAAATAGCAATATTGACAGTGCAACTGACTCTGTTAAATGGTTGCTTTTGTACAGACGATTTTACTTTATGAAACATTTTATTTTACTTTTTTTTATACTTACCTTCTGTACTACACAAGCACAAGTGGTTTTAAAGGGGAGGGTGTTTGATAATACTAAACAACCTATTGATCACGCTACAGTTATTATTGAAGATTTAAATACTAAAGCTGTTATAGCTTATGAGTTGGTAGATGAAAAAGGTAGGTTTGAACTTGCTTTAAGAAGTAAAGAGTCTGAAGTTAATATTCGGGTTAATGCATTAAATTTCTTATCTCAGACAAAGCAGATAGCAAATGAATCACAAGAATTTGCGTTTGAGCTTGTTCCTGAAGCTACACAATTAGAAGAGATATTTGTTAAAGCATCTGCTATTACACAGCACAATGATACGATTGTTTTTGACTTAAAAGCATTTGCAGGAAAGAATGATCGTGTTTTAGAGGATGTCTTGAAAAAAATGCCTGGTATTGAAGTTTCTGAAGAAGGCCAAATTAAATATCAAGGCAAAGAAATTAATAAGTTTTACGTAGAAGGCAAGGATTTAATGGGAGGAAGATACTCTTCGGTTACAAAAGCATTACCCAATCTTCACGTTGATAAATTAGAAGTGTTAGAAAACCATCAACCCATTAAAATGTTAGAGAATAGAATAGCCTCAGAAAGTCCAGCTATTAATATTCGATTAAAAGATAAAGTTAGTTTTAGTGGCAGTGGAAGAGCTGGAGTGGGGGCTGATCCATTTTTGTGGAATACGTCGCTTTCTCCTATGTTTTTAAGCAAAGGTTTACAGTATCTTTTTAATTATGAGGCTAATAATACAGGAAACAATATTTCTAATAAACTACAAGACTTTTCTATTGTAGGAAGTTATGATACGTATAGTTATTCTAAATCCATAGGAACAACTTTATATATGGCAGAAACGACTATTCCTTCAATTGATCAATCTCGTTATCTTTTCAATAAATCACATTTAGTTTCAGCTAATTTCCTTACAAAATTGACGGAGAAATTAGAGATGAGAACTAATGTGTATTATTACAATAATGAGATAGAACGCACGGGAGAGGAGTATACTGAAGTTAAAAATATTACAGAAGATAACAGTGATCAAGTGATTCGCTATAGTCGTAAAAATAACAGTTTCCTGTTTGAAGAAAACTTTAAATCAGTATTTACTTTTACTAAGAATACTGAAGATAATTTCTTTAAAGATTATGTAACGATTAGTTTAAATAGGTCTAAAAATAGAGGGGTATTACTCTTAAATACTGATCCAATTTATCAAAGTGTACAATCACCTTCGTTTAGTTTACAAAACTCAATGAGTACACTTATACCAGTAGGAAGGAATAAGTTTATCAATTTCAAGTCACTTGTTGATTTTACACGTGATAAACAAGATTATGATGCTACTTCTATTAGTACTTTAAATTTTCCAGATGAAGCGTTAAAGCAATATGAATCTCTTGAACAAGAGTATATGGATAATACTTTTTATACCAACAATGCTTTTTCTATATCGTGGAAAGTGAAGAAATGGACAATTAGTGAGGAGTATAGTTTAGTATATGAAAATAGAAAAGTAGAAACAGATTTATATGGTTGGCAACAAAACAAAGAGAATGTTGGTAATCAATATCAAAACGATTTAAATTACGATCGATTTAATAATGTATTAAGGACAGGGGTAAGCTATAAAGGTACTAAGTTAGATATGAGTTTTAACTTGCCCATTGTATGGAATACATTTTCTTTAAACAATCGTGTGATTGATGAGAAGACGACAAAAAACAAAGTGAATTTAACGCCATCGTTTTATACCTCTTATAAACTTTCGCCAATGTGGACAATTAGAGGGAGTACAAGTCAATCAACAAGTTATACTCCTTTGAGTCAATTATATCCGAATTTCATATTTAGAGGATTAGATTTTATTGCTTTTAAAAATAAGATAGAGGATACTAAAAGTTTTAGTTCAAGAATAGCTTTTGAGTTCAAAAACCCTTTCAACGGATTGTTTGCAAATGGGAATATTGGTTATACTAAAATAGATTATAAAGTATTGTTTTCTACGCATATAGATGATAATGGTCAGCAAGTTATAGAAGCTATTGAAAAGAAGAATACTAATTTTAGTCATATGGCAAATCTTAATGTAGGTAAGTTTTTGAGCAAATTGAGTATGAATGTAAAAGGGATGTTTAGTTTTAACAGGAACAAAAGTGAAGTGTTGATTAATAGGGTTTTACGTGATGTTAATATGTATAATTATAATTATGGTTTACAAATTAGCAATAATCACTTTGATTGGGTAAACTTCACCTATGATTTTAATTATGGGAAACAAGAACGAAAAGAAGAACTAACATCTGTATATAGCTATTCTACAAGTCATAATGTTCGTTTTGATATTATTCCATTTAAAACCCAAAGTTTTGTGTGGAAGTTAGATTATCGGGAGAATACCTTTGATAAACAAACTTTTTCGAATCGTTTTATGGATTTGATGTATCGTTTTAAGTGGAATAAAAAGAAGATCGATTTTGATATAGAATGGCGAAATATATTGAATACAAAGGAATATGAACAGGTCATTGTAAATAATATTCAAACAGCAAGAACAGGTTTTAAACTTAGACCCACACAAGTTTTAGCATCGGTACGTTTTAACTTTTAAATAAATTAAAAAAGCTTTTTTCTCCACAAGAAAGGAGCTTTTGATTTTTAGGAATTAGCTATTTAGAATGTGCAGACTTATTTTATCTTTGCGCTTATGTTAGAAATTCTTTACCAAGACGAGTACGTCGTTGCAATTAATAAACCAAGAGATTTACTGGTACACAAGTCGTTTATCGCGAGCGATATACAGGAGTATGCTATTCAAATCTTGCGAGATCAGATAGGACAATACGTTTATCCTGTTCACAGATTAGACAGAAAAACTTCTGGTGTGTTGTTATTTGCATTAGATAAAGAAACGCTTAAGGTGTTGAATGACGACTTCGCAACGCGAAAAGTTGAGAAGAAATACATCGCTATTGTTCGTGGGTACACCATTGATGAAGAAACAATTGATTACGCGCTTACAAATGATAGTGGGCAAACACAAGAGGCAAAAACGTATTATAAAACCTTGCAACGCGTTGAGGTAGATATGCCTTTTGGGCAACACCTAACTTCTCGTTATTCTTTGGTAGAAGCACATCCTGAAACAGGGAGGCAACATCAATTGCGCAAGCACTTCAAGCATATCTTCCACCCAATTATTGGTAGTCGTCCTCACGGATGTAATAAACAAAACAAGCTGTGGTTAGATACACATAACCTTGGCGCTATGCTACTTCACGCATTAGAACTTGAGTTTGATCATCCAATAACACAAGAACGCATTAAACTACGTGCTACTATTGATGAACAGTACACTAAGTATAATGCTGTATTAGGATTCGATTTAGAAGAGTTTTATAAGTAGGTTTATAGTTTACAGTTTTCGGGTTATTGTTCTTGTATATACTTAAAAACATATTCCTGATTACTAATCACTGAGTACTGATCACTGATTGCTAATACAGATTACTGATCACTGATTACTCATACCTCAAGGCTTCCACTGGGTCAAGTTTAGCTGCTTTAACCGCAGGATACAAACCAGAAATAACCGCAACAATAAACGTTGTTACAAAAGCGGCAATGATGGCAGTCCACGGAATAACAAAATAGAAGTTCATTGCTTTAGACAATCCAAACGCAGTTAAAATACCCAATAGCGTACCTATAAGTCCACCCAGTTGGCCAATAATAACCGTTTCTGTAAAGAACTGTAAAGCGATTGTTTTTCGCTTAGCGCCTAAAGATTTACGAACTCCAATTTCACGGGTACGCTCAGTAACAGACACCAGCATAATGTTCATTAAAGCAATAGACGATCCTAAGATTGTAATTAAGCCAATCACCCAAGCGGCAACATTTAGCATATTAACCTGTGTTAGCATAGAGCGAATCATATCATCACTGCGTTCAATCCCAAAGTTAGACTTATGAGCCGGAGATAAGCGACGGATATTTCGGAAGTCCAAAATAGCTTGGTCTGTTGCTTGGTCCAATAAATGGTCTTGCAATAAACTAACCTTTAATTCGTAATTTATATTTGAGGCATTGAATATCGTTCTGGCAATTTGAATAGGAATAAACACTCGCTGGTCTTCATTCTGACCAAAAGTACTTCCTTGTTCTTTTAGAATTCCGATGATTTTAAACTTATATCCTCTGATAGAAATGATTTGATTAATAGGACTAAAGTCTTTAAACATTTTCTTAGAAAAGTCTGAACCTACCACACATACAAAGTGATTATTCACAATATCCGTATAACTAAAGTTACGTCCTTGTTCTACTTTAATGCCACTGTTAGATAAGTAATTTTCATCACACCCTAAAACAGAAATCTCGGGATCTGTTTTCATCATATCGTTCTTTACTTCAATATTTGTAGCTGCTTGAAAAGAGATAGAAACCGTAGACAAAGGAAAGGCATAATCTTCTTTAAAACTCTGTGCTTGTGCATAAGTAATAGGAGGATTTACTTGTTGTACCGATTTGTTTTTTGCCATTTTACCAGCTACGTCATATTGGCTAATCGTAAAGGTATTTGCTCCCATTGACGCAAAGTCTGTCAAGATGGTATTCTTTAGCGCAGACACCACAGATAGTATTCCTACCAATGCCCATATTCCAATTGCAATAATGAAAATAGTAATGCAAGTACGCAAGATTTGACTCTTAATACTGGTAAGGGCAATTCGAATATTCTCTAAACTAAGTTTTATCATGAAGGTTAGACGTTACTATTGATGTGGCTTTAGAAGTAAAAATATCGAAAATTATTTGATTCACTCTCTAAATTGAACAGAATTAATAAAATAATGAAAAAGGGACACTTATTTAATTGCAGTAAACAAATTGTTATTGCTATCGCTCAGAATAGGGTTTTTTTAAAAAAAGTAGTAGTTTTGTAGTATAATGTTAAATGAATAAAAATTAATTAGAGATGGCAAATAAACCTGGAATTCCAAAGGGTACAAGAGATTTTTCTCCTACAGAAGTGGCAAGAAGACAATACATCATGCAAACTATTCGACATGGATTTGAAAAATTTGGTTTCCATCCCATCGAGACTCCTTCATTTGAGAATTTAGACACATTGTTAGGGAAGTATGGTGAAGAGGGAGATCGTTTAATTTTTAAAATTCTTAACTCTGGTGATTACTTAAGTAAAGTAGATGAAACTATTTTAGAAAGTAAAAACAGTTTGAAACTGACAAACCAGATTTCAGAAAAAGCATTGCGTTATGATTTAACAGTGCCATTCGCACGTTACGTTGTAATGCACCAAAATGAGATTGACTTTCCATTTAAGCGTTACCAAATGCAACCAGTATGGCGTGCAGACCGTCCGCAAAAAGGAAGATATAGAGAATTCTACCAATGTGATGCTGACGTTATCGGTTCTAAATCACTATGGCAAGAAGTTGAGTTCGTAACGCTTTATGACCGTGTATTTACTGCATTGGGAGTTCACGGTGTTACTATCAAATTAAACAACAGAAAGATATTATCAGGTATTGCTGAGGTAATTGGAGCAAGTGATAAATTAATCGACTTTACTGTTGCTTTAGATAAATTAGACAAAATCGGAGAAGACGGAGTTAAGGCTGAAATGATTGAAAAAGGAATTGAAGCTGAAGCGATTGATAAAGTGAAATTATTGTTCAACTTTACAGGTACTTTCGAAGAGAAATTAGATAAATTACGCCAGTTATTAGCTACTTCGGAAGAGGGAACTAAAGGAGTAGAAGAGCTTGCTTTTGTAGGTAAAGAAGTAGAGAAAATTGGCTTAGCAACAGCTAAACTTAATCTTGATGTTACGTTAGCTCGTGGATTAAATTACTATACAGGTGCTATCTTTGAAATTGGAGCTCCTGAAACAGTAAAACTTGGTTCTATTGGTGGAGGTGGTCGTTATGATGACCTTACTGGTATCTTTGGATTAAAAGATATGAGTGGTGTTGGTATTTCTTTCGGTTTAGATCGTATTTACTTAGTAATGGAGGAGTTAAACCTTTTCCCAGAAGCAGTAAATGCAGCGTCTAAAGTGATGTTCTTAAATATGGGAGAAGAAGAAATGAGTTACTCAATGCAAGCGGTTATGAAATTGAGAGATGCAGGAGTAAAAACAGAACTATACCCAGATAAAGCTAAAGTTGGTAAGCAGTTCCAATTTGCAGATAAAAAGGGAATTCCTTTTGCAGTGTTAGTAGGTAGTGAGGAAATGAGTAACAATAAGTTTACTTTAAAAGAACTTGCTTCTGGAGAACAAACTGTAGTTAGTTTAGAAGAATTAATTGAGCGTTTGAAATAAGCACTTCAATTAAAAATAATACAGAAGGTATGTGATTTTGTCGCATACCTTTTTTTATGCGTATGAAAAAGTCGCTTAGAACATTAAGAGTTGGTACTTGTTTTTATTTGTTTTCTACAAAGGTTACTCGTATTTCAGAGACAGATGAAAGTGTTTTTAGCATTCGCTTATTTGTCGATGCATATAGTCGTTTTGCGTTGCTCGTACATTTTCGAACGCTGGATGATTACTACGTTGGCAATCCTTTAAACCACGGAGTGTTGTTGTACAATGAACAAACGAAAGAAGAGGAAACCGTCAATCTGAATCGACCTAAGTTTATACGTTATGCCTTGGATTACGGTATTCGCAAGGGATGGCGACCACAAGAAGCACAAGTAGTGTTAGACGGAATCGCTTTATTACACGAATTGGGTTATAAGACAGAGAAACTGCAAAAATAAGTTGACTCCCTTGTTAAATTGGCTTCACTTTTGCATAGTAAACAATGCGAAAATGTTAAATAAGTTTAGGGCTTATAGGCAGTTTTCCTTACATTTATAAAGAATAAAGAATTAATCTACTGAAGTTACTTCAGCTTAAAATAAAATGAACTATGAAGCATAAGAAAATAGGTAACGCACCAAAAATAGCTATGTTTAAATTGTTGTACACTGAAAAGCCAACAATTGATATGGAGGCAGTTTTAACTGAGCTGCACAAAGTATATCCAAACGCAAGTTATGACAATGATGCTAATGTGTTTATATTTCCCGATTGTCAAATTGAATTAAAGAATGGAACAGGTCCTGCACAATGTGTGGTACTCCGCACTGAAGACGATCAGAAGGCAGAATTAACAGATGCTTATTTTCAACAAAACTGGCATTGGCCAGAAGCAGAAGAAGCTTATGCTGCGTGTAAATATGAAATTGTAGTTACAGATTTTTTAAGCCGTAGTTTAGATCCTCGTATTCGAATTGTATTGGTTCAACAATTGTTGGCTGCTATGATTAAAGTGAGTAATCCACAAGTAATCGTTTCTGTACACGGACAAAAATTATTAGATACTCAGGCGTTTGTAGAAGATTGTAAAGACCCTAATTACATTGCCTTAGATTTGTTTATTAATGTGCGTTTGTATAATGTAGAGGAAACAGAACAAGGTAGGTTGTTGATGGATACAGTAGGATTACACGCTTTAGGTTTGTCTGATTTACAGATTTTCTATAACGATGATAGTTTGATAGACAGCATTGCTAATCGCCTGTGGGATTACGCTTATTACTTAGCTCACGTAGGAGAAGTTATTGAAGACGGAAATACGGTACAAGGATTAGAAGAAAGTCAGAAGTGGGTTTGTAACAAAGTATTTTCTGTAACAGAACCAGAGAGAACAGTACTTGATATTAAAGCAAGCTAAAATATAGATTAACCTTATTGGTTATTACGCTTTAAAAAAAGAGAAGCACCCAATGCAGTGTTGTTATTTCACAAGAATAATAATACTGCATTTTGTTTTATATTTAGTGTCCTATTTGATTCTAACTCTTATAATAATTGTAGTTTTGCAAAAAGGGTAGAATACAAAAAAAGTAAGTATGCAAATGATTAATCTGAGTTTTCAAGAGTTTATTGATAACTACACGCAGGAGGATAGCGAGTGGCTCGCTTTAGAGTGGAATGAAAAATTCGGTGCAAAGTTTAAAGACGCAAACTACCTTTTTAGAATACAAATTGCCGAATTGGTATGTGAGCAAATACACACTGTTAGTCTTGATCTTGTTAGAGAGTTGTTTATCACAATGGGGATGACTGCTCAGTTAAATTTTGTTGTGTTCAACAAGTTTAATTTATTAGCCCAAGAGCTTTTGGAAAGAGGAGGGAAAGACTATTTGTATGACTACGTTTGTGCAGCACACGTTTCTTTTGATACTTTTTTAAGTACGGCAAATATCACTTTATCAGAGGCGAGAAGACAAGAGATTTTAGCTCACTTCGACTACCTAAAGGCTACGGAATCTGATGGACAAGTACAGAAAATGTTGTCAGACCATTTGAGAACTCGTTTTGTAAAATAGATACTACATTACAAATAACACTATGAAACATATCGCATTATTATTCGTTCTTTTTATTGGAATGAATAGCTGGGCACAAGAGAATAATCTTTCTCCTGCTGTTGCCGACAAGGTAAATGAGCTAATTGCTGTTTTCCAAAATAACGACAAAGAGGAAATAGCTAATCACATTGGTTATCCCTTAAATAGAAATTACCCTATTCCAGAGGTGAACACGGCAAAAGAGCTTGTTGTTCGTTTTGACCAAATTTTCGATAAGGAGTTGATTAATGCAATTGCCAAGTCAACGCTTGACGACTGGAGTACGGTAGGATGGAGAGGAACGATGTTGAAAGACGGTTTGTTGTGGATGGATGACAATGGGATTATTTACAGAATTAATCGCGATACGCCAATGGAACAAAAGTGGCGAAAGTCATTGATACAACAAGATAGAACACGTTTACACAAGAGCGTTCAAAAGTATAAAGAACCTTATGCGGTGATTGATGTAGAAGGAGAAACTTGGCGTATTGACAATATTAATGATGAGGTAATGCGTCTTGTGATTTGGAAGAAAGGAGTTAAGATGAACGAACATCCGGCTTTGGTTTTAGAAGGATGCTTAGATCTGCAAGGTTCGATGGGAACAAGAGTATTGGAGTTTAAAAACAAAAAGACAACAGAGGAAATTACCATTCTATTAGATGCACAAGAAATAGAAGCACTTCACGGAGTGAGTATTACCATTACAGATAAAAAAGGAAAAGATATTAGCAAACAAGGAGTTGCTGATAACTAAACATAAAAAAGGCTACAATGTTGAATTGTAGCCTTTTTTAGTGTCTAAATGTTAGATAAAACTGGTAACGATATAAATAAGCAATCCTACGAGTCCCCCAACAATAGTTCCGTTAATTCTGATGAACTGCAAGTCTTTTCCGACTTCGAGTTCTAATTTGTCACTTAATTCACGACCATCCCAACTATCAACGGTATTTCGGATTAATTGACCAACTTCTTTTGTGTTTTTAAGGGCAAGGCGATAAATAGTATGTTGAATCCACTTATTTATTTTAGCTCTTAGTTCTTCATTTTGTTCTAAGTCCACCGCTATATTAGCCAAGCTTTTTTGAATGTATGTTCTCAACATAGAGTTGTTATCCTCTAATTGTTTTAATAAATTGTCTTTTGTAGAAGTCCAGAAATCTCTGACATAATCCTCAATGCGGTCATCGGTAATAAACTGTCCGATAATCTCATCAAACTTAGCTTTCCACTTATCAGAAGCCTCAATATCTACAGCCAGCATTTCTAAGCGAAGGGTAATTTCTTTTCTAATCTTGTGATTTGGATCTTGAGCAATATCTTCTAAAAAGGTGTTTACCCCATTGACCAATTGATTTGTTACTGTTTTACCACCGATAAGTCCTAAAAGAGGTTGTTTCTCAACAATCTTGGCATAAATCTCTTCTCGGTGCTCTTTAACATAAACCTGTGCTTTCGGAATAATAACATCAATTAATCTATTGTGTTCTCCCTTTTCTACAGCATACATCACACCTTGTGCCACAAAGCTCTGTACATTAATAGCAGCAATACCCTCTTTCGCTTTTCCAGCTAAGAAAGAAACAACGGTTTTATCTTCTAAATCAGTTAGTATTCTCTTGGCTAAATTGGCTATTTCATTTTCTAATAGCTGTTGATTCTTCTCTTTTGCGATATAAGTAGAAATGAGTGTTCCCAAGTCTATCTTTTCAACATAAGGGCGAATATTAGTAGAGGTTAGAAAGTTGTCAGTAACAAAGTCTCCTAAGTTGTCTCCAATTTTATTTTTACTATTAACAATCAAATTGGTGTGCGGAATATTCAATCCCATCGGGTGGCGAAATAAAGCCGTAACAGCAAACCAATCTGCCAATGCACCGACCATTGCTGCCTCTGAAAAGGCTTTGACATATCCCATCCAAGCTGCAGGGGCGTGTTTTAAACTATAAACCATTACCACATACACTACAGCCATTAGGATAAATAATCCAGTAGCAATCTGTTTGTGTTTGCGCAATTGTGCTTTTTTATCAGGCATATATAAATGAGTTAAAAAGTAAAGTTATTAAAAAATAAGACGTTAGAAGTTTTCTTTTACCTCAAATGATACTGTTTCCTGTGTTTTTGGATGTTTAAAAGTAATTTTATTAGCGTGTAAGTGCAGTCTATTAGCTTTAGTTCCGTACAAATCATCACCAATAATTGGCGTGTTTAACCCCATCGGGTGAGAAGCGTGTACTCTCAACTGATGCGTACGTCCTGTAATAGGGTAGAAGTATACTTTTGTTTTTCCTTCTTTTCGCTCTATAACTTCCCATCTTGTTTGCGCGTATTTACCATATTCAAAGCAAACCATCTGACGAGGTCGATCGTCTAAGTCCACGCGCAATGGCAAGTCGATTAGTCCTTCATCACCAGTAACATCTCCATCAAGTAAAGCTACATAGCGTTTCTCAACCTTTTTTCTGATAAACTGACTTTGTAATGCTTTGTGTGAATCTTTGTCTTTTGCAATGATTAGGATTCCCGATGTAGCCATATCTAAACGGTGTACAATCAAAGGACCACTTGCTTTAGGGTATCTCAACTTCATGCGTTCTTGTACAGAATCGTGAATAAAAATACCAGGAACAGACAAGAATTCCTCTGGTTTATTGACAATCGCGAAGTACTCATCTTCAAAAACAATTTCTAACGGTTTGTTTAAGGCAGGGTTAAGCAATAAAGGGTTGTCATCTACCTCCAATCCTTGTAGCATATGTCCTAAAATAGGCTCACATTTACCGCGACAAGCAGGGTAGTAGTGTTGATGTTTTCTAATTTCAGATTTAGGTGATTCGCCCCACCAAAACTCGGCCATAGCAATAGGACTATACCCATTTAGGTAAGCGTATTGCAATAGTTTAGGTGCAGCACAATCTCCCGCTGCTGCCGGTGGTTGTATTGGCGTTTCTTCAAAAATATCTAATAAGTCGCGTTGTTCTCCTCTGTTGTTTAAAAAGCGGTAGTGTTCAAACAACTTTGTTTGTAAGGCATTCGACTTTTGTTTTCTTTCTTCTTTAAGGTCTTTAATCACATTTTCAAACGAATCAATAACCTCTTTTGTTTGTGCTATTTGTTCTTGCCAATAAGTTGTCAATACTCTTAATTCGTGTTTATCTCTAAGACTTTGTTTAATCAAGTCGTCGTTAAAAGCAGTAAACTCCTCATCAGACAAAATAGCTATTTGCTCATTTCTCGCAGCTTTACGCTCATTTTTTAAACGCTTCACCTCGGCTTTTCTATCCGCTATAGCAGTTTCTTCTTCTTTTAGTTGCTTAGCCAATAGTTCCTTTGCCTCTTGGTATGTATTGTCAGCCTCTAATTCTTCTATTCTATTGTTAATCGTAGTCAGAATAGCCCCATCTTTAATAAAAAAGCCTTCTTTGTCCCATATATCAAAGACAGCAGGAACGAATCCTTCTAAGTGAGAAAGAGGACCTAACTTACCTGAAAAGGCAGTGAAATAACCTAATTCACCCGCTTTATTTTTTACGATTAAAACGCCAAACATCTTACCTGAAAATAGGTAATCAGGACTGTTCTTGTCAAAAAAAGGTGTGATTACAGGATTTGTAGCTAACTCTTCTTGTAATTCTTTAGCAGCAAGAATAGATAATTGATGAGGTTCGTAATAAAAGGGATAAGTGAACTTTTTAGGCAGTTCGATTGCACTTATATCAGATTGAAAAACTCTAAAAAGAGGTTTAGAAGTAGGCATATTGTTGTTTATTAAGTGGCAAAAATAGGGATAAAAAGGGGAAAGTTATATTTCTTGTGCCTCAAAAAGTGAGTTAAAAAGTATTGAAAA
Organism: Myroides phaeus; assembly: GCF_009799805.1. Taxonomy (NCBI): domain Bacteria; kingdom Pseudomonadati; phylum Bacteroidota; class Flavobacteriia; order Flavobacteriales; family Flavobacteriaceae; genus Myroides; species Myroides phaeus. Next base: position 1,828,691 of record NZ_CP047050.1, read on the forward strand.
AGAAGACGTAGAATCTGTCAAAAGTAGGTTTGTCAAAAGATTATTTAAAAAAAGTATGTTTTCCTGCTTTTGCTTTTTGTGACTTAAAGAGTTATATAGTATCTTTGGCGACTCAAAGTATTAAAATAATACCGATATGTTTGATAATTTAAGCGATAAATTAGATAAAGCCTTTCATATCCTTAAGGGACATGGTAAAATTACTGAAGTCAATGTAGCAGACACTTTAAAGGAAGTACGTAGAGCGTTATTAGACGCCGACGTTAACTTTAAAATTGCGAAAGATTTTACCAATATAGTAAAAGAAAAAGCCTTAGGACAAGAAGTACTTACAACTCTACAACCAGGTCAGTTGATGGTTAAAATCGTTAAAGACGAGCTAACACAATTGATGGGTGGAGAGGCCGCTGGTATCAACTTGTCAGGTAATCCAACTGTGATTTTAATGTCAGGTTTACAAGGGTCAGGTAAGACTACTTTCTCTGGTAAATTGGCTAACTTTTTAAAAACTAAAAAGAATAAAACTCCTTTATTAGTAGCGTGTGACGTTTACCGTCCTGCTGCGATTAACCAATTACACGTAGTTGGAGAACAACTTGGTGTTGAGGTTTATTCAGAAGAAGGAAATAACAATCCAGTACAAATTGCTGAGAATGCTATTAAGCACGCAAAAGCAAATGGATTCAACGTAGTTATTGTCGATACAGCTGGTCGTTTGGCAGTTGATGAAGAGATGATGACGGAGATTGCTAATATTCACAAAGCAATCACGCCACACGAAACATTATTCGTAGTGGATTCTATGACAGGACAAGATGCTGTAAATACTGCAAAAGCATTTAATGATAGATTAAACTTTGACGGGGTTATCCTTACTAAATTAGATGGGGATACTCGTGGAGGGGCTGCCATTTCTATTAAATCTGTAGTTAATAAACCAATTAAGTTTATTGGTACAGGTGAGAAAATGGATGCAATTGACGTGTTCTATCCAGAACGTTTAGCTGATCGTATCCTTGGGATGGGTGACGTTATCTCGTTAGTAGAACGTGCGCAAGAGCAATATGATGAAGAGGAAGCTCGTAAGATTCAAAAGAAAATTGCGAAAAACGAGTTCGGATTTGACGATTTCTTATCGCAAATTCAACAAGTGAAGAAAATGGGTAGTATGAAAGACTTGGTAGGAATGTTACCAGGTGTTGGAAAAGCGTTGAAAGACGTAGAAATTGAAGATGACGCTTTTAAGCACATAGAAGCTATCATTCACTCAATGACTCCAAAAGAGCGCGCTAAACCGTCTCTACTTGATGCTAAACGCAAGCAAAGAATTGCTAAAGGATCAGGAACGGATATCCAACAAGTAAATCAATTGCTTAAGCAATTCGACCAAATGAGCAAAATGATGAAAATGATGCAAGGTTCAAAAGGTAAGAATTTGATGAGGATGATGGGCCAAATGAAAGGCATGCAATAAAAATAAAAACAAGAAGGTTTAAGGTTCGTAATGAAGTTTAAACCTTCTTTAGTTTACATATATAACAACACACACTTATTATTTTTTAATGCAACTACTAGACGGAAAAAAGGTATCGGAAGATATCAAGAATGAGATTGCTGTTGAGGTTCAACAGATGAAATCTCGCGGGGAGAAAGTTCCTCATTTAGCAGCAGTACTTGTTGGAAGCAACGGAGCAAGTTTAACTTACGTAGGAAGTAAGGTTAAGTCTTGTGAGAAAGTAGGTTTTGAATCTACTTTAGTAGCTTTACCAGAAGACACAACAGAGGATGAACTGTTGGCTAAAGTAAAAGAATTGAACGCTGATCCTGCTATTGACGGGTACATTGTTCAGTTGCCTTTGCCTAAACACATCGATGAACAAAAGATTTTATTAGCAATCGACCCTGACAAAGATGTAGATGGTTTTCACCCTACAAACTTTGGTAGAATGGCATTGGAAATGGAAACATTCTTGCCTGCTACGCCTTATGGAATCATGGAGTTGTTAGAGCGCTATAAAGTTGAAACAGCTGGAAAGAATGTAGTGGTAATTGGTCGTTCTCATATTGTGGGTCGTCCGATGAGTATTCTTTTGAGTAGAAAAGGGTATCCTGGAGATGCTACTGTTACCTTAACGCACAGCCGTACTAAGAATATTGAAGCTATCACAAGAGAGGCAGATATTATTATCTCTGCTTTAGGTGTGCCTCATTTCTTGAAAGCAGATATGGTAAAAGAGGGAGTTACAGTAGTGGATGTTGGAATTACTCGTGTTGCTGATGCTAATGCGCCAAGAGGATACGTTATCGCTGGTGATGTTGACTTTGACGAGGTAAGTAAAAAAGCAGCATTTATTACCCCTGTTCCTGGAGGAGTAGGACCAATGACAATTGCAATGTTATTAAAAAATACACTATTAGCGCGTTCTCGTAAAGCACTTAAAGGAGAATAAGCACATTTCGTATTTAGATTATAGAAAAGAGACACAAGAGATTGTGTCTCTTTTTTTTATGTTTAATAATTGGTCTTGTGTATTATGTTAGACGCGAAGTATCGCCAATGCCGATATGCTGTTTGAATGTATTGTGTGTTTGCATTTCCAATATTACTTCAGAGGAGTATTTGCGTTTAGATTATCAGTAGAGACGCGATACTTCGCGTCTCCAAATAATACCTATCGTGTTGTTATTTATGTTTTGGAGATATAGAGGTTTACATTTCCAATATTACTTCAGATGAGTATTTGCGTTTAGATTATCAGTAGAGACGCGATACTTCGCGTCTCCAAATAAATCCTATTGTGTTGTTATTTATGTTTAGGAGATATAGAGGTTTGCATTTCCAATCTTACTTCAGAGGAGTATTTGCGTTTAGATTATCAGTAGAGACGCGATACTTCGCGTCTCCAAATAATACCTATCGTGTTGTTATTTATGTTTTGGAGATATAGAGGTTTACATTTCCAATATTATTTATTTTAAATATTAAAATTATCCTTATACCAATCCATCGGATTCATATAAATGTAGTTTACAATATTCTGATATGAAAAGGCGTTTTTTATAATATGGTCATAGAAACGTGGTTGCCACTGAAAGACTATTGAATTACATTTCGCATATTTGGTAACAGCAGATTTATACCCTCTTATTATGGAGCTAAGATTTTGTGATTGAGGACCAAATTGATTATTTGTTTGTGTTTCCAAATTTTGATATGGTTTATCTATAATAATTATGCCGTGTATGTGATTGGGCATTATGATAAATGCATCAATTAAGACGTAGGGGTGATATTTGGTAATTTCTTCCCAATATTTAAAAGCTTGTTTTCCTAAATCATTCAGCACCATTTCATCATTAACGATGTTACCAAAATAATGTACTTTATTTTTAGTGCATATAGTAATAAAGTAAGTCCCGTCTTTACTGTAATCCCACCAAGAAGCTCGTGCAGAAGGTATTCTAAAAGTGTTATTATATTTTTTAGACATATTTTTTTATGATTATATATCACAAAAATGATTCCTTTTTTATGTTAGACGCGAAGTATCGCGTCTCTACCGATGTGTTGTGTGTTTTATATTTATGTAAAATTATACTGTGTGTATTATGTTAGACGCGAAGTATCGCGTCTCTACCGATGTGTTGTGTGTTTAATTTTTTGGTGATATTTTACTGTGTGTATTATGTTAGACGCGAAGTATCGCGTCTCTACCGATGTGTTGTGTGTTTTATATTTATGTAAAATTATACTGTGTGTATTATGTTAGACGCGAAGTATCGCGTCTCTACCGATGTGTTGTGTGTTTAATTTTTTGGTGATATTTTACTGTGTGTATTATGTTAGACGCGAAGTATCGCGTCTCTACCGATGTGTTGTGTGTTTAATTTTTTGGTGATATTTTACTGCGTGTATTATGTTAGACGCGAAGTATCGCGTCTCTACCGATGTGTTGTGTGTTTAATTTTTTGGTGTTATTTTACTTTGTGTATTATGTTAGACGCGAAGTATCGCGTCTCTACCGATATGCTGTGTGTTTAATATTTATGTGATATTATACTGTGTGTATTATGTTAGACGCGAAGTATCGCCTATGCCGATGTGTTGGGGGATTGTTTTCTGTGATATATTGTATAGGATGGTCTTGTTTGTGTTTTTAATCTTCAAAAATTGCGATACCCCTTATAATTACAGTAAATTTGATTGCGAAAAACATAAATAAACTATTTAGGCGATTGGCGTAATTACATTAAATAATACGATTTGATGTATGTCTTGCGTTAATAGTAAAAATAAAGGAGTGTTGGTTAGTTTGTAACAAATGTTACAGAAGGAAAGGGTATATTTTTATATTTTGGTAACCAACCAAAAAATATCAAACAAATGAAAACTCATTATCAAATATTAATTATAGGGGCTGGTACTGCGGGAATTATGACTGCAGCTCAGCTGAAAAAGAAGGATTCATCTCTTGAAATTGGAATTATAGATCCTTCTGAACTACATTATTATCAGCCTGCGTGGACATTAGTTGGTGCGGGAGCGTATGACAAGCAAAAGACAATTAGAAATACAAAGGATTTAATTCCAACTGGTGTAGAATGGATTAAAGAGAAGGTGGTTTCTTTTGACGTGGATAACAATAGTGTGGCAACAGATAAAAATGCGGTATTGACGTATGATTATTTGGTGGTATGCCCTGGTTTGGTGAACGATTTAACAATGATAGAAGGACTGCAAGAGGCAGTAGATAAAGGGGTGGTTTGTAGTAATTACATTGATCCTGAATATACGTGGAAACAGTTGCAAGCTTTTAAAGGGGGAACAGCTATTTTTACACAACCCAATACACCTATTAAATGTGGAGGAGCACCTCAAAAGATTATGTACTTAGCGTGTGATTATTTCCGCAAGAACGGATTAGACACAAAGACAAAGGTTTATTTTCCAATGCCAGGTAGCGTGATATTTGGGGTAAAGAAAATTGCAGATACACTTATGGATGTCGTGAAGCGATATGGTATCGACTTTAAACCGTTTCACAATCCGATTAAGATAGATGCAGATAATAAGAAGGTTTACTTCAAAATGACAAATACACAAGACAACCATTGTTTTGTAACGTCTGATGATACTGCTGTTCGTCAATTAGAAGATGGTGTGGTAGAAATGTCGTTCGACTTTTTACACTTAGCACCACCTCAAACAGCGCCTAAGTTTGTGAAAGAGTCTGTTTTGGTTAATGAAGCAGGGTGGTTAGATGTAGATCTGAATAGTTTACAACACAAGAAGTTTGCTAATATCTTTGGATTAGGAGATGTAGCTGGATTACCAACCGCTAAGACGGGAGCAGCAGTGCGTAAGCAAGTACCGGTTGTAGTTGATAATATTTATAAGCTAATCCAAAAGAAAGTAGCTGACAACAAGGGATACGAAGGTTATTCTTCTTGTCCGTTGGTTACGGGATATGGAAAAATGGTGTTGGCAGAGTTCAACTATAAAAATGAGTTTATCCCAGACCCGAAGTTAAAACAAATGCTTGTCTTCTCAAGTCATAAAGAACATTGGAGACTATGGATGTTGAAGAAACATTTATTGCCTTATTTGTATTGGGAGAAAATGATGAAAGGAGAACAAGTTTAATCGCATATAGAAAAAGCCACAATCAACATTGTGGCTTTTTTATGTTTAAATAAATGGTCTTATTCTTTTGTGTATTTATTTTTTAGCACAAAGTCTGGATGTTCTTGAAAGAAGTTGTCCCAGAAAACTTTGTCGTAGGTCGCTCTATCAAATCGGGTCAGGTCTTTTACTCTATGCTCATAAGGGATTACATCTATATTCTCATTTGTAAAATCGTATGCATAAGAGTCGGTCAAATAAACATTGCTTCCTTTTTTATTCTCCTTATTAGTATATTCATTGAAGGCACGATTAAAGTAGCTATTAGCATAATATTTATTGTCATCTAACACTTTGGCAAAAGAAGTGATATTCTCCTCTTTAGAGACAAATTGTATGACATCTGCAAACCGAGGATAGCCTTTAAATCTTTTAGCTATTTCAACTTCATTTAGCGTTATTTCCCAATTCTCGATAACTTTTATAATAGCAAAACTCTCTTTGTCGATGTATAGAACACCTGAATATTTCGTTGGATAAGTTCTATTGGTGTAATTCCATTTGTTGCGATCTGTTTCAAAAGCAATGATGTATAAATTGTCTTCGTTTGCATCTTTAGACTCAATGAAGTTTAGTTTGAATTTCTTGTATTTTCGCTTGTGTAAGATATTTGCATAGCGAATTGGGTTTTCTCTAAATTGTAATAATTGAGAAACGTATTTTAAGTTTTTATCTTTTTTATTGTTCCAATTAATTTGTTCAAGGCGTTGAGTCGTAATAAAAGAAGATAAATACCCTTGGTCGTAATCTTTGGTGATAAGTTCTAAATCTAAGGTGTTTTTATCGTTTACATTTTCTATCGTTCTGCTATATCTCATAAAGTTATACGGACTATCAGAGTGGTTTTTACCTTTATTTGCAATTGCCGCTTTGACAATCTCCTTGGCACTGAGTTGTTTTTTGATAACAATTTCAGCTAACTCCTCGTAGTTTGGTTCTACCAATTCTGTTTTTTGTAGCTTGTGGAGTGACACAAGAAGTGGGTTATAGCCCATAGCTTGTACTTCAAAAGTAGCATTAGCTTGAGCACTTGGTACAAACGGTAATTCGTAATACCCATTTTCATCGGTTACTCTATACAACTCGAGATCCTTCAGAATTATCGTAGCATAAGCAATAGGTTGATTTGTGTATTTGTCAATCAATTGACCAATGAACTTTTCTGAGGCTACAGTAGCTTGTTCTGTCGTTGTGATTTCAGGCTTTTTTGCTGCGCTTTTTCTTTTATTAAAGTCTATATAAGGACTACTTACCTTGTGTATAAATAAGTAGCCATCGTGAAATAAGTCAAGTCTTTCTGTAGAGAAATCAACATAATGCAACAATCGAGTCGATTTAGGTTGGTGCATTGCCTCTTGATTAGAGGAGATAAACAGGTTAGGAGTACCAAGCTGAACTAATTCCTCTTCAAAAGAATTTGCAGCAATAGGTGCTTTATGCCATATTTTTGTAGAAGAGTCAAATATGGAGTCGTTAGCGTGTAATGTTGCCAAGCTATATACCTTGTCTTGTAATGCATCTTGAATGTGTTTACCCATTGATACAAACTCGCGTGCATACATATTACCACTATTTGGGTTGCTGTACATTACGTGGATATTATCACCCCAAACCGCAATCTTTTCAGTTGGATTTCTCTTGCTATAGCTCAACAGGTTGTCGGCCATTTGTTTGTCTCTAATATTGAGATCTTTAGTAGCAAAATCACTTGTTAGAATAGGTTCTTTAGTAGTAATAACGTCTTCTGCTACCGCTAAAACTCCTTTGGTAAACTGTTGCCAATGATAAGTCGTATCAGAATCAGGTAGAAGCTCTATTTGTTTGATAATGCGGTTCATTTCTTTCAAAAAAGCAGTTGCTTTAATATCCGAGTTGTCGTATTTCGCATTTTCAAGTAGTCCTTCTAAAACAATACCTAAGTCGTCTTGGTCCAGTTTAATCGCTATTTTGTGTTGCTCACAAAAGTCAAAGAAGTCCTCTATAAAATTAGCCGAATTTTGAACCTGAGAGTCGAAACCAATTACCTTTATGTTATTCGTTTCAATATATTGTACAAGTTCTTGAAATGCATCATCTTGACTCCAAACACCCCAGATAGCATTGTTAAACACATCAGCATCAAATCCTTGTTGATTCATTTTATAAATGTCATACATCGGAGATTCGATAGCAAAGGTGTTGAATCCTAACTCTTGGTGTAAATATTGAAATACTCTGATTTTAGCTTCGAAAATTGTAGTATAGGCGTGGGTAAGTTCCCCTAACATAACCATTTGCTTGTTTTGCAATTCACCTTTTAAAAAAGATAAATCAGAAAGGTCTTTAGAATCAGGGGGTGATAATGGCTTTGTTTGTAGCTCTTGTGCGTTTGCTAAGGTTAGCATAAAACAAGAGATAAAGGTCATAAGTAATCTCATTATATGTGTTTTGTTGGTTATCGTATATATAACAAGTAAAAATATTTTTTATTGTACACTATTGTTCGCTTGATTAAACGTCATAATTGTTCAATGGATAAAAAAAGGAACAATTACAAGGAAGACTTTTGTATTATTTATTAGAACAATCGTTAAGATAAGAGAGGGGGTAGGCAATATAATTGTTTGCATTTTAAACTTTATAAGTTAGAAAATACAACAAAGAAAATTAGATTTTAAATATAAGTTTTATTTGTTTTAGTTCTGTTGCAAAAAATAGAGATGTTCTTGTTTTGTGCATTTTTAACGATATAGAACATTTTAATACACTATATTTGTTCAGGCTCATTTGAGCTAATTATAGCCAAAAAAGAAATCATCTAATGGAGATTTATAGCAAAAGAAAAAAAGTTTTTGAAGAGAAATACAACTCAATTCGAAGTAAGTATAAGATAGTAGGGGCGATTAGATTAATTGTTTTTTTAATGATTATTTATTTCTTCTATCTATCAGTTTCTAATGCAGACTATTTTTATCTCTATATAGCAGGGGGTATTGTAGTCTTGTTTTTAGCACTGCTTAGATTACACGCATCATATTCTTGGCGTATGAGATATATGCAGGCGTTGATGGATATTAATAAAGATGAATTAGCCTTTTTAGATGAAGATGCGAGACCATTTGAAGGAGGAGATGAGTTTAAAACAACAGACCATCCTTACGCATTTGACTTAGATATTTTTGGAGCAAAATCGCTTTTTCAATATTTGAATAGAACAGCCTCTTTTATTGGGAAACAGAAATTAGCAGACTTGCTAAAAGGGCATTTAGACACTAAGACTATTTTACTAAATCAAGAAGCAATCAAAGAGTTGTCTCAAAAAGTAGAATGGCGTCAGGAGATTAATGCGTATAGTAAAATCTCTAATTTAGATGAAGCTGCTTTCAAGCGATTAAAAGCTTGGAGTGAGTCAGAAGTAGTTAAGATGAGTAAAATGACTCGTGTGTTGAGTTATTTAGTACCGGCTATTTTGCTTGTTTCATCAATTCTATATTTGATTACAGATAGTGCTGTTTACGGTTATATTATATCTACTTCCTTTACGTTTAACTTAATTTTTGCGATGTCTAAAATACGCTATATACAAGCGGAGTTAGGCGGGGCTGATAAGGTACACGAAACGATAGATAGTTACAGTGCCATTATTAAGAGAATTGAAAAAGAGCCTTTCGCAACAGAAAAGATGAAAGGATATATCAAGCAATTGAGAAAAGACTCGTTTCAGGCCAGTAAGGAGTTAAAGGTATTATCTCGTTTGTTTGAGCAAATGGAAACAGTAGCCAATTTATTTGTGATGGTTATTTTTAACGGATTGGGGCAGTTTCACATTCACGTGTTACACCGCTTTTTGGAGTGGAAACGCGAGAAAGCACAGTTGGTTCCAATTGCAATTGAGGTAATCGGAGAAGTAGAAGCTTTAAATTCGCTGGCAAACTTTTCATATAACAACAGAACGTATAGTTTTCCGACCTTAAATGAAGATGGAGAAATGAGCTTTACAGAGCTTGGACATCCGTTGTTAAATGAAAAGAAAAGAGTTTGTAACGATATTAGTTTTAGCGACCAACGCTTTGTAATCTTAACGGGGTCTAATATGTCAGGTAAGAGTACTTTTTTACGTACTGTAGGAGTAAACTTAGTATTGGCAGGAGTAGGAGCTCCAGTTTGTGCTTCACAAGCGTCTTTCTTCCCATTGCCTTTATTTGTTTCTATGCGTTTAACGGACTCGTTAGAAGACAGTGAGTCTTATTTCTATGCAGAGGTGAAGCGATTGAAGATGATTATAGAAAAGGTACAGCAAGAGCCTTGTTTTGTGTTGTTAGATGAGATTTTAAGAGGAACAAACTCAGATGACAAACAAAGTGGTACGATAGGAGTTATTATGAAGTTGATTCGCGAGAAAACGTATGGTGTAATTGCTACACACGATTTAGAGGTTTGTAATACGACAGATGAGTATCCAGAGATATTGATTAATAAGTGTTTTGAAGTGGAGATTAAACAAGACGATTTACACTTTGACTACAAAATAAGAGATGGTGTGTGTCAGAATAAGAACGCTACATTCATTATGAAGAAAATGCAGATTATTGATTAACTGCATTCTTAAAAAATAGAACACCCTTTATAGGGTGTTTTTTTATGTCCTTATGTGTGTGAAAGTACTCTTTTGAAAGTAGAAATAGGTAAGCTGTTTAAAAAAAGAGGCTTGAATTGCTGATATAAGATGCTCAAAAGTATATAAAAGCAGAAAATGTGGGTTGTTTTTAAAATAAGGCGAATTAGCAGAAAAGTGAGTAAATACGGGGTTTTCCAGAGTTTTAAACGGAGGTTAATCGTAAATGAGTCGTAGATAAGTCGTATTTTGTTCGCGAAAAAGGCCTTTAGGTGAGGTATCTACGACTTATCTCCGAGTTATCTCCGACTAATGTACATATGAGGTCCTGTCAATCCCTTTGTTTATAAGGGTTTGAGGAGATTGGTGTAAAAAAGTGGTACGGAGTTAATAGTGCATTTGATAGCATTTGATAGCAAATGATGTCAAAATAACCACTTGTCGGTTTTTGCTAAAATTAAATTCGTTATAAGTAAAAGAAAAAGGGCTATCCTCTGGTAGAATAGCCCTTTAACAATATAAAAAAAGTACAATTAAATTTGTGCAATTAACTCGTTGATTAATCCGCGAGCGATAGGTTCTGCAGCTTGTACAGCTTTAAGAACATCTTCGTGATGTGCTTCAACGATTCCCTCTTCGTTACCCATATCAGAGATAACAGAGATACCGAATACTTTCATATCCATATGGCGAGCAACGATTACTTCTGGTACAGTAGACATACCAACACAGTCAGCACCTACAACGCGAACCATTCTGTATTCAGCTAATGTTTCAAATGTAGGTCCTTGTAATCCGTAATAAACCCCTTGTTTGATATCGTATTTTTTATCTTTAGCAATCACTAAAGCTTTGTCGATTAACGTTCTTGTGTAAGCATCGTTCATATTTACGAAACGAGGTCCGAAACGCTCATCATTTGCTCCACGTAATGGGTGGTCTGGGAAAGCGTTAATATGGTCAGTGATAATCATAATATCTCCAACTTTGAAAGAAGGATTAACACCTCCTGAAGCGTTAGAAACGATTAATGTTTCAACTCCCATATATTTCATAACGCGGATAGGGAAAACAGTTTTAGCCATTTCATACCCTTCGTAGTAATGGAAACGCCCTTGCATAGCCACTACTTTTTTACCTCCAATAGTACCAAAGATTAAAGCTCCTTTATGTCCTTTAACAGTAGACACAGGAAAGTTAGGAATTTCAGAATATGGAATTTCATATTCAATAGTAATATCTGCTGTTAGATTCCCTAATCCTGAACCTAAAACAATTCCGATTTCTGGTTTAAAATTTGTTTTTTCAGATAGATACTTAACCGTTTCTTGTACTTGATCCCACATAGTTTAAAATTGTTTTGTCAAATTCCTCGTTGTTATTAATAAAGGAAGTTTGAATTGGTAAATAATATAATTTCTCAGAAGGGATTACATCTTTTAATCGAACATAGTCCTTTTCTGTTGTAATAATTTTATGCTCTTTTGCAGTATTCAAAATTAACTCAATATCTGCTTTAGAAAAATGATGATGGTCAGGGTAGGTTAAACAAGTTGTTTGTTCACTTTTTAAGTGGTCAAAGAAACTTTGTGGTTTAGCAATACCAGCTACCATTATAAATTCTTCTTTTTTCAAGTCATCAACAGAGATTGTATCTGTCTTTGAATATGCAAGTTTACTGAATTCAATATACGTAAAAAAAGACAATTGTCCTGATTTTAAATTTAATTCTTTTCTGATGATATTCTGATTATCAATACTTAAATCTTTCGGACACTTAGTTACAATAACTACATTAGCTCTCTTAGCTCCTTTGCGTGATTCTCTAAGGTTACCTGTTGGCAACATATAATCTTTAAAGTAAGGTTCGTCATAAGTAGTTAGTAAAATATAGAAGCCCCCTTGAACAGCCAAGTGTTGAAAAGCATCATCAAGCACAATTGCTTGTGTTTGTGGTTTTAGTTTTAGTATATTTTGGATTCCGTTTACCCTTTTTGCATCTACAGCTACATTGATGTTTTCAAATTTATGGTGGTATTGAAAAGGTTCGTCACCAATTTGTTCCATTGTAGTGTTTTCATCTGCTAAAAAGAAACCTTCACTTTTGCGTTTATATCCTCTACTCAAGGTAGCTACCTTAAAGTCGTTTTGCAATAAGCGAATGATATATTCTACCATTGGAGTTTTTCCTGTACCACCCACACTAAGGTTTCCGACTACAATAGTGGGAATAGAAAAAGAGGTACGTTTAAATAGCCCAATTGTATAAAACCAATTGCGTATAGATGTGATTATGCCATATAAGATGGCAAAGGGAAATAGTAAGTTTCGAAGTAGATTCATAGGTACGAAATTACCAAATTTTTTATCTTTGAGAAAATATAATAACTTCAAGGAAAATTATACTTAGTAAGATGAAGATAAAAGAGATTATTCCGGTGTTAGAAGAGTTGGCACCGTTGGCCTATGCAGAGGATTTTGACAACGTAGGATTGTTAGTTGGCGATTATGATAGTGAGGTAACAGGTATATTGGTTTGTCACGATGCCTTAGAAGCTGTGGTTGACGAGGCAATTGAAAGCAAGTGTAATATGATTGTTTGTTTTCATCCGATTCTATTTTCTGGTTTAAAGAAAATCACGGGTAAGAATTATGTAGAGCGTGCAGTGATTAAAGCGATAAAGAACGATATCGCTATTTACGCAATTCACACTGCTTTGGATAATCACCAAGAAGGGGTAAACAAGATATTTTGTGATACATTAGGTGTTACAAACTGCAAGATATTGATTCCGAAAAGTAATTATATTCAAAAGTTGGTTACATATGCTCCTCTTAATAAGTTAGAAGAAATTAGAACAGCCTTGTTTAATGCAGGGGCAGGGGCACTTGGTAATTATGACAACTGCAGTTTTGTTTCGACAGGAGAGGGGAGTTTTAAAGGAAATGAGAAGAGTAATCCCACTATTGGTAAAAAACACGTATTAGAGACAGTACAAGAAAACAAGATAGAAGTTACGTTTGAAAGACATTTACAAGGAAAGATTTTAAACGCCTTGTTTAATGCACACGAATATGAAGAGGTGGCTTATGAGATTTACAATCTTGAGAATAAGTTACAGAATGTGGGAATGGGGATAATAGGAGAATTAGAAGAAGCGATGGATGAAATTGCATTCTTGAAAATGGTAAAAGAAAAAACAGGAACAGGAGGAATTCGCCACAGTGCATTACTTGGTAAGAAGATTAAGCGAGTTGCTGTTTTAGGAGGTTCAGGAAGTTTTGCTATAAAAGCAGCATTAAGCCAAAAAGCAGATGCATTTATTACGGCAGATTTAAAATATCATCAGTTTTATGAAGCTGAAAATCAGTTAGTTTTAGCCGATATTGGGCACTTTGAAAGTGAAAGGTATATAAAAAATTATATAGTTAGACAACTTTCAGAAAAATTGACTACTTTTGCAGTTATTTTATCAACAGTAAATACGAATCCAGTTAACTACTTATAAAGATGACAAAGAAAAAAGAATTAACCGTTGAAGAGAAGTTAAGAGCATTATACGACTTGCAATTAATCGACTCAAGAATTGACGAAATTAGAAACATGCGAGGAGAATTACCTCTGGAAGTTGAAGACTTACAAGATGAGGTTGCTGGACTAAACAAACGCTTAGAAAAGTTAAATGTAGACTTAAGTGATATCGAAGCGGGTATTAAAGATAAAAAATCTTCAATCGAAGAGTTTAAAGCTGCTATTGCAAGATATACTGAGCAACAAAACGAGGTTAAAAACAATAGAGAGTACACTTCTTTAGAGAAAGAGATTGAGTTTCAAAAATTAGAAATTGAACTTGCTGAAAAGAACATTAAGGAAATGAAAGCAAGTATTGAACATAAAAAATCTTCTATCACTGAAACTGATTCAAAATTAACAGCAAGAAAAGAGCACTTAGCTCATAAAGAAGCTGAATTGAACAGTATCATGGCTGAAACTGAGCGTGAAGAGAAAATTCTTTTAGAGAAATCAGAAGAGTTTAAAACTGATATCGAAGAGCGTTTAATGATTGCTTACAACAGAATCAGAAACGGAGTTCGTAATGGTTTAGCAGTTGTTTCTATTGAGCGTGGTGCTTCAGGAGGTTCTTACTTCACTATTCCACCACAAACACAGGTAGAAATTGCAGCTCGTAAGAAAATTATTACAGATGAGCACAGTGGACGTATCTTAGTTGATAGTGCATTAGCAGAAGAAGAAAGAGAAAAAATTGATGCTATTATAGCTAAATTATAATCTAAGGCCTCTTAATTTATTAAGAGGCTTTTTTTATTTATTAAGATGAAGAAATTTGTAGGATTTATTGTCAATGTAATTTCCCTGTTTTCAGTGGAACGCGCTGTTGCTATATCCTACAAGTTTCTTACTTCTCCCCGTAAGGGACAGATTAAACCTGATGAGGTATTTCCTTTTTTAAATTCTGCTGCACAAACGCAGTTGCCTTATAAGGATTCTTATATACAAACGTATCAGTGGAATGCTGAGCGTACTGATTTACCTATTATTCTTTTTTTTCACGGTTGGGAAAGTAATTCTAATCGATGGGAAGCAATGGTTACGTATTTTGGAAACAACTATCGCTATATTGCTGTTGACGCTATAGGCCTTGGGCTATCGCCAGGTAAGAAGATTACGATTGTTGGTTATGCTGATATGATTGACTTCTGTTTGAAAACCTTTCAACC
This sequence comes from Myroides phaeus, assembly GCF_009799805.1. NCBI lineage: Bacteria > Pseudomonadati > Bacteroidota > Flavobacteriia > Flavobacteriales > Flavobacteriaceae > Myroides > Myroides phaeus. The sequence continues at coordinate 1,843,708 of NZ_CP047050.1, forward strand.
AACGTATGTTATTTCGCATTCCTTAGGATCGTTTTCACTATTAAATCGATTAGCAGTTGATCAATACCCTTCTGTTGAGAAAGCGGTTTTGTTAGGGTGTTTAGATGAGTATAGTAGTGTTGTAAAGAACTATGTGACTATGATGGGGTATCGATCAGTGATTCACAAAAGGTTAATTCAGAAAGTAGAACAGGTTATTAAAATGCCAATAGAAGCTTATGCAAGTTATTTGTTGGTAGAAAAGTGTACAATTCCCTTATTACTTGTACACGATAAAGGTGATGATGTTATTTATGAAACCGACTGTGTGAAGTTTCATCAAAAGATGGTTGATCTAAACCAAAATATCGTTGCTACAGAAGGATTAGGACATTCCTTACAAGGGAAAGTTGTCTATCAATCTATCTTAGATTTTATAGAAGACAATTAGTTTGCAACCAATTGTTTTATCGTTGAGAAAAATACTTATTTTTGCGCTATGGAAAAAGTACAAACACGTTTAAATAAATATCTATCTGAAGTTGGATATTGCTCAAGAAGAGAGGCTGATCGTCTAATAGAAGAAGGTCGTATTACTGTAAATGGTGTTGTTCCAGAAATGGGATTAAAAGTCAGTGAGGATGATGTTATTAGAGTAAACGGTCAACTGATTCGAAATAATGATGAGGAGAATGTTTACTTGGCATTCTATAAACCAGTTGGTATTGAGTGTACAACTAATTCTACTGTTAGAGATAATATCGTTGATTATATAAACTATCCAAAAAGAATATTTCCAGTAGGACGTTTGGATAAGGATAGTGAGGGGTTAATTATTATGACGAATGATGGAGACATCGTTAATAAGATTTTACGTCAGAAAAACAACCACGAAAAAGAATATATCGTTACGGTAAATAAACCTGTTACAGAGCGTTTTTTACAGCGTATGGGAGCTGGTGTGCCTATCTTAGACACAATTACAAAAGAGTGTAGAGTAGAGCCTATTAGTAAAACTGTATTCAGAATATTTTTAACGCAGGGGTTAAACCGTCAAATTCGTCGTATGTGTGAGTTTTTTGGTTATGACGTTGTAGCGTTAAAGCGTATTCGAGTTATCAATATCTCATTAGATATTCCGGTTGGAACGTATAGAGATTTGACAAAAGAAGAACTTGCAGAATTGAATCGATTGATTGAGCCGTCAGTTATGACTGAAGAGGCAAGTTTGAATCAAGATGAGGAGAGTCAGCAAAGTATTAGAAAGAGAATGACTTCTGAGAATTCTGGACAAAGAGATGAGAGACGCCCACGTAGGAACTTTGATCGTGAAAAGACAAGCAGTAAGCCAAGAGAAATAAAGCTTAAAAATGAGCGTTTAAGTAAAAGAAGAAGAGAGAATTAGTTTAATTCTCTCTTTTTTTGTTTTAGAGGGATGTGTTCACAAGAAAAACAAGGCTATTTACGGATTTTTACCTTCCAAAGGTAATAGCGTTTTCTTCAAGACTATTACGGTCGATGTAATGCCTATAAACTCTGCGGTTAGATCAAGGAAAACACGACAACTTCAGTGTGTTTGTAAGTAAGAATTAATGCTGCTGAGTTACACCTAAGTACTACAACTTACTTCTTTGATGAAATATTTTCAAGATTATAAATGTTTTTTAATCAAGTATTTAATTAAAGATTATATTCGTAACATATTTAATGAAATACGGATATGTTTTTTGCAAAACCCTTACGTCTTTTGTTTCGTACAATAACAACGTTAGGTATGCATATACCTAAACATAACCTTAAAACATTAATTAAATGAATACGATAGATTCAAATGAGAAATTGAGTAAAACCAATTGGTTTTCTAAGTTCTCCCTGTCTTTTTTAGCAATTGTAGGGGCTATAAATACGACCCTTTTTATAGTTATGCCTCTTTTGCCTTATAAGCTTTCAAAGTTTATTCTTCCTGCAGGATTTCTGACATTGGGATTGTCAGTATTGTTCTCAATTGGTTTTTCTATCTATTGGCATAAAAGAAAAAATATTAATTCTGTAAAATATGTTTCTTGGCTTTCAATACTATTGCGTTATTGGATTGCCTTTTTACTATTAGACTTTGGTTTTCAAAAAATATTTGAAGTCAACTTTAATCATTCCTATCATATAAACGATTCTTTAGTAGGTGCACTAACAGGGCCAGAATTAACTTGGAAATATTATGGGTTCTCTTATGGGCTTGCCGTGATTGTGGCGTTTTTTCAGATAATAGGCAGTGTTCTTTTATTGTTTAGACGTACGCTTTTATTAGGCGTATTAGTACTCTTACCGGTTATGCTAAATATTGTTTTGATTAATGTTTTTTATACTATCGGACCCATTACATTATTTACATCTATCCTAATAACGTGTGGATTAGTTAATTTATTTCTACAACATAAAGTTGATATCATACGTTTTTTTAATCAATACAAAAGTACGCTACCCTCACTTGGCAATAATTTTTCACGATCAATTGCTCGTGTATTATGTATTGTGGTTCCTTGTTTATTTGTGGTCTATTATAATTATGATGTTCATCTTTCAAAAAAGTATTTTGGAAAATGGAACGTTGAAAAGATGCTGCGTAATGGGGAATTAGTTTCTGAAAAAGCTTGGGAAAATGATACTTTAGCTTGGAAAACAATTTATATAGAAGAGAGAGGTAAGATGTATTATTGTCCAAATCCATATTCGTATGTAGATAGTATTTCGCTTTTTATGAAGTACCATTACAATGATCAGGATGAGACTTTTAAGGTCATATCTTACGAAAATAATCCGCATCAACCAGATACAATTCCTGTTCAGATTAATAATCTTACAGATAAATCAATGCATTGGAAAATGATATTTAATAAGGATACTATCCAAATGGAGTTGAAGAAAGTAAACCTTTAAGAGAAGCGAAGGCTTAATAAAGGTTTTAGACTAATGTTGGTTTGTCATTAAAATTACTTGGTATTAATAATTGCTAAAACACCAAACTGTACCGCATAAAAAAAGGAACCACTATTTAGTGGTTCCTTTTTTATACTGATAGGATTTGAATCACTTCTCATAAATAGATAAATAGAAATATTACCTAAATACCCTTTTTATTGAGGGTAACAGCTGGCTATAAAAGCTGAATGTCTTATTTTATTTAAGAATAGTAAACAGGTTCGGTACTTTGAGATCATTGACCGATTTTTGACAGTATTTATCGGTCATTAATTCTTTTATTTTGTCTATTGTGATAATTTATATTTTATATTCAACTGCTCAGCAAGTTCTCGTATATTCTCTTTCCTTTTCAAGGATTTCAACCAATGCTTAGGAATACTCTCAAATCCATACAAAATACCTGCCAAAGCTCCTATAATAGCCCCATTTGTATCTGTGTCTTTACCTAAGGACATAACCTTTAAAATAGCTTCTTCATAGCTTTTTGTAGTAAGCATAGTTTGAAGAGCAATTTCTAAGCTTCCAACTACAAACCCTCTATTATTAAATTCACAGGGATCAATCTCTTTAAAATTCAAAGAGAAGATACGCTTAAAGTATTCATTTTCTTGATAGCTATTAGCTAAGTCTTGTATAAGATTTTCATATGCAAGATGTGCATCTTTAGTTAAAACAAGATGTTTGGCATAGATAAGATAGATATAACAGCTATCTATGGCTATTTTATGTGCGTGTGTTAAACTACTAAAGTTGCTAATATAACTGTAAGGATCCGTAATGTTCTTGTCGTGTAAGAGTGGTAATAGTAAAGGAGATATGCGCATTAATGAACCATTACCATTGTCGCGTTCTGTTTTAAGTCCTGCTGTTTTCCAATTAGAATCATTTGCAAAGTTCTCTATAGCAAATAAAGTTGTTCTTCCAATGTCAAAAGTGTCTCCATCGGCAGTCCAATAACCCTCTTGCATCCAATCTTTGAAACGATCCATTAGATCATTTAAATTAGTTTCTTTGTTAGCTAAGTATTCAGCTGTGCAAAAAGTAAGAGAAGAATCATCACTAAAGGTTCCAACAGGTTTATGCCAAGAGCCAAACCCAGTTAGTCTATTAGGCTCATTTTGATAATTAGTTCTAACAGATTCTATATCTATTTCATTTGGAAACTTAAATTCGATTGGAACTCCTAAAGCATCAGCGACTGCTACACCGAATAGGATATCTTGTGCTAAGTTGGACATTTTACGCTTGTTTTTAAAGATTGCTTCTCAAAATTAAATCATATAAATGGCAACCCAAACTCTTAAGAAAAGATTCTTTGTTATTTTGAGAGAAGCCTTTGTAAACTTTTATTAAAGGAGATGTTATAAAATAATTTCATAACTCTTTATTTATATACTCTTCCAGTACTTTCTTTAAATAACACTTTTTCAGTTTAGCTTTTGTTTTTATTAGAAGGAAGGCATAATGTATTTTAGTGCTTTATACCAAATGACTGTTGAAATAGAAATGCTCTTTTTTGTGTCTCCCCCTTTATCAAGTTTATTTGATTATTTAAAACAAGTAGAAAAAGATTTTAAATTTTATAATGAGGCCCAACATCCAGATGAACTTAGACAAAAAATCGCAGAAAAAGTTTGTAATACAAAAGGTATGTTTAAAGGTCTAACACAACTACAGGGGCTATTTGAAAGGAAAAAAGATCAACAAATTACTAATCTTCAAAATTTACTTGAGATGTGTGGTAAGGCAGAAATGTTAGATATAGATTTCGATCTTAAGTTTAAAACTTAGATATCTAATTTCAAACGTGCTTTTATATGGTAATAATACTATAAAGTAGGCAGACTATACCACATAAAAAAAAGGAACCACTAAATAGTGATTCCTTTTTGTCGGGGTGGCAGGATTCGAACCTGCGACCTCCTGGTCCCAAACCAGGCGCGATGACCGGGCTACGCTACACCCCGCTTAGACTTATTTCGTCCTTGCGAGTGCAAATTTATAATATTTTTTTTATTGAAAAGCATATTTTGTAAAAAAATATTGATTTTTTTTGAAGGATCATTTTACTTCTCTTATACACAGTGTAATAAATAGAAATAAATTGTTTTAAGATGACTCTTTCACCGTAAAACGACCTCTTATATGCTTTAGGTAATACATAAATGCCTTAATGGTTTGTACCTTCTATGTAAACGAACTGCAATTTACTGATATACTAACTCACAAAGATTATCTCTGTACAGTTAAAATGACCATTTTATCACAATACAATAAATAAAAGTGATTCGGCTATTTGTTATTTCTTTCATAACCTATTTTGAAAAGGCAATAAAAAAGGTATTTTTGTTTATATAATATAAAACTGATTGATTATGTCTAATATAGAAAGAGTAAAGTGTTTGATTATTGGTTCTGGACCTGCAGGTTATACTGCTGCTATTTATGCAGCTCGTGCTAATATGAACCCGGTATTATACCAAGGGATGCAACCTGGAGGACAATTAACTACTACAAATGAAGTAGAAAACTTCCCTGGATATCCAGAAGGAGTAACAGGTCCTGAAATGATGATGCAATTACAAGCTCAAGCACAACGTTTTGGAGCAGATATCCGCGACGGTTGGGCTACTAAAGTAGATTTAAGTGGTGATGTAAAGAAAGTGTGGATTAATGAAACTACTGAAGTACACGCTGATACAGTGATTATTTCTACAGGTGCTACAGCTAAATATTTAAACTTACCATCAGAGCAACATTACCTATCATTAGGAGGTGGAGTTTCTGCTTGTGCAGTTTGTGACGGATTCTTCTACAGAAATCAAGAAGTAGTGATTGTTGGAGCAGGTGATTCTGCTTGTGAGGAAGCACACTATTTATCTCAATTGTGTAAAAAAGTTACTATGCTTGTGCGTAGTGAAAAATTCCGTGCTTCTGTTATTATGGAAGAGCGTGTACGAAACACTGAGAATATCGAAATATTAATGAATACAGTTACAGAAGAAGTTTTAGGAGACGGAAACGTAGTTACTGGTATTCGCGTTAAACACAATGCAACAGGCGAGGTTAAAGAAATTCCAGCTACTGGATTCTTCGTTGCTATTGGTCATAAACCAAATACTGATATCTTTAAAGGTCAATTAAATATGGATGAGACTGGGTATTTGTTAACAGAAGGAAAAACAAGTAAAACGAATATCCCAGGTGTATTTGCTTGTGGAGATGTTCAAGATAAAGACTACCGCCAAGCGATTACTGCTGCTGGTTCTGGTTGTATTGCTGCTTTAGACGCTGAACGCTTTATGGCTTCAAAATAAGCTTTATATACATTAAATTATATACAAAGTCCTGATAGATATTTCTTTCAGGACTTTTTTTAGTTAAAATTATAATAAAAAAAATAGTCTATTTTTAATTTAATTAGTAAGTTCGGTATTTGTAACCAAAAACTAATCAAATTATGAAGATTAAGTATTTTTTTATGTCATTGTTGCTTGCAGGAATGATGTTCTCTTGTAGTAATGATGATGGACTGCCATTTACTGTTGCTGATGAAGTTGTTGAAACTCCTGTAGATGAAGAACCTGAAGTAAAGGATATTTTAGAAGGTAATTGGACTGTTGCTGCTTTATTTTTAAATGGTATGGACTTAGGTTTAAATGAGTGTGAAACTCAGTCTACCATTTCGTTTTTACCAGAAGGTGTCTTAGAAGAAGTAGTTGTTAATTTCCGATGTGAAAGAGAAGAAGAAAAGAGAAAAGGAACATGGAAAGCTTTAGGAGATAATAAGTATCAAGTTAGAACGGATGCTGAAAGTCCAAATGCCTTTTTTAATGATGTTGAATATTCAACATTGATCGAAGAAGGAGGGCAAGTTGTCTTAAGACACGAAATTCAACACGAAGGTGAAAGCGCTTATACTTTAGACTTGGTTTTAAAGAAAGAACAAGTAAAAGAGTAAATTGTTTCTGTTTTTCAGTAGATAGAAAACCTTTTTTGGGTTTATTTTAGCTATTAATCTGAAAAACATAGAGAAGTATATCGGAAGATCACCTGTTTAGGTGGTCTTTTTTTATTTTATAAAGTTAATATTTTAGAGTGCTTGTACGGATATTGTTATATTTGCGGTTCATAAAAAGAAAAAATGCTTTTACTTAAAAATATATCATTCAGCTATACAGAGGGAAAACGTGTTATAAACGAATTAGACCTTGTAATTGAAAAGGGAAAACACATTGCGCTTTTAGGAGAAAGTGGGTGTGGAAAGAGTACTTTATTAAAGTTGATTTATGGATTACATGATTTAGATGAAGGTGAAATCTATTGGAATGAAAAACAAGTTTTAGGACCTGCTTATCATTTAGTGCCAGGTATGGATGAAATGAGATACTTAGCACAAGATTTTGACTTAATGCCTCATACTACGGTTGCTGAAAACGTAGGGAAGTTTTTGTCTAATTTTGATATGGAAGGCAAAAAACACAGAACAAAAGAGTTAATTGAATTGGTTGATTTAACTGATTTTGCTGATGTGAAGGTTAAACATTTAAGTGGTGGACAACAACAAAGAGTTGCTATTGCTCGTGTTTTGGCGTTAGAACCAGAAGTGTTGTTGTTAGATGAACCGTTTAGTCATATTGATTACTCTCGTCGTAGCTTGTTGAGAAGAAACCTTTTTGCTTACTTAAAGGAGAAAGGAATTACTTGTATTGTAGCTACTCACGATAGTGTTGATGCTTTGAGCTTTGCGGATGAAACTATTGTGCTTAGAGAAGGTAATGTTGTTGATATGGGGGAAACAAAAGAGTTATATGAGTTTCCAAATGATAAATATGTAGCTTCTTTATTTGGAGAGGTAAACGAATTATATATTTCAGACTTTGCTCCTAAGGTTGAAATGGACGAAATGTTATTGGTTTACCCACATCAATTAATGGTGTCTAAGCAAAAAGGACAAATAGAAGTAGAGGTAATCGACTCTTATTTTAAAGGAGATGGTTATCTAATCAAATCTTTCTTTGGTAATGAGAGAGTGGTTTTCTTTGACCATCCGTTTGATATCGAAAAGAAAACGAAGATTAAGTTAGCACTTAAAAAGTTTCAATAATATATAAGGGATACAGGAATGTGTCCCTTTTTTTATTTCAAATAGTAATGCGTGATGCGATGTGTAATGAGTAGTTGGTGATGTGTGAAGAGTAATGATTGAAAGGTGATGTCATTAAAAGAGACGAGTGATAAAATAGGACATCGATATTGTAAGAAATAAAAAAGGCGCTAACCTATGAAGTTAGCGCCTTTTGTCTATTATTTTTTATTCTTTAAATGTTTTTCTAAGAACTGATCTTGTTCCCAAAGCAAGTGAAGAATATTTTCTTTTGCTACATAACTATGGCTTTCTTTCGGTAAGATAACCATTCTAACAGGTGCACCTAAACCTTTTAAAGCTTGGAAGTAACGCTCTGTTTGTAATGTAAACGTTCCAGGGTTATTATCTGCTTCACCGTGAACTAACAACATCGGAGTTTTCATTTTTTCAGCATTCATAAACGGAGACATTGTGTTGTACACTTCTGGTACTTCCCAATAGTTTCTTTGTTCTGTTTGGAAACCAAAAGGAGTCAATGTTCTGTTGTAAGCTCCACTACGTGCAATACCTACTGCAAACAAATCTGAGTATGTCAATAAGTTTGCTGTCATAAACGCTCCATATGAGTGTCCACCTACACCAACTCTTTTTCTGTCGATGAATCCTAATTTATCTACTGCGTCAATAGCTGCTTTACCGTTTGCAACTAATTGTTGTACATAAGTATCATTTGGTTCTTCAGTTCCTTCTCCTACAATTGGGAAAGAAGCATCGTCCAATACAGCATACCCTTTAGATACCCAGTACACAAAAGAACCGTAGTATGGGAAGGTAAACTCATTCGGGTTGTTTGTAACCTGTCCCGCACTGTTTTTATCTTTAAACTCTCTTGGGTAAGCCCAGATTAGTAAAGGTAATTTCTCTGCTTTTTTCTTTCTGTCATATCCTTTAGGTAAGTATAAAGTACCTGAAAGTTCTAATCCATCTTCACGCTTGTAAGTAATTACTTCTTTATAAACACCATTTAAACTCTCAAAAGGGTTTTTAAAATGTGTAATTGCTTTTAAGTCGTTTTTCTTATTGATATTTCGGAAGTAGTAGTTAGGGTACTCAGTTGGCGACTGAATAGATACTAATACAAGTCCTTTTTTAATATCTTCTATTGATTGGATAGACTCTTTTTTATCTGTGTAATTTGACTGATATAATCGCTTTGTGTTTTTTGTGTTGATGTCAAACTCATCAATGAAAGGAAACTGTCCTTTTGCAGTATATCCATCACCGATTAAGTACATTTTGTTGTCGTTAATCGCTAAAACATATCTACCATATTCATTGCGTTTTAATTCAAAGCTTCCTGGATCACTATAAGCATCTTGAGAGTTTCTATCTTCAATTTTAATAGGGTTCTCATTACTTGTAGATGGATTAATCATAAAAGTACGCACGTTTCTCGTGTCATACCATTGGTCAGATACAAGTGCGATATCGTCATTACCCCAAGTAATTCCACCATAGCGTTGCGTTAGCTTAACCATAGAAGTTGGAGCGTTGTTAAATGGTGCCTCCCAGTTAAAAACTTCATCTCTGTATGTTACTTCCTTAGCAGGGTCTCCACCGTCTAAAGCTTCTACAAAGTATAAAGTAGCTGGTTTGTCAGCTCTCCATCCCATATTTCTTTTTCCCTCGCGTACTGCCATAAAACCTTTTGGCATTACTTCGCTTAATGGAATATCATTTACGTCTTTTACTTCTTGACCTTCTTTTGTATAAACTACCGATTTCATAGGGAAACGGTTTAATGCCACTAAGTAAGAAAACGGTTTTTGTAATGTTGTAAGCATTAAGTACTCTCCATCTGGTGAGAAAGAAGTACCAACGTATAAATCACCTTTTTTGAAAAGCGTTTTGTTTCCGTTTAAGTCAACTTTATACAATTCAGAAGTAACTAAAGTTTCAAAGTTAGCTTCATCTGCTTTGTTTTTCAACAAATCTTGGTACGTTCTATTTTGAGAAACAATACCCTCACTAACAGAAACAATTGGTCCTGTTGGAATATTTTTAGACGTGTCAATTAAGTTTGGTCTATTAGCTGGAATCTGATTAATTAAAATACTTTGTCCATCTCTAAACCACGTAATAGGGTTACCAATATTTGCGTTTAAGTTCGCTTCCGTTAACTTCGTAGCTTGCGCAGATTTTACATCAAGTACCCAAAGTTCTACTCCGTTTTCAATTGTATTTGTAAAAGCAAGTTTAGACTGATCTGGAGACCAAGTAATATTTGTAATACGCGGATTAGCCGGTAGTCCTTTTACTTGAACTTCTTGTGTGTCCTTAACTTTTCTAACTTTTAGGTTAGTGATATAAGTAACCGTACTTGAAATATTTGTGTTTACGTCAATGCGCAAACCAGCCAATCTCATTTCGTTTACGTTTAAATCCAATAATGTTTTATACGTACTTCTATAAGTAAGTAACATATATTCAAGTTTGCTGTCCATTGAAATAGATGGAGCTCTTTCATAGTCAGCAAGTTCTAAAATTTCTTGTGATGGCTTTTGGAAAGTAATATTTTCTTGTGCGTACATAGATGTAATCAAAAAAAGAGACAATAATGTTGTTTTGATGATTTTCATAGAGGTTAGTTTTTCGTTATGTGTGCTAATATACTTGAAAATAACGAGTGTTCAAGAAGTTAACTGCGCTTTTTGTGTCAAAAATGATATTACTATTTAGTTAATAGTGTATTTTTGCACCACGTGAAACAAGAATTTAATAATATGTTTAAATCAAAAATAAGTGGGTTAGGGTATTACGTTCCAGAGAATGTAGTAACCAATGATGACCTATCAAAAGTGATGGATACGAATCACGAATGGATTGTTGAAAGAACAGGTATTCATGAAAGAAGACATAAGAAGTTAGAAGAAGACACTACTTCAGGAATGGGAGTTAAAGCTGCTCGTATTGCGATGGAAAGAGCAGGCGTAGAGGCAAAAGATATCGACTTTGTGGTATTTGCTACGTTAAGTCCTGATTACTACTTCCCTGGTCCTGGTGTTTTATTACAAAGAGAATTAGGGTTAAATACCGTAGCTGCATTAGATATTAGAGCACAGTGTTCTGGTTTTATCTATGCCTTGTCTATTGCAGACCAATACATTAAAACAGGGATGTATAAGAATGTTTTAGTTGTAGGGTCTGAGGTACATTCTGCAGGATTAGATATGACTACAAGAGGACGTGGTGTATCTGTTATTTTTGGAGATGGAGCAGGAGCGGCAGTATTGACACGATCTGAAAATGAGAATCAAGGTATTTTATCTACTCATATTCACTCACAAGGAGAGCACGCTGAAGAATTAGCGTTAATCGCTCCAGGAATGGGTGGTAGATGGGTAACGGATATTTTAGAGGACAACAATCCAGATGATATCAGTTACACACCTTATATGAACGGACAGTTTGTATTTAAAAATGCAGTAGTTCGCTTTAGTGAAGTTATCAACGAAGGATTAGAAGCAAACAATTTGAAAGTTGCAGACATTGATATGTTGATTCCTCACCAAGCTAACTTGCGTATCTCTCAGTTTATTCAACACAAGTTTGAATTGCCAGATGACAAAGTGTTTAACAACATTCAGAAGTACGGTAATACAACAGCTGCGTCAATTCCAATTGCTTTAACAGAAGCGTGGGAGGCAGGAAAAATAAAAGAAGGAGACTTAGTAGTCTTGGCAGCTTTCGGAAGTGGATTCACTTGGGGAAGTGTTATGCTTAGATGGTAGGCTAAAATGATGATACAAAAAAAGGTGATCTATTAAGATCACCTTTTTTTATATTATTTCTGGTCAGGTTTTACTTCTGTCCAAATGTTTTTAGCGTTCAATTTTTTATCATTGTGAGTCCCCCAAATTAAGTTTGCTAAATGTGGGTTGTCAATGAATGGGTTTCTATTTCCTTGTGAGTAGCTGTTTCTTGGATCACCGTGATGTTCATTCCTTCTTTTTTCAATCTCAGATACAGGGTCTTCTGCATTCCATTTCATAAAGATACTGACCATTCCATCTCTTTCACCAGTTTGAGGGTTGATTATAGTACCTCCATTACCAATTCGATTAGGTATACATTGTTCTCCATAGCGAACATACATATACATCATCATACGTGCTACATCACCTTTCCATTCTTCTCCTGGGAACCATCCACCTGCAACAGGACCTGAATTACCACTTCCTTCAGCAAATTTTTTATTAGAGCGTATGTAATTCCATTCTCCATTGATAGGTCTAAGGTTGTGAGCATCAACACCTGCTGTTAAACCTTCAGGCTTTTCATAATCATAATTGTAATCTGAAGTGTTTGTTACTAACTTAGGAAAAGCTAAAGATTTTGCAAAAACGTGTTCTCTTTCCCAATAATTCTTTCGTCTATCATCATCAAGTCCTTTATGGTTACGCATGTCCATATCGATTGTTCTTTTTGTGATGATATCTTTTTCTCTATTAGTTGGCCATCCATAAATTAATATAACCTCGTTTGGATTATCAGGATTTACATCTGTAATTTCGCTGGCTCTCCAAATATCAGGGGTGTAATTTAATTGATGGTGCGTGTTTTCTAAAAGCTCGTGTAGATCATTTTTTAGATCTGTACCTCTTTTTCTAAAATCAATATCTTTATAGTATGCTCGTTGGTTTTGATCAACTGGAATATAGTTAAATCCTTTGTTATTTTCAGGCTTAGGGTCTGGTTTAGGATTAGGAGTAGACGGATTGTCAATAACTGGTTTATCGATAGGAGAACTATCGTCAGAAGAACTACAGCTTGCTGTTAGTGCAAGAAATGCAGCAAAAATTATAAGACTATATTTTTTCATATAGAGGGTATTAAAGTTGTATAGTGTGAAGAAAGAAAAACTATTACTGTGCTTTCTTTTCTATTGCAAAGATAGAACAACTATCTAAAAAAAGAGCATCTGAACGTGTCAGATGCTCTACTATATTGTAAATAATTGGCAGTTAGTTTATTGCCATTTGTTTTCTGCTTGTGGTCCTCCCCAAATAGCAGTGGCCAGATAAGGATTATCTATAAACGGATTCCTATTTCCTTGTGCGTGTCGCTTAGTTGGGTTACCGTGGTATTCATTTCTTCTTTTTTCAATATCAGATACCGGATCTTCTGCATTCCACTGTAAGAATAGCTTTAGCATTTTTTCATTTCCACCTTGCGTATTGTTTTCAAAAGCACCCGTACCCACTAAATTAGGAGCACATTGTTTGCCGTATCTAACATACATATACATAACCATACGCGCTACATCACCTTTCCACTCATCACCAGGATACCAAGCAGGTTCACGTCCAACGTTTACCACACCTGCATTTCCACTACCTTGCGTAAAACGTTTATTTCCGCGTTCTTCATTCCACTCCCCATTAATGGCTCTAAGGTTATGAGCATCCACACCCGCAATTAGTCCTTCTGGCGTAAAAGCATAATCATCTTCTCTTGTCACTAATTTAGGTTTGGCTAACGATTTAGCAAAGATGTGTTCTCTTTCCCATTTCTTATCTCGATCAGCATTTACATTTCTGTTGTTCTGATCATATTTGCTCATAGAAGGGCGGTGCTTAGGAAGTTTAGCATCAGTTGCAGGCCAACTATACATTAGTATTAAGTTGTTTTTATTAGCCGGATCAGCATCAGTTACTTTACACGCTTCCCAAATATCCGGAGTATATTGTAACTGCTTATGTGTTTTTACTAATAAATCGTGTAAGTCGTTTTTTAAGCTTTCTCCCGTTTTAGTCAAGTCGATATTACTGTAATATTCCTTTTCATATTTATCTGCAATAACAAGATTAGCCTTGTGGTTTGTGTCCACAATCGGATTAAAACCTTGGTTTGCTTCTATGATAGGAGTAGGGGCTTCTGCATTCTTTTTACAACTTGTAAATGCTACAAAAAAGGTAGCAATAGCTACAAACGTATATTTATTCATTCTATGGGATGTGATTATTATTTTAAGAAGTGTAAAGATACAAATTACTCCAAACAAGAAGAGCATCTGAAGTAATCAGATGCTCTTTAGTATTATGGATTGGAAAAGATTATTTCCATTTATTAACTCCTGGATATTGTTTCATACCCCAAATGCGGTTAGCCAACTCAGGGTTGTCAATAAATGGGTTTCTATTCCCTTGCGCTCCTGGATTAGATTTATTACCGTGGTATGTATTTCTTTTTTGTTCAAAAGGAGATACAGGATCTTCTGCATTCCATTTTAAGAACAAGTCAATCATCTCATCAGATAAGATACCTGTTTTATCATTTAAAGGCATTCCAACTTTAGTTGCTTTTGTATAGCCACCACCGTTTTCATTTTCATATCTGATATGCATATACATCATCATACGCGCTACATCACCTTTCCATTCATCACCAGGGTACCAATAATTTCCAATAGCATGTGAATTACCTTTTGCGTCAACAAATTTTTTATTTCCTCTTGAGCTATTACGAGATCTATTGATAGGTCTTAGGTTATGGGCATCGTGTCCTGCAATTTCTTCAATTTTTTTAGGTAGTTCACCATTATAACCTTTTGTAGCTAATGTTTCTTGATTTTTATTTTTATCAACAGCTAATGATTTAGCAAATACGTGTTCTCTTTCCCATAATTGAGTAACAGGTTTTGAAGAAGCACCATTGTTTTTATCAATTTTAGGAACAGAACGCTTTTCGTGTATTTGTTTGGCATCTTTATCTGCCCATCCGTAAATCTGAATTACGTTGTTAGGATTATCAGGATCCTCATCTGTAATCTCTGATGCATCCCATATACCTGGAGTATAAGAAATAGGGGTATGAGTTTTGGTAATTAACTTAGCTAATTGTTTTTTTAACGCCATTCCTTCTTGCGTAAAGTCCATTCCTTTATAATAGTCTTTATATTCAGCAGGAATAAGGTAATCACCCATATTTGGTGTAACAGGTACTTCTGGTTCCTCAGGCTTACCCGGTTCACCTGGTTCATTAGGATTAGGTTTAGTTGGTTTTTCAACAGGAGTTAAATCTGGTTCTGTTACAATTGGATCTTTCGTACAACTGAAAGTAATTAATGAAAGTCCAAGTAAAAAGAGTAATGATCTTTTCTTCATATTAGAGTGATTTAATATTATATAATTTGTTAAAGTGTGTTCTTGTAAATGTTTGATTCGTGTCAATTTCTGCTAAGGTACAGCTTAAATTAAGATAAAAAAAAGAGCTACTTAGTAAAGTAGCTCTTATGTATATGAAAAGTAATTTTATTTATTTCCAACGGTTATCTGCTTCCGGACCTCCCCAAATTTGAGTAGCCAAATACGGATTGTCAATAAATGGGTTTCTATTTCCTTGTCCAGCCGGATTATTAGCATTACCAAGATATTCGTTTCTTGTTTTTTCTCTTTCAGAAACAGGCACTTCAGCATTCCATTTCAAGAATAGGTCAATCATACCATCTGGAGTACTGGTTGTAGAACCCACTCCAATTTTAGAAGGTAAACATTGCTCTCCATAACGAACATACATATACATCATCATACGCGCTACATCACCTTTCCATTCATCGCCAGGATACCATCCACCAGTAACAGGACCTGAATAACCATTACCTGGTGCAAATTTTAGATTATCCCTTTTTCCATTCCAATTTGTATCTGCAGGTCTAATGTTATGTGCATCAGTTCCAGCACCAGGAGGATTGGTGTTAAAACCACCTGCATCTTGTGTATAAACGTGTTCTCTATTCCAAGTGTCATTACCGCTTCCACCTGATGCTTGTTTGCTTATAGCTCTTGTATAAGCTTGCATTTCGGCAGAGCTTCCTTTTTCCTTATGACCATAAACTAAATATACTTCAGTGGGGTTTCCTGATGTAACAGGAACGTAATCTGTAGCCTTAACAGCATCCCATACTTGTTTATATGTTATTTTTTTAGTGTGTGTTTTTGTAACCTTATTAGTTAAATCAGCTTTAAGAGCAGTTCCTTTTTTTGTAAAGTCCACACCTGCGTAGTAAGCCTTTTGTGCTTCAGGTATATTTGAAAAATCACCTGGCTTTACAGGATCAGTTGTTCCTGGATCAGTTGGATCAGTAGTGGGTGGAGTAGGTTTAGATGGTTTTTCAACCGGTGTTAAATCTGGCTCCGTTATAATTGGGTCTTTGGTACAAGCATTTAATGCCAGTAAGGAAACCCCTAATAAGAGGAATAATTTATTTTTCATATAATTTTATTTTATAACATTGACTATTAATTAGATAGTAATAAAGTTACGACAAAAAAAAACTACTCCAAAGTAGAGTAGTTTTAAATTATATGAAAATTGATATTGTCTATTTCCAAAGATTTTTAGCTTCCGGACCTCCCCAAATTTGAGTAGCTAAGTACGGATTGTCAATAAATGGGTTTCTATTCCCTTGCGCATACTGGTTAGAAGTATTTGCGTGGTATTTATTTCTGTTTCTTTCAATTTCTGATACTGGATCAGCTGCATTCCATTCTAATAAGATAGCAACCATATTATTATCCTCTTTAGTAGTAGAACCAACGGCAACTCCTGTAGGTAAACATCTGTTGTTGTATCTAACATACATATACATCATCATACGTGCTACATCACCTCTCCATTCATCACCAGGATACCATCCACCAGATACAGGACCAGAAAATCCTGAACCTTTTGCAAATTTCAAGTTTCCTCTTGCTGCATTCCATTGTACATCTGCTGGACGTAAGTGGTGTCCATCAGCACCTGGACCAGATTCACCTAAATTAGGCGTACCTAACGATTTAGCATACGTATGCTCTCTATTCCATTGTCCTTGACCACCTCCATTAGATTGCTTACCTCTTGTGTATGCTTTTGTACCAGTAGTAGTCCCTTTATGTCCATACAATAAATACACTTCATTTCCAGCAGGTGTCAAATCAGTTGCTTTAGCTGCATCCCAAACATTACCATAAGACAACGTTTTAGTATGTGTATCACTCACAAGCTTACTTAACTCTTCTTTTAGTGCTATTCCTGTTTTCTTGAAATCAACTCCCTTATAGTAATTAGCTTGATCACTTGGAATATTAAATTCACCTGGTTTACTTGGTGTAGTAGGTTGTTCTGGCTCTGTAGGTTCAGTTGGTGTTGTCGGTTGGTTATTGTCAAAAACAATACTATCAATCAATAAATTGTAGTTTCCGTTTTTACCAACTTTAAAAGCAAACACAGATCCTTTACCACTTTTGTTGTAATCAACACCAGTTAAATCTAAAGTAACTTTAATCCAATTTGTAGCATTAATATTAACCCCTACATAGTTGTTAGCAAATGCTGTATTACTATCATTCATTGTGATAGCAGTTTTCTTTAAAACGATATCCTTAGATAAAATAATATCTGTTTTACTATTGATCTCTGCATCCGTTCTTAAATTGAAAACATTATAAGAACCATCCGCTTTATACACATTAAAAGAAAGCGATTGATTAGCTGTTCCTTTAAGGAAGAAAGTGATTGTTTTAGCATTTGCGTTTACAGTCTGGTTTTCAGTTGTAAATACATATTCATTTTTAGTAGTAGCTCCTTTAATGCTTAAAGCGTTTTTACCATCTTTACCTTGACCAGCAGCTAAAGTTGCATAAGGCTGAAGTTTAAATGTATTAAGCGAATTTTTAAAGCTTTCAAAATCGTTGAAATCAGCTACCGTATTTGGTTTGTTGGCATCAACACCAGCATCGCCAGTTGGTTTTGAAGGATCTGTTGGTTTGCCACCATTATCTCCTGGTTTATCTCCTCCTGGTTTTGTCGGTTTAGGTTTTTCTACTTTCGTATTAGTAGGCTCTGTAATAATAGGATCTTTTGTACATCCTAAAACAGACAGCATAAAACCTGCAATTAAAACAAGTAATGTGTTTTTTTTCATTAGGTAAGTGTAGTGTATTATGTTTTGTAAGTTTTTCTATGAAAAAAGATTACTTGTTTTTTCTTTCCAATAAAGCCATATAGAATCCGTCAAATCCAGACTCGTGCGACAATACTTTTCTATCTTCGATGAAAGTAAAGTCTTGACCAGCTTCACTGTTTAAGAATTTCTCAATTTGCTTTTCGTTTTCAGAAGGCAAGATTGAACAAGTAGCGTAAACCATTTTACCACCTGGTTTTAATATCTTAGAATAATCCTGTAATACTTGTTGTTGAACAGCTTTAATTTCTTCAACAAATTCAGGTCTTAATTTCCATTTGCTATCAGGGTTTCTCTTTAAAACACCTAAACCACTACAAGGAGCATCAATTAAAACACGGTCTGCTTTTTCGTGTAATTTTTTAATTGTTTTTGTTCCCTCAATGATGCGGTATTCAATGTTGAATGCCCCATTACGTTTAGCACGTAATTTCAATTGTTTTTGTTTGCTTTCGTAGATATCCATAGCAATAATCTGCCCTTTGTTTTCCATCAAAGCAGCAATGTGCAATGTTTTACCACCAGCACCAGCACAAGTATCAACAACTCTCATACCTGGTTTCACGTCAAGTAAACGTGCCACAAGTTGAGAAGAAGCATCTTGTACTTCAAACAATCCTTCTTTAAAAGCGTCTGTCATAAAAACATTAGCTCTTTCTTTTAAAACTAAAGCATCTGGGTATTCCTCAGGCATAATAGTTTCAATATCTAAGTCAAACAAAATAGCGTGTAACTTCTCACGTGTCGTTTTTAACGTATTCACACGTAAAATAACGCTTGCTTGTTGATTTTGAGCAGTGATTTCTTTCTCCCAAACTTCTTTTCCAAGTTCTTGTAATCCAAGTTCGTCAATCCAATCAGGAATAGACTCTTTGAATTTTCTTGTTTTTGTAAGTTCGTCAAATCTACCTTTGATTCTACGAACAGGAGTGTTTTCAAAATATTTCCAATCTGGAAGTGTATAACCTCTTAAAACAGCCCATACAGCAAAAATACGCCAAGCGTCATCTCTGGTATATGGTTCTTTTACTTCTGCAATTTCAGCATATAATCTTTTCCATCTCGTGATTTCATAAATAGTTTCAGCAACGAATTTACGATCCGCGCTTCCCCAACGTTTGTCCTTTTTTAAGGCTCTCGCCACCATTTTATCGGCATACTCTCCGTCGTTGAAAATTGCTAAAATAGAGTCGATTACTGTAAATACAAGGTTTCTGTGTAGTCTCATTAATATAATATAATAAAATAGCCTACAAATATACGTCTTTGTAGGCTATATGTTTAACTATAGATTGTTATTTTCTCTTTATTTCTTCTCTTTGTATTTTTTTAAGAGCTTTTTGTTAAAATCATCTTCCGCTTTCTTTAAAATCAAGATTTTTTTATCTCCAATTATCTTTTTAGCATCTTCGATAAACTTTTTACGGGTAGAGAAATACGAGTTTTCAAACTCTACTAACTCTTTCAAACGCTTAGAAGCATCGCTTTCACTGATTTGATTCAGATCTTCAACAGTACTTCTTTTAATGTATTTAACAATGTCATTATGTCTTAACTCACCCATCTTTTTATCGTAAGCTGTATAAACAGGCCAAAACTTTTCAGCCTCATTATCACTTAAGTTTAATTGTGTTGTAAGGTGTGCTATTTTTAGCGATCTAATTTGTTCGTGTTTATCTTGTGCAAATGAAGAATGACAAACGAAAAGGATAAGTAAGAAAGGAATTATTTTTTTCATATTATTATTCATTTAAGTAATACTCAATGTCAATATGTGATAGTACATAGTGATCAATTTGAGTTTGGTTAATGTTTATTGAGTTTTCAATTTCTTGAATATCGTCTTCATCTAAAGCATTGATGATGTCGTTAGAAAGGGAATACGATTGGTTGTATTCTAAGTAATTTTCTAAAGACTCCGTTTCAATCTTAGTTGATTTTTCAAATTTAAAAGTTAATGTCAAAGCAAGCAATGCCACTACGGATGCAGCAGCTACCCATAGGAATCTATTGCGTTTTAGAGGAATTACTTTTGGCTCTGTAGGCGCATTTTCCAACTGATCAAAAACACGTTGTTCTAAATTCTTAAAGTAGTCCTCTGGCACTTTAAAAACTTTTTTGGCATCTGTATTTTGTAACTGTTTCATATTACTCCTTTATCCTTAGACGATATAAATGTCTAAAGGTTTAATTGCTATTAATAAATTTTTCTATTTTCTTGACTGCGTGGTGATAAGATGCTTTTAAAGCTCCGACACTGGTATCTACAATTTCTGATATTGTTTGATAGTCGAGCTCTTCAAAATACTTCAACTTAAACACTAATTGTTGTTTTTCAGGCAAGGTGGCTATGGCTTTCTGCAAGAGTATTTCAGCTTCATCTCCGTCAAATAAACTATCTGCTTCTAATTGGTCTATTAGATATTCGTTTAGTTCTTCTGAATTAACCTTCATTTTATTCTTGCGTTGTTTCAAAAAGTCCAATGCCTGATTTGTCGCAATGCGATACATCCAAGAAAATAGTTTACTGTCGCCTTTAAACTTATCTATATTTTGAAATATTTTGATGAATGTTTCTTGCAGTACATCATCTGTATCGTCGTGGTTTAGGACTAACGTACGAATATGCAAATACAGTCGCTCTTGATAGAGAGACATCAACTCGCGAAAAGCTTCGTGTTTGGTAACGCTATTTTTTAGTCTTTTAACTAATTCGTTTTCGTCAGTCAATTTGTATTGCTTTGGTTAGTGTAGTTCGTTTTTTGGTAAGAGGTAAAAATATGTATTAATATCGGTTTATTTCGCGAAAGCTGTTATTTTTGTGGGAAAAAATGGTAAAGACAGTAATCTTTGATATGGATGGTGTTATTGTGGACACAGAACCGGTACACCGTTATGCATACCACAGTCACTTTGCAGAATTGGGAATTGAAATTTCTGAACACGTTTACAATTCTTTTACAGGACACTCAACTAAGAATACGTATGAGCGCATTAAAGAGTTATATGGAGTAGAGGGAGACGTACAGGAAATGGTGCTTCGCAAGCGCGCTTTGTTTAACGATGCTTTTGACACAAAACCTGATTTGGAGCTAATTGATGGGGTAAGAGATTTGATTGAAGGGCTTTATCACCAAGGTGTAGAGTTGGTTGTGGGGTCATCTGCTTCTAAAAGTACGATAGACCGCGTATTTAAACGCTTTAACCTATATCCTTATTTTACACATATCGTAAGTGGAGAAGACTTACCTAAGTCTAAACCCGATCCTGCTATTTTCTTAAAAGCGGCTTCGTTGGCTAAACACAATGCGAAAGACGAATGTATTGTGATTGAGGATAGTACAAACGGAATTAAAGCAGCGAATGCAGCGGGTATTCGAGTGATCGGATATAAGAGTGCTAATTCAAAGCAACAAGATTATACGGGAGCAAATTATATAGTGCGCGATTTTACAGAGATAAACGCAGATTATATTCTTAATTTGGATTAGTTATTTGCTTCGGTTTATTTTTATAATGCTAAGTTTTTACTAACTTTGCTTTCTTTATAACAAACGTTAATTTACATAGATGTTTCATAGATATATTAAATTAGGTATAGCTGGGCTATTGTTTGCAACAGCGATTTGGCAATTTGTAGAAGGAGGAATCGGAAACGGAATTTTCTTATTGTTTTTAATGGCAATCGTAATATTGCTTTACTACAAAAATGAGTTTATCCTGTTAGCTTTCTTAAAATTGAGAAAACAAGACTTTGATGGAGCTCAAAAATGGTTGAATAAAATTAAGAATCCTGAAACAGCTTTAGTTCGCAAACAGAATGGTTACTATAACTATTTAATGGGAATTATGACATCTCAAACTAACTTAAATGCTTCTGAAAAATATATGAAGAAAGCAGTAGAGTTAGGATTGAATATGGATCAAGATTTAGCAATGGCTAAATTACAGTTGGCTGGTATTGCAATGACTAAACGCAGAAAGCTTGAAGCTCAAAAATTATTGGGTGAAGCTCAAAAATTAGACAAGCAAGGAATGCTAAAAGATCAAATCAAAATGATGAAAGAACAAATGAAGAGATTCTAATTGAATCACTCATTTTAAGATATAGAAAGCCGTACATTTTATGTGCGGCTTTTTTTTATGCCTACACCTGCTTGTTGTAATTAATAACAATAGTAAGTAGCAGTGCTATGTGAATAAACTAAAAACAAGGGATAGGCTTACTTTGACTTTTGTGTTCTCGCCTTTATAACAACAAACTACTTATAGTCTACCGCTTAATTATAGTTGTTTAGTGTACAAATGCTGTTTTGGGTATCACAGTAAACACGAGGCTTACGCGAGTTTTGTCTATACTATGTTCGAGACAAGTTCGACACAACGCCCACATTCGCTCGGAAACAGGGGGTGTTTTCCGAACATCTCTCGAATTTGTGTGGTGTCAGTCTCGAATAAGTTACGACTATAATTCGAGCAGTAGTTAAGTTATAACAAACGGATATTTATGTTTTATTAGGATATCAAAGAACTTAGCAAGCTTGTATTGGGGTAATAAGCAGAACAAATGTCTGTTATATCTAATGCAAAAGTAGGAATAGCTGAAACATAGAAATTGGCAAAGCGGTTATTTTGACATCATTTGCTATCATCTGCTATCAAATGACATCATATGCACTATAAACTCCGTCCCACTTTTGTACTCAATTCTCTCTAAACCCTTATATATAAAGGGATTGAGATGGTTTTAAATGACATTTAGTCGCAAATAAGCCGTAAATAAGTCGTAATTACCTCACCTAAAGGCCTTTTTCGCGAACTAATTACGACTTAATTCCGAGGTAATTACGACTTAATGCCGTATGAGATAGTAACGAATACTGTTTAAGTCCAGTGTTTATAAGGATTTGAAGCAGTTTCGCTTAAAAAGTGTAAACAAAAAAAAACGCTTGGGTATAATACTCAAGCGTTTTGTTGTTTTATAAAAAATGTATTATTTAATCTCTTCAGCTATAAATATTCATTTTACTGAAGGGGATTTTGAATGTGGTAACGAATGACTAACGCATAGGAATAGCATTAAAAGCGACTGTTTCGTCTGCTGCTGTTATATATTTTAAGATGAGTTTCTTAAAGGTTTTAAGAATATAGATTTCTTGTACTGTAAAGTTATAATTGCTGTCTTTTATTTCTGATATATACTTTTTTAGAAATTCTTTTCTATGTGCTTCTTTCAGAGAATCGAAAATGAAAGTTAACTGTGAATTATTTTCGTCAAGTGCTTCAATTTCAATACTCCATTGCAGTAGTCCGTTTTTGTAAAAGCTATCGTCGAGGTATGGTTTTATAGGATGATTGGACATTTCAGCTTTTAAGTCAGCTTGCGTCAGGATTAATATATCTGCCGAATTCCTTTTCTCTTGAATGGCTTCATTATATTTTTTTCTATTGGTAACAATTTGGGCAGCTTCGTATTGTTTGTATTCAGATAAGTGTATGGTCATACCTCGTTCTTTTTGAACAATTGAATCTACAGTCGTTTTTTTTAAAGCGGGAATTAATGGATAATTAGAATGATTAGCATCGTTAAAGTATTCAAAGTAGATTTTTAAATTATCAAGCGATATAGGAATCTTTTTAACCTGATTGTTATTGCTTACTTTTTGTCCGTAAATAAGAATTGGAAAAACTAATAGTAAAAATAAGAGTGGAGTTTTGATGTTTTTAATCATAATAAATTTCATTTCACTTGTTTTAAATATTAAAAATACAGTGTTGCTTGTAGTAGAGCCTACATTGTATTTTAGATAACTGAATAGCTTGTAATAGACTGGCAAGGTAGTTATTAAAAACTATTATTGGTACTTCGTTTTTAAGAGAAATAGTAATACTTCAGAATAGCTTGCTCTTTTACGAGAATTGAAAAGTAACGTGTTGTTGTGTTTGCTATTTTAAGAGGAAAGAAAAATATGGAAATTATAAACAAAAAAAACGCTTGAGCCATTATACCCAAGCGTTTTGTTGTTTTATAAAAAACGTATTATTTAATTTCTTCAGATGTAAATCTTAATTTTACTGAAGGGAATTTACTTTGTGTCATTTGAATAGAGAATTCACTATCCGCTAAGAATACCAATTGCCCTGATTTATCAATTGCAAGGTATTTTTGTTTGATACGTTTGAACTCTTTAAACTCCTCGTTCTTCGGATCGTCAGGACGTACCCAACAAGCTTTGTGAGCAGGGAAGTTTTCATACGTACATTTAGCACCATATTCGTGTTCTAAACGGTATTGGATAACCTCGTATTGTAACGCACCAACCGTACCAATTACTTTACGGCCGTTCATTTCAAGTGTAAACAACTGTGCAACCCCTTCATCCATTAACTGGTCGATACCTTTTTCTAATTGCTTAGATTTCATCGGATCAGCATTGTTGATGTAACGGAAGTGCTCAGGAGAGAAGTTAGGAATTCCTTTGAAACTCATTAATTCACCTTCTGTCAGTGTATCTCCAATTTTGAAGTTACCTGTATCGTGTAAACCAACAATATCTCCAGCATAAGAAATATCAACAATTTCTTTCTTCTCTGCAAAGAATGCATTTGGACTTGAGAACTTCAATTTCTTACCTTGTCTTACGTGTAAGTAAGGCGTATTACGTTCAAAAGTACCAGAAACGATTTTGATAAACGCTAAACGGTCACGGTGTTTTGGGTCCATATTTGCGTGAATTTTAAATACAAATCCAGCAAATGTTTTCTCTGTTGGCTCTACGATTCTTGTGTCAGATTCTTTTGCTCTTGGAGATGGTGCAATGTGAATAAAACAATCCAATAATTCACGTACCCCAAAGTTGTTTAAAGCAGAACCGAAGAATACAGGTTGTAATTCTCCTCTTACATATTCCTCTCTGTCAAAAGCAGGGTAGATACCTTCAATGATTTCTAATTCTTCACGTAGTGTACCAGCAGCTTTAGCTCCAACTATTTTATCTAATTCAGGAGATTCTAAGTCAGAAATACTAATTGTTTCATCAATGTTTTTTCTACTATCTTCACTGAATAAGTTGATATTTTTTTCCCAGATATTATAGATACCTTTAAAGTCGTATCCCATTCCAATTGGGAAACTCAAAGGAGTAACTCTTAATTGTAGTTTTTGCTCAACTTCATCCATTAATTCGAATGCATCACGACCTTCACGGTCTAATTTGTTGATGAATACAATCATTGGAATATTACGCATTCTACAAACTTCAACTAATTTTTCTGTTTGTTCCTCAACCCCTTTCGCAACGTCGATTACTACGATAACACTATCTACAGCAGTTAGCGTTCTAAACGTATCTTCAGCGAAGTCTTTGTGTCCAGGTGTATCTAAAATATTGATTTTTTTGTCTTTATAATTGAACGCAAGTACAGATGTAGCAACAGAGATACCACGTTGACGCTCAATTTCCATAAAATCGGAAGTAGCTCCTTTTTTAATTTTGTTGTTTTTTACAGCCCCAGCTTCTTGAATAGCTCCACCAAAAAGAAGTAACTTTTCTGTAAGTGTAGTTTTACCAGCATCCGGGTGAGCAATAACACCAAATGTACGTCTACGATCAATTTCTTTTAAAAAACTCATTATTAAAAATTTTAGGCTACAAAAGTACTTATTATTTGTATAAAAAAAAGCTGTTTTTTGCGTTATAGCTGTGTCTTGACTTGCTAAGTAGGTTATTTTATGCTTATTTTTAAAGCTTACTTTAGTTATTTGGGTACAATTGCGTTGAATTCATCCCTTTTTTAGAGTAATAACGTTGTGGAAAAAAGGAATAGAATCTTTTTAAAACAGTAAGGCAATTAAAATGCCAATATAGAGTTAACATATAGTTCTGCTTTGTAAGAGTAGTTGTATTATTGTGTTACAGTAGTTCTAATTTATACACCATTTGTTGTAAATAGGTGATTAATAAAAGAAAGATTGCTAAGAACTAACTTTAAATAAGTATTTTTGAAAATTAGTTTGATAAAAGTCAAAATGTATTGGTATGAAAAACCGTAATATTCTAAGCTATTGTTTGATTTTACTGGCGAGTTGTACAGTTTTGACTTCTTGTGGAAACAATGGGGATGCTGGTGATAAGAAGAATGCTGTAGCAAGGGTAAACAACAATTACTTACAAAGAGATGAACTAAATAGTATTGTTCCGTTAGGGGCAACACAAAAAGATAGTTTGGGAATTGTAACTCGATTTATAGATAAGTGGGCAAGTAAGCGACTGTTATTAGATGCGGCTGAGTTTAACTTATCAGATGATAAAGTAGAGGAAATAGATAAATTGGTCGCTCAATTTAAAAGTGATTTGCTGATTAAAGCGTATTTGGAAAAGTTAGTGCAACAGCAAATTGATACCGTAGTTAAAGAAAAAGATTTGGAAGCGTACTATAGTAAGTATAAGCAGAATTTCTTGATTGATGATATGCTGGTAAAGTTGTCTTACGTTAATGTAATGAATGACAACAGCAATTTTAAGACTATTAAAAAGTACTTTACATCGTCTAAAAAAGAGGATTTAACGAAGTTAGAAGATATGTCATTACATATGAAATCTTATGCTTTGAATGATTCAATTTGGGTAGATGTAAAACAGATTTATGAGAAATTACCGTTTATAGAGCGAGGAAATAGGGATAGTTATTTAAAAAACAACTATTTTTTTGAGGAAGAAGGAGAAAATAGTACTTATTTTGTGAAAGTAAAATCAGTTATAGGTAGAGGAAAAGTGATACCGTATGACTTTATGAAAAAATCATTGCGATTGATGGTAATAAACGATCGTAAAATGGAGTTATTAAAACAATTTGAAGAAGATATTTTAAAGGATGCTAAAAACAATAAGAGATATGAAGTTTTTTAATAAGAAGATGATAATGGCTTTAGGGCTGTCGTTGTCTTTTGTAGGTTTCGCACAAGCGCAGACTAAGCCAGGAAGAAAGATTGATGGTGTAGTAGGAGTAGTAGGAGAGTACGTTATTTTGGAGTCTGAAATTGACAAAACGTTGATTGAGTTAAAAGCACAACGTATTCCTGTTGGAGATTTGTCGAGATGTGACTTGTTCGAAAAATTATTAGAGGACAAACTTTTTGCGCACCAAGCAGTACAAGACAGTTTAGAGGTTACTGATGCTGAGATTACGAGTTTTATGACTGACCAAGTAAACCGAATGGTTGAAGAGGTAGGTTCAATGGATAAGATATTGAAGTTTTACAACAAAAAGACTGAAGAGGAATTCCGCGAGTACTTTTTTGATATTGTAAAGCAAAACAAATTGACACAAAATATGCAACAGCACATTGTGTCTAAGGTTACGATTACTCCTGAAGAGGTACGTTCGTTCTTTAACGAGATTCCAAAAGATGAATTACCAATGGTAGGTGATGAGGTTGAATTGGCTGAGATTGTTATTAAACCAGTTATTTCAAAAGAGCAAAAACAATTGGTGATTGACCGTTTGAAAGAAATGAAAAAAGATGTTCTTGAAAATGGGGCAAGCTTTTTTAGTAAGGCTGTATTGTTTACAGATGACCCTGGTTCTGCACCAAATGGAGGATTCTACTCTATTACAAAGAAAACACCTTTCGTAAAAGAGTTTAAAGATGTTGCTTTCAGTACGGCAGAGGGAGATATTTCTGAGCCATTTGAAACAGAGTATGGATATCACATTATTCAGGTTGAAAAAATTAGAGGACAATATGTGGACTTACGCCATATTTTGTTAATTCCTAAACCAACGGATGAGGCAATAGCTGAAGCTAAGAAGAAATTAGAGGGAATTAGAGAGAAAATTATCAATAAGGAAATCACTTTTGCAGAGGCAGCAGCAGCTTCATCTGACGAAAAAGAGACAAGACAAAATGGGGGAATTATGAAAGATCCAATGACAATGGATCCTCGTTTTGAATTGAATAATATGGATGATAGAGAGTTGTATTTCTTGGTTTCTGGATTAAAAGAAGGGGAAGTTTCTCCAATTGCTACAAAAACAGATATGCAAACAAGAGGGAAGAATTTCCGTATTGTAACTGTAAATAAGAAGTTTCCAGAGCACAAAATTGACTTTGTAGAAGATTATACTAAGGTTAAGAATATGGCTTTGAACAAAAAACAAGCTGAAGAAGTAGAAAAATGGGTATCTATTAAGACAAAAGATGCTTATATCAATATTCAGGGTGATTTTCGCGATTGTAAATTTCGCAATAATTGGCTGAAAAAATAAGAAAATAATAATCACAGAGATTGAAAACGACATTTTGACAATAGGTTGAAATGTCGTTTTTTTATTAATTAAAGAGTTTATTTTCTAAAATGATATTTTAAGCATTAAAAAACAATCAATTTGAGTAAAGTAGGTTTTATTCTTTAAAATTATTAGCTTATTATCATTACAATAGAATGTTTATAAATAATCTTATTTGTATTTGTAGGAAACATTAAAAACTTTTGAAAATTAATTAGTTTGCGTAAATTTGTGATGACAAAAAATTAAATACAAGTTAGACTTTTTTAAGAATAAGGTGTTTGGTTTCTAATTACTTGAATAGGGTAGTGTGCTATGGTCTATTTACACTAAAAATAAGTGTAAGACGATAGCGTTTTATTCATTTACTGTTAATATGGAATTTTAAAGGTGATTGTATTAATAATCACAAAGTGGAATTTATTTAAAAGTGAAGTAATCTAAAGGGAGCAAGGGCTTGTGCTTTGTGAGAGCATAGCGAGTATTAAAACTAAAAACAAAATAACATTAATAGGTTGATAGAAATGTCAAAATTACTTTGTCAACCTTAGATTTAATAGATATTAATTATGAGCCTTTATAAGGATTACTTAAACGAAATTGAAGAAAGAAAAGGGTTAGGACTTAGCCCGAAACCAATTGATGGTGCTGAACTATTAAGTGAAATTATTGAACAAGTTAAAGATGCTGCTAATGAATATCACGCAGAGTCTTTAAAACTTTTTGTTTATAATGTTTTACCTGGTACTACAAGTGCTGCTGGTGTTAAAGCAAAATTTTTAAAAGAGATTATCTTAGGTACTGCTGTAGTAAGTGAAATTACTCCTGCTTATGCTTTCGAATTATTATCTCATATGAAAGGTGGACCTTCTATTGAAGTTCTTCTTGATTTAGCTTTAGGTAATGATGTTGCAACTGCTGAGGAAGCTGCAAAAGTACTTAAAACTCAAGTTTTCTTATACGACGCAGATACTGATCGTTTAAAAGAAGCTTTCTTAAAAGGAAACGTAATCGCTAAGGATATTTTAGAGAGCTATGCAAAAGCTGAGTTCTTTACAGAATTACCAGCTGTAGCTGAGAAAATTGAAGTAGTTACATTTATCGCTGGAGAAGGTGATATCTCTACTGACTTATTATCTCCAGGTAACCAAGCTCACTCTCGTTCTGACCGTGAATTACACGGACAGTGTATGATTACTCCTGAAGCACAAAAAGAAATTAAAGCGTTACAAGAATTACACCCAGGAAAAAGTGTAATGTTAATCGCTGAAAAAGGTACAATGGGAGTTGGATCTTCAAGAATGTCTGGAGTAAACAACGTTGCTCTTTGGACAGGAAAACAAGCGAGTCCTTATGTACCGTTTGTAAATATTGCTCCAATTGTTGGGGGTACTAATGGTATTTCTCCTATTTTCTTAACTACTGTTGATGTAACTGGTGGTATTGGTCTTGACCTTAAAAACTGGGTTAAAAAGACTGACGCTAACGGAGAAGTAGTTCGTAACGAAAAAGGAGAGCCAGTATTAGAAGAAGTTTACTCTGTAGCTACAGGTACTGTTCTTACAATTGATACAAAAGCGAAAAAACTTTATAATGGAGACCAAGAGTTAATTGATATTGCAAAAGCTCTTACACCTCAAAAATTAGAGTTTATCAAAGCTGGTGGTTCTTATGCTATCGTATTTGGTAAAAAAATCCAAACTTTTGCTGCTAAAACATTAGGAGTTGATGCTCCTGTAGTTTTTGCTCCGTCAAAAGAAATTTCTATCGAAGGTCAAGGGCTTACTGCTGTTGAAAAAATCTTCAATAGAAATGCAGTTGGAGTAACAGAAGGAAAAGTATTACACGCTGGTTCTGACGTTCGTGTTGAGGTTAATATCGTTGGATCTCAAGATACAACTGGATTAATGACTTCTCAAGAGTTAGAAGCAATGGCTGCTACAGTTATTTCTCCTATCGTTGATGGTGCATACCAATCAGGATGTCACACTGCATCAGTTTGGGATAAAAAAGCGCAAGCTAACATCCCTAAATTAATGAAATTTATGAATGACTTCGGATTGATCACAGCACGTGACCCTAAAGGAGAATATCATTCAATGACTGACGTTATTCACAAAGTATTAAACGACATTACTATTGACGATTGGGCTATCATTATTGGTGGTGACTCTCACACAAGAATGTCTAAAGGTGTTGCTTTTGGAGCGGATTCAGGTACAGTAGCTCTTGCTTTAGCTACAGGAGAGGCGTCTATGCCAATTCCAGAATCTGTAAAAGTTACATTTAAAGGAGAGATGAAATCTCATATGGATTTCCGTGATGTGGTTCACGCTACTCAATCTCAAATGTTGAAACAATTTGGTGGTGAAAACGTATTCCAAGGTAGAATTATCGAGGTTCATATCGGTACTCTTTTGGCTGACCAAGCGTTTACATTTACTGACTGGACTGCTGAGATGAAAGCGAAAGCGTCTATCTGTATTTCTCAAGATGACACGTTAATCGAGTCTTTAGAGATTGCTAAAAACCGTATCCAAATCATGATTGATAAAGGTATGGATAACAAAAACCACGTATTACAAGGTTTAATTAATAAAGCGAATAAGAGAATCGAAGAGATTAAATCTGGTGATAAACCAGCTTTAGCTCCAGATGCTAATGCTAAATATTATGCTGAAGTAGTGGTTGATTTAGACATCATCGAGCAACCAATGATTGCTGACCCAGATGTTAACAATGACGATATTTCTAAACGTTATACACACGATACTATTAGAGAGCTTTCTTTCTACGGTGGAGATAAAAAAGTAGATTTAGGATTCGTAGGATCTTGTATGGTTCACAAAGATGACTTAAAAATTGTTTCTCAAATGCTTAAAAACATTGAAAAACAAAATGGTGAAGTTAAATTTAACGCACCTTTAGTTGTTGCTGCACCTACTTACAACATCATTGACGAGTTAAAAGCTGAAGGAGATTGGGAATATTTACAAAAATACTCTGGTTTCGAATTTAGCGACCTTTTACCTAAAAACAATGCTCGTACAGAATATGAAAATATTATGTATTTAGAGCGTCCTGGTTGTAACTTATGTATGGGTAACCAAGAGAAAGCTGCAAAAGGAGATACAGTAATGGCTACTTCAACTCGTTTGTTCCAAGGACGTGTAGTTGAAGATTCAGAACGCAAAAAAGGAGAGTCTTTATTGGCATCAACTCCAGTTGTAGTTCTTTCAGCTATTTTAGGTAGAATTCCAACAATTGAAGAGTATAAAGCTTCAGTAGAAGGAATTAACTTAACAAAATTTGCTCCTATTTCAACTAAGTAATAGAAAGTAATAAATATATAAAGCGAGGTAGTCTATACAGATTACCTCGCTTTTTTTATGGTTTATTCTTCGTTAAAGCATTGTGCGTGATGTTCTATTTCAAAATTACAGGAATTAGCAATAAAGCAGAGTTTGTTAGCTTGAATATGCAGTTGTAATGCTAACGCTTTTTGCGATTCATTTTTGATGCGTACTATCGGATTTAAAACTACTTTGGTTATACGCCCGCTGCCATCAGCATTTAGTACCAGTGTCGCTTCTGAATTATCTTCATAAGAAAGCACCTCTATATTGTGTTGCTGGCATACGTATAAATACGACATCATATGGCACGATGTAAGGGCAGTCAGTAATAAATCTTCCGGATTTAGCAATGTTGGGTCTCCTTTAAAGGCTTTGGCAGCAGAAATCGATAGAATCTCTTTTCCTTCTATTTTTATAGTATGGCTTTTGGCATACACCTTTTTGTTTGACTCTTTTAGCTTGTCGGTAGCAATCCAATTTAGTGCTGCTTTAAAAAGATGTTTGTACATAGTGGTTGTTTTAAATAAGAGGATGAATTCACAAATAGTATTTGCTACCTATGTGTTTTGGTTGGTTAGTTTAGATAAGGAGTGTGTAATAGTCACCCTTATTAACTTTAGTTTTATTCAAATTTAAACAAAATAGTCAACTAATTGCCTTTTGCAATACCATCCTTAAACTTTGCATTAAAGTATTCTTTGCAAACTTAATTTGTTTAAGTAGAATCGTTTTAAATTGAAGGTGTTAGCATTTTTTTAAAATATTAGTATGGAAATAATTAGTAATTTGGGAAGACGTAATTAATGTAGAATCAAATAAAATTAATATGGCTTTTGATATTGAAATGATTAAAAAAGTGTACGATAAAATGCCAGACAGAGTTGAAAAAGCTCGTCAATTGGTAGGTCGTCCATTAACACTTTCTGAGAAAATTTTATATACGCATTTATGGGAAGGACAACCTTCACAAGCGTTTGAAAGAGGAAAAGATTATGTTGACTTTGCTCCAGATAGAGTAGCTTGTCAAGATGCAACTGCACAGATGGCTTTATTGCAATTTATGCACGCTGGAAAAGAGAAAGTAGCTGTACCGACAACAGTGCATTGTGACCACTTAATTCAAGCAAAAGTTGGCGCTGCAACAGATTTAAAAGTTGCTGAAACGCAATCTTCAGAAGTATTTAATTTCTTATCATCGGTATCAAATAAATACGGAATCGGTTTCTGGAAACCAGGAGCTGGTATTATTCACCAAATTGTTTTAGAGAATTATGCTTTCCCAGGAGGTATGATGATTGGTACTGACTCACACACAGTAAATGCTGGTGGTTTAGGTATGTTAGCAATTGGTGTTGGTGGAGCTGATGCTGTTGACGTAATGTCTGGTATGGCTTGGGAGTTGAAATTCCCTAAATTAATCGGTGTTAAGTTAACGGGTAAATTAAACGGATGGACTGCACCTAAAGATGTTATCTTGAAAGTAGCTGATATTCTTACTGTAAAAGGAGGAACAGGAGCTATTGTTGAGTATTTCGGTGAAGGAGCTACTTCTATGTCTTGTACTGGTAAAGGTACAATCTGTAATATGGGAGCTGAAATCGGAGCTACAACTTCTACTTTCGGATATGATGATTCAATGAGAAGATATTTAGCTGCAACAGGTCGTCAGGACGTAGTTGCTGCTGCTGATAAGGTAGCAGAACACTTAACTGCGGATGCTGAAGTGTATGCTAATCCATCACAATACTTTGATGAGTTAATCGAAATTAACTTGTCTGAATTAGAACCACACATCAACGGACCATTTACTCCGGATAGAGGTACTCCAGTTTCTAAAATGAAAGAAGAGGCTGATAAAAACGGATGGCCTTTAAAAGTGGAATGGGGATTAATCGGATCTTGTACAAACTCTTCTTATGAGGATATGTCAAGAGCGGCTTCTATTGTTGAGCAAGCTGTTAAACACGGTATTACTCCAAAAGCTGAATTTGGTATTAACCCAGGTTCTGAGCAAATTCGCTTTACTATTGAAAGAGATGGTATCATTGATACTTTTGAGAAAATGGGAACTAAAGTGTTTACTAACGCTTGTGGACCTTGTATCGGACAATGGGATCGTGAGGGAGCTGATAAAGGGGAGAAGAACACAATTGTTCACTCGTTCAACCGTAACTTCTCGAAACGTGCGGATGGTAACCCAAATACACACGCTTTCGTAACGTCTCCAGAAATGGTGGCTGCTTTAGCAATTGCAGGTGATTTGAGTTTTAACCCTATCACAGATACGTTAATCAATGACAACGGAGAAGAGGTGAAATTACTTCCTCCAACAGGTGATGAGTTGCCAAAAAGAGGATTTGATGTAGATGATCCAGGTTATCAAGCACCAGCAGAAGATGGTTCAAACGTAAAAGTTGAAGTGTCTGCTGATTCTAAACGTCTTCAATTGTTAGAGCCATTTACTCCTTGGGATGGTAAAAATATTACAGGAGCTAAATTGTTGATTAAGGCTTTTGGTAAATGTACTACTGACCACATTTCTATGGCTGGTCCTTGGTTGCGTTTCCGTGGTCACTTAGACAACATTTCTGACAATATGTTAATTGGTGCTGAAAATGCGTTTAACCATTTGACAAACAATGTTAAGAATGAATTAACTGGAGAGTATGGTCCTGTACCTGCTGTTCAAAGAGCATACAAAGCGGCTGGTATTCCTACTATTGTAGTGGGTGACCAAAACTACGGAGAAGGATCTTCTCGTGAGCACGCAGCTATGGAGCCTCGCCATTTAGGAGTTAGAGCGGTATTAGTAAAATCATTTGCTCGTATTCACGAAACTAACTTGAAAAAACAAGGTATGTTAGCATTAACTTTTGCTAATGAAGCAGATTATGATAAAATCCAAGAAGACGATACAATCAACTTCTTAGACTTAACTGATTTTGCTCCTGGTAAATCGTTACATATTGAGTTCGTACACGCCGACGGATCTAAAGATGTAATTGAGGCTAACCATACGTATAATGCAAGTCAAATCGAATGGTTTAAAGCTGGTTCTGCATTAAATTTAATTGCTGCTGGTAAATAGTCATTTGACAAATACATAAGAATATAAGAAGAGATCATCTATAACAGATGGTCTCTTTTTTTTGTCTTAATGGAATTAATGTGCCTTGGTTTATGTATTTTTCTTTATAATATGTCTTTGTTTTTTCTATAAGACCAAAAGTGAATCATTTAAAAAGTTTAATTTTACGCAGTTTTAACAAAATGATAAAGAAGTATGGCTAAAGAAGAAAAGGCTATTGTATTGGCCGTTGATGAAAAACCAAAATTAGGTCAGTGGATACTATTGAGTATTCAACATTTATTTGCCATGTTTGGGGCTACCGTTTTGGTTCCTGCATTAACAGGTATGAATCCTGCAATTGCCTTAATATCAAGTGGAATTGGTACTTTGGTTTTTATTTTTATTACAAAAGGAAAAGTGCCTTCTTATTTAGGTTCGTCATTCGCTTTTATTAACCCTATTATCGCAATGAAAGCATTGGAGGCAGATCCTAATTCAGGAATGCCTGTTGGTAGCTTTTTAGTGGGGAGTTTCCTTGTTGGGGTTGTGTATTCGTTAGTGTCGTTAATCATAGCAAAAGCAGGTACGAATTGGTTGATGAAACTATTACCTCCAATTGTAGTAGGTCCTGTTATTATGGTTATCGGTCTTGGTTTAGCAAGTACAGCAGTGGGAATGGTTACTAATAATCCGGCTGGAGAGTATGATTTGAATTATGTGTTGATTGGATTAGTAACGCTTTCAATTACGATTATTACGGCTATTTTTACAAGAGGATTTTTAAGTGTTATTCCCGTATTAGTAGGAATAATCGGAGGATATACTTTTGCTTCTATAATGGGAGTTGTACATTTTGAAGCTGTAGCAAATGCTAAGTGGATTGCAGTTCCAGAGTTTATGATGCCTTTTATTGATTATGAACCATCTGTTTCTTGGTATGTAATTCTGTTGATGTTACCAGTGGCAATTGTGCCTATTGCAGAGCATATTGGACACCAATTGGTATTGAGTAAAGTAATCGGAAAAGATTTAATCAAAGAACCAGGGTTAGATAGATCTATGTTAGGAGATGGTGTAGCGACAATGTTGGCATCTTTGATTGGTGGACCACCCAATACGACTTATGGAGAAAATATCGGTGTATTAGCCATCACAAGAGCTTTTAGTATTTATATTTTTATCGGGGCAGCGTGTTTTGCTATTCTATTTGGATTCTGTGGAAAGGTAGCAGCCTTGTTAAGTACTATTCCGTCACCAGTAATGGGGGGAGTATCTATTTTGTTATTCGGTATTATTGCGTCAAGTGGGTTGCGTATGTTGGTAGAGAATAATGTAGATTTCAAGGTTAAGAGAAACTTGATTATTTCGTCTGTTATTTTAATTATCGGAATTGGAGGAGCAGCTATTCATATTGGAGATTTGTTTTCATTAGAAGGAATGGCATTAGCGTCTATCATCGGTATTGTTTTGAACTTAGTTTTACCAGGAAGGGAAGAAGTTAAGTTTGATGAGATGTTTAAGGATTCTTAAAAAGTGTTAAAATTATTATTATATATAATTATTGTTGGTTATACCGCTTGTTTTGTTCTATTTTTAATATTTAGAAGCTTTAGTACTATATTTGTATAAGTTTATTTTAAGCGATTACTATGAAAGAGAAGAAAAAGGGGAAAGGTTGGATATCTAATATTCTATTTATAATATTTATTGGGGTAGTGTTTTTTACGCCACTTGGAACAAGTTTTAAAGTATGGGTAAATCGCCTTGTTGCTATGAGTCCGTCTTTAGAGAAGCAAGAGGATGTGAAGAAGGTGAGTTTTGAAGACTGGATAGTTGTTGATGAAGAGGGTAAACCTTTTGATTTTACTACTGTAGAAGGTAAAGTTGTTATTATCAACTTTTGGGCTACGTGGTGTCCTCCTTGTATTGCTGAGAAACCGAGTTTTCAAGAGCTTTACAACGATTATAAGGATAAGGTAGTATTTATGTTTGTAACGAATGATCCAGTGGATAAGGTGAAAGCGTTTAAAGAAAAGAATGAATATACTTTACCTGTGTATTATGAAAAGAATAGTGCGCCAACAGAATTATATTCTACATCACTTCCGTCATCGTATGTGATTGACAAAAAAGGGAATATTGTGGTTAAGAAATTTAGAGCAGCCGATTGGAATAGCTCTAAGTTTAGAGTTACGTTAGACGAATTGCTGAAATAGCATTTTATATAGAAAAGAAAAAAACCTCTGAGCGTATTGCTTTCAGAGGTTTTTTTGTTTTTAGGGGGAACTGAGGTTTCGAAAACGGGGAACCGGTATTTGTGAAACGTGATGCGTAAAACGTGAAACGTCTTTATAGATATGTATTATGCATACTTTCGATATGTTTTATAGGGGTAAATATCCGTTCAGTATATCGGTAACCGAGAACGGGAACCGGTATTTGTGAAACGTGATGCGTAAAACGTGAAACGTCATTGTAATTATCGGTTTGTTTTATCGGTACAGACGCGATACTTCGCGTCTCCACATTGCATATATACGCCAAGATATTACGTTGCATTGCGGTATGCGTAGGGGTAAACCTATGTGTTTACCCCATATTAATTATCAATAATTAATCATACACATAAGTATCTTGCAGGTTATTTATAAATAAACAAAAGGGGGCGAACACACGGGTTCGCCCGTACGAGCGCGAGATGTGATAATCCAGTCAACATAAATGATGTGTCGGCAATCGAAAACCGAAAACGGGGAACTGGTATTTGTGAAACGTGATGCGTAAAACGTGAAACGTCATTGTAATTATCGGTACAGATGTGATACTTCACGTCTCCACATTGTATATATGCACCAAAATATTGCGTTGCATTGCGGTATGTGTAGGGGTAAACCTATGTGTTTACCCCATATTAATTATCAATAATTAATCATACACATAAATATCTTGCAGGTTGTTTATAAATAAACAAAAGGGGGCGAACACACGGGTTCGCCCGTACGAGCGCGAGATGTGATAATCCAGTGAACATAAATGATGTATCGGTAATCGAAAACCGAAAATGGGGAACTGGTATTTGTGAAACGTGATGCGTAAAACGTGAAATTGAAAACGGGGTACCGAAAATATGATGTGTAATTGATGCGTATAAATTATAAACAAAAAAAAGCCCGTTGTAACAATTACAACGGGCTTTATTATATTATAAAAGACTATCTACTAATAGTAAGTATAACGTCTAACTTGCGCTACATATTTAGCTAAACGGATAACTTGGTGGCTATAACCATATTCGTTATCATACCAAACGTACATAACAACGTTTTTACCGTCAGCAGAAACAATAGTTGCTTTACTATCAAAGATAGATGGAGCAGAAGTACCAACGATATCAGAAGATACTAATTCATTGTTGATTGAATATTTGATTTGCTCTACTAAATCACCATTTAAAGCTGCTTTACGCATAACTTCGTTTAACTCGTCAACTGAAGTTGTTTTTTCAACTTCTAAGTTTAATACTACTAATGAACCATTTGGAACTGGTACACGAATAGCGTTAGAAGTTAATTTACCAGCTAATGATGGTAATGCTTTAGCAACAGCACTTCCAGCACCTGTTTCAGTAATAACCATGTTTAACGCTGCAGCTCTACCACGACGGTATTTTTTGTGCATATTGTCAACCAAGTTTTGGTCATTTGTGTAAGCGTGGATAGTTTCTAAGTGTCCTTTTACTACTCCGAAATTATCTTCCATTACTTTAAGAATAGGAGTAATTGCGTTTGTAGTACAAGAAGCAGCTGACCAAATATCAACTTCCTCTGGGTTGTACTCAGTGTGGTTAACACCGTGTACGATGTTTGGAACACCTTTACCTGGAGCAGTTAATAATACTTTAGAAGCTCCTTTAGCAGTTAAGTGTCTCTTAAGGTCTTCGTCAGTTTTGAAAGCTCCTGTATTGTCAATGATAAGTGCATTGTCAATATCGTAAGCTGTATAATCAATCTCTTCTGGAGAGTTAGCAGAAATCATATGAACAGTAGTTCCGTTGATGATTAAAGCATTGTTTTCTGGGTCAGCGATAACTGAACCTTCGAAATCTCCGTGTACAGAGTCATATTTTAATAAAGAAGCACGTTTTTCTAACAAAGTAGCATCGTTTTTATCACGAGTTACAATTGCTCTTAAACGCATTTGTTGTCCTTTACCGATTTTGTTCATTAACTCACGAGCTAATAATCTACCGATACGTCCAAATCCGTATAATACAACGTCTTTTGGTACTAATTCTTCAGTTTCTTTAGCATCTTTTAATTTCGCGTTTACGAAAGCTAAAGCGTTACTGTGTTGGTTATCTTCTAAGTGGTATTCGTAAGTCAAACGACCGATATCAATTCTTGATGGTGGTAAGTCTGCTTTTTGAATAGCTTCAGCGATTTCTACTGAATCGAAAATGTTGATTGGTTTTCCAACAAATTTTGCAGCGTATTCGTGTAAGTTGATGATATCGCTTACGCTACGGTCGATTAGTTGATTACGGAACATTAATAATTCGATAGACTTATCATACCATAAGTCACTAACGATTTTAATGAATTCTACACAAGCCTTTCTGCGGTCTGCTTGAAATGCTAATTCCTTTTCGTATAAGCTATTGTTCTTCATATTTAGATTGTGTTGTGATAAATTCCTGCAAAAGTCCGTTTTTTTAATGAATTAATCAAATTCAAAATGACAAATTGGACTTTTTCTTCGATATTTTGGGTGAACATCTATTTTATATTAGTAAACGTAAATGTTCTCCTTTCAAAGTGACAATATCTGCCTTTATTTTTTGAGAAAGCCCTACCTGATTTAGGATGTCTTTGGCCTGATTTATAGACATAATTTTAATTCCATTGATAGAAATAAGCAAGCTACCCTCTAATTCTCTCTTGTAATTTGACAGTTCTTTGTCTGTAATTCGCACTATTTTGATACCGTAATTGATGTTGTTTTCTTCTCGATCTTCGTCACTTAATTCTTCGAATTCAATTCCCTTATAGGCAAATTGCTGATTCTCTCGTTTAATTAAGGCAATTTGCGTTTGCTGTGGTTCGTTATCTCTAATAAAACTAATATCAACTAAATCATTTGGTCTTTTTGTGTTGAGCACGGACTTAATATCTACAAATGTCTTAATGTCTTTGTTGTTGATTTTTGTTATGATATCTCCCGTTTTTATTCCTGCCTTTTCAGCTCCGGAATTAGGAGTAATCTCTTTGACATAAAAACCGTTTTTCGTGTTTTTTAAGTTTAGTTCTGCTATGAGCTGTTGGTTTAACTCAAAACCACTTACCCCAAGTACCCCTTGTTGTACGTTTCCATACTCTAACAAATCCTCAACTATTTTACGGGTTACATTAGACGGAACTGCAAAGGCATAACCGACATAAGAACCGGTGTTGGATGAAATCATTGTGTTGATACCGATTAGTTCTCCACGCGTGTTTACCAATGCACCACCACTGTTACCAGGGTTGATAGCAGCATCAGTTTGTATAAACGACTGTATACCTGTTTTAGATAAGTTTCTTGCTTTAGCAGATACAATTCCCGCTGTAACCGTTGAGGTTAAGTTAAATGGATTACCAACAGCCAATACCCATTCTCCCAATTGGATATTGTCAGAATCTCCAAATACGATGTAGGGCAGTTTGTCTTTAGGTTCTATTTTTAGCAGGGCAATGTCCATTTGTTTATCTGTACCAATGAGTTTTGCTTTATAAGTCTCATCGTTATTTAAGGTCACCTCTAATTCAGACGAATTAGCAATTACGTGGTTGTTGGTTACAATATATCCATCTTCTGTAATGATAACTCCAGAACCTGTACCCACTTGTGCTTGTGTACCTCCTTTATATCCGTAGAAAAATTCTAACAACGGATTAGAACGCGTAGTGATATAGCTTAGGTTTTTAACGTGAACTACCGCATTGACGGTGCTTTCTGCCGATTTTGTAAAGTCAAGACTGCCTGGAAGAGGAGTAATGCGCGATGCCTGAGTAGTGTCTGGCAACGCATTTTCAGTAGTATTTAGCTCTTGTGCTTGTTGTTTATTTTCAAATAAAATTTTATATCCTCCTAATGTTAGAGCACCACTAAGAAGACTGATAAAGAATATACTAAGAGTTTTCTTCATAATAGAATATTATTTAACTGTTTAAGAGTAAAAATAAGAAACTAAAATTTATAGAGTAAATGCTTTAACCAACACTTAACAATGTGAACTAACGCACAATTATTTGTAAATTTACCCCTTTAATAAATTAAAGGTATATGATTAAGTTTTATAAATATCAAGGAACAGGGAACGACTTTGTGATGATTGACAACAGAAGTGGGTTCTTTCCAAAACAAGACAAAGCGTTAGTTGCTTTTTTATGTCACCGTCGTTTTGGTGTAGGAGGAGATGGTTTGATATTATTAGAAAACGATGAACAGTACGACTTTAGAATGGTTTACTTTAACGCAGATGGTAGTGAGAGTACAATGTGTGGTAATGGAGGGAGATGTTTAGTTGCTTTTGCAAAGCAGTTGGGAATAATAACAAATGATAAATGCCGTTTTATTGCTATTGATGGAGAACACAATGCTACGATAGATAAAGATAACAAGGTGTCGTTACAGATGATTGACGTGCAAGAGATCACTGTAAATAAAGAATATTGCTTTTTAAATACGGGTTCACCTCATCACGTGGAGTTGGTTAGAAATGTAAAGGAGTACGATGTTTTTAACAACGGAAAGGAGATTCGCGAAAGTGAACTATATGCTCCAGGAGGTACTAATGTGAACTTTGTAGAGCAAGAAGGTCCTAATCATTTTAGAATAAGAACGTTTGAAAGAGGAGTAGAAGACGAGACTTTATCTTGTGGTACGGGAGCAACAGCGGTGGCTATCTCTATGTATTTAACAGGAAAGGCAGACGATACTACTATAAAGATTGACGTGGAAGGTGGGAACCTAAAGGTTGCTTTTGAGGTAGATGAAAACAAGAAGTTTAGCAAGGTGTTCTTAAATGGTCCGGCTGAATTAGTGTTTGAAGGAACAATTGAAATTTAAAGAGATGTTGCATATTCAAGGAGAAACGATTTATCTGCGTGCTTTAGAGCCAGAGGATTTAGAGTTTATATATCAGATTGAAAACGATATGTCGCTGTGGGAGGTTAGTAATACGCAAACGCCATACAGTCGATTTTTAATTCACCAATATTTAGAAAATGCCCATTTAGATATTTATGAGGCAAAACAATTGCGCTTGGTAATTTGTGATAAAGACGACAAGGCTACACTTGGATTGATAGACTTGTTTGACTTTGATCCTAAGAACAATAAAGCGGGGGTTGGAATCGTTATTCAAGACCTTAATGAACGCAATAGGGGTATTGGTTCAGAAGCGTTAGAATTGGTTATAAATTACAGCCAACAGTATTTGGGATTAAACCAATTGTATGCTAATATTGCAACTGATAATACGGCAAGTACACACTTGTTTACCAAGTATGGTTTTGAACTAATTGGCGTTAAAAAACAATGGAATAAAGTTGGCTCTGTCTATAAAGATGAGGCTATGTATCAATTAATATTTTAAAGAGTAGTTATGAAATTAAAGAACATCTTAGTTTTACTTGTAGTATTAGGAGGATTCGGTTTATTAGGATATCTGTACGTTTGGTACGGAAAGGCATTTTCTCCAAACTTACACGGATGGGATGAAAAAGAATATGTGTACTTAACAGAGGGAGATAATTTTCAAACTGTGGTTAAGAAGTTAGAGCCGTATTTGAATGATGTGAATGGTTTTGAGGAGATCGCTGAACAACGAAGCTACTCTGGAAATATTATGGGTGGAAAGTTCAAGTTGAGAAACGGAATGAACAGTTACGACCTTATTCAAGCTTTGAGAGATAATGTGCCTGTTCGTTTGACGTTTAATAATATGGAGCGCGTTGAAAACTTGGCAGGGCGTATGGCAGCACAAGTTGAACCAGATAGTTTAGCTTTCTTACAATCGTTTTACGACGAGAGTTTCTTGAAAGAAACAGGGTTTACAAAAGAGAATGTATTGACGTGTTTTTTACCAGAAACGTATGAGTTTTATTGGAATGTAAATCCGTTGAAAATTAGAAATAGAGTGCACAAAGAGTATATCCGTTTTTGGAATGCTGAGCGTGAGGAGAAAGCAAAAGCTTTGGGATTAACTCCTATTGAAGTGTCTATTTTAGCGTCTATCGTACAAAAAGAAACTTCTAAAAATGACGAGAAGTCTAAAGTAGCGGGTGTATATCTTAACCGCTTAAAAATGGGAATGCCTTTACAAGCTGATCCAACAGTGGTGTATGCTAAGAAATTATATACAGGTGATTTTGATCAAGTAATCAAAAGAGTGTACTTAAAAGACACTGAAGTACCATCTCCGTATAATACGTATCAAAATACTGGATTGCCTCCAGGGCCAATCTTTATGGCAGATAAGAATACAATTGACGCTGTGTTAAATGCAGAGAAACACGATTATGTGTATTTCTGTGCAAGCGTTGAGAAAATGGGGTATCACGAGTTTGCTGTTACTTTAGCGCAACACAATGCTAATAGTAGAAAATACAGTGCTTGGTTAAACCAAAATGG
This sequence comes from Myroides phaeus, assembly GCF_009799805.1. NCBI lineage: Bacteria > Pseudomonadati > Bacteroidota > Flavobacteriia > Flavobacteriales > Flavobacteriaceae > Myroides > Myroides phaeus. The sequence continues at coordinate 1,887,150 of NZ_CP047050.1, forward strand.
AATAAAATAAACAGTTTGTTTTTATACGTAAAAGAGGATGTCTATATAGGCATCCTCTTTTTTTGACTTGTAGTGTAGTATATTGTATTAGCGTTTTGAAAGTTTTAAATGGTTTTGATTTCATTGCGTTAGGATGATGAGTTCAAAGGCAATCTCAAAAAAGGGTGTGAAAGTAAGTATGAGGAGATAGCGTAGTGTCGGCATATAAAAGAAAAGGGAGAACATTGCGATGTTCTCCCTTTTAGGTTTTTCTATTTAAAGTTTGGTTACTTTACTCGTTTCGTAAACTATTTCCAACCTCCTCCAAGAGATTTGTATAGCTTAACTCTCGATAGCAATTTGTTTTGTTTAAGTTTATTCAAATTCAACTCACTATCAAGCATATTTTTTTGTGCGTTGATTACCTCAATATATGTTGCATATCCACTATTAAATAATAAGTTAGATTGCTTAACCCCTAATCTTGATGTAGAAACTTGTTCCTCTGCAATATCAATTTGCTCTCTCACAGTTTCAGATGTAATCAAAGCATCTGTTACTTCTGTTATTGCTGTGTAAACTGTTTTCTGAAAGTCAATCTCTGACTTCGTTCTTTCAATTTTAGCTACTTCAAAGTCTGTTTTTAGTTTCTTTTTATTGAAAATAGGAGCAGTAAGTTTACCAACTAAACCACCAAAAAGAGAACCAGGAATATTGAACCAATTAGATCCTAACATACTGTTTAATCCTCCTGTAAGGTCTATTTGTAATGATGGATATCTACTTGTTTGTGTTACCCCTACAATAGCATTTTTAGCTTGTAATTCTAATTCTGCTGCTTGTACATCAGGTCTTTGACTAATCATATACAACGGAATACCTGTTGTCAGGGTTTCGTCGTATTTCACATCAGCTAATTTGGTGTCCCTTTCAATATCATTAGGCAACTGACCAGTAAGTAATGACAAGGCATTTTCTTGAATAGCAATCTGTTGTTTCAAAGAAGGAATTAAGGCTTTGGCAACCAACATTTGGTTACGCGTTTGCTGAATCGCCAAGGAAGTGATTTGTCCCGCATCGCGTTGTAATTCTACAATCTTCAGGGTGTTTTTAGTCAACTCATAGTTGGTTTCAGCTACTTCCATTTGTGCGTCTAACAACAGTAAGTTGTAATATCCCTCAGCAATATTAGCAATTAAAGTAGTTTGTACTGCTTTCTTAGCCTCATTGGTCTGTAAGTATCTTGCTAATGCCTCTGTACTTTTACTCTTTATTTTTCCCCAAATATCTATTTCCCAGCTCAACCCTAAACCAGTGATGTATTGTGCCGAGTTTACATACATATTATCAGGAGCATCTTTCCCCTTGTCAGCATAGTACTTAGAAGAAGGCGAGCCATAGTAGTTTTGAGATTTATATTGATAAGAAACACTTCCCATATCCATATTAATTGAAGGCAACCATTCTAATTTAGCTTGGCCCGCTTTCATATTGGCAATTTCAATGTTTTTGACCGCATTCTGCATATCAAAGTTGTGTTCTAATCCTTTCTCAATTAAGTGGATTAACGTTTCATCTTCAAAGAACGTTCTCCAATCAATATCAGCAATACCAACAGAGTCGCTTGCTGTTCTAATTGAATCACTTTGTCCTCTATAGCTTTCAGGCAAGTCTAATTGAGGTGCTCTGTATTTCGATTGTGGTGCACAAGATTGTAATGCCACCAAAGCAGAAACCATCGAAGCATATAAAGTGTATGTTAATATTCTTTTTGTATTCATAGGTTTCTATTTTTAGTCGTTAGTAAATTTTGCTTTAAGTTTTTCATCCCACGTTTGGAAAATGAAGAATAGTACAGGGATAATAAAAATCCCTACGATTACTCCACATACCATACCTCCAGCGGCACTAAAACTGATAGAATGGTTACCTTGAGCAGATGGACCAACAGTAAACATCAATGGAATTAATCCAGCTACGAAAGCAAATGATGTCATCAAGATTGGTCTTAAACGCATCTTAGACCCCTCTATAGCTGCGTCAAAAATAGATAGACCATTGCGTCTTTGTTGTAGAGCAAACTCCACAATCAGAATAGCGTTCTTAGCTAATAAACCAATCAGCATAATCAGACCTACTTGTACATAGATGTTATTTTGTAATCCCGCTAAGTTTACAAATAGCGCAACCCCTAATAACCCCGTTGGTACAGTAAGTAAAATTGCAATAGGCAATAAATAACTCTCGTACTGTGCACATAGTAAGAAGTAAACAAATACAATACTCAAGGCGAAAATCAAGATAGCTTGGTTACCTGAGTCTTTTTCTTCTAAAGACATTCCTGTAAACTCATACGAATAGTTACCAGGTATTTTCCCTGTTACCTCTTCAATGGCTTTCATAGCATCTCCTGTACTATAACCCGTAGCAGGTGTAGCTTTAATAGAAATAGAGTTGTATAAGTTATATCTCGTTACCGTTTGTGGACCTAATGTTTTTTTCAGTTTAATCAACGTATTGGCAGGCAACATTTCACCGTCTTTGTTTTTCACGTAAATAGAACGGAATGACTCTGGACTTTCTCTAAATGGAATATCTGCTTGCATATACACACGGTATGTACGTCCAAATCTGTTGAAATCCCCAGCTTTTATACGACCGTAGTAATTCTTAACCGTTGTCATTAAATCTTTTACGCTAACGCCTAAAGATTTTGCTTTCACATAGTCAATCTCTAATAAGTATTGAGGGTAATTGGCTTTAAAAGAAGTAAATGCATTTGCAATTTCATCTCTGCTTTTCAATTCTTTAATCACCTCATCACTAACCTTACTGAATTCGTCGAATCCACCACCCATACGGTCTTGAAGAACAAATTCAATACCACCGAAGTCACCAAATCCTGAAATAGTAGGTCTTGGGAATACGTTGAATGACGCCTCGTTAATAACAGATAAGTCGGTTTGAATCTCCTCAATAATCTTATCTATATTCTTTGTTTTTCCTCTTTCTTTGTACGGTTTCAAATTAAGGAAACCAACAGCAAATGACGGACTCGCGTTACCATCAATGGCGTTATAACCAGAAATAGCAGTCATTCCCTCAATATCCGTACGTTGTTTTAAAATACTATCTGCTTTAGCAAGAACAACTTTTGTACGTGCTAACGAAGCACCAGGAGGCATTGCTAAAGAGTATGTAATATAACTGTCGTCTTCTCTTGGAATAAATGAAGAAGGCGTTTTGTATAAGAATACAACTCCTAATCCGATGATTAATGCCAATCCGGCAATAGCCACTTTTTTATTGGTGATTAACTTCTTAATTGTAGCTACATATTTTTCAGTGAAACTGTCAAATGCTGTGTTGAAAGCAAAGAAGAATCTACCACTTACGCGTTGTACTGTGTTTTTATTTTTCTTTGCTACATACTCATCTCCTGATGGTTGTTTTAAAAACAAAGCACATAAAGCAGGACTCAACGTTAATGCGTTTACAGCTGAAATAAGAATAGCAAAGGCAAGGGTATAGGCAAATTGCTTATAGAATATACCAGCAGGACCTTGCATAAAACCAACAGGTAAGAACACAGCTGACATTACTAAAGTAATAGAGATAATAGCTCTTGTAATCTCGTTCATCGTTGAGATTGTAGCTTCTTTTGCTTTCATTCCCGTCTGATGCATTTTCTCGTGTATAGCCTCAACCACTACAATGGCGTCATCTACTACAATACCAATGGCGAGCACTAAAGCAAACATTGTTAATACGTTAATAGAGAATCCCATTAAGTAGATAAAGAACAACGTACCTACCAGTGAAATAGGAATAGCAATAGCGGGAATAATTGTTGATCTAAAGTCTTGTAAGAATAAGTAAACAATGATAAACACTAAGAAGAAAGCCTCGAAAAGCGTACTCTTTACTTGGTTAATCGACTCGTCAATCTGATTCTTTACAGAGTAGCTAATTTCATAGTGTACTCCTTTTGGGAACGACTTAGAAACGCGTTCTAATACTTTTCTAACGGCAATATCAATATCTCTGGCATTTGAACCAGCAGTTTGCGTAATGTTCATTGTCAATCCAGGGTAACCGTTTACACTGTTATCACTCCCCACGTTAGACGCGCCAAACTCCACTCTTGCTACATCTTTTAATAGTAAAACAGAACCGTCTTTGTTTGTTTTAATTACAATGTTTTCATATTGCTCAGGTTGACTAAATCTACCTTTGTGTTTCAATGATGTTTCAAATGCCTCATCAGATGTTTCTCCAAAAGCACCAGGAGCAATTTCAAAGTTTTGATCTTTAATCGCACTAATGATGTCTTGAGGAGTTAGACTATATAAAGCCAGTTTTTCTGGGTTTAACCACGTTCTCATTGAGTAATCACGTGCACCAATACGTCCAACAGATGCAACTCCGGGAACCCTTAGTAGTTCACGGTTGATATTAATCTGTGTGTATGCTTGTAAGAAAGTTTCGTCATACACCTCTTCAGGGTGGTCACTGTAAAAGTTAATCGTCATAATATTACCACTCTGACGAGGAGTAACAGAAATACCGTTTTCATTAACTTCAGACGGCAAATCACCTGACGCTTTACTTACTCTGTTTTGTACGTTTACAGATGCTTGGTCAGGGTCAGTACCTGCTTTAAAATATACGTTTATAGTTCCCGATCCACTGTTACTTGCTTTTGAACTAATGTAACTCATATTGTCAACCCCATTGATAGATTCCTCAATCGGTAATAAGACACTCTGAGCAACAGTTTCAGCATTTGCACCAGGGTATGAAGTAGAGACAGTAACACTCGGTGGTGCAATCTCTGGGAAACGTGTTATCGGTAATAATGTAAGTCCAACTAACCCAAGTAATAAGAACATAATTGATATTACTGTAGCCAGGATAGGACGATTTATAATAGCTTTTAACATATAAAATTATTTAGTAAGGTGAGTAAAATAACGCATAGTTCAATTGTTGTTTGACAAGTAAATTAGTTGACAGGTTTTACATACATTCCTTCAGTTAATTTGTCAAAACCAGTTTTAATCACGCGGTCTCCGATTTTTAATCCTTCAGAAACAATATAGTTTGTTCCAGATACCCCGTTTAATACGATTGATTGTAATTTTACTTTGTCTTCGTTGTCTAAGATGTAAACAAAAGTTTTGTCTTGAATAGAAGTAGTAACTTCTTGTGGAATCAAGATTACGTGAGGATTTGTTTCTTTTAATTTGATTGTTCCTGTGTTACCAGATCTCATCACATCTTGAGAGTTTGGAAATGAAGCTCTAAGAGAAATAGAACCTGTTGTACGGTTAACTTGTCCGTTAATCATATCTACTTTTCCTTTTTCAGCATATTCGTGTCCGTCAGCTAAAATCAGCGCTACATCTGGTAAGTACTGTCCAGCTGCTGTTGTATCTGCTTTTTTATTCCCTTTGCTGAAGTATAAAAAGTCAGACTCACTCATTCCGAAGTACACATAAACTTCACTTACGTCAGAAAGTACAGTAAGCGGTTCTTTATCACTTTTAGAAACTAAGTTACCAATACGCTTAGGCATACGGCCAATGTATCCACTTACAGGAGCTTTGATTACGGTGTAGTCTAAGTTAATCTTAGCACTTGCTACAGCTGCACTTGCTTTTGCTAATGAAGCTCTTGCGATTTCGTAATTAGCTTTTGCTGTTTGCAATTGTACCTCAGCAATTACCTCATTGTCGATCAATGGTTTTAAACGGTCTATTTCAAGCTTTGCATTTTTTAGTTTAGCCTTTTCTACATTCTCTGTAGCTACCATATTGTTTAAAACCTCTTGGTAAGGTTGTGGATCCACTTTAAAAAGAGGTTGACCTTCTTTTACAAAAGCCCCTTCATCTATAAATATTTGTTCTAAAAGACCTTCTACCTGAGGGCGAATCTCTACGTTTACTTTACCCTCTATATTTCCGATATAGTCTTTAATTGTAATTGCTGTTGTTGTATCTACTTGAATGATAGGTAAAGCCAGTGCATTTTCTTTCGGATCAATCGTTTTAGAAGAACCTATATTACAGCTGTTGATACCTATCAATGTACCTATCATTATCAAAGCTGAGATTGCTACTAAAACTGTTTTTTTACTTGTTATCATTTTAAATACTGTTAATTGTTGAAGGTGAGAAATAATCTACATTGAAATACTATTCAATACTAATGCCAAAAAAGAGAAAACATATTCGAAATATTCGGTATATTTTTTGTAACGTACTGATATGTAGTTAAATACTTGGTGTTTTTTAAATAAATCAAAGTATTTAGAAAAGAAATATAAAATAAATCAAAGATTGTGAAAGTGTTGCATTGTGGGGATGTGCTCTACAAAATGAAAATGATACACTATTCTTTAATTTATTTTAAAAACCTTCTTTTTGATAAAAGAGACACTTAAATAATAGAGGAAATATGTTAGAAAAGGTTTTTGGTAGTGCTGTTTACGGCATTGATGCAACAACAATAACTGTTGAGGTACACATTGACAAAGGAGTGGGGTATCACCTTGTAGGATTGCCAGACAGTGCAATTAAAGAAAGCAGCTATCGGATTGCGGCAGCGTTAAAGAATAACGGTTATCGTATGCCAGGTAGAAAGATAACTATCAATTTAGCCCCTGCCAACTTGAGAAAGGAAGGGTCTTCTTATGACTTGGTTATTGCTATTGGTATACTGGTTTCGTCAAGTCAAATTACTCTTCAAAAGACTTTAGGGGATTATGTGATAATGGGAGAATTGTCGTTAGATGGTTCTTTGCAGTGTATCAATGGTGCTTTACCTATTGCGATTAAAGCAAAAGAAGAGGGGTTTAAAGGAATTATAATTCCCAAGGGAAATGAAAGGGAAGCGGCTATTGTAGAAGGGTTAGATGTTTATGGTGTTAGTAAAATAGATGAGGTGATTGGCTTTTTGTCTGGTAAGATAAATTTAGAACCCGTGAAGTTAGATTTAAAAGCGATGTTTAACGACGATTCGGAAAACCATTTAGCTATTGACTTTAAGGATGTGAAGGGACAGGAGAGTATTAAACGGGCAATGGAAATTGCAGCGGCAGGTGGACATAACATTATATTAATTGGACCACCGGGATCTGGAAAGACGATGTTGGCAAAGCGCTTGCCGAGTATATTGCCTTCAATGACATTGGATGAGGCGTTAGAAACTACCAAGATTCACAGTGTAGTAGGCAAGGCAAAAGACAGTGGATTAATCTGCAACCGACCTTTTAGAAGTCCACACCACACGGCCTCGTCCGTATCTCTTGTTGGCGGAGGGGGATATCCACAACCAGGTGAAATATCTCTTGCACATAATGGAGTGTTGTTTTTAGACGAGTTGCCAGAATTTAAACGAGATGTATTAGAGGTAATGCGACAACCTTTAGAAGACAGGGAGGTAACCATTTCAAGGGCGAGGTTTACAATAACGTATCCGTCCTCTTTTATGCTTGTGGCAAGTATGAATCCAAGTCCAAGTGGGTATTTCAACGATCCTGATGCACCAATCAAATCGTCTCACGCTGAAATGCAACGTTACCTCAACAAGGTATCTGGTCCTTTGTTAGATAGAATAGATATTCATATAGAAGTAAATCCTGTGCCTTTTGAAAAGTTGTCTGACAAGCAATTGGCTGAGCCAAGTAAAGACATTAAAGCAAGGGTAATAGTAGCGCGTAATATCCAGTCTAAGCGTTTTGAATCACATAAAGGGGTACATTACAACGCACAGATGAATACGGCTTTAATAAGAAAGTATTGTGGCTTAGAAGCAGATTCGTTAAGCCTGTTGAAAAGCGCGATGGATAGACTGAATTTATCTGCTCGTGCGTATGATCGTATATTGAAAGTATCGCGAACAATAGCAGACTTGGATCACAGTGAAAAAATAATGCCCCAGCACATAGCTGAGGCAATACAATATCGTAGTTTAGATAGAGAGGGGTGGTTAGGATAATTTATCTTCTTCAGGGTAGTAACCAATCGCCTGTCTGTACAGTGCAAAACACACACTGAATAAGAACGGAATTGTAAAGAAAACCCCTACTAAGAAAAAGAATAATCCAGCTCCAACCACAAAGTAGCTAAACAATAAGATTAATATAATGGTGAATGGTTGTTTATTAACGACCATTACACTGTTTTTTACAGCTTGAATAGGTGACAAATTACCAAAGATAATTAACGGGGTAACAAACACGATAAGTGCGTTTACAAGCCAGTTAATTGCCATTGCTACCATACCTAATCCTTCCATTTGTAAGAAGAAAACAATTGTAGATAATACAATAGACACTATAAAGTGTATGAATAAAAGATATAATCCTTTTACGTTTACAAAGTATTTAAACGCTAAGAATAAGCTTGATCTTTTTCCTTTGTAAGCATTTGCAGCCATTTCTAAAAAGCCAGCCATAAGGATTGAACTAAAAGCAGTAAGCCCCGTCATAACCAATAGGTAGATATATATCTGATCTAAAGGTAAGTTCATAGGCGAGAATGTTTGTAATTGCTCTAATACAGCCTCTGTGTCCTCTCCATACATTTTTAAAAGGATAGATGAAAAACCAATAGAAGCTAAAAACGTAAGAAGCATTAAAGCTGCCGATGTCGGGATTACTATTTTTTTATAATAAGCAAAGGCTTCAGACATTACGTTGTTCATTTGTAGGTTTAAACCGTTTTCAGCAATGTCTTTAAGTCGTTGTTTTGTATTGTCCATAAGCTAAGCCATTTGTTTTGGCCTTGTAATTAATTGTTATTATCTCAGGTGGTCGAAAGTATTTCCTTGTTTAATATCTCCAGTATTAAACCCTTTCATAAACCATTCTTTTCTTTGTTGAGAAGTACCGTGTGTAAACGAGTCAGGGTTTACTTGTCCTGTAACTCTTTTCTGAATAGCATCATCTCCTACAGCTTGTGCTGCGCTTAAAGCGATATCAATATCTTTAGGCTCTAAGTATTTTTGGTTGTATTTAGCCCAAACCCCAGCGTAGAAGTCAGCTTGTAACTCTAAACCAACTGAAAGTTTGTTAGCTTCTTTTTTGTTTTTACCTTGTTGTAATTGGTGTACTTTACTATTTGTACCCAATAGTGTTTGTACGTGGTGTCCTACTTCGTGTGCAATTACATAAGCAATAGCAAAGTTACCGCGTTCAGCACCAAAACGGTTGTGTAGTTCTTCAAAAAAGCGCAAGTCCATATATACAGTCTCGTCAGCCGGACAGTAAAAAGGACCAACATCAGCAGTAGCACCACCACATTTAGTGTTTACTTGATCATCAAATAACTCCATTTTAGGTTCGCGATATTGCATTCCGTTTTCTTGGAAAATTTTGTGCCACGCATCTTCAGTATCAGCAAAAATTACTGCTACCATTTTACCCATTTGTTGTTCTTCTTGAGATAGTTGTCTTGTTTCAACTTGCTCGGTTTGCTGACCTGTATTCATTTGTTCTAAAACAGGTGCAATTTGTTTGCCTGTTTCTCCTCCAAACATATATAGCAATACAGCTATAATCCCCACAAGTCCACCACCTAAAGCAGTTTTACCAGCAGAAGATTTACCTCTACTATCTGTGACGTTTTTACTTTCTCTACGACCTTCCCATTTCATACTTTAATGTTTTTTGTGCAAAAATAGCAAAATTTGAGTACTTAATGTTATATATCTATTTTTTAAAGAGAACAGCTAATTGTGGGGTAGGTATTTGATGCTTAGGTGTAATAGGAATGAAAGATAGATTGTGCTGTGGGATTGTTGTTAGTAGAAGTAGCTTTTAGATTGAATAGGGGAACTGCATTGAAAAGTAAATAACAATAGTTCATTGTGAGTTTATAAAGAATAGGGGGAACCATAGACCCCATTAAAGAGTGAGTGGTTTATAATCGTTCATTCTATGTTTACAGCTAACAAGTATCGTTGAGGTATCGATATAAAAAAAGAGCCTCCAGTGGAAGCTCTTTCAAATATTATAATCGGTGATTACGCCATCGTAGTAAATACGTTTTGTACGTCGTCATCTTCTTCAATTTTGTCTAACAATTTATCTACATCAGCTTGTTCTTCTTCTGTAAGTTCTTTTGTTACTTGTGGAATTCTATCAAATCCAGAAGATAAGATTTCAATTCCTCTACCTTCTAATTCTTTTTGGATAGCTCCAAAGCTTTCGAAAGGTGCGTAAATCATTACACCATCTTCATCTTCAAAGATTTCATCAATTCCGAAATCGATAAGTTCTAATTCAAACTCCTCTAAATCTCTACCTTCTTCAGCAGGAATTCTAAAGTTACAAGTGTGGTCAAACATAAACTCAACCGATCCTTGTGTACCTAATGTACCGTTACATTTGTTGAAGTAACTTCTGATATTAGCAACAGTTCTATTGTTGTTGTCAGTAGCACATTCGATTAAGAAAGCAATACCGTGAGGACCATATCCTTCGAAAATTACCTCTTTATAGTTTTCAGTATCTTTATCTGTAGCACGCTTAATAGCACGTTCAACATTATCTTTAGGCATATTAGCTGCCTTAGCATTTTGTATTACAGCACGAAGACGAGCATTAGCTTCTGGGTTAGGTCCACCTTCTTTTACAGCCATTACAATGTCCTTACCGATTCTTGTAAACGTTTTTGCCATAGCAGACCAACGTTTTAGCTTACGTCCTTTTCTAAATTCAAACGCTCTTCCCATAATAATTCTTACTTAATTTTAATAGTGCAAAAATATAGTATTATTCAAATATATCATAAAAAAAACGGGAGCTTATTTTCAAGCTCCCGTTTTAATTAGTTTATTTTTTATAAAAAGGGGTTTTTACCACTTTTGCTTCAACGTCATTCTTACGAATACGGATAAAGATTTCGCTTCCTTCTGCTGCAAGAGCTACTGGTACATATCCCATTCCGATACCTTTTCCTAATGAAGGAGATTGTGTACCTGAAGTTACTTTACCAATTACGTTTCCTTCAGCGTCAACGATTTCGTAATCGTGTCTTGGAATACCTTTACCGATTAATTCAAAACCAACTAATCTGTTTTTGATACCTGCTTCTTTTTCTGCTTTTAAGTTTTCAGAGTTAACGAAGTCTTTTGTAAACTTAGTTACCCATCCTAAACCAGCTTCTAAAGGAGAAATCTCATCGTTTAGTTCGTTACCATATAAGCAGTATCCCATTTCAAGACGTAATGTATCACGAGCAGCTAATCCAATAGGTTTGATTCCCCAGTTAGCACCAGCTTCAAATACTTTAGTCCAAACAGTTTCAATATCTTCGTTTTTTACATATACTTCAAAACCTCCTGAACCAGTGTATCCTGTAGCAGAAATAACTACGTTAGGAACGCCAGCAAATGTGTCAATTACGAAGTTGTAAAATTTAATGTCAGCAAGGTTTACAGCAGTTAAGCTTTGCATTGCTTCAATAGCTTTAGGCCCTTGAATAGCTAAGATAGAGTATCCATCAGATAAGTTCTCAACTGTAGCGTTTACGTCATTGTGACTTGTAACCCAGTTCCAGTCTTTCTCAATATTAGAAGCATTAACTACCATTAGGTATTCTTCTTCGTTTACTCTATACGTAATGATATCATCAATTACACCACCTTTTTCATTTGGAAAGTAGCAGTATTGTGCTTTTCCGTCAACTAAAGTAGAAGCGTCATTAGAAGTAACTTTTTGAATTAAACTCAACGCGTTAGGACCTGAAATTTTGAAGATTCCCATGTGAGAAACGTCAAATACTCCCACGCCATTTCTTACTGTTTCGTGTTCTGCATTTACTCCTTCATATTGAACAGGCATTGAAAACCCTGCAAATGGAACCATCTTCGCTCCTAAACTTTCGTGTATGTGATTTAATGTTACTTGTTTCATTGTGTTGTTATATAAATTGATAATAATTAAGTGCTAAAGTAAGTTTTTTTTGTTTCAAATAAAAGCAAATTTGAATAAGGACAATAGAAGTATAACAGTATTTATAATAGTAGGAAGTGTATATTAAATATAATGCAAATGATGAGCTATTTTTTTAGGATATCTTATTAATAACTATGAATATTGAAATAAAATGTATATATTTAAAGGAAGTATTCTTAAAGATAGTTATTATGGAAAGAGCAATCAAAATTATAGTAGTTATTTTATTAGTGTTGAATATGCTTGTAACCTCACAAGATTACCATCAACTGATGAGTTTTATAGTGATTGTAGCTTTTGGTATTTTAGCATATAACTCCCATATCAACAAGAAGGTCATAGAGATGATTACCTATGTTTTCTTGATTTTAGTATTCCAACCTTTTTACGTGATCGCACTCGATAGAACTTGGTGGTTAGTCATTCAAGGCGTACTTGCAGTAGGATTGATTGTTTCTCTATTTTTTGAGAAAAAAGAAGAAGTGAAGAGTAAAAAGTAATGGGTGAAAACATTGTTAGATCATCGTAAACAAGAATATCATAATTCAACCGAAATATCATTACAAACAAAATCGTCACAACGTAACCAATATGTATGTGATGTGATTATTTCGATGAAATGACATTTACCCCCTGAAATATTACAATTCAATCAATATGTATGTGATGTGATTATTTCGATGAAATGATATTTATCCCCTGAAATATTACAATTCAATCAATATGTATGTGATGTGATTATTTCGATGAAATGATATTTACCCCCTGAAATATTACAATTCAATCAATATATATGGCGTGATTATTTCGATGAAATGACATTTATCCCCTGAAATATCACAATTGAATCAATATATGGCGTGATTATTTCGATGAAATGACATTTATCCTCTGAAATATTACAATTCAATCAATATATTGCGTGATTATTTCGATGAAATGATATTTACCCCCTGAAATATTACAATTCAATCAATATATATGGCGTGATTATTTCGATGAAATGACATTTATCCTCTGAAATATTACAATTCAATCAATATGTATGTGATGTGATAATTTCGATGAAATGATATTTATCCCCTGAAATATTACAATTCAATCAATATGTATGTGATGTGATTATTTCGATGAAATGACATATATCCCCTGAAATATTACAATTCAATCAATATGTATGTGATGTGATTATTTCGATGAAATGACATTTATCCCCTGAAATATCACAATTGAACCAATGCATAAAAAACGAAATACCATTACAAACAAAATCGTCACAACCCAACTTTTGTAGGGGCCTTTAGATTTGCTTAATAAAAAAATGATAAATTTATATATACGAGAGAAGTAGAATAAATAAACAACCAAACCAACAAAGTGTACCATCGTAGGGGCAAAGCATCAAGGCTTATAATTCGATTAGGACTTTGTTGGTTATACTAAGAAGTATCAAATTAGTAATTAAGACGTTCGGGTCTAGTATCAAGGTTTAGATAATACTTTAGTAAGTGGTTGTTATAAATAATTTTTATTATGAACAAATTTAAGCATTTTATTGGAATAGATATTTCAAAAGAGTATTTCGATGCAACGATTTTAGGTGAATCAAAACAATCTTCACACAATCAATTTAGTAATACAAAAAAGGGAATTACTCAGTTTTTGAAATGGGTAAGGCAAGAAAAATGTTCTATGGATGTTACTCTAATTTGTATGGAATATACTGGTATTTATAATAAGATAATACTAGATATTTTGATAAATAAATCGTTTTATGTCTGGGTTGAGATGTCATATCGTATTATTCGTAGTAGTGGAATTCAACGAGGAAAAAATGATAAAATTGATTCTGAGAGAATAGCTCTTTATGCCAAGAAAAATCAAGAAGATGCAAAAATATTTAAAGCATCGGATAAGGTTTTAGATAAAATACAAGGGTTATTAGGGCAACGAGAAATGATTTTATCTCATAAAACGGCTTTACAAGTTAGAACAAATGAATTGAAAGTGTATGATATAGAAGTTTATAATGTATTATCAAAGAATATTAAAGCAATCATAAGATCAGAAGAGGTAGCTTTAAAAGCTATTGAAAATCAGATAGATGATTTAATTAAAGAGAATCAAGAACTTCAGGTATTATATAATCATATCACTTCTGTTCCTGGAGTTGGAAGAGTAACGGCTTTGTTTTTAATCTGTTTTACAAATGCTTGTACAACCTATGAAAACCCAAGACAATTAGCCTCTTATTGTGGTGTAGTTCCTTTTGAATATACATCAGGTAAAAGTGTTCGTGGTAGAGCAAAGGTTCATTTTATGGCAAATAAAAAGCTTAAAAAACTATTGCATTTATGTGCTCTATCTAGTTCTAAAAATGATATTGAGATGAAACAATATTATGATAAGAAAGTAGCTGAAGGTAAAAGTAAAATGCTTGTATTGAACAATGTTAGAAATAAACTTATACATCGTATTTGTGCTTGTGTAAAAAATAATAGACCTTATGAAATTAGATTAATAGCATAATTTAATTTTACATATAATATAAAAACAAGGATAACCACAAGTTACCCTTAGGGATTTGTATGCTTTGTTTTATTAAAATATTCTCAAAAAACAACAATAATTATTTCTAATTTTTAATTGGTTTTGTCATAGTAATCGAATTATTATTCGCCCGCACGGCATACGACATAATGTATATCACATATCGCGCTCGTAGGGGAAAACCCACGTGTTTGCCCCCTGTTGTTTATTTATAAACAAACAATACTGTAATGCTATTAATTAATAAGAGGTGTACCCTTACGGATACCGCAATGTAATTCACTATATGAATATATTGAATAGAATATGCAATATATCGTATCACGTTTCCCGATACATCAAATAATCCTTATTGAACTTCTTTTCTTGAAGAAATTGTCGTTCCAATACTTGCAGAGATGACACACAAAATTGACAGCCATTGGAAAAATGTCAGAATCTCACCTAAGAATAATAATCCTGAAATAGCACCAAAAGCAGGTTGTAAACTCATTAAAATACTAAAGGTTTTTGACGGTAATTTCTTTAAAGCAATGATGTCTAATGAAAAAGGAATAGCACTTGACAATAGCGCAACAGCCGTTCCAATCAACAATAACTTTCCAGTTAATGCCATTAAATCACCTGATACTAAAGCAAAAGGAATAATAAATAAAGCTGCGAATCCCATACCAACAGTAACCGATGTGTTACTATCCATTTTTTGTGCTACTTTTCCCCCAACAACAATATACCCTGCCCAAAATAATCCGGCTGCAAAAGCAAGTAAAAGTCCTATAAAATCAAGAGAGTTGTTTTGCCAAGGAACAATTAGTAATATTCCAACAGCTGCAATCATTGCCCATACGTAGTCTATTTTTTTACGAGAGGAGAAAATAGCCAAGCTAAGCGGACCTATAAATTCGATGGTAACCCCTAATCCAATGGGAATACGCTGAATTGCAAAGTAAAACAATAAGTTCATAAAAGCTAAGCACATTCCGTACATAAAACTAATCTTCCATTCAAGAGCAGTGAGCTTTTTTAAGTTAGGTCTGTTGTAAAAGAACAAGATAATAGCCGATATACCAATGCGGAGTGAACTTGTACCTGCTGCTCCTAAGATAGGAAATAGTGATTTTGCAATAGAAGCACCACCTTGTACACTCATCATAGATAAGATAGCAGCGGGGATAGCAGGTATTGATTTTTTCATATTCGGCGATTGTTTTGTAAAGAGGTCAAATTAGTTTAAAAAAACGGATAATGAGGTATATGCTGTTAAAATATATGTTACAAAGCGTCATTGTAAACTCAATAAATGAATAAAGTTAGCGTTATGTAGTTGTATATCAGTAGTAAAACTATACATTGAGGGGGAATTGTATGATTTAAATAATATATTCACTAACAGAGTGTTTGTATAAAGTGCTAATTGTTAAAAAAACAATGTGTATTGTGAAAATTGAATAATGAAATATTGTTTTTTAGTTGTAATGTATTAATTTTTGGTAATTATTTAAAATTATTTATTTTTAATTGTTAAAGTTTGGAATTAATATGTATCTTAGCCGTAGGTAATAAGGAAAAAATATTGCTCTGGGCATCTTAATACAATTTAAAAAAACGGAGTGGGGACTTGTTTTATTTAATATAAGATGTATCAGTATAGAAGGCCATTCTATCGAGTGGCCTTTTTTTAAAAGTAAAAAATTAAAATTGTAAAATGTGTTTGCAGTTTTTGATTTAAGGTGAGAAAAAGAGCTTGAGTATATCGAGCTCTTTTTTGATTTTATTTATATTGTGTTTTTTAAATGTAAAAAGGTTGCAACGACACACAGCGTTGCAACCTTTTATTTTTTATCTACTATAATCACCTAAACTGGTGTTGTCTTGGTAAGCTTATTTATCAACCCTAAAGTAAGTGTTTTAACTCCCTAAAGTTTCAGGTTTTTCAGTCTTAACGAGTTTGAAATAACAGAAACTGAACTAAAACTCATAGCTACTGCCGCAATCATTGGCGATAGGAGTAAACCAAATACAGGATATAAAATCCCTGCTGCAATTGGTATTCCCACGCTATTGTACACAAAAGCAAAGAATAAGTTCTGTTTGATGTTACGCATTACCCCGTGGCTCAAGTTAATCGCCTTTGGAATACCAGCTAAGTCGCCTTTTAGCAACGTAACTTCCGCACTTTCAATAGCCACATCAGTTCCCGTACCCATTGAAATCCCCACATTTGCCTGTGCCAATGCTGGAGCGTCATTAATACCATCACCTGCCATTGCTACGATACGCCCTTGTTCTTGTAGCTTCTTAATCTCGTTCAACTTGTCTTGTGGCATCGCCTCAGCAAGGAAGTGAACAATGCCTAATTCATCAGCTACAGCCTTAGCGGTATTAGGGTTATCTCCCGTAATCATAATTACCTCAATACCCTTTTGTTGCAAGTCTTTCACTGCTTGTTTACTGCTCTCTTTTATCTTGTCATATAACACTGCATATCCTATAATGGTGTTGTTTTCAGCGATATACGAAACTGTCTTTCCAAGGTTTTGCTCAACTGCTACTTGTTGTATTAACACATCAGACAACTCAGCGCGAACGCTCACCATTAACGCTTTGTTACCAAGAGAAATACGCTTTTTATCTACAATTCCCTGAATACCCTTACCTGTGTTGTTGGTAAACATTTTTACAGGAATAAGCTGTACGCCTTCATCTTTTGCTTTATTAACAAACGAAGTCGCCAAAGCGTGCTCACTATTCTGGTTTAACGAAGCGGTCAAGTATAGCAACTCTTCAGCTGTGTAAGCCTCAGTCAGACTAACGATTTTCTCAACCGATGGTTTCCCTTCTGTCAGCGTACCCGTTTTATCCGTAATTACCACATCAATAGTATTCGCTGTTTCCAGTGCCTCTGCGTTCTTAATCAAGATACCGTTTTGTGCCCCTTTTCCAATTCCAACCATAATAGACATAGGCGTTGCCAATCCTAAAGCACACGGACAAGCGATGATTAACACGGCTAAGGCATTCACAAAAGCAAAAGCCAATTTAGGTTCCGGACCGTATATTTTCCACAAGAAGAAAGTGACCACAGCAATCAAAACCACCGTTGGTACAAAGTATTTCGCCACTTTATCTGCTAACTTCTGAATTGGCGCACGTGAGCGACTCGCGTTGTTTACCATTTCAATGATTTGTGCCAACAAGGTTTCGCTACCTACTTTCTCAGCCGACATCACAAAAGAGCTGTTGCCGTTGATTGTTCCCGCTACTACAGGGGCACCTTTTATCTTGTGAACAGGAATTGGTTCTCCTGAAATCATTGACTCATCAATGCTACTTTCTCCTTCTACAATTACACCGTCAACGGGAATTTTCTCTCCTGGTTTAACGCGTAGTTTGTTGCCTTTGACTATTTTGTCAATCGCTATTTTTTCATCCCCCTTATCTGTTACCAACGTAGCATCAGTAGGCGATAGTTTCAACAACTCTTTAATTGCCGTATTGGTACGACTATGCGCTTTCGCCTCCATTACTTGTCCAACTAAAACCAAGGTCAGAATAACCGCTACCGACTCAAAATACAAGTGAATACCGTGTTCTCCTTTGAAATCCTCAGGAAATAAGTTTGGAAAGAACAACGCTACTACGCTGAATACCAATCCCGCCGCAGCTCCTAATCCAATTAAACTAAACATATTTAGATTCCACGTTTTAAACGATGTCCACGCTCGTTGGAAAAACATCCAACACACATAGACAACCGGAATGGTAAATAGCAGTTGTAAGTAGTTATTGATGTGATGGGGGATTACCTGGCCAATTGGGTCACCCGGAATCATACCACCCATTGCCAGTAAAAACACAGGAATAGTAAAAGCTAAGGAGATGCGCAGTTTTTTCAACATATCCTTATACGTGGTATCTTCTGGTTCAACTGAAATCGTCTTTTCAACTAAGTTCATACCACAAGTAGGACAATCCCCTGGTTCGTCATAGGTCTTGTCGCCTTCACATAACATCGGACAGTAATACACTGTTTTTTCAACCTTTGCAGCTGGTATGTGTTCTAAGTTCATCCCACATACCGGACAACCTACATTGGTGTCATAAACCTTATCACCCTCACATAACATCGGACAGAAATACTTCCCTGCCTTGTCTGCCATTCCCTGCGGAATCTCCTGTACATACTGGTCTTCCTCACTAATTTCAACCGGAGGGAGTACCTCTTGTGTACCATCTGTATGGGTTACAATTTCTTGTAAGATATAGTTCCCTTTTTTCAGCAATGCCTTTTGCAAGTGTAAGGTGTCAATCTCGCTTTTCGATTCAATAGCAGCCTCTTCCGTTTCTAACGTAACCTGTGCATTAATGTCTTTTAGTTCGTTTAGCGTATTCTCTACTTTGGTTCTACAACCGTTGCAGCTCATTCCGCTAACTTTATATAGTTTTTTCATTATAGTATAAATATGTGTATTAAGGTAATTACAAAATACGAACAATTCAACCAATTATTAGTTATACAATTCTTAGAAAGGGTTATATAGTTTTCGTATTTTAGGCATACAAAAAATGATGTTTATGAAAAAAAGTATGCTATTATTGTTGGGTGTTGGACTCCTAATTACCAGTTGTAAGAACGATAAAAAGGGAGACGAACCAACGGGGGAACCACAGACAGAATCAGTAAATAAAGAGAAACAAGAAGTAGATAAGTTTGAAGAAGGTGCCTTGACGTACACAATGTCTATGAGTGATCCTATCTTTAACGACTTTGTAAAATATGTGAGTAAAGATCCGTTACATATGCTTGATTTAGCAAAAGAATACGGGGCTAAACTATCAAAAGAAGACAACGCCCATTTGCAAGAAGTGATTAAGAATAGTCCGTCTTTCACTACCACTTACGGCACTTTGCCTTTTATCAGTAGTAGTGTTTATGTTGCAGGTTACGAGGCGGTTTACAAAGGAGAGGGGCTTACGTATGTTTTAGAGAATAAGTGGAATGATATTTTGGATGAGGGCTTTGCGTATGTCGGGTCAACGATTGCACCTAACAGCAAGTTAAACTTCTCTTATAAAAAGAATTATATAGACGCTGAGCAGTTGCAAACGAATATAGATACGTTGAATTACGACCGCGTGGCAACAGGTGATTTTATTGATTTAGTAGGGTATAAGGCAGAGCGAATTGTGTACACAGCGAAAGAGGCAATGGCAGTTGGTCAACGCTTCTTACCTAAAGAGCTAACGGTGTATGTGTCTGAATCGTTTAACCCAGCGATTAATAAGGTATTACCGTTTAATGTAAATGAAGAACACGGGGTGTTGAAAATTGTAACCAAGTTTTTAGATACAGACGATTTGTACGTAACCTATGAAGTGAGTACAGCCGTGAAGAGAATGGTGTTGGATACAGAAACGAGTATTTCAATGACTAATAATACGTATGATGTGAAAGGCGATAGAGATATTTTAGCCTTAGGAATGAGATTAACAAAGATTATTGCTATTCCGCGATTGTAATCGCGTATTTTTAGAACCACAATTAAAACTATTGAAAGATGAGCTTACAACCCATTATACAAGTGTCAGAGTTAGTAGTATTACAACAAACAGGAGGGGATAACCTTGTTATTGTTGATGCTTCAAACCACAAAGACGCAAAGGCAAATTATGACGCACAGCATTTAGAGGGTGCTATTTTTGTCGATTCTAACAAGCAGTTGGCTAATATAGGAGCAGACGCAGCACAAGGCGGAAGACACCCTTTACCTACGTTAGCTCAGTTTGCTCAAGCTTTACAAGACTTAGGAATAACACCTGATAGTCACGTTGTCATTTACGACGACAAGAACGGCGCTAATTCGGCAGCTCGTTTTTGGTGGATGTTACAAGCAGTAGGACATCCAAAGGTACAGGTCTTAAACGGAGGAATACAAGAGGCAGTGAAACAAGGTTTTCCTACGAATGATAAACCCGTAGAGATAAAGGCAGTAGGGGCTTACCCTATTAATGCGTGGTTATTGCCAACAGCGACAATAGATGAAGTAGAGGCAAACTCAGAAAAGCCTACTTATTTGGTTATTGACGTTCGTGAGCCAAGTCGTTATAAAGGACACACAGAACCTATTGACCAAGTGGCAGGACATATTCCAGGATCAGTGAATATTCCGTTTATGTCTAATTTAGATGGTAACGGATTGTTCTTATCACCTAATGAGTTGAAAGACAAATACACCAAAGCGTTTACAGGAAAAGAAGAAGTAATCGTTCACTGTGGTTCAGGCATCACTGCTTGCCATAGTTTATTAGCCATCGCCTCAGCAGGAATGGAGATTCCGAAGTTATACGTTGGTTCGTGGAGTGAGTGGTCGCGAAATGATAAACCGATTGTTACAGAGGAGTAAAGTAAAAGGGGAATTGTTAATCGGAAACCGGGAACTGATAACCGAAAACCGAAAACCGAAATACGTGAAACGTAAAACGTGATGCGTCGAACCGTAAACTGTTAACCGGTAACCGAAAACCGAAATACATGATGCGTTGAACAGGGAACTGTTAACCGAAAACTGGTAACCATATAAAATACGAAAGGTGCATATCAATTGCGATATGCACCTTTTATATTTTAGTTTGATACCTCATTCCAGATAACATCTTCTGGAGTAGGGGCAGTTATCGTCAAGGATTCTTTTGTAACAGGATGCACAAAAGTAAGCTTGCGTGCGTGTAAGTGAATACCTCCATCAGGATTACTGCGGTCAGCGCCATACTTTAAGTCCCCTTTAATCGGGCACCCCACAGCGGCAAGTTGACAGCGAATCTGGTGGTGTCGTCCCGTGTGTAAATCAATCTCCAAAGCAGAGTATGTTTTCAACTGATGGAACATACGGTAAGACAACTTTGCTTTCTTACTATTTGGAACTTCCTTTTTATGCGCCTTAGACGTATTGTTTTTAGGGTTTCTAACCAAGAAATGCTCTAAAGTATCTTCCACTTTAGGAGGGGCATTCTTAATTACCGCCCAATACGTTTTTTGTGTTTCTCTATTTTTAAACGACTCATTCAAGCGAGTAAGCGCTTTTGAAGTCTTAGCAAAAACCACCAATCCCGACGTAGGTCTGTCTAAGCGGTGAACCACCCCTAAAAACACCTCACCTGGTTTGTTGTATTTTTTCTTTAAATAAAGCTTGACGATATCACTTAGCGGCATATCGCCCGTTTGGTCACCTTGAACAATATCACCCACGCGTTTATTAACCACAATAATATGGTTATCCTCGTGAAGCACTTGTAAGTTATCAGGTGTAGAAACAATTTTCATAGAATAGATTTTAAAACAAAAATATCCTTTAATAGTGTTTAAAGGATATTTTTGAACTTATATAAAAGAGTATATAAGCTTAATATTGTTCATTTTCGTTGGGGAAATCAACAGCTTTAACGTCTTGTACGTATTGCTCAACAGCCCCTTTCATTTGGTCGAAAATGTTTAAATAACGACGTAAGAATTTAGGGTTGAACTCGTGTGTTAAACCAATCATATCGTGGATAACCAATACTTGTCCGTCAACACCATTACCAGCACCAATTCCGATTACAGGAATAGAAATGCTTTCAGCTACTTTTTTCGCTAAAGCAGCAGGAATTTTCTCTAAAACAACAGCAAAACATCCAATTTCTTCCAACATTTTAGCGTCTTGAATTAATTGAGCTGCTTCTTCTTCTTCCTTAGCTCTTACCGTGTAAGTTCCGAATTTGTAAATAGATTGAGGTGTTAAACCTAAGTGTCCCATTACAGGAATACCAGCATCTAAGATACGTTTAATACCATCTTTAATTTCAATTCCACCTTCCATTTTAACTGCGTGTGCACCACTTTCTTTCATGATACGAATTGCAGAACGCAAAGCTTCTTTAGGATCCGATTGATAAGAACCAAATGGCAAGTCAACAACTATTAAAGCTCTCTCCGCACCACGTACAACAGATTGTGCGTGATAAATCATTTGGTCTAATGTAATAGGCAATGTTGTCTCATGTCCTGCCATTACATTACTTGCAGAGTCACCTACAAGCATTACATCTACTCCTCCAGCTTCCAATACTTTAGCCATTGAGTAATCATAACACGTAAGCATTGAAATTTTTTCACCATTAGCTTTCATATCGATAAGCGACTTAGTAGTCACTTTCTTATAATCTTTTTTTGCTACTGACATAATTGTTCTTTTTGTTAGAAATGTAAAATTAGATAAAAAGAGGGGAATTAAAAGGATTAACAGTAATAAATCAATTCCACTCTTGATAATAATCCATTTTGGAAGATGAAAAGGCAAGCCTGTCCATCTAAATAAATGGTGTATGATTTGTCTAAAGGCGAGATATTACCTATCAACCCCTTAGCTATTTTTAAAAAATCTTTCTCCGTTGTTTCGCCATTTAGCAAATGTTTGCCAATTTTAAAACCGTTGAAATTAAGCATATCCATTTTTCGAGCTTTCACGGTATTTGACAAATCGTTCGTGATAAACTCAGCCGAGTTATATAAAGCATTACCTTCATAATCACCTAAAGCACAATCTTCCAAATCCGAGTACGTCTCTAAAGGATACCCAATATATTGTTTAACCAGCTCTCCATCAAAACCAGCCAATGGTTCAACGATGCCGTTGATTGTAAAACCAAATTGTTGTTTTTTCTGTAGCTTTTCTACTTTACTTGAATCCCCGTCAAGCGGAGTTGCCTCTAAAACTTGTTTTTTAAGTTGATTAATCTCTGCTAACTCCATCAAATTGTTGTTTTTAGCATACTCAACAAAAACGTCTAACGCCTGAATCGTGTAATAATGCGCACTATTCCAACCCAATTCCAACACGCGCTCAGCGTATTTCTTTTGGTCCTGAGTGTCCGTAGCATACTTATACGCTTGGATTAACTCGTCTAAATCAGGGCGTTGTCCTAAAAATTTTGCTTGAATATACCCCTTTCTATCCATATAATCAATAGAAACCCACGCTTCTTTATCGTCAGGGAAAAAGGGTAGTGGCACAATAGTACCATTTAGCACTGTTCCCAACACAGAAGACGTACTTGAAGGATACTCGCGAACTTTTAGTCCCGCCACAGTTGTAAACAAGTGAGGAGCCGCATAAAACTCGTCCTTATCAATAATAGGAGCAGGAGAAGCAATTGTTTCCACCTCTTTATACTTCGTGCTGAGGTTTTTAATGTCATTTATGTACATAGGCGATTGGTAATCAACCAGCACTTTATACAATTTATTAGACACTTTTTCAAACGAAGTCAGCTGTGTTCCTTGTGTGTAGATACCCATTTTTTGCGTTGCTTGGCTATCCTTATAAGCAACCGTAGGCGCGTTGACATACAGTATGTCTTGCGCCCACGTTTGTATTGTAATACAACAAAGTATTGTCGTTATTAGTCTCTTCATATAGTTAACAATCAGACAAACTAACAGCAACTGCCAGTCCACCTTCAGAAGTTTCTTTATACTTGTTGTTCATATCTTTAGCCGTTTCCCACATCGTATTAACCACTTTATCCAAAGGCACTTTCGCATTCTTAGGATCAGTGTCTAACGCTAATTCAGCCGCATTAATAGCCTTAATAGCCCCCATTGTATTTCTTTCAATACAAGGTACCTGCACTAAACCACCGATCGGATCACACGTTAATCCCAAGTGGTGTTCCATAGCAATTTCAGCTGCCATCATCACTTGTTCAGGCGTACCACCCATCATTTCACACAATGCACCAGCCGCCATAGCACTTGACACGCCAATTTCAGCCTGACAACCACCCATCGCAGCAGAGATAGTTGCTCCTTTTTTGAAGATACTACCAATTTCACCCGCCACTAAAAGGAACTGCTTAATTTCTTTCTCACTTGCCTTGTGGTTTTCAATTACCAAATAGTACATCAAAACAGCCGGAATTACTCCTGCACTACCATTTGTAGGAGCAGTAACAACGCGACCTAAAGCAGCGTTAACCTCGTTTACAGCTAAAGCAAAACAGCTTACCCATTTCAAGATTTGGCGGAAGTACACCTTCGTCTTGCGGATTGTTTGTAGCCATTCTTGTGGATTAGTATAAGGTAATTCGCCTTTTAATTTAGAGTGAGTATCATATGCTCTTCTACGCACATTTAGTCCACCAGGCAATATACCTTCAGTGTGACAACCAATGTACATACATTCCAGCATTGTATTCCACACACGCATAAGTTCGTGGTGAATTTCCTCATCCGTACGAAGAGATTTCTCATTTTCGTACACGATTTCAGAAACCGACATTCCTTGCTCTTTACAATAAGCTAACAGTTCAGTTGCCTTATCAATAGGGAAAGGGAAAGACGCTTTAATCTCGTCATTTTCTTTATTCTGTGCTGTTTCCTCTTTCACAACAAATCCACCCCCAATAGAGTAGAAAGTAGATTCATAGATTTCGTGTTCACCATATTGAGCAGTAAACGTCATTCCATTTGCGTGAAAAGGCAAGAAGTTTCTATTGAAAACAATCTGAGTTTTAGGATCAAAGGTAATTGGTGTTTTACCCCCTAAAACCAAGGTTTTCGTATCATTTATCTTAGCTATAATTGAGCTTATATCCTCTACAGGCACATACTCAGGGTCAGCCCCACTTAAACCCAGCATCACAGCTAAGTCCGTTGCGTGTCCCACTCCCGTTAGAGAAAGCGAGCCATATAAGTCTATTTTTACATTAGAAACTTGATTAAATATTTGGCGATCGTGCAGTTCATTTAAAAATTGTTCTGCTGCTCTCCACGGACCTAAAGTATGAGAACTTGAAGGTCCTACGCCAATTTTGAGCATATCAAATACAGAAATACATTCCATAAAGTTGTTTCAGTTTTAGTAATACGAAGATAGCTAAATTCTGTTCTGTTGCAAGTTTTAACAAGTGATTTAACGTGGACCTATCATCGGTTATAACTGCGTGACATATTGTTTTTTTTATTGTTGTATGAGTTGTAATTATGAGGTTTATAATGATGTGTTGTTTATTAAAAGCAATGATTTCCATTTACGACTGATATCTAACATTTGCATATTTTGTTTGAAAGCACAGCTTTCAACCTTTCTTTCTTGAAAAATTATGTTTTTCTATTTCTTTCTTTTCTTTTTTGATACCAAAAAGAAACAAATAAGGCCGCTTAGGCGCTCCGGTTAAATTGTGGTGTTTTCTTTACAATGATATTTCGGTTTCCTGTTTTCAGTTTTGACACATCACGTTTCACATCTCACTTAATTCAGTTCCCAGTTTGTTTACTAAATAAAGAGCACCACTTGCACATTTAATTATCATCAAGATTTTACTTATTGTATATTTGGACATCTTGTGAAAAAAAATCAAATCAGAAATAAAAACAGTATCCTATGCAATTATATACTCAACAAAAAAGTAAGTTGTCAAGCTTAAAAGAAAAGCCATTTAAGCTAGAGAAAGAAATACAGCAATTATTTGAAGCCAACTTAGAGAATATAACAGGGTGGAAGTTTATTAAATCTGAGTTTTCTATCAAAGCAAATCGCATAGATACTTTAGCTTATGATCAAGAGAACAATTCGTTTGTTATTATAGAGTATAAAAGAGAGCGCAGTTATTCTGTAGTCGATCAGGGAGTATCTTATCTGAATCTGATGTTAGAGAATCGCGCAGATTTTATAGTAGAATACAACGAAAGTCAAAGCGGTAATCTAAAGCGCAATGATGTAGATTGGTCTCAATCTAAAGTTGTTTTTGTATCACCATCATTTACTTCATTTCAAAAGCAAGCTTCTAATTTTAAGGACTTGCCTATTGAATTATGGGAGATAAAGCAATATACGAATGATATCATTGTAGTTAATCCTATTAAGAAGTCAAAGTCAGCACCAGCTATTAAAGAGGTACAGAGCGATCAAGATTCGCAAATAGCTAAAGTAGCAAAAGAAATAATTGTTTATTCTGAAGAAAATCATTTAGAAGGGAAGAGTGATGATATTATAGAATTATATGAAGCTTTTAAAGCATCTATTCTTAATTTATCGGGAGATATAGAAATTGTTCCCAAGAAGATGTATATCGCATTTAAGTTGAAAAATAATATTGTTGATATACGTGTTCAACAGAAGAATTTGATCTTGTGGATTAATATGAAGAAAGGAACATTAGAAGACACTAAAAAGCTAACAATTGATGCTTCTACAAAAGGGCATTATGGAAATGGAGATTATGAATTAGCTGTTTCAAGTACAGATAATTTAGAATATATCATGAGCTTGGTTAAGCAAGCTTTGTAGAGTTTTTTTAAAAGTAAATAGTTTTAAAAATAAGCTTTTAGGTGTTATGAGTAAAAACCATAATTATCATTGACAATTTCTAATTTCATTCCTTTTAATTTATCAAGTTCCTCTTTTCTCTCAATTGGATAAAAGGTTTGAACTCTAAGATATTCAATATTTATCATTCATTTTAATAGCGTTTAAACTGTCTAATAGGTTATTGAAAAGATATTTAAAAAAAGCAATATGCGTTAGTGTTTTTTTATAACTAAAGTAATAAAAAACAAGACAACTCTGATAACAAAACAATATATAGTATATTTGTTTTTGAGAAAGCATACTTTTTAAAAAGCATTATATTTATACTAATAACTTTATGGTAAATCAAGAAACAATCGATATTAAGAATTTTGCAGGAATTGACAATCTATATTTAGAAGTTAAACCAGTCAATATTCTAATAGGCCCTCAAGGGGTTGGAAAAAGTGTTGTTGTAAAATTGCTTTATTTCTTTAAAGGGATTGTAAATGATGCAGTTGAACGAATTGAAACTACAGATCAAGTAAGTTTTATTAAAGAGTCAGTACAAAACAAATTTAAAAAGATATTTGATAAAAGTAGTTTTAATACAAAACAACCTTTTAAAATTACTTATACTAGTATAGAAGGGGAAATCTTTGTTATAGAAGGTAATGGTCTTGGCAATTTTGATATTCATTTACCCAACGCTATAAATAATCTATTGGAAGGATTATACAATATTAAAAATGACTCTAAGCTTCAGATTTATAAAGATCAAGATATTCAAGAATATTTATCTCGAAAAAACAATTTTCGAAACATAGTACGTAATCAAATTAGAGATAGGAATGTACCACAGCTTTTTATTCCTGCAGGGCGTAGTTTTTTCTCAACACTACATTCTAACATTTATTCAATTCTTAATAGTGATACTAATTCAATTGACTATTTTTTAAGAGAATTTGGACAGCTATATCAGATAATTAGTGATTTTCAAACTACAATCAATGAGGATAGTTCTTGTGATCGTTTAATTGAAGATGTAATTGGAGGTAAGTTTATACGCGATGATAATCGTAAAGATTATATCTTGCATAAAGATAATCGTAAAGTAGAACTTAAAAATGTGTCTTCAGGACAACAAGAAGCTTTGCCTTTATTGATGATATTGAGAGCTATTTATGATAAAAAGTTGAATACTTCAGGATGTATTTTGTACATAGAAGAGCCTGAAGCTCATTTGTTTCCTACAGCTCAAAAAGCAATTGTTGAGTTGTTAGCAAAGGTGTATAATAGCAACTCTACTAATATTCAAATATTCATTACCACACATAGTCCGTATATCTTGTCGTCATTTAATAATCTTATTTATGCTGGGAATATAGCAAATAAGAATACAGAAAAACGCAAAGAGGTAGGGAAAGTAATTACAGAAGAACAGTTTTTAAGCTGTGATGCTGTTGGAGCTTATGCACTTACAAAAACAGCACTTATTGATTTGATGGATGAAGAAAACAATATAATCAATGCTACTGTATTAGATGAGGTGTCTAATGATATAGGGAGAGAATTTGATCAATTGTTGGATATAGAATTTGATTAATATGAGTACATGTATAATAGAAGATTCTCGTAAGATTCACGTTTTTGAAGAAAATGGAAGAAAATTAACGCTGAATAATCCCGATCAGGTTGTAAGCAAAAGAGTTGCCGTAGATGGATGTGAGATTAAAGAGGGGATAAGGTGTGACTTTATGCTAATTGTAGACAGTAAAGATTTAGAAATTTTCATCGAATTAAAAGGAACTGATGTTAAACATGGGATAGATCAAATAATTGAAACTAAAAGACAATTAGGGGCTAAAGGAAACTCAAAAGCGTATATAGTATGTAGTAGTTCTCCTAAGAAAGATACAGATAAGCAAAATATACAAATGAAAGCTCGACGAGCAAATGTAAAGCTTGATATAGCCACGAATAAAAAAATAGATAATTATTAATTTATATAGAAACCCAAAACCCCCACAGCATACACTGTGGGGTTTTCTTTTTCCAACAACACTCTCCTCATTAAAACTTCCCTAAAAAAGCACTGGCACTACAACCTGTTTCCGGTTTATCATATTTCACAGGACGTGCTTGAGTACTGTGTCATACTCTCTAACCAAATAAGAATAAAAGTAGGTATAGGTTGTTCTTGTATCTATATAAAACTATTTATGATAGATTTGTTGTCTTTCAATTTCCAGTTATAAAAGAGATATTTTATTACAGATATATTTTACTTTATATTGTTATATAGGCGAATAATGATTTGCCTTTATGATGTTTGAATAATGATTTACTTTGTTGTTTTTATCGGGAACGAGTTTGGCATTGGTTAGGAATCCTTCGCAAAACACCCTTGTTTTGCGAAGGATTCTTGTACTATTGCAAAGCCGTTCCAAAGAAAGAAGCGAATGAGATATGTATGTTGTTGTAATTCAGTGATTAAGGTGTTTGTAGGTAGGCAGGTAGGAGTAGAAACGTAAGGTTAAGACGTGGTTTAAAGGTTAGAATTAGATGGAACAAGTTTGAATCTGAACTAATGCCAGATGAAAAAAACAGACTGGTTTTGTATATTAATAATCCAACTAGCAAAGAGTACTCTATTCTTGAAATGGAAGAAAACAGAGAATCTACAGAGGCTTTTATAAAGTTTCACAAAGGGTGGTTATCACACACGGTGCATATTTGGGGCTTTTGGTATCAGACTAAGTCCGACCGAATTATAGCATCTTCTAAAAGCCAATATTTGGGCGATTTTACGTTAGTAAGGTGGTAGTTTGTATGCTTTTTGTTAGTAAAGATGAAAATCCCCTTGATTGGGGATTTTTTATGTTATATACTTTGTGAAGTAAGGAGTTTATTTAGTAAAGCATTTTATTTATTAACAAATAAAACTTTCTTTTGTTTGTTAATTTTAATAATATTTTAATGACTAATAAGCCTTCAAGTAAAAAAGTAGATGTAGTGAGTTCTGTAGTGAAAAATTTAAAAGGAGAAAGCCTGAGATTTTACGATATACTCTCTAAAAAAAATCTTTTAAATATAAAAAAAGAAATAAGAGGTAAGCGTATTTCTTATGAAGTAATAGAGGATAATAGCAATGTTTTCATAGGATTTATTCAATCTGAAATTACTAAGAATATTCCACCTAAATTAAATGGTACTACAAATAAGATTGAGCCTTTAGATTTACAAGAAGAGGATTCTCTTGTTTATGGGAATATATTTTTATACGATAAAGAGAATGATTTATTATTTTATGAAATTAATTCTAATAGTATTTACTTAGATGGTTTTATAGATTTTCTTCATAGTTTTAATATTAAAGATGGTACTGAAAAATATGATATTAAATTTAGTACGATCTATAAAAAAGATCAATATAAGAAAGCTTTAAATATGGATATATATAAAAAGTTTAAAATGTTGGTAAGACAACCTGCAAAGTATCTAGCGGAAGCAAAAATTTTACAGGCAAGTATTAATGATAAGATAGCTATTAATTTTGAGGAAGAAATTAAGAAAGCTGTTGAATTTAATAGTGATTCTTCTGAAATTATATTTCAAGTAGACAAACCTAAGAGTAAGGGGGGATTAGCAAAAGATTTAATGTTAGAAGTTATTAATTATTTTAATAATTCGATATCGAAGTCCAAATTAAATGATTATGTTTCTGTTGTAGAGGTTGATGGGTATACAGAAGAATCTGATCGATCATTAACAAAACTAAATTTGTTAGGTGATATTTATTTTTTAAGAATGAAATTAGAAGTTTTTAGAGTTGGAGTTGATTTGCAAAAAAATGAAAGGAAAGAAAAAATTATTGAATTATTTAATGAGAACATAAAGGATCTTAAAAGTTATATATGATTAGTGAGGAAAATATAAAAGAAATTAAGCGAATAAAATTTAGGAAGAGGAAAGATTCTATAATTCCTTGGCTTGTATGTGTGATTTCATTTATAATAAATTATAGCTTAGAAGTAACATATAGTGACAAGGTAAATTTATTTAATGATAAACTGATAGATGTTTCAGCACTCTTCTTTGGGGTTTTTGTAGGTAGTTTATATTTGTTTGATAAATTTAGTGATAGGCCATTTTATAATAGTTTAATAAAATTTTCAAAAAAACTGATTGCATTAAATATTATAGTTATTGTGATGTCATTCATCTTTGTTTTATATAATGAATCTTTTTTAAAAATTATAAGCTTTACAATTCTAAAAAAAGAATTTAGTTTAAATTTAAGTTTAGTTCTTTTCTCTTTATATGTTTCCATATCCACAATAACAATGTATTATATATGTAAATACATTCAAATACTGTTTTTACTTATTAAGCATAAAAATAAAAACGAATTAGAAAATTACCATTAAAAAAATATTGCCTACATATTTATGTAATGTTTTTGAATGTTTATAGGAAAACGTATTCGTTTAAAAAAATATAATGAACTACGAAATTAAAAAAGAGAAATTTAATGTTTCTCTTTTTTTTGGGAGGGATAGCATATTTAATTCATCTGTTGTTTGTATTGTAAACCATTATCTGTGTTAGATAAGAGATGGCTCTTTTTTTAAAATAATAGATAAGGCATAATTGCAAATGTTTTGCATTGCCCTATCTTTGGTGGATAAGTTTATGAAAAGCATTTTAAACACACAGTAAACAGCTGTTTGGTGTAATGTTTTTAACTAATAACAATAAATACAGGCAATTATGATTACAGGAGAATTGAAGTCTCAGATTGATAGAATATGGAATGATTTCTGGACAGGGGGTATTTCTAACCCATTGACAGTAATAGAACAGTTTACGTATCTTATCTTTTTGAAACAATTAGATGATAGACAAATTTTAATTGAAAGGGAAATTAACGATTTGGGTACTTCTGTAAAGAAAAATATTTATACCAAAGACCAAAAAAGCCTGCGCTGGAATTTTTTTAAAGACAAAGATTCAGAGGTGATGTTTGATATTTTTACACGTCCAAAAGAAGAATTAAATCACGTTACTGCTTTTGATTTTATGAAAACCATTGGCGCTGTAGGTGGTAAGTTTTCAGAGTATATGAAAGGGGCTACTTTTATGATTCCAACACCAAAGTTGTTAGATAAAGTAGTACAACAAATAGACAAATTGCCTTTAAATAAAAAAGATACCAAAGGAGATTTGTATGAATATATGTTGGGTAAAATTGCAGAAGCAGGGACTAACGGACAGTTCCGTACGCCTCGCCACATTATTCGTATGATGGTGGAGCTGATGCAACCGACAAAAGAAGATACTATTTGTGACCCTGCAATGGGTACGGCTGGATTTTTAGTGAATGCAAGTCAGTATTTAAATGAGGTTCACAACGAGTGGTTTTTAGAAAAAGGGTTTCGCGAGCATTACAATACCAAGATGTTTAACGGAATTGAGATAGACCCTTCGATGATGCGTATTGCTACTATGAACTTGCAGTTGCACGGTATAGACACTCCTGTTGTGATGGGAGGTAGTGCCTTAGCAGAAAGCAACGAAATCACGAGTCAGTATTCTTTGATCTTAGCCAATCCGCCGTTTAAAGGAGCTTTAGATTATGATGAGGTTGAAAGTAGCTTATTGCAAGTAACAAAAACAAAGAAAACAGAATTATTATTCATGTCTTTGATTTTGCGCATGTTAAAATTAGGAGGTCGCGCTGCGGTTATTGTACCCGATGGTGTGTTATTTGGTAGTTCTATTGCTCATAAAAACATCCGCAAAGAGTTGATTGAAAACCAGCAATTACAAGGTGTTATTTCAATGCCAAGTGGGGTGTTTAAACCTTATGCAGGGGTGAGTACGGCTATCTTGATTTTTACTAAAACAAATTCGGGAGGTACAGATAACGTATGGTTTTACGATATGAAAGCTGATGGATATAGTTTAGACGACAAGCGTACTATGTTAGTGTCAGAAGAGGCTATGGCTCAGGTTTTTTCAAAACCAGAGAGCGTGTTAGAAGAAGTAGCCGGAAAATGTGATATACCTGCTATTTTAGGTGCATGGAATAAATTAGGGGACTTAACACCTAAAGAGGTTGAAGCTTTAGTAGAAGCACGTACAGCGCAATCGTTTTTAGTGCCAAAGGCAGAGATTGTAGCTAATGGGTATGATTTAAGCATTAACCGATACAAAGAAGTCGTATATGAAGAAGTGCACTACGATGCACCCAAAGATATTATTGCTGCTATAAAAGAATTAGATGCTCAAAGACAAGCTGCTATTGTAGAACTGGAAAAAATGTTGGGATAGTGAGTTACAGTTCTTTTGTAGTTTGTAGATGTTACCAAGATGGTAAAACTTCGGTTCCGCCTTTTCCAGAGCTGGTGGTTTTGGATGAAGATGGTTTGAGTTTAGATATTCCCGAAACGGATCTGCATACTGATGAAGATTGGGAGCTTTATTTTGAAAAACAAAACCAATTTGACGAGTGGAAACACACCGCTTGTTCGCATGAGGCTATGGAATATGCCGAAGTGTGGCTTGCAAATGGAATGGGAATGGCTGGTTTCAAAAGTTATTTGTACAGCCAAGGAGGCATGGAGGTATTTCCGGTATTGCTAAAAGAATTACCATCAGTAAATGGTGGTTGTATGCCTGCAAGTCAAGCAGAAAAAGCATTACATGAATTGCACTATCTAAAAGGTTTAAAAGTTCCAATGGAGAAAATTGTCTTGCGAGAGAAAGAATCTAAGAACGTTATCATGATAGGAGATTACGAGGATACAATTCCATTTGCTTTTTTTGATTTAAACAAAAAAATGATTTTGGATAATCGAGGTTTTTTCATTGTAGAAACCAAAGAAGTAGATGGGGTGGAGAACGATTATATTTTGTTTCAAGCTATGGAGTTCTCTACTGTTGTAGTAGAAGAAAAAAGAATTGCGTATTGCGATCACCAGGCGAAAAGCTTGCGTATAGGTTCTTATTTTCCTATGCAGTTGGGTGAAAATAAGCCCTTGGAAACAGAAATAGCTTACGAAGTGGTTAAAGATATATACCAAAGTGATAGCTATTGGAAGTATATCATAGAAGCTTTAGAAAAAATATGCAAAGCCGCAGTAGAAACCCAAAACCCAGTACACTGGTGTTAATTATTTAAGTATGAAGAAAGTTAGATTAGGTGATGTAGCTACATTTGTAAATGGATATGCTTTTAAACCAACAGATTGGAAAGAAAATGGAAAAGAAATAATTCGTATTCAGAATTTAACGAAGTCTAATAAAGATACTAACTTTTATGACGGAGAAATTAATGAAAAATATAAAGTTGTTAAAGGAGATATTTTAATTTCTTGGTCAGCCACTTTGGGGATTTATATTTGGCAAAGAGATGATGCATGGTTAAATCAACATATATTTAAAGTTATTTTTGATAAGCTAAATATTGATAAAAAGTATTTTGTTTTTGTAATTCAGTATATTCTTGATGATTTAAAATCTCAAGTTCATGGTGCAACAATGAAACATATTACAAAAGGTAAATTTGATAATACTTTAATCCCCTTTCCTTCACTTATTGAGCAAAAAGCCATTGCAGCGAAGTTAGATAAAGCGCAAGAAGTTATCCGCTATACGGAAGAAATCATTGCGAACTATGATGCCTTAACGCAATCGCTTTTTTTAGATATGTTTGGTGATCCTGTAAAAAATGAAAAGAGATGGGAGAAGAGAGAATTAAATGAATTTGGAATTTGGAAATCAGGAGGTACACCATTAAGATCTATTGAAAAATATTATACAGGTAGGATACCTTGGGTTTCATCCGGAGAGCTTAATGAAATTTTTATTCATACATCAAAAGAGTTTATTACAGAAGAAGCTATTCAGAATTCAGCCGCTAAGATTATTGAAAAAGGAAGTATTCTTTTAGGAATGTATGATACAGCAGCACTTAAGTCAAGTATTAATACAGAAGAAATAACATGTAATCAAGCTATTGCTTTTTCCAAATTAGATGATAAAAAAGTAAACTCATTATTTGTTTATTTTTCAATACAATACGGAAAAGAATTTTATAAAAGTCAACAAAGGGGGGTTCGTCAGAAGAACATGAACTTAACAATGATTAAAGAATTAGAGATTAATTATCCACCAATAGCGTTACAAAACCAATTTGCGGAGCGAGTAGCAATTATAGAAGCTCAAAAACAACAGGTACAAGAAAGCCTTGCTAAAAGTCAAGACTTATTTAACAGTTTGTTGCAAGAGAGTTTTAAAAACTAAGAGAGCGTGATAACGAAAGAAGATCTAGAAGTCATTCATCAATCGCAATTGCAAACGATTGTGCCTTATAAGGAACTAAATACATATTTAGCCTCTAAGCAAAGAGGGCTGTATTGGATTTGGACAGATTATACATTTGAGGAACTTGCTACTATGGCGTACGAACCCATACCTAAAAGTCGGCATGTTAATATTCGTCTTTTAGTTAATCAACGCAAGATGTTAGATTATGTGTGTAAGCAGCAGGTAGGTAATCGCATTGTACTCTACAATGGTATAGGTGGTTATCGCAATTCAATTAAACCAGCATTTGGGCTAAGAGAGCGCATTCGCCAAGAGTTTAATTGTAATGATCCTCGTACGGGGACATTAAATCTAGCCAACACCAATTTGGATATAGAACGATTTTATGTTTCGTTTTTTAATTTTGATGAGGTAGCTCATCAAAAATTGATTTCTTGGTTACAAGATGATGCTGCATATACTCTATATGCCAGTGACGTGGAAAAGCTATGGAGGTTGCAATATGGGCATCCTATTCTTTGCAGACATTAAACGATATCTATAAAAGCACAAAGTAAAATACTTTGTGCTTTTTTGTTTATAGGCAGTTTGCAAGGCGTTGCATTTGCTTATTTTTTGCTTCGTTTCAAATAAATACGCAAGGTAAAAGCACTTTGTGCATTTGAAAAAGTGCTTGTTGATTAACAAATTATAACTAAGGCAGGTGAAAAGAGTCTGATTTCTATTTGTATCTCTTAAAAAATGTGAAATAAATAAAATAAATAGGGCTGTGAAGTCAATAGAAATCTTTGTTTAACATTCTTTTATGCTATTTCAATTTGTTGTATTTTAGTCGAAATACTCAATGCCAATATGAATACCAATTTTACTTTTTTACAAGGAGAGTTTCCAGGGTTTTATGCCGATATGATAGAAGCAGAAAAGTTCACTTTTACTGCCCCTCGTCATGCAGCAGTTTTGTGTCGTGTGGTTTTAGAAAAAACATTGTTTTGGCTATACGAAAACGATGAAGAATTAGATTTGCCGTATGATACTAAATTAGCATCACTACTAAAAAGTGATTCGTTTAAGCTAATTATTAAACCATCTATTTTGGTAGAATTAGATATTGTACGTCGTATTGGAAATGATGCAGCCCATGGTAAAAAAGTGAGAGCATTAGAGGCTTTGAGTGTTTTGAAACACACTTTTCGCTTTCTGTCGTGGTTGAGTAAGTACTACAGTGAGTCTAATCCTGATATTCCTGCTTTTGATGAGCGTTTTATTCCTTATGGAGATGAGAAAGATAAAACGGCAAAGCAGTTAGAGGCTTTAGTAGCTGAGAATGAGAAGAAGCGTCAGGAGGCAGAAAAAGCGTTTAAAGCCAATCAATTGTTGGCCGAAGAAAACGAGGTTTTAAAACTGCAGTTAGAAGAGCAATTGCGCCAAATTAAGGCGCGTAAGGAGGAGCGAGAAGAAGCCTACAAAAATAGCGATCCTGTACCAGCTTTGACTTCTGAGCAAGAAACGAGAAAGCAATTGATCGATTTACTTTTAAAAGAAGCGGGATGGCATAATTTTGAAGCGGGTAGAGATATAGAATATGAAGTGTCGGATATGCCCCGATCTACTAATCCGTCAGGTAAGGGGTTTGTAGATTATGTATTGTGGGATGACAATGGAAAGCCCTTGGCAATTGTAGAGGCAAAAAGCACGCTACACGATGCTACAAAAGGAAAACACCAAGCCGTATTATATGCAGATTCGCTTGAAAAGCAATTCGGACAACGCCCTATTATTTTTTATAGCAATGGGTTTAAAACTTATTTGTGGGATGATTGTTTCTATCCTTCCAGAGCGGTGCATGGTTTTTATACCAAAGACGAATTACAGGTACTAATTCGCAGAAGAAGTGAGCGCATGGATTTGCGCAATTTTACTGTAAATAGGGCTATTGCAGGGCGACCTTACCAATTGCAAGCTATTCAGCGTATAGCGGAAGAGATGGTCACGATAAATCAGCTAAAGATGCGTGGTCGTCATCGCAAGGCTTTACTGGTGATGGCTACCGGAAGTGGTAAAACACGTACGGCAGCGGCGGCAGTAGATATGTTTACAAAGTGCAACTGGGCGAAGCGCATTTTGTTTTTAGCAGATAGAACCGCTTTGGTGATACAGGCAAAGAATGCGTTTAAAGAACATTTACCTCATTTGTCTGCTATTGACTTGACAAAAGAAAAAGAAGATACAGAGGCTCGCGTTGTTTTCTCTACGTATCCTACCATGCTTAATCAAATTGATGAGGCTAAGAGTAATGGAGAGAAATTGTTTGGAATAGGGCATTTTGACTTAATCATTATAGATGAGGCTCACCGCTCTGTTTATCAAAAATACCAAGCAATATTTGATTATTTTGATGCTATTTTAATCGGATTAACCGCTACGCCTAAAACGGAAATTGACAAAAATACATATACTCTTTTTGAGATAGAGGATGATAACCCCACTTTTGCGTATGAACTTGATAAGGCAGTGTCTGACGGGCATTTAGTGCCGCCAAAGGCGTATACTGTTCCGGTTAAGTTTCCGAGAGATGGGGTGAAATACAACGACCTGTCTGACAAGGATAAGCGACAATTTGAAGAACTGTTTGGCATTGCTGCTGAGGAGCAGGTAGAGGATGGGGTGCTTGATATTCCTAAAAGTAAGATTAATAGTTTTTTATATAATGCAGATACGGTTGATCTTGTGTTGGATCACTTGATGACAAACGGTCAAAAAATAGAGTCTGGAGACAAGTTGGGAAAGACAATAATATTTGCAAAGAATCACAAGCATGCTAAATTTATTGAGGAGCGATTTAATAAAAATTACCCTGAGTATGGAGGTACTTTTTTACAAGTAATTGATAATTATTCGGATAAGGCACAAGATTTATTAGAGCGTTTTTGCTTTGATAAAGGGGAAGAAAAAGACCCACAAATTGCTGTGTCTGTTGACATGATGGATACAGGGGTAGATGCGCCAAGGGTATTGAATTTAGTCTTTTTTAAAGAGGTTAAATCCTATGCTAAGTATTGGCAAATGATTGGAAGGGGAACGCGTTTGTGTCCTGATATTTTTGGACCAGGAAAGGATAAGGAGTTTTTCTTGATTTTTGATATCTGTGGTAATTTTGAGTTTTTTGAAAATTATCCGGATGGTTTTACTGCTAAAACAGCAAAATCACTGCAGCAACGTCTTTTTGAGGCTCAGGTAGAGGTGGTGTTTACCATACAACACGATGGGGAGTCAACAGAAGAAGAACAAGCATTGGCGGCAGAATTTGTAGAGCAGTTGTTTGCTAAGGTTGAGAGGTTAGACGAGCATAGGTTTGAGGTAAGAAGAAGTTGGGAGACTGTAAAAAAATATAAGGTTAAAGACAATTGGAATGCTTTAAATAATTCATCGTTGTTGGAGATTGAGAATCATGTGTCTGGTCTTGTTTCGTATAATGAGGATCGAGATGAAATGGCTAAGAAGTTTGATTTGGTTATTTATCAATTGACGTTGGCTATTTTGAGATGTGAAAAGAGACAGGCAGATATTATTTCTAATATTATGGCGATTGGTACTGCTTTGCGCAAGAAAATAAATATTCCGGCTGTGAAACAAAGGGAGGCTATTATTACCAACGTGGTTGATGAGCAGTTTTGGAGTACGATTACTTTAAGTCGCTTAGAACAAGTGCGTACAGATTTACGTGATCTTATGCAGTTTTTAAAAGAGGATGAAAAAGAGGTACCTGTTTATACTGCATTTGAAGATGTATTATTTGTATCTGAGATTGTAGAGCATGATTTACTGATTAATTATAAATCGCTACAGAGTTATAAAGACCGCGTAGAAAGTTTTATACGTAAGAATAAAAATCACTTGGTAATTGATAAACTGTATCGCAATATTCCGATTACGGATGCTGAATTAAAAGTGTTAGAAGTGTTTTTTAACGAGGGCGAGTTTAAAATTAAGGATATTGAAAAAGAGTATAATGGTGTTTCTTTAGGTGTTTTTATCCGTAAGATAATTGGCTTAGATGTTACTGCTGCTAATGAACATTTTGCTGATTTTATAGCGGAAGAAAACTTAAATGCAAATCAAATGCTTTTTGTGCAGAAAATAATTGAATACTTAACAGTGAATGGGGTTTTAGAGAAAAGCATGCTTTCTGAGCCACCATTTACAGATTTAGATGATCACGGTGTGTTTGGTATTTTTGAAGATACTGCTAAAGTGGTTAAGATCGTAAATTTGATTGAAAGAATAAATGGTAATGCTGAACGTGTTTCTTAAATAGGGGATAGTGTTATTAGAGCAAATACTGAGATAAATAAAAAAACCGATAATGATGTTATCGGTTTTTTTTGTGTTGTTATGGTATTGAACTTTATATAAGTGGGTTTGCTCTCTTTGTTTTCTATATTAAAATGAGCAATGGAAATGTGAACTATTTAAAAGGTTGTTTATATGTTTTTTATTTTTATTGTCCTTTTTGGGACAATATAATCTGATTTTTTTCGTTTATTTTTAATATATTTGTCCTCAAATGGACAGCTTGTGAGGGTTTTAAAAGAGTTTTTATCGGATGATAAATATGCAGACTTAACAATTGGAGAAATGTTGAGTCATTATATGGTAGAGAATAATCTTTCTGAGTCAGGATTGGCAACGATTTTGAATATAAATAGAAAAACGTTGAAGTTAATTTTACAAGGGGAAGATTGTAAGGTTAGTCATGCAATTAGAATTGCCAGGTTATTAGATATTAGTAGTGAAAGTTTGTTAGAAGGGTTCTTGTTACAAGCGAAGGAAGATGAGGAAGTGTATTTAGACTATGCAAAGAAAGTGGCTTTTCTATTAGATAATTTTGATTTGGCGGAGTTAAAAGCTAGTAAGGT
Source organism: Myroides phaeus (assembly GCF_009799805.1). Taxonomy (NCBI): domain Bacteria; kingdom Pseudomonadati; phylum Bacteroidota; class Flavobacteriia; order Flavobacteriales; family Flavobacteriaceae; genus Myroides; species Myroides phaeus. Next base: position 1,927,220 of record NZ_CP047050.1, read on the forward strand.
TATTAGTAGTGTAAATGAATACAACAAGATTGAAGAGGAGTTGTGTGGGTATTTTGGTTATAAAAGTATTACTGAATATGCTGATTTTACAATAAAAGCACCCCTTTTTAGTAAATCAAATATGGCTGTAAATCCGACAAAGGAAAAGATGATGCAGGATTTTTGGGTTAAATCTAATATTGAAAGTTTTCGTAAGATCAATAATCCTAATGAGTTTAATAAAGAGTTGTTGTTTGAGTTTTTAAAGCGCATTAAATCATTTACAAAAGATACAGAAGATGGGTTTAGTGAGGTGCAACTTGTTTTATTTCAATTAGGAATTACGGTTATTGTACAGTCTTACATTACTAAAACCAAAGCGTATGGGATGACTATGATAGTGAATGATAAACCTTGTATTGTAATTACTGATATGGGAAAACAATACTATAAATTATGGTTTACTTTACTTCACGAATTATATCATGTGATAGAAGATTATGATTATCTAAAAACAACTAGTTACCATATTTCTGATATAGAGAATAGAGATTTATTTGTTTCTGAAGATAATGCGGATGCATTTGCAAGAGAGATTTTTGTGCCAAAGGATAAAATGGAAATTCTTGATAGTTTGATTAATAATAGCGCGAAAATAAATCAGTTAGCTAAAAGCTTAGATATGCATCCTTCTATGTTATATGGTGTTTATTTGGACAGTGCAAATAAGAGTATTCAAACGAGAGATTTTCCGAGGTTTGCTAAATATTTACCAAGTTCTACAACAGCTTTAAAGAATATTGTATTTGATGCAGTAGGTAGGAGAAGTATTGATGCAGCTGTGCTTGAAATGAAAAAGAAATTAAATTTACTAACTGCTTAATATTTATAGGATGAGTTTGGAAAAAAAGAAAATAGAAGAGTTTATTTCTAAGGCAAGACAAATTACGGATAGTCAGAAAAATTCGAAGGATCAATTGTTGTTTAAAATTGGTAAAGAGAGTGGGAGTGATGTATGGGATTCACTTCTAGATGAAAATGTATTACAGGATCCAGAGAAGACTTATGATTTGTTTTATAATGGGATTCAATCGTTTTTAACGACACTTATGCCTAAAAAAACGGAAATGAGAACAGTGATTTTAGAGATGAAAACGATTATGCTGACAGGAAAAGAATTGAGTAATATTAGTTACGGAACTCGTGGAGCTGACTCTCGTATGTCTAAAATGAAAGATATGGAAAAGGTAATTGATATATTGACAGAATGGAGTACTACTCCTGATGATTTCTTTAAGTTAGCTAATCTGCTTTTGCAAAAGAATATTAGTTTAGGTTTTTCACCAGAGGATAGAGCGTTTACAGACTATTTGCCAAAAAAAAAATAAGGTTAGAGGATTTGGTATTAGTTAGTAGTATTAGCTATGTATAGCATAAAAAAAGCACTGTTAATTTAATTAATAGTGCTTTTTTTGTACTTCTAATCACCTTTTTTATGTTTATGCGGTTTAAGTGAAGGTGTGTTACCAGGTGTGCTTTTATTATCTCTTTGACGCCTGTCTGGTTTACCTGTAGAGGTAGCGATTCTTTTTGGTCCTGGTTTGATTCCCATAGTATAATAATTTGATTAAGTTAGATATACTAAAATCCGGAATTTTAAACTATTACTGCGTTATTTACTGCTATAATTATTAGCAAAATAAAGTAGTTATTATCTTATTTTAAAATAGTAGTCATATTAACCTCAAGGTGTCATAAATTTTTATCCCACAACGCGATTTAAAACAAGGATCGTTTTGTTTTTAGTTGGGTGATCTGTCATTGGGTAAAATACAACAGCATAGCTGTTCTGTTTCGTTTTGTTTATACTTGAAATAGCCAGGTTTTCACTGTCCATAGGTAAGACTTCATTTGTCAGTAAATTCTTATACCCCTTTTGTCCTTTGCTGTAAAAAAACTCTAAGAGTTGATCGTTTTGTATTGTGAACCAACCGTTGCCAAACTCTCCGTTGAATTGGGTGATAGACGTGTTTTCTGATAGGCTTACAGGTTGCCACGTATTGTAAAAAGGATCTTTTATATCGATGAGATCAATGCTTCTGCAATTACCTTGTATGTCTATTTTTTCAATGCTTACTTTTCCTTTTTTTTGTGTTATTAAATGAGAGTCTTCTGTAAACGATAGGTTGAGTATCTGGTGGAAGTTGTCTTGGGTTAACTGTAATTTACGCTGTTTTAGCTCTTTTCCTTTTTCGTCAATTTGCCTGTGTAACCAAGTGTTTCCGCTATCCGTAAGCAGGTGAATTTCATTGTTGTTAATGAATATTTTGTTGTTCCTTGGAAGTGGAATCTTGACATTATGTTTCTTTTTTATCAGGTTGTTTTTAAATTCAATCGACAGCATCTTGTCTGGTTTTGTGTCTGACCAAAAATCAACATCATAGAAGATAGAAAACTGATTAGATACACCTATGAAATCACCTTCAAAAGGTCGGTTGCCCTTTGGTAATTCGGTATTTTCTCTATTGAAAATAGGAATGCTAATTTCTAATTCTTTAGTAGGATGGTAGGGAACAATCGACACGTAATTCTCCTGATTAGGGCTTAAAAATAAGGTAGGTAATATGCCGTCTTCTTCTATAAAACTCTCCGTATTTCCGTTTGCGTCAATGAGGGTGTAGACTAAATTATAGGTGTCGTTTTCTTTATAAATATAATTTGCCATCAACGTTTTGTCATCTATTGAAATACTATTTTTGGTTGATACTTCAACTTCAGCTAAAAGAGTTGTAAGTAAACCAAAATCGGTTGTTTGATTCGTTATTTTGAATGGGCTTATACTGTCTATATTTTTCATAACTGTTTTTGTTTTGCACCTCCTAATAATTAATATAGGTGATTTTTGTTAGCGCTCATACTGTAAAATTCGTGCTTATTGCTTATCTATTATAGCGGTTATTTCCCCGCGATTTCCTTTAAAAAGTTAATAAAACTATCCGCATATAATTCAAACTCCCATTGCCCAGTTCCGTGCATACTTGTGTAAATAGGAGCGTCGTGGTCTGTGATTTGATTGATATCAATGCAATACGGATCAGCACCAGCGTCTGCAATGACGATATAGTTAGTAGGCCAATCGGCAATTGGTTGATTGGTTACAGGGTTAAAAGCGTATCCGTCTTGCCTGCTTAGTAGTTCGCCAGCGCCATATAGATGTAGGCCTTGAAAGTACTTTTTGTTGTCTATATACACATTTAAAGGCGAGAAGTTTTTAAGAAACAACAGGTAATTTTGGGGTAGTTGCCACTTGTTCTCAATCGTTGAAATATCCGTTTCATTAGCAATAACCAGCCAATTGGTAGGGTTTGACAAATCTTGGTGTTTGGCTCTTAGCTTTTCAAGTTTATTGTTGAGCTTAGCCGCTGTTTTGTCAAGTTCCGTTGTTGGGTATAGCAATGAAAGATGGGTTTTAGGTTCGGCATAACCATCTCCGTCAGGACAACCGTTGTTTTGCCAAGTTTCTATTTCTGTTATTCTTAGGTTGTCTAATTTCCAATATCCAGGGTCTTTAGGCAACTCTCGGTCGAACGCTTGCTTGCTGTATATCGCGATACTTTTGATAGCCTTAGCACGGACAGATAGCTCAATCTGTTCGTTTTTTATCAGTTCGATTAGTGCAGGATACGCCTGTTTTCCTTTAGTTTTAAGTAATCCGTCAATTCCCCAATAGGTCAATGCAGGTTGGGTGATACACCATTCGAAAAAGGGGATGCAGTTGGTTTCACTATCACCTACAAGTTTGATAATATCAGTCAGTAAGAAATTTCGCCAATGCACTATTTGTCCGCTTTGTGCATAAGTGGTCAATAGGTTTAAGACGTATTCTCTCTCTGCTGTAGCGTATTTTTTCAATAGCTTTTGGATGAGTTTAGCGAATTTGTTTCCGTCTGTTTCGTCTATTATTTGCTGCTGTAATTTATGTAAATTCTTGTCTATCATTGGTGTGTTTGGGTTATGGGTAATTGCCTCTTTATAAGCGTTGTGATTTTAGCTTTGTACACAAAGGATAAAAACATTCCGATTAATGAGAATACGATGTCCCAAATATCAAAAACTTTAGAGCCAGAAACAAGCGGAAAGAATTCTTCTGATATTAGTATTATGGTTATGATGACCATTAAAATAGAGATTGTTCTATTTGATTTGGTCAGTTCTGAGATGCTTTTTGCCTTGTATAAGTCCACACATAGTGCCAATGGAATTGCCGTTGCTGCTGTGAAATTGGAAAATGAGCCTATTATAATTTTGATTATAGCGCTATCAAAATGAAGGGTTCTCAAATACGATTTAGTGAATATGTATAGTCCAAAAAGAAGTAAGCAGCAGAGTATGGTTAGCCTTTTCGAGTTGTTTTTTGTCATTAAATCGGGGCTATTTCTTTTTCATTTGTAGAAATTCCTCATAGCGATTGTTGATTATTTCTTTAAACGTGGCATAGGTGTTTTCATCGTTTTCAATATAGAAGTAAGCATCGTCATTTCCCTTTTTAACTAATTCGCTTTGTGCTTGTGCCCAGTTGTCTACATCGGCACAATAGTAGCCGTAGGTCTTTGCAAACTTTGTCTTTGTGCTTGTGTAGTAGGCATTGGCAAACAGGCGACCTTTTGTATTGAGGTCTTCCGAGGTTAAAACACCATCTAAGTAATCCATCAAAAAGACTCTGCAATCAGCTATTCCACTTTTAATTTGCGTGATATCGTCAGGGGTATCGTTAGCAATTTCTTTTCCGATGAAGTTGTTTTCGATGCACCAACGTAGAAAAAAGGCTATGTGTGTAGCTCCGTTTTCAACGGGTAAGCTTGTAGGAAATGTAGCTGAACCGTAATGCCATTTTGCTTTATCGTAAACTTTATGTTCCATTTATCGTTTTTTAGAGTTGTTTATAGATTGTCAATTTCATTACACAAAGATGATACGTGGTCTAAACCATATAAAAGAGCGCTTTCATTAATATTCATCCATTGAAATAATTGAATTATAAGGTTATAATGCTGTAATGCATTTGTAGTGTCAATTTTTTGACTCCCAGGTTGAAAACAAATTGGCTCATGGTGAGCAATTCTATTGCGAAAGTCATTGATTAATTTTAGTTGATTAAATATATAGGATTGATTGTATTGTATAGTCGGTGTACTTTTGGGTTTTGATAGGAAAATTTTTAGTAAAGTTTGACCTCCTGCATAATATTGTGGTTGTGCAAAAAGATATCTCCAAAAACCAAAATCAAGTGTTGCTAATAGTTTTGAGTGAGTATATATAGTTAGTTTTTTTAATGATTTACTAATTATTTTGTTAGTATTTGCGCATTTCTTAGAGGTAAAAATACCATTTGCAGTTACGCTATGTTTTAGCCAATCACTTCCATGTTGTGTAGTATATTGGTCATTTATTTTATTGCGTATTGCGACTTCAAAACAACTTATTATTGTAAACATTTCTTGAGAAAGACGTAAATTTTTACGATATAAAGTCATTGCTTTTCTGGAGTTATTACCAGTTGCAATAAGATATCGATGCATTCTTGCTTTTGACATAATATCTTCAAATTCAATATATTTCATTTTAAATTAGGTGGTTATAAAATTAGTCATTAAATTTGTAATACATTATTCCCGATAGCCCCTGATTTATCAAGCTATCGGGTTTTCGTTTTTTATATACTTTCAATCTGTTGTGATTGGACAAGAATATATTGTTTTTGATTCTTAGTTAAATAACTTATTAAATGTTTAATCTTGACTAAATTAAGAAAAAATAATATTTGATATCGAAGTATTTTTTTATAAATATTGAAAATGTAATAAAAAAAGGAGAAACAAGTCGTTTCTCCTTTCGGTGATATTAGTAAATCATATTATCGTTTTGCGGCTTTGATACCTGCTTTAAAACCTCTATTGTACCCGTCTTGGTAACTTTTTTTACCCATTTCAGGAACTGGAGTATGTGGTGTAGCAGGACAAATAGCGTGTTTTCCTTTTACGTCTTTCCAGCCTTCACAATAGCCTTTTTTCCATCCTTCAGCATATTCTTTTCGCGTATTGTTTTGTACTGCTATCGGTGTTTTAGTTTCCGCTTTTAAGGGATTAAAAACTGAAAAAGTAGTGGCGATAATTGCAAATAAAATAAGCTTTTTCATAGAGAATTAGTTTTGGGTTATAATGTAAAGGTATGCACTCTTTTTGAGTTTTGAGCTTTGACGGCAAACGAAAGAGGGTTTACTTTTTGTCTGTTTTATCAAACGCGATTAATTTATAGTGCTCTTTCTAAAGCTTCTTCAAGTATTCTGAAGTTGTAGTATTCATTTATGTAAGGGATTTAGCTTAGCAATAGTTGTTTTGTGGTGCTTGAGGTTATTTGTGGTTGTTTTTAATTCTACTCAAAACAATGCGGTAACGTCTAAAAATAGGTTGGATTTAGTGTGTATGATTCCGTTGGTTGAAATATTAATCTTCGTTATAAACAACCGTTAGTACACAAAGGCCTGCTCCAGTTGTTATTTGGTACAACATTTTGTTGTCATAGTCTTTCCATTCTGCTGTATCGGTTTGTACTAAGTTTTCTCTTATGTAACTTTTAAGCGTATTTATTTCTGTTTCAGGAACAAAAATTTTAAACATATAACACATTTCTGTTTTGTCGTCAAGTTCAACAAAGTACATCGCTATCGTTTGCGTGAATGTACCTCTGTCTTCGGTTTCAACTTCATCGTTATATGTAATATACTTTGTGTTGTCATTTGCAGTATGCGCTGTGTAATCGCTACCGTATTTTTGGATAATGTTCGTCTTCGTTTGAAAGATTTGAGCTGAGGCTGTTTGTAAGCCCATTAAAAAGAAAGCGGCTACTCCTAAGAATAGTTTGAATTTTGTATGCATAATTTACTCGTTTTATCAATAAATACAGGTTAGTTTAAAAGCGTTAAATTGCTGTATAGTAGTCTATTTTTCTTCTAATTTACTGATATTTAATGGATAATAAGGTTGTGTTTAGTGAACTGCTTGATAATTTGAGTGAAGGGGAGTAGGGAGCAAAAAAAAACAACCTCTTTGGTAGGAGGTTGTTTGTTATTTTAGAAACGTACCTTATACTTTTTGAAGCAAATGACTTTTTTTAGGAGATGTATTTATACTGGATTTGACGTTGTGAAAAGTTTCAACAGTACTGATTTTATCTACAAAGTATAGGATGCTTTTTTGGTCGATACAATTGCATAGACCATTGGAATTTTGTTGTCTAAATGGGCTATTCTATACTTATGAGGTTCAAATTCTACGGTGTGGTTGAAACAATTATAAGGCGAGTAATCAAACTCGTCAAGGGTGTTAATTTCAATGCCATTGCGGATTAAACTATTGACAACCTCGCTTAAGCTATGATTCCACATAACGTACGATTGAGAGATGTCTGCTTCTTTATCCGCATACGTTCCGTTTTCCGTTTCGACGATGGCTCCTGAATTAAAATATCTGTAACCAATTTTGTCAAAATCATCATCAAACATCCATACCACAGGGTGAAATTCGACAAACACAAATTGTCCGTTTGGTTTTAAGAATTTGGAAATAACCTGAGCCCATTTATCTAAGTCGGGTAACCAACCAATGGTGCCGTAACTCGTAAAAACAAGGTCGAATTGTTCGTCTAAATGGTTTGGCAAATCGTAAATATCGCAGCAAATAAACTGCGTGTTAGCATTTGTATCAGCCGCAATTTGTTTGGCACTTTCAATGGCTTTATCAGACAAATCAACCCCCGTAACCTTAGCGCCCAATCTGCTCAACGAGATTGTATCTTGTCCGAAATGGCATTGCAGGTGTAAAATCTTTTTTCCTGTGATATCGCCCAATAAGTCCAGTTCAATTTTATTTAGAGATGTTTTTCCATTCAAGAATCCCTCAAGATTATAAAATTCTGACTTTAAGTGCGTATCCGTTCTGTTGTTCCAAGACTGTCGGTTTATTTCTAAATAATTCTGTTCTGCGTTCATTTGGTATAGGTTTAATACCAGCCAACCGTTTGTGTAAACAAGCATACATTCAGAAGGTTAGTGGCAATTCGCTAATGTAATTAAATTCTTCTATTAAAAGATTAGTGCGTTTAGCAAACAGTAAATTTAGTAACGTTGCTTGAGTTGAGGGAAGTTAGTGTTAGTTGTTCGTTATTGGTAGTCAAGGTAGTTTTTTGTACTTTTAAATAAAGTTTACAAGTAAGCTATTAAAAGCTAATTTACACGATTATTATGAAAAAATTACTTCCCTTTTTTATGTTGACAAGTTTCCCTTTCTTTTTCTCGTCTTGTTCTAAAAGTTATGAGATGGAACCAAGAGATGCAGGGCAATACGGATATGAGGTGTGGCAAGGGCATTTTATTGTACAAGATGGCGTGCATATCCCTTTGTTATTTGGAGTAGAAGGAAGTGAGGGAGTACGACAAGTACGCATATTTAGTGGTTCGGAATTAGCACATTCGAGTTATTGGCAAGAAGGAAGTGAAGGGCATACTGGTTTAGATTCTGTTCATTTTAAGTCAGGGATAAACAGTGAGTTTAGAGGGGTTAGAAATGGAAATACGGTATCAGGAGTATATTTAGATGGTGTTAATACGAAAGTAGAACGTGCCAAATTTGTAGTAGAAAAGAAGGACAAACAGGAGTCTGCTTTTCCACAAATAGCTAAGCCTACTGATGTTTCCCCTACAGGTACTTGGGAGCTTGACTTTGGTACATTAAAGGATTTAAGTGATGCTAATGAACTGCTTCGGTATACTATAGATCGAGTGAAAACCTTTGATTTATACAGAAATAATCAAACTGTGATAGGCAGAGCGTATGGGGCTGGAAGTATTCAGGGTTTTGATGGGGTAATGACTGAGAATGGATTTATATGTTCTTCTTTTCATCAATCAGAGCCGTTTTTAATAGAGGCAACTTTTATAGATGAGAATACCTTTGATGCTAAAATTACGTCAACTACAGATGTGTATAAGGTGAGGGGGATACGCAAATCTCAAAATACAGAAGATGCGGAATTTACGGGTTCTGTGATTCAAGGGATTTATTTGTCGCTAAAGGCTTTCTTTAGGTGGTGATTTAGGTGATGATTTAGGAAAGAACAACTATTTGCCAATGGAGTATTCTTTTTCGTGGTTATGCGTTAAAGCGTACTGAGGTTGGCAAACAGTCTATTTAGCAAGTACCGTTGCTTGAGATGTGGTATTTGCTTATAATGTGGCAAGCGGGATATATAAATGCGCTGTAAGCTATTAGTTTCTTTAGAAAGGGTTAGACTATATATTTGCCGAAATACTGCTTTAAAGCGTCCTTATTGTACTTATCCTCTCCACGCCAATAAGTAACAAAAGTCCAATCGTGTTTTCCTTTCACTGGTCTGTCATAAGAAGCCGGTTTTAAGATGTCGATACACGCTAATATTTCGATTAGTATCTGGCGTTCGTCTTTGGTTGATTTGACAACTGACGCAAGGTTTTTTTCTAAGGCACTTGGATAGTCGTTGGGTTGAGAATTTTCGATTGCCGTTAGTATATTTTTGAAAATATCGATGTCCTCTGTTGTCGGTTCTGGGATGTCTGCCGCTTGCAGTTGTTGAAGGTCAAACAAGGTGTATACAAGTTCGCCGTGTCTTACGCCGCCCCATTTTATTCTTTCAAAGTTCAATACGTTTAAGTCTTTATCAACGTAGTGTTCATCGCCAATAATTCCGTATTTCAAATCTCTGCATATACCACACGTATAGCTTATGTGTGTTACGTTTCCGTTTTGATCATAACTTTGTCCGCTAATCGCCTTGGTGTATTTGTGAGGCGTTAGTTGCTTAGCAATGAAGTAAGAGGCTAAGCCAGAGCGCCAGTCTAAGCGTCTGGTAGATAGGCTGCTTAGGAATGCTTTGGCTACGTGTTGTGTTGAGATGGTAGGGAGTATATTGGCTATGAGGTCTAAGCAGGTATCGTGGGAAATAGTTAGGGGGGCAAACATTAGTCCTTTTGCCTTGGCATAGGCCAGGTCTTCAGGGGTTGTTTGCCTGTCTTTTACGTTTATCCATCCGCTTTTCCAATAGGTTTTGAATAGGATGTTTTTAGCTTTTTTGTCCATTTTTGGTGTTGGTTTTGTTTTGCTAAAATAGGGATTTGTTTGTTAGGGTAGGGGGTAAATGAAAACAAGATACGTTGTGGGGGGGATTTTGTGGGGTTCAAAGTTTTAAAAGTGTTTTTTAGGTATTTAGCTCTTTAGATTAGATTTTATAATGATTATTTTGGACTTCCTATAATTATAAAAACATTACTGCAACATAAAACTATAACCTGATGTTCTGGAAAAATACTTGATAGGGGTGAATTGGAGGGATTACATATTCCAACAAGGGTAATTTGACAAAAATAAAACCGATAACGAGAGTTATCGGTTTTATTTGCGGAGAAAGAGGGAATATAACCCATATATAAATAGAGTGTGATAAAATACTATTATTTTGATTTATTGGTAGTTATGTTTTTATTAAGTCGATTAAATACCTTAAAATACTATATGATAGTATCAAAATTGGGTGTATATTTGGGTGCTATTACAAATAACTATGACTATAAAAAGAAAGATAACTATTGCTATTGAAAAGAGAAAGAAAGATGGTGTATTAATCACAGAGAACGTTCCAATTCGTGCAAGAGTGGTATATAATGGTGGCCGTGTAGAACTCTTTACAGGCTACCGCATTGATGCTTCTAAATGGGATGAAGCAAAAGAAAAGGTACGCAATGGGTGTACCAATAAGCTAAAACAAAGCTCTTCCGAAATCAATACAGCAATACAGGAGCTATCTACTACGATTGATAGAATCTTTAAAGAGTATGAATTGAAAAACGAAGTACCTTCTTTTGAACTCTTAAAAGATGAAATAAAACGCTACTCAGATAAACAAACCATATCAGCAACAGAAAAGAATCTCTTTACAGCTTTTGACGAGTTTGTAAAAAGTAGTGGTAAACGCAATGATTGGACAACTGCTACTTACACCAAGTTTAATACTGTTCGTTCACATCTTTTTTCTTTCAAAAGCAATTTTCAGTTTACTGATATTAACGAAAAGACGTTATTAGACTACGTTTCATTTTTACGCATTGAAAAACAGATGCGTAATAGCACCATCGAAAAGCAAATTAGTTTTGTAAAGTGGTTTTTGAAGTGGTGTAAAAACAACAATTATACAATTACCTATAATTTTGAAGAGTTTAAACCAAAACTAAAGGAAACATCTAAAAAGATAATCTTTTTAACTCAAGAGGAAATCGAACAGATTAAATCAACGGATTTAGGCACAAAGTCGTACTTAGAACGTGTACGTGATGTATTGCTTTTCTGTTGCTATACAGGACTTCGCTATTCAGATGCCTTTAGCCTAACAAGACACGACATTAAAAATGATGCTATTGAGTTTGTTACCAAAAAGACAAATGATATGCTGAGAGTTGAATTAAACAAACACAGTAGAGCAATATTAGAGAAGTACAAAGATGTACCTTTTGAAAAAGGAAAGGCTCTACCTGTTATTTCTAATCAAAAGATGAATGACTACATAAAAGAACTTGGAGAGTTAGCAGAGATTAACGAACCGATTAGAGAAACCTACTATGTAGGCAATGAAAGAATAGATGAAGTAAAACCCAAATACGAACATTTAAGCACTCACGTAGGGCGAAGAACATTTATCTGTACCGCTTTATCATTGGGGATACCTGTACAGGTTGTAATGAAATGGACAGGACATTCAGACTACAAATCAATGAAGCCTTATATTGATGTAGCTGATACGATTAAAGCGAATGCAATGACTAAATTTGATATGATATGAATACAGTAGATGCCCAATTAGAATTAACAAGATTTATGACTGATAACACAATAGTGATGTGGGAAAAAGAATTAAACACATCAGGAAATTCGTTTAATTTCGATTCCCAAGATATTTATAGACAATATATGATTAATATCTTAATGTTTGATTTTAAAGACCGAATTGATTCTGCAAAAGACACACAAGAAAGAAAAGAAATTTTATCTATTGTTAGAGAAAATTTGGAGACAATAATTAAGTTGTATGAAAAAAATTCTGATTTCTTCACTAATCTTGATAGAGATGGACTTCGGTTAAAGAAATACCGAGAAAGAAATAAAAATAGTTTGTCAGATAATGATTTAACAATGGAATTGTATAGAGAAACGGAATTGCCTGAACGTAAAACCTACTTTGAATCAAGTTTTTACAAAGAGATAGGTTTTTTAAACTACGACTACCACCAAGAGATATATAATCATAGTAAAAGGCTTTTAAAAGATGTGAAATCAAATTTTAAGGACTATGAAATGTATGACAATGATTATCTTTTTATTAATGACAAGCCTATATTTTCAATGGGACTTATTAGTAAACTACATAGTATAGTAAACAATCAATTTATTGAAGATATATCAGAATATGATTTTTATAGAGAGATAAATATCTTACATACAGTGAATAAAATAAAAATCAAAGAGGATTTTCTATACACTTTCTTTTATGTAATTCATTGCTTACATAATAACATAGAAAACAAAAGTTTAAAGAAAAAGTGGTTTGCTCAAATATTAAAAGAATTTAAGATTAAGAAAGCAACTTATGACTCTAAGTATAAACACATAACAGGTAGCAGTGCCAATGATACATTAAAAGAGTATCGCAATCTCATTGATTCAGCTTTTAAACAATAAAGTACTATAAAAGCCTTTAAAATTTATAAATCCACCTTTGAACCACTTTAGAATTTTACTAAAGTGGTTTTTTTGTGCAATAAAGTGTGTTTTTCCACCCCCTCTCCACCTTACACACATCGTAGTTTTGAATTGTTCGAACATCACAAAATCGTATAATTTAAAAACTAAAACTATGTATATAAGCGAATTAAAAGAAAAGCCAGTTTGGCAAATGACAGGAGAAGAACTATTACAGTTATTACAAACAGTATCTATAAAGGATTTTAAAGAACTCAATACTTCGCAAGAAACGCAACAATCTACAAAGCGTTATGTTTACGGAATACGTGGTATAGCAGACCTACTTGGGTGCAGTATTACCACTGCTAATAAAATCAAGAAAGAAGGTCATATCAAAAAAGCGATTATCCAAAGAGGTAGAAAAATTATAGTCGATGCTGACTTGGCATTAGAACTATTCGCTAAAAAATAAAAGGGACAACTTGTGCAAATCGTCCCTTAATATCCAATTAAAGTATAACTCAACTCTTATCGTATAAAGATAAGGATTATTAAAACACAAGTAAATATGAGCTTAGATATACCCTATATCCGAGTAGGAACTGCTTACTTTAAAATCATCGAAAAACCTTTGATATCAGGTGATAAAGTTAAAGTAATGGTGCGTTGGACTCGTGAAACGATTGTATCAGATCACGGAAAGTCCTACTTAGAGAACGTCTTAAAATTAGATGGCTTTTGCTGTATTCCAGACCATCTTAACTATCAACCAATCGTAGAAAATTTTTTTAATACCTATAATGAATTAAATATGAAACCAATAGAAGAAGATTTTAACTTAAATGAATTAGAACAATTGATTCCAAACTCACTACACTTTGTAAAGCACATATTCGGAAGTGAACAATACGAATATGGTTTAGACTATCTAAAGCTATTGTATGAGAAGCCAACGCAAACCTTACCAATATTGTGCCTTGTTAGTAAAGAACGTGCAACAGGAAAAAGCTCTTTTATTAAATGGCTTAAAAATATCTTTGGACTCAATATGACTTATATCAAAGGAGATTCTTTTGGTTCTCAATTTAACGCTGATTGGGCAAGTATGTTATTAGTTGCCATAGACGAAGTATTCTTTGATAAGAAAGAGATTACAGAGCGTTTAAAGTACCTTTCTACTACTGACAAAGACAAAGTTGAAGCAAAGGGAAAAGACAGACAGGAAATAGAGTTTTTCGCCAAGTTTATTCTTTGCTCTAACAATGAGGATGATTTCATTCAAATAGACGAAGAAGAAATACGTTTTTGGATTCGAAAGATTAAACCTATTGAATCAGAAGACGTTCACTTTATCAAGAAGCTAACAAGTGAAGTTCCTTATTTCATCAAATACTTACTTCTACGACCTTATTACACCACGCAACAAACCCGAATGTGGTTTACACCTAAACAGATACTTACAGCTTCCCTTTTAAAGCTAATTAGTAAAAACAAAATAGAGATTTCACTTTTAGAACTTTTAAACCTGTGCTTTGAAAAGGTTGCCGAGGATGAAATTTGCGTAGCTCCCAATGATTTACTCTTGTTATTACGCAAGACAAACCCAAAACTAATAATATCTGCTAGTGAAATAAGAAAGATTTTAAAGAAATGGGATTTTGAACCACAAAACAACACAAAATCTTATCAAGGAATAGAGCTTTTATCTCATGGAGAATTTGTTAAAATAGAACGTAGAGGACGTTACTACATCATTAAAAAAGATTTATTCTATAAAATATTTGATGCAATGATGCAAGAATAGATTAAACTATTGTTTATTAACAAGTTATACTGCATCAAAGTTTGCATCAAACTAAAAACACGTCAAGTTTGATGCAAGAGTGATGCAAGAAACAAAATGAGTTTGATGCAGTGATGCAAGAGTGATGCAGAGTATTTTATTGAAATACAATTGATTAACACCTTTCTGCATCATTGCATCAAAAAAAAACAGATTTTTAACCCGACTATTTCAAAACGTATGAATTGTGAATTAGCTAAACAAATTAGCCTAACAGACTTACTTAAAAAGTTAGGTCATACCCCAACCAAAATAATGAGAGTTGATTGGTGGTATATAAGTCCATTTAGAGAGGAAAAAACAGCATCATTTAAAGTGAATATTGATAAAAACGTGTTTTATGACCATTCTGCTGGTTTTGGTGGAACAACACTTGATTTTGTGATGAAGTACAATAATTGCGATATTAAATCAGCTTTAGAATTGCTCAAAAACGATTCTTTTTCTTTTCATCAGCCAATTATTGTGAGTTCTAACATTATTCAAGAACCAACATATACAATTCAAGCGATTAAGCCATTAACACATCCAAACTTGATACAATATATCACTGAGCGTAATCTTAGCCTTAAAATGGCTCAAACTTATTGTAAGGAAGTACACTATACTCTAAACAACAAATCATATTACGCTGTTGGTTTTCCCAATACCACCATAAATGGTTTCGAACTAAGAAACGTGTATATAAAAATGTGTCTTGGAAAAAAGGCAGTAACCTACTTTGATAACAAAAGTAAACATATTGTCTTGTTTGAATCTTGGAGTGATTACATCAGCTTTTTAACCCTTTATCCAAATGCAGAAAAGCAATATGATTATTTGATTCTTAATTCCGTATCAATGTTGAATAATACAATAATTAAAACACCAAATAATTATTTGTACAAATGTACAAATGGGGAATTGTATAAATGTATCAATGTACAAATGGATAAAAGTATCAATAATACTTTGTACAAAGAATTAAAGTATGAAAGTATTATTTGTTGTTTCGACAATGATAAAGCTGGAGAAAGTGCCTTTCAAAAAGTAGCTCAGACCTATACAAACGTTGTTGATGGACGAAAACTGTACGAGAATCACAAAGATTTGAATGATTATTTACTAACTATTAACCGCAATGATTTGACGTGAGAATTATCGAGATGTGTCTTTGTCCTTACAAATTGGAAATTTGACAACCAAAGACCACTCGTTTTTCTCCCGAAGGTCGCAAAATGGGTAAGACGATGAAAAAAACAAAGAAGATAGAATTTAGAGTAACTCTTACAGAGGCTCTAATCATAAAAAACAAAGCAGAAAAAGTAGGTTGTAGCGTTTCGGAGTACATCCGAAACACCGCACTTGACTATTCTTTAGCGTATAAATTAACTCCTGATGAAGTTGAAGTTTACAAATTACTGAACAAATACACAGATAATTTTAGGCGAATAAGCAACCTTTTTAAGCTTGGTGATACAACAGGAGTTAAAGAACACACTATTGAAACAGCTAATCTAATTCGGACTCACTTACAAAAACTACTGTAATTATGATAGCTAAAGCAAAATCTTGTGTTGGTGGCACAGCATTATTCAATTACGTAATTGATGATAAAAAGGGATATGAGCTATTAAGAAACAATCTTTCGGGGGATACTCCGAAAGATATGTTTCAAACGATGCAGATACTACAAAATCAAAACAGCAGATGTAAAAACAACACAATATCGGCTGTTATATCTCCAACTATTGTAGATAGTCAAAAGATGAGCGATAGAGATTTACGAGCATTAGCCGTTGAGTTTTTACTTGGTTTACAAATCGATCCTACCAAAGCTCAATTCATTGCTTTTGTTCATACAGAAAAAGAGCATAAACATATTCATATCATCGCCAATCGCATAGATGAAAATGGCAAAGCTCTAAAAGATAATTACATTGGTTTTGAAGCTCAAAGAGTTGCTCACGAAATAGCACTTAAATACGGTTGGACGTCTATAAGACAAGAAAACGAGAATAAGAAACAAAGAGCTAACAACACAAACTTAATAGCTAAAAACACTATCAAAACAGCTCATAGGGAAGTTTTAAGACAGGAACCAAAAGATTTACAACAATACATTCGATTAATGCTTGAAAAAGATATTGAGGTTAAACCAACTATTAATAAACAGGGGAATATTCAAGGATATCGCTTTATTCATTTACCAACTAATACAAACCTAAAAGCAAGTGAAGTTGACCGAAATATGAAGTTGAATGATTTATTTAAAAATACAGCAAGCACAGAGTCAAAGAATGAAGTAGAAAAACTATTAACTAAGCAAGAAGCAATCGAACCACAAATGCAGAATTGGAAAACAGATGTGTCTGTTTTATTTAGTTTGTTATCTGCTTTTCAACTTAGTGGTAACGATGAAGATGATGAACAAAAAAAACGTAAACGAAGAGCACTAAAAAGATAAACAATGGCAAAGAACCAACCTAAACTCACTGATATGACAGAACTATTACTTCAGCAAGTCATACAATTAGAACACACGATAAAACAAAGTAAAAAAACTCATTTAGATACCATCAAAGAATTAAGTAACATCAAAGTAACAGTAAATGTTGCTGAACTTCGACAGATAGAAAAAGAACAAAGACAACGCTTACAGAATGACTTCGATCAATTTCATCGAGAGATAACAAAAAATAATGAGGAGCTTTTGAAGGTTCACAAGGCTGTTAGCTCAAAGAGGTTATTCTACTTGATTGTATTGAACATCTTTTTACTTTTAACAACAGGTTTTTCAATGTATTTAGCTGTTAAGAATACTATTGAGAAATCGGAGTATGAGCGTTTAGAAAAAGAAAAGGGGCAATTAATAAATCAATTAGAAAATGTAAATCAGTTTTTTAACAAAAATCCAAGGACAGCTAAATCTTTCAAAGAGTGGAGTCAAAAGCAATAATTGAAAAGTGTTTATCAAAGTTATTTCCGTAAAATTTTTAGAGCTTTGAAGGCTCAAAATTTTATGGAATAACTTTGTTGGAATAGGTTCACAATATTTTAAAAGATTTACTAACGACGGTCAAGTATAAGCGTAGTGCGGGATTTCGGAGCGATTCATTGTCCACCTGCACCAAACTTTGATAGATGCCAAAATACTCAATTTTAGCCACTCAGCCCGCATTACGCTTATACAATGTTGTAGGTAGTGCTTTCTTTTTCGTCCGTGCGTTGGGGAAGACACACTTATTGACAAGCTTAGGATTGTGCGGCTGATTCGAGCGGCTTGGCAATGTGTGTGGCTGTCGAGCGTTGGCTTTGATATTAATGTCAATAGACATAATCCGAGGCTTTATTTTAGACGTTTATTAATCTTTGTTTCGGGATTTCAACTTTAAAGCAATTGAATGCCAAATCAAACCAACACCTAATAATGCAAGACCACCAATCCAAAAAGTGGGTTCAATCCAAAAGGCGAGAAACAGACATCCAAATAAGCCAAAAGCGGGAATCCAACGAGGATATAAGCGTAAGTCCGCAGGCATTCTCAGAGCCGCTAGATTAGTAATAGCGTAATAAATCAATACTGTAAACGCACTGAATGACCAAGTAAAAACAACATCTCCGCTTAACACCAATACTCCAATTATACCTCCTGTCACCCAAACAGCTACAGCGGGACTTTGAGTTTTGTGATTTATTTTGGACAATTTAGCAGGCAGGTCTTTTCTCCGTGCCATACTAAGAATTACACGCGACAAACCAAGCAGTAAATTAAGCACTACTCCTAACATAGCAGTAATGGCAGCAATAGTGATTACAGAGCCAATAACAGGTACTGAAAGTGACTGAGCAACTAACATCAATGGCGCTGCTTTTCCCTCAACGCTTAGACCAAATGCTTCCGCTCCCATAACATTTATCGCTGTAAGTGAAACGGCAAGGTAGAGTATTACAATAATTACCATTGCAAGAATAATGGCTTTGGGAATTGTAGTACGTGGTTCGGAAACCTCTTCCCCGAGTGTTGCAATTCGCCCATATCCGGTATATGCGACAAACATTAAAGCTGACCCATAGAGAATTGATGTAATAGAGGTGTCTTTTACAGAGTCAACAATTGGTTGAACAGGAAAGCCCTTAACAAAGAAACTGACAATTACGAGTGCAGCAAGTCCTAATAAGGTTGCAGAAACAATAATTATATTGGCCTGATTGCTTCGCCTAATACCACCGGAAACAAGTAATGTCATCACAAAAAGTAACAAAAGTCCGGCTCCTACAATGCCCACATTGTCAGCGTTTACACCAAAAGCATAAAATAGGTAGCCTACACACCCTAATACTGCGGTTGCAGCAGACGCTGATTTTGCTATCAAAAACATCCATCCTGCAGCAAATCCAAAATAAGAGTTTAGAAAGCGGTTTCCATACTCATATGTGCCTCCACTCACCGAATGTGCAGCAGCAAGCTGTGCACTGCTTAAACCATTGAAAGCTGCAAGTACAGCAGCGATTACCACTGCGATAATAATGCCACTACCTGCTATCTGGGTAGCAATGGCTATACTTACAAAAATGCCTGTCCCTACGATTGAACCCAAACCCATTAAAATGGCTCCTGGTGTTTTTAGTTCTCGTTTTAGTTCGTTTTCCATTTTTAATTATTATTTTGAAATGTCGAGTCAAGCGACCATTTTCCACCACCTTTAATTATCAAAAACAGACTTCCTAAAAGCATTGCCCAATCGGTGCGGCTACCGTGCATCATTACCCAAAATCCGTCATTGACTAAAATTTCTGATTTTGTAGTAGCAATGGCAACCAACATTATTACGAGTGTTGGAACACTTGCCAATCTTGTCAGCAAGCCAAGTAAAATCAACGCACCACAAACAATCTCAAACGTGCCGACAAAAGCACCGAGAAATTCCGGTGACGGAAGTCCGATTTTTTCAAATCGTCCCGCACCACGAATAGCAGGAAATAAGAATTTTTGAATGCCTTCCGAAAGGAAAACCGCACCGACCATTAAGCGAATAATGATGGTGGTTTTTGAATAGTCTGAACTAATTATTTTTTGAAACATACTTATTTGCGAATTGGTGATTGTCTGTAAAGAGGTTTCTTTACTGTAAAATGCGGTACTTTTTCCGTTGCGTGGCAACTGATACAACTGTTGGTCAGCATTTGGAAATTTTTGTTGAATACGACTGTATCTCTTTTTTCAAGTGCCTTTTCCATTTCTGGAAGTGCTACGGTTAAGAAATGTTCTGCGGATTTTGCACGTTTAGGTCTTCGTTCCAAGCCGTTTTCAATCGCTTTTCGGATTTTTTCAATTTGATAGTCGGCATATTCCCAATTTTCGTCTTGTCCTGTCCAATACAGTTCCTGATAGCGGTAGCCTGTTTCTACCATTGCCATATCAAAACCCCTAAATTGGTTTTCAATGCTTTTTAATTTTTCCTGTTCCGTTCCTTTTATCCATTTGCCTTGTACATTTTGCTCTTGATTGTTTCCACAAGACCAAAGCAGAAGCAAAGCGATAATTGATACTGACCATTTCATATTTCGTGGTTTTTAATGTCGTAAAACTATACAACACTTAACCAATAATATGGTCTATTTGAAAAATGTGTGGTATTTAGTTGTTGTCGCTTCTAAAGCCCACTGGAGTTTGGTCAACGTGTCGTTTGAAGTATTTTGAAAAATGGGAATTGTCCTTGAAATCAAGTTTGTGAGCAATTTCGCTTACGGTAATGTCTGTGTAAAGCAAAAGCCTTTTTACTTCATTGATGATGTGTTCTGAAAGTATCTCGGCAGAAGATTGTCCTGTTTCTTTTCTGCAAATTGCATTTAGGTTTTGTGGTGTAGTGTTCAACAATTTGGCATAATGGCTTACTTTGTTTGTTAGTTCATCTTCTTTGCTCAAAAGGTCAATGAATTTTTGAAAGATTGTGCTGTTGCCGTTTTTAGAAATATTTGGCGTTGCTGATTCAAGAAATTTTGCCAAAAGTGCTTTTAACAGTCCGTCTATTATCGGTTGATTTGGTTTTTTCTTTTGTTGATATTCATTTAGTAAAATATTGAAAATGTCAATAGCAGTATTGTCTTTGGGAAAAAGACAGGTTTGTGCACTCAATTCTGAAATCAGGCGTTTGATGTCGTTGTCCAAACAGTTATCAATAAAGGATTTTTTGATGATAAGTACAAAGCCTTGGGGTTCTGTTTTGATGTCCCAAAAATGAACCTGCTCTTTCCGGATAGTGAAAATTACAGGAGGTTTTATTTCATATTCTTTGGTGTCAATGGTGTGGGAACCTTTTCCTTTGGTCAGGTAAATTATTTCAAAATAACTGTTGTGTTTGTGTGGAGATGTTTTTCTGATATGCTGTCTGAACGGAGCAATTTTTAGTCCTTCGGTCTGTCTGGTTTTGTCTTTTATTTCGAGTTCTGTTTTCATTTATTGTATTGTCCGTCCGTGCGGTGGCAAAATTAGGCTCTTTTGGTTTTTTCAGCGTTGGCTTTGTGTGTTGGCAAAAACCAAATGTGCCTAATGTGCGGCTGGTTTTTTGCATTACCTACAACGTTTTGCAGCTTGGCGATGTGGCGGACTTTCAGCACCAAACCATCACAAATATAAACAAAACTTTGGATAAACAGAGAACTTTCCAAAAAAGCCCAAAACCCGCCATATTGCCAAACTGCTGTTAGCTGATGGTGTTGTTATTAATCAATATGTTTGTTACTTTTACTTAAGTTACATTCACTGCATAAAGTTTGTAAATTATTTAATTCGGTTAAACCTCCAAGTGAAAATGGAATTTTATGGTCAACGTGAAGTTTAGCTCCATCATTTGCGTTTTTTCCACAAGCTACACATTTAAAATTATCTTTTTTAAATACTTTGTATCGCATTCCTAATGGAATATTTCGTTTAGTTTTGTTTTCAATTACTTTTAGCGGTAAATTTTCTATTTCGTCATCGTTACCTGTAAAAATGTAATCTAATTTATTATAAGTTGGCAATATTTCAAGTTGATAACCTTTATTGCCTTGAAAATGTCCTTTCAAAATTGAAACCACAATAAAATCATTCAAAAATTTTTCTAATGATGTGTTTACAAGTTGCTTTTTGGTTGGGTCAAATATTCCTAAAATAATATCGTTATTGTCTGTTACGTCAAATCCAAGTTTTTTAAGTTGTTCGCAAAATACGATTTGTTTTTGTCTTCTATGAGCTTGAGCTAATTTTTCACTACCTTTATATTGTTCGGAAAATTTTATTTTTTGAGTTAGATAAATTACGTTATCACTTTCTTTTTCTGTTGTTAAGTTTACAGAGAAAGTCATTCCTTCTTTTCCATTAATTTTCGTGTAGCAAAATAAGCGATAAAAATTACTCGTGTTTTCGTAAAGTTGTAATGAAACTTGTAAATTCCCATCTAAAATAGGAAAAGTGTATTCGTGTTCGTTTTGTAAGCTTTCAAATCCATCTTGATTATATTGTATTTTATCTTTTACACCTTTTGTTCCTTTTAGAATAAATTTTCCAATAGTAATTTCGTTCGGAAGTTTTGTTTTTCTTAAAATTTCGGCAAATATTTCAGCGTCTTTATGTCTGTCGTTTTTCGTCATTTTTCTTTTTTACGTTCTGTTCAAATACACTATCAGCTAACGTTTCGCAGCTACAAGAAGTTGTGTACTTCATTCACTGTCAATTACAAATATAGACAAAACTTTGATTCAACAATTACAAATTCTTACAAATCCCAAGCCTAGCAATTTCTTGTAACTGCTGTTACCTATAGTTCTAATTATCAAATAAACCAGTCACACCTTTATATCCTAAATAACCAAAAAGTAAAATCCAAGTTATTGATACTATTGGCCAAAACTCAATTTCCTTTTCTCCATTTGAAACTTTTACCCAATATTCTAACCATTTGAAAATGCCAAATATTGATGCTCCAATAAACGTCAAACCAAAATATAGACCGCAACCAAATTGAGCTCCTTTTTTTGAATTATCATATACCTTATACATTGTGTCTAAAACAGATGATTTGAAATTTTTAAAATCTGTTTTAGAATATTGTTCAGCTTTTCTTTCTGCTTCTTTTTTATGTTTTTGGTAAGTTGTATATTTTTCTGAATGAGGTGATTCCGAAAAATCTGATTTATTTAAGTTATCATAATTTTTACGTTTTGTTTCGTCAGATAATATTTCATATGCCTCTGAAATTTCAATAAATTTTTCATGACTATTAGATAACGTAGAAACATCTGGATGATACTTAAATGCAAGCTTTTTATATGCTTTCTTAATTTCATCAATGGAAGCTGTTTTGCTTACTCCTATAATTTTATAATAATCTTTCATTTATCTTCTGAAATTAATCTTTCCACTTCATTAATATTTTCTGAAAAGAAAAAACCAGCTCTAATTTTATCTTTTGCTATTATTACGGAAACATCTACATCAAATTTTTTAAATGGTTCAATTGCTTTATCAGCATCAAGAGTTGCAATATAAATTTCTTTAAATTTCTTTTTTGCGTCATCGTCAGAAGGATAAATCACTAACTCATCAATAGTTTTTCCTTTGACTTTTTTGCCAATCAAATAAGATTTCTCTTCAATTAATTTTAGTGCTTTGTTATATTCCATATTTTGTTAAAAGAATTATAGGTAACGTGCCGCGTATTGGCGATGGGCGGGATTTTTAGCACTGAACTTTAATCGAAGAACAGAAGTTGAATTTTGCACTTCCGTTGATACGAAGCCGTTCAGCCCGCCTATTGCCAATACGATGTTGTACGACGTAGTTATGTTTTGGGTTTTAGTCCAGCTAAATATTTTCGTATGTCATTTTCTAATTTATCCGGGTATTTGTACTCTAATTTTTTTGACAATTCAGTTCCTATTTCTGAAACTAAATCAGTCATTGAAAATAGAGCAGTCCAATTTTCCTTTATATCGCTCCCTGAAAATGTTTGTTCTGTTTTAGCCCACATTTCCTGGTTAAGATACTTTTTGAAAAGCCGTCCATATTTATTGGTCGTTATGTTCCAATTGTGTTCACTTGCAATGTGCCATTCAATTAAAGGAATTAAATATTCTGTGCGAATAACGGTTTCCGACATAAATTTCGCATAGAATATTTCATCTCTCACAAGACACTTTGCCACGTAAGTTGTGTCCCACCAAAAATCGTTTATTAGATTTTGAAACTCTTTTTCAGACGGTTTTTTGATAATGGAAATTTGATAAGTTGGTTTCAGCATTTGCTTTGTAATACCATCTTTATCAATTAAAATTTTATAACCAATATCCCAATCTTCTGGTAATTCTTTCTCTTGCGTTTCCTTTATAAATTTTGATTTGCTGTAAAGTTTAAAATCTACTTTCACACCGTCTTCATAAAGTAGCATTTTCATTGCGTGTTTATGGTTAAAACAACTTTCGTCTTCTTCAATCATAGCAATTGGATTTCCGAATTTAAGCGTCCAGCTTTTGTCTGAAATGTAATTTGTATTATCCTCAAAAACAAATTCAATGTCTAAATCACTAAATTCGTCAACAAGTGCTAAAGGATTTACAAGTGAACTTGTCAGAAGAAGAACTCTTACATCTTCGTTTTTCTCCGACCATTCTATAATTGTTCTTAACTTTTCTTCTCTGACTTTCATTTTGTTTGGTTCGGTTTTACTATGTCGTACAACGGGAAACGCATTGGCGAAGTGGCGGATAAATTGGACAAAAAGTTCAATTTAGCGAGAACGTAGCCGATGTGTTTCCACAGAGCTAACTTACAAATAAAAAGCGAATGTGGAACACATTCGGCGGAATAAAATGCAGAAACTTTCAATTTAGCACTTAACCTGCCATTTTGCCAATGCGATGTTATGTGAAGGAATTTTTAGTATCTTTGTATTCAAATAATTCACATTTTATGTATTTCAGCAAGCCTTGGTAATTAAAAATTAAAGTAAATTATTAAATCGTCTTTTTGAGACGGTTGCTATTTGGTACGTTAATTTTTAATTTAAAATAAGGTAATAATGAAAAATATAAAACCCTTAACTTTTCCGTTTAATTCGGAAAATAATACATCCATAAAACAAAGTCTTTTTCGATTTCGAGAATATTTTGATTCTTCTACAATTGTTGGTTTAGGCGAAAACGCACATTTCATAAAAGAGTTTTTTACATTCAGGCATCAAGTTATTGAGTTTTTAGTAACTGAATGTGATTTTGACACCTTGGCATTTGAGTTTGGTTTTTCTGAAGGATTAGAAGTTGATAAGTGGATAAAATCACAAATTCCATTCGACGATTTGGATAAGTTACTGTCACACTTTTATTATCCAAATGAGTTTAAAGATACTTTGCTATGGCTTCGTCGGTATAATCAAGACAATAATAATCAAATTACCTTTTTAGGTGTGGATATTCCTAAAAATGGAGGTTCTTATTTTCCAAACTTTCGTATTGTATCTGATTATTTGCAAAGACTTTCAATCGTTTCTTCTGATGTCTTACAGAAGATTTTAAATCTTGCTGAGAAATTTGATTTCTATTCGACTTCTCAGCTTGCGTTAAATTTATCGCTTTTTGATGAAGCTGAACATAATGAATTAAAAGCATTGCTATTAAAAGTTTACATTCGTTTGATTACTCTTCAACCAAAATTAGAAAGTTTAGAATTTCAATCGATAGTTCATCAAGTTAAAGGCTTGATTTATATGAATTATAATGCTGATGCTATGGAAAGTTTCATTACTGAAAGGGGAATTGAAGGAGATATGGGAGCAAAAGACCAGTATATGGCAGAAAGCATTGATTGGTTTTTGAAAAATTCACTTGGTAAAAAGATTATTTTGGTTGCCCACAATGCTCACATTCAAAAAACTCCGGTAGATTTTGATGGATTTATTAGTTGTTATCCAATGGGGCAAAGACTTTCGATGACTTTTGGAGAAAAATATAAAGCATTTGCAATAACTAATCTACGTGGAGAAACTGCGGCATTGTATCCTGATAATGATTATCAATTTGGCTTTAGGGTTGATAAATTTCCACTTGATTTTCCAGAGTCGGATTCTGTTGAATTTATTATGCAAGAATTTGGAGGAAAAGAATGCTGTTTACTAATGAACAGAAGTACGGAATTAAAAAATTGTAATAAGATTCGATTTGATTCGATGTGCCTAAAAACTGAAATAGAAGAAGCTTTTGACGGAATTTTTCTAATAGAAAAATCAACTGTTTCAGAAGTAGTGGATTGAGAATTTATAAATTTAATTTCGAAACGGCACTTTCTTTTTGGAGGTGCCGTTTTATTCTTTCACATAACGGGAAACGCATTGGCGAAGTGGCGGATAAATTGAACCGAAAGTTCAATTTAGCAGTGACGTAGCCGATGTGTTTCCACAGAAGCTAAATTATTAAAAAAAAGCTGAATGTGGGACACATTCGGCGGAATAAAAAGCACAAAAGTTGAATTTTGAACTTAACCCGCCATTTTGCCAATGCGATGTTATGTGTAGTTTTTTAGTATCTTTGTCAGATGAAATTATCAGATTAGCAAATTTACTTTACGCAACGTATAGGAAGAGAATAGTTTAGTATTATTCTTCGTTTCCTTATTGTCTCTTATTGTAAATTAAATATGTTAAATAATGAAAAATTACTTCGAAAGTCCTTTTAAAGGAAAAATAATCAAAGACCACATAACTAATCCCAATATAATTTCGGGTAAATATTCTTATTATTCTGGTTATTATCACGGTCATTCATTTGACGATTGTGCTCGTTATCTGTTTCCGGACAGGAATGATGTCGATAAACTAATTATCGGTTCTTATTGTTCAATAGGGAGCGGTGCAAGTTTCATAATGGCAGGTAATCAAGGTCATAAATATGATTGGATTTCCAGTTTTCCATTTTTTTATATGTCTGAATTTGATGTTTTCAGTAAAAGCCAAGATGGATTTCAAAAAGCAGGAGATACAGTTGTTGGGAATGATGTTTGGATTGGTAGTGAAGCTATGATAATGCCAGGAGTTCAGATAGGAGATGGAGCTGTTATTGGCAGTCGTGCTTTGGTTACAAAAGATGTTGAACCTTATTCAATTGTAGGGGGAAATCCAGCCAAATTGATAAAAAAGAGATTTAGTGATGATGACATCCAAAAATTGCAGGAAATGAAATGGTGGGAATGGGATGAAGAAACCCTTTTTGAAGCAATGCCAATTCTTTGTTCAAATAAAATCGATTTGTTGTACAAGTTTTTTAGAAAAATGAAATGATAAAAAGAAGGTTCCGAAATTCGGAGCCTTTTTGTTTTAACTGCGTTTGCGGCTAAAATTACACATAACGTTTCTCAGCTATACGCAGGCAGGGATTTTAACCACTGAACTTCCTACGAAGAACTGAACTTCAAATTTACCACTTTCCTGTCTTACGAAGCACGAACCCCCTGCTTGCGTATAGGTGATGTTATGCGGTCGGCTTTCATTTTCTCTTCTTTCTCGTTAATTTGTCAAGCAAAGTTACTAAATTTGCAGTCAAGCAATTTCAATTTTTGAATTATGTATTTCAGCAGACCTTGGACTTCTATCTAAGTGATAGGCAGTCCTGAATAAATTCCAATCAATCTTTTAGGGCAAGACAATCAGTCTATGCTTTGTGTGTGCTGTCATTTTTTTTGATGGCATTGCTTTGTCGTAGTTGCTCTGTCGGGTAATACTGTCTATTCACTTCTCTGTGATTTGAATTCAAGTATTCACCTGTAAGAAGTTACTAATGACAAAAAAGAAATTGCCCGTTCGTTTTACGGGTCAGCACTTTACTATTGATAAAGTGCTAATAAAAGATGCAATAAGACAAGCAAATATAAGTAATCAGGATACGGTTTTAGATATTGGGGCAGGCAAGGGGTTTCTTACTGTTCATTTACTAAAAATCGCCAACAATGTTGTTGCTATTGAAAACGACACAGCTTTGGTTGAACATTTACGAAAATTATTTTCTGATGCCCGAAATGTTCAAGTTGTCGGTTGTGATTTTAGGAATTTTGCAGTTCCGAAATTTCCTTTCAAAGTGGTGTCAAATATTCCTTATGGCATTACTTCCGATATTTTCAAAATCCTGATGTTTGAGAGTCTTGGAAATTTTCTGGGAGGTTCCATTGTCCTTCAGTTAGAACCTACACAAAAGTTATTTTCGAGGAAGCTTTACAATCCATATACCGTTTTCTATCATACTTTTTTTGATTTGAAACTTGTCTATGAGGTAGGTCCTGAAAGTTTCTTGCCACCGCCAACTGTCAAATCAGCCCTGTTAAACATTAAAAGAAAACACTTATTTTTTGATTTTAAGTTTAAAGCCAAATACTTAGCATTTATTTCCTGTCTGTTAGAGAAACCTGATTTATCTGTAAAAACAGCTTTAAAGTCGATTTTCAGGAAAAGTCAGGTCAGGTCAATTTCGGAAAAATTCGGTTTAAACCTTAATGCTCAAATTGTTTGTTTGTCTCCAAGTCAATGGGTAAACTGTTTTTTGGAAATGCTGGAAGTTGTCCCTGAAAAATTTCATCCTTCGTAGTTCAAAGTCGGGTGGTTGTCAAGATGATTTTTTTGGTTTGGTGTCGTCTTTTAAGCTGCCGCATAACGAAAAATGGTAGCCGTAGTTGCCGGATTTACAGCACTTTCGTATCAATTTAGCACTTCGGTTCGTTAAAAGCACCAAAGTATCAAGTTGGCACGAAAGCCGGCAATTATCGGCTACCATATGTTAGTGGCATTTATCATTTCATTATATTCATTTGCTTTAACGCATTTTTTGTTACATTAATTCTCGATGAAATAAAATCATCAACATTCAATCCGTCTGTCGGAATTACATTTGTTGCAAAAAAATAAACATTAGATTTTGTTTCAACATAACCAACAAACCAACCATTATATTTTTCTTCTATCGAACTTAATCCAGTCTTACCGCTTAAAATGTAATTTTCAGTTCGCTCAATTTCCATAATATTTTTGACAATCTTTATTGTCCTATCAGAAATTGGAAATTTTGAAAAATAGAATTTCCTTAAAAAGTCGATTTGTTGTTTTTGAGATATTTTTGAATTTCCTTCAAGCCAAAAATTGTCAATCGTTAAACTGTCAAAAATCATATTTTTATACTCAAATTTTTCTAAATATTCTTTCATTTTAATTGTTCCGATTTTCCTTGCAATTTCCTGATAGCAAGGAACACAGGAAATTCTAAAAGCATCTTTAAATGATAAATCTTTTTCCCAAATATCCATTTTTCTCTGCTCGCCATTCCATTTTAAAATAGTTGTATCATTTTCAATAATGCCTAATTCAACAGCAATTATAGAATTTGGAATTTTGAATGTTGATGCAGGTAATTTTCCGTTTTTAGCCCAATCAAAGTCATTTGAGTAAAAAGTATTCTTGTCGTTATCATAAATTAGAATTGAACCATTTACTTGAAAACTATCTAAAATTTTGTCAAAATCAGAAATTTCTGTTTCAATTATGTTTTTATTCGTTGTTGTGTTACAGCAAACAAATAAAAATATCATTGAAATAAAAACTACAAATAAAATATTTTTCATTTATTGTCTAATTATCGTTTGTTTTTGTTGCCACTAACGGTTACGTATTGGCGATGGTGGGGCATTTGAAAAACGTCAGCCCAACATTTGCACTAATGCCCGATAGAAGCACAAATGTTGAATTTATAACTATCAGCCCCACTATTGCCAATACGATGTTGGTGGCTGGGCTTCTTTCAAAAGAACTCGTCTAATAATATATAAAACTCTATTTTATTTTTGTTTGGCTTATCAAGTCCATATACCTTGTAAAATATGTCAACCATTTCTGGTCTAAAATTATCTCGTATGTTTCTAACAGCAAGTGCAATATCTTGATATTTATCTGTTATACCTCCATTGCCAATGTCTATAAAACCACTTAAGTTATGATTGTCAAAAATTAAGTTGTCAAAACAGTAATCTCCGTGTGTAAACACTAATTCATAGTCTGATGGCTTTATGCTTAATAATTTCACAAATAGTTCTTCGGGGCTGTAAGTTTGATTTTCGGGTTGTAAGTCTGTAAGATCAATTAACCCACTATCTAAATTAAATCTTGCTTTTGAAATTTTCAAGTCAAGGTGTTGAACCAACGCAGTATTGTCAATTTTCAAAGAATGAAGTTTTTTCAATGATATTGCATATTGCTTAATAATTTCTTCAGTTTCTATTTTATCAAAATAATATTCAAGAGTTTTTCCTTGCAGTTCCGTCATACATAACAATTCAAAGTCGCTTAATTGTTCATAAAAAATAATCTTAGGAACTGGAATTTTTCCGTCAAGCCATAAATAATTTTGATAATCGTATTTGAGGTTTACATTATGGTTACTATAAATTTGTTTTTTGAGAATAAAACTCTTTGATTCATCTGTCGTAACCCTGAACAATTCAGCATTTGTTGAACCACCTGAAATTTGTGTGGTAGTATAATTTCCAAAATATTTGTCAAGTTGATTTTTTACGTCTTTACTGATGTCCATTTGCTGTGTCTTTTAGCCTTGCCACCAACGGTTTGGGTATTTGCGATGGCACGGCATTTGAAAACCGTCAGCCGAAAATATGCACAAAAGTTGATAGTAGTACAAATGTTCAATTACTTCCGTCAGTCGTGCTATTGCAAATACCATGTTAGCGGGTCGTTGTTCTATGTCAAATAATAATTGTTTATTCATTAGTCTATAATAACATTCTTCCCTTGTTCTCTAAGTTTTTCCAGTCCATCTTTCATAGCTTTAATCTCTTCAAGGGTATGTCCGTGCCAACCGGTTACTTCTCCAACAACTTTAAAAGGATGTTTCGAACGATAGGATTTTGTGGGATTACCAGGAAATTTTTTGTCCGTTACGTTGGGGTCATCTTCTATGTCGCCTGTTGCTTCTACTAAATAAATCCTTTCACGTCCGTTGCCCAAAGCAAGTTCTGCTCCTAATATTGCAGTATTCAGTGTAGCCGAAACATAAATATGCTTTAATATTCTGTTTTCTTCATAATTACTGTTGAAACCTACTTGAATGAAATCGCCAATTTTCAAGTCAGCCTTTGTTCCGTGAAAATAGGTTTGAGCAAACGGTGTAGGAATATGAAGTACGGCTTTATCTTCTATTTTGGTTGTGTTCATAGTTATTTCTTATTGTTTCTCGTTTACTTTTTCAATTTCTTTATTCATCAACTCCAATGCTTTGTGGAAGTATTTTTCTAAAATGTTTAATTCATCACTATTGAATGACACAAAAAGGTCGTGTGTTTTGTTTTGGTAGTTACTATAAAATGGTGTAACCAACTTTGTTATTCTATCAATATTGGGAACTATGATTATTTTCCGCCTGTCAGTTTTGTCGGGCTGTCTTTTTACGAGTTTTTTGTTTTCAAACCGGTCTATTAGCCCTGTAACCGAACCTGTTGTTAACCCTGTAAGTAGGGCAAGTTCACCTGCTGTCATTTGACCTTTTTGAATTAAGAAACCTAAATATTTATGGTCAGTGCCAGTCAGTCCAATTTTTCTACCAATGCTTTCGTGCATTTGAATAGATGTGTAGGCATAAAGTTGGCTCAATTTCCTTAAGTTGATGATTTTTTCTTTGACAGGCATAAATCTTGTTAACCATTTATCTTGACAACAAAGATAATATATTTTTTTGGTAGTTACCTAAAATGTTTGATTCAAAATTTAAGGATAGTTGATTTTGGTTTGTCTGTCAGGGATGGGTGTCGCTCTACAATGCCCGCTAATGGCTCGGCGAATTGGCGAAGTAGCGAAGCTGTATCGAAGATACAAAAGCGGAGCTATTTAGCCAAGTCGCTTGTTGTAAGCAGTCCGCGAAGCGGCGGCTTACGGCAAGCGACGTAAGTCGCCGAGCCATTGTTAGCAAGGAGCGCAGCGGATTGCTAACAACGGGAAACGCATTGGCGAAGTGGCGGATAAATTGAACCGAAAGTTCAATTTAGCAGTGACGTAGCCGATGTGTTTCCACAGAAGCTAAATTATTAAAAAAAAGCTGAATGTGGGACACATTCGGCGGAATAAAAAGCACAAAAGTTGAATTTTGAACTTAACCCGCCATTTTGCCAATGCGATGTTATGTGTAGTTTTTTAGTATCTTTGTCAGATGAAATTATCAGATTAGCAAATTTACTTTACGCAACGTATAGGAAGAGAATAGTTTAGTATTATTCTTCGTTTCCTTATTGTCTCTTATTGTAAATTAAATATGTTAAATAATGAAAAATTACTTCGAAAGTCCTTTTAAAGGAAAAATAATCAAAGACCACATAACTAATCCCAATATAATTTCGGGTAAATATTCTTATTATTCTGGTTATTATCACGGTCATTCATTTGACGATTGTGCTCGTTATCTGTTTCCGGACAGGAATGATGTCGATAAACTAATTATCGGTTCTTATTGTTCAATAGGGAGCGGTGCAAGTTTCATAATGGCAGGTAATCAAGGTCATAAATATGATTGGATTTCCAGTTTTCCATTTTTTTATATGTCTGAATTTGATGTTTTCAGTAAAAGCCAAGATGGATTTCAAAAAGCAGGAGATACAGTTGTTGGGAATGATGTTTGGATTGGTAGTGAAGCTATGATAATGCCAGGAGTTCAGATAGGAGATGGAGCTGTTATTGGCAGTCGTGCTTTGGTTACAAAAGATGTTGAACCTTATTCAATTGTAGGGGGAAATCCAGCCAAATTGATAAAAAAGAGATTTAGTGATGATGACATCCAAAAATTGCAGGAAATGAAATGGTGGGAATGGGATGAAGAAACCCTTTTTGAAGCAATGCCAATTCTTTGTTCAAATAAAATCGATTTGTTGTACAAGTTTTTTAGAAAAATGAAATGATAAAAAGAAGGTTCCGAAATTCGGAGCCTTTTTGTTTTAACTGCGTTTGCGGCTAAAATTACACATAACGTTTGGCAAATTGGCGATGGAGCCGACTTTTAGCACAAATGTTGAATAGAATTACTAATCTTCAACATTGCACAAAAGTTCAATAGAAGTACTTCACCGGCTCTATTGCCAATTTGTTTGTTATGTGCCGTTTTATTCCATTTTATACATTTAACAATTGCTGAAACGTAAAGTCGGGTTTAAACATTTCAATTTCGTTTTGAGTTGATTCTTCTTGTGCTTCTTTGCCATAAGCAAACATTTGCTGTTCATAATTTTCAATAGCCTCTTCAATGCTGTTAAATTTCCCATTGGTCAGATTATCCGACAATATCAAGGCATCCATCAACCCACTGTTTACGCCTTGTCCTGCAAAAGGAGGCATCAAATGAGCAGCATCTCCAATCATCGTTATGGGTAATGGACGCTTACTTTTCCAAGACTTATCTAAGGGAAATATTCGTGTCGCTAACCCTACAAAAGATGATGTCAAACGAATCAGTTCTTTGTAGCGTTCGTCCCAATCGGAAAATTTTTTCAGGAGAAAATCAACGACACTATTTCTGTCTTGAAAATCTACCCGCGTTTTGCTTTTCCATTCATCAGGTGTTTTAAAACTTATTCCAAAATGCAATGCACCATTATTATTAGGATTCGCAAATAATAAATTACCTTGATGAGCAGCCATTAGCCGGTTTCCATTGCAAAGCTGAAAAAATCCAGGACAGTTCACCTCCGGTTGATGAATATCGGCTTGTATATTGAAAGTACCTGTTTCTTCAACTTCCGTGTCGGTAACAAATTTTCTTACTTTAGACATTCCACCATTGGCAATAATAACCAGATCTGCTGTTTCACTCGATTTATCCTCAAAAGTTAGTATCCACTTCTCCTTATCAGGTTCAAGGGTAACAAGTTTTCTATCCCAAATGACGGTATCATTTTGTAAACTATTTAATAGGATAGTCCTTAAGTCATTTCTGTTTATTTCAGGATTGTCAAAACGATTTTCGGGTCTTACATTTTTTGTGGTTAAAATATTGCCCTTTTCATCAACAATATTTACACCCATTGGTAAAGCTAAGTCATAATAAGTTTGTAACAATCCCGCTCTTTTCATTGCTTCCTGTCCCGAATCCCTGTGCAGATCAAGTGTCCCACCAAAAATCCTTGCATCTTGGTCTTTGTCTCTCTCGTAAACTGTAATGTCCACGCCGTTTTGCTGTAACAATCTCGCCATTGTTAATCCAACAGGCCCGGCACCAATTATTGTAATTTTTTTATGTTTTAGTAAAGTCATATTCTTGTTCGCTGGTTTTAATGTCAACTAATGTCTGTCAATTTAATCACTTTGTTTTTTTTAAATTCAAACACGGATTTTCCTGATAACTTTAGCTTTTGCCCTTTTTTTAAGCCGTTCGGAAAGTCAATTGCTAAAATTGCTGTATAATCAATTTCTATTTCAGTGCTGTTGTCAAAATGCCTAAACGATTTAACTGTCTGTGTTCTCTTTGCAAAGTATGTTTTTGCTGTTTCTGCCTGTTGTTTAAACGCTGTTAACCCTTTCAGCGATAAACTTATATCATTATTTTGAATGTTTTCAAAAACAATATTATCGTCAAGGTCTGCAACCATTTTTTTGATATCAAATTGGTTGTATCCATCGATGTAGTTATTGATGATGTTTACTCTGTCGGTCATATTTTGTAATTATTTATCGGTTACATATTGGTGTTGTCTGTAGGTTGTTCTACGATAATTGCCAACTTTTAACTTCTATACGAAGGAACATGTTGGGATACTTGAACTTTCGATTTAGCGCCAACACGAGCAAACCGAAGTTAGCACCTACTCTCTATTCAGCATATTTTTTAAAAATACTTGTGGCAATGTGTCCGCCAAAACCAAAAGTATTACTCATTGCGTAATTCACTTGCCGTTGTTGTGATTGGTGTAACGTCAAGTTAAATATATCCCTATATTCAGGTTCAATATCTACCGAATTGATTGTTGGCGGAACAATGTTATTCTGAACAACGTATAGGAAGAATAAACGCCCTTTTCACCCAAGTCCAACAGCTTTGGACCGCAGTTGACTCTTTCGACACCCCTGCGATGCAACCCAATCCGGCTGACGGGGAGCCAGCAACGCTGAAAATTTACCCTCCTCTTTCCCACTAGCGGCTCCTTTTCCGACAACCAGCACGGCGGATCCCTGCCGCGGCGCTGTGAACGCAGCATTTTGATTGGTATCGTTGGCCTTCAGGCTCGTCAGTCAAACAGACCCAGGAGCAGCTCAGCCGGTGGCGCCCGGCTTTCGGGTAACGCCCTGGTCCCGCTGGTTTCGGCTTTGTGCTTCAGGTGATCAAGGATCTGCTTGATCACTATAGGGTCTTCAATGCAGGCGATGACTTTCATGGCGCCGCCGCAGCCGCTGCAGGTCTCGATGTCGATATTGAAAACACGCTTGAGCCGTTGCGCCCATGTCATCGACGCTCGCCGTTGTGCTGGTGTTGCCGGTTCATCAGCCACCCTGACCTTGTTGCCCCTGCCCCGTTTTGCCGGCGTGACCAACGCCCGGTGCCGACTGTTGGGTGCGAACACCCCGTGGAAGCGGGTTAGGTTGACTCTGGGCTTCGGTACCAGGGCGGCCAGCCTTGCAATGAAATCCAATGGTTCGAAAATGACGTGCGTGGTGCCGTCCCGGTACGGCGTCTTGAGCTGGTAGCGCACGTTGCCGCCTCGTGTTAACGACAGCCGCTTCTCGGATACCGCCGGGCGGCTGATGTACCGGCACAGCCGTTCGAGCTTCTTGCGTTCATCGGCCCTGGCCGCCACGCCGGCGTGCAGGCTGGACCCGGCTACCTTGCCAATCCCGTCACCGAACGGATCACCACTGGTCGGCAGAGTTTGCAAAGTGAACACCTTTCGCCCCGCCTGTGAACCGACAGCGATACGGTAAGTGATCGAGTGCCCCAGCAGGGGTGTCATCGGGTCGTCATCCACCGCATCCGAGGCCAGATAGCTGTTTTCGACATCCCGTTCCAGCAGGCCTTGCCGTTCCAGATAGCGACCCACCCGGTGGGCGATGGTGTGCGTCAGCTGGGTGAGCTCTGGGCTGGTCGGCGCCTTGACCCAGCGGAAACGCGCTGAGCCGTGGGATTGCTCGACATACACACCGTCGAGAAACAGCATGTGGAAGTGAACATTCAGATTGAGCGCCGATCCAAAACGCTGGATCAGGGTGACCGCGCCCGTCTTGGCCACTTGGTGGGTATGGCCCGCTTTCTTGACCAGGTGCGTGGCAATGACGCGGTAAACGATGCCCAGCACCCACCCCATGATCTCGGGCCGGCTGGCAAACAGGAAACGCAGCTGAAACGGGAAGCTCAACACCCACTGACGCATGGGTTGTTCAGGCAGTACTTCATCAACCAGCAAGGCGGCACTTTCGGCCATCCGCCGCGCCCCACAGCTCGGGCAGAAACCGCGACGCTTACAGCTGAAAGCGACCAGGTGCTCGGCGTGGCAAGACTCGCAGCGAACCCGTAGAAAGCCATGCTCCAGCCGCCCGCATTGGAGAAATTCTTCAAATTCCCGTTGCACATAGCCCGGCAATTCCTTTCCCTGCTCTGCCATAAGCGCAGCGAATGCCGGGTAATACTCGTCAACGATCTGATAGAGAAGGGTTTGCTCGGGTCGGTGGCTCTGGTAACGACCAGTATCCCGATCCCGGCTGGCCGTCCTGGCCGCCACATGAGGCATGTTCCGCGTCCTTGCAATACTGTGTTTACATACAGTCTATCGCTTAGCGGAAAGTTCTTTTACCCTCAGCCGAAATGCCTGCCGTTGCTAGACATTGCCAGCCAGTGCCCGTCACTCCGCGGTCTTCACTGCGTGATCGAGTTGATCGACACCCGCCGTGACACGCTCCATGAAGTGCCTGCCTGCGTCTGTTAGCCGAACGCCCCGCGCATGGCGCTCAAATAGCAGGACACCAAGGTTATCCTCCAGCGCTTTCACACGCGCGCTGACGCTCGACTGGCTGATACCAAGTGCCTTGGCCGCATGCCGAAAATTCAGATGCTCGGCGACGGCGATGAACTGAACAAGGGAAATGAGCGGTATCCTGCCAGACAGGATACCGACATTCACGAGGTTTCGATGGTTAGTGCGCCGCATCGGAGCGGGCCTGCTACCAGTCGTCGGTTAGACGACTGGCGACTTCTCGGTGGCAGCCCCACGGAGCCGAAGGAGCACCAGCCCCAACGAAACCAGTACCGCCATCGCCGTGGCGTAACAGATCACGGGCCACGCTGTGTCACCGTTTAAAAGTGCCACCGCCAATGTCCCGACAATGCTGACTATCAGGCTTTGAACGCAGAAGTAGAACGCGACCGCTGATCCCGCGATGTCGTCGAACTCTGCCAAAGCGCCGTTCGCGGTAACGGACACCGTGAAGACAATACCGACCGCGACAACCCACATCGGTAGGATGAAGGTGAGGAATGACGGCGAGCCGTAAAGTTCGCCGATCCCCAACAGGACCGCTCCGCAAACAAGCAACGCCATCCCACGCGCCACGCATCCTGCGATGCCCCATCTGGCGACAAAGGACTTCGCGAAACGGGTTGTCACGATCATTACAAGCGCGACAGTGGCGAAGGCAAAGCTGAATCCGATCTCGGAATATTCCGCTTGGCCTATGAGCACACGGGGAGCCGTCGAGAAGAAGACGAAGTAGGTGCCCATACCGGCGCTAAAGCCGACAGTGTAAACCCAAAAAGCCGGACTCGCGAAGATCGGCAAGACAGATCGGCGCGTCTTGACTTGATCCAGAGGGCGGGTTTCGTGCCACCTGAAACCCGCATTTAGGAGTGCGAGCATCGCCAGTATAGCCAAAGTAATGAATATCGCCTGCCATCCCAAGAACTCGCCGATCAATACTCCGGCGATAGGGCCGAGCGCAGGCACGAACGCCAGCATCGAACTGAAAAGGCCGTAGATGACGACACCCTCAGGACGGTTGGCATAAACGTCGCGAACCGTCGCGAACGTCGCCACCAGCATGGCCGACGCGCCCACTGCTTGAAGTAGACGGAAAGCGACAAAGGCCGGTGCAGTTGAAGACCAAGCTGCTCCCAGAGACGCAATGACGAAAGCCGTTGCGCCCGCAAGTAGAATTGGCCGTCGCCCGATTCTGTCTGAGAGCGGACCAAAAATCACCTGGCCCACGCCGAGCATCACCATATAGAGGCTCAACGTGAGTTGGATCATAGCGGGCGTCGTGTTCAGGATGCCGGGCATCGCTGGAACGACAGGGAGATAAATATCCATCGCCAGTGAAGCGAGGATGTCGAAAGGAGCCATCAGCAGCAGTGCTGCCGGCAGCGTATAGGCCCACGCGGGGCGTTGTTTTTGTTTATCAGTCATTTATGTGTTTTTCTATTCCATCAATAATTGATTTCCAATCATCAACGTGTAATTCGTGTCCTGTACCTTCAAGGGTGATTAGATTTGAACCTTTTATTTTTTCTTGTAAAAAACCTGCATTCTTATAATGCCAAATTTTGTCGTCTGTTCCGTGGATAATTAAGGTGGGTTGTTTGATTTCGTTTAATCTGTTCCAATATTCTTCACCACCTTGCAATGCAGCGTGATTGAACATACTTATATAATTGTTGGCTCTATTGAACTCAGCTCTTATCAGTTTTTCACTTCTTTGTTTGTCAAATTGTTTCTTGCCACTCATTAATTCTGCACCCTGAATTAAATAGTTTACCACACTGTCTTCATTTGTCCAATTGACTGTACCTGCTTTACTATGGAAATCTAAAATACTCGTGTCCATTTCAGGTATAGTTGGGTCTGAGTCTCCCCAAGGGCCTGATGACATAAGAGTTAAGGAGTTAACTCTGTCGGCAAACTTTATTGATGCTATTTGAGAAATTAGTCCGCCCAAAGAAATCCCCACAAAATGTGCTTTGTCAATCTTGTAGCCATCCAATATTGAAATAGCGTCATTAGTTAAGTCAACAATATCGTATGGAGTAGAACCTGGTTCATAATTAGTGGATTTTCCTACATCTCTGTTGTCGTAACGAATAACAAAAAATCCTTTTTCAGATAATTGTTGGCAAAATTCAGTGTCCCAATACAGCATTGATACGGTTGCACCTGCTACCAAAAGGATTGCTGGATTTTTCTTATTTCCAAAACTTTCCGTACAGAGTTCAATGCCGTTTGTTTTAATTATTTTCTCTTTCATTTCTGTTTTCCTTTGTTTGCAACTGATTATTATCAGTCCTAAAATTAATATCCAAAGTAGTTTTTTTTTCATTTATCAATGTTTAACTGTTATGCTGGTATCTTTCACAATGCCCGCTAACATCTGTTTTAACGAAACGAATATACGGAAAATTTCGCTTAACCAACCCTTTATGTGCCGTTTTATTCCATTTTATACATTTAACAATTGCTGAAACGTAAAGTCGGGTTTAAACATTTCAATTTCGTTTTGAGTTGATTCTTCTTGTGCTTCTTTGCCATAGATAAACATTTGCTGTTCATAATTTTTAACAGCCTCTTCAATGCTATTAAATTTTCCATCGGCTAGATTATCAGACAATATCAAGGCATCCACCAACCCACTATTTACTCCCTGCCCTGCAAAAGGCGGCATCAAATGTGCGGCATCCCCAATCATTGTTATGGGTAATGGGCGCTTGCTTTTCCAAGGCTTTTCTAAAGGAAATATCCGTGTAGCCAATCCTACAAATGACAACGTCGTATGAATCAATTCTTTGTAGCGTTCGTCCCAATCGGAAAATTCTTTCAGAAGAAAATCAACGACACTATTTCTGTTTTGAAAATCTACCTGCGTTTGGTTTTTCCATTCATCAGGTGTTTTAAAACTTATTCCAAAATGCAATGCACCATTATTATTGGGGTTAGCAAATAATAAATTACCTTGGTGAGATGCCATTAGCCGGTTTCCATTGCATAGCTGAAAAAATCCAGGACAGTTTATCTCTGGTTGATGAATATCGGCTTGTATATTGAAAGTACCTGTTTCTTCAACTTCCGTGTCGGTAACAAATTTTCTTACCTTGGACATCCCGCCATTGGCAAGAATAACCAAATCTGCTGTTTCACTCGGTTTATTCTCAAAAGTTAGTGTCCACTTCTTCTTACCAGGTTCAAGCATAACAAGTTTTCTATCCCAAATAACCGTGTCGTTTTCTAAACTATTCAACAAGATAGCCCTTAAGTCATTTCTGTTTATTTCAGGATTGTCAAATCGATTTTCGGGCTTTACATTTTTTGTGGATAAAATATTGCCTTTTTCATCAGCAATATTTACACCCATTGGTAAGGCTAAGTCATAATAAGTTTGTAACAATCCCGCTTTTTTCATTGCTTCCTGACCTGAACCTTTGTGTAGGTCAAGGGTTCCACCAAAAATTCTTGCCTCTCGGTCGTTGTCTCTTTCGTAAACTGAAACGTCTATGCCGTTTTGCTGTAATAATTTTGCCATAGTCAGTCCAACGGGTCCACCACCAATTATTGCAACGTTCTTATCACTAAGTAAATTCATTTGTTTGTCTGTATCTATTCGCATTGTCATTCAAAAATGGCACATAACATTGTTATTTCACGAAATAAAACACGGTGTAGTTTCGTAAAATAACACCTATATGCGCATTTCGTAAAATCTGTTGCTAATATAATTACTTTTTTGTAAATTAGATACTTAGTAAGTTATTTTTTGTGGATAGCGAAACAAAATAGGTTAAATTAGATTTATTTAAGTATGGATAGCGAAACAATATTAAAAACCTTACACGACCGATTGCAAGTGCAACGCTACGCCAATAATACCATAAAATCGTATTGTGGTTATGCACAAATATTCTTAGAGTATATGAATAAATATCGTACGCTCAACGAAATACCTATTGCTGAAATAGAGGGTTTTATTAATGAAAAAGTATTTCAAGACAATATTAGTGCATCTTATCAACGCTCTTTAGTTGGGGCAATTAAGAAGATTTATGAGTTGGTCAATAATCAATCGATAGAGTTAAATTATTTATATCCTAAACGAAAATCAACCCAACTGCCTACTTTCTTTTCTCAAGAAGAAGTGAGAAAAATATTAAATGCTACAGAAAATTTAAAGCATAAAGCAATTCTTACCACTATTTACAGTTGTGGATTACGCTTAAGTGAGTTAATAAATCTTAAACTAACCGATGTAAAATCCGACAGTAATTTACTATTAATACAACAAAGCAAAGGGAATAAAGATAGGCTAGTAGCTTTACCTGATAAGTTATTAAGTTTGTTGCGAGAATATTATATTGAATATAAACCCAAAATATTTTTATTTGAAGGAACTAATGATGAGCAATACAGCGAAAGAAGTGTTCAGTTAGTTTTGAAAAAGTCAATGAAAAAAGCCAATATTGTAACAAAAGGCAGTGTGCATACTTTGCGTCATTCATACGCCACACATTTAATAAAAAGCGGAATTGACATTCGGGTTGTACAAGAATTATTAGGGCATAGTGATATTAGAACAACCATGATTTACACTCATATTACAGATGTAGATAAGAAATCGACACCAAGTCCATTAGATTTTTTGTAACCTAAATTAAAAAACCCAACTTTACATTTTTGGGTGTAAAATTGGGTGTTTATGCTTTAACTGATTAAGTATCAGTGTTTATTGCGGAGAAAGAGGGATTCGAACCCCCGGACCTGTTACAGTCAACAGTTTTCAAGACTGCCGCATTCGACCACTCTGCCATTTCTCCGGTCGTATACAGTTGTTCTGTATTGCGAGTGCAAAGATAGCACAAATGTGATACGTGTCAAGGGTTCAGCTGTAATTTTTTGAATAAAAAATGCAGTGTTTCTCTTAACTTATTTACAATGATAGTTTTATGATGTGAAAAAAAATGTACTTTTTTTTGAAATAATTGTGCGCCATCTACTTTTTGGCGAATTTTACAACATAAATAAGATTGCGGAGGAGTAAAGATTAATCAACACAAGGTTTGTTATCTTTCTACATCCACTGTTTTTAATAGGCTTGAACCCCAGTTTATCTCTGTTTATGGCAATTATAACTCCGTAATCTTGCAGTACTAAATGCAATCATAGCTCATCTCTGTTTATAGCGATTATAACTCCGTAATCTTGCAGTACTAAATGCAATCATAGCTCATCTCTGTTTATCCCCTTGTAGATTGTATTACAAATTTATGTGTGTGCTATGCGGTTATAAGCAAAAGAAGAATGATTTTTGTGTTTTATATAGTGTAAATCAAAATCGATAGGGATGATAAGAAAAGTAAAGGTAGGGGATTACCCAAGGTTGATGGAAATATGGGAGAGTGCGGTTGTAAATACACACGACTTTCTGCATAAAGAGGATTTTGAATACTATAAAGCAAATATTCCAACGTATTTTCAATATGTAAATTTGTATGCACTTGAGAATGCAAGTGGCGTATTGGTTGGGTTTATGGGAATTGCGGAAGAGAGCTTGGAGATGTTGTTTATTGATAACGCATATAGGGGACAAGGCGTAGGCAAGCAGTTGCTTAGGTATGCTGTGGAGCAAATGAACGTTTCTAAAGTAGATGTGAATGAACAAAACACACAAGGGGTTGGTTTTTACCTGCATTGTGGATTTACACAGATCGGTCGTTCTGAACAGGATGACCAGGGTAAGGCGTATCCAATCTTACATCTTGCCTTGTTAAAGTAAATGCTAATACACTTATAGTTGTAGGCTCTACATTATACGGTA
This sequence comes from Myroides phaeus, assembly GCF_009799805.1. Classification (NCBI taxonomy): domain Bacteria; kingdom Pseudomonadati; phylum Bacteroidota; class Flavobacteriia; order Flavobacteriales; family Flavobacteriaceae; genus Myroides; species Myroides phaeus. Next base: position 1,969,681 of record NZ_CP047050.1, read on the forward strand.
TCTACACAAGGCAATGCATTTATACGTGTTGCCTAATCTCAATAGAGAGATTCTCATAAATGGGAATCTATACAAGGCAATGCATCTACACGTGTTGCCTAATCTCAATAGAAAGATTCTCATAAACGGGCATCTACACAAGGCAATGCATTTATACGTGTTGCTTAATCTCAATAGGGGCATTCATCTAAACGGGTATCTACACAAGGCAATGCACTTATACGTGTTGCCTAATCTCAATAGAGAGATTCTCATAAATGGGAATCTATACAAGGCAATGTACTTATGATCGTTGCTTATCTCAATAGCGATGTACTGATGCTTGTTGTTTTATCACAAAGAGTGATGTGCTTATAAACGTTTATCTACAAAAAGCAAGGCATATACTCGTTATACAGCAAAAGGAATACATCATTAATCGGTTTTTTAACGTCAATATTCCCTGTTCTTAGTACAAAAGAGGGAAATCTACCGTTTATTGGTGGAATTTCAAGCATATTGCTGTCAGCGTTAGACTGACGAAATGGGCTGTAATTAATGAAGTAATAGTAATGAAAATGACAATCTGACATATTAAAATGCGAGTATTTGTCTTAAAAGGCTGAAAAGTGTCATTTTTTTGTGTTGGCACAGAGATTGTTTAATAGTAACCGAGCTTGAAGCTCAGAAATGAACAAATTGTATAAAAATAAACTATAAAGATATTATGAGTAAAATAATCGGTATTGACTTAGGAACTACAAACTCATGTGTTTCAGTAATGGAAGGTAACGAGCCAGTAGTAATCCCTAATGCAGAAGGTAAAAGAACTACACCATCAGTAGTAGCATTCGTAGAAGGTGGAGAAATTAAAGTTGGTGACCCTGCTAAACGTCAGGCGGTAACTAACCCTACAAAAACAGTTTCTTCTATTAAGAGATTTATGGGAGAAAAATTCAGTGAAATTTCTAACGAAATTAGCGCTGTTCCTTACAAAGTATTAAAAGGAGACAACGACACTGCTCGTGTAGATATCGACGGACGTTTATATACTTCTCAAGAGATTTCTGCAATGACTTTGCAAAAAATGAAAAAAACAGCTGAAGACTATTTAGGACAAGAAGTTTCTGAAGCAGTAATCACTGTACCAGCATATTTTAACGATGCACAACGTCAAGCTACTAAAGAAGCTGGGGAAATTGCAGGATTAAAAGTAAGACGTATTATTAACGAGCCTACAGCGGCTGCGTTAGCTTACGGATTAGACAAAACAGGAAAAGACCAAAAAGTTGTAGTATATGACTTAGGGGGTGGTACTTTCGATATCTCTATCCTTGAATTAGGTGATGGTGTGTTTGAAGTATTGTCTACTAATGGAGATACTCACTTAGGTGGGGATGACTTTGACAACGTAATCATCAACTGGTTAGCTGATGAGTTTAACGCTGCTGAAGGAGTTGACTTACGTAAAGATGCTATGGCATTACAACGTTTGAAAGAGGCTGCTGAGAAAGCTAAAGTTGAGTTGTCTTCTGCTACACAAACAGAGATTAACTTACCTTATGTTACGGCTACTGCTTCTGGACCTAAACACTTAGTGCAAACTTTAACAAGAGCTAAATTTGAACAATTATCTGACGATTTAGTACGTCGTTCAATGATCCCTTGTGAGAAAGCATTAAAAGACGCTGGATTATCTAAATCTGATATTGATGAAGTAATCTTAGTTGGTGGGTCTACTCGTATCCCGAGAATCCAAGAAGAAGTTGAAAAATTCTTTGGTAAAAAACCACATAAAGGTGTTAACCCAGACGAGGTTGTAGCTATTGGTGCTGCTATCCAAGGTGGGGTATTAACAGGTGATGTTAAAGACGTATTGTTATTAGACGTTACGCCACTTTCATTAGGTATTGAGACTATGGGAGGTGTATTCACTAAATTAATTGAGTCGAATACTACTATTCCTACTAAAAAATCTCAAGTATTCTCTACTGCTGCGGATAACCAACCATCGGTTGAAATCCACGTATTACAAGGAGAGAGACCAATGGCTAACGATAACAAAACTATCGGTCGTTTCCACCTTGACGGTTTACCACCAGCACAAAGAGGAGTGCCTCAAATTGAAGTAACTTTTGATATTGATGCGAATGGTATTATCAAAGTATCTGCTACTGATAAAGGAACAGGTAAATCTCACGATATCCGTATCGAGGCTTCATCTGGATTAACTGAAGAAGAAATCCAAAGAATGAAAAAAGAGGCTGAAGCTAATGCTGATGCTGATAAAAAAGCAAAAGAATCTGTTGAGAAAATCAACGAGGCTGATGCTATGATTTTCCAAACGGAAAAACAATTGAAAGAATTTGGAGATAAATTATCTGCAAACAATAAATCTAACATCGAAGGTGCTTTAGAGGAATTGAAAAAAGCTTTCGAAACAAAAGATGTTGCTACTATTCAACCTGCGTTAGACAAAATTAACGAGGCTTGGAAAGCTGCTTCTGAGGAAATGTACAAAGCGCAAGCTGAAGGACAACAAGGTGGTGCTGAACAAGCGCAACCAAACCAAGGAGGTACTGATGCTGATGGTACGCAAGATGTAGATTACGAAGAAGTTAAATAATCGGATATCCGACATTTAATTGTTATAAAGTGGAAGCCGAGTCTGTTATAGACTCGGCTTTTTTTGTTTACTTACTTTTTTGAGAGAAGGGTGTGAGCCGAATATATTGCTTATTCGGCTCAAAATACCCTATAAACATGAGCCGAATAATTAAGCTATTCGGCTCATTGTATTTTATAAAAGGACAGAAGTAATTTTTATTAGGCTGTTTTACTGAGAATTATTATTTTTATTCTGACTTTAAAATTGGTATCAAATGATGATAGCTACCGTTGTAGGGATATGGATAATGCAACTTGTACTGAGTGTGCTTTTAGACGCAAAGGGATTGCGATTGTGGAAACACGCGGTAGTTGCACTAATCTTAGTGATGTATATCTTTGTGATACCGCCTTTGTTTTATCCTGATGTATTGCCTAATGGGCCACGTTGTGGTATGCCGGATTTAGGAATATTTATGTTTTTCTTGTTAGGAGGGGGAGGGTTGACTATTGTTACTCATTTCGTTTACCTTCTAATAGCGAAGAATAAACGAAATAAGGCAACACGATAGTCTTTATATAGTTTTAGACAGGGCTTTTAGTTAAGTCCCATATTCTGACGTCTATTCACTATTTCAAGCATATATTTCTCAATGTATGGTCTTGCTTCTTCTAAAGTAGCAATTCCTGGAAATTCAATAGGTGTAGCAGAGAAATATCCTTTCAATACGCTGACAGGTTCACCGTTTCGCATAAATACAGATAAGGTATTGTCCACCTTTGGTTTGTCTCCTATTTGAATGCTGAAGTCGATTAAGCGTTGAGAACACAATTGTGCGTCACTCAATATCTCGTCTTCTGATTTTGTTGTTTTTGTAACCTCTGTAGCCAATCCTCGTACAAGAATAGTTGAGGTGTTTTCTTTTGGCAACTCTAAGAAAGGATGTCCCAGTTGTAAAGGTTTGTTTAGCAAACATTCGTCAGCCACTTCATACCAAAAACCTTTAGCGATAACTTCAATAAATTGGTCGTGAAACTGGAAAATGTAATGAGAGTAATCTGTTAGCATTTCCGTTACGTTTCCACCAAATTCGTATTCTGTACCGTAGTGTTTCTTCTCGTAGTTGTAACGCTCTCCTAACCAAGAAGAGTTGATTATTTTGTATATCCAAACGACTTCGTCTGTAGCCGATGTAATGTTTTGTCCGAAAGGTAAGTATTCTCCTCTTGAAACCTTGATCGAGTCTAACCCTTGAAAGGTTACTCTTCCAAATTTATCGTTATCAGTTTCAAAATATATTCCGCTTAGTTTATCAGCGTAAATGACAGTAGGTGTTAAAACGTATTCGGGCGAAACCGGTATATAGATTCCTATTGCAAATGACATTTGTGGTGTATTTAATAAGTGTTTTTAAGTGGGGCAAATTTACTAATAATCCTTTATCTATGTGCGTTTGAGGCTGTTTTTGTGTATGTGGTTTGTAATGTGTTGTTTCATAGCTTACTGCTGTTTAAGACTTGAACAATAAACTCTTTTTAAGTATAATTTTACGTCTGTAAATGAGCAAAATAAGTTGTGATAACTAAAAAAAGTCCAACTAAATGTAGTTGGACTTTGCTTATGGTAAACTGAAATACGCTTAGTATTTGATGTCAAATGTGGTTGTTTCAGTTACGTTTTCATCTTTGTGGAATATTGTTCTGACCACTTGAGATACAGCTCCTTTTTCATTTAACTGATACGTATAAGAGAATCTTCTACGAGATGTTTCATATTGCTGTAATAAGTTAGGTGCTTTTACACCTAATAATCCCTGAATAGCAGCGTATCTTGGGTTAATGAAGTTAGGGTAACCTGCAATAAGTACGTTTAAATCAATATTGCTATTGTTTAAAACATCCGATCTTCTATAAGAATCTGATATATGTGTACGCCCTTTTGTTTTTAAAGGATTTCCTTCTTCCCAAATATACTCTTCAATATCGTGATTAAGGTCACTTGTATTTTCAATTTTTACAAGTTGGTTTAGCTCGTTGTATGAGAAGTCGTAACGTCTGTTCGTATCCTCTGTATCAGCTAAAGTTACCTTTAATGAGATGGCTTTTTTCTCATTTGGGGCTAAAGTAAACTCATACACATCTTCTCCTTTAATTCCTTTTTGTGATACAAAAGCAGTTGCCTTTCCGTTGCTGTACACATAGCGAATATCCTCAGCACCAAAAGAAGGGCTTGTTTTTAATCCACTTACAGTGTTTAATGTATTGTCAGCATTGTAAGTGAAAACAGTTTTTGAAGTTGTTACCTTTCCTGCTTTGTTATTGGTAATTTGAATTTCTCTTACCAAGTCAACTTGTTGTGTTTTTGTAGGAGGAGCGATAGGTGCAGATATAGGTGCTCCTTTGTGTGGCTCTGGGTTTACGATGTTGTTATCATCTCCTTTACTACAGCTTCCTAAGGTTAATAACATTGTCAAACCAAAGAAAAATAATTGTTTTTTAATCATAGCGTAAATATTAAGTTTTTGTTTTGTTATTATGTTGATTTGTACTTTTAATAGATGTTATTGTGCTATATGTTGGCTTTTTGTCTATTAAAGCGTGTTTTATTTTTATTTTGCGCAAAATTATTTATTTCTCTTTTTAGTTATAAAAAACACTATGAAAATTATAAAAATTTTAACTCATCGTGTTGATTGATAGTTTGTTCGTTGTTTTGTGTTGCCAATGTTTTACGTAGTTTGTCTTATTTTGGCATATTATTTCTAAGATGTGTTTTTTTTGGGGACTATTTCAGAAAACACCTATCTTTATCGGTATGAAGAATGAAATGCGTATTGCTTCTTTTGAACCGTTGATAGGTGATAATGCCACTGTTCTTGTGCTTGGAACGATGCCCAGTGTGAAGTCGTTAGAGGGACAAGAGTATTACGGCAATAGACAAAATGCCTTTTGGCCTATCTTATTTGGGGTGTTTGAAGAAGAAATGACTACTGATTACGAGCTAAAGAAGGAATTGTTAAGACGACACGGGATTGCGTTGTGGGACGTTTTGCAGTCGTGTGAACGGGAAGGGAGCTTAGATAGTAAGATCAAAGGAGAGGTGCCTAATGATATTGTGGGCTTGCTAAAAGCGTATCCTACAATTAAAACCATTGTGTTCTCCAGTCAAAAGGCAGCACAGTATTTCAAAAAGTACATTGGTACCATAGAAGGTATTACCTTTGTAACAATGCCATCGCCCAGCGGGGCTAATGCAAGGATGAGCTTGCAAGACAAATTAAATCATTGGAAAACACTTAAATCATTTATATGAAGTCGCTACAGAAAGAACACTTAGATTTTTTGGTAACGCTTAGTCAGAATAACAACAAGCCTTGGTTTGCAGACAATAAACCGTATTTCGACAAGCTATTTGCAGAGGTGAAAGACTTCTTTAAAGAGGTGTATGAAACGATGCAACAGCACGATGGGGTGGATTTGTTTCACGTACATCGCATTTATAGAGATGTGCGTTTTGCTAAGGATAAAACACCTTATAAAACGTATTTCGGTTTACACTTAGGACGTAATAAACCGTTGTTAAGAGGAGGGTATTACATCAATATTGAGCCTGGAAAGAGTTTTGTTGGTGGTGGTTTTTGGGAACCTAATAAAGAGGACTTATTGCGTATTCGAAAGGAGATTGAAATGGATGATAGTGAGTTGCGCGATATTATTAAAGACAAGCGTTTTCAAGCGTATTTTGGCGATTTAGTAGGTGAAGAATTGAAAACTTGTCCTAAGGGATTTGACAAAGAGCATCCTGCCATTGACTTATTGCGCAAGAAGCAGTTTTTGGTTATGCGTTCCTTTACAGATAAAGAGATATTAAAACCAGGTTTTGCGGATGAAGTGATTAAAACGTTTGAGGCAATGCGTCCATTTTTTGACTATATGTCGGATGTGCTAACCACTGATGTAAACGGGGTTAGCTTGTATGAATAGGGGATTGTACGCCTGATGCCAACTGTGCTAATTTTGATTATTAGCAACAATAACTCAAGTATAAAAGAGCAAAAAAAAGCCTCAATAACAAATCGTGTTATTGAGGCTTTTTATATAGGAAATAATCTATTTAATGATTTCTATTTCAAACATCTTATCCCAGTTTTTACCTGTTAAGAAGAATGTTTTTGTTTGCGGATTATAAGCTATTCCGTTTAAAACATCGCGGTCTTGGTGATACGTTGTCTTGTCTAATAATTCTTTCACATCAACAATCGCTTCTACTGCTCCCGTTTTTGGGTTGATAATAGCAACTGCGTTTTGACCGTAAACATTTGCGTAGATTTTACCATCTACCCATTCTAATTCGTTTACTCCTTGTACAGCCGTTCTGTTAATGTAAACTTTGATTTGGTCAACCTCTGTAAATGTTTCTGGGTCCACTTTATAAATCGTTTCATCACCACCCGTCATATATAAATGCGTACCGTCATTTGTCAATCCCCAACCTTCCATATTCTTGAAGTAAGGCAATGTTTTTATTTTCTCCAATGTTTCAGGATTATACACATAAGCCTCCTTGTTTTGGTAAGTCAGTTGGTACAGTTTATCGTTTAAAATAGTACACCCTTCACCAAAGATCTCCATTGGCAACTTGTGTATTTTTGTTACTTGTCCTGTTTTATAATCAACGTGGCGAACACTTGACACACCTTTTTTACCAGTACCTTGGTAGTTGATAGCCGTTCCACCACCTTCACCATTACCAGTACTTTCGATCATTGTACCCTTGTAAAATTCCAACCCTTGTGTGTAAGCTTCTTGATCGTGCGGATAGGTATTTACTATTCTGTATGAATAAGCAACCGGCGTAACAGGAGAAGTTACCTCAATCTTAGTAGTCACCTCTTTTTGTTGTCCGTCAGCATATGCTATTCCTTTGATGATTGTTTCGCCCAATTTCTCGTTTGCTAAGTTGTAATTCAGCACCTCATTATTCTTTGCAGTAGCTATTTTTTTGTCGTTTAAATAGTAAGCAACAGAATCAATTTCGGCGTTATCAGTTGTTTTTAATGACAATTTTAGGTCTTCATTTCCTGCATAAAGTTGTTTTAAATGCGTCGTATCAATAGAAAAAACATTTTTCTCTAAATTTTTATTGTTCGAACAGCTCATTAAAACAAAGCCTAAGGCTATGGGAAATAGAATATTATAATTTTTCATCCGTCTTTTTAATTTTAATACAATATACAAATCTTATCGGAAAAGTAGAAAAGACTTGTAGAAATATAAAATGGTTGTATATTTGCAGTGGCAAGTCCTACGCGACCAGCTCCTGCAGACTCCTCCAGGGTGGGAACGCAGCAAAGGTATGTGGTTGTAGCGGTGCGACGTAGGTAGCTTGCCATTTTTTTATTATCTCAGTTAATCTCCATTAGGGAGATTTTTTTGTTTATACCCCTTTCCATTTGATAACGGAAATATGTTATCTTGTTTTCTTTCTTAAAAAAACATTCACTACTTTTTATTGTTTGATAGTCTTACGGTTTTTAGCGTATTACTTTATTGGCTTTTTCAAAAAAGGGCAATTAGCGAACTTTTTAGGAGTATATTCCAATAGAACATAAGGTAGTTTTTAATGATAAACGATTGTTTTTAGTCTTGCCACTTGGCGTATTTATTACCAAATACGGGCTTTTTTGACTATATTATCTACAATCCAATATTTTTTTTAACCCTTGATTTTATTGAGGTAGAGGGACTTAGTTTTTTATTTGTAGGATATTTTCAATTTTGTTTTCATTACTCCAAAATGGTTGTATATTTGCAGTGGCAAGTCCTACGCGACCAGCTCCTGCAGACTCCTCCAGGGTGGGAACGCAGCAAAGGTATGTGGTTGTAGCGGTGCGACGTAGGTAGCTTGCCATTTTTTTATTATATCAGTTAATCTCCATTAGGGAGATTTTTTTGTTTTTACCCCTTTCCATTTGTGCTTATAACCGCAAAACTCTACTATTCTTTTTAGCGTTACTTCTACTATAAAACAACCTCTTTTTATGAGGTTAAACAGGTCTTAAAGCCTTATAAATACAGGGTTGTTTGACTCATATCCCACATTGCTACCACATTACTACCACACACCTTCGAGAAAAAGGCGTTTTTCCGAACTAATCTGGTACTTGTGTGGTAGATGTCTCGAACATAGTCCGTTTAAAACTCGGCATAAAGGTGTTTAAGGTTTCAAGCGCATTCCAAAGTGTTATTTTTCAAATCTTCGGGTATTTCAATTTTATTTATTATTTCCTCATTAAGGAGATAGATCATTAGTGAACTAAAATTAGTACTAACATCACGATAACAATGTTGTCTTGCTTAGTTTAATCGAGATATGTGTTAATTTGTATTACTTGTTATGTCTTTAAATGGTTGTAGTTTATTCTCAAATAGTGATTTTTACTGTGCGAATTATAAGACGTTGTGCTTGTTCGTTTTTCATTGCTAAAAAAAAGGAGAATTATTTTAATTTAAACAGCGATAAACACTATAAATGGGATGGTTTTTGTTATTTTTGATGTTAAAAAATAAACGTTGGGGAAATTATCTATAAAAATTGGGAAAATCATAGGGTGGATATTCGTGTCTGTCCTTGTTTTACTGCTATTAGTCATTGTTGCCATTCAAGTTCCTTATGTTCAAAATAAGGTGAAGGATGTTGCCATTACTTTTGTGCAAGATAAGATTGGTACGCCTGTGCACTTAGATCGCATTGAAATTGCTTTCCCTAAGAAAATTGTTGTGAAAGGACTTTACTTAGAGTCGCAACAAAAAGACACGTTACTATACACAAATTATTTGGGGGTTGATATTAGTTTGTTTAAGCTAATCTCAAGCACTGTTGATGTGAGTAAGGTGGAGTTAGATGATTTTAAAGCGAATATTACCCGCGATAGCTTAGGAAAGTTCAACTTTGATTATATTATTGATGCTTTTGCTTCTGAAGACGATAAGGAGGAGGAAGAGAGTGGGTCAATGAAAATTGAGGTGGGAGAAATCAACCTGAGCAAAGTACAATTGAGTTTTCATGATGAGTATGACGGACATCATTTGAAGTTTGGGTTAAACAAATTCATTACGCGTTTTAAACAATTCGATTTAGACGAGATGAAGTTTGCTTTGCCTAAGATTGCTATCGATGGAGTGGACGTTGATTATAAGAAATTACCTGCTTCTTTGGCAAGTATCGAAAAGGCAAATGAGGTGGTGATCGCTGAGGCGAGTGAGGATACGCCTACTGCTTTACCTACGCTTAATTTGGGTACAATTACCTTGAGTAACAGTAAGGTTTTATTTGATGATGCAGACAATAAAATGTATGCTAAATTAACTCTTGGCGAGTTCTTAGCGAGTTTTGACGGTCTTGATTTGGTTAATCAACAGATAGATATCAACGAGATAAAACTGGACGATACAACGGGTGTTGTTCGTTTGTTGCCTAATAAAGAGGCTAAAACTGCTGAAAAGAAAGAGGACACTACTACTGCTGAACCTGCTGCTGAGGAGGTGAAAACAGAGGAGGTGCCTTGGAAATTGGGTATTAAGGAATTAGCGTTGAACAAGATTAACGTGAAATATGACGATTCAAACGTGAAACCAGTGGCGTTTGGTTTAGACCCTAACCACATTGAAATTACGGATTTGAACTTCAAGTTGAAAGACTTCCAGTTTTCTTCGACGAATATCGTGGGTAACTTAGAACGCTTTTCTTTTAATGAGCAAAGTGGACTAAAATTAGACAATTTTAAGACGTATTTCTTGTATGGTGAACAAACGGCTTTTATTAAAGATTTTGTTCTTGAAACGCCTAATACACACATAAAGTCAAATATTATTTTAAACTATGTTGATGTTAATAAATTAGTGGATGATATTGCTAATATGTCGATTGACGCTACTATTGAGGATTCTCATTTAGGATTACAAGACGTGTATTTAGCAATGCCTACTGTTTTTGACGAGGCTGGTTTGAAGGGAATGAACAACAAGACGTTTACGTTTGATGCAAAGGTAAAAGGGGTGGTTGACGACCTAACGATTGATAAATTAATGGTTACTGGTTTGCAATCTACTGTGCTTAATGTGCAAGGGGGAATTAAAGGATTACCGGTTCCGGAAAAGACAATCGTTGATTTAAAAATAAACAAAGTACAAACATCGGCTAAGGATATTATGGGGGTGGCGCCTAAAGGTGTGGTTCCTGATAATATTCAGATTCCTGCTCATATGACTTTAAACGGTTTTGTGAAAGGGGGGATGCAGGCTATTCAAACCCAATTGGCGTTGAAAACAACGGCTGGTAATGTGGATTTGAAGGCTTCTTTAGACCAACGTAGAAAAGGAAAAGAGAAGTATTCGCTATTAGCGGATGTGAAGGAGTTGCAAGTGGGTAGTTTGATTAAAAACGATTCTATTGGCAACTTAACAATGCGTATTCAGGCGGATGGAACGAGCTTTGAACCTACTTCTGCTAATGCTACTGCGGTGATTGATGTGGCTAAAGCGGAGTTTAATGGGTATACGTACAACAATCTTAAAGTGGATGGTGCGGTTGAAAACGGAAAGTACAAGGTTACTTCTGTGAACAATGATCCGAACCTGACTTTTGACTTGCAAGCGGATGGGGTGTGGACAGAGCAAGGGATTAGCTTGAATATGTTGGGTGATTTTAAACATATCGACTTACATAAGTTACATATCGAAGATAAACCTGCCGTGTTCTCTGCGGTGGTGGATGCGAAGATGAATAACGTAATGCCTGATGATTTAGACGGACAATTGCGTTTGAAAGACGTGAACTTTATTTCTGCAGAACGCGCGTATTCGCTATTGCCAATTGAGCTGACAGCAACGGCTAAGGAGGCGTATAGAGAGATGAACTTGACTTCTCAGTTGATTGATTTCAACATCAAAGGGGAGTATAAGTTGACGGAATTAGGTGATAAGATTGGAAAGACAATTGCGCATTATTTTGATAGTGATGGCGAGGTAGAAAAACCGGCTAAGGAAGGGGAACATAAAGCCGATAACCAACATTTTACGTACACGATTAACGTAAAGGATAATCCGATTATTCACAAGATAGTTCCTGAGTTAACGGATATTAAACCGATTGCGTTTAGTGGAAAATACGATGCTGATTCAAACTATATTAGTTTAACAGGGAATATTCCGCTTTTGAAATATGGCGATAATGAGATTACAAATATTAGTGTTGATGTAAAACCATATTATACTGCATTGGGGTATAGCTTTAGTGTAGAGCGAATTGCCAATGCGAGTATTGGGTTGAGACGCTTGAATTTGAAAGGGGCAGTACAGGATAACAAATTGGCGTATGACTTGAACTTGAAAGATAGTGCGGGTGCGTTGTGTTATGTTATTTCGGGTGAACTGGCAATGGATGAAAAGGATATGGTTATGAAGTTGTATCCGAATGGGTTTATGCTTGATTACGCAAAATGGGATGTTAATCCAGATAACCGTTTTGTGATTAAACCGGAAGGGTTCTATGTGAAGGATTTTGTATTGACACAAGGGAAAAGTGCTCTTGTCATCGAATCAGAACAAGAGAAAGTGAATAGTCCGCTTAGCATCAAGTTTAAAGAGTTTAGCATTGAAACGCTGACTAAAATGGTGAAGAAAGACGTGCTATTGGCAAGTGGTTTCATCAACGGTGAGGTGAATTTGAAAGACTTGACAACGGATATGCGATTTGTATCTGATATTGATATTCGCGATTTACACGCAATGGAGATTGCAATGGGGAATTTACACGTTGGTGTGAAAAATGAAAGTGCGAGCAAGTTCTTAGCAGATGTAGTTTTAGAAGGAGGCGACAATAGAATTGAGTTAGACGGATGGGCAGATGCAGATACCAAAGAGATGAGTTTAGACATTGATTTGGCTAAGCTTCAAATGGATGCTTTTGAGTATTTTGCAAAGGAACATATTTCAAATGCTGAAGGGTATTTTAACGGGAAACTGAATGTGGGTGGTAAGTTTGATGATCCTCGTGTTTTAGGGGCATTGAACTTCAATAACATTGGGTTACACGTGAATGACTTGAATGCGGATTTTAAAAATATTAATGAAAAGATATCGTTTACAAATAGGGGTATTGAGCTGGATAAGTTTAGTATCACAGATGTGGATGGTAACTTATTAGTGATCGATGGTCAGATATTGACTAAGGCGTACCAAGACTTTAAGTTTAATTTGTTGATTACAGCGTTAGACTTTAAAGCGGTTAATTCAACCGTGAAGGACAATGATATGTACTACGGAACATTGGTGTTTGATACGCGTATTTCGATTCAAGGTGATTTGAATAAACCTGTGGTTACAGGGGGAATTGAGATTGGTAAAAAGACCGACTTTACGTTTGTAATGCCACAAGAGGATCCGAGTATTGCGGATAGAGAGGGAATCGTAGAGTTTGTTGATCAAGAGAGTTTGCAAGTGGCAGAGATGAAGAAGTACGAGGATGATTTTAACAACTCTGCTTTGAAAGGATTGGATGTTTCTTTGGCGATTAAAGTTGACAAAGATGCGGCTTTTACAATGGTGATGGATAAGTCAAGTGGAGATAAGATATTGCTGAAAGGAAATGCTGACTTAGTTGGAGGGATTGACCCGTCTGGTAAGGTAACATTGGCTGGTAGATACGAGTTCTCTGAGGGAGCGTACGACTTGTCGTTTAATATGCTAAAACGTCGTTTTGAGGTTGAAAAGGGTAGTTATATTATTTGGGCAGGTGATCCTACTGATGCTACGTTGAACTTAACGGCGATTTACGAAACAAGTACAGCGCCTATGGACTTGTTAGGAGGACAGTTAAGTGGTCTTTCGCCAACGCAACAGAATATGTACAAACAGCGTATTCCGTTCCAGGCTCTTTTGAAAATGGAAGGGGAGTTGTTGAAACCAGAGATATCGTTTGACTTGCGCTTGAAAGAGGGCATTACAAGTGTTTCTGGTGATGTGATTAACAACACAAAAACCAAGTTAGAACAGTTGAGAACGAATGAGTCTGAAATGAACAAGCAGGTGTTTGCCTTGTTGTTGTTAAACAGATTTATTGGTGAGAATCCGTTTGAAAGTAGCGCGGGTGGAATGACAGCAGGGGCTATGGCACGTCAGAGTGTGAGTAGATTGCTTTCAGATCAATTGAACAACTTGGCGAGTAATCTTATTTCTGGAGTGGAGCTAAACTTTAACTTGGAGTCAAGTGAGGATTTCTCATCTGGAAATAGAGAGAATAGAACGGATTTAAACGTGGCAGTTTCTAAGCGTTTGTTCTCGGATCGACTTAAAGTAACGGTTGGAAGTAGTTTTGAGGTTGAAGGAAACCAACGCCAGAATGAACAGGCAAATAATATTGCTGGGGATATTGAGTTAGAGTATGCGTTGTCTAAAGATGGGCGTTACCTAATGCGTGTGTACCGCAAAAATAGATATGAGGTTGCCTTACAAGGGCAGATTGTAGAAACAGGGGTAGGATTTATTATAACGATGAGTTACGAGAAGTTTAAAGAGCTATTTGAAAATTCAAGAGATAAAAGACAATTAAAAAAACGACTGAGAGATGAAGTTAAAGATGAAAAGTAGGTTTACACATATTTTAGTAGGTGGTGTTGTTTTTGCTTTTTTGTTTTCTTGTAGTGCAACACGTCATTTAAAAGAGGACGAATATTTATATACAGGGGGAAAGATTATCATAGAGAGTGATAGCTTAAGCAAGAGTCAGAAGTCGGAAATGGCAGATGGCTTGCAGGGCCTATTACGCCCTATTCCCAATTCGTCTTTTTTAGGAATGCATCCAAAGTTGTTTTTCTACAATTTAGGGGGTAACCCAGATAAGACTAATAAATTGAGACGATGGTTGAGAAACAAAATGGGGCAACCGCCTGTGTTGATTGACCAAGTAGATATGGACCAAAACCGCGCTATTTTATCGAATAGGTTAGAGAATCAAGGGTATTTCAACGTTGAGGTATCGTCTGACTCTGTGGTTGTCTCTGAAAAGAAAAGACGTGTAGATTATACGATTGTGCCTAAACAACAGTACAAAATACACGAGTTTACTTTTGCACAAGACTCGACTGAATTAAACAAATGGCTGACTAAGGCAATGCGTTTTACGCGTTTAAGAAAGGGGAGAGCATACGATTTAAACAATATCAAGGATGAACGTGTTCGCTTTGACAATTACCTAAAGAATAAAGGGTACTACTTTTTTAGTCCAGACCACCTGTTGGTTCAAGTGGATAGTACGGTTGGAAAACACGAGGTGGACTTGCGTTTGAGAGTAAAAGAGGCAACGCCAAAGTTGGCATTGGAACCATACACCATAGATAAGATTTTTATTTTTTCTGATTATACGCTGGAGGACAAGAATATTAAGGAGCAATTAGAAACGGCTAAGGAGTACAAAGACTTCTTGATCGTGGATCCGAAAGAAAAGTTTAAGCCTTCTATTTTTGACCATACCATTCACTTAGAAAATGGGGAGACGTATAATAGAAATGACCACAATTTATCGCTAAACCGATTGGTGAGTTTAGGGGTGTTTAAATTTGTAAAGAATCAGTTTGAGATTTCAGATACGCTAAACCACAAGTTGAATGCTTACTACTTCTTAACACCAGACAAACCTAAGGCTATCCGCCTTGAGTTGCTTGGAAAGACAAACTCAGCAAGTTATAACGGTGCGGAGCTTAACTTGAATTGGAGCAATAAAAACTTCTTTAGAGGTGCTGAGGTGTTTTCAGTTTCTGCTTACGGTGGAGCGGACTTTCAAATGTCGTCTACAAACAAAGGTTACAATGTTTACAAGGCGGGGTTAGAAGCGAGTTTAACGTGGCCTAAGATTATAGCACCGTGGGAATTTAAATCGGCAAGTGCGTATATCCCAAAAACAAGAGCTGTATTAGGTGGGGAGTATTTACATAGAACACAATTATACTCATTGAAGTCGTTTAAGGCATCGTGGGGATATTTGTGGAAAGAGAATGCTTACAAAGAACACCAGTTTAACGTGATTGAGGCGAATTATGTAAGCCCGGGTGATGTTACTGATCTATATAAAGAATACGCAGAGGGTAATCCTTCCTTGCAGCGTATTTTAGACAAGCAGTTGACATTTGGTCCTACTTATTCTTACACGTTTACCAATACAGCACGCCAGTTTAAAAAGCATACGTTCTACTATAAAGGATCGGTGGACTTATCAGGAAATATCACAGGATTACTGATGGGGGCAAATGTAGATAAAGACAAAGAAAAAAGCGTATTAGGGGTTCCGTTTAGTCAGTATGTGAAAACAGAACACGACTTTAGACATTATTTGAGGTTGAGTAGAACATCTCAATTAGTGAGTAGAGTGCACGCTGGAATTGGTGTAGCGTACGGAAATTCAAAGAATATGCCTTATACCAAGCAGTTTTTTGTGGGAGGGTCTAACAGTATTAGAGCCTTTAGAGCAAGAACTCTTGGACCAGGTAACTTTGATCCAAATACAACAAATAGCAAGTTTATTCCAGACCAATCAGGAGATATGTTGCTTGAGATGAACTTAGAATATAGAAAGAAATTGTTTAGCATTGTACACGGAGCACTATTTGTAGATGCGGGTAACATATGGAATTTAAACGATGTGTCTGACAGACCAGGAGGTAAGTTTAGTGGTAATTTCATTCACGATTTTGCCGTAGGCGCAGGAGCAGGTTTGAGATTTGACGTTACTTTTTTGGTATTGCGACTTGACTTTGCTTTCCCATTGCGTATCCCTTACAATAAGTCAGGTGAGCGTTGGGTTGTTGACGATATACGATTTGGAGATAGCCAATGGCGAAAAGATAACCTGATGTTTAACTTCGCAATTGGGTATCCATTCTAACAAGTGTGGAAACATTACACAATATAATCCCCCGTTTTCTGTGGAAAGCTGGGGATTGCTTTTTTGTGGAATATCGTAAGTTGTTGATAATTAATAAAATAATTGAATAAGGTGATAGAATGAGAAAAATGGCACAATATTTACTATTATAATTAACGTAAGGTGTTATTAAAAAATGAAGATTAGCAATAATCTTCGGCTTTGAAAAAGAAAATAAAGTGTTTGTTTAAAAAATTATGTTATCGAAAGGTAACAGGTTAGATCGTTAGTAAGGTGAAGAAGAGAAATCTTCTGGTAAATAGGGAGCTTAGGCTCCCTTTTACTGTTTATATAGGTAAAAGTGATGAAGCAGTTGGTTTGTGAGTAATAAAAATATTAAATTTGCGATTAGCACCTAAAAATAGAAAATATGAGTCACAAGATTCTGGTTATAGATGATGATGTTCCTTTTTGCGAAATGCTAAAAACTTTTTTAACTAAAAAAGGGTATAAAGTATCCAATGCTTTTAGTAGCGCGGAGGCCGAGCAATCTATTGATAAAGAGTGCTATGATATTGTTTTAACGGATGTTCGTTTGCCTGATAGTAATGGATTAGAATTGTTGAAATATATTAAATCGCATTGTCCAACAGCACAAGTTATCTTGATGACAGGATATACTGAGATTAAAACGGCTGTAAATGCAATGAAATTAGGCGCATTTGATTATGTTGCCAAACCAATTAATCCGGATGAAATCTTGATGACAATCAAACAAGCACTTGAGCGTAAAGCAAGTATAGAGCGCGGGGAGGTTGTTACAAGTAAAGCAAAGGTAAAAACGACAACTGCTAAAACTACTTCTGAAACGACTGACGATACAGAAGAGGAGTTAGATTACGTTAGAGGAGAGAGTAGTATTTCTAAACAATTACACGAGTATATCGACTTAGTTGCACCAACAAATATGTCTGTTTTAATTATCGGAGATAGTGGTACAGGTAAGGAGAATATTGCCCATTCAATTCACTTAAAGAGCAAGCGTAAAGACAAGCCGTATATCGCAGTTGACTGTGGAGCTATTCCTAAGGATTTAGCGTCAAGTGAGTTTTTCGGACATATCAAAGGTTCGTTTACTGGCGCTGTTACGGATAAAGTAGGACACTTTGAAGCGGCTAATGGCGGTACGATCTTTTTGGATGAGGTAGGTAACTTATCGTATGAAGTGCAAGTGCAATTACTGCGTGCTTTGCAAGAGAGAAAAGTGAAACCTGTAGGAAGTAGCAATGAAATTGATGTGGATATTCGCGTTATTGCAGCTACTAATGAGGACTTGCCAAAGGCGGTTCGTGAAGGAGAATTTAGAGAGGACTTATACCACCGTTTAAACGAGTTTGGTATTGTTGCTCCAAGATTAGCAGATAGAGGTTCTGATATATTAATGTTCGCTGAGCATTTCTTAGAAGAGTCGAATCACGAATTAGAAAAACAAGTGAAGAAGTTTTCTTCTGAAGTAGAATGTGTTTTCTTAACATACGATTGGCCTGGAAACTTGCGTGAGATGAAAAACATTATCAAGCGTTCTGTTTTATTGACAAGAGGTGAGGTTATTGAAAAAGACGTTTTGCCACAGGAGATTTTAAATCCGAGAGCAGAGACAAGTGTTGTTACTTCATCTGTAAGTAATGATGCTCCAGAAGACGATTTAAAGCTGTTTTCATCAAGAAATGAAGAGCAAGCTATTCGTACAGCTTTAGAGAAAGTAAAGTTCAATAAAACGAAAGCTGCACAAGTTTTGGGAATTGACAGAAAAACACTTTACAACAAAATGAAGTTGTACAATATTGAGCTTTAAGACGATATTGACTAATCTGATTATATGTGAGGATTATAGATAAAAATAGAACAGCAGTAAGCAAATGTTTACTGCTGTTTTTTTATACTCTTTTTTCAGTGAAAGTCATTCGATAAGAGGAGGACTTCTTTTTAGGTGTTATTGTAATAATGAGTAGTTTACTGTTAATACTTGTCAGTTTATAAGGTGTTGCGCAGTGTTCTGCTTAAAATTACAAGGCGACAGTCTATGATTCTTGTGTTTTCTTTTTACCTTTGCAGTTATAATACGGAACAAGAGAACTATGGATATTCAAACATTGATTCATCAGAATTTAGATGAGCTGTTTTACTTAGCAGATAAGAAAGAAATTTTAAATACTGATTTAGTAGTTAAAATCGGAGCTTACGTTGGTGCTGCTGTTTTGAGAGGGCGTTTTGCTGATCAGAAAGAAGTAACTCAAGAAGAGGTAAATGGTGTATTTGGTATTATTGGTGATTTTTGTAAAGCGAGTTTCGGAGGTAGAAGCTTCTCAAAAGTACACTTTAAAAAGATGACTAAATTAGCATTGGAATTGATGCAAGAAACAACTTTTGACAATGATGTTGAAGCGTTTTTAGCAGAATTAAAGAAATAAGTAATTCACTTATAATAGGTGTTTTAAGAAAAGGGTGTCGTTATTGATACCCTTTTTTTTGTGGTTTATTGTAGCTTTTTTATGGGTATTTCGAGCCACTAAAACTTAGTGTATGAATGTTAATATTAGTGTTTTCTTGTCAAAAGTGGAAAAATAAGGTAACTTTCACACTCCTAACAAACATAATATGAAATTCAAACAAACAATTCAATCAAAGCAGACAGGTAAAATGAGTACGCTTTTAAAGCAACTTGGACTTGGTGTTTTTGTATTGAGTGCACTTACGACACAAGCACAAAAGAAGCCACTTGATCATTCTGTTTATGATGGTTGGCAAAATATAGGAGCGAGAGCTTTCTCTAATGACGGACAATGGGTTTTGTATGCTGTGAATCCACAGGAAGGCGATAAAACACTTTATATAGAAACGACAGATAAATCGAAGAAGTTAACTGTAAATAGAGGAGAGAAGCCTGTGTTTACAGGTGGTTCTGATTATTCTGTCTTTGCAATTAGACCGACGTTTGCCGACTTAAAAGCGGTGAAAACAAAGAAGAAGAAAGAAGATGAGATTGCAAAGGACTCATTGGGTATTTACAACTTAAAAACGGGAGCATTAGTAAAATACGCTAATGTTAAGTCGTTTAAAGTACCTGAGAAAAAAGGGGCACACTTAGCTTACCTTTTAGAACCTGTGAAAGACACAGCAAAGTCTAAAGACAAAAAGCCAGCTAAAAAAGCGGGTAAAGATACTCCGTTAGACTTGGTGTTGGAAAACCTACAAACAGGGGAAAAGATTACGTATAACAATGTAAGTGATTACTACTTTGATAGTGAGGGACAGTATTTAGTGTTTGTAACAAAGGATCCAAATGCTAAGAAGAAAGAGGATAAGAAAGACGACGCTAAGGAGGAAAAAACAGCTGAAACAACAGAAGAAGTTGCAGTTGTAGTTAACGAAAAAGAGGAAGACAAGAAAAAAGAGGAGGTTGCTGAAGAGGCAAAAGGTCCTTTTGGTGTGTTCGTTGTAGATTTAAAAACAAAGAAAGTAACAACTCTTTTGGAAGGAAAAGGGAAGTACACACAGTTTTCTTTTGATGATAAAGGAAAGCAGTTGGCTTTTGTAGGTACTGAGGATGAAGAGAAAGTATTGGTTAAAAAGTACACGCTTTATTACAGTGATTTGACAAAAGGGGCTACGGTTTTAGCAAATGACAAAACAAAGGGAATGCCTGCTAAGTGGGTATTGTCTGAAAACTATAAACCGAGATTTAGCAAAAACGGGCAACGTATGTTTATTGGTATTGCGCCAGAACCGATTGCTAAGGATACAACGCTTATTGCTGATGACCACGCGATAGTGGATATTTGGCACTTTAACGAAGATTACGTGCAACCACAGCAGTTGGCTAATTTAGATAGAGATTTGAAAAAGTCGTTTATGGCTTCAATGAACTTGAAAACAAAAGCGGGTATTGTCGCTTTGGCTAATGAGCGAGTGAATAGTACGCAATTGGTAGATGAGGGAAATGCAAACATCGTTTTCTCAAGTTCTGACTTCGGAAATAGAGTTTCTACACAGTGGGATATTTCTGGGGTACGTTCATACTATATCGTTGATGTAAATACAGGTAAACAAACGGAGGTTGTGGCTGATTTACGTGGTTCAGCACGTATTTCTCCAAATGGGAATGCCGTAGTGTATTACAATAATGTAGAAGGTAATTGGTATGCTTATGACGTGAAGTCAAAAGTAAAGAAACAATTGAATAAAGGGCTTAATGTATCGTTTGCAGATGAAACATTTGATATGCCTGATAATGCGTATTCTTATGGTATTCAAGGGTGGACAGACAATGATGAGTCTGTTTTAATTCGCGACCGCTTTGATATTTGGGAGTTTTTCTTGTCGAGTAATAAAGCGCCAAGAATGGTTACTAACGGATACGGACGTAAGAATAATATCGCTTTTGACTTGTTAAATGTAGAAGATGATAAACGTTCTTTCAGTAGAAATGAGCAATTAATCTTAGCTGCTTTTAATGAGAATACAAAAGAGGCGGGGTACTTTACAACGGAAGTGAAGAGTGCAAAAGAGCCACAATTGGTTACAATGCAACCTTATAACGGGTTTAGCTCGTTATTTAAAGCAAAAGACGCGGCTGTTTATGGTTATTTAAAAGGATCGTTTACAGAGTCTAACAACTTATACATCACTAAGGATTTGAAAAATGCAGTGCAACTAACAGCTATCAATCCACAACAAAGTGAGTATAACTGGGGAACAAATGAGTTAGTTCATTGGACTACACCTAAGGGGAATGAGGCAACGGGAGTGTTGTTTAAACCAGAGGATTTCAATCCAGCGAAGAAGTATCCGATGATTGTGTACTTTTATGAAAAACTGTCTGACAACCTACACCGTTATGAGTCGCCAGCACCAACGCCATCACGTTTGAATATTCCGTTTTTTGTAAGTAACGGGTATTTAGTGTTTACACCAGACGTTAGTTATGTTGACGGACATCCGGGTAAATCAGCAGAGGAGTATATCAACTCTGGGGTTGAGTATTTGAAAAAGAACAACTGGGTGAATGGTGATAAAATCGCTATTCAAGGACAAAGCTGGGGTGGTTATCAAGTGGCACACCTTATCACGGTTACAGATATGTATGCTGCAGCGTGGTCAGGAGCACCAGTGGTAAATATGACATCAGCCTATGGAGGTATCCGTTGGCAAAGTGGTATGAGTCGCCAATTCCAATATGAGAAAACACAGAGTAGAATTGGTAAAACACTTTGGGAAGGGTACGACTTATACGTTGAAAACTCGCCTTTATTCAATATGCCAAATGTGAAAACCCCCGTGGTAATTATGCACAATGACAACGATGGAGCTGTGCCGTGGTACCAAGGAATTGAAATGTTTATGGCTTTACGTCGTTTAGGAAAACCAGCTTGGATGTTGAATTACAACGGAGATGAGCACAATTTGATGAAACGTCAGAATAGAAAGGATATCCAAATTCGCCAACAACAATTCTTTGATTATTATCTAAAAGACGGTAAAGCACCGGTTTGGATGGTAAAAGGTGTACCAGCTACAATGAAAGGAAAAGATTGGGGATTTGAACTTACTGATGAACAAGTGAAATAATCCATTATTATAGCAAGAAAGGGCTATCTACAAGTGATGTAGATAGCCCTTTTTGTTTGTATAAAGCGCGAAATGTAAGACGTGAAACGTAATGCGTGAAACGTAAAACGTAATGCGTAAAACGTAATGCGTCGAAACAAAAACATCACAATTCAACTGATGCATAAAAACCCGAAATGTCATTACAAACAAAAACATCACAATTTAACCGATGCATAAAAACTCGAAATGTCATTACAAACAAAAACATCACAATTTAACCGATGCATAAAAAAACCGAAATGTCATTACAAACGAACATCACAATTTAACCGATGCATAAAAACCCGAAATGTCATTACAAACAAAAACATCACAATTCAACCGATGCATAAAAACCCGAAATGTCATTACAACCGAACATTACAATTTAACCATCGTAGGGGAATTATTATTCGCCCGCACGGCATACGACACGATGTATATCACGTATCCTTCCTGTTGTTTATGTATAAACAAACAATACTGTAAGACGTGAAAGGTGTTGAATTTGAAGTATATAAAAGTGAAAAGAGGTTACCTAATCAGGTTAACCTCTTTTCTATGATAAAATAATGTGGGGACATTTATTTTTGTTGTGGTAATGTGCTTATTCACCACTCTTTTTATTTGCTGTAACTGTAGGATTGCGTATAGCAAAACAAAAGTGAAAAGAGGTTAACTTATCACGTTAACCTCTTTTCGTATAATAACAATATGGGTGCACTTATTTTTGTTGTGGTAACGTTCTCGTTAACCATCCTCTTTTATTAGCTGTTGCAATAGCATAAGGCGTAATCCAGAACAATGTAAATGTGTAGAATAAGCTATATGGGTATGCCCAAAACGACTCAGCCACGCTATATCTCTTAGAGTAAAAGAATACTTGAATACTTGAAAAGATAAAGATACTTACCAAAGCAGAACTGATGAATAACAACGGTTGCGTGATGATGAAGTACAGCATTAAGAATGTCATTGGATAAGCCATAATAACACGTAACCATTGGTTTAGCAATAAGATTCTCGGACCTACTTTTGAACCTTCTCTAAAGTTGGTAAAAGCAAACTTACTCATCATAATATTTTCACGTACGTTACTTCTTTCCCAACGGATAAACATCTTGTACAAGTTTTTATACTCTTCAGGAGTGTTTGTCAATACATAAGCATTTCGTTGAAACAGCACGTGGTATCCTTGTTTCAGAATCATATTAGTCATTGCTCTATCTTCACCGATGTCAGATGGTTGCCCCATAAATGTTTGGGTAATCCAATCTTCTAAACAGTTCATCACCGCTACTCGTCTATAAGCCGCTAAGGCACCAGGAGTACATAATACTGAACCTAAGGCACTCTGCGCAGAACGAATAAACTCAAAACTAAACACAAAACTCACGTTTAGCATTTTAGGTATAATACCATCTTTTGTGTTTAATACACGTACGTTTCCACCCACAGCACCACATTTTTCATTGGTTACAAATGGGCTAACAAGGTTTCTAAGGGTGTCTTTCTTAACGATTGAGTCACTGTCAACCGTAATAAATACATCTCCTTTTCCAATGTTGAAACCTCTGTAAAGAGCGTGTCTCTTACCTTGGTTTTTGGGTTGTTGTAAAATAGTTACTCTATCTCCTAATTCCTCTTTTGCTTTCAACATCCACTGCCAAGTGTCGTCTTTACTACCATCGTCAATAGAAATAATCTCCAACTTTTCAGCAGGGTAGTTTCCTTTTACCAAGCTATAAAGCGTTTCATAAACTAATTTCCCTTCGTTATAAGCAGGTACAAGAACCGTACACGTTGGCAACTCCTCATCACTTACAGAAGCAACAGGTTTATAGCGGAAATACAGATAAACAATATAAAGTAAGAACGCGATTTGTATGCTTAGTAGAACAATTCCCAGATTAATGATAAACGTTCCCCAAACAGACTCTAAACGCTCTAAATGTAATTTCTCAAAGTGTGGTTGTAATTGATAAACTAAGATTACCCCAATAGTCATTACCATAAAAGTTCCTAATAATACTAAGTAATCTGTTGTGTTTAAACTCTTGTCTACAAACTTGCCCCAAAAACTCTTTTTAGGTTGTTTGTTTTCTACGGTTTCGATGTTTTTATCAGTGCGCATAATATTGTATTTAAGTGGTTTGTTTTTGCCGATTGTTCAAAGAGAAAAGCTTTAGCATAAATTCAGTAAAGCGAGGTTTAATCCTCAAGGATGACTTTACTTAAAAGGTGGTGATATGTTAAAAAAACAGTCCTTTGCTTTCATTCGGTACTTACATAGGTTCAATAGTTGTGCCAACGCCTAAAATGGGGAGTAGAGGGCATTTCATCAAAAAAAAACTACACTATGTAGAGATATAGGCAACGCTTTGAGGTATAATTACTCTATGAGAATTGTAGAGAAAGTCCTCATTATTAGATATTAACTTAAAATTTAGAAAGTGAATATGGAAGAAGGTAGGGGAAATAAAAAAGGAGCTGACTTCGCATTAAGTCAGCTCCTTTGTCTGTTGTAAATGGCCAAAAATCTGTTGTTTACACATCATTTTACCACTATTGATGTTCGTGTTTAAATAAGTATTGTTTACTTTATTTACCAGGATATGTCAGCTCAAATTAATATTGTTTACAGCTTGTTTTTATACACCTTACCATCCTTAATAATCAGCAATATTTTATTTGCTGGGTCTTGTAAGATGTCGATGTTTTCAAGCGGACTCTCATCTAATAAAATGATATCAGCATAAGCCCCTTCAGCAATCACACCCAAATCAGCAGGATACGGATTTCGTGGTCCGCTTAACTTCAGCAATTGGGCATTGTCATACGTAGCCATCTTTAAGATTTCATAGTTTGAAAACCACTGTTTCAAACGCAATAATATTTTGTTTTGAATTAACGGGTCTTTCGGACGTGTAACCAGGTCAGTACCAAAAGCTAATTTCACTTTGTGTTTCTTAGCCCATTTGTACACATTATCAGTTCCTGTTCCCACATATTCCTTATTTGCTTTTTGCAATGGGTCTGTATAATTACTTGAATCAGAGTCAAAAGGTTGCATACTCAACCAAACCCCTTTATCTGCTAATAATTTTACCGTAGCCTCGTCTAACAAATGACCGTGGTCTATACACTTCACCCCAGCTTCTACAGCTTGTCTAACCGCATTAGCTGTATAAGCGTGCACGGTTACATACGTACCCCAGTTGTCAGTCGCTTTCACAGCAGCTCTAATTTCCTCAACTGTATATTGCGTTGCGTCTAACGGATCGTAGATAGTCGCAACTCCACCACCAGCCATTACCTTAATCTGAGAAGCCCCTTTTCTAAGTTGGTCTCTCGTAGCTACAGTAACTTCATATTCTCCATCAGCTACTACACTACCACCAAGGGTTTGAAAACGAGGAGGAGTATGGTCTAACATACGCGGTTCAGCCCAAGGGAAATTAGCATCTCCGTGTCCCCCTGTTTGTGAAATCATTGCCTCACTTGGGTAAATACGCGGTCCCTTGTTTAGCCCCATATCATTCGCTTGTTTAATCCCCGTTACGTGTCCCCCTAAATCGCGAACAGTCGTAAAACCGCGTTGTAGCGTGTTCTCAGACTCCTTTGCCGCATTGATAAAAAGGAAACTCTCATCGCCCAACATAATCATCTGATTGCTGTTTGCTGCTAAGAAGGAGTGCCAGTGTGCATCAATTAATCCCGGCATTACAAACTTGCCTTTACCGTCGATTACTTGTATTTGTGGATTGTTATTCGTGTCTATTTTTCCAGTAGAAACTTTGGTGATTTTATTGTTTTCAATCAACACAGACCCTTTTGTAGTCTTTTGGTCCTTTCCGTTGAATATCTCTACATTTTCAAGTACAATGC
This sequence comes from Myroides phaeus, assembly GCF_009799805.1. Lineage (NCBI taxonomy): Bacteria > Pseudomonadati > Bacteroidota > Flavobacteriia > Flavobacteriales > Flavobacteriaceae > Myroides > Myroides phaeus. The sequence goes on from NZ_CP047050.1 coordinate 1,995,722, forward strand.
CGTTTTGTGCATTCATTACAAAGGCAAATGAACTTAAAACAAGCGTAAAACCTATTTTCTTAATTGATTTAAACATAGTTGTGTCGTTTTGTTTATTATCGTAAAGATAGGTATTTAACATTCTTAATGGTTAACTAAATTGAGTTATATGTTTATTTATGAGGAATAGTGCAGTTACTTGTTTTCAAAAAATGGACTATTTTTGTAGGTATACATAGACAAATAGAAAACGGATACGCTTGATGAACGTCAGGGGTACGGTTACTTTAAAATACAAATTATGGCAAACAAGATAATAGGAGATTACAAAGCAGTATTAGACTTGGGAGAAATGCAATTAGACTTAATTGCTCATATTTCTGCTGAATTAACGGTTACATTAGACTTGCCAACACAAGGGGCAATGGGGTTAGAGGCTACAAATGTAGTTTGTGAAGGAGACAGCCTATCGTTTAGCGTTGCCGCAATGGGACTTTCATTTGCTGGTGCGTTGGAAGGTGAGAAGTTAGTGGGCGTTATCAAGCAAATGGAACAAGAAATGCCTGTTGTGTTTGAACCTACGGAGATTAAACTACCGGGTAATCCTGCGTTGGTTTCTACGGATGAGGAGTTGCAAGCATTGGCTAATCAGGAGAGTGGGGTTTATAAATACAAAGTGGAAGATTACTTTCAGCGACCTAAATCGTCTGCTTTTCAGTTGTCGCCAAATGGTAAATACTTGTCGTATCGCGAGAAAGACGAGAAGAATAAACGCCACGTTTACGTGAAGGAGATTGAAACAGGTAACGTACTTCGCGTAATTGAAGAAGGAGAGGAGTTGGTACGTGCATATGGATGGATTAACGATGAGCGCTTGGTGTATATTATGGACCAAGGTGGAGATGAGAATTACCACATTTATGCGGTGAATGTAGACGGAGAGAATAATATGGATTTAACGCCGTTTGACAAGGTGCAAGCGGGGATTGTCAATATGCTGAAAGAGCAAAAAGACTACATCATCATTTCGATGAACTTAGATAATCCGCAGGTGTTTGAGCCGTATAAGATGAATATCAACACAGGGGAGTATGTGAAGTTGTTTACCAATGACGACCCTGCTAATCCGATTGCGGGTTATGATTTTGACAAAGACGGTAACTTAAGAGGCTACTCTAAAATGTACAACGGTGTACAATCGCAGTATTTCTTTAAGGTTGACGGAGCAGAGGAGTTTGAATTGTTTCAAACCATCAACTGGTCTGATACGTTCTCGGTTATGGCGTTCAACTATGCTTCTGACAACAAAGATGAGGCGTATGTATTGACAAACTTAGATTCTGACAAACAACGCATTGTATTGTACGACTTTAAAACTCGCCAAGTGGTCAAAGAGGTATATGCTAATCCTGAGTTTGACGCTTCTATCATTGGCTTGTCGCGCAAACGCAATTGGGAGATTGACTATTTGGGATATGAAGGAGAAAAGGTAATCATAGAACCAGTAAGTGAGACTTTTAAAAAGATATATGCCGATTTGGAAAGCCATTTCGGAGCGTATGAGTACTCTATTGTTGCTAAAACAGATAAAGAAGACCGTTATTTAATCATTGTTCAAAGTGATAAATTGTACGGAACGTATTATAATTACGATACAGCTACAAGTGCGGTGTCGCCTTTGTATGATTTGATGCCACAGTTAAAAGAGGAGGATATGGCAGAGATGCGTCCTATTTCGTTTATCAGTAGAGATGGGGTTAAATTACACGGGTATATCACTTTGCCAAAAGCGGCGTTAGACGGACAAAAAGTACCGTTGATTGTGAACCCACACGGCGGACCACAAGGAATTAGAGATAGTTGGGGCTTTAATCCAGAAACGCAGTTGTTTGCCAGTAGAGGATATGCAACTTTACAAGTAAACTTCCGTATTTCTGGAGGGTACGGAAAAGAGTTCTTTAAGTCTGGTTTCAAGCAAATCGGGCGTAAAGTGATGGATGATGTAGAAGATGGGGTACACTATGTAATTGCACAAGGATGGGTAGATGCGGATAAGATTGCTATTTACGGAGCAAGCCACGGTGGATATGCTACGTTGATGGGATTGATTAAAACCCCTGATTTATACCGTTGTGGAGTTGATTATGTGGGGGTGTCGAGCATCTTTACGTTCTTTGAGTCGTTCCCTGAATATTGGAAACCGTATAAAGAGATGGTGAAGGAGATATGGTATGACCTTGACAATCCAGAGGAACGTGAAATAGCAAAAGAGGTTTCTCCTGTTTACCAGTTAGACAAGATTACAAAACCGCTGTTTGTTGTACAAGGTGCTAATGACCCAAGGGTTAAGATTGCCGAGTCTGACCAGATTGTTGAAGCGTTAAGAAATAAAGGGTTTGACGTTCCTTATATGGTGAAATACGACGAGGGACACGGGTTTTCAAAAGAAGAAAACAGTATCTCTTTTTACAAATGTATGATGGGGTTTGTATCAGAACACTTGAAATAATAAAGATAAGCTGTCTTGTAAAAGGCAGCTTTTTTTATGCTTTGTTGTTACTTGTCTTGCCGCGTGTATTTAAGTTAAAGTGTAGCTTGTGTATCGCATTTTAAGGTGATTTATTGTGTTGTAAAAGCAACTTTAGTAAAATTAATTGCTTTTATTTCTGTGTTTTATGCTTTATGTTTGTCAACTAAACACAACACGATGAAATACACACTAATCGGAGTTTTGAGCTTGTTGAGCGTTTTAAGTGCTAATGCACAGACTCCAAAAAACTATGTAGAAGATACGCGCAATATTGCCAAAGGGAATATTGTGATGACTGATCTTGTAAAAAAAGGAGAAGATACCATTGTTGTAAACTACTTTGACGGAATTTTCCCAACGACGGATACGGAGGGTTGGACAAGAAAAATGGTGATTAAGGGAGAGAAACAGGGTAAAGATTATATTGTAACAAGTGATGTTTTTACAAAAGATGCAGCTGCTAATACTGCTGATGAAAAGCGTTATTCTAACAGTGTGCGTACGTATAAATATAAAGATGCAAAGAAATACACAACGGTAACTACCTTTTTTATTGAAGATGGTTTGTTAGAAACTAAAATATCAGACCAGAAGCAAAGTAGATATGAGTGCCATAATGTAGAGGGAACTAAGGTGGCTGATGCGAGTTGTTTTGTAACAATGGACAAAGAAAATGCTGCTAAAAATAGAGAATTAGTTACTTGTACATTACGCGATGAGGCAATAGCTATTTACAACGAGTACAAGTACACAATTCCTTTGGTGATTATGACGCAGGTTAGTATTGACCCAAAAACAGGAGAGAAGAAGTTGTTTTTTGACGACTTGACAAAGTTTAGTATTTCAAAAGAAGACAATGATGTTATTGCAAAGCGATTAACGGCTGTAGTTGATGCCTTGCCAAATGAGGAGTTTACCTTTCCAAAAGACAGAAATGGCAACGTATATCCGTTGAATTTCTCAGTTCCCCTGAAATTTAGATTGAAATAATAAAGAAAAGCTACCTCATTTAAGGTAGCTTTTTTTGTATTTATAAGTAATGTGTTTGTACTGTTTATTTAACGTAAGTGTCCTAATTAATTATACTGCATAACAAACTCTTCTTTGTTTGTTTCTTCATCAAGGCGCGTTTCAAGAACTACAAACCCTTGCTTTTTGTAGAATGCCACTGCGTTAACATTATCCACATAAACACTAAGTTGCAAAGAAGAATAGTTCTCTTTTGCCCACGCGATTAGTTGTTTTCCAATGCCTTTTCCCTGTGTAGTAGGTAGAACAAAAATAGCCGCAAGGTAACTATCCACCAAAGAGATAAATCCCACTATTTTACCATTTTCTTCGTAAACCAATGTATTGCTTGATGGTATGTAAACATCCCTCATAGCAGGTACTTTTGACTTCCAATAATTTGCAGGAATAAAGTTGTGCGCTTTAATAGAAGCAGTAAGCCAAATATCAATTACTTGTTGGCAGTCGTTTATATGATAAGGTCTAATCATTTTTTGATTGAATAAGGAGATAAACTTCAAAGATATAAAGACTTTAAGAAGTTTTATTGTTTAATGATTGTACTATCTGATTAATATTGATTAGAAGTGAATCATAAAAATATAGTAATATTTCTTGTGACAAAGAAGAATGGTAACTTCATTGTCTTTTTAGTGTTGTTTTATTTATTTTAATTGTTTATTCTTTATTTTTCGGTAAAAAAATAATAATTATTTATTTTTATGATTTATTATAGGTATTTTTAACAAAATTAAAAAATTGCCTAAATGAAAAAGTTAGTTTACTTATTTGCATGTACTGCATTATTTGCAGCTTGTTCAAGCGATGATTCAAATGTAGAGTCAGAGGTAGTACCACCTGTGGTGATTGAGCCTACTAAATCAAAAGTTGTTTTTTCAACTTATGATAACACGAATAGAATAAGCTATTTATATGAATTAAACCCGGTAGATGGTCAGTATGAGAAAATAAAAGAGTTTAAAGAGTCTGAAATTGATAATTTACAGAACTTTAGTTACGATGCTACTAATAAGATTTTCTACGGAATTTCATCAGAACAAAAATTGTTGAAATTTGATTTAGAAAAGAAGGAGACAATTTCTATAAAAACTATAACACCTGATTTTGGAGTAGATATTGATTATTCTTTTATTGATAAAAGAGGGAAGATGTTTGCTTATGGGTATAATAAAATGAATCCTCTTTTGTTTAACAACTTTATTTCTATTGACAAAGAAATGGCAACAGGAATAAAAGGAAATTCAAGCAAAGAATTAAGTAAAATGTTGGTTGGTAATTCGATATTTTATTACACATATAATGAGCAACAAGATAAAGTAGTAGCGTTATTTGAAAGTTTCAACAGAGAAGCAGATACGAGTGATTTTTCTTTATTGTTGCTTAATCCTACAAACCTTGAGGAGTTTGATACACAAAAGGAGAAAAACACTATTGTAATTAAACAATTAGATCATTTAGCAGATACTTTTGGTATAGTGGTAGATAAGAATCAAAACTATTATATAGGTTATGAAGTATACGATGAGGATGAGGTCGCGTTTATAGATACAACTACAGGTGAACTACATAAATTGTTTAATTTATATAGTATTTACGGAATGACGTATGATAAGAATAGTAATTCTCTTTATGTATTCAGTAAAGAAAAAAATGATAAAGTGTATTTTACAGCTTACAATATCGATACGAAAGAAAAAAGATCAATTGAATTAAAAGGTAATGATTTTGAAGTTTTTGGATTAACAGTTATTAATGAGTAGTCTTAAAATAACCAAACAAGATTAATAGTTTATAATTATAGAGTAAAACAGTAGTAGACATAAGTTTACTGCTGTTTTTTTTTCGATATGTTTTGAGCTTTTGGTTAAATACTTGATTAGGAATAAGGGGGGCTTTTACTAATATAGTTTGTACTGATAATAAGTTTTGATAACCTATTTTCGTTATAAATACTTGTTTTAAGGCTATTTTAGTGTGTTTTTATCTAATTTAATTGTTTACTTGGATTTTCTATTGTTTGGTTATTGATAGAAATAATTAACTATTTATTTACGAGTAATTTAATAGTTAATTTACTTATTTGTATATACGGCATTATATGCTGCTTGTTCAAGCTATGATTCAAATCAAGAGCAGAAGTACCACCACCTTCGGTGATTAAGCCTACTAACTCAAAAGTTGTTGTTTCAAAGAATTTTCTTCGTAAACCAATGTATTGCTTGATGGTATGTAAACATCCCTCATAGCAGGTACTTTTGACTTCCAATAATTTGCAGGAATAAAGTTGTGCGCTTTAATAGAAGCAGTAAGCCAAATATCGATTACTTGTTGGCAGTCGTTTATATGATAAGGTCTAATCATTTAAGAGTTCTAAGTGGTTTAAATTATAAGTTTTAGTAAAGGTATAGGGGCTATTAGAGGTTTTATTGTAAAATGAAAGTACCATCTGATAATTATTGACTAAAAATGACTTGAAAAACATTAAAAAATGTGACAAAGACGATTAAAAAAAGTTAGTTGTCTATTGATTAAAATGTGTTTTTAATGATTTAAAGTCTATGTCTTTTAGTTATCAATAAAAAGCTTTTTTGGTTTATAAATAAACTTTATTATCATTAATTTTAACTAAAATTTAAAAATAGTCTAAATGAAAAAGTTAATTTACTTATTTGCATGTACGGCATTATTTGCTGCCTGTTCAAGCGATGATTCAAATCAAGAGCCAGAAGTAACACCACCTGCTGTGACTGAGCCTACTAAATCAAAAGTTATTGTTTCTAAGAATTTTCCTGATAAAAGAGGAATTGGTTTATATGAATTAGATCCTTCAAATGGTAAATTTGAAATGATAAAGGAGTTTGAGGAAATTGATAATATGGAAAGCATTAATTATGATGCTGTTGATAAAAAATTGTATGGTATTTCCTTTGAAAATCAATTGTTGAAGTTCGATTTGGAAAAGAAGGAAACAGTTTTTATTAAAGACATAACACCAACTTTAGAAGTTGATATTGATTATTCTTTTATTGATAAAAGAGGAGAATTACTTGCTTATGGATATGATAGAGGACAATTTGATGTATTTAATAGTTTCATCACAATAGATAAGGAAAAAGCGATAGGTACACCGAAAGGCGTAAGTAAAGAGTTGAATAAGAAATTAGAGGATGCATCAATCTTTTATTTAACGTATAATGAACAGCAAGATAGAGTCGTTGCTTTTTGTGAAGAAAGTGACTATGAAAAAGGAGTAACTAACTTTTCATTGTTATTGCTTAATCCTCATAATCTTGCAGATTTCGATACAAAAACAGAGGAAAAAACTATCACTATTAAAGAATTAAATTATCAGTCAAATGCTCATGGTATTGTTGTAGATAAAAATCAAAACTATTTCATAGCTTATGATAAACTAGATACTAATATTGTTGCTCTTGTTGATACAAAAACAGGTGAATTGAATAATTTGTTAGAGTTATTTAATCTTGAGGTAATGACGTATGATAAGAATATGAACTCTCTTTATTTTATAAGTGGAAGTAGAGAAGACAAGAAACTTTTCACAGCTTACAATATAGATACAAAAGAAAAAAGTGTATTTGTATTAGGAGACGATGAAAAATCGAATACTGGAATGATAGTTATAAACTAAAAAAAAGGTTGTTATTTTTAAAATAACAACCTTTTTTGTTTAATTCAATACTTTCACACCTTTCATAAAGATCCAACGCATACAGATCTTATCACCTTTCTCAGTTTTGAATACTTTAAACTGTGGAGCTAAGATAGTAGCGATAACCGCACTTACCAATGGACCCCAAAAGCCTTGTAAATCCGTAAATTGAACAATGATAACTCTTGCTATAATAAATAAGATAGCAAAGCTAACAAACTGCAAAATGATAGTCTTTGTATTAACGCTCATGATCTATTGATTATCTGTTATATATTTTCCTTTTTTACTTCCAGCATACAACTCGTATTTTACAAAACGAGCCTCTAACTTACCGTTGAAAAGTTTAATCTTTCTCGATGGTCTTAATCCAACAAATTTCAACGCTTCTACGTTACCCGTAATAAACCAAGCTTCAGTACCCGGATATCCTTGTTTTAACGTATCTCCAATTTCTCTGTAAAAACGCTCTAAGTCAATGTCCAAACGCTCTCCATACGGTGGGTTAAACACCATATGTAGTGGTCCTTCTGTTTCCTTACTTGAGTCAAAGAAGTTAGCCGTTTCAATCTGAATATACTCCTCTAAGTTAGCATTTCTCACGTTGTCAATTGCTTTTAATACAGCAGACGGCGCTTTGTCATACCCTTTAATTGTATAATGAAACTCGCGTACTCTTTTTAATAGCGATTCCTGTATTTTGTCAAATAAGTCAGCATCCCAATCGTTCCAACGCTCAAAAGCAAACTCTTTTCTGTTGATATTAGCAGGAATATTACAAGCAATCATAGCTGCTTCTGTCAAGATTGTACCCGAACCACACATTGGGTCGATAAAATCTGTTCTACCATCCCAACCTGACATTAACAACATTCCAGCTGCTAACACCTCATTAATCGGCGCAATATTCGTAGCTGTTTTATACCCACGGTGGTGTAATGAAGCCCCAGACGAGTCAAGAGATACCGTACACATATCTTGTTGTAAGTGGATATTAATTCTTAAATCAGGGAAGTCTTTGTCGATATTAGGACGTTTTCCCAATTTGTTTCTGAACTGGTCAACAATAGCATCCTTCGCTTTTAAAGCAACGAATTGTGAGTTGTTGAAGTTGTCAGAAAACACCGTAGCGTCAATTACGAACGATTGATGAGCAGAAATATACTCTGACCAATCAATAGTTTGAACACCTCTATATAAGTTTTCCTCATTATAAACTGCAAAGCTTGAAATAGGTTTAAGTATCTTCAAAGCTGTTCTAAGGCCTAAGTTTGCTTTATACATAAAGCCCTTATCTCCTTTAAAACTAACCATACGCGTTCCCGGTTTCACATCTACTGCACCTAATAATTGCAATTCTTTTACTAATACATCTTCAAAACCAAAGAATGTCTTAGCAACCATTTTAAAATTCTCCATCTTTATTGTTATATAAGGAATAATTTACTTCATCTAATTAATCCACAAAAATAAAGTAAATTTGTAGGCTAATAAAAGATTTAAAACAAAAGTATGTCAAAAGAGAACAAAGCTTGGTATGTATCGTGGTTTGATACCCCTTATTACCATACTTTATACAAAGATAGGGATTACGCAGAAGCACAAATGTTAATTGATAACTTAAGTCACTACTTAAATTTAGAGGAAGACGCTAAGATTTTAGATTTAGCTTGTGGTAAAGGAAGACATTCTGTTTACTTAAACAAATTGGGATACGACGTAACGGGAGTTGACTTATCTGGCAATAGTATCGAAAGTGCTAAAGAATTTGAAAGTGATACACTTCATTTTCACGTACACGATATGAGAGAACCGTTAACGCAGAAATACGACGCTATATTAAACTTATTTACAAGTTTTGGGTATTTTCAAGATCCAGCAGATAATGCTCGTACGTTAGATGCTATTCACCAAAGTTTGTCTGAATACGGATTAGCAGTTATCGACTTTATGAATGTTGATAAAGTAATTGCTAACCTTGTTCCTTCTGAAGTGAAAACAGTAGATGGAATTGATTTCCATATTACGCGTAAATACGAAGATGGGTTTATCATTAAAAACATTGTATTTGACGCAGACGGTGAACACCACGACTATACTGAAAAAGTAAAAGCATTGCGATTAGAGGATTTTGAAGAAATGATGAATGAAAAAGAAATTTATCTATTAGATGTGTTTGGTGATTACAAACTAAGAAAATTCTATAAAAACGAATCAGATCGATTAATCATGATTTTCAAATAAGCCTATGGTTTATATCATTCCTTTAGTTTCAGTAATAATAGGGTATCTAATAGCAGTGATATTAGAACCTAAGAACAAAAAAAACTTAAAGCTATTAATGGCTTTTAGTGGATCATTCTTATTAACATTAACCGTTACACACCTTTTACCAGATGTGTATCAGTACAATCACGTTACCCCATTAGTAGAACAAGCTGCTGATGCTCACGGTCATAACCACGCATCAGGAAACATCGGGTTCTTCATTATGATAGGGATTGTGTTTCAGATTGTCTTAGAATATTTTTCTAAAGGTGTAGAACACGGACACGTTCACGTACACGACAAATTTGATAAAATTCCGTGGTTGTTGTTTATTAGTTTGTGTATCCACGCGTTATTTGAGGGAATGCCAGTCAGTCAGCACGAGGAGCTTGCGTGGGGAATTGGGATACACCATTTGCCTATTGCAGTGATTCTAACCGCATTTTTTATCAATGCGCATATGAGTAAAAAATCAGTGTTATTTTTTATGCTTGTGTTTTCAGTAATGACACCTTTGGGTACTTTGATTTCTGGTAATGTAGACTTTTTAAGTCATTACTACGCCGAGATATCAGCCATTGTGGTAGGTATTTTATTCCACATTTCGTCTACTATCATTTTTGAAAGTAACGAAGAACACTCGTTTAATATCAATAAGCTTATCGCTATTATCATTGGGGTGATAGCCGCTTATTTTATATAAGAACACAAAAGAGACGATATGCGAATATCGTCTCTTTTTTTGTACTCTTTTTTTAGCAGTTATAATCTTCGTAAAACTGTATATCAAATCCTAAAAAGGCTTTTACTTCGTCTAAATGTTTACTCATTGTATCGTGTGCTCCTTCAAAAAGCGTCTTTTGTTGTCCATCCGTAAAAGTGATGGAAAGAGAACTAAATCCACCGCCTTTAGCTGGTAAGGTGTTCCACAAAGTAAAACGCTCAATCTCAGATATAGCATACCATTGGGCGTGTTCCGCATCGGCAAATCCAAGTAGGTTATTCGCCTCATCTTTCCAAATAACAGCTTTTCCTTTTGAAGCCGCTAAGACAAATTCAGGTGTCTGTTTGATATGCGTATTCGTCTTGTAATTATCAGGTGTACTCAAAGCCTCGTTCCACATAAACAGCTGAGATACCACGCCATTTTGCTCATAGTCAGAAGCAATAAGCATAGCCGGATAATCAAACTGTAGCCTCGCGCTAAAGGAAGTAAAACTATACGCGATATTTCTCATCTCATTATCGTCAATGGAATAGGTAGCCTCAAAGGTAATTTGGCCTATTTTAGCATAGAAAAACAAGTTGAAATCACTGTGAAAAGTAAACTCAGCCTTATCCGCAAGGTCGCGTTCTAACTGCTCTTTAACAAGGTATAAACTCTTGTCCGAACCATCAGTAGTATAGCATTTAGCATAGTATTCCTCCAGAGCTATTTCAGGGCGAATATTATCGACATAAGCTCCAAAATCACGCACGATAATATTGCCAATTCGCACCGGATAAACGATGTTCAAATAACCGTTTTCTAAGTGCGTATGCGGATTGTTTAGCAACTCACTTTTAGTGGTTGTCCACGGTACAAAATAAGGGGTGGGCGCTATGATTTCAAAGCCCTTTGTATAATCGTTTTGTCCGCCAGAAACCAACTCAAAATTCTGCTGATAAGTAGTGCGAAACAATTGGTGTACCGCATTTTCTTCTTTATAAATATTGTCATAAATAAGAGCCATATCAAAGTTAAAACGCTTAGCCAACTGCAAGCACAGTTTTTCCGTATTGACATAATCAACCGGAATATAGTGTTGTCTGCCTTGGTAAATCATCAATCCAGGGCTACTATAATTGCAGATTTCAAGGTAGATATATTCTATTTCACCGATTTCGATAACCTCTATTTCCCTGCTATACGCTGTGTTTTCAATAACAATCTGCGTTTCGCTGAGGTGTAGTATTCCCCTGTGTTTATCCTCATTGGGAAAGCGGCGTTTTCTCTTAAATATATTCATACCTGATTTGCTAAGGTTTAAAGGTAGTAAAATCTCCTAAAAACAGTTGTTCTACAAGGCGTAAAAGCCGCTGATTAGGGGTGAAATTAGAGGTTTTTCTCACTCTGAACTATAAGAAATAGGAGTTCGCACTATTTGAGAATGTTAGCATAAGCTAATTTTTGACGAATTATTCCTGTACCGATAAGGCTATTCAAAACAAAGGACAAGTAGATTTTGAAGTGCCCAATTGGCGCTCATCCCTTTGTTTTAAAGGGCTCACCAAGGTTTTAAACGGGATTGAGTCGTAAATGAGTCGTAAATAAGCCGTATTTAGTTCGCGAAAAAGGCCTTTAGGTGAGGTATCTCCGACTTATTTACGACTTATCTCCGACTAATATACAATTGAGATACTGTCATTCCCTTTGTTTATAAGCGTTTGGAGGGGGTTGGGGACAAAAGTGGGACAGAGTCAATAGTGCATTTGATAGCATTTGATAGCAAATGATGTCAAAATAACCGCTTTGAAAATATTCTGTTGTGCGTATGACTAATTTTGCCTTGTAAACTAAAAACAAAACCTGTGATGTTATTTTCTGATTACCCCCTAAATGTTGGTCGAGCTGTGAGGCACCCTTTTTTATTTTTGAATACAGCGACAGAAAGGGAGGAATATTAGGGTGGTGTTTGTATCCTATTGGTCGTTCTTTGAAATAGTAAAGTGCAATGCCCACTGTGGTTGTTGGTTCAAAAAGGAATTGTAGTGTAAAGAGTGTTATTGCTGTTATAACGCAGATTGGTAGAGGTTTGCTTTAGACCATGTTTCAGACTAATACCACATTAGTACCATAGACGTTCGGAAAAAGGGGGTGTTTTCCGAACTTCTGTGGTACTTGTGTCGAAGATGTCTCGAAGGAGTGCCGTCTAAAACCTGTCTAAAGCTTGTACTATTGTGGGGTGAGCGATAGTTGTACTATGCGTTTGGTGAATAGAAAACAAGGGGAATATTGTATTGGTTGGCAGGGGATAGAGGACAAGTAAACACAAAAAAAGAGGGCTATCTAAAAATAGATAGCCCTGTATATAAGCGGGTTTAAAAGTAGAATGGACTATTTTTCGATAGTTTTGTACACTTTTAAAGCTTCATTTAAGATTTTAGCAGACTGAATTAAATCGTCTTTTTTCAACACATAAGCCATACGTGCTTCATCAAGACCAACACCTGGCGTAGAGTAGAATCCTTCTGCAGGCGCAATCATTACTGTAGCTCCGTTGTAGTCGTATTCTTCCAATAACCATTTAGCAAAGTCCTCTGCGTTTTTAATTGGGAATTTAGCCACACAGTAAAAAGATCCGTGAGGAACAGTTACTTGGATTCCCTCAATTTTTTGAAGTTCAGCAATAAATACATCTCTTCTTTCTTTGTATTCTGTAATAACCTCGTCAAAGTAAGATTGTGGAGTATCTAAAGCAGCCTCAGCAGCAATTTGTTCGTATGTAGGAGGAGAAAGACGCGCTTGAGCAAACTTCATAACCGCAGTCATCAATTCTTTGTTTTTAGAAACAATACATCCAATACGAGCACCACACATACTGTATCGTTTAGAAACAGAGTCAATTACAATAGCGTTGTTTGCCAAAGCAGGGATGCTCAATACAGAAACGTGTTTGTATCCGTCATAAGCAAACTCGCGGTAAACCTCGTCAGCAATTAAGAATAAATCGTGTTTCACCACTAATTCTGCCAACTGATTCATCTCTTCTTCAGAGTATAAATAACCTGTTGGGTTACCTGGATTACAGATTAAGATTGCTTTTGTTTTTGGTGTGATTAATTTCTCAAATTCAGAGATTGCCGGAAGAGCAAACCCGTTGTCGATTGACGACATAACAGGAACGATATTTACACCATTAGAAGCAGAAAATCCGTTGTAGTTAGCGTAGAATGGTTCAGGAATAATTACTTCATCTCCTGGGTCCATTGTACTTCCTAAAGCAAATAATAAAGCTTCAGAACCTCCTGTAGTTACAATAATATCTGTGAATTCAACCGTAGGGTCAATTGTTTGGTAGTATTTAGCTAATTTTTTTCTATAACTTTCAAAACCAGCAGAGTGGCTGTATTCTAAAACGTCAATCGTAGCATTTTTAACCGCCTGAAGTGCAAGTTCTGGCGTTTTTATATCTGGTTGTCCAATGTTCAAGTGGTAAACGTGGTTTCCTTTTCTTTTTGCCGTTTCAGCAAAAGGAACCAATTTTCTAATAGGAGACTCTGGCATCAAGTGCCCTTTTTTTGAGATCTTTGGCATAATTTATAATTTAGTTTGTCAATTTATGCAATATTTTACTGTGTTAAATGTGTGCTTTAAATATTGCGTAGTGTAAGCATCCACAAATGTAATTGATTTTAGTTATAGTTGAATAGTAAAATCATTACTAAATAATAAGTTAAATATACCTTATAGCTTAGGTTTTTGGTTATTTTTGTTGAACTATAAAACAACGTATTAACAACTCATGGATAAAAAAATTATTTCTTTTTTCTCTTCGACAAGGTTAATGGCGGTTCTTTTCATTGTTTTTGCTGTTGCTTTGGCGATAGGTACTTTCATTGAAGACCGTTACAATACCACCACAGCTCGAATACTAATTTATAATACTAAATGGTTTGAAGCCATTATGTTAGTGTTCCTGATTAACTTTATCGGTAATATTAAAAAGTATAGATTGTTTACTAAAGAAAAGTGGGCAACATTTATGCTTCACGCGGCTTTCATTCTTATTTTGATCGGTGCGTTTATTACTCGTTATATCAGTTTTGAGGGTATGATGCCGATTCGCGAAGGTGAAACTGCTGATAGTATTTTTTCTGACAAAACGTTTTTAACGGTAATGGCAGATGGAGAATATGAAGGAGAGACAAGAAGAAGAACATTTGAAAAACCAATTCTTTTTTCAGCTGTAACAGACAACAGTTTTACAATGAAAAAAGACTTTAATGGTATTCCTTTCGAAATAGAGTATAAAGACTTTATTATGGGAGCTGAGGAAGTAGTGGAAGAAGATGCGAATGGTAAGCTATTCTTGAAATTAGTAGAATCAGGTGATGGAGATCGTCACGAACATTATTTAGAAGAAGGACAAGTTGCAAACATTCACAATGTATTGTTCTCTTTCAACTCACCTACAGATGGTGCAATTAACATTACTAAAGAGGGAGATAACTATTTTATGGAGACTCCTTTTGGCGGTACTTTTATGGTAATGGCAACACAAGCTCAAAATGACGTGTTTGCAGGAACTAAAGAACCGTTAAACTTCCGTTCTTTATATAGCTTAGCAGGTACGCAATTTGTATTGCCTGAAATGCCTATTAAAGGTAAAAAAGTATTGAAGTCTGACGGAGATTTCAAAAGTAGAACAAGTACTGACGCTCTTGTGCTAACTGTAAAATCTCAAGGAAAAGAGGAAGAAGTAACTCTTATGGGGAAAGCAGGTAGAATGGGAGAACCTCAAGCATTTCAATTGGGAGACTTAGAGTTTACAATGATGTTTGGTAGTAAAGTATATACTACTCCTTTCAAAATTAAATTAAACAAATTTATTGCTGATAAATACCCTGGAACAGAAAGAAGCTATTCTGCTTTTGAAAGCCAGGTTTCTGTAATTGATGGTAATGATTCTTTTGATGCGAGAATTTATATGAATAATATTCTTGATCACAAAGGATACCGTTTCTTCCAAGCAGAGTTTGACCGTGATGAGAAAGGGACTATCCTTTCTGTAAACCACGATTTCTGGGGAACGTGGATTACGTATATCGGATATACGTTCTTATACATCGGGTTATTAGCAATCTTATTTGATAAAAACACAAGATTTAGCGATTTGAAACGTAAATTAAATAAAGTGAGAGAGAAAAAGGCTTCAATGCTTACTATGCTATTGTTGTTCTTTTCTATTGGTTCTTTCGCTCAACACAATCACGAAGCACCGACTAAACCATCTGCTGCTGTAATCGACTCGATTATTACAGCAAATGCGATTAAGCCGGAACACGCAGCTAAGTTTGGAGAGTTGGTCGTGCAAGATTACGGTGGACGTATGAAGCCTATCAACACATTCTCTTCTGAGTTAATGCGTAAAATTTACCAAAAGGAAACTTATAATGGATTGAATGCCGATCAGGTGTTTTTATCTATGACGCAGTTTACTGTGGCACAGCAAATGCAAGGTGCTCCTAACTTTTGGTATTATGTGCCTATCATCAAATTACCTCGTGGTAATGATAAAATGACAGAGATTTTAGGACTTCCAAAGAATGAGAAGTATGCTACGTTTGTTGATTTCTTTGATGATAACGCAAATTATAAGTTAGCTGATTATGTTGATGAAGCAAATCACAGTGCCATTAAGAATAAGTTTCAAACGGACTTCTTAGATATGGATGGGAAGATTGCTTTGTTAAACTCTGCATTTATGACGCGTATGTTAACGGTATTTCCAATACCTGGACACGAAAACAGCAAATGGGTTTCTCCGTTGGAGTTAAACGAAGCTGGATTGAAAGGAATGGATTCTACGTTTGCAAAGAGTATTTTACCTCGTATGTATATCCCTGCTTTGTTTGAAGCAAAAGAATCGGGTAATTACGACAAGGCAGATGAGTACTTGAGTAACCTGAAAACTTTCCAACAGGCATACGGTAAAACAATTATCCCTTCAGAAAGTAAGATTAAGTTTGAGATTTTATATAATAAGTATGATATTTTTAAAACATTGTATAGCTACTATATGTTAGCAGCTGTTTTAATGTTTGTTTTTATCGTTTCAGAAATATTAAAATCGCGTAAAATCAACAGAACTATGATTAAAGTAGGAAGTTGGTTTACTGTTCTACTATTTGTTATTCACACCATTGGTTTAGGAGTACGTTGGTACGTTTCTGGACACGCACCTTGGAGTGATGCTTATGAGTCTGTTATTTACGTTGGTTGGGCTACAGCTTTATTCGGATTGTACTTTGGACGTAAGTCTGAATTGACAATTGCTTCTACAGCATTCGTAGCGGGTATGATTTTATGGGGAGCACACCTTAATTATATGGACCCTGCTATTTCTAACTTACAACCTGTTTTAAACTCATACTGGTTAATCATTCACGTGGCGGTTATCGTAGGTAGTTACGGGCCATTTACTTTGGGAATGATATTAGGGGTAGTTTCGTTAATCTTGATGATTCTTACCAATGAGAAGAACAAGAAGCGAATGGATCTTAATATTAAAGAGTTGACTTATATTAATGAGATGGCACTTACGGTAGGACTTGTATTGTTAACTATTGGTAACTTCTTAGGAGGACAATGGGCTAACGAGAGTTGGGGACGTTACTGGGGATGGGATCCAAAAGAAACTTGGGCATTGATTAGTATTATGGTTTATGCTTTTGTGATTCACGCTCGTTTAGTTCCAGCAATGAGAGGTACTTGGCTATATAACTTATTCAGTGTTGTAGCGTACTACTCAATTATGATGACTTATTTTGGAGTTAACTTCTATTTAAGTGGATTACACTCATACGCATCAGGAGATAAGGTAATTACTCCCGCTGCCGTTTGGTATTCAGCAGCGTTTATTACGGTGTTGGGAGTGTTGTCTTTCTTTAAGTACAAGAAGCACTTGAAAAAATAATATATACGTTTATATATAACGTAAGACTTAAAAGGTCGGTATCTAATAGATGCCGACCTTTTTTTGTTGGCTATAATATCCTTTTGAAGTAGTGATGTGGTATTGCGTTATTGGTATTTGTGGTTATAGTTGAGGCGATTATAGGTCAGTTTTTTGCTCGCAGAAAGAAGTGATTGCGTTAAGTCTGTATAACCTTGTTTTTAGTTTGCAATGTGTTTTTATAATTAAATTATGTGAAATTGTGGTGTTTGTGTTATTTAAAATATTTGTGTTTTTCATAAAACGCTGTTTTTTAGTATGTTTTGGAATTATAGTAAAAAGAGTAGAAATTGATTTGTTAATGTATAAGAGTTAACAACAAGGTTTACTTAAAATTTCTTATTGTTTTATTGATAATATTCCAAATAAAGTTAATTTGTATAAATAATAATTGATAATTAACATATAGTGTAATTTTAATCGTTTTTTTTATAACTTTGTAGTAGAAATACTGCAATAGAATAGTCGCGTATTGTGATTTTATTAAGAAAGTGTTTCTGTCGGACTTGTTGTTATCTGACTTATTTTTTAACGATTACAAACATTTAAAAAAGAAAAAGATGAAAAAGAAAATTACTACTCTGTTTTTATTAGCAATGGGGGCTGTGTCTTACGCACAGGATAAGCCAGGTATCGGTATCGGGCAACCATTGCCATCACAAGCAGCTATGTTAGATATCGTAGCTTCTAACAAAGGGGTGCTTATTCCACGCATACCATTATTGAGTTTAACAGAATTTGCTTTAGAAGGTTCTAAAGATTTAGATGAGGTTGCAAAGGCTTCGTTTGCAAAGGAAAATGATGGTATTTTAATTTATAATTCTCAAGGGTCAACTTCAATACCTACAGGTTTCTATTACTGGTCTGCGGCTTCTAATGAAGGAAAAGGTAAATGGGAATTAGTTACTTCAGAGTCACAAACAACTAAAATTCTTGAGAGAATTACTACAGTTGAGAAATCAGTTGGTGTTACACCAGGAGGAAGTGAAGGAGAAGGAGTTAAACCAGGAGTTAATCCAGGTGAAGGTGGAGGTACTGTGATTTACCGACCAGGGAAACCAGGAGAGCCGGGGAAACCAGGAGAGCCAGGGAAACCAGGAGAGCCAGGACAAATAGTTATTAAAGATGGAGAAGGTAATGATTTACCAATCGACATAGGAGATTTATTAAGAGAATCAGAAACAAATACATTCTTTAAAGAGTTTACTAAGACTGTTAAAGAAGATGGAAAAGAAGATAAAGAAGTAAAAGAGATCTATTACTTTGGTGAGTCTGATATTTCAGCTTGGAAAAAAACAGTAGTTATTGGAACATCTGTTAATGATATTACAAAAGAATTTGGTAAGAAGTTAGATATCGTTGGTGCAGTAGGTACAAGCTTTAAGGAAATTATTAAAGAGAATACAAAAGAAATTACTGAGGTTATTAATAATGTAGAAGGTAATGTAACTATTGTAAACAAAGGTACTGCTGATGAACCTAAGTGGGAAATCCAAGTAGGAAACGATAAAGGTGGTTCAGATAAATTTGAATTAAACGATTTAGAGACTAAAACATATCTTAAAAAGACAAAAGGAAATGGTACAGCTGCAGGTGAGGAAGATGTGAAAACTATACCAAGTAATGCAACTGAAAAAGGGAAAATCTTATATACTTACTATGGTGAGGAAAAGGATGATAAAGGAGAACCAATACCTTCTTATATTGATATTACAGGAGATATCTTAACTACTTTAACAAGTAACCAAAGTATTCGTGATGAGATCGTTAAGGTTATTAATAACCCAGCTTTACCAGGAGATAATGAAACTGAAGGCGGAGGAAGTGCTACACCAAAAGATCCAGAAGCTCCAGGTGGTGGGGGAACGGTAGAAACTAAACCAACTAAACCAGGTGAAGGCGGAACTGGTGGAACAGGAGAGACTAAACCAGGAGAAGGGAACGCAAACCAAGAAAATAAAAACTGGGGTAACGTTTACTACGGTCCTGTAAATCCTAAAGATCCTACGAAAGGTAACGTACTTTATACTTTAGATAAAGACGGTAATAAAAAATACATTGACATTGCAACGAATATCGTTAATGAAATTCACAACAATGCTGCTGTAATTGAGAAGATTAAAGAAGTTACTACTGTTAGAGTTGAGGCAGGTAAAGAAGGAGAGGCAGGAGCAGTTATTGAAACAGGTGAAGAAATCGATGGTAAAAAAGTTTACAAAGGTATGACTACTATTAAGGTAAATGGTGCTGCTGGATATGATAGTGATTTTACAGGTAGTATTACGATTTCTAATCCAAATGTTGAATTTGGAAGACTTTTAAAAATTGCTGTTCAAAATGAAAGTGGAGATCTTGTTATAACTTCGGCTACAGATGTTGAGAGAGTGGGAGAGAAAGGATTTACTTTCTCGTTTGGAACAGGAAACTTCTATACACCAATTGAAAATGGTGAGTATACAGTTGTTTATGAATTTGTTGCTAAGTAAGCAATAACAAAAAATTATGCTATGAGAAGATATTTAATCATTTGTGCTGCTCTATTTGGGGTGTCTTATTTAGGACACGCCCAAGTAGGGATTGGTACAAAAACACCTTCTTCTGCTGCAATGCTTGATATTGTATCTGAAGATAAAGGGGTTTTAATACCGCGTGTAGCGCTAAAAAGTAATAAAACTTTTGATCCAATTAAAGGAGATGCTAAAGCTAATTTAGGGTTGTTGGTTTTTAATACAAAAACTGCTCCTGAAGGTGGTTTGACTGAAGGCTTTTATTTTTGGAATGGTACAAGTTGGGAGAGAATTGCAAATACATCAGAAATTTTGAGTATCATTGAAAAAAATGATACACAATCTACAGAAAAGATTGTTGAAATTACTACAGTTGTAGATAACTTAACAGGAAAAGAAGGAGATAAACCTGGTGCATCTGTTGTTTTATACGATAAAGTAGAAAACAAGTTCTATACTCTTATTACTAATAAAGATGGTACAGTAGAGAAAGTAGATTTAGATTTGAGTAACGCTATCAAAGGTGCAGAAACAAAGACTTACTTCAAAAAAGGTAAAGTTGAAGAAGATGGAAAAATGCCAGTTGCAGAAGAGTTGGTTTCATTGGATGCAACAAAGTTGAAAAAAGGACAAATCTTTTATGAATACTTCGGAGAAGAAGTTGATAAGGATGGAAAGCCTGTTCCTCAGTACATTAATATGACTTCTGATGTTCTAACTACTATTAAGAATAATCAGGAAATTAAGAATGAGATTTTCAATACCGTAAATAACTTTACAAAGGATGGTGGTAACGTGTATTATGGTGACCACGATGGAAACGATGCTACACCATACGCTCTTTATACGATCGATAATACTGGAAAAAAACATCTTCTTGATCTAAGTCATACGATTAAAGAGGTTCTTACGAAAGAAACTTCAATAATTGAGGCAGTTAGAGATGGTTTAGGTTATAACATTAGTTCTGATGTTGTATCCACAGGAAATAAATTTTTTAATAATACAATTTTTACCTTTGGTGCTTATACAGGAATAAGAGAGTTTGACGCTGAAACAGGAGGTGTAGCTATTCCTCCAGCATACCAAGATAAGAATATTGAGGTTTTAGATATTAGATTGTACAACGAAAAAAATCAAGTAGTAAAAGTAAGTATTACAGATATTGTTGTAGAAAAATCAAAAATTGAATTTTCTTTAGGTAGTGGCTTGTTTTATACACCTATTGAATCAGGTAATTATAGAGTTGTAGTTGAGTTTATTGTGAAATAAAATAAATTGATTCAACTATATTGACATAATAGTTTGTTAGAAAAAAAGCCCCTCACAATTTCGTGAGGGGCTTTTTCTATTTATTTTATCTTGTGAAATAACCAAAAGGTTTTGTCGTTTGCTTATAAACAAATTTCACATCACCATTCCCAGCTGTATTGGGTACAAGAAAGATAATTTTATCTTCTTTAACTGCTATAATCTGTGCGGATACATCTCTATCAGATTCAGTAGGAGGGAGTGCTCTTGTTGTATTTCCTATACTTGAAATACTTTTTGTTTGTTCTGGTAATCTTTCAACGAAAAGGATTTTATAGTCTTTTTCGTCAAAATCTCTAAATCCTTTACCTGTTAAGGCTACTTCATCTCCGACTTTAACGCCACTAAAATCAACTGTGTTAATTTCTGGGCCTTCTATTTTTGTTGGTTGTGAAGTATTGTCGTCACTTGAACATCCTGTAACAGCTACTGCCGTTAATAGGAAGAATACTAATTTTTTCATCTTTTAAAGTTTAATGGTTTTGAAAGTTAATAAAAAATAGGGTACAACCTACTTTTATTTAAGGTCAATTAGCGCTGTCATAATACTTCTTAAACCTGTTGTTGCTTTATCTTGCACGGTTATAATCTGCTTGTTGTTGTAAATAGTAGCTGGATTAGGATCAATGTAATAGATTATAGCATCTTGTTTAGCATACTCAATCAACGAGGCTGCTGGGTACACTTGAAGTGATGTTCCTATGATAAGGATGATGTCTGCCTTTTCAACGATAGGTAATGCGTTGTTCAATTCTGGTACCATTTCTCCAAACCATACAATATGTGGTCTTAAGGAGTGTCCTTCTTTGTTTGTAGAATCAGCGTGTAGGTCGTCTTTCCACTCGTAAACAAGGGATTCGTCAACCTCACTTCTCACTTTAAAGAGTTCCCCGTGTAAGTGTAGTACATTAGCGTTACCTGCTCTTTCGTGTAAATCATCAACATTTTGTGTGATTACCTGCACCTTAAAATGCTCTTGTAAAGCGGTGATATCTTTATGAGCCTGATTGGGTTCACACGTTAATAATTGCTTTCGTCTGTCGTTGTAAAACTGTAAGACAAGCGCTTTGTTTTGTTCCCATCCCATAGGAGAAGCGACTTCCATAACATCGTGGCCTTCCCACAATCCGTCTGCATCTCTAAATGTCTTAATACCACTTTCAGCACTTATGCCAGCACCAGATAAGACTACTAAGCTTTTTTCCATAATATTGTTACCTTTGCAATTGTCTTAAAAATAAATATAAAATGAATATTTCAGAAAAGCTATTTCAAGATGTTGATTATTTAGAGTATTTAGAAAGTTTTTTAACTGAGAATAGGGTTGAACGCTTTAAAGAAGTTCTTCAAAATCGTACGAAGCATATTACTGTTGTAGCAGAAGATGTATATCAGTTGCACAATACAAGTGCTGTAATGAGAAGCTGTGAGGTATTTGGGGTTCAAGACTTATGTGTGATTGAACAAAAGTTTGGAAAGCGAATAGATAAAGAGATTGCGTTAGGCGCTGAGAAGTGGGTTGATATTCATCGTTATAACTCAGTACAAGCGACTATTGATGATATCCGCAGTAGAGGATACCAGATTGTAGCGACTACGCCACACGTGGAGGCAAATCACTTAGAAGATTTTGATATTAGTAAACCATCGGCTATTTTCTTTGGTACTGAAAAGAGCGGGCTATCTCCTGAGATTATTGAGCAAGCAGATGCTTATATTAAGATTCCAATGGTTGGGTTTACAGAGAGTTTAAATATCTCTGTATCGGCGGCTATTATTATTCAGAATCTAACAACACGTCTTCGCAATTCACCTATTGATTGGAAGTTGACGGAGGCACAATTGATAGAAAAGAGAATTGATTGGGCAAGAAAGTCTATTAAAGATATTGACTTTGTAACGGAGCGCTATATTGAAAGTAAAAACAACGAGGCGTTGTAATGGTTGCAGACAAGTTTGTAGCTTGTTGTAGTTATCAATAACATAACACGGTAATAATTTACAGAGATACGTTAGTATAGGTACCCTATGATAGTGGAGTTAGGCTATATAACGCAATAGATATAAAAGAAAAGATGCTTACAATTTAATTATTGTAAGCCTCTTTTTTATGTTATTTATCTGCTCTTTTGCGCAGTTTCATATTGATGAATTCAACAATAAGAGAGAACGCAATAGCGAAGTATAAGTATCCTTTAGGAACAGCACCTATCTCTTGTCCTGCTAATACAGCGTGAGAAATATGCATACTTTCCGTTGTAAGCATAAATCCGATTAAGATTAAGAAAGACAATGCTAATATTTGAATAGACGGGTTATTGTTTACAAAGTTTCCAACTGGAATAGCAAACAACATCATAATGGCAACAGAAACAACTACTGCAGCAATCATAATATACAAAGCTCCTTCAATACCATTGGTCATACCCACCGCAGTTAAAATACTGTCGATAGAGAAGATAATGTCAATCATCAAGATTTGTATAATAATGTTCCCAAACGATTTAACCGCTATTTTCTTAGCATCTGGTTTTTCGTCAATAGGTTCTTGGTTGTGCACGTGAGCCACCTTTTCGTGTATCTCTTTTGTCGATTTGTAAATCAAGAAGATTCCCCCTCCCAAAAGAATTAATGCCTGTCCGTTAAAGTCGGCTGTAAACCAACTCCAGTTAATACTGAACAACGGCTCTTTCATTGCGATTAACCACGTTACCCCAAGTAACAAACCAATACGCATAAACATAGCAAGGAAAAGACCGATTTTAGTAGCCTTCTTTCTTTGTTCTTCTGGCAACTTACCAGTAACGATAGAAATAAAGATTACGTTGTCTATCCCTAAGACTATCTCTAAAAAGGTTAATGTAATAAACGCAACAATGGCGTCTGCTGTAAATAGTACTTCCATATAAGTAGGTCGCTATAATTTATAAGTCAGCTGTTTTTTTAATCGTACCTCTTTCTCTTCTGGCATCTGTTGTATAACCATATTCAAAAACAGCCGTATTTCCATCCGTTGTAACGATTTTCATACTCACTGCTTTTTTATCAGCCATTGTTTTAGGGTTTATCTTTTGTAGAATGAACTCACAATCGTTTACCCATCTAATCGTAGCTGTATCCGTCTTACCTTCAAATGTTTCAATCTCCAAACTGTCGGTTCTGATAAAAGTAGAAACTTTCTTTTCTCCGTTTATTTCTGCAACGAATTCGAATTTACCAGTTCTGAAATTAGCACAATTTCTTTCTTGTTTATAGCAAGATGTAAAAATAAATAAAAATGGTAAAAAGTATAATAATTTTGTTTTCATGTTTATTTAGAAAAAAGTGATTTTATAATTGTTTGTAATCCTTTGAAAAAAAGGAGCATAGATGTAATGCAAATTAAACATCCTAACCCTAACACCACGTAGTAAAACGGGTGAGCTTGGTTTTTGAAAGCACTATTGATTACAAGCGGGCCTAAAAACATCAAAGGCAAGGTTATCATTAAGTACTTAACTCCTTTTACAAGTAGCTTACGGTCTGTTTTATGTTCTTGTTCCATTATCTATTATTCTTAAAGTGTTCAACTGCTGCACGCACATTTTTAAACTCGTCTAATAATGCTTTTGCCACGTCATAGCTTACATTTAGTTCGGCTATAATCATTTGAATTCCCCTTTCAATCAGTTTGCTATTGGTCATTTTCATATCCACCATCTTATTGCCTTTTACTCTGCCCAGCTTAATCATAGTAGCAGTAGAGAGCATATTTAAGACCAGTTTTTGAGCTGTACCTGCTTTCATACGAGAGCTACCGGTAACGAATTCAGGACCTACAACCACTTCAATAGGGAAGTTAGAAACGTGTGCTAATGGACTATTGGGATTACAGGTAATACAACAAGTAACAATATTGTTTTCCTGGCATTGTTCTAATGCTTTGATAACATAAGGAGTAGTACCAGAAGCGGCAATACCAACCACAATATCTTTTGAGGTAATTGTGTGTTGTTGTAAGTCCACCCATCCTTGAAGGGGATTATCTTCTGCGTTTTCAACTGCGTGGCGGATGGCATAATCACCCCCGGCAATGATCCCGACTACCAAATTAGGAGAGACTCCATACGTAGGAGGACATTCAGACGCATCTAAAATACCTAATCTACCCGATGTACCTGCTCCGATGTAGAATAATCTACCCCCATTGCTAAGTTTGTTGACTATTTCATCTACAGCAGGTTCTATTTGAGGAATAGCACGCTCCACTGCTTTAGGAACGCTTTGGTCTTCTTTGTTCATATTGTCTAAAATCTCGTGTACCGACATTTTATCCAAATCGTTGTAATTAGAAGACTGTTCTGTAATTCTTGTGAAATTCACCTTAATAATGTTCTTAAAATGTGTGTGCACAAAAGTACACAAAATAGTTTAGTTACTAATGCAGTTATAGTTAGACGTTGATAATAATATAAGGTTAAAAGTATTCGCAGATTAAGTAAAAATATATTTTTCAGGTTTGCATAAATAGACTACTTTTGTCGCGAGCAAACCGCCTTATCGCTACTTCCATTTATGGAAATAGAGGAAAGTCTGGACACCATAGGGATGCATAATGGATAACACCCATCCGTGGCTTGCCATGAGGACAAGTGCAACAGAAAGTATGTACAGGTAATGCTGTAGTGAAACCAGGTAAACTCTATGCGGTGAAATGTCATGTATATTTAGCGTTTGAGGGTTCCCGCCCGATGCTTTAGGGGTAGGCAGATAGAGCTATCGAGTAATTGATAGCCGAGATAAATGATAAGGGTGTGTTTTCGAACACATACAGGATCCGGCTTATAGGTTTGCTCTTTTTTATTTGTATGTCAGTCATACAGTAAACAAAAAAAGGAATATTTGAGTAAGTTCAAATATTCCTTTTTTTTATGTTTATAGGGGAGAGGTGATTAGTCTAAATCATCTTCATCCTCGTCTTCTTCAACTGTTTCGTATTCAAAGAAAGTAAACACAGAACCACCATAATTCTTTTCAAAAGAGAAGTAAGGCAAATGGTTTAACGGTGTAAACTTAGAGTGCTCTACAACCAACATACCTTGTACGTCTAAAAGGTCATTGGCAAAAACGTCAGTAACGATTTTCTCAAATTGCTCTTGCGTAAAGTCATACGGAGGATCGGCAAATACGATATCATAAGAAGCTTTATGTCTTTCTAAGAACTTAAAGATATCTGATTTTAAAGGCGTAATGTTTAATTCAAATTCTTTAGCGGTCTTTTTAATAAAGTTAACACACCCAAAATCACCGTCAACACTAACTACTGATTCAGCGCCTCTTGATGCAAATTCGTAACTGATGTTACCTGTTCCTGCAAATAAATCAAGGATGACTAATTCACCAAAGTTAAAGTGGTTATTCAAAATGTTGAATAGGGATTCCTTGCTCATATCCGTTGTAGGGCGAACTGGCAAGTTTCTTGGAGGGCTAATGCGTCTTCCTTTTAGTTTTCCTGATATAATTCTCATGAATGGAATAAAATGTAATGTTGTTTTGGTACTTGATGATGTAATAATAAATCATCACTAATGAAAAACTTATCTTCAATTAGACTTACGTGTCTAACATATTTATAAGCTTGTTGGTAAAAGATATCATCTTGGTCCACGCGGCCCATTAAGAACAAGGGCGTAACCTCTGGGTCAAGTGATAACTGCTCGTATACAAACAATACAAAGTAGATAAAGTCTTGTGCCGTTTGATATTGAAAAGAGTTGAACAACACGAGTTTGCCCTCTTGTACAATGATAATTTCAAAGTGGTCTTTTTGTAAAAAAGCGTAAGCTTGTATCTCTTTAGACTGTTGTGATTTTTTTAAAAGAATTTCTGTCAACTGTGTATTGATGTTCTGGTATGTAAACGAACCA
This sequence comes from Myroides phaeus, assembly GCF_009799805.1. Lineage (NCBI taxonomy): Bacteria > Pseudomonadati > Bacteroidota > Flavobacteriia > Flavobacteriales > Flavobacteriaceae > Myroides > Myroides phaeus. The sequence continues at coordinate 2,022,643 of NZ_CP047050.1, forward strand.
AACTTGTCAAGCAAGTAGTTGTTGATGTTTACATAAGGCACATAAACATTGTTCATCTGCGGTTCTGTCATCTCATCAAAGGCAAAGAAGTCAGTAGAAAATACCTTGGTGTTATACTGTAAATACGTTCCCATTGCCTCCTCTTTAAAGAATGCTTGTGGTACAAACGTATTCAAGGTATTGTCGTGTAAAACAGTTATTTCAGCATATTTTTCTAACAACTCAGGATACTTGGCAAAGATCTTATCTAATTGCTCATCCATAGGTTTCAACTGAGAGATAGCCTCAGATGCAAAGTGTGTTATCTCATGAGCTAACATATCTTTTACCACAAACGTAAATTTGTTTAAAGACACCTGTATTTGTAGTTTATGATAATTCTCTGACATCGTAAGTTTAAAAATAAAATTGAAATGTGAATAGCAAAATTAAACAATTTTATGGCAATCTTATAGTTAAGCCCTAAAAAGCTTAGTATCTTTGAAGAATAATATAAATTTGATTCTGTTTTATAATGATTGGACCTCAGTTTTATAAATTACTGCGCAATAAATTCCCTTTTGAACTAACGGTTAAGCAAGACATCTTTTTGCAAAAAATAGCGAATTTCGTTACAAATGATCAGCAAGATGAGTTGTTTGTACTTAAAGGATACGCGGGTACGGGTAAAACGACGTTGTTGTCAACCGTAGTAAACGAATTAAAGAGTATTAATAAGTTTTCCGTTATGCTGGCTCCTACGGGGCGTGCGGCAAAGGTAATTAGCAACTATTCTAACCGACCTGCATTTACCATTCACAAGAATATTTATTACCCGAAAGCCAGTAAAACTGGGGGAGGGGTACAATATACAATGCGTGCCAATAAGAATAGAAATACTATTTTTATTGTGGATGAGGCGTCTATGATTGGCGATGGCGGTGCTGGAGATACAAGTATGTACCCACACGGCTCGTTGTTAGACGATTTGATTTACTACGTGTATTCAGGGTTTAACTGTAAGCTTATTTTGATTGGAGATACTGCACAGTTACCTCCGGTTAATATGACTATTAGTCCGGCTTTGGACATAGATCAATTGGGTTTTCAATACAATATGGATGTGCAACACATCGAATTAGACGAGGTAATGCGTCAAGAAGAAAACTCGGGTATTTTATACAATGCTACGGAGTTGAGAATGGCGTTAGACTCTTACTTTTTTGATGCGTTTCAGTTTCAATTACAAGGGTTTAAAGATATCATTCGCCTGACAGATGGTTACGACATTCAAGATGCTATTCACTCGGCTTATTCTAACAGTGGGCCAGAGGAAACAGCGTTTATTGTGCGTTCTAACAAAAGAGCAAATGCTTATAACCAACAGATACGTGCGCGTATTTTGGATAAGGAGAGTGAAATATCAGCGGGTGACTTACTGATGGTTGTTAAGAACAACTACTTTTGGTTGAAAGATTCAACAGTTACCGATTTTATTGCTAATGGTGATATTATTGAGGTGCTTCAGATATACAAAGTAGTCGAGTTATACGGTTTCCGATTTGCCTCTGTACGCGTTAGAATGATTGACTATCCTAATATGATTCCGTTTGACACGATTATCTTCTTGGAGACATTAACCAGTGAGTCTGCGGCTTTGTCGTACGAACAGACAAATCGCTTGTATCAAGAGGTGCTGTTGGATTATGAAGATGAGATTACGAAGTACAGAAAGGTGCAAAAGGTTAAGGAAAACGAGTATTTCAATGCCTTGCAAGTTAAGTTCTCTTATGCGATTACGTGTCATAAATCACAAGGTGGACAATGGGAAACGGTGTTTATAGAACAACCGTATTTACCAGAAGGGATCACACAGGATTATGTGAAATGGTTGTACACTGCTATGACAAGGGCAAAAGATAAGCTGTACTTAATCGGCTTTAACGACGATAGTTTTGAACAAGAATAATAGAAAAAGGCGATTACTGCACATAGCGTAATCGCCTTTTTTATGATTTATACTTCGTGTTTACTTTTTTAGGTGATTGTATAGGTTGTAAGTGGCTTATTTAAGATGTGGATTGATATTTAAAAAACCTCTGATTTATGCTGTTTAACCTTCTTTCATCTATAGCACCAACACAGTAAAAATAGCGAGAATTCAGAAGGAAACAGCATTAGCATCTTAGGGGTGAACGTACGCTATAATTATGCCAAGGATTGCTCGATAAGTTGCAATTACCACTTTTGGCTACGTATTGGGTGTTAAAGTATGGCATCAGTACAAAAACAAGGGTATTTTGTTGATAGATGTACGCAAAGTAGTGTGTATTTGTCCTGTGAAATGTCGCTATCCTTTTCCGTTGGTTGTAATGAAATTACTATCTTTGAGTACTTAATTTTAGACACAGATGAAAGTTATAGCAGTAATACCAGCGCGTTATGCTTCAACGCGTTTTCCTGGTAAGTTAATGGAAGATTTAGGAGGGAAAACGATAATTCGTAGAACTTATGATGCTACTGTAGCAACCGGACTTTTTAGCGATGTATTTGTAGTAACAGATTCGGACTTAATTTACAATGATATTGTAGCCCACGGTGGAAAAGCAGTTATGAGTATCAAATCACACGAAAGTGGGAGTGATCGTATAGCTGAAGCGGTGGAAAATATGGAGGCTGATATTGTTATTAATGTACAAGGAGATGAACCTTTTGTAAGTAAGGAAAATCTACAGCGTTTGATTGAAATCTTTGAGGCAGACCACACGAAGCAAGTTGATTTAGCGTCTTTAATGACTCCGATTAACGAGTGGGAGGTTATTGAAAATCCTAATAATGTAAAAGTGGTGGTTGACGATACAAATACCGCTTTATACTTCTCAAGATCGGTTATTCCTTATCCACGTGATAAAGAAGTGAGCGTACAGTATTACCAACACATTGGGGTTTATGCTTTTAGAAAAGCTGCTTTGTTAGAGTTTACTACGCTACCAATGAAGTTTTTAGAAGCGTCAGAAAAGTTAGAGCAATTACGCTACTTAGAATATGGTAAACGTATTAAAATGGCAATTACGACACATATTGGAGTAGGGATAGACACACCGGAGGACTTAGCAAAGGCTAAGGCACTATTGGCAAGTAATCCTGCATTACAATAGATCATACAAGTAAAAAGGGTATCAATTCACATTGATACCCTTTTTTATTAGTTAAAGCAGTTGTCGTTTCTATTCCTCCGTAGGTGGAGTAGTCGGAACCACAGGTGCTGTATTTACAGGTTGAGTTACTGTTGTTGTAGCAGCAGGTGTAATAGCCGTTGTAATGCTATCACGCGTTGCACCACCAGTGTGTGACGTACCATAGTGGTAAGTCGGTACAACAGGCGCTTCTTTTTTAATGATTGGTATTTTAATCACTGTTTTCCATTCAGATGCTAATCGGGAATCAATAACAGAATTTCTCAATACCAAAACAAACGGTTCGTCTGTTTTAATTTGCATTTCTTGATTAGCGATAGCCGTTCTTGTTTGTTGAACCGCCTCTGGCAAGAAAGTATAGTAACCTGTTAAAGTCGATTCAAAGTAGTTGCTCGAATCAATACTTGCCACTTTAAAGCGTTCTTCCTCATTTAAGAAGATGTCTTCTTTAATCGGAATAGCAAATTTATAATTAATCGTTTCTCTTGATTTTTCTTCTCCTAACAGTAAAAAAGGATCCCCTGTTTTTGTTACCTTATTGTCTTTACAGAATTGGTCAAGCTCTTTGTGCATAGCAACCAAATCGTCATTTAACGACCCTAAAGAAGAAAGGTGTTCCACATACACATAATTAGTAGGTGTACTCTTTTGTACCTCTCCAATTGTTACGGTGTAATCTTTGTACTGTTTGATAAAGTACACAATAAAAGCGTTGATGTTTTTATCAATACTATTTGTAGCTACTTGATTAGGCGTTCCAGAAAAGAAAGTGATGATTTTAGTTTTCAAATCTAACGTACCTGAAAAAGAAAAAGACACATTTGTTTTCCCTTGTTTTCTATCAAGTTTCCACTTAATATTTGAAATAGTAGCATCGTGCAAGATATCTTGAGACAAGCTATCATAAGGGTGAGTGTATTCAGGACGAATAGTATATTTTCCTAATTTTTCTAATTCAATATCATAGATACCATTACCAACCTTTTCTGATTTCATCCAGTCAGTCCAGTTATCTAAATTACTGATGTATTCGTAAACTACTTGTTTAGGAGCATCTACAGTAAACTTGCGTTCTACTTTGTATTCAGGATTCTGCGTAAGAATAAATACAAAAAGGGACACAAGTCCCAACACGAATAATAAGAAGAAATATTTCAGAATTTTCATAACGCTTCAGTACAGTGAATAACTTATTTTAAAAGGTTTTTCAAAATGAAAAGAGAACCAATAAAAGCAAGGAATGCAAGAAGTACCCATAGTCTATTTTTATAATAGATACGGTGTAGTTTCAAATCCTTTCTATACATTATAATCAATACAATGGTAAACGTAATTATAAAAAAAAGAGCAAATTGTAATTGACCCGGTGTGAACATAATTATTTTTTAGCAAAAATAGGCAAAACCTTGATATGAGGTACAAAAAAAACGGCAGGAATTCTGCCGTTTTGTAAATATATCTTTAAAAAGATGTAATTAGATGCTTTGAGTCCATCCAAAAGTATCTTCAATGTGTTTTTGTTGAATACCTTGAAGCGCTTTTTTCAATTGAATAGCGTAAGAATCTTCATCTGTAACTTCTGGTAATTCGTAGTATTTCTCTTGGAAAGCAAATCCTTCAATTTGTCCAACAGTTACAGCAGTACCAGCACCGAAGATTTCTTTTAATTCACCTTTAGCGTGTGCGTCAAGTAAATCTTGAACAACGATAGATTTAACCTCTACGTTGATTCCTTTGCTCTTAGCGATTTCGATTAAACTCTTACGAGTTACACCGTCTAAGATACGCTCACTTGTAGGAGCAGTAATTAAAGTATCTCCAATTCTGAAGAATACGTTCATTGTTCCAGCTTCTTCTAATTTAGTGTGAGTAGCATCATCAGTCCAGATTACTTGTTGGTATCCTGCATCTTGAGCTAATTTAGTTGGGTAGAATTGTCCAGCATAGTTACCAGAACATTTAGTAGAACCAACACCACCATTAGCAGCACGGCTGTAGTGTTCTGCGATTTGAACTTTTACCTTTCCAGAGTAGTATGTACGAGCTGGAGATAAAATGATACAGAACATAAACTCAGTAGATGGTCCAGCTACAACACCAGGGTGAGTACCTACCATAAATGGGCGGATATATAAAGAATTACCTTCTCCTTTTTGTACCCAATCTCTATCTAAGTTTAATAAGGCTTTTAAACCTCCCACGAATCTCTCTTCGTCTATATGTGGCATTGCTAATCTCTCAGCAGATTTGTTGAAACGTTTCCAGTTTTCTTGTGGACGGAATAACCAAACTTTGTCTTCAGTATCTTTGTATGCTTTCATTCCTTCGAAGATTGCTTGTCCGTAGTGAAATACATTGATAGAAGGCTCAAATGACATTGGTCCGTAAGGTTTGATTTCTACTTGTCCCCATTTACCATCTTTATAATGACAAACTAACATATGGTCAGTAAAAACAGAACCAAATTTTACGTTTTCAAAATCAATTGAAGCTATTTTAGATTTTTCTACTTTTTGAATAGAGAAATCATTAATTGTTTGTGAACTCATTTCTTATAATGTTTTTTTAATTGTCGTGTATTTGAACTTATGCTTGCAATGTATTAAAAAAGCAAGACTTTACAAAATTATCAAAAAAAGGACTCAAAAATAGTTTGTTGTTGAACTTTATCTAAAATGTGGTGATAATTATTGTTTAATCAAAATTAATTACTGAAATTATCATAATCAATGAATTTTGTTTATCTAAACGATTTGTTTTTGGTGTATTTTTTTGACTTAATTTTACACTATTATAATAAATATGGAATCCTATGCGTAAAGTTGTTGCTTGTTTAGGTTTATTAACCTTGGTTTTTACGGGATGTAAAAATGAAAAAACTGCTCCTGTGGCAGAACAAATGTTTGATGCTACTAAATATGAGTATTTCGGTGATAGCATTGCCCTTGCAGATGTCTTGTCAAAAGACGAGATGCTTGAGAAGTTTAAAACGATGCAGGCAGGTGATACTCTTCAAGTAAAGTTTCAATCTAATATTGTTGAGGTATGTCAGAAAAAGGGATGTTGGATGAGTGTTGAATTACCAGGAGATAAGAATAGTTTTGTACGCTTTACAGATTACGGATTCTTTGCTCCAATGAATGCAGCTGGTCACGAAGTGGTTGTTGACGGGAAGGCGTTTGTATCTGTGATTTCTGTAGACGAATTAAAGCACTATGCAAAAGACGCTGGTAAGTCTGAAGAGGAAATTGCCGCTATTGTGGACCCTAAAGTAACGTACAGCTTTGTAGCAGATGGAATTGCAATTGATAAAGCGAAGTAAGGTGCTGGTATTAAAGCGCATTAGTTTACTTGTGTTTACAGCACTTATCTTGTTTGCTTGTCAAAATAAGCAAGTGAAACAAGAGGTTGTTACAGAAGAAAAGACAACGGAAAACACGTCTTTTAAAATGTATGCACTGAGTCCGATGGCTCAGTTGATGGAAGAAATGCACGCTAATGCTTTAGCTATTAAAGCAAAGTTAGAAGCAGGAGAAACGGAGTTTGGCGAGTTTCCAGAAAGTCATTTGAAGCTTATGGAGGCAAAGATGACCGATCCGACTGACCGCGATATGTTTTTTGAAACACAAGCAAAGGAGTTTTTAGCTTATGAAAAAGCATTTTACGAAAGTAAGAAAAGCGATAAAATAGAAGAGTACAACGCGATTATCAATTCGTGTTTAACGTGTCACCAACAGAAATGTGGTGGCCCAATACCGAGAATAAAAAAATTAAAGATTCAGTGAAAAGAAATGTAATCACAACATCCGATGGGTCAACCTCAATCAAGATAGAAGATTGGGGAGAAACGTATCACTCTATACACGGTGCTATTCAAGAGGCCAAACACGTGTATATCAACAATGGTTTTGACAGAATAGAAAAGCCGAGTTTGCGCATTTTAGAAATGGGGTTTGGTACGGGGTTAAATGCTTTTTTAACCTTAGTGGAAGCAAGAAATGCGGGTAAAACAGTTGAGTATTATAGTGTAGAGGCATATCCGGTTACGGAAGAAGAAATGAAAGCCCTTAGCTTCACCGCTCTGTATTCACAGGCAGAAGACGAGGCTAATTTTCAAGCTATGCACTACGGAGAGTGGAATGTGTTGAATCGCATTTCAGACGAATTCTCATTATACAAAATGCACAGCAAGTTTGAAGATATGCAGTTAGAAGCAGGTTATTTTGACTTGGTGTATTTTGACGTATTTGGTTATCAGTTTCAACCCGACTTATGGTCTGTCGCTATCTTTCAAAAGGTATATGACGCATTAAGAGAGGGAGGCGTATTAGTTACCTATGCGTGTAGAGGTCCTATTAAACGAGCGATGAAAGAAGTAGGATTTAGAACAGAAAAGGTACCTGGACCACCAGGAAAAAGAGAAATGCTTGTTGCGTTTAAGTGAGATTACTGAATTTAAAGGCTTTTGTTTGTGTTATTGTAGTTGTTTTGTGATTAAATGGTAGTGTAATATGATTTTTTAACATTAATGAATGTATTATTGGTGGATATGATATATCATTAGTATATTTGTGTAAGAAATGTTAATGAGATATTTTTACTATGAAAACAGGAGAAATGTTAGAGTACGCGAAAGTGGTTTTACAAAACGTGAGCTTTGACCCTCAGCTTTTTTACAAAGAATTAGAAAAAATAATGGATAATATGCTGCCTTATGAGGCAGACCAATTAGCCTTATGGGTTGATAGCTTCGTAAAAGAAAAGCCAGAATTACACGAGTCATTATTAGAAACAGTTTAAACGATATGCCAAGAGCTTCCTATTTTATTTAGGGAGCTCTTTTTTTATTTATCTGTTCAAAAGATTTGATTTTTGGATATAATTCATACTTTTACCCCATAAGTATAACTAAATAAAGTATGAGAAAAGTAATTCTGTTAGTTGCAATTGCCTTAGGTACACTTACTTCGTGTAAGGGAGAACAAGCAAACGAACCTGTAAAAGAGGTTGCGGAAGTAGAACAAGTAGCTACTGATTCGATTGAGGTTACAGATGAATTAGAAGATATTATGACATTGTACATTGCTCCTCAAAAAGAAGATTGTGTAGGGGTAGGTCCGATGAAGTGTTTGTTAGTTAAACAAGGAGAAGATGCAGAATGGGAATTGATGTATCAAGGAATTGAAGGATTAGACTATCAAGAAGGTTTCGAATACAAAGTTGAGGTTAGAAGAGAAGAAGTACCTAATCCACCTGCTGATGCTTCATCATTTCGCTATGTGTTAGTGAAAGAGATATCGAAGGTGAAAAAATAATACTTTGATGAAAAATATTGTATTAACAGACGAACGTGTTCTTTTAAAACCGTTGGAGCAATACAATTGGGAAGACTTACTCGAATATGCCGTTAATGAAACGGATATTTGGAAGTATGCTCACACCCCGTTGGTTGGCGAACAAGGGATTAAAGATTACATCCAATACGCGTTAGATGAACGGGATAAAGGTACATCACTTCCGTTTATTGTATTTGATTTAGAAAAAGAGAAATACGTTGGTTCTACTCGTTTTTACGGTATTAATCAGAAACAAAAGAGTTTGCTAATCGGTTATACGTGGTATAGCAAGCAAACACAGGGTACTGGAATTAATGTGCATTGTAAGTATTTACTGTTGAAATACGCTTTTGAGTTTATGGAGATGGAACGCGTAGAGTTTCGCGCTGATGCCAGAAATGAAAGAAGTATCGGGGCAATGAAACGCTTAGGTGCAGTACAAGAAGGTGTGTTGCGCAAAGAGATTATCATTAACGATGGTTCGCGCAGAGATACGGTAATACTTAGTATTTTAAGAGAAGAGTGGTTTAACCACGTTAAAAAGAACTTAGAAGAGCGACTGTAAGTTGCACTAAGTAAAAGTTAGGGTTTTGTTTGCCGTATAGGTTGAAAACAAATTACCTCGCTTCAAAAAACAATAGAATAATAGATTTTTTGTGATAATTAGATAAGAGCCTGCAAGGAAGATTGCAGGCTTTTTTTGTGTTTTATACTGATCTGTGATTAAAGAACAGGCATAATAGATGTGGAGGGAGTGTAAACATTTCTTTTATATGAAAAATAAAATATGCGAAGATTTAAAATGTAATGCTTGCAATAAAGAAGATAGAAAAGAGTAGTTTTAAACGGACCATGTTCGAGACATCTACCACACAAGTACCACAGAGGCTCGGAAAAAAGCCCTTTTTACCGAAGGTGTGTGGTACTTGTGTGGTATTTATGTGAAACAAGTATGAAAGAAGTCTGTAATGAGAATGCTATTTAACTTATATCCAGTATTAAAAAGGAAGATGACTTAGCTGATTATTTATATAGAATGTATAATTTAAATATACTAAACTCAAGTAGCTATTACTAACCTAACTCATTGGTTTAACTATGTTCATACTACTTCTCTAATCCTGTTTTAAAGGTTTTCGAAACATATTACTTAGTTATAAGTAATTGCTTTTAAGATAGAAAGACAAAAGTTTCTGCTAAATTCTTCAATGTGACAATAAAGCATTTTAGATGGATGCATATAGGGGGTAGAGATAAAGTCTTTCTTAAAAGTAAATAGTATACTATAATTTATCAATCACTTTTCGTCTTTGTGATCCCGTAGTTTTAAAGTGAGTAGGAGTTAATCCTGTTACCTTTTTAAACTGTTTGCTCAGGTGGGCTACACTGCTATAGTGCAATAAGAAAGTGATTTCTTTTAATGTCAGTTCGTCGTAAACCAAGAGTTCTTTTACCTTCTCAATTTTTAAGCAGATGAAGTATTGCTCTATGGTTGTTGATTCTAACTGAGAGAATAACTGGCTTAAACTTTGGTAATCTTGTCCAATCTTATCTGTGATATAAACCGATAAAGGGGTTTCTAAATAAGCATTGTGATTTTGTACTAACTCAATCAATACGGTTTTAATTTTATCAACCGTTTTGCTCTTTTGATTGTCTAATATTTCAAAGCCTAAACTTTGTAGTTTTTCAGTTAAACTATCCATTTGCGAGGGTGTCAGATCTTCTTTGATTTCTACTTCGCCAAGTTCAACTTTTATAGGGGTATATTGAGTGGATAGCAATAGGTTTTCTACTGCCATTTTACATCGCTCACACACCATGTTTTTTATATATAATTTCATTCTGAAAACCAATTCTGATAATCCAAAGATACTAAAAGTTAGAAAAGACATTGCTAATGCTTTTTAAGGGTTTCTATTTTGTGTTAATATATTCGCGTTTCTTGCTACTGTATGTTTTTGCAATAGACAATTTGCTATCTTTAGTTTCTATTAAAACAACAAATTAATTGACCACCATGAAAATTTTAAATTCGAAACAAGTTCTTGCTATTGATAAGGAAACTTTAGCAAGTCAATATATCTCCTCTTTTAAGTTAATGGAGCGTGCTTCAACGAAGGTTTTTGACAAGTTGAAAGACCGTTATAAATTGTACCAAACTTCTTTTGTTATTCTATGTGGCAAGGGGAATAATGGGGGAGATGGATTAGCACTTGCACGTCTTTTGAAAGAAGGAGGGGCTTTTGTACGCGTTTACTTGTTACAAGCCAAAAAGTACACGCCAGAAAGTGTGCAGAATCAAGATTTATTAGAAGAAAGAGATATTGCCGTTGAGAAGTTTACACCTAAAACGAAGATTAAGATTAAGCCAGACGACATTGTTATTGATGCGATGTTTGGCATTGGGTTGTCTGAGGTTTTAGGCGATGAATGGAACGACTTTTTTACACTTATCAATGAAGAGAAGTGCTATGACCGCGTGTCTATTGATATGCCTTCTGGATTATTTGCTGATGAGATTACGCCAAAAACGGCCAATGTTTTCAAAGCTAATATTGTTTATACGTTTCAGTTGCCTAAGCTGTCGCTGCTATTGCCCGAGTCTAAGGAGTATGTGAAGGAGTTTGAGGTAGTGGACATAAACTTGGATGCAGATGCTATTGCTAAGGCAGAAACTACGAGCTATTTTGTAGATAAAGAAAGGGTAAAGAGCAAGCTGAAAAAAGGAAGTAAGTTTGACCACAAAGGGTGTTTTGGACACGCCTTAGTAATGGGAGGTAGTTTTGGTAAGATTGGAGCGATGGTGTTAGCGTCTAAAGCGGCAATGAAGTCGGGAAGTGGCTTGGTAACTGCTTATCTACCAGGTTGTGGATATACAACAATGCAAACAGCTATTCCTGAGGTTATGTGTTTGGTTGGTGAGGATGAAAAGCAATTGGTAAACTTTCCTGATGTATCAAATTACGATGCAGTAGGGGTTGGTTGCGGATTAGGAACGAGTAAGGAAACGGCGAAAGGGTTTGTTGCCTTTTTAAAGGGCGCTAAAGAGGTTAAGATGGTGATTGACGCAGATGGCTTAAACATTATCAGTGAGCAAAAATGCTTGGATAAGGTTCCAGCTCAAACTATTTTGACTCCCCACGAAAAGGAGCTTTCTCGTTTGATTGGAACGTGGGACAGCGATTTTGACAAGATTGAAAAGGTGAAAACGATGGCTAAAAAACACAACCTTGTTTTTGTAGTGAAAGGTGCCCATACGATGGTGGTAACGCCAAGTGAGGAGGTGTACTTTAACTCGACAGGTAACTGGGGAATGGCAACGGCGGGTTCTGGTGATACGTTAACGGGAATTATAACTTCGTTGTTAGGACAAGGGTATGCTGCAGAAGATGCGGCTATTGTAGGCGTTTACTTACACGGATTAGCAGGGGATTGTGCGGTTGAAAGTATTCACCCTTACAGTTTGCTTGCTTCTGATATAAGCAACGCTATTAGCACAGCGTATAAGAGGTTATATGAATAAATTTAGGTTATTTTAAATACGAAAAGGCAGTGTATCAGTAGATAGGCTGCCTTTTTTCTTGGAGTATAATTATGTTGCCGTTTTTGTTTTTATAGTTTTATTATGCTGTAATCTTTATATTGTAGTCTGATTTAAACCAACTATGAGAAATATATTGTTGAGAGATTTTAATCCAACTGAGGATGTAGTGTTTTTCGAAAACTTATATAATAAGGAAGAAAATATGAGATTTATTCCTTTTAAAAAGGGGACTATAACGAGAGAAGATGTGATGGATAGATTTTCGCCTAAATCGGACAGAAAGTTATTTGTGGTAACGGATATTGTTACGTCTTCTATAATAGGAGAAGCAGGTATTTATAACTATGAGTCTTTTGCAAATGAATACGAATTGGGGTATATAATGGATTGTAACTATTGGAATAAAGGGTTGGGGAAAGAAATATGTGCTATCTTAATTCACAAGGTGTTTAACGAGTTAAACGGGGTGAAAGTTGTTTGTCGTATGTACCAAGAGAATATAGCTTCTATAAAGGTTTCTCAGGCAAACAATATGATTTTAGAAAGAGAAGATGTACTGGATAACGGTCGTACGCGATTGACGTATGTTCGTCATAAAAACGGATAGGGTGTTTTTGTACTTGATTGTGAAGGCAGTTGTATAAAACCAAAAAGGGCAGTGAATCATTGGATACACTGCCCTTTTTGTGAATATATGTAAATATTGTTATTTCGTTACTTCGTCGATAAGATAGAAAATAGACTTAAAGTTTACGTCTCCGTATTCCGTTAGTCCTATTTCACACGTACGACTGGTAGAGAATCCGTCTTTACAGCTACTTGGTATCTGTTCTTTCAGATGTCTGTTTCCGTGTTTGTTTAGCTCAGGGAATGTAAACCCTCTATCTCCAGCAAAACCACAACAGTTGCTATCGATGTAGTTTACCTTTTCAGCACACATTTTGGTAAGTTCTAACAACTTGCCTTCTAAGCCTACTTTCTTTACAGAACACACTGGGAATACTGATATTTCCTTTCTTGGGTTCTTCACTGGTAAGATTGGCATAATGAAGTCTAACATAAACTCAATAGGGTCATACATTTTTAGTTGTCCCCCTTTATGAGATTCGTAGAAAGTATAGAAACAAGGACTCATATCAAACAACACAGGGTATTTTCCGTTTTCAGATGCTTTCAACAACGCCTGTTCTAAGTCGCTCGACTTCTTGTATCCTTCTTCTTTAAACCCTTTACTGCTGAATGGCATTCCACAACATTGGTTGTTTAAATTCTCCGGATAGATAATTGTGTATCCTGCTCTTTCTAAAAGTTGGATTGTTTTCTCTGTCAAGTCCACATCGTCTTTAGGGTAATCTTTTGATTTACCCATTGTTCTGTTGATACAAGAAGGGAAGTACACAACTTTCAGGTCTTGGTTAGGATTAACCACTGTTTCCTTAATTGTTTTCTTTGTACCCGTTGGCATTGCCACGTTCCACTGTGGTACTTTATTATTAGATATCTTTCTGATTCCAGCAGATATATTGTACATATTTTTATTACCCAATACGTTTTGGAAGAAACGCACTGTTTTTAATCCCGTACGCCCTAAAGCCGTAAAGCGGTCCATATTATCAACGTAATACTCTGCGTCTTTTCTGTTTTTAGGCGTTAACGATGCTTTACGAACATCTTTGATGTACTTACCTGTGTCGATTTTAACCGGACACGCTAAAGCACACAAACCGTCAGTAGCACAAGTTTCGTCTGAATAGTACTGTGCATTGCTAACTAAACTTTCTAACATCGTAGCATCTTCCCCCGTGTTTTTAAGACGAGCAATTTCTCTACCAATTACAATACGCTGTCTTGGTGAAAGCGTTAGTCCCTCAGACACACAGTGCGACTCACAGAATCCACACTCGATACACTTATCTACGATTTCGTTTGTAGCAGGAGATGGTTTAAAGTTCTCCAAGTGAATATGAGGATTTGTGTTGATAATCACTCCTGGGTTAACCAAGTTATGCGGGTCAAAGATGTTTTTCACTTTCAACATCACTTTATAGGCTTGTTCTCCCCATTCTTTTTCCACAAAAGGCGCCATATTTCTACCCGTTCCGTGTTCTGCTTTTAGAGAACCATCGAACTGGTCAACCACAATTTCAACCAATTCATCCATCAATTGTGCATAACGGCTTACTTCCTCTGTTGTAGAGAAATCCTGAGAGAACACTAAGTGTAAGTTACCCTCTAAGGCGTGTCCGAAAAGCACAGCATCGTGGTAGTTCAGTTTGGCAAACAAGGCTTTCATAGCGATACAAGCATCAGCCAGTTTCTCAACCGGGAAAGCAACGTCTTCAATAATACACGTTGTCCCCGTTTTACGCAATGCACCAGTTGTAGGAAGTAGTCCGTTTCTGGCTTTCCAATTGAAGGCATATTGCTTAGGTTCAGACGTAAATTCGAATGGTTTATAAGTAGGAGTAGTGGCGATAGCCTCTCTAATTTGTGCTTGTTTTGACTGCATTTCCTCATCGTTTTCTGCTTGTGCCTCAACAAGAAGGATACAAACCGACTCTGGAAGTGTTTTGAAATAGTCAGGAGCTTCTGGCTCGTCTTCAATAGAACGAATACTATTTCTGTCTAATAATTCAACAGCTGCAACCGGACTTTTCTTTAAGAAAGGCACAGCTTGACACGCTTTTTCGATAGTTTCAAAAATCATCAACGTACACGCTTTGTGCTTGTAGTTGATTACGGTATTATAAGTAATATCAGAAATAAACGCCAACGTACCTTCCGAACCAATCATCAAGTGTTTGATGATGTCAAAAGGGTCTTCATAATCAATGAAAGAGTTGATGCTATATCCGGTTGTATTCTTTATTTTAAACTTGCGTTTGATACGGTCATAAAGTACATCGTCATTTTTGATGTTGTCTCTAAGGAAACCGATTTCTCTTAATATCTCAGGGTGTTTCGCTTGAAAAGCACGTTTACTATCCTCATCCGCAGTATCCAAAACAGTTCCGTCATAAAACACAATGCGGATATCAGCAATGGTGTTGTATGAGTTTTGCGATGTACCACAGCACATACCACTGGCATTATTAGCTGCAATTCCCCCAATCATAGCTGCGTTGATAGAACCAGGGTCCGGACCAATCTTACGGCCATACGGTGCTAAGATGATATTTGCACGTCCACCGATAATTCCCGGTTGGAACTTTGCTTTTAGTCCTTGGTCAAATATTTCGTAGCCTTTCCATTTATGCGTAGCCACCATTAAAATAGAGTCGCTAATTGCCTGACCAGATAAACTCGTTCCAGCAGCGCGATAAGTTACAGGTAATTGATATTTAGCAGCCGTTTGTAGTGTTGCAATTGCTTCCTTCTCATTGTGAATTTGAACTACGACTTTAGGAATTAAGCGATAAAAACTCGCATCCGTACCATACGCTAAAAGTTGTATAGGGTTGGTAATAATTCGATTAGAGTCAATTTGTTTCGCTAATTCATCATTGAATTGTTGATATTGCAGTGGTAACATAAGATATGTTCTTTTTTATTTCCCCACAATTTACGAAACAAAGTGTGAGATTGCTGAGAATCTGTCTTATTTATATTGGATTTAAATATAAAAATCTCATCAAATTAACCGTTTGATAAATTGGTTCAAAATGTAGTGAAATGGAGGTATGAAATAAGGAGTAAAAAGCATACCTTTGCAAAAATTTAAACACACAACTACACAAGTAATCGGCTATGTATAAAAGCTTTATAAAGCCTATCTTTTTTAGGTTTGACCCGGAAAAAGTACACCATTTTACCTTTAGTACTTTAAAATTAGTCAATAAGATTCCTGGAGTTTCTGCTCTAATTCGAGCTAATTGTCAAATTAATGATCCCCGTCTTGAAAGAGAAGTTTTTGGATTAAAGTTTAAAAACCCAGTAGGGTTAGCAGCTGGATTAGACAAAGATGCGAAATTATACAGTGAATTGGAGAATTTCGGATTCGGATTTATTGAGATTGGTACATTAACTCCCAAAGCACAACCTGGTAATCCTAAAAAACGCTTGTTTCGCTTGAAAGAAGACCACGGATTAATTAACAGAATGGGATTTAATAACGGTGGTGTTGAAGAAGCAGTTCAACGTTTGAAAAAGAACAAGGGCACTCTTATTGGAGGTAATATCGGTAAGAATAAGGTAACACCTAATGAGAATGCAATTGACGATTACAACATTTGTTATGACGCGTTGTTTCCGTATGTAGATTATTTTGTAGTGAATGTGAGTTCGCCAAATACACCTAATTTACGTGCGTTGCAAGATAAAGAGCCACTTACGGCATTGTTGAATGCGTTGCAAACAAAGAATGCACAAAAAGACAAACCAAAGCCTATTCTATTAAAGATTGCTCCAGATTTGACAGATGAGCAGTTGTTAGATATCATTGATATTATAGCAGAAACGAAGATTGCGGGAGTAATTGCAACAAATACTACAATTGAGAGAAAAGGGTTGGTTTCGCCATACAAAGAAGAAACAGGAGGATTAAGTGGAAAACCATTGACTAAACGCAGTACAGAGGTTATTCGTTTCTTATCTGAAAAAAGTAATAAAGCATTCCCTATTATTGGAGTAGGAGGTATTCACTCACCAGAGGATGCAATCGAAAAATTAGAAGCAGGTGCGAGCTTGATTCAATTATATTCTGGATTTATTTATGAAGGACCAGGATTAATCAAAAAAATAAACGAAGAGATTCTTTCTAAATATTAATTGAAACTATGTCAACTGAAGTACTTTATACTTTTTTTATTACTTGTTTTTTATTAATTATTACACCAGGACCTGACTTACTATACGTAGTGTCACAAAGTATAACGAGAGGGAAAAAGTACGGATATGCCGTGGTAATCGGACAAATGGGCGGGTTAATGTTTCACTTGTCATTGTTTGCTTTTGGTATCTCCGCTTTGATCATTCAATCTGAACTCATCTTTAAGGGAGTTAAGTTATTTGGAGCGTTGTACTTATTTTGGTTGTCTTATAAGGTTTTTCAAGAAGAGAACGCCATCGTTATTGAGGAAAATCAAACAGGAAAGAACGATAAGACCGTAGTCGGTTTTATGAAAAAGGGATTATTGATGAATATCCTAAATCCGAAGGTAATGATGTTCTTTTTAGCATTATTTCCAGGGTTTATATCAGAAGCAGCAGGAAGTGTAAAACACCAAGTATTAGTCTTAGGAGGTGTGTTTATTACGGAGGCCCTTGTGATTTTCTTCATAATTTGCAGTATAGCCGCACAGCTAACAGATTATATGAGGGATAACAAAATGGTTAATCTGTTTTTGAAATGGTTACAGATAGTGGTTTTTAGCGGTTTAGGTATTTTTTTACTGTTGAGCTAAAAATAAAAATAGATAGAAAAGCTTCTTACTTGATGAGTAAGGAGCTTTTTTTTTGGTTATAATGCATTGTATCAATGAAATAAGTCGTTATTCATTAGGCTGTAAAATTCAAATATTTCATTTTGTGAATTCAATGCTTTTCTTATATATTTGAAACACTATGAAGCCAACCGTAAAAATAATAGAATGTCCTCGCGATGCTATGCAAGGCATTAAAATGTTTATTCCGACTGAGAAAAAAGTTCAGTATATCCAATCCTTACTTCGCGTGGGATTTGATACGATTGACTTTGGAAGTTTTGTATCGCCTAAGGCAATTCCTCAAATGCAAGATACTGTTGAGGTTTTAAGTCAATTAGATTTGTCTAAAACGGAGAGTAAGTTATTGGCTATTATTGCCAACACAAGAGGAGCAGAGCAAGCAGCAGAACACAAGGAAATACAATACTTAGGTTTTCCTTTCTCTATTTCGGAGAACTTTCAGATGCGTAACACACATAAAACTATTGCCGAGTCAATTGTTACTTTAGATGAGATATTAAATATAGCAACAAAGTCAAACAAAGAGGTAGTAGCTTATTTATCAATGGGCTTTGGTAATCCGTATGGAGACCCTTGGGATGTTGATATTGTGGGTAATTGGACAGAGAAGTTGGCAAAAATGGGAGTGAAGATTCTTTCGCTTTCAGATACTGTGGGTAGTTCTACACCAGAGGTAATCGACTATTTATATAGCAATTTAATTAAAGCATACCCAGATATTGAGTTTGGAGCACACTTACATACCACAGCAGATAGTTGGTTTGAAAAAGTAGATGCAGCCTATAAAGCAGGTTGTATTCGCTTTGATGGGGCTATAAAAGGGTATGGAGGATGTCCGATGGCAAAAGACGATTTAACAGGAAATATGCCTACTGAGAAGATGCTAAGTTACTTCACAGCAAACAAGGTTGACACTAATTTAAGTGCGATGTCATTTGAGAGTTCTTATAATGAAGCGTTAAAAATATTTAATTTTTATCATTAGATTTTTTTAGTTTGTAGAAAAAAGCTAAATTTGCGTGCAATTCAACTACAATTGCACATGAAAGCACACACAGCTAAAATCATCGGTCAAGGATTAACTTACGATGACGTCTTATTAGTTCCTAATTATTCGGAAATCTTACCAAGGGAAGTAAGCTTAAAAACTAAATTTTCTAAAAACATTACTTTAAATGTTCCAATTGTATCTGCAGCGATGGATACAGTAACGGAAAGCGATATGGCTATTGCTATGGCTCGTGAAGGAGGGATTGGTGTAATCCACAAAAACATGACAGCTGAGGAGCAAGCAAAAGAAGTTCGCAAAGTAAAAAGAGCAGAATCAGGAATGATTATAGATCCTGTTACTCTTTCGTTAGAAGCAACTGTAGGGGATGCTAAAAAAGCGATGGCTGAATACAGCATCGGAGGTATTCCAATTGTTGATGATAAAGGTATTTTAAAAGGTATCATCACAAATAGAGACATGCGTTTTGAAAAAGTAAACAGCCGTCCTATTACAGAGGTTATGACAACAGAGAATTTAGTAACTGCTGCTGAAGGTACTACATTACAACAAGCAGAAGAAATTCTTCAAGAAGCTAAGATTGAAAAACTTCCAGTAGTCAATGCTGATTACAAATTAGTTGGTCTTATCACTTTCCGTGATATCACTAAACTTACATTAAAACCAAACGCAAATAAAGATAAATTTGGTCGTTTACGTGTTGCTGCCGCTTTAGGAGTTACAGCAGACGCAGTAGATAGAGCTTCATTACTTGTTAAGGCAGGTGTTGACGCATTAATTATCGATACAGCACACGGACACTCACAAGGTGTTGTTGGTGTATTAAAAGCAGTTAAAAACGCATTCCCAGAAATTGACGTGGTTGTAGGTAACATTGCTACTCCAGAAGCAGCTTTATTCTTAGTAGAGAACGGAGCAGATGCTGTGAAAGTAGGTATTGGACCTGGATCTATCTGTACTACACGTGTTGTAGCAGGTGTAGGATTCCCACAATTCTCAGCAATTATGGAAGTGGCAGCTGCATTAAAAGGAACAGGTATTCCTGTTATTGGTGATGGTGGACTACGTTACACAGGAGATATTCCTAAAGCTATTGGAGCTGGGGCAGACTGTGTTATGTTAGGTTCAATGTTGGCAGGTACGAAAGAATCTCCAGGTGAAACTATCATCTTTGAAGGAAGAAAGTTCAAAGCTTATAGAGGTATGGGATCAGTTGCAGCAATGAAACAAGGATCTAAAGACCGTTATTTCCAAGATGTAGAAGATGACGTTAAGAAATTAGTTCCAGAAGGAATTGAAGGACGTGTACCTTACAAAGGGGAATTAAACGAAAGTATGTTACAGTTTATCGGAGGTTTAAGAGCCGGAATGGGATACTGTGGGGCTAAGGATATTCCTACTTTACAAGAGGTAGCTCGTTTTGTTCAATTAACAGCTTCGGGAATTGGAGAAAGTCACCCTCACAATATTACAATTACGAAATCAGCACCTAACTACTCAAGATAGTCCAAGGGTTGATATAAACCATAAAAAGACCGTTTGTATATGCAAACGGTCTTTTTTTATGCTTATTTCTAAGAGGTATAGCAGATTGTTTACATTGATTAACCCCACATTTATAGCGTGGTCAAACTCGTGTTATAGTGATTTGTAAGACTACTAAGGGTATGTTGTTGTGGCTTTTAAGAGTGTACAACAGCTATTAATAAGAGCATTGTGTTTGATACGAGGACATAAAAAAACTCCTAAAGTGCCGTTTTATCAGGGCAACCTTAGGAGTTTTCGTTATGTTAGAAGTAGCTAATTAAGCTACTTTAGGAGTAAATAAACGACGTATTTTGATATCCAACGCTACGTAAGCTAAAGATACAAAAGGCGTAATAATGTTGAAGAAAGCATAAGGCGCATACGCAAAAGTATCAATTCCCAATACCCCTGAGTGGTAAGCCCCACAAGTATTCCAAGGAATTAAAACAGAAGTTACTGTTCCCGAATCTTCTAATGCTCTACTCAAGTTTTCTGGTGCTAAGCCTCTTTCTTTGTAGGCTTTTGTAAACATTTTACCAGGAACTACAATAGATAAGTATTGCTCAGAAGCAGTTAAGTTTACAATCACACAGCTCGCCATTGTACTTGCGAATAGTCCAAACATCGACTTAGCAATGCTCAATAAACTTAAAGTGATTTTCTTTAAAGCACCAATTGCTTCCATAGCTCCACCAAAGAACATAGCACAGATGATTAACCACACTGTGTTTAACATACTTTTCATTCCCCCTGCTTCAAAAAGACTGTTTAAGCTCTCCATAGGTGAAAGAATTGCGATGTCTGTTGTAATGGCATTCATAATCCCTCTATAAGCAGTGTAAGCGTTTAATTGTTGCCCTTGTCCCACTACAGCTACAATTTCTGGTTGGAAGAACAAAGCGAATAAAGCTCCTAAAAGTGTTCCTAACAACAAAGCTAAGATAGGTTTGATCTTTTTTAAGATGGCACCGATTACGATAATAGGCACAGCAAACAACCAAGGAGAGATATTAAAAGTAGAGTCAATAGCACTCAAAGTAGATGTAATATCAATATTATCTGCAATGTCAATATTGAAACTAATAATAATAAAAATGATCAAGGTTAAGATATACGTTGGCAACGTAGTGTATAACATATACTTGATGTGAGTAAACAAATCGGTTCCCGCCATAGCAGACGCTAAGTTTGTAGTATCAGATAGAGGCGATAGTTTATCTCCGAAATAAGCTCCAGACAATACAGCTCCACCAATCATTCCCACCGGAATACCCATTGTATTTCCGATACCTACTAAGGCAATACCCACCGTAGCAGAAGTAGTCCACGAACTACCAGTAGCCAATGAAATAATTGAACAGATAATAACACAAGCAGGTAAGAAGATTTGAGGTTCTAATATTTGTAGACCGTCGTAAATCATTGTTGGGATAACCCCACTTAGCAACCACGTTCCAGATAAAGCACCTACTAAAAGTAGGATATAGATAGCACGTGTAGTTTCACGTACGTTTTTAGTAATCTTTTTGATGATGTCTTCGTAGTCAACTTTATTGTATAGTCCAACACCAATAGCAATAAGTCCCCCAATAAGTAGTACGAACTGAT
Organism: Myroides phaeus; assembly: GCF_009799805.1. Lineage (NCBI taxonomy): Bacteria > Pseudomonadati > Bacteroidota > Flavobacteriia > Flavobacteriales > Flavobacteriaceae > Myroides > Myroides phaeus. Next base: position 2,044,290 of record NZ_CP047050.1, read on the forward strand.
TGGTTCCCGCTAAAGCTTCGTCTTCAAATACAAAAACGTTGATAGCAAGTAGGATCATCAACAATACCATTGGTATTAGCGATTGGAATAAAGTAATTGGTTTTGGCTTAATTTTTTTAATTGGTTTCATTATGTTTTTTTGCTGATTAACGGGTTTCAATATACATATTTTTGAATAAAATGAAATTACAAACCTTAATAAAATGATAAATTTTACATTATTGATAATAAGCAGTAGCTTAATGTTTGTAGGACAAAGTAGGGGTAAAAGGAGTTTGTAGTCGGTGTTTTAGTGAGTAGTTGTAAAGTGTCTTATTTAGTGTCTTTCTACATAACTATCACATTATCTTAGTTTTCCTTTTTTACTAATAATGAAAAGTGAACTGAATAAATTGTTTTGAAGTAGAGCTTTTTTGCGTGTTTCACAAGTTTCTGAGATAAGAAAAAAGTTGAATCATTTTTATAAAAAAGTGGGGTTACTTCATCTTTTTGTTCTTTTTTAAAATGTAGGTTACTCATTTTTTAGGGGGTAAATAGAAAAAGAGTAACAATTGAAGAAGAGAAGTTGGCTTATTTGTGTATTTAGAGCAACTGATTGGTTTTATTTATCAGTTAGTGGAAATGGTTTGCCTGTCAATTGTAAATGGCAGAGTGAAGCATAAAAAAAGCCCTATAATTAGATTATAGGGCTTATATGTATTTATAGTAATATTATTAATTACTATTTATTTTTAGGAACAAAAACAGGTTTAACTCTTGAATATGAAACAATCATTGGAGCTTTTCCTTCTTTTGCAGTAAAGTTATATTGTAATTTTAACTCCTTGTCATTACCTGTAATTATTGTACGAGGGTTATCTTTATACTTTTCAAAAGTCATTAATTTTCCATCAATAGTACCAGTTGTTTGAGTTTCTTTACCCTCTATAATTTTATGTTCAAAAAGAGTAACTTTGTTTTCTTTAATAACAATTTTATCAGTTTCAGAAACAGCATCAGTTCCTCTTAATTCCATAAAACTTCTACTAAAATTATCACCATTGAAACTGTAAATAACTTGATCAGCATACCAAGTTCCTTCTATATTTCCTTCAGGTCTAATTTTATTATTATCATCACTATTACAAGAAGCAGTTCCGATTACTAAAGCGAAGATAGAGCAAATAGCTACTAATTTTTTCATGTTTAAAAAGTGTTTATTAGTTATAATTGTGTTTTATTAAAATCCTTTTACGCTATTGTTATAGATTTCGTCTTTTTGCTCTTTAGTCAAATCTTTGCGGTATTGGAATAAAGCAGCTTCCCAATCACCATAACCAGTGTTTGGAAGAACGATGAACTTTTTACCAAATAACTCTTGGTTAGACTTTACGTTTTGAGAGCGTTCTTCTTGTGTTTTTTTGTCAAAAGCAGTTGAGAAATCAGAAAGGTTATCTCCTAAAAGCATTACGATTTCGTGAGTTTCGCTTAATTTTTGACGTCTTGTTTCTTTGCTTGACTCAGCAGTTCTCACAATTACGTGAGCATCATCAGCATAAGGGTAGTTATATTTAACCAAGTTTTTCATAGTACCTGGTTTGTCATTTTGGTTTCTGTTTGTGATGTAGAAAACTTCAACACCTTTAGAAGCAGCATAGTTAAAGAACTCTTGGCTACCTAACAATGGAATAGCATCTCCTTTTTTAGTCCACTCAGTCCAAGAAGCTTGGTCATAAGATTTACCTTCTCTTGCCATTTGTACAGCATAAGGAGAGTTATCTAAGAAAGTTTCGTCGATATCAGTTACAATTGCAATTGGTTTGCTGTGTTTTTCTTCTAAAATACGGTCTAACTGTAAAGTAGCGATATTGAAAGCTTGTGCGCATAAAGCTTGGTATTCAGCTGCATTTTGTTGAAAAACAGCAGAATAAAGTTTTCCGTTTACTTCAATATTGTTTAATGCGTTTGCTGATGTAGAAACTGTACCTTGTGGTACCGATTTACAAGCAGTTAAAGCTGTAAAAGCAAGTCCTGCAATAAGAAAAGATCTTCTAAGCATGTCTTTATAAAATTTTCTGTTATGAAAAGCAAAAGTACGATTTAAATTGATAATAGTTCAATTTGTAAATGCAAATAAAGCGTTAAGCCTTTAGTGAAGGGGTATGAGCGAATTTTTATGAGTAAATTGTGATGAATTGAAGAGGGGGATAGTAATGAGTGAAGCATACATATTTGTAAAAACAAAAAAGCTACCTAATCACTTAGGTAGCTTTATCTATATTATTTTATTTCAGCAGCTTTTTCGTCAAACAAGTCGCTAACTGACCAGTATCTTTCACCCGTGTCATAGTTAAACGTTAGAACCGTAGCTCCCGGTTTCATATTCGGTAATTCCTTAGCAATAGCCGCTAATGAAGTCCCTGTAGAAATACCCGCTAAGATTCCCTCTTCACTTGCAATTCTGTTTGTGTATTGGTAAGCTTCATTTTTCTCTATTGTGATGATTCCGTCAAAAAGAGCAGTGTTTACCACTTTCGGAATAAAACCAGCACCAATACCTTGTAACGGGTGAGGACCAGGTTTACCACCACTTAAAACAGGAGAGTTTAGAGGTTCTACTGCAAATACCTTTAAGTTAGGGAATTTCTCTTTTAACACTTCAGCAACCCCTGTAATATGTCCACCTGTACCTACACCAGTGATTAAATAGTCAAGTCCTTCAGGGAAGTCGTTGATAATCTCTTGTGCCGTAGTTCTTTTGTGAACTTCAGGGTTAGACATATTATTAAACTGTTGAGGTACCCAAGCGTTGTCCATCTCCTCAGCCATTTCAGTAGCTTTAGATACAGCACCAGCTGTTCCTAATTCTTTAGGTGTAAGAACAAACTTAGCTCCATAAGCAGCCATTAGCTTTCTACGTTCAATACTCATTGACTCTGGCATAACCAAGATTAATTTGTATCCTTTAACCGCACAAACCATAGCAAGACCAACACCCGTATTACCAGAAGTAGGTTCAATAATAACTGTATCTTTATTGATAATTCCTTTTGCTTCAGCATCTTCAATCATAGCTAATGCAATACGATCTTTTAAGCTTCCTCCAGGATTCTGTTTTTCTAATTTAATCCAAACATTAATGTCTTTAGGGAATAGCTTATTAATTTTGATGTGAGGCGTGTTCCCAATAGCTTCTAATACATTGTTTACTTTCATTTTTTCATTAATTTAATTAATAGTTATATTACAAAGTTGATTGGTTCGGGGTAATCTTGATCTTTAGAGTAACTTTTACTCTTACTATATATAACTGAATGTGGTTTTACACTTTTTGTCAACCAAACATTACCACCAATTACGGTGTCGTGTCCGATTACAGTATCTCCTCCAAGAATTGTAGCTCCAGAGTAGATAATAACATTATCCTCTAAATGAGGATGTCTTCTTGTATTTGCTTTGTCTTTTGACACAGAAATAGCACCTAAAGTAACACCTTGGTAGATTTTTACGTTAGTACCAATCACACAAGTTTCACCAATTACAATACCTGTTCCGTGGTCAATACAGAAGCTTGCACCAATCGTAGCAGCAGGGTGAATATCAATTCCTGTTTTACTATGCGCGTGCTCTGTCCAAATACGTGGAAGTAATTTCACTTTTTGCTTCTGAAGCTGGTTTGCAAATCTATAAATAGCAATTGCATAGAAGCCAGGATAAGCAATATAAACCTCTTGCAAACAAGTAGCAGCAGGGTCATTTTCCAAAATAGCCTTAGCGTCAGACTGTAAAGTAAAGAATATTTCTGGCAATGCTTCAAAGAAGTCATCAGCAATTCTCTCTGACTTCTCAACATCGTTGTTGATGTTAAAAAGAATAGAGATAAGTTCAATCTTTAAAGTTGACAACCTAATATTTAAAGCTTCTTCAGATAAATATTTCTTGTCTTCCAATTGAAAAAGGAAGTGAAATAGAATATCTGTATATTTTTCAATTCTACGTTTGTCTAAAAAAGACTGAGAGCTTTCATTTTGTTTCAGTAACTCTTTAACGAATTTATTGTGCATTTACTTTTGTTGTTTTTATTATCATATAGCTATTCTTTAAAAAATATTTACAAAAAGCTGAAAGAGAAAGTAATACTGTTATCCATAAAAATAAACAATAAGGCTATTTAGTTGATAGTATTAGGATTGCAATTACAAGTTGTAAAAATCATAACGCTTAGTTTTAAAATCAGTAAGCTTGAATGAGCGCATTTTTTAGAGACTGCTTCTGTAAAAGTAATAATTGTAAGTGAAAGGTTGTTCTATATTTAACAAATAATTGCTTGAGATATAGTTTTTTTGGAAGGTTTTAAGAAAAAAAGGAGGCACATACCTCAGTATCTAAAAAGGATACATTATGTTAAAAGGAACTGTTGTATATTTTATAGGTAGTTTAAAGGCCTATATTTGTACAAGAATTACGAAGGCAAAGTAGTTCAACACAATTATGTTATTTGTTTTCTGAAATAGATTTTTTATTTTAATTTCTTTTGAGCTGGCTACTTATAAGGGATTGGTTTTGTTGTTTTGTTGTTCTATTTCATTAAGTAAGAAACTAAAAAAGACATAATTTACATTAAAAAAAGGCTCCTATTTTGGACTGACCCCAAAAAGTTGGACGAAGTTATGCGATCTTTTTAATATAATGAGCTCGGTATTCTACCGGGCTCATTCCATTTAAATTAATTCGAATTCGCTCGTTATTATAATATTTGATATACTCTTTTATTTCGTTGGTTAATTCCAATATAGAATTATATTTCTTTAAATAAAATAACTCTGACTTCAAAACTCCAAAGAAATTTTCGATTATAGCATTATCCAGACAGTTTCCTTTTCTAGACATACTTTGTATAATCTGATTTTGTTTTAATTTATTTTGATACTTCTTCATTCTATATTGCCAACCTTGGTCAGAATGCAGTATGGTCTTAATACTAGTTACTTTATCTTTTTTCCTTCTTCTAAAAGCTTTATTAAGCATATCAAGGGTTTGTTTAAAGTTTGGAGAAGTTGATAAATTATAACTAATTATTTCTCCATTAAACAGATCAATAATTGGAGATAAGTATAATTTATTACCTTTTACATTGAATTCTGTTACATCAGTAGCCCACTTTTGATGAGGCTCTGTAGCTTTAAAATTTCGTTGAAGTATATTCTCTGCTGCTTTACCAACATCTCCTTTAAAAGATTTGTATTTCTTAGCTCGAATTATACTTTTAAGATTTAATTCCCTCATTATCTTAGCGATAGTTTTAAAGTTTACAGGTATTCCTAACTCTTTTCTAAGAGCCAATGCAATACGTCTATATCCATACAATCCTTTGTGTTTATTATAGAGATCAACTACATGTTTGACTAAATTCACATGTTTGTCCAAAAAAGAAACACTCTTTGTATGGTAGTAATAACAACTACGAGCTAGCCCAGCTAAGTGTAGTAGATGTTTTAAATTATGATCGCGCCTTAGCTCCGTAACTATTACGGCTTTTTCTTTTTGGCTTGTTTGCTTTGAGCCAAGGCTTCCAACTTTTTTAGATAAGCAATTTCTGCACGTAAATATTCATTTTCAATTTTCAATTTTTCTAAATCAGTCATTGAACTTTTGATTCCAGGAATAGCGCTTTTCTTTGTCATTGAGGTAATTGTTTTATTTTTCTTTAAATGTACACCCCGATTATCTTCTAAACCTTTAAATCCCTCACTTTTAAATTTTCTTATCCATTGGAATAAGACAGAAGGATTTGAGATTCTATATCTAACACAGGTATCTGTCAAAGATAAATCACTATTTTGATGCTCCTGAATAATATGAACTTTTTCTTCTATAGTGAATTTGTTTTGGGAGATTCCACGTAATCCTTGTTCTCCATAAACTTCATATAGTTTAAACCAAAAATAAAGGTTAAACTCACTGATTTTTTCTGATCGAGAAAGTCCCTTCATACTGTCTTTCCCTTCCAAAATAATAGTTACTAAACGTAACTTAAATTCAAAATTGTATTTCTGTTTTCTACTCATAAAAAATGCCCCAAAAAGTGTCTAACTTTTTGGGGCATATCTATTTAGGAGCCTTTTTTATTTTAATCAATCAGTAATGACTTTAGATTTTTACGATAAGCCTCCAATAAGTCAGACTTAATAATATACCCAACATACTTCTTATGGTATTGAACTAATACAAAATCAAGGTTATTAGTTTCAAATATTTGCATTATAATTTTAGTTGAATCGTTATAAGACACTGTAATCGGGCTTTCAATCAAATCTTTTAACGGAGTAAACTTCGTGTGGAAGTTGCTAAAAATAATTCCTCTAACGTGGTTTAAATTGATAATTCCCAGTATTTTTTCGTCATCATCTAATACCGGAATAAATGTTTGATCCGTATTTGAAAACAAGTTAACCACATCAGCTGTGGTATTGTTTAATGTAATCGTTTTTATCTCTTTTTTAATGTAATCTTGCGCCACAATAGTAGATAAGATATTCGAATCCTTGTCTGATGTAAACACCATTCCAGAATTAGCAATCGACTTAATATCCATTGAGTATTTCTCCATTTGCTTAGAAATTGCAAAGCTTATTGACGATACGATTAATAGGGGAACCATTAATCCGTACCCTCCCGTAATTTCAGCAATTAAGAAAATACCCGTTAACGGAGCGTGGAATAGTCCACTAATAACTCCCGCCATACCTACTACGGTAAAGTTTTGCACTGGTATTTCTTTTAACCCTACGATTTGTAACATCTTAGACAAAGCGAACCCTAAGTAAGACCCTACAAATAGAGAAGGAGCAAAGTTACCTCCATTACCACCACTACCCATTGTTAAACCAGCGGCAAAGGTTTTCACTAAAGCTGCTCCTAATACAAAAAGTACTAATACCCATTGGTTAGATGAGAATTTAGCTAACAATGTATTGTTTAATATATCTTGAGGCGACTCACTTGTCAAGATTTTAATGCTCTCATATCCCTCTCCAAATAGCGTAGGGAATAAGAAGATTAAAACAGCTAAAAGCGAGGCTCCTAATAGTGCTTTCTTGTATATACTACCAGCAAAACTTGAAATGAAGTGTTCTGTTTTTCTAAACATTCTCGCGTGATACACACAAAAAAGACCAGATAAGATTCCCAACAATACATAGTACGCCGTATTACCAGTGTCAAACATCAATTGGTGTTTAAACGATAATAAGATGTCTTCTTTAATGATTAGGTTAGAAACAATCGTACCCGTTGCAGCTGAAATCATAATTGGAATAAAAGCCGAAACAGAAATATCTACCAAGATGATTTCAATAGCAAACAATACCCCAGCAATAGGTGCATTGAAGGCAGCAGAAACCCCTGCGGCCACCCCACACCCTAATAAGAGTATTCTATCTTTATAATTTAGCTTGTAGTTTTGAGCATAATTAGAACCAAATGCCGCACCAGTAATCGCAATAGGCGACTCCAATCCCAGTGAACCTCCCATACCAACGGTAAGTGAACTGGTAATAATCTGTGAGTACATTTGTTTGCGGGGCATAATTCCCGACTTCTTAGCTACCGCAATCATAATCTGATAAGTCCCTTTTTCAATCGAACCATTCAAGAATTTATTAACGATAAAAACCGTTAGCAAGATACCGATGATAGGCAAGATACTGTTGGTGTACGGTAGGTGAGATAAACTATCAATATAAGAAGTGAAGCGAAAAACAGAGTGGGCAAAATACTTAAGTATAATAACCGCAATTGCTGAAGATGCTCCTACTAACACACAGGAAAGGTATAAAAATTGCCTGTTGTTTAAGATAGACTTTAGGAAGAATAATATTCCCTCTGAATATTTAAAAACTTGGTTAGCGTAATACTTTATTTTTGGTAGATTAATAATTTTCATAGTGCAAAAATAGTGTAAAAGACAACTTTTGTAAAGTACAAATTGAAATAACTTTTATAAAAAAAGCAGTGTTTGCTGATCTATTTCAATAAAAAGCGATCTGTTTTTTCAAACGATACTAAATGCTCTTGTAAGGCTGTCATAAATGACAAAAAGTGTTCTTCTAATATAGTGTAATGTAATAGCAATTCTTCTGTTGCAAACTGCATCTTAGAAACGTTTTTTGTTCGTCGATCCATTTGCGTTAATATGTATTTTAATCCTTCGATACTACTGTATTTTACCAACCAATTTTCATCTACCATAATATGTAAAAACTTCTGTACTCGCTCAGGAAGCACCTCAAAGTTGTCTTGTAGCGACTTGTAAAAAGTAGCAGCATATTCAGGCAGTGGTATTGCAGAGAATAGGTGCCAGTTTTTAGCTAAAAAATGGTCGTAATACATATCTACAATAACAGCGGCGTAATGGTTATATCGCGGAACTAATAGTTTTTTACTCGTTCGCCAAATAGGATGTGCATCTGTATAGGTGTCTATTTCCCGATGCAGTATAATTCCCTGTTGAATGCGAGTAGGGTAATCCAAATAATTCTTACCACGCACACTATCTGCAACAAAGTTTCCAATTTTTAAAAACTCGTCTTCTCCCGATAGATAAATGTGTGCTAAGAAATTCATAATTACAATTTGCCTATAAAAATACGGCATTTTACCATTTATAACTTATAATACGAAACAATATTATCTATCTTTGCGAGTATAATAAAATTTTAGTTATGACATTGATTAAATCTATCTCAGGAATACGAGGGACTATTGGTGGAAAAGTAGGGGATAACTTAACTCCTATTGATGCTGTTAAGTTTGCATCTGCTTATGGTACTTTTTTAAAGAACTCATCAAACAAGGAAGAACTTAAGGTTGTAATCGGTAGAGATGCGCGTATTTCAGGGCCAATGATTCATAATTTAGTTGTCAATACGCTTGTAGGTTTAGGTATTCACGTGATTGACTTAGGTCTATCTACAACACCTACTGTTGAAGTAGCTGTACCAATGGAGAAAGCTGATGGTGGTATTATTTTAACGGCGTCTCACAATCCAAAACAATGGAATGCGTTGAAGTTGTTAAATGCAAAAGGGGAATTCTTAAGCGGAGCTGAAGGACAAACTATTTTAGAGTTAGCAGAAAAAGAAGCTTTTGACTTTGCAGAAGTTGATAATTTAGGAACTATAGAGTACAAAGACAACTATATGGACTTACATATAGAAGAGGTACTTAACTTAAAATTAGTTGACGTTGAGGCAATCAAAGCACGTAAGTTTAAAGTGGTTGTTGATGCTGTAAACTCGTCAGGAGGAATCATTATTCCTGCGTTATTAAGACGTTTAGGAGTTGAAGTAGTGGAATTATACTGTGAGCCAAACGGACACTTCCCTCACAATCCAGAACCATTAAAAGAACACTTACAAGATATCTGTGAGTTAGTGAAGAAAGAAAAAGCAGACTTCGGTGTTGTTGTTGACCCGGATGTGGATAGACTTGCTTTCATTTCTAACGACGGAGAAATGTTTGGTGAGGAGTACACTTTAGTTGCTGTGGCTGATTACGTATTAAGTAAAACACCAGGTAATACAGTATCTAACTTATCATCTTCTCGTGCATTGCGCGATATTACAAATAAACACAACGGAGAGTACAACGCATCTGCAGTTGGAGAAGTAAACGTTGTTGAGTTGATGAAAGCGACTAACGCTATCATTGGTGGTGAAGGTAATGGTGGTATCATCTATCCAGAAATTCACTACGGACGTGATTCTATTGTTGGAGTTGCTTTATTCTTAACACATTTATCTAATTTAGATATGACTGTGGCTGAATTAAGAGCATCTTACCCTCAGTATTATATGAGTAAAAACAAGATTGAACTTACTCCTAAGTTAAATGTTGATATGATTTTAGAGCAAATCGCTGAGAACTACAGTGATCAAGACGTATCTACAATTGACGGAGTTAAGATTGACTTCCCAACTTCTTGGGTACATTTGAGAAAATCAAATACTGAGCCTATTATCCGTATTTATACAGAAGCAGGAACACAAGCAGACGCTGATAGCTTAGCTATTCGTATGATTGAAGAATTAAAAGTTATTGCTGGTATTTAATTACAGCACACTTTTTTAAAATATAAAAGGGAACAAGTACTTGTTCCCTTTTTTTGTAAGTAATATTTGTAATAGTTGATTCAAAATGAAAATAACAAACAATTTTCTTTCATACCAAGTGCCAAAGGTAGATTGTTATGTTTGTTATTCGTTACGGAAAACCATAAAATGCGAATTAAAAAGCGATAATTAACTTATTATTAGGGATTAAGAGGTTGTTTTAGTGGTTTAGCTTCTGTTTTTATCAATACTTCCTAAAGATGCCTTCCTGGAAGGGAGTCCATAAACAGGCTTTCATTCCCGCCTTTTTCAATCCTTCATTAGCCCACGAATTACAAGTGTAAACAAAGCTATAACTTCCGTAGCTACGTAAAAGGCATCGTTTTGTCCGTACACCTTATCTGTCACAATTTGTATAATCTCTCCTTGCTCGTTTCTTTTAAACGATTGTTGGATATAGGCGATAAGCTTTTGATATTGTTCTTTAGAAATACGTACTTTTTTAAAATGATCATCTTCAATGGCATTTCTCAAAAAAGTGGTGTGCATAGCTGTAGAACCCAATCCAAATGCAGCATTCAATGCAATACCTGGTTTTACGCTTGACCAGTCTTCTACATCTAAAAAGAACCCTTTATCTCCCCAACCAATCGCCACGTAATTATAGTTGGTAGCTTGCCCTTTAGTTGCAGAAAATTCAATCTCCTTACTCCAATCGATGAACTCAGATTGAATAGGAAGCACAAAATCAGTGTGCATACCATTAGTCGATAAATAGATAGTAATATCAGTTGTATCAACGGGGGTTTTATTGACTGTTATACTTGATAACACCCTGGCTAATAGCATATATAGTAGTAGGATACCCACAAGGGTAGCCACAGCGAAGGCAGTAAACTTGATTGTCTTTTGAATAAAAGGCATATACTTATAAATTAAAAAGTGTAATATTAAATCGAAAATAAGATAAATCTTTCGAACTAATACTACACTTTATAACTACTTGATATTTTTAGGTTTCTTTCCTCTGTGTTTCCAACGTTTATGTGTCCAGAAATAGTAGGAAGGAGCTTCTCTAATCGACTTTTCAACCTCTTGTAAGAATCGGTTAGACAATTCGTAATTTGGTATCTCTTTTACATTTTCACCTTCAGCACTTAGGGGAACAAAGGTAGCTTGGTAATGCCCTCGTTTGATGTATTCTACTTTTAAGTACATCGGCACCATATCAAACTTTTTGCACAAGGCTTCACCACCCGTAAACACAGGAACTTCAATACCCATAAACTCTTGCCAGTAGTTAGCCTGACTCACCATAGGCGATTGGTCACTGATAAAAGCGTATATACCGTGTTTTTTGCTTACTTCATTTTGACGAATAAGGCGAATTGTCTCTTTCATTTCAACTAATGTTGTTCCAAAACGAGCGCGAATACGCTTAATTAGATTGTCAAAATGCGGATTATTGATTTTTTTATAGACAGCATATCCTTTGTATGCAACGAATTTGTCTAAGATAATCATCCATTCCCAATTGGCGTAATGTGCACAAAATAACATAACACTTTTTCCTTGTTTTTCTACTTCGTGAATCGCTTCTACATTGGTGAATTTATAGCGTTTTGCCAGTTCTTTTTCAGATACAGTAAGTGGTTTGATCATCTCTAAGAAGATGTCGCATAAATGTCTAAACGATTCTTTTTCAATCTTTTTCACTTCTTCATCAGACAGCTCTGGCATAGTCATACGAATGTTTTCACGTACGGTCTTTTTTCTGTACCCCACAATGCGGTATAGCAGTACATAAAAACAGTCTGATATAAAGTAAAATACAGGAAAAGGCAGTTTAGAAACAAGCCATAAAAGGGGATATATAAGGATGTAAACGATAAAATTCATAGGTCTTACTTTGGTGCAAAGATACTCGATTCGAATATTCTTACGCAAATATACGTTTGAGTTCGGCTTAATTCTTATTTTTATCAAAATCTTTAAAATATGGATATATCTACAATTGTTCTAATCATTATAGCTTTAAATGGGTTGGTAACGTATAAAGGGTTGAATGACTTTAGTTTTTTCAACAAGTATTGTTTTGACATCAGTCGCATTAACGCTGGGGAAAAACATAGATTCTTTACTTCTGGGTTTTTACACGCCGATTGGATGCACTTTATGTTTAATATGCTTACGCTGTATTTCTTTGCAGATATCATCATATTTACGTCAGGAGTACTTTATTTTGTGCTAATCTACTTGGTGAGTTTAGTGGTTGGAAATGTATTGACATATCAATTCTTTAAAAATCAACCAAACTATAGAGCAGTAGGGGCATCAGGAGCAATTATGGGAGTGTTATATGCGTCTATTTTGTTAAATCCAGATATGAGTTTGTATTTGTTCTTTATCCCAATTCCAATTCCTGCTTACGCTTTTGCGGTAGGATACTTGCTGTATTCAATCTACGGAATGAAGAAAAACAACGATGGAATAGGGCATACAGCACATATAGGAGGGGCTATAGCTGGTTTAGTGTTGATTTTACTGAAATATCCTGTGCTACTTCAAGCAGAGTATAAGTTGATCGCAATATTGTTAATTCCTGTTTTAATTTTAGTGGGGATGTATAAAAACAAAAGGATACGATAGAAAATTTAGAGAATATTTATGATTCCGAAACTCCTATGGCTTTCTAATTTGGATACATTTGTAAACAAGAAAAAGAAAAATAGTATGAGAAATGCAGGAATTATGTTCGCGTCATTATTGATGACAACAACAGCAATTGTGGCACAAAACCACCAAGGAGTAGTTGTTCCACAAGTACAAGTAAACGGAATAGGAAAAGTAAGTGTTACACCAGATAAGGTTAGTATCCGCATTGGTGTTGATAACAAAGCAGACGACGCTAATAGCGCTAAAAAAGCAAATGACGTTGTTATTGCTAAGGTTATCAAATACGCAAAAAGCTTAAAAATAGACGATAAACAAATTCAAACGCAACGCGTTAATTTATACAAGTCAAGAGATTATGAAGAGAAGAAAGACTACTTTCAAGCTTCACAAACATTGACTATTTCTCTTGATGATATCAGCAAATATGAGAAAGTAATGACGGGGTTGATGGATTTGGGAATCAACAGAATTGACGGAGTAGAGTTTACATCTTCAAAAGCAGCAAGCTACGAAACAGAAGCGCGTACGTTAGCCGTAAAAGAGGCAAAACAAAAAGCAACAGATTACGCGAATGCATTAGGACAAAAGGTAGGAAAGGCAATTCTTGTATCAGATGGTACGTCTTACGATGCGCCAATTGTACGTCCGATGTATATGATGAAAAGCGCAAGTGTTGATGAGATGAAAGAAACATTAGCAGTTGGAGAAATTGAAGTTACATCAACTGTATCTATCAGTTTTTCATTAGAATAAGAAGTGATAAATAATTAATACGAAAAAGGGGCTGTCTCATATAGCAAGACAGCCCCTTTTACTTTTATTTTACATAGTCAAATTCCATTGGAACCGCCTGTTTCTTCGCAATGCGTTCTGCTTGTAAAGCACGCAGTTCTACGCGTTTGATTTTTCCACTCACCGTTTTCGGTAATTCAGTAACAAACTCTATTTTGCGCGGCATTTTATAAGGCGCTAAGTTTTGGCGACTAAACGCAAATATCTCTTGTGCCAATTCGTTTGAAGCCGTTGCTGTATCGTTGATAATCACAAAGGCTTTAACCTCGTATCCCTTGACTGGATGTGGACTTGCCACTACTGCTGATTCAATAATAGCCGTGTGTTCAAGAAGTACACTCTCCACTTCAAACGGTCCGATTCGATAGTCTGACGCTTTGATAACATCGTCATCCCTTCCGATAAACCAGATGTAGCCATCCTCGTCCTTATAGGCTTTATCACCCGTATAGTACAAGTTGTGGTTAAACACCTGTGCTTGTTTCTCCTTATCGTATAAATACTCTTTAAAAATTCCGTTTAACTGAGTGGTGTTTGTGCGCACACAGATATTTCCTTCTTCGTTTGTCGGTACTTCACGACCGTCCTCATCCGCAATCACAATATCATATAAGAAAGTAGGTTTTCCCATTGAGCCGTATTTCACTTTAGCGTTAGGGTAGTTTGCTACCATACATGTACTTTCGGTCTGTCCAAAACCATCCCTAACTAAAATACCCGTTGCCTCTTTCCACTCCTCAATAATCTCCGGGTTTAGAGGTTCCCCAGCTGCAACGCACTGTCTCAAGCTGAAGTTGTACTTTTTCAAATCCTCTTGAATAAAAAAGCGTAGTACCGTGGGAGGTGCACACAAAGTAGTAATCTTATATTTCTCTATTAGCGACAATGTTTTTGCCGCACTAAAGCGCTCTTTGGTGTGAAAAGCAAAGATAGTAGCCCCAACATTCCACGGTGCAAATAAACTACTCCAAGCGAATTTACCCCATCCCGGTTGAGAAATATTATAATGGATATCGTTTTTCGTAACCCCAATCCAAGCCGTTGTTGTTAAATGTCCTAAAGGCTGACTTAATTGGGTGTGACAAACAATTTTAGGCATTCCCGTAGTTCCAGAGGTAAAGAACATAAACAGTGTATCATCAGGTTTTGTTTTAGCCCCTTCGCTTTCTGTCGGTTGCTCATCAATCACAGTAAGCGGATACCACCCCTCGCGTTGTCCGTCAACAATAATTTTAACGGGTACTTTTACCCCAGAAACTCGTTCAGCTTCGTCTATTTTTTCAACGTTATCACTATCGGCAAGAATCACCTTAGGCATAATCTTTTCAAAGCGATATGCCAAGTCTTGTACGCCCAAAATACTTGCGGCAGGCGATAGCGCATATCCCGCTTTAATAGCCGCTAAATGCGTTACCCAGTTAATGCGTTGCAACATCATTTGTGTCAACACCACATCTCCTTGCTGAATACCTTTTGTACGCAAGAAATTAATCAATTGGTTATATCTGTTGTAAAGTGTTTTAAAAGTGTAATGATGCGTAACCTCGCCATCAGTCCACAGCAAAGCCGTTTTGTCTGGCGTTTCTTGTACGTGAATATCCTCATACACCTCCTGTACCCAGTTGAAGTAGTCGGGCTTTTCGATTTTTAGATCGTGCAGGGCATTAAAATCCTGCTCGATGAGAAGCTCACCGATTTTTTTATACAAATCTTTCATTCTTAATTAGTTTTTGGTAAGCGTAATATACACAAAAGTAAGTATAGAATAAAAATTAAATTCCTATGAATGAGTTTGTTATTGATGATATTCTGTAATTTTCTAATAGAATCTCCTGCTTTTTATTGCGTTTATTGAGAATATAGCAAAGTCCATTGCGATAGAAGGGGGTGAAATTGAAGTAATCGTTGTAATATGTTGTTTTTAAGAGATATAACTCAAAAAGTAAAAAAAGGGTAGTGATAGGGGAAGTTGTAGAACAGAAAATAAGGCAACCTAAGATAATGCATATCAATAGAGAGAATTAGAGTAGTTTTAAACGTACCATGTTCGAGACAGGTTCGAGATATGCTCCGGATTACTTAGGAAATAGGGGGTATTTCTCGAAGATGTGTGGTATTTGTGTGGTACTTGTGTAGTACGAGGTACGCATAAAACTCCTGTAAGCCTTGTGTAATAAGGGATTAAGTGTTTTTTATTTTTTGGAAAAAAGGAGAATTTAGCCCCAGATAAATTATTTACTTAGGAATATAAATCTTTTGTAGCAGCTCTTCATATTCTTTTCTAACCTCACTTGATGAGGTGATTCCGCCACCACTTTTATACACGTAGTTATCTTGTTGTTTCTCTATAAAGCGAATCATCACAGCGCTGTCAATAGACTTTCCGTCGTATATACCACAAATACCTGTATAGTAGTTGCGCTCGTATGTTTCAGCCGTTTGTATGATATTAACCGTACTTTCCTTAGGCGACCCCGTAATAGAACCCGCTGGAAGTAAGCTGTTAAAAATATCGCCAATGCGCTGATGCCAATCACTCGTTAGTTCGCCACTAATTTCAGAGCTCATTTGTAGAATAGCCCCTTTAGAGGTTTCCAATCGGTCTAAATAACGAAAGCGATTTACCTTTACTTTCTTAGAAACAATGTTGAGGTCGTTGCGTATTAAATCAACAATAGTGTAGTGTTCCGCTGTTTCCTTGTCATCGTTTAACAATTGCTCCGCCGCATTTGGCAAGTCGGCTTTAATCGTTCCCTTCATAGGAAAAGAAAAGATTTTATCAGCTTTAATTTGCACAAATATTTCAGGAGAAAAGCATACAAATTGTTCGTTTACACATAATCTGTATTTTGCTTTTGTACTATAAAATACCTCTTGCAATGTTCCCTTTAGGGCAATTGGAGTCTGAATTGTCAGGTTAGTTAAGTATGAATTACCAATTTGAAGTTGGTCGTGTACATAGTCAAATTGCTCTTTATATGCCTCAAAAGAAAGCGGATTAGCTTCTAATGCCACAGTAGAAGTTGGGGTGTTTATATCGGCATTACTAACCCCGTTAAAGTCAAAAAGCACCTCGTTTGCACTGATGTCCTCCAATGGTTTTACCAAGCCGTGATTACCGTCAAAACTCAGGATAAATAGAAAAGGTTTTCTATCAGATCCAAGTGTATTCATTTGTGAGATAATCGTATCTTTGAGCGGCATAATAATCAAGTCAAATTTAAAATTCAAAAGTACAAAATTGTTTATGAGTCAGCCCAAACAAATTGTAATAATAGACAACCACGATTCGTTTACGTACAATTTATACCAACTATTTGACGAAAATCCTCATTGTCAAATAACTGTTTTAAAAAATGACGAAGTTACCTTAGAACAGTTAGACACTTTTGACAAGATTGTGCTATCACCAGGACCTGATGTTCCTCGTTCCTATCCCATCTTATTTGACATTATTACGCGTTTTAAAGGCGTTAAACCCATACTTGGGGTTTGCCTTGGTCACCAAACTATTGGGGAGTATTTTGGGGCTACTTTAGTTAATCTACCTTTGGTTTATCACGGAAAACAAAGCAAACTGACTTTGCAAACAGAGGAGGTGTTGTTTCAACAGCTAACATCGCCTATTGTAGTTGGACTATACCATTCTTGGGCGTTAGACAAAGAGACAATTGCGGATCCGCTTGTGGTAACTGCCTTAAGTGCAGAGGGTGTGGTAATGGGAATTGCACATCGAGAGTATGATATCAAAGGAATTCAGTTTCACCCTGAGTCGTTTATGACAGAACAAGGGCGAGAAATGATAAATAATTGGATTGAGGAGGTAGATTTACCAAATACTGAAAAAGTATAGATTTAAAATACATATCTCCGATAAAAGGAAGGTTGTAAAAAGTAATGACATAAATTTTAACACGAAAATACGTCAAGTTGGAAATGGGACTTTTTATCTGTTTTCTGCGATTGTCTTATCTTTGCAATCGAGTGATAAACAAAGGAAAACAGAGGTGTTGTTTACTTTGTACGTTTTTGTTTTTCTGTGTTGACCTGACTTAATAGGTCTGTTTATTTGTTGCCTAAACAAGTAGGGTATTACTCGTAAATTGTTATAAACCGGAAAAGAGAATTAAGATATGGAGGCAGGAGTTATAAAAGATCCGAGAATACAAAAATATTTACCGTGGTTAGGTGCTTTGGCAATTTTTATGCAAGCATTAGACGGTACAATTCTAAATACAGGACTACCTTCCATTGCCAAGAGTTTAGGCGAGTCGCCATTGGAAATGCAGAGTGTTATTGTGTCCTACACGCTTACAGTTGCCTTGCTGATACCGCTGAGTGGTTGGCTGGCAGATAGGTTTGGAACCAAGCGCATTTTCATTTTAGCCGTAACCTTGTTTACTTTAGGTTCGTTGTTTTGTTCGCTTTCACGCAATTTAGACGAATTGATTATGTCGCGAATATTTCAAGCCATAGGCGGTTCGATGATGGTGCCAGTAGCGCGATTAACACTGATATACGCTTATCCGAAAGATCAATTGCTAAAAGTGATAAACTTTATTACCATTCCCGCTTTAGTCGGACCGATGTTAGGACCTACAGCAGGGGGATTTTTAGTAGAGAAGTTGTCGTGGCATTGGATTTTCCTTATCAATTTACCCGTTGGAATTATCGCTGTTATTGTAGCGCGATCAATTATTCCAAACTTCACCAACAAAGTAGGAAAGTTTGATTTGTGGGGATGGGTGATGTTGAGTGGGGGATTGACTGCATTAACTTTGGTAATTGAAAGATGGAATGCACCAGAGATGTCTGTGGTTAAGTTACTATTCTTATTTGCTTTGGCAATCAGCTTTATCATCGGTTATATATACCACGCCAGACGTGCAATAGCACCAATTATTGCGTTGAGTTTGTTTAAAATTACCACGTTGAGAGTAGGTTTAGTAGGTAACTTGATAACGCGTTTTGGAATAGGAGGAATGCCGTTAATGGTGCCACTATTATTACAAGTAGGCTATGGATATTCTGCTTTTTACGCAGGATTAATGATGATTCCGCAAGCGTTGTCAAACCTTATCTCCCGTAATTTTGTAGTGCCAATTGTAAAGCGATTTGGCTATAGAAGAACCTTGGTAACCAATACGATTTGCCTTGGACTATTGATATCGGTGTTTTTCTTTATTACGAAGAACACGCCATTTTGGGTAATCATTATACTAATGGCGTTGAATGGTGCTTTTAACGCCGTTCAATTTACCTCAATGAACACGATATCACTGGCAGATTTGGACAATGAAACCTCAAGTGAAGGAAATAGCTTGCTATCTGTAACCCAACAATTGGCAATTAGCTTGGGAATTTCGTTATCTGCTATGTTCTTGATGATATTTCAAAACAGTGGCGTGGGGAATGCAGGAGATGGAATTGCCGTATTTAGATACACGTTTTTAGTTATGGGATTATTGACAGTATTGTCAAGTTTAATCTTCTTACAACTGAGTAGTACATCAGGAGCGAACTTATCAGGAAAGCGTGAGTATAAAAGAGATGAGCAGTAATTTGCTCCTTGTTATATAAGACAAAGGGAATATGCATTGGTTGTATATTCCCTTTTTTAATGCTTGTATTTTTAGCAAGGAAGATACGTATTCAACCTGTCCACCTTGGTGTTATTTTGCGATTAAAGTTGTTTCTCAAAGCAATTAAATAGTCCTTTTGAGAAAGTTACCGTACCAGCAAAGCGGTAGTTTTTCTTTGTGTACACTGCATTTGCCGTTGGATTCTTAGCATACGTATCAAAGCGAATACTATTGTAGTGTTGTTGCTTAGCGTATTGCTCTACAAAAGCGAGCATTTTAGACGAGATACCCTTTCCTTGTTGCGATGGACACACAAAAAGTCTGTGCATCACTAAGAAAGGAGGGGCGTATTGCCATTGTACATCATCGTATTCCGAATCGCATAACTCATTCAAAACCATATAAGCAATAAGCTTATCCTGTTCGAAATACGCAAACGCCTGTTTGTTCAGTATGTCGTTGGCAAGTATTTCTGGTGTAGGATATTCTTCATCCCATTGATCAATACCCTGCTCAATCATATGTTTTTTTACCGCTTGAAGTACAGTTACCGCCTGAGGCAAGTCGGCAGAAGTAAGAAGGCGAATCATATTATTTACGATTTTAAAATAGTATTACAATAACTTAAAAAATAGGAGAACACACAATGTTTTTTACTCTTTTTGAGCATCGAAACAATTGTTGTGTTTTTTATAAGAGAGATTGCTTTTAATAAGGGGGTATTGTTAAAAAAAATATAGATAATATAGAATTTGGCAAATATTTGATTTTTATAATTGTGTTAAGATAAGAGATAAGACAGTTTTATTATTTTAAAGAAGTTCTTAAGATAAAAAAGTGTTGATAGAAATGTGAAATTAGGCAAAGACATTTCGTTTTATTTTTATTATTTGTTGTAACTTATTGGTATGTAAATGAATAGCTTTTATTGTTGGTTATTTATGAGTATTTATAGCGCAATTGTTAGGTATAATTTACCGCAATAATGGTGTTATAAGTAGGTATTAGTAGAAAAAAAACTAAAAAGAGGTGAAGCGATATGTTAAATAACTTAGATTAAAAATAAATAGAGTTTAAAGCATCTTGGAGAGGCATTTTTACTATATAAAAAAAGAGTTTGGCACGATTATTTATTAAATGCTAAATGATAGAATCGATGTGTAGTTATTTATATTGGTTCTATAAATTAAAATTGTCCAAAATATTACTTAAAACACGCATTGTTTGTTAAAAATATTTGATAGTTTTATTTATGGAAAGTATTCTATTACTCTTTTTCTAATTTTTGGTATTAAAAAGTTAAAAGTGTTGAGTCTTTAAAAGTTGTGATAATTATCATTTTTTTTGACCTTTTTACACTGTACCTTTATAACTTCGAATTATAGAAAGATAAAATTAAAGCATTTATTTATTTTAAACAGTTATCAAAATGAACACACTCTCACGTAAGATTGTAATGGCTGCGACAGGATTATTTTTGTGTTTTTTCCTACTAATCCATTGTTTAGGGAATACACAATTATTTTTAGAGCCAGAAGAGGCAAGATTAAGCTTCAATGCTTATTCTCATTTTTTAACAGGAAATCCATTAGTTAAGGCTGTTTCCTATATTCTTTACTTGTCTATTATTGGACACGCAGTATATGCGTTGATAATAACAATGAAAAATAAGGCAGCAGGTGGATCGTATAAAAAGGATAATAGAGGTAGAGCAAGTAAATGGTACAGCAGAAGTATGGGTGTACTTGGATCAATTGTTCTTATTTTCCTTGTAATGCACTTTGCAAACTTTTGGTATGTATACAAATTTGGATCTATCACGCTTGACGCAAACGGAAACAAAGATTTATACGAAGTTGTTAGAGTTGCATTCCAACAATTATGGTTGGTTGTACTTTATGTAATCGCAATGATTGCATTGTGCTATCACTTAATTCACGGAATTACAAGTGGAATTAGAACTCTTGGATTATTCCACCCTAAGTATGTACGTTGGGTTAACGTATTCGGTATTATTTATTCTATCGTAATATGTGCAGGTTTTGCCTTAATGCCAATTTATATTTATTTAACTAATTAATACGTTGTTGTGATGAAATTAGATGCAAAAATACCTCAAGGTCCATTAGAAGATAAATGGGCAAACTATAAAAAAACTGCTCGTTTGGTAAACCCAGCGAATAGAAAAAAATTAGATGTTATTGTAATTGGAACTGGTTTAGCAGGTAGTTCTGTTGCGGCATCTTTAGGTGAAATGGGATATAATGTTAAGTCATTCTGTTTCCAAGATACTCCTCGTCGTGCGCACTCTGTTGCAGCTCAAGGTGGGGTGAATGCTGCTAAAAACTACAAAAACGACGGTGATAGTGTTTACCGTATGTTTATGGATACATTAAAAGGAGGAGATTTTAGAGCTCGTGAAGCAAACGTATATCGTTTAGCAGAGTGTTCTCTAAACTTAATAGACCAATCTGTAGCACAAGGGGTTCCTTTTGGTAGAGAATATGGTGGATATTTAAATAATAGATCGTTCGGTGGAGTACAGGTAAGTAGAACGTTCTATGCACGTGGACAAACGGGACAACAATTACTTTTAGGTACTTATCAAGCGTTAATGCGCCAAGTAAATAAAAAATCAGTAGAGTTATTCACATCTCACGAAATGCTTGACTTAGTTGTTATTGACGGAAAAGCAAGAGGAGTTGTAGTACGTAACTTAGAAACTGGTGAAATTGAAAAACACGCAGCGCACGCTGTAGTATTAGCTACTGGAGGATTTGGTAAAATTTACTACTTATCTACTTTAGCAATGGGATGTAATGGTTCTGCAATCTGGAGAGCACACAAAAAAGGAGCTTTCTTTGCTTCTCCAAGTTGGACTCAGATTCACCCTACATCACTTCCTCAATCAGGAGATTATCAGTCTAAGTTAACGTTGATGTCTGAGTCATTACGTAATGATGGTCGTATTTGGGTTCCTAAAAAACTTGATGAGACAAGAGTTGCTAATGATATTCCAGAAGAAGAAAGAGATTACTACTTAGAGCGTCGTTACCCTGCATTCGGAAACTTAGCACCTCGTGATATTTCATCTCGTGCTGCAAAAGAAAGAATTGATGCTGGATACGGAGTAGGTGCTTTGAAAAATGCAGTTTACTTAGATTTCTCTAAAGCAATTAGAGAACAAGGGCAAGAGAAAATTGCTGAGAAATACGGTAACTTGTTCAGAATGTACGAAAAGATTACAGGTATCAACGCGTACAAAGAACCAATGATGATTTCTCCAGCTGCCCACTTCTCAATGGGTGGATTATGGGTAGATTATGAATTGATGACTACTATTCCTGGATTATTCGCTTTAGGAGAAGCAAACTTTGCGGATCACGGAGCAAATAGATTAGGTGCTAACTCTTTATTACAGGCTTCTGTAGATGGATATTTTATTGCTCCTTATACGATTGCTAACTATTTAGCAGATCAAATTAGAGTAGGAAAAATTTCAACAGATCACCCTGAGTTTGATAAAGTGGTTAAAGAATCACAAGATAAACTGGAAGGTTTATTAAAAATTAAAGGTGACAAGTCGGTAGATTACTACCACAAAAAACTTGGAAAATTGTTGTACGATTACTGTGGTTTAGCAAGAACTGCAGAAGGATTAACATTTGCGATTGAAGAGATCAAGAAATTAAGAGAGGAATTCTACAAAAATGTAAACGTTCCTGGAGAAAATGATACAATGAATGCTGAGTTAGAGAAAGCAGGAAGAGTAGCAGATTATCTTGAAATCGGTGTATTGATGTGTTATGATGCTTTAACAAGAAATGAGTCTTGTGGAGCTCACTTTAGAGAAGAGTTTCAAACAGAAGATGGAGAGGCAAAACGTAATGATGAAGAGTTCCAGTTTATTTCCGCTTGGGAATGGGCAGGTTCACTTGACAAAGAGCCAATCTTGAACAAAGAAGAATTGAAATTTGAATTCGTACAACCAACTATCCGTAGTTATAAATAATTATTAGTCTATGAAACTGCATCTTAAAATATGGAGACAAGCGGGACGCAAAGCTGAAGGTAAACTTGTAGATTATACTTTAGATAATGTGAACCCACATATGTCTTTCTTAGAAATGTTAGATACTTTAAACGAAAAGTTAATTGTAAATAAAGAAGCACCTATCGAATTTGATCACGACTGTCGTGAGGGTATTTGTGGGCAATGTGGTGTTGTAATTAATGGAAACGCACACGGACCATTAGAAAACACAACTACTTGTCAATTACATATGCGTGAGTTTAAAGATGGTGAAACTGTAATGATTGAGCCGTTTAGAGCAAATGGATTCCCAGTGAAAAAGGATTTAAAAGTAGATAGAAGTGCTTTTGACCGTATTATTTCTGCTGGAGGATACGTTTCTGTAAACACAGGACAAGCTCCTGAAGCAAATACAATTCCAGTATCTCACGCTACTGCTGAAGCAGCGTTTGACTCTGCGGCTTGTATCGGTTGTGGTGCTTGTGTGGCAACTTGTAAAAATGGTAGTGCGGCGTTATTTACGTCTGCTAAGATTACACAGTTGGCTATTCTACCTCAATCTCAAGAAGAAAGAAAAGAGAGAGCTTTAGGAATGATCGCACAAATGGACGAAGAAGGATTTGGACACTGTTCAAATACGGAAGCTTGTGAGGTTGAATGTCCACAAGGGATCTCAGTTCTTAACATTGCACGTATGAACTACGAGTACAACCGTGCAAGTTTATTAAAGTTTAAGAAATAAAAGATTATATATGGTAAATCTATATAATACATTAAAACTTAAGGTATTGGTCGGTGCAGCAGTATGCTGTACCGCGGTATCTTTCGCTCAAAAGGTTGAAACTGATACAGTTGCCGTATTTGAGGAAAAAATTGTTTTGAATCCTGTTGACGAGAAGTTTCCTAAGTTTAAAGTAGGAGGTGTTTTTCAATCTCGTTTTTCAGCGAATTTTAAGAATAACGTTGATATTGATGGTTTACACCACAGTGATGGAAGTGGAACGCACAATACATTTGACGTTAAGAGAATGAGGGTGTCAATGGGAGTTAAAGTAACTAAGAATTTAGAGGTTACTGCTTTAGCTAACTTTGCCGACTTCAAACAAAAAGATGTAAGTACTCGTGTATTAGAGAACGCGTTTGCTAAATATACAGTAAATCGTTATTTACAGATTACAGTTGGACAGTTTAGACCATTATTTGGTATGGAGGAAACAATGCCTGTAGATGTACTTAGATCGATTGACTATACAAACTCTTACTATACTTTTGGTAGATTAGGATGGACAAGTTTCCAGGTTGGTGCTGCGATTACAGGTAGTGTTGATTTAGGAGATGTACCAATGAGCTACGGTTTCTCTGTAACAAATGGTAATGGTAAGAATAAAACAGATAATGACGACGGTAAAAATTACTCGAGTAGATTATTGTTTAACCTTGACAAAAAACACAACTTAAATGTTGGTGTTAGTGGAGGTATTGCAGAAGTAAATAAAGAAAAAGCGTATGCGGTAGGAGTTGAAGCAACAGCAAAACTTCCGATTACTGAGCGTTGGAGTATTGATTTCCAAACAGAAGCTAAACAAGCTACTAACCACGAGCAATATTTTAAAGCTTTAAATGCATCAAAAGTAGAAGGAGCACCAGCTTTAACTTCAACAATTGATGATTACAAAGTAAAGAGTTTTTACTTTGTGCCAAATATTAGATATGAAATAGGTGCTAAAACGTTTCACGCAATTGAGTTTGCTTGTCGTTATGAGTACTTAGATGAAAATAGTACATTAAACTCAAATGCAAGACAAACTTGGATTCCAATGCTTACTTTAGAAGTATTGAAAAACTACGGTGTTAGAATTCAAGCAGGTATGCAAATTGACAATTTCAAACACAACATTGAAAATAGTAAGACATACAATTCAAACCTTGCATTTCTTCAATTACAATGTAGATTTTTATAAAAGCTAAATATAATTAGCGATGAAAGAAGTAAACATCAAGAGTTTAGGGATAACGTTAGTAGTGGGAGTGCTACTATGGTTTTGTCCAATTCCAGAAGGAGTAACACCAGATGCGTGGCACTTATTTGCCATATTCGTAAGTACGATTTTAGGAATTATATTAAAGGCTGCCCCAATGGGAACAATGTGTATGTTGGCAGTCGGTTTAACAGCATTTTTCCAATTGTTAGCGCCAGGTGATCCTGGTAAATCAATCGCTTTAAGTTTAAGTGGTTTTGGAGATAAAGTAATTTGGTTAATTGGTATATCTTTCTTTATTGCGAGAGGGTTTATTAAAACAGGATTAGGAAATCGTATTGCTTTTATCTTTATCCGTATTTTCGGAAAAAGTACATTAGGATTAGCGTACGGATTAGGGTTAGCTGATTTAGTATTAGCACCTGCTATTCCAAGTAACACTGCTCGTGGGGGAGGTATTATCTACCCAATTATGAAATCTATGGCTATCAACTTTGGTTCTGATGCAGCTAAACCAGAAACTCATAGAAAATTAGGTTCTTTCTTGACATTAAACTGTTATTACATGAATTTGATCGCATCTTCAATGTTCTTAACAGGTACTGCAAGTAACCCGATGTGTCAGAAGTTCGCTGCTGATATGGGGGTAAACATTAGTTGGATGTCGTGGGCAGCTGCTGGTTTTGTACCAGGATTGGTTGCTTTCATCATAACACCAATTGTTTTGTATAAAATATTTCCACCTGAATTAAAGAAAACTGCTGATGCTCCTAAAATGGCTGCTCAGAAGTTAAAAGAAATGGGGAAATTATCAGTGTCAGAAATCTTAATGTTAATCACATTCGTTATTCTTTTAGTTTTATGGATTACAGGTGATTTATTTAAAATTGATGCTACTACAACTGCTTTTATTGGTTTAGCAATTCTATTGTTAACTTCTGTGTTAACTTGGGAAGATGTTAAAGCTGAGAAAGGTGCTTGGGATACAATTGTATGGTTTGCCGTATTAGTAATGATGGCAAGTTCATTAAACAAATTAGGATTCATCGGATGGTTTAGTGATTTAGTAAAAGGTCAGATGGGAGATATGGATTGGCATTATGCTTTCCCAATTCTTGTCATCGTGTACTTCTTTAGTCACTATATCTTTGCGAGTGCTACTGCTCACGTTGCGGCAATGTATGCAGCTTTGTTAGGTGTAGGTATTTCGTTAGGTGTTCCTCCAGTATTGTTAGCAATGATGTTAGGTTTCATGGGATCTATCTACGGTACATTAACTCACTATGGTCACGGTCCGGCTCCAGTATTCTTTGGTAGTGGATATGTTGAATTGAAAACTTGGTGGTTGTACGGATTTATTATTGGTGTGTTATTATTAGCTGTTTACTTAGTAGTTGGTACAAGTTGGATGGGCTTAATTGGAGCATACTAAAAAATAGATGTGATTTAGAACACAACATATTTATATAGTTTTTAAAAGGATTAGATTTTTCGAGTATCTTTAGGTAATAAAGAGAAAGAAAAGTCTAATCCTTTTTTATTTGTGTTGTATTTTTGACTTGTAATAACATAAAACAATGAATCAAAAAGAGAAAGTAGTAGTTTGTTGGTATAGAAGAGATTTGAGATTAAAGGACAATAAAGCTCTGTATTACGCTGTTCAAAGTGGGTATAAAGTATTGCCTATCTTCATCTTTGACAAGGATATTTTAGAACAGTTTCCTAACAAAGCAGATAGGAGAGTTGACTATATTCACCAAGTGCTGACAGAACTCAACGCTTTTTTGAAGCAATACAACGCAGGAATAACTTTTTTTCACTCAACTGTAAAGGAGGCTTTTTCTTCCTTGATGGCACAATTTGATATTCAGGGTGTTTTTTACAATGAAGACTATGAACCCAAAACAATTGCCCGTGATCGTGAGATTGGTAGTTTGTTAGCTGAGCAACAAATAGCATTTAACGGATTTAAAGATCACGTTATTTTTAGAGGGGATGAGATTTTAAAACAAGATGGCTCTCCTTATCAGATCTATACGCCTTATGCTAAGTTGTGGAGAAGTAAGTTGGGGGAACAAGATTTGTATAATTACACCCCAAAGTTGTCGAGTGAAAACTTATATACAACAGATACAACTATTCCGTCTTTAAATAGTTTAGGCTATGAAACGACAGGGTATAAGTTTGTCATTCCAACGTTAAACGAAACGTTGATTGATAGTTATCACTTACACCGTGATTATCCAGGGATAGAAGGAACGACGCATTTAGGAATAGCCTTGCGCTTTGGAACAATATCAATTCGCAAGTGTGTGATTTTTGCTTTACAACACAACGATGTGTGGTTGTCTGAATTGATATGGCGAGATTTCTTTAGTCAGATATTGTTTAACTTTCCTCAGATTGAAAACTTGTGTTTTAAACCCAAATACGAGAATATTCAGTACAGAAATAACGAGGAGGAGTTTAAGCTATGGTGTGAAGGCCGCACGGGATATCCTATTGTCGATGCAGGGATGCGCGAATTGAATACTACTGGATTTATGCACAATAGAGTGCGTATGATTGTAGCCAGTTTCTTGACAAAACACTTGTTGATTGATTGGAGATGGGGAGAAGCGTACTTTGCACAGCACTTGTTGGATTACGACTTGTCTGCTAACAATGGGAATTGGCAATGGGCAGCAGGATGTGGGTGTGATGCCGCTCCTTATTTCAGGATATTTAATCCGAGTGAGCAAACCAAGAAGTTTGACAAGGAAAATAAGTATATCAACAAATGGTTGCCTGAATTAGCAAATGGCGAGTATTGGGAGGAGATTGTTGACCACAAAGAAGCACGTATTCGTGCCCTTGAAACCTATAAACGTGGGTTAGAACAATAATTTTCTTAGAAGTTCGCAAATTGGCTTGAATATTGTAATACTAATCAAAATTCTAAAACGATAAATAATGAAAAGAATACATAAAACAGTTGCTACAATCTTGATGTGTTGTGGTGCTTTTGTGATGATACCAAAAGCAGAGGCTTGTACCAGAGTAGTGTACAAAGGACCTAATAATACGATTCTAACGGCTCGTTCGATGGACTGGAAAGAGGAGATTATGCCTAATATATGGGTGTTTCCAAGAGGTATTGAGCGCCAAGGAGAAGTAGGTAAAGCGTCTGCAAAGTGGAAAGCAAAATACGGAAGTGTTGTTACTTCTGCTTTTGACTTAGCGACAACAGATGGAATGAATGAGAAAGGATTAGTGTCTAACATCCTATGGTTGGTAGAGTCACAATACCCTGAGTATAATCCACAAGGTAAAGACAAGGGAATTAGCTTAGCGATGTGGGCACAGTACGCTTTAGATAATTACGCAACTGTAGAAGAGGCAGTAATTGATTTACAGAAGAACCCGGTAGTTGTTGTAACAGCTAATACACCAGGAAGAACGTCATTGGCAACAGTGCACTTAACTATTTCTGATGCAAAAGGAGACAGTGCAGTATTTGAGTATATCGACGGAAAGTTGAAAGTATATCACGATGCATCGTACACTGTAGTAACGAACTCGCCTACATTTGACAAGCAATTAGCAATTAATGATTATATCAGCTATTTACCAGGAAACAAAGTGTTACCAGGAACAGGTAGATCAGAAGATCGTTTTGCAAGAGCGAAGTATTACGCAACGGCAGTAACACAATCAGATGACATTAAAGTGGCTTTAGGAGCAACGTTTAGTGTGATTAGAAACTGTTCAGTGCCTTATGGAGTTCACATTGATGGGGAGCCAAACTTGTCGTCAACAAAATGGAGAACAGTATCTGACCAAAAGAACTTAGTGTATTACTACGAAGATCCATTGTCATTAACACCAATGTGGATAGATTTAAAAGCAATTGACTTTAGCGAGAAAGCAAGCGTTAAAAAGTTAGATGTTTCTCAAAGCCAACAATATGCTGGTCTTTCAAACGATAAGTTAGTAGAGGCTAAAGCATTTAAGTTTTTAGGAATTTAATCTGCCTATACAATATTATATTAGGTGGTTTAGTATTCGCTTACAAAAGCTAACCTACTCTCAATAAATTAAATACCCCAAGAAGTTTGTGCTTTTTGGGGTATTTTTATGTTGTGTAACTTTTAAAAAAGGGTAGTGTTATTTAAACCATTTGCCTAACGTCTTTTTTAGAAAGCTCTTTTCTTTGTATTCTTCCGGTAGTTCAACCTCTTTTTCTTTAGCAAGAGCAATGTAATAGGCTAACTTCTCTGGGGCTTTGTTTTCCTCGTCTTTAGCGTAGATATCAATTAAATCTAAGATGGCAAGGTTGTACTCTTGTTGTAATGCTTTCTCTAAAAGAGGAATGGCCTTTTGACCATCTTGTTTTACACCATAACCGTAGCAATGCATTCTACCTAAGAGGAACGAACCAATATTGTCGTTGTTTTTCATATCCTCCTTGATGTACTTTAGGGCATTTTTATACTCTCCAAGCAAGTAGTAACAATCAGCAAGGTAATTGCAAACCTCGTATTCTTTTGTGTTCACTTGTTTGAAGTAGTGAATAGCCGTATTGAAGTCATTGTCTAAACCAGCGGCTCCATAATAGTAGATTAGCGCCAAGTTGTTATAACTGGTATTATTGCCAAGTTCAGCACCTTTAGTGTAATATTCAATCGCTTTGTGTATATCTTGTTCAACTCCAAACCCGTGTTCATACATATACCCTAAGTTGGTTACTGAGTACGGGTTATTGTGTGTTGCTGCCAATTCAAAAAGGTGTTTAGCCTTGTTGTAATCGATATAGTCGTCTTCCGTTAAATAGCGGTATCCTAACTCTTGAAGTAGTTCGCTATTGTTTACTGCCTCAGCCATTAATAACAACGCCTCATATTGTTCATCAAAGCTGTGGTCAGCATAATAATCTTTTACAGCATTAAGTTGGTAGGGGTCTAATTGTGCATAGTCATCAGCTGTTAAAACCTGTGTTTTCTCATTAAAATACGGATTAAACAATCCGACTTCACCATTAGAGTCGTATCGCAATTTACCCGCTAACAACAGTAGGTGATGCGTACTTATTGTTTGTATTTCATCGTTGTTACAAGTAAACACCGCATTGTCTTTGTACAATACAATAGTGTCGATGTCTTGTTCCAAGTTGTGCATTGTAATAAAGTCGTACTCATAAACAGACTCTTGTTCAGGGAGTGCAATTACGCGCAATGCCCACTTGTCTTTGAGTTTAGTAGCAGCAAAGCCGTTGGTTAGTATTTTAACCACGTCAATTGTTGTAAACGGTACAATCCATCGTTCTTCAATAGCATCAAAAATCCCTTTCTTCTTGCCAAGAGAAACGTGACATTGTCCAGCGCCAAGGTTCATCCAATAGTCTATATACGTATCTATTTTACAGTTCATTGGCTCTAAAACATACTTTGCCTTTTTGTGGTTGTAAATCCCCTTTAGCTTGTCAGTGTACACGATGACGCATTCATTCGTAACATATTGTACGTGTTTGATACTCTCCAAGACCAATTCGCCTTCAAACGTAATCAAGTTGTGTAATTTCGGATTAACGTCAGACGGGACAAGTAAGTGGTTTTCGATATCGCTATTTCTCACATCTGCATAAGCAAACTTGCCTAAGTAGTGATGAGATCTACTATAAAAATCGCGCTTATTTCCCATAGAAGTACAGAAATAAGAGTAGTGATATTCAAAAGGAGAGTCGCCTTTAAACGGAATAAGTTGTTCTCCTGCAAAGTTGTACACTGCGTAGTGACTGCCATTGTACACATTGTAGTAATACGGGTATAAGAACTCAACCAATTCATACGCAAGAGGAATCAAGTAAGTGTGAGAAAGCAAGTTTAGAAGTCCCCATTTCCCATCTTGACACACTGCCGCCACAGTAAGCGTACGGCTTGTATCTTCGTTGCCTTGCTCGTCAAAGAAGTCTTCAATTTGAGCAGTTCCCACATCGAAATACAAAGGTTTAACAACCTCTACACCAGTTTTATCTATAAAACCAAACAGTTCATCACGCTGAATAATAGCTAAATTAGGCTCTGTAAACTCGCCTATATATCCATAAACAGCCTCAGTTATCTTTTTGTTGTCAAAAGTTGTTAGTCCATACAACTCATTCTCTTCATATTGTAAGCAGTCGTAATCTTTTTCAAACGCTATTTCTAACCAATCCCAACCAAAGTTAGCATTGTCGTTGTTGAGGTATTCCTCAAATGTAGAAAAAGGGAAATAAGACTGACCGATAACTCCGCGATTGATGTGTTCACTATCTAATTCAAGGTCTATAATATTAGCCAATTCCTCTGTGTACAAGGCAATTTCAGCTGAGAATGCCTGTGCTTGTTTTTTATGACTCTCCTCATTCATATTGTACACATCCGTTCCATCTAAGCGAAAGTAGTCATACGGCAAGTTTTGAAAATAGTACAATTGACGCTCATACGACTGAAGGTACTTTGCTTGATCAGTAGTAGGAATAAGGTCTACTTGCTGTTGAATCCACAGGTGAAATTTTTCAAACAAAGGCAATGCTTCCTTTACATTAAAGAAAAGGTCTTTAGACGATTTAAAACCGAATTGCTTTAGTTCACTCTTAGTAAGCGGATGTGCAAAAAGAGGTAAGAAGAAAAGAGGAATCACATAATTCCATTCCCCCACTAAAGATTCGTCATAAAATTCCTGATCTAAGGAAACATTGTAGATATATAACCGATGTGCCATAAGTTGTAATATGAATTAAATAGAAGTTCACAAAAAGAACGGGGGCGAAAGATATTTAAATAATGTGAAAATGCATATTGTTTTTTTTTGTATCTTAAATAGTTAGATATAAGATGTAAATAAAGAGTCACCTTTGTTGTTTATAGCGTTGTTTAAAAGGAGGAATTACTCAAATAAGTGATAAGCTATTTCATCTTCGTTTTAAATAACGGCATAGATGATAATTAGGTATTGTAGGATGCTATTATCTTATATCTTTGCAGAATTTATTACTAAAAAAATATTTTATTAACTGTTAGTGTTCAATGTCTATTCGAAGTGTTTATCATAGTTTGTTCTTGATATTTTTTGCAGTACTCATAGGGGTTAGCTGTACAAGATCTACATCACTACACGATTGGACAGGTGAAGAACAAGAGCGTTTTCTTACAGCTTACGACAGTTTTAGTAAAAATAATATGTCTCAACTTCAAAGAGATTCTTTAGATAACTTTATTTTATATTTAAAAAACACACAAAGTAACAGAGATTTTTTAGCTACCTATATCAAGCAAACTGATGCCGATAAAAAGTATGTTGATTTATATGCAACCTATGCGAGAGTAGCAAGGGATACGCAAGGAATCGCAAAAAGCTATTACTTATTAGGAGAGTTCTTTGATCGCAATTATTTAATTGATAGTAGCTATTACTATTTTAATCAAGCTAAATATAGTTATAGAAAGTTACACGATTCTGTTAATCAGCAAAAAGTGACGTTAATAATAAGTAATATTTTAGCTGATAAAGGAGTTTTTTCTGAGGCAGAACATCAAATCCATAAAGTAATTTCTCTAAATAAACATACTGTTTCTAACTATGATTTATTTAATCAAGAATATTTGTATGCTAAAATTGTTTTAGGGTTAGAACAGTATACCGAAGCAATTAATCGGTTTAATAATGCTTTAGATTTAAGTACTTCTAATGAAGTAAAAGAGTATTATTCAGAAAAAGAATTGCGTTTAAAACGTCTTGATATTTACAACTATTTATCAATTGCGCATATCAGAAAACACCAATTTACTGAAGCAGAACATTTTTTATCAGTCGCTTTTGATGATTATAAAATGTTAGATAAAGAAGATAATATTGAGCTATATTTAAAAATAATACACAATTTTGCGGTTGTTAAATTAGCCAAAGATGAAAATGAATTAGCATTAAAGTACATCAAGGAAGCGTTAACGTTAAATACAAAATATAACTATATTAAGAACAAAAAGTTAACAGACGTTTTATTAGTTCAGTACTATTTTGAGATCGGAGAGATCTTTACAGCCAATACTATTCTTCAAGAATTATTAGAAGATGCTATAAAAATAAATGATTATAAACTTCAAAAGGAAGCACTAACTGTTTTATTGCAATATGATACAGAAAACTCAAAGGATAATTTTCAGCGATATTTAGAGTTAGATAATATCATTAATAAAAAGCAAACAATAGTTAGAAATAGATTTGCTCGTTTAAAATATGAAGCAGATGATCTACTTCAAGTAAATGATAAATTACACAATCAAAAGGATACTATTGTTATTCTTTCGTTTATGGTAATTTCATTTATTCTTATCGTTGTAATTGCTTTTTTTATTAAGAACAAAGTAAGAGAAATAGCAACAATTAAAATGTATCAACGCGATACAGAGCGTTATTATAAATCTGTAATTGATCATCAAAATGCTATTGCTAAAGTCCAAGAAGCTGAAAGGAGGAATATAGCAAGAGAATTACACGATGGCGTATTAAATAAATTATTTGTAACACGTTTTTCTCTGATGCAATTGGAGCAGGAGAATATAGAAGAAACAAAAGGTTTACTGGTTAAAGAGGTTCAAGATGTTGAAAAGTTTATACGCGATAGTTCATACGCATTGTCGAATGAAAAGAAACTGTTTGCCAGTAATTTTAAACAGCTTATTATCGAAATGGTGGTGTTACAAAATCGAAATACAGCTATTCAGTTTGATATATTTATAGACCCAAGAATAGAGCTTGAAAGTTTTTCTCATCGCTATAGAATAAGTATTTATCGCATTGTTCAAGAAGCATTGAACAACGTACAGAAGTATTCTAATGCTAAGAATTGTTATGTGTCATTTACATATAAAACAGATACTTTAGTAGAAGTAAGTGTTGAAGATAATGGAAGAGGATTTGACGTATATACTACAAGAAGAGGAAAAGGATTGAATAATATTCAAGATAGGTTAAATGCCTTAAATAGTAAATTAGTATTGACAAGTACAGTTGGGAAAGGAACAACATTACTATTTTTAGTAAAGATTAAATAATCGGTAAAAGGTTATAATAAAATAAGGGTACTTTACAATTGTAAAGTACCCTTACTCGTTTTAACGCTAATAAAATTAACTTTGGAAATATATATTATGAATTCATATGTTTACTAACGTCAAAGTTTAATCCTTTTGCAATACCCATTCCAAGTTCCATATCTGCTCTGAACCAGTGGCATAATTGACGACCAATGATTTCATCGCGTTTCGGACCATCAATACCACTCATAGCAGCAACAATATTGTTGATTGTATTTTGTTTTGCTTCCGGTGTCATGATGCGGAATAAATTACCTGGTTGAGAGAAGTGGTCATTTTCACCTTCTGCATTTCTGTCAAAACGATCAGCCATAGTACTTTGTAACTCTCTCGCTGGTTCTTTATAACTTGGGTCAGCCACAATGTTGTCAAAACTATTAGGGAAATAGTTAGGCTCACTACCACCATTACCATCTACGCGCATGTACCCATCTCTTTGGTAATTGTTAGTTGCAAACGGACAACGGTTTACCGGTATCTGCTCATAGTTAGCACCTAATCTGTAACGTTGTGCATCTGGATAAGACAAGATACGCCCTTGTAACATTTTATCAGGTGAGAATCCAATACCATCTACAATGTGAGTAGGAGCAAAAGCAGCTTGTTCTACATCTTGGAAGTAGTTAGCAGGCATTCTGTTTAATTCCATTACCCCAACATCAATAAGAGGGAAGTCTTTATGAGGCCATACTTTAGTAACGTCAAACGGATTTACCTTAGCATTGTTTGCTTCCTCCATTGTCATTACCTGAATTTTCAAGTTCCATTTAGGGAAGTTACCACTTTCGATATTATCGATTAAGTCGCGTTGTGCATAATCCATATCCGTAGCTCTCATTTGATCAGCCTCAGGACCAGTCAAGTTTTTAATACCTTGTGCTGTTTTAAAGTGAAACTTCACATAGACAATCTCGTTGTCTTTGTTGATCATAGAATAGGTGTGACTACCATACCCATTCATATGTCTATAACCAAACGGAGTACCTCTATCAGACATTAAAATCAACACTTGGTGTAAACTTTCTGGGTTAAGAGACCAGAAATCCCAAACCATTGTAGGTGATTTTAAGTTTGTATGTGGGTGTCTTTTTTGTGTGTGGATAAAGTCAGGGAACTTTTTAGCATCCTTGATAAAGAACACAGGGGTGTTGTTTCCAACCAAATCCCAGTTACCATCTTCTGTATAGAACTTCACAGCAAACCCACGTGGGTCACGCTCAGAGTCAGCAGAACCTTTTTCTCCACCTACTGTTGAGAAGCGAACAAATAAGTCTGTTTTCTTTCCAACTTCGCTAAATACTTTAGCTTTTGTATATTTTGTAATATCGTTTGTAACTGTAAACGTACCAAATGCACCAGCACCTTTTGCGTGTACAATACGCTCTGGAATACGCTCTCTGTTGAAGTGTGCTAACTTCTCGTGTAAAATATAATCTTCTAATAATACTGGACCTCTTGCTCCAGCAGTTAATGAATCTTCGTGATCAGTGTACGGTCTTCCAGAAGCTGTTGTCAATTTTTTAGTTTCCATAATTAGTTATTTTTTGTTTTTTTCTATACCACAAATATAGGGTGGTAAAGAGTTGATTACCAGTTGTTGTTATATTTTGTATCAATACACGAATAAGTATAATCTATCAGTAAAAATAAAATGATAGAAAAACCATATATAATGTATAACCCTTGTAGAATATAGGGTTCGCTTACTAAATTACAAATAATTTTTTGAAACTACTTTATTCTCTAATTAATTGATTTTATTCGATTTAATAGCATTATATTTAGTACGTTGAAAATAACATCGCAATTTGCACTGATAATAATATGGAAAATAATCAACTTACTTTCTTTAGATCATTAGAAACTAATTCCCCAGCCTATACTAATTTAGTGGAGCAAGTGAATGAGCAAAGTGTTTGGCCAAAATACATACTACAAGACCGCAATAATCTAAAATATTGGGATAAACTCTATGAGGTGTTTCCCGTATATCAATTCTTTCTTTTAGAGGGTAATCGCGTAGTAGGTAGTGGCAATTGTGTTCCCTTATACTTAACCCCAAAAGAAAAAGAGGACTTACCTGATGAAGGGTGGGACTGGGCGATAGCTAAAGCCTTTGCTGATTTTGAACAGGAGTTGAAACCAAATACCCTTTGTGCGTTGCAAATTAGTGTTGATCCTGCTTATCAAGGAAAGGGCGTGAGCAAACACTTGATTGATTATATGAAGGGAATTGCTGTTGAGAGTAACTTCTCTGATTTTATTCTACCAATACGACCTACGTTAAAACACAGGTATCCGTTGCAACAAATGGATAGTTATATGCAGTGGATTAACAATAGAGGACTTCCTTATGATGCGTGGATACGCAGTCACGTTAGAAATGGGGCAACCATAGTAAAGGTGTGTAACAAAGCAATGGCAGTAGAAGGTACGGTGTTAGAATGGGAGGCGTGGACCAACTTGACGTTTCAGACATCAGGTGAGTATATTCTTCCGTTTGCATTAAATCCGATTAAAATAGATATGGCATTGAATAAGGGAACTTATGTAGAGCCTAATGTTTGGATGCGCTATGCATTATAAAGTGTTATTCAACATTAAAATGCTGCATTGGCATACTTAAAAAGCAAAATAATTACTGTTATAGTACACAAGCGAGTTAGATTGTAAGCTCGCTTTTTTTATGGCTTATTTAGATTAGAATTCTCTAATAACAAAGCAAATACCGAGCTTTTCCGATTAATATCAGTAAATTTGAAGTAAACCACTTAATTATGTTTAGTAATAAATATTTAGTTATAGCAGGAGCATTTCTTGCCTTACAAGGATGTTCTTATAAAACAACATACCAACCGATTCAATATTCGACGCTTGATAAAGATAATCCTACGATTGTAAAAGATAGAAAAGGTTATATAGCGCATTTTGACAAGGGAGATCAAGTGCTTTTAGGAGATTTAGCTGTTGATTTCCATTCAAAGATGCCCGTTCGTTTGCCTGATACACAACGCAAAGTGTACACTGTTGTTCGCCAAGGTGATACCTTACAGGTGGCTAATCGATTGGTGAACTTCAAAAACGTGATCAACTTTAGAGATATAGGAGGACTTAAAACGAAGGATGGTAAAATCATTAAGTGGGGGAAAATATACAGAAGTGGTCACTTAAACAAGCTTAAGAAGTCGGAGTTCATCCAGTTTGAGAATCTTGGATTATCTACGGTGATTGACTTACGTACAGACAAGGAAATAGGCAAGAAACCAGACCATATTCCCTCTCGTATGAAGTACTTTAACTATCAAGCGTATGACGATTCTGAAGATATGTTTAGCAAAACACGTAAAGACGTGATTAAAGGACGTGTATCACCAGAAGTGTCTAATGAGTTAGTTAAGGAGTTTTACGGTTTATACGCAACACACGATGTAGAGAAAGTACGTACTATTTTGAACACAATTCTCGACAATGACAAATCAACCTTGTTTCACTGTTCAGCCGGAAAAGACAGAACAGGTATGGTAGGTGCTATTTTATTGAGCATCTTAAATGTGGACAGAGAGGTGATTATCAATGAGTATTTGTTGTCTAACAATTACAGAGAAAATGATGTAGCTAAACGCATGAAATTAGCAAAGTTTGGCAAGTTATTCTTCCACAATATCAACTATGAAGTGATTGAGAATTTCTCGTGGATTAAACCAGAGTTTATTCAAGCAATGTTTGATGAGATAGATAAACAATACGGCTCAATGGATAATTATATAGAGAAAGGGTTGAAAATCAGTAAAGAACAACGTGAAGCGTATATTGATAAGTTCACTTATTGAGAATAAAGTCAACAGAAATATAGCATTTACTATTGTTAAAAAATACAATTGTATTAATTTAGTCATATAAAAGACGCGAGTATGAAGAAAGTAGTCTTAGCGTTTTGTGCCTTTTTAAGCTTTGTTAGCAGTCAGGCACAGGAAGCAACATTTGGTCAGAAAATAGGAAAACTAATGGAACTTGCTACGGCAGAACCAGCAGATAACACACAGATAAGAGGAATATTAAAAACATTAGCTATTGCTCCAAAAGAGATGCAAGAAGCTGCAATGGACTATAGTATTTACGACGATTTTGAAGGAGATACGTTGTACTACATCCCTTATCGTCAGGCAGATGAACCTCGTTTTTCTGTTGAAAAGCTAAAGCAAAAAGATAAGTTGTTTTACACTATGCAGTTTTTAATTAGCAGTTCATACACTAAGAATCAAAAAGGAGAAGTAAGCTATACAGATCCTGCTTATTTGTACAATGCTACAGTAGAAGAGTTAATGCCTTATTGTACAACACCTATGACGTATAAAAACGGAAAAGGAAACAATCCGGAGTCGCCTTTACTAAGTTGCGTTTACACCAATCCAAACAGCAAGAGAAGGCTGATGTATTGGGTGGTTTGTGATGAACCAATTGGAAAAAAAGAAGGAAATAGAATTAAAGAAATCAAAATCCAGAGTATCGAACTTTGGAGGTAAAAAAAGTATACGAATGCTATCATCAAATGCAATCAGGGGTAAGGTATTGCACTACGCTATATTAACACAAATCACAACAACATTCGCGGCTCTTAACTGCTATCTTATGCAGTTTTGGGTGGTTAAACAATTAGATGCAGGCGTACAGTTTGTCAATAGAGAATTACTGCGCTTAGAGAGTATTACAAATATTGTAGTCGCTTTATCTGCTTTGTCAGGACTATTTTTATTGGTAGTTTTTGTGTTGTGGTTGTACCGTGCGTATGCCAATATGGAGAAATTAGATAAGAATATAGATGCTCCGAAACTGATGCTAATATTCGGATGGATTATTCCGATTTACAATATGATAGTACCTTTCCGCTGGATAGATAAATTGAATTACAGCACGTATTTTCAGTTGAGAAGAATGCAAGTTCAAGGAGGTAAACTAATTAGTTCTAATTTGTTGTTGTTTGGATGGATTGCAGTGATTATAGCCAGCTTTATTCGCGGTTATATGCAAAAGAGAAGTGTAGATATGGAGTATGATACATTGATGCAATTAGGAATAGCTAAAGAGGTTTGTGTATTGACGGGAATCTTGGTGATGAGCTATTTTATAAGTAATTACAGGAAATTAGAGCAAAAATTATATACAGCAAGTCTTGAAAAACTACAAGATGAAGACGAGTCTATTGCTGAGGTAATCGAGTAAGCTTAGGTGCATTGCTCATTGACAAAAAGAGCGTCAATAACGGATTAAAAAGAACTATTTTACTTAGTGCTACATGGCAGGAAAACAAGCTTT
Source organism: Myroides phaeus (assembly GCF_009799805.1). Classification (NCBI taxonomy): domain Bacteria; kingdom Pseudomonadati; phylum Bacteroidota; class Flavobacteriia; order Flavobacteriales; family Flavobacteriaceae; genus Myroides; species Myroides phaeus. The sequence continues at coordinate 2,083,872 of NZ_CP047050.1, forward strand.
TATTCAAACAATTCACAAAATAGGCGAACCCTATCTTGCACAGGGGTATGTCTCAACTCAAAAGGGACAAGTGCTTAAGGGCAACGCTATGTCAGGTACTTTCGAGTATCAGATTAAGTTTCAACCCATTGAGAGTGATCCCAAAGAATACATCACTTTATCGTGTACAATTGTCATTCTTTCAGAACAATTGCGCGAGTGGCGTTTTAAGAAATACCGCAGTAAAGATATTGCTACTTCAACCGTGTTTATTGCCAATTTAAAAGAGATTATTCCCGTTCAACCTAAGTTGTTTACGTGGGAAATAAAGGACAAGAAACAAGAGGAGTTTGCGCTGTCTATCACCACTTTTTTAGAAGAATACGTCAATCCGATTTTTACACTATTTGAAGACACTCAAGATGTTGTCAACCACGTTATAGACAATGGTTGGCGTTTAAACGAGTATATGTCGTCTGGCGATTTCGTTTTTCCAATCGACTTTATGTGTTGTTTTGCCAGTAAAAGTGACGTACAGCGCGCCTTTAACAATTACGTTAAGAGAGAAGGACTATCTTCGCAAGTGAAGCGCGTTTACAAAGAGATGAGTTCCCCTAAATACAAAGGGTTTATCGAGAGTAATTCCGCCAACGATAAAGTGTTTCAATTAGCTTATTTAAACGGTATTCAACTCGTTTAGACAAAGCAACTTGATGCGACTTTTTTAAAACGATCAATCTATGAAAAACAAGAGTTATTTAATATATGGAGTTAGCAAAGGCTTAGGTCGCGCTATTGCCCACGGCTTGCCAAAAGACAACGACATTGTGTACGGTGTTTCAAGAAGTAAACCAGCAGATGCAAAAGACAATTTAGTGTGGGTTCCCGCTGATTTGAGTCAACCCGAAACAGCCGTTAAAGCGGTTGCTGAGGTGTTACAAGAAAAGCAGTTAGACTACCTTATTTACAATGTAGGAATATGGGAGCAGATGGCATTTACAGCCGAATTTGACGTAGAGCAATGCAGTGATGCGGAGTTAATCAACCTTATTCAAACCAACGTAACCTCGTGTATCTTGGCATTGAAAGCCTTTGTCAAGAACCTACGCTTATCGTCAAATGCTAAAATTGTATTGATTGGTTCCACTTGGGGCTTAGACAATCACAACGGAAAAGAAGTAGCCTTTTCAGCATCTAAGTTTGCTTTGAGGGGAATTGTACATTCGATGCGTGAGACTTTGCGTCAAGACAATATTGGTATTACCGTTTTAAACTTAGGGTATTTAGCAACGGAATATGACTATACCGTTGATTCCGATATAATTGTAGAAGAAAACCAAGCGAGTTTAATACCTTTAAGCGATGTTTTACAAGCAATAAAGTTTGTTTTGAGTACATCTAAAGCAAGTTGCGTAAAAGAAATCAATATGCCTGCTATGCAGGATATGAACGTATAAAAACAAAGCCTAAATGTTCTTTAGGCTTTGTTCTATTAATCTATTTTTGTTATCTCTGACGAAAGTGCTACTCATTCATCACGTGATATAGTATATCCAAACTCTGTGCCATTTCTTCCTTCGTTAAATGTCCGAAGCCAAGTCGCATAGCAGTCAATTCGCGATTTTGATACAAGAGTGTTTTTGGAATAAGCAGGTTGTTTTGCAAGCACTTTTTGCTCAACTGCAATAGATTTAACGGCTTTTTCCATTCTGTCCACACTGCTAATCCCCCAGAGGGAATGTCAAATTGCACATCCTCCCCAAAATATTGATGCAATAAGTCGCAAAAAGTGTCACGTCTTTCCTTGTAAATTTTTATAGATTTTTTGAGAGAGCGGAATATTTCCCCTTCTTCAATCAGTTCTCCCAATACCTGTTCCATTAAAACATCCCCTTGTCGATCTATAAGTCGCAAGTGTTTTTGCATTTCTACCAACACACTTTCTGGGGCAACAATAAACCCCGTTTGAAAACTTGGAGCCAATGATTTACCAAACGAACCAATATAAACGACCATTCCATTTGTGTCTACACTTGCCAGTGGTAAAACCGGACTCTTATCATAGTGAAAGTCGTAATCATAGTCGTCTTCTAAGATGATAAAGCCATATTTATTAGCCAATTGCAATAGCTGTACACGTCTTTGGGCACTCAAAGTAACCGTAGTAGGGTAATGGTGGTGTGGTGTTAAGTATAACATGCGTATTTTGTGTTTTTTACACATATTTTCCACCGCATTAGCATCAATTCCCTCTTTATCAATTGGCACTGTCAGTATTTTTGCCCCCGCCTTTTGAAAAGTCATATTGCTTGAAAAGTAGCTCAAATTAGCCACAATAACATTGTCGCCTTGATTTAAAAGTACCTCACAAGCCACGTAAATACTCATTTCAGTACTTCGCGTAATCAATATATTATCCTTGCTTACGTGTAGTCCACGGGACAAATTCAAGTAGTTAGCCATACTCTTTTTAAACGCGTCATTACCCTCATAATTAGCGTGTCTCAGCTTTTTTTGGTTGCTTTTTCGCTTTAAATTGGCGCTGTAATACGACGATAACTGTTCGATTTGAATAATGCGCGTATCAGGTAACCCATCGTTAAAAAGAAAGTCGCTATGGCTATGTTCATACGGAGTATCCAGTAAATTACTCTTGTTAAAATCATAGCCAGGAGAAGAGGGATAAGTTTGTAAATAACTCGCCTCATCATCAGTAAAACGCATCGGTTTGTCTGCTTCTTTTTCAATGATAAACGTACCCTTATTCGGCTTCGTTTCTACCCAACCCTGTGCTGTTAGTTCATCGTAAACCGCTACAATAGTATTGCGGTTAACCGATAGTAATTCAGCCAATAATCTCGAACCAGGAAGTTTAGTTCCCTTTGGCAAAAAATCGCGTTGAATGGCATTGCTAAACTGGTTGGCAATCTGCATATAAATAGGCGTGCTTGAATTGCGGTCTATTTGAATAAAGCTCTGATAAGGAATTTTAACTGGACTACTCATAGTATAAATTATAAGCAATTAAATATTCCGGCAATTTACACTTTTTATGCTTTAAACAAGGTTAAGCAAAGTATATTTTTTAGGTAGTTAGTGTTCTTGTTTTAATAGGCTTTTTACTTTGTAAAATCCGAATTTCAAAAGATAGAGTTGCTTCTTAACTAAAAAAGAGTTTAAATAATATTTATTAGTTTAATGTGATTTTTTTATTATGTTTGCGATTAACAAAATTTAACAAAATATAAAATGAAAAAAACTACTAAATTTTTAGCCTTAGCTTTATTAGCTGTATCAATGACATCTTGTTATACTGGAAGAGTAGCTGTTGGAAGTACAGATATTAATGACCCAGTTTATAAAGTGAACACTGTAAAAAATCATGCTTTAATTGCAGGATTAGTTCCTTTAAATGATGGACATAAAGCTAGTCAATTTGTAAAAGAGAATCCTAATTATATTGTTAAACATCAGATGAGCTTTGTTGATGGATTATTAGGTTTCATTACTTTTGGAATTTACACTCCAACTACAACTACATTTTATTTGCCTGCTAAATAATTAATTATTAGCCGAATTTAAAAGTACACTTAAGAGTCTTTTCTTTTTGAAAAGGCTCTTTTTTTATTGAAAGGGTTTACCTTTCCCTCACTGGTCCGTTGTTAATCTTAGAACCGGACTATATTGTTCGTTTTGATGCATAGTACTTTTGGCATCAAAATAAACGACAAATGCAAAATATCTTAAACCAAATATTACAGGAACCTGTGTTACACGGAAAGTGGTTAAACACACTATCTTATTTAGAAAACGTAGGGGCTCGTAAAATCTCTGCTTGTGAAGACAGCAATAGCGTGAATCTTATTCAGTTAAAACACGCCGCAGAGGAACACCGCCACGCTTTTTACTTAAAAAAGCAAATTAGCAAAGCGGTAGCAGACGGATTTACAACGTATGCAGATGAGTGGTTATTGGCGCCATCACAAACAAGAAGATACCTGAATTTATTGGATTTACACACCTCTCGTTACTTGAGAAACGAACTGCAATTAGCGGGTCGTAACCTAATTGATATCGCTTATTTGTACGTTACTTACGCCATTGAAGTAAGAGCAGACTACCTGTATCCGGTTTATCAAGAAGTATTGACAAACCACAAAAGCAAGGTGATGGTGAAGTCAATCATCGTAGAAGAAGAAGGACATTTAGAAGAGATGATTGAACAATTAGAAGCTTTTTCTACGGATTGGGAAGTACACGCTAAGAAGATTTTAGAGATAGAAGATCGACTGTACAATCAGTGGATCAATCAAGTAGCAACAGAAATAAATCGTGGATAGTCCGCTCGCTATTCTCTCTTTAGCAGAATTGACCACTCGACGAGAACAAGGTAATCTGCGACAGCTGAAGCAGCGCAAAGAGGGAATAGACTTTTACTCCAACGACTACTTGGGATTGGCCAGAAATGAAGCGTTTTTACAACAAATACAACAAGCAGTTTTAGCAGAAGGCAACTTGCTAAGTGGCGCAACAGGTTCCCGCTTAATCAGTGGAAACTCGCCTTGTTTTGTTGCCGTTGAGCACCAATTAGCACAACATCACCAAGTAGAAAGTGCCCTGTTATTTCCCTCTGGTTACAACGCCAACGCAACCATATTATCCACTTTTGCCAAAAAAGGAGATACCATTATCGTCGATGAGTTGAGTCATCGGTCTATCATAGACGGTTGTCGATTGAGCTTTGCAGACAAAAGAAGGTTTAAACACAACGACTTAGCCGACTTAGAAAAGAAGTTACAAATAGGCAGAGGCAATGTGTTTGTCTATGTTGAAAGCCTATATTCAATGGATGGCGACTTTGCACCGTTGCAAGAAATATGGGCGTTAACCCAACAATACAAGGCCCATTTAATCGTAGATGAAGCCCATACCTTTGGCGTGTTTGGCTTGGGATTAGTACATCGTGCTAATTTGCAAAATAAGGTATTTGCCACCGTGGTTACTTACGGCAAGGCCATGGGGCAACACGGTGCTTGTGTGTTAGCTAAACAATGGGTGAAGGACTATTTAATCAACTTCAGTTCGTCTTTTATATACAGCACTGGATTACCTGATTTGTTTGCTAAAAGCTTGGCTATTGGGTATGAATTTATCCTTGAAAACAAGGACTTACAACAAACGTTACAACACAATATCACCTTGTTTAGAAGTGGTGTTCAATCTACTCTATCCGATGCGAGTAGTCCGATACAAGTGGTTCTTTTTAGCGATAATCAACAGCTCAAAACCTTTGTGAGTCAATTAGAACAACAAGGTATCAATGCCTTTGCCGTGATGAGTCCGACTGTAGCCCAAGGAAAAGAGCGCATTCGCCTTTGTATCCACAGTTTTAATACCCCAAGTGACATAGAACAACTTGTGTGTGCATTGCAACAAGTAAATAAAAAATAGAGAAATGAAACAACAATTATTTATAACCGGAATAGGAACAGAAATTGGAAAAACAGTAGTTAGTGCTGCCTTTGTACAGCGATTTCAAGCTGATTATTGGAAACCCGTACAATCAGGAGATTTACACTTAACTGACACAGAAAAAGTAAGTAAGTTAGTAGATTCGCATTTAGTGGCACATCCGGAGAGTTACCGATTTGAACTAGCAGCCTCACCCCATAAGTCGGCTCGAAAAGAAGGAGTAACGATAGAAGACAGTAAGATTCAACTCCCTCAAACAGCAAACAACCTAATCGTAGAAGGAGCAGGAGGATTATATGTTCCAATGGCAAAAGGGTACTATATGATTGACTTGATTCAGCGATTAGCCTTACCAACAGTGCTTGTGGTACGCAATTATTTAGGTTGTATCAACCATGCTATTTTGTCGATAGAAGCCTTAAAAGTGCGACATATTCCAATAGCGTATTTGGTGTTAAACGGCGAGTTTGATTCAGATACCTACGATGCGATAGTGGAGAATATAGACAGTACAACCCAAATAGTTCGTTTACCCGAATTAACAGAAGTTAATGCAGCAGAGATAAAAAAAATTAGTCAGTATATTAAGTAGATAGCAAAAAAAAGTACTTCAAAGTATTCAAAATTGAGATATATTATTCAAATTTGCAGTCTAATTTTTTAAACAATAAAATGAACTGGATTATTTTAATCATTGGAGGGCTATGTGAAGTAGCGTTTACTTATTGCTTAGGAAAAGCAAAAGATTCGGTAGGAACAGAAGCATTAGGATGGTATGCTGGTTTTTTAATTGCGTTAGTTTGTAGTATGGCAGCATTGATTAAGGCAGTACAATCACTTCCGTTAGGAACAGCTTATGCTGTTTGGACAGGGATTGGAGCAGTTGGAACAGTGTTGGTAGGTATCTTTGTTTTTAAAGATCCAGCTACATTTTGGCGAATGTTTTTTATTGCTACGTTGATTGGTTCAATCATTGGATTGAAGTTCGTAGCAGCATCATAAGTGTTAAAACTTCCCTTTTTTAAGAAAGGTAAACTTATATTAGAAGTATAATTAAAGGCATAACGAGGCAACTTGTTATGCCTTTTTTTATACCTGTAAATAAAGTAGTTTCAATGCTTGTAAGAAGTTGTAAATAAGTGTTTTATGGTAATTTGTGTAGAATAGGATAAATAGGAAGTTCTTTAATTTTAAGTCGCTTTAAGTAAACTTTTAGAATGGTTACATTCGTAAAAAATATAAGCAGATCGTTTTCAAGTTTGCCTATTAGTTATTTGATTAGCATACAGTTGTGAGTTGTGTAAGAGGTATTTCACCTATTTGTGTATTTCTTGAAAGCGGTATAAAATAGACGTGTTTTTATAAAGCGATTTATGATATAAATAAGCTGTTTCTATTAATAGAAAGTAAGCTATTAATTGATTAAAAATTGGATAGGTAGACAAATATAAAGGCTGAGTTTTGTTTGATATCAGTTGTTTTTACGGAGAGTATAGTAAGGAAACTTATTATACTCTTTTTTTGTTGGTAGGGTTTGGTTTTTTAATGTATTGCGAATTTTGTAACTTACAAACTACTAAAGGTTAGTTAGTTGATTTTTTTGGTCTGGCGTAAAGAATTACTTAACCTATGTTAAGCTGTATTATTAGAAGGATGAGTAACTTTACACTTGTAGAAATAAGAGAATCATCAACTTTAAAAACGAAAGCGATATGTCAAATATAAGTTTAGTGATAGAAGAACGTGCAGCGAGTATTGGAAACTTTTTAGTGGGTAGGTTATTGCCGTTTAGACAAAAGCGAATGGTAGGACCTTTTGCGTTTATTGACCACATGGGACCAATTGGTGTAGCTGAACACGATAATTTAGACGTTGATCCACATCCACATATAGGCTTATCTACGCTGACTTACTTGTTTGAAGGAGAGATTATGCACCGCGATAGCATTGGTAGTGTAGAACGCATTACACCCGGTGCGGTGAATTGGATGACAGCAGGGAAAGGAGTGGTGCACTCTGAGCGTATGCCAGAGGATATAAGAATAAATAAACCAGATACAATATTACACGGATTACAAATATGGATTGCGTTGCCTAAGGAATTAGAGCAAACAGACCCTTCTTTTGTACACATAGCAGCAGATAAGTTGCCAAGTTGGGAAGAAAATGGGGTTTCGTACAAGCTAATTGCCGGAGAAGCGTTAGGACGCAAATCCGCAGTACCCGTTTATAGTCCGCTTTACTTCATCGAAATCAAGAGTAAAGAGCGTGCGAAAGTAAATATTGGAGCCGGACTTTTTGGTGAGGCAGCGATGTATATCTTAGAAGGGGGAGTGCATAGTGATACAAATTACTATGAACCAAAGCAGATTTTGGTAGCACAAGACAGTACACTATGTGAGTTTGAAATGGAAGCCAATACAACAGTGTATATTTTTGGAGGAGAGCCAATGGCAGAAGAAAGGTTCTTGTTGTGGAATTTTTTATCACACGATGGAGAGCGTTTACAACAAGCGAAAGAAGATTGGATTAACCAAAACCACGAGGTATTCCCTTTAATTCCTGGAGATGATAAAAGTTATGTACCGTTTCCGGAACCGATGAAAGGATTAAAAACTAAATTAAAATAATATAAGAACTATGGACGTGAATGTTAAAGCAAGATTAGGTAAAGAATTGTACTACACAGAAGTTACCGCAGGAAATAATACATTAATTACAGATGAGCCAACAAGTTTAGGAGGAGGAGATAAAGGGTTTAATCCTTTTGAAATATTAGCTACCTCATTGGCGAGTTGTACTGCGGCTACTTTAAAAATGTATATGGACAGAAAGCAGTGGGTTGTAGATGAGATTGTAGTTGATGTAGAGGTAATTAGAGAAACAGAGCGCACTGTATTCAATAGAAAAGTATCGTTTGTAGGAGGAAATCTAACAGAAGACGAAAACAAACGCTTGAAAATTATAGCAGATAAATGTCCTGTTCACAAGGCATTAATGGGAGATGTAGTTGTTAATACAGAATTTTAATAGAACATAATTATGGTGGTAAAACATACAGCACATGGCAGTAAAGGTGTATTTACGGCTATGAAAGACGGAAAGAAAGCAGGAGAAATGACGTATTCTATGGCAGGAACAGACAAGATGATTGTAGACCATACCGAAGTAGATGAAGCGTTTAAAGGAATGGGTGTAGGTAAGCAATTGTTAGTAGAAGGGGTGGTAGCTTATGCCCGTGAAAACAAGATTAAAGTATTGCCATTATGTCCGTTTGCCTCAGCTGCATTTAAAAAGATGAGTGCCGAAATAGGAGATGTGTTAGCTTAAGCAATAGATTAGTAAATCGCAGGTTTGTAAAATAGTGTTAATGCTAAAAAAAGCTGCTTTAAAATAATAATAAACACTTGCGCTATTGCCTGTAAACCATTTTGTTTTTCCTACCTTTGTCGGGAATTAAAACTATTAATTTTATATGAACGAGAAAACGCCTTTTGGTTTAATAACCACAATAGAAGTACCTTTCGCTTTAAGTGCAAAAGGAAGCTGTTGGAGTAAAGAAGGATTGTTAGTAGCTAATTATGTTTACACAGAAGAAGGGGCTGAAAGTCCGTATGACTTGGTGTACACGATTATTAGTGAGGAAGGAGATTTAAAAGATAGTAAGGAAGATAAAGGAGTTCTACCAACTTTATTTTTAAGTCCGTCTAATGAAAACTACGCATCAGTAGTATCATTAGAAGATGAAAGTGAGCAGACTATTTCATTCCCTATTTTCAATAAAGAGAGCAAAGGATTAAAAGGAAGTAAGTCTTTCAATGGTAGATTTGTAGGGTGTACAGCAAATCATTCTCTATTCTATGACGTAGATATTTGGAGCGATAAACAAGCAGATACAATGATTGTTTTAGCATACGAGAATGACGTTTTAGTATCAGAGAAAAAAGTAGCTATTCCCTTTCCAAAAGACAATAAGATATGTGTTGTTAATGGAGAAATTCACTTGATTACAGAAGTAGAAGAAGGGTGGTTACACCGTCAGATAGATGAAAACGGAGTTGAATTAAGACGCAGAGTGTTAGAGTTTGACTTTCCATTTGTACACGAGGCATTAAACTTATCGTTTGACAAGAACTCATACTTGTTATGTGAAGAAAACGGGGAGATTGGTATCGTAGAGATTGACAGCGAAGGAGAAGGTATGTACGGTGATTTGTACAATATCGGTGATGAGTTCTTTGGAACTTGGCATCCACAACGCATCAATGAGAATACAAATGCTGTTCAGTTTACAACGGAATTCGGTAACGGATGGTTAGTAATCAAAAATGATGACTTGGTAGAATTGTTCTACAACAAAAACAAAAAAGGGTATCAAAACCTATTGACTAAAGAGGTATTGACAATTGACAATAACGATTTAGTATTGTCAGGAATCAGTCCGATTGCAGAAGATAAGTTCGGTATTGTGTTTTACCCACGTAAACAAAGAAAAGAGGCTTATAACAAGTTATTTGTGTTGCAACACCAGATATAATTGTAAAAGCGATTCAATATTAAAAAGACAGGTTATGTATATAGCCTGTCTTTTTTTTATGTCCTTTAGGGAGTATAATATTAGAATGAATATAACATCTTCATTAATTAAAGAATAGGTTTTAAAGTACTGTTATTATTGGCTTCTTTGATACTTGTTTCACACAAATACCACACAAGTACCAGACACCTTCGGGAAAAAGGCTATTTTTCCGAGCCTCTATGGTACTTGTGTGGTAGATGTCTCGAACAAGGTACGTTTAAAACTACACTCTGGTATGTACATTATTGCAATCCCAATTCTATGTCATATATTTTAAATCTTCGCATATTCTGTTTTTGATAGAAAGGGGATGTTGGAGCTTCGTTTTTAACTTTTGTTTCTAATCTAAATCCGCTTGTTATTTGACACTTTACAGAAGTATAGACTAAACGGGAGATAAACTCGTTTATAAATCATAATCAAACACAACAAGTATGAAAAATATGTTCACTTGGTTCATCACAGTATTTCTATATTGTGTGATAGCCAATGCACAAGCCTTACTCACACCAGAGTTGATAACAAACATTGGTAGTAGAGTTCCTTTAGAAACGAGGGTATTGGCATTAGGAGATCCCACACATCAAGAATCAACAATAACAAAACATCGCATCGCTTTAATCAAACAGTTAGTTTTAGAAGAAGGTTATAAGATTATTGCCCTTGAGGGAAATTTATATGAATTATATAGTGCCTATCAAGCATTTTTAAGTACACAAGATGTTTCCCTTTATGACAGGGCTATGTATTCACAACTTAATGCTACAGAGATGGATGAGTTGTATTATTTTGTACAACAACAAAATGAGCAAGGAAATAAAGTAAAGTTAGTAGGATTTGATGGCGCATTATCAGGAACAACACTATCACATTGCATAGAAAGGAAGCTTGTAGAAGTAAACACTTTGTCTGCGATTGAAAAAGAGAGCTTTGTAAATGCGATTGAAAAAGCGAGTATAAGTAATCTAAGCGTTTTATTTCGCAATAATAAAAAGATAAAATCAACTATTGTATCATACAGTGAGCAAGTGCTTGAACAGTTTGTTGTACATACAGATGACGATGCTTTTTTTGCTCAAACCCTGGCTAATTTTATAGCTATGTACAAAGAAGATAGTAGCGATATTTCGAATAGTAGAGATGTGGTGATGGCTTCAAATGTAAAGTTTTTATTTGACCATTATGCTGATGAAAAAATAGTGTTGTTTGGATCCTCTACCCATTTTATAAAATCACCTAAGAGCATTAAAACTACCTTTTTTCAAAATAATAGGATTACATTAGGGATGTTGTTAGCACAATCAATAGGTGATAAATATGCTTTTATAGCCTATAGTGCGTTGTCTGGAGAGAAGTTTTCAATGTTTAAAAAAGCAGTACCATTATCTGATGTTGCTGTTAATGCAATAGAAGAACAATATTTAGCCATCTCTGATTCGGCTGTTTTTTTATCTAAAAACGAACAAGAGGCAGGAGGATTAATGTATTGTAGAATGTTAGGACATTCTTTTGTAGAGATGAATTTATGGGAGGTGGTAGATGGACTTGTATTGATTAAAGACGTAAAACCATTTGTAATACGAAAAGGGAAAAAGTAATGAGTAGATTGTACTTTGTATTTTATATAATGATAAGCACTTTTTTATTAGGGTGTAAAGAAAAGAAAGTACTAAAAACAGTACAAGAAAATCAAGAAGCTATTATTCAAAAGCACGCAGTAAAGTGTGCGCATAAAATAAATTATTATGTGCGTATGAAAGACTACCAAGCTTGTTTGGATGCTGGTTTACAAAAAGACAGTACAATAGCATATTTATGGCAACAAAAAGGAATGCCTTATTTTAAAATAAAGAAATATGAGGTGGGAATGGAATATGTGGATAAAGCAGTATTGTATGATAGAAAGCGATATTTGCCTTATAGAGCATTTCTTAAATGTATATTTTCCAAGACATACAAGGATGCAATTGCCGATTTTGAATCTTGTATAAATGAGTTTGGAGATAATTATGAGATGGATCACTCGTATTCTTTTTATATTGGGTTGTCTTATTTACAATTAGAACAATTTGAAAAAGCACAAGAATACTTTGTTAAAGCAGAACAAAAGGCATTACATGATTTTGGTGAACTACACCATACTTTGTGGTTTTATAAAGGAGTTGTCGCTATGGAACTACAGGAATATCAAAAGGCAATTGAAGCTTATTCTTTTGCTATTGCAGAGTATCCTCAGTTTTCAGATGCTTATTATCATAAAGTATTTTGTATGTTTAAATTAGAAAATGAGTATACAGAGGAAATGAAAGAACTACTTGAAAAAGCAGCTATCTATAAGAGTCAAGGGTATTCTATTAATGAGGCAAATGCTTTATATGAAGAATATCCCTATCAAGTAAAAGAGTTTAGGTATCAGTAATGATTCAATATAAAAAAGACAGGTTATGTATATAGCCTGTCTTTTTTTATGCCCTTTAGGGAGTAGATTATTGTTGATCAGTAAGTTTGAGCTGTTTTTCTAAAGCAGGTAACTTTTCCTTATACGTTTGTAACGACCATTTGTTGCCAGTAACTAACTCCATATACTCCTCTAAGGTTTGCTTTAATCCCACAGCTTTACGGCGTTCATTGACTTGGTCAATATCTTCAACCGGCCATAAAACATATTCAGAGCCGTCAATAGACAACGTTTGTGAGCCATAGACTTGTTTGCGTTTTTCACGCATAGCAATGCGATCTTCTAACAATGCTAAATCTTGTCCGTTAGCCTTTTTATCTTTTACAGCCTGTGTCATCATAGGCAGGTATTTTTTCTGTGTGTCCAATTCAGCGTGTTGAATAACTAAAAACAAAGCAGCGTTAGCTTTAATGCCTACATCATCTTTACCTAACCATCCTTTTTCATCTAATATTTGTTGTACCTGAAACAAGTTTTCTTTATCTGTAAGTACCCATTTTTTGAGAAACTCTTTGTATTCCGTACTTTCTGGGTTATATTTTTTTTCAATTGCAGTCCATTCATTTCTAATGCCTTGGTCAGCATCATAAAGCGCCTCTAAATGTTCGCGTACAGAGTTATATTCAGTAGGTGTAGTGTATACTTTATTGTTGAAAGTAAGCATAATATTATGCCATTTTTGTGTGTTTCTCAAGTTTTCAAATTCAGGTAAAACATTAAAAACGATGGCTAATTCTGGGTGTACTGTATCTGAGGTAACGTATTTTTCAAGATAGTCCAATGCTTCTTCATCTCTACTTAGTTTTGCCAATAGCTGTGCACTTTGAAAATAGTAAATAGAATGTGGTGCTTCAACCAGTAGTTGCTTGTAAATGTTCAACGTTTCTTCGTATTTCTCATCAGCCATTAGTGATACCACTCTTTCTAAGAGTACTTTTTCATTAGCCGTTTGCGCTTGAGCAGTGAAATGAAGCGCTACTAACGCGATTATTGTGTAAAATATTCTTTTCATAGTTGAGGTTTAGTTTGGCTAAAATATTGTTTGTCAGACTGTAATTAAAATAAAGAAGAATGAATTGTAGAAAAACGATACCCAATCGGATATTATAACATTAAATATTGTGTGTAAGAGTTAAAATAGAATAAATTAGCCCTTTGAAATTTAGGAAAATGACAGAAAGAGAGGCTTTTTTAAAAGCGAGTTACCATAAAATAAAAGAGGCTTTTCAACGTGTTGATAGTGAGGAACGTCAAGATGTATATGCGTTGTCTTTTTGGTTTTACAACGAAGATGACGATGCCCGTTATCCAATAATAAATGTAAGTTTTAATACAACATCCCATTTCAAGGAACAAGTAGATTTTGCATCAAGTGAAGCCGAGGCAAAGTGGAATTACGCCTATTGGTTGCAAGATGAGTTGTTAGAAATAGGAGGATGTGAAGATGAGTCGTTGCGCAGGTGGTTAAGTTCAACTCCTTATTACTTTAGTGATGAAGACGATGCAGCAGCAGCAGATGACGATTTGTTATTTGACCAATTGTTAGTAAAAGGGAAACACTTAGAAACAGTGTTTATGGAAGGCATTAAAGAGTTGGTTCTTTCATTACACAATGATGGGGTGATAAAAACTTCTTTTGGTAGGAAAATACCCGTTATACTACACGAATTAGAGTATTATGACAAGCCAATAAGTTGGACAAAAGAAGTAAATGAATCATACTTGATAGAAGAATTTATCACTGTTTACAACAATGGAGAGCTTTAATCTCAGTGAAGAAGAGTGTACATTGAATAAATTTAATACCTGCGAAAATAAAATTGACAGATGTTAACAATAATTTTAGGAATTCCGGGTTATATAGCTATACAACAATATAATATGAAAAATAGAATGTTATTATTTGCTTTGATTTTAAGTAGTTTACTAATCGGATGTGATACTACAAAAAAGAAATCGGATAAGCAAAAAGAAGATACAATAGCAATTGAGGCGTTAGATAGTGTTAGGGATATTTCATATAAAATAGCAAATAGGTATTTTGTAAATAATACAATTGATAATAAACAAGTAGAATATTTAAAGATTACGTGTCAAAAGGATTTTGATAAGTACTTTGGACCATCGCCTGTAATGGGGAAGAATGGAGAGCCAACGAAGATAGACTTTAAAAGTTCATTTGTATTAGCAATTATTGGGCAAGTAACAGATAAGGAAACTACTTTTGAAGTGAAATCATTGCAAGAGAAACCAAATTCGATAGAGTTGAAATATCGCATCAAACAAGATGTAAACGAAAGAGATTATACAGTTCATCCTTTCGAGATGATTATTGTAGATAATATTTATAATAAGGATACTCACTTTATTATAGAGGACTAAACAAAGTGTTAGTTGTTAATTCTTAGGCCTTTAAAGCAATTGTTTTAAAGGCCTTTATTTGTAAAAATAGATATGAAAATAAGAGTTTTAAAAAAGGATAATATAACACCAAGTGTTTGGTCAGGGGGGAAAACGTATGAATATTGTATTTATCCTTCTGAGGGGAGTTATAGTGAAAAACGTTTTAAGCTTCGCATAAGTAGCGCAACAATAGAAGATGTACCTTCTACTTTTACAAAGTTTGACGGTTTTCGCCGTTATTTAGTAATGCTTGACAATACACTGCAGATAACTCAAAATATGGAGGATAAAGAATACAAGCAAAATACGGTGTTTTCTTTTGATTCAGCAGATGATATTATCTCTTTTTCAAAGGGAGTGGATTTCAACTTGATGTTGCATAAAGATGTCAAAGATGAGGTAGTAGAATTGAGAGCATTTCCTTTTATTACCCAATGTAATTTTGTGTTTGTTTTTGCCTTGAAAGCGATGGATATCCGTGTAAATAAAGAGGTTTTAAAGGTAGAGGAAGGAGATTGTATCTTAGTAGAGAACCCTAAAAAAGCATTGTTAGATATTGAAATGGGAAGCCACTCAATTATAGGGTATTTGAATTTATAATGTGTTAGGTACTTAACACAAAGATAATCTATAGGAAATAGTTTAGTAAAGTAAAAAAGAGTGTATTAAGCTTTAGTTTGCGTATTTTGGTGTATATGTAAAAACGTCAATTTATGGAAGTGTCTTATCTTATTGTGCCCTTAGTAAAAGGTGGTGAAAATATATTTGATCAAGAGTTAGCCAAGTTATTTCCCTTTGGAAAGATGAAGGTTTTAAAGATACACGATCAGTTGCTCTTGACACTTTATTTTGATATTGATAATTTGTTAGATTTAGGTGTTTGCAATGAAGAGCAATTGCTTCAAACAGAAGAAATAGTCCACAGTTTTAGTCGAAAGCATCCTTATTTAAAGCTGTTGTACTTACATATTACAGGAGGTAGTGTTTGTTTTTATGAAGGCTATTTGTTGAAAAATAGAAATAAGCTGATGGAGAAGAGTGGTTTAGATGATTCATATTTACCCTTGATACAAGCGTTAGTTCCTACTTATGAGGAACGAACTTTTGAGCCTTTTTTGAGTGTTTTTCTCAGTGAAATTTAAGATTGTGATATATAAGTAGAAATTACTCGATGTAGTTTCTGCTTTTTTTATGACTATAATTGTCGCTTTAACGCCTTTGCTTAAGGGGAGTATAGCATTAACATAAATGTTTTTAATTAGTGTTTTTTAGCATTAGAATTATTTTTTATTCTGCTTATTTGTTTTTTTATCTATTTTTATAAAAAATAATAAACAAAAGATGAATAAATACGATGATTATGCTTGGCATTATGAGGGAGATTTTCCAGTAGATTTGGCACACGAGCAAGGGGCTACGCATATAGGTTTTTTCTTTTCGTGGTGTTTGTCAAAGGATCTTGTAGATCCGTCTGTTATCAATGAGTTTGCGGAAGATATAAATGCCGTTAAGAAAAAGAGGTATTCGGGAACTGAGTTTTTGTTAGACCACTATCAAGGAAGGTTGTTATCAACGCAATTAACAGAAGAAGGAAATGCTTTTGTGAAAGATTACTACGATGAAGATAGTCGATTTTCAAAAGAAGTAGCCAATTATTTTGACGATTATATTCAAGCTCATCACATAGGGCATCCTGATCAATTCTATCACGTAGAAGATACGTGGGAGAATTATTACGAAATAAAAGAGATCATAAATCACCGTTATGAGCAATGGAAGAGTTTTGTGTGATGTTAATCTTTAATAATAATGGAAACGAAAAGACATATAAATAAACAGGCTATTGTGGTTCCACTTGTGTTAGTTGGGGTGATGTGGCTTGTCTTTATATTACAACAAATAGGTGTGTTTCAACAATGTTATGGGGTAATTCCTTGGAAACTGCAAGGATTAAAGGGGATTGTCTTATCACCTTTATTTCACGGAAGCTGGGATCACTTGATTAGCAATACGGTTCCCTTTCTTTTTTTGAGTTTCTTAGCCATACAGTTTTACAATAAAATAGCCTATAAAGTGTTTATCATAGGTTGGCTAATGGCAGGCTTGGGTGTGTGGTTATTTCCAGACATCGACAGTTTAAGTACAGGAGTTCGCTCGTGTCATATAGGAGCCAGTGGTGTTATTTATATGTTGCTGTGTTTTCTATTTATAAGTGGCATATTAAGCAAGAAGTTTTTATTGTTATTGTTGTCTGTAGGGATAGGAGTGCTGTATTGGGGATTGATATACGGTGTTTTTCCAAACGAACAATTAGGCAGTAATGTTTCTTGGCAAGGGCACTTAATGGGGAGTTTAGCAGGAGGATACTTAGCTTGGCAATTTAACAAACACAATTTTAGACAAGCGAGATAAATTACAAAGAAGTTCGCTGCTGTTAGGATTGGTAACTTACAATTTTTAGATTTGTAATCTTAATATAAAGATAATGGGAGAAAATAAAATTTATTTCGCAGAAGGAGATCATCCAAAAATGGTTGAAGCTTATAAAAAAGCACAAGAAACATTCAAATATTTTTGGAGAGAGTTGTCTTGGGAATATAGAAGAGTAGTTCCAGGTTTAGACATGGCAAGCGTTAAAGTAGCATTCACACAAGAAGTGGAAGGACAAGATGAGCCAGTTGTAGAACATATGTGGATAGGTAATCTTGACTTTGATGGAAAGGTTATTTACGGGGAATTATTAAACGAACCAAATGAGATTACTGAGTTAGTAGAAGGTGATCAAGTAGGGGTAACTTTAGATCAAATTAGCGATTGGATGTTTATTTCTCAAGGGAAATCTTATGGAGGTTTCACTGTTCAAGCGTTGCGTTCAGAAATGACTGACGAAGAGCGCGCTGAGCACGATGCTGCTTGGGGACTTGACTTTGGTGATTTTAATGAAGTTACAATTGTAATTGATCAACAAGAAAGTCCTGAGAACTTAGTAGAGCACCCAATGAGTAAGAATATGAAAGAAAACTTAGGAGACTTTTTAACTAAGAATCCTGAAGAAGTTAGTCGTCTTGACGAAGCTGGTTTTACTTTCTTACAAAAAGAGGTGATTGCTGGAAACTTGACAAGTGTTGAGGTTCTTTTAGCACACGGAGCTGATAAGAATGCAGTAAATAACGAAGGAAAAACAGCGTTAGATTATGCTAAAGAAATGAACTGGGAACACATTATTCCTGTTTTAGCTTAATTAATTGCTTAGACAATATGAAAGCGTCTTTGAGTATGATACTCAAAGACGCTTTTTTTGTTATTAATAGTAATTTGATGTTTATAATAAGTAAAGAAAGCAATACATTTACTTAAAATTAAATTTATATCAGTAAATGATGTGAGTTTGATGTAGAAGTGTATTTGTAAATTAACAAACATAAGATGAATATTGTTTATTTAGTTTTTGGAGAAAGTATTGTAAATTATCAACAGGTGTGTTTTTCTATTTACACAACATTAAATAAAAAGAGTAATAATGATAAAGTAATTATTATTACAGAAGACACTACGTTTTTTGAACATTTAGGAGATAAAGTTGAGGTTATACTTGTTTCAAAACAAACATTTAAGGAATGGGCATCGGCATACGATTGTTATTTTCGTATTAAGATAAAAGCTTTGCAGTTATTGGCTCAAAAATATCCAACTGATCATATATTGTTTATGGATGGAGATACTTTTGTTTACAATGATTTTTCTTCTATTAAAACAGGAATGGACAATGGAGAAAATTTTATGCATTTGAATGAAGGGAGATTAAGTGAACTGCCGACTAAAACTGAAAAAAAAATGTGGTCTTCTTTGCAAGGTAAAACTTTTGAAGGAGTTGTAATTGATAAGGAGACTTGTATGTGGAATTCTGGTTTAATTGGGATTTCTTCTAAGAACTTGGGGTATATTGATGTTTGTTTGGAGGTAAATGACAGAATGTGTGAAACAGATGTAATTAGGAAACTTGTGGAGCAGTTGGCATTTAGCGTTGCCTTAAGTAAACAAGGAGCTATAAAGCCAGGAGATCATATAGTAGGACATTATTGGGGAAATAAAGAGGAATGGAGTGCTATTATTAGTGATTTTATGATGAGAGCATTTATGAAAAAATGGACGATAGATCAAGTATTGGATGCAGTAAAAGAAATGAAAATAAAGGATTTTCCTATTTGGGTAAGACGTTCTAATACGCAACGAAAACTGAAGAATGTAATAGATAATTTTTACAAAGATAAGAGAGCTGTTTTTGTAAAGTAATATATAAAACCCCTCTATAGACAACTGTTTGTAGAGGGATTTTTGTTTAAAAGTGTTTTCTGATAAGTATAGTAAGGTTAGTTTTATCTATTTTTACAACAGTTAAATAGTATAAATATGACAACAGAAGCATTGTATAAAGCTGTATTAGAGACAACTGTACACGTGGCAAGTCGCGAGCGTACTTTGCTTATAATAGGCAATTCAAAAGAGGTTGTTTCTTTTTTGATAGACTATAGTTTTCAAGTCGATGACCCTATACATATTAATGCTTGTTTGTTGTTACAAGAAATTGTGTCCGTTGATATCGTAAAAATACTTCCCCACTTAACTTACTTTTTAGATCACTTAGACAAGGTAACTAATGAGTCCAGTAAGCGATTACTCAGCAGGCTAAGTTATCTATTAGTAAAGAGTAAAAAAGTAGGATTGACAGATTTACAAGAGAAGCGTTTGGTAGATATAGCACTGCTGTGGTTGGTCTCTAATTCAAAAGTAGCTACAGAATCGTTTGCTATGGACATCTTGTTGTTGCTTAGCACCAAATACAAGGAGGAGGTTCACTTGGCGTCTGAAATAATTGAAGGAAACTACTCAATGAAATCTGTAGCGTATCAAAACAAGGCTAAGAAGTTTTTAAAACACGCAATGACACTTGCTTAACCACATTATGTATCATAGTAAAAAATAGAGTATGATTGGAGAATATATGACATCAGTAAATTCAGATTATTGTTTGCGCTTGATTGAGGAGGGAGAAGCCTATCCGTTTAATTTGCTATTGTTAGCAGATGAAACGATGGATGCAATTAATCAATACGTTGATGATTCAGATGTTTTCATTTTAGAAGAAGGAGAAGCACAATTAGCGGTGTTTTGTTTATATGCGATTGATGCAAGTACACTTGAACTTAAAAATATTGCTGTAGCCGAATCTTTTCAAGGAAAAGGTCTTGGTGGATTATTAATACAGGAAATTGTGGCTATTAGCAAGAAAAGAGGGTATTCTCGTTTAATTGTTGGTACGGCTGATTGTGGTATAGATCAAATACGCTTTTATGAACGCAATGGTTTTAAGAAATATGGTGTAAAAGAGAACTTCTTTCTTGACAATTATGCCGCCCCAATTATTGAAAATGGCGTACAATTGAAAGATATGGTTATGTTAGAGCAACTGCTGTAATTACGATATAAAATAGGAAAGTATTAGAAACAAAAAAGCCCTTGAAATAATCAAGGGCTTTTTTTGTGATCCAATCAGGATTCGAACCTGAGACCTACTGCTTAGAAGGCAGTTGCTCTATCCAGCTGAGCTATTGGACCGTCCTTAAATCTCGAGGATTTAATTGTTTTGTCTTGTAATGTTGAGCACTATTGTTCTCTCATTTTGACAGTGCAAATATAGGTCTTTTTATTTATTCCTCGCAAGAAAAAAGTAATGTTTTTTTAATAAAAAAAACAAGTGTTTGATAGGTAGTTCTTTAGGTAAGTAAATTTTTACTGATTAAAATGTAAACTACCCTTGAGATAGCGATATTATTAGGAAAATGGGAGATGTGACAATTGAGATGAGTGTAAAAAAGTTGTAAAAAAAGACATATTGCCTTTCTCTTTTTAGTCATTTGCTGTTCAAGTTTGCTATTTTTTATTGGAAGAGGGTATGTTTTTAGAGATAAATTCTTCTTACAAGCATAAATTTGATGAGTAAATTCTTCTGTTTTTAGAGATGGAGTGTTGAGATTAATTAGGAGGGAAGCATATATTAGTTGATTGTGTAGCTAAAAGAGATAATTAAATTTAATAGGATATCACGCTGTTTATGGCATCGTAAAGAAAGTAATTCAATGAATAGAGGGAACGAATAAATGAAGTGTTTAGTTTGTTCTTTTTTTTGAATATGTAAGTAAGTGTAGTTGAATGAAGTAAAAGGAGACTGGTTTTAAAAATCACTATTTGTGAAGAATTGAGTTGTTGAAATTCAATTATACCAATTATATTTACCTTTAAAAAAGGTATGAAATTTATTATTGCATTCATATGTCTGTTATCAATGACAGCATTTGCTCAACCCAAAGCTGTTGTAGACAAGACAGCGTATCAGTTTTGGTTAAACGAACCAAGAGAGGTTCAAGAAAAGAATCCACTAATCATTTCTTTACACGGTAGAAGTTTGTCGGGCACAAACATTGAAAGAGTAAAACGATATGGTGCGTTAAAGGGCATTGAAAAAGGACTTGATATTCCGGCTTATTTAGTTGCGCCACAATTGCCATCAGGACCGTGGAATGCAGATAAGATTGATGAGATTGTAAGCTATATGATTGCAAATTATAATATAGATGAAAGTCGCATTTACGTTACAGGAATGAGTTTGGGAGGATATGGAACAATGAAGTATGCGAGTAAATACCCTAATCGTATTGCAGCGGCTATTGCTATTTGTGGAGGAGGGGAAGAAAGAGAAGCTTGTGCTTTAACATCAATTCCGATTAAATTGATTCATGGAGATAAAGATTTCATTGTACCATTGAGAGAGTCAAAGAAAATAATGGCAGCAATTCAAAATTGCGATAAAGCAGCACCAGTAGAGTTGCAAGTTGTCAAAGGAGGAACACACGGAAGTGTAGAGGATTTATATCGACACATAGATTTATATAATTGGTTGCTACAACATAGCAAAGGAGAGTAAACGAAAAGAGTTAGCAGTTGCTAACTCTTTTTTTATGCTTTAAAATATTTTGTTGTATACTATAATTAAGGAAGTAATGATACCAAAGTAGGCAAATATACCAATGATGCTATAGTATATGATGTAATTGTTGGTTGGTTTTTGGGTAACTTCAACAGAAGAAAAGAAGTTGTTTAAACGACTGAAATATTTCTTTTTTGCAATGACATAGGCTGTGTAGGTAAGAGTTAGTAATGTTATCTTGCCAACAACATTTTTTGTGTTATAGTTTATGCCAATAGCTTTTAAAATAAAAATAAGTAGAATTAGTGTAGTAACACTTAAAGTGATGAACAAGAGGTTGAAGATAATTTCAGTAGATGCTTTTCTCGCTTGTACTTCATCTTCTTGATAAGAAGAGTAGAAGTAATAGTTTAAGTATTGACTATACAGCTTTTGTAATAATTGCTTACTCATTTAGTTTATGGGTATAAAAAAAGGAACCACTAAATAGTGATTCCTTTTTGTCGGGGTGGCAGGATTCGAACCTGCGACCTCCTGGTCCCAAACCAGGCGCGATGACCGGGCTACGCTACACCCCGATTGGGTCATCTTTAGTATATTTTATTGTCTAAGTTATTTCGTCGGGGTGGCAGGATTCGAACCTGCGACCTCCTGGTCCCAAACCAGGCGCGATGACCGGGCTACGCTACACCCCGAAAAACTTAGCGGAGAGACAGGGACTCGAACCCTGGCATCGGTTACCCGATGACAGATTAGCAATCTGCTCCGTTACCACTCCGGCACCTCTCCGTTGCAAAAGCATATATACTACTGCTTATTTGCGATTGCAAACATACTACGAGTTTTTTGTTTCTGCAAGTTTTACGGGGACTAAAAAATAGAATAATCGCAATTTCTCCTATATAATTTTATATCTACTTATAAATGAGATAGATATTTTTTAAAGAAATAGTATGATTTTTTTTTAAAAAATTAGGAACACATAAGAAATAGTTGTTTTTACTGAGTTTGAATAGGTGTTTTACATAGAATAAGACGTCGAAGGAACTTGATAAATTATTATATTTGTTAATGTACAGGTTAAAAATTATGCTTCTAAAGGGAAATAGCACGTCTATTTTCCTCTTAAAAAGTAAAAGAAAATAACTATACACTAACTAATTCAAATCAATCATTAAGCTACAAGACTTGTCTTGTGGCTTTTTTTGTTTTAAATAGCACCATTGTTGTCGTGGTTTTGTTACTTTTGCTTTTCAGATAAAAACAATGCGGTATGACAAGTAATGAAAAAGCACATTGGGAAGAAGTTTATAAGTCGAAAACACCAGAACAGGTAAGTTGGACACAAACAAAACCAGTGCATTCACTACAATTTATTGAAAACAGTAAACTTCCGAAAGATGCTAAGATTATAGACATTGGAGGAGGTGATAGTAATTTAGTTGACTTTCTTTTAGAGCAAGGGTACACAGATATTACGGTAATGGACATCTCTAAAAATGCCTTACTACGTGCACAAGTTCGTTTAGGTGAACGTGCTAAGCAAGTAAAGTGGATTGAAAGTAATGTTGTTGATTTTAAACCAACTGAGAAGTATGCGCTATGGCACGATAGAGCAGTGTTTCACTTTTTGACAACCCCACAAGATATCGCTGCTTATCAGGCAATTGTAAACGATGCAGTTACTGATGCGTTAGTTGTGGCTACTTTTTCAAAGAACGGACCATTGCGTTGTAGTGGATTAGATATTCAACAATATAATAGTGAGGATTTAACAGCTGTGTTTGCAGAGGAATTTACTTTGAACAATAGTTTGTACGATGATCACATCACACCATTTGACACAAAACAGAACTTTGTGTATTGCCAGTTTAATAAAAATAAAAAATAATATATATGGGATTTAGTAAAGACATTCAGTTCACTACAGAAAGATTATCTTTTGAAGTAGTTAAAGACGCTTTTAAAGAAGATATCTTTCGCGAATTGACCCCTACAGTAGCTAAGTTTCTTCCGTTTATACCAACTGGAAAAATTGAAGATACACAAGGATTTATCGATTACAGTTTAGACGTATTAGAGAAAGGAACAGATATTACCTTAGTGGCAACTGATAAAAACACTAAAGAATTCATCGGATGTTGTGGTATTCACGATGTAAATGACGAGTCTATTTCATTGGGAATCTGGTTAAAAGAGTCTGCTTTTGGAAAAGGATACGGAAGTGAGTTAATCAATGGTTTAGAGAGTTATGTAAACGAAAACTTAGACGTTGATTACTTAATTTACAACGTAGAGAAAAACAACCACGGTAGTATTAAAATCGCTGAGAAGTTAGGGTATGTTTATCACAACGACTTCGTGCGTAATATTAGCGAGGAGAAAATATTAAATATGCTTCAGTACCGCAAGGACAACGTGAAGAAGTAATAAATAATTTAGAGTTCAAAAGGCAGTAGCTTTTTGAACTTTTTTATAATAGGTTGATTGAATATGTTTACGATAGAGGCATTAGAACAGATAGATTTTAATTCTATTCAATGGGATAGATTAGTACATTGGAACGGTAGAACGGATGATTTACCAGTGTTTATTGAGCAGTTGCAAGAGTTAAATCCTGCTACGAGTAGAATGGCGTTGTTTAACTTAGCAAATAATGTTGAACACCAAGGAGGAGTGGTATTAGTTACTCCTGCTGTGTTAATCAAGCTGTTTCAAGTATTAAAAACAGGCTATCACAACCAAGATTTAATGCTTCGCGTAATTATGAAGATCGCCAAGGCTGTTGGTTTTCAGTGGGAAACGTTTAGAGATGGCAATGAGTTTGAGAACGCTCCAGACTTTTTTGGTACGCTACAAGCCGATTCGCCTTTTCTATGGCCAGAGTTTGTAGATGCAGATACGGATAAACTGTATTGGACAACAACTGATATGGGTAATATGTTTGACTTGTCTTGGTATTACACGAAAGAGGTGTTGTGTGCTTATCAACCGGTTTTAGAACAGGTAGTTGCCAATGATGAGATTGAACAAGGTATTTTGTACGATTTGCTGACTATCGTTAAAATGGTAAAAGACCAAGAGCGCAAACCGTTTGACTTAAATAAAACGTGGCAAACAGACCGTTTAGAGTTGGTTGTAATTAACGACAATCACTTAGACGATTTAATGGCAAGCTTAACACCTGCGGTGGCTAAATACCTAAGTTTTGACCCAACAGGTAGCCGTGAGTTTATGCAGGAATATATCCGTCGTTCTCGCATCGAAGTAACGTACGGGACAGCACTTGTATTAGCTATTTTAGACAAGCAAACAAAGGAGTTTATTGGTAGTTGTGCACTAAATGATATCAATAACGAATCTGTGGAAATAGGCTTGTGGTTAAAGGAGTCTGCTCAAAATAAGCGATTTGGTACTGAGGTTGTTGAGGCAATGGTTAACCTGATTAAAGAGGAGGTAATCACACAAGAGATTATCTATTGTGTTGAACGAGAAAATGAAGTAAGTATTTCAATTCCTTTGAAATTTGGTTTCACACATACATACGACTTTGTATTAGAGCCAACACCTTTGAAAAACAGAATGCGTGAAATGGCACAGTATGTCTTGTCTTTAAAATAACCCTATGAATATCACTCCAATTAGAATAGCAATCAAAAAAGGTAGGTTGTTCCTGTATTTAATAGGAACACTACTCTTAGTGGCAGCAGGTGTATTAATTTTAGCTGTATCCTCTGAATCACCTGATAACTGGATATTAGATTCGTATGTGTTTACAATTGCCATCGCCTTATTGTGTATTGTTTTTTTTGGTTACGGTTCATACCTATTTGCAATAAAATTGGTGGATAAAAGACCGGGGTTAATTATCGATAATCAAGGGATTACAGATAATGCAACATCAGTTGTCAATGGGTTAATTCCTTGGGAAGATGTGTTTTCATTTGTCGAATGTCAAGTAAAGAGCAATAAGTTTATTATGGTTTATGTTCTTAATCCCCAAGAATACATCGACAAACAGACAAGTTTTATCAAGCGCAAGTCAATGGAAGCTAATCTAAAAACGTACGGAACATCTGTGTTTATTAATACGACGTTTTTAGCTATTTCACAACAAGACTTACTTGATAAATTAAACCAGCGTTTAGACCAATATCGCAGTTAAGATACTTCAAAAATGAGCAGACCAATTACGAAAGACGAATTGTTACATTTAGCTGAAAAGAACTTTTCTCAGCTAATGTTGCTGGTTGTAAACTTATCAGAAGAGGCATTACAACAAGAGTTTGAAATACCTTCTTTAAACAGAAATAGAAGAGACGTGTTGATGCACTTACACCATTGGCACTTGTTGTTTGAACAGTGGTACACAGTTGGAATGCAAGGCGATAAACCTATAATGCCTGCTGAGGGGTACACTTGGAAAACTACTCCTCAATTAAATATAGCTATTCATCAGATGTACCAACATACTTCAGGTATATCGGCTATTGAACTACTTCAAAGTTCGCATCAATCATTGATTGACATCATAGGTAAACATAGTAATGAACAATTGTTTCAGAAGAAATTTTATAAGTGGACAGGTAGTACGTCTTTAGGATCTTATATCATTTCAGCTACGTCAAGTCATTACGATTGGGCGATTAAGTTTCTTAAAAAGCGTAACTAAGATAAATTAGCGCTAATTATTCGCATTATTTCTTGCTTGAATTTCTTCTTTTGTACTTAAACTTGTAACAAAAGAGGTTATATGGATTTGTTTAGCAATTTTTCTGACGAACCAGTTAATATACTTCCCTTTGATGGGGAGGTGAATTATTATGGTGTAGTGATAAATAGAGGTGAAAGTGATGACTACTTTCAGCATTTGATGAATGGGATTGTTTGGAAAAATGACGAGGCAATTATTATGGGTAAAAAGGTAGTTACCAAGCACAAAGTAGCGTGGTATGGAGATGTACCTTTTTCATATACCTATTCACAAATCACTAAAACAGCCTTGCCTTGGACAGAGGGTTTATTGGCATTAAAGAAAATAGTGGAGGAAAAGACGGGAGAAACATATAATTCGTGTTTGCTAAATTTATATCACAATGGAGAAGAGGGGATGGCATGGCATAGTGATGGAGAAAAAGATATGAAAAAGAATGGGGCAATTGCTTCTTTGAGTTTTGGTGCTATTCGCAAGTTTGCATTCAAGCATAAAGAAACTAAAAATAAGATTGAAGTTATTTTAGAGCACGGTAGCTTATTAGTGATGAAAGGGACAACACAAACTAATTGGTTACATCGTTTACCTCCGACTAAAATGGTTAAAACTCCCCGTATAAATTTGACTTTCAGAACGATTGAACAGTTTTAATAGTTCACTATTTGTTTGTCATTATTATTCAGTTATACGCATTTTTTATTGATGATTAATCGTGGTTTATGAAATTATTTTCTAAAATAGCTGTTATACTTTTTTAGAATAATGATTTAGTCATCTGATTAATAGAATATTACGTTTTGTAATAATGTATTTAAAAAAAACATACTAAAAAGGACTAATTGTGTGTTTTTATGTTTAAATTTAGTAAAATATGATATAGTGTTAATTGTTTGGTACAAGAAGTAGATAACTATATTATTAAGTGAAGTTTATTATTTAACTCGTAAACGATGTCACAATGATTAGAGATTACTTAAATAAATTAGTCGGTATTGGCCTGAAAGGTAGAGGAAAGCAAATCATCATAGGTATTGTATTGGCCTATAATGAAGAATGGCTTTTGATTAAGTCTAATCCTGTAGATTATATCATAGATGGTTATCAGCTAATAAGAATTGATAAAATTACAACAGTTGAACGTGATGAGAATATTCTATTTATAGAAGAAGTATTAAAAGCGAAACTCGTTGACTTTTACAGTAAACCGATTAATTTAAAAGAAAATATTTTTGATACATTGGAGGATATTGATAGGAAATATGGTGCTTTTGGAATCGAGTTTAAAGATGTAAATGATTGTTATATTGGAAAATTTATGGAAAGTGAAGATCTTGAATACTTTGCTTTTGAAGAGTTAGCAGACAATGGAGAGTGGCAAGAGGAGATCGAAGAGTTTAATATTTTAAATGTGTATAGTATCGACTTTGATGGGGATTATATACAGTCATTACTGCTTTATGCAAGTAAAAAATTAAGTAAGTAAATACTGTTTACAGTATAGAAATTGGATAGGTATATTACCTATATTCTTTTGGATTTTTGTATTTATATATTTGTGTTGAGAAAGTTGGTGAGTAATCATCAACTTTTTTTTATGCTTGTAAATTAGGTGTTGAAAGAGAGGCTTCGTTATTTTATTTTTTAAAATAAATCACTTTTTTTGAGGTAAAAGATAAAAAGTGCACAGTTTTTGTAAATTGAAATTAAAACTAACAAACTAAATTATGAAGAAAGTACTCACTCTGTTATCTGCTATTTTATTACTTGTTGTAAGTGGTAGTTGTAGTAATGATGATGATTATAATGGATATCCAATCGAATATGCTGCTGCATTTACAATGGTTAATGCGTATGAAGGGAATAACCAAGTGCGTTATATCGTTGACAATCGAAGTATTCAAACACCATATCAACCTTTGATATACCGTACGTTTGGCTATGCAAACTTGTGGAGCGGCAATCGTGCTTTAACAATTATTGATAACGCAAACCCTAAACCACTGGTTAATGAAGTTATTCAAGTTGAAAGCGGAAAAGCTTATACTTCTTTTATAGCTGGTACTTCATCAGAAACGGTGAGTCACTTTATTACTTCAGATGAGGGAATGCCTCAAGAAGAAGGTGTTGAAAACCCAAATGCAGGTGTACGCTTTTTTAACTTGAGTTCAGATAATGTAGAAGTTTCCGTGCAGTTTGACGGCAAGGTTGCGGCAGATGTATTTGCAAACAGAATACAAGATAGTAAGCTTACTGCAAGTAAAAGTCAGATATTTAATGGGGTTGAACCCAATGCCTATAAGGTTTCTATAGTTGACAAAAGTGGCAATGTATTAGCTACCAGAGAGAACGTTAAGTTTGAAAAAGGTAAATATTACACCCTAACTTTTGTGGGAGCTAAAGACAACAAAGAAAAATCATATTATATCGGAGTTATTTGACAGTCCGCTATGTAAGATTATTTTAGCTATTTATTTTTTTATTGATTAAGAATCCCTTTTTGTATGTAGATATGATACTTAAAGGGATTTTTTGTGTGCATACGTCAACTAATTTTATTGGCTTTTCTTGTTTACTTTTTTACAGTAAGAGCTTTGGTTTTAAGTGCCATAAGCAAGATATCATCAGGCTAATGCCCTTTTTTCTTTACAACAAAAGAATAATCCTATATCTTTAACAACAAAACACAAGAATATCAAGGCTATGAACGATACCTTTTCTAATAATCAAATAAATGTCAACGGATTACCTAATCTTGACGCAATCAAGTTTACTCCCCTAAATTCAAGATATGGCAACGTAATTCTTATCCGTTTGACGATAATAGTACTTGTTTTAACTGCTATAGGATGTACACCCATATTTGCTCACGATTTTATTCCAGAACTACAAGTGCCAATGGGACTACAAGTTGCAGCAATTGCTTTTACGAGTATATTGTCGTTGCTAATTGTAGTCGTTAACTTATTGGGGTTTAAGAAGAAAGGATACGCAATTAGAGAAAGAGATATTATTTATAAAAGTGGACTAATCAATCGTACTGAAACGGTTATTCCATTTAATAGAGTGCAACACGTAGGTATATATGAAGGTGCGTTATTGCGCGTGTTTGACCTGTGTACAGTGGAGTTTTTTACAGCTGGTGGTGCTATGGGCGACCTAAAGATTCCGGGGTTGTCTAAAGAAGAAGGGGACCGATTAAAAGCGTATGTTATCCAGAATATCAACCAAGAGAATAAGACTGAGAAATCAAGAGAACACGGGACTTCAGAACATACTTGTTGCAAAGAGGGAGCACACGATGCTTGTGAACACAACACAGCAGAGCACACTTGTTGTAAAGAGGGAGCACACGATGCTTGTGATCACAACACAACAGCGCATACTTGTTGTAAAGAGGGAGCACACGATGCTTGTGAACACAACACAGTAGAGCATACTTGTTGTAAAGAGGGAGCACACGATGTTTGTGAGCACAACACAACAGAGTGTACTTGTTGCAAAGAGGGAGCACACGATGCTTGTGATCACAACGCAGTAGAGCATACTTGTTGTAAAGAGGGAGCACACGATGCTTGTGATCACAACACAACAGCCCATACTTGTTGTAAAGAGGGAGCACACGATGCTTGTGAGCACAACGCAGCAGAGCATACTTGTTGTACTGAAGAACCATTGTCTCACAAGAATACCTCACACAATGCATAACAACTTTTACCAACCAACAAGACAAGCGGCAATTGGTATAGTTGCCAATTTCCTAAACACGTTACAACGTTTAGGTAGGGCATTTGCACCCTTAATTGTGATTTACTTCATTAAAGGCAGTATTTCATTTAGTTTCTCAATAGGTGGGGCAGTAGCGTTAATCGTTGTACTAATGCTTGTATTTTCTTATTTCAGTTACCGCAAGTTCACGTTTTACATCGATGAAAAGATAGACGCATTTGTCATTGAAAAAGGAGTGTTCAACAAGTCTAAAATCACCATCCAATTAGATAAAATTCAGCAAGTAAACCTCAATCAGAGTTTCATCAATCGCATTGTAAATGTTTACGCCGTTGAGATTGACTCAGCAGGTAGTAAAGACAAAGAAGCTGTAATTCCGTCAATGGCGTGGGCTGATGCAAATAACTTAAAAAAGATATTGTTAGAATATCAAAAGGAACAACAGGCAACGAATATTGATGAAGGTGCAACTGTTTCTACAGCTCAAAACACAAAAGAAATAGGCGTTGGAACCCTTTTAAAAGTGGGGTTAACAACTAACTATCTATATACGGCGGGACTTATCTTCGTATTTGTCAATATGTTTTTAGACTCTTTTGTTGGCAAGAAAGTATATGAAGAATACTTAGATGAAGAAAGTGTGAATGAGTATGTAAGCAATGGTTTTTCCGCTGTTTACGGACTGTATATTGTTGCGTTTATCATTCTGTTGGTATTGGTTGTTAATGTGTTTAGAACCTTGATGAAGTTTTGGGATTTCAAGATTACAACAACTAATAATACGTTGGTTTTATCACACGGATTGGTGTCAACAAGAAATACGATTATTCGTCCTAATCGCGTTCAAAAGGTTGTTTTAGTACAGAATTACTTCCAAAAACTGTGGGATATCACCAGTTTAAAGATTATTCAGGTTGCCGGAGTAGAAGGAGAAAACAACAAAACAGGATTAGAAATACCAGGTTGTTCTGCTGTAGAGAAAGCAGCGTTTTTTGATATTATTTACAACAAACAGGCAGAGAAAAGTACATTCTCATTGAAATACAACTACCGTTTCTTAGGCTTTAGAGCGTTTATGTTTATAGGTTTACCCTTGGCTATTTTCGCGTTTATGTATTACGGACAATTACCTTTCCAAAAGTTTATTAGCCTTGCATTAGGGTACAGTATCGTTGTTTTTGCTATACTATTTCGAATGTACAAGGTAGGGCGACTATTTGTTAATGACAGTTTTATTGTTTTGCGAACAGGCGTTTGGGACATCAAACACACGTACTTAGAACCCCATAAAATACAGAAAATAACCCTATCTCAATTGTGGTGGCAACAATCAGCTAATGTTGGTAGTTTAACCTTACACACAGCTGGAGGACCCTTGCGGTTCAGTACTTCAAAGTACAATGAATTGAAAAAACTACGCGATCTAATGCTATATAAAGTAGAAACAGCAGAGAAGAGTTGGATGTGATATAATAGAGGCGATTTTTAGGGTAATGTGTTGTTTTTGGATTTCTAATTGATGCGTTGATAGTGTATTATAAATCAGATAGAGTAGATAAGTTGAAAAACATCTGTCTTGTGTCATTATTAACGTCTCTATCTGTTAAAAACTCAAAGCCTAAGGAAGTGTAAAAGTTTAAGGATTGCGTATAGGCATCAACTGTAATTAATTTGCAAGCTTGTTTGTTGTTTAGTTCTAATGCTTCATTAATTATGTTATGAACTAACATTTTACCAATTCCTTTCCCTTTAAACGTATTGTCAATTCCTAATCGACCAATTTTTAAAGCAGGAAAAGACTTTAAGTGTCTTTTAGGGTGCGTTACTAAATCTTTTAAGAAACGTTTAAATGCACTTTTTGAAGCAAAGCCTTGCTCTTCGAAGTTCAGGCTATCATTAAAAATACTATAGTAAGCAATTGTCCTTGTAGGGCTTTCTATAATAAAAGTAGTTGCAAGATATTCCTGTTTATATTTTTTTGCTTTTTGAAAAAGAAATTCATTCAAATCATCGTCTCCACAATCAAAAGGTTTTAATATATGATTGATGTCTAATAGTTTAAAGGATAATTGGTTGAATTCTATAGGAGTCACAATATTTATTTTTTAAATATTGATTTTAACGCATTTGAATCTTCACGAATAGCTTTAAGCTTCGATTTTGATGAAGTTGAGTGCTTTATATCATTTACTTTATTTAAAAAAACAATAGCATCTTTACCTCTAAGTACGGGTGTAATTTTAATAGGTTTAGCCATCTTTAGAATTTTTATAATACAAAAATAAATATATTTTTTCATATATCAGTAAAATAAATGCATTGCTATTCATTGAATTAGAGCTTTTTATACAATGGTATGCCTGTATTTGACGCATAGTTTATAGGGATTACAGATCAACAACAAAAGTTTTAATATGTATTAATGTAATACGCTACTTTATTTACAAATAAATAGCAATGGACTACCACATAGGTTTTGTCCGTGCCCGTGTGATGTATTGATCTATTGAAAAGATAATGTCAATCGATAACCGAGGTAGGGGCCTTTAGATTTGCTTAATAAAAAAATGATAAATTTATATATACGAGAGAAGTAGAATAAATAAACAACCAAACCAACAAAGTGTACCATCGTAGGGGCAAAGCATCAAGGCTTATAATTCGATTAGGACTTTGTTGGTTATACTAAGAAGTATCAAATTAGTAATTAAGACGTTCGGGTCTAGTATCAAGGTTTAGATAATACTTTAGTAAGTGGTTGTTATAAATAATTTTTATTATGAACAAATTTAAGCATTTTATTGGAATAGATATTTCAAAAGAGTATTTCGATGCAACGATTTTAGGTGAATCAAAACAATCTTCACACAATCAATTTAGTAATACAAAAAAGGGAATTACTCAGTTTTTGAAATGGGTAAGGCAAGAAAAATGTTCTATGGATGTTACTCTAATTTGTATGGAATATACTGGTATTTATAATAAGATAATACTAGATATTTTGATAAATAAATCGTTTTATGTCTGGGTTGAGATGTCATATCGTATTATTCGTAGTAGTGGAATTCAACGAGGAAAAAATGATAAAATTGATTCTGAGAGAATAGCTCTTTATGCCAAGAAAAATCAAGAAGATGCAAAAATATTTAAAGCATCGGATAAGGTTTTAGATAAAATACAAGGGTTATTAGGGCAACGAGAAATGATTTTATCTCATAAAACGGCTTTACAAGTTAGAACAAATGAATTGAAAGTGTATGATATAGAAGTTTATAATGTATTATCAAAGAATATTAAAGCAATCATAAGATCAGAAGAGGTAGCTTTAAAAGCTATTGAAAATCAGATAGATGATTTAATTAAAGAGAATCAAGAACTTCAGGTATTATATAATCATATCACTTCTGTTCCTGGAGTTGGAAGAGTAACGGCTTTGTTTTTAATCTGTTTTACAAATGCTTGTACAACCTATGAAAACCCAAGACAATTAGCCTCTTATTGTGGTGTAGTTCCTTTTGAATATACATCAGGTAAAAGTGTTCGTGGTAGAGCAAAGGTTCATTTTATGGCAAATAAAAAGCTTAAAAAACTATTGCATTTATGTGCTCTATCTAGTTCTAAAAATGATATTGAGATGAAACAATATTATGATAAGAAAGTAGCTGAAGGTAAAAGTAAAATGCTTGTATTGAACAATGTTAGAAATAAACTTATACATCGTATTTGTGCTTGTGTAAAAAATAATAGACCTTATGAAATTAGATTAATAGCATAATTTAATTTTACATATAATATAAAAACAAGGATAACCACAAGTTACCCTTAGGGATTTGTATGCTTTGTTTTATTAAAATATTCTCAAAAAACAACAATAATTATTTCTAATTTTTAATTGGTTTTGTCATAGTAATCGAATTATTATTCGCCCGCACGGCATACGACACAATGTAAATCACATATCACATCTAACCTCTAACCCTTGTATAATGGTCTGTATATCCTTGCTTTTCATTACGTTGCATTGAATAAAAAACACCTTTTTTTCAAAAAAAACATAAAAAAAGTTTGTGTAATTAAAAAAAACACTACTTTTGAATCATACAAAACAGAAAAAATGTTTACAAATAAATTACATCATCATCATCATTTAACTTGCACTCACGCGAGCAGATAATGTTATGATGTAAATTTAAACAACAATATATCTAATTATCCCGTTTGAGTAAGTCAAACGGGATTTTTGTTTTTATAAGCATTCTATACACCTGCATTGGTTTACTCAGACATCTAAAATTGAAACTATGAGTAAATTAAAAATTGCAATCCAAAAAAGCGGTCGTTTAAGCGAAAAGTCCTTAGAACTTATCAAAGAATGCGGAATTAAGATTCCAAACGGAGGAGGAAAACTAATCTCCGAAAGTACAAACTTCCCAATCGAAATCTTGTTTTTACGCGATGATGATATCGCCAAATACGTTGAACAAAACGTGGCAGATATCGGAATTGTAGGTGAGAATGCCTACTTAGAGGCTAACCAAAACGTAGATATTGTAGAATACCTTGGTTTTGCTTCTTGCAGATTGAGCTTAGCTGTATCTAAAAACACAGCATACAACGATATCTCCTTCTTCCAAAATAAAAAGATAGCAACGTCATATCCGATTATCCTTCAAAAATACTTGGAAAGCAAGAACGTACAAGCCAACATCGAGTTTATCTCAGGTAGTGTTGAAATTGCCCCAAGCATCGGATTAGCAGACGGTATTTGTGATATCGTAAGTAGTGGGTCAACCCTAATGTCAAACGGACTAAAAGAAGTAGAGAAAGTAATGGATAGTCAGGCTATTCTTATTGCAAGTCCGGGGTTAGCAGATGAGAAACAAGCCATACTACAAAAACTGTTGTTCCGCATAAAAGCCGTCTTGAGAGCCAAAGAAAACAAGTATATCCTGCTAAACGCACCTAATGAAAAGTTAGATGAAATCGTCAGAATCTTACCAGGAATGAAAAGTCCAACCATACTTCCCTTAGCAGATGAAGGGTGGAGTAGCCTTCACTCTGTAATCCAAGAAGACAAGTTTTGGGATATCATAGACGAACTCAAAAAAGCAGGAGCAGAAAGTATCCTTGTCGCTCCAATTGAAAAGATGATTTTTTAAGCCAACCAACAGAATTACAAATGAAAACAGTACAATTTCCCCCACGTGAACAATGGACAACGCTTTGTAAACGACCAAGCATTCAAGCAGAAAACCTAACGGATAAGGTAGCCGATATATTACAACAAGTACGCACACAAGGCGATAAGGCAGTTTACCAATTAATAGAGAAGTACGACAAGGCAAGTCTTGACAACCTAAAAGTGAGCAATCAAGAGTTGTGTAACGCTATCGGTCAGGTAGATGAACAGTTGAAAGCAGCGATAAAAGTAGCCTATACCAATATCAAGAAGTTTCACGAATCACAACAAACACAAGAAGCAGTAGTAGAAACGAGTCCCGGGGTAAGCTGTTGGAGAAAGAGCAAACCGATAGAAAAAGTGGGATTATACATTCCTGGAGGAACGGCTCCTTTGTTTTCAACCTTACTGATGTTGGGAATCCCCGCGCAAATAGCAGGTTGCAAGCAAATTGTGTTGTGTACACCGTGTAACGCAGACGGCGTAGTCAATCCAGTTATTCTATACACCGCATCGTTCTTAGGCATTACCGAAATATACAAAATAGGAGGAGCACAAGCTATCGCCGCTTTAGCTTACGGAACAGAAACCGTACCTAAGGTGTATAAGATTTTTGGACCGGGTAATCAATTTGTAACCAAAGCAAAAGAGTTGGTGTCAAGTCAAGGAACGGCAATCGATATGCCGGCTGGTCCAAGTGAGGTGTTAGTCATTGCCGACAAAAATGCTGATGCCGATTTCGTAGCAGCAGACTTGTTATCTCAAGCAGAACACGGTACGGATAGTCAAGTTGTTTTAGTCAGTGATAACGAAGCAATATTAAACAAAGTACAACAAGCAATTGTGGCGCAAACAAAGGAATTGCCAAGACGTGATTTAGTAGAGCAAACCCTGAGCAATAGCCTGGTAATTCAGTTAAACAACATAGATGAGTGTATCGAACTGAGCAATGTCTATGCGCCTGAGCACTTGATATTGGCAGTGGACAACTTCGAACAATACACTGATGCGATTGTCAATGCAGGCTCTGTATTCTTAGGGAAATACGCTTGTGAGAGTGCCGGAGATTACGCCAGTGGTACCAATCACACCTTGCCAACAAACGGGTATGCAACAAGTTACAGTGGTGTGTCTTTAGATAGTTTTGTCAAGAAAATTACTTTTCAAACCATCACCGCAGCCGGAATCCAACAACTCGGACCAACTATTGAAATTATGGCAGCAGCAGAGCAGTTGGTCGCTCACAAAAATGCCGTTACCATTCGCTTAAAAAAGTTGAACAATGAACAGTAATATCACCGCTTTAGTGCGACAAAATATACAGAGTTTAGTGCCTTATACAAGTGCGCGAGATGAATATAAGGGGAATGAGGGTGTCTTTTTAGACGCTAATGAAAATCCTTTCGGTTTGACCAACCGATACCCAGACCCGTATCAAAAGGAGTTGAAACAGGTAATTGCTGATATTAAAAACATAGACGCGGCCAACTTGTTTTTGGGAAATGGAAGTGATGAGGCGATTGACTTGGCTTACCGCATTTTTTGTGAACCGAAACAAGACAAGGCATTGGCATTTACGCCTACATACGGAATGTATGAGGTCTATGCCAATATCAACAATGTGGACTTATATACCTTGCCGTTGAACGATTTGTTTCAGATTGACAAGGCAAGTCTAACCCCGTATTTGAAAGACAACAGCATCAAGCTAATGTTTATCTGTTCGCCTAACAATCCAACCGGAAATGTAATTGCAACGGAAACAATCGAGTGGATATTGGCTAATTTCAAAGGGATAGTTATTGTTGATGAGGCGTATATCGACTTCAGCAATAGCGTATCGTGGACACAGCGTTTGGGTGATTATCCTAACTTAATCATTCTACAAACCTTGTCAAAAGGATGGGGAATGGCTGGTTTGCGAATTGGTATGGCGGTGATGAATCAAGAGGTATTGCAGTATTTCAACAAGGTGAAGTCGCCTTATAACATCAGCCAAATCAACCAACTGGAAGCGATTAAGGTGTTGAGCGATACCGTAGCTTTTGACAAACGCATTGCTTTGTTGAACCAAGAAAAGGCAAGGGTCATTGAGGAACTTAACGCAATGGCAATGACCAAGCGCATTTATCCCTCAGATGCCAACTTTATTTTAGTGGAGGTAACCAATGCCAACGCGGTGTACAGCCAATTGATAGACAAGCAAATTATTGTGCGCAATCGCCATAGTGTCGTGCCTAATACACTGCGTATATCAATCGGTACACCAACGGAAAACACCCAATTAATCAACACTTTAAAACAAATAGACAATGAAAAAGAAAGTATTATTTATTGATAGAGATGGAACAATCATCAACGAACCAGCTGACTTTCAAATCGACAGCTTAGAGAAGTTGGAGTTCCTACCTCAGGTAATCACCAATTTAGCGCGCATCGCCAAGGAATTAGACTACGAATTGGTAATGGTGAGTAATCAAGACGGACTGGGTACAGCGTCGTTTCCAACAGAAACCTTTTGGCCTGCTCAAAACAAGATGTTGGCGGTATTGCAAGGAGAGGGAATCAACTTTGTGGATATCTACATTGATGAGTCGTTTGAACAAGAGAACAAACCAACGCGTAAACCTGGTATTGGTATGTTGGGCAAGTACGTGTATGGCAACTACGACTTGGCAAATTCCTTCGTTATTGGCGATAGGCTAACAGATGTTCAACTGGCTAAAAACCTTGGGGCACAGGCTATTTTGATTCAGGAGGACAACAATACAGAAGCAGCGTTAACAACGATGAGTTGGAACGACATCTACCAGTTTTTAAAAGCTAAACCA
This sequence comes from Myroides phaeus, assembly GCF_009799805.1. Taxonomy (NCBI): domain Bacteria; kingdom Pseudomonadati; phylum Bacteroidota; class Flavobacteriia; order Flavobacteriales; family Flavobacteriaceae; genus Myroides; species Myroides phaeus. Next base: position 2,122,198 of record NZ_CP047050.1, read on the forward strand.
CGCACAGCAACGGTGGTTCGTACTACCAAAGAAACCGATATTAAAGTGCAGGTGAACCTGGATAGTAATAAGGAATCACAGTTTGACACAGGCTTACCGTTTTTTGATCATATGTTAGAACAAATCAGCAAACACGGGGAAGTAGGGTTACAGGTGAAGGTGAAAGGCGATTTGCAAATTGATGAACACCACACAATGGAGGACACGGCATTGGCGTTGGGAGAGGCGTTCAAACAAGCCTTGGGCAATAAAAAGGGAATTGAGAGATATGGCTTTTTACTACCGATGGACGATTGCTTAGCACAGGTGGCTATTGACTTTGGAGGGCGACCTTGGATCGTGTGGGACGTGGCGTTTACCCGTGAGAAAATAGGGGATGTACCAACAGAAATGTTTTACCACTTTTTCAAATCGTTTAGTGATGCCGCACAGTGTAACCTAAACATCAAATGTGAGGGAACGAATGAGCACCACAAGATAGAGGCGGTGTTTAAAGCCTTTGCAAAAGCGATAAAACAAGCGGTATCACGCACGAATAATTACGAAATACCAAGTACAAAAGGAATCTTATGATAGCGATTTTAAAGTATAATGCGGGAAATATACAGTCGGTTGAGAATGCCGTACAGCGGTTGGGATATCAGACTATTGTTACGGATGATATCAATGAATTAAACGCTGCTGATAAAGTTATTTTTCCCGGTGTAGGTGAGGCGTCATCGGCGATGGCGTATTTAAAAGAACGCCAGTTAGACGAGGTGATTAAGCAGTTGAAACAACCCGTTTTAGGTATTTGCTTAGGAATGCAGTTGTTGTGCCAATTTACAGAGGAAGGCAATACGCAGGGCATTGGTGTTTTTGACAACAAGGTGCGTTTGTTTCCAAGTACAGATATTGTGCCACATATGGGTTGGAACGATTGCAATACCCTACAAGGCCAGTTGTTTCAAGGCATACAAGAGGGAGCCGATTTTTACTTTGTACACAGTTATTGTGCTGAGGTGAATGAAAATACTGTAGCTACAACAAACTATATTCTGCCTTTTTCAGCGGCTTTGCAAAAAGACAACTTTTACGCTGTGCAGTTTCACCCTGAGAAATCGGCAACTATTGGAAACCAATTATTAAAAAACTTTTTAGAATTATGAGAATTATACCAGCAATAGACGTAATAGACGGAAAATGTGTTCGCTTGAGCAAAGGAGATTACGACACTAAAAAAATATATGCAGACGACCCTGTTGAAATGGCGAAACGCTTTGAAGATAATGGTATTCAATACTTACACTTGGTGGACCTAAATGGGGCTAAGTCAAACAAAGTACAGATAGCGGGATTAATAGAGGCGATTGCTACACAAACTAAGTTGATTGTGGACTTTGGAGGGGGAATCAAAACTGAAGATGATGTGAAGATTGCCTTTGAATCAGGGGCTAATCAGATAACTGTGGGTAGTGTAGCCTTAAATAATCCGCTGATGTTTTACAGCTGGTTGAAAGAATACGGCAGCGACAAAATTATCTTAGGAGCCGATTGTAAAGATCGACAAATTATGACTCAAGGTTGGCTTAAAGGCAGTAAGGTTGATGTGGTGGATTTCATTAGCGAGTACATGGAACAAGGCGTGAGTACGACCATCGTAACCGATATTGACAAAGACGGAATGCTGAGTGGGCCTGCTTTTGAACTATACAATGAGATTATGAGTAAAACAGGTGTTGATTTAATTGCGAGTGGTGGTATCACAACCATAGCCGATGTGTTGAGGTTGAGAGAAATGGGGTGTGAGGGCGCTATTATTGGCAAGGCGATTTATGAAGGAACGATCACGTTAAAACAGTTGAGTGAGTTATGCTAAAAAAGAGAATAATACCGTGTTTGGACATTCAAAACGGACAAGTAGTAAAGGGTGTAAACTTTGAAAACATCAAACAAGCAGGTGATCCGATTGCGTTGGCAAAGCGCTATGTAGCAGAGGGGGCAGACGAATTGGTGTTTTTAGACATTACGGCAACTATTGAAAACAGAAAGACGTTAGTTGATTTAGTACGCGCTATTGCAAGGGAAATCAATATTCCGTTTACAGTTGGTGGCGGAATCAACAGTGTGGAGCAAGCGAGGGAACTCATTCGCGCTGGTGCTGATAAGGTGAGTGTAAACTCTGCCGCTATCCGCCGTGTGGAGTTGCTGAGCGAGTTGGCACAGGAGTTTGGCAACCAATGTGTGGTATTGGCCATTGACACCAAGCAAGAAGATGGTGTGTGGTGGGTGTATAGCAAAGGAGGCCGTGAGAAAACGGATAAACAAACATTAGATTGGGCACAAGAAGGCGTGCGTAGTGGGGCTGGGGAAATCCTGTTAACCTCTATGAATCACGACGGAACCAAAGGTGGTTTTGCACTTGAACTAACCAGTCAAGTAGCCGATATTGTTGATGTTCCAGTTATCGCATCAGGTGGAGCAGGGGCTATTGAACACTTTGAAGATGTGTTTACTCAAACGCGTGCCACAGGTGCTTTAGCAGCCAGTATTTTTCACTACGGACAAGTGCCTATTGTAGCATTAAAACAAGCATTAAAAACAAAAAATATAGCAGTAAGATGAAAGAGAATATAGATTTTAATAAGGGAAACGGGTTAGTAGCAGTTGTAATTCAAGACGCATTAACAATGAAGGTGTTGATGCAAGCCTATATGAACGAGGCTGCTTTTGACCAAACCGTTGCAGAGGGAAAAGTAACGTTTTTTAGTCGTACCAAAAACAGGCTGTGGACCAAAGGAGAAACTTCACAGAACTACCTTTGGGTACAGCGTATGCAGTTAGACTGCGATGGCGATTGTCTGTTGATTCAGGTTAAAGCAGACGGACCCACTTGCCACAGAGGAACAGAAACGTGTTTTGACACCACAGAAAGCAGTAGCAAAGGATTTGTGTACGAATTACAAGACGTGATCAGTAGTCGCATTGACAATAAAACAGAGGGTTCATACACCTATCAGTTATATCAACGCGGCATCAACAAAGTAGCCCAAAAAGTAGGAGAAGAAGCCGTTGAGGTAGTCATTGAAGCCAAAGATAAGAACGCCGATTTATTTAAAAACGAAGCCGCCGATTTGATGTATCACTACCTACTTTTGCTAAAAGCAAAGGGATTTACCTTAGAAGACATAGAAACCATTTTGAAAGAAAGACATAAATAAGGAGAGAGTAACGGTTTTCGTAATGACGTTTCACGTTTTCGGTTCCCGGTTTTCCGTTCCCCGTTTTCGGTTTTCGTTTTTTGTTTTCCGCATATCGGTTCCTGGTTTTCGTTACGACGTTTCCCGCATATCGGTTTCCGTCAAGATGTTCTCTGTAGATCAGCTACATTGTCACTGAAAGTATAAATAACTGAACTATAGTTGACTTAAATTTGCGAATACGATCTAAATATATTTGTTTTGTTGAAGAATGATAGAGATTTTGTGTTGATTGTAATGTATTGACAAACAATGATTTTTGTTGTATATTTAAAGAAGTAAAAAGGATTAGAAGATGAAAACAAAAGAAATCAATAAGGAAAAACTTAATACGATACATTTAAAGGCTTCTAAAAATGCTATTCGCGTTAATAAAGCATTAGGCTTGTCTTACCAAAAAGTTGAAGGAGGACAATTAATCGAAGTAGGATCTGATGGTACTAAGAAAGTATTAGGTAAGCCGAAATTCGGAACAGTAAAAACAGAAGTGAAATCGTTTAAATTAAAACGATAATATGAAACGTTTTAGGATGTTTGGAGGTCCAAATGGTTCTGGAAAATCAACGTTATTAACGGGAATTGCTGAAGAGTGTTCAATAGGTTATTATGTCAATGCAGATGAAATTGAAAAAGAATTGAGGGCTAAAGGATTTATTGATTGTAGTAATTTTTTTCCTACTGAAGTAAGTAATGAACAGTGGTTGTCGTTTTTAAATAATTTGATTGAGAATGACACTCGTGTACAGCTGAATAGTTTGTCGTCAGTTAGAATTAAAGAGAACGTATTGATTATTGAGGCTCCAATTAATAGTTATATTGCAGCTGTTATTGCTGAATTTATGAGGTATATTTTGTTGGATTGTGATGTTTCATTTTCCTTTGAAACTGTAATGTCTCATCCTTCAAAAGTTGAATTTTTGAAAGAAGCCAAAGCCAAAGGGTTTAAAACATATTTATATTTTATTTCGACGCAAGACCCATCTATTAATATTAGTCGTGTTGCTAATAGAGTTGGAAAAGGAGGACATGATGTAGATACAGATAAGATAGTTAGTCGTTATTATAGATCAATGGAATTATTATGTGATGCTTTTTTAAGTGTAGATAGAGCATATATAATAGATAGTTCAATGGAAGATGGTATATCGGTATTTGTTGAGAAAAATGGTGATGATGTTACCATTACAAGTGAAGAGGTACCAGAGTGGATTGGCAAGTATTTATTAGAAAAGTTACAGAAATAAATAGGTAATTATAGAAGGGTGAATTGTTATTCATCCTTTTTTTTATGCATTGTGGAAACGCGAAGTATCGCGTCTGTACCGAAAATTATACGTTACACATATCCACAATGCCGTTTCACGCATTACGTCTCGCGCTCCGTACGGGCGAACCTATGTGTTCGCCCCCTGTTGTTTATTTATAAACAACCCATTCCAAACATTTTAATATATGATTAATTATAAATAATTAATTGTGGGTAAACACGCGGGTTTACCCCTACGGATGACGCAATGCATCGTGATTATTGATGTGTTTGTATGCATTGTGGAGACGCGAAGTATCGCGTCTGTACCGATATACTTGGTGTTTGAAACATACTGATAAACAACACACAACGAGAATATCATTAATGTACATCATATCAAATATCAACCGATGCGTAAAATGATGGAATATCATCAATGTACAAATACATCACAGTTCAGACGGAGCGTTTGGGCGGCCTTATTTATTTAGCGAGTGTCAAACAGCATGCAGACACCGCAAAATGAAAAATGGCGTAACGCAGTGGAGCTCGTATTTTTTCATTTAGGTGTCAAATGCAAGTTTGACCGCTAAAGAAATAGAGCCTTGATTTTTTTGTTTCGTTTTTTTATCAAGAAAAAAATGAAAAGAGAAGAAAACAGAAAAGCGTAGTGTTTCGAAAAAGAAAGGTTGAAAGCAAAGCTTTCAAAAAATATGCATTGTGGAAACGCGAAGTATCGCGTCTGTACCGAAAATTATACGTTACACATATCCACAATGCCGTATCACGCATCACGTATCACGTATCACGTTTCCCAATCAAATAAATTTTAATAAATCTTTATGAATACGTAGCTTTGACGCTCTTAAAAAAGCAAAGCAAACTATGGTCAATCGGCAGTTTACCCTATTTTTACTCTTAATTTTGTGTTTTTTTACTTCGTGTAAGGAACAACTTAACAACGAAGAAACCGCTCTTAACAATAAAGAAAATTACACCCGTACAACGGCGGATTACTTGGCGATGCTTCTATCCATGGATACCCTTAGTGTTGAGGAGAAGAAGGAAATAGTACAACAAGAAAAAGACCAATTTACTGCTGTTGCCAACAAAGAAAAGAATCCCTTTTATCACTATATAAGCGGATTAGAAGCGTATCAAAACAAAGCATTTGATGAGGCACAGCAACACTTCACAGCGATGCAAACAGCAGCGCAACAAGCAGAAGTAACCCACCTTAAAGAACTGTATATTCTATACTCGGCATTAAACAGCAACGCCATTGTTGACGCGGCGTTGATGGAGGAATTATTGCTAAAAACAAGTGAAGCAGAAAAGGCAAACAGCAGTATTACTTTTCGCTTTTACGACGCTTTGGCACAAGCATATTTCAAAAACAGAAACCCTGCAAAAGCCTTAGAATACGCAACCTTACACTTTGAAAACCACCCATTAAACAAGACAGTAGTCGTTCAACAACGCTATTACGAAATATCGTTACTCTTGGCAATTACATCCGGAAACGAAGATAAAGTAGACCATTTAAGAGACGAGTTCAAACGCTTGTTAGCACAAACACAAGACCCGTTTGCCACAGCGCGTTATTACGATTTAGAAACCTTTTACTACAACATAAAAAAGGACTACCCACAAGCATTAGCAAGTAGTCAGGAGAGTTTTAACCAATTGAAAAAGCTCGACGCACTAACCGTTGCCTCGTTCAATAACCTGGCTACCAGTTTCATCAAAAACAACTTAGTAGATTCGGCTTTAACCTATTACAAAGAGGGATTACACTGGGCAGACACTCGTAACAAAGGACAAGAAAAAGGAATTATCTACAGCGGATTAAGCAACACATACAAGATAAAAGGCGACTATAAAAACGCATTAATAGCCTTAGACTCTTGCTATAAAGTAGAAACAGCAAACCAAGAAAAGATAAAAGCAGACTTTATAGCCGAGTTGCAAACCAAGTACGAAACCGAGAAAAAAGACTCAGAAATAGCCTTATTAAAAACGAATAACGACTTAAACCAAAAAGTGATCAAGCAGCAATGGCGTATGTTTACGGCATTCGGACTCCTTATTGTCTTTGCGTTTTTATATATGCAAATCCGCTATCGCCAACGCTTGTTAAAAGAGCGAAACCAGCGATTAGAAACGGAAAACAAGAAAATGCAAGTAGAACAACGCGCACTCCAATTGCAGTTAAATCCACACTTCATTTACAATTCCATTGCCAATTTACAAGGGTTAATTGTCAATGACCAAAAGCGACAAGCCAATGAATACCTGCTTGCCTTTTCAACCCTAATGCGCAATATCTTAGAACACAATCGCTGTGAGTTTATCACCTTAAAAGAAGAATTAACCACCATTAGCAATTACGTCAAACTACAACAAATGCGTTATGCTAACAAGTTTGAGTACACTATAAATTGCCACGATATCCTCACAGATAATATTGAAATTCCGCCTATGCTATTACAGCCATTCGTTGAAAATGCCATTGAACACGGGTTTGCCCATATTGACTATGCAGGAAAACTGTCGATGGAAATAACACAGGAAAATCAGCACATACACATTTGTATAACAGACAACGGAAAAGGGCTGAATACCCCAAATCAAAAGTCGCAAACTAAGAAGTCGCTATCCCAAACAATCACACAAGAGCGTTTAGACTTACACTATAATAGCACACAAAAAAGAGCCCATTTTGAGGTTGTAAACAAGGCAGATACCCCACAACAAACAGGTGTAGTAGTTCATATTTATTTGCCAATTTTAATCGACTAAACCCAACAAAATGAAAGTATATATACTCGAAGATGAAGCCAATATCTTAAAATACATCCTCTCGTTAATCGTTGATATACCCTACTTACAAGTAGTTGGGTATGCGGGGGAAATCAGCAAAGCAGAAATAGAAATTGAACAACAACAACCCGATTTAATATTAGCCGATATCCACTTAAAAGACGGCAATAGCTTTTCGCTGTTTCACAAAATGGAAGTAAACGCACAGATAATATTTATCACTGCTTATAGCAATTACGCCATCGACGCCTTAAACTTAGGTGCGTTTTCTTACTTGTTGAAACCCATTGATGAGGCGGAGTTTAAACAGCAAATAGACAGGTGTTATAACAATTTTGACGATCATAAAATCGACAAAAAGCAATTGGAAATAGCCTCTGATTATTACCAAAATGAACAAGCGCCAACGCGTATTGCACTAAAAAACTTTGACTACACACAAATCGTACAAGTGCGCGATATTATGTATTGCAAAAGTGACAAAGGATACACGACTTTTTATTTGAATAGCGGACAAAAGATAGTGGTGTCAAAAGTGTTGAAAGAATACGAAGCCCTGTTGCCCGGCAACACCTTTATCCGTTGTCACCAATCCTATTTAGTCAATGTAAACTACATCAGCAAGTATTACAAAAACGGCTTATTAGAGTTGTTTACCAAGCAAACCATTCCCGTATCCGATCGTAAAAAGGAAGTAGTCTTAGAATTTATAAGCAGTATTTCCTAAGTAAAATAGGGGGTTGGCAGTTATATTTTACACAATAAATTTAATAATTGTACTAAAATGACAAAACGATTATTTGTAAAAAGAGTACGATAATTTACTAAAAAGTAGCGAAAAAAGATAAGTTCCCTCAGGCCATAAAATACCCTTTATTTTTGTGGCAAGTTGATAAATAAGGAAGTCAACTTGGTTAGTCCCCATAGTTATGAACCTGAGTGAAGCCCAAAAAATAATAGTAACAGAATGCGACAGAGAAAAGAAAATTGCTCTGCGCAACCTTATTGTCATCGCGGTAGTTGCTCTTATTATAGTGGTTTTACTTGTGGTTTATGCTTTAGAACCCCTTCAAAGCACCTTTTCAAAAACCATAGATAATTTAGAAAACAGTACAAACGTTGGTGCGTATTACAAAATTATCTTTCCGATTATCTTCCTTAGTCTGATTGCCTTTCCTTTAAATTCATTGCGCAATGTGATGAATAGAAGTAAGCAAGTTACAGCAGTTTTTACCCGCATAAAGCAAGGTAAAACAGGAGAAGTAGTCGATATTGAGAATGCCTATTTAACCATAGTACCTTTATTTATTGTCAGACTTACGTTAGATCCGATCAGTTATATGAAGGTACGTGTGGACCAAAAGGAGTTTACACTTCCGGTTCCCCCTTTGGTGATTCCCCATATAACCAGAGCGTTAGCCCACGTAGATGTTGGGTATTACGAGCAGGTGATAGGCGCTATTTACGGAGAAAACAAACAAGAAATAGCAATAGAAGAACAAGGAGAAACGAACTTAGCTCCGTTGCACACATTTCAAGCATTTTGCAGACAAACCTTTAGACAACAGTTGTCTACTCTTGAAAAAGAGCGCACAAAATCAAACAAAGTACTGTATTTTCAAGTGGTCATTTCCCTTGCTTTAGTAGGCGGAATCATTTACTTCTCTACGGTTAATCCCGACTTTTTTCAGGACTCACTTAACCTACTTATGTTTATAGGAGGATTCTTTTTAGTGATGACTATAGGCGCATTGGTGTACTATATGGGACAGCAGAATAATACCCCAAAGCAACAAAATACCAGAAGTAAAGACACTTCATCAAGTTTACAAGAGATAAAGAAAACCGTATTTACGAAGATTGTACACTTTATCAATCCCAAGTTTCATTACATCGAAAAAGGGCATTTATCCCTACCCGAAATATTGTATTCAGACCTACTGAAAGTCAAGCAGTACGCTGTATATGGGGGAGAACAATTTGTAGGCTATTACAAAGGAGTACCCTTTCAGTCGTGTAACCTAACCCTGACCTATCGCCCCAATATGCGCAGTGTCAAAGAAGCTGACGATACCGTATTTACAGGAAATTACTTTGTAGCGAGAACCCCTCAGAAGTTTACCGTACCCATTTACATACACCCTAAAAAAGGGGTGTTTAGCACTGTAATGGACAACGAAATAGCTACCTATTTACACAAAAGCGGAGAAAAAGTAACTGTTAGCAACGAAGCCTTTTTACAGCAATTTACCGTTTACAGTAAAGACGCAACACAAGTTAGAAGAGTGTTAAACCCCGTGTTTATGGAGCGTTTGCTGGCGATTAACAAACGCAGTAAAGGAAATGTGTATGTGGTACTGAAAGAGCACACCATAATCATTGCAAGTAATACATCCAATATAACGGAGGTCGGTTTACAAGCACAAGATGCGTTGTTTACCAAAATAGACCAAGCGTTATTAGACAAAATGTACCAAGAGATAATAGGGCAATTAGAAATAATAGACAACCTACAAATAGTTCAGTAAAGAAAATAAGTATTAAATATTAAATCAAAGTAGTTATGAAAAAGATGATTCTGTTTTTAGTTGTTGCCACAACGACGATGTTAACCTCTTGTGGAGGAAGTACAATTTTTCCACAAAACGAAGACAATGGCAAGCAAGTTAAAGACTTAGTAATTAAGAACTTCGGAGGAGATAAACAAATCAGTTCAATCACCTTATTATCTCAAGATGAGTTATATGCCGCTTTAGGAAGCGTTACGATTCAGTACAAAGATGGAGACAAGAAGTACGAGCAAACGTATGCAGACGGTAAAGTAGGTGAGCCAAAAGAAGAAATGGAGAACGCAATGGCAAAGCAAGCAAGCGAGTTAATTGCAAATATTCAGAATAAAGTAGGCGTTAAAACAGAAGCTAAAAAGGACTATACAGTAGCCTTAGAAAGCATTAATTACGATCAGATTCCGTACCAAGTAGGAGCAGCAGCAGCTATGTTAGAATCAGAATATGAGAAGTTTGTTTTGCGCAGCTATACAGTAAGAGTAGTAGGAGAAAACGAATTACAAGTTCGCTTTGTTATACATGCACAAAAAATTGGAGAAGCAAAAGAAATGCGTGGCCGTAAGACCGTAACAAGCTATTACGATTTCACATTCGAATTACAAAAATACGGAACAGTTGATTTCGCAGGTATATAATTTAAAACAGATAAAAGATGCAAAGTAATTTAGCAAAAATCATCTTCCTTGTATTAGTAGTTGCAGGAGGAATCGGGGCTTATATGTTGTACAACGGAGGAATGTTTGACACCCGTAAATACAAAAGCGAGTATGTAACTTATGCCAAATCAGAAGCGACTATCGTTGATATTGAAGAAGTAAAAAGAAGAAAGTCGAACGAGCTTACGTGGACATTAGAGTATAAAGATTATGCTGGCAATCTAAAAAAAGAGAGAATTGCAGGGGAGTCTTTTATGCGTAAAAAAGTAGGTGATAAAATAGTTATTTACTACGACTCTGTTGCAAACCGTTTAGCGGTAACAGAACAACGCTATAAAGAAATAATGAGAGATTAATCTCGTTATGGTCGCAAAAAATAGTTAGTTAGACCAAGTGCAAAAGAAAAAGAACCAATGCTTACAAGTGAAGTCCACAAAGATGTTTTTGTGGACTTTTTTTTGTTTTCTCTTTTCATTTTTTTCTTGATAAAAAAACGAAACAAAAAAATCAAGGCTGTATTTGTTTAGCGGTCAAACTTGCATTTGCCACCTAAATGAAAAAATACGAGCTCCACTGCGTTACGCCATTTTTCATTTTGCGGTGTCTGCATGCATTTGACGCTCGCTAAACAAATAAGGCCGCTCAAACGCATCGTCTGATAAGTGATGTTTTGGTTTACGATGATGTGTCGTCACAAAGACGCATCACGTTTTACGTATCACGCATTACCTTCTATATCAACCCATAAAAGTTCACACTTGTACTACATTCACTATCATCCTGTTTAGCAAAAAAGAACCACACAATACAATTTTTTGCTTTCCAATTTTCTGGTAACGGCGACGTAAATGTACCCTCACTTCTAATGCCTTCTTTGTCAGGTAAGAAGAATAATTTTTGCTTTTCACAAAACAATACCACTTTCGCTTTATCCGAGTCAAGTGCCAGATCACGACCACCATTAGGCGTCCAATTAATACGCAATTCTTCGTCAGTAAGCGTTACCTCCGTAATCGTTGCAGCAGGCAAGTATCCCTTTGTAATCACAACCTGTTGGTAGTCGATTTGGAGGTTGTCATCAATGTCTTTAATTGCATATAATAAAAGATGTGAAAGCGCCAAGTTCGTACGTGATTTAGCACCTATTTTATGTCCGAAATACAGATCTGTAACGTCGCTCAGAGGATACAAAAACTCGTGCGACAACTTAAACTTTTGTTGTTGTTTCAACTGAGCAGGAGTTGATTTGTAATTTGATTTTTTAGGTTTAGTACGCATACATTTTTGACCTCTGTAGTTGTATCCAATCACAGTACCAATCGAACCGGTAAACTCACCTAAAATACTATTTGGAATTCTTGCCATAATGAAAGATTATTTTGTTTTTAAATAATAGAGTGTTGGTTGTCAGATTCTTATATGGCAAAATTAAATATATTTATAATGTATTTTTTTGGCTATTTTGGGCTCAAATGACCACTTTTTTCCCTTCTTGTCTCTTTTCCTGTCTTGTAGTCACATTCTTGTGCAAACTCTTGCTATTACTGGGGTTGTACGTGTTTTATAGCAAAATGATACACATTGTAAAAAAGAGTATGTAAAGGCAAAAAAGGTTTTTTTGAGGGGTAAAAAGTCATATTTAGCTAAATCAAACGCTAATAGCAATCTAATTTTGAAGTGTAATTATTTGTGAATTAAGGGTGTTTTAATTAGCCCACGTTCGAGACATCTCCCACACAAGTACCACAGACCTTCGGAAATCAGCTTTTTTTCGGTAGGTGTGTGGTACAAATGTGGTATTTGTGTGGTACAAGGTCCGTATAAGTCTGTAATGATAGGTGGTTGAGGGGTGTTGATTTGTTTTTTTAACAGAAAGAGGGGTTGGGGGGAAGATGAGAGGGATAGTGCTTTAACTCAAAATAATGAGGGGTTTACTAAAAATAAAGATTTTGAATAAGATAATTATATATCTTTAAGAATACAATTGTATTGTTGAAAATTGAATTATGTAAATTAAAGAGCTATTATATAGGTTAGAAAATGAGGTTTAAATTAATATTAGAAGCAATAGAAGGAACTCTTGTAATTCCAGTTAATTATCAATATCCTTTATCTTCTGCGATATATAGAATCATTGCGAAAGGAGATAAAGAGTATGCTAGTTTTTTACATGAACGTGGATATGGTAAAGGGTATAAGTTTTTTAGTTTTAGTGATATAAAATGTCCTTTTACAATACAAGGTGATCGCTTGCATTTGAAACAAAATACATTAGAATTTCAGATTGCTTTTCAGTTGCCAGAGGCGATGCAACACTTTGTACAAGGTTTATTTGCTTCTGAAAAAATATGTATTGCAGATAAAAAATCAAAACAATCTTTTAAAGTAAAGTCAATAGAGACAATCCCTAATCTATTTTCTTCAAAAACTCTAAACGAAATTTTATCAATTGAAGTAAAACCTTTTTCCCCATTAGTAGTTGGAGAAAAGAATGAAAGAAGACATTACGATTATCTAAGCCCAGAAGATTTAAGATTTTTAGATTCATTTATAATGAATTGGCGAGAAAAAATTAAAGCATTTTATGATTTAGAAACCGCGAATACTGCATTATTAATGATTGAGCCCAAGTTTTACTTAAAAGGAAGTCGCCCAAGACTGATTACAATTAAAGATAATACAGAGGCGGAAACGAAGATTAAGGGATATATAAATTTTAAGATTGCTATTACAGCTGAGCGCCGATTCGTCGATTTATTATTAAATGTTGGAGGAGGTTTATATAATGCTCAAGGAATGGGTTTTTTAGAAGTTATTGACGAAAAAAAAATATAGAGATGATAAAAGAACTAGTAAATTTTACCCAAGCCTTGCCTGAGGAATTTAAGAATCAGGGGTCTCAACCTAAAGAAGGTTTACATATTTTATTACATCAGAAAAACGAAAATCAGGTTTGTAGTATTGATTTAGTAGATTTTGAGTATGAACTTTTTTCAAAGAAAGAAAAGGAAGAGGTAAGTGCCTTTCTGAATAAATGTAAGACTTTACAGCAGAATGCTTGGTGCATTGATACAAACAAATGTTTTGATTTACCTACAAAAGCTATTCATAGTTGCTCTCCGTATATGGTTGCTTTTAAAAGAGAACATTTAATAGGAGGTGAAAAATATAAAGCAAATGCTGGAGGGAAGAAAAAACAGATATATGAACGTTTTTCAGGTTATTTTGAAAAAACTAGTTTATTATTTGAGAATGAAACTGAAAAAGAGGTAAACAAAATAGTTGAACACTTTTTTACACAGAATCAGTTTTCGTTGATTTTAGATAAGATAGAAATGAGATTGGAATCTGATCGTGTCTTGTTACTAGGTAAACAAGAGGAATTAAAAGAATTGTTTCAGAAAAGTAATGATAAAGCTGAAAAACAGAAATGTAAAGATGCTTTAAGTGTAATAGATCAAGAGTTGTTAAAAGTAAGACAACTTACAGATGCAGATTATATTATTTTTTACATAGATGAGTCTATAGAGAACTATAAAAAAGTCCATAAAAAGTACTTGGATGATAAGTTGTTTAATACAGATAAATATAATACAATTCCAAATGAAGAAGGTCTTATTTATGGAACTAGTAATTTTTTGAATGGTTTTAATAGTAATATGCCTTTTCTAATGCATCAAACAGCAAGTTTTGATATATCTGGACGTATTTCAAATTTAGAAGCAAAGTTTTTATATGAGTTTAAAAATATTTTACCAAATAAGATTTTGCCAAGTCCTTTACCAGTATTTATTTATCAAGAAGAATTAGATGATTTAATGATTAAAATAATTCGAGAGAATGGATTTAAGTTAGGGTATAAGGAAATTATAGAGAAACTGATAAAAGATTATAGTGCAGATGCAAGTAATTATTATCTATTATTTTGGCAAAATACAAAGGATGGAATAGTATTTAAAGATTTTGATTTTGTAACAAAGTTTGAGTATAAGCTAAAAGATGAAATGCAAATTGAAAACTTCTTTGAAATAAAAGAAAAGGGAGGAAAAGATTTAAAGTTTTATCCTTTAATTACTAATGTTTTTGAATTAGAACAAACAGTTTTAAAGCCTTTTATTCAGACAAGGTTCTTGAGAGTTGACTATTTTTCTGATTTAAGTAAAGATGGGTACGAAGGACTAGATTTGACTTTTGTATCTTATTCTAAATACAGAAAAACTGTTTATGACTACGTATATAAATCACAGAGACAAACGATAGATCAACATATGTTTGATGAAATGGTATTTAATGCTGTAAAGGATGATATCAAAAGAGTTAATGAATATGGAATTAAAGAAAAATTAAATATTTGGTATAGTACACAACACTTTTTTAATCAACAAAATAAGGAATATATGGGAAGTAAACTTAAAGATTATCAAAACTTTGTAGAAGAGGTGATATCTGATGAGGGATTGTTAAGAGAAGCAAATGATACAGATTTTGCTTTTATCTCAGGGATGGTAATCGACTATTTAATGAGTAAGAGTAAATCGGCAGATACAAGTTATCAGCTTTTAGAGCCCTATCTACAACAATCAAAATGTAGCGAATTTAAAAAAGCTATTGCGAATGATTTTGCACGTTATAAACATGAGAATTATTCTCGTAGTTTCGAAAGAGCAGCAGCATTTGTCCTTAGTTATGAAACTACAATCAACTTGAAACAATTATTACCTGAAATACTTTCTGGAGTATTTGCAAAAAATCAATTATACAGTAAAATTAAAAATCAATAGTTATGAGTACAACATTTAAAAATCGTGTTTATGGCGCTGCAGTCATCAAATCAATTAACTCTAATTACAATGCAGACTTTTCGGGTCAACCACGAAAATTGCCAAATGGAGTGGTATATGCAACAGATAAAGCATTGAAATATTCTGTACGTAACTATTGGAAAACTGCTTTAAATGAGAATATCTTTTATTTTAAATCTCTTAATGAAACAATGGCTCCCAGAAGTTTAGACGAAACTTATTTGTTGCATTATAAAGAGTTTAAACATGAAAAAGATAAGGATAAATCTAAATTGCGTTTAGAGGTTTTAGGTAATTTATTAAAAAACTTAGATGTTCGTTTATTTGGAGGTACTTATGCAGGGAAAACTAATATTTCAATTCACGGTACTTGTCAAATTACACATGGAGTGAATAAATTTTCTGAGAACGTAATTTATTCAGAACAAATTATGTCTCCATTTCGTAACTCAAATGAGGGAAGCGCAGAGAATACAATGACAACTTTAGGATCTCAATCTCGATTAGAGGAGGGGCACTATGTACATCATTTTTCAGTAAATCCTAAAAATATTGAAGAAGATGTAAATCGAGTTGAAGCAAAAGGATTAACATCTGATGATATTGATAAATTAAAAGAAGGACTTCGCAAAGGGGCTACTTACTATGACTCTGCTGCTAAGTCAGGAACTGAAAATGAATTATTGTTATGGGTTGAATTAAAAGAAAATGCAAAAACAGTGTTGCCTTCTTTTGTCAACTTAATAGATATTAATGATAATAAAGAAATTGATTTATCTAAAGTGCAAGCTCTTTTAAAAGAACCGCATATTGCATCAGATATTCAAAAGATAGAATTGTATTATAGCAAAGCATTAACAAAGGTGATTAATTTGCCAGAAGGTGCTGTTGTAAGTGAAATGTAATCAAGCTTTCCTGAAGGTGTAAAATCTTCAGGAAGCTTTTAATCTGTTTAAAACTGACTTATGAAATTAGTATCTATAGATCTACATTCAGAGTTTGGTTTTTTTAGAAAACCAGACACCAATAATACGATTAATCTGTCTTACAATATGATTCATAAACCAGCTGTTTTAGGAATTCTTGGAGCAATATTGGGGTTAGGAGGTTATAAAGAAAAGGGAGTTTTACCTGAATATTACGTTCAGTTAAAAGATTTGAAAATAGCGATTGAGCCTTTAAATCACGACAAAGGTAATTTTGTGAAAACGGCTATTAAATATACAAATACGGTAGGTTATGCTAATAAAGGTTCTAATTATTTGACAGAAGAACTGACTTTAGTTAAGCCTTCTTATCGGATCTATCTTTTGTTAAATGAATCTGATATATTACAAGGAAAACTTTTAAAATATCTTAGCGAAGCACAAACGGAATTCATACCATATTTTGGAAAGAATGAGTTTACTGCTTGGTGGACAAAAAGTAGTTTCAAAGAATATTCTTTTGAATTAGCAAATGGTGATTTAGAAGAAGGAATAGAATTAAAGAGTTTGTTTTTAAAGACTATTATTCACAAAGATAATAGTGAAGTACCTTTTCCCGCATTCGGATCTAGTGACATTGATTTAGACTCATTTGTATATTTTGAGCGATTACCAATGAATTTTAATGAAGAGTTGATGCAATATGAACTTTTCGATTTTGCATATTCATCTTATTTGATTAAAAATTCGAAAGCATTAGATAATCTATATTGTTTAAAGGAAACTGAAACCTATGTCCAATTCATATAAAACGGTAAAAGAGTTATTATCAGAAGTTCCCTCGTTAAGAAGTTTTTTACTTAACGAGGAAACTTATTGGGCACATAGACCTAAAGAAAGAGATAGTGCAAAAAGGCCAGAGACTTTACACGAACATGTTGAATTAGTTAATACCTATTTTGAAAAACTTGTAAATATTCATCAAATAGATGAAGGCATTGATTCCTTAATTCAAAAGTATTTACAAGATGTAAATGTTACTAATTTAGAATTGGGCAATGAAATAAAGAAGCAGTTTGTAAATAGTATTGTTTTTCACGACTATGGAAAGGTGAATGAAGCTTTTCAGGCAGATAAGGATAAGATGGATAATCCTGAATTTTATGGAAAAGAAAGGGCTAATAGCCCAATAGCTACAAATCACTCAGCATTAGGAGCTTTTATTTATTTAGCAAAGCATTTTAATGATATTTTTGATAAATTCAAAGACAATCAGCCATATTTACTATTATCTACTGCGTTCTTTTTTTCCTATAGTATTTTTAAACATCATAGTCCCAAAATAGATGATAATGTAGATATTACTTTATATATGGCTTATATTATGGCCAATAAAGACAAGAAAGAAGTAATTGACTTTATGTCTTCCTATTTTAAAGAATTTCAATATGATATAAATCCAGTTGTATTACAGTATATAGGGGATAAGAAAGTTTTGGAAAGATATGTTTTTAAAACATTTTGTAAATCAGCTTCTCTTTATGCATTGGTTAAAATGAATTTTTCATTATTAACAGCATCAGATTATTTAGCAACAAATGAATATAGTTCTGAGTTGTCAACTACAGATTTTGGAGTGTTTAGCCAAGAAAGGATCGATGAATTATATGATAATGTAAGTAAGCATAAATACCTTGATAGTGCTGGTACTAAATTAAACTATAATGCAAAGACTTATGAAGATTTAGACACTTGTGATTTAAAGAATCCAATAGAGATGTCAGGTGGAAATCTCAATATATTGCGAAAAGAGATGGGGGTAGAAGTATTGCGAAATATTCGTAATAATTTAGATAAAAATCTCTTCTATATTGAGGCTCCTACTGGAGGAGGTAAAACCAACCTTTCTATTTTAGCTACCATTGAATTGCTTAAAGGGCATAATGGAAAATTAAATAAGGTGTTTTATGTTTTTCCTTTTACAACTTTGATTACGCAAACTTTTGGAACATTAAAAGAAGTTTTAGGATTAAAAGAAGATGAAATAGTTGAATTACATAGCAGATCAGGATTTTCTGAAAAAGAAGAACACGATGGTCAATATGGAAAAGATAAGTTAAACTATATTTCTAATCTCTTTGCTCATTATCCAGTTAGTTTGTTATCACACATTAGTTTTTTTGATATTTTAAAAACGAACAGGAAGGAAAAGAATTATTTATTTCATCGTTTAGCAAATTCTATTGTGGTGTTAGATGAATTACAAAGTTATAGTCCAAGTCATTGGGATAAGCTGATCTATTTTATTCGCTTTTACGCAGCTACTTTAAATATTAAATTTATACTTATGTCTGCAACATTACCTAAGTTGGATAAATTGTTAGTATTAAAAGAAGATGTAAAAGACTTTGTGTATTTAATTCCTGAGGCACGTGCAAAGTATTTTCAAAACCTTAATTTCTCAGGAAGAGTAGATTTTGATTTTGACTATTTTGAAAGAACAGACTTAAAGTTACCAGAACTTGCAGATAGACTTGTGAGTGAATCTAAAACTTTTGCTGAGTTAGATTATGGTTCTGCCAAACCTTATGGATCAGTGTATACTATTATTGAATTTATTTATAAACAATCAGCCAGTGAGTTTTATGAAATTTTGAAGACTGATGATTTTTTTGATGAAATATTTGTTCTTTCAGGTACTATTTTAGAGCATCGGAGACAGTATATAATTAATTTTTTAAAGAATAAAGACAATAGGTTTAAGAAGGTATTATTGATTACCACTCAAGTTGTTGAGGCAGGTGTTGATATAGATATGGACTTAGGGTTTAAAGATCGTTCTTTAATAGATTCAGATGAACAATTAGCGGGACGTATAAATAGGAATGTCAATAAGAAAAACTGTAAGCTGTTTTTGTTCAATTACAATAAGGAATCTGCAATTTATGGAAATGATATTAGATTGAAAATAACAAGAGAACAAATAAAAGCTCCTGTGTATAAACAGATCTTGGAGACGAAAGATTTTGATAAATTGTATGATTTAGTAATTAATAATCGAAACAACTGGAATGACCAAGTAATGGCGGTAAATTTTGGAGAGTATGAGAGTCACGTTAAAAAATTAAAATTTACAAAAGTTCACGAAGAGTTTAAATTGATTGATTCTAATAATATTTCGTGTTTTTTACCAGTAGACATTGCTATCGAGATTGGCGATGAAGACAATAAAATTTCTTTTTTTAAAGAAAGCGAATTAGCTTTTTTAGCAAAGCATCAGATTTACCCTACTATTAATGGAGAGATTAAAGGAGCTGAGGTATTTGATCTTTATTTGGATATTATTCAAAATAGAATAGATTTTACAGAGCAGCGAATACGTGAAAAAATACTGCAGAGTATAATGTCAAAATATATTATTTCAATTTTTGCAACTGAGAATATAGAAAGACAATTAATTCATTTTAGTGATCTTGATAAATCTAGATTTGGTTATCAGTACATATCGCATTGGAAAGAATTTTATAGTGTAGAAGGAGGTATGGATAATCTGAAATTTAAAGGAGTAGAAGAAACACAATTTTTATAGGGATGTTAATCAATGCAACACATATTAATTTGTATCACGTTTGTAAACGTGAATTGTGGCTTCATTACAATGGAATTCGTATGGAGTATAATTCAGAGCTAGTTGCTGATGGAAAGTTAATTGGAGAAACGTCTTACAGTGATAGGTCTAGTAAATATACTGAGTTGCAATTAGGAAATGTTAAGATTGATTTTTATGATGCTAAAAATAAAATAGTTCATGAAGTCAAAAGGTCTGATAAAGTAGAACATGCACATTTAGCACAAGTTAAATACTATTTATATCGCTTGTTATTAGCTGGTGTTAGAGATGCCACGGGTATATTAGAATATCCAACACTAAGACAACGAGAAGAAGTTTTACTAACTAATAATGATATTTCTGAAATTAGAAAATGGGAACAAGAGATAGAATCAATTTGTACAAGTGAAGTATGTCCTTCTGTTATAAATGCTAAGATATGTAAGTCATGTAGTTATCAAGACTTTTGTTATATACAGGAAGCGGATTAACATTGTAAAAAGCTAATTTTATGAAAAAGACGTATTATTTATTTAATGCAGGAAGGCTTAGTCGTAAAGACAATACCTTAAAGTTTGTAGCAGTAGATCAAAATGGAGTAGAGGCTCCTGCAAAGTATATTCCAGTTGAGGGAGTGTCAGATTTATTTTGTTTTGGTAGTTTAGATGCTAATTCATCTCTTTATAATTTTTTAGGTAAAGCAGGAATTGCGGTTCATTTTTTTGATTATTATGAGCATTATACAGGCTCTTTTTCTCCAAAGGAATATTTGTTGGCAGGAAAGATGCAAATAGAGCAGACAAGACAATATATCGATAAAAAGAAGAGGCTTGTTTTAGCTCGAAAGTTCGTATCAGGAGCAACGTTTAATATAACAAAGAATCTAAAGTATTATATTAATAGAGAAAAGGACTTATCAGAAATATTGTATAATATAGAGCATTTGACTTTATCTATTAATAATACAAGTGAAATTGATGAACTAATGGGGATTGAAGGGAATATTAGACAAATGTATTATAAAGCTTTTGACGAAATTATTTCGACTGATTTTACAATGGGAAATAGAACCAAAAGACCTCCTGAAAATGAAATCAATGCTTTAATTTCTTATGGTAATATGTTGTGTTATACATTATGCTTAAGTCAGATTTATCATACTCAACTTAATCCAACAATTAGTTTCTTGCACGAGCCTGGATATCGAAGATATTCTTTGGCATTAGATTTAGCTGAAATATTTAAGCCTTTGTTAGTAGACCGACTTATTTTTAGATTATTAAATAAGAAAGAAATTCAAGCAAAAGACTTCGATCATCAATTGAATAGTTGTCTTTTAAAAGAATCAGGACGTAAGATATTTACCCGAGTTTGGGAGGAAAGAATTAATGAAACTTTTAAACACCCTGTTTTAAATAGGCATGTTAGTTATAAGCATCTTATAAAATTAGAATGTTATAAGCTAAGTAAACATATTTTAGGAATAGAAGAGTATAAACCATTTAAAGCACGCTGGTAAGATGTACGTTATATTAGTGTATGATATTTCTGATAAAAAAGTGGGCAAGATGCTAAAGTTATGCAGGCGTTACCTTAATTGGATTCAGAATTCAGTTTTTGAAGGAGAGATTTCTGAAGTGAAATTAAAAGAATTATTATCTGAAGCAAAATTGTTTATGGATAAAGACAAGGATAGTGTTATTGTTTTTAAAAGTAGAGAAGAAAAGTGGTTGGAAAAGGTGGTGATAGGAAGAGAGAAAAATGATTTAGATACTTTCCTGTAGTCGTCTATCTTTAGGATTTAGTAATTCATGTTCTTTGAAATATTGTTTTTAAAATATAAGTCGTTGATTTTTAGTGTTTTTAATGGTTGTCGCTGGTCTATGAAAAATCGGTAATTCATGATCGACTAATTTTGCCAGATAAAATTCAAATATTTATCTTTGTAAGCCTTGGGAATAGGCTTTTTTAAAGCTTTTTTTACACGGCTTCTAATTGTACCTTGATGGAATTGAAATTGCTATCAATAGCGTGGTTAATGTATTTCATAATAACTTCTAATTGTACCTTGATGGAATTGAAATCCGTTTGAAGTTTTCGAAACTGAGCTATATAGCTTAGCTTCTAATTGTACCTTGATGGAATTGAAATAACTGGACAAATTAAAAGCGATTTAATCGGTTATACTTCTAATTGTACCTTGATGGAATTGAAATATTGTCAAATGTTGGTAAGTTAAGAGTTGAGGCAAACTTCTAATTGTACCTTGATGGAATTGAAATAATCGTATAGAATATGTATTCATTTTTTTTTTTTTACTTCTAATTGTACCTTGATGGAATTGAAATCGAAGTCGAATTAAGAGAATTTAAGTCTGCCAGCTGCTTCTAATTGTACCTTGATGGAATTGAAATGAAGAGAAAAAAGATGACACCTTATTGTATATAGGTCTTCTAATTGTACCTTGATGGAATTGAAATGCGAGATAGAGAATTCCATTCTATGTGCGAATTTTCTTCTAATTGTACCTTGATGGAATTGAAATCGGTAGAGTAACAGAAAACTTTACAAAGAAGTATGACTTCTAATTGTACCTTGATGGAATTGAAATAAGGATCTGGATAAAACGGATATTGATCGAGGGGGCTTCTAATTGTACCTTGATGGAATTGAAATTTGGATAGAAAGATCCTAAATGTATTAAAATACGACTTCTAATTGTACCTTGATGGAATTGAAATAGGAGTACAACTTGAATTATTTTAAATATAAATCTTCTTCTAATTGTACCTTGATGGAATTGAAATGCAACAGGCTGAAACCTCTCTACAGCCCTTGTCTCCTTCTAATTGTACCTTGATGGAATTGAAATGAAATTGCAGAATCTAAAAGACGTGATGCAGAATCTTCTAATTGTACCTTGATGGAATTGAAATACCCAAGAGACTTCTTCAATGTACCTGGCTCTATAAACTTCTAATTGTACCTTGATGGAATTGAAATAAAATAAGCATTAACAACGGTATAGAATGGTACTGTGCTTCTAATTGTACCTTGATGGAATTGAAATAGGGAATAGCAAGTTTACTAAACTTAACAATTATACACTTCTAATTGTACCTTGATGGAATTGAAATACAATATGAATAGGAGCTTTGTTTACATCTCCACGCTTCTAATTGTACCTTGATGGAATTGAAATATAACATACCTCGAGGTTATGGCATTTGGATAGTATCTTCTAATTGTACCTTGATGGAATTGAAATGATAGTGCTAAAAAAGCAATGGAAGAAGCTAAAACTTCTAATTGTACCTTGATGGAATTGAAATTGGTAAGCTGCAACAACACTATCTATCTTCCCACTTCTTCTAATTGTACCTTGATGGAATTGAAATGTAGTGGAATTGCGAAGAACATTAAAAGCGCAAAAGCTTCTAATTGTACCTTGATGGAATTGAAATCGGCTAATTGGCAAATCTATTTTTAGACTATTTTCTCTTCTAATTGTACCTTGATGGAATTGAAATGTAATTAAGTATGCTGCACATAATTTAGGAGTAAACCTTCTAATTGTACCTTGATGGAATTGAAATACAATAAATGATTCAGCTTTATGAACTTTAATAAGCTTCTAATTGTACCTTGATGGAATTGAAATTAGTCTGAGAACTTAGGTAAAGCAACATTACCTGTTCTTCTAATTGTACCTTGATGGAATTGAAATGTAATTAAGTATGCTGCACATAATTTAGGAGTAAACCTTCTAATTGTACCTTGATGGAATTGAAATAAGTTCACGGATATGGGTCAGTTTGGTTTTAGCTCTCTTCTAATTGTACCTTGATGGAATTGAAATAAGTATTAATCAAGAAGTTAAACATTAATAATTATCTTCTAATTGTACCTTGATGGAATTGAAATTCGAATCAATAGCGTGGTTAATATATTTCATATCAACTTCTAATTGTACCTTGATGGAATTGAAATACGGGTAAAGCAAGTGTTAGTGACGCTGATAATGCTTCTAATTGTACCTTGATGGAATTGAAATGATTTCTATAAACCTTTAGAGGGATACACGGAAATGCTTCTAATTGTACCTTGATGGAATTGAAATAAAGAATATGAGTTAGAAGAACGTTCTAACGAATTTCTTCTAATTGTACCTTGATGGAATTGAAATTAAACATTAACAAGGCTAAACCTCCTAAAACAAACACTTCTAATTGTACCTTGATGGAATTGAAATCAAGCAAGATTTGACGCTGAAATGGGGCGTTTACACTTCTAATTGTACCTTGATGGAATTGAAATATTACATTAACAACTCCAAAAGGAATTTTAATAAACTTCTAATTGTACCTTGATGGAATTGAAATTTACTTGTAAAACGTCCGACATAACCGCTGGCGCCCTTCTAATTGTACCTTGATGGAATTGAAATATTTAAAGAGTCCATTTCCAGAAGCGAAACCAAAAGCTTCTAATTGTACCTTGATGGAATTGAAATAGGAGGAATTCCACCAAACTTGGTTTCAGGGGGCAGCTTCTAATTGTACCTTGATGGAATTGAAATATACCTACCGTTGCGCCACCAGCGACCGCCAACGGCTTCTAATTGTACCTTGATGGAATTGAAATATATACTCACGTGTCGCCTGACAAGCTGAGTCGTAAACTTCTAATTGTACCTTGATGGAATTGAAATTAACTTGCAAATTCACCATTTGAAGTCTTTGCAACTTCTAATTGTACCTTGATGGAATTGAAATTAACTAATATCAAAAGCAAATGCGATAGATACGAAACTTCTAATTGTACCTTGATGGAATTGAAATACACCTACCGCGCCACCACCAGCGATGGCTAACGGACTTCTAATTGTACCTTGATGGAATTGAAATAAGCAAAAATCAAAGAAAGAAGAAGATAATCAACCTTCTAATTGTACCTTGATGGAATTGAAATATATTTATGTTTGAGCTCTTTGCTCTTGATGTATCTTCTAATTGTACCTTGATGGAATTGAAATTAATATAGGTAATGTCTTAGTATCATCTTTTCAGCGTCTTCTAATTGTACCTTGATGGAATTGAAATCTATAGTGTGGGAGGTTTTCTTTATCTATAACATACTTCTAATTGTACCTTGATGGAATTGAAATTTTTAAATATTACTTAATGATCCTACTTTCTTTTTCTTCTAATTGTACCTTGATGGAATTGAAATAGGATTGTCTTTAAATCAAGCCTTAGAGCAAATTAACTTCTAATTGTACCTTGATGGAATTGAAATTGTGTTATTGCTTGTTGTTTTCTCCAAAATCCACGACTTCTAATTGTACCTTGATGGAATTGAAATTTATATGTTAGCAAGAAAACAGAGTCTGTCAAGTATCTTCTAATTGTACCTTGATGGAATTGAAATGGAATTGGAGTACTTGCAATTGTTGCTACTTGTGCTTCTAATTGTACCTTGATGGAATTGAAATTATATATCCAAAATATGTTTATACAATTGTATAGGAACTTCTAATTGTACCTTGATGGAATTGAAATACAAATCGTTTTATATCTATGCTTTGATTCATTGCACTTCTAATTGTACCTTGATGGAATTGAAATAACGCTATGTACGCATCTTGTTTGTGAGCAACACTCTTCTAATTGTACCTTGATGGAATTGAAATGCATTAAAAGACTCTAATAGAGTATCTTTCCTACTCCTTCTAATTGTACCTTGATGGAATTGAAATTTGTAATAAAAATAGTTTCTAATTAAACACTAAAAGCTTCTAATTGTACCTTGATGGAATTGAAATTTTCTAAGTGCAAATGCAGCATCCTTTACGCTGTTACTTCTAATTGTACCTTGATGGAATTGAAATAAATTAATTTCAACTCCTTTTGTTTTTTCTACAAATCTTCTAATTGTACCTTGATGGAATTGAAATTAAGTTATTCCTTTGTATTCTATTTTGAGTACGTAAACTTCTAATTGTACCTTGATGGAATTGAAATTAATGTACAAATGTGTTGTAAAGGAATAAGCCTCCGCTTCTAATTGTACCTTGATGGAATTGAAATGGCTGAAAACCTGCTGTTTAGCGGTAATCAAATTAGGCTTCTAATTGTACCTTGATGGAATTGAAATGCAAATCTGAAAAAGGCGCCCCTAATGGTATTGCTTCCTTCTAATTGTACCTTGATGGAATTGAAATAAAAGTAACATCTGAAAACTACGAATTAACATATAGCTTCTAATTGTACCTTGATGGAATTGAAATTAAATAGTGTCCGTTTTTAAATCGTGATAAACATTCTTCTAATTGTACCTTGATGGAATTGAAATCCTTTAATAACAATAAAAAACTGTAAAAAAGTATTCTTCTAATTGTACCTTGATGGAATTGAAATAAAAAATATCTAAATGATCCGTATTTTTTAAAGAACTTCTAATTGTACCTTGATGGAATTGAAATCTCCATCAGTTCCATCAGGTCTAACGCTTTCAGATTCTTCTAATTGTACCTTGATGGAATTGAAATCACATCGAGTGAAATTCTCTGTCTCCTTGATAAAAGCTTCTAATTGTACCTTGATGGAATTGAAATGCTAATCTCTCATCTGGTTTATCCATAAGTCTTTATTCTTCTAATTGTACCTTGATGGAATTGAAATCAAAGAAGTACGAACCTTTAAAGAAGTACAATACTAACTTCTAATTGTACCTTGATGGAATTGAAATAATAGTCGTGTATCGAGATTAGAAAATTCTAAAACGCTTCTAATTGTACCTTGATGGAATTGAAATAAAAGGATAGGCTTAGTTCCTGAACTTAAAATTTCTCTTCTAATTGTACCTTGATGGAATTGAAATTCGTGATGAGCCAGCTGAGTAGAGCAGTTGAAACGCCTTCTAATTGTACCTTGATGGAATTGAAATTCTTGTGTGATGCTAAAATCAACTTCAGAGAAATCTCTTCTAATTGTACCTTGATGGAATTGAAATTCGCATATTTTGAGGGCACAAGCTGATATACATTAACTTCTAATTGTACCTTGATGGAATTGAAATCGGTTTGCTCGTCTAAACTCTTGTACCGAGTTAACTTCTAATTGTACCTTGATGGAATTGAAATAAGAATTAACGACCTTCAAAAACAAGAATTAGAAGTCTTCTAATTGTACCTTGATGGAATTGAAATCTAATGCTTAAAACGTCTTGTAATCCTTGTATAGCTTCTAATTGTACCTTGATGGAATTGAAATATGAGAAGGTATTGATGCGAGGGGATTCTGAGGCACCTTCTAATTGTACCTTGATGGAATTGAAATTCCACTCCTCCAGCTCGTCCAAAATTTCGTTTTACTTCTAATTGTACCTTAATGGAATTGAAATTCCGACGTCCTTTGAATTAGCATAATCTCAATATCGCTTCTAATTGTACCTTAATGGAATTGAAATTTTAGTTCGTGCTTATCACTTTTATAAGCGTCCTTCTTCTAATTGTACCTTAATGGAATTGAAATATAATTTCAGCAAGCTTATCGCGGTTAGCCTTTGGTCTTCTAATTGTACCATAATGGAATTGAAATATACTGGATCTCTTAAACGTGTACATTCGTTTTACTTCTAATTGTACCTTAATGGAATTGAAATATAATTTCAGCAAGCTTATCGCGGTTAGCCTTTGGTCTTCTAATTGTACCATAATGGAATTGAAATATACTGGATCTCTTAAACGTGTACATTCGTTTTACTTCTAATTGTACCTTAATGGAATTGAAATATACACGCTTCAATTCTTTCTTTACTCGCTTGCTGCTTCTAATTGTACCTTAATGGAATTGAAATTACTCATCCTCTCCGTATCCTTCCTCATTGTTATGTCTTCTAATTGTACCTTAATGGAATTGAAATAGAAATATGGCTATTACAATTGAGCAGAGAATGACGCTTCTAATTGTACCTTGATGGAATTGAAATTTAGACCATACTTTTTGAACGTCAAATTCACGAGGACTTCTAATTGTACCTTGATGGAATTGAAATTTGCTATAAATCTCGTAGTATTTGTAAAATTTTCGATCTTCTAATTGTACCTTGATGGAATTGAAATTTGTAAATACAATAAGGTAGTTCGTTAAAACCAAGAACTTCTAATTGTACCTTGATGGAATTGAAATAATGCTACTAAAACACCGTTTAAATCGTATTTAAACTTCTAATTGTATCTTGATGGAATTGTAAGGTTCTTCCATGGTCAATCTAAGCTCCTGACGACGCTGCTTCAATCACACTATCTAGAAATAAATTTATCCCGTTTCCAATATCTTTTCTACCTCAATAAACAAAGAGAAGTATTGTATTTGGGGACTTGTATTGAAATGGAAGTACACGACAATTAAAATATTCCATTTGATGTAGTATGTTTGATTATACAACTCAAATTATTGTATTTTTATGGCCATACACAGTTAGAGTTGTTTTAAATTAGATAGTTATGAAAAGAGTTCTATATCTTTTATTTATATCATTTTCATTGGTGAATTGTTATGCTCAAGAAGTTGATCTTAAAGACTTGGAGGAGAGAAATGGTGTGGCTTACACTATTAAATCAGCTAAGCCATTTAGTGGAACTGCGAAGAGTCTTTATTCCAATGGGAAAGTAAAATTTGTGGAGAGTTATAAGAATGGAATTTTAGAGGGAACCGCTAAGCGATATTATGAAAATGGGCAGTTAAAAGCAGTGGGGAATTATAAAAACGGGGATATAGATGGTGTTCTTAAGGAGTATAATGAGCAGGGACAAATAGCGTTTGAAACCAGCTACAAAGCGGGAAAGATAGATGGAGTTAAGAAACACTTTTATGAGAATGGGCAATTGCGTACTGCATCAGATTATAAAAATGGGGAACTTAACGGAAAGATTAAAGCTTATTATGAGGGGGGACAATTTTCTGGTGAATCAAGTTATATAGATGGGGTGGCGAATGGCGTTACTATTGGGTATTTTGAGAATGGAAAGGTAGAGATAGAAGCAAATTATAAGAATGGGGTTTTAGATGGGGTGGTTAAGAAGTATTATAGCAACGGACAGTTGCAGTCTGAAGTTGGTTATAAAGAGGGATCGCTACACGGAATTATGAAGGGATATGATGAGAATGGAAAATTAATTGGTGAAGCAAATTATGAGTATGACGTGTTGGTTGGGGAGGTTAAGAGGTATTAGTTTTTAGGTTGGGCATTTTTTTTATCCCTCCTCCAAACATCACCAAAAACATCTTATCTTTCCTTTACTAATCAAAAAACAAAAAGTATGGAAAGTATTAAATTGGGAGCCTTTTCTGTTAGCTTAACAGTAAAGGATATTCACGTGTCAAAAGCATTCTATGAGAAGTTGGGGTTTTACCAACGTGGGGGAGATATCACGCAGAATTGGGTGGTGATGAAAAACGGAGATACCATAGTAGGATTGTTCCAAGGAATGTTTGATGCTAATATGCTGACGTTTAATCCTGGGTGGAATCAAGAGGCACAAAATATTGATGATTTTGTTGATGTACGCGATATTCAAAAGCACCTGTTGGCACAAGGGGTGGAACTGCATACTAAAGCAGATGAATCAACTCAAGGACCTGCTTATGTTATATTAGTGGATCCAGATGGTAATCCGATCTTAATAGATCAACACAGATAGGCGTTGCCTTTATAGCATAAAGAATCCCCATATTTCACTTGAAGTATGGGGATTTTTTTTGTAATCTATCAATAGGGAAACTTTATAAATGTGGGGGTGTACGATGACTGATGTTGTATCTGTAGATGACACATTTAGTGGTGTTTACGGTTGATTGACAAACAGCAAATAATCATTTTAGGGTACTTGTTATTTCGCCATTTGTAAAGATATTTTAACACCCAAGCAATTATTTTTCTATATTGTATTCTCTTTCAGCTTACTAACGATAAGTGTAGAAACAAATTAAACCAAACTAAATTGAGTGAATTATGAAAAGAATCAAAGGAATTATAGTATTAGGGGCATTGTGTTGCCTGCCTTTTGGGACTGTTTTTGCTCAAGAAAAAAGGAGTGATATGAAAGAAGAAAAGGTGTTTTATGACGAAGATGACAAGCGATTGTACAAGCGTATTTTGAAGGATGAAAAAGGAAAGGTGATTGAAGTGGAAGATAATGGTTTTATGATTGATGGTAAACCACAAAAGATGTATAAAGGGGTTTATAAAGAGGGCAAACCATTTGAAGGGTATTTCAAAGAGGAAAAAATACTGTCTGAGATTAACTTGATTAACTATTATGAACAGGGAGAGCGAAAAGCACAGTATTCGTACGATTACTTGGCAAGAGATCAGTTTGCTGCTCCGTTTATGTACGATTTAGAAACGGTGTATGAAGGAGGAAAAGTTAAGAGTGGGCGAGTGTATAAGGAAGTTGAAGAGGGGAATGCTTTGGGAATTGTCAATTATGAAAACTTTGAAGAAAAGAGCCTGTTCATAGATCTGTTTGAGATGCATTATTTTAACCGCATTTCGTTTGAATTAACAGACGATCAGTTGTCAATTAAGGATATGAGCGGTGAGAGTTTGATAGTGGTTAAAAAGGCGGGTAATAAGCTTACGGCAGATTATTTTATCAAGGGGCAACACTTGTTTACGGCAAAACCGTTTATTGAAGTGGTAAAGAAGGGTTCTCCGTTGTCAATGACAGTGTATTACAAAGATAAGAAAGAGGTAGAACAGGAGTTTAGTTTTAAACGTTTGCCGTTTGATTCAAATATGGATCAGTTTGCTAATCAGTTTTTAACGCCTATATTTTTGCAGTTTCCAGCTGTGTATGAAGGTTCACTTGAGCAGTTGTTAAGTGCTATTACAAGTAAGTTTGATGTGATTGCGAAAGACTTAAATGCTATTGAAAGCTTTGCTGATTTATTGCCGTTTAGTGTTTATCCGTTTGATGAAAAAAAGATAGTAGGTGTAGAAGAATACGATGAGAAAGGTCAGCTTGTAAAAGAGTAAATTGCTTTTTATATATAATTCAAAACTCCCTTGTTTAATTTGATTAACAAGGGAGTTTTTCTTTTTGAGTATTGTTGTTTTCTTATGTGCTATTGCAGTTTGATTATTCTGCTTTTTTTGTGGTTTAATAATATTGTTTTTTATGTAACTTTATGAATGTTAAATAAGTGTGTGTTATTTGTTTTTAAAAATAACTTACACTAAGTGTTGTTTAAAATAATTATATCAGTACCTTTGCAATGAATATATCTTTTAAGACTAAGAAACTGCAGAAAATTGCGAATGACGATAAAGCAATGAAAAAAGAATTGGGAGGTATTAGAGCACAGAAGTTTCAGTTGCGTCTTCAACAAATTCTTGCAGCGGATACCTTAGAAGATTTAAGGTACGCGTCAGGTAAGTATCACGAATTGACCGGAGATCGCAAAGGACAATGGGCTTGTTCGTTAGATGGACCATATAGATTGATTTTTGAGCCTTATGAAGATCCAATACCTTCAGATGAAAATGGGAGGTATTTATGGGTTGAAATTAAGGAAGTTGAAATGATTGAAATCGTGGATTATCATTGATTTAAACA
Source organism: Myroides phaeus (assembly GCF_009799805.1). Lineage (NCBI taxonomy): Bacteria > Pseudomonadati > Bacteroidota > Flavobacteriia > Flavobacteriales > Flavobacteriaceae > Myroides > Myroides phaeus. The sequence continues at coordinate 2,153,693 of NZ_CP047050.1, forward strand.
CATTAGTTATGAAAACAAAACACACATATTCACCCCAAACAGTTTTACACCCTGGTATTGATTTAACGGAGAAGTTAGAGGAAATAGAAATGGGAACTAAAGAGTTTGCTGTTAGAACCAATAAGCCTGAAAAAACGATAAATGCGGTATTGAAAGGAGAGAGTAGTATTACTCCCGAGATGGCGGTTTTATTTGAAAATGTGTTGCATATACCTGCTAATTATTGGTTGAATAGACAGCGAAATTACGATGAGTATTTAGCGCGTTTGTCTGCTCAGCAAACTTTAAAAAAGGCAAGTGATTGGGCAAGAAGCTTTCCGCTGAATGAGCTGATTAAGTGTGGGTGGATTGAGGACTTAAAGCCAATAGAGGAACGGGCTAATGCTTTGTTGTCTTTCTTTGGTTTTTCGAATATTGAAGCTTGGGGAGCATATTATTATGAGAGACAGTTAAAAGTGGCGTTCAGAATTTCACTACACGGAACAAAGAATCCGTACGCATTATCAGCGTGGTTGCGTCAAGGGGAATTGGAGGCTAAAAAACTGCAAGTACCTGTGTATAATGAGAAACTGTTGAAAAGTAATCTTACTCGTTTTAAAGAAATTATGGTGAAGCAATCAGCTTCTTTCTTTGAAGAGTTGCAACAATTATGTGGGGAATGTGGAGTAGCTTTGGTATTGATACCGTGTATAAAAGGAACGCAAATAAGCGGTGCTTCAAGATGGGTAAATGATACGCCTGTTGTCCAAATGAGTGGAAGACATAATAGGTATGATATTTTTTGGTTTACCTTTTTTCACGAGTTAGGGCATATATTGTTACACGGCAAAAAAGATATTTTCTTAGAAGAAATTACTTATTCTGATGCTGATATGATAAAGGAAGCGGAGGCTGATAGTTTTGCTGTGAAACACTTATTGACTGATATTCAGGTGGAAAAAGTTGTAAAAGATAAGCCTTATACGAAAGATAAGTTTTTAAAATATGCTAATGAGTTTCAAACGCACTCATCAATTATTGTGGGTAGGTTAAAAAAATTAAAGGCAATAGAACAATTTGAATTTAGTGAGTTGATTATTCCGTTTTCCAATAAGAATGAGGAATAGATTAAAGCAATATAAAAATACCCTCTTTACGCAATGTGTAAAGAGGGTATTTTTGTTTTATACAAAACTATATTTATCTATTTTGTTGAACCAAACGGTTGATGCGTCCCATTAAGAAAATACTGATACAAGACACAATAATCACCATATAGGCTACTTTATCGTAATTGATTAATGGACTGGTAGCAGATTCTTGATAGACGATTAACCCGGATATTGTGGCTGCGATACCTCCTGATATTTGTTGTATAGACGAGGAAATACTCATATAAGCCCCTCTGTCTTTAGAGTACGGAATAGCACTACTCAAAGCTGTTGCGGGTACCATACGACTCATAATTCCGATCATCATTAAGATATTCGTGGTTACCACTAACCAAAACGGGATTTGAAATAGGTTGGTGTACACAACAGAAACGGTCATTAACCAAATACTGGCAATGGTAAACAAGCGGTATTTGTCCATACGGTCACTTAGTTTACCAATGAATGGCATTAAGGCAAGTGAGCTTATCCCTGATATCATAAATAATATAGGCAGCTGGTCTGGGTGTACGCCTAAGTTGTTTACTGCGAATATGGTTCCAAACGGCATTAGCATAAACCCTCCTACTGATAAGAAGCAGATTGACAAAAAGCCGATGCGGTAATCTTTGTGTTTTAACGTATGCCAAAGGTGAGCAACCACTTTTTTGTTTTGTTGCAATTTTAAGTGCTCTGTTACCGGTTTAAAGTAAATAGCAATGGCAAAGGCAATAAGGATAGACAAGCCGACAATCATAAAAAAAGGCGCTTCCCAATACCATTTGTTGGCTATGTATAGTCCAATCGGAATACCCAATACTTGACTTGCTCCAAAGCCCATTTGTACGAAGCCCATAACGCGACCTCTTTGTTGTAAGCTAAACAAATCAGTGATAATAGCCATAGAGATAGAGCCTATTACTCCACCGAATAATCCGGTTACTATACGCGCCAGTACTAACGTAGTGTATGAATTTGCAAGAGCACAAAACAGGGTTCCGATGATAAACCCAACGTAAAAAAATAGCAGTAGCTTTTTACGGTCGAATCGGTCTGCAAAGCCCGCCGTTAGTAATCCCGCTATACCCGCACTAAACGCGTAGGCAGATACGGCAATACTAAAGTCTTTGGTGTTCATATCTAAACTCTTTAACAGCAAATCACCTAAAGGAGCCATTACCATAAAGTCAAGGATTACGGTAAACTGCGTAATGGCAAGTATAAAAATGGCGAATTTCTGATAGCCAGTAAAAGCGTTATTTTGTGGTTCTGTCATATATAATGTGTTGTGCATTAATAGGGTGTGCAATCACCTTTTTTAATGCGTATAAGTCAAATTGAGGTTTAGTGTAGAAACAACAGATGTGCCAAAACTACTAAACGAGGGCAAAGATAATTGTTTATTGCTGGGATTGACATTTGAAAATGTTAATGCTGTAAATAATAAATGTGCTGATTTATTCAAGAAAAGTGTCATTTTGATTTTCGGGAAAAATGATTTGATTTTTAGTAGAACGCTATTTTATGGCGAGTGATAAATATCGAAATGAAATAAAGTATAGGTCCCTAAAATATCCCTCTTTTGTGCTATTTTTTTTCGTTAAAAAGAGGGTTAAAGCCCTTTTTTAATCTGATTTTAAACTTCTTTTTCTTGTGGAAACACCAATAAATGTGTTTTGTGTTTTTTCTATTAAAAATAAGCTGTGTTACTTTTTTTCTTATTTCAGCTTATAATTTGAGGTTGTTTTCTAATTTTTTTAGTGGATGTTATGCAATTTTTCAGAAATATAAGAAGATATTTAAAGTTGCGTAAAATAGTTGTAAAATCATAAAATTTTGTGAACCCCTATTTTATGGTAGAATAGTCAAGATTTGTGCTATTTGTGCCTTGAGATACCTCGTAATTTTGTACTGTTTTAATAACGAAAGTGTGATTATTATTAAGCCTTCAGTTAGACTTAACAGAGGAAAAGGATTAAAACATTCATTAGCTATTGGGCACATTTTAGTAAAGAAAAGTGTAAGTGCCGTATCTGACATTTTATAGCTACTATATATATTCTAATTTATTGGACAAAAATAAGGTTTTTTATGCAAAGTGTGATTTTGCAGTTAAAAAGGGCCTGGATTTTGCGATGAATATATTGACTCATATTTTATTGTAATTAAAGACGTATTGAAGTTATGCACGAATTAACAATCGTAAAAGATATTTTTTCAACACTTGAAGAGCATTATCAAGCGAAAAGTGAAGATATCGTCAAAATAGAAATTACAGCGGGTTTATTGTCAAATGTACAACCTGTTCTTATTCAGAATGCTTTTGATGCTTTTATAGCAGATAATGAAACGTATAAGGATATGGAACTGGATGTGGTAGTACAAGATATCATTGCCCATTGTGATTCCTGCAATAAGGATTTTAAAGTCGAGTTTCACAAGTTCGTATGTCCTTGTGGACAACCTTCGTCAAACATTGTACAAGGGAATGACTTATTTATATCAAAAGTAATATTTAAACAAGCTTAAAAATTAATACTATGGCTAATAATCCAAAAAGTTTAGGAAACCGTGTAGGTTCACTTCAATGTGATAATACAACTCTTCACTTATTAAAAGCAAATGACTATGTAGCAAATGCTATTCGTGAGAAATTGAAAAATGTATGTGTGATTAATGTTTGTTCTTCTCCTGGATCTGGTAAAACTACTTTGATGCAAGAAACTGGTAAGAGATTAGCGAATGAAATAAACATTTCTGTATTAGTTGGTGACCCTGAAACGGATAGAGATGCAGTACGTATGCAAGAGGTAGGGATTAATGCTTTGCAAATTGTAACAGGTGGTATGTGTCACATTGAAGCACAAATGATTCTTCAAGCGTTAGACCACATCGACTTAAGCGAAACAGACTTGTTGTTTATCGAAAACGTAGGTAACTTATTATGTCCGTCTGCTTTTGACTTAGGAGAGGATTACCGTGTTACTTTATTAGCAACTACTGAAGGGGATGACAAACCTAAAAAATACCCAAGAATGTTCTTAACAAGTGAGTTAATGGTTGTTTCTAAAGCCGACTTATTACCTTACGTACCTTTTACAGTAGAGAACGTTACTAAAGATGCAAGAGAAGTAAACCCTAATATTGAGGTGCTTACAATCAGTACTTTAAAAGGAGACGGAATGGACCAATGGTGTCAATGGTTGAAAGATAAAGTAGCTGAGAAAAAAGCTAAAAATACTGAAGAGTAATTCCTTTATGCAAGAAGTTATTCTAATAGATGAGGTTCTGTCTGCTGAAGTAGGTTGTTCAAATGAAGTTGCTGATGTGTTTGAGATTGAATGGTTTGAAACGCAAAAGCAATTGATTAAAAGACAGACTAAGCAGGGGGTAGAACTTCATCTTACTAAAACAGTGAATAGAGATTGGCAACAGGGAGATTTGCTTTGTGCAAATGGGGTTTGCTTGGCTAAAATAGCTGTAAAACCTGCCTTGTGTATTGTCTTCTCATCTGATGTAGAGCGCGAAGTAGCAGATTTTTGTTACTATATAGGCAACAGGCACTTACCGTTGTTTACCGATGCTGACAAGAAATCGTTTACCGTGCCTTATGACGGGAATTTATACGAGCAATTACTTGCGAAATTAAATGACAAAATCAGCTTACAAGAAAAAACTTTGTTGATGCAAAACGAAGTGAAACATGTGAGAAAACTAATAAAACTATCCAATGAAAAATAAACAATTTCTATTCTTCGCACTTGTGATGATTAGCGCCGTTTTTACAAATGCGTGTAAATCTAAAGTAGAAGAGAAAGAGCAAGTGCAAGAAACAAGTGTTACTGCGTTAGACTGTAGAGATAAAGAGATTACGCTTGACGCTGTGGCACAACGCATTGTTGTTCTTTATGACCCGCTTGTAGATGATATCTATATGTTAGGAGCTCAAGATAAATTAGTGGGTATTCCGCAACAAGTATATCAAAAAGAAGATACGTTTTCTTTTTTGTCTAAACTGGATAAGAGAATTGCCAATAAAGAGATTGCTACACCGAGTTTTGGTGGTGGTTCAAGTAATATAGAGTCAATTATCGGGTTACAACCTGATTTGGTTATTACGTTTGACAAAGACATTGAAACAGTAGAGCAGTTAGAGCAATTGGGAATCAAAGTATATACGGTATCAAGCAAGAGTCAGGAAGTTATTTATAAGGAATTGATAGGAATGGCGACGTTATTAGGTAAAAAAGAACGTGCTGAAGAAATTGTTACTTATATCAGAGCAGAGGTAGCAAAAATGCAAACAGCTAAGTTCGAGAATCCTAAAACAGCTTATTACGCTTGGTCTAAAGGGCGTGTGTTATCAACTTCAGGAAAGGGTACTTTAATGGATTTAGCAATTAATTTGTCTGGAGCAGTAAATGCTTGTCCTTTAGAAATGGAGGCGCCAAATGTAGGAGCTGAGACTTTGTACAAATGGAATCCAGATATCATTATCCTTTGGGACTCAAGTCAAAATGATGTGTATAGTTTGAAAGAATTAGAAAACTTGCCAGCAGTTAAAAACAAACACGTATATGAAATGTACCCAACATTCTATTACGACCCCCACACAGTTAAGTTTTTACTGTTTGCTAAGCAAGTGCGCAACTGGTGTTACAACGAAAAATCGGCAGATGAGCTGAATGTTGAAATACAAGAAGTGTTGAAAGAGCTATATAAAACGAATAATTAGTTAGATAAATAGAATATGGGGAATAAGCTAAAAGTAGCGTTATTATGGGTAGTTCCTATCGTTTTAGTCATAGGTTCACTGTTGTTAGGTTCAACAGAAAACCTGAGTCTAAGCGAGTTGCTACACTATGCTGGGCGAATGTTTGCACGTTGGCAAGGGCAGGATATAGCTACAAGTCCAATCGAGACTATTTTATGGAAGGTAAGAATGCCACGTATCATCTTGACTTTTTTAGTAGGGGCTTCTTTAGCGTCTGCTGGTGGTGTATTACAAGCCATTTTTAGAAACCCAATTGTAGATCCTTTTACGTTAGGTATCTCCTCTGGGGCTGCTTTTGGAGCGGCGTTGGCAATGCTTTTTCCCTTTATGTCTATTAACTTATCTGCTTTTGCCTTTGGTGTGTGTGCTGTTTTAATGACGTATGGTGTTTCCTATGCTGGTAGTCGTACTTCAATTGTAAGTATGGTGTTGTCAGGAATTATCATTTCCGGAATTTTCACAGCTTTGCTAACGCTATTGCAATATTTAAGTGATCCGTATAAGTTGCAAGCGATTATACAATGGACAATGGGTAATTTACACACGGCCTCTTGGTCAAAAGTAAATATGGCTGTTTATCCTATTGTAATCGGACTGGCGGTGATCGTCTTTTTAAGATGGAAGCTTAACTTATTGTCGTTAGGAGACAACGAAGCACTGGCGGTAGGGGTTAATCCAAAAGTATTAAAGCTGGTGTTAATTGCCGTATCTACTATGATTACAGCTTCGTCTGTAGCTGCAGTAGGTGTAATTAGCTTGTTTGGATTAATTGTACCTCATATCAGTAGAATGATTTTCGGACCAGATAACAGTATTTGTGTTTGGGCAAATATTAGTATAGGGGGAGCATTCTTATTGGTAATTGATGATTTTTCAAGGGCTATAATGCCGTTTGAGATACCTGTAGGCGTATTTACAATGTTGATTGGAGCACCTATTTTTATCTACTTAATGAAGAAAAGTTTAATGAATTGGAACGGATGAGCAGTATAATTTCAATAAAAGACTTGAGTTTTTCGTACGGAAAAGAACAAGTGTTGAGCAAGGTAAATGTTCAGTTTGCAAAAGGAGAGTTTTCTATTATTCTGGGTAGAAATGGTAGTGGTAAATCAACGCTGTTTAATGTGTTAGCAGGGTTGGAACAAAAATATACTGGTGAAATTATCATTGGTGATACGGAGAGAAGAAAGATTAAACCAGGACAACAACAAGGAATTCGCCTTGGGTTTTTAACACAGTTTCACCAAACGACCTTTCCTTTTAAAGTGAAAGACGTGATTCTGACTGGTCGTGCTTCTTTTTCTAAGTTTTCACCCAGTGTGGAGGACCACCAAGCGGTAGAAGATGTGTTGAATCAGTTTGACTTATCCCACTTGAAAGACAAGGCATATACGTCATTGTCTGGGGGAGAGCGACAATTGGTTTTACTGTGCCGCGTATTGGTTCAAAAACCAGATGTATTGTTGTTAGATGAACCAACGAATCACTTAGACTTACATTATCAAGTAGCTGTATTAGAGTGTGTACGTGCCTTGGTAGATCAAGGGACTACGGTACTTTGTGTGATGCACGACCCCAATATGGCATTTATGTATGGTGATAAGTTTTACTTAACGGAGAACAAGCGCCTTTTAGACGTAAATACGTGTGAACAAGAAGAATTGCACGAGTTACTTGAAAAGACGTATAAGTTGCCGTTGACGTATTTACAGAATAATGGGCGACCATTATATGTTCCTTCAAGAAAGAAATAAGATGGAAAAAATACAAGTTAGCAAAGTAACGCAGGCAGACGCTCAGGAGATATTACAATACGTAATAGAATTTAGAAAAGGGTTGTTTCCTATGCTCGACCCTGCTAAAGTACCGGGCGACTTAGCCAATTTTAACGAGGTGTATATCAATAACCCTAAGGGTGTTTTTTTACAAGCTCGCGATGAACAAGGAAACTTAATTGGCGTAATAGGAATGATGGAATACGATCATCGTTTTCCGTATTTAGATTACAGTCAATATACTACAGTAGAAGTAGCTCGCTTATTTGTGGAGCCTGCTTATAGACGTAAGAAAATAGCACAACTCTTGGTTGACGAACTTAAAAAAGTTGCTATTGACAAGGGCATCAATATGTTGTACCTACACACACATCCGTTTTTGACTGGCGCTTTTGAGTTCTGGCAAAAACAAGGATTCCGCTTGATTAAGGATGCAGAAGAAGGAGGTTTCTCTACGCTTCACATGGAGCATCCACTGTAAAAAAGAAACAACAAAAACCACTAAATAGATGAAACAAAAATCACTTTTTTGGAAGTTATCAATCCTATTGGTATTTCTTCCCATGATTTCTATTGCCCAAGTTTCCGAAACTGTTTTCGGAGTAATTTTAAATGGAAAGGGTAAGCCTATTGCAGATGTATTGGTTGCAGCACCACAAAAAGCGCTGATGACAGAAAGCAATGACAAAGGGGAGTTCCGCTTTGGAGATAAAGTTGAGTTGCCAGTTGATATTGAATTAACGGCAATTGGATACAAAACAAAAGTTGTAACACTAAAAGAAGGAGTTTACAGTGCGGATAAAGGGATGAGTATCACTTTAGAAGACGATAAACAACAATTAGATGAGGTATTGGTAACAATCCGCCGTGATAATTCGTACTTGACAAATAGTACTGTATTAGGAGGGAAGTTTAGCGGTAAGTTGAAAGACTTAGCACAGTCAGTATCCGTTGTTTCAAGTGAGTTGATGGAAGATAAACAAGCGTTTCAAGTAACCGATGTGGTACAAGATTTAGCAGGTGTAACACAAGCATCTTCTTATGATGAATTTGTTGTACGTGGGTTTAAATCAGGATACGACAATGGGATGCGTTTGATGAACGGACTTCGTTCTGCTTACGGATTTGGAGAGAGTTACTACCGTTCACCGATGACAATCAACTTAGAAAGTGTTGAGGTGTTAAAAGGACCTGGAGCTTCGTTATTTGGAGATATTTCACCTGGTGGAACAATCAATATGGTTACTAAAAAACCGTTAGAAGAACACAAAGGATTAGTTACGATAGCTGCCGGAAGTTTTCAAACATTGAGAACAACGTTAGACGTAGGTGGTCCATTAGATAAAGAAAAGAGAATATTATACCGTTTGAACGCTGGTTATGAGGATTCTAAAACATTTAGAGATATCAATAACCGCAAGAACTTTGCTGTAGCACCATCGTTTACCTTCAAACCAGTTGACGGAACACAGATTGATGTAGATTTAATCTTTGACCAGTTTAACGGGTATTTGGATAGAGGAATGAGCATCAAAGGAAAAGATTTGTACGCTTTACCTCAATCGTTTACGTTGAGCCAACCGTCAGATTTCTTTAAAACGAAAACAACTACGTTAAGTGGTCGTTTATCACAACGCATCGTTGATAATTTAAACTTATATGTAAACTATCAAAAGTCTATCTATCAAGAGGATTTGAACGAACATAGAACGTTGAACTCTTTTGCAGATGAGGCACAGACTATTGTGAACTTGCGTTATTTTGACCGTCACGGGAAAGAGTACACAGACAACTTAGTATCTTATTTAAAATGGGATATTTACGGTAAAAACTTTGATAACCACATTGTGTTTGGTGTTGATTACGCTCAGTATAAAGGAGATAAAAACAGCTGGCAACGTGAGGCGAGAACAAAAGAAGTAGATGGAAAGATTGTTCCGTTGACATTTGATACAAACAACCCAGTGTACCAAGGAGCAGATACAAGTACGTATGTGTGGAGATCAAACTCTCAGTACCCATTTATGAGTCCGTATAAAAGTACAGGAATTTACGTACAAGACCAGATGAGTATTGGTGAGCGTTTCAAAATGGTATTAGGATTGCGTCACGAAAATTACAGATCAGAAAGTACAAACTTAAACGACGATTACACAGCAACACAAAACGTGTGGTTGCCAAGAGTTGGAATGACGTATAAGATTAATGAGCAAATCAACTACTTTGCAAGTTACTCACAAGGATACGTACCAGTAGCGGCAAACTTTGTAGTGAACCACAAAGATTACGGTTCAGATACTCCGTTTAAAGCAGAGCGTAGTTTCCAAGTAGAAACAGGAGCAAAAGCAGGGTTTTTAAATAACCAATTGCAAATGGACTTGTCTTTGTTTAGAATTGAAAGACAAAATATGTTGATTGGAACAGGGCGTGTAAGCGATGCAGGATTACCAGTGTACAGACAATCAGGAAAGGTTGTGTCTCAAGGAGTTGAGTTAGACGTACGTGGACAAATTACGAAAGAGTTTCAGGTGATGGCAAACTATACCTTTAACGACACCAAAGTAAAAGACTCTGAGATTCCGTCAGAAGTAGGACAATCACTACCAGGAGCACCAAGAAATTCGGCAAGCGTTTGGATGAAATACGTTTTCTCAGACACTGCGTTAAAAGGATTAGGATTTGGAGCAGGTGTGTACTACGTTGACCAAAGAAGATTAAGTGATAGTTCAGAAAAGAACGCACAAGGAGAAGCAGTTTGGGGGTATTTACCATCATACACAACAGCTAACGTAGCCTTGTACTATCACATCAATAAATTTAAAGTAGCTGTGAATGTAAATAACGTATTTGACAAATATTACTTCTTAGGAGGATTTGACTACACACGTGTATTTGCAGGAGCACCGAGAAACGTAATGGTTTCTTTAGGATATAACTTTTAGTTAGCTTGGCCGAAAGGTCAGACAGATTTTTAATTTTTAATTGCATATTTTAAGCAGTGGTGGGCGTTTGCCTGCTGCTGCTTTTTATTTTAAAAAGGTATCTACAAAAGAATATTTGTTACAAGAGAAAGGTACTTTTAAAACGCGATAACCAATTCATTTAAAAAGCAAATAAAAGGCGTTGTACTAAAAGTAGTGAATTAGATTAAAAGATGAGTTTTTAGTAAAATGAACTATAAGGTTTTGTAGAAACTTCTTACGAGGTGTATTTTTACTTAATTTTTTATAATTAATTCCCAATATGTACCTAAAAAAAGGAAATAGCACGTTTCTTGTTGGTCAAAAAAAGTCATTTACGCGAAGTAAAAAAGGCAATATTTCTCGTAATGCCAAGTATATCAGGGTTGTTAGGCTTTTTTAAAACAGAAAAACGGAAAATAAAAAACAAAAAAAAAGTGATAAAAACCTATTTTATGGTAGTATAGTCAAGATTTGTGCTATCAGCATAGTACTTGTCGGTTTTATCTTTGTACTTATAATTTCAGTAGAATAAACAACAACAAAATCTTGTATGAAAGAGATAATTTATTTTATCGTTTTAAGTTTCTCTCTTCTTTGTTTTGGTTTGACATCAACTAACCAAAACAGAGGAGGCGTACGAGGTGAAGTAAACTCTGCTGTACAATTTTCGACAACAAAGGTTTCTTCGGAACACATATATAAAATAAGCCAACATCCCCACGTTGGTATCGAACTTGAATTAAGTGAAGATACAAACACAGCAGAATTTATCGGATTATTGATAGAGAACGCTTTGGCTTATTTCTTTTTTAACAATGTAGATTACTCTCCAAGAGGACTTCCTAATGGGCAGAATGAACAGTGTGCTCACTTACTGCAGTATAGAGCCAAGTACATCCTGTACCATTCTTTTAAACTACCTATCGCATAATCACTATTTAGTGATCCTTAGGTCTTTGACACTCATTGTGTTAAAGAATACTTATCTATGAAAATTTTAAGCTAATCGGCATCGTTTATGATGTTGGTTAAGATAACTATTGTTCAATTTTAAATAAATTCTGTATGCACTTAGTACCAAGAGAAACAGAGAAATTGTTATTGCATTTAGCAGGAGAACTTGCTAAAAAGCGTAAAGCAAGAGGGTTGAAATTAAACTACCCTGAGTCAATTGCCTTCATTAGTAGCGAATTATTAGAAGCTGCACGTGATGGAAGATCAGTTGCTGAATTAATGCAATTCGGAGCTACTTTATTAACACGTGATGACGTAATGGAAGGAATTCCAGAAATGATCCACGATGTTCAAATCGAAGCTACTTTCCCAGACGGAACAAAATTAGTAACTGTTCACAATCCTATTCGTTAATTTAAAAATTAGTAAAAATGATTCCAGGAGAATATTTTATTAGAGAAGAAGATGTTGTATGCAACGAAGGTAGAGAGATTACTAAAATCGTTGTAGTTAACACAGGAGATAGACCAATTCAAGTTGGTTCACACTACCATTTTTTTGAAGTAAATAAGATGATGGAGTTTGACAGAGCAGCTGCTTTCGGAAAACGCTTAAACATTATTGCAAGTACTGCTGTTCGTTTTGAACCAGGAGAAGAAAAAGAAGTTGCACTTGTGCCATACGCAGGTTTAAGAAAAATCTACGGACACAATGATTTAGCAAACGGAGAGACAATCTCAGAAGAAGCTAAAATTGCAGCAGTTAAAAAAATGGAGAAAAATCACTTTAAAAACAAAAAATCATGAGTTTAAACGTAAGTAGAGTAAACTACAGCGCTATATTCGGACCTACAGTGGGTGATAAAGTGCGTTTAGGTGACACAGATATTATCATTGAAGTTGAAAAAGACTTCTCAAGTTACGGAGATGAAGTAAAATTTGGTGGAGGTAAAACTGTAAGAGATGGTATGTTACAGTCATCTAATCACATGGCTGAGGAAGGTGTACTTGATATGGTTATCACAGGAGTTCTTATCATTGACCACTGGGGAATTGTAAAAGGAGATATCGGTATCAAAGGTGGAAAAATCGTTGGTGTTGGTAGAGCTGGTAACCCAGACACAATGGACGGTGTAACTGAAAATATGATCATCGGAGCATCTACAGAAGTTCACGGTGGAGCTGGATACATTATGACTCCAGGAGGTATTGATACACACATTCACTACATCAGCCCAACACAAATTGAAACTGCGCTTTTCAGTGGTGTAACTACAATGATCGGTGGTGGTACAGGACCAGCAGATGGAACTAACGCAACTACTGTTACTCCAGGTAAATGGAATATGAAACGTATGTTACAAGCAGTTGATGGATTGCCAATGAACTTTGGTTTCTTTGGAAAAGGAAACGTAGGAGCAGAGCAACCAATCATCGAGCAAATCGAAGCTGGAGCATTAGGAGTTAAGATCCACGAAGACTGGGGAGCAACTCCTGCTACAATTGACAGAGCGTTATCAGTTGCTGATAAATACGATGTTCAGGTAGCTATCCACACAGATACATTAAACGAAGCTGGTTTCTTAGAAGACACAATGCAAGCGATTAATGGACGTGTTATTCACACTTTCCACACTGAAGGAGCTGGTGGAGGTCACGCACCTGATATCATCAAAGCAGCAATGTACCCTAACGTATTACCTGCTTCTACAAACCCAACTCGTCCGTTTACAAAAAATACAATTGACGAGCACTTAGATATGCTTATGGTATGTCACCACTTAAGCAAAAATATCCCTGAGGATGTTGCTTTCGCTGACTCTCGTATCCGTCCTGAAACTATTGCAGCTGAGGATATCTTACAAGATCACGGTGTATTCAGTATTATGAGTTCTGACTCTCAAGCAATGGGTCGTGTTGGTGAGGTTATCACAAGAACGTGGCAAACTGCTGATAAGATGAAAAAACAAACTGGATTCTTACCAGAAGATGAAAGTGCTGAAAACGATAACTACAGAGCAAAAAGATACGTTGCTAAATATACTATCAACCCTGCAATTGCTCACGGTATTTCTAACTACATCGGATCTATCGAACCAGGTAAAATTGCCGATATGGTACTTTGGAAACCAGCTTTATTTGGAGCTAAACCAGAGATGATTATCAAAGGTGGTATGATTGTAGCTTCTAAAATGGGAGACGCTAACGCATCTATCCCTACGCCACAACCAATCATCATCAGAACAATGTTTGGTGGATTAGGAAAAGCAGTTAAAAACACTTGTTTCAACTTCGTTTCTCAAGCTTCTTTAGAAAAAGGAATCCAAGAAGAATACGGATTAGACAAAACTTTATTACCAGTAGCTAACTGTCGTAATATCTCTAAGAAAGATATGATTCACAATGACGCAACACCAGAGATCATTGTAAATCCAGAAAACTACGAAGTAACAATTGACGGTAAAAAAATTACAAGTAAACCAATTGACGAAGTGTCTTTAGGACAACGTTACTTCTTATTTTAATAATACAATCAAGGTGTAAACCTTTTGCACCTTGATCTTTTAAACCTTTTTAAAGCATTAGCTGTTACTGCTAATAGCTAATGCTTCATCAAGGCAAGCAGAAAAGGAATATAAAAAAGTCTCTCATTTATCATGATTATAACAAAAGCATTGCGCAATGATATCACAGCCTTAGACAATTCGGAAGTCGATGTATTGTCTATTGAGTGGTTTCAAACTCAGAAGAGAATACAACGATTGCGAACAGCGTCAGGAAGGGAAGTGGCGATTAAGTTTATGGATAAAGGTCAAGAACTAAGACACGGAGATGTTTTAGTTGACGATGAAACAGGAATGGTTGTCGTTCGCGTTCTCCCTTGTGACTCAATCGTAGTGCAGTTTGATGATCTTTTAAATTTAGGTTTAGTAGCTTATGAAGTAGGAAACAAACATTTAGCTCTTTTTGTAAAGGAGAATAAGCTGCTAATGCCTTTTGAAAGACCGATTTATTTATGGCTACAACAACAAGGATATGCACCAAGTGTTCAATCTGAAGTATTATTACACAAGTTGAATGCTAATGTAGATCCTGGCCATAATAAACGCTTTTCTTTTCAAATGTCAAAAACTATAATGTCAATAAAATAATAATTACTATGCAGAGTCAGTTTTTAGGAAGATTATTACACTTATCAGATCCTACTTTACCCATAGGTGGTTACACTCACTCAAACGGGTTAGAAACTTATGTACAAGAAGGACTTGTAAATAGTAAGGTAACTGCAGAAGAATATGTTAGACATAACTTGTGGTATAACCTTAAATATAATGATGCCGCTATCATGAAATTAGCTTACGACGCTGCTTCAAAAGGGGATTTAGCTGAATTAATCAAGCTTGATCAAGAGTGTAACGCACTAAAAAGCCCAATGGAAGTACGCCAAGGAAGTCAAAAATTGGGAGTGAGGTTGTTTAAAATATTCTCGAGATATGTAGATGATCCATTGGTAGAACAATGGGGACAAATTATCAGAGAAAAGAAAGCTTATAGCCACTATTGTGTTCTATTCGGAATGTTTGCTTACTTAATGGAACTTCCTATTGTAGAGGCTATGCACGCTTATTATTACAATGCTGCAATTGGTATGGTAACCAATGCCGTAAAACTTGTGCCACTTGGTCAGTTAGACGGACAAGATATTCTATACTATTTGCACGATGATTTATGGACGTTGAGCCAAGAGTCCCTAAACCTTGACCGTAACTTAATTGGATTGTGTAATGTAGGTTTTGATATTCGTTGTATGCAACACGAAAACCTTTATTCTCGATTGTATTTATCATAATAAAACTCATAGAAAATGGAAACTAGAAAATATGTTAA
Source organism: Myroides phaeus (assembly GCF_009799805.1). Lineage (NCBI taxonomy): Bacteria > Pseudomonadati > Bacteroidota > Flavobacteriia > Flavobacteriales > Flavobacteriaceae > Myroides > Myroides phaeus. The sequence goes on from NZ_CP047050.1 coordinate 2,169,176, forward strand.
AATTGGAGTAGGAGGACCAGTAGGTTCAGGTAAAACTGCTTTATTAGAAAGTTTAAGTCGTCGTTTATTGAATGAGTATGACTTAGCTGTAATCACAAACGATATTTATACAAAAGAAGATGCGAAGTTTATGGCAGAAAACAGTTTGTTGCCAGCAGACCGTATCATCGGAGTTGAAACAGGTGGATGTCCTCACACAGCAATTAGAGAAGACGCAAGTATGAACTTAGAAGCTGTTGATGAATTAGCACACCGTTTTCCAAACTTAGAGTTAATCTTAATCGAGAGTGGAGGAGATAACTTATCATCTACTTACAGTCCAGATTTAGCTGATATCACAATTTTCGTGCTTGACGTAGCAGAAGGAGAAAAAATGCCTCGTAAAGGAGGACCAGCTATTACACGATCAGACTTATTGTTGATCAATAAAATTGACTTAGCCCCTTATGTAGGAGCAAGATTAGAAGTAATGGAAGCAGACGCACGCTTAATGCGTAAAGGAGCTCCATTTGTATTCTCAAACTTAAAAACAGGAGAAGGACTTGATGCTATTATCGGTTGGATTAAAAAATATGCTCTTTTAGAGGATGTTGAAGAACCAAATTTAAAACGATAAGTATGGTATGTTCTTTAGATATTAAAGTTGAGCAACGTGACGGTGTATCCTTCTTAAAGGATGCATACGTTACTCAACCATTCAGAATTGTTCCAGTGGGACAATATCGTCGTGATAAGGCAGCTTATCTGATGATTATGAGTTCATCACCGGGATTGTTAGACGGAGATGACCACAGACTTGAAGTGAAAGTGGCAGAGAACTCGAAGTTACAATTGCAAACGCAAGCGTACCAACGTTTATTCCATATGAGAGATAAGTCAACACAAACAATGGCTATCAACCTTGAAAAAGGAGCTGCCTTTGCTTATGTACCTCACCCTGTTGTACCTCAGAATTCATCAACATTCATTAGTCACAACATCGTTAATCTGGCAGAAGATTGCCAATTCTTATTAAGTGATATTGTTACTTGTGGACGTAAGATGTCTGGAGAACAGTTTGAGTACAATCACTTTCAAAACTTAACAGAAGTTTTCGTAGACAATGAAATGGTCTTAAAAGACAATGTGTTGTTACAACCTGAGTTGATGCCTATTCAAGGATTGGGAATTTTAGAAGGTTTTACACACCAAGGAACATTGATTTACTGTAACACAGCTAATGTGTCAGTAGAAGAATACATCACTTACTTCCACGCTCAGTACAAAGACGTTGAAAACATCGTTTTTGGAATTAGTAAAACAGAGCAAGATGGCTTTGTAGTAAGGATACTTGGTTATGGTGCAGAACAGTTATTCAACATCTTTCAGGAGATTCAACAAAAACTGTGGAGTGAACTATTCCTATAAAAAAGAGTTCAAAAATTTTATATTTTAAAGTACGTTTATGAAAACGATTGTTAGTCATTATTACAATGCATTGTTCAAAGGATTTGGACAAATTATGTTACAAGGAAACGCAATAACAGGAATCTTATTTATTGCAGCTATTTTTTACGATTCAGCACTAATGGGAGTAGCTGGTATTGTGAGTAACTTAGTAGGTATCGGAACTGCAAAGTTGATGAAGTTCAATGATGAAGATATCGAAAACGGACTATACGGTTTTAACGCAAGTTTAATCGGGGTAGCCCTAATCTTCTACTTCCAATCTAATATTTGGGTGTGGTTGGCTATTGTTTTAGCATCGGTAATAGCTACTATTGCAATGGGTTATGCTGTGAAATACAAACTACCAGCATATACATTTCCATTCGTAGGAATGACTTGGATTACACTTTTTGTGTTAAGTATCCCAGAATTAGCTATCCCTTCAGTGCCAGAACACTTCGTTGACATTCAAGAATTAGACGATTTCTTAATTGAAGGACACGCCTTCGGACAAGTAATTTTCCAAGGAAGCTTCATAGCAGGTGTTATCTTCTTTTTAGGAGTATTCATCAGTAAGCCGATCAATGCGCTATACGCTTTTGTAGCAGTAATGATTAGTGTTTTCATTTCTCACTACGTTGATATCTCAGACGATTTAGTAAAAGAAGGAGTTTTAAGTTTCAACGCTGTACTTTGTGGTATTGCCATGGGAGGAGACAAAGTTAGAGACGGAATTTACGTTTTAGTAAGTGTAACTATTGCAACGTATATTGACGCTTTAATGATAGAATATGGATGGACAGCCTTAACGTTCCCATTTGTGTTTTCAATGTGGTTAATGTATCCAATCAGAAGATTTGATGGATGGTTAGTCGATAAATATTTTTCTAAAAAGCAAGAAATAGCATAGAAAAGTCTTTTTTTATTACAATTATAACACATTAAGACCTTTGTATTGCTTAATTTAGCTTTGATTAATAAAGAAAACAAGGTCTTTAATTTTATATCCAATATGTCAAAACCTTCAATACAAATTCTAAATAATTATCAGTACAAAAAGCTGTTTTTGCCAGATATTAATGAGCACAGCCTTTTTAATGAGAGTAAAATACAGATATATCGTATTGAGGATTATTTGAGAGGCATCGTAATGCCAGTTATCCCGTACCGTACTACGTTTAACTTTATGATTTTTGTAACCACAGGTACCCTAACGCAACACCTTGAAAGTGGAGCGTATACCTTAATTGCAGGAGACGTAATCAACGTAAAACAAGGGAATATTACAGCTACGTTGTCTATATCGGAAGACATAGAAGGCTTCTTTGTTGTTTACGAGAGTGAGGTTATCACCGATATTTCTTTAGGTAGTACAGATTTACAATTCTTTACAATGAACCCTTATGTAGTTTTAGACGACACCAATGCCAATTGGGTTAGACGCGTATTAGAACTGCTGGAAGAGGAAGTAAATGGCGAAACTAAAGATATGGAAATCAGTATAGCGTTATTGCTAACTGTCTTAAAGAAAATCATTAGAACAGATATTGAGAATAAGACCCCAATGACAAGGCAGTTAGACATTGCCTTTAAATTCAGAGAGTTGGTACAGAAATTTCATATCGACCATAAAAATGTGCTGTTCTACGCAAACCTTCTCCACATTTCAGAGAACTATCTCAACAAATGCGTCAAGGAAGCAACAAACAAACCCCCGAAGCAGTGGATCAATGAAATTAGTATTCTGCACAGTCAAATCTTATTACAAGATAAGACCAGAGATATCGCTGGTATTGCCTTTGAATTAGGCTATAGTTCAGCCTCGTACTTTACTCGATTATTCAAGAAAGTAACAGCATACTCGCCAAGCGATTATCGAAAACAGAAGTTTATTTTGTAGTAAAAAACATATATAACCCAAAAGCACCTTTTCAATTGATTAGGTGCTTTTTTTGTTTCTTTTTGGTATCAAGACAAAAAGAAAAGAGAAGAAATAGAAAAACGAAGTTTTTCAAAAAGTATGAAAGCACATCTTTCAAAAAACAATTCATTTGATATTCTCCTTCAAACTACCTACATTAGAAGTCTAAAACTTACGCTATGTTCAACACAACAACATATAAAAACAGAAGAGCGAAATTAGCTGATAATGTACAAGCTAAAGGCCTTTTATTATTTTTGGGAAACATTGAAAACCCAGTGAACTTCGAAGACAACACCTATCACTTCAGACAAGATAGTTCGTTTTTATACTATTTTGGCATCCAACAACCCCATTTAGCAGCAATCATCGACTTAGACGAAAACAAAACAATTGTCTTTGGAGACGAGATGTCAATTGACGCAATCGTGTGGATGGGGCGCCAAGAAACACTAAAAGAGAAATGTGCAAAAGCAGGAGTAGAGGAAACTCGCCCTTTTGCAGACTTATATACCTACCTTAAAAAAGCCCAAAACGCACAACGCTCAGTGCATTACCTGCCACCATATCAGTCGGTAAACAAAATATTGTTAAGCGATTTATTAGAAGTGCCAATCAAACAATTATCGCCATCCGTGCCAATGATTAAGGCCATTGTAGCACAAAGAGAAATCAAAGAAGCACAGGAAATTGTGGAGATTGAAAAGGCATTAACAGTAACCAATGAAATGCACTTATTGGCTATGCGTATGAGCAAGGCAGGTGTTAAGGAATACGAGATTGTCAGTGCTATTCAGAACGTAGCCGGAAGCCATAATTGTGAGTTGGCATATCCGTCTATCGTAACCATAAACGGGGGAATTCTGCACAACCATTATAAGATGAACACCTTACAGTCGGGGCAATTACTGTTAAACGACTCAGGATGTGAAACAGCTATGGGATACGCGTCAGACTTAACACGTACATTTCCGGTGGACAAGAAGTTCACAGCAGAACAACGCGATTTGTACAATGTGGTATTAGCCTCGTTTGAAGCAGCGAAGGCAGAATTGAGAGAAGGAACCAAGTTTAAAAACGTTCACTTAAAAGCAGCAGAAATATTGTCGCAAGGGTTGATCGACTTAGGGTTTATGAAAGGAAACGCACAAGACGCAGTAGCCGCACACGCACACACGATGTTCTTCCAATGTGGATTAGGACATATGATGGGGCTTGACGTACACGATATGGAGGACTTAGGAGAGCAATATGTGGGGTACACGGCAGACGAACCAAAGGAAACAAGTATTTTTGGTTTAAAGTCACTCCGTTTAGGAAAAGCCTTGAAAGCCGGCCACGTATTGACAGTAGAACCAGGGATTTACTTCATTCCAGAGTTAATCGAAATGTGGGAAGCAGACAAGAAAAATGCGGAGTTCATCAACTATGAAAAAGTTAAGGCATTCCAACATTTCGGGGGAATCAGAATTGAGGATAACTTCTTAATTCAAGCCGATGGCTATCAACACTTAGGACCAGAATTGATTAAAACCGTTGCTGAAATAGAAGATTACAAAGCGAAGTTTTAAGAAAGCATACATACTAAGAAAGGGCGAATATTACTTCGCCCTTTTTATATTTTAAGTTCTAACAACTTCTCCAAAAGCGTGTTAAACGATGTAGTAAACGCGTTTTAACCGTTTACAGATTAACAGTGATTACTCTTCGCCCTCGTGAATTTTCTTCAACGACCTATTCAACGTACGGGTTGTAATTCCAAGATAAGACGCCATATCCTCTTTCGAAATGACCACATTCTCTTTTTGTTGTAGTTCCAACAATTTCTCCAAAGCGTGTTCAACCGTATATAACTGTTGAAAAGAAGCACGTTGGCTGGTGTTATACACACGTACCGCTTCAACCTCTAAAATCGTATTATTAAACGTGATATCTGTTTTCAGTAAATGCTCAAAAACCGATAGTGGAATAATATACGCATTCACGGGGGTAATTGCCTCCACTGAGCACAAGCAGTTCCTTTTACTCAAGTATTCAATCTCACCCATAATCTCACCCGTACTCAAAAACTCCGGAATATATTCCTTCCCATTTTCCTCTGTAATAAAGCACTTGGTAATACCGTCTTTAATCACGATAACTTTGGTAACCGCATCCCCTTGGTGCAGCATAATATCCTTTGGTTTATAAGGATGTAGGAGAATTTTATCATTGAAAACTTCCGTCTGAGCAAGCGACTCGATGTACGATAAAAAATCAATATTTATTCTTAACATTTTTTTATAGCATTAAGGACAAATGTCCTATGTGAGTGATGTAATTTTTGTGACTTTTGTATTGTCAAAATTAGATAAATATCTCGAGAGTTGGAAGGCTTTAGAGGATTTTGTGTTTAGGTTATATTCATAATTTAATGTTGTGTTTTAGTTATCTAATTTTGATTTTTTTTTTTCAATTTATATTACAAGTGATAAAGTGTTTTTTTCAAAACAAAAAACGGGAGAGCAAGGTAAGTGGTGCTCTCCCGTTTTCGTTGGAAACGAAGAAAACGTAATTTTTGTTTTTCATTTTAGTTAAAAATGAAAGTGTGTGTTTAAAGACACGGGAGATCGCAGTACATATCGGTCTCCCGTTTTTGTTTTATCCGCAACACTTTGGGTAAAAAGAGCATTCAGTATCCTTGTTTAAAATTATTTTGTAAAAGTCAAGAGATTGATACTTAATTTTAAGACTAATTATTTATTAAAAATAAATATATGTGTTCAGCCTTCTTTATCCATATATTCTTCTAATACTTTTTTTAATTTATCTAAATAACACGTTTTGGATTTAGCTCTATATTTCATTCTGTGAAAAGCATGATGTATATCTAAAGGTTTTATACCAAATAATTGTTGAAATAGGAGTGCAATTTTTCGTATCTCTCCTTTACCATTATTAATTGATCCTGAAAGATAAAGCGCATAGATAAGTTCTACCAGTGCATTTTGAGACTCAGACCAAACTAAATTAGATGATATAATATGATTGTTACTAATACTGTATTCTTGTATTTTCTCATGAAGATAATTTTGAAGGAGATCATGAGATAGGATTCTAGCTATCTTATAGTCATAATAAGTTGAAAACATAGCGTCTACTTCAAATATGAAGCTATTTAAACCAATAAGTAAATCCATTTTACCAAGAGTAAAGTACTCGATGTCTTTGTCTATGCGGTTTGCATTATAATATTTATAAAATTCATTGTGAGCAAAATACTTCTTATACTCAAGGTTTAATTCGTGCAGATGTTTATGATAGTATTTATTCTTAACAACAAAATCTATTGGACAACTTGTTTCTATTTTATAGAGCTTGTTATAATAGATTAGTTTTCCTAAAACTTGAGGTTTAATTACTTTAAAAAACTCTATTTCTTCTATTTGATTTAAAAATCCAGTTTGCAGTATTTCTTTTTTGAGTTTTACAAGTAGGAGTCTTAAAAAATGAATCATTTCATAGGTTTGTGAAATGGAAGTAGAATCATTTAAGTTTAGTTCAATTTCTTTTGATTCGATTTGTTTTAATACACTTGTGTAAAGAACATTTTGTGTCATAATTGTTGAATATTGGTTGGTTAATTATTGACACAGTTACTTGGGGAAAACCATCATTTAGTAGCTCTTTTAAAATAAAACAATCTATAGTTAAAATACAATACGTAAAAACACGGTAAATATGCGGTAAATATGCGGAAAACACGTATTGTTTATTGTTTTTAAATAGTGAATATTTACATAATTGACTTTTTTGTAATTAGTTTTATTTATATTAATAAAAAAAATGCTGTGAATGTTAAAAAACTCAAATTAGTATAGGTCTTGTGATTAATATATCAACATATAAGCTTAATCGTTATTTTGTAGGTATTGATAAGATTAGCGAGTTTTATAATAAAATGAAAATATTGGATTTCAAATTTCTCGAGTGTTAGATTTTTAAGCATTAAGAAAGAGGTCTTATATAGTCAATCAAAGAACAGAGATTTAATGTGTTGAATGACGTTTGAAGAATTAGTATATATCTATATATAATAAAAAAAGCCAACCAAGTCTATAAGGAAGGTAGATTTATAATGTTCATATATTTAACTCTGTATAGTAGGTCTTTTTTTATTAATTATGTTTATTAGTAAAAAGAAATCATTTACGCAAAAAAGAACAATTAATTATTTTATTAAGGTTTTGATTGAGAGGTTTCTATGAATGAGCGTATAGTTAGTTCAGTTTTTTTTCGTCTTTGTTTATTATGTGGTGTGTTTTAGGTATTAGTCGGCTATTTTTCATGATAAGAACAATGTTTTTACTTTTATGCTATTTGGTTATACCTACAATAACGATACCAATTTTAATGATTATTGCTTAGTAAATAGTATAAGTAAATGAGATTCTTAAAATCATATTATTAATTAAATATGGAAAATAAAATAAAACTACTCTTTTGGCTTGAGATTTTTATTATGATTGCTCTTGTTATTACTGTGATTATCCTTGTGATTGTTTATCAGAAGAATTTAAACAAGTATCGCAATAATCAGTTAAAACAACAACTTAGAAATAATTTAATAGTAGAGCATAAAGAAAGGGCAAGAATAGCTAAGGAGCTATACGATGGACTTTGTGGAGATTTAGCTGCTTTAAAAAATTATGTTAGTGTTATAGAACTTAGTCAAGACAAGGATTTGATAAAGTCTACAATTTCAGATATCCAAGAAAGTGTTTTATTGTGTTATGACGAAGCTTTAAGAGTGAGTTATAATCTTTCTCCTGTTTTGATTAAAGATAATCCAATTAGCATTATACTAAGTAATTATCTAACTAGGATATCCAGAGCAACCAATATAAGTATGTTTTTTAAATGTGATAAACAAACATTTTCTTTAAGTGAGTTAGTTAGGTTAGAACTCTATAGAATAGTACAGGAGTTAATCCAAAATATTATTAAACATAGTATGGCAACTTATACGGTCTTAGAGCTTAAATGGGTGGATAATCAGTTAATATTATCTATAATTGATGATGGTATAAAGTATGATTTTAATGCTGATTTAAAAGGACAGGATGTTGGCTTGGGGCTTAGTAATATTAAAACAAGAGTACAGCAGATTAAGGCAGACTTTATTTATCAGCGACAAAAAGAAGTAAATGTTGTCAAATTAAAAATAAAGAATAAATATGAAAATTAAAGTTGGAATAGTAGATGATCACAAACTTTTTAGAACAAGTTTTGGTTTGCTTTTGTCTCAATTGGACACATTAAAAGTGGTACTTCAGTGTTCTAATGGTATAGAGTTATTAGAGATTTTAAAAAATAAAATGGTAGATATTTTATTTTTAGATATTCAAGTGCCTATTATGGATGGTTTTGAGATAGCTCTTAAACTCAATGAGAGTTATCCAAACATTAAAATACTTGTTCTTAGTAGCTTTAATGATCCTTATACTATAGAGAGAATGCTTAAATATAATATAGCGGGATATCTAACAAAGAATGCAGGATTGTCTCAGATTAAAAAAGCTATTTACAATGTATATGAGGATGGAGTGTATTATGATAGTCAAATAAGGAGTATAGTAAAACACTTGCAAGATGCTGATTACAAAAAGGATGCTGGTTTAACTCACAAGGAGATAGAGATTATTAAGTTATTTGTAAAGCAGTATAGTGGAAGACAAATAGCAGAAAAGCTTCATCTAAGTGTTAGAACTGTGGAGAAGCACAAAGAGATTATTATGCAAAAAACAAAAGCCAATAACTTTATTGGAGCTATTGCTTATGCTATTATTCGACACTATATAACAGAAGACGATCTTCTTTAGAAGATAAACTACTAAAGTTACGTAAAAACACGTATTGTTTTGATAATTAGGTATTTGTATTTTTGGATATCCCAAAATGCTAATACTATGAAAACCAAATTCGCTCTTATTGTACAATACTTCTTTGTATTACTTTTTGTTTATGCAGCCATAAGCAAACTTATCACCTTTGAAGAATTTCAAGTTCAACTGACTCAGTCTCCATTATTAAGTGCTTATGCTACTATTATAGCTTATTTGGTTATTATTGTTGAAGTTGTTATTGCTTTACTTTTATCATTAAAGCAGACCAAAACTTTAGGATTATATTTTAGTTATGGATTAATGGTAGCTTTTACTATTTATATCTATCTGATATTAAACTACAGTGATTTTATTCCTTGTTCTTGTGGAGGCATACTTGAAAAGATGGGATGGACAGAGCATCTTTGGTTTAATATCATCGTCTGTATTTTGGGGTTATTAGCTATTTACTTTCAAGAAAATGATAAAGAGAATAATAAAAAAAACAAAAAGCGTTTTATTATATCTTCTATATTACTAACTATACTAAGCATAGGTATTGTTATTTTGCTTTTTCTTTCTTCAGAACACATTATTAAAAAAGAAAATCCCTTTATAAGAAGGTATTTACCTCATGGAGTAATAGAGGATGAAACTCTTGATTTACAAGTTAACTCTTTCTACTTTTCAGGTTACTATAATGACACTATATATTTGGGTAATTATACCGCTCCACTTCGATATATATCAATTGATCAACAATTTCAAAGACAAGATTTTCAGATACAGATTGACTCTCTAAAACTTCCCTATACTCAATTAAAATTCAAAACAAAGTACCCTTATTTTTACGTAGCTGACGGGACTATTTCTATAGTATTTAAAGGAAGACTAGATAATCAAAATAAGCAACAACCTACAGAAATACTAAGTTACAAAGAGGCTTACTTTTCAGACTTTACTCCAATAGATTCCACTACTATTGCCTTTAAAGGGCAAAGTAGTAAAAACTATCAAAATGTACTAGGTATAATAAATCAACAAAGTACCACTAAAGTAAAACTCAATTCTGATTTACTACAAAGTGATTCAGATGGAGTCTTTGACACAGATGGAATACTAAGTTATAGTAAAGAAAAACAACAATTAATATACACATACTATTATAAAAATCAGTTTATTCAAACGGATCAAAAACTAAATCTACTAAACAGACAAAACACTATAGATACGACTAAAACCCAAAGTATCGCTTCAGCTAAATTATCAACAGGAGAAAACAAAATGACTTCTCCTGTAAAAGCTATTAATTCAAAAGTTATCGCTCATCGCAATCTCTTGTTTATAGTATCAAATTCAATGGGACAAAATGAGTCCCAAGAGATGTGGAAACAAGCCAGTATTGTAGATGTGTATGACTTTATAAATAACAGTTATGTTGGAAGCTTTTACATCAACCACCTAGGGGAAGATAAGCTATCTGATTTAATTGTTACAGACCATTATCTCTATGGTCTATTTGACAAGAACCTTGTTCGTTACAAACTGGCCAGATCGCTAACAAGCAAGTTTCAGTAAGGTTTAGCTCAACCTTAAAAAAGCTAACTAACAAAATAAAAACATTAAAGTCATGAGAAAATTTTTAAAATCAGCAGGTTTGCCAATCGGAGTATTCGCACTTGCTATCGGTAGTGCATTTGCAACAAATGCAATGAAAAATGTAAATCCAGATCGTGTAATTGGATATCAGCAGTTAGATTCGGAAGAATTAACATGTGTTAAGAAAATAGAATGTGCTGTATTAGGTTCACAAGTTTGTACATGGAATGATCCAGTAACAAACCTAGATCATAATCTGTATGGAATGGAGGCGGAAAGTAATGAAACTTCTTGTACAAGACCATTATTTCGTATTGAATAATTAAAAGTGACGCCCTTAATTGGGCGTCATTCTTTCTTTATCAAAGGTAATACCATCAGTTATCCATTGTGAAGTTTTTTCTTCTTTTAAAAAGTAATTAAACCAATTAATAATTCGGGTTGTTAAATCTTCACTATTCTTTTTATCTAAAATTGTATGTCCTTCATTTTTGTAGAATAATGCAATATGCGGGACCTTATTTCTTTGTAAGCCTATGAAAAACTCTTTTGTCTGTTCCCATTGTATATTTTCATCTTTTTTTCCTGTCCAAGATAAAAGTGGAGTTTTAACTTGGTCAACAAATATAATAGGAGAGTTATCTAAATAAACTTGTTTATGGTCTTTAAAGGAACTATGCATCCTATATTGCCCAGTTTCAAATTGAAAGTAAAAAGGTTTAACAAAGTTATTATTATAGGAAAAGTATGAACGAATTATATCGCTATTTCCAGCTCCACTGACTGCGGCTTTAAACATATCGGTCTGTGTGATTATAAAATTAGTTCTATAGGCGCCGTGAGAGTGTCCCATAAGTCCAAGTTTATTTTTATCAATGGATTTTTCTTCTTTGGTTACTTCATTAATTGCTTGCTTAACACACTCCAAAGCAGATATTCCAGGTCCTTTATCGTTATCTTTAATATCTGGTAGATAGACAAAATACCCATTTTCAAGTAAAGCCTGAATATTAAATCCATCGGAGTTACCCATCGAGGGGAAGAAAAACTCATTAGATTGATAATTTTGAATTTCATAGATTTTAGTAATCATTGGATATTGCTTTAGTCGATCAAATTCTTTAGGATAAAAGAGTATTCCCTTTAGTCTATTACCATCTATATCAGTATACTCTACTATTTTTTGTTTTCTCCAACTATACAACTCTTTTGACATATTACTTTTTGATAGCAATCTTGATTTGTTATTTCTTATCAAGTTTATGGTATGAGGCGTATTGTAATTTTGAATACTATAGGTGATAGAGTTAAAGTTGTCAGTTGACAAAACAGATGTAATTCTATCTTTTGTAAAGGGAACAAGTGTTTTATTCTTTTGAGATTTAATTAATTCTATAGAATAATTATTGTTAGAATGATTTCGATTGAGAAGTAAAATTTGATTATCATTTAGTAATGTTTTAGATGATAATTTATAGGGATTAAAATCCTGTTTTATTGGGTTTAAAAGTGTTATTTCAAGAACTTGATTTTTACTATCTATTAATGTTTTAAGTGTATTGTATATTGGAGAATATAGAAATAATCCTTTATCTGTACTTAAATAAAAGCGTTGACTATCTTGCGACCAGTATAGGTTCTCTTGATTTGTATTTGAAGTGTTTATAGGAATACTAGATTTAATAATAGTATTATATAAATAATGTTTTTTACCTTTTTTAAATACGATATAATTTCTATTCGGAGAAATGCTTAAAGAACTACTAATATTTTGGAGTTGATTTGCTATAGGTGAATTAGTATTGTTTGCTATATCGTATATATTTAAATCTGCAAAACGATGATAGTAAGTATAATCATAATATTGATTTGAGTTATGATATATTATTTTGTTAGAATCTAAAACAAAAGCTATTTGGTTATCTAAATGATCTAAAACAGTAATGTGATTTGTATTAAAATTGACAATCGCATATTTAATAGTTATGATTAGAGGTTCTTCATCTCTTGATTTTCTCTCAAGGCTAAGATCATTGGTAGACCAAATCTCAAGTTGATTGGTATCATGTTTTTTTTTACCCGTAATTAAGCTATAGTTTACTAAGGCTTTGTGATTATCTATAGATTCAATGCTAATAACTTTATGTAAACTTTTTTTTAAAGTACTATATTCTAATGAATCAATTTTGTTATTTAAGTAGTTGAAACTATATAATAGACTACTGTTTTTGTCGTTATTTAACAGATACACTATCGATTGATTAAGGTCCCAAAATGATTTATTAATATTCAGATTAGTAGTGTATTTACTATTTTTTTTGTTTAAAGTTTTTAGATCGATAGTAGTTAAACCTATATTGTCTTGAACCAGTAAAATATTGTTTCTTTGACTTAATTCGTGATAGATAATACTACTTTGATGTTTGCTCCAGATGACTTTTTCACTATCATTTTGTATCTGACTTAGGAAATAAGTATTTGTTTCAGTATCTAAGTAGAATATAAGATTCTGTTCTTTAATTAATTTAAAGTTGCTCACTTTGTTTAATACTAACTTTTTATTGTTGTCTAGGTTTAAAAACTCAATTCTATTAGATTTAGATTCTATACATAATACAGACTTGTTTAGAAAGGTGATTTTATTGTCATTACTCCTTTTAATTATTTTATTGTTTTGAGTGTTAACTATGTAGATTGAGTCTTTATTTCTTGTTTCATTATAGTTTTTGCGAATTAACACCCATTTTCCATCCATAGATATCTCATAGTTCTGAAGGTGACTATAGAGTATCTCAGCGTTTACTTCCTGCGCTCTTACTGATGTAAGAGCGATTGAAAGCAGTATGTATATAATAAATTGTTTTAATTTAATAACCATTATTTTGAGGTAATAGATTAGGATTTAATATGGTTTCTTTTTCAGGATAAGGAAATAAAGCGTGTATCGATTGCCAGTTAGTTTTTTTTTGATTTAATAGCGATAGTTTATCGTTTCGTTTTAAATCAAAAAAACGCCTTCCATGTTCCGTAAAAAATTCTCTTTTACTTTCATTAAGCATTTCAGCTATTAATTGCTCTTGGTTTAAAGTATTGGTTAAGTTTGGTAACCCAGCTCTATTTCTGATTATATTTAATAGAGGGGTAGCTTGCCCAAATTTTTGTTGATATATTAAGGCTTCTACAAGTATAAAGTAAGCTTCTTCTAATCTAAAGATGATAGAGTTTTCATCTTGATTTGCAGCTCTGTTTTTGTATTTATAAGCATAGAAATATTGTTTATTACTCAGAGTAATTGTATTTATCCAATTCTTCTTTCTAAGATCATTACTACTATAGATATTCAATAGATTTTCACTTAACTGAAAGCTTGGTGTTGTTAGTATTATGTTATTTGTAGCTTCCAAAGTTGGAGCTCCTGTGTTATTTATATTACTTAAATGCCATAAAGTGCTTTTAGCATCTTTTTTAAATACCTTATTTATGTCCATATCAATTGAATATAAAGGTGATTCTATTACTTTTTTAGCATATTTTTCAGCAAGACTATACTGTTTCTGTATTAAGTAGTTTTTAGCAATAACTAGCTCAACAACGCTTTTATTTGGATAATATTTATTACCACCACGGTATTGATAATTTAATTTTTGTTCTATTTCCAACAAATCGGTTTCTAATAGTCTTAGAATTTCTAAAGAATTAGTTTTACCGATTTTAGTATTGGATTTATAGTTTGTTGAAACTACATAAGGAATATCTCCAAATAACTGAGTAAGTGCTTGATAATATAAAACCCTAAGTAATAAAGCTTCTGCTAATGGAATTTCTTTCTCTTTTGAATTAATAGTGGTAGATGCCGTTAATCCTTCAATAAAAGAATTAATTGCATAAATATGGGTATAAGAATTTGTCCATATAGTGGATATATTATTTGAAGAAGATTTTATTTGATTGTTGTACATAGCAAAGTAACCTATTGAGGAAGAAGAAGGAGTTAAGTTTTCTAATTCATCAGTATATAGACTTAACAATGTCCCTATTCCTAATGGATTACCAGAATAGATAGATTGATCTCTAAAATTGGAATAGAGGTTAATTAATGCTGAATTAGCTGTTTGTATATCATTAAATACATCTGGAGTATTGATTTGATCATTTGGTAAATCAATGTCAATTAAGCTCTCACAAGATTGACTTGTTAGCATAAATAGTAGTATGCTAACTATATAAAATATATTTTTCATGATTGTATTTTTTAAAAGATTAGTTCAACACCAAAGGAATAAGTTTTAAGAGGAGGTAAGAATCCGATTACTGTAAATTCTGGATCAATTCCAAAATAGTTTGTAACTGTCCACAAGTTCTGTCCTTGAAAGTAAAGTCGGAAAGAATTCAATTTGGTATTAGGTAATTTGATCATATAAGACAATGATATGTTCTTCAACCTAATATATGATGCGTCACTTATTGTTTGGTTACTTTGTCTAAAGAATTCTGTTGCATCATTTAAGTCATTATTCATACCTGTAGTATAAAAAGCATAGTTGCTATTAGGATTGGTAGGAGACCAACTATTTAGCATTTCTAATGGTTGATTTCTTATTGAACCAGGAGTATTTAAATTATTATTGTAGTTATAGCTATTTTGTTTTACAAATTGAAATAAGAAATCTAAATTAAACTGTTTGTATGTTAGCGTGTTTTGTAATCCACCATGATATTTAATACCAAGTTCTTTTATACTTTGTTTATCTTGAGTATTAATTTTTCCATCTTTGTTGTAATCTGTAAAAACATAGAGACCAGTAACGGGATCAACTCCTTTAAAATTGTATAATTTTCTAATATTTGTTGATTTACCTACTTCAAATTGATTGGCATAAGTAGAACCTTCTAGGTTAGGAAAATCTAGTAAGGTGTTTTTAGGAAATGAAATATTAAAGTTTGTTCTCCATGAAAAATTACGAGAAAAGATATTTGTTGTGTTTAAAGTAAATTCCCACCCTTTATTTTCAATTGTAGCATTTAGATTATCTTGGATAGAAGGAAACCCTGTTGTTGATGGCAAAGGAATTCCTACTAATTGATTTGAAGATCTGTTTTTATACCATGATATAGTTGTATTTAGTCGTTCTTGTAATAAACTAAATTCTATAGCTGTTTCTAATTTATTTGTTTTCTCCCAACTAAAGTTTGGATTATATAAGCGTGAAGGACTTAGACCTGTTGTATTAGCATATGAAGACATATTTAAGCTATAAGTATCTAAGTATTGGTAATTACCAATATTGTCACTACCAGATGTCCCATAACTCGCTCTTAATTTAGCATGATTTAACCATGATAAAGATTTAAGTAACTTTTCTTCTGAAAATATCCAAGCAGTACCAATTGCACCAAAATTTCCAAATCTATTGTTGTCACCAAAACGTGAAGATCCATCTCTTCTTCCTGTAAGGTTAATTATGTATTTTTGATTATATGTAAAATTTAAACGCCCAAAGAAAGCTAAGTATTTATATTGTAGATTTCCTGTTTGCTTAATTGTTTTGGTTTTCGCAGCTGCTATGTTTGAAATTAGTGCATTTGATGGGAAATTACTACCACTAATACGCATAGAATTAGAAGTGTTTTCTTGGTATGTAGATCCAATAAGGACATTGATACTTAGTTTATCTCCTATAATGGTAGACCAATTTAATTGTGGTTCTACTATATAAGACATACTGTTTTTTGTTGAATTTTCAGCCTTTGATTGTTCAGAAGTATATTTTTTAGCAGGATCATGTATTGTATGTGGAGTTAATAGTTTTTCCTCAAAATGAGTATTAGTCAATCCTGTATTTATTTTAAAGAGTGTATTTTTAAATACATTATAACTTAAATCTAAGTTTATAACAAGATTGTTACTATCATATTTATAAGTTGCTTGATTTGGAGCAATAGGGTTTCCATAGATACCAAAATCCCAGTTAAGACCTCCATCTTCTTTGTATAATGATGGAGCATTAGGGGCTAGTATTAAAGCTTGTTTAGTTAGGTCTGTAGAAATTAAGTTATTAGACTGTATGGCATAATTAGTTGATGAATTAATCTGAAGTTTATTGTCTTTACTTTTGTGGTTTAGATTGATAAAGAATGTATTTCGTTTATAGCCGCTATCTGTAGGAAAAACTGTTGTGTCTTCATTGTGATTTGCATTGATTAAGAAATGGGTATTTTCACTTCCACCTGATACACCAAAAGATATGTTTTTACTAATAGCAGTTCCTCCAATTAATTCTTTTTGCCAATCTGTATAACGATTTTTATCCCATGTGCCATTCATATCATAGGCATAGATTGGAAAAGTAGTAATATTATCATTTTTAAATGCTTGTTCACGCATCTGATTAAACTGCTCAGTATTCATCAGTTTAGCAAAATTGGCTACCTTGCTAAAAGCTGTAGAAGAAGATAAGGTGAAACTCGTTTTATCTTTTTGGTTTTTCTTTGTTGTAACTAAGATTACACCATTTGCTCCACGTGAACCATAAATTGCTGTAGCATCAGCATCTTTTAATATTTCAATGCTTTCAATATCATTAGGATTTATTGAATTTAAAGGATTGACATTACGCATTGGCAATATACCGATTGATAAATCAGAATCAGACATATTTGAATCAGAGAAAGGTACTCCATTGATTACATATAAAGGAGCATTGCCGTCAATTGTGCTGTTTGCCATACTACGTAAACTATTTCTACCACGTATTTGTATATCAAATCCTCCGCCAGGAACTCCTGAGTTTTGCGTAATACTAACACCTGCCATTCTACCTTGTATAGCTTGTAAAGGATTAGTCACAGGCTGAAATTCAATATCTTTAGCAGTCACACGAGCAATACTTCCTGTGCGCTCACGATCCTTAACGCTGTAGTATCCAGCATTGACTACAATTTCATTAAGAGTACTACTATCTTCACTAAGCGTAATATTAAGAACACTCCCACCAGAGTACACCATAGACTGATCTTTATAACCAATCATTGAAAAGGTAATCTTATCACCAGAAGTAATATCTATGGTATATTTTCCATTTAAATCTGATGTAACTACTGTAGTCCCAACTGTCACTATAACACCTCCAAGAGCACCAAAGGAATCCTTTACTGTTCCTGAGAGTTTTATAGTTGTTTTTTGTTTTGTATCTTGTAATGTATTAGACACATTTAAAAACAAGTTCTTATCATTTGATACGGCATAAATAGGGTAAATAGTAAAGCTACTTAAAAGCAGAACTATCCCATAACCAGCAATGGTTGTAAATAGAGTTTTCATAATGTTTATAGTTGATTTTGATATATGCTTTTAAATCATTAAGATTCTTATTGCCGTAGTACTTAATAAGCTTATATCAAAAGGTTAGTTAATAGGTATTCATATTATTTTATAAAAACTATCCCCAAGCTCTAAAGCACGTCTCCCAAAATGCAAACTAGAGCAAAGGGATAGTCATGGACTGTTAGCATTACTTAAAACTCCCTTTAAGCAATACTTTTTGTTGTTTTTTAAAGTGCCTACTAAGTACTATACCTGTATTAAATAACTTAAGTATAGCTTTTTAGCAAGCTTTTTTTCTCCATAATTAAAATGTTTTAAAAATTGATTAATAAATAGTTCAGTGAAAAACTTTTCATAGCATTTTTATAACTAACTAAAAAACCTTGCCTTATAATTGAATGGATGAATAATTTAACTTGTATGAATTATAAGGCAATAAATGTCCTGTACGCATCTAAAACTGTTTTTAGACATAGCGTAAAATGTGTTATAACTCTAACTAAATAGATAATAGGGTAACCATCTAACATTAAAGAGTTAATGTCAAATCAATCTACAGCGATAAGATTTAGTTAAACTAAAATTTATTCATAGGCTAAAATGTGGGTTTAGTTACTAATTGTTTTTTGATAAATAATAAAATGTAATAATTGAAAAAATCTCGAATAGAACATTCGATAAGTCCATTAAGGATAGATAAGGTATTGAAAGCATTCATTAAATATGAACACTAAACAAATCCACCTTTGTTTTAAAACCTCTATATACCTAATTGGGAGACGGTATGAATAAAGGTTGTAGTATGTTTAATATAAAGCGAAACTTAAGTATTTCGATAAAGTGAGAAGTAAATGACAATCCTATATAAAATAAGTTGGCATGGGTACTCACAATATCCAAATCGAGGTACTGGCATACCGTGCAACGAATAAGTGAGCCCATGCCTAGGTCATGGGCTAAGATACTTATTTTCTCGTTGCTAAAATGAAAAGTGCCAGTTTTCGATAAGAGAAATAAATAAGCTTTAGCTTATATAATAAAAAATGTGTCATTAAAACTTAAACCAAATAAAAAAGGTTTATATAAAAACAAATATACAAAAAAATAGTTATGTTACAAGAACTTGTAACATTTATAACGTAATTAATTACGCAATTTGTAGAAACAGCAGTAATTAATATGGAAAAAGAACTAATTTTAAAAAAATTTGGTGAGCATGTAAAGGAATTAAGAGAAAGTGTAGGTCTAAGTCAAGATGATGTTGTTCTTAATGGCTATAAGATTACTAAAGGAACAGTTAGTGATATAGAAAATGGAAAAAGAAATTGTTCTTTGACAACTTTGATAGATTTAGCAAAGGGGTTAAATAAACCACCTAAAGAATTATTAGATATTAAATTTTAAGATATATGGTGCACTAAAAATGTCATATCTGAGAGAAAGTAGCAACATTGTTCCAGTAGTTATTTTAATTCTAATAGTAGTGAAAATATTTGTGCCTCTTAAATAAAAAAACATGCTTTTGAAACATATAGTTTAAATACGATTAATAATTTAGTTAATACATTTTGGACTATTGGAATATATGTCTCTGCTACAGGTGTGGAATTTTGAGAATTCTAGAGTTTGTATAGTTCTTTCTAATTAAAACTCATTGAAATAAGATTTCTTGTCTTTATTATTACCTTCTATTGGTAAAACTTGGCAGATTGATTCTATCAAGTTTTTTTGTGATGTTAGATTTAATAAATTTAATCAATCTGTTAAAATCTAAAATTATGAATATAAATCGTACAGAATTCCTTTTATGAATGGAGCGTATTATGACATGTTTTGATTATTTGTCCGAACATATGAAAGGGCTTCTCTATGAGAGTACTTACTTTCTTGTTTGCTTATCTCTATTCTTTGAAACAAACCAACTATCTCACATCAGGTTATGAAATTTGTAGTTGCTTGGGCGGAACTACATTGTAACAAAGAGAAAAGGTCGTTAAATGTTTGGATACTGATTGTAATTGGGTGTTGTTTAGAGAGATTTGTGGCGTTAAGCTCTCCATTGATGATATCACAGATTTACTTGAACAGGGGAAAACCAAACTGCTAAAAGGATTGATAAGTAAATCAGGAAAGAAATTTGAGGCTTATATTAACCTTAAAGAAGATTGTACTACTGGATTTGAGTTTAAAAGTAAGTAATTAAAACTAAATATACCAAAAGAAGTTATCTAATTCAGATAACTTCTTTTGGTATATACTAATCAAAGAATTATTAGCTATTTCTAAATATATGACCATTTTCATTGGTATAATCACCAATGAAAAGATCTTTAGCAAAGCTCTCATAATCAAAATATGATTTTGCAAAATCAGATAAATCATAGCATTCATCAATGATTTGATAAGCGAAATCTTCTTCACTATTGTAATATCCTTGATAATCATCTTCAAATGATTCAAATAATGAGTCTATATCATCAGATTCAATATTTGGATTACTAATGCTTATCCAAGCTGAAAAAGCTTCTAAGGTTTTATAATCTAAATCTGATACTTTTTCAATGATTGAAAAGATATTTTCTGAAAGACTATTTTCAGAGATTAATTCAGAAGGAATGTTTTCCCAATCTTGAAACATAAATTCAGGATCTGTTTCATCAGCATGCAGTTCCGAGCAGAACTCATAAAACTCCTCAATAGAACTAAAGTTATTAAGTTCTATCCATTGTCCTTTAATTGAACCATTGTTATACTTAGCATAAGTACCAACATAAACTTTTGAGTGCATTAAATTTTCCATGATAAATAGTATTATGACCTTAGGGTCTGGTTAATTTCATGGCTATAGAGTTTTGGTTTTTAGCTATGAGCAAGTTTCACAAAATAAATACGCTCATAGAGTGAGGAAGATTTATTGCGGTAATCCATAGGACTTGAACTTGCAAAAGCTAAAAAGCTAAAAAACTTTGCCTAATGGAAATACCAGAGCTAAGGTCTATATGGAAATAATGAAGGGAAATTTAGTCGGTTGTTATAGGGATATTCTGCTCTAATTTACATTGAATAAATTTGTTTTGATAGGGATGTGTCTATATAAAAAAGATAAGATTGCCCCCAAAGCATTATCACCTATGTTGAATTTTACACCTATATGAATTTAGACTTGTTCGCAAGTCGTTCGGAAAAGGGGCAGGCTTCCCGATTAATTCTTGAATTTTAGCGAAGAATGTTACCTATCAGTTACGTTAAACACAATTTGTGTGCCCCACAAAAAGCAATGCAATATAAAGTCGAGACGAGAACGGAAAAAAAAGGAAAAGAACGGAAGAAAAGGGAAAAGAACGGAAGAAAAAGGACAAACGCGGAAGGGCTATAAAAAAGTTTTAAAAAGTCGCCGTAGGTTTGCAATGTGTTCAGAATCAAAGAGTAGCTACTGGATAAGGACGCAAATTTTTATTAATTAAATTTTAAAAAACCATTATCATGGCAGAATCAGAAAAAGGAATTTTAGGACCTGTAAGAGGAAAAGTAGGAACAGTTGTAGGAGCAAACTGGAGAGGTAAAAACATTTTGAGATCAGTACCTCGAAAAAGCAGAAAAGCACCAAGTGCCAAACAATTAGTTCAGCGTACCAAGTTCAAATTAGTAGCCAACTTTTTGAGCCCGTTATTTGCCCTAACAAGCAAGTACTTTGGACAATACCAAGGCGTTAAATCGAGAACCAACTTAGCGATGTCGTATCACTTGTTAGAAACGATTGAAGAATCACAAGGCGGAGAATTTGAGATCAACTATTCTAAAGTAGTAATTACAAAAGGAGTATTAGACAATGTTCGTGTAAGCAACTACGAATTTGAAAACTGTAACCTTACGATTGAGTGGACAAGCGGCGTTAGTAATAACCTAAGCAAAGGAGACGACAGAGTTACCGCTATTGTTTATAACAAAGTTCAAAAGATGTTTTTACCAAACCAGATCTCTGCAAGTCGCGATGAGGGTACTATGACAGTTGTTTTAGCAGAGGAGTGGAAAGTAAATGAAAATGAAGTATGGCTTGTTGTTACAAAAGGCGATCAGTGTAGTACAAGTATGTACGTAGGTATTGTGTAGTCGATAGCCCATAGTAATTTGATTGTTTAATTGAGAAGGTTCACCGTATGTGGTGAACCTTCTTTTTTGTTTCCCGTTTCCCGCATTACGGTTTTCGGTTCCCCATTTCTCATTCCCGATTATCACTTTACGTTTACTTAATATTTGTCTTAAAAAATGTAGTAAAACACTTTAATAAACTTAAAAACAAAAAATAAACATTTTAAACCTGTTAAAAGGTGTTTAAAGGTGTTGAGTTATGTGTCTTTTCAAGGGATTCCTTGTCTTAAATATACTCCCTCAAGAAAAGTACTACTTCACTGAAAAAGGGTGTTTTTAATTGAGAAAAAGTTTTTAAAAAGTGTACATTTGTAGCTTGATGTCTTAGGAATGGCAATTATTAACAACAATATGGGTGTATTGAAAATTAGTAATTAACCAATCAAAAACATAAGAAAATGGGAAAAGAGTATAAAATAGCGGTAATAGGACAAGGGTATGTAGGTTTACCATTGGCATTAGCATTTGCTAAGCATTACCCTGTTGTAGGATATGATATCAAGGAAAAAAGAGTTGAAGAATTAAGAAATGGGAAAGACGAAACCAGAGAGGTTGAGGAAGACCAATTAAAAGTTTCTTTATTTGAATACCAAACATCAGGGGCAATTCGCGGATACCTGCCAACGAATCAATTGAGCGATATAGCGGATGCCAATGTGTATATAGTAACAGTACCAACACCAATTAATCAGTTTAATGCACCAGACTTATCTCCCTTAAAAGGAGCGTCTAAGTTAATTGCATCAGTGATTAAAAAAGGAGACATTGTGATTTACGAATCAACAGTATATCCGGGGTGTACAGAAGAAGAATGTTTGCCAGTAATAGAGCAACACTCCACTTTAAAATACAACGAAGATTTCTATGCAGGTTATTCGCCAGAGCGTATCAATCCGGGAGATAAGGTAAACACCTTAGAAACCATTATGAAAGTTACCTCAGGAAGTACAGAAGCCGTAGCAGAAGAAATCGATCAGTTATACAAAAAGATTATCAAAGCAGGAACGCACAAAGCACCTTCAATGAAAGTAGCAGAGGCGGCTAAGGTAATTGAGAATGCACAACGCGATGTGAATATCTCTTTTGTAAACGAGTTAGCTTTAATATGCGACCGTTTAGGAATAGACACACAAGACGTATTAGAAGCAGCAGGAACCAAGTTTAACTTCTTAAAGTTTAAACCCGGTTTAGTAGGAGGACACTGTATCTCAGTAGATCCGTATTACTTAGCGCATAAAGCTATTCAGGTAGGGTATTATCCCGATGTTATTTTATCAGGGCGTAGAGTCAATGATGAAATACCTGTGTTTATAGCAAGCAAGGTAGTAAAGATGATGGTTCAGAAAGGAATAGACGTTAGTAAAGCAAGAGTATTACTGATGGGAATTGCTTTCAAAGAGAATTGTCCAGATACAAGAAATACGAAAGTAGCTAATATCTACAAAGAATTAGCAAGCTATGGTATTCAAGTAGATGTTTACGATCCTTGGGTTAGTAAAGAAGAAGTTAAGGCAGAGTATGGGATTGAGGTGATGACGAATGTAGCAGAACTATTTAAGAAAAAAAATCAGAATAGTGATCATCGTTTTCCGCCAAGTACAAAAGTTTATAGTGCTGTAATATTAACAACTGCACATGCAGAGTTTCGTGCTGTAAATATAAGTGATTTAATTACTTCTCCTTCGGTTGTTTACGATACTAAAGGAGTGTTAGTTAGAGAAGATATAGATTGTAGATTATAAAGATTTATTTAAAATAATATGAAAAAGAATTTAATTGTATTTGGTACAAGACCAGAAGCTATAAAAATGGCTCCATTGGTAAAAGAGTTTAAAAAGCATAGCGATAAATTTGATACACGAGTTTGTGTTACCGCACAACACCGCGAAATGCTTGATCAAGTTTTAGCGTTTTTTGATATCGTACCCGAATATGATATGAATTTAATGAAACCTAATCAGAATTTATATTCTCTAACGGGGGATATAATTAACGGTTTGAAAGATGTATTAGAAGATTTTAAACCAGATTATGTTTATGTACACGGAGATACCACTACTACAATGGCATCGAGTATTGCTGCTTTTTATAGTGGAGCAGAAGTATGTCACGTAGAAGCTGGATTGCGTACGCATAATAAACGTGCTCCTTTTCCAGAGGAAATCAACAGACAGATTACAGGTAGAGTAACAGATTATCACTTTGCACCAACTGAAGCTTCTCGTGCTAATCTACTTCGTGAAAATATTGCAGAAAAAGATATTTTAATTACAGGAAATACTGTAATTGATGCACTATTAGAAAGTGTAGAGCGCGTTGAAGATTTACAAAATGAAGAAATCGACAATTTAAAAACAATTGTAGATCCCAATAAGAAGTTGATTTTAGTAACAGGACACAGAAGAGAGAATCATGGAGATGGTTTTATTCGCATTTGTGAGGCCTTAAAAGAAATAGCTTTAACACATAAAGATGCACAAATTATCTATCCTGTACATTTGAATCCAAATGTAAAAGGACCTGTATATGAGATTTTATCAGGAATTGATAATATTCAATTAATCTCACCTTTGGCTTACCCATCATTTGTATGGTTAATGAACCAAAGTTTTATGATTATTACCGATAGTGGAGGAGTACAAGAAGAAGCGCCAAGTTTAGGGAAACCTGTATTGGTTATGCGTGATACTACTGAACGTCCAGAAGCTGTAGAAGCTGGAACAGTTATTTTAGTAGGAACGGATAAAGCTAAGATTGTAAACGAAGCGAATAGCTTGTTAACAGATGAAAAGCGCTATCAAGCGATGTCAGCTTTACACAATCCTTATGGAGATGGAAAAGCGTGTGAGCGCATTGTAGAATTTATAGCTAAATTATAACAGACGCAATTCATTGCGTTTTTAAGAAAAAATACAACAAAACAAGATTTATATACAAATGAAAAATACACAAGTAGTAACAATTGGTTTAGGGTACATCGGATTGCCAACTTCAGCATTAATTGCACAAAATAAAATAGGAGTTCACGGAGTTGATATTTCACAACACGTTGTGGATACAATTAACGCAGGTAAAATTCACATTGTAGAACCAGATTTAGATAAGGCAGTGGCTCAGGCTGTAGCAGAAGGTTATTTAAAAGCGGCAACTACACCAATTGAAGCCAATACATATTTAGTTGTAGTTCCAACTCCTTTCAAAGGAAATCACGAACCAGATATTTCTTATGTAAAAGCAGCTACTACAGCTATTATGCCTTTGTTAAAAGAAGGTGATTTGTATATTATAGAATCTACTTCTCCTGTTGGAACAACTGAGAAAATGATGGAATACATTTTTACAGAAAGACCAGAATTAGAAGGAAAAATATATTTAGCATATTGTCCTGAGCGTGTATTACCAGGAAATGTAATGCACGAATTAGTTCACAATGACCGAGTAATTGGTGGGGTGAATGAAGAATCTACTCAAAAAGCAATTGCTTTTTACAGTCAATTTGTACAAGGAACATTACACCCAACAAATGCACGTACAGCTGAGATGTGTAAATTAACAGAAAACTCTTCTCGTGACGTTCAAATTGCCTTTGCAAATGAGTTGTCATTAATTTGTGATAAAGCGGGTATTAATGTTTGGGAATTAATAGAATTAGCCAATAAACATCCACGTGTAAATATTTTACAACCAGGATGTGGGGTAGGAGGACATTGTATTGCAGTAGATCCATATTTTATTGTTTCTGAATTCCCTATGGAATCTCGTATTATCGCACAAGCAAGAGAGATAAATAACTATAAGTCATTCTGGTGTGCTGAAAAAGTAAAAACAACTCGTTTAGAGTTTGAATTGAAAAACGGTCGCCAACCTGTGATTGCAATTATGGGATTAGCATTTAAACCGAATATCGACGATTTACGTGAGTCTCCGGCTATTCATATTGCTGAGCGTGTATTACAAGATTCTGGAGATGCAGATATGTATATTGTAGAGCCTAATGTACACGAACACAAAGTGTTTAAATTAACAGATTATAAAGTAGCCGTTGAAAAAGCGGATATTATTGTATTCTTAGTGGCTCATAATGAGTTTAAAGCTTTAGAAATAGCAAGTGATAAAGTAGTATTAGATTTTTGTGGTATTAATAAATAAGGTTTTATGTCTCTAAGGAATAAAACTATAAATGGTGTTATTTGGAGCGCTATTCAAAGTATTGGAACTAAAATTATCCAATTATTAATTACAATAATTATAGCTAGGGTATTAATGCCAGAAGACTATGGTCTAGTTGGTATGTTGTTTATATTTATTGCATTAGGGAATGTAATTATTGATGCAGGATTTAGCCAAGCTTTAATTAGAAAAGAAAATGTTTCAGAAATAGAGTATAGTTCTGTATTTTATTTTAATGTTATAATGGGGCTTTTTATATATATAGTATTGTATTTTTTTGCCCCTTTGATTGCAGATTTCTATAATGAGCCGATATTATTAGATATTTCGAGACTGTCATTTTTGATATTTCCAATATCGGCTTGTGGTGTAGTCCAATATACAAAATTATCTAGAGAAATAAATTTTAAGTTGCTTGCCAAGATTTCTTTATTAGCAACTTTTATTTCAGGGTTTCTCGGAATAGTTATGGCGTATTTAGATCAAGGAGTTTGGTCATTAGTATGGCAATCTCTTGTATTCAGTATAATACAAGTAGCACTTTATTGGTGGTATAGTAAATGGAAACCTTTATTTGTTTTTTCTTTAAAACCAATATCTAATTTAATTAGTTTTAGTTTAAGTTTATTAAGTACAAATGTTTTAATTGTTGTATTTAACAACCTTTATACTCTTATAATAGGTAAGGTGTATAATGTTGATACAGTAGGTTATTATAATCAAGCCAAACGTTTTGAAGAAATTCCTACACAGACATTAACTACTATTATTCAAAAAGTTAGTTTTCCAATATTGTCACAATTACAAAGCGATGATGTAAAGTTAAAGAGTGGTTATAGAAAAGTTATCAACATGGCTGTTTATTTAAATTTTCCTTTAATGATTATGTTAATAGTTGTTGCGGAGGATTTGTTTACTGTTTTGTTAGGAGCAAAATGGATACTTGCAGTTCCTTATTTTCAATTGCTTTGTTTACATGGAGTTTTTTTTCCTTTGCATTCGATTAATGTGAATATTTTGAAGGTGAAGAATCGTGGAAAGAAATTATTATCATTAGAGATTGTAAGAAGATTATTAATGATTATTGCAATTGTATTAACTTTGCCATTAGGAGTATATTGGTTATTAGTTGGCCATGTAATAGCTTCTTTAATCTCGATTATAATAAATATGTATTATTGTGGTAAAGAAATTAGTTTTAGTTTAATACAACAGTTTAAAGATGTATTGCCTACATTAATTCTATCAATTGTTTGTGGTCTTATTGTGTATACAGTACATTTTTTAAATATCGAAGTAAGTGTATATATTAAATTAATTTTTCAAATTGCTTCAGGAGCTTTTCTATATTTGATGTTTAGTATATTTTTTAAGATTGAGTCTTATAGAGAATTAATTAAAATTGTAAAAAGTAAAATAAAATGACAAAAAAAATAGCGATATTGACATTTTTTAAATCTGGAAATTTTGGAGGAGAACTACAAGCTTATGCTTTACAAAAAGTATTGAGGGAAAGTGGATATAATGTCGAGGTTTTACACCAGTTAAGACCAAATAATAAGGAGTTTATTGATACAGGAAATTATAAACCTATTTATTCTCCACAGGATAAAAAAACTAAAAGTTCAAGGATTAAAGGAAAGATTGTTGCTAATGTAACTAAAATTTACAATGGACTTTTTGGTAAAAATGCTCGTGTGCGTGCTAAAAGATTTGATGAGTTCGAGAGAACACATATAAATTTGACTCCTAAAGTTTTCTATTCATTTGATGATTTATATAATTCTAATTTAGATTATGATATTTATGTAGTTGGAAGTGATCAAGTATGGAATTTTGAATATATATTTTCACCAGAACCATATTTTTTAACTTTTGCTCAAAGTGGAGCTAAAAGAGTATCTTATGCAGCGAGTATTGGTCACTCTGAATTGCCTGAAGAAATAAAACCTTTCTATAAAAAGTGGATAGATCAATTTGACAGTATTTCTTTAAGAGAACAACAAGGAGTGGATATAGTGAAAAGTATTAGTGATAAAGAAGCTATTACTGTTTTGGATCCTACTTTATTAATAAAAAAGGCTGAATGGGTTAAGTATTTAGGAGTGGACAATTTAGATAAAAATGAAAAGTATTTGCTAATTTATACTTTAGTGGAATCTAAGTATGTATTTGAAAAAGCTTTTGAAATTGCTAAACATTTAAATTTAAAGATTAAAAGGGTTGTTCCTAGATCTTGGACTAGGGAAGTATACAGTAATGTAGAAAATATTTTTGATGCAGGACCTATAGAATTTATTGAATTGTTTGCTAATGCTTCATTTGTGTTAACAAATTCGTTTCATGGTACAGCTTTTTCAGTTAATTTCAATATTCCTTTTTATTCAATACCTAAAAAAACTAAAAAAACAAATAGTAGATTTATCAACTTATTAAAATTAGTAGGATTAAGTGATAGAATAGTTTACGATGGAGAGAATAGAGATGTATTAAATTCTATAGAAGTTGATTTTAGTAAAGCTAATCAAAAGTTAGATGAAGAAAGAGTTAAATCATTAGAGTTTCTTTATAAATCAATAAATTAGTATTTATTTTAATGTATAAAAAAATCAATTGTTCGATAAGTAAAAAGTACTTATTTATCTATTATTTATTTACTTTTTTAGGGTTTTACGCATCTATTTTATTATTTGCTAGTTTTGCAAGTTTAGAGACTTCTAGATTATTAACAATACCTATTCGTTTAGTTTTAGCTTTTACATTAATTGTACTTTTTCTTAAAAATATTAGGCAATTGCATTTTTCCAAAATGCAATTGTCTTTTCTTGTTTTTTCAATATTTTATATTATACGAATTCTTATAGATTATAGTAACGAAGTTTATTACTATACAAGTTATCCTATTGTTTTAGGTTATTTTATTTCATTTTCATTTTTACCATTTATTATATTAAGTAGCATAAAAATTACTAAAAATGATTTAGATTATATTTTTAATGCTTTTTTAATTGGAGGAATAGCTTTCTCTATCTTATGTTTAGTTTATTATGGTAAATTTATTGGACAAGTAAGTAGGTTAAGTTCAACTACTGCTGATGAGGATACTTTGTCTCCTTTAGCATTATCATATTGTTCTTCGTTAATAATTGGAGTTTTTTCATTTTATCTTTTGCACAATAGTGTGGAATGGAAAAAGAAATTTATTATGATTTCATGTATCTTGTTATCTTTTGTTCCTTTTTTCTTAGGAGCTTCGCGAGGATCTTTGATGACTTTAATAGGAGTTTTTATATTTTATATTTTAGTAGGAAAAGGTGCTAAGTTTTTTTTAAAATCATTAGTTATTTTAGTTTTCTTCGTTGTTGGTATAGTTTTTTTAGATAATTATTTAGGGAGTGGTTTATTGGATAGATTTTTAAGTACTTCTGAACAGATCGATTCAGGCGCAAGTGGTGCAATTAGAATAGTAATTTGGGAAAATGCTTTTAATCAGTTTTTAGACAATCCTTTTTTTGGTGATAGTTTACGCGTAGTTGGTTGGAGAGGATACGCTCATAATTTATTTATTGAAGTTTTACAGACTACCGGATTATTTGGGTTTATACCATTATTTATTTTGATTTATTATGTCTTTAAAGTTTGCTTTTATATAGGGAAAAATAATAAAGAGTATTTTTGGGTAGTAGCTATATTTATTCAAAGTTTTGTTCAACAGCTATTTTCGGGGGCTATTTATACAGCTTCTTGGATGTGGAGTAGTATGGGCTTAGTATTAGTTTTATATTCGTTTTTAAAGAAAGATGTAAGATGAGATATATAGTGTTTTTCTTTATTTTGACAAGTAGTATATGTTATAGTCAAAGTGAAAAAGAAATTTTTATTAGATATAATTTGTATAATACAGAGGAGAGAGTGTCTTTTTCTCAAAAGGATTATCAAAATTACTTTCTTTTAACGCCAGGATATTTTTTATACAAAAACAGTATAGACTTAAAAGTATTATCCAAAACGATTGAGGCTTGGTTCCCAGACAAAAGGGATAATAGTTATTTAGTAATTGATTGGGAGCGAGATTATTTTAAAAACTTAAAGAAGGGTAGAAATACAAAGGATTTTAAGAAGTCAGAAAAAGCTTTTATGTATTTAATTAAGCTTATAAAAGATTTGAGACCTAATTTAAAGATAGGTATTTACGGTATTCCTTTTAGATTTAATTATAGTTTTCAAGAAATTGATGATTTAGAAAAATTTACGACGCTATTATTAGAATGTGATTTTATTGCTCCTTCATTATATTTGTCTTTTTTAAATGTAAATAGCAATAAAAAGTTTTTAGAAAATAATTTAGAACAGACTTTTAAATTAGCCTCGAAATTGAAAAAACCAGTTATTCCTTTTTTTTGGTATATGCATGTTAATCAGAATAATACTGTAATAGTTGATAAAGACAATATGGATTTATATTTAAACTACATCTATAGTTATAAATATTTAGAAAAAGAATCTGTATTTGGATTGTTTTGGTGGGATGCAGCTAGTATTTCGCATATTATCCATAGTAAAAGCGCTCAAGAAAAAAATATTTTAGAGAGAATAGATATTTTGAAATATTATAATTTTTAATAATCAATAATTTAAATGAAAGTTAGTCATATTATAAAATCACCTTCTTATGATAGCGATGGGAGATTGCAAAAATGGATTCGTGGGTTTAGTAAAGTAAATATAAAATCTAATGTGTATATAATTGAGGATTCTAACACTAAGAGTATTGAAAAGTTAGGTGATACAATTCTTGTTAAAGATAATCTTTGGTTTAGAAATTTTTTTAAACAAAGGAAAGGTTATCTTTTTAAGTCCTTAGAATATATGGTTAAAGTAAAGCGTTTTATTTCAAAATATAAGTCTGATATAATTGTTTTCCATGATGTGCAACAATATTTAAATTTACTTGTATATTGTTTGTTTTTTAAAACTAAAAAGTGCTTTGTTATTTGGGATTTACATGAATTACCACATTCATTTATTTTTAGGACTATGTTTACTAAAAAACTTTTAAAGTATGTCTTGGAGAGTGTTGATTTAGTTATTTATACAAATGATGAGAGAAAGGAATATTTAAGATCAAAATTGAATTATAGTGAAAAAGATTTTAAAGTTTTAAATAATTATCCTGATTTAGATTTTTTGGAAGAAAAGAAAAATTCTTTTCCTATCGAGTTGTTTGGTTTAAGAAAAAACATACCATATATTTTATGGTTAGGGGGAGCACTGAAAGGAAGAAACTTTGGATTCTTTATAGAAGCATATAGAAAAGTTAGCGATAGATATAATTTAGTTGTTTTAGGGAAAGTTGAAAAAGAGTTTAATAATCTTATTGAGGAGGGAATACAGAGTAAGAAAATTTATAATTCGTTTGTTAAACAAGAAGAATTAATTAAGTTTATTGACAATGCTTGTTTTTCTGTGGTGCTTTATAATGATCGTAAGCCCAATAGTTTTTATTGTGAACCCAATCGACTGTATCAATTGATTTATAGAAAAGTTCCTGTTATAGTTGGAAATAATCCTACTATGAAAAATATTGTAGAGAAATTGGATGTAGGTTTGGTTTTGTCAGATGATGGTTCTTCAATAGAGAATATTGTAGAATTGATGAATGATATTAACACTGATAAATTAAAGGAAAATTTAGAAAATTTAGAAATTAAAGATGTTTTTTCTTGGGAGAAACAATTTAATGAAATTTTAAGATCGATATATAACAATGAAAATATTATTAATTCATCAGTACTTTAAAGAGTCAGATGTAACGGGAGGTGCACGTTTTAATGAGATGGTTCGTATTTGGAAAGAACAAGGACATGATATCACTGTTTTAGCGGGCGATTTAAATGTTCAGCTTCTTTCTAAAAAGAAAGAATATAGAAATAAATTTGTTCTTAAAACAAATCAAGAGGGAGTAGAGGTTTTTAGATGTAATGTTTCTGAATCTTATAATTCTAATTTCTTAGGTAGACTTTGGGGGTATTTTTCTTTTGTCTTTTCAAGTACTTATGCAGGCTTGTTTAAAGTGAAAGGTAAGTATGAAGTAATTGTAGTTACTTCTCCTCCTTTGTTTGTTGGAATTACTGCTTATTTAATTTCTCTATTTAAAAGAGTACCATTTGTTTTTGAAATTAGAGATTTATGGCCTGAGTCAGCTATAGATACGGGTGTTTTGAAAAATAAACTGATAATAAATTTCGCATATTTATTTGAAAAATTCATTTACAAAAAAGCATCTTTAATTAATGTACTTACGCCTGCGTTTTATAAAACTTTAGTTGAAAAAAAGAATGTAGCTAAAGATAAAATTATTGAAATACCAAATGCTGCGGATTTTGACATGTCAGATGATTTATTATCTAATTTTGATTATAAATCTTTTCGAAAAAAATTGGGATGGAATGAAAAATTTGTGGTTATATATATGGGAGCACATGGTGTAGCAAATGGGTTACATCAAATAAATGAAACTGCGGCATTATTAAGAGATACAAATGTTCTTTTTGTGTTGATTGGTAACGGGATGAAAAAAACACAATTGATACAGCAAACAAAGGATTTAAATTTAAGTAATGTATGTTACATGGATGCAATGCCTAAAAAAGAGGTGTTAAAGTATGTACTTGCATCAGATATTGGGGCATCAGTATTAATTAAGAATGATACGTTTAAAACTGTTTATTCTAATAAAACTTTTGATTACATGTCTTGTAAAAAACCAATATTAATGGCAATTGATGGTGCTTCACGGGAATTAGTTGAAACAGCAAAGGCAGGAGTTTTTATTGAACCTGAAAATCCAAAGGATTTTTCAGAAAAAATAAAATTTTATATGGACAATCAAAATTTGCTTGAGATTCAAGGGGAAAGTGGTTATAAGTATGCAAAAGAAAATTTTGACAGAAATTATTTAGCATTAAAGTATTTAGAATATTTAAAACAATTTGAATCGAATGTATAAGTTTTTTTTAAAAAGAGTGTTAGATTTTTTAGCTTCATTTTTTGGGTTGGTACTTTTAAGTCCTATTTTTATTATTGTTACGATAGGATTGTTTTTTGCTAATCAAGGGAAACCCTTTTTCTTTCAATCTCGTCCTGGCAAGGGTGAGAAAGTATTTAAAATTATTAAGTTTAAGTCAATGAATGATAAAAGGGATGCTAATGGAAATTTATTGCCAGATGTGGATCGATTAACACCTGTAGGAGCTTTTGTTCGTAAGACTTCTTTAGATGAAATCCCCCAATTGATAAATATTTTAAAAGGCGATATGAGTTTAATAGGTCCAAGACCCTTATTAGTGGCTTATTTGCCTTTTTATACAGAGCGTGAAAAATTACGTCATACAGTAAGACCTGGAATTACTGGTTTAGCACAAGTTAATGGTAGAAATACCATTAACTGGGATGAGAGGTTAGAGTTTGATGCTAAATATGTAGAGAGTTTATCTTTTAAAAATGATGTAAGAATTTTTTTTCAAACAGTTAAGAATGTAGTTAATCGCAAAGATATTGTAGTAATTCCTGGACAGTTATTTACACGATTAGATATATATAGAAAAAATGGAAATAGTACCGAAGCGATTTAGTGAACAAGACATAGAGACAAGAGTTGATTGGATAAACAATCCATTGATTAATTCAACTATGTTTTTTGAAGTTCCTGCATTAGTTGATAAAACTCTGAAATGGTATCAATCAAATGTCGATAACATTAATCGTATTGATTTTTCTTTTTTTAATAAAAAGGATGAGTGTATTGCTATGGGAGGATTTACTGGAATAAGTAAAGAACATCATCATGCTGAATTTTATGTAATGGTTAATCCTATTTTACAAGGACAAGGTATAGGAAAAAAAGTTTCAGAGTGGATGTATAATTATGCTTTTTCAGTTTTAGGACTTAATAAAATATATTTATATACGAATGATGATAATGTAGCAGCATATAGAATTTATGAAAAGTATGGATTTCAACTTGAAGGAATTCTTCGTAATCATAAATGGAAAAACGGGAAGTTTCAGAATAGACGTTTCTATGGCTTGCTAAAATCTGAATGGGAGGAATCTGAATGGAAAAAGTATTATAATGAAGAACTTTAGACTAATTACCAAATTAAACGAGAATATTTCTGTGTTTCGTGATGATCTTTATCCCTTTTTAGGAGGGGGGAATAAAGGAAGAAAGATGGATATTATTGCAGAAGATATTTTTAAAAAAGGAGCAAATGCTTTAGTGACAACAGGAGGTATTCAATCAAATCATTGTAGGGCTGTTGCTGTTTTTGCAGCTCAGTATCGAATGAAATGTACCTTAGTTTTACATGGCGATCAACAAAAGTTTCACATTGAGTCAGGTAATGCAAAAGTAATGAGAGATTCTGGTGTTAATATTATTTTTGCTAAAAATGCAAATGAAATAGGAGATGTAATGGATGCTGAAATGAAAGAATATAGTAAAAAGGGGTTTAATCCGTATTATATTTGGGGGGGCGGACATACTTTTGAGGGAGGCAAAGCATATATTAGCGCGATCAAAGAATTAGAAAAATTTTGTTGTAAAAATAATTGGTATCCGGATTACATTTTTCATGCTTCAGGAACTGGTTCAACTCAATCGGGTATTCTTGCTGGTTTAGATAAGTATATGCAAGATACGAAGGTTATTGGTATTTCTGTTGGAAGGAAGACAGAGCAAGCTACTAAAGTTGTAGGTGAATTTTATAAAGAACTTTGTAATTATTATAACATTAAATTTTCAAATAGAGAAGTGATTGTTTTAGATGATTATTTATGTGGAGGATATGGTATGTATAATGATGAAATTAAGGAATTGTCTCAAAACTCAATAAAAGAATTTGGATTTACATTAGATACCTGTTACACTGCTAAAGCTTTTTATGGTATGAAAGATTTTATTAAGAGAAATGATCTTGAAAATAAAAAAGTTTTATTTTGGCACACAGGAGGAATATTTAACTATTTAGCAGAATAAAAATGAATATATTATTTACATGTGCTGGACGTCGTAATTATTTAATAAATTACTTCAAACAAGCTTTAAATGGAAAAGGGAAAGTTTTTGCAACAGATATGCAATTAACTGCTCCTGCATTAGTAGATGCAGATGTTGCTATACAAGTACCAGCTATTTATGATAAAGCATATATAGAGTCTTTAAAGAGTATAGTAAAAGAAAATAAAATAGATGCTGTAATTTCTTTAAATGATTTAGAATTACCAATTTTGTCTGAAGTAAAATCTGAGATTGAAGCTTTAGGTGCAATAGTAATTGTTTCAAGTGAGGAAGCTATTAAAGTAGCTTTTGATAAATGGGAGACTGTGAAATTCTTGGAGAAGACTGGCTTAAGATCTCCTAAGACTTTTATTGATTTAGATGAAGCAAAAAAAGCAATAGAATTAGGAGAGTTAAAATTTCCTTTAGTAATTAAACCACGTTGGGGAAGTGCATCAATAGGTATTGATTTTCCTGAGGATATGGAAGAGTTAGATTTAGCTTATCAGTTACAAAAAATAAGATTGGGTAGAACAATTTTAGCTGAAGCAAGTAAAGAAGATTTTGATCACGCAATTTTAATTCAAGAAAAAATACCTGGGGCTGAATATGGTATGGATGTATTAAATGATTTTGATGGTAATTATCAAGGTACGTTTGTTCGTCAAAAACTTTCTATGCGTTCTGGTGAAACTGATAAAGCAATTTCTATTCTTGATTCTCGTTTTAACGTAGTTGGTGAGGCAATTGGAACAAATTTAAAGCATATTGGAAATTTAGATTGTGATGTATTTGAACACAACGGTGAATTGTATGTTCTTGAGTTAAACCCACGTTTTGGAGGAGGGTATCCTTTTTCACACGAAGCAGGTATGAATACAGCAGCTGCATATATTTCTTGGTTAGAAGGTAATAAAGGTATTGAACTCTTTAATCAATATAAAGCAGATATTATGTTTTCTAAATGTGATAGATTATTAAAAGTAAATTAAAAATAACACAAAACCTTTCATCACCCGATGAAAGGTTTTTTTATTGCCTAATAAAAACGACTACTTTGCTGATTTTAACTTAATATAATTAGCATTATTCGTACATTTGACATTCCAAAATAGAACAAAAACATTACAATATAATGAAATCAAAAATCTGGTTGTCTTCACCTCATATGGGAGGGCAGGAATTAAACTACATTCACGAAGCTTTTGATCAAAACTGGGTGGCACCCTTAGGACCAAACGTAAACGGATTTGAAGCAGACTTAGAGGCTTTCTTAAAACAAGATGTACAAGTGGCTGCTTTAAGTGCAGGTACTGCTGCTTTACACATAGGATTAATTAATCTTGGGGTTAAACCTGGAGATGAAGTAATCTGTCAGACTATGACGTTTTCTGCTTCTGCTAATCCTATCGCTTATTTAGGGGCTAAGCCTGTATTTGTAGATAGTGAAACAGATACTTGGAATATGTGTCCGATTGCATTAGAGGATGCTATTAAAAGTAGAATGTTAGCAACAGGTAAAAAACCAAAAGCGATTATTCCAGTTCACTTATATGGTATGCCTGCTAAGATGGATGAGATTATGGCTGTTGCTAATAAATATGAGATTCCAGTATTAGAAGATGCGGCTGAAGGGTTAGGTAGTACATTCAAAGGACAACAATGTGGTACATTTGGTGAAATGGCTGCTTTGAGTTTTAATGGGAATAAAATTATTACTACTTCAGGTGGTGGTGCTTTAGTTTGTTCTACAAAAGAAGAAAAAGACCATACGGTATTTTTATCTACACAAGCAAGAGATAACGCACCTCACTACCAACACTCACACATTGGGTATAACTACCGTATGAGTAATATTAGTGCAGGAATTGGTAGAGGACAAATGGAAGTGTTAAACGACCGTATTGCCGCTCGTAGAGCAAACAATAAGTTCTATCAAGAGTTATTTGCTACTATTGCTGGAGTTACTGTATTTGTAGAGCCAACAGAAGATTTCTTCTCTAACCACTGGTTATCTTGTATTACAATTGATGAAAAAGTAGCAGGAAAAAACAGAGAACAATTGCGTTTAGCGTTGTTAGAAGAAAATATTGAAACACGTCCGTTGTGGAAACCTATGCACTTACAACCGGTATTTGCTGATGCACCATACTACGGAGCTAATAAGGTAGCAGAACACTTATTTGACTGTGGATTGTGTTTGCCTTCAGGTTCTAATTTATCTGATGAGGATAGAGAAAGAATTGCAGAGGCTGTTAAAGCATTTTTTGCATAGTAGTTTTCTATAGATTTATAAATTAATTGAGATACAATAATGTGTCTTTTCAAGATAATAAAAAGGCGAGCCTAATGGTTCGCCTTTTTTTGTGTAGTTTATGAATAGATTAAACCTTACATTTGGTCTCTTAAAGGATAAGAGAGAGTATTGTATTCAATGCACACACATTATTATACAAAATTTTTAATTTGCTTTCTCTTTATCCTTTTATACTACACTGTGCTATTGAGTTTACAAGTCAAAAGATAGTACTTACTCAAAAAACTCGCTACTCTACCCTTTATTTCTTTCGTGAATGCGCTATGATGCCTATTTTTACTATGGTAATCAAGTAGATGCCTACACACGGAAATGGTGTGTTTTATAGTCAATTATTTTTCAAGATATTAAAAAGTGCTAACGTTATAGAACGTTATTTGCTTTTTGATTTTTTCAAATGTGCTTCACCGTGAATGGTGAAGTAAGTTTTAAATTAAGAGGAATGTATGTTGCCTCAATATTAATGTTTTCTTATTATATCGAGCACCTCTGTTTACAGGGGTGTTCTTTTTATAGGGCTGTGGTAGGAATAAAAAAACACGAAGGTGCACTTCGTGTTCTTGTTTATACTATGATTGTTTCCTTTTATAACTTAAATAAGGCTTTAGGTTTCTTTTGTTGTAGTATATTTCAATATTGTTTTGTGTGCAATATTCTTTTGCTGTAAAGCTTTTTAATTTGTATTCTTCTCCAATAATTCGGACATCAATTTTAAAAGTGCGTAATATATTTTCTACATCAACTTCAGTTTCATAAGGAATAACTTCATTGACATATTTACAACCATTTAGTTGTATATAGCGGTTTGTTAGATTGTTGTTATGTACTGCTTCTATTGGTTTTTTGGGTGTGGTGTTTAAGCCAACGATTAAATAGTCGCATTGTTTCCGGGCTTCTTCTAACATCTGGATATAGCCTGCATTTAAGTGACTAAATGCAACAAATGTGATACCTATTTTCATTGTGAGGATGTGTTGTTTAAATAGTAATTTTAAAATATTGCTCTGTGAAAGAAACAATTTCAATTATAAAGAAAAATATTGTATTGCAATATTTTTTGCTTCACAATAGTCTTTAGCTACAAATGCGTCTTTATAACGTTTGTGTACAAAACGGATATTGATATAGAAAGAACGCATAATGTCTTCTACGTCTTGTTCTGTAATATAAGGAATGATTTCATCAATTAGTTCACAATTGTTTAATTGTACAAAACGCTCTGTTAAACTCAGGGTAGAGGGTTCTGTGTAGTTGTGATCTTTTGCCGGATTGGTTTGTAGTCCAACGATTAAATAATCACAGTGTTGTTTAGCGTCTTGCAACATAGCTAAGTACTGGGCGTCTAAGCTATAAAAAGGGCTAAAGGTGATTCCTACTTTCATTGTTTTGTTGATTTTGGGCAAATATAGCAAAATTGCTGTGTGGTTGTCATTCTTTATTTACAGTGTCCCCTTTTTACTTCTTTCGCTTAAATACCCCAAGAGGTCCGTTGGCTTTGATGTATTTGTTTAAGAGTTTAAAGGGAACGGTAATGTTTTGCTGTTTTAAGCTAACGTGTAATAGAGGTGGTTCGTAAAATTGGTAAGAGATTCCGTAGTTGTTTATGCCAAACATTTTATCGGTTATATCCTTGTCTATCGTTGTTGGTTCCCAATGGTGTTGAAGTAGGTAATTGTAGATTACTTCTTTTGCTTGAGGGATAAAGCATTCGTCAAATGAGATATAGTTTCCTGTGTTGGTGTTTATTAACTTGGTTTCATAGGCAATTGGAACAAGACCTCCTGACCAGTGTACCGAATGGCTGTTTAGCTGTATGATGTTATTGGCGTTATAGGCTACCTTGACATTGTGTATAGCATAGTGTAACGAATCTGGTGGTAGGGAATTGATTAGAATATCCCACGCTTGTAGGTTGGGGGTGAATAGGTAATCGGTTGGTCTAAGATGGTTTGGCGATTGTTTTGTAAATGATAAACTAATTCGTCTTCTACGGTTGTGAAGTCTGCTACAGAATTAACAACAAGTGCTTCTATTTTTCGATTGATCTCTTTTTCTATAGCCGCATTAGTATGTGCAATAGTCGGATAAAGCCATTGGGTTTTGTGTAGGTCTTGTAGGTTGTATTCTCCTTCTAAGGCTGTTTTAACCTGTGCTTGTTCTATAAACTCGGCTGTGTTGAACTTTTTTATATAGGTATGGTTGGTGGGCTGTTTTGTTAAATACAATTTGATGTTGACAGCTTTGTTAAGGTAATGTTCTGTTATAACTAAGGTTTCTGCGTCATAGGGCTCGATTTGCATCATAAAAAAGAATGTATGTGCCTTTGTTGCGTTGCGCAGTCCTGATGCAAATAAAGTAAAGTAAGGCGGGTTAAACGCCTTAGTGTTGTAGTTATACGTGGAGTTGTAATCGTATTGTCCGTATAAGTTAATGGCTTCTTTTTGGTAATAGTCAGTATATACAGCGGTAATCTGATTGTCTAAATGGGTTATGCTGATACTAATAGGGTGTTTATTGTCTATTAGCCCTTCGTAATAGTTGGTAATGGCATTGGGTAGTTCTACGGATGTTAGGCGAACATTGCTTTTTATTTCTCTGCTTAAGTCAAATTGGGCATAGATTGTAAAGAAGGGTAATAGTAATAGGATAAATAGGGTTTGTGTTTTGTAGTTCATTATATGGTGTTTTGTAAGGAAGGGCAAAAGTAGTTTTATTGGGTATTGATAGGGTGTTAAAATGGGTAAACACCTGTGTTTAGTGAGGGAAGTGATGAAGAGGGGAGTGGGAACTGTAAACCGAGAAGTGTAAACAGGGAACGGTGTCTGCTGTTGCTTTACTCAAAAAAAGCGGCTATTCATCAATTTTAACATTGTTAGATGTGAATGAATTACACGCATTGTGGAATAAATTTGTATTTTTGAGAACTTAAATCAAAATACATATCGCACTTATTGCAATTTTATTTGTTTTTTCTATCTGGGGAATAGGAGATTGTCAAATATTGACTTTATTTTAAGAATTACGTGGCATACAAATTGTAACTTGTAATGAAGGAGTGATGTTTAATGAAGAGGGATGATTTGAGTGCTATGGGAAGGGGTAAGCCCTGTTTTTAAAATTTAAAGTAAGTAAATGAAGGATTTTTATAAACCATCGAATATAAAATCTACTAAAGAGGATGTGGTTAAGGTATATGCAAGTCAAGAAGAGGCTTCTCAATATACGGCTAATCGTATTGCTGCGATTGTAAAAGAAAAGCAAACGAAGGGGGAGAATGCGATTATGGGGCTGGCAACGGGTTCTACGCCGAAAGGGGTGTACCAAGAGTTGATTCGCCTGCATAAGTATGAGGGATTGAGTTTTAGAAATATGATTACGTTTAACTTAGACGAGTACTATCCGATGATGCCGATTGAGGAACAGAGTTATGTGTCGTTTATGAAGAGTAATTTGTTTGATCATATTGATATTGTGAAGAGTAATATTCATATTCCGGATGGGACGTTGTCTATTGAGGGAATTCAGGAGTATTGTGAGTTATATGAACAGAAGATTGCTGATTTTGGTGGATTGGATATTCAGTTGTTGGGGATTGGACGTACGGGACATATCGGGTTTAATGAGCCTGGTTCTGTGGATTCGTCTAAGACGCGTTTGGTTACGCTAAACGACCTGACTCGTGAGGATGCGTCTGCTGATTTTGGTGGTAAGGAGAAGGTGCCTACGCAGGCGATTACGATGGGGATTAAGACCATTACGGATGCGAAGGAGGTGATCTTGCTGGCGTTGAGTAAGCGCAAGGCGGAGATTATTGCTAAGGCGATTGAAGGTGGGATTTCTGCAGAGGTGCCAGCTACGTTTTTACAGAAGCTTCAGAATATTGAGTATATCTTGGATGAAGAGGCGGCTTCGTTGCTTCGAAAGAGGTGAAATGTGAAACCGATTTGCGTGATGCGTAATACGTAATGCGTGAACCGATATACGTAAACCGAAAACCGTGATGCGTAAACCGTGAACCGAAAACCGATATACGTGATACGTTAAATAAAATATATATAGGACTGTCAGAGATGATGGTCCTTTTTTTTGGTGTGAATTGAGATGCGTGAAAGGTAATGCGTGATGCGTCTTTGTGGGGATGTATTATGCAGGTTTGTTTATAAATAAACAATAGGGGGCGAACACGTGGGTTCGCCCGTACGGAGCGCGGGGCGTGATATACATTCGTGAATGGGAAACCGAAAATGGGGAACCGTAAACCGTGATGCGTGATACGAGAAACGATAACCCATTAACTGTACACTAATAAAAAAGACATTTTGACCAATTTCCTTTGAACGGTTTGTGATAAAAGAATATCTTTGGGTTTGAAGAAGAAAATAGTCAATTAAAAAATATAAATACGTGAAAATATTAGTTACAGGTGGTTTGGGATTCATTGGTTCTCATACTGTGGTGGAATTGCAAAACCAAGGATATGAGGTGGTAATTGTGGATGATTTGTCTAATTCGTCTGTGGATGTGTTGGATGGTATTGAAGGGATTACTGGGAAACGCCCGACATTTGTGGAGTTGGATTTGAGAAATGAAGCTGGGGTTGAGAAGTTGTTTGCTGCTCATACGGATATTACGGGTGTGATTCACTTTGCGGCGTCTAAGGCTGTGGGGGAGAGTGTGGAGAAACCGCTGTTGTACTATGAAAATAATATTTGTCCGTTGTTATATGTCTTGAAACAATTGGAACAAAAAGAGAAGAGTCATTTTATTTTTAGTTCGTCTTGTACTGTTTATGGTCAGGCGGCGCAAATGCCGATTACTGAAACTGCTCCTGTGCAGGTGGCGTTGTCTCCTTATGGAAATACGAAGCAGATTGGGGAGGAGATTATTACGGATGTGACTAAGGTGACTAATATTGATGCGATTTTATTGCGTTATTTTAACCCGATTGGGGCGCACGAGTCTGGATTGATTGGGGAGTTGCCGTTGGGGGTTCCTCAAAACTTAATCCCGTTTATTACGCAAACGGCTATTGGTATTCGCAAGGAGTTGTCTGTGTTTGGTGA
This sequence comes from Myroides phaeus, assembly GCF_009799805.1. Lineage (NCBI taxonomy): Bacteria > Pseudomonadati > Bacteroidota > Flavobacteriia > Flavobacteriales > Flavobacteriaceae > Myroides > Myroides phaeus. The sequence goes on from NZ_CP047050.1 coordinate 2,212,072, forward strand.
TGATTATAACACGGCTGATGGTACGTGTGTGCGTGATTATATTCACGTGGTGGACTTGGCTAAGGCGCACGTGGCTGCGTTGGATAGATTGGTGAAGGGTGAGAATGTGGCTAAGGTGGAGACGTTTAATGTGGGTACTGGTAAGGGTACGTCGGTGATGGAGATCGTGAATACGTTTGAGGCTGTGGCTGGTGTGAAATTGCCGTATAAGATCGTGGATAGACGTGAGGGTGATATCACTGAGGCGTATGCGTGTACGAAACGTGCGAACGAGGTGCTGGGCTGGAAGGCGGAGCAAACGTTGGAGGAGTCGCTGCGTAGTGCGTGGGCGTGGGAACAGAAGGTGAGAGGAGTGTAGGTTGTTAACCGGTAACCGATATGCGTGAAACGATATGCGTAAAACGTGAACCGAAAACGGGGAACCGATATGCGTGAAACGTTAATCTAAAATATATAAGGGACTGTCAGCAATGATGGTCCTTTTTTTATGGATATAGTTTATCGGTAGAGACGCAATACTTTGCGTCTAACATTTGCATTGCGGTATGCGTGGGGGGAATCCGTGAACCTTAAAACGTGAAAAGTGATGCGTAAAACGATATGCGTGAACCGTAAAACGTGAAGCGAAAACCGAAAACCGAAAACGGGGAACCGTGAACCGTGATACGTGATGCGTGAAATGTGATGCGTCTTTGTGGGTATGTATTATGCAGGTTTGTTTATAAATAAACAACAGGGGGAGAATACGTGGGTTCGCCCGTACGGAGCGCGGGGCGTGATATGCATTCGTGAATGGGGAACTGAAAACGGGGAACTGAAAACGGGGAACCGTAAACCGATATGCGTGAACTGAAAATGCAGAAACTTTTATATATCCGAATAATTAGGGGAGTGGTTGGTTTTTATTGCTGATTTTTTGATGGAAACAGGGGTTTGGTTCAATTATCTGTAAGCAATATTGGTGTTTTAGGTTGTTTTTTGTAATATTTGTGTTTCTTGTGTTTTTTGAGTGATTTTTTTAAGTTATTTGTATTTATTGATAAATTAAATTTAAAAAGTTATGAAAAAGATATTATTTCTGTTTTTGGCTGTTATTGCTTTTGTTGGTTGTAGTAGTGATGATAACACTAATAATGTGTTGGTGAGGGAAGAGTTGTTATTGACTGCTGAAAAAAATAAGATAATTGTTGGGGATGAGCTTGTGTTTACTGCAGTGGATAGTGAGGGTAAGGTAGTAGATGCTGCTTTTTATATTGAGGATAGGCAAGTAAATAACCCTGTGAAGTTTGATAGGTTGGGTGTTTTTTATGTGGTGGCTAAGAAGGAGGGATTTAAGGATAGTAATGTGTTGAAGGTGTTTGTGCACGAGGAAACTGTAGAGGACACACCAAATGATAAGCCAATCTTTTTTACGTTAGATGGAACGGATATTGAATTTGAAATTGTGATGCTTGAGGTTGTGAGTGAGGATATTGTGGTGGATGGAAGCGTTGTGAAAGTTGATAAGGTTGTTGAGCTTGAGAATGGTAAGTTGGCAAATGTGTATGAGCTTATTCCTGCTGGTGAACAGGTTGCTGCGTTTTTGACGTTCAATGTAGTGAATGAAACTATTGTTAAAGAAAATGGTGTGATTGTAGATTATGGTAAACGTGTGTTGCCTAATAAAGATAGTGAAATTGTGTTTGAGGATTTCTTTTTGATCGGGGAGCATAATCTGGATGTGGATAAGTATTCTTTGAAGAGTTTTGAGCTTGTTTTTGAAGAGTTAGTGGTGGATAAAAATGGTGTTGGTGTTGGAAAAAATGGAGTGAATGGTGCGGTTGATGTGGCGTTTTCTTTGACTAATGATGCGAATGAATTGAAGTTTGCGTTTAATGGGAATGTGATTTTTAAAGAGAATTAGTTTTTGAAATAGGGAATGGGGGAATGTGAAATGTAATGCGTGAAGCGAGAACTATGTACAGTATATTCAAAAAAAAAGGACTATCGCATTGATAGTCCTTTTTTGTATTTACAAGTTGATTGTAAGCTTAAAATGCTGTAATCGCAATGTAATATTTTATTTGTTATTTAGAAGGAGCGGTAAAATCCATTGAACGGAAACTTCCGTTGTAGTTGATTTTTATACCTGGTGCTTCAATTAGAATTTTAGTCTCTCCACCATCGTTGAAACCTTTTAATTTTGTGTCAAAAGTTTTGAAGTGATTATCTTTAATGTCATAAAACTGAACATTTTTAGATACCCATCCACCAATATTAAGTTCACGTTCTGGGTTTTCACCTGGTAATTGTAGTGGTAACTTGATGTCTTGTAATACTCTTTTTGTAATTCTCATCATTGCTCCTTGTGCTTCACCGTTAACTCTTCCGAAATCAGTAGTAGTAGCAGATATTACAAAGTTTGCATAGTAAAGAGTTGTGAAACCAGCTTTTACAGAAAATATTTTAGGTTTTTTAACACCATCAACAGTTTCTGATTCTACAAGCATTCTTACTGAATTCGGGTCAATTTCGTGAGCAACACCGTTAATTTCAATAAAGAATTCAGCTGGTGCTTTTTTAGCTACAACGTTAATTTCTATTTCAGTACTATTGTTGTATCCTTCTTTAGATGCTGTAAATTTAAAAGTCCCTTCTTTAGTTGTAGTCCAAGTACCGTTTGTAACTACTTTTCCGTCCGCATCTTTTATAATAGCATCAGCTACTTGTTTTTCGCCATCTGTAACAAAGAATTTTACTACATCTCCAACTTCTACTGATGTATAGTTTGCAGTAATAGCTAAAGTTTTGATTTCATCTTGTTCACCCGCCGCTTTTTCAACAGTAATAATTATTGGATTACTTGTTTTAACTCCAGCTTTTTTAGCGATAACCTCATAAACCCCAGCTTTATTGAATTGGTGAGGTGTGTAGATTTGTTGATCACCAATGAATAATTCTGCTTGACTTTCTCTTTCTCCGTTGAAAGTAATCATAAATCGTACAGATTCTCCTCTTACCACATTGGTTTTTGTTGCTTGTACTTCTAATGCTTGTTCTACTAATACAACTTCTTTTGTGTTGTCATCACTACTACATGATGTACCTAATACTGTTAGCCCTGCTACGAAAAGGCACATTATTAATTTTTTCATAAATATTGGTTAATTAATTTCTGGCACAAATTAACAATGTTTTATTTAAATTTAATAGTTCAAAAGCCCTGTAAACCCTTATATACATTGAAAAAACATAACTTTAACTTCAATGTGAATAATTATATAAATTATTGTGTATTCTATTGCTGTTTGGATCGGTATTTTTATAGATCGTTTTCACTTGTTAGGTGTCTTGTTTTTGGTTTTTTATTAAGATTTTACTTCTTTATTTGTTCTTATATTTTGATTTATTTTAGTGTTTAGAGGGTATTTTGTAAGTATTTTTTAAATAGTTGTTTATTTTGTTTGTGAATGTGTATTTATATTTTATATTCGTGGCTGTCTAAAGTTAATATTAAGCTAATATTAACTTTTAAGAGGTATTTAACAATAAACTAACAAATAGATCTATAATTATGAAAAAAATCGGTTATGCATTAATGTTGGCAGCTATGATTGCTGCTTGTAGCAGTGATGATAATAGCGTTGAAGGACCAAAAACAGAGGAAGGGGTATTAAAATCTCTAAAATTACAAGCATCGACTACTACTGTTGTTGTTGGAGGTGAAGTGATTTTCACCCTTTTAGATGACGCAGGTAAAGAAGTTGATGGAGCGGTAATGCTTGATGGTAAAGAAATTACTAAAAAGTACGTTTTTGATAAAGTAGGAGTATTTAAGGTTGTAGGTGCTAAAAAAGGATTTAATGCAAGTAATGAGGTAACTATTACTGTATCTGAAAAAGAACTGGCTCCGTTGACATTAAAGGCAAGCACTACTGAGGTTGAGGTAGGACAGAAAGTTACTTTTGAAGTGATGAGTAAGGATGCAGCTGTTAAAGAAGGTGTGAAGATTTTTGATGTGAAAGCGAATAAAGAATTGGCAGGAATGGAATTCGTAGCAACTGCTGCTGGTGAGTTTGAGTTTTTAGCGAAAGGTGAAGGATTTGCTGATAGTGAGAAGGTAACTGTTAAAGTGAAAGAAGCTGTAAAGACATTGGGAACTAAAGTGACTATTAATGGAATATCACATATTCTTTCTTCTGTAAATATGGAGCTTAAAATGACCAAAGATGATGTAACCAAAGCTAAACCTATTGATATGGGGAATGGTGTTTATGGAAATGAGTACTCTTTTACAATTAATCTTAATCAGAACGATAAAAATAATTCAGGGTATATTTTCCTTGATTTTATTGTTGAAAACCCTACGATTAAAGTTGATGCAGCTGGAAAGGTTACTGATTTTGGTAAACGCGTATTGCCTACTAAGAATTCTAAAGTAAAATGGAAAGCTATTTGGTCAAGTAATGATAATTATAAAGTAAACAATTTAGGGTCTTCTATGAAAGATGCTATCGCTGTATTTGAAAAAATAAGTTATGATACTACACCTTATAGACCAGGAAGTTACAATGGAGAATTAGCTGTGGGGTTACAGTATAAGGCAGGTGATGTGAATTTTGAATTGAATTTAGAATTTAATGGAAAATCAATTTTAAGAGAAAGGTCAGAATAGTTTGAATATCATTTTTTTAATTATTATTTAGTAGAGGGAGGACTTTTTAGTTCTCCCTTTTTTTTGCGATAATGTTAAGAGAGAAGACTAAATGTTTGATTTGTTATATTTTAAAGTAATAGTTTTTGTTTGAGATAGCTATTGAACTGTGTTTTTTTTGTTAATATTTGGTTTTTTAAGGAGTAGTGATTGAATATTATTTATTTAAATAAGTGAGTTTTGTGAAATAAATGTAAAAATAAGGGTGTAATAGTGTTTTTTTTGAGTAATGTTTGATTTGTTGTATTTTTTTAAAACATTTTTCTTGTTATTTGTTTAACTATTAATCAAATACGAAAAAAATTATGAAAAAGTTATTACTTTTATTTGTAGCTACTGCTGCTTTTATTGGCTGTAGTAGTGATGATAACAACAGTGAAACTCCTGTTGTTGTTAAACAGGATTTAGTGTTAAGTACTTCTAAGGCTAATGTAACTGTTGGAGAAGAGCTTGAGTTTACTATTGTGGACAAGGCTGGTAAGAAGGTAGATGCTGGTGTTTGTGTTGATAATAAAGCAGTCGCGAATCCAGTGAAGTTTGATCAGGCAGGTATTTTTAGTGTTGTTGCTAAGAAAGAAGGATTTAAGGATAGTAATATCTTAAAGATTGATGTGAGCGATAAGAAGTTGGTTCAGTTGAAACTTGAGGCTACTGCTTCTTCTGTCATTAAAGGTGACCAAGTGATGTTTACTGTATTTGCAGATAATGTTGCTGTTAAAGACGCTATTGTTTATAATGAAAAAACAGGTGAGGCTCTTGTAGATAATGTTTTTGAAGCGAATGAATTAGGAATGGTTAGTTTCGTAGCTAAGAAAGAGGGATTTGCAGATAGTGCTGTTCTTACTGTAAATGTAGAGTCTAAACCAAATGGTTATTTTGTAAATGGCCTTGAGTTAGATATTGATCTTGTTGTTCTTGATTTGATTCAAGAGAATGTGGTGGATGTAAATGGAAAGTCAATTGTGGTTGATAAGGTTGTTGAACTTGAAGATGGTAGATTAGCTAATGAGTATAGTTTGATGCTTATAGAGGAAAATAATTTTACTTTCTTGACTTTGTGGGTAGCAAATAACTCTATTGTGAAAAAAAATGGGGTGATTGTTGACTATGGTAAACGTATTTTACCTACTGAAGTAACAAAAAAATCGGATGTTGTTTTTCGTGACTTGTTCATAGTTGGAGAATACTTTATTATGGAGAATTATCTGACTGTTTCACAATTTGTGTTGGATTTTAATAAGTTAGAGATTCCTGCTAAAGGGATTGGTGTTGGTGAAAAAGGTGTAATGGGAGATATCGGTATCGGCTTTGATTTTGAAAGTGATATGAATAATATTGAATTTAATTATACAGGGGAGATCTTTTTTACTGAATCTATTGAAAAAGAGAGTAGATCTTTTAGGGTAAAAAACAAGTTATAAAATATACTTATATAGGAGTAGATAAAAATTTTAATGCTTTGATACAATTATATAATTCCTGATTAAGGAGAAGGTAGAAGGAATTCTACCTTTCTTTTTTTTAGAAATATTTGATAAAGGTTCGATTTATTAAATATTAAAAGGTTTTCTTAAAATTAATCTAATATTTGGTAGTATCTTAGTGGTTGAGGTATTATTAAAAAGAGATTAATGCTTATTAATCATAATATTTCTTTGTAAAAATCAATGTTTTTATGTTTTAATGTAATTATTTGTTTTTTAAGGTTTGTAGTTTGTTAATTTTTATTACATTTAGTTTTTGAATAATTTAACGATATGAAAAAAATTACACTTTTTGCTTTTTTAGCAGTTCCTCTATTTTCTTTGCAGATGAGAGGGCAAGATTTACAAACAAGAACTAAGGTAGTTGCTACCTATGATGTAGCTTCTGCTAAGATGGAAATAGAGAAGATTGCTATAGATGCTCAGCAAGAAAAAGAGAAGGCATTCGAAATTGCTGAAAAGCTTGGAGTTCAAACAAGTGGTATTAGTCCGAAAGGGAACTATTACGAGTTAGTACGTGTTGATGAAGGTGGGGTGTTGTTTTACAGAACAACATTAGGTATGGGGTCGAGAGCTACTCAAAATGCTGAAAATATACCTGTTGGTACTAAAGGAGTGTTGTTAGAAGGAAAAGATATGCTTGTAGGGGTAATTGATGGGATGTCTGCTTTAAGTGCGCATCGTGAGTTTATTACATCTCCTTCTGATAAAAAAAGTCGTGTTACTGAGAAAGATGCTATTAGTAGAGTTCCAAGTGATTATAAAAGTAAAAGAGAGTATGAGAGCTCAAGAGCTCACGCGACACACGTTTCTGGTATTATAGCCGCTGCTGGTTTTTATGTAGGAGGTGAAGCAAAAGGGATTGCTCCTAAGTCTAATGTGTTAAGTTATAATTGGGGATCTGATACTTCTAAGATGACTACAATGGCGGTAGATGGAGTATTAGTAAGTAATCACTCTTATGGAGCAAAATTCTTTGATGATTATGGGACTATATTAAGTGATGCACACAGAAATTTATTAGGTGCTTATGATTTAAGTAGTTACCGTTTTGATCAAATTGCTAATAAATATCCTTATTATTTACCTGTTACTGCAGCAGGGAATGATGGAGGGGATCAAGCTAAAACTTATTTGAATTATCCGAATAAGAAAAATGTAGATATGCTTAATGGAACGTCTGTTTCAAAGAACGTTGTTGTAGTTGCAGCTATTCATGAGGTGCCTTATTATACTGGACCTCAAGATGTAAAGTTAGCTTATTTTAGTAGTCAAGGTCCTTCTGATGACTTTAGAATTAAACCTGATATTGCTGCTAAAGGGGTGTCTGTTTATAGTACTACTTATTATGCGCCTGAAAATCCAAATGATACACCAGATACGCATAGAAATCAAAATATGGATGGTACTTCAATGGCTGCTCCTGCTGTTACTGCTGTTTTTGCTTTATGGCAAGAGTGGGCAAGTAAGTATAGTGTTTCAAAAATGCCTTACACTGCCGCTACTATACGTGCATTAATGGCACATACAGCAGATGAGGCTGGTTCTGCACCTGGTCCTGACCATTTGTTTGGATGGGGATTGCTTAATGCTAAAAACGGGGTTAATGTAATGGAGGGTGCTTCGGTTGGAACGAGTGCTTCTATTAAAGAGAGTACTTTAAAGCAAGATGAAAAATTTAAAACTTCTATTGAAGTTAAAGAGAAAAATAAAAAGGTTGTTGTAACGCTTGCTTGGAATGATCCTGCTTTTAAAAAGTATGCTTCAAGTTACGGTTATAATGAAAAAACAATGATTGACAATCCAACTTTAGTGAATGATTTAGATATTGTTGTTGTGAAAGGTGATAAGACTTATTTACCTTGGAGATTGACTAAAAGTCATAGTAATCTAAAAGCAGAAAGAGGTAATAATAATGTTGATAATATTGAGAAAATTGAGTTTACTGCTTCTGAAGTTGGTACATACGAGATTGTAATTTCTCATAAAGGTTCTTTAGAAGGGGGAAAACAAGATTATTCTTTAATCACAAGTGTTGGAGAGTTTAAAGATCTTGATAAACCTGATTATAATGAAGGAAAACCTGAAGACAAAGAGGGTGAGAAACCTGGAGACAAAGAAGGTGAGAACCCAGTAATTGAAAGTGATTCTTTTGGTATTTGGCCTAACCCTGTAGCTGATCAAATGTATATCAATATGAACTCAAGATATATTGATGAAGTTGCACACGTTAGAGTGTTTGATATTGATGGTAGAATGGTACGTGACTTTAAAGGTTTTGTTGGTGCTGATGGTAAGCTAACAGTAAATATGGCAAGCTTAACTGTAGGTTCTTACTTTGTTGAAGTGAAAACAGGTAAGTTTAAAAAGAAAGTAAGAATTATGAAAAGATAATATCGTTAAATTAAAGTGTGATTTTAAAGCCCTCTTTGTGTTTGCAAAGGGGGCTTTTGTTTTTTAGTGTGTAAATCGTAAACCTTAGACAGTTAATAAAGAATTAAAATTGTATTAGGCTTTTCTTTTAATGTGATATTTATTTGTATTTTTATACTTCATAAAAAAAAAGGGAAATGAAAAAAGTTAAAATGACATTAGCGATGACTGCTATGGTAGCTGGAATTGCATTTGTAGGTTGTAAAGACAACAAAAAAGTAGAAGAGACTCCTGCAACAGAGCAAACTGAACAAGAGGCTGAGTATGTTGATACTGAGCATACTTCTCAAAATTCTTTAGATTGGAATGGTACTTATGTAGGTGTTACGCCATGTGCTGACTGCCCTGGTATCGAAACTACTATTGTTTTAAATGATGACAGTACGTTTAAAGCAACTTATGTTTACCAAGAGAAGAAAGACGGTACGTTTGAAGAAGCTGGTACTTTTGCTTGGGATGACAAAGGATCTGTGATTACTTTAAAAGACGCTAAGAGTGAAGTGCTTGCAGTTTACCAAGTTAGAGAAGGAAGTCTTAAACAATTAAACTTAGATGGAACTGAAGTGGAAGGTGAGTTAGCTGCACACTACGTTCTTGCAAAAAAATAGTGATTTAATCACAGTAAATTAAAAAGCCCCTTACAATAATATTGTAAGGGGCTTTTTGTTTAAAATAACTATGTATTTATTTTGAGAATTATGTTATTGCTTATAGCAATTGTCGCTGTGATCGTTTGAATAATAATATACCACTTGCAAGTAAACCTAAGCTTACTATTATCTCTGTAGTGTCATTTTCTGCAAGTTGATTACTTACTACTGCTATGTCTGTCTGAGTCGTTTCTTGGCTTGTTATATTGTACAGTTGATATGCAAATAAAAATAACGAGATAGCAATTACGAAGAAACTACTATATTTTAGTTTTTTATTCATGCTGCTTGTGATTTAATTAAATGGGATTATTATTTATATAAGACGAATATAGGTATAATATATGAATTATTGTTAAATAGTGTGTTTTATTTTTTAATTTATGTGAATAAATTATTTTTGTTGTCTTTTTTTGGCTTTTGTTTAGAATAAAAGTAGGTGATATTGAAAGAAGATGTAACTGATAAAGCGTAGTTGTGAGTAGTAATCCAATAAGTGTAGTACAACGTTGTCAAAAAAAAAGACCCCTTTATGGGGTCTCAATTATAAGTTTTCTTATTTGATATTGATTAATTCAATTTCTTTTAAATAAGGATGGTCTTTAACTTCAAGTATTAACTCCTCTGAGTTAAATGTTTTGATAGTAAGTCGTAAGACTTCATCGCTTGATGAGTGTAGTGTAATCTCATCTCCATCAAATTTGTAAGTTCCTTTGTCTTCAATTAGGCTGTAACGATCAAGTAAAGAAAAGTGCGAGTCTTTTAAGTTGATCTCAACAGATGATAATTGTAAGCTGGTACGAATACCAGCAGGGCAATCTGGAGTGAAGGCATAAAATGTGGTGAGCCATTTCTTCTCAAGATTAACGCGGTTGAATTCCATTGTTCTTGCTTCGTCGAAAGTGGTGATTTCGCTCTCAGCTGAACAGCTTTGCAGAAAAAGAAGCCCGAAGACTGCAATTACTGCGACGTAAAGTGTTAGTAAGCGCTTCATAGTGTGGTTGTTTTTAAGGTTTTAAATCATTGTGGTTATTAAGGATTTGTTTTCTTAAAAATATGACAATCACTTAAGATTTGCAAGGACATTTTTTAGAATAATGAAATATTTTAGTGGAATAAGTTCTTATTTTGTACTACTTTCTTTGTAAACTCTTAGTTTTAAAAGGTTTGTATTGACATTTCGTGACGTGTTAAAATGAAAAAATAGCTTCTACAGTTGTAAAAGCTATTCATTTTATAATTTATAATTGAGATTAATATAATCTTGAGCTTATTTTTTATTGGAGTAAACATGGGATGTTGTCAATAAAAAAGGCAGATGGTTGAGAATTCACTTCTAATTGAGTAGATTCAAGTTCATTTTTAATAGTGTAAGGGATGGCTTGATTAGCATACCTAACTTGTACTTTTTCTAAAGGCGATTCTCTTAAATATTGTAAGTCTTCTGTCTTTAATAAAAACGATGTGGACAAAATACGAATATTGTTTTTGTTCTCTTTGTCATAAATATAGGTATCGCACTTTTCTTCTCCTATATAATAGGCTGAAAGTACGCGACCGTTGTTTAGTTTAAACGAGATTATACTGCGGTAGTTGATACAAGTAATCGGAATGAAGTCCTGACTCTTCTGAATCAACTGTACGTGTAGAAAGTGATTGTCGTCTGATTTGATTAACGAAAAGAAAAGAGTGTTATTTCCTTTTTCTTGTACGTCTTCGTAAACCAATACGTCATTGGTCTTTCTAACATTGGTACTGTCGTTTACAATTTCATAGTCTATTGAGCACTTTTCTTGTGCGTGGGCAAATAGACTGCTACACAGAAGTAGAATTAGGGAAAGGCAATTTTTCATAACTATGTTGTTTTGCAACAAATTATGATAATTTTTTCATTTTTCAAGTTTGTTGTGAAGAAAATATAAACATCGCCTCCGTCTTTTATTTTCCACTTCTTTCTGATTTCTTCTACTTTCAATGGGAAGTTACGCACGGTTACATTTGCCTTGATATTAGTAAGGTGTGTTTTGGCGTTTTGTTTGTTGAAAGGAACGACTTCTTGTATTTTGAAACTACGCCCTGGGAAGTTGACCAACTCTTCACTTGTGTACAGTTGGCTATGGGGATGTAGTTTGTTGATCTTGTATTGCTGACTTACCACATCGAACTTCCCTGTTTTCAGGATAGCACTGTTAGGTTCGTACAAATACTGCTGTGGCGCGTGAAAGCTTGCCACTGCTTGATCGGTTAGACTGGTGTGAAACAACTGTGGTTCGTCTTTGGTAAGATTAACCGCTACTAAGGCTATTTCACCTTCATATCCTTTTTCTAATATCCACAGCAATTCCTTCACATCGTTGTTTAGGGCAACAATATGGACAGCCTTTACGTGGTTTAACTCACTGATACCGGCGTGTATATCCAATAGGGGTGAGGTTTTGATTAGAATGGTATTCGTATGTGTAAACAGGTCGTTTAAATGCTCTGGTACGTTTGGCGTACAATCGCTTAAGAAGAATACCTTCTCCTTGGCAGAATTACGACGCGCTGGATCTACGTATATATAGTCCCACTGTTTGTTGTTCTCTTTTAGGTAAACAAGACTATCTCCGCAATGGCAAGTGATGTTATCAACGCCTAAGGCAGTGTAGTTATGAGCAACAATTGCGCTTAGGTCTTCTTGCATTTCACAGTGCTGTACCGCTTTAACCTGTTTGGAAAAGTAGTAACAATCAATTCCGAAACCACCTGTTAAGTCAATCAAGCTATCACCTTGTACCAAAGACGCTTTGTATTTGGCACACTCCTCTGAAGAAGTCTGTTCTATAGATAGCTTCTTTGGAAATAGGATATTGTCTGTGGCGTACCACGTAGGTAATTTGTCTTTAGACTTTTGTTTGGACTCGATTTGCGTTAGTAGTTCGCTCATCTCTATATGAGTAAATGGACTCTTTTTAAAGGCTAACGACTTGATGTCGCTGTGTAGCTGTTCTTGTATATATTGCTGAACGTCTTCTGCTAAAAGATGGTTTTTCAATTATAATTTTTTTGTAAGGATTTGTATGAATCTGACGTTTGGTAAAAACTCTTTTCCAATTACTTTTAAACAAGTGTAGATTGGCACTGCGGCAATCATACCAAAGATTCCAGAGAACATTCCACTTGCTAAAATAACAATGAATATTTCTAAGGGATGTGACTTTACGCTGTTTGAAAAGATTAACGGTTGGTTTACTACGTTGTCGATTAACTGTATAGTAAGGAATCCGATAAACACGGTTAATGCTTTAGGTAGGGTAACATCTGTGAAGTTGTCGCCTATGAAACTAAGCATTGTAAACATCACAGCTAATATGTTTCCAATTAAGGGTCCGATATAAGGAATGATGTTTAAAATAGCACATAAAAAGGCAATCATCAAGGCTCCTTTTGTACCTACTGATATCAATAGGATGAAACTTAGGATAAAGATGATGAAGGTTTGGGCTACTAAACCAAGGAAATAACGTGATAATAGGTTGTTAATCTTGTCTATCGAGTTTAAAACTCTGTTTTCTTGTCTAACAGGGAATATCTTTTTGAATTGGTATTCTAAGACAGCTTGGTCTTTTAGAAAGAAAAAAGCAATGAATAGAATAGCAAATAACCCCATTCCGAATTCGCTCAATAGGCTTAGTATAGAGTTTAATAGGTTAGGGACAAAGTCAAGCTTTACCTGTGATTTTAAGTTAGATTCAGCTATAATCTTGTCAAGGCTAAAACCTTTAGCGTCTAAATAATAGTCTATTTTACTGATTAATCCGTTAAAATCCTCTTGTAAGTGCATGGTGCTCAAGACAGATAGATTCTGTGCTTGAGTAGTAAACAAAGGCACAAACATGAAGATAAACCCAACGAAAAAAGCCAAGAATATGGTAATGGTAATTGATACAGCTATGATGCGTTTGATGCGTAGTCTTCTACGCATAAACTCAACAAGAGGCTTGCCGATTAGGGCTAAGACAAAGGCAAAACCGATATAGATAAATAAGGGGCTGATTTCTAATAGGAAAAGACCTAATAGGGTGATTGCCGTTAATATTAGTACAGCACGTACTATTCCTTTTGATATTGTCTTAGAATCAATCATCGTGTTTATATGTTATTCATTGGCAAATACGAAACTGTGTACTGCTACTAATGCGGCAGTTTCTGTTCGCAATCTTGTGTGTCCTAAAGAGACTGGTTTGTACCCTTTAGCTAAGGCTGTTTCTATTTCACTCGTAGAAAAGTCGCCTTCTGGACCAACTAAAAGTAAATAATTTTTGTGAAGTGGGATACTGTTTTTCAATAAAACTTTCTCTGTGTCTTCGCAATGTGCAATATATTTCTCGCCTTCGTGTTCTTTTGCCATAAACTCTTTTAAGGTGATAGGCTCGTTTAATATAGGCATATGGTACTGTAAAGACTGCTTCATAGCCGATTGAATAATCTTCTCAAAACGTTCTGTTTTAACAACTTTTCGTTCTGAGTGATCACAGATAATTGGCGTTATCTCGTGGATACCGATTTCTGTTGCTTTTTCTAAGAACCACTCGTAACGCTCGTTCATCTTTGTTGGCGCTACAGCAAGGTGTAGGCGGAAAGGCGTGTGAGCTTGGTCTTCGTGTGATACGATTTCTGTGATACACTTCTTGTCTGAATCCAGAGAGATTTGCGTTGTAAACAACGTTCCTTTTCCGTTTGTTACATAAAGAGTATCACCCATTTTACGTCTTAATACACGGATAATATGTTTGCTTTCATCTTTGTCAAAAGTGAAAGTTGTTTGTCCTTTTTCAATTTCAGGAGAATAGAATAATTGCATAGTGGTAGTCTTAAAATTCGATACGCGCTTTTGATACGACTGATGAGTCGGCAAATTTAGATTCAAGGAAACGGTAGTATCCTACGATTCCGATCATAGCTGCGTTGTCTGTTGTGTATTCAAACTTAGGTACAAAGGTTTTCCATTTGTATTTCTTCTCTGCGTCTTTTAACGCTTGGCGAATACCAGAGTTTGCAGATACACCACCTCCGATAGCGATTTGCTTAATGCCTGTTTCCGCTACGGCTAACTTTAGTTTGTCCATCAAGATATTGATGATTGTATGTTGGATAGACGCACAGATATCAGCGATGTTTTCTTCTATGAAGTTTGGATTAGCAGCTACGTTTTTCTGGATAAAATACAAGATTTGTGTTTTCAATCCACTGAAGCTGAAGTTAAGTCCGTCTACCTTAGGTTTGGTAAATTGAAATGCTTTAGGGTTTCCTTGTTTAGCATATTTATCAATTAAAGGACCACCTGGGTAAGGGAAGCCTAATACTTTAGCAGACTTGTCAAATGCCTCACCTACGGCGTCATCTGTTGTTTCTCCTAATATTTCTAAGTCAAAGAAGCTGTTTACACGCACGATTTGTGTGTGTCCTCCTGAGATAGTTAAGGCTAAGAAAGGGAATTCTGGTTTGTCAAATCCTTCTTCGTCTATAAAGTGACATAGGATATGCGCGTGCATATGGTTTACAGCTACAAGGGGAATGTCAAGTGCTAAAGAAAGCGACTTAGCAAATGATCCACCTACTAATAAAGACCCCATAAGTCCTGGTCCTTGTGTAAAGGCAATTCCGCTTAAATCTTCTTTTGTAATACCTGCTTTTTTGATAGCTACGTCAACTACTGGCACGATGTTTTGTTGGTGTGCACGAGAGGCTAACTCTGGAACTACACCTCCGTATTCTTCGTGAATTTCCTGTCTGGCTACGATGTTTGATAGTACTTTGTTGTCTGCCATAATCGCTGCTGATGTGTCGTCACAAGAGCTTTCGATGGCTAAAATATAGGTAGGTTTTGAAGACATTTTACTGTTTTATCTTTTGATAATTTTAATAAGGTTATTTCTACCGAACCCTATCGAAAAATAATTAAATTTGTGAGTTGTTAGTTTTTTAACTAAACTACGGTAGATTGAGGCAAATTTAAAACATTATACGTTATCAAAAAATTTAAAAAAATAGTTTTTCGCTTGGTTTTAGGGCTGTTTGCTCTGCTTATACTTACAGCAGGGGCATTGCTATTACCACCTGTACAAACGTACTTGGCTAAAGAGGCGATGAACTCTATCAATTCAAAGTTCGGTACTGATATTCATATTGATAAGTTGGCTCTGGACATCTTTGGTGGCATTAACCTAAAAGGGGTAGAGGCAAAGGATATTAAGGGCAACGACTTTCTTTATATAAAGAGTTTTAAAACGCGTATCCTTGACTTTAAGGAGTTAACGCAGGGTCGTTTGTTTTTTGGCAATGCGTACATCGACAGTTTGTATTTGCGTATTCACAAGTATAAGGGAGAAGAAGAAACGACGTTAGATCACTTTATCAACGCTTTTGACGACGGAAAACCGGGAGAGGGTAAGTTCAGATTGAAGTCGCCTTTGGTTACGTTGAAAGGAACACACCTGATTATTTCGGATGAAACAGCGGAGACGGAAGTAGCGGTGGACTTTAAGGATATTGAGGGACAAGTGAAGGACTTCTTTATTAAGGGGCCGGATATTTACGGGAATATTTTACACGCAAAGTTTGATGATCATTGGGGAATGGGCTTGAAAAACCTGTCGGGTGATTTTTCTCATACGAAGACAAGTATCGGGGTGAAGGACTTGAATATCGTAACGAATAAGTCGGCGATTGAAGGGGACTTAGAGTTTACTTACGCGCTTGGGGATATGAAGTATTTTGCTGATAAAGTGAATTGGAACTTTGATATTAGAAATGCGTCTTTGAATACGTCTGATTTGAATGTGTTTACGGGGGTGTTTTCTGAGAATAAAAACGTGTTTGTACGTGGGCATATTGATGGAGTGATGAACGACTTCTTTATGAAGAACGTGAACTTGGTGGATGAGAATACGTCTAATGTGCGTGGGTTATTCCACTTTAAAAACGTGTTTGACAAAGACAAGCCGTTCTGGATGAACGCAAATGTTGATAGATTGTATGTTACGCGTAATAACTTGGTGGGCTTGATGCCAGAGATATTGGGTAGTTTACTGCCAGAGCAATTGTCTGCTTTAGGTAATGTGAACTTGCAAGGGGATATTGAGTTGACTAAGCGTACATTGGATACAAATGTGCATATTCTGACGTCTATCGGTAAGGGTATTGCTATTGTTGAGATAGAGAATTTAGATAATCCGGATAAGGCTGCTTATAAGGGGAATGTGATCTTGGATCAGTTTGACTTAGGGGAGTTTATCAATAACCACAATTTTGGGGTAACGTCGTTAAACTTAGATATTGACGGTGTTGGGTTTAACCAAAAATCCCTAAACACTTCTGTAAAGGGAGATGTGTTCTCTTTTGTGTTTAACAAGTATAAGTACACTGGCTTGGCGGTAGATGGTTTTATGAAAATGCCGTATTACCGCGGATTAGTACACAGTCAGGATCCTAACTTGAAGTTGGACTTTAATGGGGTGATTGACTTGAGTGCGGAGGTGAAGAACTACGACTTTGAAGCGGATATTGACTATGCTGATTTACACGCACTTCGCTTAGTAAACGATACGTTGGCTAAGTTTAGTGGGGCGTTTGAGTTTAAAGCAGCTGGAAATACATTAGATGATTTGGCAGGGGAGTTTACGATTCACCAAGCCCACTACGAGAACAGTAAAGATGCTTATATTTTTGACAACTTTACGTTGACTTCTTCGTTTAATGAGGAAAGAGAGCGCTTGATTTCTATGAGCTCGAAAGAGGCGATTGACGGGTATGTGAAAGGGAAGTTTTCGTTTGCAGATTTAAAGTCGCTGTTTACAAATGCCTTGGGTAGTTTGTATACGAACTATTCGCCTTATAAGATTAAGGAGGGACAGTATCTTGATTTTGATATTACGGTTCACAATAGGTTGATTGAGGTGTTCTTACCACAATTAACGGTTAGTGCTTTGACTCACGTGGAAGGGGTGATTGACAACGACAACAACGAGTTTAAGTTAAACTTTAATTCGCCAAGCATAGGCATTGATAAGTTTTCGTTTTTCAATATTCTGTTAGACGTAAACAATTCTAACCCACTTTATAATGCGTATGTGTCGATTGACAGTGTGAAGTCAAACGTGTATAAGGTTACGGACTTTAACTTAATTAACCTTACCTATAATGATACGCTTTTTGTGCGTTCAGAGTTTAAAGGAGGGGCAAATAACAAGGATAAGTTTAACCTGAACTTATTCCACACGATAAACGAGGAAAACTTGTCTGTGGTTGGGTTTAAGAAATCGGAGGTGTTCTTTAAGGACTTCTTGTGGAGTATTAACGAAAAAGAAAACAAAGAGAATAAGTTGGTTTTCAACAAGAAGCTGACGGACTTTATTATAGACGGATTGACGCTTTCGCACAACGGGCAGGAGGTAAACTTAAACGGGGTGGTACGCGATTCGACGTACAAGAACTTTGATTTAGTGTTTACAAATGTTGACTTGGCTAAGATTACTCCAGATATCAGTAATATTGAGTTTGCAGGTAATTTAAATGGGGATGTTCACTTCTCTCAGAAGAAAGAGGTGTTTCAACCAAGAGCTAATATCGGTATTGATTCGCTATTCATCAATAAAGTACACGCGGGAGACTTGAAGTTTAACGTAGATGGTGATGATCGTTTAGAGAAGTTTACGGTGGAGTCAAGTATCGTTGATAAAGATGAAGAACGTTTCTACTTAAACGGAAACGTGGATATATTGAATAAGCAGACGTATCTGAACTTGGAATCAGGGTTTAGAGGGTTTAGAGTGAAGGCGATAGAACCGCTATTGCAGACGATTGTGTCTGATGTGCGTGGAACGACTTCAGGTAAGATTACTATTCAGGGTACGGCGAGTAAGCCTGACGTGAATGGGCGTTTGCATTTGAACAATGCCGGAATGACGTCTAAGTTTACCGGTGTGGATTACAACTTTGAAGAAGATGCTGCATTAGACTTGACAGAGCGACAGTTTATTTTGCGCAAGGTGAAGATTATAGACAGTAAGTATAAGACGGAAGGGTTTGTAGATGGAGAAATATCGCATAAGATGTTTAACGATTGGTCGCTTAATTTAGGGCTGACATCTACTAACTTGTTGGCACTGGATACAAAGTTTGAAGAGGGGAGTTTGTACTACGGACAGGCGTTTATTAACGGTTCGGCTAAGTTGAGTGGTCCTGTTGAGATGTTGGCGATTAACATTAACGCTACGTCAAACAAAGGAACGTCTATCAAGATTCCACTTAAAGAAGCTCAAAATACGGGTGAAAACAATTTCATCCACTTCTTGTCGCCTAAAGAAAAACGTATGCGTTTACTTGGTAAAGACCAAGACTTGTATAAATACCGCAATAGTGGTATAGAACTTGACTTCGAGTTCATCGTTACGCCTGATGCGGAGATTGAGATTATCTTAGATAGAGAGTCTGGTCACGCTATGAAAGGAAAAGGAGCGGGGTTCATTACAATGGAGATTAACACTCTTGGGAAGTTCAATATGTGGGGAGATTTCCAAGCGTATGAGGGAGAGTACAACTTCAAATACGGAGGATTGATCGACAAGAAGTTCGTGGTTAAAAAGTACGGTACTATCAGATGGGATGGAGATCCGCTGAACGCTATTTTGGATTTACAGGCGATTTACCATACAGATGCTAACCCAAGTGTAATTATAGATAACTCGATTATCAATAGAAAAGTACCTACGGATGTGGCTATTGTGTTGAACGGTAGTTTGAGTAATCCGGAGGTTGACTTTGAGATTAACTTCCCTAATGTTAGTTCGGTTGTAAAATCGGAGTTAGATTATAAGTTGAGCGATAGAGATACGCGTGAAAGACAAGCGATGGCGTTGTTAGCAACAGGTTCGTTCTTCTCATCAGACAACTCATCGTCAACATTGGCGGGTAGTTTATTTGAACGTGCAAGTAGTATTTTTGACGATATTTTCTCTGATGAAGATGATAAGTTTAAAGTGGGACTTAACTATGCGCAAGGAGAGCGTAATCCGTATACAACAACAGAAGGACGTGTTGGTGTAACATTCTCTACGAAGGTAAACGACCGTATTTCTGTAAATGGTAAGTTAGGTGTGCCTGTTGGAGGAGTAGAACAATCGGTGATTGTTGGTGATGTTGAGGTGTTATTGCGTTTGAATGAAGCAGGTTCTTTAAGTGCGCGTTTCTTTAATAGAGAGAACGACATTAACTACATAGGAGAGGGAATCGGCTATACACAAGGTGTGGGTCTGACGTATGAAGTGGACTTTGATACGTTCAAGGAATTGTTGTCAAAAATCTTACATAGAGCAGATAAAAAGGACCGCGAGAAGAAATCAGATAAAAAACAAGATAATAATCGCTCAGAGGAGCTTCCTGATTCTGATTTTAACCGTGATTTCATTAAGTTTTATGAATCAAGACGCAAGCCTACATCAAATGAATCAAGCACTTATCCTTTAACAAAATAGTAGCTTTTTTAAGAAACAATTTAATTGTTAAAATCGCAATTAATCACTAAATTTACTCAAAACGATAAAATATGACTAAGGGGATTAGAAAGATTGGTGTTTTGACATCTGGAGGTGATGCTCCAGGTATGAACGCTGCTATTAGAGCTATTGTACGTACTTGTGCTTTTCACGATGTTATGTGTGTTGGAATCTTCAGAGGGTTTCAAGGACTTGTGGAAGGGGATTTTGAGGTATTAGGGCCTCGTGATGTAAACTACATCATTAATAAAGGTGGTACAATCTTGAAAACAGCTCGTTGTTCTGCTTTTAAAACAGAAGAAGGTCGTAAAACAGCTTATGAAAATATAAAGAATGCACAGCTTGATGCTTTAATTGTGATTGGTGGAGACGGTAGTTTCACTGGGGCAATGGTGCTAAGTAAAGAATTTGATATTCCTGTAATGGGAATACCAGGTACAATTGACAATGATATTCACGGAACAAGCCACACAATCGGTTTTGATACGGCGTTAAACACAGTTGTTGACGCAGTGGATAAGATTAGAGATACGGCGAGTTCACACAAACGTCTTTTCTTCGTTGAGGTTATGGGACGTGATGCAGGGCATATCGCTTTAAATGCGGGTATTGGTGCTGGTGCAGAAGAGATTATCATTCCTGAAGAGAATATGGGACTTGAGCGCTTGTTAGAGTCGCTTCAGAAAAGTAAGCTAACAGGAAAATCGTCAAGTATTGTACTTGTAGCTGAGGGAGAAAAACTTGGTAAGAGTGTTTTTGAACTTGGTGCATATGTAGAAGAAAATTTACCTGAGTATGATGTACGCGTGTCTGTGTTAGGCCATATGCAAAGAGGTGGAGCTCCATCTTGTTTTGACAGGGTGTTAGCAAGTAGATTGAGCGTGAAGGCAGTGGAAACTTTAATAGAGGGTAAACGCAATTATATGGTTGGTTTACTTAACGATCAAGTTGCTTTAACTCCTTTAGAGCAAGCCGTAAAAGGACATTCACAAATAGATGCTGAGTTACTTAGGGTATCTGATATAATTAGTATTTAATAATTAAAAAAATTTTTGAAGATGAAAACTAGAATTGGGATTAATGGTTTTGGACGTATTGGACGTTTAATGTTGAGAGAAGCAGCAAAATATAACAATGTAGAAATTGTAGCGGTAAATGATTTAATGACTGTAGAGCAATTAGCTTACTTAATTAAGTTTGACTCTGTTCACGGTCGTTTTGATGGTACTGTTGAGATTAAAGATGGAAATTTAGTTGTTAATGGACAAACTATCCGCGTTACTGCTGAGAAAGATCCTTCATTATTGAAATGGAACGAGGTAAACGTTGATATTGTTGCTGATTGTACAGGTATTTTCAAAGACTTAGCTGGTGCTCAAAAACACATTGATGCTGGTGCGAAAAAAGTATTGATTTCTGCTCCGTCTCCAGATGCTCCTATGTATGTAATGGGGGTTAACCATAAAGAATTAAAAGCAACTGATACTATCGTTTCTAACGCTTCTTGTACTACTAACTGTTTAGCTCCGATTGCTAAAGTTATTAATGACAACTTTGGTATTGTTGAAGGGTTAATGACTACTATTCACGCTGCTACTGCAACTCAGTACACAGTTGATGGTCCGTCTAAAAAGGACTTTAGAGGTGGTCGTTCAGCATTAGTAAATATGATTCCTGCTTCAACAGGTGCTGCTAAAGCGGTTGGAAAAGTTATTCCTGAATTAAAAGGGAAATTAACAGGTATGTCAATGCGTGTTCCTACAGCTGACGTTTCTGCAGTAGATTTAACTGTAAAAGTAGCGAAAGAAACTTCTTACGAAGAGATTATGGCTGTATTGAAAAAAGCAAGTGAGAACGAATTAAAAGGTATTATGGCTTATGTAGAGGATGACGTTGTTTCTCAAGACTTCGTTTCTGATCCACATACTTGTATCGTTGACTCTAAAGCGGGTATCGCATTAAATAGTACTTTCTACAAATTCATCGCTTGGTATGATAACGAGTACGGATATTCTGCTAAGATGATTGAGATGGCTATTTTAATGAATACTGTTAAGTAATTAAATAGATTGAATGAAGATAATCGTTGATAGTGGTTCTACTAAAGCCGATTGGATCTTCTTTGACCAGAATAATAATGTAACAACTTCAGTGACAAGCTTAGGGCTTAATCCTGAAGTTGTTTCTTTAGATGAGTTCTTTACTCGCGTAAATACTGTTCCTGATATTTCAAAGAACAAAGACGCGGTTAAAGAACTTTATTTTTATGGTGCAGGGTGTGGGTCTGATCGTACGAATAGTATTGTTAAGAACTTTTTTGAAGGGTATTTTACGAATTGTACAGCAATTCACGTTCACGAAGATACGTATGCAGCTATCTATGCTACGGTAGATCGTGGGGAAAGTGGAATTGTATGTATTAATGGTACGGGGTCAAATGTTTCATATTTTGATGGCGTGAAAGTACACCAACGCATACAGTCGCTTGGTTTTATGGCGATGGATGATTGTAGTGGTAGTTCTTTTGGGCGCTTGCTTTTGAAAAGTTATTTTCTAAGAATGTTGCCGATTGATTTGGCTATTGCGTTCTCGGCAAAGTATGATATTGATGCAGACGTAGTAAAGTACAACTTCTATAAAAAGGAGAATCCGAATGCTTATATGGCGTCTTTTTTGCCGTTTTTAATTGAGTATAAAGATCATCCGTATTTTCAAGAAATGATACGCGAACAAGTAGATTTCTTTGTTACTAATTACATCAAAAATAACCCGGAATACGTTGATGTTCCTGTGCATTTTGTCGGTTCGGTTGCTTACTTTTTGCAAGACGAATTTAGAAAGGTGTTAGCAGATCACAATATCAAAGTAGGGAAGATTATACAGAAACCGTTAGATGGTTTAATATTGTATCACAAATAAAAAATGTAGGTTATGGAAATAGCAATTGTAGCACACGATGCTAAGAAAAAAGAGCTGTTAGATTTTATCAAGAAGAATCGCGATATATTAACGGCAGAGGGAATTTCTTTGATTGGTACTGGTACAACTGGTAGTATGGCTCAGGATGCTGGTTTTGAAGTTAGACGAATGCTTTCTGGTCCAATGGGAGGTGATGCGCAGATCGCTGGTCGCGTTGCTGAAGGTAAAACAGGTATGGTACTTTTCTTTAAAGACCCGCTTGGAAAACACCCACACGAACCAGATATTAATATGTTGTTACGTGTTTGTGACGTACATAATGTGCCTTTAGCTACGAATGAAGCTTCGGCTCAGTTACTTTTAAATGCGATAAGTAAATAGGTACTATTTGCTTGAATGTATAAACGCTGTGAATGCTTTTCATAGCGTTTTTTTTGTGCTTATTTTTAAGGTGTTATTTTAGTTTACTACATTTTTTTTGAATATATAAATTGCTTTGAATACGGATGTATTTTGGAAATAGCAGAAGTTTAACACGTGTTTTGATAGTACCATGTTCGAGACTTCTACCACATTTGTCCCACATTAGTTCGGAAATAAGCCTTTTTACCGAAGGAGTGTGGTAGTAATGTGGTAGAAGTGTGGTATATGATACGGGTAATTCAAGATACAAAGGCGATTACCTCTGTATTAGGAGTGGTGTTTAGTTTGAAAAAGGATAAGTTATCGTTTAGGGTTGTATAGAAGGGAGCTGTTGTGTTTTTAGCTAAATAAGCTAACAGAAGTGGTGTTTAAAAAGAAAAGCCCTTAAAACTTAATTTAAGGGCTTTTAGTATAATGTGCTGATTGCTTATTTACTTGCAATCATTGAAATCTCTACGTTTACATTACGTGGTAATTTTACCACTTGAATACACTCTCTTGCTGGAGCAGTTTCGATAGTGAAGAAGCTTCCGTAAACCTCGTTTACTTTAGCAAAGTCGTTCATATCAGTTAAGAAAATAGTTGACTTTACAACGTTTTCAAAAGTTAATCCAGCTGCTTCAAGAATCGCTTCTAAGTTTGCCATTACTTGTTTTGCTTCGTCTTCAATTCCTGTTGTAACCAGCGTTTCTGTTGCTTGGTTAAAAGGAATCTGACCAGAGATAAAAAGTAAATCACCTACCATTACCGAGTGGTTGTATGGTCCGATTGGTGCTGGAGCTTTGTCTGAGTTTATGATCTTTTTCATCTTGTAAATATTTTCTTATTTGGTTTATTATCTATAAATCTTGTCTGGTGCTTTTCTCTTTTCCCACTTGATGTCGCTCAACATTGAAGAACGAATACCGATGAAGAATCCCCAACTTTGGTAAGGTCCAATTGGAACCCAAGAGAAGTCCATACGCCAGCTCATTAAGTCTCTTTCAAATCGCAACTGTGTAAACGTTACACCTTTTTGAACGAAGTCGTAACCAGTTGAAACTCCAACTCTCCACTTAGGAGTTAATTCTACGTTTCCTGAAACCATCACTGAATTGTTTACGATTTCATTTTGACGAGACGAGTTGTTGTACGTTAACGAGTAAGCGAACGTTAAGTCCCACGGTAGTTTAGCGTTGAAGAAACCTTCGAAATCTCTTTCTTCATCTTGATCGCCAAGCATACTCTTTCTGTTGTCTCCTAACTCCATTGAACGACCAAATAAATCATCCGGACGTCCACCGTTGTCAACTGAGTTTTGATTGTCTTTTGCAGAACCACCAAACATTGCATCTTGACTTGACATTGACCAGTTAACTGTCATATTCGCACTTGTTAATCTGAATAAACTACCACCGTTGTTGATGTTGTATGTGTCAATACGACGGTTGTTGTTGTCAAGTGCATAGGGGTCTAACGTTGCTCCGAAGTTAATCTGCATTTTCTCTTTGAAAAGAGAAGTACCAGCACTAACACGCATTGGAGACCATTTTAACGAGTCAGCAGACATATTATAACTTGTAGAGAAGTTTAAGCTGTTTAACAACATTACTTTCTTCGCTTCTCCTTTTTCGTTTTCGTCATCTCTAACTTTCGCTTCAAAGGTGTTACTCAATCCGAAGTTCATCATATTTGACATTGTCTTACCAGGTGCGCCAAAAATACCTCCTTGGAATCGGGTGTACTCTTGCATTGTCTGTCCTGTTGCATCAATTGCGTAAGTGTCGTAATACTTTTCAAAGCTCGGTGTGTATGAGTAACCAACACTTGGACGCATTACGTGGCGAATAGCCTGTAGTTTTGCGTCTTTACTGAAGTTAAACGTACCATAAATAGTAGTTCCGATGCTTGCGTTAAAGTTATACGTTCTATAACTGTCAAAACCATTAACGCGGATATCTTCAACCTTGTTCTTTTCTGGATTGTATTCCTTTTTGATTGTATTAAAGTACCAAACTTCGTTGAAAGCACCCCCTGCAGAAACAGAGAAATATTTAAACAACTTAAAGTTTGTAGAAATTGGAATACTGTGTTGGAATCCGGTGTTTAAACTATCAAACATTTCTCTTTTAAAGAAGAAGTCTTCGTGTGTTCTAACGCGGTTTTCTCCACGAACAGAGTATGTAAGGTTTAAGTTCTTAATAAGTCCTTTTTTAGCTCCAAACTTCGGTGCGAAAGGGAACACACGGTCCACGTTCACTTGTAAAGTTGGAAGGGTCATATTAATCTCCTTAGTATTTGTCGATTGTGAGTGCGTAGCCGTTAACGACATATTCACTTGTGGTACACCTTCAAACGTACGTTGGTAGCTGATAGAAGAACTCATAGTGTTGTTCATAGAAGCCCCCACGTTATACGTGTTGTTTGACTGTCTGAAGTACTGGCTACTACCTAAGTTTACCGAAGCAGAGAAACGTGAACTCGGATTAGCTTTACTATCCTGGTTGTGGTTCCACTGAATATTGTACATTTTACTTGATGAGTAATCAGGTAGTCCTTTTTCAGAGAAGATATTGTTTTCATACCTCACTAAAACACGGCCATTGTACTTATATCGTTGAGCGTATGAACTGTTTAAACGCAATCCCCAGCTTCCGTTGGTGTAGTAATCTCCTAAAACGTTTAAATCTACCTTATCACTAATAGCAAAGTAGTACCCCCCGTTTTGAATATAGTATCCTTGTTGGTTGGTATCCCCGAAACTTGGAATGATAAATCCAGATTCAGCTTTCTCCGACATAGGGAAAAATGCGAATGGCAATCCAAGAGGGGTAGGTACGTCAGCAATAACCATATTGGTTACCCCTGTAATAACCTTTTTACCAGGTACAAGTTTAATCTTTCTTGTTTTGAAGTAATATTCAGGATCGTCAAGGTCTTTAGCAGTAGTAAAGATAACGTCCTTCATAAAGTAAACAGAGTCGTTTTCTTTCTTTGTAATTTCAGACTTAATTCTAAATTCCCCTTGTGAAGTACGCGACTTCCATACCAAGGCTTTTTTGGTTTTAGAGTTAAAGCGGATAGAATCAGGCTCAACGATTTGGTCTCCTTGTTTAAACACAGGAAACTGGTGCATATTACCCACACTGTCTTTGATACCCCCAGCAGATATTTCGCTTGTTTCGTAATTGAAAACAATCTTACCCGCTGTAAGTTCGAAGTCTTGGTATTTTACTTCCGCCTCGTTATATAAAGTGATTTCTTTCTTCTTTAAGTCAAGTTTTTCATAGTCCTTCGCCTTTCTATAGACCATATCCTCTAAAAGAGGCTTCTCTTTAGGCGTTAAAGTGTCAGTTTTGACATCTTTTTTCGGATCTTTTTTTGCCTCATTTTTAGGCACAGACGTAGTTGCTGTAGCGTCCTTAGTTGTTGCTACAGAGTCTTTTGGAGTAGAGGAATTAACCGGTACGTATTTTTTATTAAATTCTTGTGCAGTGCTTTTTTGAGAGAAAATGGCACTAAAAGTGAATAAAATAAAAACGATATTAAAAATATTTGTTCGCAAACCTATATATATGCTATTTTTGTAAAACTAAGCTCGTTTTTTAAAACGTGTCAAACTTACATATATTTTTTCTGAAAAATGTAATTTTTATTCAAATTATAAAACATTATAAATATCAATTTTATGAATTGCAGTCGTTCTAAACTGTTCGCATTACTAACATTTTTATTAGTTTGTTTTTCTGTATCAGCACAGAAAGGCCAAAAGTTTAAAGTTGTATTAGACCCTGGTCACGGGGGACAAGATACAGGTACAAATCACAAGAAGAATGTTGAGAAAGACATCGTTCTTGCTGTGGCATTGGAAGTAGGGAAGATTTTAGAAAAACAATCGGATATTGATGTGTACTACACGCGTAAAACAGACGTGTTTGTACCAGTTAGAGAAAGATCGGTATTAGCCAATAAAAATAACGGTAATGTATTCGTATCTATTCACTGTAATGGGGTAAACTCAGAAGCAGCGTCAGGAACGGAAACTTTCGTAATGGGTTTAAGTAAAAACAAATCTAACCTTGACGTAGCAAAAACGGAGAACTCGGTTATTATGATGGAGGACGACTATAAGACAAAGTACGCAGGATTTGATCCATCATCTCCAGAGTCTATTATCGGGTTGACGTTAATCCAAGAAGACTACATCCACCAAAGTATTGATTTGGCAGGAAGAGTACAAGACGGGTTTACAAACGATTTAAAGAGAAAGAACAGAGGAGTGAAGCAAGGGCCGTTCTGGGTATTACACGGAGCGTTTATGCCAAGTATCCTTATTGAGTTAGGATTCGTATCTAACCCGGCTGAGGGAGCTTACCTTTCTTCATCAAAGGGTCAAAAAGAGTTAGCTTCTTCAATTGCAAAGGGAATTATGGCTTATAAAGCAGCATATTACGGTGGAGGAAGTGTAATTGTAGCAGATAAAACTGATGTAGCACCAAGTAAATCTACGACAACTACGACAGCAACTGCTACTAAGAATAATTCTAAAAATAGTACTGCAAGTACAAAAAATAACAAGAATGTCGAATTTAAAGTGCAAATTGCAGCGAGTGCGAAGGTATTAGCTTTAAAACCACAGAATTTTGGTGGGCTAAAGGGGGTTACTATGCAGAAATCAGGTAAATTAAACAAGTATTTCTACGGTAGTACAAGTGATCATGCAACAGCTAAAAAACTAATGCAAGAAGCTAAATCAAAAGGACATAAATCAGCATTCATCGTCGCTTATAAAAACGGAAAGTCTGTAAGCGTAGAAGAAGCTTTAAAATAATATCGATTGCGTAAAGAATAAAAGTTTATTTTTGCGTGTATTAAAAAGAACAAGTTTTGAAAATATCAAAAGAAATTAAGACAGCTATTTTAGTATTAGGGGCAATTGCACTATTTATTTGGGGATATTCTTTCTTAAAAGGAAGTAACATTTTCGATAACAGTACTAAATACTATGTGGAGTATGACAATGTAGAAGGCTTAACAATGTCTTCTAATGTTACAATCAACGGTTTAGTAGTTGGTAAAGTCTCTAAAATCAGTTTAGACAACAAAACAGGGAAACTAAATGTAGAGTTATTAATGACTCAAAAAGTAGATATTGCTAAAAGCAGCGTTGCTACAATCTATTCACCAGGATTAATTGGAGATAAAGCAATTATGATTAACCCTCAGTTTGGTGATTCAAATTACGCTCAGTCAGGGGACTTCATTAAAGGAGAACTACAAAAAGATATGACTGACAAGTTAACAGAAGAAATATTGCCTTTAAAAGATAAAGTAGAGGCGGTATTGGCTAATGCTAACGAAATGATCCTTGCTTTAAACAGCATTATGGATGAAAAAATGCAAGCAGACTTAAAAGGTGCGGTTCAGGAATTAAACGGAACATTAGCTGGAGCAAACAAGATGATTGCTACATCAGGACCTAAGTTAGACGGTACATTGAACAACTTGAATACAATGAGTACTAACTTTGCTGCACTATCTTCAGATTTAAAAACTTTGGATATTCAATCTACGTTTACTAAATTAGACAATGCAACTACCAATATGGATAAAATTATGGCAGATATCCAAAGCGGTAAAGGTTCAGTTGGTAAATTGTTGAAAGACGAAGAACTATACGCTAACCTTACAGGAGCATCAAAAGAATTAGAATTACTATTAGGTGATTTGAAAAACAATCCAAAACGTTATGTTCATTTCTCATTATTTGGTAAAAAGGCGACACCTTACCAAGGAAAAGAAGGAGAGACAGTAATTGTAGTGGAAGAGAATAAAGAGAATAACTAAACCAAACAACCAACAAAGATCAACTAACAATTTTTTGAAACAATTATTACTACTATGCAGTATTTAGGCCAAGTATTATTTTTACTTCTATTAGTTGTTGGTTTTGGCTTTTTCATTAAAAATATAAAGAAGCTAATCCGCAACATTAAATTAGGACGTGATATCGATCGTTCTGATAACCCAAAAGAACGCTGGAAAAATATGATTCGCGTTGCTTTAGGGCAATCGAAAATGGTTAAAAGACCTATCCCAGCAATTCTACACATCTTTGTATATGTAGGTTTTGTGATTATTAACATTGAGATGTTAGAAATCATTATAGACGGTTTATTTGGTACCCACAGAGCGTTCTCGTTCTTAGGTTCAGGATATAACTTCTTGATAGGATTCTTTGAAATACTTGCATTCCTTGTAATATTTGGAGTTGTAGTATTTTGGATCAGAAGAAATGTAATCAAGCTTAAGCGTTTTAACCAACCAGAAATGGAAGGATGGGCTAAGCGTGATGCTAACAATATTATTTACATTGAAACAATTTTAATGTGTTTCTTTTTAGTAATGAATGCGGCAGATTACTTCTTACAAACGCAATCTTATACACACTATAACGAAGCAGGAGCATTCCCAATCTCAGGATTTATTAGTCCTATTTTTGACGGAATGAACCTTACTACGGTTGCTTTTATAGAGCGTTTTTGTTGGTGGGCACACATTATAGGGGTGATGTTCTTTATGAACTACCTTTATTATTCAAAACACCTACACATTTTCTTGGCGTTCCCAAACACTTATTATGCGAACTTAGAGCCACAAGGAGAATTCGACAACTTAGAGTCTGTTAAAAAAGAAGTACAGTTGATGATGGATCCGAATGCAGACCCATTTGCAGCTCCAGCAGAACCGCAAGGTGAGCCAGAGAAATTTGGTGCGCAAGACGTAATGGATTTAAACTGGGTTCAGTTGATGAACGCATACTCTTGTACAGAGTGTGGTCGTTGTACATCATCTTGTCCACAAAATATTACAGGGAAGAAATTATCTCCACGTAAGATTATGATGTCAACACGTGATCGTTTAGAAGACGTAAGTAAAATTATGGATGCTAATAATGGTCAGTTTGTAGATGACGGTAAAACGTTGTTAAACGATTATATTACAGCAGAAGAACTTTGGGCTTGTAATACTTGTAATGCTTGTGTGGAAGAGTGTCCGATTGACATTAGTCCGTTGTCTATTATTATGGATATGAGACGTTATTTGGTAATGGAGCAAAGTGCTGCGCCAACAGAGTTAAACAATATGATGCAAAATATTGAGAACAATGGTGCACCTTGGCAGTATAACCAAATGGATCGATTAAACTGGAAAGACGAAAACTAATTAACTAACAATCATAATCCCTTAGGGAGATTATCACAATACATTCAAATATTATGTCAGAAAATTTAGTAGTGCCTACAATGGCTGAAATGATGGCAAAGGGCGAGCAACCAGAAGTTTTGTTTTGGGTTGGTTGTTCAGGGAGTTTTGACGATAGAGCAAAGAAGATTACAAAAGCATTCGTAAAAATATTAAATAAAGCAAAGGTTCCTTTTGCAGTTCTTGGTACAGAAGAAGGATGTACAGGAGACCCAGCAAAGAGAGCAGGAAACGAGTTTGCATTCCAAATGCAAGCAATGATGAATATCCAAGTTTTAGACGGATATGAAGTTAAGAAAATCGTTACTGCTTGTCCGCACTGCTTTAATACATTAAAGAATGAGTATCCTGGATTAGGAGGAAAATACGAAGTAGTACACCACACAGAGTTTCTTAAATCGCTTTTAGACGATGGAAGATTAACAATTGAAGGAGGAAACTTCAAAGGAAAGAGAATTACATTCCACGATCCTTGTTATTTAGGACGTGCGAATCAAGTTTATGAAGCACCACGTCAATTAATTGAAAAATTAGACGCAGAGCTTGTAGAAATGAAGCGTTCAAGACAGAATGGTTTTTGTTGTGGAGCTGGTGGAGCACAATTGTTCAAAGAACCAGAACACGGTAGCAAAGAAGTTCACGTAGAACGTACAGAAGAAGCGTTAGGAACTAATGCTGAAATCATTGCTGCAGGATGTCCGTTTTGTAATACAATGTTGACAGATGGTGTTAAGTTTAAAGACAAAGAACACGAAGTAAAAGTACTTGACGTGGCAGAGTTAATTGCAAATGCAGAAGATTTATAAGAGTTATGTACATACCATTTGAAGAAATGCCTGACCATTCTCGAGTTTGGATTTATCAATCAAATCGCAAATTCTCAGATGAGGAGGTTCAAGAAATAGACAAAGTTTTAGCGGACTTTACACAAGAGTGGGCTGCTCACGCAACACCATTACAAGCATCATACACTATTAAGTATAACCGATTCATCATCCTTGCGGTGGACCAAGAAGTACACGCAGCATCTGGATGTTCAATCGACGCATCAGTTGGAATGATTCAATCATTAGAACAAAAATACGGTGTTGACTTATTAGATAAGATGAATGTTACGTATAAAACAGGAGATTTCATTGCTTTTAAAACTTTATTAGAGTTTAAAACAATGGTAAAATCTAAGTCTGTTTCTGCTAATACTATTGTTTTCAATAATTTAGTAAATGATTTAGGAGAATTCAGTGAATACTGGGAAGTACCAGCAGCTGAAAGTTGGCATTCACGCTTTTTTAAGTAGATTGTAATCTCTAAATTTACAATATCAAAATCATCATCAAATTGTTTTTTGATGGTGATTTTTTTTTGACATAATAAAACAGCTAATGAAAAAACTCACATTATTACTTCTTATGGCAGCGTCAACTGCTATGGGGCAGAAAACCGTTGACAAGGTTAGACAAACGCAATGGGTTGACAGCGTTTATAATACGCTTACTTTAGAGCAACGCATTGGTCAATTGTTTATGGTGGCGGCTTATTCAAACAAGAATGAAGCACACACACAAAGTTTAGAAAAGTTAATTACAGAACAACATATAGGGGGACTTATCTTTTTTCAAGGTGGTCCAGTACGACAAGCGAATATGACTAATCGCTTGCAAAGTATGAGTACACTGCCTATGCTAATTGGTATTGATGGTGAATGGGGATTAAGTATGCGTTTAGATTCGACATACAAGTTTCCGTACAATATGACGCTGGGGGCAGTGCAAAACATGGATCTGATAGAAGAGTTAGGTGTTGCTATGGCAAAACAAGCGAAACGCTTAGGTTTACAGTTTAACTTTGGTCCTGTATTAGACATTAACATTAATCCGCAAAACCCTATTATCGGTGTACGTTCTTACGGAGAAACACGTGAGATAGTTACAGATAGAGCGATTGCTTTTACCAAAGGATACCAAAGCCAGAATGTATTTGCAACAGGTAAACACTTTCCTGGACACGGAGATACATCGACTGACTCACATCACAAACTACCTGTAATCAACCACGATAAAGGCAGATTAAACAAAGTAGAGTTGTGGCCATATAAGAAGATGTTTGACAACGACTTGTCAAGTGTTATGGTTGCTCACTTAAATATTCCTGCGTACGAACCAGATAGCAATGTACCAAGTTCACTATCTTATAATATCGTAACCAAGTTATTAAGAGAAGAAATGGGCTTTGAAGGGTTGATCTTTACTGATGCTTTGAATATGAAAGGGGCATCAAACTATTTGAAACCAGGGGAAGTAGACTTAGCTGCGTTTAATGCAGGAAACGATTTACTGTTGTTTTCTGAAGACGTGCCTACTGCGTTGACAAAAATTAAAGAGGCATATAGCAAAGGAGAAATCACTGAAAAGCGTTTAGCCTATTCAGTTAAGAAGATATTAGAATACAAGTTTAAGTCGAATATGACTAAGTTTGAGCCCATTAACACGACTACGTTAGTGGCAGACTTAAACGGGGCTGAATATGACGATTTAAACCAAAAGTTGTATAACGAGGCGATAACTGTTGTTAAGAATGACGATAAGTTAATCCCGTTTAAACACTTAGAAAAACAACGTATTGGGTATGTGAAGTTAGGAGATGACGATGGTAGTACGTTTTTAGAGATGTTGAAAAACTATGCAGATGTGCGAGAAGTTAATCCAACAGATTTAGATGAGATCAGTAAGTTTTCGACTATTGTGATTGGTTACCATAAAGTGGACAACCCTTGGCGTAATCACAACTTTTCAAATGAGGAGAAACAGCAGATTGTAGCTATAGCTAAGAAAACAAATACGGTATTGGTATCTTTTGCCAAGCCTTATGCTTTGTCTGGTTTGCCAACGTTTAACGGTATAAATACAGTTGTAGTTGGTTATCAGAACAACGCATTTGCACACAAAGCTGCTGCACAAGTGGTATTTGGAGCAATTGGATCAAAAGGGAAGTTACCTGTGTCTATTAATAGTCAGTATGAAGTAGAAACAGGAATTAAGACTAAACCAATCCAACGCTTGGGGTTTTCAAGTCCGGCAAATGAAGGGATGGACCCAGCTGTGTTGGCACAGATTGATAGCATTGCCAAGCGTGCTATCGAGAGAGAGCTAACACCAGGGATGCAGATATTGGTTGCCAGACACGGGAATGTTGTTTATCAAAAGTCGTTTGGTTACCATACGTATGATAAAACAACAGCTGTAAAGGACACCGACTTATATGATTTAGCATCGTTAACGAAGATATTGGGTAGTTTACCTATTTTAATTAAGATGTACGACCAACACAAGGTTACGATGGAGTCAAAGTTGGGTAATATGGTACCTGCGTTTAAAGGTACAGACAAAGCGAATATTACATTCAGAGATTTGTTGACACACCAATCTGGGTTACCAGCGTGGATTCCGTTTTACAAACGTACGTTAGATGAGAATAAGAAACCAGACGTTAGTTTGTACAGCTATTTTTACACGCCTGATTATCCTACGCAAGTATCGGAGAATTTATACATTAAAAAAGGGTATACTAACGAGATTTTAAAGCAAATAGGAGAGTCTACTTTATCAAAGAAAAAAGACTATAAATACAGTGACTTAGGGTTTATTTCGTTGAAAGAATTTATTGAAGCGAAGTATAATAGTACGTTAGACAAGGTAATTCAAGACGAGTTTTTCTTAAAAATGGGAATTACACACTTGACTTATTTACCATTGCAAAAGTTTGATATTGGAGTAATTCCACCAACGGAAGTTGACAATTACTACCGCTATACAACAGTACAAGGATACGTTCACGATATGGGAGCGGCGATGCAAGGAGGAGTAGCAGGACACGCAGGATTGTTTGGTTCGGCGTTGGATGTGGCAAAGGTAATGCAGATGTACTTGAATGAAGGGGAATATGGAGGAGAGCGTTTCTTTTCTAAATCGACATTCGACACATTTAACGACTGTGTTTATTGTGAAACTGGAAGTAGAAGAGGAATTGGTTTTGATAAACCGCAAGCAGAAGGTAAACCAGGACCAACGTGTGGTTGTGTATCTATGACAAGTTTTGGACATACTGGGTTTACAGGAACAATGGCGTGGGCAGATCCAGAGAAAGATTTAGTTTATATCTTCTTGGCCAACCGTACTTATCCGGATGCAACAATAAATAGGCTGTCTAAAGAAAACGTTAGAGAAAATATTCAGACTGTTATTTATGAGTCAATCGTGAAATAGTAGTTTACAAGATTATAGAGAAAAGAGGAGTTAGAGATAGCTCCTCTTTTTTTGTGGTCTTAAGGGATTGTGGTAGTGTTTGTGAAATTTCCATATTTCAGAATATTTCTGATGCATTGGTAAATATGGGAATTATGATGTGAGAGTTGATTTGTGTTTATTTGGGTAGTTGGTCAATCGGTTAGGTATTAAAAAAAGGAAGCAATATAAATTTCCATATTTCAGAATATTTCTGATGTAAAGGTAAATATGGGAATTATGATGCAAGAGTTGATTTGTGTTTATTTGACAATTAGTCACAATACTATAGACTTTAATAGTAGTAGTAAAGAAAGCAGTATAAATAGGATAAGTACCCTGTGTGAAGTGGCTTAGTATAAGATTGTAAAGTCCTAATGCTTTGATTTGTGGTGTTTTGTGTAATAAGATAGTAGTATATTGTATTAAGTTAAATATCTTTAAAATAAACTTATAAGTTGATTGTATAAAAATAATACCTATCTTTGCACCATACATTTATACAGTGCACTATTCAACAACAAGTATAAATGCCTATAGAAATATAATGGAAACTTGGACTGACCAAGAAAAGATATTACAATTTTTAAAAGAGAATAGACAAGACATCAATCCTAAGAGTAATATTTATGCTATTGCAGATTCAATTGCAGAGGAAAGTTATCAAATAGAAAGGAGTTTACTTGCTATAGTGAATTTAGAGCCTGTTTGTTTAGATAGGTTTTTTAGACAATTAGATAATCGTGAATTTCGTATTGTGCACTTGTCCTTAAGGAAAGGTAAAACACGTTATCTAAGACTCTATGCCGTTAGGATAGACTCATCAACATACGTAATAACAGGAGGAGCAGTTAAGTTGCCTTTGCAACATCTAATGCAAGATAGAGAATATACAAGTATTGAACTGCATAAATTACAGCAGGTTAAATTGTTTTTAGAAGACAATGGTATATTTGATGAAGACTCTTTTTATGAATTTTTAAATATTTAAACAAGCATGACAAATAAAGAAAAGTTTTTAGCACTTGTCTCTCCTGATGAAGGAAATACTGCAGCGTGGATTACTGAGCGTCAAGCTAATCGTGAATTGCATCGAACATCTCAAAAGATAGCGTTATTGATTCTAAAGCGATTGTCAGATTTGAATTGGAAGCAAAAAGACTTGGCTGAACGAATGAATGTTAGTCCACAACAAGTTAGTAAATGGGTAAAAGGAAAAGAGAATTTCAGAATTGAAACATTGCTTCATTTAGGAGAAGTGTTAGGAATAGCTTTGTTTCATATTCCACCTATAGCAGAGTCTAATGTTTCCTTGCTAAATGAAGGGGACAAAGAGTAGGTATTACATCTTTAATCAACGTATATAAACAAAAAAGCATAACCGAAATGGTTATGCTTTTTCATTTGTATTATTATTTACAAGCCTTAATATATGCTTCAATAAGTTGTATTAACCCATCTTTAGAAACAGTATCGTGGTCTTCATAGTTCAATGCGCTACAGTTCATATACTTATCAAAAAGTTTTTTAGCATCTTCAGGTTTTCTTGTACCGAAAGTAGCTTTATCACCTAAGTAGATAGCATTCTTCTGTCCTTTGATAAACAAGTAATAATCGTTTGGAGTCTTAATATGGTGTAACACATAGTTACCATCCTTTTCAAAATCAACAAGTAAGAATTTATTTGAACCACCAAAAAGGTCTAACTCTCCATTCGAATTGTTAAGTCCACCATCACTTGAAGTACTTAAACCAAGGAAACGATCCTTTTGTACTCCAAATTCAACATTGTCCTTTGCTTTAAACGACATCTTTTTATTCCCTACTTTAATAGATACAGAGTTTCCATAACTTGTAAGGTCTGCAATTCCTGAGTTCTTGCTTTTGTTTTGTACAGATTCGAACTCTATAGTAACCAAACCTTCGTGTTTAACTCCTTTTTTATCAATTACATACCCTTCAATATCATAGATGTTTAATGAGTTTTGCTTGTTTTCCTCTACTTTTTGTTCGTGTTTTTCTTGTCTCTCTGCATATTTAGCATTTTTATAATCGCTAATCTGCTGCGTCATATCACCTAACTTATACCCATTAGCATAAAGTTTCGCAATAATCGCTTGGTTAGCTTTTGCAGGTTCTGCCTTATCCATAAAGTAGTTAAGGTCGTATAAATCAATTGCTTTAAAATCAAACGTATTAATTTTTACACCGTTTCGAGCATTAGTTATCCTACCTTCATCATACTTAACTGTAGCAATCTCATTTCCTTTAATATCAAAGATTGTAGCCGTATGCTTCGTGTAAACTTGTGTTTCAGATAACGTTTTAATCGTACCAATTTTCTCATCACCACGTAGTACATTACCAGCAGCAGTGATTGTAATTTTATCTTCTTTAATAAGGTTTTGTTCCTCTGTTTTTTGCTGACGACGTGTATTGTCTATTTCTTTCCACTTATCAGATATTTCTGTGTTAGCAGTTTTGAATAGCGCTTCAACATTCTCTTTATTAAAACCAGTTTCAGGAATTAAGCCTTGTGTACTGTGAAAAACAGCATTAACAAAAGTCTTCTCTCTACTCAAAGAAACAGACTTATTCAAGTTTTCAAAATCGTGAATATTACCATTCTCACCAGTTAATTGTAACCAGAACTTGTCAGAATCAGCATTATTTACGATTTCTGCCCAAAAATACATTTGCCCGTCTAAACTACTAATCTTGTAACGGAATTTCTCTCGTTCAATCTTTGCAACAGGAGTCTTGTTTACATTTATCACATTTTTTTTAATGTTGATGTCTTGTGCTTGTGTTCCAATAGCTGCTAATGCGACTAATGATGTTGTTATGTACTTGTTCATATTATGAATTTTTATCAAAAATAGAACTTTAATATTAGTGTAATAATTGTTTTTTTTACTGTAATTTTTGTTTGTTATTTATTTTGATTCTGTAATTTTTTAATAAATTTTTATTTACTCAATAATTTATTGACTTTTATTGTCGAAAGTTTATACACTTTTTAAGTTTTGCTAATTGTAAAAAAGTATCTTTTTCTTCAGATAGCCTCAAAAAAGGCTTTAATAGCGATGAATAGGGGTATTTGTCAGATAAAACGTTCAACGATATTTAGGATAAACCGGGGTATTGACAACTATTTAGTGTTAAAAAAAAGTATGTATTGTGTGAAATACCATCAGAATGATAAAGTCTGCCCATCACAGGCGTAGTGCGTTCTAAATTAGCGTGTAAGTTTAAATAAAATCGCTTACTATAAAGAGTGATAATGTTAAATGTGAGCATAAAAATTAAAGTACTTCTATAATTCGGCATTCCTTTTGAATAATAGATTTATATTTAGAGTTCAAAACCATGTTTTAAATATTTATGAAAATAGCAATCGTATGCTATCCAACGTTTGGAGGTAGTGGAGTAGTCGCTACTGAATTAGGATTGGAGTTAGCAAAAAGAGATCACGAAGTGCACTTTATCACTTATAGTCAACCCGTTCGTTTGGCATTGCTAAATCCCAATATATATTACCACGAAGTAAACGTACCTGAATATCCTTTGTTTCACTATCAACCGTATGAACTTGCTTTGACAAGTAAATTGGTGGATATGGTTAAGTTGTTTAAAATAGACGTATTACACGTACATTACGCTATTCCTCACGCTTATGCTGGTTTTATGGCTAAGCAAATGTTGAAAGCTGAGGGAATCGACTTACCAATGATTACAACTTTACACGGTACAGACATTACGCTTGTGGGGAATCACCCGAATTACAAAACAGCGGTTAGCTTCAGTATCAATAATTCAGACTTTGTAACGTCTGTTTCTGAGTCGCTTAAGCAATCAACGCACTCGTTATTTGGCACAAAAAAGGAGATTCACGTTATTCCAAACTTCATTGAAGTGAAAGAGTTTGACCCTGGCGATACACCGTGTAAGCGTAGTGCTATGGCAAGTAAAGACGAGTTTATCATCACGCATATCAGTAACTTTAGAAAGGTAAAACGCATTGATGATGTTGTATCTATTTTTTACGGAATCCAAAAGGAAATACCAGCTAAGTTGATGTTGGTAGGTGATGGACCAGAAAAGGAAACAGCAGAACGTATGGCGTTGGAGTTAGGTATTTACGACAAGATCATCTTCTTTGGAAATAGTAATGAGATTGAGTCAATCTTATCTTATTCTGATTTGTTCTTGTTGCCATCGGAAACGGAGAGTTTCGGGCTTGCAGCTTTGGAAGCAATGGCAATGGGTGTACCGGTTATTTCAAGTAATACAGGAGGACTACCAGAGGTTAACGAAGACGGAGTTTCAGGATACTTGAGTGATGTTAGAGATGTGGATAATATGGTGAAAAACGCGTTGAAGATATTGAAAGACAAGGATACGTTATGTAGTTTTAAAAAGAACGCACGTGAGGTAGCTAAGAAATTCAGCATTGATAAAGTGTTGCCACTATACGAAGAATTATACGAAAAGGCAGTTAATCGCCAATAGATATACCAAAAGGGATGCTCAGTAGAGTGTCCCTTTTTTTGGGGAAATCTGGAACGTGATGCGTGAAACGTGAAGAGTGAAACGTAAAACGTAAAAGGTGATGCGTGGAGTGTGAAACGCCTTTGTGGATATGGATTACGCAGGTTTGTTTATAAATAAACAATATTGCGGGTGAATAGTAATTCACCCCTACAGCGGTGGTGGGTGATAACGTAGTAAACTTAAATGATGTATCCGTAGGGAGGACAACCACTGTGTTTACCTACAATTAATCAGGTGTATATAAAGCGCGATACACTACCTCATTGCATCTTTTACTACTTACAAACTAATCTTTTTACCATAAACAACATTGTTAATCTTAGCATAGCTAATTCTGCTCTCAACCCCGTGTTTTTCAGATAAGTAAACAGGGAAGAAGTTCAATGTTTTAGTATAAAACAATCCGTTTGTAGTATATCTGTGAATAGCAGGAAATGTTCTACCACCCACTTTTATATCTGTAACCCCTTCAAGAATAAGCCCCTCATTATCGTTAAACGCTTTTTTACGAGTGTACGTTTTAGCTGGAATAGACGTGTTATTGTCAAACACAAACAAGTTGTTGTCTAAGAAAACAGTTTGCTTTGTTACAACATCTGACTTTGAGTTTCTCAACTCAATAACAATCCCCTTTTTACCGTTGCTCTCCACTTCTTTAACCACCTTAAAATCGTTGATATAAGTATCCTTTCGCGTAGCCTTACCCGTTGTAGCATCATAGGCTATTGCGTTGTAAACCACTTGTAGTTCATCGCCAACTTTGTTCAACTGCTTATTAGACGTTTGTTTGTTGGTGCGAATACCCTCAGCGAGTTTAGTAAAGAAATCACCAAACAACTGCTTGATACTCGCATTGTCGTTATCCTCCTCAATAGCCCATTGATGAGGAACAGACAATTTTACGGATGCCGTAGGATTAGCCAAGTCGGTATAAGTACTCACCGCATTGTTTCCCAGCGATAAATCGTCAATGGTAGAAGACTGTATTACTTTAATCGTAGTCTTTTGTCCAAACAACAATCCTTGTTGCGTATCCACATTTGTTTTAAACGAGTGCAACTTAGTAAAGTTGTCATTTAACTTCTCATACGTATTCTTGTCAAACGACTCATAATAGTAAAGTTCCTTGCGCGTTAAGTCCTTCTCGAAGTTCTTTATACCAGTAAGGTTATACTTTTTAAAAGATTTTTTATCAATGATAGTATCCTTCTCAAATGTGCGCCAAAGCAAGTCCCCATTAGCATACTCCATATTGTCTAAATCCATTACTTCATAGGCAAAAAGAGGAGATTTCTTTAGGTCGTTTACGTTATTTTGAGAGAATGTAGCTACTGTAATCAGTAAGCTTATAGTGTTGAAAACGAATTTCATATTCTTTATTATCAGGTATTTTCTCTAAAATAGGTATTCTTTTTTGTTGTTGCAGTAAGACGTTGATGTTTTTGGATAAATTTAACACGATAACGTTATAAGAATCAAAGGAGAATAACATAATAAGTAAGAAAGAAGGACTATTTGTTGCCTGGTCAGAGAACAAACTATTGGTACAAGCTCACTTAAGAGTAAAAAAAAAGCACCTCCTAAAGAAGTGCTTTTGTATCATAAAACAATTACTCGTTTACTTTTTCGTATGTTCCTCTTAAAGAAGCACCACCCGAACAGAAGTAGTACAAGATATTGTTATCTGCTTCATCTTTCGCTTCAATAGCAAGAGATTTATCCGTAAACGTAAACTTTACTTTTTTACCTTCTAACTCCGCTAAGTACGTTTGGTCGCCAATTTTCTTAGCTACCGCATCAAGTGTACACGTTGGTTTTTTGATGTCCTCACGAGAGCGAACAGCAATTGTAATCTCGTCAGCAGCTGTAGAAGTAACCATCACTTTTACCCAATCATATCCTTCTTCGCGTTGTGTATATCCTTCAGAAACATAAGCCCCATCTACCATTAACACCTTTTCATCTACAACCACAGTTTCAGCTTGTTGTTGTGCCGCTTTTTTAGCAGAATCTTTACACCCCACCATTGTAGTGCTTATCATTGCCAAAGCACCAACTATCATTAACATTCTTTTCATGCGTTTACTTTTTTATTTTGTCAAAAGTATTCCGTTTTCAGTCAATAGACAAGTTGGAATAAGAAAAAGTAAGTCTGTTTATGCAAAAGGGTTGGGAAATAATTACGTAGATCAAACGATTGGCAGTTGTACGCTACACCTTAATGACTAACTTTATTCCTGTTTTTTCACTGTGAAATAACACTTATACCAATGTTAAATAACAGGAGAAAAGGGGAGTATTACTGTATTTTTGCAGTCTTTTTTAAACAATAGAACACTATGAAAGAATTGTGGGCTGAGGTTCAGTCACTTCGAAAATACGGATATAAAAACGAGATATTTGCCGGACTAACTTCTGCAATGACAATGATTCCGGAGTCGTTATCATTTGCCATTTTAGCAGGGTTGTCGCCTTTAATGGGATTATATGCCGCTTTTTTAATGGGAATAGTAACCGCTTTCTTTGGTGGAAGACCCGGAATGATTGCTGGTGGAGCAGGGGCAACTATCGTTGTAATGATGGCGTTAATCAGTACAGAAGGTGTACAATATTTATTGGCCGCAGTAATAGTAGCCGGAATCATACAGTTTTTAGTGGGAGTATTCAAGCTCGGCAAGTTTGTGCGCCTTATTCCACAACCGGTTATGTATGGATTCTTAAACGGATTAGCCGTTATTATCTTTATGGCACAGGTGAAGCAATTTTCTGTGGTTGTAGACGGACAAACGCAGTGGTTGTCAGGAATGCCGTTACTTGTTATGGGCGGACTTACCTTGCTTACCATTGGAATTGTACTGGGATTACCTAAAATTACAAAAGCAGTTCCCTCGTCATTAGTGGCGATATTAGTACTAACCGCAGTCGTTTTCTTTTTACAAATCGACACCAAACGCGTAGCAGATATTGCCTCTGTAAGCGGTTCGTTACCCCAATTTCACTTGCCAAGTGTTCCCTTTACTTTAGACACGCTTAAAATCATCTTACCATATTCAGTTGTTATGGCAGCCGTTGGTTTGATAGAATCCCTATTGACGTTAAATATGGTAGATGAAATCACCTATACCAAAGGAGATACCAATAAAGAAGCCAGAGCACAAGGTTATGCCAATGTAATTAACGGGTTCTTTGGAGGAATGGGAGGGTGTGCAATGGTAGCCCAAACGTTGGTTAACCTTAATTCAGGTGGCCGTACACGTATATCTGCTATCCTAAGTGCAGTTACCATTTTACTGGTTATTTTAGTCGGCGCACCCGTTATTGAACAAATACCAATGGCGGCATTAGTCGGAGTAATGATGATTGTGGCTATTACAACATTTAAGTGGTTTTCGTTTAAACTCATCACTAAAATGCCCAAAGCCGATGTCATTGTGGGAATAACCGTAGCGGCTATCACAATTATATTACACAATCTGGCTTTAGCGGTGTTTGTGGGAGTAATCATTTCTGCCTTAGTATTCGCTTGGGACAACGCTAAACGCATTCGTGCACGTGTATCTATTGATGAAAACGGAGCGAAGGTATATGCTATATACGGACCTCTATTTTTTGGATCAACGGCTACTTTCTCAGAAAAGTTTAACCCATTAGAAGACCCAGAAGAAGTAATCATCGACTTTAAGGAGTCGCGCATTGCAGATATGTCGGCTATTGAAGCAGTGAATAAGTTGACAAAACTATACGCTTCACACCATAAAAAAGTAATCCTACGTCATTTGAGTTACGACTGTTATCGCTTGTTAGACAACGCAAAAGATATGGTTGAGGTGAATATAGCAAAAGACCCTACTTATAAAGTGATGGGAGACTAACAATAGACAGTAACGTTGTAATAGGAAATTATACGTGTTAAATAACGGATGTTTTTTAAGTCTCAAACTTTATGTGCTGATAAAAATAAGGGGGCAACATTCAAATTTTGAAAACTAAAAAAGAAGGGGTAATTCATCTGTCCGAAATAGGAATGACAATTTATTTCATATAAACAATAGGTGTAAGTTGTTAAATATGAGTGTTTCTACTTAAATAATTTAGCATTGTAAATGCCAAGACAACAAAGAAAAATAAGAAATTTGTTGCTACAATTTGTGATTTAACAAAAAAAGCGTTTTATTTGTCAGGAGTAAAGTTCGCAAAAACGCTTGTTTTTTTGTTGCTAAATAGCTGGTAAGCCAGTAATAGTAAAGGATGAGAGGAAGAAAAACAAAAAGAGAAAAGCATTTATTTACTCCACTTAGAAACGAATAATTAATTCATTTACTAAATTAATATCACTTTAAAGCTCATTCTTCGGAATGAGCTTTTTACTTTTAACACTGATAACCGGAAGCACTTTTTAGGGTTATTGAGGTGTTTTTACTTCATATAAATTCTCATATTGAGAATGTTTGTTATATTTAACTAAATATTATTCATTAGGTATTTGATTTTATATACTTTTATTCGAAACATATTTACTTTATTTTTTAAACCTTACTACAATTGGCTAATACTACAAAAATAGAAACCTTGTCTGCTTCAAATATTTTGGGAGAAGCTACTTGGGACATTACATTATTTAAACACACGGAGAAAGGGCGAAATGACCTTATAGCGCCACATAAGCACGATTTTTATCTTGTTTTTTTTGTGGAAAATGGGGGAGGAATACACGATATCGACTTTAAAACTCACAATGTAGATGATTATCAAGTTTATTTTTTAAGACCACAACAAGTACACTATTGGATGTTAGAACAGGAAACTGTTGGGTATCAAATGATGTTTTCTTCTATGATCTTAAAAACGCTTAATGCTACTTATAGTGCCTTGCCGTTTTTTCAATTGGGAGCACCAAATTGCTTGCAATTAAAGAAGGCGAGTTACGAAAAGTATAAAGCACAGTTAGAGGCGTTGGAAAAAAGCTTGAAAGGAAAGAAAGTGTTGGATAAAGAGATTTCTTTATTGAGCTTTCACCTATTGCTAAAATACCTACAAAAAGATTATTTAGCGGCTTATTCAGATATCGATTGGAATACAATGGACAAGAGTATCTTGGCTTTTGAAGAGTTAATCGAGAAAAACTTTAGAGTACACAGCAATGTTGCTTTTTATGCTGAGGA
The DNA here is from genome assembly GCF_009799805.1 of Myroides phaeus. NCBI lineage: Bacteria > Pseudomonadati > Bacteroidota > Flavobacteriia > Flavobacteriales > Flavobacteriaceae > Myroides > Myroides phaeus. Next base: position 2,256,450 of record NZ_CP047050.1, read on the forward strand.
ATTAAAGATTACAGCAAATTATCTAAATATTTTGTGTAAGAAATACTTGGGAATTACGGCAAGTTCACTTATTATGGACCGTATATTATTAGAAGCAAAGCGACTTTTAACAACGACTAATGTGTCTGTAAAAGAAATCGCTTTTTCTTTGTCTTTCAATGATACCAGCTATTTCAATAACTTTTTTAGACGACAAATGGGGGTGACTCCAGGGGAGTTTAGAACAAATTATAAAAATTACAATAAAGAGGAATAAAACCTCAATATAGCTTGTTTGTTGGCTTCTATCTTTGTGGTTGTTGAAAAGGAATAAATAACCAGGTTTTGAACCAGTTACTTTAAAACACCACCACAATCTATAAATTCAAAGTATGATGAATAGAAAACAATTTTTAGGGTTAACGACTGCCGCAACGGGAGGATTGTTTGTCCCTTCAGTTGGCTATTCACAAATGGAACAACAAGAAGAACAACAACAAAAATTAGGAGACGTTAATGAATTCGCCTTGCTTAATGTTCGTTTAGAAAACAACTTTGTTTACAATGACAAAGGTCAAGTAAACGGAACGCAAACTGGGTTGTATGACTTATATATTGTTGATGGACTTATTAAGTCGATTGACAAAGCAGGGATAAAGTCGTTTTCTGTAGCCACTATGGACGCAGGCGGATTGTTAATGTTGCCAGGATTAAGGGATATGCATATCCATATTGATAAGACGTTTTTTGGTGAACGTTGGTACGGAGAACCCAGACCGGGTAATTCTGTCAAGGATATGATAGCACTTGAACAGCGAATATTACCTGGGCTATTAGAGAAATCAGTTGAAAAAGCCGAAATGGCAATTGACCTGATGAATAGTCAAGGAACGTATTTTACGAGATGTCAAACAAATATAGACCCTACAAGTGGGGTGAAGAGTTTGGAGAATCTACAAGTTGCTTTATCTAACAAAAAAGAGGTTATCCAATCAGAGATAGTTGCCTTTCCGCAACACGGTATTCTGTATTCAGATTCAGAAGCATTGTTGCGCGAGTCAGCACAAATGGGGATTGACTACATAGGAGGATTAGATCCGACTACGGTAGATGGGAATATGGAGAAATCGCTTGACATTATGTTTCAAATCGCAATGGACTACAACAAAGGCGTAGATATTCACCTTCACGAAGGTGCATCTACGGGGCTTCCGGCTATTGAACATATGATTAAAAGAGTAAGTGAAAACAAAGCATTACAAGGACGTACCTATATCAGTCACGGTTTTGCGTTGGCACAAATAGAACAAAATAAACTGGAAAGCATAGCCGAACAGTTAAATCACTTTGGTATTGGGGTAATTACAAGTGTGCCTATCGGGCGTATGACAATGCCAATACCGACTTTGTACAAACACAAGGTTAAAGTGATGACGGGAACCGATAGTATTATCGATCACTGGCAACCATTTGGAAGCTGTGATATGCTTGAAAAAGCTAAGTACTGTGCGGAATTATACGGATGGACAGACGATTATCACTTGAGTAGAGCGTTGCAAATAGCTACAAAAGACCAAGTGTTGCCTCTTTCAAACAAAGGAGAGCGCCAATGGCCAAAAGTAGGAGATGAGGCAAGTTTTGTTTTGGTAAAAGCAAGTTGTTCTGCAGAAGCAGTAGCGCGATTACCACAACGTGAACAGGTCTTTAACCAAGGGGAAATGGTTTATACCAAAGAATAGTTGTAACTTGATAAAAGGGCAAACTATTCTGATAACAGTGAATTTTTTTTTTTCATAGCCCAATTTTATATTTTTTTTAATTAACTAAGAGTTAGCCCTCGGGCGAATTCTTGTTCTTAGAAATATTTTTTAATAGCATCTTGATTTAGTGTGTTTTGAATCTTAATTATTAAAATTTATATTTCTAAAGAAAGCCAATCCTTTACGGGTTGGCTTTTTTGTTTTTTACCGTGTTTTATTTGGGAACGATTTAAGGACGAGTTAGGGCTTGTTCGGAAAAGTACCCTGTTTTGCGAACAAGTCTCGCACTTTTCCGAAACTGTTCCGAAGGAAGGTCTGAATAAGGATTGTATTGTGTTGTAAAACAATATTTTGCGTTTATTATGTAGGTTAAGAGATTTGTTAGAATTAGTAAAGACAACTAAATATAGAGATAAAAAACATTTGTTTATGCGAATCGATTTCGCAATAAGGCATAAAAAAAGCCACTAATTATAGTGGCTTTTCTTGGTACACAATAGTACTATTTGTTATAAACACTTTCTTTTTTGAAGTGAACTGTTAGTAAGTAATATACTACAGCTCTGTATTTATTTCTGTTAGATTGACCATATTGGTCCATAACTTTAGCAATAGCAGCATCTAATTTAGCATCATCTTTTAATCCTAACTTCTTGATTAAGAAGTTGTTTTTAACTGTTGCTAATTCTGATTCAGAAGAACTTGCTACTGTAGAAGAATCCTTGTTGTAAATAGAAGGACCACATCCAATAGTTACTTTTTCTAATAATTCCATGTTTGGAGTTACACCACATTTCTCTTTAAGATCTGCAGCGTACTTTTTAATAAGTTCGGCTCTTTTACTCATATAACTTTTTTTTTAACGACTACAAGATAACAAATATTACAATATGTAAGTACTATTTTTTGATAAAATTACATACTGCGAAAATAGTTGCTTAAAACCTCATTGTTTACTTGTGTTGGCGTGAAAACTTCTAAGATACAAGGCTGGTTATTGTTGCTCCAGAAATGATTAGAAGCCTCTTTTAACTGTTCTTCATCTTCAGCCGTAAGGTAATTAAAGCCATACATCTTCGCTAAATGCTCTGCTGTGTGGTTGTGAGAAGTCTCAAAAAAGGTATTAAATATTTCGTTTTCCTTATGTCCTGGTAATATTCTAAAAATACCACCACCGCGGTTGTTAAGCAATACAATCTTAAAATTGCTTGGAATATAGTTGTTCCACAATCCGTTGCTGTCATAAAGGAAGCTAATATCTCCTGTAATCAGTACGGTTGGCTTGTTAGAAGCTACAGCAGCCCCTATAGCCGTAGAAGTACTTCCGTCTATGCCACTTGTTCCCCTGTTGCAAAATACTTCAACAGACGAGTCTATTTTAAGTAATTGCGCATAGCGAATAGCAGAACTATTGCTTATTTGTAATTGCGTATGTTGTGGCAATTGGTCAAATAGCACTTCAAATACCTTTAAATCAGAGAAAGGTACTGTTTTTAAAAAAGCATTGTGCTTAGCCAAACGCTGTGTTGCAATACCCAACATCCACGCTTGATAAGGAGAAGCGAGTGGTTGCGTATTGTTTTGAAGCATTTCAAAGAATACCTCAGGCGTTTCGAATACCGTTTTATTTAAAGCAGTGTACGTGTCGTAATGACGTAGCGTGTCTATGTGCCAGTGTTGTCCTGGTTTGTATTTGCGCAAGAAAGCCTTGATGCGTTTACTAACAACCATTCCCCCAAACGTAACCAAGATATCTGGCTGTAAGTTTTCAAAGTCCTCTTGAGAGAACGTCGTAATAATACGGTCGATATGCTCAATAAACATTGGGTGGTGTAGGTTAGACGTCGTTTCAGTTAACACTACCACAGAAGGGTCGTTGGCTAACCAATTGACAATAGCCTCACTTAGTACGTGGGGCGTATTCACGCCAACAAGTACCAGTTTCTTTGCAGATTTGTTCCAATCCTCTACATAAGGAGTGTAGTCTTTAAAAGCAGGAGGTAGTTCCTCCATATCTATAATCGTAGGCGTAACCGTTAAAGCGTCCACAGTGTTGTACAACGGTTCCTCAAAAGGCGCGTTGATGTGTACAGGACCCTTTTTGGCAATTGCCGTGTTAATCGCATTGTTGATCAGCATATCATTTTCTACGTTAGCATCTTCGTGAAGGTTAGCGCTATAAAGGATATGGTTTTCATATACATTGCGTTGGCGAATCGTTTGTCCGTCTCCGATATCTATTTTTTGAGTAGGCCTATCAGCAGAAATAACAATCAAGGGGATTTGGCTATAAAAAGCCTCTGCTACAGCCGGATAGTAGTTTAAAAGGGCAGAACCCGAAGTACATACTAAAGCGATGGGAAACTGCTCTTGTTGTGCTATTCCCATTCCAAAGAAAGCTGCACAGCGTTCATCAGCGATACTATAACACGTAAAAAAAGGATCACTTGCAAACCCGATTGTAAGCGGGGCATTGCGTGATCCTGGAGATATTATAATACGTTGTATATTTTTTGCTTTACAGATTTCAATAATGCTTTGTGCTAATTCTATTTCTGGATAAGTCATAATTACAAACTAAAACCCAAAGATACGAACAAACAAAGCAAAAATCGTAGTTAAGCAACCTTATTTTGCTCTTACCCAATCTTTAATTTCAGGCTCTGTTGGCAAGATACGTGGGTTTACCACTTTTACTAAATGACCTGTTTCGTCAATTAAGTATTTTTGGAAATTCCACTCTACTTCACTATCGGCGTAACCATTCTTTGATTTTTTAGTCAAAAACTCGTAAATCGGAGCCATATCAGCACCTTTTACAGATATTTTAGACATCATTGGAAAGCTTACTCCGTAGTTTTGCTCACAGAAAGTAGCGATTTCCTCATTGCTTCCTGGTTCTTGTGCCCCAAAGTTATTAGCAGGGAAACCTACGATTACGAAGTTGTCTCCGCCGTATTCGTTATACAAGCTTTGAAGTTGTTTGTATTGCGGTGTCAATCCACATTCAGAAGCTGTGTTTACGATTAAGATCTTTTTTCCTTTTAAAGAAGCAAAGTCAAACTCCTCTCCATAAAGGTCTGTTACTTTAAATTGGTAGATTGTTTTTTTGTCTTTAGGCGTTTCTTTCATTTCTATAGGTGTTTTTAAATTGGTAAGGTCAGTATAGGCAAACGTTGGAACAGCAAACGCAATTGCTGCTATTAACATTAGTTTTCTCATGATATTGTTGGTTTTAATAAGGTTCCAAATTACGAATTGATTTTGAAATAGGCGTTGAATTTAACGGATTTATAAGAGAAAAGAGAAAATTACAACTATTCCTACACATAAAAGAAGGTGTTCGTTATAGCTTGAAAATGAGGATAAAGCGTTAAAATAAGTTACTCTTAATTAATAGTAAAAATAAGATGCGTAAAAAGCTGTTTTTTCTGAGAATCTTTTAACTTTGGTAACTTGATTTAACCACAAAAAGAATTAATTATGAAATCAGTTGTCATTCAAGGGATTAAGGGATCTTTTCACCACGAAGCAGTGAACCGATTTTTTAAAGAAGAAGCGGTAGAGATTGTGGACAGTCCCACGTTTAACTCACTTGTTAAACAAGTAGTTAACGAACAAGCAAATTATGGTATGATGGCGATAGAGAACTCAATAGCTGGGTCTATTTTGCCAAATTATTCCTTGATGACGAAGAACGACTTGTATATCTGGGGAGAGGTTAAGTTGCCTATAAAGCACAATTTACTGGCTTTGGAAGGACAATCGTTAGCTGATATTTCGGAGGTACGGACGCATCCAATGGCGTTGTTGCAATGTGAAAACTTTCTTGATCAATATGAAACGTGGAAGCGATTAGCGATGGACGATACGGCCACTTGTGCGCGTAACATCAAGAATAACCAATATAAAGGTGTGGCATCTATTGGGTCAATGTTGGCGGCAGAGATGTACGGCTTAGAGGTGTTAGCAGAAAACATTCACGATGTATATGATAATTATACTCGCTTTTATCTGCTGAGCAAGCAGCCAAAGCAAGTAGAAGGGTTTAACAAGGCAAGTTTGTATTTCTATACCGACCACCAAAAGGGGAGTTTAAACCGTGTTTTAGAGATATTTGCTTCTCACGACTTAAACTTGAGTAAGATACAATCGGTTCCACTTACGGGAAGTGTGTTTCAATATTCGTTTCACGCCAATGTAGTATTGGTTAATAACGACTATGAGAAATATTACCAAGCATTGGAAAAAGTACGTCAAGCAACCCGTTTTTTCAAGGTTTTAGGCGAGTATATGGAAGACCAGATTCCGTCTGACTATCAGTATTAACGGAAGAAAATTATAGTAAAAAAGGCGTGAGTATATCACGCCTTTTTTTGTGGCTAATGCAGAGGTTAGTCACTGTGTTGTTTTCAGTAGGCGGTGTAAGGAGTATCTCTGTCGAAAAAAAAGGCTGTTATAAGAAGATGTGTTTCCTTCAAAACCACTTAAAAGAACCATTTAGAACGATTTGATAAGAAATAATGCAACTAATTTTAAAAAAAGACGTTAGCATATATAAGGTTAAGCGAATTATAAATAGTAATTTTGATTAGAAATCATAAAAAGTAGCGAAGGGTAAAATCTTTGTTGTGAAAATTAAGATGTGTATATGAGAATTTTATTGATAACACTATTATGTGCTTTCAGTATGTCTGTTCAAGCCAAGGGGAAACCGAGTTTGAAAAAGGCAGACAAGTACTATAAGAATACGGAATATACAAAAGCAGCGGAGGAATATAGGCGATTGGTGAGAGGTGTGAGAACTGATAATTACATCTTTTTGCAATTGGCAGATTGTTATGACCGACTGTCTAAAGATATTGAAGCGTCTCGTTATTACGGCAAGGCGATTGTAAAAGATCCTGAAGTTCCTGCTGAGGTGTATTATAAGTACGCTAAGGTTTTGGAGAGAAATGGGCGATATGTGGTTGCCAAAGAAGTGATGCAACAATTTGCAGCAAAGGCAGCAGGTGATTCAAGAGCAAAGGATTTCTTGGCTAATCCGAATGCACACGATTTGTTGGCAAACTTAGAACCACAGTATTCTTTTGCGGAGTCGGGAATGAACGACCGTGTTTACGATACATATGGTGCGTGGATGAATGCAGGAGATACGATTTATATGGTGTCTAATCGCACGAAACACGAAAAGAAGATTCCGCGTAAACTATTTGAAGTACGCGAAAAATGGGAGCGAAAACCCAATACGGATATTTACTTTGCAAGTTTTAAAGGGAAAGCAGAGCCTACTTTTGAAGTGAACCACGTGAAAGGAAGAGTAAATAAACGATTTCACGATGGAATGGCGGTAAGTTCGCCAGACGGACAACGTTTTTACTTTGCATCTGAAGCGTATAGAAATAGAAAGTTTAGAAGCAATAAAGAAGTAAAACACCGCGACAGACTAATGAGTTTGTTTTATGCGAAGTTGAAAGGAAAACAATGGAAAAAGATTAAGCCGTTGCCTTTTACAAAAGCAGGGTATATGTACACTAATCCTACTATAAGCAGTGACGGTAAATATTTGTACTTCGCGTCAAATATGCCAGGTAGTTTGGGAGAGTTAGATTTGTGGCGAGTAGCGTTGTTAGAAGATGATGAATTTGGGCAACCAGAAAACTTAGGTCCGGCTATTAACTCAGGTACTCGAAATGACTATCCTTTCTTGGCAGAGGACAATAAGCTTTACTTTACGTCTGACCGTTGGGGTGGTTATGGAGGAATGGACATCTATGTGGTTGATATGAATACGCCAGGTAGTAAGCCAGTCAATGTGGGTGCGCCAATTAATACAGTTAAGAATGATTTTGCTTTTTCATACTATCCGTCAAAAGAAGTAGGGCTATTTTCGTCAGATCGCATTGGTCGTAAAGACGTTTATAAGGCGTTACCCGTGTGTAATATCGAGTTTTCTGTGTTGGCAAAAAACAAGCAGTTTAACAAACCCGTAGCCGATGTGCAAGTAGAGTTTATCAATGATAGACGTAATGTAGAAGGAAAAGTTTATACGCGAAAGAATGGTGTAGCACGTGAATTTATAACCTGTAAGGGGAAATATAAAATTAAGGTGTCTCATCCAGATTACTTAGATGAGGTAATTGAAGTAGTAGGAAATGATACTGAAGGAGTACAAAGCATTGAAGTAATGCTAAGGCCGTTAGATGAGTTGATGATTGAAGAAGATAAGATTAGCTTAGCAGATATTCAGTTTGCTTTTGACCAAGTAGATATTACAGAAGAAAGTAAAGAAGAGTTGAATAAGTTGGTTAAGGTGATGAAGCGCTATCCAAATATGCGTATTAAGGTTAATTCACACTCAGACAGCAAAGGAAAAGCAGAGTACAACTTAAAGTTATCTCAAGCCAGAGCAAAATCAACAGTAGAATATTTGATTTCGCAAGGAATAGAAGCAGACCGCTTAGAGTATCAAGGATATGGATCGCAAGAGTTGAAAGTGATTTGTGAACCTTGTACGGAGTGGGAGAATGCACAAAATAGAAGATCAGAGTTTATTATTTTAAATAAATAAGCTGATTAAAAGAATATAGCAAAAGGCTTACCTCTTATAAGTAGAGGTAAGCCTTTTTTTGTTTTTGTAAATTACTTATTGGTATTAAGATAGTGTGATATGTTAAGAAAGTTTTGTTAGTTATTTATGTGAATTGCTGTAAGTAAGTTGTTTAATTTGATTGTTTTTTAAATAAAACTCACAAAAGTTAGTAGTAAAAGTAATAAAAGGTGTTTTGTTAAGGTTCTTTTGTGTTGTGTTTATGTTAAAATGTTGTTAAATATGTGTTGTGGTTTAATCGAGATATGCGAATGTGTGTAAATAGAAGTTGAATTATATATTTATCTATTTTATCATTTTAGTTTAGTAAAAAAGTACATTATGTTCTTTTTTTATAATGGGAGATATTTGACACTGTAATTTTTTGACAAAAAGTACAGTGAAGATTGTTTTATTACAACAGGTTAAACTTAGAAAAAGTGAAATAACTTGCTATAAGCGTTCTCAATTGGTGATTACGTTATTTACTGCTTAATTTGTTGAGTTTGTATGCTGTATAAAACAGTTATACATTTGTATTGTACATAATAGGTACAGCAAGACAATAAATAAAATATAATAGTAAAAAAATCAAGTTGTAGTGATGATTATTGCAGTTATTTTTTAACACAAAGCCAGTGTAAAAATAATGTAGTTCATTTTTATTGCAATGAACATTATACAACATCAGAAGACCAGAATAGTTATATTCTGCTTGTAATAGCTCTTTATAATAGTTAAAAGGAATCTATCTTAAAGAGCTAATTACAGTTATGTGATCCTTCCTTTGGTTTGTCTGTTTCTTGTTTTGAATTGTTTGAAAAAGAGAATAGATAAAAGGGTAAATCAGGGAAGGGTTATGTGTTTAAAGTGAAAGTGTTTGTTTAAAATTGGACAGAAGTCCAATATGGTTTTACATTGTTCAAAAAAGAGAAGAGGGGATGCTTCTCTTTTTTTAATAAAACAAAGCCCCTATTTACAAAAATAGGGGCTTTGTTTTTTATCGCTGTTGGCTTTCTATTAGTAAGTCTGCCATCATACTCATTTTCTTTTTGTAGGCATCCGCAATGTCGTTGTTTTCGTATAAATCCGAATTACTCATTGGGATAGAGTACGGCAATGACCAAGCGCGCAATGCCTTAGCAATATTGTCTAACGCTTGAATACCTTGCATAGCCTGGTTTCCAGCAGACCAACAAGTGAATCCAACGACTTTATTCGTTAGGTAAGCAGGTTGATCTTTGGCTGTAATTTCAAGCCAGTCAATAGCATTTTTCATAACCCCTGTCATTCCTCCGTGATATAGCGGTGTTAACCAAATCATTACATCTGCTTCTCTAAAAGCATCTGCAAAGTCGTGTACCGTTTGTGGTACGTTATCCATTAATTTGGCTTGAAATATAGGGATTTGAAAATCTGATAAGTGAACTTGTCGTACTTCTACGTTAGCCTTTGTGAATTGATCAGCGTAATACTGTGCAATACGTCGCGATGTGCGGAATGCTTCTTCGTCTAAAGAACCATTAAAAATTAAAGCTTTCATAAAACTATCTTGAATATTTGCGCACTAAGTTAAAACATTTATTCGACAGAACGCGGTTGTCCTATCTGCTTATTGTGTTTTGACTGCTGTGTTCTCTTTTTATTGCTTTTGTTTATAGTCAGTTATCAATCTTCTTTTTTTACTAAACCAAACATCATAACCAGTTGGTCGTCTTTGTAAAAGTTTAGTGTTTGTTCTGCAATGTCAAAGTGAAAGAAGGTGTTGTCAAATTTACTGATAAACGCTTTTTGTTGGTCTGTAGTTAATTCATCGAAAGTAGAAGTAAACTGTATAGGTTCAAAGTAAAACGTACTATCTGTAGCATTGATTTGTAACCTACTTTCAAAAGGTACACCATCTATTGTACCTGTAAGCAGTTGTTGTGCAAAGTCAAAAGCAACAGTAATAGTAGTGTTTACGTCTGTATTGCCATCAAGTTGAATAAGTTGCCACATAAATTTAGATAAGAACTGCGTCATTCGATGTTTGTGTTCACTATAAAACTCCTGAAAGTGCTCAATATTCTCAATAAAGAACAAACTCTCGTTACTTGCATTTAGGTGTAGCTTGCGTTTTGTTAATAATTTCAACACATCCTTTTCAGTTGGAGAAAGCGGTTTATTATTGTGTTTTGTAGGAATACTTGGTTTACCTGTTTTAATACGAATATCGTCGTTGATTATATTTATTTTAGGAATAGGAATAAGAGCAACAATTGTTTTCTCTTGTCCCACTACAACAGGTTCACTTATTCTTGTTAAGATGATTTTACTTCCGTTAAAGCTCAATTGTAGATCTTTCTCCTTGTCTTGTACAACCCATTGGTTTTTAGAGATGTCGTTAAAAGACATTCTTTTGTTCTTGTGCTTCGTTTGAGCCAGGCCAATTTGACTTGTAAACGCAAATAATAAAAATAGTAATATTTTTTTCATAGTTGATAAATTTCAAATAATACGTTATTCAATTTATTTATAATTGATTACCTAATGTATTTACTCAAAAGTAGGTTTTTTAAAACAATTAAGAAGAGTGAAAAAAGCATTATTTGTTATAGTTTTTTTTAATAAAGTTAGTGGTAAACCATATTTAATTGTATTTTTACCCCCCAAACACAACTCTTTTTTATATGACTCCAAAAGTATTACTTACTTCAAAAGAGATTGACATTATTCTACATCGTTTGGCTTGTCAATTGGTAGAAAAACATCTTGATTTTTCGAACACTCTTCTTATTGGTATTCAGCCACGTGGAAAATATTTAGCAGAACGCATTAAAAATATTTTAAAGAATGAATATGGTATTGCAGATATCCCGTTGGGATTCTTAGATATCACGTTTTTCCGTGACGATTTTAGAAGAAATGAAAAACCTTTAGAAGCGAACAAAACACAAATAGATTTCTTAGTCGAGGACAAGAAAGTGGTATTTATTGATGACGTACTTTATACAGGGCGTAGCATTCGTGCCGCACTCACAGCTATTCAGTCCTTTGGTCGTCCTTTAGACATTGAACTACTTGTATTGATAGACCGTAGATTTAGCCGTCATTTACCTATTCAACCTGATTATAGAGGAAGACAGGTGGATGCTTTTGACGACGAAACTGTACGCGTACATTGGTCTGAAGATGGACTTAATGATAATGTATTCTTACAAGAAAGCGAAAAAAACTAACCACCTAAACTACTGATTAAAGTAAAATGAAAGAACTAAGCGTAAACCACCTTTTAGGAATTAAATATATCAACAAAAACGACATTGATTTAATATTCGAAACAGCGGATCACTTTAAAGAAGTAATCAATCGTCCGATTAAAAAAGTTCCTTCCCTTCGAGATATTACTATCGCTAATATCTTTTTTGAAAACAGTACTCGTACTAAATTATCTTTCGAATTAGCCCAAAAACGTTTATCTGCTGATGTTATCAGTTTTTCTGCAGCACAGTCGTCTGTGAAAAAAGGAGAAACACTTATTGACACGGTAAATAATATCTTGGCAATGAAAGTAGATATGGTTGTTATGCGTCATAACAATGCAGGAGCAGCACACTTCTTATCTAAAAACGTGAAGGCGAGTATTATTAATGCAGGTGATGGAGCACACGAACACCCAACACAAGCGTTGTTAGATAGTTATTCTATTCGCGAGAAATTAGGAGATGTAGCAGGAAAGAAAGTGGTTATTGTAGGTGATATTCTTCACTCGAGAGTAGCCTTGTCTAATATCTTCGCTTTGCAAATGCAAGGAGCTGAGGTTAGAGTATGTGGTCCTAAAACGTTGATTCCGAAACATATTGAAAGTTTAGGAGTTAAGGTAGAGTCAAACTTGAGAAAAGCGTTAGAGTGGTGTGATGTTGCAAATATGTTACGTGTACAAAACGAGCGTTTAGATTTTAGTTATTTCCCAACAACAAGAGAATACTCTCAACAATTTGGGTTAGACAAAGCGTTGTTGGATTCATTGGATAAAGAAATTGTGGTAATGCACCCAGGTCCGATTAACAGAGGGGTTGAGATTACTTCAGACGTTGCAGATTCGCAACAATCAGTTATCTTAGACCAAGTTGAAAACGGAGTAGCTGTACGTATGGCAGTTATTTACCTTTTGGCTTCAAAAATTAAATAAATTCGTTAATTTAGCTTTTCGTTAGATTAATAAAGCAAGTTGAATACAATGAAAATAAAAGAAAAGGGACATACCATTGTTGTTAGTAGTAATGAAGCTGATATAGCGGCTTTTGTAGAAAAGCTTAGTCAGCAATACGAAAGCAATTTTACAACACATAACCTTATCATTGACTTGACACATTCGGAAGCTGAAGTAGCAGAAGAAGATATTGAGTTGTTTGAAGAGTTAGCCATAACCCATATGGAAGAAGCTAATAAATCTTTTGTTATTGTTGTGTCAGACATCGACTTTAACGAGTTTGATGGCGACTTGATTATAGTGCCAACCTTACAAGAGGCGCACGATTTGATTGAAATGGACGAAATCCAAAGAGATTTAGGATTTTAAATATATAAAAAGGGCTTAAAGTAATTTAGGCCCTTTTCTTTTTGTGTGCTGTTGCTGTTTTTTGTAAATTACAACCTGAAATTTGAAATAAGCAGTACATTGAAACTTACCATATTAGGCTGTTATGCCGCTACACCCCGAACTATTACAAACCCAACTTCTCAAGTTTTAGAGATGAATGGACATATGTTTTTAATTGATGCGGGTGAAGGAACGCAAGTGCAGTTAAGAAAAAAGAAGCTAAAATTCCAACGTATTAACCACATTTTTATCTCTCACTTACACGGAGATCACTTTTATGGGTTAATCGGTTTAATCTCTACGTTTATGTTGCTAAACCGCAAGGCGGACTTACACGTTTACGGTCCTAAAGGGATTAAGGAAGTTATTTTATTACAACTTCGATTATCTAATTCATTTACCGGATATAATTTGTACTTTCACGAACAAACAAGTAAGGAAAGTAAAGTAGTCTTTCAAGATGATAAGGTTATTGTACGTACAATTCCGTTAGATCACCGTGTTTATACAAACGGTTATTTGTTTGAAAGTGTACCAGGAGAACGCAAGTTGCGCATTGGAGCAATTGAAGACTTGGGAATCGACCGTTGTTATTACCAAAAGATTAAAAACGGAGGAGATATTACCCTTGACAGTGGTGAGGTGATTAAGAATAAGGATATTTCGTATGATCCAGACCCGACAGAGAGTTATGCTTTTTGTTCAGATACTAAGTACTCTGAGGCTGTAGTTCCAATTATTAAAAACGTAAAAGTGTTATATCACGAGAGTACGTTTTTAGATTCAGAAGAACATTATACAGAGCGAACAAAGCATTGTACGGCTAAAGAAGCAGGTAGAATTGCAACATTAGCAAATGCAGGAACATTGGTAATGGGACATTATTCTACGAGATATAACGATATTAAATTGTTTAAAAAAGAGGCAGAAACTGTTTACTCTGGTCAGATCTTATTAGCTGATGACGGTAAGGAGTTTGACCTATAAAAGATATAAGTATGAGCGATTTAGGTGATTACAGAAAATCGTATGAGAAGAACGTATTGTTGGAGAGCGATGTGGATGAGAATCCAATGATGCAGTTTAGAAAATGGTTTTACGAAGTAGAGGATTTTGGAGGAGTAGATGAGGTGAATGCAATGACCGTTTCTACAATAGGACTTGATGGCTTTCCGAAGTCGAGAGTGGTACTGTTGAAATCGTATGACGAGAACGGTTTTGTGTTTTATACTAATTACGACTCAGAAAAAGGGAAGGCTATTTTGGCTAACCCACACATATGTTTATCGTTTTTCTGGGCATCTATGGAACGTCAGGTAATTATCAAAGGGATAGCTACAAAAGCAACAGATGTACAGTCAGACAATTACTTCAACTCACGCCCTTTGGGAAGTCAGTTAGGGGCAATTGTATCTAATCAGAGTGAGGTTATTCCATCGCACGATGTGTTAGAACAAGCGATAGTAACGTTAGAAAAGGAAGCAGAAGGAAAAGAAGTAAAACGCCCTGATAACTGGGGAGGTTTTGTGATAAGTCCTGTTTCAATGGAGTTCTGGCAAGGACGTCCAAATCGACTACATGACCGTATTCGATATACATTAACAGAAGACCAATTAGACTGGAAAATAGAACGTTTAGCTCCATAAAAGAGATATGAAAAAAGTGAAAATATTATTATCTATTGTTACCTTGTTCTTTATGGGATGGGCTTTGGTGGAACAATACGAAGAGCATCCAAAAGTATGGGTACAGGTAATTGGAGTGGGATTGTTTTTCTATTCGATGATGCGCTTGATGCAAAAAACACCAAGTAACACACACAATAGACAACATCCGTTTGAAGAAAGAGATCTAAATGGAGAAGAAATAGATGAATCAGAAACATTAGACAAGAAAGAAGATGCTAAATAAAGGAGATTTTGTACAGGTACTTGACGAAGATGAAGAAGGAGTGGTTACTAAAGTGTCTGGTAATGATATAACGATTGAAACTAAAGACGGCTTTATCTTGAATTATCAAGCGAATGAGTTGTTGAAAATAGCTAAAGAAGACGAAGTAGATATGCGCTCAGCAAGTACGCGTAGTTCTATTAACGCTGCTTTACAAGATAAGGTTGACCCTATAAAACGCTCGTTTACAAAGGAAAAGCGTTCTCGTAAAGATGAGTTTATTATGGAAGTTGATTTGCATATTGAGAAGTTGACAAAAGACCATAAACGTATGGAGAAGTACGATATGCTTACACTGCAATTAGAAACCGCAAGGGGACAAGTAGAGTTTGCAATTCGCAATCGCATACCACGTATTGTATTTATTCACGGTGTAGGTGAGGGAGTTTTGAAAACGGAGTTAGAGTTTTTGTTTAGTCGCTATCCAGAAGTAGTTGCTGAAGATGCAAATTACCAGAAGTATGGTTTAGGAGCTACGCAGATTTACTTCAAACAGAATGTAAATAGATAAAAGAAATAAGTGCAACTTATTGCGCTATTTAATATAAGCCTTAAAAAGTGTACAAACCTTTTTAAGGCTTTTTTGTTTTGGTTAAGTAGTTGTAAATAAAGCAATAAATAAGAACTGTATATGCCTTTTTTGTACAGTAATAAAAGTTTGCTTCGTTTTATGAATCAGCTTCGTATTAACCATAGTAAGTATCGTAGTATTCAGGACACTAATCGTGTGCTACTATTAGTTTAGTAAGTAAATAAAATGGAATATGAAGTAGTAAATACGCTTAAAAGCCAAGCTTAGTATAGCAAAAAGGCTTACAAGAATAAGCGAAGTAGTTAGCGGCTATTTTGCCAATTGTTACGGTATAGATACAAAAGTATAAGCATAAAAAAAATCACTTAATATATCGAAATATAAAAAGTGATTCCTCATTAAAATTCATACTAATACACAACATTTTAAAGGTACACATAAATATTTATAAATCATACCTTTTCGGTATTATTTTAGAAATAGAATATAAAAAAAGCATTGCTTATTAAGTGATATAAAAATCTTATTTAGCCTTGTCTGCTTCTAATCGTATCTCTCTATACATTGTGTTTTCACTGTCCTTAATCTTTTTAGGGAGACTTCTAAATAAAAGCACACCATTTTCTACATCATCAATATATTCATAATCATTGTCGTAAAACTCATAGTAGTCTCTTCCATTTTCAGTGTGTGAGTACTCAAATAAACACTTTCCAATAGTCTGCTTATCCGTTAATCCCTCCAATAAAAAGGCATTCTCTTCTTCGTAATAATACAAATTAGCGTGCTGTAAAAAGACCTTCTTGTCTAATTTTACTTGATTAACATAAATGATTTCGTAAGCAGTGGATACTACATCATCTTCCTCTGTCGTTTGACCAAAAGAAAGAGAAGTAAACAAGGTAAAAAGTGTGATATATACTATTCGTGGCATACTGTCTATTTTCGTTTAAAATTATTGAATATTTTCCACAAGCGAAAAAATCAAGCGTATATTCTTTCAAAGTAGGTGTGTTGTTATTGTGTTGTGTCATCTAAGGCAGATTGCTATTGTTTACGTTATTTATTAGAGGAGTTAGGCTTTTAAACGTAAGAAGGTGTAATGCTACACTTCGCTTGATTTAGGCCATCTACGTCTGTGTATTGAGAGCGTTACGTTGTAGAACGACAAGTAAGAACAATAGTTTTAAAGTGGGGGATTAGATCAAGTAACGATACTTTTTTTAGAAAAAGCGAGATAAATGCGCTCTAATAAACGTTATCTGTTTTTTAGACGTGGGGGGTGTAAAAGGTAAGGTTGTTTCGTTAGATGCGACTTATATATGCTTCACAAAGGTGTTTTGTTACAAAATGTCAATTCTATTGTGAGAAAACTATTTAATTTGTAGCTTTGCGCCACATAGATTACGCAGGCTATACCCACTATGCGATGCATAGAGTCTGTTATTTTACCCAACTTTACAATGGCGCAATTAGCTAAACCCCCTGGGAGTCTGTAAGCGTTCTACCCAAACGCAAGGTTCCTGTAGTAAGCCCATACAACAAGCTTCTACACAAGAGGTAGATACGAATCTCGTATTGTTACCCTCTTTTATTTTACAGTAGTACGAATTTTAGTAGTCATACGAAAGCATTGTATTTGCAGTGCTCTTGCTTTTGTGCGCTTTATAATTTGTGAAAACTGTACTTTAGAAACATAAAAATATGTTAATACTATCAAGGTATTTCGTATATTAAACTTTTTAAAACTAACCTAATTATGAGAATTAAGTATTTATTTTGCTTTTTCATATTTAATTCCCTATCTGTTTTCGCACAAGAAACTGAGAAAGAAGAAGAAAAGCTATTCGGATCTATAACCCCCGCTACAACAGTTTCTGGTGGTAAAGGAAAAAATAAAATAGACGTGTTTTTAGATAGTAAGTTTGAGAACTACACTAAATTCACCAGTCAAAACACCTCAGACAGCAAGTTTCGAACTGTGCAATCGCGTGTTTACGTAAAGGGAACTTACGACGATAAGTTGACCTATTCATTGCGTTACCGTTTAAATGAGAGTACGGCATCAAAGGCTTTGGAGTTTGCCTTTTTGGAGTATAATATTAACGACAATTGGACTGTAAGTGCGGGTAAACAATTCATCGCTTGGGGTTCAACCGAGTTATCATATAACAGTGCTGAGTTGTATATGTTTACCAATATCATCGCCTCATCTCAGTTGTTTAGTCCCGGAGCGAGTGTAACCTACAAACGCGCAGGGCAATCCTATAAATTACAAGTGGTGTCACAAGGCGAACAATTTGTTGCAGAGGAGTATAAAAACAAAGCTTACGGAGGATTGTTTTTATGGGAAGGAGAGTTGTTTAACAAGCACTTGAAAACCCGTTATGGCTATGGGTTGATGCAACACGATGCCAAGAAATACTACAGTTGGATTACAATTGGAAACCGATTGACGTTTGACAAGTTGATGGTAGAGATGGATTGGGTGTATGGAAGTTACAATTTGAACGACGCACAATTAAACAGTCATAATCCAGATACAGGTTTAGCCTATGTACGAGATAACGTAACAAGTGCCACGTTTAAGTATAAAACAAAGAAGCTAACCCCAATTGTCAAAGCGATGTATAACTACAGAAGTGATTTAGACAATAACGTATCCTATGCGTTGTCAGGAATATCAACAGCAGTAGAATACTATCCGTTTGAGAAGGCACCATTTCAAGCCTTACGCTTATATGCCGCTTATAACTTCTATAATTACAATTACAAGAAGTACGATGTAAAACCAGCAGATAAAAATGAGCATCAAATAGCACTTGGCGTACGATGGATGGTTCCGTTGTTTTAATTAATAACGAAGGACAATCAATTAAAATAGGGTTTACAAGCCCTTGTAAGTAAAGTAAAAAACAAGAAAATCTATGCAATAAAAAAAACACTGACGTATTTTTCGTCAGTGTTTTTTTATGCCTATTGTTTAGTGCTCACAAGATTTATAGCGATGGGCTAACAGAAGGTTAGTTAATTACTCCATATCCTTGTTTTTGCAGTCAGTGTTTTCGTTGAAAAACTCGTTATATATTTTTATGCTCTCAATAGGATCAGGCATCCCCATTGGAGCGTTGTCACGTTCATAATGTTCTATTAGTATATTCAGAACCTCCAGTTCGTCTGCCTCAGGACTATTCGTTTCAGCGCCTTGTAGGAGTTTTGTTCTAATCAGTGCAATGTGATAATCTTCTTCAGTTCTTATAGGTTTTACTCTCATAATGTTTTTTTTTAGTGGTTAAAGCTTTATGTAATAAAAACTTACGATTTTAAAGATACAGATAAAATATACGAGTAGTTCGCAATTTTTGAAAGTTTTAAGATATCAAATGTTCATTAAAAAAAGCAAAATAACTCTAAGAGTACTACTAAAGAAGCAACTATTGATTTATTTCTACAATATAGATTCACAATATTTAGGTATTTTAGGAGTAAGAAAGGTTAAATGTGATGAAATGTAGATAAGTATTGAAAATTAATTAGTATCTTAACCTTACTTAAAACAATAGTATGGAAAGTAAAAAAGACAGTAGAACAGGGCATAGATTAGCCTTTCTACTATTCGTTACCTCATTAGTAACATTAGTATTAATATATATTAGTCCGCAATGGCTTGGGGAACTTTTAGACTTCCTCTATGGCATTATTGGTGCACTTGTTTTAGTGAATGTTATTTATTTAGGAAGGTTAGTTTTTAAGATTATTAAGAGTAGAGGAGACCGTAAGAAACTGTATAATACTTGTATGGTTATGTTGATAAACGTACCATTTTTACTGTCCTTTATGTTTGTAGCTTTTGTAATAAAAAGCAATTTACGCATTACGTTTACAAATGAAACAGGCGTTGCATTGACCAATATAAAAATGACAGGATGTGAAGACTTTACTATACCTTTATTAGCAAAAGGACAAAGTAAGACGATTTGGGTAGATGTAAATAACGATTGTTCTGTAAGCATTATCTACGAAAAAGAGGGTGCTGTCATAGAAGAAATAGTAGTTGGTTATGCTACTCCAGGCTTTGGCGAGCGTGTAAAATATGCAATTGGAGGAGAAAAATAAGAGCGTGTTTAGATGCTTTTGTGTAACTCAATAGAGAAAATACGCTTTTTTTAGGCACGTAAACCCTGTGCTATCATTGTATTTGTGGCTAAAAAGCAATAAAACTATGCTTGAATTTACTTTTTTTATATTCTTATATAATTGATAGTTAAAACATTAAAAAATAATTTAAAAATACTTGTTAGAAACGCTTGCGCAGACGGGATTTATGCGTAATATTGCAACCGTTAGCAGCTACTGTTATAACTGCTGATTTTTTCCCTGATTAGGCTTCCAATTCTAATCGGGGATTTTTTTTGGAGTAAACTTTCATATACTCTATATGCTTTCAGCAATAGCTAAACTTCTTAGCTAAATTCCACCAACGTTAAAGAGATTCAACAGAAGTTTTAGAAAAGATTTGATAGGACCTCATTCGAGAGTCTTCCCACACAAGTTCGGGATTTGCTCGGAAATCAGCCTTTTTACCGAAGAAGTGTGGTATGAGTCTCGAACTTGATTCGAATTTGTTCTCTATAGTACCCTGTGTAATCCCAATAGTAGCACAAGAAAAATAGATTTGTTACAAGAACTCATCAAGCTTTTATTTGATGAGGTAAATCCGTTGTACATATATTAGTGAATCATTAGTTATAATAAAAATACAGTCATATAAATAGCTGTTTTTTATTATTTTTTTTTGAAGTAAGAAAATAATAATAAAAATATTTGTATTGTAAGTTGTTGATAATTAGTATGAAATAGTCTGTTTTAAAGAAGGGGGTAATATATAATTGATACTAAATTTTTAAAAAACTTATGCAGATGAGGATTTCCGTAAAGAAGTTCGCATTTTGAGTGTTAAATTCGCTTTAGTAAGGAACAAGAAAATATTTATTATTGTTTTGTTTTCATTTTCTTTCAATATGTGCGTAATTGAATTATAATAGTATTGAAAAGGAAGTAAATTAAAGTAAGTGTTAAGGAAGAGCTATCTGAAAAGATGGCTTTTTCTGTTTTATTGTTTTAACAAAAAATTATATCTTTAAAGAGATTTTAAAAAATGCTAAGATGAAAAAATTAATTGCAATTGCAGGAGCAGCACTATTATTTGTGTCGTGTTCAAATGGACCAAAAAATACGGTGCAGAGTTTTACTGAGAATATGGCTAAAGGGAAAGTGGATGAAGCTAAGAAATACGCTACAGAATCAACAGGGAAATTAGTTGACTTTGCAGCTTCAGTAGGAGGGACGCCTATTGAGCCTAACTATAAATTTGAGTTTATAAAAGATTCTATCGTTGATAACAAGGCGTGGGTAAAATTTAAAAACCAAGAAGGGAAAGAAGAGGAGATGCAAGTAGTGAAGATTGATGGTAAATGGTTGGTACATATCGACAGCAAGAAATAAATCGCTTAAAAGGGCTTTATTTGCTTTTTATCGTGCTTTTCATAGGATGCACTTCACCTAAGAAAGTAGATGATGGTTTACGACTACCAGCCACTTTGAATAAAGGAGATGTTGTTGTTCGTCAAGGCAATGGGTATTTTTCCGGTTTTTTTAGGAAACTTGGTTCACACGAGAAAAAGTATTCTCACATTGGGTTGATTGATAAAGTAGGAGATAGTTTATTTGTTATTCATATTGAAGCAAGTGAACTCACTGGTCAAGGGGAAGTATTGAGAGAGCCGATTTCGACATTTTTAAAGGATATAGATACGTATGCTTTTTATGCGAATATGCTATCCGCTTCACAACAACAAGCAGTGGTTAGTCAAGCTACAGCGTATTACAAAGCTAAAGTAGCGTTTGATTTAGAATTTGATAGTGCGAATGACGATAAGTTGTATTGTTCAGAATTAGTTGCTATGAGTATTAATAAAGCGCTGGATTCGACAGTGATTCGACCAACTTTACAGTATAAAGAAGTTCTGTTTTATGGATTAGACGACATTTATAATGCGTCAATTTTTCAAGAAATAGAGTAAATTATAAAACAAGGACTACTGATTGTAGTATAAAATATCACGGTGGTTATATCTTAAACCACCGAAAACGTTGAGTTTTTTAAGTTTGAGAAGGGGTGTTCGAAATGTCGGATACCCCTTTTCTTTTTTGCTATTTTATTATAAATTAAATAGTTGTATTTCTTTATATTTGTTAAAGAAATCTAAAGCACAACAAGATGAAGATTGGAAAAGATAAGATTGAGGTAAGTCTACTGGCAAAGGCTATTTCTATTGTTATAACTATAGTGGCTTATGCTATAGCATTAGTGGTTATAGATTTAATTTTTGATGAATTAGGTACATTTAGGTCTTATGCCATACAATCCGTGTCTTTTGGTATTTTTTGGTTTCTATTATTTGATTTTACAATGAATAAGTTTTCTAAAAAGGTTGACAAAGAAATAGAACTTGATTTAGAAGAAGGAGAAGAGCTAATAGCCTATGGAGTTGCTAATTTGTTTCGTAATTTAAACGGGAAGTTGTTTTTAACCAATAAACAGCTTGTTTTTAAATCATTTCAAGAGAATTTAAAAACAGGAACTATTAAACTGACTTTAGATAGAATTGAAAGTATCGAAAAACAAAAGACAATGCTCATTATAAATAATAGTTTATTGGTACGTACAATAAATGGTCATGAGTTTAAGTTTGTAGTAAACGATCGTGACGAATGGTTAAAAGTGTTGAACGAGAGTTTGACTTTAGTCAAAATATGATTTCATAGGAGATATTTACTCCTGAACATACGTTTTATAAACACAAACACCCTTGTAATTTTACAAGGGTGTTTGTGTTTATATGTCTTTGTGAGTACAAATAAAGGAAGTGGGTTAGATGCTATTTGAGAGAAAAATTAGCGTGTAGCCTTGTGTTTACGCAGAAATACGATTTTTGAATAGTCTTTTTTATGCCATTATACGTCATAATGGGCTTAAAAAACCATAAAACAGGGCCATTTTAGTGTAAAAAAAGGTAATAAATGTAAAAAAACAACAATTCTAAATAATACCTTTAACTTCTATTTTGTTTATAAGGCTTTAGAAGCAAGGTAGTTAAAAACAAGTGTTTTTCTTATAATTTTCAATTTAGTTTATTTTTTTATTTGAGATATGATATTTTTCGCATATTGTACCCTTGGTTTGATTGTTTTTTTGTAATTTTAATAATGAAATAATTAGGGATGGGTTTGGTTTTAAATGTTTGTTTTTCAGTGTATTGAAAATTATAATC
This sequence comes from Myroides phaeus, assembly GCF_009799805.1. NCBI lineage: Bacteria > Pseudomonadati > Bacteroidota > Flavobacteriia > Flavobacteriales > Flavobacteriaceae > Myroides > Myroides phaeus. The sequence goes on from NZ_CP047050.1 coordinate 2,279,176, forward strand.
TTTAATGTTTTTGCATAGAATTATTTCTGTTTTTTACATCAAACTCATTTGAGTAATTACGGTCAAAAAAGGCTTTATATCAGCTTTTTTTTGAGCTGTGATTCAATTATTTTAGGCTAATAAATAAAAAAAATATAAAAATCTGTTAAGGATAAATATGTTTGGCTTGTTTGTTGCTATATAATGAAAAAAAGGTAAAAGATAGAAGTAAGAACCTATTGCCAAAGCCTATTTGTGATTAAGACTTCATAAAGTCCCTATTGCCTTTAGTACAACCTTTGTTAGCAAAAGAGTACGTATAAGGTGTCTCCATTTCCTCTGAAATGCGATTGTTGTTTAATGCAATGTTTTGGTTAATTAGATTCTTGTTGTTTAACATAAACAACTGTTTCTTTCTATTTAAAGATTGTATATAAGACAAAAATTGAGAGTAAGATGGCAAGTAAATTAGACCCCATTAAACCAGTACCAGCGTTAGTCGCTGTCGCGTTAACATTAATTATTTGGTTTTTAGTTCCAGTTCCTGAAGGAGTAAGTCCAAATGCGTGGCATTTGTTAGCATTATTCGTAGGAACAATTGCAGCAATTATTGGAAAAGCCCTACCTATTGGAGGGGTATCCATTGTAGCTATAGCATTAGTAGCCATAACAGGAGTTACTAATCCGGGTAACTCAAAAGCAGCGTTAGCAGATGCTTTGAGTGGTTTCTCAAACGACCTTATTTGGTTAATTGGTATATCAATTATGATTTCCATCAGTTTGAGTAAAACAGGATTAGGAGCACGTATTGGTTATTTTTTAATATCATTATTTGGTAAAAAGACATTAGGTATTGCCTATTCAATGGCTTTTGCAGAGACTATCTTAGCTCCTGTAACACCAAGTAACACAGCGCGTGGAGGAGGAATTATTCACCCTATTATGCGTTCGATTGCCTCAAGTTTTGGTTCTAAACCAGAGCGTGGTTCTACAGAGAAAATCGGTAGGTATTTAGCGTTAGTAAACTACAACACTAACCCAATTACATCAGCGATGTTTATTACAGCAACAGCACCAAACCCGTTAATTGTAAGTTTGATTTATGAAGGAACATCTCCTAATCAACACATTTCATGGATGACTTGGGCAGCTGCAGCGTTTGTACCAGCAATTGTTTCATTAATCGTGATGCCGTTGGTTATCTTTTTCCTTTACCCACCAGAAATTAAAAAGACACCAGATGCACCTGAGTTTGCAAAAGCACAGATTAAAGATTTAGGTCCTTTTTCATTAGCTGAGAAAATTACATTAAGTGTATTCATCTTGTTGTTAATTATGTGGGCAGGTGTACCAGCGATGATATTCGGTAGTGCCTTTGTGATACAACCAACTACAGCAGCTTTTGTGGGATTAGCGATTTTAATCATATCAGGAGTGTTAAGTTGGGATGATATCTTGAAAAACAAAGGAGCTTGGGATACAGTAGTATGGTTTGCTGCTTTAGTAATGATGGCGAGTTTCTTAGGTAAATTAGGATTGGTATCTTGGTTAGCAACAACAGTTGGAACAGGTATTGACCACTTAGGAGTAAGCTGGATTGTAGGTGTGATTATCTTGTTATTAGTTTATGTGTACTCACACTACTTCTTTGCAAGTACAACAGCACACATTACTGCGATGTTTGGAGCGTTTTTCGCAGCAGGTATCGCATTAGGAGCACCTCCAATGTTATTAGCATTAGCATTAGGTTTCTCTTCATCTTTAATGATGTCATTAACTCACTACGGAACAGGTACTGCTCCAATTATCTTTGGATCAGGATATACTACACTGGGTGAGTGGTGGAAAACAGGATTTGTTATGAGTGTTGTCAACTTGCTAATCTGGATTATTATCGGTGGAGCTTGGTGGAAATTCTTAGGATTCTGGTAAGATATATAGACAATAAAAGCTGTGAGATTCTCACAGCTTTTTGTTTGAATAAAGGCGCTGTATAGCGTCTTTTTTTTGTTCTTACTTAGCGATGTTCTGTGTATTAGCTTGTGATGTAAGGAGAATTGATAGGTTTAAGATTTAGCAAGAATGAAGCTACTTAGCTTGCTGTAGAGTACTGTTGAAGAATGTATAAAAACAAAGCGTAATGAGCATATAACATTAGATGTATATTATTGTCATTGGCTTCACGTTTACACGTGCGATAAAAGGTGTTATATGCTGATATAATAAACCATAAAAAAAGCTCATTTGAACTAACAAATGAGCTTTTATATTTTAGTATTTCCAAGCCAAGATACGGCTAACTTTATTTCCTTGTTCCATTGTAATTACGCGAACCTCTTTAGCTTCTGCCTTTTTCAATAGATTTTGCAATGGTTTTAAGTGATCTTTATTAGACACCAATGTTGTAAACCAAACAGCTTGTCGTTTAAAATGTTTACTCTCGTAAATGTAGTTTGTTATAAACGCTTTTTCACCACCGTCACACCATAATTCATTGTTTTGTCCGCTGAAGTTCTGAACAGGTCGCCCGATAACTTCTTTACCAATATTTTTTAGTTTCTGAGTAGTCTTAGCCATAACCTCTTCACGCGATTTAAAGAACGGAGGGTTACAAATTACCACATCAAAGTACTCTTTCTCTTGAATAATGTTTTTCAAGATGTTGCGTTTGCTCGGTTGGAAGCGAATGTTTACGCTTTTTTTCAAATGAGGATTGTTGTCTATAATATGCAAAGCAGTATCAATCGACTGTTTCTCAGATTCAGAAGCTACGAATTGCCAGCCATATTCAGCTACTCCAATAATTGGGTAAATAGCATTAGCACCAATTCCTAAGTCTAAAATCTTCACTGCTTTTCCGGTCGGAATCTGCATATTATTCCCTTCTGCCAACAGATCAGCGATATAGTGAATATAGTCAGCACGCCCTGGAATAGGGGGACATAGGTTTGTTTTAGGCATATCCCAAAACTTTATCTTGTAATCCTTCATTAAGATTGCTTTGTTTAACAAGCGCACTGCCTCCGGATTAGCAAAATCAATAGTATCAACCCCTGACGGGTTTTTAATAACGAAAGCCTCTAATTCAGGAACATAGCTTTTTAGCTTGTCAAAGTTGTAAAGCTCTTGGTGTTTATTTCGTTCGTGTAATTTCTTTTTAGTTGCCTTTGCGTCTCTCATTATTTTACTATTTGCTGCAAAATTAGACTATTTCTGTGGTTTTTCTATGGTAATTCTGCAAAGATAGAGCAGTTGTTTTTTGTACGTACATCGACATTTGTTTTACTCGTTACAGTTCACTCATCATAGATCACTTCTTACGTATCACATTTTTAAAATAAAAATAAGCGATGATAGTCTGTTTTTAGGCTAAGATTATATATTTGCAATTAATCAAAAGGAAAAACAATGCTTGAAATAACGCTATATCCCACTTATTCAGAAGTATTTGCTACGAGTGAATTAGAGGGAGTTTTTTATCCCTTGTGTACAATCACCACTGCGTCAAATGAGCAGTTGCACTTTGTATCTCACAACGGAATGTGGATTGATGAGGAGGTGGATTCACAAGAAAATAACAGACAGTTTACCCGATTTTCCCTACAAGATGGCAAGTACGTATTTGCTGGTAAAACTACTGTTTATAAGGGATATGAAGTAGCAAAGCAAGTGTATCCGATTATTGCATCCGACTTTACTGCTAATGGCATTACGTATTTAAACAGCAAGAAGAAAACAGGAGATTACATAGATGAAATATTGCCGAAGTTGTGTGATATAAACGTTGGGGACTTTGATGTAGATTATTACCTGCAAACGTTTTACGAGTATTCTATCAATAAAGCAGACTATCAACGCAGTGGGAAGTTTGGTCGTTTTAGACAAGTCATTGACGGTTGGGGTAAGGCAGATGAAAGCGATTATGTGTACACAGATTTAGAAGGACTTGACACGCATTGTGATGCTATGGCAAGTGGTCAGTTTGAAGCCATTGGTTACACAATAGGGGGTGAGTTTTTTACAGATGGTAACGACAATTTTTTGTATTACGACAAACAGAACAATGGCGTGTTACTTGTAAACCACTACGGATAAAACGTTAAATAAGAATAGATCAGTTCATTTGACAATTAGACATTATGAGAAAAGTACATTTAAGGTTATTATTAGTTTTTAGTGCAGTTATATTGTTTTTTAGTTCGTGTCAACAAAAAGCAGAGCAAGCCCAAGCAATTGAAAACTTTGAGGTTAAGCGTTATTTGGGAAATTGGTATGAAATAGCTCGCTTTGACTTTAAGTTTGAAAAAGACTTGAATAATACAACGGCGAGTTATAGTTTAAATGAAGATGGATCAATACGCGTTGTAAATAAGGGATATAATCCTTTTACAGAAGAGTGGAAAGTAGCAGAAGGAAAGGCAAAGTTTGTTAGAGAAGAAAACATTGGACAATTAAAAGTGTCTTTTTTTGGTCCTTTTTACTCAGGTTACAACATTTTAGCGTTGGATGAGAACTATCAGTTTGCATTGATAGGAGGGAAAGACTTAGATTATTTATGGATTTTATCACGTGCAAAGACAATGCCTGATGCAATCAAAGAAGAATATCTCAAAATAGCTGAACGTGCGGGGTATGATACAAGTAGATTATTGTGGATTGAACACAACAAATAAGAAAACATAATTTGAAGATGGTAGAACATACATATTTTAAGACAATAGAACAAGATTGGGCTGGGTATTCAGCATCTGTTTTGTTTTCACACCCAAGCTTTTCAGAAGAAGTAACCGTGTTTTTAGGTCCAGCATACGACGATGAAGGAGAAGAAGTAGATTCGCCACCAACAGAAGCTGAATTGACTGAAATGGCTCAAACACATCAGTTGTTTATTGCAAACATAGATCTGTATTTAAAAGCGATACAAGAGAGAGCATACGAGTATTATTGTGCTTATTATGCTCATTATTATGAAGACGAGGCAGAATCAGGAGAAGCCCCTTTAGGAATTGATGCGGTAGAAAAACACAATCCATATATCAAAGAATTGTTGCATATCCGCTTTTTAGCAGGAGGAGTTATCATATTGCTTATAAGATATGCTTTAGATAATGAACACGGCTTAGAGTTTAGATTCACAAATGGAGAAATCACCGATGTAGGAGGAATAGATGATACATATTAATACAAAAGAGAGGAACCTGCGTTCCTCTCTTTTTTTATTTAGTTTACTCAACGCTAACGTCATTATCCTCTGACTTCTGTTTCCCATATTTGAAAAACTCTCCGTACGTAAGTTCAATTTTCCCCAGTTTTTTATACTCTTTTTTCTTTAGTACGCCTAAGTATAGCTCGTCATCATCAAAACGTTCAAGTCTACAAATCAAGTAATCCTTGTCTAATTTCTTTTTGATGTTTTTGATGATGTAAGGAATAGCCTCTTCTTTTGTGATTTTTTCCTTTCGAATTGCTGTAATTACTTTTTTGTGTAGTTTTTTAGGGTCAATATCCAATGCCTTTCCTCTGCAATCAAGACGTTTCATAATAAAGTTTAAGATGTCAATATCCAAGTGTTGGCTGTTTTTATCTACCTTTAAAATGATGTTTTGTGCCAATAAGAAATCTATGAAAGAGCAGTCTTCAATAGTTTCTCTCGTATCAGATAAAATGGCTGTGTACTCCAGTGGCGACAAGAAAGAGTGGAGTACTTGTAGATTGGCTTTTTTCATAATTGAATGTGGTTTTTTAGTTTTATAACATAGTGGTTGTAAGGCTATATCAAAGAAACATAGGTACAAGTTACAAAAAAAAGTGAGTTAATGTGTTAATTAACAATGGTTTGTGTTATAAAAGAAAAGAGAGATTGGTTGTAATTTACTTTTGATAAGTGCAAAGTGCTTAAAAACAGTAGATTAAATTATAAATAACTAAATTGTTATTTATAATAGTTGTAAGTTAGCATATAAAATCACCATTAATGGCAAAGAAATATCTATTATTTATGCTGTTAGCAAGTCTATCCTTTAACAGTTGTAAGCAAGTCGGGGATAAACAAGCAACAAATATTGCAGTAGCTCAACAAAATAACTTTCCTAAATCTTTAGGGAGTGTTAGTGATTATACAAATGTACTGACACTTGAGCAAGCAAAGGAAATAGAGCAGTATATTGCTGCTTTTGAGCAGCAAACATCTAACGAGATAGTGATTGCTTTATTGGAATCAGTACCAATAGAGCGTGACTTTAAGAGATATTGTATTGAATTGAGTAATACTTGGGAAGTAGGTAAGCCAGGGAAACACAATGGTGTTACTATCATTGTTGATTTAAAAAATAAACGAGCAGCTATTCATACAGGTGATGAAATTAACAAGGTGTTTACTGACGATAAATGTGCCAATATTCTTAGAGATATTGCTTTTCCAAACTTTAAACAACAACAGTATTACGAGGGGATAATGGGCAGTTTAATTGCACTTATAGACATTTGGAATATGGACGAATACGAACACGATTTGTAAAAGACAGAGGCTACATATAGGGATGAAATATGTAGATTTGGATGTTAAAAACGTTGAATAATTGGCTAAATGGAGTAATACTTCGTAACTTTAAAGGTAACTGAAAACAGATGAGTTATGGAGATTACAGAACAAGATATAAAGGAGTTAGAAGAGAAATTAGCCCAAGCAATTAAAAGTCGCGATTTAAGTGAATTGAATCAGTTTATACACGATGATTTTCTGTTTATTGCACCTAATGGCTTGACAATAACTAAAGAAATGGAATTATCCTCACACCGTTCAGGTACTATGATTGTAGATGAATTGGAAGTTACCTTTAAAGATATTAATATAGTTGGAGACTGTGCTATTGTGATGAGTGTTTATCAAACAAAAGGTCGCTTTATGGATATGCCAATAGAAGGGATGTTTAAATATATTCGTACCTGGAAAAAAACATTAGATGGTTTAAAAGTTATTTCTGGTAGTTGTGTACGATTAGAGTCATAAGTATAATAATATAGAAAGTAAAAAAGGTATTTCTCAAAAAGGAATACCTTTTTTATTTACTACAAATAGTAAGAAATATTTGGCAATTAGTAAGTTGAAATAGGAATATAAAGAGGAGCTAATAAATAAAAAACACAATGGAAATGACGTTTTGAGAATAAAAAGAACTATGCCTTCAAACTTTTAGGTTTTGTTTATTAAGTAATAAAATGCTGAAAACGAGTAATAAATACTAAAAGGTGCTTGTTATTGTCTTAAAACTATTAATAATATAGATTAAAAAGTCAAAAGTTAAACATAGTGACTAAATGCGAATTAAGGGCTCTTAATAGTGTATAATATTTTTAAAAACGCTATGAAAAATTATTTTGCAGAGTTCTTTGGAACATTTTGGTTAGTATTTGGTGGATGTGGTAGTGCTTTATTCGCTGCTGGATTACCAGGAGTAGGAATAGGTTATGCTGGAGTAGCATTAGCCTTTGGTTTAACTGTATTAACGATGGCCTATGCAGTTGGTCATATCTCAGGAGGACACTTCAACCCTGCTGTCTCAATCGGACTTTACGCAGGAGGACGTTTCTCTCCGAAAGATTTATTTGGTTATATTGGATCACAAGTATTAGGAGGAGTCGCTGCAGCTTCTGTTCTTTACGTTATTTACAAAGGAGTAGATGCTAATGTTATAGATAATACTATGCCAGGGGCTTTTGCAGCAAATGGCTATGGTCATCTTTCTCCACACGGGTATGATGCATTGTCAGCATTTGTAGCTGAGTTTGTTTTAACAGCTTTTTTCCTAATTATCATTATGGGGGCAACGGATGAGAAAGCTAATAATAAGTTTGGGGGAATTGCTATTGGTTTAGCATTAACGTTAATTCACTTAATTTCTATTCCGATTACGAACACGTCAGTTAACCCAGCACGTTCAATCTCACAAGCATTATTTGTAGGAGGAGATTATATATCACAATTGTGGTTGTTTATTTTAGCACCAGTTGCTGGAGCTATTGTAGGAGCTTTAATCTATTCAAAATTATTAAAAAGAGATTAATTGAGTTAGTAAGTTTATTAATCATAAAAAAAGACAGACATTATTCAATGTCTGTCTTTTTTGTATAAGGTATTTTGTTATGTTCAAAAGTGTCATTTAACAGTTTATATTAAACTGTTTTTTTGTGTTTGTTGATTTCGTCTTGTAATTGACGACGAATTTTTTGTTCACGTTCAAGAGATGATTTTCTCAGGTCTTCTAATTCTTGTTCTGTTTCTGCTAACCTTAAATTTGCCTCACGAGTAACCGCGTGACTCTTTTTAAATCTAAAAACAAAGAAAGCCAAAGCTAAAATTAGTATCCCGATAATAGTCCAAACAATAGAAGTAAATGTCGATTTTTGCGTTGACATTCCTAAAACTTGGAAGCTATTCTCACGTTCTAACGCAACAGCTAAATCAGCTTGTGCAGTTTCCAATTTATTAGACATCGAGATTAATGAGTCAGTTTGTGCTTGAGTTGCAGCTGAATGATTGTCAATTACTGATTGTAACTTGTTCATTGCATTATTTACATTAGTTTGTAATTGTTGCAATTTAACCTTAGGAACAATTTTATACGTTTGGTAATTGTTTGATTCATTTACAAGTGTTGTAAACTGACTATCAATAGAGTTTGTTTGATCTTGAGCAAGACAAATTGTATTAAAAGTTAGTAAGGAAACGGCCAGCATGATTGTTTTTCTCATTTAAATGTGTTTTAATCTTTTATTATACAAATGCTTATTTAAGGTTCATATTTATATATCACTATCTATTACGCACAAATAGTGATAAAATTGTGTAACTACTTAAAGTTGTTTCAAATCTAAAAGAGAAATAATATTTAATTAAGTAGCTTTTATCCTTGTAAAAAAGGCGAAATAAGGAGATGCAATATATAAAATGTTTAGCTGATTATAAAGATGTTTGCTATACAATATGTGATTATGAAGTTTTTGTTTAATAAACTATTCATAGTCATAAAATTATAGAGAAAAAGGGGGCTCTTTTACTAAGTGAAAGTTGAAAAAGAAATAGTCAAATTGTACAGATATATTATTTTATAAGTGTATAAATGACGATTTGTAGTGTTTATACAAGGTATTTAAGTTCTAAAAGCAATAGTACAAATGATTGTTAAATCGTAATTGTTTATCGCTAAGCAAGTACTTATTAATAACAATAAAATTATTTAAAAATTGATAGTTTACAGTTAACGCATTATACATTTTAACTACTTAGTCTTACATTTCATTTTTCCCTTGAATAGTCTTATTTTTACTCCCCCTTACAGCAGTCAACCCTATGAAGTATCATAGTTAGAGGTACTATTGTAAGTAAGAGGATTAAAGATAGTTAATATGAATATAGTAACATTTGAAGAGGTTTTTAGAGAGAGAGTATTCCGTATTCCCGATTACCAACGTGGGTATTCGTGGACTAAGAAGGAGTTAGAGGAGTTGTGGAACGACCTTTCTAACACCCATCAATTGAGAAACGCTTTTCACTTTACTGGTATTCTGACATTAACCGATTTTACTGCAAACGACAAAGAGAGTATTCGCAAAGAGGGATTTACTTTGAGAGGCGACAAGTTGTATGTAAACAACAAGGCGTATGATGGAGTAAATCTTGTTGATGGACAACAGCGTTTAACGACTTTGTTGATTCTCTTGTCTGAGTTAGCAGTTGTCTTAGAAGATGGCCCAATGAAACAAGCGTTAATTGGTACTTATTTCAAAGTGCGTGAAAACAATAGTAACCGATATATTTTCGGATACCACGTTGACGTACCCTCACACAACTATTTGATTCGTGAAATCTTCAATGATGAGGCCTATATGCGTGAGGAAACAGAAACGCTGTACACGCACAACCTAACCCTTGCTAAGACGTATTTTGCTCAGAAAGTAGCAAATTTCCCACAACAAGAAATTGTGCTGTGGATAGAGAAAATAACCAAGCATTTATTGTTTTCAATTCTAAATTTAAGCGAGTCTAAAGAGCGTCCATTAGACGTGTCGATGGTCTTTGAAACGTTGAACTTTAGAGGAAAACAATTGTCGAGTTTAGAGCGATTAAAAAACCGTGTGTTGTACATTGTGTCTAAACAATTGACTACCAAAGGTACGATTGACAGAAGTAGAAAAAAAGTAAACCAATCGTGGCTGGAGGTCTATAAATGGTTGGGAAGAAACCCTGAGCAAGCAATGGATGATGACGCATTCTTAAAGGCGTTTTGGTTGTTGTACTTCTCTCGTACTTCTATGGTATCTACCGATTTTAAATCGTACCAGAAACACCTATTTACCCAAGACTTCCATTTAGAGAAGGAGTTAGGCGATACGAATTACGCCGAATACAGTGAGCTTACCGAATGGTTAGAAAGTATGCGAAAGGCAGTAGTACTGTGGTATTTTATCAATAATCCGTTTGCCGTAGATGGTGATGAGGATTTCAAGTACATTGTCAGTGAAAAGATTCAACGTAGCATACAACGATTAAACAATTTTCCGCGTGGATATGGTAAGTATATGTTGAATCTGGTATTAGCAATTTTAATGCACGATTTACCAGAAAAAGAGAAGGCTACAGAAATAGAAATAGCTCAGAAAATAGCTACGATTGAGAGGTTGTTATTTGCCATTGAGCGTCACAATATTATGTGTTTTTTGTTACAAGGAAACAACTCCAACCTAAACCAAGAAGACGTGTTTAGAGATGTGAACAACTACTATCTACGAGGACGTGCACACGACAATACCTATCTTTTAGAGACATTGATGGAGTCGCGTGTAGAACACTTTAAGTGGCGTGAAGTTAGCAAGCACATTCAAAAAGGAGAAGGCTTTAAAAGCTGGACAGGCTTAGAGTATTTTTTAAAATCGTTGGAAGAGTATAAAGGAACGCTGTTGAGCAGTGGAGAGCCGCGTATTAACCTGGTTTATCCGTCTGAAGATTACTATATGGAGCGAAGTACGTATAAAGATATCAATAGTCAACAGAAATTAAACAGAAATAAGTACACTTACTCAGTGGGGAATATGTTCTTATCGTACAACAAGCAAGAAGCGAATACTTTTGTAAATGTTCAAAATAAAGTGCGCAATGCCATAAAACACGAGTACCGATTGACAAGTTCGGAGTTAGACTTGCTGAATTATCAGGAGTGGACCAAGGCAACGATAGAAGATAGAGGGCGTCAGATGTTTATGGATTTTATTGCTTATTGGGAGTTGCCAGCAATTTTAGATACCGAGATGAATAAGTTGTTGTTGAATGAGGTTTAGTTTGTTAGAAATTACGGTTATATGTTGTTTGTTTAAAACAAATAGGTTACAGTAAAGACATATTGGTTTACTTAACAAAATATAAGCATAATCTATTGTTAATAATGAGGTAATCTGTTGAGAGTAGTTTTGAGGTAGTTTATAATATTAATCAAAACTATAACAGCATGAGAAAAAAATTACGAGTGATTACAATGGCTTGTACCTTACTCTTTGGAGTACAAGTACTATCGCAAACTACTCAAGCATCTATTCAAGGAATTGTTATCGAAAACAATGCCGTTCAAATAGGTACTGAAGTACTTATTAGGAATACTTCTACTGGTTTTACAACAAGAACCAAAACAAATAACAGTGGGGAGTTTGTGTTTAAAGAAATTCCATTAGGTGGGCCATATATAATAGTGGTGAGTGATTCTGATAAAAATGAATTTAAAAAATCTGGTTATTATGTAAATCAAGGTGATAATATATTTGTTGATTTATTTTTAGGATTAGAAGAAAACAAATTAGAAGAGATCTTGATTAATGGGGTTAGTTTAAAAAACAGAAAAGAAACCTTAGGAGCATCAACAGCTTTTTCTGCAAGTACTATTAAAAACTTACCTATTAATGGACGTAACTTTTCTAATTTAACTGATTTATCACCTTTGTCTAATGGTGCCTCTATAGGAGGTCAGTTAGGATCTTCTATTGATTTTACAATAGATGGTACAACAGCAAAAAATCCAACTTCAGGAGGTTCAACTACAAGTAGAAGTGGAGCACCTTATTCTATATCGATGGAGGCAGTTCGTGAGTTTCAGGTCGTAACAAATCAATATGATGTTACCTTGGGACGCAGTGGAGGAGGAACAGTAAGTGCAGTAACAAAATCTGGTACCAACGAAATGGCAGGATCAATGTTTTCTTACATGCGTTCAGATTGGTTATCAAGTCCTTATGATGTTAATGGTAATAAGAGAGGAGATGCGGATTATGCTACTTATCAGTACGGAGTTTCTTTAGGAGGACCAATTATTAAAGATAAACTTCACTATTTTATTGCTTGGGATCATCAATTAGATGCGCGTTCGTTATTCATTGCGGATATCAGAGGACCTCAGGATGAAGAACGATATGGTGTTACCAGAGAAACATTGGACAATTTTGTAAATATAGCAAGAAGTAAATATGGAGTTTCAAATAAGCCTCAGTATGGAGCTTTTAATAAGCGAAGAAACTCAGATGCTGCCTTTTTACGCTTGGATTGGCAAATAAATGAGAATAATTTATTGACGATTAGAAACAATTTTACAAGTGATAGGAATCCGCTTGGACTTGCAGATAATACGCAAATTAATTTATATGAATCATATGCAAATGATAAAAGTTTAGACAATAGCTTATTGGCAACTTTGCGAACAAATATTAATCCTAAACTAACGAATGAATTAAAACTACAATATTTGTATACTTTTCAAGATAGTTACCCTGGAGACGATTTACCAAGCTGGAATATTCCTCGAGCAATAGTAGAAAATGTAACGTCTAACATAGGCAATGGTGTGCGTTCTGCTAATATTCAAATAGGAGGTCATAGGTTTGCACAAGAGAAGTTTACCAATAATGTTTTTCAATTAGTAAATAACTTGTATTATACGACGGATAAAATTAATTACACTTTTGGGGTTGACTTAATGCAAACTAATGCAAAGTCTATTTATGGTAGTGAGGTTAATGGACGTTTTCACTTTAATACAGATCCGAGTATTGAAGCTACATCAATAGATAATTTTACCAATTTACGGCCATATCGTTTTTATAGAGAAGTTCCTTTAGTGGATGATTTGGCTGTAAGGGGTAATATTTTTAATATTGGACTTTATGGTCAGATGCAAACTTATCTTGCAGCAGGTTTAGATATTACTGTTGGTTTGCGAATGGACTATGCGAGTTATCCAAAGGCTAAGTTTAATCAAACAGTATATGATGAATTAGGATTAAAAACGGATAATAGTTTTAATTCTTTAATTATACAACCACGTGTTCAGTTTAATTGGAATATCAATGAAGCTAATACAGATATTGTAAGACTTGGTGGAGGAATTTTTGGTTCTGATATTAATAATTATGTACTGATTAATAATTTGACTTTTGATGGAAGTAAGTTGGCTACTGTTGATGTTATGGGTGATGCATTGCCTATAGTTAATTTCAACGACTACAGAAGGGATAAGAATAGTATTCCTGTACTTCCAGAGCACCAATTGAGTACTATTAATTTTACAGGAAAGAATGCGAAAGTACCAGTGGTTTATAAAGCTAATATATCTTATACGCACTTTTTCAGTAATAAGTTTAGAGTAGGAGTAACAGGTTATATGAACTTAGGACGAAATAACTATTTCTACAAGGATAGAAATATGGTAGATACACCCTATTTTACTTTGAAAAATGAAGGAAATAGAGGAGTGTATGTGCCAAGTACTTCTATTTTAGCAAATGGAGCATCTGATTGGAAGGCAGGTCGTAAAACAGATAAGTTAGGAAGAGTTTTGGAATTAGTGAGTGAAGGTAAGGTTAACAACTATGCTTTAGTTTTTGATTCAAGTTTTAATTATTACAAAGATGGAGAAATATCTGTAAGCTATACTTGGAACTCAACAAAAGACAATACTTCTTATAATGGAAATGTGGCTAACTCTGCTACTTTAGGACTTCCTGTAGTTGATGATCCAAGAGACTTGAATAGAATGTCTTATTCAAATAATCAATTTAGACACAAAGTAGTTGTCTATGGAAATGTCCCAAGTTTCTATGGTGTAAATGTAGGAGTTAGATTTTCGGGTATTGGAGGAACAAGATATAGCTTATTATCTGGGGGAAATACGAATGGAGATTTTGTGAGTGTTTCTAATGACTTAGCATATGTGTTTGATATTAATAGTGCAGATACTCCTGAATATATCAAAAATGGTTTACAAGCAATTTTAGATAATCCCAATGTAAGCAATAGTTTAAAAAGATATATTAAAAGTAGTTATGGTTCTGTAGCTGACAGAAATGGTGGGGAAAATGGGTTTTATGGTGTTTTTGATTTAAGAGTATCAAAAGCGTTTAAAATTAAAGGTAAGCATAAATTTGAGTTATCTGCTGATATCTTTAATGTTGCGAATTTATTAAATAAGGATTGGGGAATAAATAAGTCTATGAGAACACAGTCTTTATATGCATTAGGAAATCCAAAAACGGATACACAGGCTGCACTACCTGGTTTTGATAGTGCTTTAGAACAGTTCAATTACAGAGTAAATACAAAGGGGACGCCTGTCAAGTCAGGTAATCCATATCAAATACAAGTAGGGTTAAAGTATACTTTTAATTAAAAATAAAAACAAAAAGCAAAGAGGATGAACTTTTAAGACATCCTCTTTTGTTTTCAAATACCTCCTTTTAAAAGGGCGTATTTTGGTAAAACTATATAAGCTTGTTTAAGAAAGAATTAAACAAAATCTAAGATAGCTTCAATATTTTCGTGTTGATAAAACTCTAAGTTATTTAGAATATAGTAATCTCCATTTGGTACAAGTTCTCTATAATAACCATAAATATCAAAATCATAGTTATCTTTAGCAATAGGATGGCTAAAATCTTCCCCAAAATAAATGAATTGGAAAGAGGGTGAATACGCATCAAAGTCTATATAACCATATTTGACACCATAAGCAAAGGCAAGATGCGTATAAATATCTATCCAATAGTTATGAAAATCGTCTGATTCGGGGTCTAAGAAATCTCTATTTTTATAATCATCAATATAACTCGGAACTTTACCTTGTAACTTACATACAATTTCGATTAATTGTTCCTCTGTATACTTGCCAATAGGGTCAAAGGTCGCATCAACATATCCATTTTCAAATTCAAGTTCAAGGTTTTCGGCTAATTCAACCACTTTGTTTACTCTTTTTAATGGAGCTAACCAATGTTGCGGAATTGTTTGATAACCATAAATAATAGCTGCTAAACCACCCGTTACAGCAGCATTTGTATCCGTGTCATTTCCATAAGAAATAGCCTTTATAACAGCATCTTCATACGAAGAAGTAGTTAATAAACAATAGATAGCAATTTCCAATGTACCTAATACATATCCTTTAGCATTAAATGTAGAAGCATCCGCTTGTGTGATGTCTCCTTTAAACAAATTAGCATAAAGCTCATCGTTTAAAATATGAGGAGGAAGTGTTTTTAGCAATTGATTCCAAGCAACAGTAACATCCTTTCGATCATTTAAAAGTGAAGCAAACCACAAGTAGATAAAACAACAATCTACCGATATTTTATGAGCGTGAGTAAGACCACTAAACTCAGAAACAAGTTGGTATTTATCTTTATCTTTTGTCTGTCTAAAAGGAAATAATAAAGGAAGAATACGCATAAGCGAACCATTGCCATTATCTTTTTCAGAAGCCATTCCACACGTAGTAGGATCATTGCTTAGAGAGAAATTATGAATAGCAGCAGAACAAGTATTTCCAATATCAAATGTTTCTCCATCTGCAGTCCAATATCCCGAATCGGCCCACATTGTAAACAACTGCATCAAATCTTTTAAATCAGTCTTTCCTTTCGCTAAATATTCAGCCAAACAAAAAGTCATAGACGAATCATCTGTAAACGTACCCACAGGTTTATGCCAGGCACCAAATGCTGTTAATCTATCAGGATCACTCGCGTAATTTGAACGAACTTCATTCAAGTCGATTGAGGTCGGTTTAAAGAACTCAACAGGAGCACCCATTGCATCAGCAACAGCAACACCTAACAAGATATCCTTACCTAAATGTGATAACTTTAAGTCTTTAGGTGCCTTTTCAGATGTCTTTAAGTGATATGGACACAAGTGTAAATATCCGACAAGAATAGAGTCACAAGAAATCTGGTATTTATCAATAATATCAGGAATATTTTCTGCCCCTACACTTCCCATACGTGTGTATTGTACTTTATTTCCATTAGGCATTGTTAATGCATTTAAGTATAGACGATTATGAGCTACAGAAGCGGTAGGAATTGGGTTTGTAACATCCCATCCAAACTCTCCAATTCCTTCTGGAATACTATCTTGATTAGTTGGGTTCTTGCTTAAAATAGGTTTCGTTGCCATAATATTAGAATTTAAAATGAATGATTGTATTTTTTGTTGTAGTCAGCTCTATGTATTTAAAGAATAAATCACTGCCTATTGAACACTACAAAGTAAAGGGGAGTGTAGGAAGTTTAATTTCCTATTTGTGAGTTTTGTTGGTTTGGAGAATTTATATAGAAATAATGCCCTAAAAGTTAAATACTTTTAGGGCATTATTGAATTTATTAGAATGAAATGATTCATTAAAGTTCATTGAAATAGAATACCTTCTCTTTCTTATTTATAATTTTACAATTGATATCTTTATTGATAAGCTTAATATGTTTGTATTTAGAGTCATCAAAAATAATAGTAATTGGTAGAATAGAAGACTCTGATAAAGAAGCTTTAACCTCCTCTAACGATTTTTTCAAACGTAGTTTTATAGCAGTAGGAGTTTGCTCTAATGTAATAGACGAATTTACGATTTCAAATAGATCACTATTCAACTGTAAGCCTATTTTAATATCATTATACTTTTCAGGTAAATTTTGTTTATTGATATTAAGTGTGAATTCAAGCTTCTCATCAATATTGATAATAGGGGAAGTGTTATTTACAAATAGCGTATAGAACTCAATACCATGAATAAACTCCACTTTATCAGTTGCCTCAACAAGTGAACGCATTTTATTGTCAATAGCTTGTGAAGTAAGTTCAACTAAAAACATATAGGCATCCTTTTCAGCAGAGAATGAAGCCCATTTAGGAATTTCATTATACAATTTAGAAATAGGAGGATTGGGAACACTATGCCTACCATCAGTTAATAGATATACAATATTAATTTTAGAAGGGTTTACGTGTTTTTTAGCTTCAACCCAGGCATTATAGATATTGGTATTTTGACCAGGTACAGATTTAACAGTGATTTTTTTTAGTTGTTCTACTAAACGTTCTTTACCAACAGAGTTAGCAGATTCTTTCCACGTACTAATAATTTGGTCTTGCCAAGTCACAAGAACAATTTCAGCAGAAGGATCATCTATATTTTCAATTGCTTTAATTAATTGAGTTCTTACTTGATCGAAAATATTGATTGATCCAGGCTCACCAATTCCCCACATTGATTTGGTGATATCAAGCTCAAATATGTATTTTTTTTCTTTCAAACTATGCTGTGAAAACATAGGAAAGCTTAAAAAGAGAAAACATATTAATATTAAAAATGTTTTGAATTTCATTCTTTATCTTTTTTAGTTGATTTTGCAATTTTTTTAGTAGAAACTATACTCTCAATATTGATTGCTATAAAGCGATCTTTATTAGGGTTCTCCATTGTTTGTGGAATTGAGCTACTATAATATTTAGTCATTTGTTGTAACACTTGGTCTTTCTTTTTACAATTACAAATTGAAAATAATTCGTGTGTTTGCACTATATAAGTAGGAATAACATTTACAAAAGGTCTACTTCTTTCTTTCAACTTTTGAATATCCGTGTTAAAATCAAATGGTGTAAACAATTTTAAATGATCGTATTCACCAAGCATATAATCAGAAATATAGAAATCAATTATTTCATATCTATTATTTAGGGTCTTTGTTATATAGTCACCTACAATGTCTATTATATCGCTTTTCTCGTCTATTAATTCAATTATTGGTATAGTTGTATTTCTAGTTAATTGAGATTTATGTTTTATAAAATAGTCTTCTAAAAGTTCGATATCTAAGATATTCTGCACGAAAGAATAGTCGATATATGGAGTTCCCTTCCATTCTTGGTAAAGGAATGATTGATGTTGGTGTAGATCATCAACAATTAAACTAATTTTATTGTTTAAATCATTACAAATCTCATATAGCTTATATAATTCGTTTAGAGCATTTTGAATTTGCTCAATATTTTTACTTTTAGAATTTATTTCCTGCTTTAAAGCTGTAATATCATGGTTAATTTCTATAATCTCACGTTTAAAAGCTCTATTTGTAAAAAGTCTTGAAAAGAAGTTCTTTTGTTTGTGAAGCTCTTTAGTAATTTGCTTTTTCTTGTTTAGTTCCTCTAAACGTTTGTTTAAATCAGTTAGTTGATTTAATTGTAAGTACTTTCGTTCTAAAGGTTTCTTGTATTTTAAAAAGCTTTTTTCTAACTGCTTATTATATGCAGCTAATATTGTATTACTGTCTTTAATCGTTTTTTCTAAAGTATTAATCTCTTCGCTATAATCTTCTTCTAAAGTCTTTAATTCGTAAAGTTCCTTTTCGTTGTACATATGTTCAACGTACTTTCTTTTTGCTTCATTGACTGAAATATATTCTTTTTTGTTTTCTAAGATATATTCGTGAACAATATTGAAAATTAGTTCTTTAATATTGTATTGTAGCGTGAACTTTTCTTCATTGATAACTTGGTCTTGTGTTTTGCCAAGTAATAATTGCAACATATGTAAATATGAACCAATGTTTAAGTTTTCAGATTCTTTAGAATCTGCAGTAACTATTTTTAAAAGCATTGAAATGTCAATAGTACAATCGCTATAAAAATTGTTAAAAATTCCATTTATACTATCAAAGACGGATATGTTATAATAATTTCTTTTGTTAGTAGCAATACTTTCTTTTTCAAGGAAAGCATTAAATATTTTGTTATCAAAAAAAGCATTGAAATAAAACTTATCAAAAAAGACAGAACCTATTCCAAATGACATTAATTTATTTTTTCCAGGTAAGTTGCTAATTAGTTTATACTGATTAGTCATTATAGCAATGAGAAACTCATATAATGCAAAAGACAAATACTCGTGCTTATATCCCAAGAAAACAGCATTGATGTTTTTATCATCAAGCAGAAAAATACTATCTACAATCGGGTTAGTTTCTCTGACATTCTCTAAAAAAGATAAGTTTGATGTAATTAGTTCTTCTTGTTTAGTAGATAATATACCTGTACCATCAGATAGTATTACGTAATTTTTAACTATCACTGTACCAAAAGTACCATCAAGTGTGTATTGCTTGATTATATTACTTATGGTTTCAATAATACTCAGGTCTACTTCTAATGCAGAGTAAACAAGATTTACATTAATATAAGTGTATTGCAAATCTTTAAACAATACATTAATGATAGAAATTAAGTCATTATATGCATTTGCAATAAAAATATGGTTATTTGTTAGTTTGTCATCTTCTTTATTAGGTAGTCTGTAATTTATAAATTGATGTGTAGTTTTATCAAATACATCAAATTGTATTTCGTTTTCTATCTCAATGGAATAGAAAGACATAAGTTGTGGAAACAAATCCTCACGAGTATGGAAAATACTCGCAAGGTTTTGAACACAAATTGTCCCATCTTTTCCAATTGCTATGTTAATGCAAGGACTAATCATAAAGTGTCATTGTTATTTTAATTCTTTTGTAACAAAGTCAATTTCTTTTCTAAGTAAGTCAGCAACTTTGCTGTAGATTGATTTTTTTAGATCATCACGACTAATATTTATCTGAGCATAATTTGTGATATAGTTCATTTTTATATCAGCGATTAGCCCACTACTTTGTTGTTCACCATCTTGTGCTTGTTTTGCTTCAATACTACTAATGATTTCATCAATAAATTTGCCTCTTTTAAATATGTCAAAAGATTCATCTCTATATTCAGAAAGCTCAAGCCAATAACCATCTAAAGCGTCACCTTGTTTGGTCGAATATATTTTATATTTATTGGTAGTAGGTTCTAATTTAATAAGATCATAACCAAAAGCTAATACCCAAGCCTGTAAGCTGTTGTCTTCTTTTTTTGCAGGCCAGATAGAGAAGTTTGTTCGTTCCATTTTTGTCAACCAATTTTTGTCAATATGGTAAATCATAGAGTTTGAATTCTCTTTAATTTTATCGTGGTCTCTAGCATATCCTTCTACATCTAAAACTCCAAAAATAGGGGAAGCAGCTTCCATTCTGTAGCAAATAACTTTATTGTGAATTCCTGTAGAAACGTACTCTATATTTTGATTTTGAACTAAATTTTTAAAAGAGTTTTTAAAAGTTGAGTTTGCTGTAGGTAAACCAATAACGAAATAATCAAATAATTGCTGACCAATAGCGTATCCCTTAGAGCTTTGTTGCCATAATGCGTGAGATTTAGCAATAAGCTTATTCGCTATTTCATTTGTTTTCTCAGGAGATAAGTCTCTTAATACATCGTCAATTGATTTATTTTTAAAAGCTAAAGCTTTAGGTAGTCCTTTTGTATATTTCCAGAATATCTTTTCAATTTGCTCGTTTTTTAATGTTTCAAAAGATAACATACCATTATCAAGCGTATCGTTAAATGTAGCAATGAAATCAGCAATTAAAAAGTCTCCATCTTTAGCATATGTCTTGTCTAAATCTTCTTTGTGCAAGTCAATGATAAATGTTTTTTGTTTTTCATTCGTTGAGTTAATGATGCTATTAACAAAGCTTGTAGCACTCTCTTTAACTTGTGTTAATTTACTAATAAGTGTAGCAATGGTTGCTTGATAATCATTTACATTATCAATTAATTTTGTTAAGAATTGCTTAGCGAAAACACGTCTTTTAATTTCATTAATAGTAATTGCTTGGCGATTAACTAAGTCTCCTAAACCTTCTTTACTTTCATTTATAGATGATTTCTTTAAAAAAGAAGCTAATCCTGTAGAAATGTTTTGTAAACTCTCTATTTCATTCTTAATAGCATTTTCATTATTCTGTTTTTCTTTAATAAAGCTTTCTTCTTCTTCATCCATTTCCTTAAAGAAAATAGTTAACTGCTCTTTTAAATCACCTAAGAAATGTTTGACATTACCAATACCATAATTAGCATTTAATGATTTTGTAATGAATTCTTTTAATTGAGAAACGACATCACTATATTTTGTTTTTTCACTCAAAGTGATAGCTTGATCAGCCGTTTTCTCCACACTATTTAGATAAGCATTAATTTGATTAGCTAAGTCAGTGATATCATCAATATTAGGGAATTGGTTTTGCGGGTTTTTATTTAATAACGCATTAATAAGGTTGTCATTACCATTATTCTCTCTAATATTTATAGAAGGATTATCTATAAAAGCTGAAGCAAGAGGTTGAGCATTAGAATCTTCTGATAATAAGTTGCTTATCATATTTCCATAAACTCTTCTTGCATAAATATTTCCGAGCGTATTTCCATCATAATATAATTCACTAACTCCCATACCACAAGCCCAAGCACGTTTATTAAGAATATCTAATTGACCTCCAGATAGAACTGTTAATACATTATCGTAAACACTATTTACATTAGCACTTAACTCACTTGCTCCTGTGAACATAGCAAGTCCAATTTGTTCTGAGATATCTGAAATATGGTTTACAACTGCACCGCTGGTATTTTTATTACCTATGGTAAATAAAATATCAAAAGGGTTTTCCGTAACAGGAATTATTTGTTGATTTAGATTGATTGATAACCCGAAGTTATGTACATCTTTACTCATTAAATAATCTAAGTCCATTAAAGCTCCATAACTATTAGGTCTTGTATTTGCCATAGAAATACCTTGTTGCATCGCATTAAATACATCTGGCAACACTGCAAATCCGATAGACTTAATATTATCATTACCTCTTAAAGCGTGCTTAACTAAATAAACCGTATCAATAAAAGTTCCACTACCAGTACCACCTGCAATAGAGAAGACAAAGTTAATTTCAATTCCAGCGTCTTTAGGAATGAACTTGTTTTGGTTTGCTATATCTATATTTTGAATAGCATTAATTTTAGTTTGAACAGCATTCATAATGTTGTTTTGGTTGAAATATGTACCAAAACGACCATTTGTTCTTACCTGACCAGCACCTTGCCATAAATTTCTTAAAGCGTACTCATTTTCTTGAGGCATCCAATCAAAAATGGTGTCTTTGTTTATTTGATATGCAGAAGCAGCACCTTGTACACCAATGTGAATAATTTCAGAGGGAGTAAAAGAGACTTTATTGTCTTTATTAGAGTGAATATCTAATATATTATCTCTCATAATTGTTTTCTCTCCTGTGCTTATGTCTGTGTCAATCGCTAGAAAGCCGATCATAGGTGGTACTTCACCATAAGTATCTAAAAATCTCTTTTTAGTATGTAATAATGCTTGTGCTCCAGTTCCTCCTAATCCAATGAATAAACTTCTTTTTAAAGTATGTGCCATAGTCTATAAATATGTAATAGTTATTTTTTCGTTAGTGTTATTATTTGTAATCTCATAAATAATCCCTTTTTCAAAAGTTGTGGTAAAGGGCTCTATACTATAATGACCTCCTGTTCTAATTCTAATTTTACTTTTTACACTTGGAGTAAAGTAGATAGGATTGGTGAAGAAATTATTAGTGATTGTTGTTCGTTTTCCTTGAAATATTTTATTAAAGAATCCTTGTTTATGTTTTTTATTAGTAAAAACTAATTCAATGTTATTTTTAACATTTATGTTTTTAAAGAAAGGTTGTTGAATTGTAATTTGTCCTTTTCCCATTCTTTTAAAAATAATAGGTCTCAGTATTAACAAATAAATAAATAGGAAAGCTGCTGTTATGGCTAATGTCCAAAGTAATATAACTTTCAAGGGATTCATTTGAATTTCTTGAGTAGCAGACCATTTGTAAATATTAGTGTTTTTAGGATTTTCGATATCATTTACACGATCAAGATTGTGATCTGCAATTGTAATGTATCCAAAAAAGTCAGTATTAATTTGATTAGGAATAACTAATTTCAAATTGATTGTATCCCCAGTTTTATTAGTTGATTTCAAAATTATTTTACCATCAGTAATAGGAGCATTATTTACTAGAAAATGGTAAGGAGTCTTATTTTTAATTATCTCGTTTTCTCCGTTATTTAAAGTTATTGTAACGGATGAGTTTGATTCAGTTGCCCAATTGTTAAATGAATACACAAAAGACTTTTGTAAAGTATCATTTCGAGCATCTTTCCAAAGAAATTTTTCATAAGAAATAGACTTCCCAAAATGTGAGGTAGATAAATTTTCATCTTCTTTTGGTTTATTACAACTATATAAAGTTGTAACAAGAAGTAGAATGCAAACAAGTTTATGTTTGTATATAGCCATAATTAACTTTATTTAATTATTATAAAATTAGTAAAATTTATTTGTGCTTTTTTAAAAGATTAGTGAGTGTCTTGTTTTTTTGAGTGAGTAGTATTTATTATAATGTGTTAAAAATACACTTAATTATTTTTTAGTGTTGCTTTTTTATAAAAATAAGAATATTATTTGATTGACAATTTTTTGTATAAGTTCAAAAATGATGCCTTAACTAAGTGTGAGTTTCTTTAAGTCATTTCATCGAGAACGGTTGTAGCTTTCATCGGGACTTCTTCGGAAAAGGCCCCTGTTTTGCAAGCAAGACTACTGTTTATGCAAAGCGATGCTAAATAAAAGGTGGTGTAAAATATCTATCTGTTTGTTTTACAGTAGTTTGTGGTTTTCTATGTTTACAGGTAAAAACAAGGGGGATGCGTAGAAATGGGAATAGGACAGAAGTGGAAAAAAAGAGAAAAGAAAGGAAAAAAAGAGAAAAGAAAGGACAAAAGTGGAAGGGTGAAGAAAAGATAGTAAATTATAAAATAGCTTTGTAATTATTTCAAAATCAATTGGTTCGTAAAAAAACAAAAGCTATGAAAAAAAATAATGAATGTTTACAAGTGGATGGGGAGGTTAAAAAAGCCAAGCAAAATGTGCTAAACCACACGGAGATTCGTCATCAAGGTACTAAAGAAAAGAAGGATTCCTTTTATGAAAAAACGTATGTAAGTGTAAATCCAGGCGAAGAAGAGGAATATTTGACTAATTTTTTTACCAATTTAGAAGAGTTCACAAATCCTTTTTACAGGCTTAATTCCCTGAAAAAAATGGTAACCCCTTTTTTGGTTGAAAAAGGAATGAAAGAAGCAACTTTTCAATATGGAAATCACGCATATGTTGATATGAGTAAGTTGGGATTTACTACGGGTCGTGGTAAAAAACGGAAGTTACATAGTTTAAAAATGATGTCAAATCTTCAATTATCAATGCAATGGAGAAGGTTTAAATCAAGTGAAGATTCAGATAAAAAGAACATACTGGTAGTTTATTTGTTCAATCCGATAGTACATGAGTCCACTATTTACGAATATGAAGCTGAAGATATACATTACAAGTTAGTTCTTCCAATATTTAAAAGCTGGGAAAATCACCGGGTTCACGTATGGGCTTTTTGGTATCAAGTGCGTGCAGATGAGATACAAAGTAACTCTAAAAGTCAGTATGTAGGTGAGATTACAATTTTGAAGAAATAGGGTTGATTGTTATGTATAATTTACTATTAGTGGTGTCCGATAAAAATATGTAGTCCAATAAGTAAAAAAAGAAGCCAGCATACTGGCTTCTAAAAGTTATCATAGTTTAATTTCTTAATTTGTAAGAATTGTTGGTGTAAGAAGAGGTGTTTTGGTAAAATATGTTGTTTACAAACATTATGTTGATGCAATAATAACTATGTTTCATAGCAAGAGTTGGAATATAGAGGAGTAGTAGTAATATAGATATTAAGAAAGCGAAATCTATTAACCTATGGATGTATGATTTAAACGGATTTTTCTGTTTTTTAAAGTTAATTATTAATATATATGAAATAGGAGATTTTTTCTTATTTTTTTGATTGATGATAAATTAGAATTCATATACTCAAAAAAAGGGCTAATTCACTAAATAATTAAATGAAAATTATTTATGTATTTGTATTTTTATAGTGCCTATAATTTCAAATTGCTATTTGTGATTTAGGTTGTTATAGTTTTACTCAATGTATAATAAAATTTAATAGAGTATGAAAGATCGAAATAAGAAAATCACAAGTAATTTGACTAAAAAAGTGTCGTCTATTTTTGGATTAGCAATAGCAGCATTGACTTCTAATCAAGTTAAAGCAGTTGAACTACCAAATACTAATTTTGAACCAGTCGAAATTAAAGTAAATGCCCAAAAAGTTAGGCCTATGCCAGTATTAAAGCTTAATATAAATAATTTAGAAGATAGTAAGTTTATAGCAAGTCATAGTTCTCATAGCTCTCATAGTTCTCATAGCTCTCATAGCTCTCATAGCTCTCATCGTTCACATTATTCTAGCAGTTACGCTTAAAAAATTTTAATAATGAATAGAGTGTTAGAAAATGAGATTGTAGCTTTTGCAAATGCAGAGCTATATTCTAAAGATAGTGTTTTTAAATGTACGTATTGGTATTGCAATGATTTTCATTGCAATATTGATATAGTGAATATCGAGGACAATCAGTATTTTAAAATTGTATTGGTGCCATTAGAACAAAATAAGCATAATTTGAAATTAGTTTTAAAAAAATTAGAAAATGATTTGATTGATTTTAATTTAAGGGATATAGTTACAAAAGAAACAAAAAATATCAGAGATTTATTGATTGCAAAAGCTTTTTCAAATGGTGAATTCGATGAGAATCCTCCAGGAGAAGTAACAGATCCTGTTGGGTTTAATATTAGCTAAATTATGCAGATTACAGATAAAAAGAAAAGTCGTAAATTTAAAGATGATTCGCATTTTGATTTAAAATCAGAGAATCATAATTATTTTTTATTACCATTTAGGTTTCATAGAATTAATGAAAATAAAGAATTAATTGTCAATGAAGTAGGAGATTTCTTAATAATACCTAAAGGAACATATGAACGTATAGTTAAAAAAGAAATTAGTAAAGAAACTGATAATGAACTTTATGGGGATTTAATTGCTAATTTTTTTATTTCAGAAAAAATAGTCAGTCCTTTGATTGATGTGTTAGCTACTAGATATAGAACAAAAAAACTTTTCTTAAATTATTTTACGGGTCTTCATATTTTTGTTATTTCATTAAGATGTGAACATACATGTAGTTATTGCCAAGTTTCTAGAGTTACACAGGATAAAGAGAAATACGATATGTCTCGTTATCATATTGATAAAGGTATTGAAATAATGTTTAAATCACCTAATCCACACGTTACAATGGAGTTTCAAGGTGGTGAGGCTTTATTGGCATTTGACAATATTAAGTATGCAGTAAACAAAGCAGAAGATATAGCAATAAGAACTAATCGAGGTTTGACAAAAGTAATTTGTACTAATTTAGCCTTGTTGACTGAGGAAGTTTTGGAATACTGTAAAGAGCATAATGTTTATTTGTCTGCGTCACTAGATGGACCGAAAATAGTTCATGATTCAAATAGGCGAAAACCTAATGCAAGTAGTTATAATCTAGCAATCAAAGGTATTGAGTTAGCACGTGAAAAAAACGGAAAAGATGCGGTTTCTGCATTAATGACTACAACAAAGCTTTCTTTAGATTATCCGATAGAAATTGTTGAAGAATATAAAAATAGAGGTTTTAATGGTGTTTTTTTAAGAAATATAAGTCCTTATGGCTTTGCTCTGAGAACACAGAAAGATAGATATGAAACAGATCGATTTTTAGATTTTTATAAAAAAGCTCTTCAAAGAATATTGGAGTATAATTTCCAGGGGGAGTTTTTCTCGGAGGATTTAGCGAGGATTTTTTTAACAAAAATGTTAACCCCTTTCAATGTTGGTTTTGTTGACTTACAATCACCAGCTGGATTAATAACAGGTGTTGTTGTTTTTAATTATGATGGGGATGTGTATGCAACAGATGAAAGTAGAATGCTAGCAGAACAAAATGACTTTACATTCAGAATGGGGTCTTTGGAAGACTCATATGAACATTTGTTTTTTGGAGAGAAGGCACAAGAAATATCAGAAGTATGGGCAAATGAGAGTCTTGCTGGGTGTTCAGAATGTGCCTTTCAACAATATTGTGGAGCAGATCCTGTACATAACTATGCAACGCAAGGGCATATGTATGGACATAGACCAACGAGTGATTTTTGTTCTAAAAATATGGAAATTATTAGATATTTATTTGAGTTAATGGATTCAGATGTTAGAATAGAAAAAATTTTTCAAGGTTGGATAAGAACAGCAAATTAAAGGAGTAAACATGAAATACTTTAAATAAATGTTATTACGAGTAAAAGGTAGGTCAAAAAACATTAACGATTTTCTTGTTGGCTCAGTTACAAGAGATTTTAATAAAATAGATAAAAATACATTTTTAATAATTGACATTATTGTTGGAGAAATACCTCTAAATGATTCATTAGCTGTGTTGACTACATCTAAAAATGTAAATGGTTATAATCAAACCTTAGTTGAGGGTATTAGTACATTAGAATATTTAGAAGAGGGAGATATTATTGTAGTTTCAGATGATGGTAATGTAAATACATTATATAGGGTTAATTCACTTCATAACACTTTACTAGTTACAGAAAGATGTAATAGTAATTGCTTGATGTGTTCACAGCCTCCTAAGAATATTGATGATATTGAACGCTTGTTTAATATACATAAAAAATTAATTCCATTAATTCCAAAAGATTGTGTCGAATTAGGAATTTCTGGTGGAGAGCCTACGCTACTAGGTAAGTATTTTTTTGAATTATTAAAAATGATAGTCGAGTATTTACCAGAAACAGAAGTTCATATATTATCAAATGGAAGGACTTTTGCATGGTATGATTTTACGGAGCAATTAACAGATATTTCTAGTAATCGAATTATGTTTGGAATACCTTTATATTCTGATTTTTATCAAATTCATGACTATATCGTTCAAGCTAAAGATGCTTTTGATCAAACTATTTTAGGTCTTTATAATTTAAATAGATTTAATCAACGTATTGAGATTAGGATTGTTCTTCATAAACAAACAACTCATAGGCTTGTGAAATTAGCTAAGTATATTTATAAAAATTTACCTTTTGTAGAGCATATTGCTTTTATGGGCTTGGAGTATATAGGTTATACGCCTTACAACATAGATAAATTATGGATTGATCCTTACGACTACAAAGATGAATTAGAAGAAGCCGTTGAATATTTAGTAGATAAAGGGATGAATGTTTCTATTTATAATACTCCTTTATGTTTGTTACCAATGAGCATAAGAGGGGTTTCTAGAAAATCTATTTCAGATTGGAAAAATGAGTATTTGCCTGAATGTTCTAATTGTTTAAAATTAAATGACTGCGGTGGTTTTTTTAAATGGAATTTAAAAAAAGTAAGTGATCATATTCTACCATTTAATTAGAAATTAAAAGGTGGATTTTACAAGTGGTATTAATTTGAATTTCAGTATAATAAATGTTTTTAAAAGAAAGTAATATTACTTGAAAACCTTAGTGGTAACTTCAAATATGTTGAATGTAAGATCCGGACCAGGAACACATTATGCAACTACTGATAAATTGTATAAAGGTGATTTATTAGTTTTTTTATCTATGCAAGGAGAATGGGTAAAAGTAGAAAACAAAAGAACGAAACAAATAGGCTATGTATTTTTTAAATATGTTGCTGTAATCGATTAATACAAAACAAAAAATGCCACCTAATCAGGTGGCATTTTTTTGGTTATATATAATCTATGTTATTTAATATCAGTAGTATATTCACCTAACACAATATCTTTTGTAAAAGAAAGGTTGTCATACTGGTCTTTGATAAAGTGTGCCCCTTTAAGTGTTACTTTGTGAACCAATTTTGCTGGTCCTTCAACAGGATTTGTCTTACGTGTTTCAATAACGATTTGCCCCTTAGTAGCAGTCCACAGTTCTTCTAACTTGTTTACGTTTGCTTCAGATGAACCAGGAATATCTCCTTCATATTTACATACGTTAGGTAGATTAATTCCCGTGCGACTGTAATATCTAAAAGTAGCTACTCTTTCATTGTCTAAGTTAATCGTTTTAACAGTTTCTTCATTAGGTAATTCATCAATTGATAAGCCAACTAAAACAGCCTCTCTATTAGAAAGTGTAACAGTGCGTCCTTCACATTCATTCAATGTTTTTAAGACTCCATCTGCTCCAGTAAACTTAAACTCTAAAGTACGGTTGGCATAGTTGTTCGTTCCAAATAACATTTTATCATACTTAATATTCGTTTCTCCCTCTTTGAAGTTGATGTTTTGTAAATAAAACGCGTATTGGTAAGTCAACGATACAGAATTGTTTGTTTCAGAAGTATTGTTGTTTAAAGCGATTTCTCTATTGATAATAACTGTTCCCCCAGGCGATGCAGGAATGCTTTGAATCACTGATGGCGATGCAGGAGGTGGTAGGTTACAAATAGATTTACTATCTACTTTATCTGTGTATTTTCTATAGTCTAATGAAGTTGATTGACCATCAATATTAACCGCAATAGTTTTAAGTGTTGGGTCTTTCATTAGATTTTCTGCATCCACTACAAGGATAAGTGCTTCGTCATTCTGAAGTTTGTAAAATATCTTTTCTGCACCTACTGTGCTACATCTTGAAACAGAGGTGTTTTTACTAAAATCGATATCTTTATATACAAGATCACCGTCGTCACAAGAAGATAAAACAGTTAGCAAAGATATACTTGCAATGGCTAAAAACTTTTTCATATTAAGTTTAGAATTATTTTCAGTGACAAAAATAGTTTTTTTCTTGGGATAAAGTAAAATTACAACGTAGTTAATCGTTTTTTAACGCGATTTTCTGTTTGTCCCCTTTGATTTTTGCGTAGACAATCAGTAAAGGCTCTTTTTTTGAACAACAACTTTTGCACAGAGTTTCTTTTTTGAAAGGATAAATTGCTTAGGAGATTATGGATTTATCTATATTTGGAAAACTTATTAAAATCGTAATCCAACAACTTATATATGAGTAATTCATCTGTAAAAACCAATTATCCAGCGTTGTATATATTGGTTACCGTTTTCTTCTTTTGGGGCTTTTTTGCTGCGGGTAATAGTATTTTTATTCCATTCTGTAAAGCTTTCTTTCATTTAGACCAGTTTCAATCACAGCTTATCGACTTTTCTTTTTATACAGCTTATTATTTTGGGGCGCTAATCTTGTTTTTAGTGAGTTCTTACAAGCGAAAAGATTTGATCGGTAATTGGGGGTTTAAACGCTCTATTGTTTATGGATTACTGTTTTCTGCAATCGGGGCAGCTGCAATGATATGGGCAGTACAGGTGAGTGTTTACGTAGCGTTGTTGGTTGGCTTGTTTGTCGTGGCCCTTGGGTTTTCACTACAGCAGATTGCGGCGAATCCATTAGCTATTTCTCTGGGAGATCCTAAAACGGGAACGAGTAGAGTGAGTCTTGGAGGGGGAATTAATTCGTTGGGAACAACGGTAGGTCCGCTTTTAATGGCGTATGCGCTTTTTGGAAGTACGGAAGCGTTGACAGATGATCAAATTCAGCATTTAAGTTTGGATACGATGACATTTTTATATGCCGCTGTTGGTGGACTATTTTTACTTGCGGCAGCGATGTTTTACTTTTCAAAGAAGATTCCAGCCGGAGTTAGTACAGAGGAGATTGAGCCTGCAAGTAAGTCGATTAAGTTATTGTTAATTATGACTGGCTTACTTATTGCCTTGTTTATTCCTGTTTTTGGAACATATAGCAGTCAGGCGAGTAAAGATATTGAACAATTAGAATCAGAACGTATAGTATTAGCTCAACGTTTGGAAAATGGTGATTTACCACAAGTTGCTTTACTTGAAGGAGACCCTTTACAAACAATAGATCAGGCGATTGAAGTACTAAAAGTGCCCTTAGAGAACAAGCGTATTTTGTTGCTATGTGGTGCGTTAGTCGTTATAGCAGGGAGTATAGCTTTTGCTTATGTAAGTAGTAGAAAAAATAAAGAAGGATGGGGAGCTATGCAGTATCCGCAATTGTTATTGGGTATGTTTGCCATCTTCGCTTATGTAGGTGTTGAAGTTGGAATCGGGAGTAATTTGGGAGAATTATTAAAACTTGAAGAATTTGGGTCGTTGCAGTCGTCAGAGATTGCGCCTTATATTTCGATGTATTGGGGGAGTTTGATGATTGGTAGATGGGCAGGTGCTGTAAGCGTATTTAATTTAAGTAAAACAAAACGCGTATTAGCTTTAGTGGTAGTCCCCTTGTTAGCGTACGTTGTTGTGCTGTTTGCCAATGTGTTAGCAGGAAATGATATTCAACATTTGTATTATTATATCATCTGTGTGGTTATTCAAATATTATTCTCTTTTTGGAGTAAAAATAAATCTGCCAGAACAATGGTGTTATTTAGTACATTTGGACTCGTAGCAATGGTGATTGGATTGATGACAACAGGTATGACTGCTGTTTATGCCTTTTTAGCAGGAGGATTAGCTTGTAGTGTATTGTGGCCAGCTATTTTTAATATTGCAATTATCGGTCTTGGAAAATATACCGCACAAGGGTCTTCTTTCTTAATTATGATGATTTTAGGAGGAGGTATTATTCCACCTATACAAGGAAAAGTAGCAGATATAATAGGAATACACCAATCATATATTGTTAGTTTATTGTGTTTTGTGTATTTGCTTTTATTTGGAATCATTGCTAAAAAGGTCTTAAAAGAACAGGATATTATCATAGATAACGTTGAATGATTTATAAATAATCACATTTGATGTAAAACTGTTAATATAATTATGCTCTTTTTTCGAGTTTTTATTATATTTGCTTATTGATTAACTAAAGAACACAACAACTGCTTTCTTTGTAAAGCATAGTATTAATACCAACAAATTATTAGGAAATGAAACAAGTATATCTTGACAGTGCAGCAACAACATCTGTGCGTCCTGAAGTAGTAGAGGAAATGATTAAAGTATTAAGAGATGATTATGGAAACCCGTCATCTACTTATTCTATTGGACGACACGCAAAGGCGTTAATTGAAAGTGCACGAAAGATAATCGCAAAACAGTTTAACGTTAGTTCTTCTGAGATTATTTTTAACTCTTGTGGAACGGAAGGTAACAACTGGATTTTGCGCTCTGCTGTTAGAGATTTAGGAGTTAAGAGAATTATTAGTACAAAATTAGAACACCACGCTGTGTTAAACACTATAAAGCAATTAAATGCTGAATATGGTGTGGAGATGGTGTTTTTAGATATAAAAGAAACAAGTGAAATTGATTACGAGCAACTTGAACAATTATTAAAAGAGGGTGATAAGCCAACTTTAGTAAGTTTAATGCACGTAAACAATGAGGTTGGTACTGAACTTGACTTGAAACGCGTGGCTACTATGTGTCAAGAGAATGATGCTTTGTTTCACTGTGATACAGTACAATCGGTTGGTAAAACAAGAATTGATTTAGCTGAAATTCCTGTAGACTTTATTGTGGCAAGTGCTCATAAATTCCACGGACCAAAAGGAATTGGTTTTGCATTTATCCGTAAGAAAAACGTGTTGAGACCAGTAATGTTTGGAGGAGAACAAGAAAAAGGACTTCGCGCAGGAACAGAGGGAACACATCAAGTAGTTGGTATGGCAAAAGCGTTAGAAATGGCGTACGAGTTGTTGGATGAAGAACGCGCTCATATTACTTCGTTAAAAGAGTATTGTAGCAAGCGATTAGTTGAAGTGTATCCAGATGTACATTTTAATGGTAACAAAACAGGATTCTACAATATTTTAAACGTGTTATTACCTTTATCAGAAGAGAAAGCAGCAATGATGTTGTTTCAATTAGATATGAAAGGAATCGCTGTATCAAGAGGTAGTGCTTGTCAGTCAGGTAGTCAAAAACCATCTCACGTATTGTCTCAGTTTTTATGTGCTGAGGATTTAAAGAAACCGAGTTTAAGACTTTCTTTTAGTCACGAAAATACAAAAGAAGATATTGATATTTTGATAGATGTATTAAAAACTATCTAACAGATTTATAGAAATCTACTGCTAAGGCGGTAGATTTTTTTTTGCCTTATATTCAAGGCTAAGGCTTTTTGAGAAATAAAAATAATGTTGCTCTAAAATAACATTGCTTTACATCAACAATAAGCTTAAATTTGCGCAAACAACACACTTTTTATGAATACTAACAATAGATACGCACTACGCGGAGTTTCTGCGGAAAAAGAAGATGTTCACAATGCTATTAAGAACATTGACAAAGGGTTATTTCCTAAAGCTTTTTGTAAGATTATTCCAGACCATTTAACAGGAGATGAAGATTACTGCTTGATTATGCACGCTGATGGAGCAGGTACAAAATCGTCTTTAGCTTATATGTATTGGAAAGAAACAGGAGATATTTCTGTTTGGAAAGGAATTGCTCAAGATGCGCTTATTATGAATATCGACGATTTACTGTGCGTTGGTGCAACGGATAATATCTTGTTGTCAAGTACAATTGGTCGTAATAAAAACTTGGTTCCAGGTGAGGTTATTTCTGCTATCATCAATGGTACTGAGGATTTGATTAAAGAATTGAAAGCATTTGGTGTAACGATCCACTCAACAGGTGGGGAAACAGCAGATGTGGGAGATTTAGTTCGCACAATTATTGTTGATTCGACTGTTACTGCTCGTATGAAACGCAGTGATGTGATTGACAATGCGAATATTCAACCTGGTGACGTAATCGTAGGATTAGAGTCATTCGGACAAGCAACGTATGAAAAAGAATACAATGGTGGAATGGGAAGTAATGGACTTACTTCAGCAAGACACGATGTGTTTGATCACTCGTTAGCAGCAAAATACCCAGAGAGTTTTGACTCGTCTGTACCAGAAGAATTAGTGTATTCAGGAAAGGTGAACTTAACTGATGCAGTGGAGGGTTCTCCAATAGACGCTGGTAAGTTGGTATTGTCTCCAACAAGAACGTATGCGCCAATTATCAAAGCTATTCTGTCTAAATACAAAGCAGATAGCGTACACGGAATGGTACATTGTAGTGGGGGAGCACAAACGAAAATATTGCACTTTGTAGATAATTTACATATTGTAAAAGATAATTTATTTGCTGTGCCACCTTTGTTTAAGTTGATTCAGGAACAATCTAATACGGATTGGAGAGAAATGTATCAAGTGTTCAACTGTGGTCATAGAATGGAGCTTTATGTTAAACCAGAAGTAGCGGCAGATATCATTGCTATTTCAGAATCGTTTAATGTAAAAGCACAAATTGTAGGTCGTGTAGAGGCTTCAGAAGAGAAGAAACTAACGATTACATCAGAATACGGAACATTTAATTACTAAAAAGAATACATATAAAAATGGCAAGATTACTATCTATCGACTTCGGTAAAAAACGCACTGGAATTGCAGTTACTGATGAATTTCAAATAATAGCTTCAGGCTTAACGACGGTTGATACATCGGAATTGTTGCCATTTTTAAAAGAATATTTTGCAAAGGAGAAGGTGGAAAAGGTGATTATAGGAGAACCTAAGCGCTTAAATAACGAACCATCTGAAGTAGTTCCTTTGCTAAATGAGTTTATTGGTAAGTTTGAAAAGAACTTTCCAGCAATGCCAGTAGAGCGTATTGATGAGCGCTTTACTTCTAAGATGGCATTTCAAACAATGATAGACAGTGGGTTGAAGAAAAAGCAGCGACAAAATAAAGCGTTGATAGACGAAATTGCTGCTACTATAATCCTTCAAGATTATATGAATAAATTCTAAATTGTCTTTTTAAAATATTTTTTGAGAGATTCCTACAATTTCTCTATAATATAGATTAATTTTGCAAAAAAATAAATCCGATATAATGTCAAGTATACAAAAATCAGAGGCTGATGTTGTTTTGGTAGGTGCAGGAATTATGAGTGCTACACTCGGTGTCCTATTGAAAGAGCTGAAACCAAACTTAACCATTGAGGTTATTGAGCGTCTCGACAGTGCAGCTGCCGAAAGTTCTGATGCAATGAATAATGCCGGAACTGGACACTCTGCGTTTTGTGAATTAAATTATACGCCTGAAAAAGCAGACGGTACAATTGATGCTACTAAGGCAATCAATATTGTTGAACAATTTGAAGTGTCTCGACAATTTTGGTCTTATTTGGTAAAGAAAAACATTCTTAAAAAGCCAAATAGTTTTATTAATACTGTGCCTCATATGAGCTTTGTATGGGGAGAAAATAACGTTAACTTCTTGAGAAAACGTTATGCAGAGCTTCAAAAATACCCGTTATTCCACGGAATGGAGTTTTCTGAAGATCCAAAACAAATTAAAGAGTGGGCGCCATTATTAATGGACAACCGTAAAACGGATGATGTTTATGCTGCTACGCATATGCCATTAGGAACGGATGTTAACTTTGGAGACTTAACTCGTCAGTTATTTGATCACTTAAAAAGCGAGAATGGTGTAAATATGAGTTTTAATACTCAAGTTACAGATATTAAACGCAAAGGTGATGTTTGGACAGTCTCTTCTACAGATCGCAAAACAGGAGCTAAGAAAGTAGTTAACTCTAAGTTTGTATTTGTAGGTGCTGGTGGTGGAGCTATTTTGTTATTACAAAAGGCTGATATTCCAGAGAGTAAAGGTTATGGTGGTTTCCCTGTAGGAGGTGAGTGGCTTGTATGTCGTAATCCTGAAGTAGTGAAAAAACATATGGCTAAAGTGTATGGTAAAGCATCTGTTGGAGCACCTCCAATGTCTGTACCTCACTTAGATACTCGTTTTATCGATGGAAAACATTCATTGTTATTCGGTCCTTATGCTGGTTTCTCTACTAAGTTCTTAAAACAAGGTTCAAATGCTGATTTATTCAAATCATTAGAAATGAATAATATTGGACCAATGCTTGGTGTAGGAATGCGTAATATGGATTTGACTAAATACTTGATCGGACAAGTATTACAGTCTGAGAAATCTCGTTACGAAGCGTTAAGAGCGTACTATCCAGATGCTAAAGATGAAGATTGGTCATTAGAGAAAGCTGGACAACGTGTTCAGGTTATCAAAAAAGACAAAGACGGTAAAGGTATTTTACAGTTTGGTACAGAGGTAGTAAACTCTGCTGATGGGTCAATTGCTGCGTTATTAGGAGCTTCTCCTGGTGCATCTACAGCTACACCTATTATGTTGAAATTACTTTCTCAATGTTTCAAACAAGAGTTTCAATCAACTGAATGGCAAGCGAAATTCAAAGAAATGATTCCTTCTTTTGGATTAAAATTGAATGAGCATCCAGAATTGGTAGCTGAAATTAGAGAGAATTGTTCTTCTGTATTGAAGGTATTCCCTCATAATAAATAAGAATATTCTTACTTTATATAACAAGCACTCCTTGAAAAAGGGGTGCTTTTTTTGTTTGTAGTTTTTAAAATAGTAAGAGTTTTAATTAGAGGTTATATGTTAAATATAATTGCACCGTATAGGCTGTAATCACTACCTTTTGATAGTAATTCTTACTATCCTAAAAATACTAATATGTTTAAATGATATGAGTGATTTATATTGTTTTTTGAAAAAATAGTGATATATCATATTTTTATTTATGTAAATAATAGTAAATTCGCACTTTGTCACTTTAGCTTTTGTCTTTGGTATTTAATTAAGGCTTTTCACAGTATGAATTTAAGAGTGTTTATTAAGAAATCAGTACTACTGTTTGCAGTATTATTCTTGTTGGTATTATATAGTTGTCAAAAGAGGAATGCAGCAAAATTGCATTCAGATAGCATAGCTATAAGTACATTTATAAATAAATACGATTATTATAGAAAAGATAGCTTACAAGTCAAACAACTTGGTGATATAGAAGCAAAAGTTTTAGGTTTATCCAATACTAAGGAAAACAGGGAAATAATACATCGTTTTATATCAAAAACAAAAGCAGATAAAGTTTTCTCACATCATCTTTTGAAGTACGCAGAACAAGCGGAAGACTCTACAGATATGGCTCGTGCTTATATGTCATTAGGTAAGTTTTTCGAAAATAGATTTAAGATTGATAGTTCTTATTATTTCTTCACACAAGCAGAGCAGTTATTTTTAAAAACGCAAGATTCATTAGATTTAGAAGAGGTTTATATCCATAAAGCCGAACTGTTAACAGGAAATTCAATTTATGGTGAGGCTGAAAATCAAATGACTAAATCTATTGGTTATGGATTAAGCAATCGCGATTCTAAACGTCTATTTCAACAATGCTGTATAATGGGAGAAATACTTGTTGGATTAGGACAAAATGATGAGGCGATTGATTTATATAATCAAGCATATGAGATGCTGGATACTAAGGAATTAAGAAATCTAACAACAGATTATTATAGGAGATTAAATCGTGCGAATATCCATAATAATGTATCTCGTATTTTAATAAAACAAGAACGATATGAGTTAGCTATCACCTCTTTACAAGACGCAATAGATAAACAGATAGATTTTGATCATCCAATAGATAAACAGGTTTATTCAGCTTTAGCACTTAATTTAGCAATTGCTCAAATGAAAAGTGGTGAGTTATCTAAAGTAAGTAGTTTAGCTAATATATCTATGGATATTTCAACAAAGTTCGGAAATTTAGTCTTAGAAAACTTAGCAAAATTATGCTTAGCAGAATATAATTATTTGAGTAATAAACCTAAGACTGCACATAGTATAATAAAAGAGGTTTTAGACTATGCTGAAAAGGAAGATGACTTTCAAACAAATTTGAACGCTGTAGAGTTATTACTGAAGTATGAAGAAGACAAAGCATCTGAAAATTTCAATACTTATTTGTCATTGCAAAGACGTGCAGTGGATGAGAACAATCTTACAAGAAATAAGTTTTCAAGAATTAAGTATGAAGCAACTACTTTAGAAAAATCAAATATTGCCTTAAAACAAGAAAAGAACACAATTGTAGTAGTTAGTGGAATATTATTTTTATTGTCTTTATTAATTTTATTAGTTGTTTTCTATTTACAGAGGAAAAGAAAATTAATGATTGTAAGAATGTTACAAGGGGATACTGAGAGGTACTATAATTCAATTATTAAGAGTCATAATGAGATGTCTGAGGCTCAAGAAAGTGAGCGAAATGAAATAGCAAAAGAACTGCACGACGGTGTATTAAATAAGCTTTTTATAACGCGTTTTTCATTGATGCAGTTAGAAGAAGATAATTTTAGTCAACAGAAAAATTTACTTGTTAATGAACTTAAAGATGTTGAAAACTATTTAAGAGGTGTATCACACGCTTTAGCCAACGAAAATAGTATGCTAATTGAACAGTTTGTTCCGTTATTAAGAGAATTAGTTGAACTACAGA
Organism: Myroides phaeus; assembly: GCF_009799805.1. Lineage (NCBI taxonomy): Bacteria > Pseudomonadati > Bacteroidota > Flavobacteriia > Flavobacteriales > Flavobacteriaceae > Myroides > Myroides phaeus. The sequence goes on from NZ_CP047050.1 coordinate 2,317,805, forward strand.
ATAGAAACTTGGCAATAAAGTTTAGATATCATATTGATGAAAAATTAGATATTGATAATTTATCACATCATTGTAAGATTAATATATATAGAATTTTACAAGAGGTATTACAGAATGTTCAAAAACACTCTGAAGCAACAAAGTGTTACGTAACTATAAAACAAAAAACAGAGGATACGTTTGAAATTGAAGTTAATGATAATGGAAAAGGGTTTGATCAGCGTGGGGTTAAATACGGACAAGGACTTCTCAATATAAAAGAACGCACAGAACTTATAGGTGGACAGTTTGAAATTAAAAGCAGTGTTGGAGTTGGTACTATTGTTCTATTAGTGTTTAAAAAGTAATAGAACATTTGAAGTATATACTATAGGTTTATTTGTTAATATAAATATAAAATATCGAATTATTGTCAATTATAGCAGAAAGTATTATTTATTTTTTTATAAATAGTGTAATTATTATTGTTATTATAACATAAATAGTTTTGTAATGAGTACTTTTGGAAATGAAATGTCAATTTTAAGTTTATAGTACTGAATTATAGGCTTATATATTTGAATTTTCGTGAGGTTATATTCGTTTTGTTAGTTGATTTAGAACTCGATGGAAAAGTTTAGAGATAATATAAAGGTAACATTTGGCTATATTGGCTTTATCACACTGGTTGGTGTTATGAGTATGGCTTGCCATCGGGAAAATGACACGAGTTATTCTCAAGTTGATATTCTAAGACAGCATATAGATAAGTATGATAGAATTACTGCAAATGAAAAAGAAAAGGCAGAAATAGATTCTATAGGGCAGTTAGTAAAAAAGTTGCCAAATTCAGAGGAAACAAGAGAATTGATGGCTCATTACATTAGAAAAACTTATGCCGATATGTCTTATATTGATTTATTATCGGAATTAGCTACTAAAGACAACGATCAACGTTTTGAGGCAAGGAGTTACTATTTAAAAGGAGTTAACTACGAGAGCAGATTTGTTTTTGATACGGCGTATTATTACTACACAAAAGCAGAATATATTTATACCGCTATTAATGACACTGTACTATTAAGAGATGTTTATCGCTCTAAAGGTGTTGTTTTATTAAATAATCGCATTTTTACAGAGGCTCAGTCAAATGTTTTAAAGCTAATACGTTTAAATAAATATCAAGATGATATAAAGGTTGACTATATGTCAAAATTAATTCTTGGTAGTATTTTGGCAGGACTTGGAGAAACTGATGAAGCAATTGTTTCTTTATTTGAAGCTCTTGATTATTTATACGATCCTCGAATTGATAAAATTTACAATGAGAATGTAAAACGATTAAACTTTGTCACTGTTTACAAAAATATAGTTGAAGCTTATCTTAAAAAAGAGGACTATGAAGTAGTTCGTCAACTTGTAGATGAGACTATAGATAAGTACTTAGGACGTGAGGGGGCTTATGACGATATATTAACTGCACAATTAATTACTTTAAAAGCAACAGCAAATATTGCAGAAAAAAAAGTAAATGGAGTTGAAAGTGAACTGAAGAAAGCTATTGCTTTTAATATAAAGCATTCAAATCCTAAAGATGAAAATATTGCTAAGATCGCTTTAGGTGAATTACTGTTTTTAAAAGGGGATTCAGAACAAGCTGTATCTGTTTTGAATGAGGTTAGAGCTTATACCATAAAATTCAATGATCTTGCGTTAGAAAAGGAAGTTTTATCTAAACTGCTGAAATTTGATAAAGTTCACCATCAAGAATATTTTATACGATATGAGGAATTAGGTGATTTATTGACTGATGAAAATAGGATGATCAAAAATACCTTTGCTCGTATCAGTTATGAGGCAGATTTCTTAATTAAGGCAAATAAAAAACTACAAAGCCAGAAAGATGTAATAACTCAAGTGGGGAGTACAATGTTAGGTTTAGCTGTACTTATCTTTTTTATTATTTTGTTTAGACAGAAATCGCGTGAAGTAAAAATGGTTAAGTTATTTCAACAGGACACTGAAAAATACTATAGCTCTATTTTAACGATTCACGACAAAATGGGACAGGCGCGTTCTCATGAGAGAAAAGAGGTCGCTAAAGAACTACACGATGGTGTACTAAATAAGCTTTTTGTAACTCGTTTTTCATTAATGCAGATAACAGAAAATACACTTGAAAAGCAAAGAAATTTACTGATAAATGAAGTAAAAGAAGTTGAAGAGTATATTAGAGGTGTATCGCATTCGCTTGGTAATGAAGAAAGCTTTAAGATTAGTTTTTATAATCAGCTGTTAGAAGACTTAGTGCAGATACAAAATCGAAATGAACAAACAGAGTTTACGTTAGTTATTGCACCTGAATTAGATTTACAAAACCTTTGTCACCGAACTAAGATTCACCTATATAGAATAATACAAGAGGCTTTACAAAACGTTCATAAATATGCAAAGGCAACCAATTGTATTGTTATTTTTAGAAAACTTAATGAGGGGGGGATAGAATTGTTAATTAAAGATAATGGAGTAGGGTTTGAAGTAAAGAAAGTTAAACGGGGTTTAGGACTAAATAATATACAAGATCGATGTGATTTGGTGAATGCGTTTTTCCATATTCAAAGTGCTAAAGGTAAAGGTACAACACTTCGAATAGTAATAGGCTAAATATGTTTTTTGTTTTATATCGGGTGTTTTTCGTGTGTTTAATGTAATTTATTTTAAAATAAACTAATAAAATCTCTTCATTAAAAAGCTTTTTTTGTATTTTAGAGAAACTAAAAATCAAAAAAGCATTATTATGAAAGACAATCAATCAGGAAAACAAGAAGATTTGAAGAAAAAAGCGAATGATGTAATTGATTCAGCTAAAGATAAAGCGGAGGGGTTTATTGAAAACTTATGGGATAAAGCGAAGGACGTTGCGGAAGATGTTGTAGATAGTCTTAAAGATTTGGGAGAAGCTGCTAAGGAAGAGGTCGGAAAAGTCGAACATTCTGTTAAAGATGCTTATGAAGGGGCTAAAGATAAAGCTAATGAAGTAATTGATAAGGCAAAAGCTTCTGTAGAGGAAAGTAAAGAGAAGACAGAGAATGGGCTTGGAGATATGAAGTCTGATGCAGGACAAATTGTAGACAATATTAAAGGTACTGTAGAAGAAGGTAAGGATAGAGCAAAAGAAGCTTTTGAAGATGTAAAAGAAGCTGCTAAACAAGCAGGAGATAAGTTAAAAGAAGGTCTTAACGACGCAGAAAATAAATTGAAGTAGGAATTTGCTTACTCATACTACGTGTTTTTTTATAGCCAAGGGTAACCTTGGCTTTTTTGTGTTTAAATAGTTGCTGTTTAGTATGTTAATCAATTAAGTATTCGTGTAATTTGTCATTATTTAGTTTTGTAGTGTAACTGTAAATATATACTTTAAAGAACACTATTATAACGCAATAATCTGTTCGTCAAGTAACGCTCCATTGGTGTCTTTAAGGCGAATGATAACAGCTGTATAACTTGATTTAATTTGCGCTTTGTTGGCTTGTCTAAAGTTATATCCATAAACCATAGCTGATTCTTTACCGGCTTGTTTTGTGATGTGAATTTGATGGGTTAGTATAAGCGTATCGTTGTCAATGCTCTTTTCTTTAGTTAGCGACATCTTACTTACTGATAACCCAGATGATGGATACCATCCTTGTACAGTATAGTTCAATTGGTTTTCTTTAATGTGTATCGCTGCTATTTTGTTGTGGTTTACATCTTGTCGATAAGAAACTAAACGTGTCGTAAAGCGCTCTTTACCTGTTGTTTCGTCTATTCCAATCACTTCTCTTTTCGGTTCATACAACGTAGGTGTGTAGTTAATACGCTCGTGCGAACTAACAATTTTATTGTTTTGACATCCTAAAAAAGAGAATAGGGTAAGTAATACAAGGTGTTTTTTCATCTAAAAAAATATAAGGCTAAAAATACACTTTATTTTTAACAAAATAAGCTGATTAACAATATGTTGTAAAAGCATCTTACAGCGTGTAGATTAAAGGTTTTATAGGAAATAGTACAGTTTTCGAATTATTTATTGTTAAATTGACAATTATCATTTCCTAAACCCCGTAAAACTCCGTAATTTAACTCTTTGTAATAAAGACTAAAATCTACGCCCATGATAATGATTTATTTTCACGGATACGGGTCTGACCGTACTTCTCGTAAATTCCAAGACTTCAAAAAGTTGTTTAAAAGCTCGTCAAGCTATTGTGTTGAATGGACACCTGAGTCCGACTTTAATGGTATTCTAAATATCGTTGAAGCAAGTATAGCTGAAGAGGAGCAAGTAATTCTTATGGGGGACTCATCCGGTGCTAATTTTGCCTATCAGTTGAGAGAACGTAGAAAGAAGAAAGGATTAGCGTCTGTACTTGTTATGGTTAGTCCGCTTTTAGATTACGGTATGCGTAAAGGGTCAAACTTAGAGTTTCCAGACAATTTAAAGAATAGTTTGATTACTATAGACGATCCTAAAGATGCGTTTATCTTGATTGGAAAACAAGATGAAGTAATTGATTACAAAGGTTTTCAAGAAAAAGGGTCTTACAACAGTGAGATATTATTTGTTGAAGATTCTCACCGTTTACCTAAATTCCGCGATTATTTAGGGTACATCAATTGTTATGTACAAAACAAATTAAGATTCGATTATTTTTAATAATATAAAACGAGGTAGCAATACCTCGTTTTTTTATGTCTACTTTTAAGGGGTTAGGCAATCAACTGATAGGTGGGCAACGGAATTTATTAAGTATTATAGTGGCTTTGTTTCTTTGTGTTGTCTTATTTATGTGATTGTATTTTAGCTTGTTACTCAAAGCATTGTGCGTGTAAATAAATTGTTTTGCTGACATATAACTATCTCTGTTGATTGAGGTTTTGGTGGGTTCCCTTGTATTATTCTTGTTTAGTTACTTTTTTAATATTCTGCTATTAAAACAAGATTTATAACTGTTTTTCACGTAGAAAAATGCCAAAACAGACACGCTATCTGTGAAAAATGTAGTAAACTTGTAGTAAATACATAGGTTATGGCAGGTAATACATTTGGTAATCGTTTTCGAGTAACAACATTTGGCGAGTCGCACGGTGATGCGATTGGTGGTATCATTGACGGTTGTCCGGCTGGAATAGCATTGGATTTACAGGAAATTCAAGCGGAGTTGGATAGACGTAAACCAGGGCAATCGAAGATAGTAACGCAACGTAAAGAGGCTGATGAAGTACGCTTTATGTCGGGTATTTTTGAGGGTAAAACAACGGGTACGCCAATTGGTTTTATCATTGAAAATACAAATCCAAAGTCTAAAGATTACGACCATATTAAGGATGTTTACCGCCCAAGCCACGCTGATTATGTGTACGACCAAAAGTACGGGCATAGAGATTACCGCGGAGGAGGACGTAGTTCTGCTCGTGAAACTGCTTGTAGGGTAGTAGCTGGAGCTATTGCTAAGCAAGTGTTGTCTTCTGTTAAGATTACAGCCTATGTGGCGTCTGTAGGTGATATTTCAATTGATAAACCGTATCAAGAACTCGACTTTTCTACAATCGAACAAAACCCAGTGCGTTGTGCTGATCCTGCTGTTGCAATTCAAATGGAGGAGTTAATCAAAGCGGTAAAGAAAGATGGAGACTCTATAGGGGGAACTATCTTCTGCGTGGTTCAAAACGTTCCTGTTGGTTTAGGCGAACCTGTCTTTGATCGTTTAGATGCGGAGTTGGCAAAGGCAATGTTGGGGATTAACGCTGTTAAGGGTGTTGAGTTCGGACGTGGGTTTGCTGGTACTACGATGCGTGGAAGTGAGCATAATGACGTTATCTTACCTGATGGAAAAACGGCTACGAATAACGCAGGCGGAATAGTAGGTGGTATCAGTAATGGTATGGATATCTATTTTCGTGTGGCGTTTAAACCTACGGCTACTTTGATGAAGGATCAGCAGTCTATCAATAGCGCAAATGAAGTCGTTACAGTACAAGGGAAAGGTCGCCACGATGCTTGTGTGTTACCAAGGGCAGTGCCTATTGTTGAGGCAATGACCGCAATTACTTTAGCGGATATGTTTATCGAACAATACGGTTATAAGAAACAAAAATAGGGGATTAAATTGACCTCTATAGCTTCACTATTTTATTGTTGTTGTCAAGTAATGAATAGCTATTCTCCTTAGTTTATAGGGGTAGAGTAGGTATAGAAGGGGTGTGCAGTATAGTTACGGATATAATGGCTTTAGATGTATGTGACAACGTAAACCTTGTATCAACGAGGGATACACTGCTTATAGGTATTGTCGTTTACTTACTTAAATAAAGCCTTCTAATAAGTGTTACAATACATTGTTGTCATCGTCTTATCCTTGTGGTTTAGTTGTGATGAAATACACTTGTTTGACAAAATGACAAAGCATTATAAAGTAGACGTAATCGTGTTAAAACCAGACAGGACTCTATAGATGTCCTTTTGCTTGACTACCTAAAACGTCAATGTGATAACAGTACCATTCTTTAGAGACGACTGTATATCAAAGCCTATACTATGTTGGTCAAAGATAATTGTAGCAAGTGATAACCCAATACCACTTCCTTTGATATTCCCTACATTCTTACCGCGATAAAATGTTTGTTTGATAAAGGTTAAATCGTCAGGGGCAATACCCTTGCCGTGGTCTGTAACCACAACGTTCAGGCGACCATTGACAGACTTTAATACAATCTCAACCGGATTGTTATTAGAGTATTTAATGGCATTTTCAATGATGTTGTACAATGCCAGGTGAATCAACGTTTCATTCCCTTTGAACTCTAACAACGAGAAGTCGTTTACTTGTATATCAATGTGCAGTTGTGTTTTAAACTCCGTTAGCTTATTGTGCAATGCCTCATTAATATCCCATATCAATTCGTCTATACGCACAAGCTGTGACTGGTGTTCTGCATTTTTTAACCCCGATAATAGCAGCAAGTTAGATAAGATGCTTTCAATCTTATAAACATTGTCTAATGCCTCTTGGGTTACCTGTTTATATTCTTCAGGAGAGCGTTCTTTTTGTGCAAATACCTCTAAGCTTCCGCTAATTGCCGTAAGCGGAGTTTTAAATTCGTGAGACACATAGTTGATGAAGTTCTTTTGTACAAGGAAACTTTCAGACAAACGAGCCAATAGCTTGTTGTACGTTGTGATAAGTTCTTCTAACTCATCATCTGTTTTAGGCACAGCAATTCCTTGCTCTAAGTTTGAGTAGTTTACTTCGTTTACCTGTTGTACTATATTCTTAATCGGCTTGTACGCCACATTAGAGATATAGCGACTTAATAGGTAAATAGCCATTAATCCCAATAGTAAAACAATACCCAATATCAGTAGTAAACTCTTGATTTGAGAGGCATATTCAGTACCGGGTTCTTTTGTAAAGACCACAAAATCACCTTGATTATCAGGGTAAAACATTCCGTAGTAAAAAGAGTTGTCCTTTTTAAAATAGAAGGTTTCATTCTTGCGTACTAACGACAGGATCTTATCTGTAATATTTGGGTCGTCAATTAGTTGACCAAACTCCACTGTGTTATTAGCATTGATAACAGCCACGTTCTTACTTAGGATAGTAGTCCTAAATTGGTCGCGAATAACTGAATGCTCATTTTGAGGCAACTCGTCTTGTTCTAAATAGTAGATAGCCGAAAGCAGGGTTGTATTCTCAAGCTCACTAAAGATATTGTCTTGTGCTCGTTTGTAGTAAGCCAAAAATATCAGTAGAGAAGCCAAACAGAATACAATACCAAAGGTAATCGTACTATAAAGCGTCAAGCGGTTGCGTAAATTCATAATTATTCTTGTAACATATAACCCGTTCCTTTGATCGTGTGAATCATTTTGCCTTGTGATTCATCCAGTTTATTTCTCAAATAAGAGATATACACATCTACTACATTTGTATTGGTGTCAAACTGAATACCCCACACGCGTTCCAGAATTTGCATTCTCGACACGACCTTGTCTTTGTTTTCCAACAAGAACAACAGCAATTTGTATTCACGAGGAGACAAGTCTATTTGTTTATCTCCTTGCATTACAAGGTGTTTTTCTGGGTCAAGCTTTAAATCGCGGCATACATAAACGTGTTCCCTTTTTTCGTAGTTAAACTTCGTACGTCTTGTCAGTGCATTAATACGAGAAATCAACTCGCTAAAGTGAAACGGTTTAGTCAAGTAATCATCAGCACCACCGTCTAAAGCAGAGATTTTGTCTGAGGTTTCACTCAAAGCGCTCAACATTAGAATAGGCGTGTAGTTCTTCTTAAAACGAATCATTTTAGTCAACTGAATACCATCAATGCCCGGCAGCATAATGTCCATCAAGATTAAGTCCCACTCTCCATTTAAGATAAGCTCTCTTGCGTGCTCACCCGTTTGTGCGAGTTCAACTCTCATTCCGTTTTCCTCTAAACCCTTTACGATGAAATCGCTAATGCGTGTGTCATCCTCAACTAATAGTATATTCACAATTAAAGTCTTTCCATATTTGATTTCATAAAATCAGTTACCAAATAAGCAATCAGTTTACCTACTAAGTGACTGTTTTGTTCAAAGTCTAACGACGGCGCTCCTTCACAAATGTGTAGGTAGCTTGCATTGCGCGACTTTCCAAAGAAGTGGATGAATTGACGTAATCGCTCAGCCGAGAAACCTGTTGGTGTAATGGCACTACTTGCAATCATTGGCACCGCGTCTAAATCAATCTCAATTCCATAGTAATTATAGTCTATGTGCTTTTGAGCTGTAATTAACTCAGTGTCAAAAGACTTTTCTTTTCTAATGCGTATTTGCTCATACGTATTGTACTTCACACGGTCTGCATTCGCCTTTATATCAGCAAATATAGTCTTTGAAGTATAGTTTTCGTGTAGTCCAAAAATGAAGTAATTCTTCAAGAACCCTTCTTCAAAGGCGTAAGAAAACCCATTACCACTATGGCGACCTTCTAAAGGACGGAAGTCAGAATGCGCGTCAAAGTTAATGACATTGATGTGCTTCCCTTTTGCTAAAGCAACTCCTTTGATATTACCATAAGCATTGTTATGTCCTCCGCCAATAATAATCGGAATTTTACCAGCATTAACTATTTTGGTAATTGTATGAGATACCTCTTTGTCAATACAAGAAACCAATTCACACAAGCGTTTTCTGTCCTCTTTACTTGTTGTGTCTAAGTTTCTCGCTTCAGCCATCTCTTGTTCAAAGTCTAAATGACCAACAATTGTAGTCCAACTTCCCTTACAAAAGCGGTTGTGTTGAATATTGAGGAAACTATTTAAAAACGATTGCCAAGCTGTAGCGGTTCCAGGGCGACCAAGGTTTGCTTTAACCCCAATGTCTTCCGGAATACCAATAATAGCGTATTTTGCATCTATCGTTGCTAATTCGTCTTCCCAATTAGCATCTGATTCTAAGGTATGTATTCTCTCGCCAAACTTAATTTCGCCACTTCTAAACTTTGTAAGGGCAATTAAATCAGCTTTCTTGAATAATTTTATCTTTTGACTATTCATAGTTCAATTTTTTGTGGTGTGTAAAAAAGAGGAGTTCCTCTGTCTTATTGCAACTTTCCGTTTAAGATAACCTGCTCAATGTTGTTACTACCAAATGCGTATGGCAATTCGTAAAAAGAGTGCAATGGTTTCGTGATAATCAAACTTGCCTTTTTCCCTTTTGTGATACTACCATAATCTTGTCCAACGCCCATAGCATAAGCCCCGTTTATTGTAGCGGCATTAATAGCCTCTTCTGGAGTCATTTTCATCTTAATACAAGCCGTAGATACTACAAAGTTCATATTACCTGAAGGTGTAGTTCCTGGGTTTGAGTCAGAGGCTAAGGCAATCGGCAATCCAGCGTCAATCATTTTACGTGCTGGTGTGTACGGAATCGAAATAAAGAACGAACACGTAGGTAGGGCTACAGGCATTGTTTTACTCCCTTTTAAGATAGCAATATCTTCATCGGTTACTATTTCCAAGTGGTCAACTGACAAGGCACCATTCTTCACACACATTTCAATTCCGCCAATAGCCGTAAATTGGTTAACGTGTACTTTAGCAATCATTCCGTGTTTTTGTCCTGCTTGAATAATGCGTTCTGTTTCTTCACAAGAGAAGTATCCTGTTTCTAAGAAAGCATCTACATATTCCGCCAACCCTTCTTTTGCGATAGCTGGAATCATTTCATCAACCAGTAAATCGATGTATCCTTTGTGGTTGTCCTTATACGCTGTTGGGAATGCGTGAGCCCCTAAAAACGTAGCTTTTATTTCAATAGGGTAGTTGTCTTTCAACTTCTTGATTACCCTAAGCATTTTTAGTTCCGCTTCTAATGTAAGTCCGTATCCAGACTTTATTTCAACCGCACCTGTACCTTGTTGGATAACCTCCTCTAAGCGTTTGCGCGATTGTTCGTATAATTCTTCTTCTGAAAGTTCTTGTAACTTCTTAGCTGAGTTTAAAATTCCCCCTCCGCGATTGAATATTTCCTCGTAACTCAATCCGTTGATTCGATCTACAAACTCCAACTCTCTGTTGCCAGCATATACTAAGTGAGTGTGGCTATCTACCCAAGTTGGTAAAACAGTTTTACCCGTAACATCAATTACCTCGTCAAAATCAGCAGTCGGACAATCGCTCATCGGACCAAAGTCTTTAATGATGTCGTTTTCAATTAAAAGGAAAGCATTTTCAAGCACAGGTAGTGTTTTCATTTCTTGTCCTTCTAATTTGTCGATATGTTGATTTCTAACTTGTAGAATTTCCTTGATGTTTTTCAGTAGTATAGTCATTGTTTTTTGTTTTGTTATTAGTCCTCAATATACTGTTTAATTGGAAAAACCAGTATATTTATTCAAAATTAAGAAATGTGAGGCGAGTTAAATATAATAAAATAAGAAAACTTCAGGGCAATTATTTAGAATATTCAGGTGATTTTCCGGATGTTCCTATTTCAATGCAGTTATTTGTCTATGATGAAAACAAATTTGAGGAGTACAACGATTTGAGTTTAAAGGAAATAGAGGATATTCTGAATGCGGCAAGTCCAAATGCTATCAAATGGTTTAATTTACACGGATTACACGATATTGAGTTGCTTCAAGAGATAGGGCGTTTCTTTAATATCGAATCTTATATTATGGCGGAGATACTGAACTTTTCAAGACGTACGCGTGTTGAGGAGTTGGATGATGTTATGTTTTTTAGTGTCAAGGCAATTTTACCGTTTAAAGAAACGGATGTTACTATAGACGTAGAACAAGTTAGCTTTATCTTGAAAAACGAAATATTACTGTCGTTTCAAGAGAAGAAAGGCGATTTTTTCAATGTAATTAGAGAGCGTATTCGCACGAAAACGGGTTTAGTGCGCAAGCGTGATTCGAGTTATTTGTTGTACGCTTTAATGGAGTCGTTGATGGACAGCTTCCTGACGGTGTTAGATGTAGTTGAAGATGGGGTAGAGACGGTGTTAATAGATGCGAAGACGCAGTATCAAAGACGTACGTTGGTCAATATTGAAGGATATACGCAGGAGTTACAAGATATTAAACGAGCTATTATTCCACTGAGAGAGGTATTGTATAGTCTTAAAACCCAACACGACAAAGGAAATACGGATTGTATTATCAGCAAGTCGAGTATGGTATTTTTTGAGCGTTTACAGTTTAAATCGGTGGAGTTGCTTGATCAGATAGAGTATAACCTCAACAAATTAGACAGTGCTACAAACTTCTTCTTTTCAGCACAAAGCAACCGTATGAATGAGATTATGAAGGTATTGACAATAGTATCTGTCATCTTTATTCCCTTGACATTTATCGTTGGGGTGTACGGAATGAACTTTGAGAATATGCCAGAATTGAAGTATGAGAATGGGTATTATTGGACTTTAGGTGGAATGTTTGCCTTGGTTATCGTAATGATATTGTACTTCAAGTGGCGTAAATGGTTTTGATTAGAATAGCTGTTTCAAAGGAGTAGAAAAAAATAAAGCTCTATCAACAACAATAGAGCTTTAATTAGGAAACAACATATAACGTTATAGAAACGAGTTCTATATAGTTCGAATTTAGTGTTGATTTATAAATATTGGATAAGATAGCTTAACACAATATATCAACATATAAATCAGGATGAATATTATAGTGCTTCATAACAACAAGAATGTTTGTTTAAGCAGGAAATATTTTAGGTAATTAATGAGTCTATAGCTATTAAATTGAAGAAGATGTTTTAAAAGTAATTCTACATATTGCGAATCAATATTTACTTGTAATATTTCTTACTTAAAATTAATCTAAAGTATTGTACTTATTATTACTCTACTGATTTATTCTTGTACAAAAATAGATAAAATAGGTACTGCAAAGACTTAAAAAGTAGCTAAAACTTTGTGTATTATTGCTTTTTGCGAATAAATTATTGGGATTGTTAATCTTTGTTTTTTAAACCTTGAATTTTTACTAAAACAATTATTTTTAAAGAGAAATAAGGATAAAAATTAATGGCGTTTGACGCAATATGTCCTTGCTTTTTGACAGATTGTTATTATTTGGTCGAATTTGGTGTAAATAAATTAACATTTGAAAGAATATCAAGTAGAATAAAAGTGAGTAAAAACAAATGTTAGTTATAAAGAGAAAAGAAAAATTTGTTGCATTTTATAACGGGATAAGTAAAGAAAGCAAAACTTAATTAGGTAGTTTGTTTTTTGTGTAATCTATGTTAAGTGTATAAAACGTATTTCTTTTTATGCCTTTGGATAACATTAATCAGAAAGATATGAAGGTTAAAGGTATGTTGTCTATTTAAATGTTTTGGTTTAGATATTGGTATTTCTATGTAAAGACATTTATTATAAGGGGATGACGTAGCATTGGTAAACGAATAAAAGAGTAAAAGCACAGTTTAAACGAACTGTGCTTTTTTGTTGTTTTATATTAATTTAGAGGAGTAATTTATTTACCGAAAATAATTGTACTTGGATGATATAGTTTGTTGTTGTACAAATTTTCACTATCATCTTCAGCAGTATAGTAAAAGAGTAATTCTGCAATTACAATTGTAAAGTGTTCTTTTTTAGGTATTTCAAAATAACACTGAAATTCTTCTGTTGCTGTCTTTGACGATGAGAACACAAATATATGATTTGGTAAAACTGTCTGTTTTTCTCCCTTTAACTCATCAGTGTATAGACTAAATTTTAAACAAGCCGTTGTGGCTATATAGGGAAACATTACAAATTTGCTTGGCTCAAAAGGAGGAATAGTAATATGTAGTTTATTGTCTTCTGATAATTCCGTTTTAATTTTTGCATAAAATGTTTTTTCAAAGGGTTGTGTAGTATTAAACTCAAACCCCTTTATGCCTTCCATTGAACTGTTAAGTAGATTGCGTTGTCCTTTATCGAGTTCTTTGTTACTTTTCAGCGCATTGTACAGTGCTCCAGTAAATCGTCTGTATAAGTATTTATCGTGTTTGTTGTCTAATATCTTTTCAATATTAGCACGAATCAATTTTCCGTCTGAACTTGCAATTTTAAACTCGTTAAAATTTTCAAGCGATTGTTTGTTCATCTTTCTTTTCTTTCCTTTTGATTGTATGAATTGTTTACCTCCAATTTCTCTTGCGATAACAGTACCAACTAATCCGTGAAGTTTTCCTTTGTTGTCAAGTCTTGCCATAAGGTAGTGTAGTTATAAATTATTTGATTTTTTATGTTTTAAAAATCTGTAATTAATACAGTTGAGGTCGATTAGCATTGCTGATTGTCCTTGTTAAAACAGCAATAAGTATAGCATATTCTTGTGTGTACCCTTGTTGTTAATGCAATTAATTTAAAGGCTTTTCTGTAAGTGGTTTTCTTTGATTTTTGATATATTTATTTTTTATAAATGACTGATTATTTGTTAGTTATATCAATAATTATACCATAGTGTATGTATATCTTATATAATGTTTATGTATATTCAATGTATCTTTTTACATAGATTTTATACATTGGGTATACAAGGACTATACATAGAGTATACATACACTCTGTATAAAACCCAATAAAAAACACCATATCGTAGGGAAATGATAAGGTGTTTTGAGACTTGGTTTGCTGCTAATAGGGAGAAAGTTTATTCCGATTTTTATTTTTTAGAGTTTATTTTCTGGCAATGGGACTGTTGGTCAATACAGTTTATTCCATCTTGATGTGGGTAGCACAGTTTTGAATTATTGGCTACGATGCAGTGATTCGTACCAATGATGAGGTAGGGAGTAGTGATATCGCGAACCATTACTTTGTGTAAAAGGGTTGTAATGCTGTGTGTGTCTGTATTTGTTTGAAGGTAATAGTTGTCTTTTATGTAGTTTATCGCTGTCGATTGCACTTGAATTGTATAGGGTACTATCGCTTGGTAATATTGTGTTAGCTCTTTGAGAAAGTCTTTTTCATCTAATAGATACGTATATGTCTGACTACCTTCTTTGTCAAAGTGTATTTTAGCGATGTTCTTTTGATCTAATGTTCGCGTGCGATAGGTAGGGGGATTCGCCTCTTGTTGTGCAAAGCAAAAAGTGGAAAATAACAAGCTGATTAGCAGTGTTTTCATTGTGTTTTTTAGGTTTATATACTACAATAATTATACCTAAAATACTGCTGATTCAGTTGGTGTGTAAGCCTACTTTTTTCTCAATACAAACATTCTTTCTGTTTGTGATTCAATGTGGTATCCGAATTTGTTGGCAATGTATGTGATTGTTTGTGGGGTGTAGATAAACACGTGGGTTTGGTCTTTGCGGTAATACCACTTGTCAAAGGGTTGTTGTCCTGTGTATTGGTGAGTCATAACTACTAATAATCCTCCCGAATGCAACAAATCGGTTAGTTTTACAATTTCTTCAAAAGGGTTGTAAAAGTGTTCAAATACCTCACAACTAAAGATGTAGTCATAGCGGTGGTTGAGGTAATCCATATCTGGATAAAAATAGGGGTCGTATAGTTTTACTTGGTATCCTTTGTCAACCAATTGCTTGGTGATAACCGGACCTTTACCACAGCCAAAGTCGAGTCCCAACATTGTTGCTGAGCACTGTTCTAAGATGGTATTGGTAATCGGTGAAGTGAATTTTTGGTATCCAATATCGTTCACATCGTTGTTGTGACACTCGTAGTGTTGTTTCTCTTTCTCTTGGTTAAAATAGAGTGTTTCGTCTTTTACATACGCCTTACAAGTAGGACATTGAAAGTATTCAGGATCGATTTTATCAACAAGCGGTGTGTGACACAAGGTGCAGTTCATATCGGTGTTTTTGGAAGGGTAAAGTTAAGGAATATAGTGGGGAGGGGGAAATGAAAGGAGTAAAGGAACAAGAAAATAAGAAAATAAAGGAAGTATACTGTATAATTATTAAATTTTATTTATATTTATTGTATTGATTATCAGTGATGAGAAAAGAATTTTGTTACAAGAAATAGTTTCATAAATTTGCAAAATGGAAGAACAAGGTTACATAGAATTAAGAGTTGAAAATTATAATAAAACTCTAACACCTCAAGATGTTGATATACGTGAAATAGCAAGTATTATATCTGACATCGAGGCTTTTTTGTATCCTACCAGAGAAGAAAAAAAACTACGCCCTCATATAGCTTATGATATTGAAGCAGGGTCTGCAAGACATAAGTTTTTCCTTCCTATTTCTGCTGTTTTATTATTTAATGGACTTGTAACAGAGATTAATAAACGAGGAGATTTAAGTTTTTTAGATTATAAAAGACAAGAGGTTATTTCAAGATTTCAGAAAAGAGCAAGTACAGATGGATATAGCATTGAGTTTAATAGCTCATTAACTACTGTTCCTTTATTGGTAATAAATTCAGAAACATCTTATGAAATGAGTAAGATTCAATACGTAGAAAGTGAGTTTTATTTATATGGAGAGATCTATCAAGAGGGGGGAAAGAATCCTAATATTCATATATCAACTACCCAATATGGAAATTTAGCAATTTCAGCGACGAAAAACCAGATATTGGATGGAAAGAAAAAAACCTATAAACCCTATGGTGTTAAAGTTAGAGGGAAAAAAAATTTAGTGGAAAATGGTAAATTAAGCGATTTATCTCTAATTGAATTTATTGATTACCGTCCTGTTTTTGACCGTACTTTATTAGATAAAGCTATTGCGAAAGCCTCTGTTAATTTGAGTAAAATCAAAGATGTTGATGCGTGGATAGAAACTATTAAAGTGGAGGGAATATGAGAGAGATAAAGAGTATTTTAGTAGATAATTCTTTTGTAACCAGATTGTTGAAATCTGATGATGAATACCATGATTGCGTAGTTGAATATTATCAGTACTTTTTGGAAAATAAGATTGAGATGTATTTGTCTACAATTGTAATTAGTGAGTATGGTGTAGCTGATAATCCCGATAATTTATTGGAGTTAAATAGTTTTCGCATATTAGAGTTTGATTATGGAGATGCTAAAATTTCTGGAAATTATTTTGCACTTTTGAAAGGTGATGAAACATTGAGAGAGGTTGAGGAAAGAAAGGTTATAATTAATGATTTAAAGTTGTTTGCTCAAATTCAAAATAGAAATATTGATGCTTTTATTACTAAAGATAGAAAAGCACTTTCTAAAATGATATTACCCTTAAAAGAGCATAAAGGCTTAGCATTTAAGTATTTTGATCTTACTGTTCCTTTGAAGGATATACTTGGTAGATTATTTTAAAAGGAATAAGCTACCTTCATTTACAATAAAAAAGCCCTAAACAGTAATCTGTTTAGGGCTTTTTTAATTATTAGTAACTCTAATGATAGCCTTTCTTTGTCTTTTTGCGGTGAAAAAAGCTTCTATTCACCGCACATTTTGCGGTGAATAAGGTGTATATTTACCGCATAAAAGAAAAAAAGTATGTCAAGTTATATACATAATCTGAAAAAATGGCCTGATTTCCAATGGGATGAAGAAGATTTAATTACTTTATTGAGTGAAGTTCGAAACTTGCAGGGCAAATTAATGGGTAAGATAGAATTATTAGGTTTTGAATTGCAAGATGAAGCTAATTTAGAAACCTTGATTCAAGATGTTGTTCAGTCGTCTGAAATTGAAGGAGAGGTGCTAAATCCTGAGCAAGTACGTTCTTCTATTGCAACTCGTCTAGGGCTTGAAAATTCAGGTATAGAACATTCTGATAGACATATTGATGGTATAGTTGATATGATGCTTGATGCCACTCAGAATGAGAGTAAAAAATTGACAGAAGAACGGTTGTTTGGCTGGCATTCAGCTTTGTTTCCAACAGGAAGAAGTGGTATGCATAAAATTAAAGTTGGTGACTGGCGAGAGGGAGATATGCAAGTTGTTTCAGGTGGTATGGGAAGAGAAATAGTCCATTATGAAGCACCAAAACCTTCGCGTTTATCGATGGAAATGAGTGAGTTTATAGATTGGTTTAACAATTTTTCTGAGATAGATTCGATTATAAAAGCAAGCATCGCTCATTTATGGTTTTTGACAATACATCCATTTGACGATGGAAATGGTCGTATAGCTAGAGCAATAGCAGATATGCAGTTGTCTAAATCAGATGGTGTTAATCAACGATTTTATAGTATGTCTATGCAAATAAAGGATAAGAAAAAGTCTTACTATACAATATTAGAACGTACCCAGAGAGGCGACTTGGATATTACAGATTGGATAGTTTGGTTTTTAGAACGATTAAAAGAGGCGATAATTGACTCAAATGTAATTATTGATAAAGTAATAAGGAAACATCAATTTTGGATGAGAAATGCTATTAAAGTAGGTAATGATAGACAACGTTTGATGTTGAATAAGTTGATAGAAGGCTTTGAAGGTAATTTAACAACGAGTAAGTGGGCAAAAATAGCAAAGACATCACAAGATTCTGCTTTGAGGGATATTACTGATTTAGTAGAAAAAAACATACTTATAAAAGCAGGGGCAGGAGGGAGAAGTACACATTATACTTTAAATTGGTAAACTAAAACCACTTACCTCATCAAAAGAAAAAAGGGAATTACATTCAGTTGTAATTCCCTTTTTTAGAGTAAAATGAAAAAGTGTATATGTATAAATTAGGAAAAAGCTTTTAGTATAATCCTTTTATAAATTGGTATTTAGTATCTTCTTCAATTTCTTTATCCCATAGCTCTTTATCTTTAAAGACCAATAGGTAAACGCGCAGTACTCTGGAGATCATTGAGACACAAACCAATAGTATTGCGATAATAACGATAACACATAGGGCTATGATCATAACAATAAGTTTTATATTAAATGTTTAAAATAAATTCTGTTAAATCCTCCATATCCTGGTCGTTAATCTGTGGGAATGGTGGCATTTGAGGAGCATCAGGACGTTTTTTACCTGGTGATTTAATCCATTTGATTAAGTCTTTTTTATCTCCTTCATAAATACTTCTCATTTCAGTTACAGGAGGACCTACTAATTGTGAGTCTACTTTATGACAAGCAGCACAGTATGAGTTGAAAACAGCTTTACCTTTAGCTGTAGTATCTCCTGATTGTTCTGCTTCTGCAATAGCTTGCGCTTCTTCAGCTTCTTGATTAGCAGCTTCTTCTCTCGCTTTTCTTGAAGCTTCTAAGAATTGTTCTGTTTTCTGAGCCATTAACTCACGGTGTGGGTTTAATGCATTTGCACGGTAAACGTGACGTCCACTACCCATAAACAAGACTACAATTCCCATTGAAATAACAATTTTGTAGAAATGTTTGTCTAAATCCTCATCTTTTCCTTTCAGTGTTTGCCACATCCAGTAAACAGAGTAAGCAGCAATAGCAACTCCAGGAAGGATAACAGCCATTAATCCCCAATTAACCCCTTTTGAAGGTAATGTAGCTAATACAATAGGTCCGAATAAGAACTGAGCTCCAGAAGCACCGATTGCAATTTGGTAACCAATACGTTTTACTTTTGCTCTTGTAAATACTTGGAAGTATTCTTCAAAAGGATAGTTCTTACGTCCCATATACCACGCAATGAATAAACCAGTTAAGGCAAGCGAGGCACACAAGAAGTGGAAGTATCTTGGGAATACGTTTGGCAGAGTTAAAGCAGAAAGGAATCCGTGAATAGTAGTCCATTTCTCAGGGAACAGCATTAAATTGATGTTTACTAAGAATATTAGTGGAATGAAAAGGAAGATAAGTACCGCCAATGCCATAATAGCAATGTGTAAATACTTCATGTTTTTCATAGCCTCCCACGCATATTTATGTAAATAAGTCAATAAGAAAGCAATCACTACTAACGGAATAATTAGTATCCACATAATTCCTGTTAGGGAGTTAGCGGTATAAAAGTAGATAGTATATAAAGCGTTAATACTTAAAAGAGGAGCAACCCCAAGTACAACAGCCATACTTTTATTTACCGTAATTGTAGCGGCAATCTCTTTTGCTAACGTATCGTATTCTTTGTTTTTAAGTCCTTTTATTTCGGCCCATAACGTAGTTATAGAACCACCTACCATCAAATTGACAAATACAATGTGAGCTAAGAAAGAAACTACTAATAAAACGACAAGTAGCCATTCTGGTAGTGGTAAGTCTAAAGGAATATCTTTTGGTAATGGAGTATTCATATTATTCTTGTGTTTTTAATTCAATAAAATGTTCAACTGAGTGTCCTGGGTTTAGTTTAACCCCAGCGCTTTGTGCCCCTTGTACAGAAGTACCACTTAGTTGTAAGTAAAAAATGTAATGTGCTAAAGCGTCTAATTCTTCTGCATTTCCAGGGTAAGGAGGCATATACGTTCTACCGTTGTGCATATTCGGAATATAAGCTTTCATCGAATTGATGTCTAACGGTTTGTCAAAACCATACATTTTCTCGAATACGTAAACGATTGAGTTTATCCCTTGACTTGTGTGACATCTTGAACACGCAATTATAAATACATCTTTACCAGCTTCTAATCTGTTTTCGTCTGTGATCTCAGTAATACCAGTATAAGTAGCGTGTTTTAAAATACCTTCTTTTTGCAATAGCGGGTAGTCTTCTTCTCTAATTAAGTTAGAGTACATATAGTCTCCAATTACGTAAGGTTTACGGATAAACTCTCTCACACGTTCGAAGATTCCTAAGAAACCTAATGAAAGGATGAACGGAATTAACACCATAACAAAGTTTACGCGTTTTGGTTTCCACAAGATAAACACCGCTAAGAAAGCAAGTGAACTCGTAGCAATAAGTATGATGTATTTTAATAAGTTGTAATACTTCGCAAAGTCCATTGTACCAACAGCAGTACTCATATTAGCAGTCATTGCTTCAGGAATTACGTTGTAGTAATAAATAGACGCTAAGATTGAGAAAGGCAACCAAACTAAGATCCAGATAGCAGTAGTTTTTAGAGCAGGTCTGCGCACTAAGCTATCTTTTTTAGTAAATAGCATAATAAGCAATAGTCCAAAAGCACCACCAATAACCATAGCAGTAGGTGTTCTAAATAAAAGCTGAGGTAAGTAAATAGGGTTTGTTAAAGCGTTGAAGAACGAATGATGTGTTAACCAGTTACCTGGGTCCATCATAAATCCAAGGATTGCCACAATGATTGCCATTGTCAACCAAGAGAATCCTGATAAGAACCAACCGAAACGGATGTGTCTTTGTTTTGCTTTAAGCGATTTGTTTGAGTTTTTCCAAGTAAGGAAGTAAATCATAATGAATACAACTTCTGAAACGAAGACAATCCACTCTGTAAACCAGCCCCAATAAAATACTCGGATTAAACTACCAATTGAGTTTGGACTAATCAAGGCAGCCGAGAACCAAATACCAACTCCGGTCATAGCACCAAGAGTAGTGGTAACTACAAACCCCACCATCATCATACGGTGAACCGTAGCGTCCCAAGCTAAATCTGTGACTTCATTACGGCCACTTTTAACAACACCTTGTTGTTCTAATAATGTAATATACGGAATAAAACCTACGGCTAAACCGTGGTTAATGAATACGTGAATAATCGCTATCATCGCAATGAGGAAACGATCATTCAACCAGTCTAAATGAAATAAAGGAAAATCCATGTAGTGTTATTTTTCAGCAAAGTTAGTAGGACATCTACTGAAAAATATTACACTAATCGTGGGGATGTTTACACTTTTCAACGCAATTGATGTAAGAAAAGCGGAATTTTATTTAGATTATTTGGCTTGCTTTCTGAACTCCTCTGGTGTAAGGCCTGTGTACTTTTTAAAGAAGCGAGACAAATAAGCTGTGTTTTTGAACTCTAATTCATAGGCGATTTCTAAAACCGAAACGTCTGCATTTACAAGTAAACGCTTACATTCTAAAATCACTCTATTTCGTATAACTTCTCCAGAGGTTAACCCGTGTACTTTTTTACACAGGGTATTCAAGTGGTTAGGAGTAATATTAAGCAAGTTTGCATATTCACCAGGAAGGCGCATTGTCTTAAAGTTTTGTTCTAACAGCTCTTCGAAGTTTCTAATAACAAACTGTGCATTATTTGTTTCGTGATGTTCTTCATTATCAAACACTTTTGTAACCAAAAATAACTGTGTTTCTAAGAACAATTCAAGCATCAACACCTTCATATAGTCCTTTTTTAAAGGGCTATCATCCATAGAGGCATAAAGAATCTTCTCAAATCGTTGGTGTAAAGTTTCGTGACACTTATGGCAAGAAAACTTAGAATACTGTGCGTTACCACTGAAAAAAGAAAACTGATTTAAGTAGCTTGGATTCACTAAAAACGTACGTAAGAAGTTGTCGTTAAAGTTGATAAGAAACCCTTCAGTACCCGGTTCAAACTCCCATTTATGCACTTGAGAGGCATTTAGGAAGAACAAACACTTCTCTTCAATAGAGAATTTTTCAAAGTCAATAGAGTGGATTCCTTTTCCTTTGCTTACAAAAAGGATTTGGTAAAATGCGTGTCTATGAGGAGAGGATACGATAGTAGGTCTATTCGAAATGTAATCTTCTAAGCGATAGACAACACAATCTTGAAAGTTGTTATTGGTATCAATTAAATTACAGATGTTGTAAACTGGGATATTCGCATTCTTTTCCATAAAGACATATTTTATCACAAAGATAGAAAAGGAGTAGAGGGATTTATAATTTTTGTATGTTTTTTGTGAACGACGCAGTAATTATGACAAATAAAAAAGGTGTAGTCCCTTGCGAGACTACACCTTTTTGAAAAAAACGAAAATAAATTTAATTAGTGTCCTGCACCTGCGATTATTTTCCCTGCACCTTTTTTAATTAGGATTAGAATAAAGGGAATACAGATTAAGAATAAAACACCTAAAAACATAAATACATCCATATAGGTTAGTACTGTTGCCTGTTTGCTAACACCTAAATCCAATAGGGTATATGCTTTTTGTAGTGCCTCATCTACAGGATATCCTTTTGCTATAAAGCTTTGTTGTAGAGCGTACACGCGATTTTGTACCTCAACAGAAGCTGTATCTAAATGACTCACCAAGGCAAGTCTGTGATTTACTGTCCATCTTGAAATAAATGTTGTAATTAAGGCAATTCCGAATGAACCTCCTAATTGACGCATCATCCCCGTAAAAGCAGCACCTTCTCCAATTTGTTTGTTTCTCAAATTAGAAAGCGATAGGGTAGTAATTGGAACGAATAATAGTCCTAAACCAACCCCTCTAACAACTAACGGCCAGAAGAAGTGTTCTTTCCCCGTATCAGGTGTCAATATATTATGTGCCCAGAAGCTGTACACGAAAAATACAAGGAACCCTGTGGCTACTAAGTATTTTGGAGGTACACCTCTTTGTAACATTCTTGCAATTAACGGCATCATTAAAGCAGTCATCAGTGAACTCGGTACTAATAACATCCCTGCATCTGTAGCTGTCCACCCTAAGATAGACTGTGTGTAGATTGGAATGATAAACGTAGAACCATATAGTCCAAAACCAAGTACAAACGACAATACCGTACCAATAGCAAGGTTTGAGTCTTTTAATACACGTAGGTTTACAATTGGCTTATCACACGTTAGCTCTCTCCATACAAAGAAGAAGAAACCAAAGAAAGAAGTGATACTCAAGGTAAGAATCGTACTGTTTTCAAACCAATCGTCTTGCTGTCCGTGTTCTAACACATATTGCAACGAACCAACAGCAACGGCTAAAAAGATGATTCCTAAGAAGTCGATTTCACTTAACTTACTTTTCTCTGCATAACGCGGACTACGCACATATAATACGGTTAGTATTGTAGCCAGTATTCCAATCGGAATATTGATATAGAATATAAACGGCCAAGAGTAATTGTCAATGATGTATCCACCTAAAGGAGGACCTAACGTTGGACCAACAATAACACCCATTCCGTAAATTGCCTGAGCCACTCCACGTTTTTCAATTGGGTAACTCTCCGTAATAATCGTTTGTGAAGTTACTAATAACGCACCCCCACCAAGACCTTGTATAAAACGGAATAAGATGATTTCCCATAAAGTGGTAGAATAACCACATAAAAACGAGGCAACCGTAAAAATGATAATCGATGCCGCAAAGTAATTACGTCTTCCGAATTGTTGAGACAGCCAGCTCGTCATTGGTACTACTATTACATTGGCAATAGCATAGGCAGTAACCACCCAAGCAATGTCCGTTAGCGATACCCCCAAACTTCCCTTCATATCGTTCATTGCTACGTTTACAATCGTAGTATCAACAATTTCAAGTAAAGCACACAGGATCGCCGTAATAGTAATGATGACTCGTCTGTAGCCGTGTTCAACTAAGCTTTCTTCAGTCATACTATTTATTTTTAGCGAGCACTTTTAATGTTTACATCCACTTCCACATTTAATCCAGCACGGATGTGGTCGCGCAACTCGTCATTAGCATTAGTAAATAAGATTTTAACAGGTACACGTTGTACTGTTTTCACGAAGTTACCAGAAGCATTATCAGGAGGTAATAAAGCAAACTTAGCCCCAGTAGCTGGAGAGATAGAGTTTATTTCCCCTTCAAACTTATGTTTAGGAAACGCGTCAACTCTAATTTCAACAGGTTGTCCTTCACGCATATATTGCATTTGCGTTTCTTTAAAGTTTGCTACAATCCAGATATTATCCTTTTGAACTGTGTTGAACAATCCTTGTCCGGGTTGAATCAACTGTCCGTTTTGTAAATTTACTTTAGAAATTTGTCCGTCTTCTTTTGCTGTAATTACCGTATAAGACAAGTAAAGTTCCGCATTGTCTAAGTTTGCCTTCGCTTGCTCAACCATTGCTTTAGCGGCGTCAATTTGAGAAACAGAAGCCACCGATTGAGATTTGCTGATGTTTACTTGTT
Organism: Myroides phaeus; assembly: GCF_009799805.1. Taxonomy (NCBI): domain Bacteria; kingdom Pseudomonadati; phylum Bacteroidota; class Flavobacteriia; order Flavobacteriales; family Flavobacteriaceae; genus Myroides; species Myroides phaeus. The sequence goes on from NZ_CP047050.1 coordinate 2,342,226, forward strand.
GAGCCACAGCAGATGCTTGTTTTTCGCTTGCTTTATATTGTTCTTGTAAAACTTGTAACTGTTTCTCAGCCGTTTCCTTAGCAGCAACTGCCTGTTCAAACTGTTGCTTAGTGATTGACTGATTAGCAAACAACTTCTCGTAACGGTTGTAATCATTAGTTGCTCTCCACAATTGTACTTTAGCTGTTTCGATATACGCTTTCGCTGTAGAAACATTGGCTAAGGCAGTACTTGCACCCGCTTGAGAAGAAGCCACAGTAGATTCTGTCGTATTTTTACCAGCCTCAGCTACTTGTAATTGACTCACAGAAGCGTCATAAGCAGCTTTAGCTTGTTGTACTTTAATAACGTATTCCGCGTCATCTAAAAGAATAAGCGTATCACCTTTTTTCACAACCTGGTTATCGTGAACCAATATCTCCTTAATATAACCTGGTATCTTAGAAACAACAGGTGTAATTCTCGATTCTACTTGTGCATCATCCGTTACCTCGTGAGAAAGAGAGTGTACATATTTATATATACCATAACCACCACCTAAAATAACCAAGGCGCTAAGGGCTACGATGAACTTTTTGTTAAGTGGTTTCTTTTGTACTTTATCGTTTGTTTCCATTGTTATTGTAATTCAATATTGTCTAATAATTTACCTGTTTTGTAAGCGTATTGGTATAAAGACATTGTCTCGTCTGCTTTACCAATCATTTCGTTGATTTGCGCTTGTAGTTGTTGCACATCAGCTTCAAGAAGTTGGTCTGTATCTGCCAAACCATTGTCGTATTTATCTTTTGTAATACGGTAATTCTCATTTGCTTGTTCCAATGCCTGTGCCAATACGTTGTTTTTCTTCAACGCTAATTCGTACGCATTGAATGCTTCCTTAATCTCGTAGTTTGCATAGTCTTCAACGATTTGCAACTGATAGTCAGCTTCTATCTTTTTAGCCTTAGCAATTTTAACTTCCGTTCTATTTTTGAAGATGGACGACAAGTCGTATTTAAGACCAATACCGATATTGTTAGCATTCGTAATATCAATTACCTTGTCTAACTGCATAGCAGCATAACCACCGTGTACTGCGATAGAAGGGTAGTAGTCAGAACGCGCAACGCGAATAGACGATTGGGCTAACTCAGTATTTTTCTGTGCCCCTTGCAAGTCTTTTCTGCTTTCAATATCACTTTCACCAGTAGGCAATACATCAAGAGATTTAATCGGTTGAATAGCGAATGCCTCTTCCATAGGTAATCCTAAAATGGTATTTAAACGCATATTTAGGTTTTTAAACGAAGTCAATGTTTCCTGTAACGACAGTTCCACATTAGATTCTTGTAATTGCGCTCTTAAAAAGTCATTACGAGCAATCAGCCCATTATCAAGGAAGTTTTGAAAATCAGTAACACGTTGGTGTGCTCTTTTCAAGTTCTCCTGCAACAAGTCGATTGACTGCTGTGTTTTATAAAGAGCAAAGTACAAGTTAATTGTTTGCCACACTGTATTTTCGGCTGTTGCACTTTCTGCAATCGTAGCCATTTCATACGCTTGTTGGCTTTGTTTCACAAGGTTTCTAATCTTAAACCCACTAAAAATAGGAATGATAGCATTTGCTTGTCCCATTAATAAATGTTCTGGTTTAACAGGAGAAGCCCCGTTTGCAGCTCCTTGCCCAGGTAAAGGCATTTTCAGTTTAACGTCTGTTCCTTCAAACAAATGCATATATTGTCCGGAAACCTCAATAGTAGGGTATCTCAGGTTTTTAGCACTGTTTACCTGTAATTTAGAGGCGTTTGTTTTAGCATTAGCCTTTTTGATTTCTTTACCATTTTGCATACTCAACCCAATTGCCTCATCAAGCGTTAGTGGTTTCTTATGAGGTTCTTGAGCAAACACGCTAAAGGCAAACAAAGAGGCAAGAAGGATATAATTACTTTTGCTCATTGTATTGTAAGATTGCTTTAAGTGAGTTTATTAAATAAGGATATATATGTTGTTTGATATACAAACTATATTCTTCGTGATTTTCTGTATTCCAATAACTTGAATACATCTTTTCGTGGTGTATTAAGTAACTGATACTACCAATTGTTATGATAACCAAAGCCTCAGGGTCTGGCTGTGCCTTAAAATACCCTTGTTGGTGTCCGTCTTGAATAAATCCTCTGATAACCTTCATTATTTCGCGTTGCAGTAAAAAGATGTTATCACTGATTTCTTCATCTACGTTTTTCTTAGAAAACTGACGAATCATAATAATATGGAAATCAGCATTCTTCATTAAAATAGTCAGCATATCTTCTACAAAGAAGACCAACTTTTCAAGAGGATTTAGGTCGTGGTTTTGTGTTAAGTTGGTTAGTTTCTCTCTAATACGCGTTAATCGAATTTCGAATAGAGCACTAATCAGTTGGTTTTTAGAACCAAAGTAGTAGCTTATCATTGCCACGTTAATTCCTGCAGCCTTAGAAATATCTCTGATGCTTGTTCCGTCAATTCCATTCATAGAAAATAGGTTTTCAGCAACTAATAATATCTCTTTTTGCTTCTCATTAAGTACCATTACTGTAGTTATAAGTTTGAATTCTGTGACAAAATTAAACAAACGTTTAATTAGTTATTTACTTTTTCCTTAGTTTTTTCGTGTTAAAATTGTTTTAATGCAGTATTAACAACGTATTGATGAATTAAATGCAATTGTAACTTTTTGATTCTCTTTTAGTTAGAAGAAAAGGGTATAAATAGCAAGAAATGGATTTTTTATGAGTTGATTATTGTTTTACTTTGTAGCAAAGCCATTAACAATGAGTGAAGTAGTCGAAAGTCAAGATAATTATCGCCGCATAGCCCAAGCAATTACCTATTTAGTAGTTCATCATCAAGAACAACCCTCTTTAGGAGATGTAGCTAAAGAAGTTTGTTTAAGTGAGGCCCATTTACAACGCTTGTTTACCCAATGGGTAGGGGCAAGTCCGAAGAAGTTTCTGCAATTTGTAAACATTAATTATGCGAAGTATTTAATACAGCAACAGCAGGCCCCTACATTATTTGATCTAACCGATGAGGTTGGCTTAAGCAGTAGTAGTCGCTTGCACGATTTGTTTGTTTCCATAGAAGGGATGACTCCAGCAGAATATAGAGATGGAGGTAAGTACCTAACCTTTAAGTATTCTGTGGGCAACAGTATATTGGGCGATGTATTGGTTGTTTCAACAGATAAGGGCATTTGTAAAGTTGTCTTTATGGATGAAGGAAGTGAAGAGTTGGCTATTTTTAAACAACAATACCCTAAAGCGACTTTTGTACAAGAAGCTACAGAAGCACATCAGCAAGTGATGGCATTTTTACACGGAGAAAGAGATATAGAACAGATAAAATTACACCTAAAAGGTACTCCCTTTCAAATGCAGATATGGCAAGCTTTATTACAGATTCCGGAAGGACAATTATCTACCTATGGGGCTATTGCTTCACAGATTGGTAACGACAAAGCCAGTAGAGCCGTGGGTACAGCTATCGGTGCTAATCCAATTGCGTATCTTATTCCGTGTCATCGAGTTATACAACAATCAGGTGTTTTGGGAGGCTATCGTTGGGGTATCATACGCAAGCAAGTTTTGCTTAGTCAGGAGTTGTTAAAAAGAGAAGAATAGGAGTGTTTTTGAGAGTGTTTTATATTAAATAATTGATTATGTTTGTGTTGAAAAACAAAATCTAAACTATACTTGTTTAATATTATGAAAAAACTGCAATTAATTACTTTTGGTGTAGCATTAATGAGTTTCGCTTCTATGTCAGCACAAAAAGTTGAAGGTAGAGTGTTTAACCTAAAGACAAATGAGCCAATTAAAGGAAGTGAGATTACATTTATAGACGATGAGGAAAACAAGTTATTATCATTGTATTCAAATGCAAAGGGAATCTACTCGTTTGATGCAGATGAATTGGAAAATGTACACAAAATAGTTACTTCAGCCAAAAACTATAATACAGCAGAAGTGTTGATTAGTGAGGTAAAAGAGGGGTTAACTGCTAATTTTGGATTAAATGAACTTAATACAGAAGAACACGTACAATATTCAATTAGTTATTCTAAGGGAACTGGATTAAAGTTGCCAAAGAGTGAAATTGCCACTACTACAATTGCCAATGTACCTTATACTCAAGAGAAAGTACTAAAAGTAAATACTAAAGCTTCAAACGGAGCAGGTGTAAGTACGTCATTACCTTACTTTTACTATGATTTCAACAGCTCTTATTTGACTGATGCTAATAAATACACAATTGATCAAATTGTTAGCTTTATGAAGAATAGTCCTGATGCGAAAGTTAGAGTACACGTATATTTAGGAACAAAATCTAATGTTAAGTATAATGAGTGGATGTCTGAACGTAGAGCAGATAGAGTAATTGACTATATAATCAGTCAAGGAATCCCAGCTTCACGATTGGAGAAATGGGTAGAAAGAGTTAGTTCTAATGTAGCTCCAAGAGAAGGAGCAAGCAGAGGAAGTGCAGAATTTAGAAGATGTGATTTTGAAGTGATGTAGGCTTTTAGACACAAAATATATCAAATCCTTAGAGGCGAAAGCTTTTAAGGATTTTTTTATTGTAAGATTTCGTCATTAAGTTTAGGCAGTTACTACAATTGTGTTATTTTTGATGCTTAATAACAACACACACAAAATATGACACTAAAGTATCAAGGAAAGACTAAGGATGTATATAGTCTTTCAGACAATCAGGTTCTTTTAAAGTTTAAAGATGATGTAACAGGAGAGAATGGCGTATTCGATCCAGGAGCAAACACAGTTGGACTTACAATTGACGGAGCTGGAAAGAGTGGTTTAAAAATGACAAAGCACTTTTTTGAGGTATTAGTAGAAAAGGGAATTCCTACGCACTATGTTTCTGCTGATATTGAAGACGTTTCAATGGTAGTAAAAGAGGCTATTCCGTTTGGAAAAGGACTTGAGGTAATCTGCAGATACAGAGCTGTAGGTAGTTTCTTTAGAAGATATGGCGCTTATTGTACAGAAGGACAAGCTTTAGATAGCTTTGTTGAGGTTACTATTAAGGATGACGAGAGAGCAGATCCAACTATTTCTGACGACGCTTTAGCAATGTTAGGAATCCTTACCAAAGAAGAGTACAGCATTTTAAAAGACTTAACTAAAACGATTTGCGCAATTGTAAAAGAGGAGTTAGGTAAAAAAGGACTTGAGCTTTATGATATTAAGTTAGAGTTTGGTAGAGATGCTGCGACAAACGACATCATTTTAATTGATGAAATTTCAGGAGGTAATATGCGCGTTTACAAAGACGGAGTTTATATTGCACCATTGGATTTAGAGAGAGAATTCTTACAATAATTGCTAATTTTAATAGCAATACAAATACCCCATAACAGCGATGTTTGGGGTATTTTTGTTTTTTAAAGAATCAATAGATGGAAAAAAAGGGAATGCATATCATTGGCCTTGCAGTAGAGACAACGAATCAGGGAGGACAAGCAATGCGTGATTTAGGGGAATTGTGGCAACGTTTTATACAGGAGAATATCCCCCAAAAAATTGCTAATAAGGTAAACAGCTGTGTTTATTGTATTTATACAGATTATGAAAGTGATTATACGGGGAGTTACACAGCTATTATCGGGGTTGCTGTAAATTCGTTAGAACGCATACCGACTGGTTTAGTGGGCAGAACCTTTGAAGGAGGTAACTTTATTGTCTATGAAGCAGTTGGGGAGATGCCGCAAGCAGTAGGAGAGGCGTGGAATAACATCTGGTCAAAGGATGCAGCGTTAAATCGCTTATACACTTATGATTATGAAGTATATGGTGAAAACGCGAAGGGTGTGAATATTTACATTGCAGTCTAACTATTGTAAACAATAAAGAATGCTTATATACTTGCGTATGTTGCAGTGTCAGCATATCATTACTATGCAATAAAAGTTTCAAGGAGAACATCTATTATGCGGATGTTCTCTTTTTTTATGGGTAAATCAAAAAGAGGATTGACTATAAAAGCAAAAGAGCTATCTCAATTGTGGTAGAGATAGCTCTTTCTCGCATTAAGATTGGGGAATATTGTTATCCACACTCTCTTGTTTTACTACTGTAGGTTGAGTCTTTACAGGCGTTGCTGTATTCACTTCTCTTGTCGCTTCTTTAAATTCTCTAATTCCTGTTCCAAGTCCTCGCATTAATTCTGGAATCTTTTTTCCTCCAAAAAGTAATAGAGCGATTGCAACAACAACTATCAACTCTGAAGGTGCAACTACACCTAAGGGGATGTTTGTTGTAATCATACCGTATGATTGTTCTTGTTATAGAAAACAAATTTAATTAAGAGTATTGTTGTGTAAATATCTTTTAACATTCCTTTGGTATAGGTTTTTCTTAATGATGTGTTGGTGTGTTACCATAAAAAAGAGGAATACCAAGCGTTTATGGCTTCGTATTCCTCTTTCTCAAGGTTTAGTTTGCTGTTATTTAGATAACTTTTTTATCTACATAATCAGAATTCATAATTCTCAATATCCCCATATAATTCATATGAAAGGCAATTGTATCACCTACTTTTAAGTTGTCTGGGTTGTTTCCTAAGTCGATGACCATCATATCAGAACTCGACCCCACCATATCTAATTCACTTTGAATAGGAGTAATGTGTTCAATATCAATATCCAATAATCCAAGGTCAATAATAGCTCTGTAATTCGTACTATCTTCCCATTCAGGATTAAACGTTACTTTTTCTCCCGTCATATTCAAACCAATTTCACCGTCAGGCATCATTGGCTTTTCGTGTAATTCGATAATTTCTGCGTGAAGTTTAAACACGTTTTGCTCACAACTCTCATAAGCCGAGCTATCATAAGCATTTGTACCCATAAACAGCGTTTCCCCAATTCTAAAGTGATTAATAGCCTTAGGCATTGTGTTGTTTAACACAAGGGGAATGGTAACCGATGCGCCACCAGATATATACGGAATCTTTTTGTTGAACTTTAATTCAAGCAGTTCTTTGTAAAGCGACAATTGAATTAGCTTATCACTATTAGGAAGTACCCCATACATACAAGTAAGATTCGTTCCTAAACCAATAATTTCAATATTCGGAAGGTTGAACACTTGCTCATAGAAGTCGATCAAGTCGTCTCTTAAAACGCCTTCTCTCAATTCTCCCAACTCAACCATAATCACGATTCTGTGGGTTTTATCTTGTTTAACAGCCTCAGTAGAAAGCAATTTGATAGTTTCCAGTTCGGTGTTAAAGCTGATATCAGCATACTCTACAATCTCGTCAATACTCCCATTAGGAGCAGGTTTGATGTAAATAGTCTCGATATCAGGGTCAATTCGCTTGATACTCTTTAAGTTAGAAACCCTTGAGTCGCAAATTTGTTTCGGGTTAAGACTTAGTAATTCTCTTAAAAACAAGTCGTTACCACACAATAGTTTTCCAACTACTGCCCATTCTATTTGATTCTCGTCAAATAGTTCAGATAATTTTGTAAAGTTGTGTTTAAGTTTATTTTTATTTAATGTTATAAAAGCCATGCTTATTTTGTTAATCTCATTTCAATATACTTCTTCTCAAAACCTTTTCTTTCGTATAAGTTTTGTGCAGGGTTATCTCTATCCACGTGCAAAGCAATAGAACCTTGAGCTTCTTCTTTAATGCGGTCAATCAATTGACCACCAATACCTTTTCCTCTCACCTTCGCATCTGCAGCTAAGTAAACAAGAATGTGTTCCGGAATAAATCCGTCCATTAATGTGTCCAATACAACAGCAATTCCCACGATGTCTTGTTGCTCATCCTTAGCAATTAAGACAAAACCACCAGGCTTATTATTACGCGCTAAAGCGTAGTCAATAGCCTTTGTAATGTCCTCTTGCTTATCACCATATTGTTCAAGGTGTTGAAATAAAAAGGCAGTATATGTAGCTATCTCTTCGTTTGTGATGGGAGTTTCTTTATTTTTCTTTAAAATAGTAAGCATAAAATAGATGTTTTTAGCGCATTATTCGCGTTAATAATAAAAACCATTGATTGTAAATATAGAATAAAAGTCGGCGTAATAAGGACTTTTATATGAAATGGAATGACCAAAGAATAATGCAAATTATAACAGTGTCATTTTTTAAAAAAGCTAAATAAGCTTGGTTAGATTTCAAATCTGATGAGTACAAATTTACTGAAATATAACAGAATAGGCAAATGGAGTGTGTTTTTTGCTAACAAAATAGGCGAATAATTGCATTAATTCTAAAATGTGTAAAATTATTTGTTAATAAACAAAAGAGGGGCTATGTTCCCAAGTATAAAGGGAATACAGCAGCTAAGGTGTCGCTTTTAAAGATGAAAAAGAGAGGAGATTGTTGTAAACCTTATTTTTTTGTTAAAATAAATAAAGCAGTGGATTTGAAGGGAGATATAAGTAGTTGATTATGAATTTGAAATAGAAAAAAGGACATAAAAAAAGCAGATAACCGCTTAATAAAAGTGTTATCTGCCTATCTATATTGTAGTGAAAAGTTAGATGTCCATACGGTACGTCTTTCTTTCTTTGTGAATAATCGGATTTAGATTTTTCCACAATTGTTGAATCTTATTGTTTTCAACTAATAATGGATTTGTTTCTATGATAGTAATATTGTGTTTAGTGAAACACTTGTAGATTTCTTCAAAAATAGGAGCAGTAACCCCTTTATTTCTGTACTCTGGATCCACACCAATTAAGTAATACTCTGCGTGGTTGTTCTTTTTCATAGCCTGTAACAAATGCCAGAACCCGAATGGGAATAATTTACCATTCGCTTTTTGGAAAGCACGTGAAAAAGAAGGCATTGTAATGGCAAATGCCACCATTTTATTGTTTTCATCCATAATACAAGTAATGAAATCAGGATGTATAAATTGCAAGTATTTCTTTTTATAATGTTCTACTTGGAAAGGCTGAATAGGAACAAAACTCTGTAAATCAGCATACGTTTTGTTTAATAAAGCAAACATCTCATCAACATAAGGCATTAGCTCCTTAATTGTCTTAAACTCTAAAACTTTGACATTGTATCTGTTTTTGACAATAGCAGACATCTTTTCAATCTTCTCTTTGTCGTAAGCTTTTAAGTCAAGTAAGTATTCAATCCACTCTGCCTCAGGTTTAAACCCTAATTGTTGCAAATGAGTAGGGTAGTATTCAAAGTTGTAAATACCAATCATTGTAGCGATATAATCAAACCCTTTTGTTAGCATTCCCGCCTTATCCATATTAGAGAACCCCATTGGACCTTCGATATACTCCATACCGTGTTCTTTCCCAAAAGCAATTACAGCGTCTATAAGCGCTTTAGTTACCTCTACGTCGTCAATCATCTCTAACCATCCAAAGCGTACCTTAGGCTTGTGTAAATCCTTTACCTCAGTCCAATTGACGCAACACGCAACTCTACCAACAAGTTCGTTATTTTTATACGCTAAGTAAAAGCGTACGTCAACCGTTTTGAAAATATCGTTGTTTCTGTCAAAGCTCTTGATTTCCTCTTTAATCATTGGAGGAACCCAATACGCATTGTTCTTGTATAATTTAAAAGGAAATTTAACAAACTCTGTCATTTGCTGGTTTGTCTTCGCTTCTCTAATTTCTACCATTTTAATTCAAGTATTTTTCTTTCCACTAAGTCTAATGCAAATATAAATAAAAGCAGTGCGATATCTATTTTTATCCCATAGAAGTGTTTACGCTATTATCTTATCGCAATTTTTTAATGGTTAATATTTCGTTGTATTTCTGTAGTTTTGGGTGACTTCTAACGGAGTATTCTTCCGGTCGAAATAAGGCACAATACTCTTTATTTCTCCTTTTTTCTAATTCGTTTAATGTAATGGTATTAAACAAGATAAAGCCATTTACATTAAGTATTCGTTTAAGTCTTTCTGCAAAGTAGTTTTCAAACAAAAACGTAGGCATATTAGCATCTTGAAAGATATCTATAACGATTAGATCATAGCGTTTTTGGCATCTTAAAACATACTCAAAAGCATCCATTTGGTGTATTGTATGTCGCTCTGAATACTTGTCTAAATCAAAGTATTTCTGTCCGATATAGACAATAGCAGGGTCTAATTCTACGCTATCAATTTGCTTGTTAAACTTGACATCTTCCCTTAAAAGCGCGATAATATTACCAGCTCCCAGTCCGAGAACAAGTACATTTTCCATAGCTCTTACTTTCTCGTAACCAACGAATTGTAAGCCTTTTTTAAGCACTTTTTCCAGGTTTCCATAAGAGTAGTTGGTATGTTCAGTATCCACTACCAATTGGCCGCTATTCCACGTTACTTCAAGCTGTTTGCTAACTTTAGACGGAATCTTCTTTTCTATAATAGGGGTAAAATAACTAAGGAATCTTTTAATCATCTCATTTTACTTGCTAAAAGTCAAAGATAGTTTAAATAAATATTTAGTCATTCTCAAACTTAAAATAAAGCTAATAAGATAGTGTATTTACAAGGCTTTTTTCTCCTTTAAAGGGGAGCTAAAAGTAAGCTTTGCCTGTTTCCGAAAACCTAAGAGAAAAGGGAGTTGGCTTTTTTAAAAAATGAAAAAAGTGCCTTTAAGCGCGTATGAAGCAGGTTGTAAAAAATAGCTGATCCCAGCAACGGTGGGGGAGGGGAGGTGTTTTACCTTTTTAGCAAGAGGATAGAAGAACTGTTTTAGGAGAAAAAATCAAGGAAAAATCAGTTCTTTTTTATGCAAAAAATGGCGTTTTTATTAATTGATGTCTAAAACTAAGGAAAACCGCGGAATTAGCTCTATGAAGACTTCAAATGATAGCCGTAAGCGGTTGTATACACGTATTATATATGTTTTCATTGTAACTTGTTCGAGACATATTCGAGACAAGTACCATATTCGTTCGGAAATAAGCCTTTTTTCCGAAGAAGTGTGGTACTAATGTGGTACTTGTTCCGAACTTGATCGCATTAAAACCTTGGGAAGTCTTGAAAATAAAGGGGAGAAGAGAGAGTATTGTAATAGAAATAACACCATTTTTAGGCCAAAATAAGGTTTAAAAATAGTGTAGATACAAGTAAAAAAAGCTCTTTTTAAAGGCAATTTACTGTATAAAAAGAGCAGGTAATGTATATTATTGGCGTGGTTTAAACTGTTTAAAAGTACCGTCTTTATAGAAAACAACGATCTGATCTACGTTAGAATTTACGTGTAAAGGGAATTGGTTTAAGATAGAATCACTGTTGTTAAGCGCAGCGTTATCTCCTTGTTTTTGAACTGTATTACTATTGCTTTCTTGTGTTTTATTACCCGTTTGATCATCTTCTTTCGAAGTAATTATATGACCAGTCAAAGGGTCAATAGGAGGGGCAATTGTAGGAGTAGGTTGCTGTATAATTTTAGTGATAGAAGTAACATTTTCACTCTCTATATAATTACCTTTTCCCTTCAATAACCAGGTTAAACTGATCTCAGGAAAGGCATCATTTATCTTCATAACAAAGTCTAAACTTGGCTTGTTTCTACCTGACAATAGGTGAGACAAACTTGACCTTTGAACCCCAATTTTATCTGCAAAAGCAGAGGCAGTATAGTCTAAATTTTCAAGAAGAAAAGCGAGCCTGTTTACAAAATGTTCCATAGTAAATTGTTTAAGAAAGTGAATGAATCAACTGTTTACAAATGTAATAAAAATAATGATATCACAAATGTATACAACGATAATATTGTAAATAGTATTAAATTTAAGGTTTAGGTTACTTCTGTTTTTTATTTGGTAATCAATTGATTATGATTATGAATTTAAAAATGTAAACTTCTAAAGGTTACGTTACAGCTGTGAATAGGAGATTTGTTTACATTTGTAATTAAAACACTTTTTTAAATTGTTTACAAATGTAAAAAATAAGTTGTTTACATTTGTAATTGTAAAAAAATAGCAGATATGAACTATCAATATTTAGTAGAAAAATACACCTATCATAAAATAAGTGGTCGATATATTACGAGTGAAAAAATAGCTTCTTTTTTGAACGACTTAAAGGATTACTTTAAAGTAGAGGTCAAAGGAAAATCAGTTGAAGGAAGAGACATAAAAACGGTGACTTGGGGAGAAGGACCAACGAAGATTTTTATGTGGTCACAGATGCACGGAAATGAATCGACAACAACAAAAGCTGTACTCGATTTATTAAACTTATTGAACGAGGAAAAAGAGTCTTTTATAGCAGATTGGAAAAAGCGTTTTACGTTTTTAATTGTACCTATTTTAAATATAGATGGGGCACATTATTATACGCGAGTAAATGCAAATCAAGTTGACCTAAATAGAGACTCAATAAATTTGACTCAACCCGAAAGTCAGTTGTTGCGAAAACTTTTTGAAGACTTTAAACCTGACTATGCATTTAACCTTCACGATCAACGAACTATTTTTGGTGTAGGAGATCAACCAATGCCAGCAACGATTTCTTTTTTAGCACCTTCTTATAATGAGGAACGTGAGATAAATGCTAATAGAGAAAAAGCTATAAAATTAATTGTAGCAATGAATCAAGAAGTTCAGAAAGTGATTCCAGGACAAGTAGGAAGATTTGATGATGGATTTAATATTAACTGTATAGGAGATTATTTTCAAAGCCAAGGAGTTCCAACAATCTTGTTTGAAGCAGGACACTATCAGAATGATTATAATCGAGAAAAAACCAGAGAAATTGTATTTTTAAGTTTATTATCTGTAATTTGTAGTATATTTACTAAGAATTATGAGAATAATTCTATAGAATCTTATTTAAGCATTCCGGAGAATCAGAAAAGCTTTAATGATGTGGCAATTGGACCAGTTTCCTTGGCTGGTAGTAAAGAAGAATATATTGTGAAAATTCAGTATTTAGAGCAATTAAAAAATAATAATGTTAAATTTTGTCCCATTATTGTGGATATTATTAAAAAAGAAAGTAAATTTGCCCATCATTATATAAAAGAGAGTATAATTTTTAAGAACTCTTTGGTTAAAATAGAAGATGCATTAGATAAAAATTATCTTGAGGTTGTAGATTCTACCGTATCTCAGGATAATGGATTATTAAATAAATAATAAAATTTGTTGTTTTTTAGAAAATAAGAATTTTATTTAGTATTATTGTACAGAATTATAGATTATAATAAGATAAATAATTGTTTTATGAGTAAATTTCGTTTAGATGAAATCGATCACCAAATCTTAGATATGTTGATTGACAATACGAGAGTTCCTTTCACAGATATTGCAAAAAAATTACTGATTTCTGCAGGTACTGTTCACGTTCGTGTTAAGAAAATGGAAGATGCAGGAATTATCCAAGGTTCTTCATTAACATTAGATTACGAAAAATTAGGATATGCTTTTATAGCTTATATTGGTATTTTCCTACACAATACTTCGCAAACTAAATTTGTATTAGAGCGTATTAACGAAATTCCTTTCGTAACTGTAGCACACGTTACAACTGGTAAATTCAATGTTTTTTGTAAAATTAGAGCGAAAAACACACGTCACGCAAAAGAGGTTATTTATATGATTGATGATATTGAAGGAGTTTACAGAACTGAATCAATGATTTCTTTAGAAGAAAGCATCAACGATAAAAAACGTTTAATGCATACGATTTTTAAAGAATTATAAGAGATCAAACACTTATAAGAAGAAATAATAAAAACTGCCCTATGGCAGTTTTTTTTTTATTTGTATTTTTGAAAAAAAAGTTAATGGATTCTTTAACACAAATTGTATTAGGTGGAGCTGTAGGGAATGCGATAGCTGGACGTAAGATTGGTAATAGAGCAGTTTTATATGGTGCTATAGCAGGAACAATTCCAGACTTAGATGTTCTATCTGTATTTTTTACTGATCCAATATCCGCTGTAGAAATGCATCGAGGGGTTACGCATTCTATTTTGTTTGCCATTTTAGCTTCTTTTATGTTTGGCTATCTTGTGTACAAATTAGAAAAGAAAAACGGCGTTACCTATGAAGAGGGATATTGGTTGTTTTTTTGGGGGTTGTTTACACACGCGTTGTTAGATATGTTTACGACTTGGGGTACACGATTACTGTGGCCTTTTGATTATGCTTTTGCTTTTAAGTCTATTTTTGTCATTGACCCTCTATACACTATTCCGTTTATCTATTTTTTGGTTCGTTCTATGCGTGAAAAAGTAGATATAGACAGGAGGATGCGTTTGAATAGATTAGGTATTTATGTTAGTAGTTCATATTTGTTTTTAACGTTGTTGTTAAAAGCAGTGGCTTTTTACGAGTTTACTGATGCTTTGGATAAACAAGGTATTAAGTATAAAGAAATGTCTGTTAAACCCACTGTAATGAATACTATTTTGTGGAATGCAATGGTAGAAACAGATGATGCTTTTTTAATTGGCGAGTATTCATTTTTTGATCATTCAGACATTACATTCCAACGTTTTGATAAAAATGAGCATTTCATTAACAATATAGCTAATCACAATTTGTTTAATAGATTAGTGAAAATATCAGAAGGTTATTATACTTTTTCTGAATACAATGATGAAATTCACTTTAATGATTTGCGATTTGGTTTGTTGAAGAATGAAGGAGAAGATGTTCAGTTTGCTTTTAGTTACCGATTTGTTGTAAATGAAGACGGTGAGTTACAAGCAGAAGAGGTTAAGAAAGAAAGAAAAGATGGTGTGAAGTTGCTAAAACGACTATGGATTAGATTGCAAGGAATATAAAAATAGAAAAGGAGCATAATAGCTCCTTTTTCTTTTTTAAAGCAATTTGAGCAACTTTAAACAAAAAAAGAGGAGTTTGTATGCCTTAGGTGTAAAATCGCTTTAAAAAAAGTTGTTATGAGTAAATATGTTTGTAATAACTATTCTGCTCGTTAATTTTAAAATACTTTTGTACATAGGTTATTTTTATAGCTGATAAAAGGAGTGTTTAATAGTTCAAATAGTTTTTAATTTAAAAGTATTTGAAATCATTATTTAGAAGATGGAAATATTTGAAAGAAATATCATTTCTATTCAAAGTTTAGTTTCGGCAGGTTATGTTGGAAATAGTGTTGCTGGTTTAGCAATTCAGTTACACGGTATAAATCCTATTATTTTGCCGACAGTTATGCTGTCGAGCCACGCTGAACAAAATATATATTACGGAGATGTAGTTTCTCCAGATTTATTCAAGAAATTGATAAGAGGTATTAGCGAGGTTGGACTTCGAGAAAAAACCAAGTTCGCTGTCAGTGGTTATATCAATACTTCTGAGTTGATTGATGTGACAGCAGAATTTATAACGGGGTGGAAAAAGGTTCAGAAAGAGGCTATCTATATATACGATCCTGTATTAGGGGACACTCGCGCAAATGGACTGTATATTCCAGAAGCTATTGCGAAGCATTCTGTGGCTACATTACTTCCTTTATGTGATGTGTTGACTCCAAATCAGTTTGAATTAGAGTTTATTGTAGGACAAAAAATTACTACTGAAATTGAATTAAGCTCTTTAATAGCAGATCATCCAATTTTAAATAATAAACGAGTTATACTTACAAGTGCCGTGTTGGCAGATACACCAGCTGGCCAAATAGAAGTTATAGTTGTAGAAAATGGCCAAATTTCGAGATTTAGTACAGAAAATATACATATTGAGGTAGTAGGAACAGGAGATTTGTTTACAGCTATTATGACTTCTCAATTAGCTAATGGCAGAAAAGTAGGCGATGCTATACAAAATGCAATGAATTTTGTTTGTAGTGTGTTGACATTTACCAAAGAAAATGGATTAACAACAATGAGTGCTTCAGCGATTATACAAGCATATCCTCTGTTATTGCTATAGTTTTTTGAATTATACGTAACTCATTGGTTATTAGTGTTGTAAATAATTTAAAAATAATTTAAAAGGATTTTAACTATCTTATTTTTATTAATTTTGAAATATAGTAAAAAATGAGTTTTTTGTTATATAAATTAGAATGAATAGGGTTGTTATTCAAAAATATTGAGCTAATTGTTTAGTATTAACTAAAAATATATTTTTTGATTAACGTAGCAAAAACTAAGTTGAAATATGAGGAAAGTTATACTTCTTTTATTGGTTAGTATGACCATTATAGCGTGTTCTGGTAGCGATAACAGTGATGTTCAAGAGATGACAAAAGAAAAACTGCATTTGTCTTCAGAGAAGTCTACTGTTGAGGAGGGGAAGGCAGTACATTTTGTTGTTTTAGATGGCTCTTCTTTAGATGTCAATGCTGATTTATATGTTGAGGGTGTTTTAGTGCACAATCCGTATAAATTCTCTGAAATAGGAAGTTATAAGGTTACAGCAAAGAAAAAGGGGTATGAGAATAGCAATCCGATAGAGATTACTGTGATTAAAAAAACAGGATTGAATTACTTAAATATCAATAAACAGTATTACGATATCAAAAGTGTCTCAATGTCTGTGGAACAGATAAGTAAAATAGATTATGAGGCGAGTAAGGAGTATTATGTTGATAAAGCGATAAGATTACCGAATGGAGAATGGTATAATATTTATCACTTTGATATTAGAATTAACGGTAGTACTGGGTACGAAAGATTTGAAATATGTTATTATGTACCAAATAAAACAATTGTTGCTAAAGACAATAACATTATTGATTATGGACAGCGTGTCTTGCCAAGTGAAGTAGATAGTAAGGATATAATTTATCACAACTCTTGGGTTGTAATAGATAATTATGATGCTGCAAGAGATTGGAATCTTGCAAGTTCAGAGTTAGAAGTTGGAGCAGATAAATTAGTGAATAAGGGAGTTGGAGTGGGGTATTTGGGATTAGATACTAAAGGATCGTTTGAAATAATATATAAAGATGGAAATACGCCTATTCATATTGTTTATGACGGTGTAATTAGATTTTGTGAGAAAACAGAAAACGTAAGTGATTTTTAGATAAATAAATATTTATTGATAAGAGATTAAAAAGGCCTTTAGCTACAGTAGCTAAAGGCCTTTTTAATTACATAAAGCATTTATAATTAAGGGATGTTTATAAAATATTTGATTTGTTTATTTTTTAGTGTTAAATGTGTTTGATTGTTGATATTTTTTCTAATTAAAATGCTCTTTATTTGTTTTATTAACCATAATTAGTATTTAATATGAAGAAATTGTTATTTTTTCTGATCACTGGATTGTCTTTTCTGTCTTGTAGCAGTGATGATAATCAGGTAGCAGAGACGAAAAACCAAGAGCTTTTTTTAATTGTAGAGAACACGTCAATTTTTGTGTACGACTCTTTGTCTTTTATTATTCAAGATGCAAATGCGGATAAAGTAGATGCTGAAATATATGTAAATGGAGTAAAAGCTTCTAATCCGTTTGTATTTGAAAAGGAAGGTCAATTTGATGTGATTGCAAGAAAAAAAGGAGCTTTGGATAGTAATGTTGTCAAAGTTAATGTAGGGACTAAACAATTGGTTTTGGAAGTAGACAAGGAAAATTTATTTCTACAAGGAAGGGCGTTGTTTAGTGCTACTTGGCAAGGAGAAGATGTGTCTTCTAAAGTTGCGATTTACAATATAGAGACAAATGAAATTGTTCAAGATAAAATGTTCTATGGTGATGATGTAGGAGAATTTAAGTTTCGAGCAAAAGGAAAAGGATTCATAGATAGTAATGTGATTACTATTAATGTAGAGGAACGTCAGACAGAAGGGAAGTTCATTATAAATGACAATGAGTATCTTATTTCTGGAGTATCTATTAGTGTTGAACGTATGGATGTGGTAAATGAAACAGATGGAGAGATTTTTGAAATAGATAAGGTTTTTGATTTAGGAAATGGGTTATATGCAAATCAATATAATTTCCTTTTCAAAAGTTATCAATCAGGTAAATTAGAGCGTGTGTTCTTTACATTCTTTGTTCCTAATGAAACGATAAAAGTAGAAAATGGTGCAATAGTAGATTTAGGAAGACGTGTTTTTCCAAATGAAGTAAATTCCACATTGTATTTTGAAACTTGGGTTGTCGTGAATGATTATATGTTCTACAGTACTTTTGAGGAATCTGAAGCTTTTTTAAATGTTAAGTCTTTGAAAGTGAAAGATAAAGGGTATAATGCAGGAATTGATGGTATAGATGCAGAAGCTTCTTTAAATATTTCATATAAAGATTTTGAAGCTGATATTTTTGTTGACTACACTGGTAAAATTAATTTTTCTGAGATTCCTGAAAGCAATCAAAGTGAAAGTGCAATTCGCGTAAAGAATGCAATATTTAAGCCAACTAAAAGTAATGTGAATTAGTTTTTTAACTATTTAAAAATGAAAGAGATGAAAAATTTATTATATGGTATTATAGCATTTTTTGTATTAGTAGGATGTTCTAAAAATGATGATAGTGTAGATGCTATTACAAATAATGGGGCACTTGTTTTAAAAATAGAACAAAAAGATTTGACAGTTGGTGAAGAGGTTAAGTTTATTGTTACTAACGCAGAGGGCGGAGGTATTAAGAGTAATATCTTTATTGATGGTGCGCCAGCTTTAACAAAGCATATCTTTAGAAGTGAGGGAACTTTTAATATTATTGCTAAAAGAACAGGCTATACAGATAGCAATACTTTAAAAGTAACCGTTGGTGCTAAAAGATTGCTTTTAAAAGCAGATAAAACAAAAGTCAATGTAAATGAGTATGTAACGTTTTCTGTATTATACAACAATAAAGAGGTAAATGAAGAAGTGTTTATTTATAACAATAAAACAAATGAAGTATTAGATTCTCCTTATTTTAAGCCAACTGAAGCAGGTACTTATAGTTTCATAGCAAAGTCAACAGGATATAGTGATAGTTATGAAGTGACTATAGAGGTTAATGCTCCTGTAGATAGGTTTGTTTTAAAAGGGCAAACTTTTGCTATAGATGATTATATTTTAGTATTGAGTAGAGAATTGCATATTGATAAGCTTGGTAACGAAAAAGTAGTAGATGAAGTTAGAGAATTGCCTGATGGCCGCTTAGCAAATGTCTATTATTATCTATTGGGTAGAAAGATTGGTGAGGATTGGGATGTTGTATTTGTAGATTTTCTTGTAGCAAATCCGAGTATAATCAAGAAAAACGGAAAAATTGTAGATTACGGAGTACGTGCATTGCCCAAAAAAGGAGAAGATAATATGATAGAAAGTATTTATGCTAATGTTGAAGGAGATATTTACGATGTGTACTTTGATGAAATATTAGATTCAAAAGTAGTGCTTCAAAATTTAGAAGTAGCAAAGAATGGATTGTTTGATGATGATTATGATTATAAAGAACACGATGACGATCGTTATTTGAATGGGACAATCAATACAGAAATGTCTATTAAATCACCGATAGGGAATCTTGAAGTATTTTATAATTCATCGATTAGATTTTATGATAAGGTGTCTTATATTGAGGAAGTTGAAGAATTTAGAAGAACTAATAAATCAACAAAAGCTAAAAGCAGTCAAAGAAGTAATTTAGTCAAAGAATTACAATTAAAATAAAATAAAAAAACTCCATAGGTGTAAAACTTATGGAGTTTCTTTTTCATAGCATTTTAGTAATTTTATAAGAAGTGGTAATTATTCTACATCTTACTGATACAAATATAAGTGAGTGATTTTGTAAAATGACATTATATGTTGTTTTTTAACAAATGTTATCCCAAAGGGATAAGCATAGCCCTCTATCCAATAAGTTTTTGTTGCGATAATAAAAATATTGTTTATTAAAATTGATTTGAGATACAATTATAAAGGGGTTTTCATAAATTTAGCAAAGTTTAAAACTCATATTGTGATGAATGATAAAATAAAATCAGCAATACCAAGTGGTATTTTAGTGCAAATAGCATTTTTACTTGTTATTGTTTTCGTATTCTTTTTATTGGTAAAGAATTTAGTTGTGTTTTTACCAGGTTTCTTAGGAGCTATCTGTCTGTTTGTTTTGTTGATCAATCCATTTCGATGGCTAACAGAAAAAAAAGGTTGGAAAAAAATATGGTCAATAGTAGTTTTGATCATAGGTAGTGCTTGTTTAATCTTAGGTCCGATGTACTTGTTGATTCAAACATTAACTAAGAAAATATTAGTTATGTTGGACGATAAAGACAAGATAAAAACAGGAATTAAGAGTGTAGTAGATTTGCTTCACACGAAATACAATATTGATATTTTTGACCAAAGTAATTTAGAAAAGGCTACTGAAATAGGAGGTAAGGTATTACAGTCAATTGTCAATACCTCAGTGAATGGACTAATGGAAATAGGAGTTGCTTATCTATTACTTTATTTTATGTTGGTTGATTATAAATCAATAGAACGTTGGTTTAATAAGTACATTCCCCTTGGCAGAGCAAATATGGACAATATGAAGATTGATATGAAGAAATTAGTAGTTTCAAATACGATAGGTGTTCCGTTAACTGCTTTTTGTCAAGCTGTGGTTGCTTATATAGGATATTTGATATTTGGAGTAGATGATGCTTTTGTCTTTTTTGTATTAACAGGATTTGCTGCAATGATACCGGTAGTTGGAGCGGCGTTAATTTATATTCCTTTAGTTGGTATGTTAATAGCACAAGGCGATACTACAGGTGCAATTGGGCTATTGCTATACAGTTTGATTCTTGTGGGGTTATCTGACAATTTAATTCGTTTTATGTTACAAAAGCGAATGGCTGATGTACATCCTTTAATTACAATATTCGGTGTAATAGTAGGGGTTAATCTATTTGGATTTATAGGAATAATCTTTGGTCCAATCTTATTTTCATTATTCTTCTGGTTAATTAAGATATACCGCAATGAGTTTGTGGTTCCAAATGATAATAAACAAGCATAGTAAAGTTGATTATCTTTGTACGCAGTAAAAAATGAAAGAAATGCTTAAAGTTTGTTGTGCAATAATAGAACATCAAGAGAAGATATTAGTTGCTCAAAGAAGTGAAACAATGTTGCTTCCTCTGCAATGGGAATTTCCAGGAGGGAAAGTAGAAGTAGGGGAAACGGTTGGGGAGTGTATTGTTAGAGAAATAAAAGAAGAGTTAGCTATGGATATTACCGTAGTTAAGCCGCTGACCCCAGTGATACATCACTATGATACTTTTTCACTTGAATTAATTCCTTTTGTTTGTAGCTGTGAATCGGCTCATTTTGAAAAGAAGGAACACAAGAATATTGTTTGGAGTGATAAGCAAAGGTTAATGGATTTTGAATGGGCAGCAGCAGATATTCCTATTGTTCAAGAGTATTTGAAAACTGTATTCTAAGAATAGAACTAATGTTCTTTGTTTGCTTTATAGCATTAGGAGCCCTGATTTGGTAGAAAGCTTAGTTTTGAAGACTGAGATAAATAGAAATATATAAAATAATACAAGGGGTGTCAATTTGATACCCCTTTTTATAATTATTGCGATGTTTTTAGTAAGTAATCTTACTTCAGTACGAAAGGTTATTCTTCTTTTAATCGAATAGCTAAAAGTTCTCCAGTAGCACATACAACATCATTTGCGCTAAGCCTCATATCTACCCATACTTTACGGCCTTCTATGCTGCGCAGTTTACCTTTTAATAGCAAAGGAACACCCATCGGTGTAGCGGCTTTAAAATCAACTTTTAAGGACGCTGTTACACAACGTACAGGAATAGGGCTTACTTCAAGGGAAATGCCTTCCTGTTTACACAGAAAAGCCGCAGCAGAACCAGTACCGTGGCAATCTAATAAAGACGCAATTAATCCACCATATACACTTCCAGGAAGAGCAGTATATTTAGATTCTGGAGTAAACTCGGCAGTAGTTTCCTCTCCAATTAAATAAGTTTTGAGTTGGTAACCATTAGGATTGTTTTTTCCACAGCCGTAGCAATGCGCTAAGTTTTCAGGGTATAAGTCTTGAATTGCTTTTGTCATAAGTCTTTGTTTAATAGGTTAGTTTCTGTAAATATCAACAATAGATTTTAGATTGACAAACAGTTGTTTTTAATAGATTTACTTGAATATTATACTCTTTAAAGAGCAATGAAAGCTCTTAACAAGAATATAAATATGTAAAAATATGTACTCAGTAAGTTTTATTTTCTTAAATTCGAATAAGTAACACCTTAAAATATGAAAGGATAGTATATGTCAAGTCAGATAGTATATGAAAAAAAGAAAACTTAGTAGTAATATTATATAATAAAAGTTAAGTTTATCTGTTATATAAAAATATAAAGTATTTAAGAATAAAGCTAATTAAATTATAATAGCTTGTATTTACTGTAAATGGAAATAGAATCGTGAGATAGAAGTGAACTTCTAAAAAAAGAGTAATGTTTTTTACAGGTTCTATTCAATTAAATATTATACTAAGAAATGATTAAAAAAGGTTTATTATTAGTTACCTTATTAGTGAGTCAATGTTTTGTTTTTGGTCAAAAGAAATATTCGGAATTAACACAAGAAGATTATCTTGAAGACTTCGACATTTTAATCAATATCGTAAAAAATCAACATCCAAATCCATATCGCGTAATATCAGAGAAAGACTTTGATAAGAAAGTTGCGAGTATAAGAAAGACTTTAGAAGAGAATCCGAGCTATGCTACGTTTTTACTATCAAATCCTATACCTTATATTCACGATGCACATTCTTCTTTGTCAACAGATACAACTATTTTTGAAGACTTTACTAAGGAGACTCATTTTTTTCCTTTAGCTACGCTTGTCTTTAATAGTAAAGTATTTGTTAATCAGCACAATCCGTACATTCCACCAGGTAGTATAATTAAGAGTGTCAACGGAATTGAAGCGAGTAAGATATTAAGTCGTATAAATGTGAGTAGTGATGGAGAGATCAAAGCTGATGATGCTAAGGATTTTACGTTTTATATATCGCTAATGTTTCCAGATGCTAAGGAATACGTTATTACTTATCAAGATAGTTTAGAAAGTGAAGAGGTAAAAGAAGTGACAATCAATACAGTGAGTTATTTCCGGAATTTTTACAACGTTCAGAAGTCAATTTTACCATTCGATTTGATTACTTATTCTTATGGTATTTATGGTAGAGAAGTAAATGAAGATACTTATATTTTGACAATAAAAACGTTTGCCTTTTCAGAAGAGTTTGCTTATCAAAAGTTAAGTGCTTTTTTTGAAAAATTAAATGAAAAAGGAATTAAAAACTTAATCATAGATATTCGTAGTAACGGAGGAGGGCTTTTAAGTAATATTCCATTATTTTATTCTTTTATTTCAAAAGATAAGGTGTTTAAGAATAGTTACCGTTATGCAACGAAAGTTGTTGATATAAAAGTTCGAGAGAATTTAATAGATGGTAGCGGACGTCAGTATTCTGATTTAGATATCAAGAATATGAACAATTTTATGTTGCAGCGTTATGATAAAAGTGAAGATGATGAGTATTATTATGGTAACAATCGCTTAGACGAATCGTATGTAGAGAATTATCCACGTGATAGAAATGTGTTTGAAGGGAATACCATATTATTGATAGATAATAATACGGTGTCGGCAGCAGCTTATTTTGCAGCTTTATTTAAAGAGAACAAGAGAGGAGTAGTGATAGGACAAGAAACACGTACTTGTAGTAATTTTACAACTGCATCTTGGTTTATAAATTATAAATTGCCGAATACACAGACAATTGTTGATCTACCTCGTTCGGAAGTGTTTTTTAATAATTCAGCAAGTAAAAGCGGTGCTTGTAGAGGGGTAATTCCTGATTATGTTGTAGATGAGACGATGTTTTACGCTGGTTTAGTGGAAGAAAAAGATCCAGAGTTAACAATGGCATTGGATTTAATTAAAAGACAAATTGGACTTAATGTAGCGGAGTTAAGTACGAAAGAAAAAGGAAAAAAACAGAAAAAATAATCTGTGCTATAAATATAAAAGTAAGAGGCTGTCCTAATAAAAGACAGCCTCTTTTTTATTTATTTCTTTTTAAGAGGCAAAGAAGAAAGGCTATAGAACGTAGATGTTTTTTCTTTAAAGGGGGTATTTTAGAAATAAAAAATGAATTGTGTAACAGCATATTTTTCGATTATTTTAAAGGTTATTAAAAGAGAGGTACACAAATATTACACTACTTTTTGTAAGTTTGCTTTTGCTATAAAATATTATTGTTAAATATCAATGTTACAGGCCCTTTCACACTTATCGTGGTTACAATTATTATTGCTGAGTTTAGCAATAAATATCGTGCTTTTTGCAAGTTCGGTTGGCTTGTACACATTAGTAAAAAAGTTTTCAACACAGGAATTAATTCAAGAGAAAGAACAGAAGTTATCCAAGGGGGATTTACAGCTTGCATTATTGGTCTTAGTTTGTAACTCAGCTGTATTTCTGTTAGGTGAATATCTTTGGGAACGTGGTTTTATCATTGTTTCAGAGAAGGAGTCAGTCTTTACCATTTTACTACAAATAGGTGTCTTAGTTGGTGGAATGGATTTCCTGATGTATGTTTTTCATCGCATAGCACATTTACCAGGGCTTTATAGTTTAGTACACGGAAAGCATCACGAACATAGTAGTGTCAATATTTTAAGCTTATTTGTCTTACATCCCGTTGAAGCAATTGGTTTTGGGATGCTCTTTATTGTTCTATTGCTATTGTATCCTTTCAATGTATGGGCAATCACAGCATACTTAACAATTAATCTAATTTGGGGCACAATTGGACATCTGAATCAAGAGGTTTTAAAAGAAACGAGATTAAAAAAATGGATAAGTAAGGTGTTGTGCTTAAGTGTTTTTCATAATCGTCATCATCAATACCCAGATTGTAATTACGGGTTTTATACTCTATTTTGGGATAAAATATTTAAGACCTATAGAACTGAAAACTAATATATTATTACAAGCATATACCTCGTACAGATGGAATATAAAATTATAGAATTATTGCGAGAAAGCGAATTGTTTAGTTATGACAATTTTCGTGAAGGAGATAAGGTATTTGTTGATCAATTTTACAATTGGATTACGGATGTAAAAGAGTTGATTATAAATACTTATGTTGAAAGTAGTGAACCTTTTAAATTGATAAATGAGGTTGATTTTCTACAATTTTCAGTTAATGAGGATAGTTTTACGTTAGAGAAAGCAAAAGTAGAGATGGCTTTAAAGAAATGTTTGTATGAACAACAAGCAGTTAAAAGTCAATCTGCAACATTTTTAGAGAAAATAGTCTATGCTATTATGAATTTATTTAAGTGATAGTTGTTTGAAAATTAGAATGTTGGTGTTTTTTGTTCACTTTAAAAGCTTGTGAAATGAGGATCGCTTTGAAAAGGCAGGTAACTTTCCTTTGAAATTCGTAAATTTGGGTAAATACCCCTGTAAGCTGTTTTACTGTTTTAGAAACTAATTGTTTCAAAGGGATTGTTGTTATAAAAAGAAGAAATATGAAAAAGATAACCTTACTATACCTACTAACTCTAACTGCGTCAGTACAGGCGCAAGAGGTTGTAGACTCTTTGTCTAATTGTAAACAAGATAAAGTACTGTTTATCAATCAGGAGTTTAATGTAGAAAACTGTATAGTAAATGATAGTTTGTCAATTGAAGAGAGAGTTGTTTCTTTTCCTCAAGAGGCTAAGCAAATGTACAATAGCTTAAAGTTTATTGAACAGCACGACGAACTGTTACAATCGTTTGTTACGGTTAATGATAGTGTTGCAACGGCTAAGGCTACATACGCTGTTAATGAGTTGATGCAAGGAGTTGTGTTAGAACCAATACAGTCAAATGACTTTAGTTTTGTTTATTACAACGAGGGACAACCTTTGTATCGCTATGTGTTAGATACAGATAATCATTTTTACACGTATGTTAGAGCAGAAATTGAGAAAAATGAAGATGTACGTGATTTGTTTTACGATATAGAGGAAGGAGATATATTACCTACTAAGGAGATGTATGTAAATGGTGATTGGAGTAAATGGGACAAACAAGGAGAGAGATCAACAATCAACTTAGGAGGTAGAGAAGGAGAGTTAATTCGCCTAACTAACCCAGATGCTAAAGTAGAGCAGATGATTTTTAAAGTGGGTGATGAGCAAGGTATGTTGCACTATGTGTATCTTGAGAAAGAAGGTCATACTATTTATGTGTATGAACAGCATTTTACTGTCGTTGATGGCATTGTAAAAGGAGGTTTTGTCAATAATGCAGTAGTTCAAAATATGGGGTTAGACAGAAAGCGCATAACTGCACGTACAGAAAAAGGTAAGTCTATTTCTGATATTTACTTTGAGAACTTTGCTCCAAGTGGTTGGAATCAGCCTAATCAGTACATTTTCGATTATGTGAAGAATTCTAATAAAAAGGTGCTAAGAGCGAGGGTGGTATTAGATAAGGCTATAGAGAAAGAAAGTGTCTTTTTTGACGTTTTAGTAGCTTTAGCTAATAACCCTGAGTTATTTAGAATAGACGTGAGATTAGGAGACTTTTCTTTTGACCAATTGTTATCAACACACGTATTGCACTTAAAAGAAGATAAGAAAAACCTGTTTACCTTAAAGTAAGCAGTTAACCAAAATAGAAAATAACAAGCCAACTTAATAAAGTTGGCTTTTTTTATTTATAGGTAATTAGGTTTCTATAGATAAGCTTGAAAATCTGATTATTAGGCTTGTGATTTAAAGGCGAGTAGTTTTAAGGGGCTTTTTAACAAAAATATCTTCTAATACTTCTTGTCATTTTGTACCTTTAGCTTGAAAAACTTATTGAAAAAATGACAAATTTAGAAAAGTTATCAGAGATCCGTTTCTTGATGAAAGAAAAGGGAATTGACGGATATATCATTCCTTCATCTGACCCACATATTAGTGAATATTTACCTGATTTTTATAAATGTATTGCGTGGACATCTGGATTTACAGGTTCTGCAGGGACTCTTGTTATTACACAAGACTTTGCTGGATTATGGACAGACTCACGTTACTTTGTGCAGGCAAATGAGCAATTAGCAGGTACTGGTTTTGAATTAGTGAAGTTGAAAGTACAACACGCACCAGAATATGTAACTTGGTTAGGAGAGAAATTGTCTGAAGGAGCTACGGTTGCTTTTGATGGTAATCTTGCTTCATTAGCAGTTGCTAATTCAGTGAACAGTATTTTAAACCCATTGGGAATTAAGGTGAATGGACACGTGGATTTACTTGATCCAGTGTGGAAAGGACGTCCTGCATTGCCAACAGAAAAAGCGTATACATTACCAATTACTACGACAGGACAAGCAACAGTTGATAAGATTGAAGCTGTTCGTAAAGCATTGAAACAAAAAAGAGCAACAGCACATTTAGTTTCTTCTTTAGACGATTTAGCGTGGTTGTTAAATGTTAGAGGAACAGACGTTAAGTGTAATCCTGTTACTTTAGGATTTGCTTTCATTGATCACAAACAAGTGATTTTGTTTATTGATGCTGTGAAACTTGATGCTGCAACAAGAGCAGAATTAGAAAGCTATGGTATTACAATTAAGCCATATGAAGAAGTAAAAGCTTATTTACAAGGATTAGGTAAAGATGAGGTAATCTTGTTAGATCCTAAACGTACTTGTTTTGCTACTTACGATTCAGTTGCAGATGGAGTAAAGATCATTGAAGATATGAATCCTTCTACGCTTCTTAAAACAATTAAGAACGAAGTGGAGATTAATCACGAAAGACAAGCGATGGTTAATGACGGTGTAGCGTTGACTAAATTCTTTAAATGGATTGAAGAGAACGTGGCTAAAGGAGAATTGACAGAGATGAACATTGCTGATCATTTGAGAGGACTTCGCGCAGAACAGCCTGGTTTCAAAGATATCAGTTTTGATACAATTGCAGGATATAAAGATCACGGAGCGTTACCGCACTACAAAGCAGAAGAACATAGTAACTATAAGTTAGAAACAACAGGATTATTATTAGTCGATTCAGGAGGTCAGTATGAAACAGGAACTACTGATATTACTCGTGTAATTGCTTTAGGTACACCAACTCAAGAAGAGAAAGAAGATTATACAATTGTTTTAAAAGGAACAATTGAAGGATCTATGGCTATTTATACTAAAGGAACAAGAGGGTATCAGATAGATGCAATTACGCGTCGTCCTATTTGGGCTACTATGCGTAATTACGGACACGGTACAGGACACGGAGTTGGTTTCTTCTTAAACGTACACGAAGGTCCACAAGTGTTTAATGGTACAGCAACTGATATTGCTATCGAACCAGGGATGATTACGTCAATTGAGCCAGGATTATATAGAGAAGGAAAACACGGTATTCGTATTGAAAACTTAGTGTTGTCTAAAGACTTAGCATCAAATCAGTTTGGTGACTTTATGGACTTTGAAACATTGACTATTTGCTATATTGCTACAGACTTAGTTGAGAAATCATTGTTAGGACAAGAGCATATTGATTGGTTAAATAACTATAACCAATGGGTTTATGACTCTATTTCTTCTAAATTATCTGCTGATGAAGCAGCTTGGTTAAAAGAGAAAACAAAAGCTATCTAATAGATTAGATAAGTGTAGATATTAAAAGGGCGATACATTTGGTGATGTATCGCCCTTTTTAATTTAATAAGCGAGAAATTAGTGTTTAAAACAATCGGTTAGTGTAAGGCGATTATTTTATAAGGTGTGTATTCTAAACGCTATTTACATCATATTAGAATAACGTATAAGCGAATGTTTCTTTAAGTGATTTGCTCTAATATATTTTACATACATCGGACGAATAGATTTAAAACCACATTGTGTAGCAATCTCATAGAGAGAATCTTTCGTAAAAAACAATAATTGTAAACCTCTAATATATCTTTCTTTGTTATAAAAGTTCCAAAAGGTGTCTCCGTAGAAGTACATAAAATCATCGTTAAATGTAGTTTTAGAAATGCCTTTATCCTCTAAGATAGCATATAATTTACTTTCAGTTATATTATTAATACTGATAAGTTCGTGATATAAGTCGTTATATTTTTTCTTGTCTTTAGTGTAATAGTCAATTTCTAATAAAACATCATTTAGATTTGTTTTAATATTGATATAGAAAAGATTGAATATAAACTTATTATTACGTACGTCTTTTAATACAGTACCACTAATAGTACAAAGTTTGTTTTTTCTGTTGAGGCAGTTAAATTTAATAAAGTGATATTTGTTTTCTTGCCAATTGTCGCGTTGGCCTTTACATTCTGTAATTACTACATCCATTACATTATACTGAGTAGTCTCATCAATTGTATCAAAGTCAATTGTATTGATAATATTATAATTACTATCTACAACGATACTAAATGCTTGTGCATATTGAATTTCCTTCTTTTGGTTCAGTAAAGTAGCATAGTTTAGGTGTAACATCGATTCAAATAGGCTTGTTGTCATCGACTTAAAAAAGTTGTAGTGGAATCTTTGCCAAGCAATGCTATACTTATTTGCAGAGCTTGGGATGTCGACAAATTCATTAATGAATTTTGCCAAGGTATCTGAGACCTCTTCAAAAAGTTCAAGTTTCATAATTTAAGAGTGGTTTGTTAGTTGTCTTGTTAGAATTCGAAATTTATATAAAATTTTTTAAAAAACACTATATGTAAAAACTTTTTTCGTTATTATTATTCGTTATAATTAACTATGATGTTGTTATTTGTTGTAATTATTGAGTTTTTGGCAATTAAGTTGTTTTACGTATAAGCTGATATTCAGTTTTAAGAGCGTTTTTTTACTTTTTTTTATGAATTATGTAAAAATGTCCTTTTGAAGTTTAAAGGCATAAAATAGGCTTGATATATCAATAGGATAGCCTTATTAAGATATAATTATTAATACTATATTTATAATTAGATAATAATTTGATTTTATAGGAGTTGTGTAGATTTTGTTTGCAATATTGAATATTTTACTATATTGCTACTCTACAAAAACTAAAAAACTATATTATGCAACAAAATACACCGTATGTGCCTAAGAATAAGGTGCGTATAGTTACAGCAGCGGCTTTATTTGACGGCCATGACGCAGCTATAAATATTATGCGTCGTATTATTCAAGCAACAGGCTGTGAAGTCATTCACCTTGGACACGATAAAAGTGTTGAGGAGGTTGTGAATACTGCTATACAAGAAGATGCTAACGCTATTGCAATGACGTCATATCAAGGAGGACACAATGAGTACTTCAAGTATATGTACGATCTATTACAAGAAAAAGGAGCAGGTCATATTCGAATTGTTGGAGGAGGCGGGGGAGTAATCCTTCCGAGTGAGATCAAGGAATTGATGGATTATGGAATTACCCGATTATACTCTCCAGATGATGGTCGTGCTATGGGACTACAAGGAATGATTAACGATATGGTGCAAGGGGCAGACTATCCTACGATGGACTTGCAATTGCCAGAAGGGAAAGATGTTTATCAATCTCTTGCCGATAAAGACATTACTACAATTTCACGCTTAATCTCATTAGCGGAGAATAGAGAAGAAGACTTTTTGAAACTATTTAAGTTTGATGAAGCGAAACATAAAAACACTCCGGTATTAGGGATTACAGGAACGGGAGGAGCTGGTAAGTCATCAATGGTTGACGAGTTAGTACGTCGTTTCCTTATAGACTTCCCTGAAAAAATAGTAGCCTTAGTTTCTGTTGATCCATCTAAACGTAAGACTGGTGGTGCGTTATTAGGAGATAGAATCCGTATGAACTCTATCAACAATCCTCGTGTGTATATGCGTTCGTTGGCTACCCGTCAATCGAATTTAGCACTGTCTCGCTATGTTGAGGAAACGCTACAAGTACTTCAAGTGGCTAATTATGATCTTATAATCTTAGAAACTTCTGGTATTGGTCAGTCTGACACAGAGATTTTAGACCACTCAGATGCGTCTTTATACATTATGACACCAGAATTTGGTGCAGCTACTCAGTTAGAAAAGATTGATATGCTTGACTTTGCAGACATTGTTGCGATAAACAAGTTTGACAAAAGAGGTGCACTTGATGCTATTCGCGATGTGAAGAAGCAGTATCAACGCAACCACAACTTATGGGATGTAAACCCAGATGAGATGCCTGTATTTGGTACGATTGCCTCGCAGTTTAACGATCCTGGTACCAATGCACTATACAAAGCAATTATGGATAAGGTGGTTGAAAAAACAGGGGCTGACTTAAAAACAGGCTTTGAGATTACCAAAGAGATGAGTGAGAAGGTTTACGTTATTCCACCAAACCGCACGCGTTACTTGTCTGAAATTGCAGAGAATAACCGCAAATATGACGATACGGTATTAACGCAAAAAGAGGTAGCTCAAAAGTTGTACGGTATTTTCAAAACATTACACAGTGTAGCGGGTAAGCAACCTGAAATAGATAAGTCTGGTATTGTAGAGGCAAGTGTTGCTTCTAAAGACGAGGATACACAATTGTTTGTGAACTTACTTATTAAAGAGTTTGACAAGGTTAAGATGAACTTAGATCCGTACAATTGGGAGGTTATCCTAATGTGGGATGAAAAGGTTAATAAATATAAGAATCCGGTGTACTCATTTAAAGTGCGCGACAAGGAGATTAAGATCGCTACTCACTCAGAGAGTTTGTCTCATTTACAAATTCCGAAGATAGCTTTGCCTAAATATGAGGCGTGGGGAGATATCTTGCGTTGGTCGTTACAAGAAAACGTACCAGGGGAGTTTCCGTTTACATCAGGACTATATCCGTTTAAACGAGAGGGAGAAGACCCAACGCGTATGTTTGCAGGAGAAGGTGGACCAGAACGTACAAATAGACGTTTCCACTATGTGTCCTTAGGAATGCCTGCTAAGCGACTATCTACTGCCTTTGACTCGGTTACCTTATATGGAAATGATCCGGGGCATCGACCTGATATTTATGGGAAAATTGGTAATGCGGGAGTGTCTATTTGTTGTTTAGACGATGCAAAGAAGTTGTACTCTGGTTTTAACTTAGCACACGCACTTACTTCTGTATCTATGACAATCAACGGGCCTGCGCCAATGTTATTAGGTTTCTTTATGAATGCCGCAATTGACCAACAATGTGAATTGTACATTAAAGAACACGATTTAGTAGATGAGGTAGAAGCTAAGATTGCTGAGATTTACAAGAAAAAAGGTGTGGACAGACCACGTTACAATGGCGAACTACCAGAAGGGAATGATGGTTTAGGACTGATGCTATTAGGGGTAACGGGAGACCAAGTGTTGCCAAAAGCAGTATATGACGAAATTAAGAAGAATACCCTATCGCAAGTGCGCGGTACTGTACAAGCGGATATTTTAAAAGAAGACCAAGCACAAAATACGTGTATCTTCTCTACAGAGTTTGCTCTGCGCTTGATGGGAGACGTTCAAGAGTATTTTATCAATAAGAATGTGCGTAACTTCTATTCTGTGTCTATTTCAGGATACCATATTGCAGAAGCAGGTGCTAACCCAATTACGCAGTTGGCATTTACCCTTGCTAACGGGTTTACGTATGTAGAGTATTATTTGAGTAGAGGAATGGATATCAATGCATTTGGGCCAAACTTGTCGTTCTTCTTTTCTAATGGTATTGATCCAGAATATGCTGTGATAGGGCGTGTAGCACGTCGTATTTGGGCTAAGGCATTGAAAAATAAGTACGGCGCTAATGAACGTGCACAAATGTTGAAATACCATATTCAAACTTCAGGGCGTTCACTTCACGCACAAGAGATTGATTTTAACGATATCCGTACAACTTTACAAGCATTGTATGCTATTTATGACAACTGTAACTCATTGCACACAAATGCGTATGATGAGGCAATTACAACACCAACAGAAGAATCTGTACGTCGTGCAATGGCAATTCAGTTGATTATCAACAAGGAGTTAGGTTTAGCTAAGAATGAGAACCCAATACAAGGATCATTTATAATAGAGGAGCTGACTGACTTGGTTGAGGAGGCTGTGTTACAAGAGTTTGATAGAATTACTGAAAGAGGTGGAGTACTTGGGGCAATGGAAACAATGTACCAACGCTCTAAGATTCAGGAGGAGTCGCTGTATTACGAGACTTTAAAACACGACGGCCGTTTCCCAATTATCGGTGTAAACACTTTCTTGAGTTCTAAAGGGTCGCCTACAGTAGTTCCAGCTGAGGTAATTCGCGCAACAGAAGAAGAGAAGTTGTTCCAAATTAAAACTAAGGAGAATCTGAATAAAGCTAACGAAGCCTTGGTAGCTCAGCAATTGGAGCATATTCAAGAAGTGGCTATTCAAAATGGCAATATTTTCGAAGCGTTGATGGATGCTTCAAAAGTGTGTTCGTTAGGACAAATTACTTCTGCTTTGTTTGAAGTGGGTGGACAATACAGACGAAATATGTAGGCTGTTTTTAAACAAAATAATATCTAAAAAGGTTTGAAGATGTATTTCTTTAAACCTTTTTTATTGAAAACTATTCAAAATATCCATTTTAAAAAACGCATCACGTTTTTATAAAGTTAAAATACTAAGAATAGTGTAATTTAACTCTTAATGACAATGTTTTATTTTTCGATATCTCGGATATTTTGTTTAAATATTGTATAAATTTTAAGTTGCTTGCAAGTGAATAAAAAAGTTGTGTATATTGGAACACTTTAAAAAACGAAATAGAATGGCAATAGATGAGGTAATAGAATTGCGTTTTTAAAGAGATTAAAAGAGACTTGCAAGTGAGTCATTAGATACGAAACCCTAACCAAACTATAACTATAACAATTGAAAGATTGTTTTATTTCTGAAAGAGACTTTTTAAGTCTCTTTTTTTATTGGTATTTGTTCTGCATAGTGTAGAAACAACAAGAGGCTGTCTATTTAGACAGCCTCTTGTTGTTTTATCTCGTATTGTGTTCTTCAAAACGAACATCAATCTTCAGTGTGTGCTTATAATTGTTTTTCTATTAAGTGTAGATAAGCAGGAGGTAAGTGATGTGTCATAATACTCTCCGGTTTGTGAAACTCCCTTTGGTATTCAGGATCAGCTTGTCCGTCTAATATAATAGGATTACTACAACGAGCGTAGTTGCTATTTGAACTATAAGTAGGTTCTTTTAATTCAGGTAGGTGTGTTTGCACCATAGAGAAAACAAACGAACCCAAGTATTTCTTACTTCGTTTAACGCTTTTTTCAGGTGGATTCTTAATCTTGTTGAATATCGCTCTTGCAAAGATGCGCTTCGGCCAAGAAAGCTTTTTAAGCGCTTGTTTCACTTCACCATCAGAAACGGGACTAATCTCATTAAAGTCGCGCAAGGTCTGTGTTGTTGGAGGTACTTCCGGAACCCAGTCTTGTGTATTGATAATTGCGTAACTCCAGTTTTTAGTCATCTTCTCATATTGATAAGCAAAATACATATTACCCGGTTTGGGAGGAGCAATAGCATAAACTTTAAACTGCATATCCTTTGGTAACAAGCTTTGTTGTTGCATTTGTATTAAGTTGGCAGTTAGCAAAAAAGCAATCGCTGCGCCTTGACTATGTCCTGAAATAATAAGTTCCTTTACATTATTTTTATACAAGCTATCTATTTTCGGTTTGATGTCTTGCAATAAGTATAACGAAGCAATTGTCCATCCAGCGTGTACCGTAGCCCTTTCATCATCAGATAATTTGTAATCTACCGTTGTTTTATTATCAAGTTGTATCTTACCCTGACTCGGAATCATTGCTGCATAGTAGTTTGCTAACCAGCTACTGCCTTTGTTGACAGAACCTCGTATAACAACCTCGTGCACATTTGATGCATTGTTCTTGTAAAGTCCCCACATATTAGTAAGTCCCACTTCAGGTGATCGATATATATTAGTATACCCTGTCATTTGACGAAGTGAGTCAACGCTATATGCCTCGTGAATATCATTTGCCAATATAGCACTGTTTAATACCTCTTGTTTCTCAAGTTGAGGTTTTAAGTTCTGGGCGTAAGAAAGCGAGGAAACAAATAAACAAGTTAGTAGAATTTTTCTAATCATAAATTGTAATATTTAAACTTAGATATAAGTAAAAGCCCTATAAATAAAACTTTTTCAAAGTTAGGGCTTAATATTTTTACCTGCAGTATAAAAGTTGTAATTTAGAATAATATATAAAATTTAAACAATTATGACTAATTCATTTGTAAAAACTGTCAAAGACAGAGTTAAAAACTGGTATATTCCCGCTATTGTTGGGGCACTATTTGTGGTTGGTGGAATCTATATATTTATGACGCCGTTGGCTTCTTATTTTTCACTGACGGTATTGTTCAGTTGTATGTTCTTAATATCAGGGATATTTGAAATTGCCTTTGCATTTTCTAACCGTGATCAGTTAGACGGTTGGGGATGGATGTTATTTTCGGGTATTGTTGATTTAATCTTAGGTACAATCTTGATTGGTAATCCATCATTATCAGCAGTTGTCTTACCTATTTTTGTAGGATTTGGATTGATGTTCCGCTCTATGAGAGGTATGGGAATTGCATTTGACTTGAAGAATTACGGTGTTAAATCGTGGACAGGCTTATTTGTGTTCGCTTTATTAGGAATGATTTTCGCTTTCTTTATGTTGTGGAATCTTGAGTTTGGAGCATTTACAATTGTGTATTGGACTGCTTTCTCATTTATATTATTAGGTATATATGGTATTATGTATGGTTTCTTCTTGAGAAGGATTAAGAAACACGCAGGAGAAATAGACCAAGAATTAGTAGATAAGTATGAAGCGATCAAAGAAGAGATGAGAAAAAGACTTCACGGAGATCGTTAATATCTAAAAAAAAATATAAAATTGATACTTGCAATTGAATAATCCTTATTTTGCATAGAATATAAAAATGTAAAGTATGAAAAAGTTAAGTTTAATAGTTGCATTTATCACAGGTGCATTGTTTTTAGGAAGTTGTGAAGGACCAACAGGGCCAGAGGGTAAACCAGGTCCAGCTATCTATCCAGAAATATTTGAATACACATTCAGTTTTGATGGGGACTTAGATAAAGAGGTAGTAGGACATTTACAACAAGCTCCAGTAAAGGTTTACGATGGAGATATTGTTTTAGCTTATATAATGACAGGATTGACTAAGGATAATAGACCAATTTGGACACCAATGCCTCATCGCTATTTTGTAACTGATATTGATACAAATAAAGAAGAGGAGTTAGAGTTTAGCTATAACTTTAGTCCGTATGATATCGAGATTACTGCAAGTGCTTCAACTAAATTAAGATTATTTAATGGGGATGCTCAAGGAAAAAATGGTTTACTAAAAGGTAGAATTTTCAGAGTAGCTTATATTCCAGCACAAGACCCAAGACAAGTAAATAAATCTGTAGAAGGTAAAAATGTAAGAACACCATTAAGTTATGAAGAAGCAGTAGCGAAGTATAACTTACAAAATGTAACAGTGAAAAATCAAAATTAGTTGCTATTCCAGAAATAAACAGAAAAGGCGAAATAGAGATATTTCGCCTTTTTTATTTTTTAACCCCTAAATTTTAGGGGGTCAACTCGTAAAAAGTGGTGTTTTAAATTTTTTTTCAAAAAAAAATAGGGGGTGTGTGTCGAAAATAAGTTGAAATAGTATAAATTTGTAGTCTATAACAAAGGGGGTAACCTCAAAAAACAATATTATGTCAACATTTCGTTTTCGAGCAATTGAAAAAGCAGCTTCAAGAGAAACTGTACAGGTAGAAGAACTGGGTAGAAAATCATTAATTTTTGGCGATAATGTATTTAACGATAAGTCAATGCGTCAATTTCTTACGCCAGAAGCTTATCAAGCAGTTAAAAACGCTCAATTAGGTATTAAGATTGACCGTAAACTTGCAGAATACATAGCATTAGGTATGAAAGAGTGGGCTCTGTCAAGAGGCGTTACTCATTATACACACTGGTTTCAACCATTGACCGGTACTACTGCAGAAAAGCACGATGCTTTCTTTGAAACACAATTCGATGGTGATCCATTAGAACAATTTAACGGTAGTCAGTTAGTTCAGCAAGAATCTGACGCGTCAAGTTTCCCTAACGGAGGAATCCGTAACACTTTTGAAGCAAGAGGTTATACTGCTTGGGATCCAACATCTCCAGCGTTTATCTTTAACTCAGCTTTGTGTATTCCAACTGTATTTATTTCTTATACAGGAGAGGCATTAGACAACAAAACACCTTTGTTAAAAGCAATTACTGCTATTGATGACGCTGCAACTGAAGTGGCTAAATTATTTGACAAAAATGTACGTAAAGTAACTCCAACTTTAGGGTGGGAGCAAGAATATTTCTTAGTGGACTCCGCTTTGGCAGCATCTCGTCCTGATATTTTGACTACTGGTAGAACTTTATTAGGGCATACAGCAGCAAAAGGGCAACAATTAGATGACCACTATTTCGGTTCTATTCCTACACGTGTATTGAATTATATGCACGATTTAGAGAACCAATGTATTTTATTGGGTATTCCAGTAAAAACAAGACACAACGAGGTAGCACCAAACCAATTTGAGTTAGCGCCAATCTTTGAAGAAACAAACTTAGCAGTGGACCACAACTCATTGTTAATGGATGTAATGAGAAAAGTGGCTGAAAGACACCATTTTAAAGTGCTTTTCCACGAAAAACCATTTAAAGGTGTTAACGGATCAGGTAAACATAACAACTGGTCTTTGGCAACAGATACTGGGGTTAACTTATTAAGCCCAAGTAAAACACCAAAGAGCAACTTACAGTTTTTAACATTCTTTATCAATACAATTAAAGCTGTAAACGATAACGAAGAGTTATTAAGATCGTCAATTGCATCTGCAAGTAATGATCACCGTTTAGGGGCAAATGAAGCACCACCAGCAATTGTATCTATCTTTATTGGACAACAATTGACTAAAGTGTTGAACGAGCTTAAAGATGTTACTGATGGTAAATTATCTCCAGAAGAGAAAACAGATTTAAAATTAAACGTAGTAGGAAAAATTCCAGATGTATTATTAGACAATACAGACCGTAACAGAACTTCTCCATTTGCGTTTACAGGAAATAAATTTGAGTTTAGAGCTGTTGGTTCTACAGCAAACTGTGCTGGACCGATGACTGTATTAAACACAATTGTAGCTAAGCAGTTGAGAGACTTCAAAGCAGAGGTTGACAGCTTAATTGGAAACGATGGTTTAAAACGCGATGAGGCTATTTTCAACGTTTTACGTGAGTATATCAAACAAAGTGAAAGAATTCTTTTTGAAGGAGATGGATACAGTGATGAATGGGAAAAAGAAGCTGAAGCAAGAGGATTGAGTAATAATAAAAACACGCCAAGTGCTTTAAAAATTAAGAAAGACCCTAAGTCAATTGCACTATTTGAAGAAATGGGAGTAATGACAGGAGTAGAGATGGAAGCGAGATATGAAATTGAGTTGGAAGAATACGTTAAACGTATCCAAATCGAAGGACGTGTTTTAGGTGATATCGCTAAAAACCACGTGATTCCAACGGCGATTAAGTATCAAAACTTAGTAATCGAAAACGTAAAAGGATTAAAAGAGATTTTTGGTGAGAATGATTTTGCATCTGTTGCGACAGAACAAATCCACATCATCAAAAAAATATCACACCATATTGAGCAAATAAACGTGAAAGTAGTTGAAATGACTAATGAGCGTAAAAAAGCAAACAATATTGATGATATTGAATTACAAGCGGAAGTTTACTGTAACAATGTAAAACCTTATTTTGACGTAATTCGCTACCATAGCGATAAGTTAGAAATGATGGTTGACAATGAATTGTGGACTTTGACAAAGTACAGAGAGTTACTTTTCACTAATTAGGATACACACTATCACTATACAACACAGCACTTACTGAAAAAGGTCTTATCGTTTTGATAAGGCCTTTTTTATTGGCCTAAATACACTTTATACAGAAGTTTAGGCTGTATAAGAAGAAGTTGTGTTTAATTGCAATAATATCAACCTATTGGTTTGAATAGCTAATCTGTTAGTTCTGTTACACTTCGTAGCCGATAGGAGGTAAGTAAGTAGGAGATAGTCTGTAAGCAGGGTGAACAGGCGAGGGTGTTGTAATTGGGCTTGATTTGTTTTGTATAACAATGCTTGTTGTTCCTCATAGCAAACAAGGTGCTTTTTTATTTGTGTTTTGTAGGGACCAAGTTCGGGATTAGTCCCACACAAGTTCTGAAGACCTTCGGGAAAAGGGGGGGATTTCCGAGCAAATGTGGGACTTGTTTCGAACTTGTCTCGAACATGGTCTTATTGAAACTCGTATAAGTCCCGTGGTCGCTGGTTTTGAGGCGTATATAAAAAAGAGAGACCGTTACTATATAGCAACGGTCTCTCAAAAAAAAAGGAATATGAACTTTATTTTTTCTCTTTGTCTTTATATGCCCAGTAGAAAACCTGTGGCAAGACAGTAAAGGATAATATCATACAAATAATCAATCCACCTACAATCATAATCGCTAAGGGTTTCTGAATTTCAGACCCCATACCATTTGACAATGCAGCCGGTAATAGTCCCATAGACCCCATTAGGGCAATCATAATAACAGGTCGAATTCTACTTTTAACCCCTTCGTGAATAGCATCTTTCAGAGGCATTCTACTGCGTAGGTTTTCTCGCATTTCACCAATCAGTACAATACCATCAATTGTAGCTACACCGAATAAGATAATAAATCCGATACCCGCAGAAATACCAAAGATAGTTCCAGTAGCCCAAAGTGATATAAATCCACCAATGAAAGCAAACGGAATTGTCAAGGCTGAAATAGCGGTATCTTTTACATTTCCGAAGTTAAAGTAAAGCAACACAAGAATTAAGATTAGCGATACAGGAACCACTAACATCAATTGGTTTGCAGCACGCTCTTTACTTTCAAATTCACCAGCCCATTCCATTTTGTTAGCCGTAGGTAAGTGTACTTCTTTTTCAACTTTCGCTTTCGCTTCAGCAATTGTACTTCCTAAATCACGTCCCTCAATGCTAAACCCAACACCGATGTATCTGCTACTACCTTCTCTATAAATAAAAGCAGGACCAGTGTGGTAGTCAATAGTTGCAATCTCTTTTAGAGGTACTTGTTTTCCGTCTAATGTCGGAATCAAGATCTCTTCAATTTTCTCAGCAGAATCTCTATAGTCTTTTTCAAAACGCAAGACAACATCAAACATTCTTTCATTTTCATAGAATGTTGTAGCTGCTTGTCCGCCAATTGTCATTGCAATTACCGCTTGAGCATCAGCAGTAGTAACCGCATATTTTGCCATCTTTTGGTCGTGTAGAGCAATGCGAAGTTCAGGTAATCCAATGTTTTTAAACACATTCAAATCTGTAATTCCGTCAACATCTTTAATGCTACTCGCCACTTGATTAGCATATTTTTCAAGCTCAAACAAATCGTCTCCGAATATTTTGATAACAAGTGAACTCTTAACACCCGCTACATACTCCTCAACGTTATCTTGGATTGGCTGACTAAACCCGAAGTTTACACCAGGGTATTTCTCTAAAGAAACACGTATTTCCTCTAATAATTCGTCTTTTGAAATATGGCGTTTCCACTCATCTTGCGGTTTAAGCTCTGTATGAAATTCAATATTAAAGAATCCAGTTGGATCCGTACCATCATTAGGACGACCAGTTTGCGTTAATACAAAATCAACTTCGTCATACTCGCGAATAATCGCTTTCATTTCTTTTGTCAAGCGAACAGACTCGTCTAAGTTGATACTACTTGGTAATGTAGCACGGATATATAAAGCCCCTTCGTTTAGTTTAGGTAAGAATTCAGAACCGTAGTAATGGAATCTAACCCCACAAACAACAAGGATAACTGCGAAGATTGAAATCGTTAGTTTTTTGTGCATATAACTCCAATTGAACATTCTGTAAATATTCTTTTTGAAGAATCTTGAAATAACGTTTTCGCGTTCGCGTATATTTTTAGTTAATAGCAATTTACACATCGCAGGCACATACGTTAAACTCAAGATCAACGACCCTAATAAAGCATAACCTAATGTGAATGCAAGCGGTGAGAACATTTTACCTTCCACTTTTTGGAAAGAGAAGATAGGCATTAAGGCAACAATCAAAATAAGAAGCGCAAAGAAGATATATCCCGCTACGCTACTCGCACTTTTCTTAATAGTACCTAATTTAGACATACGATTAAAGCGTTGCATCCCCACGGTTTCAGCACGTTTCTCGAGCCCCACAAACACGTGTTCTACAATCACCAGAGTTCCTTCTAATAGTAAACCAAAGTCTAAAGCCCCCATAGAAATAAGGTTGGCTGGAAGTCCTTGTATTTTAAGCATAACAATAGCAAATAAGAAAGCTAATGGGATAACAGAAGCAACAATAAACGTAGTTCTCCAATTGTATAAAAAGATAAATACAATAAGCGACACTAAGATAATTCCCTCTACAAGGTTTTTAGTTACCGTGTGAACCGTTGTATTTACTAAGTCAGTTCTATCAACAATCGGAACAATCTCAACATTCTTAGGTAAGATACGCTCATTTAGGTCTGCTATTTTCTCTTTTAAACTCGCAATTACAGCACTTGGATTTTCTCCACGTAACATAACCACAATTCCCTGTACTACATCATCTTCATCTTGAAAACCAACTTGTCCTAAACGAGGTTTAGCTGCAATAGACACGTTAGCAACGTGTTTAACTAAAATAGGAGTATTACCTTTTACCTCAATTAAGATATTCTCAATATCCTCTAAATTATCTAAAAGACCAACACCTCTAACAACATACGCTTGGTCTCCACGTTGAATAACATCACCACCTACGTTGATATTACTTTTTTCAACTGCTTCATAAACGTCTAAAGGCGACAAGTCATAATTCACTAACTCCGTAGGGTTAATCTGAATTTCATAGATTTTTTCTTCTCCACCAAAACTTACAACGTCAGCAATACCAGGTACTGAAAGAAGTTCTCTTTCAATTACCCAATCCTGAATAGCTGTAACTTCTTTGATAGGTAAATCACTTTTAATGATGTATCTAAAGATTTCCCCCGTAGCCCCAGACGGAGCTTCAATTTCAAAGTCGGCTCCCTCAGGTAAGTCAACACTTCCCATACGGTTAGACGCATATTGTTGCGCGTAGAAATCGTCAATCTCATCATTGAATAATACAGTAACCACAGACAAACCAAAAAGCGATATAGATCGAACCTCTGCTTTGTTAGGAATTGTATTCATTTCTTTAGAAATAGGTAGTGTAATAAACTTTTCTATTTCTTCTGCACTACGGCCAGGCCATTGGGTGATGATACGAGCTCTTGTATTCGTTACATCCGGAAAGGCTTCAATTGGCGTGTGTATATAACTATAGATTCCCCCAAACAGCAATAAGAGTACTCCAAAAATTACA
Source organism: Myroides phaeus (assembly GCF_009799805.1). Lineage (NCBI taxonomy): Bacteria > Pseudomonadati > Bacteroidota > Flavobacteriia > Flavobacteriales > Flavobacteriaceae > Myroides > Myroides phaeus. The sequence continues at coordinate 2,384,715 of NZ_CP047050.1, forward strand.
ATGAATGTATTCTTAAGAGAGAAGGAAACTATTTTCTGTACAAATTTTTGCATAATTAGCTAAGCTTTAGAGATTATAAACTATTGTTTAATTGCTCATATAATAGTAACTCGTTTGTCGTTACTACTGTTTCATTTTCTTCAACACCCTCGCTGATATACGTATATAAGTTGTTTTTAGACGTAGGTGTTATCTTGCGAATCTCGTAGTTGCATTCATCCTTATAAACAACCACATAGTTTTGATTGTTGTCAAAAACAATAGCGTTATTAGGAACAGCAAGTGCTTGACCTTTGTCTGTTTTTAGTTGGATAATAATATCAGCCGCCATACCCGGTTTAAGTTTCATTTCTTTGTTTTCAAGTACGATACGCGCTTTTAATACACGTTCTTCACTATCAAAAACTTGAGACATTTTAGATACCTTACCAGAGAAATATTCATCAGGGTAGGCAAGTGTTGAAACTTTTACCTCTAAATTAGGCTCAATGTGTCTCATATTAGTAGCATACACATTCGCCATTATCCAAACATCCTCTAAGTTGGCAATTGTAAACAAAGGTTCCTCGCCACCAGCAATAGGCATTCCTGTTGCAATAGTCTTTGTAACAATGTATCCTGCTTGAGGGGCAACAACTTTGAATACGCCAGAGTGGTCAGCATTATTGAAAACAGCTAAATTATTCTTAGCAGAGTTTAATTTACTTTTCAATACATTAACATCCTCTTGTGCCTCAATTAGTTCTTTTTGAGAAGCAATTCCATCTTTAAACATAGACTCAACAGATTGGAGTTCGCGTTGCGCTACTTTCAATTCCGCTTCAGTTGATTTTAGTTCGTCATAGAATTCGTTTAGATCCGTACTCTTTATCTCGGCTAACAATTGTCCTTTTTTCACATAATCACCTAAAGAGAAGTAAGTGTTTGTAACCACACCATCCACAAGGCTTGTAAAAGGAATTGTTTTATCTTGATTATAATCGACATAACCATTTAAGGTTAAACTCTTTTCAATAGGTTTAAGTGTTACTTTTTCAAAAGTAAGTCCCTCCTTAATGCTTGCAGTGATGCAGTTAGAAGTACTTTCAGTCTGTTCAGCACTTTTAGTTTCTTTATTGCAACTCACAAGGAATGCACTAAAAAGGGCAGCAGTTAATAAGGTATATCTTGGCATAATTTTGATTGTTTTCATTTTATAATTCTTTTCCAATAGCAAACTGTAGTTTTTCGTAGTGATCCGTTAGGTCTTTTTTCGTTTCAAGTAATATTGTTTTGTTGTCGATATACGCTTCCACAAAATCTAAATATTCAATTAAGCTCACATTTCTCTTTTGGAAGTTTTTATTGTAAGCCTCTAAAAGGTTGTCTAATTGCGATTCGTAATCACTATCAATATCTTTATACAACTCATTGGCGTGGTAGTAATTTCTAAAAGCCTCAACAATGTCGTTCGCCAGTTCGTTCATCTTATTCTGCGTTTCTAACTTGGCAATTTCAATATCCAGTTTAGCCTCTTTAATATTTCCTTTATTTCTGTCGAAAATTGGTAAATCAAAAGAGATTCCGAAACCAACAAAATCAGTCATAATACCCCCACCGCGGTCATAATCAACACCCAATGTGATATCAGGTACACGTTCTGCTTTTTCAATCTCAAGCTTTTTAAGCGATTGTTGTTCTAAGTTTTTGCTTAACAACGCATCAGGATGTTGCTCTTGAGCCGTAATAATCCAATTTTCTAATTCGATTTCCGAAAGCTCTTTTGCAGGAACCGAAAGAGGATCCGTAATGATAATATTAGTATATCGACCGATGTTGATGAAGTTCTTCAGGTCTTTCAATGCCTCCTCTAAGTCGTTATTAATAGACATCAGTTCCTTTTTGAACTGAAGCTCAGCTGCTTTAAGACGGATGAATTCAGCCTGACTGATATTTCCGTGGTCCAATTGGTTCTTATAAGCAACGATCAGTGATTTTGTATTATCAATTTGTTTTTCAAAGATCAACTTCTGTTGTTGAAGCACTTGAAGTTGTGAGAATGTATTTCTCAATTCAAGCTTAGCTGCTCTTAATACACTTTCGAACTCCTGAGTTTTTTCTTCAATAGTTAATTTTTGAAGCGCAATATTCTTACGGCGTTTACCCCCCGTTTGAATCAGTTGTTCTAAGTGTAAAGCAAACTGTTGCGTTTCCCCATAGTTTCCAAATAAGATAGGTTGTTCTTCTATATTTCTTGTTTTCCAAAGATTTACCTCTGCAATTTCAAAAGTAGGGTTTGGCCATAATCTCGCTTGTAGGAGTTGTGCTTCAGCTTGAGAGATCTCCATTCTCTTAGCAAGTATATCTAAGTTTTGCTCTAAGAATAAAGCTTCAGCTTGCTCTTTAGAGAGCTGTAGTATAGTGTTATCAGTTTGTTGTCCGTAAGACATCGTTGAGATAACGCAGGTTAGTGTAAAAAAAATCTTCTTAAACATGGTTCTGACTAATTTGAATGACAAAATTATTATCTGGTTGTTATAGGTTTATTTGAGTTTGATTAAATACAGATTAGAGCAAGATTAGAATTCGGTTAGAGAATTGTCAAGTGATGCTCATTGTTAAATAAAGCTACTACAATAATTAGATTAAATACTTTTTTTAAAATGTGTTAGTCAAGAAATATGCCAAATGGTGATTAATTTTTTGATATTAAATGAGATTTTAATTGGATAATAAAAGAGGTATTTGTTTAGATAATGTTTAAAATTATTGAGAAGTAATATTTTATTAACAAAAAGGAAAGTTTGAAAATTGTATAAAATTATAAACGAAAGCATTAACATAATTTCCGTATGATTAAATAGGGGAGCTATTTATTTCAATTTTATAGGTATTACTCATTTTGATTTCACTTTATAGAAGTCAAGAATAAAAAGTAACCGATTTTAGAAAGTTTAATACTGGAGGGTAGAACTTATAATTAGGGATAGAATTATTGTTTTTTTAAGGAGTAGTTTGCCTTGCTAATTTTTGGATTTAAACTCTCATTTTTTAGGAAAGAAATAGACTTTACGCTTTTTTGTTGTTTAATACACGAAAAGTAGAGTGACAGAAACAACTCAGAATAAGTGTTTTTTAGTTCTTTTTATTGTTAATTAAAAAAAATATGAGTAAAAAAATAGTGAAAGATAAGTCTTGTATGATATGGAGATATCAAATCTTCGATTATTGTACATTTTGACTATCGCAGATTGTAGAGATAATTTATTAAGTCGTTTTATGTTAGGGAAGTTGCTGTATTGATATGTGTTAAAAAAAACGGGAGTTCATTTGAGAATATCTTTGATTATTATTATAAAAACAGATGTTAGTAGTTGTTTTTAGGGTGATTTATTATTGAGTTTTTTATAATTAAGCTATATGGTAATTGTTAAAATTTTGTATGGTCATTTAAAGGATTGTGTATTGGCAAGATAATTGATTTATGTGTATATAATTTATTATTGCGAACTTTTATTAGTAATAAGTGTTTAATTGTATAACTATTAAGGATTATTAGTATAGAAAGTTCGTTTTGTTAAATAATTAGGTAAGGATGTGTTTATCCTTAACGCAAACATATGTCTAAACAAAGTAAAACTATGAACTATGCAAAACGCAACTACTGTAATTAAGAAACTTAAGAAATTACTTGAGATTAAAACGGATTTGGAATTATCTGATATTTTGAAGGTAAAACCTAATACTATTTCCTCTTGGAAGAAGAGAAATAGTTTGCAATATGAAGGAATTATTGAAATATGTAAGGAGAATCGTATTGATTTAAATGAATTGTTTTTAAAAGACTCTACTATTACACAGAGTAATTCTTTTTTAAAGAAACAAGTAAAGATGATTTCATTAGATCATCAGTTCGAGTATTTTTTGGATGCAGAGAAAGCATTAAAAGAAGCACCAAAGTTTGTTTTTCCAACGACAGATGAAGTAGATATTGCTTTTCAAGTAGCCTCTGAAAATATGTATCCTACCTTAAAAGTTTCGTCTTATGTTATTACCAAAAAGATACGCATAAAAGATATGCAACCCTGGCATTTATATTTATTCGTTTTGAAAGGAAGAGGCTTGATGACGTATAGATTTAAGCGTATTTTAGAAAACAATCATTTACTGTTTGTTAGTGATAACTCAAGTTATGAGAACTTAGATGTTGATCCGGCAGATATTATGGAGATCTTCTGTATTAGAGGTGCTTTTTTGCCAAACTTTAAAGGTATAGGTGATTTGTAGGCTGTAATATTTAGAGGTATTTATAAAGCAATTAAATTTATTTATTGTAAGCATTGTGTGAGTTCATTATCTTTGAGTAAATTATAGAAAAATGAAACTTACATCTTCAAGTTGGAATAAATATTTAAAAGCGGAATTCGAAAAAGACTATTTTAAGAATTTAGCAGAAGCAGTAAACTTAGCGTATGAAACTACGGTAGTTTTTCCTCCAAAAGAAGAGGTGTTTAATGCTCTTGAGATTATTAATTTTAACGATGTACGTGTTGTGATATTAGGACAAGATCCTTACCACGGTATGTTTCAGGCTAATGGGTTGTCTTTCTCTGTAAATAGAGGGGTGAAATTACCTCCGAGTTTGGTTAATATTTACAAAGAATTAGAGACTGATTTAGGTATTAAAAATCGCTGTGGAGATTTGACAACTTGGGCACAACAAGGAGTTCTATTATTAAATGCAACATTGACAGTAGAGCAAAAGAGGGCAGGTTCGCATCAAAAAATGGGTTGGGAAACATTTACAGATAAGGTTATAGAATGTTTATCAGAAAAAAGAGAAGGTATTGTTTTTATTTTATGGGGTAGTTACGCTCAGAAAAAGGGAAAGAATATCGATAGGAATAAACATTTGGTTATAGAAACTGCACATCCATCACCTTTGTCGGTTTATCGTGGATTTTATGGAAGTAAGCCATTTTCGAAAACGAACGATTACTTAGTATCAAGAGGTTTACAAGCAATTAACTGGGAGGTTAAATAAGAATAGTTGTTTCGTGTTGCTAAAGACAATTTCAATACTGTAGAACAAGGGTTAAATATATTAGAGGTACGATGTATTAAGGATTTAATATAAAAAAAGCACTACTAAACTTTTAGTAGTGCTTTTTTTATGAAATATATCAAGCTCTATTTAAGCTTTCTACGTTTTAATTCTGTTGTAATTAAATCTAACTCTCTATTCGTTTGTCCTGCAACAGAAGTGTTTTCTTCTGCTCTACGAATTAAGTAAGGAATAACGTCACGAACTGGTCCGAAAGGTAAGTATTTCGCTACGTTGTAGTTTTCTTTAGCTAAGTTGAAACTGATATTATCACTCATTCCGTATAATTGTCCGAAGAACAATTTCTTGTCATTGTGAGCGATATTGTGTTTCTTCATTAAGTCGATGATTAAGTAAGAACTCTTTTCGTTGTGAGTTCCTGCAAATAATGCCATAACATCAGCATTTTCAATCATAAAAGTAACTGCAGCATCATAGTTAACATCAGTAGCCGCTTTATCAACACAAATAGGAGATTTATATCCTTTTTGAGCAGCGCGTTCTCTTTCAACTTCCATATATGCACCACGAACTACTTTCATACCTACGTGGAAACCTTCCGCTTTAGCTATTTGGTGTAAATCTTTAAGGTATTGTAAACGATCCCAACGGTATAATTGTGCTGTATTGTAAATAAGTGCTTTTTCTTTGTTGTATTTACGCATCATATCTAAGCAAATCTCGTCAGCAGCATCTTGCATCCAACTATGTTCAGCATCGATTAAAAGTAATACATCATTATCATAAGCATATTTACAAGCCATATTGAAACGGTAAACGATACGTTCCCATTCTTTTTCTTCTTCAGCTGTAAACTTTACATTTTCACCTTTTTTAACGAACATATCAAATCTACCAAAACCTGTAGGTTTGAAAACTGCGAAAGGAATTGCATCAGGACGTTGTTTTCCAAATTCAATCGTCTTAATTGTCATATTCAATGCCGCATCAAATTGCTCCTCTGTTTCTTTTCCTTCAACAGAATAGTCTAAGACAGAAGCAACTCTTCCTTTACCGTACATATTATCAACAACCGTTAAACAGTCATCTTCACTGATTCCACCACAAAAATGGTCAAACACAGTAGAACGAATTAAACCTGTAACAGGAAGGTGTGTTTTAATTGCAAAATTTGCAAGTGCAGAACCCATTTTTACAAGTGTAGGTTTGCTGATCATATTAAAAAGAAAGTGTGCTCTTTTTAATTCATTATTGCTTTTTAGTGCGAAAGCAACTTCTGTATTGTTAAATAAATTTTCCATTATAAAAACTAAAATCGTTTCGCAAATATAAATACTCTTTTAGTAATTATTTAGGATATTTTTATTTTATGTTATGAATTTTTAAAAAAGAAAGAGTAGGAGGTATTTGAAATGATTTTAATTTAAAGAAATCTACTCTTGGGAGGGGATATTTGTACAGTGTTTTGTCGTCTTTTTAATTTTTTATTCTTTAGTTTGTGTAAGATAAAAGGACAGAAATGAAAAGAATAGAAGCAGAGAACTATGATATTTTATTTGGTGTGGAAGCATACCAAGAATTAGGAGACTTTTTAAATAAAGAACAGTATTCTAAGATATTTATCTTAACAGATACGAATTGTTATGATCATTGTTTGCCCTATTTTTTAGGCAACTTACCTACAGAGATTCCTTTTGAAATCATTGAAGTTGAGGCAGGAGAAGAGTATAAGACTTTAGAAACTTGTTCGGGTGTTATTCAAACAATGCTTGAGCTTGGGGGAGATCGAAAAAGTATTGTAATTACTTTAGGAGGTGGCGTTATCACTGATATGGGCGGATTTATCGCTTCTATATATATGAGAGGTATTGATTTCGTAAATATTCCAACTACGCTGTTATCTATGGTTGATGCTTCAGTAGGGGGGAAAACAGGAGTGGATTTAGAAGGGATAAAAAACTGCATTGGTAGTTTTGTAATGCCAAAGATGGTTGTTGTTGATGTGAAGTATTTAGAAACTTTAGAAGCGCGTCAGATTAAAGCTGGTTACGCAGAGATGTTGAAGCACGGTCTTATATATGATGCAAAGTATTATGATTATCTTAAAGATATAGCGAATATCGACTTTAACGACATTGAGATTCTAATCCATCATTCTGTTATTATCAAGAATTCAGTTGTTCAGCAAGATCCTAAAGAAGCAGGTTTACGTAAAATATTAAATTTTGGACATACCGTAGGACACGCAATTGAGAGTTATTATTTAACACAAGAAGATAAGAAGACATTATTACACGGAGAAGCAATAGCAATCGGTATGGTTGTTGAAGCGTATTTATCGACGCAATTGAATGGATTGTCCATAGAAGAATATGAAGACATCAAAAATTGTATTCACAGCATTTATGGAATTGAAAATATTGCAAAAGAAGATTATGCAGGGATATTAGAATGGTTGAAGTTTGATAAAAAGAATTCAGGAGGAAGTATTCGCTGTGTTTTATTAAATGAAATAGGGCAAGCAGAGTACAATTTGGAGATTGATAAGACGTTGGTAGATAAGGCGTTGAATGAATATTCTAAATAAGTTCTAAATTCATTTAGTTTTTCTTATTTCATTGCAATATTTTGTTACATTTGCGCTCGTGAAAATAGATGTTTTATATATTAGATTTTGTGTGCAATCGAAGCACAAAGTAAGACGTTTCGTTCGAAGGCAAAGAACGAATTTCGTATATAGCATTATTAAATATTTAAAGGAAACTTGTAAGTTTTTTATTCATAGCTACAAGTTGCCAATAGTATTTGCTAATATAAGAGTTTGAAAAGCGGATTAAATTTCGTATAATCAAATTTGTTAACCTATATTATTAAAGTTATTTTACCATGAATACAAAATACGCTGATTTAATCAATCAAACTTTTTACTTCCCACAAGAGGAATTCAAATTAAATAAAGACAATTTACAGTTTCACAATATAGATTTAATGGGATTAGTTGAAAAATACGGTACCCCATTAAAGTTTACTTATTTACCAAAGATTTCTGAAAACATCAATAAAGCAAAAGGGATGTTCAGAAAAGCAATGGAGAAAAATAAGTATAAAGCAAATTACTACTATTGTTATTGTACTAAGAGTTCTCACTTTTCATATGTATTAGACGAGGCTTTTAAAAATGACATTCACGTAGAAACTTCATCTGCTTTTGACGTTAATATCGTTGAGAGATTAATCGATGCAGGTAAGATTACAAAAGATACATTTGTAATTTGTAACGGTTTTAAACGTGATCAATACATTGACAATATTGCTCGTTTAATCAATACAAGACACGAAAATACGGTGCCTATTATTGATAACTACGAAGAGCTTGATTTACTTCAAGAACAGATCGAAAAGAAATTTAAGATTGGTATTCGTATTGCATCAGAAGAAGAGCCTAAGTTTGAGTTTTATACTTCTCGTTTAGGAATTGGATATAAAAGTATTTTACCTTTCTACAGAAAACAGATTGCAGAAAATCCTAATGTAGAATTGAAGATGTTACACTTCTTCATTAATACAGGAATTAGAGATACTTCGTATTACTGGAATGAGTTGTTGAAATGTTTAAAAGTTTACATTTCTTTGAAAAAAGAATGTCCTACATTAGACAGCTTGAATATTGGTGGAGGATTCCCAATTAAAAATTCATTAGCATTTGAATTTGATTATCAATATATGGTTGATGAGATCATTAATCAAATTAAAATTTCTTGTGAAGAAGCAGAAGTAGATGTTCCAAACATCTTTACTGAATTTGGATCTTACACAGTAGGAGAGAGTGGAGGAGCTATTTATGAAATTTTGTATCAAAAACAACAAAATGACAGAGAGAAATGGAATATGATTGATTCATCTTTCATCACTACTTTACCAGATTCTTGGGCTATTAATAAAAAATTTATTATGTTGCCTGTAAATAGATGGAACGACTCTTATGAGCGCATTTTGTTAGGAGGAATGACTTGTGATAGTGATGACTACTACAACTCAGAGCAAAACTTAAATGCTATCTATTTACCAAAGTACAATAAAGAAAAACCGTTGTATATCGGATTCTTTAATACAGGAGCTTACCAAGATACAATTGGAGGTTTTGGAGGATTACACCACTGTTTGATTCCACAACCAAGACACATTTTGATCGATAAAGATGAAAATGGTATCATTGGAACAGAATTATTCTCAGAACAACAAACAGCTGAGGATGTATTAAATATTTTAGGATATAACAAATAAGAATTATAAATAAAAAATATAAATAAAATGAGTAAAGGACCGATTAGTCAGTTTATTGAGCATAATTACAGACACTTTAATGCTGCTGCTTTAGTTGATGCTGCAAAAGGATACGAAGCGCATCTTGATGCTGGAGGGAAAATGTTAATTTCTATGGGTGGTGCAATGAGTACTGCAGAATTAGGAATTTCTTTAGCGGAAATGATCCGTCAAGATAAAGTTCAATTTATTTCTTGTACAGGTGCAAACTTGGAAGAAGACGTTATGAACTTAGTAGCTCATTCACACTATAAAAGAGTACCTAACTATAGAGATTTAACTCCAGAACAAGAAAGAGAGTTATTAGATAATCACTATAATAGAGTTACAGATACTTGTATTCCAGAAGAGGAAGCATTCCGTAGATTACAAAAACACTTAGAAGACGTATGGCACGCTGCAGAAGCAAAAGGTGAGCGTTATTTCCCACACGAATTTTTATACCAAGTTGTAAATTCAGGTGTATTAGAGCAATACTATGAAATTGATCCAAAAGATTCGTGGATTGTAGCTGCTGCTGAGAGAAACATTCCAATCGTTTGTCCAGGATGGGAAGATTCTACTTGTGGAAATATCTTTACTTCAAACGTAATTAAAGGAAACTTAAATGTACATACAGTTAAATCTGGAATTGAGTATATGATTTATTTGACTGAATGGTACCGTGCAAATTCAGGTGGACATGGAGTAGGTTTCTTCCAAATTGGAGGAGGTATTTCTGGAGATTTCCCTATCTGTGTTGTTCCAATGATGTACCAAGATTTAGAGTGGGAAGATGTTCCATTCTGGTCATATTTCTGTCAAATTTCTGATTCAACTACATCTTATGGATCTTACTCAGGAGCTGTTCCAAACGAGAAGATTACATGGGGTAAATTAGATGTTGATACTCCTAAGTTTATTGTTGAGTCTGATGCTACTATCGTTGCACCATTGATTTTTGCATATATCCTTGGAAACTAAACAAATAACTGATAGTAAATTAAATTAATTTTTTATTTGTTAATTTCGATTTTGCTATTACATTTGAAACAGAAATAAAGCAATAACAAAGAATGAAAAGAGTAATTGTTGATTACGCAAAATTGACGAACGAAATCTTGACACTATTAGTGGAGAAATTTCCTGATGGATATGATGACGCAGATATAGTTCGTTTTAAAAACGTTAAAAACGAAACAGTAGAAGCAGTTGAAGTTAGAACTGAAGATACTATATATTTGGTAAAAGTTAGTACTAAGTTAGCTGACAGAATCGAAAACTTCGATGACGAGGAAGATGATTTTGTAGACACTGCAGATGACTCGTTAGACGCATTGAAAGACTTAGAAATTGCTGACGAAGAAGATTAACAAGAAATCGATATAAAAAAACCACTCGCGAGAGTGGTTTTTTTATTTGTATTAACAAATAGATATTAAACTTCTATTATTTTGAATATATTTGCAGACGTTTAAAAATGACAATAGAATCAAAAATATGAAAGCAGGTATTGTAGGATTGCCAAATGTGGGGAAATCAACGCTATTTAATTGTTTGTCTAATGCAAAGGCTCAAAGTGCAAACTTTCCTTTCTGTACGATAGAACCAAATATTGGAGTGGTAAATGTACCAGATCCAAGATTATTGAAGTTAGAGGAATTGGTTAATCCAGAACGTGTATTACCTGCAACTGTAGATATTGTAGATATCGCTGGTCTTGTAAAAGGAGCAAGTAAAGGAGAAGGATTAGGAAACCAGTTTTTAGGAAACATTCGCGAGTGTAATGCTATTATTCACGTTTTACGTTGTTTTGACAATGATAATATCGTTCACGTTGATGGGAATGTAAATCCAATTCGCGATAAAGAAACGATTGATATTGAATTACAATTAAAAGATTTAGATACAGTTGAAAAGCGTTTAGAGAAAGCTAAAAAAGCTGGTAAAACAGGAAATAAAGAAGCTTTAGCTGAAGCAGACTTATTAGAGCGTATCAGAGAAGTATTATTGACAGGTAAATCTGCACGTGTAATCGAACCAAAAAATCAGGATGAAGAAGAATTAATGGAAGCTTTCCAATTAATTACAGCTAAACCTGTATTATATGTTTGTAACGTAGATGAAGATGCTGCTGTTAATGGTAATGCTTATGTTGAGCAAGTAAAAGAATTAGTGAAAGATGAAAATGCTGAAGTTATTGTTTTAGCAGTTGGAACTGAAGCTGATATTACTGAGTTAGAAAGCTATGAAGAACGTCAAATGTTCTTAGAAGACTTAGGATTAACTGAACCAGGTGTTTCTAAATTAATTCGCTCTGCTTATAAATTATTAAACTTACAGACTTATTTCACTGCAGGTGTTAAAGAAGTAAGAGCTTGGACTATTAAAGTAGGAGATACAGCGCCACAAGCAGCTGGGGTAATTCACTCTGACTTTGAGAAAGGATTCATTAGAGCAGAAGTTATTGCTTATGAAGACTATGTTGCTTTTGGTTCTGAAGCTAAAGTTAAAGAAGCTGGTAAATTAAGAGTAGAAGGTAAAGAATATATCGTTAAAGATGGTGATGTAATGCATTTCCGTTTCAACGTATAATTCTTACTACGAGATATTTTTAAAAGAGAGAAGCATAACGCTTCTCTTTTTTTTTCTTTAGAGTTAGGCAAAATACTTAATTGGATTTTTATAAATAATAATTTATTTTCTATGTAAATCTGTTAAGTTCTTTTGTGTAATTTTGAAGGAGATTTCAGAAAATAGTGTCATTTTACATTATTTAATTGAATGACGTTTTACTTCTATTTTTGAAGAGGTAAGCGGTTATACTTTACTTAACTGACAAATAATAATTTATAAAATTTATGGAGGCTTTGAATTTGAATCTTTTGAAAAAGGTATTTGAACTTTTAAAGAAATCGGTATTTGATTTTTTAGACGATAATGCAATGAAGTTTAGTGCAGCTTTGTCTTATTATACCATTTTTGCCTTGCCTCCGTTAATGATCTTAATTATTTCTGCCAGTAGTTTTTTTGTAGAGCAGAACGATGTTGCCAACTTTTTTTATGATCAGTTGACTGATTTAGTAGGTCCTAATGCTACAGAAGAAGTAAAAGGGGCAATGGCCAATGTACAATTGAGTAAGAAAGGTAATATTGCTACTATTATTGGGGTAGCGATGTTGCTATTTAGTGCTTCAGGGGTATTTGCTGAGATTCAGAGCTCGATAAATTATATTTGGGGTATAGCAGCCAAACCAGATAAAAGTATTGTTAGATTGGTTAAAAACAGGCTTTTGTCATTTGCTATGATAGCATCTGTTGGATTTGTTTTACTGGTGAGTTTATTCGTCAATTCAATGGTAAGTTTATTATATGGATTTTTGGGTGAATTTTTTGCTGAAGAGACGATTTACTTAGTTTACGTATTAAACAACATCGTTGTGTTTTTAGTAATTACAGTGTTGTTTATGTTGATTTTTAAGACATTGCCTAACGGTCAGATTAGGTGGAAAGATGCTTTTGTAGGGGCAGGGTTTACAGCAATCTTATTTATGATTGGTAAATTTGGAATAGGGTTGTATTTAGGTAATACAGCATCTATGTCGTTATATGGAGCAGCAGGATCAATAATCGTTATGTTAGTTTGGGTATATTACTCAGCGATGATACTATATTTCGGGGCAGAATTCACTAAAAATTATACAGAATTATTTGGAAGAAAGATTATTCCTGGTGAATATTCTGTAGAAATTCGTAAAAATGTTGTAAAAGATTCTTCAGATGCCTTAGGTAGTGAGTAATTCCTCAAAAACTGTAGATAGACAATTTTTATTTTAAGCTAAATAGTAGTATTTTAGCGCAAATTCCTATGTTTTTTATGCAAGATCAAAATCAATATACTGAAGATAATATTCGTTCTTTAGATTGGAAGGAACATATCCGTATGAGACCGGGTATGTATATCGGTAAATTAGGTGATGGTTCATCGCCTGATGATGGTATCTATATCTTAATCAAAGAGGTAATCGATAATAGTATCGATGAGTTCGTGATGGGAACTGGAAAGACTATTGAAGTAACGTTAAAGGATAAACTGGTAACAGTGCGCGATTACGGTCGTGGTATTCCTTTAGGAAAAGTAGTCGATGTAGTTTCGAAAATGAATACGGGAGGTAAATATGATTCAAGAGCATTTAAGAAATCCGTTGGACTTAACGGAGTAGGTACAAAGGCAGTTAATGCATTGTCAAACTATTTCCGTGTAGAATCAGTTAGAGATGGACAATTAAAAGGTGCTGAGTTTTCTGGCGGGGATCTTGTAGAAGAAGAAGATTTACAAGAAACTTCAAGACGCAAAGGAACTAAAGTTTCATTCATTGCAGATGAATCTATTTTCAAAAACTATAAATACCGTAAAGAGTACGTAGAACGTATGCTTAAAAATTATTGTTACCTGAATAGAGGATTGACAATTATTTTTAACGGAGAGAAGTTTTACTCAGAAAATGGATTAAAAGATTTATTAGAGGAGAACATTGATGTAGAAGATCAGGTATATCCAATCATTCATTTGAGTGGTGATGATATTGAGATTGCTATGACACATAGTAGAACTCAGTATTCAGAAGAGTATTACTCATTTGTGAACGGACAAAATACAACGCAAGGAGGAACACACTTAGGTGCTTTTAGAGAGGCGATTGTGCGTACATTAAAAGAGTTTTACAATAAAAACTTTGAAGCATCTGATATTCGTAAGTCTATCGTAGCAAGTATTTCGGTAAAAGTAGAAGAACCAGTTTTTGAGTCTCAAACAAAAACAAAATTAGGATCTACAGATATGGGACCTAACCTTCCGACTGTTAGAACATTTGTAAACGACTTTGTTAAGAATCAATTAGATAACTTTTTACATAAGAATCCAGAGATTGCAGATGCTTTATTAAGAAAGATATTGCAAGCAGAGAGAGAGCGTAAAGAACTATCAGGTATTCGTAAGATTGCAAAAGAGCGAGCTAAGAAAGCAAGTTTACACAACAAGAAATTAAGAGATTGTAGAGTTCACTTTACAGATATAAAAAATCCAAGGTATTTAGATAGTACACTGTTTATTACAGAGGGTGATTCGGCGTCTGGTTCGATTACAAAATCGAGAGATGTGAATACACAAGCAGTATTTAGTTTGCGTGGTAAGCCTTTGAATTCTTATGGAATGACGAAGAAGATCGTTTATGAGAATGAGGAGTTTAACTTATTACAAGCGGCTTTAAATATTGAAGAAGATTTTGAAAGTTTAAGATATAATAACATTGTAATTGCTACCGATGCCGATGTAGATGGTATGCACATTAGATTGTTATTGATTACTTTCTTCTTACAGTTTTTCCCTGAATTAATTAAAGAAGGGCATTTGTATATTCTGCAAACACCATTATTCCGTGTTAGAAATAAGAAGGAGACGATTTATTGCTATAGCGATGAAGAACGTGTGGCAGCAATAGAGAAATTAAAACCAAAACCAGAGATTACTCGATTTAAAGGTCTTGGAGAGATTTCGCCAGATGAGTTTAAGTATTTTATTGGTGAGGATATACGTCTTGATCCAGTGATGTTGGATAAAACAATATCAATTGAAAAAATGCTTGAGTTCTATATGGGGAAAAACACACCTGATAGACAAGAGTTTATTATAGATAATTTGAAAGTAGAACTTGATGTTGTAGAATAATAGAGGATATGATACACGAAGATAATTTTGATGCAGAATTAGATAAGAATAATAACGACTTACCCATTGAAGAACATATCGAGTCTCTTGTAGAAGAAGAAAAAGAAACGATTACCAAAGTAACGGGAATGTACAAGGATTGGTTCCTTGATTACGCTTCTTATGTTATTTTGGAAAGAGCTGTTCCTGCTATAGAAGATGGTTTTAAGCCAGTACAACGTCGTATTATGCACTCTATTAAAGAGTTGGATGATGGTCGTTACAACAAGGTGGCAAATATCGTAGGACATACAATGCAGTATCACCCACACGGTGATGCGAGTATTGCTGATGCTATGGTGCAGCTTGGACAGAAGGAGTTACTGATTGATATGCAGGGGAACTGGGGTAATATCCTAACAGGGGATAGTGCAGCGGCTTCAAGGTATATTGAAGCACGTTTAAGTAAGTTTGCATTAGATGTATTGTATTCGCCTAAGATTACTACTTGGCAATCATCTTATGATGGAAGAAGAAATGAACCGGTTAATTTACCAGTGAAATTTCCATTGTTATTAGCACAAGGAGCAGAGGGAATTGCAGTAGGATTATCTACAAAAGTATTACCACATAACTTTATTGAGTTAATTGATTCGTCAATCAAGATCTTAAAAGGAAAACCATTTACCTTGTATCCGGATTTTCCAACACAAGGAATTGCAGATGTATCAAATTACAATGACGGTTTAAGAGGGGGGCGTGTGCGTGTGCGTGCTCGTATTTCTCAATTAGACAAGAATACATTAGTTATTACACAAATACCTTTTTCAACAACAACGACTTCTTTAATTGAAAGTGTGTTGAAGGCAAATGAGAAAGGGAAGATTAAGATTAAGAAAATTGAAGATAATACTGCAGCTGAAGTTGAGATTTTAGTTCACTTGCCTGCAGGTACTTCACCAGATAAAACGATTGATGCTTTATATGCGTTTACAGCTTGTGAAACATCGATTGCACCATTAGGGTGTGTTATTGAAAATAATCGCCCTTTATTCATTGGAGTTTCAGAAATGTTGAAGATTTCAACACATCAAACAGTTGATTTGTTGCGTAGAGAGTTAGAGATTGAACTTCACGAATTAGAAGAAAAATGGCACTTCTTATCACTTGAGCGTATATTTATAGAAAATAGAATATACCGTCATATTGAGGAAGAAGAAACGTGGGAAGGTGTTTTAAATGCGATTGATGAAGGGTTAAAACCATTTATTACTAATTTAAAACGCGCGATAACACAAGAAGATTTAGCACGCTTAACGGAGATTAAGATTAAGCGTATTTCTCGTTTTGATATTGATAAAGCAAATCAAAATATTGAGGCTTTAGAAGGAGATATAGAGAAAGTTAAATTCAATTTAGCTAATCTAATTGACTTTGCTATTAACTATTTTACAACGTTAAAAGAGAAGTATGGCAAAGGCAAAGAACGTAAAACCGAACTGAAAAGTTTTGATACGATTGAAGCAACAAAAGTTGTCTTGAGAAATACTAAATTATACGTTAATAGAAGTGAAGGTTTCTTTGGTACGAGTCTTAAAAAAGACGAGTATGTATGCGACTGTTCAGATATTGATGATGTGATTGTGTTCTTGAGAGATGGTTCTGTTATGGTTTCAAGAGTTGATGAAAAGAAATTTGTTGGAAAAGATATTATTCACATCGCTGTATGGGATAAGAATGATAAACGAACAATTTACAATATGATTTACCGCGATGGTAAGTCGGGATCTTCTTTTGTAAAACGATTCAATATTACGGGGGTTACTCGTGATAAGATGTATCAATTGACACAAGGTAAAGCAGGTTCTCAAGTATTGTATTTCTCAGCTAATCCGAATGGAGAAGCAGAGGTAGTTAATATCTTGTTGCGTCAATTAGCGAATGTTAAGAAATTAAAATTTGATTTAGACTTCGCTGAATTGCTAATTAAGGGTAGGGCTGCAAAAGGAAATGTAGTTACTAAATACGCAATTAAGAAAATAGAATTAAAAGAGAAAGGTATTTCTACGCTAAGACCACGTAAGATATGGTTTGACAATACAGTTAATCGTTTAAATGTTGATGGTAGAGGAGATTTATTAGGTGAGTTTAAAGCAGACGATAGATTGTTGATTGTTAGCCAATCTGGTAAGGTTAAAACGATAGTACCTGAATTGACTACGCATTTTGATGAAGATATGATTGTTCTTGAAAAATGGAAACCAAGCAAGCCTATTTCAGCAATATACTTTGATGGAGAAAAAGCGAGATATTTTGCTAAGCGTTTCTTAGTAGAGAATGAGAATAAAGAAGAGTTTTTTATATCAGAACACGAAGGATCAAAATTAGAGATAGTTTCAACAGATTATCGTCCAGTATTTGAAGTGGTATTTAGCAAAGTAAAAGGAGTTCAAAAAGAGAATTTAGTTCTTGATTTAGAGCAATTTATTGTTGTAAAGGGAATTAAAGCTTTAGGAAATCAAGTTACAACTGATAAAGTAAGACAAATAAGTGCTTTAGAGTCATTACCTTATGTTGAAGTAGAAGAAGAGGAGGAAGAGGAAGAAGAAATAATGCCTGAATTAAATGGGGATATGCCTAATATAGGAATAGATGACGATGGACAATCAACACTTTTATTTTAATATGAAAAAGGTATATCTTACAGTAGCAGCACTTTTTTTGTGCTCAATGACTTCTGTATTTGGTCAGGTTCAAGATGATACGCTTTTTGACGAAAATAGAAAAGCACAAGGATTAAATGAACGTTGGGATTTAACTCCAGAAACGAGAAAGAAAACCTTTACTATTACGCCTTATAAACCTATTTATTTGTTGCCAGCCAAATGGTATAGTAGACCAAATGAGCAGCCAACAAGTTTAAATCCTAACAATAGTTCTACGGAACCGATTGATTATGATAACTGGGAGATTAAGTTTCAGTTGAGTTTTAAAACTAAAGTTGCACAAGGACTTTTTGATGGTAAAGGTGATATTTGGTTAGCTTTTACACAAACAGCTAATTGGCAAGCGTACAATGGTAAAGAATCAAGACCTTTTCGTGAGTTAAATTACGAACCGGAAATAATCTTTAATTATCCGTTAGATTTTGCAATTAACGATTTTAAGTTTAAAATGGTTGGTTTTGGGTTTAATCACCAGTCAAATGGAAAGAGCTTACCTACTTCAAGAAGTTGGAATAGGTTTACAATGCACTTAGGAATGGAGTATAACAAATGGACATTTATGTTGCGTCCTTGGGTTAAATTTCACGAAACATTCGAGAAGGAAGATAATCCAAGAATTGAGGAGTATATTGGGAAAGGAGAACTAAATGTTATTTACAGTAGAGATAATGGTCAGATGTTTACCTTCTTAATGCGTAGTAATATGCGTTTGAATAGTAGATATAAAGGTTTTACTGAATTAACGTGGGCTTATCCAATCAAACATAATTTAAAAGCATTTGTGGTTGTAAATAATGGTTATGGTGATTCTATGATTGACTATAACTGGAATCAAACGACTGTAGGGGTAGGGATTACGTTAATGGAATGGTTATAGCAGACTATTAGATTTGGTGAGTAAACGGCTTAGTATCTTCTTGCTTTTGAATCAGCTAAGATTGATAATCAAGTAGGTAGAAATAAGACTATTTATTATACTGAGTTAAATATATAAAAGGAAAAAGGGGCTATCTAATTATAGATAGCCCCTTTCCTTATTAGTATTGCTGCTGTATAGCAATAAAAACAAATGACAATTCAGTTTGTAAATATTTGTCCTAAGAGTTTTTTATATCTTGTTGTTTAGCCGCCTTTTTAAGCGAATAAGCTAAGTAAGCAATGAATGCTATGAACCCAAGGAAAGAGAACCAGTTGTCTTTTATAGACCATAAGTTCTCACTATTTAAATTGAAAATTCCGTAAACTAACCATAGTAGTACTATAAAAGTTGCTCCCTTTTCAAGATTTTTTTTATTCATTTTATGAAGTTTAAATAGTCATAGAGAAAAGCTGTCTTTGTGGTTTATTTCTCTGAAGGCGTAAGTCGAAAGCCATACAGATATTTCTTACAAAAGCTCTTCCTTTTTTAGATATCTTAATTTTATTTCCTGTAATATTGATAAGTTGATCTTCTTCAAATTCCTTTAATTCTTGTAAGATAGGAGTGAAGTTAATTTTATCAATATCCTCATCTAAGTCAGTAGATAAAGAACACATTAAATTTAAGATATGTTTTCGGATTATCAAATCTTCTTCCGTCAAAATATGACCTTTGGTAACAGGTATTATATTTTCGTCTAATAAGCTATAATAAGTATCAATATCTTTTTCATTCTGTGCAAAAGAATACCAACTATCACTTATAGAAGAAACTCCTAAGCCAATCATTACTTGTGTTTTAGAAGATGTGTAGCCCATAAAGTTTCTATGAATATTTTGAGAGTTTAGCGCTTTGTACAATGAATCTGATTTCAAAGCAAAGTGATCCATTCCAATTTCAACATAGTCATTCTTTAATAAAAGTTCTTTCCCTTTTTCATAAAGTTCACGCTTTTCATTGTCTTTTGGTACATCTTCATCATTAAATCCTCTTTGACCATTACCTTTAATCCACGGCACGTGTGCATAACTATAAAAAGCAAGCCTGTCAGGTGATAGTGATTTAGTTTTCTCAATAGTATCTATTACGTGTGCTAAATTCTGAAAAGGCAAACCATAAATAATATCGTGCGATATAGAAGTATAACCTAATTCTTTAGCCCAAAGTGTAACTTTAGCGACATTGTGAAAACTCTGTTCTCTGTGTATAGCTTTTTGAACTTCTGGGTTATAATCTTGTACACCAAAACTAACACGTCTAAAACCTAAGTTGTATAACGTAGCTAAGTGTTCTTTCGTTGTGTTATTAGGATGTCCCTCAAAACTAAATTCGTGGTTATCAGCAATGATAGCATTATTTGTTATTCCTTCTATCAACATTGTTAGGTTCTCTGGAGAGAAGAAAGTAGGAGTACCACCGCCTAAGTGAATCTCCTTAATCTTTGGTTTAGCACCAAAAAGATTACAATACAATTGCCATTCTTTTAGTACAGCTTGTATATATGGGTTCTCTACTTCGTGTCTTTTTGTGATTCGTTTATGGCAACCACAGAAAGTACAAAGACTTTCGCAAAAAGGTAAGTGAATATAAATACTGATACCCTCAGTATCATTAGACTCTATAAAAGATCTTTTACACGATTCAAGCCAACTCTCTCTTGTAAATGTTTCTTGTTCCCAATAAGGCACAGTAGGATAACTGGTATATCTTGGACCAGGTACATTGTATTTTTGAATAAGAGAAAGTGACATATTTATTATATATTTGAAAACAAAAGTAGAGTTTAAAAATAGTGCATACTATGATAATTGTCATTTTAGCCTATCAAATCAAGCAAATTATGAGAACAAAAAATGTAATGAAATTCTTTTTAGTACTTTGTATGGGGATTTCAACTGTAGCTTGCGCACAGGAGAAAAAAGATCATTTGATGTCAAATGAAACGTTTAAAGAAGTAATTGAGACAAATAAGGTTCAATTATTAGATGTGAGAACTGAGAAAGAATTTAATGAAGGAACAATCGAATACGCTCAAAATATAGATGTATTACAAGATAACTTTTTAGAGGAAGCTAATAAATTAGATAAGTCGCAACCATTATATATTTTCTGTAAATCAGGTAAGAGAAGTGCTAAAGCAAGAAATATGTTATTAGAACAAGGCTTTGAACAAGTATATGAGTTAAAAGAAGGATATTCTAAATGGAATACTACTTCTGTTGAGAATTAGTAAGATACATTGCGGAATTGAGAATATGACTCTTGTAATGAAATTGATTTTATCAATTATTTAAGATTTATTATTCTTTATGAGAACGAAGTTTTGTTATTTTTGAAAAAAACAGTGAGATTATGGATACAGCATCATTTGGAGGATTTATAAAGACTTTACTGATTATAGTATTAGTCTATTATGCGTTCAAGTTTGCTATGCGTTATTTATTTCCTTTGCTATTAATGAAGGTAGCAAAAAAGGCAGGGCAGAACTTTCAAGAAAGACAACAACAACAATATAACCAGTATAGAGAGAATCAAAGTCAACAAGCGAAACCAGACACTTCGTCAGACAATCAGGTTCCTCGATCAACAAAGGTTGTTGGAGAATATATCGAGTTTGAAGAAATAGATACAAAATAGTAAGAAGACCCCAATGTGGGTCTTTTTTTATACCCTTATATTTCTGTAATGTTCTCTTTAGTGCGTGATTAAATTTACTTACTTTAGCGTATTCAATAAAAAAGTAAATGCCACGCAAAGGATGAATACGTTAAAGAAATTTTTACCCCATTTTTTAGTTGTTATAGGTTTTGCTATAGTAGCCTTATTATATTTTTCACCTGTCTTGTCAGGAAAGGTTATCCATCAGTCTGATATTGTACAATACACTGGTATGGCCAAAGAGCAAATAGACTATCGTTTACAATCAGGAGATGAACCTTATTGGACCAATAGTGCTTTTGGAGGAATGCCAACCTATCAATTGGGAGCAAAGTATCCGCATAACTACGTGAAAGCCTTAGATAGTGCTATTCGTTTTTTACCACGACCAGCGGATTATTTATTCGTTTACTTCATTGGATTCTATATCTTGTTAATTTCATTGGGAATGAAGCCATTAAGGTCTTTTATCGGAGCCTTAGCCTTTGGTTTTTCAACCTATTTGATTATTATATTAGGCGTTGGACACAATGCGAAAGCGCACGCTATTGCTTATATGCCAATGGTTGTAGCTGGAGTGTTGTTAGTCTTTAGAAAGCATTATATCAAGGGAGGTATACTTACCTTAGTTGCCGCAGCATTAGAAATTAGTGCTAACCACTTCCAAATGACCTATTATTTATTATTACTATTAGTAGTGATAGGCGTTTATTACACAGTTGTTTACATTAAAAATAAAGAGTTTAAAGAATTAGGAACTGCTATAGGTATCTTCATTGTTGCAGGTATTTTAAGTATAGGAGCTAATGCAACTAACTTAATGGCAACATCTGAATACACAAAGTTTAGTACTCGTAGTAATAGTGAGTTGTCTTTTCAAGCAGATGGCTCGCCAAAGACTTCTTCAAATGCAATGAGTTATGAGTATATCACTGAATATAGTTATGGCTTATTTGAAAGCTTTAACTTACTTGTTCCTCGTTTAACAGGAGGAGCAAATAACGAGAAGTTAGATAGTAAATCAAATGTTTACTCTTATTTCGGTTCATTAGGAGCATCACATCAACAAGCAGCAGAAATGGCTGAACACTCGCCAACGTATTGGGGAGATCAACCAATTGTAGCTGCACCAGCGTATATAGGAATCGTTGTTTTCTTCTTATTTGTGGTTGGAATGTTTGCTGAAAAGCGAAACGTTAAGTATGTTTTTGTTATCGGAGCAGTTCTATCATTATTGCTTTCTTGGGGTAAAAACTTCCCATTATTAACAGACTTCTTCATAGACTTTGTGCCTTTATACAACAAGTTTAGAGCAGTATCGTCAATACAAGTAATCTTAGAATTGTGTATTCCTGCTTTAGCAATAATGGGCTTGTATGCTTATAGTAAAATTGAGAAAGAAGAGCAGATGGCTGTACTTAAGAAATCAGCTATCATTACAGTTTTACTTTTCGCTTTCTTATTTGTTATCAAAGGAACATTAAGTTTTATTGGATTAAACGATGATTACTATAGAAATGCTTACGGAGAGATAGGACCTGGTTATATCAAAGCATTAATAGACGATAGAAAATCTCTTTATACAGCAGACTTGATTAGAGCATTTATCTTAGTATTGTTTACGGCCGTTACCTTATTCTTTACTGCAAAAGAAAAAATATCAGCGAAAATATCAGTGATTATTATTGGTGTTTTGATGGTAGGAGATTTGGTATTGGTTGACAGAAGATATGTAAATGATTCTAATTTCGTGTTAGCTACACAAATGACTAATCCGTTCCAAGCAACACAAGCAGATAAAGTTATTTTAAATGACCCGAGCCATTTCAGAGTTTATGAAGTAGCAGGTGGATTTAATAGTGCGCGTTCTTCATTCTTCCATAATTCTTTAGGAGGATACCACGCAGCTAAGCCACGTAGAATGCAAGAATTAGCAGAGTACCAATTGAGCGGTAAGAACAATATGGAAGTTCTGAATATGATGAATGTTCGCTATGTGATTCAAAAAGATGAGCAAGGACAAGATATTCCAATGTTAAACGAAAATGCAAATGGTAATGCTTGGTTTGTTTCAACAATCAAAAAAGTAAGTACTGCTGATGATGAAATGAAGGCATTTGATCAATTAAAAACAAAAACAGAAGCTGTAGTAAATACTGCACAGTTTTCAAATATCAATTTAAAAGACAATTATACAGTTGATTCGGCTACTATTTCATTGCGTAGTTATGCACCAAATAAAGTTGTCTATGACTATGTAAATGAGGAAGATGCTGTAGCTGTATTCTCAGAAATATACTATCCAAAAGGATGGGTTGCAAAGATTGATGGGGTAACAGAAACGCCAATTTTTGCGGCTGATTATGTATTAAGAGCAGTAGTGTTGCCAAAAGGGAAACACACTGTAGAGTTTACATTTGAACCAGAAGTAATTAAAAAAGGAGGAATGATTTCATTAATTTCATCATTCTTAATCCTGTTAGTTATTGTTGGGGGAGTTCTTTATGTAGTAAGAATGGAAAAAGAAAAAAGAGCGTAAAACTGTGTTATGACAGAGAAAAAGAAAGTTTTAATCATTAGTTATTATTGGCCACCAGCAGGAGGACCAGGCGTACAGCGTTGGTTAAAGTTTGTGAAATACCTTCCAGACTTTGCTATCGAGCCTATTTTATATATACCTGATAATGCTACTTATCCTTTAATGGATAATAATCTTATCAAAGAAGTTAACCCTGACGTAACTATACTTAGAAATAAGATTAGTGAACCTTATAAGTTGGCTAAAGTCTTCTCGTCAAACAAGACGAGTTCTCTTAGTGCTGGTATGATTCCAAATCAAAAGAAGCAGACTTTTATAGACAAGTTGTTATTATGGGTCAGAGGTAATTGCTTTATTCCAGATGCACGTGTGAAATGGGTAAAACCCTCTGTAGTCTATCTTACAAAGTATTTACAGGATAATCCGGATGTGAAGACAATCATTACAACGGGACCTCCTCATAGTATGCACCTGATAGGTATGGCGTTGAAAGAGAAGTTAGGAGTTAATTGGATTGCTGACTTTAGGGATCCTTGGACAACCATTGGTTACCATAAGGAACTGAAGTTGACAGAAAAATCTAAGCAAGCTCATTTGAATTTAGAGAAGCAAGTCTTGAATAATGCTGATGAGATTATTGTAACAAGTAAGACTACTAAAAGTGAATTTGAAGAAAAGACGAATACTCCTATAACAGTAATTACGAATGGATATGATATTACCAATGTCGGAAAGGTTGCTTTAGATGATAAGTTTACTTTAGCTCATATTGGTTCATTCCTTGCTAATAGAAACCCACGTGTTTTATGGAAGGCGATTAGTGAATTAAGAAAAGAAAATAAAGAGTTCAAAGCGCAGTTTCAATTAAAGTTAATAGGAAAGGTCAGCCAAGAAATCTTAGATACCATCAAGGAGTTTAAATTAGAGGGTTGTACGCTAAATATGGGGTATATAGATCACATAGACTCTTTAAAGCAAATGCGTGCATCTCAAGTACTGTTATTAGTTGAAATTGATTCAGATGATACTAAAGCAATTATTCCTGGAAAGTTATTTGAGTATATGGCTTCTGAACGACCAATATTAGGAATAGGGCCAGAGGAATCTGATTTCTTTGAGATAATTCAACAAACCAATACAGGAAAAGTAGCTTTATATAGCGAAAAGGATAAGATAATGGATGTTCTGTCTGAGTATTTTGAATTGTATAAAAATAAGCAATTAAATGTACACGGAATGGGATTACAGTATTACAGTCGCAAGCGCTTAACAGAGAAATTGGTAAGTGTAATTAAGAAGTATTAAGATTACAGAAATATAAACAAAAAAGGGTAACGCATCGCGTTACCCTTTTTTGTTATAATTTATCTTTCAAGTATTTACCTGTAATAGATTTTTTGTTTTTACAAATCTCCTCAGGAGTTCCAAAAGCTACAAGTTCACCACCATTTTCACCGCCTTCAGGACCGATATCAATGATGTAATCAGCACATTTAATCAGGTCTAAATTGTGTTCAATCACAATAATAGAATGCCCTTTAGCAATCAATGCCTCAAATGATTTAAGCAATTTCTGAATATCGTGAAAATGAAGACCCGTAGTAGGTTCATCAAAAACAAATAATACCTTATCTCTTGTTGTACCCGCTAATAAGAAAGATGCCAACTTAATACGTTGAGCCTCTCCACCAGAAAGTGTTGAAGATGATTGTCCTAATTGTACGTAGCCTAAACCAACCTCGTGTAGAGGTCTTAATCGTTGTGCTATTTTCGTTTGATTATGCGTTTCAAAGAATTGTAAAGCATCATCAATTGTCATTGTTAGGATATCATCAATATTCTTCCCTTCAAAGTTTACTTCAAGTATTTCCTTTTTAAAACGTTTACCATGACAAGTTTCACATTCTAAGTGAACATCAGCCATAAACTGCATTTCTACCGTTACAGTACCTTCCCCTTTACAAGTTTCACATCTTCCACCATCTACGTTAAAAGAGAAGTGTTTCGGTTGGTAATTGCGCAATTTAGACAACTGTTGTTTAGAATATAAATCTCTAATCTCATCATAGGCTTTGATGTACGTAACAGGATTAGATCGTGAACTTCTACCAATAGGGTTTTGGTCCACATATTCAACAGCTTTAATATTAGCGAACTCACCACGCATTTCTGTAAATTGTCCTGGCTTATCACTTAGTCCTCTCAACTTTTTTTGTAATGCTGGATATAGTATCTTTTTAACTAATGTACTCTTTCCTGATCCAGAAACTCCTGTGATTACAGTAAGACAATCAAGAGGGAAAATAACATCTACATTTTTCAAGTTGTTTTCTCTCGCACCAACAATCTCGATGTAATTTTTATACTCGCGTCTTGACTTAGGCACTTCAATCTTCATTTTACCACTTAGGTATTGTCCTGTCAAAGAATCTGACTTTAAAATATCTTCATAAGTACCCTGAGCTACAAGTTCTCCACCAAACGTACCAGCTTCTGGACCAATATCAATAATTTGGTCAGCCGATTTCATAATATCCTCATCGTGCTCAACGACAATCACTGTATTACCAAGTGCTTTTAAGTTATTAAGCACATCAATAAGTTTTTCTGTGTCCTTAGGATGTAAACCAATACTTGGTTCGTCTAAGATATACATAGAACCCACTAAACTACTACCAAGAGAAGTAGCCAAGTTAATACGTTGTGACTCTCCACCAGATAAAGTAGAGGAGTTACGATTCAACGTAAGATAGTCTAAACCAACATTCGTTAAGAACTCCAAACGGTTGTTAATTTCAATTAGCAATCGATTAGCAACTTTAGCATCATATTTATTAAGTTCTAATTGATTAAAAAATGTTTTGATATGCTTAATTGGTAAATCAACCAATTCAGATACTGTTTTACCACCAACTAAAACGTAGTTTGCCTCTTTTCTAAGTCTTTTACCTTTACAAGTAGGACATTTTGTTTTACCTCTATAACGAGAAAGTAAAACCCTGTTTTGTATTTTATAATTTTTTTCTTCCAGTTCCTCAAAGAAGCCATTTAAACCAGTAAAGAATTTATTACCCTCCCAAAGCAGCGCTTTTTGTTCTTCTGTAAGTTCAAAGATTGGTTTGTGAATAGGAAAGTCAAATTTATAAGCATTGTTGACTAACTGGTCTCTATACCAGCTCATAGATTCACCTCTCCAAGGGAAAACAGCATTCTCATAAACCGAAAGTCCTGTATTAGGAATTACTAATTCTTCATCAATTCCTATAATGCTACCATAACCATCACAAGAAGGGCAGGCTCCGTAAGGGTTGTTGAAGCTAAATAAATGTACATTTGGTTCTAAAAAGGTAATGCCATCTAATGTAAAGTTATTACTAAACTCTACTCTTGAGTTATCAGAAAGATCTTGTAAATAACAATAACCTTTACCTTCAAAGAAAGCATTCTCAATAGAATCTCCAAGACGATTATAAAACTCCTCTGTGTCATTTACAACAATTCGGTCAACGATAAGCATAATATCCTTGATGTTCATTTTTGCAATAGCCTCTGCTGTATTTTCGTCTAAGAATGAATCCAAACGTGTTGTTTCATTTTTGTACAGAATTCTTGCATATCCTTGTTGTAATAAAATATGTAAGAGAATGTGCAATTCTCGATCCTCGTCTAATTGTATAGGAGCAAGTAATAACCATTTAGATTTAAGTTCTAATCCTTTTATGTAATCCAAAACATCGCTTACCGTATCTTTTTTAACTTCTTTTCCTGAGATAGGAGAGAAGGTTTTTCCAATACGAGCATAAAGAAGTTTAATGTAATCATAAATTTCAGTTGACGTACCAACGGTAGATCGGGCATTTGTAGTATTTACTTTTTGCTCAATAGCAATAGCAGGAGCAATACCCTTGATGTATTCAACTTTTGGTTTATCAATTCTACCAAGGAATTGACGTGCATAAGCAGACAAACTTTCCACATACCTTCTTTGACCCTCAGCATAAAGGGTATCAAAAGCTAAACTTGATTTTCCAGAACCAGATAAACCGGTAACAACAACAAAATTGTTTCGAGGAATAACAACGTCTATATTTTTAAGGTTGTGCAACTGAGCACCTTTAATAATAATATTCTTTTTGGGATCTATTTTAGAGAAATCTGTTTTTTTCATTTTGCCTACAAAGGATGAAAAACAAAGGTAATGCTTTCTTTGTTTCTTTAAAACTAAGACTACTTTGTTTTTTATAAGTTGGTTTAAGAAAACACTATTATCATAAAAAAAAATAAGGAAGAAAGATAGCTATGTAAAAGCTGTTTTTCGTGGTAAGTGTGAAATAAGCTAATATTATGACGTATAAATTATCAACTTTTGATAATCAGTATAATAAAAAAAGTATAAAATTATTTTAACACAATATTTTGTCTATATTTGTACCACAAAACTATCAAAAATAAAAAAGGCCTATACAACAAAAATACTTTATAAATATAATTACAGCTATTTAAAGAATTTTGTTATGGTATATGTAGATATGCCGGATGCTATGTTAGTAAAATACTATATAGCTGGGGGCGAAGATGCACTTGAAGTTTTGATAAAAAGACATCAGTCAAAAATCTATGGGTTTATATTCTCTAAATTACCCGATTCAGATTTGACGAATGATATATTCCAAGAAACTTTTATTAAAGTTATAAACACACTAAAATCAGGACGATATAATGAAGAGGGTAAGTTTTTACCTTGGGTAATTCGTATTGCTCATAATTTGGTAATGGACCATTACCGAAAAGAAAAACGCCTGAATATTCAATATGATTCTGAGGACCTACCGCTATTTTCATTTTTAAAAGATGATTCTCAAACAATGGAAGGTTTGATGATTAAAGAGCAAGTTGAAGAAGATTTACGAATGTTAATTAAAGAACTGCCTGAAGATCAACGACAAGTTGTTATGATGCGTATGTATCAAGATTTAAGTTTTAAAGAGATTGCAGAGATTACTGATGTAAGTATTAATACAGCATTAGGAAGAATGCGTTATGCCTTGTTGAATTTAAGGAAGTTAATTGATGATAACCAAATCGTTTTGACTGATATATAATATTATTGTAAATTGTTCGTTATAATGGTACAAAACAACAAAACAGTCCATATATGAAGAACAACTACAATGCAAAACACCCTGAATTTTCTTTACCAAAAAAAGAAACAATCGAATTTCTTTTAAATTATTCAAAAAGACTATCTAACTTAGAGCTAAATGGTTTATTGAGTAAGAAATCGCTTAAATTAAAAGAAAACTAAAAATAAAAAAGCACGTAAAATTATTTACGTGCTTTTTTCTTATAGTACTCATTGATAACGGTTTTTCTACCGATAACACTCGTTATAATATCTATTTCTAAATTCCATCCTCGAGCAGGAGAATATTGTCTTCCATACCACACTAACTGTAAATGTAGTTTATTCCATCTGTCTTTAGGAAACAATCTTTTAGCATCTTTTTCAGTTTGCTCAACACTTTTTCCATTTGTAAAATTCCAACGATACATCAAGCGGTGTATATGTGTATCAACAGGAAATGCAGGTATTCCGAAGGCTTGAGAAATTACAACACTTGCTGTTTTATGACCAACAGCGGGCATTTCTTTCAATGCTTCCAAATCAGCAGGAACTTCACCATTATATTTTTCTATCAGGATTTGAGAAAGTCCGTAAATCCCTTTTGATTTCATTGGCGATAATCCACAAGGTCTAATGATGTCTTGAATCTCTTCAACTGTCATTTTAACCATATCATACGGATTATCAGCTTTAGCAAATAGAATAGGTGTGATTTTATTTACACGTTCATCTGTACATTGTGCAGAAAGCAATACTGCTATAAGTAAGGTATATGGATCTTTATGGTCTAATGGTACTGGTATTTCTGGATATATTGCGTCTAATGTATCAAGAACAAACTGAACTTTTTCACTTTTCGTCATTGTCATTTTCTTTTATAAATGCGAATATACTTAAAAAAGAAGGTTTTGTTAAGGCATTGCTATAAATGTTATTGATGCCTATATAATCAAATAAGTAAGTTTCATTTTTGAACAAGAAAGTAGGGAAATCAGCAAAGAAATGGGCGGTTTTTTTCTCACATAAGAAGATCCTTTATAAGTATCCGAGTATATAATTAGCTCGTTTTAAGTGAAAAAATAGGTAAAAAATGGATTTTTTAAATAGGTTTTTAGTCAAAAAAGGAGGAAAGTGAGCTGTTTTTTAGCTAAAAAAGGCTTGTTTTGACAGGTTTTCTATCATTTTAAAATCGTATAAAATTAAGTGGTTTTTAATGTAAGCATTTGTTTATCAGTTGTTTATCAGTTGTTTATTTGTTGTTTTTAAAGTATTTTATTTTAGTCTCATAAGTAGATTCTCCGACAATAGTGGGACAATCCTTGGAGAATACTGGGCTAAGGGGTATTTTGTCGGACAATTGTCAGAGGAGTGTCGGATAATTGTCAAATAAGCTTAGTTATAGTATATTATAAAACAAGGCTTGAAGATTAATATCGAGTATTTATAGACGAGGCGTAAAGTAAAAAGCTTCGTTAGTGGTCTATTGCATTTAGTTAAGGAGTATTTAATTTTGTAGCTGTTCAAGGAGATAGACTTTTAAAATTTCCCTTAAACTTGTTAAAGTGTAGTATTATTCTGTGAATAACTAATATATTTATCCTTAGAAAAATTAGTACAATGAAAAACATAGGAGTTTCCTTATTAGTGTTGCTTTTTGCTTCAGTTGCCAGTTTTGGACAAGCACAAGAAAAGCGTCCTTTAATTGATGTATTCGTCAAGGATTACAACGCTAATGATTATGATGATATTTATAGTTTCTTCTCAGCTTCTTTACAACAAGAATTGCCACGCGCACAAGCCAAGTCGTTCTTTGTAGAGATGAAAGAGAAGTTGGGAAACATCAAGAATATGGAGTTTTACGGATTAGATAACAATCAGTTAGCACTTTATAGAACTGAGTTTGAGAATAATGAAGTAGCCTTGCTTAACCTTGCAATGAATGAAGAAGGGGAAGTAGTAGGTTTCCGTATTCTTAATATGCCAGATGAAAAAGTAGATGATGCTTTTAAAGCAATGTCTGTTGAACAAATCTTGGTAGAAGAAACAAGAAATTTGCCTAATAAAGGACAATTTGCTGTTGCAATGATCGATGATAAGAATGTTACTTATTACGGATTTAAGAAAAATGGAGAAAAGATTGCAAAAGAAGACAACGCTACCAAGCAGTTTTCTTTGGCAAATTTAAGTACAATATTTACCTCAGCGGCTTTAGCGAATGCTTCTGTAAATAAGGGCGTTGATATTACTTCAATGATAAATCAGTATTATGATTTTCCGTTGTATAAGGATACACAGGTGAGTTTAGTGAAATTAGCAAATCATTCGGCTTTTGTACCTATGCTACCTCCTGTGAGTGATGAGGCTATGCAAAATGAAGACGATTATTTGGGTAATTACTCAAGTAAACAATTGGAAGATTACTTGAAGAATCAATTTGTTTTGGACTCTATAGATAATAGTAAGAGACAAAGTTTTTCCTTTCTTGGATATGCTGTGTTAGGTAATACCTTGAGTAAGATATACAACAAGCCATTCACGAACATTATAGATGATGTGGTATTTAGCAAATATGGTATGCACAATTCATCTATGTTGATTCCTAAAAAGAAGAAGCATTTGGTAAAAGGAATTCGAATGGATCACAAAGAGATGTATCCACCAAAGGTTGAAGCGTTATTACCATCAAGTGGTGGAGTAACTACTTTGGAGGATATGACAAAGTTTGTACAAGCACAGTTTAATAAAGAAGATAAAGTTTTACAATTAACACAAAAGCCGACACTTATTGTATCTCATAACTATTGGATTGGTTTAGGATGGAAGATAGGTTCGCCTTTTAACTCGCCAAATCCTTTATATTTTAGTAGAGGAATAGATGGTGGGTATTCCAACTATGTAGCTTTTGATCCAATAGCTAAAAAAGGAGTGGTAATTTTATCCAATAGTTCATCAGAAGACGCATTAGCTACTTTAGATGAGTTAAGCTATAAATTGGTTGTAAAACTATTAGAGGAATAGAGAATAAAACATTCTGATATAAAACTAAAAAAGGAGATACTTCTGAAGTATCTCCTTTTTCATTTACTTAGTGGTATCTGTAGAGGGTTTATTCGCTTTTTTTGGTCGTCTTACTCCATAAGATTTATTCACGATTTTACCTCTTTTTGTTTTTAGATCACCTTTTCCCATAATTGCTTAACGGTTTTAAATTAATAAATTATTTGACTTCTCTTCTGAAAACAACAGAATATCCCAATATACAAAAAAAGAGGGAGATAAGCGTTTAAATTTTAGAGTAATAGCTTTGTAAGTAGCTTTTATGGGGAGTAGTTAACCCAATGACTTTGGTGTTTGTGGGTATGTAGGGGAAGAGATAATTTTTTATTTTGCAACAAAAAAAGTTACATTTACTTAAAATCTAAAAATATCAAGAAATGACTACATTACAAATAGGAGATAAAGCACCAGATTTTAAAGGAGTTGATCAAGCAGGAAATACACATCAGTTAGGAGATTATAAAGGAAAAAAATTGATTGTTTTCTTTTATCCAAAAGCAAGTACACCAGGTTGTACTGCCGAGGCTTGTAACTTGAGAGATAATTATGAGATATTAAAAGAAAAAGGATATGAGTTATTAGGTGTAAGTGCTGATTCTGCCGAAAGACAACAGAAGTTTATCGATAAGAATAGTTTGCCTTTTCCATTGCTTGCAGATGAAAATAGAGAGGTGTTAAACGCATTTGGAGTTTGGGGACCTAAGAAATTTATGGGGCGTACCTATGATGGTATTCACCGCAGCACTTTTGTTATTGATGAGAATGGCGTTTTAACCGATGTAATTACTAAGGTTAAAACAAAAGATCACGCTACTCAGATTTTAGAAAAATAAGTAAACTATAAAGAGGCGTTTTTTCAAATGCCTCTTTTTTTTGCTCAAAAAGTAGGGAGTCATCGCGCTTTTAAAGTGTATGATTTATGTTATCAATTGATTAGTAGGTTGTTTGGGAAAAGTAGCTTACAATTATAATCGAATTACTATGGAAAAGAAAATAAATAAAGACGAGTTATATCTCTTGAAAGAGTGTAGTTCAATTAGTGATACTAAGTTGAATGAGCTCTTAGAGGAACATAGTTATGCCAAGGTTAGTGAGTGGAGAATGTTTATTTCTTACTTTATGCTTGCTTTAGGAGCAGGTTTAGCATTAAGTGGTGTGGTATTCTTTTTTGCGTACAATTGGACAGAGATGTCGAGTTTTGCAAAGTTTGCTGTTATTATCTTGTTGCTTATAGCGGCTATTGGCTTATCAGTTGTAAAAGGGATAGATTCCTTAATCGGAAAAGTTGCTCTTTTGGGAGGATCAGTTTTAGTGGGGGTACTTTTCGCTGTTTTTGGACAAGTATATCAGACAGGAGCAAATGCTTATGACTTGTTTTTAATGTGGGTTTTAGCCATTACAGCTTGGACATTCGTTTCTAAGTTTACACCTCAATGGTTACTATATGCTGTATTAGCAAATACCACCTTATCCTTATATTTTATACAAGCTGTAAAGGGAAGTAATGCCTTTTACGTGCTATTATCTTTATTAGTATTAAATCTATCGCTATTAGGATTACCTTATATCATTGGTAAATACCAAGAATTTAAAGAAGCTATTTACTACAAAGCAATAATGACTTTTGCAAGTTATGTTATAGGTGTTGTGGGTATAGGGTTTATCGTATTCACCAAGAGTGTAAAATATTCAAAAAGTGAATTGACAGGGATGCTTCCTTTGTTGGTTATTACGATAGCCGGAATAATCTTAGGATACTTACAAAGTGAAAAGCGAAAAGACATCCTGTTATATAGTTATTCGTTATTGGCCGTTGTTTCTATAGGCTTTATTGTACTAATTCGCTTATTTGATTTAGGGATAGAATCCTTGTTGGTTTATGCTATTTATATAGTTGGAACAACAATGGGGATGATAAAGATGATTACACACAAACTAAAAATGTGGAAAGATGAAAGAGCATAATTCGTTAGATAAAGTAATCAATAATCTTGAGAGTCAAGGTGTGGTTATAGATAAAGAAAAGCTTGCCGAATTACAGCATACAAACTCCGTTAAAACAGTTTTTATCAAGGTTATTGCTGTTATAGGAGGACTATTAGGAATGACAATGTTTATGGGCTTTTTATTTATGCTTTTTGAGCGTAATTTATCAGAAGGCTTACCCTTGTTTATTGTTAGTGTAATTTTATTTGGAGCTACATATTTTATTAATAAAAGCAATGCAAGTGCTATCAAAGACGGTTTAGCTGTGGCAACTTTTATATCTGGTTTTGCCTTGTTTGAAACAGCAATTGCGGTTGGAGATTATGCTAAAGTAGATGTAATAATTGCATTGGTGGGATTAATATTATCAGTTATTTCATTGTTTGTTTATAGAAATCAGATTATCACATTCTTAGCATCAGCTGGGGTATTGATTAGTATTAATTGTCTGCTTGTTTTTAAAGGACTATATGTAGTGTTGCCTATTTATATGAGTTTAATAATCCTATTTACGGTTTATTTATTCTACAAAGAAGAGGTGATTAGATGCAAAAACACATTGATGAGTCAGCTATATACACCTGTATTTACAGCAACTTTTTGTTACACTTTATTTATGAGTGTAATGGGGTCAACAATGCGTTATTTTCACTATTTCAATGCCGTTTCTGTTGCGTCAAGAGTTGTTTTGATTCTTGTATTAATAGCGTCAACGGTTCTTACAGTGCATTTAATGATGCAGAAATTACAAATAATGTCAGTTGTTACAAAAGGAATTATTTACGCGTTACTTTTATTCTTTTTGTACTTCGTAGGATTCGATTACCCAGCTTTTTCAGTCAGTGTTTTATTTATTTTGTGGTCATTCAAAACACAGTATAAGGTTGGATTTGTTTTGTCTGTTTTCGCTTTAATTTGGTCGATGGGAATGTTTTATTATGATTTGAGAATCACCTTATTAACAAAGTCTATTTCACTTATGTTAAGTGGTATATTCTTTTTAGCAATGTATTGGTTAATTCAAAAAAATTGGAAGAAAGATGAAACAGTCTAAAACAACAATCATCATCATTGCTACTTTGGTAGTTGTGCTTTTATTATTTGTAAAAGCGGTGATGAATAAGGAGAATACGATTAAAGAAGGTAAACTTGTTTTGTTAGAACTTGCACCTGTTGACCCACGATCGTTGATGCAAGGGGATTATATGGAGTTAAATTACGCTATTACACGTGAAGGTAGAAGTTGGCGAGCAGTTCAGGTTGCAAGTGAGGCATTTTTTGCTAATGATTCAATAAGTAATAATAGTATAGCACTCGATGAAGCGATAGCGTTACAAGAGAAGAAAATTAAGGAGTCGAAAGAGATTGGAGTACGAGGATATGTGCTATTAGATATTGATGCTAATCAAGTAGGACATTATGTAAAGATGACAGATCAAATAGGAGAGATTGGAGAAGGACAAGTTTACATTAAATTTTTCAACAACACAGATTGGAGTTATAATATTGGAGCAGAGAGTTTCTTTTTTCAAGAAGGAGATGCAGAGAAATATGAAAAGGCGAAATACGGAGGTCTTCGGGTAGATGATAAAGGAAATAGTATTTTGATAGGGATGTATGACGAGTCCTTACAATTAATAAAATAGTAAAAAAGCGAACTGAGAGGTTCGCTTTTTTTATGGTTAAATGGTGCGAGAGTAATTTACTAATCAGGTGACGTAAATATATTTATTTACAAAGTGTGGTTTTTTTACATTATATTTATTTGACTATAAATGCATTAGTTGGTTTTGTGTTGGAGTATTTATAGCGGTGAGGGGTATTAAATGGCTACTTGTAATCTTAGATTATAAGCTAAAAGCAATTGTTAATTAGAAACCAAAATAAAAATAGATATGAAAAACCAATTAATTTTAGGCTTACTATTGTCAGGGATGATCGTTGTAGGTTGTAATAAGAAAGGGGATGGTACTGATGTGGAATCTTTAGAAAACATAGAAAGCACTAATTTAGAAACACATCCAGAAATTTTAAGTACAGAGGAGATAGATATTGCAACAGAAGAAATAGACGATATTAAGTTGAACACGATCTATGAGCAGACAGTAGAGATGTATAAAGATAATCTTGTTGATAGAAAGAAAGAGGTTAAGAAAATGACTTCTAAAGAGGTAGAAGCAGCTATTGATGAGTATATGGCAGTATGTAATAAACAAAGAGGATATCTTGATGCAGATGGACAAGAAGATGTAAAAGTATTTCAAGAAATGGGAGAGAATGTTACTAAGATGGGGCAAATAATTGAAGATATGTCCTATGCTTTAACAAAGATGGATAAAGAAGACGGAATGAAGTGGGTAAGGGCTTGGTTAAAGGGGATTGAAATAGCACAGAGATAAATGTAAAGCGAACGATATGGTTCGCTTTTTTTGGCATAATAAATGTAAATTGCAAGGAATATTTTATAACAACGAGAAATGAAGGTATTTGGTTATCTATTTATTTTTATCGGTATAATTGCCGTATTTGTAACACTTAACGGCATTGGAGAAGATATGCCACAAGAGGTATTTGTAGTCATTAGTTTATTGGCTATTATTCTTGGAGCTTACTTTTTATATAAAGACAAGCAAAAAGGGGATAGTTTATAATTCTTCTGTTTTACTAATATCTAAAATATTTCTATTATTAATAGATTCGTTCTATATTTGCAGCAGTATAAACGAAAAATAGTCTAAATGTACACATCTAAGTAAGAATTGGTTGCTTAACCAATTGAGATATGCTTGAAGAAAGCATTGGAATGGTTAAATCATTTTTAAATGATAGCATTGTGCTATCCAATACTTAGTATCGTGTATATATAAAATTTATTGACCGTGAGGAGTGGTGTACGGGCCACATATCAAGTATTCACATCAATATCAATTAGACTATGAGTATAGTTATCACTAACTTATCTTATCAGCATCCCAATAAGGAGATGTTATTTTCCAGATTAAATCTTACAATCAATCAAGGAGAGAGAGTCAATATTATAGGGCGTAATGGTACAGGAAAAAGTACCTTATTAAAACTTATAGCCCAACAATTAGTTACCACAGAAGGAAATATAATGGTTAAAGGAGACTTGTTCTTTTTTAAACAAAATATGCGTTTCCAAAGTGGAGACAGGGTTAAAGATGCCTTAGGAGTTGCTTCAAAACTAAATGCCTTACAAAAGATTTTAGCAGGTACGGTTGATGAAAGTTGTTATGAAATCTTAAATGACGAATGGGATATAGAAGAACGTATCAAAGAAGCTATGTGCTTTTGGGGCATAGAAGAAATAACCATTGATCGTCCAATGCAAGAGTTAAGTGGCGGACAACAAACCAAAGTGTATTTAGCGAGTTTAATGTTGTACAGGGCTGATATATTACTGTTAGACGAGCCCACTAACCACTTGGATAGTTACACAAAAGAACTGTTTTACAAGTTTATTGATACGTATAAAGGAACAATAGTTTTGGTTAGCCATGATCGTGCATTATTAAATAGACAACATATTACTTATGAATTGTCTGCTTTAGGAATTAAGCGCTATGGAGGAAATTACGATTACTACAGACAAGAAAAACAAATACAAGTAGATAGTTTACTTCAAAAGTTAGATAATACTACGAAGGAACTAAAAGCAGCTAAAAAAGAACAAGCCAATAGAAATAATCAACTTATTAAAGAGCAAGCGCAAAATAAGAAGGCGGAAAAGAAAGCAGGTTTGCCTAAAATTGTTATCAATGCCTTTAAAAACAAAGCTGAAAATAGTAGTGCTAAGTTACAAGGTGTTCACGAAGAGAGACGAAATAGCTTAGTACGTGATATGGCTAATATCCGCGAGAACATTGAAAGGGATAAAATATTTGATATTCGCTTTCCAAATAGCCAATTGCACAAAGGTAAAATACTATGGAAGATAGAGAATGTTAACTATTGTTTTCCAAATCAAGAAAAGAACCTTTGGAGCAATGATTTAAACTTTACAATAGAGAGTGGTGAACGCATTTTAATAAAGGGGAATAATGGTTCGGGTAAAACTACGTTATTCAAATTGTTCTTAGATAAGATAAAACCAATAGGTAAGATAAGTTATGCCAAGTGTAACATTGTCTATCTGGATCAATTTTATTCTTTATTGGATAGTGATTTGACTGTGTCAGAACAATTAGCTGTATTTAATTATTTAAGGCTGCCTTCTGAAGAAATTCATAACCTTTTGTTTCAATACGGAATTGGCGTAGAGTTATGGAGCAACCCAGTTTATACATTGAGTGGGGGAGAGAAATTAAAACTTGCTTTATGTTGTTTAAATATCGGATATGAAAATATAGATGTCTTGCTTTTAGACGAACCTACGAATAACTTAGATATACAAAGCATTGAGAGTTTAACTACTGCTTTAAATAGTTTTAAAGGAACTATACTTGCTATAAGTCACGATGCTACTTTTAGTAAAGAAATAGGCTTAATTAGAGAAATAGCTTTGTAAAATATTGTCTTACTTCATTGTATATCGCATAACAGTATGTACAGGTTCAAATGCTTCACGTAAGTAAAGTTCATACGCCTGTACATTTTGTTTTAAGACCAATAATTCGATGTAATCTACTTTTTTGGTGGCAGCCCATTGTTTCACCTCAGCAATTAATTGTTGACCTATGGATTGGTTTCTATAAGCTGGAACTACATAAATATCGGCAAAGTTTAAGTAACGGTGAGGAACAAAGCATTCGTAAGGCAGGGTTTCTTCAATAAATAATGCAACCATACCAATTAAAGTTCCCTTATCTTCAGCAAGGATAAACTCACATTCATCGGAATCAATTGTTTCTTGTAAAAAATCAATAGCTGGCAAATCAGCTTTAAAGTAGTTTGGTTGGTACGCTTGTAAGGTTTCAAACTGTTGTTGGTATATTAACTGCAACTGAGGTATATCGGAAGACACAGCTTTTCTGATAATCATAATTTATTGTATTTATAAACGAAAATACTAAGTTATTTATAAATGTTATAAATAAAGTTTTTAAAAGTAGTAAATTTGAGATTCAAACAACAATAATATGTCCACTTTACTATATAAAAAAGCCACAATAGCAGATTGTGATTTGCTAACAGAAACGGCTATAACTGCAAAAAAACATTGGGGATATGCCGATGAGCTTATTCGCCAATGGATTGATTTACTAACGATTACAGAGGAGAATTTTAAAAGAGGTAATCTTTATAAATGTTACTTAGCGGATGAATTTATAGGTTTCTTTGCCTTAGTGCCTAAAGGAGATTATATAGCATTAGAACACCTTTGGTTTTTACCTGATTTTTTAAATAAAGGCTATGGTACACAGGTTATAAAAGAAATTAAACGTATCAGCAAAGAAGAAGGTTATAAATATATTGAGGTATTTGCTGATCCCAATACAGATGGATTCTATCAAAAAGTAGGAGGAACTGCAGTTAAGAGTGTACTGACAAATGTTCCAGGGCGTATGATGAGTGTTTTTCACGTTACTGTTACAGACGAACAATGGATTGATTTGCCTACGGTAGGATTAGTTGTAGTTAATAATGGTCAATTATTATTGGCTTATAGCAACAATAAGAAAGCGTGGTACTTGCCAGGAGGAAAGGTTGATCAAGGAGAAAATAAGCAAGAAGCTTTGATTAGAGAAGTTGAAGAAGAATTAGCTGTTACGCTGGATCCTTCTAAAATGACATCTCTTTTACAGGTGTCTGCACCTGCTTATGGAGAAAAGTTAAATATTATGATGCGTCAGCAATGTTTCCTTTATGACTTAGGTGAGCAGGAAATACATCCAACAAATGAAATAGGAGCCGTGAGGTATTTTAGTTATAGCGACTATAAACAAGAGCTTGTTTTAGTACCAGGCGTTTTAATGGTTTATGATTTCTTGAAGAAAGAAAGACTTTTATAAGGAAAAAGGCTATCCTATACAGGATAGCCTTTCTTATTTTAGATACTAATTTGATTAGAATTTGTAACCAACAGAAATTTGGAATACGCTATTCTTAGCGTCTGTTTTTACTCCAGCTTGGCTTTTGAAAGCTTCAGTTAAACCAAAGTTGTAACGAGCATCAAAAAATACACCTACTGGTAATTCATATCCTAAACCAAGGTTAAGGCCAAAGTCAAATCCTTTAGTCATATCTTTAATATCCTTACCATCTAATTCAGATTTTACATTAAATCCGAATTGTGGACCAGCTTGTACGTTTAAACCTTCATAAACGTAATATTTAGCCATAACAGGTACATTGATATAGTGTAATTCGGCTTTTATATCTTTGTTTAAAAAAGAGTATTCAGCTCCTTGTGTAGAATATAAAATCTCAGGTTGAACAGAGAATTTTTCGTTCACAAAGATTTCAGCAACTCCACCAATATTGAAACCAGTTAATGATGAAGACCCTTCACCAGTTAAAGTTGCAATATTTAAACCTCCTTTAGCACCTATTTTTACATCTGGTGTTTGTGCATTAGCTGTTAAACTAAAAGCTAACGCAGCTAATAACGATAGTGTGATTTTTTTCATTGTTCTTATGTTTTATATTTTTATCAAATGTAGTTAAATTTTAATAATTCGCATTTTGTTAGTATTTATTTAACAGTTCCTGTTCTTTCGTACCAGCGTGATTTTGCGTTTTATTGATGTAGGTCAAATACTTATATAAGTAACATAGCTATCTTTGTATTATGAATTTATTTAAGATATTAAAGAAGATTAAGCCCTTTGTGGCTAATTATAAACGGTTAATTATAGGAACGTTAGTTCTTACAGCAGTCGGTTCTTTTGCGGTTCAAGTAAATGCTATTGTTCTTCGCCGTTTGGTAGATGAACTGACAAATGTAATAAATGGTTTACACGATTTGAACTACGGCTATAAGATGCTGCTGATTTGTAGTGCTATTTTAATTAGCAAGGAGATTATACTTGCGTTTATTCAATTCGGACAGAAATTCTTTGGTGAGAAATTGCGT
Source organism: Myroides phaeus (assembly GCF_009799805.1). Taxonomy (NCBI): domain Bacteria; kingdom Pseudomonadati; phylum Bacteroidota; class Flavobacteriia; order Flavobacteriales; family Flavobacteriaceae; genus Myroides; species Myroides phaeus. Next base: position 2,425,814 of record NZ_CP047050.1, read on the forward strand.
ATTTACGTATCAAGAGACATATCACAATTGGTTGTAGATCGCATCTTGACGTATCGAATGGCATTTTATACTTCTGACGACAATGATAGCGGAAAATTACAAACTCGTATTGACCAAGGTATAAGTAGTATTACCCGATTAATACAGAATTTCTTTATTGATATATTACCTCTTTTCGCCAATGCTATTGTTGCTTTGATATTTATTTATAGTGCCAATGTTTATGTGGGACTGGTAAGTACTGCAATGATACCTTTATATTTCTATGTAAGTCAGCGACAAGCAACAAAACTAAAGGGGTATAGACGTAAAATGCGTAGTTATAGAGAGAATAAGAACAACGGAATAATCTCGTTGATTAATTCAATTACTGTTATCAAGTCTTTTGTACGTGAACCATTAGAAGCCAAAAAGCACGAAGCGATTCAGTATGATATGACAGAGAACCAATTGCAAACAAGACGTACAAGTTTTGTATTTGATGCCGTGAAAGGATTTATAGAGCAATTCGGATTGGTAGTCATTATTCTATTAACTGCTTATTTTGTGTTGAAGGGAGAAATGACTGTTGGTGCTATTATGTTTCACGTTCTATTGTTTAATAATGTTACAGCGCCTATACGTCAGTTACACCGTATTTATGATGATGTGAATGATGCGATGATTTACTCAGAAAGCTTTTTTGAAATTGTAGATGCAGAAGATGAGGTTGAATCTACTGGATCGTATATTCCCAAAGAAGTTAAAGGGAAAATAGAAATTAAAGACGTTCGCTTTGACTACCCTAATGGCACTACGGCATTGAAAGATGTATCGATGACTATTGTACCAAATGAAACTACGGCTTTAGTAGGGCTAAGTGGAGCGGGGAAGAGTACAGTCATTAATCTATTAGATAAGTTTTATGCACCTACAAAAGGACAAATATTTTTAGACGGTATTGATTTAGCAGAGTACGATACTAAAGAACTCCGTAAACACATAGGCTTAGTGCTTCAAAAGAACCACATCTTTCAAGGAAGTATTGAAGATAATATCCGCTATGGTAATCCGCAAGCTACTTTTGAGGAAGTAGAGCAAGCGGCTAAGCAAGCGTATATACACGAGCAGATTATGGATTTACCGAAAGGATATCAAGCTGACGCACGTTTGTTATCAGGAGGACAACAACAGCGTATTGCCATTGCACGACTGTTCTTAAAGAATCCTGCTATTATCTTTTTAGATGAACCAACAGCAAGTTTGGATGCTATTGCCACTGAACAGATAAAACTGAGTTTAGATGCTATTAAGGAAAACCGTACGGTAATCATTGTGTCACATAGTATTTCTCAGATAATAGATGCCAATAATATTATCGTAATGGAAAAAGGGCAAGTGGTTGAAAGTGGTACACACGAAGTTTTATATGATAATAAACAAACGTATTACGATATATTCTCAGCGATGGCAAATAGCTTGAACTTAGATAAAATATCACATACGTTAAACCAAGACGAATAAGTCTTTACCAACCGTTAGATGTCAAAAGACCTGCATTTATTTGTAGGTCTTTTTTTGTGGTTTTAATTTATTGACCTATATCAATGTTTCTACTTAGGTGATACAAGACCTTTGGCGTATAAACTAAAAGAGATGAAAACATTAGAAAATACACTTAACCACTTTGGTTGGGATAGTCAAGAAAGGGTTGAAAATGCATTGAGCTTTTTAAAAAGTGGCAAGGGAATATTGTTGTTAGACGATCAAGATAGGGAGAATGAAGGGGATATTATTTTTTCTGCTCATTTGATGTCAGAGCAAGATATGGCTCTATTAATACGCTATTGCAGTGGAGTTATTTGTTTATGTCTAACCAATGAAAAGGCAGATGAGTTAGCCTTGCCTTATATGGTAGAGGAAAACAGTAGTCGTTTTCAAACTCCGTTTACAATTACAATTGAAGCAGCTAAGGGAGTTACAACAGGACTATCTGCTGCTGATAGATTGACAACAGTTCGCGCTGCGAGTAACAAAGATGCTGTTAAAGCTGATTTAGCGCGTCCTGGACATATATTTCCTCTTCGTGCTAAGAATGGTGGTGTACTTGAGAGAAACGGGCATACGGAAGGCGCAATTGATTTAATGAAATTGGCAGGATTACCTCCACAGGCAGTTTTGTGCGAATTGATGAATGACGATGGAACTATGGCGCGTTTAGTTGAGGTAGTTGATTTTGCTAAGGAGCATAAGATGACTGTACTTAGTATAGCCGATTTGGTTTATTACCGTACTTTTGTAATTGACAAATAAGCATTACATATGAAACAGTTGATTGCCTATATACAAGAGCGTATAAGCGTGTCAGAAGCGGATTTAGACCTTATTCTTTCCCGTTTTCACTATGAGAAGTTGGCAAAGGGAACGCAATTGACTTCGTCTGGACTTAGTACACAGAAGTTGTACTTTGTGTGTAAAGGATGTTTACGTATTTTCTATATCAATGAAGCAGGACAAGATGCAACTCGTTTCTTTGCTTTTGAGAACCAGTTTGCAACTGCTTTAGTTAGCTTTATCAATACCTCTCCGTCGTCTGAGTATTTACAGGCATTAGAAGAGAGTGAGGTTTTTGCAATTACACATAATGATTTTTACAATCTATTAGAAGAAGTACCTCAATGGGAGAAGTTTTATCGTCAGTACCTTGAGTTTGCTTACGTAAACAATACAAATAGACTGTTTGCAATGGTTACTATGGATGCGTCTGAACGATATTGCGAATTGCTGAAGCAAAACCCGTTGATTGTACAGCGATTGCCTAATAAGATTGTTGCTTCCTATTTGAATATTTCTCAGGAAACGTTAAGTAGAATAAAAGCAAAGGTTATAATGTCATAAGTGTTTACGCGATGCATTATATTGAGTATATTCCAAAGTGTATAAGTGTTTAAGACAAGATAGAAAAGAAAAAGCCACCCGTGTTGAGGTGGCTTTTATATTGTAAGATCGCTTTCGTGTGTAAGATGTATTAGAATCTGTATCTAATTGCAAGACCTAAGTCAGCACGGATACCGTCTCTGTAGCTATCGTTTAAATAAACCTCAGGACGTAAGTCAAGAGAAATTTGCAAAGGAATATCGAAGTTGTATTCAATACCAACTGTACCAGTTACAAGTCCGAATGCTCCACTGCCAGAGCGTCTTTCTCCTTTGTGAGTTTCGCTATAGTTCCAAGTTCCCACAGCAGCACCAGCACCAGCGTACCAGTTAAAACCACCTTCTATATTCCATACCCATTCATAGATACCTGTTACCTTTACAGCATCATAATGATTATGAGATCTCCAACCTAAATCTAATTCAAGACGGTTGTTTTTACTTAAGTCTCTTTGGTAAGAAATTTCTGTTCCTAATCCACTGTTTCCTCCGAAGCGCAATCCAATAGCATTTTTAGGACTGTTTTGTGCCTGAGCAGAGAATGCAAACCCTGCGATAAGGGCTGCCGAAAGCAATAATTTTTTCATTGTATTTTATTTTTTGTACGGTTTCAAATGTAGTATAAATAGAATTAGTTCGCAAAAAAAGAATTTTTGAATTCTATATTTTGTTGATTAATTGATAGATAGTTTTGTTTTTTCTCATTTTTTCATATATTTGCGGTATTATTATCAAGAATTTGACTGAATAACCTTCAGGAAAATAGCAACCTGCAACAACAAGCAAGGTGCTGCAATCGATAAGCCAGGAATGGAAAAAATGTTGTAACTGCTTCTTTATAAGCAGGGCTATTTCTACGTTTCTGGCGAATAAAACAATTTTAAACTTTTAAATTAAGTTATGTCAGAAAACAAATTTTACTCCTTAATTCCCTTTTTAGTATTTATTGCTGTGTTCTTAGGATGTGGTATTGCCTTAGGTGATTTCTACAAACTACCATCGCCTGTTGCTATTTGTATTGGTATTGTAACAGCATTTATCCTTTTTTATAAAACTCCTTTACAAGACAAAGTTGTTTCTTTAGTAGAAGGTTGTGGTGATAGTAAGATTATCACAATGTGTTTGATCTATTTGTTAGCTGGTGCGTTTGCTACAGTAACGAAAGCTATCGGAGGAGTAGATATGATGGTAAACATAGGGTTGAGTTTTATACCTGTTGCTTATCTTGGTGTTGGAATCTTCATTATAGCAAGTTTCTTGTCTTTGTCTATTGGTACGTCTGTGGGAACTATTGTTGCCTTAGGACCTATTGTTATTGGTTTAGCTGAGAAAACAGGGAGTTCAATGGGACTATTATGTGGTTCGTTGTTAGGAGGAGCTATGTTTGGAGATAATTTGTCTATTATTTCTGATACGACTATTACAGCTACGCAAACTTTGGGCTGTCAGATGAAAGATAAGTTTAGAGCGAACTTTAAACTGGCATTACCAGCAGCAATTTTAACGATTGGTGTTTTGTTATTTATGAAAAGTAATGACGCAGGTGTGAGTTTAGACTTAGATCCTAATCACAATTACTGGGTGGTTATTCCGTATATTCTAATTATTGTATTAGCCTTATCGGGCGTACAAGTATTCGTTGCCTTGTTTATTGGTATAGTCGTAGCGGGTATTGTAGGGTTAGTTCAAATGAATTATGACTTATTTGGCTTTGCTAATCTTATATACCAAGGGTTTTTATCAATGACAGAAATCTTTTTACTTTCTATGCTTACAGGGGGAATGGCTCGTATGGTAGAGAAAGAAGGGGGAATCCAATGGTTGTTGACTAAAATGAAGAGTCGTATGAAAACACCTAAGAGTGCTGAGTACGGTATTGCAGCATTAGTATCTGGTGTAGCAGTATGTTTAGCTAATAATACAGTGTCTATTCTTGTAGCGGGTAATCTTGCAAATGATGTTGCTAAGGAGTATAAGTTAGACAGACCACACGTAGCGTCTATCTTAGATATTTTTGCGTGTGTTGTTCAAGGTGTATTGCCGTATGGAGCACAAATCTTAATCTTATTGAGTTTTTCTAATGGTAACTTAGATTATCTTGATTTGATGAAACACGCTTACTACTTTGGTTTACTGCTTCTTGTAACGTTAGTTTATATGACTTTCTTTAGAAAACAAGCACAAACTGCGTAAAATAAAGTACAACAAAATACAAATTGTTTATATTTGCGTTTAGTTCAAAATATAAAATTGGATTTACAAATGAAATTATTAGAAGGTAAAATCGCTATTATCACAGGTGCTACAAGAGGAATCGGTAGAGGAGTAGCTATGGCATTTGCACAACACGGAGCAAGTGTTGCGTTCACTTATAGTTCATCTGCACAAGCTGCAATCGAACTTGAACAAGAATTAGCTGCTATGGGAGTTCAAGCTAAAGGATATCAATCTAATGCAGCTGAGTTTTCAGCAGCAGAACAATTGGTTGAAGAGATTTTAAAAGATTTTGGAAATATTGACATTTTAATTAATAATGCAGGTATTACAAAAGATAATTTGTTGATGAGAATGTCAGAAGCAGATTTCGATGCTGTAATCGAAGTAAATCTTAAGTCTGTATTTAATATGACTAAAGCAGTACAACGCACAATGTTGAAAAATAGAAAAGGTTCTATTATCAATATGAGTTCTGTTGTAGGTGTGAAAGGTAATGCTGGACAAGCTAACTATGCTGCTTCTAAAGCGGGTGTAATTGGTTTCTCTAAATCTATTGCATTAGAGTTAGGTTCAAGAAATATCCGTTGTAACGTAATTGCACCAGGATTTATTGAAACTGAAATGACAGGTAAATTACCAGAAGATGTTGTAAAAGGATGGAGAGATGCTATTCCTTTAAAACGTGGAGGTACTCCTGAGGATGTTGCTAATGCTTGTGTATTTTTAGCATCTGATATGTCTGCTTATATCAGTGGACAAGTTATTAATGTTGATGGAGGAATGTTGACATAAGATATCTTAGTATATCAAAACTTATATATAAAGGCTATATCTACGGGTATAGCCTTTTGTGTTTATATAAAGAAGGTATAAAAAATTAATTGTATTTTTATTCTATTGTAATACGTAAGTAAAATGAAAGAGTTTATAGAGAAGGGAAAGAGTTTGGGTAATGAGGGAATAAAGTCATTTAAGATCGTCTTCGTTTGTTTGTTGCGCTGGTTGGGAATAATGCTTGTTGGTATATTCTTGTCACTGTGGATTATAATTTATTCGATGACTAAGATTTATATTATAAGGGAGGGATTAGAAGCTAATGGCTTCTTTGCTAATGTTGGAGCGTTCTTTAAAGATATAAACTATTCAGTGGCTCTTATCTTTATTGTACAGATATTGATGTTAATAGGTTATTTTATTATTGCAAATAAATACGCAATTCAGAAAGCTATTGCGATGTTGTGGGAAAGACAAGGAAGTGAGTATATATCGTCTTATATCGCTCAACTCTTAGGGTATTTACAAGCTAAGCAACCTACCTTGTTTACGGATTCGCTGGATAAGCAAACCATAAAACAAGAATTGATTAATATGAATGCTACGAATGTGGTAGCAAGTAATCTTCAAAGACGTACTACTAACTATATTTTATCTAAAGCTAAGGTTGGCGGTAAGGGAAGCTTACTTCAGCAATTAACAACTTTGCGTTTTAATCCTATGGCATTTTTACCTGCTTTATGGGGATTTTATGCACTCGTAGTTTTACAAATATTGTTTATCGTGTATCTAAGGGTATTTGTCTAACAGATTATAATAGAAAGGGCGAACTAATCTAATAGTTCGCCCTTTCTGTTATCTAATTACTATTGTTCCATTAACAATTTAAAGTGGTTAATCATTCGCATATAATTGTCTATTGTAATAGACTCATTATCATTGTGAATTTGTCTTTGTTCGTATTGATTTACTTCAATTGGCATAAAACGAAATACGTTGTCAGAAACTAATTCATATTTATAAGCATCCGTACCACCAATGGTAAGATACGGTGTAATAATGGCGTTAGGATAATTCACGGCAATTGTTTTCTCTAACTTTTTGAATTGTTCGCTTGTATGTGAAGATAATTGAGAGGGTTCACGTGCAGAAACTACATTGAACTCCACATCGTATCCTTTACATATTTTCTTTACGTGATTCAAAACATCTTCAACTGTATTTCCTTGTAAAATACGGAAGTTAACTGTGATCTCTGACGAAGCAGAAAGCACATTAGGTGCATCACTTGAATGAGCCATAGTTATTGCTGTTGTCGTTCTAATCAGCGCATTTGAACCTGGGTTTTTAGAGAGTGATTTAAGTAACGTATTTCCCAGTAACCGCTTGTTTGAAATGGCCATTCTCGATTTAAAATCCATAGACCCTCCAATATTGTGTAAAAAGTTTTCAATAGGCGGAATCAATGTTGCTGGCATCTGTTCTGTATTCAGTTTCTCAATAATTTCTGCTGCTAATACCAAAGATCCTTTTGCAGGAGGCATAGATGAATGACCCCCTATACCATTTACTTTTATTTCTAATGTTAAGAATCCCTTTTCTGCAACGCCAATTAATGCAATAGCTTTGTCCACTTGTGGTAATACAGAAGTTGGACTCGTTACAAAACCTCCTTCGTCATATACTGCATCAAAGCGTATTCCTTTATTGTTGAAATACTCTGCTATTTTCACAGCACCTTGTCTACCACTTACTTCTTCATCTTGTCCAAATGCAAAGTATATATCTTGATTAGGAACATATCCTTCTGCTAATAATGTATCAGCAGCTTCCATAATCGAAATAAGCATAGACTTCATATCAAGTGTTCCTCTACCATAGATACGCCCATTTTTTATATCTCCACTAAAGGGATATCCTTCCCAACCTTCTTGGTAATTAGATAATGGGGTTGATGGTGTATTCAAATCCACAATCGCTTCATTGGGAACTGGATTGGCATCAAAATCATAGTTGTTTATCGGAACTACATCATAATGTGATAAAAACAAAAGGGGCTTTTTAGCACTATCTTTCCCTTTCCAATGAAATACTAATCCGTATGTATTTACCGTAGTTACATCCATCGATTGATAAACCTGTGGATATGCTTCTTGTAAAAAAGTTTTAAAATCGTCAAAAGGTTTGAAGTTTGTTTCTTCATAATGTACAGCGCTTACTGTTGGTATCTGTATAGCTTGTGACAATCTTAGAAGGGCGATTTTATTGGTAGGGTATTTCATTGTTTCGTTATTTGCGTTTTCTTTAATTTGGAAATTAAATGTAAATGTTTTGACTATCATAATTGTAGCGATAACAAGTAATACAAGTATTCCAAATGTAATTATCTTCTTCATAATTCTGTGTCTTTTCGTATTGTATTACAATAACTAAGCCTTTTTAGAAGCAGAAGATAAAAAAAAGGGAGATTATATGTCTGTATAGGTTTAAAAATAGGAATAATTACAAAGAAAATCTCATTCCTAATTAACCTAAGCTTTTTTTAGAGATTAGTTGAGGTTATGAGTTTGATTTGATAAAAAGACTATTTAAACAAAGCATACAGTTAATAAAAATAGTAATTTAGCTTCTTAAACATTTAATACAGCAGATGAATAGATTTACAGCTATAGATTTTGAAACAGCACAAGCAGATCGCTCAAGTATATGCCAAGTTGGTCTTGTAGTTTTTGAGGATAATAAAATAGTTGATACACTTAATGTGTTAGTTCAACCGCCTCAGAATTTATACTGGTCTAAGTTTGTAGATATTCACGGAATTTCTCCTGAGGACACGCAATTTTCGCCTACATTTGATGAGGTATGGCACCAGATAGAACCTTTTGTAAAAGATCAAAATGTTGTAGCTCACAACGGATTTGCATTTGACTTTCCAGTGTTAGCAAAAACATTAGGATACTACAATTTAGCTGTGCCTGAGTATAATAAGTTTTGTACGTATCGAATTTATAAAAAAGGCTTAGCTGTATTGGCTGAGCAATACGACATAAAATTAAATCACCACGATGCTTTAAGTGATGCGAATGCTTGTGGACAATTATTCAATCAATATTTGTCAGAGGGAAATATCTTTCTATAATAAACTTTTTAGTAGAGATAGGATCTCAAGTACTATTGCTATAAATTATCTCTAAGGAATGTGTTTTTAATTGCACAAAGAATGTTAACTTGTATATAATATTAAATTTAGAAATATGAATAAGCATATTACCTGGATTGGAGAAGAACATTTGTCGATAGAAAAATGTCATATTATTGAGAAAGAACAAAGCTTTCACAGTAGAGGAGAAGTTGTGGGTAACAAGAATAATCAGGTATATGGTTTGGATTATCAAATTGTAGTTGATGAACAATGGGAAACACGATTTTTCTCAATTAATAGTTATCAAGGGCATAAACATTATAGTGTAAATGCACATAAGATTAATAATCTTTGGGTTATCGATGATATAGAGCGTCCAGAATTTAATGAATGTTTGGCTATTGATATAGCAACAACACCCTATACGAATACATTGCCTATTAATCGTTTGAAATTAGTAATAGGAGAGTCTAAAGAATTAAGTGTGTTATATATTAATCCTTTAGAAGAACGAATTGCTTTAGTTATGCAGCGTTATAAACGTCTTTCAGAGGATACTTATTATTATGAAAACCTGTGGAATGACTTTAAAGCTACAATAACCGTAGATGAAGATGGTATTGTTAAAGATTATTCTGATATGTATAAAGCAATTTAACTTAGTAGTATTGATGTATGAAGTCGGATCTTCTTAAAGAGCTATTTAGCAAGGCAGTTAAAGAAATACAGAGTCTTGTAACCATTTCTTATTTATTAGCTGTGGGAATAGGGATGTTGTTTAACTTTTATAAGTACAAGCAATTTGGTATTAATATCTTTGACTATGCAGGAATATTTGATTTCTTGATAGCGCCCTTTGCAGATTATAAAATCTTATTGTTTACAGTAGTTACAATTATAGCGACCTATTTGTTATATCGGTTTGATATCTATTGGCAAAGAAGGTATCCTGTTTCATATAAGCGTTATTCGTTTAATGTAGATCGTTTTGAAAGCTATAGAAAGATAAAAGGTAGTTTTTCTTTAATTATTTTTATCTTTTATTTATTTATAGCTGCTAATACTTATGGTAAGTTGACTAAGCGATTAATTGAAGAAGAAGCAACAGTTAGTCTTCGGTTTACAGATAATGAAGAGGAAGTAGGGAAGCTTATAGGGAAGACAAATGATGTGATCTTTTTATCAACTGATAAAGGAGTTAAGATAATTCCGATTACTTCTAATGTTAAAGAAATAAGACTTAAGTAGTTTTATAATGATATATAGAAAAGGCTCACTATTAAGTGAGCCTTTTCTATATTATTTGATTGTCTTTTTATTTTCTTCAATAAGCTTTAATTCTTCAGCCTCCATTGGATTAGAAGGTTCAGACGGAACAACTTCTTTTCTGTCAATTAAGTTTCCTTCCAAATCATATTTAGCACCATCGTCTTCTGTAGGCATTACAAACCTGTTCTTTTTAGATTTGTAAAAAGGAATGAAGTAAGAAATAGAATAATTAAAACCAACTCCGATTGCTCCACTATGTTTTTTGTTAAACCCAGGAATATATAGGTTTTCAAAATCTTCTGGTTGTTTTTGTGCTATTAAACCATTCAATCTTAAAGAGAATCCCATAAAAACATTATTAAAGACTCTTGTTTTAATACCAGCAACAAACTCTACCCAATGCGCAGAAAGTCCACTTTCTTTTCTGTTTATATCAACGCGTTGCGTTGGAAAATAAGGGTCTGTTGTATAGGGTTTATACCAATCTAATGTTTGAGAAAAAGAGGCAATACCATATCTAAAACCAACATACATCAAATCCTCTCTATCCATCCAGTTGATATTCAGGTTGTAGTTTGCTCCTAATCTAAGATAGTTACCATTTGTTGTAAAACCGAAGTTGTTTTCATTTCTATCCATCTTATCGTGACCAATCTCTGCAGCAGCATACCAGTTTTTAGTTAAACGGTAATCTCCTGTTATTTCAAATCCTGAATAAGTCTTGTCGTATAATGACCTTGTAGTTCTGAATAAGTCAACTCCTACACGTAAACCATATCGTTGTGGATAGAAGTGAATCTCCTTGTCAATAGAATCTCTTTGAGCTCCAAAGTCTTTCTTTGATGTTTCTTGAGCAACAGCAGAAAAAGCAAAAAGGAATAAACTACAACTAATAAAATATTTTAAAGTGCGCTTCATCTTCGTCTACTATTTCGTTTGTTTCAGTTATATATTGTTTAATCCAATTTCCTGTTGTGCTTGCTGCATCACCATTTAATTGCGGAGAAGTTCCATCTTGACTTAATGAAAATGTAGAAACATATCCACACGCTTTATTAAAATACTTTGTAGTTATTTTATACTTAAAAGTAAGCGTGTCGTATAAAGTTACAGATTCGTTATCAATTCTTTGAGTAGACTTTAGTATCCACGCAGTTTCAGCTTGATCTAAACGCAATGGTAATGATAGTTTATTTCCTGTGCTAAAAATCACATCATCTTCACGACCAGCTACAAAAGCTTCAACCCTTTCATTTCTTGGAATGTCTTGGTCGTCATAGTTATAGAACTCTACGCGGAAGCTTGGAGTTGTAGGTTCTGTCTCTGCACAGATATCATCTTTTTCACAAGCTACAAAAGCTATGCTACCAATGCATAATAGTACACCTGCTAATATTAATTTTTTCATATAGAATCTTTACACTGTCTTATATAAGTTGTCAAAAATACTAAAACTAATTCATAAGTCTCTAATAAAATAGTGGTATAGTTTGGTGTAGAAAACCTCAAAATTTATAACATAAAATTAAGTTAAACAAGCTTATTAGTATTTAATCATTCTAAATTAAGGGGTATTGAGTGATTGTTTTACTGATTATGCGTGAAAAAAGTGTTTTTGACCTTACCTTTAAGGGGCTAAAAAATAAATAAAATAATAATGTTAGAATCTATTTCCTCAGGATTGATACTGCTTGCAGCTACTCCTGTTGTACTCTTGATTGTTTTGCTTGGCTTCTTAAAAATGCCAGGAGAGAAAAGTGCTTTTATCACGTTGGTTGTCACAATTTTAATCGCCATTTTTGGTTTTGAATTATCAGTAAACGACACAGCATTGTCTGTTCTTTACGGAGTAATTAAAGCAGTTTTTCCGATACTTATCATCATTTTAATGGCTATTTATAGCTACAATGTTCAAGTACAAACAGAGAAAATAGAAGTAATAAAACAGCAGTTTTCTGCGATTTCTGAAGACAAAGCGATTCAAGTTTTGCTTTTAACATGGGGATTTGGGGGATTATTAGAAGGTATGGCAGGTTTTGGAACTGCTGTAGCTATTCCAGCAGCTATCTTAATTAGCTTAGGATTCAAACCAATGTTTTCTGCCGTTGTAAGTTTAGTAGCAAATAGTGTTCCTACAGCTTTTGGTGCAGTTGGTATTCCTGTTATTGTATTGGCGAGAGAGGTTGATATGGCAGACCAAATTACTACGATTAGTGCAAATGTAGTTTGGCAATTGGCTATTTTAATGTTCTTGATCCCATTTGTAATCTTAACATTAACGAGTAAATCAGTTAAGTCAATTCCAAGAAATATTATATTAGGTGGATTAACTGGAGCAGTAACTTTAGCTGTTCAATATTATGCAGCAGTATATATTGGTGCAGAAACTCCTGCAATTTTAGGGAGTATAGCGTCAATTTTTGTTATTATTGCATTCGGAAAAATTACAGCTAAAAAGAGTACTGAGAAAAAAGAGGTAATCAACTTCTCAGGAAAAGAAATATTCCAAGCGTGGAGTGTATATGGTCTTATCTTAATCTTAGTATTATTGACAAGTCCACTTTTCCCAATTACAGCTTGGTTGAAAGAAAATGTTACTATTTTCCAAACTGTCTTTAGCTTTGATATAGCAGGGGCGGCGAGAAAAGTAGGAATCTACTGGTTGACAGATACAGGTGTTTTAATCTTTGTGAGTTCAATAGTAGGTGGATTAATTCAAGGTAGTTCATTGTCTAAATTATTCAAGTTATTAGGTAAGACAACTTTGCAATTGAAAAAGACTGTAATTACAGTTAGCTGTTTAATCGCTTTATCTACATTGATGGATTTCTCAGGAATGATCTCTGTATTAGGGTTGGCGTTAGCAGCGGGTACAGGAGCGTTTTATCCTTTCTTTGCACCAGCAATTGGGGCATTAGGAACGTTCTTAACAGGTAGTGATACCTCTTCAAACATCTTATTTGGTAAGTTACAAGCAACTGTTGCCGATCAAATCGGGGCAGATAAAGGTTGGTTAGCTGCGGCTAATACAGCAGGTGCAACGGGTGGTAAGATTATTTCTCCACAAAGTATTGCAGTCGCTACAACAGCTTGTAATCAACAAGGTCAAGAAGGTGTTATTTTAAAAAGAGCAATTGTTTTCGCGTTAGTATATATTATTATCGCAGGAATCGTTGTTTATATTGGTAGTTAAAATATATAAAAACAAATATATGAGAGTTGGATTATTTATTCCTTGCTACGTGAATGCGGCATATCCGGAAGTAGGTGTAGCAAGTTATAAGCTATTAACACATTTTGGTGTAGAGGTTGATTATCCTGTAGATCAAACATGTTGTGGGCAGCCTATGGCTAATGCGGGTTTTGAAGATAAAGCATTACCATTGGCAAATCAATTTAATAAATTATTTGATCAATATGATTATATAGTTGCTCCTTCGGGAAGTTGCGTTGGGTTCGTAAAAGATTCTTACCCGCGTATTATGGAGAAAGAAGGATGTACAAGTAAGGTTAGCGGTAAAGTATATGATATGTGTGAGTTTTTACACGACATTTTAAAAGTTGAAGCACTTCCAGGTGTTTTCCCACATAAAGTGAGCTTACATAATAGTTGCCACGGTTTAAGAGAGCTTAAATTAGGGTCGGCAAGTGAGTTAAATATTAAACCTTACTCTAAAGTAAAAGATTTATTAAGATTAGTAAAAGGTGTAGAAGTTGTAGAACCAGAAAGAGTAGATGAGTGTTGTGGTTTTGGTGGAATGTTTTCTATCGAGGAGCCTGCTGTATCTATTAGAATGGGGAATGATAAGGTTTCTTGTCATACTGCAACTGGTGCTGAATATATTACAGGACCAGACAGTTCTTGTTTGATGCATATGGGGGGAATTGTAGACAAAAAAGGTCTGCCAATTAAAACCATTCACGTAGTAGAAATATTCGCAGCTGGATTATAAGATTATGGGTAGTACAAAACATTCACAGAATGCTGGCGTTTTTCAGCAGGATTCAGAAAAGGCTGCTTGGCATAATAATGCCTTGTGGTTTGTAAGAGAAAAAAGAGACCGTATGTCTAAGACAATTCCTGAATGGGAAGAACTTAGAGCTATGGGAGAAAAAATAAAGTTACATAGTGTTAGTAATTTAGATGTTTATTTGGAAGAGTTTTCAACTAACGCTGAAGCTAACGGAGTAATTGTACACTGGGCTAAAGATGCTGAAGAGCACAATGCTATTGTACATTCAATTCTTGAAAAACACAATGCTAAGAAAATGGTAAAAAGTAAGTCTATGCTTACTGAAGAGTGTGAGCTTAACCATTACTTAGAGGCTAAGGGAATTGATGTTATTGAAAGTGACTTAGGAGAGCGTATTTTACAGTTAAATGGTACTGCGCCTTCACATATCGTACTTCCTGCTATTCATATGAAAAGAGAGGAAGTAGGGGAATTATTCAGTGAGAAATTAAACACTGAAAAAGGAAATAGTGATCCTACGTACTTAACTCGTGCTGCAAGAGCGTCATTGAGAAATGATTTCTTAACTGCTGATGTTGCAATGACTGGAGTTAACTTCGGTGTAGCTTCTACAGGAGAGGTTGTTGTGTGTACTAATGAAGGGAATGCCGATATGGGTACTTCATTAGCTAAGGTGCACATCGCTTCTATGGGACTTGAAAAAGTTATCCCTAACAGAGAGTGTTTAGCGGTATTTACACGTTTATTAGCGCGTTCTGCTACAGGACAACCTACAACAACGTATACGTCTCATTTCCAAAAACCAATTGAGGGTGCAGAATTTCACATCATCATTGTAGATAATGGGCGTAGTGATATTCTTACAAATGAAGATCACATCAAATCATTAAACTGTATCCGTTGTGGTGCGTGTATGAATACGTGTCCGGTTTACAGACGTAGTGGTGGATATTCATATACTTACTTTATTCCTGGACCTATTGGTATTAACTTAGGAATGCTTAAAGATCCTGTGAAACACAGTGAAAACCTTTCTGCTTGTTCGCTATGTTATTCTTGTAATAACGTATGTCCAGTGCGTATTGACTTGGCAGATCAGATTTATAAATGGCGTCAAGATTTAGATTCTTTAGGAAAAGCAAATGCTTCTAAGAAACTTATTTCTTCTGGTATGCAGTTTTTATTTACACATCCAGCGTTGTTTAGAACAAGTTTGAAATTCTCTTCATTAGCAAAATATGCGCCTCGTTCGTTGACTTTTGGATTGAAAGAATGGGAAGATGGTCGTTCGTTACCTCCTTTTGCAAAAGAGTCTTTTACAGAAATGTGGAAGAAAGGTAAGGTTCAAAAAAAATAGTAGAGTTATGAGTAGCAAAAATTACATATTAGAAAAGATAACAAGAAACATACAGAAAAGACATGATAGACCCGTTGTGAAATTGGATGCTATCACTTTTGATAACTTGTTGACACAGTTTGTTGAGATTTCTCAAGCTGTTGGTGGACACGCTGTAGTTTTAGAAGAAGGACAAGATATCAATGCTGTTATTCGTGACTTATATCCGGATGCAAAGGAGATTTCTTCTGCTTTAAAGGATATTACATTGAGTACTTTAGATCCTAATTCAGTAGCAGAGGCAACTGATTTAAAGGATGTAGACTTAGCAATAATCGAAGGAGAGTTAGGTGTAGCTGAGAATGGTTGTATCTGGATTCCTCAAGAGATTAAGCACAAAGCATTGTATTTTATCACACAATACTTAGTTATCGTTTTAGATAAGAATAAGATTGTCAATAATATGCACGAGGCTTATGCTAAGATTGGAACAAATGATAAAGGGTTTGGAGTGTTTATTTCAGGACCTTCTAAAACAGCTGATATTGAACAAGCTTTAGTAGTGGGAGCCCACGGACCTAAAGGGTTAACAGTTATTTTAAAATAATTAAGAAAAGTTTAATATTGCTTAGAATATAAAGAAAAAGAGACGTATAATTGCGTCTCTTTTTTTATACCTAAAAACCAAGCAATATGAGATACCTATCTATCTTATTTATTAGTGCATTATTATGCAGTTGTTCTACTGCTGTTAGAACAAAAGTGTCTGGAACGAACCACAATCCGTTGGCAGATTCTACCAAAGTTTACATCGTAGAGAATGTTCGCCAATTGCCAGAAGCGACAGAATTGGTGGGAACAGTCAAAATTGGCGATTCTGGATTTACAACTCGTTGTGATTATGAAACTGTGATAACAGATTTTGAGAATGCAGCGCGTAAAGTAGGGGCCAATATTATAATGGTAACAGAGGTAAAGACACCTACTTCAATGGGGAGTACTTGTTATAGAATACAAGGAAAAGCTTTTCGTAATTTGAATACAGAACACTTAAAAGATCTGCGTTTCAGTGATTCTAATGTGTATGCTAAGAAAATAGAAGGAGATCCAGATTATGCGATTGTTCACTTTTACAGACCAACAGGTGGTCCTGGTCATTTGTTAGGATACAAAGTAAAAGATGAAAAAAGTCAAAATATTGGAAGAATGCGTACAGGTGAAACTTTTAGTTACAAAACAACAACGTACGGTGATAGAATATTTAAAGGTAGTTTAGAAACAACAGAAGAAGTAAAGCTTACTTTAGAAAAAGGTCACGAGTACTATGTTAAGTGTAGTGTAGGTTTTGGAATTATGTTAGGACGCCCTATTATCAAGCAGATGCGTGTTGACATTGGTAAAGAAGAATTTAAAATCTTGTATCAAAAACAGAAAAGTAAATAGCGAATTAAACGCAATAAAAAAGCCCTTGTATTTAATACAAGGGCTTTTTTTTAGAATATTATTTTAATTCAAGTAATACTACGTTTTCAACGTGGTGTGTCTGTGGGAACATATCCACCGGTCTTACTTTAATTACTTTGTATTTTTCATCCATTAAAGCTAAGTCACGTGCTTGTGTTGCAGAGTTACAACTTACGTAAACTACGCGTTTAGGAGCAATCTTTAAGATCATTTCTACTACATCTTTGTGCATTCCATCACGAGGAGGGTCAGTGATAATTACATCAGGATGCCCGTGTGTACCGATAAACTCATCGTTAAACACATTCTTCATATCTCCTACAAAGAAATCACAGTTTGTAATATTATTGCGCTCAGCGTTTAATTTAGCATCCTCAATAGCTTCAGGAACTGCCTCAACACCGATTACTTTTTTAGCTGCTTTAGAAACGAACTGAGCAATAGTTCCTGTACCTGTGTAAAGGTCATATACTAACTCATTTCCTGTTAATCCAGCGTAATCTCTTGTAATTTTGTATAATTCGTAAGCTTGAGCAGAGTTTGTTTGGTAGAACGATTTAGCATTGATGCTAAATTTAAGTCCTTCCATCTCTTCTAAGATATAATCACGTCCTTTGTATAATACTACATCTTGATCGTAGATTGTATCGTTTGCTTTTCCGTTTACAACATATTGTAATGAAGTAATCATTGGGAAACGCTCAGCTAAGAAGTTAAGTAATAACTCTCTCTTTTCTTGATCTTCGTGGAAGAATTGGATTAATACCATTACTTCTCCAGTAGATGCAGTACGAATCATTAATGTACGCAATAAACCTTCTTGTTCACGAGGATTAAAGAATGAAAGCCCATTCTCATTAGCAAATCTTCTGATTTCGTTACGAATTTCGTTAGAAGGGTCTTCTTGTAAATGACATTTCTTGATATCTAAGATTTTATCCCACATTTTAGGGATGTGGAATCCAAGAGCATTCTCTTTACCCATTTCTTCTCCACTTGCTACTTCTTCTGGTGTTAACCAACGAGCATTAGAGAAAGAGAACTCCATTTTATTTCTGTAAAATAAAGTTTCTTCAGAACCTAAAATAGGCTCGAATTCAGGTAATTCAATTTTACCAATACGCTTCAAGTTGTTAAAAACCTCTTGGTTTTTGTAAAACAACTGTTGGCTGTATTTCATATTTTGCCATTTACATCCACCACAAGCTCCGAAGTGCTCACAAACGGCGTCAATTCTGTGTTCAGAAAATTTATGGATCTTGATAGCACGACCTTCATAATACGCTTTGCGTTTTTTTACAGTTTGCACATCTACCACATCTCCCGGAACTACGTTAGGAATAAATATTACTTTCCCATCTGGAGCTTTAGCTACCGAAACGCCTTTTGCACCTGCATCAAGGACTTCTACGTTTTCGAATACGATTCTTTCTGTTCTTTTTCTTGTCATGCCGCAAAAATAAACTTAATTTCAATTTGAAAATCATTTTTATTTGAATTTTGCTAATTAGGAAACATTCTAAAGAAGGAGAAGGTTTGTTGGCTCATTTATGTTTCAAATAGCAGGAATTAAAAAGTAGTTTAATTCTTTTAAGGCGCTGTATCAATTAGAATATATACTATTTTAGTACTTCGTAAAAAAACACACCACTATGTCTTTAAAAAAGATTGTATTAGCCTTTTTTGTGCTCTTTAGTACTATGTCTTCTGCTCAAACAATTCGCTTGCCTTATACGGACGAATCGGGTTGGATGTTGGTTAATTTGACCGTAAATGATAAAGAGATGACTTTTCTGTTTGACACCGGTTGGGATGGTTTATCTATTCGCGGTAGTTTGTTAGATGGATATAAAAAAGCGGGGAGTATTGCTGCTGTTGATGCGAATAACGTATTACAAGATGTGGCTAAAATGCGTGTAGATAGTTTAAAGGTTGGCAATTATGTTTTTCGCAATTTACCTTTTACAGACTTAGAGCAGTTTCCAATGCTGAAGGATCCTATATTTGATTGTTATAAGATTGATGGTATTTTGGGAAATGTGATTTATAAAGATAAGGTATTGGAAATAGATCCAATTAAGAAGGAAATTATCTTGGAGGACTTTTCAAGGGCTTTAGAGTTGCGTATATTGAGTGATGACTTTATTCACGTAGCAAGTTTAAACGATCAAAATCCTACGCGTATAGTTATCCCTATGGCTGTCGGAGGTATGTACCGTCCTTTTTTAGTGGATACGGGAGATAATGGGTATTTATCCGTATCACGAGATAGGGATATGGTGAAATACATTGAAACGTTAGCTGTCAAAAGTTTTCTAAGCTATGGAAGTGTAGGTGCATTTGGGTTGAATAAGGGCTTAGCAAAGACACAGATAAGTGTAAATGGTAGGGTCCAGCTTGCTGATCGTATACTTAACGAACAGGAATTAGCTTTTAGCCCTTCAGAAGGTATATATCAAATAGGAGTGGAGTTCATAAAACAGTTTCATATGATTTATATGGCCGATTTACAACTATTATTTTTAAAACAAGTTAGAAGATACGAGGGAGAATCTAATTTGAATAAGTTTGGTTACGGAATTGCTTATCAAGAAGGGAAGTATATTATAGCGGCTATCAGTGAGAATGAAAAGGTATTGAAGATTGGTGATGAAGTTATAACAATTGATGGTGTAGCAATAAGTGAGATATGTGGTTATAGAAAGTATTTTCAGATAGCAAAAGATACTCCTAAGTTAGGACTGAAAAGAGGGAAAAAAGAATTTGAATATTGATATAAAATAATGTAAAACTATTTAAAGCTCAGAATTGATTAATATGATTAATTCTGGGCTTTTTTTATATTTTACAGCAATACAGATATTGGCTAAATATTAAAGGAGTCTTCTTTTAAACATCCTTCGGAAAAAGTCGTGCATTGTTCGGAAAACGAGCCTCTTTTACGAAGGACTCCCGAACAAGTCTCGAATCGTTTCCGAACAAGGTGCGTTTGAAATAGCGATATATTTTATGTGAAGTAGTACAGAAAGCATTATCAATATACAATAGAATGGCTTTCTATATAAAGAAAGTTATTTTCAATTGAAAAAGAAATAGACTGATTCTCTTCAATTAATAACGTAACAAATATAAACAAAAAAAGCGACTAATAATAGTCGCTTTTGTAGTGGGGAGAGCAGGATTCGAACCTGCGAAGGTTTCCCAACGGATTTACAGTCCGTCCTCGTTGGCCGCTTGAGTATCTCCCCTCCGGTACCTTCTTATATCAATAATATTGTTGTTCTTTAAAAAACTTAGTGGGGAGAGCAGGATTCGAACCTGCGAAGGTTACCCAAAGGATTTACAGTCCGTCCTCGTTGGCCGCTTGAGTATCTCCCCTCCGGTATTATTATTTAAGTATATATTGTTATTCTATAAAGAATTTAGTGGGGAGAGCAGGATTCGAACCTGCGAAGGTTACCCAACGGATTTACAGTCCGTCCTCGTTGGCCGCTTGAGTATCTCCCCTCCGGTATTATTACTTAAATAATATAATATGTTTTTTAAAGAACGTTTGGTGGGGAGAGCAGGATTCGAACCTGCGAAGGTTACCCAACGGATTTACAGTCCGTCCTCGTTGGCCGCTTGAGTATCTCCCCATAAGCATAATCGCTTATTGTTTGTTTTCAACGGTGCAAATATAGCGCTGTTTCCTTAATCTGCAAGCGTTCTTTGTGTTTTTTTTTAACTTTTATTTTCCTTGTACCTCTAACTGTTTGGTTCTAAAAAAAGTACAAGGAAAATATTTTTTAATTATTTTTTAGAATTTGTTCACTGTTTGGCGAATTGCCACAAGTTTTTTCATTAAATCCTCGAAATAATCTAAGTGAAGCATATTCGCTCCGTCACTTTTTGCGTTAGCTGGATCAAAGTGTGTTTCTAAGAATAATCCATCAACACCTACTGCGATACCTGCTTTTGCTACAGTTTCGATTAAATCAGGACGTCCACCAGTTACACCACAAGTTTGGTTTGGCTGTTGTAAAGAGTGTGTAATATCCAAAACAGTTGTAGCAAATTGCTTCATTGTTGGAATACCTCTGTAATCAACAATCATATCTTGGTATCCAAACATAGTACCTCTATCTGTAACCATCACACTCTCGTTTTGGCAATCAAGAACTTTTTGTACTGCGTGTTGCATACTTTCAGGACTCATAAATTGACCTTTTTTCAAGTTTACTACTTTACCAGTGTTTGCTGCAGCTACAACTAAGTCAGTTTGTCTAACTAAGAAAGCAGGTATTTGTAAAACATCAACGTATTCTGCCGCCATTGCAGCATCACTTTGTTCGTGGATATCCGTTACCGTTGGTACACCAAACTCTTTTCCTACTTTTTGAAGTATTTTAAGTGCTTTTTCATCACCAATACCTGTGAAGCTGTCAATACGAGATCTATTTGCTTTTTTAAAAGAACCTTTAAATACAAAAGGAATCTTTAAATCATCAGTTACTTTAATGATGCGCTCAGCAATTCTCATTGCCATTTCTTCTCCTTCAATAGCACAAGGTCCTGCTAAAAGGAAGAAGTTATCTGCGTCTGTATTTTTAATTAGGGGGATTTTATTAATGTCCATAATACTCAATGTTTATTATTAGTGTGTTACTTTTTCTTGTTTTTGTTCTTTTTTACTTTAACTACTTCTGCTCTGTTTGTAATTGTACGTTGTGCTTCAGGCGTCATATTCTTAGTTTGCAAGAAATATGAAACAATAGACACAATAATTACTCCAAATGAAAGGTTATTCGTTACTCCATTTCTCATAAATAAATCAAAAGAGGCACTTTTTTGAGCTTCTTCTAACGACATATTTGTTTGTGTTGTCAAAGCTTCCAAAAAGGTGTTCATAAAATTAGGAGAAACCTGATAGAAGGTAATGTATTGGATAAGAGGGAAGAAGAAGGTAATCATTACACAGATAACTAATCCAGACAAGAAAGCGCGTTGCCAAGAAATAATACCGTTGTAAAACTCATACTTCTTTTGTCTAATTCCCAACCAATAAAATACAGTAAGTAAAATATTAAATAGTAACTCGAAAGCTACCTCATAACGAATTTTCTCAATGCTGTGAAAACCAAGTGATTTAATGATAAACATCCAAATTAATGCTGCTAAAGTTGCAAGGGCAGCCCATTTAAACTCAATAGAGAAATTCTTCATTACTGTCTTTTAAAATTAATAGTTCAAAAGTAAAGTTTTTATTTAATAGCATAAAATATATTTTAGTTTGATATTTTTTACTAAGTTTAGGAGACTTATTTAATTCTTGGCAAGAAATATGCAGTTATTAGATTAAAAATATTGCAAACAACATTAAAACTATACTTTATGAAAAAAATAATCCTAATTAGGCATGCAAAATCAAGCTGGGATACGATAACAGATGATTTAACACGACCGATTTCTAAGAGGGGGATTAAAGATGCACATCTTGTGTCTGATGTTTTAAAAGAACATTTACCTAATAAGTCGATTATTTGGACGAGTCCAGCTAAAAGGGCAAAGGAAACAGCAACTATATTTTGTCAAAATATGGATTTGAGTTTGGAATGTGTTATAATTAGAGAAGGATTATACACTTTTGAGCACTCAAAGTTGCGTGAAGAGATCAAAAAATGTAAAAATGATCACGATGCGCTAATTCTTTTTGGCCATAATGATGCAATAACAAAATTTGTTAATAAATTTGGTAGCGAAACTTTTGATAATGTACCAACCTCAGGTGTTGTAGTGATAAATTTCGATACAGATGATTGGGGTAGTATAGAATCAGGGGTTACAGAATTAACCATTTTCCCAAGAGATTTAAAATAGAATGAATAGCAATAATAATAGTACAAGCAAATACCGTTACGTTGACCGAGAGAAAAGCTGGTTAGCATTTAATGAACGTGTTTTACAAGAAGCAGGTGATGCAACTGTACCTTTGTTAGAGCGCTTGCGCTTCATCGGTATTTTTTCAAATAACTTAGATGAGTTTTTTAGAGTTAGGTATGCTACAATTCGTAGAATGACTTTAACAGGACAAAGCAATCGCAAGTTAGGTAGTGGAGCGGTAGTAAAAGAGTTATTAGCACAGATTACAGCGCGTGTGATTGAGTTGCAAAACGAAAGTTTACGCATATTACACGAAGTTGAGTCTAAACTGGAAGAGGAAGGTATCTTTATGTTGAACGAGAAAGAGATCAATGAGAAACAACAAGCGTTTGTCAAAGAGTTTTTCTTGCACGAGGTTGCTCCCGATTTAGTAACGATTATCTTAAGTGATTTAGCTGAGTTTCCATTGTTAAGAGATACACACGGATACTTAGTAGTTAAGTTGGCTTTAGATGAAAAATTGCTTGAAAAGCACAAGACCGCTAAGCACAAAAAAGGCTTGTTGGCAGTGCGTTATGCTATTATTGAGATTCCAAATATTGTCAATAGATTTATCGAGTTACCGTCAGATGAAGATAAGAAATACATCATTATGTTAGACGATATTATTCGTTATAATCTTGATTCCCTGTTTAATATCTTTGATTATAAAGCTGAATCGGCTTATATGATTAAGGTAACGCGTGATGCAGAGTTAGACTTTGATACAGATTTACACAAATCGTTTGTAGAGAAGATTTCAAGTGGTGTTAGAGATAGACGAGAAGGAGCTATTGTTCGCTTCGTTTATGATTCATCAATGGATGATGATATGCTTGATTTCTTGATGGAGAACGTTGAGATTGAGTTGAATGATAGTATTATTCCGGGAGGGAGATACCATAACCGCCGTGATTATATGGGGTTCCCAACTACGGGTAGAATCGACTTGACGTATCCTAAACAAGTGCCATTAGCTGTACCTGGCTTGAATTTAGAAGACAGTATTATTCAACAAATACAGAAGAAAGATTATTTGGTTTATACACCTTATCAATCGTTTTCTTATTTAGTGAAGTTCTTACGTGAGGCTGCTTTAGATCCACAGGTTTTATCTATTAAGATTACCTTATACCGATTGGCTAAAAACTCGCAGATTATTAGCTCATTGATTAATGCGGTTAAGAATGGTAAGAAAGTTGTTGCTCAGGTTGAATTACAAGCTCGATTTGATGAAACAAGTAATATCTATTACTCTGAATTAATGCAGGCGGAAGGAATTCAGTTGATTTTTGGAGTAAAAGGACTAAAAGTACACAGTAAAATTTGTGTGGTTGAACGTCTTGAAAATAAAAAGATTAAACGTTATGGTTTCTTGTCAACAGGTAACTTTAACGAAAGTAGTGCTAAGATATATACAGACGTAACACTATTTACAAGCCACAATTCGTTAATGAAAGATGTGTCTAAGGTATTTGAGTTCTTACAAGTAAATTATCGCGTACATAAATACAAACATTTGTTAGTTTCTCCACATTATACACGTAAAGGGTTTTACAAGTTAATTGAGAGAGAAATTAAGAATGCTAAAAATGGACTACCAGCATATATTTGGTTAAAAATGAATAGTTTGTCAGACATTAAAATGATTGATAAACTATACGAAGCAAGTAATGCAGGAGTTAAAATTCGCTTGATTATTAGAGGAATATGTTCGTTGATTCCGGGTGTACCAGGTATGAGTGAGAATATTGAAGCAATTAGTATTGTAGATAGATTTTTAGAACACTCACGTATATACATTTTTGGAAATAATAACAATCCAGATATCTATATATCTTCTGCAGATTTTATGACAAGAAATTTAGACGAGAGGGTAGAAGTTACTTGTCCGATTTATGATGAAGCTATCAAACAAGAGTTGATAGAAACCTTTGAAATTGGATGGAAAGGTAACTATAAGACAAGAATTCAATCAGGAGATTTGTCTAATAAATACAGAGGGTTTACTGGTGAAAACAAGTTTCACTCTCAAATGGAAATGTACAAATACTATCAAAATAAATTAAAAAAGTAAAAGGAATATATGCTCAACATAAAGAAGTACGCTGCTATCGATATTGGTTCCAATGCAATGAGGTTGTTAATAATGAACATCATTGAAGAGGAAGGAAAAGAAACTATTTTTAGTAAGAGTTCTCTTATTAGGGTACCAGTGCGTTTAGGTCAGGATGCTTTTACAATTGGAAAGATTAGTGAGGAATCTCAAGAGCGAATGGTAGATGCTATGAAGGCTTTTTATTTGTTGATGAAAGTCAATAAAGTAGAACGCTTTATGGCTTGTGCTACAAGTGCGATGAGAGATGCTTCTAACGGACCAGAGATTGTTGATAGAATATATAAGGAATCAGGGATTAAGATTAGTATTATAGATGGGAAGAAAGAGGCTATGATTATTGCTTCTTCTGACTTAAAACACTTCATTAATAGTCCGAATAGTATTTTATACATTGACGTAGGTGGTGGAAGTACGGAGTTTACTTTATTTGATAAAGGAAAACAGATTAACTCTAAGTCGTTTAAAAACGGTACTGTTCGCTTGCTGAATAATATGGTAGAAGAAAGCGTTTGGACAGATATAGAGCATTGGATAAAAGAAGAGACTAAAGGGCTTGAGAATCTAATAGTAATTGGATCAGGTGGAAACATCAATAAGATCTTTAAGATGTCTGGTAAAGCACAAGATAAACCATTGACATACTTTTATTTACACAAGCAGTTGGTACGCTTAAATACTATGTCTTATGAAGATCGTATTTCGGTATTGGGATTAAATCCCGATCGTGCGGATGTTATTATTCCTGCGATTAAGATTTATAACAATGCTATGAAATGGAGTGGTGCTAAGTATATTTATGTTCCTAAAATAGGAGTGTCTGATGGTATTGTAAAAGCAATTTATCACAATAAGATTAAATTAGATTATCAAACGATATAGTTGATCGTCAATAGGTATAAAAAAAGAGATAAACACTAATACTGTTTATCTCTTTTTGCTTTTAAAACTTTTCTATAGCGCCTAATCCAAATAAGGCAAAGTCATATTTTACTGGGTCCGTTGGATCAAAATCACGTAAAGCAGTATCAAGCTCTAAGAGTGCCTTTCCATCATTTTGTTTTCTTGTAAGAATACCTAATTTACGAGCCATATTACCTGAATGTACGTCTAAAGGACAAGAAAGCTCACTTGGACTAATAGACTTCCAAATACCTAAATCAACTCCCGCATTATCTTGTCTTACCATCCAACGTAAATACATATTAATACGCTTAGCAGCAGAACCTTTTAATGGGTCTGAGATATGCTTTTCCGTACGAGAAGGATGTTCGATTTCAAAGAATACCTTTTTAAACTTAGAGATTCTTTGTTGCACAGAATATTCGTCTGTAGCGAATATGGCTTCTAAACCCCCGTGATTTGTATAGATGTTTTGAAGAGACTTTACAAAAGTCATAAAGTCCACTCCATTAAAAGTTCTATGTACAAAATCGTGGAGATTTTCTAAGTTGCTTTCACTGTGATTAAGCACAAAATCATAAGGGGAATTTCCCATAAGGTCCATCATCTTATGTGCATTCTTAATAATCATTTTTCTGTTTCCCCAAGCAATAGTAGCACTTAGAAAACCAGCTATTTCAATATCTTCTTTTAAAGAGTAAAGATGAGGGATTTGTACTGGATCATCTGTAATAAAATCAGGATTGTTGTACAAGATTACCTTTTCGTCTAAAAACTCTTTAAGTTCAGTCTTAGTCATTAATAGTCTCTTTTATTTTTATTAAACCATCTACCATTGTAAGCTTGCGATCAGCCATATTAGCTAAATCTTCATTATGCGTTACAATCACAAATGTTTGTCCAAATTCATCACGCAATTTGAAGAATAATTGGTGTAAGTTTTCAGCAGATTGTGTGTCTAAATTTCCAGAAGGTTCGTCTGCAAAGATTACCTGTGGTTTATTGATTAAAGCACGAGCAACGGCAACACGTTGTTGTTCACCTCCGGAAAGTTCAGAAGGGTAGTGAGAAACACGATGAGATAACCCAAGATACTCTAATAAACGCTTAGCTTCAGTTTCTGTTTCCTTCTTATCTTTACCAGCGATAAAAGCTGGAATACATACATTTTCTAAAGCAGTAAACTCAGGAAGTAATTGGTGAAACTGAAAGATAAAACCAAGGTTTAGATTGCGGAACTTAGAAATCTCCTTGTCCTTTAAGTTTAAAACATCTTGATTGTTAATGAATAAGCTTGTTCCGTTTTGAGCAGAAGGTTGGTCTAAAGTACCTAATATTTGAAGTAGAGTAGTTTTACCAGCACCAGAAGCTCCAACGATTGAAACAATTTCTCCCTTTTTAATATGAAGGTCTACACCTTTCAATACTTCTAATTGGTCGTAAAATTTGTGAATATTTACTGCGCGTATCATTTGTTATCCATTTAAGGATACAAAGTAACGATGTTTTAGTTATTATAAAAATGAAAATCATAAAAAGAGAAGTTATAATATTTTAGAAATAAAGATTTATCTTTATACGTGAAAACTCAAAAACAATAAGAAAAGAAATGGAGAATACAAATAATACAAAGACAGCTATTTTTGGAGGAGGATGCTTTTGGTGTACTGAAGCTATTTTTAGTAATTTAAACGGAGTGATTGAAGTTTTACCAGGTTATATTGGAGGAGCAAAAGCCAATCCTACGTATGAAGAAGTTTGTACTGGGCAAACAGGACACGCAGAGGCAATAAAAATCACGTATAATCCATCCTTAATTAATTATAATCAATTATTAGAGATTTTCTTCTCTACACATAATCCAACTACCTTAAATAGACAAGGGGAAGATGTTGGTACACAATATAGAAGTGAAATATTCTATACAGATGAAAACCAAAAGGAATTGGCAAAAGAGTATATGCATATTTTGTCTGAGGAAAAGGTTTTTGTAGATCCGATTGTTACAAAGTTATCGTTGGCAGGAGTGTTTTACGTAGCGGAAGATTATCACAAGAATTACTTTGAGAAGAATGGAGATAAAAATCCTTATTGTCAATTAGTGGTTAAGCCAAAAGTTGATAAATTCAAGTCAAAATACAGTAGTAAATTGAAATAAATAAAGGCAGAAAAATGCTAACAAATCAGAGTATAAGAAATAGACAGCTTGTAATTAGTATCTTGATGGACTTATTAGGATGTATTACTTACGTTTTTCCAGGAATAGGAGAGGTAGCAGACGTAGTTTGGGCTCCAGTGTCAGCTTATATTTTAGCTAAAATGTATCCAGGAAAAATAGGGAAAGTTGGGGCAATCGTCAATTTCATTGAAGAATTATCACCGGGATTTGACTTTATACCAACCTTTACAATTACGTGGGTTTACACTTATATTGTGAAAAAGAAATAGCTTTAAATCAGGTAAATAGATTTGCGAAAATCATAAAGTTTTATTAAATTTATAATAATTAAAAGAACGGTAGAATTCGAGAATTAAAAAAATTTAAAAAAGCATTTTCTTATGAAAAAATTAATCACTTTCTTATTTGCAGCAGCAGCACTAACTTCTTGTACAAACGCTAAAAAGAGCACTGTATTAGGAGATCAAAATGCAGGTAAATCTATTACAGGTTGGTATTATTATCACGTAATGGAAGAGAACTTTGACTCAATTCCTAAATTAATGAATGATGAGTTTTTTAACGCAGAGCAACAAGCAGCATTCGTTAAAAGTTTGAAACAAAGAGAGGCTGAACTTGGAAAAATTAAAAGTTTTGAGTTAGATGAATGGGAATTGACTGATAAAAACAAAAAAGAGAAAACGAAAGATTTCGTATTTGAATACAAAGTAAAGTATGAGAATGCTGAGTCTACTGAAAAAATCTACTTAGAGAAAAAAGGGAATGACCTTAAGATTGCTAAAGTAGAATATGATAAATAGTTAATCTCATACGTAGTAGTATTTGATTATTGAAAACTAAGAGGGATAAAGTTATTTTACTTTATCCCTCTTTTGTTTACAACTTTCTTAGTTTTAAAAAATGCAACACCCTTTACTATTACAAAGATTAGGTAGTAAAGCAGTAGGAGAGGTAGCTGTTATTTTCTTAGTACTAATGGTAAGTATGGCTTTCTGAAATTCGCATATTTCAGATTTTAAAAAATAAATTCAGAAATATGGAAATTTTCAATAGTAGCTCTTGTAAGTAGTAGTGTACCTATTTACTATTTCTTGGAAATAGAGGTAAGAATACGCATTTTGTTTTCTTTTCCATATTTTACATCCTTGGAAAAAAGTTCTCAAATATTGAAAATTTGAAGAGGACTCATCTATGCTGGTAAACGTGTAAAATAATGTGCTTTAGTGATGAAAGGGATTTATACAAAAAAAGGCTTAAACTTTTAAAGCTTAAGCCATTCATTATAGTGTATTCTAAAAAGAATAGATATTATTTTATTCTGAAATGAATTCAGTAATGATAGTTTGCATTTCTTCAAGATTAGCAACTTTTAAATCAGGGTGTGATTTTAACCAAGTAGCATTCAATTCTTTCAAGTCTTCTTTAATTTCTTTAAAAGAAGCATCATCAAGTAGGGCAGCTGTAGCTTTATCCTTTCCGAAATCTGTTTGTAAGAATTTCCCCAATTTGATTTTACTAAATGCCTTAACTCTTCTCATTTGTTTTTCAAAAAACTCTAAGCTTTCAGGGGCATTCATAGCAGCTATTCCAGCTTGAATAATCTCAATCAAATCTTGGTCCCATTTGCTTTTCCATATAAAAGCAGGCAAACCTTCTTCTTTTAAAGTTTGGAAATAATAGTCAACACAATAGCTACTGAAAGCATCAGGATGCAATTCGTCATCTCCGATTTCTGAAGAACGCAAAACGTTGATTACAGAGATATTTGAATCTACAATATCTTGTATATTATCACTATTAAAAGCATTTTCTGAAATTAGTATAAACTCAAACTCTTTCATTGTAAAGTATTTATTAGTTTTAAAAAAAAGCGATTCTATTTACAGAATCGCTTTTAAGAAATATATTAAGATTTTTGTTCTTTGTTGAAATATACTAAGTAGTAGTACATTTGTTTTTCTTCATCCCATCCTTTTTCTACAAACTTATCTGCACTTTCAGGATTGATAAAGTCTAACTTGATTTGAATATTGGTATCTAAGTTAATAACATTCTTCAATTTCTTTCTTGCATCCGAAACAGCATTGTTTGCAATTGGGAAAGAAGTTGTGTCTTCGATACTATATTTTTCTCCTTTATCAACTTTGTAGTTTTTAAACTCAGCTGCTAAATCAGGATTGTCAATTACTTCATTTAAGAAGTTAGTTTCTTCAAACTCGTCGTTCTTAGCAAAGTAGTTTACAGAACGATTCATAAACATAACTTCCTCTTTTTTGTCCTCTGCTGGTAAAACAACTTCTTTAGCAAAGTCTTGACAGAACTTCAAGTATTTCTTAGTCATAAATGCCTCATCTTGGAAGATATCTACATTTAAGAAATGCTCTAACCAATAACGAGCGTCATATTTATTACTATCAATAGTTAAGATTTTATACCCTTCTTCTTTTTTATAATTGAAGATGATACAACCTTTATCTAACTTATTTAAGTTAATTCCTTGTTGCAGAACCATTTCTAAGTTAGAAGCCTTTTCTTGGAACTGTAAGAAGTCTGTTTTAATTTCACTTTTAAAGATACCTATTGCATCAACCACATTATTATCAATAGACAAGTTCGTTAAATAAGCTACATAAACCTCTCCGTTTTTAATATGAGGGTGGTTAGATTGCTCAAATAAATGACGTGTTATCTTTTGAGATACAGCGTGCGCATTTTCAGCAGAAGGAGCGTTAAATACTTCATTTGCTAAATTGTACATTTCATTGAACTCTAAATCAACATCGTGTGCAAATTGATAATAGTTTTCTTCTTTTTCACGGAAAGGCTTGAAGAAGTACTCTTTTAATAAAGGAGCAATTTCATCATTTAAGTTGTAAGGCTCTTCAGATAAGAAGATAGCTTCATTTCTACTTTTATTACCAACTCTATGAATAGAAAGAGTTTCAACGTGTGCATTAAATAAGTTAATCATAACAATAGTTAAAAGGTGTAGATTATACTACAATATTAAAAGTAAATAGTTTTAAAAAAGATTAGTTCCAATTGTCTTCATAACCGAAGTCTTCAAAACTATCATCTCCGTCGAACATATCGTAATCTTCTTCATCGAAGTCATCGTCAAATTCTCCAAAGATATCTTCATTAGAAACAGGATCAGCACTGAAGTTTTTACCAGGCATTCCATCAGGTAAAATACCATGAGAGAATAATAATTCAGGGTAAACAACACCAGGTTCTTCCTCTTCAACAGCACCAAGCTCAACGAAGAATGTCCACATGTTTAAAAAGTCATAAACATAAATAATCTTAGTGTTATCTTCGTTTAGGATTGTATTGATAGGAGTAGAGTGCATTGTTTTACTTTCTCCTGGTTCTTCGCCCATATCAAACAAAGAAATCTCATCTTCTAATTGTGTCCATTGATCATCACAAGCATAAAACGAAGCAGCCTCCATTCCGTCAAAACCAAAGGTATTAACGATAGCATTGTGTAAATCTTCTAATGAATCACTTTCTAAAATAGCAATATCTCTAAATATATCTTCCTCAGTATCAAGGATAACTCTAAACTTATAAACCATATCTTATTTGTGGATTTGAAACGCAAATTTAAACTTATTATTCATTTTTAGAGAATAAAAGCGTGCCTTTTTATTTACATTTTATTTATACTCTTACAGAAGATTGAAGTTCAGTTTTTTATCCGTATTAATCACTATTTACAATTCATCCTCCTTATTCTACAATTCGGTAGCTTTCTTTTTTTATTGAAATAATTATGGCGCAGATTTGTACTAACAACAACGCTAAAGATTATGAAAATTATATTAATGATTACCTTATTTTTGATCAATGCACTCTTAAATGTATTATGTTTAAATACAGAAAAAAAGCTAAAGGCAGCGCAAGCACCTACGGAAGTAGTGAATACAGATAAATCATTTAACGACAAACGAACAGATGCAAGAAAAGAATAGTGTACTTAAAATTATCGGATTAGTTTTTATCCTTTTTATTATGTTTAAAAAGGTATTAAAACTTCACTTTATAGACGTTCCTTTATTTTTAGCCTATTGTATGGCCTTTCTTGTAATACTCTTTTTAATCAATAATTTTTTGAGTAAGAAGTATTTATTACAAGTTAAAAAATACATTAAAGTAGATAATCGTAATGTATTAATTGTAACGGGGATAACTACAGCAATTAATTTCACAATTATATTTATCCTTGGAATAGTATTAAAGTTGATTGATATAACAATAATTGGAGGGAAGCACACCTCTTACTTTATGTTATATGGCGGATTCAAGTCCATATTTAATTTTACGATCTTCATTAGTATTCTAATCGCTCTTTACTTATATATTAGGTTTACGTCACTTTCGAAAGATCAGATAATAGAAGAACAGAAAGTAATAACCGGAAATGTATCAGCACAATTTGAGAGTTTAAAGAATCAATTAGATCCACATTTTTTGTTTAATAGCCTAAATGTACTAAGTGCGTTGATAGAAGAAGATCAGCAAAAGGCTGTAGAGTTCAACAATTCACTTTCTAAAACGTATCGCTATATCTTAGATCAAAAGAATAAAGAGTTAGTTCCTTTAGAAGAAGAACTTGCTTTTGCAAAGACCTATATAGCATTGCTGCAAATGCGCTTTGAGGATAGTTTGACTTTTGAAATGCCACAGCACATTAAACAAGAAGGGGCAAAGGTAGTTCCTTTGTCTTTACAATTGTTGCTTGAAAATGTTATCAAACACAATAAGGCAACTGCTTCAAAGCCTATTCATATCATTATTAAGGAGGATACAGATGGTTATTTGCGCATTGAAAATAACCTAAATAAGAAACAAAAGCTGGATAACAGACAAGGAATAGGCCTTCAAAACATTGCTTCTCGTTATGGGTTGTTGACCAGTAAACCAATCAAGATTGAAGAAACAGAAGATTATTTCGCAGTAAGAATACCAATACTAACCAAAATTATAGAACACATGAGAATTATTGACGTACCAGAGAATGAGCAAGAGATATTAATCGAAGCTAAAAAGAAAGTACAGCGAATCAAGAAGTTTTACGCACACTTGACGTCGTACATTATGGTGAATACCTTTCTAATAATGCTTAATTTGATAACAGCTCCTCAGTTTATGTGGAGTATGATTGTTCTTTTTGCGTGGGGTATTGGATTAGTGTCTGATGCTATGAGGACATATAATTATAACCTATTCCTTGGAAAGGATTGGGAAGATAAGAAGATTCGTGAATACGTAGAGAAGCATAAGAATAAACCAAAAGAATGGGATTAGATGAAACAAGTTTATAACTTTAATCCAGCTGTTGTATCAGCTTTGGGGCAACTCTCAAGGTTGAGAAACAAACAGTTGTATTCAATCATCTGCCAAT
The DNA here is from genome assembly GCF_009799805.1 of Myroides phaeus. Classification (NCBI taxonomy): domain Bacteria; kingdom Pseudomonadati; phylum Bacteroidota; class Flavobacteriia; order Flavobacteriales; family Flavobacteriaceae; genus Myroides; species Myroides phaeus. The sequence continues at coordinate 2,459,414 of NZ_CP047050.1, forward strand.
CTATCCTCTGTTTAGGGATGTTAAGTTTTGTACTCTATGAGGATTTAGTGGGAATGGAGCAAGTTGTTATCAAGATTGGAAATCAGAATGAAGGAACATTGTATGCCTATGTAATACTTCTTATTTGGCTTTTTTGTATCATTGTGAGGCTCATTCTCAATTATCTGGAAGATATTCCTTTATTGAGCAGTTTGCAAGATAAAATGGAACAGAAATAATTTGAGAAGATGAAAAGAACGTATGAATATCAATTAAAACTTAATGACAAAATTTAATATAGTCATCGTAGAAGATGAAAAACCCGCAGCACGTTCACTTGAAAGAAAGTTGGAGAAATTAGGTTATTCTACAGCAATGAAACTTACGAGTGTTGAAGAAGCGGTTCAATGGTTTGGTTCTAATCAAGAGCCAGACCTCATCTTTTTAGATATACAATTATCAGATGGATTATCATTTGAAATATTTGAACAAGTAGAGATTAACAGTGCTATTATCTTTACTACAGCGTATGATGAATACGCTTTGAGAGCATTTAAACTAAATAGTATAGACTATCTATTAAAGCCAATTCAGGAGGATGAATTAGCTAATGCTATACAGAAGTTTCAAAGTAATCGAGCAGCTATTTTTGGTTTTAACGAACAGTTAAATCTGTTCAAGCAATTCATGACTAATACAAGTCAGCCAGAGTACAAAGAACGCTTTTCAGTTAAGATTGGTTCACAGTTAAAAATTATTCAGCTAAAGGAAATTATGTGTTTTTATAGTGAAAACAAAGCTACCTATATCAAGACGATTGAGGATAGAAATTACTTAATTGATCTATCTTTAGAAGAGATAGAGAAAATATTAAACCCTAATTTGTTCTTTAGGATTAATAGGAAATTTATAATAGAATTGACATCTATTAAAGAAATAAGTATTTATAGTAATTCACGTTTAAAGATAAGTTTGCTAAAATACGATAATGATGATTTAATCGTAAGTAGGGAGAAAGTTAATGATTTTAAAAAATGGATTGAATAGTAGATTTAATCTAAGAAAGTTTCTATTTTTAATAAAATAAATTACAATTAAACTATAATGAAAAAATTAAGTGTATTACTATTATCTGTTTTAGCTTTTGTTTCTTGTAACAAAGCAGGTAAGATTGAGGTAGAAACAGATAATATTTCTGATGATACAAAAGTAGAGATTCTAACAAGAGAAGCTGGTTCTAACGAACCTAAAGCAATCGCTTCTGGAGTTGTAAAAGATGGGAAAGTAGTTTTAGACAATCCTTTTACAGAGGCAGATGAAGCATTCTTAAAATTTGGTGACGGATTAGAATCAACTGTATTTTTCTTAGGAGAACCAGGAACAATTACAATCAAATACGATCAAAAAAATCCAAGTAAACCTTTAGTAGGGGGAACAGATAACAATAAAAAGTTACAAGCTTTCCAAGATAAAATGGCGCCAGTTATTGAAAGAATGATGGCATTTTATAATGAGGATGGTATGGAAATGATGATGTTGCAACAAAGTAACGAGGGACAAAATGACCAACGTATTAAAGAGTTGCAAGATAAATCACAGGCAATTATGACTGAGTTAGATGGTAAGTTAACTGAGTTCAAAGAAGAGAATAAAAACTCTGTACTTGGATTATTAGCTTTCTACCAACAAATGGGTAACCAAGAAATGGATGCTAATGAATTACAAAAAGAGTTTGATACTTTCTCTGTAGATTTAAAAGGATCTAAAATTGGTAAGAAAATCCAGGCTAACTTAGATATGTTACAAGACCAACCTGAGGCTTTAAGCATAGGAGAGAAGTTACCAGATTTTAAAGGATTAACTCCAGAAGGTAAAGAGTTGACTTTGAATACTTTTATTGAAGGTAAAAAACTTATTTTAGTTGATATTTGGGCTTCTTGGTGTGGACCATGTCGTCAAGAAAATCCAAACCTTGTTAAAGCTTACGAAAAGTACAAAAGCAAAGGATTTGAGATTATTGGTTATTCTTTAGATAAAGATGACGCAGGATGGAAAGGTGCAATTGCAAAAGATAAATTAGCTTGGGCTCAAGTTTCTAACTTATTATACTGGGATGATCCAATCGTTGGAGCTTATGGAATTGAAGGAATTCCAGCAAGTTTCTTAATTGACGGAAATGGTAATATCTTAGAACAAAATTTAAGAGGAGCTGAATTAGAAAAAGCTATCGAAAAATATTTAAAATAAGATTTATAATCTAAAGCATAAAAAAGCCCGTAAGTTTTATACTTACGGGCTTTTATTTTTATGACAACTATTAGAAGTTTGGTCTTAAGTTGTATTTTTTATAGAATGTGTCAAGTACATCGACAACTTCATCTGCAGAATCAACTAATTTGATCAAGTTCATATCTTCAGGACAAATGCTACTGTGTTTTTCTAACAAAGTAGATTTAATCCATTCAATTAAACCTCCCCAGAACTCAGTACCTACAAGTACGATAGGGAACTTAGCAATTTTCTTAGTTTGAATTAATGTAATCGCTTCAAACAACTCATCTAATGTTCCAAATCCACCTGGCATAACTACGAATCCTTGAGAATACTTAACAAACATTACTTTTCTAACGAAGAAGTAATCGAATTGTAAGTTCTTGTCTTGATCGATATATGGGTTGAAATGTTGCTCAAAAGGCAATTCAATGTTTAAACCAACTGAAACACCTTTTCCAAGATGAGCTCCTTTGTTACCAGCTTCCATGATACCAGGTCCTCCACCTGTAATTACACCATATCCAGCCTGGCTAATTTTGAAAGCAATTTCCTCTGCTAATTTGTAATAAGGATCTTCTTTTTTAGTACGTGCAGATCCGAAGATAGAAACAGAAGGACCGATACGTCCCATTTTTTCATATCCGTTTACGAATTCTGACATAATTTTAAAAATCCCCCAAGAGTCATTAGTCTTGATCTCATTCCATGATCTTTGTTTGAATTTTTCTTGGATTTTAGCTTCGTCACTTTTTACTACATCTTTCATAATCAATTAATTTTTTAACTCGTGTTTTAAAAACTGAGCAGTGTAACTTTTCTTATTTTTAACTATTTCTTCAGGTGTACCAACAGCTATTATCTGTCCACCTTTGCTACCTCCTTCATACCCCACATCAATTACATAATCTGCCAATTTGATTACGTCAAGGTTGTGTTCAATAATCAATATAGTATTACCTTTTTCCACAAGACGTTCTATGACCTCCATTAAAACACGGATATCTTCAAAGTGTAAACCAGTTGTTGGTTCGTCTAAAATGTAAAAAGTATTACCAGTATCTTTCTTAGATAATTCGGTAGCTAATTTGATTCGCTGAGCTTCTCCTCCAGATAGAGTAGTGCTTTGTTGCCCTAAGGTTATGTACCCAAGTCCCACCTCATCAATAGTTTTCAATTTACGATATATTTTTGGAATATTCTCAAAAAATTCCACACCTTCTGTAACGGTCATATTTAAAACATCAGAAATAGACTTTCCTTTATATCTAATCTCTAAAGTTTCTCTATTAAAGCGCTTTCCTTGACAAGTTTCGCACTCTACATATACATCTGGTAAGAATCCCATTTCAATGGTTCTTACTCCAGATCCTTCACAAGTATCACATCTTCCACCTTTTACATTAAAGCTAAATCTACCAGGTTTATAGCCTCTGATAGACGCTTCAGGTATTTGAGCAAATAGATTACGAATATCAGAAAATACCTCTGTATAAGTTGCAGGGTTAGACCTTGGCGTTCTACCAATCGGACTTTGGTCAATACAAATAACCTTATCAATGTGCTCTAATCCTTCAATTTTCTTATAAGGTTGTGGTTTTGCCACAGCATGATAAAAATGAGTATTTAAAATAGGGTATAAGGTACCATTCACTAAAGTAGATTTACCCGAACCAGAAACTCCCGTTACACAAGTCATTGTTCCCAATGGAATTTCAATACTTACATTCTTTAGGTTATTACCTGTTGCCCCTTTTAATTTTAAGAAATTCCCATTGCCCTTTCTACGTTCAGACGGAATCTCAATCTTCATTTTACCATTTAAGTAATTGGCTGTAAGTGTATCTTCTTTCAACAACTCTTTAGGCGTACCAGCACTAATTATTTTACCACCATTTTTTCCTGCTTTCGGACCAATATCAATTACGTAATCAGCGCGTTCAATCATATCTTTATCGTGCTCAACAACCAATACAGAGTTACCAATATCTCTAAGTGATTCAAGCGATTTGATCAAACGCTCATTATCGCGTTGATGCAACCCAATACTTGGCTCATCTAAGATATATAACACTCCTACAAGTTGAGAACCAATCTGTGTTGCCAAGCGTATACGCTGAGCTTCACCACCTGATAAAGTACGTGAACTACGGTTTAATGACAAATACGTTAAACCAACATCTTGTAAAAAGGAAAGACGTGTAGTAATTTCCTTTAATACTTCTGTACCAATACTCTTTTGTTTTTCAGATAGTTTTGGTGTTAATTCATTAAACCAGTTGATCAAAGACTCAACGTCCATTTGAATTAAATCACCAATATTTTGTTCGCCAATTTTAAAGTAAAGCGCTTCTTTTTTCAAACGAGAACCATTACAAGAAGGACAAACGATTTCATCCATGTATTCTTTAGCCCAACGTTTTATAGTCGCACTTTCACTTTCGTCAAATTGGTTTTTGATAAAGTTGGTAATCCCTTCAAAGTCGATTTTATAGTTCTTAGTAATCCCAGCAACCTTAGAAACGACAGAGAAACTCTCTTGTCCACCATTTAAAATAATGTCCATAGCCTCTTCTGAGATATCTTTAATTGGCGTAGTCATTGTAAAATCATACTTCTGACCAATTGTCTCCAACTGTTTATATATCCACGATTTCTTCTCTGTACCCACAGGCGCTAAACCACCATTGGCAATAGATAATTTGTTGTCTGGAATAATCTTAGACAGATTAATCTCATTAACAACACCTAATCCATTACACGACTCACACGCCCCTTTAGGAGAGTTGAAAGAGAAGTTGTTCGGCTCAGGTTTAGAGTAAGAAATACCCGTAGAAGGACACATCAAATGTCTACTAAAAAAGCGCACTTCCTTAGCATCGTGTTCTAAGACCATAATAGTATCATCACCATAATGCATAGCTACTTTGATACTCTCTGTCAAACGCTGTTTTGTTGCCTCAGAATCATCTACAGCTACGCGGTCAATAACAATTTCGATATCGTGAGTTTTATAGCGGTCAACTTTCATTCCCGATTCTAAATCTCTGATTTCTCCATCTACGCGTACTTTTAGGAAACCTTGCTTAGCTACTTGTTCAAATAGTTCGCGATAATGTCCCTTTCTGGAACGTACGACAGGAGCTAAGATATTTACCCTTTTACCATCAAAATCAGTTGTAATTAGATCAAGTATCTGTTCGTCAGAATAGCTCACCATCTTTTCGCCCGTATTATAGCTATATGCTTCACCCGCACGAGCAAATAAAAGACGTAAGAAATCGTATATCTCTGTTATTGTCCCCACAGTAGAACGAGGACTTTTATTTGTAGTTTTTTGTTCAATCGCAATTACAGGCGATAGTCCATCAATTTTATCAACGTCAGGTCTTTCAAGACCACCTAAAAATTGTCGCGCATACGCAGAAAAAGTTTCTATGTAACGACGCTGCCCTTCAGCATATATAGTATCAAATGCCAATGAAGATTTTCCTGAACCTGATAATCCTGTAATAACAACAAGTTTTTCTCTCGGAATAGAGACATCAATATTTTTTAAATTGTGTGCTCTTGCTCCTAATACTTCAATTGTTTCTTCTGTTTTAGCCATATTTTTTTGCAAAGTAACAAAGATACACATTTATACCTTTTTAAAGAAGTTTTACGACTATACACTTGCTAAGATTAATAGCATTTTAAGAAAGGAGAATGACTTATAAGTAAAACGACAAACTACTACTTTAGAGAAATACATTCTATTAGTCGTGCTTACAGAAATAACACAGTTAAGGATATCAATTAGGGGTATGGTGTAAAACAGTAAACGATAATTTTGAGAAATCCATTACTGCAATCATAAGAGAAGAAATACCATCAGCTAACAGAAGGTTGGTTAGAAGATAAAAAGCCACAAGAAATTGGTTGAAAAGACAGATGATGAGTTGATATATAGCTATTTGCCTATTCTGTCTGTAGGAAGGTGGGAGTAGAGATAACAGAAAATAAAATAGGGTGACCTTTTGGGACACCCTACTTAGATTATAGTATGAAGAACTAATTATTTAGCAACTTCAGCTTTTTTGAATTTTAAAACTACTTTATCAGCAGCGATGAAGTTTAACTCACCATCTTTAATTTCATATGAAGTAGCAGATTGTAAAGCTTTGTTGAAAGCAACATCAGAAACGCCTTCACAGAACATTCTTGTTGCTGCAAGTTTATCACCAATAGCGATACCATTGTTTTCTTTAGCTTCATAAGTACCAGTAATATTATTACATCCATCAGTTCCGTGAACAGAGTCAGTTCCTTCAAATGTTAACGCTGGTTTTTTGTTAGGGAATAATTCATCTAACGTTTTTCCTTCAGTATCAGCTGTTGTAATTGCAGCTAATTCCCAAGCTTGGTTGATGCTTTCTACTTCTGCAGTAGCTTCTTTCGTTACATCAGTTGTAGCTTCTTGTTCTGTTGTTACTTCTTCTTTTGCTTCTTTTTTGTCGTTACATCCTACAAAAGCAACAGAGAAAGCAAAAGCAAGCATTAATACGGTCTTTTTCATAATTATTTTGTTTACTTAATTCTAAACAAAAATATAGAAAATAAATTGATATTATCTAATTAATGTCGTGTTTTTTTATTGATTCCCTTGTTAGATTTGCTATAAGTTTAATCTATTAGAGATTATTATGAATTAATAATTTAATAGAAAGACGCGGTTTTAGCCCAATACACTATATCGAATAAGGTTTGCTTACTTAAATTAAAAGGTATTTATTGTACTTTTAGGCTATGAATAACAAAGAGATTATGAAAGCAGCTATATTATATAAATCGGGAACAACCCCACAATACAACGAAATTGATACGCCAACTGAAATAGGGGAGCACCAAAGATTGATTACAGTTAAAGCCGCTGCAGTTAAGAATCTGGATAAAGCAAGGGTTAATGGTAAACATTACGCCAGCTATAATAGTTTTCCAACTGTTGTAGGTATAGATGGAGTAGGTGTTTTAGATGATGGTACACGTGTTTACGCACAAGGAGTAACGGGAATGATTGCTGAAAAAGCAATTATCACAGATAACTTTACACCAGTTCCACACGATTTAGACGATATAACAGCTGCTGCATTACCCAATGCTGTTTTAGGATCAGCGATGCCTTTATTGATTAGAGGAAAACTTCAGGAAGGGCAGAATGTACTCTTTAATGGGGCTACAGGTGTAACTGGACAAGTGGCAGTGCAGATTGCAAAGTTTTACGGTGCTAACCAAATTATTGTTACTGGTCGTAATGAGCGAATTTTAGAACAATTAAAATCGTATGGTGCTACACACGTTGTAAGCTTAAAAGGTACAGATGAAGAAATCAAAGACAAATTAGCGGCCATTCACAAGGAAACACCAATAGATATGGTAATTGATTATCTATGGGGAAAACCTATTACTTTAATCCTCGATGTTTTAAAAGGAGGAGCAATACATCATAAATCACATACAACCAAAATAATTACGGCAGGAGATATGGCTGGTAAAGAAATCTCTTTATCATCAGCTATCTTGAGAAGTTCAGCAATAGAAATCTTAGGTTCAGGTTTTGGAAGTTTGTCAGAATCAGAATTAATTGTATTCAACAAAGTAATCTTACCTGAGTTATTTTTGTTAGCTGCCAATAAGAAATTGCATATCAATACAGAGGTCTATCCATTGGAAAAAATAGAAGAAGCGTGGAATCTTCAAATTCCAAGTGGTTCACGTTTAGTCATCAAGATAGCGTAAACATACTTATAAGCCTAAAGATTGTTTAGCCTTAAATATAATTGTTTAAAGAATAGGAAGTTTTGTAGAAAACTTCCTATTTTTGTTTGCTTAAACGCAACAACACAAAATGAAAAATTTTCTTGAACGCTACTTTGAATTAAGTAGCAATGGTACTTCTATAAAGAAAGAATTTATAGCGGGTATTATTACGTTCCTTACTATGTCGTATATTTTAGTAGTAAATCCGAACGTTTTGGCAGACGCTGGAATGGACAGACACGCTTTATTTACTACTACCGCTTTGGCAACTATAGCAGCAACGCTTTTAATGGGATTCTATGCTAAATTGCCAATCGCCCAAGCACCAGGAATGGGGTTAAACAGTTTCTTTGCTTACTCTGTGGTTTTAACAATGGGATATACGTGGCAGTTTGCACTTACAGCTGTTTTTATAGAGGGAATAATCTTTTTACTTCTTACCTTTTTTAATGTTCGCGAGCTAATTGTACGCAGTATTCCGAAAGTATTGAAAGAAGCAATCCCTGCGGGTATTGGTCTTTTCATTACCTTAATCGGATTAAAAAGTGCAGGAGTTGTCGTTGCTGACCCTAACACCTTAGTGCGCTTAGGAGATTTTAGTCAACATTCTGTATGGATTACAATGACGGGATTAATTGTTACGGGAATCTTACTTATACGCAACGTGAATGGAGCAATCTTATTTGGTATTTTAAGTGCAACTATCTTTGGATTAATCTTAGGTGATATTACTTTACCATCGCGTATTGTTGATTTACCACCATCAATAGAACCTATTTTTGGAGAGGCTATCAAACCAATGTTTACAGCAGAAGGGTGGAATAAAATCTTCTCATTAGATATGTTAGTAGTTGTATTTACGTTCTTATTTGTTAACTTATTTGATACCGTTGGAACACTAATCGGGGTTATTTCAAAAACAAACTTAGCTGATAAAGATGGTAACTTTCCACAAATGAAGAAAGCCTTATTTACTGACGCAATGGGAACTACAATAGGTTCTATGTTAGGTACAAGTCCAGTTACATCTTATGTTGAAAGTGCGTCTGGAGTAGCATCAGGAGGTAGAACAGGTCTTACAGCTGTTAGTGTAGCTATTATGTTTGCTTTAGCGTTATTTTTAGGACCAATCTTTTTAATGATTCCAGCTGCGGCAACAGCACCAGCTTTAATTATTGTAGGATTATTTATGATTAGTTCTGTTGTCAATATTAAATTTGACGATTTATCAGAGGCGTTACCAGCGTTTTTAACGATTGTATTTATGCCATTCACATATAGTATTGCAGAAGGAATTGTATTTGGTATGTTGAGTTTTACTATTTTGAAATTAGGGACAAAACAACACAAAGATATTACACCAACTGTTTACGTTCTATCTATATTATTCTTACTTAAGATAGTTTTAGACGTAGTTACAGCATCGTAATTTTACGAGTATATAATAGACAAACGGAGGCTAATGCCTCCGTTTTTTTTACTTCTATTTCAATACTTTTATAAGCTCATATGTACCACCGCTATCCATAATACTTTTGTCAAGTGTAAACTTAACTCTCAACTTATACTTAGTTCCTTCTTTATAATCAAACCCCTCTATGCCTGGAGTATAATGCTTCTTATTCGTCTTTTCTTCTATTAAAACAAGATGGGGGATTTCTTGTGTACCACTAAAAGGTCCTGGACTCATCATAACTACATAAGGCTGAACTTCTACGTTCATTTCTTTAGTTGTAATAGTATTGTTATCGTCGTTTGTAGAACAACTTGTTAGCATTGCTACAAATATACTTGATGTTATTAAATAGTTTTTCATTCATTAAATTTTTGATAATCAAATATAAACAAAAAGGAATTCACAAAATATCATAAACCTTTCTTGAAATAAGTCATTTCTTATTATCTTAGGGAATATTATTTATAAAGCAAAACAAAATATGGACAATAAGGTTAGAATTACAATAGTAGGACTTGGTGGTGTAGGTGGATTTTATGGTGGACTATTAGCTCATAAATACGAGCAAAGTAATGATGTTGAGATTTGTTTTGTAGCAAGAGGAGAGCATTTAAAGCAAATCAAAGCAAAAGGAATTACCGTTATTTCGGGGGATGATACAATTGTAGGTAAACCACATTTAGCTACAGATAACTTCACTGAAATAGGGCATACGGATTATTTAATCATGGCTACAAAAGGCTATGACTTAGAGGATACGTTAGAAAAAATGAAAGTATGTGTTTCTAAGAATACCGTTATTTTACCTTTATTGAATGGGGTAGAAGCGTATGAGAAACTGCACAACTATTTTGATGAAGCAACAGTATGGGAAGGGTGTACTTATATTGTTTCTCGTTTAAAAGAAGCGGGAGTTATTGAAAACCCAAGTGGTCGTCAAAAAGTGTTGTTTGGTATCGATAATAACATTACTGATGCGATGATACAGTTGCAGACAATCATGAAAGATGCCGGTATTAAAGCGATAACTTCTGATAAGATTAGCACAGAAATATGGGAAAAGTATATTTTAGTCTCTGCTTCGGCAACAGCAACGTCTTATTATAATTGCCCAATTGGGGTTATAATGAAAGACCACAGAGAACAGGTAGTAGCATTGTTAACGGAAGCTGAACAGATTGCTATTGGTAAAGGTGTTCATTTAGAAGATAATATTGTCAGTGTTATTGAAGACCGTTTAAGCGCTATTCCATACGAATCAACGACGTCTATGCACAGTGATTTCTTAGCTGGTAAGGAGCACAATGAATTAAACATCATGAGTGGATATATGGTAGAACAAGGTAAAGAACTGCGTTTAGAAACGCCTGTGTACACTAAAATGTTTGAGTCCCTACAAATGCGAAAAGGAAAGAACTATTTAAAATAAAAATACAAAAGCCTCTGTCGATTAAACAGAGGCTTTTGTGTTTTTAGAAGAATATTACTTCTTACTTTCTTTTGTTTTATCAGTTGCTGTATCATTTTCTTTGTGCATTCCTTCCATTAGTTTCATAAACGACTCTTGTTGATTGCGCATATCTTCTTGCATTGACTTCATTAGCTCCATCATATCATTTGCAAAGAAACTTTCGCTTTCTTGTTCCTGTAGCATACTTCCAAATGGGTTTTGCGCAAAAGCAGCACTTGAGGCAGTAGGGTTGATTCCTCCAATTTCTAAATACTTTTCGCCATTATCTTTGTGGTGGATAACAACAGAAAAAGGATTTATTCCCATTGAATTGTATTCCGATTTAGACTGAGATGAACCTCTTTCATCTTTAAATTGTGTTTTAATAGCAATCATTTCTCCTTTATTATTACGCTTTACGCCTGAGAAAACGAGGTTTGCTATCTTTTCATCATTAACTTCTTTTTTTATCTGCTCTAATTCACTATCTTTAGTATTCTTATTAATCTGATACTCGATAGTAGTATTCTTAACTTTAAAATCCTTTTGCTCTTGGGCGTTCACTACAGTAAGACCTAAGAGAGTAAAAGCAAATAAAAATGAAAACTTTAAGTGTTTACTTAAATTGCGGTAAGTGTTAATGCATCTTTCCATAATACCTTGTTTTTATTAGTGATTATAATTTATAAGTTTATCAGCTAATTTAATTAATATAGTTTTAAAATAATTATAAAAGCTGACTATTGAGTGTTAAAATAAAAATTGAGTATGAAAGAAAATTTGATAAAAGATAGTGTAATAATACAAACAGAATCTACAAAGATATTGTCTGATTATGCCTATCCAGCAAGTGATGAGAAGTTGCCTTTAGTAATATTTTGTCACGGTTACAAAGGGTTTAAAGATTGGGGAGCTTGGCATATTGCGATGGATTATATTGCTAATTCAGGTTGCTTTGTTGTAAAGTTCAACTTTACATTAAACGGTACAACAATCGATAACCCTACTGAATTTGACGATTTAGAGGCCTTTGGACACAATACCTATACACAAGAACAAAATGACCTTACAGAGGTTATAAATCACTATAAAAAGTTATCTCAGGTAGATGCTGCGAATATCTATTTGATTGGACACAGTAGAGGGGGAGGAGCTGTTGTTTTACAAGGCTATCACAATGCCGATGTTAAAGGTGTAATTACTTGGGCTGGTGTATCTGACTTCAGAAAGCGTTTTCCACACGGGGCTCGCTTTGAAGAATGGAAAGAACAAGGTGTTTTTTACAGTGAAAATGGGCGTACAAAACAGCAAATGCCTCACTATTTTACCTTTTGGGAGGATTATGAGGAAAATGAAAAGGTCTTAAACGTACAAACAGCAGCACAGCATTTAAAGAAGCCTACGCTAATTGTACAAGGTACAAATGATCCGGCCGTAAATTTGAAAGAAGCACAATTGTTGCATCAATGGATCTCAAGTTCACTCTTAGATGTAATTGATGGTGCAGATCACGTATTTGGTGCTAAACACCCGTATACAGAAAAGAAATTACCAAAGCACTTACAACAAGTAGCAGAAGATACAGCGAAGTTTATTCAAGATACGAAGAACAATTAGTCTTCCTTATAAAAACAAAAAGGGGTTATTTTACACTGTAAAATAACCCCTTTTTTATAGGTTTTACTATTTTTTAGATTTCGCTTTTACCGCAGTAGTAACATTTTCTTGCCTCTAAAAGTAATTGGAATTGTACTCCAAATAAAATAGATGCGATTACTAAGTGTGCTGCTTGTGAACCAAATGGGAAGTGTACGTAGTACATTAAAACTCCTGTAAACACCTCTAAGATTAATAAAATCATTACCCATTTCATTTTCTCAAATCCTAATCCTAATTTTCTATTGATATAGAATAAATACATATTTAAGAATAGAACGATGAAAGAGAAACTTCTGTGGATGTAGAACTCAATCGTTGGATTGTTTAACCATAAGTATTCGTTTCCAATTCCAGCTTTCACTTGCTCATCAATAAACTCTCTTACTTGTGTTCCAAGAACTACTTGTCCTAAAGTCATAATCAACGAGATAACTAATAGTACTCTAAACTTACCATCGTATTGTTTAATCACTGTTTGGTCTTTAGCTGCTCTAATAATAGCAATAATTAAAGCTACAATTACTAAAGCCATCACCATATGCGTTGTAATCTTGAATGGATTAAGCACTGAATAAACAACAGTTGCACCTAACCAAGCTTGGAATCCCATTAAGAACACCACTAACCAAGAAGCTAAAGTAATGCCCTTACGTGTTTTCCAAAAAGAGAAAGAAGCAATAGCCATAACTAAACAAGCTAAGCCAGCTAAAGCACCACATAATCTATTAACATATTCTGTCCACGTGTGCTTTGCATTAAATTCCGCATAATCGTGGCGTGTATATTTCTCCCAATGACTTTCATCGTAGCTATCTGTCGTTGTAAACGTTTCTTTCGCTTTCCACAAACTGCTCTCGTGAATAATCATTTGCCCTTTTTCAAAATCGTGGTTAGGGTGCCATTGAATTACTTCAATATCCGTTGGTGGAATGTAGTAACCAAAACACTTTGGCCAATCTGGACATCCCATACCAGAACCAGTCATTCTCACAGCAGCTCCTGCAAAAATTACCAAGTAAACTAATATTAGGGAAGTCTTAGCTAAGGGTAAAAAATAGCTTTTCATATTATTTTGTAAATTATTTATTGACAACGTTTAATCCCATTTTAGTAGCTTTCTTAAGCATATACTCATAAGCAGCATCGTACTCATTCGGTATAACACCTTCTAAAATAGCTTCCTTAATAGACTCTTTCAAAGAACCAATCTCTCTACACGGTTTTAAACCAAAGATCTCCATAATTTCTTCTCCCGTAATAGGTGGTTGGAAGTTACGAACGTGGTCGCGCTCTTCAACTTCTACAATCTTATCTCTTACAATTTTGAAGTTATTGTGGTATTTTTTGAACTTGTTAGGGTTCTTAGTCGTAATATCCGCTTCACACAATGTCATTAAGTCTTCCACATTTTCTCCAGCGTCAAAAACTAAACGACGTACAGCAGAATCCGTTACTTCTTTTTGAGCTAAAACAATAGGTCTTGAACTCATAGCCACCATTTTCTGTACAAACTTCATCTTTTGGTTTAACGGCATATGTAAACGAGTAAATATCGTTTTTACCATTTTCCCTCCTAAGAATTCGTGTCCGTGGAAAGTCCATCCATTTCTTTTAGAAAAGCGCTTTGTAGGTGCTTTTCCAATATCGTGTAAAAGAGCAGACCATCTCAACCACAAGTCGTCTGTGTTAGGACAGATATTATCAACTACCTCAAGAGAGTGGTAGAAGTTATTTTTATGTGTATGACCTTCAATTTCTTCTACTTGATTCAATGCTGTTAATTCAGGTAAGATCAAATCTAAAAGTCCTGTTTTATAAAGCAATAAAAATCCTTTAGAAGGTTTATCAGCCATTAATATTTTATTCAACTCATCTACAATACGTTCACCAGAAATAATTTCTAAGCGTTTGTGATTTGCTGTAATCGATTCAAATGATTTTTCTTCAATGATAAAGTCTAACTGTGTAGCAAAGCGAATAGCACGCATCATTCTCAAAGGATCATCAGAATAAGTAATATCTGGATCAAGAGGAGTACGTATAATTTTATTCGCTAAATCTTCAACCCCATTAAAAGGATCTACAAGTGTACCAAAGTTGTCCTTGTTTAAAGAAAGAGCCAAGGCGTTAATCGTAAAATCACGTCTATTTTGGTCGTCTTCTAAAGTCCCATCTTCCACAACCGGTTTACGGCTATCAAAGTGATATGACTCTTTTCGCGCACCTACAAATTCTACATCAATATCTTCATAGCGAAGCATTGCAGTACCGTAATTTTTAAATACTTGAACTTTTGGTTTGTTTGGTAAAAGCTGTGAAACTTTCAGCGCTAATTCAATTCCACTGCCAACAGCAACAATGTCAATATCTTTTTTAGAATCACGTTTTAATAAAAAGTCTCTTACAAAGCCACCAATAACGTAGCAATCGACATTTAATTCTTGGGCTGCTGTTGAAACATAATCAAATATCGAATGTGTTAAGGCTTCTTTATATATAGGGGTCTCGTTCATGGTAAAATGAAAACTATTATTATTTTCTAATAATAGTAACTTGGTTGTTTTCTTTTAGTTTAATAATTGTTGAAGGCTTTACATACTTCATCTCGTCACGACGCAAATTTACGACATAATCAACTCCGTCAATTATCTCTTTTGAAATTTCCTTGAAATTACTTGGTGATGGTGCCCCACTTATATTAGCTGAAGTAGAAACTAAAGGTCGTTTCATACGCTCGATTAATCTAAAACAGAAAGGTTCATTTACAATGCGAATACCCAATGAATTGTCGCTTGAAATAACTTCTTTCGCTACATTCTTAGGATTGTCAAGAATCAATGTTGTCGGTTTTTCACTACAATCAAGGATTTCCCAAGCTACCTCTGGAACATTGTTAAATACGTTGTGAAATAAACGATCTCCGTTTACTAATACAATCATACTTTTTGATTCTGCACGCTTTTTAAGCGCATATATTTTTTTAACGGCCTCAGGATTACTGGCATCACATCCAATTCCCCAAACAGTATCTGTAGGGTAAAGAATTATACCTCCGTTTTTAATTACTTCGTAAGCTTTATGTACTTCTTGTTGGATATCTTCCATTGTGTTTTGTATTGTTAAAAAGGCATTCGTAAATGCGAGGCTAAAAGTACAAAAAATATAAAATAGTATGAGGCCATAATCCGTATTAAAGTCGATAAACAAAGGAAAAAGGTAAGAATTATGTTATATTTAAGAATTGGTGATTAATTTTACTTTAAATTTAAGACCGAGTTATTAGGCAAGAACTAATTTTGTAAGGATATGAGCAACAAGATAAAGAAAGAATTCAATAAAGAAGAAATATTAAAAATGTATGCCGAAGTGTCGAAAAACACTTTAATGGAAACATTAGAAATAGAATATATAGATGCGGGGCCTGATTTTTTAGTGGCTAAAATGCCCGTAAATCCTCGTGTACATCAACCCATGGGATTATTGCACGGTGGTGCTTCTGTTGCCTTAGCAGAAAGCTTAGGAAGCGGGGCGTCATTGATGTTGATTGATCCTAAAACACAAGAAATTAGAGGAATAGAAATCTCAGCTAATCACGTGAAAAGCAAGCGTGCAGGACACGTTTTTGGTACAGCAAGACTTTTGCACAGAGGTAGAACGGTACACTTATGGGAAATCCGTATTACAGACGAGAATGACGTCTTAGTTTCTATTTGTAAAATCACTAATATAGTTATAGATAAAACGAAATAATGTATTTATTCAAATGTTTAGCGAAACAGTTTGCTGACAAAAAACCTTTTGCTGTTTATCGCAAACCTAATTCTTCTGTTGGAATTGGGTTATTTCAGAAAACGTACACTTTACACCAAGTTGAAACTTTTGAGGAAAATGGTTTTGTATTAGCTCCTTTTTACGAGGGAGTTAAACTACTTATTCCTTTGGCAGAATCAGCAATTTTGACAGAGCAACTTGAAAACCAATCTATTGATTTACCAGAAATAACATTAAACTATCAAGATAGAGAGGCTGGGGAAGCTTTTGAGAACTTGGTAACGAGATGTATTACAGCTATTGAAGAAGGACAATTTGCAAAGGTAGTCCCTTCCCGTAAAGAGGCAGTTCCGTTTGAACTTGTCGATGTTTGTGCTTTATTTCAAAAGATAGCTTCTACTTATCCAACAGCATTTTGCTCAATGGTTTACCACCCTGAAGTTGGTTTATGGGTAGGTGCTACACCAGAAAGCTTATTGTCTATAAAGGGAGATAAGTTGCACACAATGGCCTTAGCTGGTACACAAGTAAACCACGGGCAAGGAGAAGTCGTTTGGGGAGTAAAAGAACAAGAAGAACAGAAGTATGTAACTGATTTTATTGTGGAAACACTTAATCCATTTGCTACAAATGTGGTTACGTCAGAACCATTTACAAAGCGCGCTGCGAAAGTGATGCATATTTGCACAACTGTAGAAGCAAGCTTAAAGCAAACCGATTTAGAGCCTATTGTTAAGGCTTTACATCCAACACCAGCAGTATGTGGTATGCCAAAGAAGGAAGCAAGAGAATACTTGCTTAAAGAGGAGGGATACAATAGAAAATATTACGCTGGGTATTTAGGGGAACTAAATTGTGACGTAGCTGCTCAAGAAATAGAAGGAACAGATTTATATGTAAACCTGCGTTGTATGGAGATTGAGCAAGGATTTGCCAATTTGTACATTGGATGTGGTGTTACTAAAGATAGCGATCCTCAAAGTGAGTTTATAGAAACGGTGAACAAATCTTCTACAATGAAGAAAATACTTCATTAACCAATTTTACTCTTAGGTTAATGAACTTATAAGCAAGTAGAGTAGTAGTACTTTATTGCACGAATGGTCAGTCAGAAGTTAGCCTAAGCTTAGCTTTTGATTAGCCTGTATCAAACAAGAATAAACAATATAGAATGAAAGTAGATATATTAGCCTTTGGTGCTCATCCAGACGATGTAGAATTGGGAGCAGGGGCAACAATTGCAAAAGAAATAGACTTAGGAAAAACAGTAGCTATTGTCGATTTGACAAGAGGAGAACTTGGAACAAGAGGCTCTGCTGAGATTCGCCACCAAGAAGCGACAGCAGCGGCTGCAATCTTAGGCGTACAATACAGAGAGAATCTTGCATTTAGAGATGGATTCTTTGTAAACGATGAACAACATCAATTAGAGGTTATTAAAATGATCCGTAAATACCGTCCAGAGATTGTTTTGTGTAATGCAATTGACGATCGGCATATAGACCACGGAAAAGGTAGTAAACTTGTTTCTGATGCTTGCTTTTTATCAGGATTGCGCAAGATTGAAACAACGGTAGATGGAGTAGAACAAGAAGCTTGGAGACCTAAGGTTGTTTACCACTATATTCAGTGGAAAAACATAGAACCAGACTTTGTTGTTGACGTAACTGGCTATATGGACAAAAAGGTAGAATCAGTATTAGCATACGGGACACAGTTTTTTGATAAAAATTCGAAAGAACCGACAACGCCAATCACTTCACAAAACTTCTTAGATAGCATTACTTATCGTGCGCAGGACCTGGGAAGGCTAATAAATAAAGATTTTGCAGAAGGATTTACAGTTGAAAGATATTTAGCAGTCAATACGTTAGCAGATTTAGTGTAAATTTTTTACGAAAAAGCTTGACAAGTATAGAAAAAGCGCTAAATTTGCAACCGTTAAACAGATACACGGTGACTATAGCTCAGTTGGTTAGAGCGTCGGATTGTGGTTCCGAAGGCCGTGGGTTCGAGACCCATTAGTCACCCAACTTACATTAAGTAAGCGTTTAACACGGTGGTTATAGCTCAGCTGGTTAGAGCGTCGGATTGTGGTTCCGAAGGTCGTGGGTTCGAAACCCATTAATCACCCTACTTTTTAAGAAGAAATATTTACACGGTGACTATAGCTCAGTTGGTTAGAGCGTCGGATTGTGGTTCCGAAGGCCGTGGGTTCGAGACCCATTAGTCACCCAAACTTCTTAAAGTAAATAATATACACGGTGACTATAGCTCAGTTGGTTAGAGCGTCGGATTGTGGTTCCGAAGGCCGTGGGTTCGAGACCCATTAGTCACCCAACCAAAGGATATCTTGTAAAAGGTATCCTTTTTTTTGTGCTTTTTCATTTTAGTATCTCTTTTTTATATTCCTAAATTTAATAATTACTTTCTCTTACATCTCAGCAAACACAAGGCTTACAGCTATTTTATTTACACCTTGTTCGAGACAAGTTCGACACAACGCCCACATTCGCTCGGAAACAAGGGGTGTTTTCCGAACATCTCTCGAATTTGTGTGGTGTCAGTCTCGAATAAGTTACGACTATAATTCAAGCAGTAGTTAAGTTATAACAAACGGATATTTATGTTTTATTAGGATATCAAAGAACTTAGCAAGCTTGTATTGGGTTGATAAGCAAAACAAATGTCTGTTATATCTATTGCAAAAGTAGGAATAGCCTAAACATAGAAATTGACAAAGCGGTTATTTTGACATCATATGCTATCATCTGCTATCAAATGACATCATATGCACTATAAACTCCGTCCCGCTTTTTTACATAATTTCCTCCAAACCCTTATGAACAAAGGGATTGAAAGGGTTTTAAATGACATTTAGTCGCAATTAAGCCGTAAATAAGTCGTAATTACCTCACCTAAAGGCCTTTTTCGCGAACGAATTACGACTTAATTCCGAGGTAATTACGACTTAATGCCGTTTGAGATAGTAACGAATACTGTTTAAGGTCAGTGTTTATAAGGGATTGAGATGGTTTTCTATAAAAGTGTAAATAAATATTTCTTATTACTTCATTTGAAAGGTTCTTAAAGAAGCCCTATTAAATAGTGCGTATAGTATTTAAAAAATGAAGAAAATACTTTGAGCAAATAGGATCTATTCTTTGAAGTATAGTAAATTATAAAAAAACAAAGCTGTTTTTTGAAAGAAAAAAGGCATTGCTGAAAAACAATGCCTTAATTTTATTTTAAGATCAAAATCAATAAAACAGTCAATGCAATACACTTTAACGAGAGAAATGTAAACGATTGTAGTTCTACTTTTCTATTGATTAAAGTTGCTATCACTAAAGTTGGTAGTAAAAACACACCAACGACCATAGGGATAAATAAGTTGTCGTAAATCCATTCAAACGGAGTAGAAGTGTAGGCTTCGATAACATACAAACTTCTCATTATCCATAAAATAAGATTAATAGAACAAAGGATAAACAAACTGATGTCTATTGTTTTAATCCATTTCATTTTTAATTTCATGGCTTAATTAGTTTAGGACGCTCAGGAGCATTTAATATTTTCCACGCTGTAGCAAAAGCAAGTTTAGTTCGCTGTGTTAGCAGATGCATATCAATTTTATCAAAGGTATCTCCAGGAAGGTGATAATCTTCGTGTGTCCCGTTAAAATAAAACATAGCAGGTACTTTGTGCTTAGCAAAGCTATAATGGTCAGAACGGTAGTAGATTTGCTCCGGATGGTCTTCTGCATTGTACGCATAATCTAAATCAAGATTAACTGATTCTTTGTTAGCTTGTTCAGACATTTCCTTTAACTCTAAACTCAATTTATCTGCACCAACTACATATACATAATCACTATCTCCTTTGTATTCTTTTCCTTTTCTACCAATCATATCAATATTAATATTGGCAATTGTGTTTTTTAAAGGAATAATCGGATTTTCTACATAATAACGCGAACCATACAAACCAAATTCTTCTCCTGTTACGTGTAAAAATAACACAGAGCGCTTAGGTTTAATGCCTTCATTAGCAAGAGATTTGAATACACGCGCTAATTCCATTACGGCCACCGTACCAGAACCATTGTCATCAGCCCCGTTATATATTTGTCCCATTAAGATTCCCAAATGATCATAATGTGCTGTAATCACAAGTACTTCATCTGGCTTTTCACTACCTTCAATAAAAGCCCAAATATTCTCACTATCCTTTAACTTCATTTGTGCCTTTGACATAAACGAAGCAGGAACTACTTGTGTATAGCTATCCGCTTGATTAGGAAAGGAAATATTGCGTTGTTTATAGTAATTAACGATATAATCAGTAGCCTTTTTTTGTCCCTTTTCACCTGTACGACGACCTTCAAAATCATCAGCAGTGATCACTTTTAAATGCTTCGCCAACGTGTCTTGGTTAACCATTTCCCAATAAGAAGTTTGGGGTTGAGTTGCATCAACAGTAGGGTGAGATGTTTTACAGCTTGTAAACGAAAGAGTTAGTCCTAAAACACTTAATAGGAATGTGCTTTTTCTCATGGTTTGATAGTCTAATTGTTTTGGTAAAGATAGTCATATTGATAAATTGGATGTTAGATTTTTGATTTATTACATTAGTGTTATCTTTGTTCAAACTAAAAAATCAATGAGTAAAGTTGTTTTTATTACCGGAGGTTCGTCTGGAATTGGAAAATCTGTTGGAGAGTTTCTTACTTTGAAAGGATACAAAGTATATGGAACCAGTAGAAACCCTGAAAGGGTAGTGGAAAGTAAGTTTCCTCTTGTGAAATTAGATGTACGTAATACAGAGAGCATTGTTACTTCTGTCAATGAAGTATTGGCGATAGAAGGACACATAGATGTTTTAATCAATAACGCAGGAGTGGGAATTACTGGACCAATAGAGGAGATTCCGGCTGAAGAGATATTCAATAACTTTCAGACAAATGTGTTTGGACCAATTGAAGTGATTAAAGCAGTACTTCCTTCTATGCGTAAAAGAAAACAAGGGTTAATTATCAATGTAACGTCTATTGCAGGTTATATGGGATTGCCTTTTAGAGGTATCTATTCTTCTTCAAAAAGTGCGTTAGAAATAATAACAGAATCATTGAGAATGGAGTTAAAACCATTCAATATTGAAGTTACTAATGTGGCACCTGGAGATTTTGCCACCAATATAGCGTCTGGTCGCTACCACGCACCAGTAATAGAAAACTCGGATTATAAGGAGATTTACAAAATGTCATTAGATATGATGGATGAACACGTAGATGCAGGAAATAATCCAATTGAAATGGCGCAAGCTATTTATAAAGTGATAAATACGCCTAAACCAGATGTGCGTTATAAAGTAGGGGAACCATTACAAAAGTTCTCTCTATTCCTTAAAAAAATACTGCCAGGGAAAACTTATGAAAAATTGCTAATGAAGCATTATAAGATCAAAGGGTAAAAAATGTCAATTAAAATGGGGTATTAGCAATATTTTAATTGTACTTTTGACATACAACATAACATAATATAATAGTATATCATTATGAAGTTTTTTATTGACACGGCTAATTTAGATCAGATTAAAGAGGCTGAAGCACTGGGAGTGTTAGATGGAGTTACAACTAACCCTTCTTTAATGGCTAAAGAAGGTATCACAGGGGCGGAAAACATTTTAAATCATTACAAATCAATCTGTGAGATTGTAGATGGTGATGTAAGTGCAGAAGTAATTTCTGTAGATTACGAAGGAATGATTAGAGAAGGAGAACAGCTTGCAGCTTTACATCCACAAATTGTCGTTAAATTACCTATGACAAAAGAGGGAATTAAAGCTTGTAAATACTTTTCTTCTAAGGGAATTAAGACAAACGTTACTTTAGTATTCTCTGCTGGGCAAGCTTTATTAGCTGCTAAAGCTGGAGCTACTTACGTTTCTCCATTTATCGGTAGATTAGATGATATCTCTACTGATGGATTAATTCTTATCCAAGAAATCCGCCAAATCTATGATAACTACGGATTTAATACTGAAATATTAGCAGCGTCTGTACGTCACACTATGCACATTGTAAACTGTGCTAAAATTGGTGCTGATGTTATGACTGGGCCATTGAGCGCTATCTTAGGATTGTTAAAACACCCTTTGACTGACAATGGATTAGCTCAGTTCTTAGCAGATTACGCTAAAGGAAATAAATAAGAAGGAAATTCTTATACACATTACAAACTACAAACTATTAAAAGACAGCTTTCGGGCTGTCTTTTTTTTTGTACTAATTTTCTTCTTTGTTTTATAAGAGGATTTTAGAGAAATTAAGTAGTACAGATAACTACCTAAAGTGATTTTATCATTAATTAACAGCGGTTTTTCCACAAAAATTACTAATTTAAAACTTTGAAATAAAAAAGTAATTTACAGTATGGAATTATTGCTTACAGAGATAAAGAATAAGGTTGGAATTATAACACTAAATTCAGAGAGAACGCTAAACTCTTTGAATTATCCAATGGCTGATGCGTTGACAAAAGTATTAGAGGATTGGAAAACGAATGATGATATTGCTTGTGTTTTCTTACAAGGCGCAGGTGAAAAGGCTTTTTGTGCAGGAGGAGATGTTCGTCAGATGCACGATGCTATTATAGAACAACGTCAAATAGACGGAACAAAAGTACCTCAAAAGTGTTTCGATTTCTTTTTAAAAGAATATCAATTAGATTATAATATACACAAATACCCTAAGCCTATCGTAGTGTGGGGAAGTGGCATTGTTATGGGAGGAGGAATGGGCTTATTAGTTGGCGCTTCTCACCGTATTGTTACTGAAAAAAGTAAATTAGCGATGCCAGAGGTGACCATTGGGTTGTATCCAGATGTAGGGGCTACTTATTTTCTAAATCGTATGCCGTCTGCTTATGGTGTTTATTTAGGGGTAACAGGTACTCGCTTAGATGGAGCCGATGCGTTATTTCTAAATTTAGCAGATTATTATATGGCATCATCAGAAAAAGAAGTTGTTATTGATGCTTTAGCTGCTGCTGATTGGACTAAAGACCACAAAGCGACTATAGATGCTATTTTAGAGAATGTGGCTCGTAAAACGGCTAAACCTGTTTCTCAAGCACAAGAACACCAAGAATTTATAAAGCTATTTGAATCAGCAGAAACGATTCAGCAATTCAGAGAAGTACTGCTATCCTATGAAGCGAAAGACGAATGGATAGAAGGGGGATTAAAAACGTTTATGGCAGGTTCACCAAGTTCGACTCACGTTATTTTTAGACAGTTAAATTCAAATAAGAATATGTCTTTAGCAGATGTCTTCCGTTCAGAGTTAAATATGTCTTGCCAATGTTCTATACATCCTGATTTTGCAGAAGGTGTTAGAGCCTTGTTAGTTGACAAAGACCAATCGCCCAAATGGCAACCTGCTACTTTTGAAGAAGTAACAGCAGAGTGGGTAGATAGTTATTTTACACCTTTATGGACAGCAGATACGCATCCGTTAAAACACTTAGTATAAATTATAAGCGAACTTTTGAGTTCGCTTTTTTTATAAGGGTAAACTTTGAAAATAGAATAAAATAAAAAAGCCGGAAAATTACTTCCGGCTTTTCACTAATTATATAATGGCCTATTTTTTAACCAATGGCACTAACCAACGTACTCCACAGATTACTTGGTGTTGATGTGAATCACTTAAATTGCTTAAGTTTTTATCAAACGTTGTGTTTTGATAATTGTAAGAAGCAAAAAGTCTGATGTCTTTAAATAAAGGTTCAGAGAATGGGTAATATTCAACAGCACCTTGAACTCCAACTACAGAGTAAGCATTTCCGTTGTCTAAATCATTTCTCTTACTATACATTCCTTTTACATAAGGAACAACTTTATCAATTTTATATTTTAAACTTAACGTAGTTGCGTTGTCTTTGATATAAGTATTTCCTAAATCATTCTCTAAATCAAGTATAGAACTATAATTAAGGTTTCTATAACCAAACATCCAGTCAGCCTCAATTTGAAGGTTGTCTATGTCTAATCTATTACCAATAGTTACCCAGTTATAATATCTTGAAGCATCGTGCTGTAGTAAACCATAACCATATCTTGTTTTAAGTTTACCATCAAACAACTCACCTTGCCATAATCCTAAATAACCAAAAGCTTTGTTTTTATATTTTTCAGCTACAAAACCATCACCAGGACTTATGAATTGTAAGGTATATGTACTTTTAGGAGTGTGGTAACTTACACTTGCACCATTGCTATATACCTCAATATCTGGGTATATATTTGAGTACATATATAATTCACCCCCATTATAATCAATTTCAAAAGATCCCCAACCTGTCATTAAACGACCAGCAGCAAAAGACCACTTTTCATTAGCAAAATATTCTAATACTGCAAACTCTAATGGATTGTCATTGTTATTTAGCAAACTATAGCGCATAGAAAATTCTACCTTATCTAAGAACTTTGTAGTTAGGTACATTCTTGTTTGGTTTACCTGGAAATTGCTATTATCAGTTTGCTGTCCATTAAAAGTAGTATTAAAATCATATCTACTATCTAAATACAAGTTAAAGTAATTTACAACGTCTTTATTTCCGTTGATTGTAAATAGAGCAGTAGGTTCTGTTTTTTTAATGCTATCTGTTTGACTATAAAGCGATGTGCTCATCGCTAACAATAGGAAAAGTGATATTTTTCTCTTTATCATGTCAATTATTTATTGGCTAAGATAATTTTTTTTATAATGTTTTCATAAAAAAATGAGTATTTTATCTTAATTATTTTTGTTATTATAAGTTTAAAATGGTTTTTTGTGTTTAAAACACTTTAAAGTGTGCGCTTTTTAAGTTTTGAATAAAAAATAAAAATTACTCTTTATTTTGTCTTTTCACATTTATCTTGATAAAAACGCTTTAAGCCTGTAACAAATTTAATACCAAAAAATAAGATAGGGTAATAAAAAGAAGATTGATTTTCTTTTTGAAAGAGTAATAGCTTTTAAATCAGTTGAATAATTTTATTTTTTGCTTTTACAAATTTGTATGTAACCTCTTAAAACAATTTAAATATTAAGTGATTTTACAGTTGGTCATAAGCAATTGGCCGTTAGTCAATAACTTTTTCTTAAGCATTAGAATTGCATTTAGTTTGTTCAAAAATTAATTAATATGCGAATTTTAAGATTATTTCCTGTATTCCTTTGCTTGTGTGCTGGGAGTATAAATGCTCAAAATAAAATACAAGGACAATTAAAAGTAGATTATGTTCCTGCATCAAACTACATCCGTCCAATAGATAGTGTAAAAACAGATTCTAAGAGTGATTTTAAACGAGTTGACTTAGGAATAGAAGTTCCTTTATTCTCTAAGGTTGATTTTAGAGGAAAGCCGCAATTATGGAGTTTGATGATGCAAGGAGCGTATGCTAAGATGAATAACACAAATTATGAAGAGGAGTTGTTTCCAACAGAGCTGGTGAATGCTCAAATTGGAATAAAACACTTTCGCTCGATAAGCGATAGTTGGTCCATAATGGCCATTGCATCAATTGGACTTTATACAGATATGGTTCAAGTTGACAAAGAAGCTATATTAGCCCAAGGAGGTGTGTTTTTTATTAAACATTTTAATCCCCGTTTAGCATTAGGGGTAGGGCCAGTATTAACCAATAGTTTTGGAGCACCTATGGTATTGCCAGGTATTTACTTTAACTGGGAAACGTTAGGATTCTTTAGACTTAAAATTGCTTTTCCAGAAGGAATGGAGTTAGCGTACAGTTTTACAGAGAGTTTTGATCTCAAGTTAGCAGTTGATTTAACAGGGATGACTGCCATTAGTAAAGCCAATGACAAGATGATGTTGTTGGGTTATCAGCAAATTACTGCTGGTTTACGACCAGAAGTAAAGTTATCGAACAATATTACACTATCTCTAACAATGGGCTCTACTTTAGGTCGCTCTTTCCAATTTAATGAAAGAAAGATAAAGAGCATTTTTAAAACAAAAGATGCAGCTGATCCTAAGTTCACAAGTACTTTATATAGCGCCTTTGTTTTAAAGTGGAAATTCTAATTATCTGCTAAGTAACTTTTTATACACTACCTGTTTCAATAATTCCTCTTTGCGCATTCTTGAAATAGGTAGTTGTTTTTCATTTATAAATAGACGTGTTCCAGAAATAGAACTAATATGATTTATATTGATTAAATACGACTTGTGAATTCTAAAAAAACTTTGCTTAGGCAACAGCTCTTCAATTGTTGTCATTGTTTGATGTATAACCAATGATTTATCAATCATCTGAAGCTTTAAATAGTTTTGCATTCCTTCTACAAAAAGTAAATCATTCCAGTCTATTTTAATAAAACTATCGTCTTGTCTTACATATACAAACGAATCAGTCGCTGTTTGATTTGTCTTTTCTGATTTAAGGATATACAATTGCTTTGCCTTTAAACTCGCTTGATAAAAGCGCTTAAAATCAATCGGTTTTAGTAAATAGTCCACAATATCAAAGCGATACCCCTCTAAAGCATGTTCAGAATAAGCAGTAGTAAAAATTACTAAAGGAGGATTAGATAGAGTCTCTAAAAACTCTATACCCGACAAATAAGGCATATTAATATCAAGAAAAATTAAATCAAAAGTTTCCTTTTCTATTAACTCAAGTGCTTCAATTGCTGAAGCACAAGAATTAGTAGCTTCTAAGAAATCTACTTTTAAAATAAAATCTACAATAGCTCTTCTCGCTAAAGGTTCATCATCAATGACTAAGCATTTTAGCAAAGGTTGATTAGTTGTAGTCATATTTATAATTTGATCGTTAATAATAAGTTGTAATAATTTTCAGTTTGTTCAATACTGATAGCGTGTTGGTTAGGATAAAGCATTTTAAGTCGCTCTTTTACATTTTTCAAACCTATTCCAGAACTTTCTTTAGCTGGCAGTTTATACTTAGTACTGTACGAATTTTCGATACTTAACGTAAGTGTACCTTGATTCTCTTTACAGAATATTTTAATATATCCGATAGATTCTGGCAACCTCGAAACGTGCTTAAAAGAATTCTCAACCAAAGGAACTAATAAAAGAGGAGCAATCTGAAGTTGTCCGTTTTTTATTATCCACTCACAGTCAACTTTTAATTCATCCCCCCAACGTATTTTCTCAACTGCAACAAGGTCTTGCAAATATTTGATTTCTCTATGAAGAAAGACAACTTTATGATTGCACTCATAGAGTTGATAGCGAAGTATATCAGAAAACTTTATCAATAGAGTAGATGCTAATTCAACATTACTTTGCATCAGTATGTGAATATGGTTTAAAATATTAAACATCAAATGAGGGTTAATCTGGTCCTGTAAAAGCTTTAATTGAGCCTCTAAATGTTCCTTTTTAAGTTTATTGTGATCTTTTTCTATTTGATTGTGCTCCTGGTAAAAACGAATACCACAAGTGGTAGTTAAAATAGCAATTGATGAAGGAATTGCACTATAATATTGTACTAAAAAGAATCGGAGAGGATTATTAATGTATTCTTTTCTGAAAGAAAGTAATTCATTAGAATCATTTGGTAAGAATGTAAATACCAATGCCAAGATAAGAGATAAGAACAAGACACATAAAACACTTTGAATACCGAAAAGCTTCATATTTCTGGATTTCAATGCTTTTGGAAGTAAATTATCGCTTAAATAGTGCGATACAATAATGAAAACGCTGATGAGAATAAGATTTGGTAGTATAGAAGGCCAAGGAGCTCCAGGGCGTATATCTTGTGCCCATACTGAGATAGATAAGATAATCCAAAACAAGAAGATAAAGACGTGATTTTTCTTTTTTATACTGAGTTTCATAATTTGTTTTTTAATGTAACAAAGCATAGAAAACTAAATTAACTATGCTTTGTTGTTTAATAATTTTATAAAAAGAAATACCCTACACTCAAATTAAAATTATGAGGTTTAGATTTGAAATCTTTAGCTATATTTTTTAGACCATATTCATAGGCTAAATCCACATTAAACTTCCATACTGAAACACCAACACCACCTTTTAAACTTAGATTAGATTGGTTGATATTACTTTTAAAGTTAGTAAGATTACCTTGAAAATTTAAGTTCTTATCCAAAGCATAAGAATATTTAGCACCTCCAAAGATATGAATTTCAGCTAAGGACAAGTTTATCAATTTATACCCCAATACAACTGGTATATCAATGGTATTTAATTTTATATTTTGATCTTTAAAATTATCCTGTTCTATTGTTGTTTTATGCTGTGTAAACAAAGCATCAGCTTGTAAATAGAATTTTTGAAAGTCATACTGTGTAGTAATACCTACAGAATACCCCAAGGCATTTTTAGTGTTCATTCCCTTTAAGTTTGTTGTTAAAGATGAATAATCAGCACCCGCCTTAACTCCAATGTGAAAAGGAGATTGAGCAAATGAGCTTACTGAAGTAAGTAGCAGCATAAACAATGCCGTAGAACATAGAATTCTTTGTTTTTTCATGATATATTATTTAAAATTTTGACAAAGAACACGAATCGACTTCAAGCAGAATATTTTATTTGATAAGAGGTAACTATTCATTGATGAACGGTTGTATTGATAAAATGCAAAGACTAAAAGAGAAAAATAGGTTAGGGAAGAAGTGCTTACTCGGTATGTTTAGTTAGTAATAAATTTAAGATAAATCTTTTGATAGCAATTTTACTATTATTAACCATAATACATTACTTTAATTATTAAAATTGAAATGATTAGGACAATCATCTTAATTACATTTTAGCTTAATAGTAAAATCTAATTAAGAAATGAGATAAAGATTAAGGATATTTTATTAGAGAATAGAGTATTATTTATTTAGAATATCCTAAATTTGAAAAGTAATATGAATTTTAATAAAGATTTTATATATGAGTCAAGAAGTTAGAAGCTTAGAACCTAAGCAATTATGGAATAAGTTCGCTGATTTAAACGCAGTTCCACGTCCTTCAAAAAAAGAAGAACGCGTAATTGAGTTCATGATGAATTTTGGAAAAGATTTGGGATTGGCAACAATCAAAGATGAAGTTGGAAATGTCATCATTAAGAAACCTGCAACAGAAGGAATGGAGAACAGAAAAACAATTGTGATGCAATCACACTTGGATATGGTTCACCAAAAAAATAACGATACTGAGTTCGATTTCGACACACAAGGTATTGAAATGTATGTAGATGAAGAAGGATGGGTAAGAGCAAAAGGTACAACATTAGGTGCTGATAACGGTATTGGTGTTGCTACTATTATGGCTATTTTAGAGAGTACTGATATTCCTCACCCAGCAATTGAAGCTTTATTTACAATTGATGAAGAAACAGGAATGACTGGTGCTAAAGGTCTTCAAGGAGGTATGTTAGAAGGAGAGATTCTTTTAAACTTAGATACGGAAGAAGATGACGAGATTGATATCGGATGTGCTGGTGGTATTGATGTAACTGCATCTGCAGAATACGATGAAGAAGATACTCCAGAGGCTTCAGTTGGTTACAGAATTACAGTAAAAGGATTACACGGAGGTCACTCAGGAATGGATATTCATAAAGGATTAGGTAATGCTAACAAAATTATGAACCGTTTGTTATTTGATGCTTTCGATAATTTCGGATTACAAATTGCAAAAATCAAAGGTGGTAGTTTACGTAATGCTATTCCTCGTGAGAGTGTAGCTGAAGTGATTATTGCTAAGGTATATGACGAAGCTTTCGTTTACGATATGAATACAATCGTTGATGAAATTAAAGCAGAATTACATACAGTAGATCCTAATTTAGAAGTTATTTTTGATAGATTAGAAGAAGGTGATATGCCTAAAAAAGTTATGCCACCAATGGCACAATACTTCTTTGTACGTTCAATGCAAACAGCTCACAACGGAGTTTATAGATTAAGTCCTGATTTTGAAGACTTAGTTGAAGCATCAAACAACATTGCTAAAGTAGATGTAGCTGATGGTAAATTAACTGTAAAATGTTTAACAAGATCATCTGTAGAATCATCTAAAATGGATGTTGCTAACGGATTGCGTTCTGCCTTCGAATTAATGGGATGTGAAGTTGAATTTTCAGGTTCTTACCCAGGATGGAGTCCAAACGCTGAATCAGAAATTAAAGATATTTTAGTAGATATCTATGAAAGACAAGTAGGAGAAACACCAAGTGTTGTTGCTTGTCACGCTGGTTTAGAGTGTGGTATTTTAGGAACGAATTATCCTGATATGGATATGATTTCTTTTGGACCAACAATTAGAGGAGCTCACTCTCCAGTAGAAAGAGCAAACATTGCATCTGTTCAGAAGTTCTGGAAGTTTGTATTACAAATTTTAAAAGAAATTCCAGTAAAACAATAATCTTTTTAAGATTATATAAAACAAAGAGCTGTATTCTTAACAAGGATACAGCTCTTTTTGTTTGAATATATAGTGTTGTTTGAATATATAGTGTTGTTTGAATAGTTAATTGTAAATATGATAGAAATAGGATAGGTATTTATATAGATTGTGAATTTTAAGACAATATTATATTTGCCAACGGATTAGAATTTGTAATTTGGCGAAAACAAAATTTAAAAACTCTTATAATATGAAAAAATCGTTTTTAGCTATCACAATGATGGGGCTTTTAGTAATGTCTTGTGGGCAAAAAAAAGAAGAGAATAAGGATGTAGCTACAGAAACAACAGAACAAGTAGAAACTGTAAAAACAGAATTAACTCATTCAATTGAGTGGACTGCATTTAAAACACCTGAAAAAGTAGGAGTTAAAGGTACGTTCTCAGATGTGAAGTTACTTGATGTTAAAGAAGCTACAACGTTAGAAGAATCTTTAAAAGGAGCTGCATTTATTGTTACAACATCAACTGTTAGTACAAATGATGTAGGTAGAGATGAGAAATTAAAAGTTGAATTCTTTGCTAAAATGGTTGGGAATATCAATGGTTTCTTTGGAGAGTTCAAAGATGGAAAAGTTGTTGTAAACTTAACGATGAATGGAGTAACAAAAGAGAAAGAATTCAGTTATGTTGTAGAAGACAATGCAATGAAAATCAATGGATCAATTGATATTTTAGGAGACTTCGTAGCGCAAACTGCATTTGATAGTTTACACGAAGCTTGTAAAGATTTACACGCTGGTAAAACGTGGAGTGATGTAGAGATTGCAGTAGAGATTAAAAAATAATTTGCAATAAATATCGAATTGAAGAGGAATATTACTAAATATTCCTCTTTTTTTTTAACTTTGCATTCCAAATAAATTATCTATTTTAGGATATGTTAGATAGACTACAAATTATAAAGCAACGTTTTGACGAAGTTTCTGACTTAATTATTCAGCCGGATGTAATCGCTGACCAAAAACGTTACGTACAATTAAATAAAGAATATAAAGATTTAAAACAACTTGTTGATAAACGAGTTGAGTATATGAATCTTACAGCTAATCTTGAAGAAGCTAATGAAATCATCGCTGACGGTAGTGATGCTGAGATGGTTGAAATGGCTAAAATGCAATTAGATGAAGCTAAAGATCGTTTACCAGAATTAGAAGAAGAGATCAAATTCTTACTTATACCAAAGGATCCTGAGGATGCTAAAAACGTAATGGTAGAGGTACGTGCTGGTACTGGTGGTGATGAAGCAAGTATCTTTGCAGGAGATTTATACAGAATGTACACTAAATACTGTGAAGGTAGAGGGTGGAGAACTTCTGTTGTAGATGTAAACGAAGGAAGTGCTGGTGGATATAAAGAGGTTATCTTTGAAGTAACAGGAGAAGACGTATACGGAACGTTGAAATTTGAAGCAGGTGTACACCGTGTACAACGTGTTCCACAAACTGAAACACAAGGACGTGTTCACACTTCTGCTGCTACTGTAATGGTATTACCTGAAGCTGAAGAGTTTGATGTACAAATTGATATGAATGATGTTCGTATTGACTTATTCTGTTCATCTGGTCCTGGAGGTCAGTCAGTAAATACAACTAAATCAGCTGTACGTATGACGCACATTCCAACAGGATTAGTTGCTCAATGTCAAGATGAGAAGTCTCAACATAAGAATAAAGATAAAGCTTTATCTGTATTGCGTTCTCGTTTATACGAAATGGAGTTAGCTAAGAAACAAGCTGTAGATGCTCAAAAACGTAGTTCTCAAGTTAGTAGTGGAGATAGATCTGCTAAGATTAGAACTTATAACTACCCACAAGG
The DNA here is from genome assembly GCF_009799805.1 of Myroides phaeus. Lineage (NCBI taxonomy): Bacteria > Pseudomonadati > Bacteroidota > Flavobacteriia > Flavobacteriales > Flavobacteriaceae > Myroides > Myroides phaeus. The sequence continues at coordinate 2,492,087 of NZ_CP047050.1, forward strand.
TCGTGTAACGGATCACCGTATTGGTTTAACGTTATATGATTTGGATGGTGTTATGAACGGAAATATCCAGAAAATTATTGATGAATTACAATTAGTTAGTAATACTGAGAAGCTTAAAGAAAGCGAAGTATTTTAATTTATTTTAATGAACTTATATAACCACACATACGCTATCTGTATAGTGTGGTTTTTTTTAAACTTATACTACCATGACAACACAACAATTAGTAGAACAAATAGTTAAGAAAAAATCATTTCTTTGTATCGGATTAGACGTTGATTTAGCAAAGATTCCAGCTGCTTTTCTACAAGAGGAAGACCCTATTTTTAGTTTTAATAAAGCTATCATTGATGCTACGCACGACATCACTGTGGCTTACAAACCAAATATTGCTTTCTATGAGGCATACGGACTAAAAGGATGGACTTCTTTGAAGAAAACGATTGATTATTTGAATGCAAATTACCCTGAGGTGTACACAATTGCTGATGCTAAACGTGGAGACATTGGAAACACAGCTACTATGTATGCAAAGGCATTCTTTGAAGATATGGCTTTTGATAGTGTAACTGTTGCTCCATATATGGGAAAAGATTCAGTAGAACCTTTCTTAGAATTTGAAAATAAGCATACTATTTTGTTAGCATTGACTTCAAATAAAGGAGCATTTGATTATCAAACTCAGAAGGTAGGAGATAAGGAATTATACCAAGTAGTTTTAGAAACTTCTAAGTCGTACAAAAACTCTGATAACCTAATGTATGTTGTAGGAGCTACAAAAGCAGAGTATTTTAAAGAAATTAGAAAGATAGTTCCTAATAGTTTCTTACTTGTTCCTGGAGTTGGAGCACAAGGAGGTAGTTTAAAAGATGTATGTGAGTTTGGATTTAATAGCCAAGTAGGTTTATTAATCAATTCATCACGAGGAATTATCTATGCTTCTAATGGTGCTGATTTTGCTGAAAGAGCACGAGAAGAAGCTCTTGTTCTACAAAAAGAAATGGAAGATATAATAAAAAATAAGCTATAAGCAATGATTGTATTAAAAGACCAAATAGGTCAAGAACATACTTTTACAAGTAGACCAAAACGAATTGTGTCTTTAGTTCCTTCACAAACAGAAACATTGTTTGATTTAGGACTGGAAGATGAGATTGTTGGTATTACTAAATTTTGTGTACATCCATATCACTTAAAAGTAACGAAGACTAACGTTGGAGGAACTAAAAAGGTACACAAAGAGAAAATAAGATTATTAGAGCCGGATATTATTATTTGTAATAAAGAAGAAAATACTTTAGAAATAGTAGAAAGCTTAAAAGAGATTTGTCCTGTTTGGGTAACTGATGTTATCACATTAGAGGATAATTTGAAGATGATAGAGGATTTTGGTGTGTTGTTTAACAAGCGTACAGAGTCAAGAAAATGGATTGATAAATTGCGTTTTGCACAGAAAGATTTTATGTCTTTTGTAAGTGATAAACCAAGTTACACAGCTGCTTATTTTATTTGGAGAGAACCATTTATGGTAGCTGGTAAAGACACATTTATCAATGAATTGATGACACTTTGTAAGTTTGAAAACGTTTATGCTAACAGAGATGAAAGATATCCTGAAATTGAATTGAGAAAGATACGCATTCAAGGAGATCCAGAGTTGGTGTTTTTATCATCAGAGCCGTTCCCTTTTAAAGAAGAACACGCTTTTGAAATAGGTCGTTTTACACATCACGGAAAAACCGTTTTTGTAGATGGAGAGATGTTTTCTTGGCACGGTACTCATCTATTTAGAGCCTTTGATTACTTTAAACAGATACACGAAAGAATAGAATAAAGAAAAAGCGAGTAATGTAAATTACTCGCTTTTTAACTAACCCTAACTATTATGAAATCAATCATTTTTTGATATAACAAATTTCAGAAAATAATTTGATAATAGCGGTTAATCGAATGTTATATAAATGTTATTTTTATTTATTTGTCTAAAAAATATTCAATCCTTTAAACAAAGACTTCTTTTCTTGTTTTTTCTCTGATTTTTTGTCTTTAGAATTGCTTGATGTATTTTTTTGGGCACCGTTCTTTAAATTATCTTGAATTGAGAATACATCTTGAAGTAGTTTAGTATTTCTTGCAAGACCAGAATTAGCACGGATTTTATTCTCTTCAACAGCAATCATTTTAAAAACTCCACTCATTGTTTCATTAGTCACGTAGTCTGTTAAATCAGTATTTACAGGAGCAACTAATGGTAAATTGTTATAGGTAGAAAAGATAGTTTCCCATACCTTATCTGCACCAACTGTTGCTAAAGATTCATTAATAACAGGGGAAAACTTTTTATATAAAGCAGCTTTAGTACCTTCTTGTAAATAATTAGTTGCCGCTGATTCACCTCCAATTAAAATATTTTTAGCATCGTTAAAAGAGATCTTCTGAACAGCATCTAAAAAGATAGGTGTAGATTCCTTCACAGCAGATTCAGCAGCTCTGTTTAATAAAAGTAAACCTTGGTCAGCTAAACCACCCATTCCAATTTTTCTAAGCGTTTTATCTACTTTCTGAATCTCTTCAGGTAATAAAATTTTAACCAATTCATTTTTAAAGAAACCATCTTTTTGAGTTAATGTACTTACTTGGTCAGTAATACCTTTAGTAAGTGCTTCTTTAAGTCCGTTTGCTGCTTTGTCTTGGCTCAAGCTGTTAAGTAACGTAGTTGTTGTTTGTTTCTTTTGAGCTTGCATTGGTAAAGCTACTCCACCAGTTAATGTAATACCTAATGCCAGAACCAAAAATTTGTTTTTCATTATGTTTTTTATGTTTTAATTTATAATAAACTATCTGCTTCTAATCGAATGGCAGAAAGTGCTATTTCTATTTTGCGCTGTAATTGAATGTTTTCAGTAAGCAAAACTTCTCTTAATGCAGTAGCATTAGCCACTGAAGGATGTTGCGCTGTTTGATGTACTGATGAAATAATTGTATTTTTTGTTTGAAGTACTATTTGCCATAGTTCATTAGTAACGTAAATTTGTTGAGAAATATTGTAATCAAACTCTTGTTCTATATGCTGAATTAAAGCAAATTGGTAAGTGTTCTTATCCTCAGAAACAGGTTCAATGCGCAATACTAACTTCTTTAAATCAATGCGTTCAATTAAGATGACTAATCTTTCGCAAGCTTGTAGCTTCAGTGCTGTAGTGTCAATTGTGGCTTTATTTTCGTCTTTTTTCTTTAATTGTTCTAATAAATAAAAGTCTTTTTTAGACTGTCGCTCTAAGATTTTACTAAAATATACGTAAGACAATGCTGCTGTAGTTAAAGCAGGTAGCGTATATCCTATAATCTCCATTATAAAATCTGTTTTCATAGCTTTTTTGATTTGGTACAAAAATAGCGAATAATATTATCTGGCATAATTTTTTATAACATCAATAACTTGTTATAAAGGGATAGGAATTGTAATTTTGAACTTTTTCGAGGAAATAGATATGCAAAATTATATTGATCAATTAAATGAGGCTCAAAGAGCACCTGTCCTTCAGAAAGATGGACCAATGATAGTGATAGCGGGAGCAGGTTCGGGTAAGACAAGGGTTTTAACTTTACGTATTGCTTATTTGATGCACCAAGGTGTTGATGCGTTTAATATTTTAGCATTGACATTTACAAATAAAGCAGCTCGTGAAATGAAACACAGAATTGCTCAGATAGTGGGTAATTCAGAGGCTAAGAACTTATGGATGGGAACATTCCACTCTGTTTTTGCTAAGATTTTAAGAGCTGAATCTGATCGACTTGGGTATCCAGGGAACTTCTCTATTTATGATTCTCAGGATAGTCAGCGTTTAATCGGTCAGATTATTAAAGAGATGCAATTAGATAGAGATATCTATAAACCTAAAGAGGTGCTTAGCCGTATTTCATCTTACAAAAACAGTTTGATTACTGTTAAGTCCTATTTTGAGAACCCGGAGTTACAGGAAGCTGATGCTATGAGTAAACGTCCGCGTATTGGAGAGATTTACAATAATTATGTAGAAAGATGTTTCAAATCAGGAGCAATGGACTTTGATGATTTGTTGTTAAAGACAAATGAGTTATTGACACGTTTTCCTGATGTGTTGGCAAAGTATCAAGATCGCTTTAGATATATTTTAGTTGATGAGTACCAAGATACGAATCACTCACAGTATTTGATTGTACGTGCATTGTCTGATCGTTTTCAGAATATATGTGTGGTTGGTGATGATGCGCAAAGTATTTATGCTTTCCGTGGAGCAAACATCAACAACATTCTTAACTTCCAAAAAGATTATGAGGGAGTACAAACCTATCGTTTGGAGCAAAACTATCGTTCTACACGTAATATTGTTGAGGCAGCAAATACTGTTATCGACAAGAATAAAGTGAAGCTTGAAAAAGTAGTTTGGACTGCTAATGATTTTGGTCCTAAGATTAAAGTACACCGTTCATTAACAGATGGGGAAGAAGGTCGTTTTGTTGCTTCAACTATTTTTGAAGAGAAAATGGTTAATCAAAAAAACAACGGTGATTTTGCTATTCTATATAGAACGAATGCACAATCTCGTGCGATGGAGGATGCATTGCGTAAAAAAGATATACCCTATCGAATTTACGGAGGATTGTCGTTCTACCAAAGAAAGGAGATTAAAGATGTTTTAAGTTACCTGAGATTAGTTATTAATCCGAAGGATGAAGAAGCTTTGGTGCGTGTAATAAACTATCCAGCACGTGGTATTGGAAATACGACAATGGATAAATTAACTATTGCTGCTAATCATTACAAACGATCTATTTATGAGATTATTGAGCATATTGATAAAATAGACTTGAAGATTACTGCTGGTACTCGTAACAAGTTAAGCGACTTTGGTTTAATGATTAAGGCATTCCAAGCTTTGGATGAAACTATGGATGCGTATCAGTTAACAGAGCATATAGCTAAAAAAACAGGATTAGTACAAGAACTTAGAAAAGATACAACACCTGAAGGTATTACTCGCATGGAAAACATTGAGGAATTACTGAATGGTATTAAGGATTTTATTGAAGGGCAGAAAGAAGTAGACGGTGCCAGAGGATCATTAAGTGAATTTCTTGAAGATGTGGCTTTAGCTACTGATTTAGACAAGGATACGGGAGAAGATGACCGTGTGGCGTTGATGACTATTCACTTGGCAAAAGGACTTGAGTTTCCAACCGTATTTTGTGTTGGAATGGAAGAAGATTTGTTTCCAAGTGCTATGAGTATGAATACGCGTAGTGAGTTGGAAGAAGAAAGACGTTTGTTCTATGTAGCGTTGACACGTGCAGAACATCAGGCTTATTTGACTTATGCCCAATCGAGATATCGTTGGGGAAAATTAGTAGATTGTGACCCTTCAAGATTTATTGAAGAGATAGATGATCAATACTTAGAGTATTTGACTCCTGTTGAAACAAACTATCGCTATAAACCAACTATCAATGCTGATATATTTGGCGACGTAGATAAAAGTAAATTGAGGTTAAAGAAGCCAGAGAATGGAACTCCTCCAGCTTATATTACTAATAATGAAGAGCCTAAGCAAGATAGAAATATTCGCAAGCTAAAGCCAGTAAATTCAAGTTCAAAAAGTACTGGTGTTTCAGCAGATAATCAGGGATTAATTGTTGGTCAAACCGTAATGCATGAAAGATTTGGGAAAGGAATAATCTTGAATTTAGAAGGAGTAGGGGCTGATAAGAAAGCTGAAATAAAATTTGATGTAGGAGGTATTAAAAAATTGTTGCTAAGGTTTGCCAAACTACAGGTTTTGTCGTAATTTGTAAAAGTATTTAAGAAGATAAAGAAATGTCACAGTTAATTAAAATATATCCAGAAAATCCCAATGAAAAAGAGATTGACAGAGTTGTCAAGATCTTGAGAGAAGGAGGTTTAGTTATTTACCCTACTGATACAGTTTATGGGTTAGGCTGTGATATTACAAATTCTAAAGCATTAGAGAAAATTGCTAAAATCAAGGGTATAAAACTTGAGAAAGCTAATTTCTCTTTTATATGTTATGATTTGAGTAATATATCTGATTATGTTAAACAAATTGATACAGCAACATTTAAGATTCTTAAAAAAGCTTTACCAGGTCCATATACCTTTATTTTACCTGGTAATAATGACTTGCCAAAAGATTTTAAAAAGAAAAAAACAGTTGGTATTCGTGTACCTGATAATAATATAGCACGTGAAATTGTAAAGAAATTGGGGAATCCTATCGTTTCAACATCTATTTATGATGAGGATGCGATATTAGAATACACAACAGATCCTGAACTTATCTATGAAAAATGGCAAAATACAGTTGATTTAGTTATTGATGGAGGTTATGGTAATAATGAAGCTTCAACAGTAATTGATTTATCTGGTTCTGAGCCAGAAATTATTAGAGAAGGAAAAGGATCAATAGATATATTTTAAGAAAATATACTGATAAGTAATAAATTTGTTCAATTAATAAAGTTAAATCGCAGTTATATATCATATAACCTGAATAAAATTAGGGGAATTCAAACTGAATTATTATTTTTGTAACTGTTTATATTAAAAGCTAAACGTATCACACTATGAATTTACATGAATTTCAAGGTAAAGAAATATTAGCTAGCTACGGTGTAAGAGTACAACGTGGATTAGTAGCTAACAACGCAGAAGAGGCAGTTGAAAAAGCAAAACAACTTACAGACGAAACTGGTACAAGTTGGTATGTAATCAAAGCTCAAATCCATGCTGGAGGAAGAGGTAAAGGAGGAGGAGTTAAGTTGGCTAAAAACTTAGAAGAAGTTAAAGAAATCGCTGGTAAAATTATCGGGATGGATTTAATTACTCCACAAACACCACCTGCTGGTAAAAGAGTTAACCGTGTGTTAGTTGCAGAAGATGTATACTATCCAGGAGAAAGCGAAACATCTGAATTTTACATGTCTGTATTATTAGATAGAGCTAAAGGACGTAATATGATTATGTATTCTACTGAAGGTGGAATGGATATTGAAGACGTTGCTGAAAAAACTCCACACTTAATTTTCAAAGAAGAAATTGACCCTGCTGTAGGATTACAAGGATTCCAAGCAAGAAGAATCGCTTTCAACTTAGGATTATCAGGAAATGCATTCAAAGAAATGGTTAAATTCGTAGATGCTTTATACAGAGCATACATTGGAAGTGATTCTTCAATGTTCGAAATTAACCCAGTATTAAAAACATCTGATGATAAAATTTTAGCTGTAGATGCTAAAGTTACTTTAGACGATAACGCATTATACAGACAAAAAACTTATGCTGAATACAGAGATTTTTCTGAAGAGAGACCAATCGAAGTTGAAGCAAATGCTGCTGGATTAAACTATGTTGATTTAGATGGTACAGTTGGATGTATGGTTAACGGTGCTGGATTAGCTATGGCGACTATGGACTTAATTAAGTATGCTGGTTTTGAACCTGCTAACTTCTTAGACGTAGGAGGTACTGCTGATGCTAAACGTGTTGAAACAGCTTTCCGTATTATCTTAAAAGATCCAAACGTAAAAGCTATTTTAATTAATATCTTCGGAGGAATCGTTCGTTGTGACCGTGTTGCTCAAGGTGTTGTTGATGCATACAAAAACATGGGAGATGATATCAATGTTCCAATTATCGTTCGTTTACAAGGAACAAATGCTGAATTAGCAAAAGAATTAATCGATGAATCAGGTATGCCAATCTTATCTGCAGTTGCTTTCCAAGAAGCTGCTGATCAAGTTAAAGCTGCATTATCTTAATTTAAAGATTAACATATATATACAAAAAAAGCCAGATATTTTATATATCTGGCTTTTTTAGTTATTAACTCCTGAGTTAGCACTTATTCTATTATTTGATTTATCAATTATAGTACTTGCTTATAATTTCAATATTTGACCATCAGTACATATAATAATTAAATATTCAATTCTCAGAAGGTTGTACATATTATAAATAAACTATACTTGCTTAAAATATAAAAGGGTACTCAAATACTGAATACCCTTCTATTATTATAAAACTATTTGTTCTTTTTACCATTATTAAACTTTATTCCTGCAAAAGGAGAGTCATTCTTCTTTTTATTAAAGCTCTTGGCTTTTGAAGAATCATTCATTTTCTTAGAATAAGTTTTATTTTCTGTTTTTTGTTTAGGAGCAGAAGTTTTTACTTTATCAGAACTTTCTTTCTTAAAATCTTTTTTATGTGTTCCTAAAACCTCCATAGGATTTTTTGGTTCTTCTTTAGTTCCTCGTAAATAAATAACTAAAGCATTTAAAAAATTTCTTAAAACCTGATCTCCACATTCAACGTATTTAGGATGATCCTCATTTCTAAAGAAATTACCTATTTCACCCTTTGACATACGAAAGTCAACTAATTCAAGTATTTCAACAATTTGATCATCTCTAAGTTGCAATGCAACACGTAATTTTTTAAAAATATCGTTATTCGTCATCTTAATTCTTATTTTGGCAAAGGTAAATTAAAAAGTCTAAAGTTTATCTTTTAAAGCTTTTATTTCATCTCTAAGTTTAGCAGCATTAATAAAATCTAAATCTTTAGCGGCTTTTTCCATTGCTTTCCTCTTATCACGTATCATTTTTTCAATATCAGCTTTTGATTTATATTTTATAGATTCTTCAGCAGCTTTTAAAATAGATTCTTGTTGAATCTCATCATAAGAGTTTTTAACCAATTCACTTGTTATTTTTTTATTAAGAGCAGTAGGTACTTTGTTATGATTTTTGTTATAAATCATTTGCTTTTCCCTGCGATAAGCAGTCTCATCAATAGTCTTTTGCATACTTGCCGTTATTTTATCAGCATACATAATAGCTTTACCATTAACATTACGAGCAGCACGTCCAACAGTCTGAGTCAAAGACCTATGACTTCTTAAGAAGCCTTCTTTATCAGCATCTAATATAGCAACTAAAGATACTTCAGGTAAATCAAGTCCCTCTCTCAAAAGATTGACTCCAATTAATACATCAAATAATCCCTTTCTTAAATCTTGCATGATTTCAACTCTTTCAAGTGTATCAATATCAGAGTGTATATACCTACATCTAATACCAACTCTTGTAAAATATTTAGCAAGTTCTTCAGCCATTCTTTTAGTTAGAGTTGTGACCAAAGTTCTCTCATCAACTTCTACTCTTTGCTGAATCTCTTCAATAAGATCATCTATTTGATTTTCAGAAGGTCTTAACTCTATTATAGGGTCTAATAAACCAGTAGGTCTAATTAATTGTTCAACTACTACACCTTCGGACTTTTGTAATTCATAATCAGCTGGAGTCGCAGAAACATAAATAACCTGATTTTGCATAGACTCAAACTCTTCAAATTTCAAAGGTCTATTATCTAAAGCAGCAGGTAATCTAAATCCATACTCAACAAGGTTCTCTTTTCTTGATCTATCACCACCATACATTGCATGTACTTGTGAAATGGTAACGTGACTTTCATCAACAACCATTAAATAATCATCAGGGAAATAATCTAACAAACAGAAAGGTCTTGTTCCAGGATCTCTACCATCTAAGTAGCGAGAATAATTTTCAATTCCAGAACAATAACCAAGTTCCCTAATCATTTCTAAATCAAAGTTAGTTCTTTCCTCTAATCTTTTAGCCTCTAAATGTTTTCCTATTTCTTTGAAATATTCTACTTGTTTAACCATGTCTTGTTGTATTTCCCATATTGCATTTTGCAAAACATCAGGAGATGTAACAAACATATTAGCAGGGTAGATTGTAAGTTTAGTAAACTTCTCTATGACTTGTGAGTCAGTTGCATTAAAAACTTCAATGTCTTCAATTTCATCTCCGAAGAAATGGATACGGAATGGATTATCGGCATAGCTTGGAAATACCTCAATAATATCTCCTTTGATTCTAAAATTCCCCGGGCTAAAGTCTGCTTCTGTACGTGAGTATAAACTTTGTACAAGTTTATGAAGTAACTGAGTACGAGAAATCTCTTGATCTAATTCAATAGTAATAACATTTTTTTGAAATTCAATCGGATTACCAATACCATAAAGACAAGATACAGATGCAACAACAAGAATATCTCTTCTACCAGACAATAGGGCAGAAGTGGTACTAAGACGCATCTTTTCTAATTCTTCATTTATTGATAAATCTTTTTCAATATATTGTCCGGTTACAGGAATAAATGCTTCTGGTTGATAATAGTCATAGTAAGACACAAAATACTCAACAGCATTATTTGGGAAGAAGTTTTTAAATTCTGTATATAGCTGAGCAGCTAAAGTTTTGTTATGTGCTAAGACAAGAGTAGGACGTTGCACCTCTTGAATCACATTAGCAACAGTAAAAGTTTTACCTGAACCTGTTACACCTACAAGAGTTTGAAACTGTTCATTAGCTTTAACCCCTTGACTTAATTTTTTAATTGCTTCAGGTTGATCTCCAGTAGGAGAATATTCTGAATTTATTTTGAATACCATACTAAATAATAACTTATACAAAGTTACTTATTTAAATGAAAAAAGCGCAAGAATAATCTTGCGCTTTAGTATAATATTAGTTATAATCTAATTAGTTAATTTTGAAAATAACTTTTCTTGCAATCTTACGAGCTGCAGCTGAATCTTTAGAAACTGCGTCGTCAATTCCGTTACCTGTAGCAGATACTTTAGAAGCAGCAACACCAGCTTTAACTAAGATATCTTTAACTGCGTTAGCACGTTTTGCAGATAATGTATTGTTGTAAGATTTGTTTCCTACAGCATCAGCATATCCTAAAACTTCTACAGAAGCAGATGGGTTATTTTTCATGTAGTTAACGATGAAGTTAATTCCATCAACTGAAGTTGGTTGAGATTTATCAAAGTCAAAGTATACAGCAACGTATCCTTTATTGATAAGTTCTTTAATCATTGCAGCGTCATCAGAGCTAACTGGTTTCTCAGCGTTACCATATTTCTCAGCGATAAATGCTTCAATGTTATCAGCAATACCATTGTTGTTTTTGTCGATATTTCTACCTCTTGAATCAACTAATGCTCCTGCTGGAGTGTTTGGTTCTAAATCTAAGTAATCAGCAACACCGTCTCCGTCAGAGTCAACAAGCATTCCTTCTACTTTAGATAATCTTCCGTCTAACTCAGATAATAAGTTGTTCTCTTGAGCTGCTTCAGCATACCAGTCAGCGTGTTGAGCATGTTTACCTAAATAAACAGAGATACCAACTGTTGCGTTCATCATTGTACCTTGGAAGTTTGAACGGTTTGTTTTACTTAATCCGTCAAAGTTTTGGTTTTGTTGAACGTTTTGTACGAATGTAAAATCAGCGTTTAAAGCAACACGTCTGTGTAATTTAACTTGTCCAGTTAAACCAGCCATAATGTGTCCCATGTTATCTGTACCTGTAAATCCGTCTCCATTCATCCAAGAGAAACCTCCCCCTGCGTGAGCTTGAACGTTTAATACTTTAGTCCAGTTTTCGAAGTTAAGAACTCTACCTAAGTTTACAACTCCTTCAACACTTGTTCTGTAGTAGTTAGTGTTTAAATCTGCATCGTTTGTCCAGCTATCTAATTTGTCATATCCAAAAGAAGCTTTAACTCCGAATTTGTTATTTAAACTGTAACGTACACCACCATCTAAGTGCATGTTTTCGAAAGTTTCACCTGTATAACCTGAAGTTAAAGTTCTTGCAGGTTTAGCAAAACCACCATTTAAGTCAATAGACCATTTGTTGTAAGGTTTGTCTTGAGCATTAGCTACACCAAAAGCTAATACAGAAGCCAATAACGGTAATGTTAATTTTTTCATAGTTGTATTTTTAATTTCCACTAAACTTGATTTTAAGTAACCAAGTCTTTACTAATCGCTTAAGGAGCAAATATAATCTAAACTTTTGAAATATCAGAAAAATTCATACTTTTATTTCAAAATACAACGTTTTTACTATAAATACGTAAAATTAAAAACGACTAAGATGAAATATACCTCTAAGATTTTTGTCACTGTAGATGTGATCTTATTTAAAGAAAAGATAAAGGATTTAGAAATACTTTTAATAAAACGCAAAAACGAGCCATTTCGTGATTATTGGGCTTTACCTGGTGGATTTGTTGATGAAAATGAGGATCTAATGATAGCTGCCAGTAGGGAATTACTTGAAGAAACATCAATACCTTGTCAAGAACTTACTCAAACAAAAGCTTATGGTACACCTTTTAGAGATCCAAGATCTCATACTATTAGTGTAGCTTATTATGGTGAAGTAGGGGAAGAGGTGATTGGAAAGGCAGCAGATGATGCTAAAGAGCTTAAATGGTTTAGTATAGATAACTTACCTGAATTAGCTTTTGATCATGCTGAAATCATTGCTGATGCAATAGATATAAGAAAAAAAAATAAGCCTGAATAGGCTTATTTTTTTATGCTTTAGAGTTTAATAACTTGTTTTCCATGATAAAAGTACCAAATGGAATAACTGAAGCTACACAAATCAGACCGTATTTCTTCCAGCTCCATTTCTCATCACTTTTAAGAACAGTTGCCATTACAATATAAAGTATAAATAAAACACCATGTGCCATTCCAACTTTACTTACCATTGCAGGCATATCCATAAAATATTTTAAAGGCATTGCTATAAATAGTAATACTAAAAGAGAAATACCCTCAAGTAGAGCAATAATTTTAAATGATTTAAGCATTTTTAATTAATTTACGAGTTTTGAGTGGCTAATATAGATTTTATATTAGAACAAAAAAAGCCTATCAGGTAATCTGATAGGCTTTTTTTGTTATGATTAACATTTTTAATTAGAAAGCTTGCAATCTTGTGTTGTAATCTCTCAAATCTTCGATGTTATGTTTGTTGTTAATATCTTTATATAGAGATAAAAGGTATTGTAAACTTTCTAAATCATTTTTAGCAGCTGCAACTTCTGCAACAACTCCTTCAGTTTCCTCTATAGCCTCATCTGATGGAATAGCAATCAAAAAAGCATTGTTATTTTGAATATGCTCGTAAGTTAAACGAATAGATTTTACTAAAACCGGTTTCTCTTCTAATAAAGCGAATTCTCTTAGTTTTTGTAAATCCGGAACAATATTTTCTACAACAAGTCCATCAGCAATTAAATCCGATTGGATCTTTTTAATCAATTTTAAAGCATTTGCGTTTTCCACAGTAAATATCTTTTAAGTATAAAAAATTATAGCACAAAAATAATCTTTTTAACCTATTATAAGAAAACAAAACGTGATTTATTTTATTTAAAAATAACTAATCGCTTTAATATTAAGTATTTAACACATAAAAAGAGATCAATTATAAGTCAAAATTGATTATTTAAATACCTATAAAAAAGAAAAACCGCCCTTTTCCGAAGAATAGAAGCGGTTTTTTCAAACAAACTAAACCAAACTGTTTGTTTCCTTATTAGAAAACATATTCGTTTGCGTCTACCAATTTGCTTGCGATTGTTTCTCTCAATGCATTCACATTTGGTAGATTCACATATTTTGTAAATCTGCGTAGTCCCATTAACATAACACGTTGTTCATCACCTTCAGCAAAAGAAGCAATTCCTTCTTTTCCTTTCTCAGCAATAATATCAACAGCGTGGTATAAGTATAACTGAGCCATTGCAATTTCTTCCTTAATATTTTCTTGCCCTTTTACTTTAGCAAGCTTCTCTGTTCTAAGAATAGCACTTTCTGCCATATAGATTTCGATCATCATATCAGATGCAGCCATTAGTAAAGCTTGGTGCTTATCTAAATCTGGTCCGTATTTCTGAACTGCACTACCAGCAACCATTAAGAATGCTTTTTTCAATTTCTCGATAAGCTCTTTTTCTTCTGCAAATAATTCAGAATAATCAGGTGTATCGAAACTTGGAATACTCATTAACTCATCAGCTACTTGCATAGCAGGTCCTAATAAATCAACGTGTCCTTTCATTGCTTTCTTGATTAACATACCAACTGCTAACATACGGTTGATCTCGTTCGTACCTTCATAAATACGAGCAATACGAGCATCTCTCCAAGCGCTTTCCATTGGTGTATCTTCTGAGAACCCCATACCTCCAAAGATTTGGATTCCTTCATCAGCACAAGATTGTACGTCTTCAGAAACAGCTACCTTAAGAATAGAACACTCAATAGCGAACTCCTCAACTCCTTTTAATTCTGCATCTTGGTGTGTATTACCTTCTGCTATACGTTGATTAATACGCTCTTCAATACTTGCTGCTGCTCTATATGAAGCCGCTTCACCTACATAAGCATTTGTTGCCATTTCAGCTAATTTAGTACGGATTGCACCAAAAGATGAAATAGGTGTTTTAAACTGAATACGCTCATTAGCATATTGAACTGATTGCGTAATTAAACGACGTTGTGAGTCTAAACAAGCTGCTGCAAGTTTAATACGACCAACGTTTAAAGCATTCATAGCAATTTTGAAACCATTTCCTCTTTCTGACAACATATTTTCAACAGGAACTTTCGTTTCGCTGAAGAATACTTGACGAGTAGAAGATGCTCTAATTCCTAATTTGTGTTCTTCTTCTCCCAAAGTAATCCCGTTACTTGGATCGTTTTCAACGATAAAACCTGTAATGTTTTTATCATCTTCAATACGTGCAAATACGATGAATAAATTACAGAATCCCGCATTAGAAATCCACATTTTTTGTCCTGTGATAGAGTAGTACTTACCATCTTCAGACAAAACAGCTTTTGTTTTTCCTGAGTTTGCATCTGATCCTGCATCTGGCTCTGTTAAACAGTATGCACCAAACCATTCTCCTGAAGCTAACTTAGGAACGTATTTATTCTTTTGTTCTTCGTTACCATAAAGTGTAATAGGCATTGTTCCAATACCAGTATGTGCACCAAAAGCAGTAGAGAAAGACCCTGTAGCTCCAGAAATGTAATCACAAACTAACATTGTAGAAATGAATCCCATTCCTAATCCTCCGTAAGCTTCTGGAACAGCTACTCCTAAAAGACCAAGTTCTCCTGCTTTACGCATACTTGATTCTGTAAAAGCGTAATCTTTTTTCTCAAAACGCTCTTTGTTTGGCCATATTTCTTTGTCAATAAATTCCTTTACTGACTCACGCATCATTACTTGCTCTTCAGAAAAATCTTCTGGTGTAAAAACATTCTCGTATTTAGTTTCTTTTACAAGGAATTGACCTCCTCTTGTGATATCTGTACTCATAGTTTTATTTCGTTATTGGTTAATAGTCTTTATAGCAATTCATAGATTCCTGCAGCTCCTTGTCCAGTACCTACACACATAGTTACCATACCGTATTTAGAACCACGGCGTTTCATTTCATCAAATAATTGAACAGATAGTTTTGCTCCTGTACATCCAAGTGGGTGACCAAGTGCAATTGCACCTCCGTTTACATTGATAATTTCTGGATTCAAATCTAATTCGCGAATTACTGCTAATGATTGAGAAGCGAAAGCCTCATTTAATTCAAATAAATCAATATCCTTAACTTGTAATCCTGCTTGTTTTAATACTTTCGGAATAGCTTTAACAGGACCCATTCCCATAATTCTTGGTTCTACACCTGCCGCTGCATAATTTACCATTCTTGCAATTGGCTCAATGTTTAACTCTTTTACCATTTCTTCAGACATAATCATAACAAAAGCAGCACCATCACTTGTTTGTGAAGAGTTACCTGCTGTTACAGATCCATCAGCAGCAAATACCGGACGTAATTTAGCTAATGCCTCAACTGACGTACCTGCTCTTGGCCCTTCATCTTTAGTAACAGTATATGATTTAGTATCGCGTTTCCCTTTTTCGTTAACAAATACTTCATTCACTGTAATTGGTACAATTTGATTGTCAAACTTACCATCTGCTTGTGCTTTTAAAGCTTTCATATGTGAGTTAAAAGCAAACTCATCTTGATCAGCACGAGATACATTGAATTGTTTAGCTACTGCTTCTGCAGTAAGTCCCATTCCCCAATAGTAATCTTCGTGTCCTTCTTTAGCTACACCATAATCAGGAGTAGGCTTGTACCCACCCATAGGAATGTAACTCATACTTTCAGCACCTCCAGCAATGATACAATCTGCCATTCCAGCTTGAATCTTAGCTACAGCCATACCAATTGTTTCAATTCCTGAAGCACAATAACGGTTTACTGTTACACCAGGTACATCCTCAACTTTTAATCCCATTAAAGAGATTAAACGAGCAATGTTTAATCCTTGTTCTGCCTCAGGCATAGCATTACCTACCATAACATCGTCAATGCGACTTTTGTCAAATTCAGGTAATGATTTCATTAAGTGCTCTATTGTTTCAGCCGCAAGTTCATCAGGTCTTTTAAATCTGAACACACCTCTTGGTGCTTTACCTACAGCCGTTCTATATCCTTGTACTATATATGCAGTTTTCATTTTCTCAGTAGTTTAAATTAGATTAAAGATTAGTTTCTCAATGGTTTACCATTTTTCAACATAAATTGGATTCTTTCCAATGTTTTACGTTCCCCACATAGAGATAAGAAAGCCTCTCTTTCTAAGTCAAGTAAATATTGTTCTGTTACCAATGTAGCTTCAGATAAATCACCTCCAGCCATTACGTAAGCTAACTTATTAGCAATCTTACGGTCGTGTTCTGAAATGTATTTACCAGCCATCATACTATCTGTTCCTACTAAGAACATACCCAATGCTTGACGTCCAAGTACTTTAATGTCTTTGCGTTTCACAGGTTGTGTATAACCAGCTTCTGCCATCACTAAAGCCTCGCGTTTAGCTTGAGCTAATTGTAAATCTTTATTTACAACTACAATATCTTTTCCTCTTTGTAAAATGTTCAAGTCATACGCTTCTTGTGCAGAAGTAGCCACTTTAGCCATTCCGATAGTCAAGAAGTGCTCTTGAAGTGTATTTAACTCCACGTCGTTTTTGCGGTAAAGATCTGCTGCTCTAACAGTCATTTCTTTAGAACCACCACCACCTGGGATTAGACCAACTCCAAACTCTACTAATCCAATATAGGTTTCAGCTGCCGCTACAACTTTATCAGCGTGTAAGCTCAACTCACATCCACCACCAAAAGTCATTCCGTGTGGAGCCGCTACAACAGGAATACCAGAGTAACGCATTTTCATCATAGTATCTTGGAACATTTTAATTGCGATGTTTAACTCATCGTAATCTTGCTCCGCAGCCATCATAAAAATCATCATTAAGTTAGCTCCAACTGAGAAATTAGATCCTTGGTTTCCAACTACTAATCCTTGGAAGTCTTTTTCAGCAATTTCAACAGCTTTGTTTAATCCTGCTAAAACACCACCACCAATCGTAT
This sequence comes from Myroides phaeus, assembly GCF_009799805.1. Lineage (NCBI taxonomy): Bacteria > Pseudomonadati > Bacteroidota > Flavobacteriia > Flavobacteriales > Flavobacteriaceae > Myroides > Myroides phaeus. Next base: position 2,509,504 of record NZ_CP047050.1, read on the forward strand.
TCATTTTAGAGTGGAACTCTAAGTTCACAATTCCATCTCCAAGGTCAATTAACGAAGCTTCGCTATTACCCCAAACTTTATTAGTTGCTCTAATATTATCAAGAATAATGAATGCATCTTGACCAGGAATTGCTTCAAATGCTTTTGTATTTTGGTTGTAGAATAACTTCTTGCCATTTTCAACTTTATAGAAGCTTTTAGCACCTGTAGCTGCTAATTCTTTTACCCAATCAGCAACTTGATATCCTTCTTTTTCAACAATTGCAATACCTTTCTCAAGACCTACAAGATCCCAAGTTTGGAACGGACCATATTTCCACGCATAACCAGTACGCATTGCATCATCAATAGGGTAGAAGGTATCCGTAATTTCAGGTACGCGTTGTGAAACATAAGCAAAAAGAGAAGCAAAGTGTTTGCGAATTAAATCTCCTGCTTTTCCTTGATCCGCAAGTAATACAGCTAATTTAGCTTTTGTACCCCCTGCTTGCTTAGCCGTTTCAACTGCTGTAATTTTAGCACGCTCTAAAGGTCTGTACTCTAATTTTTCAAGGTCAAGAGCAAAACGGTTTGTTTTCCCTTCTTTATCTACCTCTTTGTAATAGAATCCTTTACGCGATTTATCTCCTAAGAATTTATTTTCCAATAAGAAGTTTAAAGGCTTACTGTCTTTAATCTCTTGAATCATTGCATCGTTAGGACAATTTTGTTTTAAACCAGTAGTAACATTAATAGCAGTATCTAACCCTACTAAATCTCCTAATTTAAACGTACCCGTTTTGGGTCTTCCTAAAATAGATCCTGTTAATGTATCCGCTTCTTCAATAGTTAATCCAAGTTCTTGAGCCAATTGCATTACCATAGCCATTGAGTAAACTCCTACACGGTTACCGATAAACCCTGGAGTATCTTTACACAATACAGGAGTTTTTCCTAAGTATAAGCTTGAATAACGTTGGAAGAATGAAATCACCTCAGGAGACGTTTGTGGTCCCGGAATAATTTCAAACAATTGTAAATATCTTGGAGGATTAAAGAAGTGCGTTCCACAGAAGTGTTTTTGGAAATCTTCAGAACGACCTTCAACCATTAAGTTCATAGGAATACCAGAAGTATTCGAAGTAATTAATGAACCTGGTTTTCTATATTTTTCAATCTGCTCAAAAACAGATTTTTTAATGTCTAATCTTTCAATTACAACCTCAATAACCCAGTCGCAATCTTTTATTTTTACTAAATCATCTTCAATATTTCCAGTAGAAATGCGTTCAGCAAATTTCTGCAAGTAAATAGGAGACGGTTTAGATTTCAACGCATTTGCCAAGTGCGTATTAGCAATTCTATTTCTTACAACTTTACTTTCTAAAGTAAGGCCTTTCTTTTCCTCATCTGGAGTTAACTCACGAGGCAAGATGTCAAGAAGCAACACTTCTAAGCCAATATTAGCAAAGTGACAAGCAATAGCTGATCCCATAACACCAGAACCCACTACCGCTACTTTTTTAATAATACGTTTCATACTTTAAATAATTCTTTGGTTTATAGTCTAATTTTCAAGCCTTAAGATAAGATTATTTTTCTTCAAAAATGTTCTTGTCGTTAATCAGTTGATTGATAACATCTGTAACTTCAATAAAATTTCGAATCTTCTCTTCAGAGATCTGTGATTTAATCTTTTCATTAAATCGTTTAACCTTGGCTCTTGATAGTTCTCTTTTTTCAAGACCGAGTGGAGTAAGTTTAATAATGACCCCACGTCCGTCATTAGGATTTTTCTCTTTAGTAATCAAACCCTTTTCTTCCATCTTTTTAAGCGTACGCGTTAAGCTCGTAGCTTCCATTCCCATATTAGGACCTAATAGGGTAGAAGGAGTACCCTCTCTATCAATACTTAATAAAGCAAAAGCAAGCGCCATACTGGCATCATATTTAGCAGCCTCTTCATTGTACATTCTCGACACAGCTTGCCACGTTGCTCTCAAAACGTAATCTATAGTTTTGTTTTTCATACCTTATTGATTAAATCAAATATAAAAAAAAATAGTATGCACGCATACTATTTCTTCTTTTTTTCTTTTTATTAATAAAATTTTAACTTTTACCCTCTATAAATCTTCTCGTATAAGTCTTTGTACATTTCTAAAATAATACGACGACGTAGTTTAAGAGTAGGAGTTAAGTGCTCACTATCAATACTCCACACTTCTGGTGTAAGCTCAAATTTCTTCACTTGTTCCCACTTACCGAACTTCTTATTGATGTAAGTAACCTCTTCCATAATACGATCAATAACTTTTTGGTTTTTAACTAACTCTTCATTAGTCGTACCAATATCATATCGTTTTCTTCTTGCCCATTCTCTTACGAATTCAAAATTTGGTTGAATAAAAGCTGCAGGCATTTTCTCACCTTCACCAATAACCATAATCTGCTCAATAAAACGAGATTGCTTCATTCTGTTCTCAATCATCTGAGGAGCTACATATTTCCCTCCAGAAGTCTTGAACATCTCTTTTTTACGATCTGTAATATGTAAGAAACCATCTTCGTCTATACGTCCGATGTCTTCTGTATGGAAGTAACCATTCTTAATAACCGAATGCGTTTTTTCCTCATCCTTGTAATATCCCAACATTACGTTTGGACCTTTACACAAGATTTCACCATCTTCAGCGATCTTAACTTCTACGTTACCAATTGGACGTCCAACAGTACCCGAGCGTAAACCACCATTTCTCTTGTCGTTTACAGCAATAACAGGAGATGTTTCTGTCAATCCATATCCTTCCATAACAGGAAGTCCAGCAGCGTTAAACACTTTAGATAAACGAGGTTGTAATGCGGCACTACCACAAACAATAATCTTCATTTCACCACCCAGTGCTTCTTGCCATTTTTTGAAAACAAGCTTTCTTGCTACTCCTAACTGTATGTTATAAAATAAACCTCTATTATATGGTTTGTATCTAAAACCAAGTTCTAATGCCCAGAAAAAAGCTCTCTTTTTAAACCCAGTTAATGCAGAACCTGTTGTAAAGATTTTATCGTACACTTTTTCAAGTAAACGAGGTACAACAGTCATTACATTAGGTTTAACTTCCTTCATATTTTCCCCCATCTTTTCTATTGACTCCGCAAAATAAATAGAAACACCACTGTATTGGTATAGATAAGTAATCATACGTTCAAAAACGTGACAAATAGGTAAGAAGCTCAATCCTCTATATTTCTCATCTCTTGTAAAAGGAACCCTATCCCAACTTCCAGTAACGTTTGCAAGCAAGTTCGTGTGAGACAACATTACTCCCTTAGGTCTTCCTGTTGTTCCTGATGTATAAATAAGCGTAGCCAAATGATCTCCTGTAATCGTATCTTTAATACGGTCTACATCAGCTTGATTACTCTCATCAGCACCAAGTTCAAATAATACATCAAAATTCTGACAACCTTCTATTTGATCAAAAGAATAGACTTCCTTTAAAAGCGGTAATTCTGCTTTAACAGACATTAATTTATCATAGATCTCTTGATCAGAAACCACACAATATGTAGCTTCAGAATGGCTGATGATATACTGATAATCTTCAGCAGCAATAGTAGGGTAGATTGGCACGTTCTGTGCTCCGATTTGCAATAAACCAATATCAAGCAAATGCCATTTAGTCTGGTTAGCACCAGAAATAACAGCTATTTTTTCATTTTCTTTTATTCCTAAGCGCAATAAGGCTCTTGAAAGAGCGTTCGCTTTATTTATATATTCCTGAGAAGAAGTCTTCTCCCATTTTCCATTTACTTTCGTAACTAACGCATCCTCTAAAGGAAATTGTGCGTTTTGTAGGTAAGGAATATCAAAAAGTCTTGTAGGATTTACCATGTTTACATTAATTAGCTTACGCAAAGTATAAAAAAAAAACTATATAAACTATAATGAGTTAAAAAAGATAATAATCTAAAGATTTAATTAAATTTGTGGTTTTACTAAAATATTTCAAAATACACTTGTTATATGTTATCTAATCGATTCAGATTAAATGAAATGTTAGTGATGGGCTACCGATTGTTGTTGGCTTTTTTCTTCTATTTCATTGCGCGAACTTTATTCTATGTTTACAATACAGATTTATTAAATGTAGATTCTATTGGTCAATTTTTAACCTTAGCTTACCACGGTTTAACTTTTGACAGAATGGCTATTTTTTATGTTAATAGTTTATTCATCATATTGTCTATTTTACCGTTGTTTATCAACACTAAAAAAGGTTACCAAAAAGCAGTTTTCTATGCTTATATTATCCCTAATTTAATCGCATATTCTACCAATTTTATCGACTTTATTTACTACAGATTTATCTATGCAAGAACGACTATTGCAGTGTTTGACAGTTTAGAACACGAATCTAATAAGGGTCAATTATTTTTCAATTTCTTAGTAAACTATTGGCACGTTTTCGTTCTATGTGTTTTACTTTGTGCTTCTTGGGTTTACCTGTACAAAAAAGTTAAGTTTACAACACCGTTAAAAGTAGAAGCTAAAAAACCTTATTGGTTATCTACTGCTTTAATAACAGTGGTAGTTGGAGTGGGATTTGTAGCTGGTGTACGTGGCGATTTAAAGAAAACAACCCGTCCTTTAAACATCATTGACGCAAATAGAAATGTATCTAAACCGGAACACGCCGATATCGTTTTAAATACACCTTTTGCTATTTTGCGTACTATTGGTAAAACGAGTTTTAAGAAGGTTGATTATATGGATGAGCAAACTTTAGCTCAAAATGTTAGTGCTGTTAAGCAATACAATACTAATGAGCCTTCAACGCCAAATATCGTATTGTTTATCACAGAAAGTTATGCCAGAGAATACATTGGTGCTTTTAATGAAGATATGAATATTCCGAACTTTAAAAGTTACACACCATTTATAGATTCTTTATCTCAACAGAGTTTGATTTTTCCAAATGCATTTGCTAACGGGTATAAATCTATTCACGGAGTTTCTTCTGTAGTTGCAGGTATTCCATCGTTTAAAGATGCATTTACATCATCTCCATTTCCAAAACAAAAGATTGAGTCATTGGTATCTACTTTAAAATCGAAAGGGTATGATACATCTTTCTTTCACGGTGCTCCAAATGGGTCAATGGGATTCTTAGGATTTGGTAATATCTTAGGATATGATCATTATTACGGAAAAACAGAATACAGCAATGATGCTGACTTTGATGGTACATGGGGTATTTGGGATGAGCCGTTTTTTCAATATATGAGAAAAACATTGAATGATAAAAAAGGACCATTCTTTGCCACTTTGTTTACTGTTTCTTCACACGAACCTTTTAATATTCCTAAAGAATATGAAGGTAAGTTTCCTGTTGGGAATCAGCAAATACACAAAACAGTAGGTTATACTGATTATGCATTCAAGCGCTTCTTTGAAGAGAGCAGTAAAGAACCTTGGTTTGAAAACACTATATTTATTATAACAGCAGACCATACAAATCAAATTGATTATGACGAATATAGAAAACTTGTAAATCGCACCGCAGTTCCTATTTTGTTTTATAGTCCTAAAGGCAATTTAAAGGGCGTAGATAAACGTTTAGCACAGCAGATTGATATTTACCCTACTGTATTAGATTTAATTGGTTATGACAAGCCATTTAGAAGTTGGGGACGTAGTTTAATCAATGATACGATTACAAAACCATTTACTGTTAATTATGGAGCTAATGAATACACATACCAAGAAGGTAATTATATCTGTAGATTTAATGGTAAGGAAGTAACTGGATTCTATGCTATTACCGACAAAGGATTAGAAAAGAATTTAATCAAAAATAAAAACAAAGAAATGGAAGCTATTGAGATGAAATGCAAAGCTTTCATTCAAGATTACTTTGATCGCATTATAGATAAAAAGTTAGACTAAAGTCGCTTATAAATAGAGTAGGCCCTTGAAATAAAACATTCAAGGGCCTTTTTTATTTGTTAATTCACGTCTCTCTTTTATCAGTAATATCATTTATAAAGTCTATTTCATCTAATTAATCAGGTAGAACAACAAGAGGCTCAGTTCTTAATATGGTGTATATTAATAGGCACCTTGTTCGAGAGAAGTTCGAGACATACTCGGAAGATGTTCGGAAAAAGGGGGTGTTTTCCGAACAAAACTCGACTATATGTGGTATTAGTTTCCTTTTTGATCCCTTTAAACGTTGTGTGAAACTAAAGAAGACAGAACAAAAAAAGCCTTTATACGAGGTATAAAGGCTTTCAATTTTTAAAACGATTAAAGATTACTCTTCAAGGTCATTATTTTTCAATAGTTCTTTTGCTCTTGCCAAATCTTCTTCTTCAACAAAAACGTGAACTGCCTTATCTGCAGATCCAAAACCTGCTGTAATGGCAGAATCAATATCATCTCTAACAATATATCTAATATTGTTTTCTTCTAATACGTCTTTTACTGCAAGAACCATGATCTCACTTCCTGCAAATAGTTTTTTATGACTCATAACACACTTATTTATACCTCTAAATTATAACTATTTGTTTTTAAAAAGAAATAATATTGTATATAAAGTGTTCTGTTTGATTTTAATCTACTCTCTTATTCTAAATTTCTCGTGTTTCCATTTTTAAAATAAAATAAATTACTCAAAAGAGACGGTAAACTGTTTTTTTAATTATAGTAAAAGTGATGCTTTAGCTACATTATAAAGCAATTAAATGAAAAATATTAGAAAAGCCTGTAGTGTAATTTTTTATAGTCTGGTAAAAAATTAGTATCTTAAAAAAGATTTTGAACAAATTCAATGCGTTATGAAAATAGAAGAAACTAAGGCGTATCGTCAATTGGGAGAAGTATCTCAATTAATTGTGAGTAAGAGTGCTTCTAAAAAGAGAATTCAAGAAGCTGTTACTATGGTCAGAACCATAGGAGTAGAAAAATGGGAACGAATTACAAATCTGCCCACCTTGTGGCACAATATTGTAAAAGAGCTTGCTGTATAAACAGCAAGCTCTTTTTTTTGGACCAAAAAATACGCATAGTTTAAACCTATATTTTAAATCCGTTAATATTCTCATTTATTGCTTTTTAAGAAAATAAAACACTCAATATTTACTATTTCACACTAATTAACGCAATTACTTCAATGAATATATTTAATCTAAAACAGCATATTTATAGTAAAACACTATTTTAAAAACACAGTATTGATGATTTTATCTAAATTAACAATCTTTTACTTGTAAATTAACTAAATTAATTATTGATAATGTAATTAATTATAAAAATTGTAAATTTGTAGCAGAGTTAATTATAAAGTTTTAACATAATCAAATGCTATGAGAAATAAAATTTTACTAAGTACATTACTTTTAAGCGGGATATCTTTTGCCCAAATAGGAGTAGGGAATGATTTACCACACGAGTCTGCAATATTGCATATAGGAAATGAGACGAATAACAATAAAGGTCTTTTGATTCCTAATGTGGCTTTAAAAGGTTTAACAGATAAATCTGTTATTGCTGGAGAAAATCCTAAAGAGGGACTTATTATTTTCAACACGGCTGAAAATGATGAATTTACAAAAGGTTTTTATTACTGGGGTACTACAAGAAAAGACGATAACGGACCTGTTTTTGAATGGAATAAACTTGTTGGAAACAATGAGTTAAAAACAACTATTTCTGAAAATCAATTAATACTGGATTTATTTCAGGCTAATGTAGAAGATGAAACAACAGCAGGGTTCAACCTTAAAAATGGAGAAACTGAAGTTGGAAAATTCAATGAAACGTTGACAAGATTTACTGTTGAGAAAAAGTTCATTCACGAGTTACATAAAATTATTCCACAAGATGAAGATCCTGAATCTACTGAAGCGCCTGTTGATGGTGATAAAATAATTTTCCTTCCTGCAGCAAGTGAAGACGAAATACTTCCTGAGGATAAAGTACCCACAGGTTATAGATATATAGGAACAACATCAACAGATTCATTTATTTATACAAATGAGTTGGGGGTTGAGAAGGTGTTTACTTTAAAATCTGTAATGGCAAGTTCAGAAACTCTAACAGAGTTACAATTAGCCTTAGATTATAATGGTCAAGGTCCCGCTCTTATTTATAGAGATGAAGAACAAAAAGAAAATGTTTTATTTCTAAAACAAATTTTAGAGCAAACAGAAACGCTTACGAAATTAGAATTTGACCAAAGTAAAGATTTACTTATTTATACTGATGAAGAAAGTAATGAAACTGAGATTACTTTAAGTTCTCTAATTAGAACTGCTTGGCATAAAGTAGGAGGTGGTGCAAATGGTGTAAATGCTGTGCAAGGAAATGACATCTATACAGAAGGTTGGGTAGGTATCGGGTACAATGACAAAACTACTGGTTTAGCAAATGAAAAGCTACGTGTAAACGGAAGTGTTTCTGCTGTAAATAGTTACTATGCCGATTATGTGTTTGATGCTTATTTTAATGGTACATCAGCTCTTAAGTATGATTACAACTTTAAAAGTTTAGATGCTGTAGATAATTTCATTAAAACAAATAAACATTTACCTGGTATTACTCCAATTAGTGAATTAACAACAACTGAAAACGGGTATGCTTTTAATATGTCTGAACTTTCTATTCAGTTATTAGAAAAAACAGAGGAGTTATACTTGCATACAATTGAGCAAGCAAAAGATATTAACGCCTTGCAAAAAGAAAATGAAGAGCTAAAAAATAGACTTCAAGTAATTGAAGATTTAGTAAAAGCTAATCTGTCTAAATAATAAAAAAGAAAATTTACTATGAAACATATCAACTATATAATATATTTCTTCTTTACTTTGTTCTTGGGAACACTTTCTATGAGTGCCCAAAGTACAAAAATACAGGATGAAAGCATTGCTGGTAGCTCATTGACTGCAGTAGAAAACTCTATTCTTGAGCTGGAAAGTACTTCGAAAGGATTCTTAATGCCGCGAATGACTAATGTACAGCGTAATGAAATACCAATGGCAGATAAAATTGCTGGAAATGGTTTAACTATTTATAATACAGATACGGACTGTATTAACTATTGGAGTACAGCAAATGATAGATGGATGAGTTTATGTGGTACATTACCTCCTTCTATAGTAAACGTTGACGCAAGTAATTGTAACAGTTTACTATTAGTTAATGGTAGAAATGGGTCAAATAAACTAATGCAAGGTGAGTACTTAACGCCAAGTGACATTTTATATGTGAACTTAACTGTTGGAGAAGTTGGACATTATGATATTACAGCTGTAACTGATAATGGATATTATTTTTCTGGATCAGGTACCTTCAACTCTAAAGGTTCTGTTAGAATTCCGCTTACTGGAGTTGGAGTGCCAATTAAAGGAGGGGTTAAAGATGCTGTTAAATTCTCAATTAATGGTAAAGTTCAAGTAGCTTGTTCAAGCTTTACAATTGAAGTTGAAAGAGGTGGTATTGACTTTGATATTACTTCTACAGGAATAGGAACTGGTGAGGGGAAATACTATTGGAATACGCCTGTTGATCAAAAAACGAACTTTATAAATGTAAATGTAAATGTAAAGACTGTTGGTGCTTATACTATAAAAACAAAAGCAACTCAAGCTGGACTTTCTTATAGTGGTTCGGGTGTATTTACAAAAACAGGAGCCCAGACTGTTAAGCTTTTAGCAGAAGGTACACCAAAATCATCAAGTAACATACCAGATACTACCTTTGAATTAGTGACAAACTCAAATGGAACAACTGCGAATACGCATAATTTCAATGTTAAAACTACTTTTGAGCAATTTAAGATTAGGGTTGACTGGAGTAAAACTACACAACATGGAGCTTTTGTTCAAGGACAAACAATTCCAGCAGATTCTTACCTGATTTTAGAAGTTGAAGTTTTAGCGCCACCTTATAATAATAGAACCATTTCAGTAACAAGAGGAGGTTTCAAGTTTGAAGCTGAAAAAAGTAGTTATACTTTTAATTCACAAGGAAATAAGTATAAAATCCGTTATAGAAACGTTACAGAGGATAAAACACTACCTAACCAATCTGTTTTAACTTTGGAAGCTGATGGTTCATATTATAATTCATATGATTTAAAATTAAGTGCCCCACCAGTTGATGCTAAAATACTTTGTTCTTCAGTTAAGACGTCAAGTGCTACTTTTACAATAGACACACCAACAACTGATAAACATTTTGCTGAAGTTGAAATCGATGTTCAAGTAGCAGGAAATATTAAAATAACTGCTGAAAATAAAGCTATTGGTTTATCAGCTTTATTTGAAGGAAATGTTAAAAAAGGTAAACAAAAAATAAAACTTAACATAACAGGTACTCCAAAAAAAGTACAAAATAATGTTAAGCTAAGAATGCATTCTGATGAATTAGGAGGTCCTTTAGATTGTTATATAACATTAAGTGTTAAAGAAAAAATACGTGACTTTAATATTTTAGTTATTGGAGCGACTTACTATGGTCCTACAAAGTATAACTCTGCGAGTCAAAGAATTTTAAATAACAGAGATTATTTTTCACCAAGAGGGGAAGTAAAAGTAAAAGAAATTAAGCTACAACATTACGGAAAAATTTCATTGACTACAGACAGAGAAGCAGAAGCATTGGCTACTTATTTAGAAAACCAAAATATTGACCTTGTATTAGTTGTAGGAGGAGCACGTCTTGGTGATAGTGCCATTAATAAATTAGTAAAATACATTAAAGATGACAAAGGTGTCGTAATCTACTCAACAGATGATCAAGGAGCAAGAGTCAGTGCAATGATAGAAAGTTTAACTAATACAAGACCTTATTCTACAAGCACTAATAATTCTTATAAACAAGATATACCTATGGCTAGTTTATCTACAGTTGTGAATGGAAAGTTCATAAATTTAGAGGGTAAAGCTATTGGAACAAATAATAATAATAATCTCTATTGGCGTAACTTACCAAGTGGTGAATATTCAACAATTGCAAGAAGTAGTGCTAATCCTGATAATATTTGGGCTGCACATTCTCTATATACTGGTTTTGCATTTATAGGAAATGGTTCATGGATGTCTGATAGTGGTGATAACGCGCCTTTTAGAGCATTGGCAGATGGTAGAGCTTTACCAAGATATGCTTTTAAGAATATTTGGTGGAGTATTTTTCACGATGGTTTCACAGCAAATAACTCATACCTATTTGCTAACTTAATGGCTTGGGCAATTGAGTATAGACAAGATCAATAAATAAATTAATTAGATAATTACAACAGATTGAAGAACAGCAAATTCTTCAATCTGTTTTTATAATAATTAAAATGGAAAAAAGAAACTTTAAACATATATTCTTACTTGCATTGTTTATGCTTTGTTCTGTTTTTTCAGTGCAAGCGCAACGTGGGGCAAGAATAACAAATGAAGTAACTGGTACAAAAGCGCCAAGCAACTTCGCTATTTTAGATCTTAGCAGTGCTGACAAAGGTTTTTTATTACCTCGTATGTCAACAGCGGAGAGAAATGCTATTAAAATTGATAAGAATACAAATAACGGATTAGCTATTTTTAATACAACAACAGATTGTATTGAATACTACAACCTTTCGTTAGATATGTGGATGAGCTTATGTGGGGATGATTTACCTGCTGAGTTTTCTATTCTACCTGTTCAATGTGATGATATTAAAATTATTGGAGGGTATTATAAAGATGTTGTTTTAAATCAAACCAATGGTATCTTAATTAAAGTTACGGCTGCAACATCAGGTACTTACTCAATTTATGCAGATTCTAAAAATGGTTATAGCTTTTCTCACCAAGGAAAATTTCCAGCTCCTGGAGTTTATACAATTTTCTTAAAAGCAGAGGGTAAACCAACAAATGGATACGCTGCTGGAGCAAAGGGTGATGAAATAAAATTCCAACTAAACGGAGTTGTGAGCGACTGTGTGAAAAATATTTTTGTGGATACACAGTTACCTATCTATACAATTACCGCTGTTAACACAATCGGTAAATACTTTTTGGGATTAGATGTTTCTGATAAAGAATACCTTAATCTTACTGTTAACGTAACAAGAGGCGGACATTATGTAATTAAAACAAACACTGTAAATGGAGTATGGTTTGAAGGTGAAGGTGAATTTACAAGTACAACACAACAAACAGTTAAATTAGAGGCAAAAGGAAGACCTAATAAAGTTGGTAATTCTAATTTTGAAGTCTATGCTAACCCACAATATGCAAGTGGAAAGCCTACTAAAGCTGCTGAGGGTACTTATAACACACCACAAGCAGAAATTAGCTTAGTTGATTGTGGAAACACGAAGTACTCTGAAGAAGCGGCACTTGGAGAAGCGCTAACACCGAATGCAACTATGACGGTAAAGGTTGATGTTAAAGCTCCTGGTACAGGTACTTTTTCGATGGTTGATAATTCAAGTAATATTTCTGTTCAATTTCAATCAGATGTAACAGAGTTTAAATTTGACCGAAATAAAACAAGTAATATACAAGAGGTAGACCTTAAAGTTGCTTCTAACAAAAGAACACCTGCTACTGCTGGAAATGTAACAATGACTGCTTGGGCAAGTGATGTTACTGAAACTGGAGGTTGTAAACCTATTATGCCAGTTATAATTAATAAAACAATTAAAGGAATTGAATTAAAAAGTAATTTCTTATATAACAATACACCATATATTACTCCACGTACTGTTATGGCAACAAGTGGAAATAATAGATTTGAAGTGATTGTTAGTTTAGATGTTCCGACAGGTGGTACAACTACTATGAAAACGAACACGGTGAATGGTATTTATTTTGAAGGTAGTCAGAATCTTACTGCAGGACAAAATAGAAAGATGACATTAGTAGCGAAAGGTACCTCTCTAACAGACTTACCAAATAAAGACGGTTTATTTACGCTTACTACTACTCATCCAGGTGGTAGAAAAGAAGAAACTAAATTTAATGTGGACTTCGTTTATCGTCCAATGAATATTATGGGATATGGAAAATATACTGTTAATACAAATTTAACAAGTTCTACAAATAGTACTTATGCAAATATGATGTTAAGAAATACTGACTTATTTGGATGGAATGGAGTAGTCAGAGTTGCCGGTCTTAATATGTTAGATCAAGCAGGGACATATACAACTTCAATTAATAATCGTACTAATGCTGATATGATGAAGTTTTTGCCAAATTCCGATATAGTTTTTATAAGTGGACAACAATCTAAAAATGCTGATAGATTAAAAGATATTTATAATGAAAATGTAAAAAGCAATTTAGTTTTAATTTATACTGAACGTTATAACTCGGCAACACCTTCCCAAATTAATTTTTATAAAGGAATGGAAAGCTATCTTGAGAATTTTGTTACAATAACTCCTTACTTGTCTTCTATATCTCAATTAGATCATCAAGATGGATGGGTAATTCAATCAAAAAATAATATTAGTAAAAAACATGAAACTTTATATGATAATCGTTTCTTCTCAAAATACACTAAAGCTAATGAAAATATATTAAATACAAAGTTTGGTGGCTTAGATAGAAATAATGGAAACTATAGTTTTTCACTATCAAAAACAAGTATTCCTAAGGGGTTCAGTGCCTTATACAGTCGTACTAATGATTCTAATGCAGTTACAGGTTTAATTCATAATACAATGGGAATTATATTATTGTTTAATGAATCTCCTTTTATGGGGTCATCAAATAATACAAATTGGAATAGAGCTTCGATGAACAACCCTTTACAAACAACAAGGACACAAGAACAAAAAGTTTTGGACCTTCCTGCTATAAATGCTTACTATGGTATGTCAAATAACTCTCGTATTTCAACTCATAACTCATACCATTTCTTAAATATGGTATATTGGGCTATTGATTATGCACAGGCTAATCAGGAAAATAAAGCTAAACCAACGAATCAATAAAACTTAAACTAAGTATAACAAAACCCCTTAAGGATATCCTTGAGGGGTTATTTTTTTGCTATTAATTACACTATTGTAATCACTGAAAAACTATGTAGCCTATATCGACTAAGCTTCTTACATATGTTTATAATTTGTTTGCTATAGGTTGTAAACACAACTAATAGAAATGCTTTTTAGCTAATAGCAGGAGGGAGGTATAGACATAAAAAAATCGGAGCCACCCTAAGGCGACTCCGACTAATCAAATTATAACTAACTACTCTTTTATATTTTTAAACCTCTTGGTTTCTGAATACTAACTCGTTGTTGAAAGCATCTAATAAAATCATACTATCTGCTTTTACTTTACCAGCTAATATCTCTTTAGACAAGCGGTTTAATACTTCGCGTTGTACAACACGTTTTACAGGACGAGCTCCAAACTCTGGTTCAAAACCTTTACTTGCTAAGAACTCTTTAGCCTCAGCTGTAGCTTCCATATGAATGTTTTGTTGTTGTAACATTTTAAACACTCCCTGTAATTGTATATCTACAATAGACAAGATGTTATCTTTACTCAATGGAGTAAACATTACTACCTCATCAATACGGTTTAAGAACTCTGGGCGTACAGTTTGTTTCAACTCGTTTAAAACACCTTCTTTTGCTTCTTCTGAAGCTTGTTCTATATTAGAGATATTCTCAAATTTCTCTTGTATAATATGACTACCCATATTAGAAGTCATAATGATAATGGTGTTTTTAAAGTCTGCTAAACGGCCTTTATTATCTGTTAAACGTCCTTCATCTAATACTTGTAATAAGATATTAAACGTATCTGGGTGCGCTTTTTCAATCTCATCTAATAAGACTACAGAATACGGTTTTCTACGAACAGCCTCTGTTAATTGTCCTCCTTCATCATATCCTACGTATCCTGGAGGCGCTCCAACTAATCTACTTACGCTATGACGCTCACCATACTCACTCATATCAATACGAGTCATTGCATTTTCATCGTCAAATAAGTACACTGCTAAAGCTTTTGCCAACTCCGTTTTACCAACCCCAGTAGTACCTAAGAATAGGAACGAACCAATTGGTTTTTTAGGATCTTGTAGTCCAGCGCGACTTCTACGTACAGCATCACTAATCGCTTCAATTGCTTCTTCTTGTCCTACAACGCGTTTGTGTAACTCAGTTTCTAAGTGAAGTAATTTCTCTCTTTCACTTTGCAACATTTTTGTTACAGGAACACCAGTCCATTTAGCAACAACTTCAGCAATATGATCACTTGTAACTTCCTCTTTAATAAGCGAGTGTCCACTTTGATTAGCTTCTACTTGTTTTTGAGCAGCATCAAGTTTCTCTTGTGCGTCTTTGATCTTACCATAGCGCAATTCAGCAACTTTTCCGTAATCACCTTCACGTTCAGCTTTTTCAGCTTCTAACTTGTAAGTCTCTATTTCTTGTTTGATAGTTTGCACTTGATCAACAACCTCTTTTTCAGATTGCCATTTAGTGAAAATATCATTTCTTTCTTCTTTTAAGTTGGCAACTTCAAGTCCTAATGATTTTAATTTATCTTCATCATTTTCTCTTTTAATTGCTTCAATCTCAATTTCCAACTGCATAATCTTACGGTCAAGAGCATCTAATTCCTCTGGTTTAGAGTTAATCTCCATTCTCAACTTAGCTGCTGCCTCATCCATTAAGTCAATAGCTTTGTCTGGTAAGAAACGGTTAGTAATATATCGCTCAGACAAGTTTACTGCTGCAATAATCGCTTCGTCTTTGATACGCACTTTGTGGTGAGCTTCATATTTCTCTTTAATACCACGTAAGATAGAGATAGCGCTCTCTGTATCTGGTTCGTCTACAATTACTTTTTGGAAACGACGTTCTAATGCTTTGTCTTTTTCAAAATACTTTTGATACTCGTCTAAAGTTGTTGCTCCAATCGAACGAAGTTCTCCTCTTGCTAAAGCAGGTTTTAAGATGTTTGCAGCATCCATAGCTCCGTCACCACCACCAGCACCTACAAGAGTGTGAATCTCATCAATAAACAAGATTATGTTTCCTTCTGCTGAAGTAACTTCTTTAACTACCGCTTTTAAACGCTCTTCAAATTCACCTTTATACTTAGCACCAGCAATCAAAGCCCCCATATCTAATGAGAAGATCTGTTTATCTTTTAAGTTGTCTGGCACGTCTTGTTGTACAATACGGTGTGCTAATCCTTCTGCAATAGCAGTTTTACCAACACCTGGCTCACCAATTAACATTGGGTTGTTTTTAGTACGGCGACTCAAAATTTGCAATACACGTCTAATTTCTTCATCACGACCAATTACAGGGTCTAATTTCCCTTCGTTAGCCAACTGTGTTAAATTATTCGCATACTTATTTAAAGAGTTGTAAGTCTCTTCAGCAGAAGCAGAGGTAACTCTTGCTCCATTTCTGATTTCGTTAATTGCCGCTTCTAATTGTTTTTCTGTTACTCCTTGATCTTTTAAGATTTGAGCAACACGACTTCTCGATTTAAAGATGGCTAAGATTAAGTGTTCGATTGAAACAAACTCATCTTTCATCTTTGTAGCAATGGCTTGTGCTTCTGTAAGAGCAGTACCTGCTTCACGAGACAAACCTATATCTGCACCTGATACTTTTGGAAAGTTTTGGATAGTAGCATCTAAAACTGATTTAAAAGTATCAACGTTTATGTTTAATTTTTTTAAGATGAAAGGTGTTACGTTTTCATCCACTTCCATGATAGCTTTGAAAATGTGTTCATTCTCAATTTGCTGTTGCCCTAAACCCTGTACGATAACTTGCGCACGTTGTAGAGCCTCTTGTGATTTTATTGTAAAATTATTTAAGTTCATTTGTGTAATATTTTTGGTTGTTTAGTGATAGTCAATTTATGTTCCAAAGTAGTTGTTGCGACTTTTTGTCAATAATTTTCTTATTTGGAGTGGTTATTGATGTCAAAAAGTCATAATTTAGCCCTTATTATACTAAAACAGATAACATTTTGTCTTATGAACTGGATTCAACTTACAGAAAGTACACAAATAGAGGACCTAATCAAACAGTCTGAAGAGAAGGCTGTAGTTATTTTTAAAAGTAGCAACAGATGCTATATTAGTAAATTTGCTTTAAAAAACTTTGAAAGTAGTTTTACTAATCCAACAGAAGCGCCTTGCTATATGGTAGATGTAGTAGCTAATCGCTTGGTGTCAATGGAGATTGCTGATAAGTTTCAGATTCACCATGAATCACCACAGCTTTTGATTATCTCTAAAGGAAAAGCTGTATTCCACACTTCTCATGAGAGTATAGATGGAAAGGATACAGAGAAATTATTGTTGCGTTTATAATCGCTATTACAATAGTAAAAGAGGCCAGAATAATATCTGGCCTCTTTTATTTAATATTATTCTATTTTTTGGTAATTCAAGTCGATAGATGATACAATCTTTGCATTGGGACTATATTCACTTGATTGGATAGTTTCTACTACAGCAGTAGCTAATACTTCTGCTTGTTTCATATCTTCAGCTTCTTTAGCAACTGTTCCTTCAATAGCAATACCATCAATATCTATTTCTTTTTCCCCCGTATTACTCACCTCAAATATTCTAAGTAGTCCGACAGCAAAAGAGTTGTCATCGTGGAACTTTATATCAGAAACGAGAATCTCTTTGTTTTTACTATCAATCTGCGTAGCAAAAGTTACGCTCTTAAAACTGTTTGCTTCTCTTTCAAGTTCAACGAACTTAATAAGTTGTTTATACACTTCTTCAAACTTTTGAAGGTTAGCTTCGCTTCCTAAGTCAGTACCTGTATAAGCGATTTTAAATTGTTTCGTTTTAATTGGCTTAACAGATTCGATACTTGTTGAAAGACTTGTATTGTTAGCATACACCATACTTAAAGTAGAGCATAAGCACATAACTGTGATCATTAATTTTTTCATAAATAGCTGATTTTTAGATTTTTTGTTATCTCTAATTTACGAAAAACTAACCACAAAGCATAAAAAAAGAGATTCCTTTATCAGAAATCTCTTTTTATACTACATAATTTATGTGTTCACAGTTATGGAAAGTACTGCTATTAAATCAAAGTTAAATTGACAATGTATTGTAATTTTTCTCGTTTAATTGGAACATGTATTTATGAGCATTAGGTGTACCTATAAAGTACGAAGGCAAGTCTTTCATGTCTACACCGTAAACCTTTAAAGCAAACTCACACACTACTAATTTGATTCCTGCTTTATTAGCAGCATCAAATTCAGCGCGGAATTCTTTATTGTGAAGTTCTTGTACCATTTGCCCCATAATTACAATTTCGAAGTCAACTTTAGGATTGGCTTGTTTCATTTCTGACGCAGTCATGATAGAAGCACGTAAGTTTTTTATTGACTGAACAAGAATAGCAAACTTTTCCCCTTTTGTTTCTTGAAACAAAACACTCTCTGAATTGTTAGTTGTCATTGGCGCTGCATACGTAGCTGCGTTTGCTGATAAAACTAAAGCGAAGGCTAACACTATTTTTTTCATACCTAATAAATTATTTTTTGTTATTAAATCTGAAGCGAAAATAGAGTAGTATTTATGCCTTGGCAGTAACAATTGTTACACAAAGGTGTTATTTGCTGTATTATCTCTTTTAAATAGGGCAGTGTAACTATTGTTACTTTAACTAAAAGAATAGAAATGTATGTTTGTATCATTATTAAAATGATAGAAGATGAATAAGATAATAGGTTATTTTAAGAAGTGGACTCCAATGAGATGGGTGAGATTAGGTCTTGCTGTTTTACTAATTTTTCAAGCGATAGATGCACAACTTTGGGTGCTTGCAATCCCTGCTGTGTACTTATTATTACAAGCTTTCTTTAACTTCGGATGTAAAAACGACTCTTGCAAGATATAACTATCTGATTTAGTTGCAGTTGTTAGTCAAAACTTTTTTGTGTTAAAAAATATAAGATGTCCTTTGTTTAATTACTTTTGACGCCACTTTTATAACATAATAAAATTACATGAAAAGAAGATTACTTTACTCAACTATCACAATGGCAGGTTTGCTGTCTTTTTATAGTTGTAAAAACAAACAAGAAGATCAACCTGTTACTATAGTTCCCCAAACAACGGAAGAAGTTATTGATACAAATGAAGAAATTACTTTCAATAATTTAGGTGAAGATGAAGATGGGTTTGAACACTATAGTGTTTTAAGTGGTTTTGAAAATATGAAGGAATATCCTAAACATTATGATTTCAAAACAAAAATGATTACTCCAGGTACCTTCCACAGTGATGAAGTTCCGACTGAGGTAAACGAAATCAAATGGTACGGACTATATAAAGATACGGATCAAGCTTATAAAATTACGGAGGCAAAACCTGAAGTAAGCCAAGTGTTTGACCCTGTTTTAGATGAGGATGGAGAAATGACAGGAGTAGAGGTGGCTCAAAGTCAAGAGAAACCTTTCTTAGCCTTTGTAGAAAGTAATATAGACTTAACTACTTCAGCTATTGAAACGGCTACTTTACCGAGTTATATCTACCCAGGAGAAAAAGTACAATTCACTTATAAAGGTAAAGAATATACACTTTTTGCAACAGGAACACGTAAATCAAGTGGTATTTCAGAACAAGATATACAAGAGTCTATTGTAAACGGATTTGAGATGCCTAAATTTTATGTGAAAGACTATACACTTCGTTTAGAGGTAAAAGACACAGAAATGAAGAATGAGATTGTCTTGTTATCACAAAAGTTTTTTGAAGAAGGTGTAGTTCCTAAGATTATGTTTGGAGGAGATATAAACAATGATAATGTAGTTGACTTAATCTTAGATACAGCAACGCATTACAACGTATCAAGACCAACCTTATACTTGTCTAAACAAAACCAAAATCAAGTAACATTAAAACCAGTAGCAGCACACGAAACTGTTGGTTGTTAAACATAAAAAAACTCCTTATAAGTAAATTTATAAGGAGTTTTTCTTTTTATAGTTAATTAGATCTTAACTGAAGCAGGCAATAACATACTGCTAACTTCACCAAAACCTATTCTTACTTCGTCATTCTGACAATATCCTTTCATTGTTACAGTATCGTAGTCGTGAATGAATGAACGCGTACTACCATCAGGCATTTCAATTGGTTTTGAACCTGCCCAAGCTAATTCTAACATCGAACCAAAGCTTGAAGGATCTTTTCCTGAAATAGTACCAGACCCCATTAAATCACCAGAGTTAATCTTACATCCGTTGATAGTATGGTGTGCCAGTTGCTGACTCATTGTCCAATAAAGATATTTGAAGTTTGAAGTACAAATCAGTTTATCTGTACTGTTCTCAGGTTTTAAGTAAACCTCCAGGTTGATGTCAAACGTTTTATTTCCCGTTTGTTGTAAATAGGGAAGAGGTAGCGGGTTCTGTTCAGGACTAGCCACTCTAAACGGTTCTAAGGCATCAATTGAAATAATCCAAGGAGATATCGAAGATGCAAAGTTCTTAGCTAAAAACGGCCCTAATGGAACGTATTCCCACGTTTGAATGTCACGTGCGCTCCAGTCATTTAGTAATACCATACCAAAGATGTGTTCTTCCGCATCATCAACCAAAATATTCTCTCCTAATAAATTAGCGTCTGTAGTAATAAAAGCAGTTTCTAATTCAAAGTCTACACGTTGTGAAGGACCGAAAATAGGAGTCTTTTCACCTTTTGGTAATGTTTGTCCTACTGGTCTTTTCACATTTACTCCAGACGGAACAATTGTAGAACTTCTACCGTGATATCCTACAGGAATGTGTAACCAGTTTGGCATTAAAGCATTTTCTGGATCTCTAAACATGATACCAACGTTAGTAGCGTGCTCTTTACTTGAATAGAAGTCTGTATAATCACCTATATAAACAGGTAATTGCATTTCCACCTCATTCATATCAAAAATAACAGCCTCTCTGTGCTTTGCATTATTCTTTAAAGCGTCATTATTGTTGTCAAATATATCTGCGATGCGATTTCTAACCTCGCGCCAAGTCTTTTTTCCGTTAGAGATGAAGTCATTTAGTGTATCTTGTAAAAACACGTCATCGGTTAATTCAATACCTTTAAAATACCCCAACATTTGTAAAGCACTCAAATCAATCGCATAATTTCCAATACGCGTACCTATTGTAATCACGTCGTCTTTGGTAATAAAAACTCCAAAAGGAATATTCTGGATTGGAAAATCAGAGTCATTACTTACCTCAAGCCACGTTTTCCTTTTAGGATCATTTGCACTAATTATCATAATCGTTTTTTAATTTGTATTAATAGTATATATCAAATATATAATTAAGACTGAAATTAACAAACGATTTTTGTACATTTGAAAGCAATTTAACGTAACACACAAACTAAATGGCAAGAGACACAGAAATTTTTGATCTAATTTTAGAAGAGCAAGACAGACAAGTTCATGGTATTGAATTAATTGCATCAGAGAACTTCGTAAGTGAAGATACTATGGAGGCAGCTGGTTCTTGTTTGACAAATAAATACGCGGAAGGATATCCTAACAAACGCTACTACGGAGGATGTGAAGTAGTTGACGTTGTTGAGCAAATTGCTATTGATAGAGCAAAAGCTTTATTTGGAGCAGAATACGTAAACGTACAACCACACTCTGGTTCACAAGCAAACACTGAGGTATTTGCAGCGTGTCTTAAACCTGGTGATAAAATCTTAGGATTTGACTTATCTCACGGAGGACACTTAACTCACGGTTCACCTGTAAACTTCTCTGGAAAATTATACAACCCTGTATTTTACGGTGTTGAGCAAGAGACAGGAATGTTGAACTACGACAAGATTCAAGAAATCGCTACTAAAGAGCAACCTAAGTTAATCATTGCTGGTGCTTCTGCTTATTCAAGAGATATGGATTTCGAACGTTTCAGAAAAATTGCTGACAGCGTTGGTGCTATCTTAATGGCTGATATTTCTCACCCTGCAGGACTTATTGCTAAAGGTTTATTGAATGACCCTGTTCCTCATTGTCATATCATCACGACTACTACTCACAAAACGTTGAGAGGACCTCGTGGAGGAATGATTATGATGGGTAAAGACTTCCCTAATCCATTTGGAATCAAAACTCCTAAAGGTGAGGTTAGAATGATGTCTTCTTTATTAGACAGTGCTGTTTTCCCTGGAAACCAAGGAGGACCATTAATGCACATCATCGCTGCTAAAGCGGTTGCATTTGGTGAAGCGCTTTCTGATGAGTTCTTTAACTATACTTTACAAGTACAAAAGAATGCTAAAGCTATGGCTGAGGCTTTCGTAAAAAGAGGATATGATATCATCTCTGGTGGTACAGATAACCATATGATGTTAATCGACCTTAGAAACAAAAATATTTCTGGTAAAGATGCTGAAAACGCTTTAGTTAAAGCTGAAATTACTGTTAATAAAAATATGGTTCCTTTTGATGACAAATCTCCATTCGTAACTTCAGGTATCCGTATTGGTACGCCTGCTATTACTACAAGAGGTTTAGTTGAAGCGGATATGGAAACTATCGTTGCTTTAATCGACAAAGTAATTATGAACCACACTGACGAAGCTATCATCGAAGAAATTGCTGATCAAGTAAATGAAATGATGGAAGAACGTCCAATGTTTGTATGGTAATAAATTAAGTATTTATATTTTGAAAAAGCTACTCAATCCGTTGAGTAGCTTTTTTTATATTGTTTAGTTATGTATCATACGTAATAAATTATAATACTGTACAAGATATAAAACTGCTATAAGGATTAAAGTAAATCTTTAGAGCACTACAAAAAAAAGGGCTGTTTTGAAAACTCAAAACAGCCCTTTTATACTATAATATCAAATTAATTATTCAATGATGCATTGAAAACTAATCTGATCTTCTTTGTTTTTAATCATATAATGATTGCTATTACCCTCTGCTTGGAATACAGAATACTCTTCTTTGAAGCGCAATTCCTTTTGAAAAACCATATCAACTACTTTTATAGAGTCAATATTGATATCATTCATTTTAACGGCATCTACAATCCACTCTAAGTATTTAATATTGGTTACGTGATTTACCATATCTAAATCAGAATACTGCACTTGTGAATCAACTAACTTATCTAAGGCTTCAGGCTTTCCATATTTGAAAAACTCTCCATCTATACCCTTTTTATCTGTGTATTTGATAAAGTGATCGTGTGGTAGTGTCATCATTTCAGGACGACGTCTAACCGTATTCAAAATTACCCAAAGCGAACTTGCCCCAGCTACTTTCTCATCTCCAATGAACACTTCAAAATTTCTAACAGAGCGAATACCATCTAATTTCTCAATCCACGTAACAACTCTAATCTCTTCCTGCCATTTAGGAACTCTTGTTATCTCAACCCTGAATTTGTTTACAACCCAAGCTTGGTTAACGGTTTGTAAGTCCCAAAAACTAATTCCTCCTAAAACTGAATGCTGAGCAGATGCAATCTGTATTAACTTACAGAAATCAACAATATTAAGGTTTCCTTCAGTATCGCAATCAAAATAATCAACTATAAAGCGTTGCTCATAAATAGATGTAAAAGTAGGAGAAATAGGCATATTAGTTCATTTTTAGGTTTATAGCATCAATAATCTTTTCAGTAGGAGTAAGGTAATTAAACCAGGCAACTCCATCTGTGCGTTTAAACCAAGTTATCTGTCTTTTAGCAAAACGGCGTGTATTCTTTTTTATTTCTTCAATAGCGAAATCTAAATCGTACTCTTTGTCGAAATACGCAAATAATTCGCGGTATCCCACAGTTTGTAACGCATTTATTGCTCTATGTGGATACATCTCAGCTGCTTCTTTCAGCAAACCTTTCTCCATCATGATATCAACACGCTTATTGATTCTATTGTACATTTCTTCTCTATCTGCCTCCAATCCGACAACAATAGGAGTGAAGTTACGCGTATTCTCTTTCTTGTTTAAAAACGATGAATAAGGTTGTCCTGTACCAATACAAATCTCTAAAGCACGTGTAACACGTTGTGGATTATCAATAGCTACTTTTTCATAGTGTACAGGATCTAACTCCTTCAACATCTCTTGTAAGTACACTAATCCCTTTTCAGCTAAGTCTTTGTTTAAACCCTCGCGTATAGCCGGATCAACATCTGGAAACTCGTCTAAACCATTTAAAACAGCATTCACAAATAAACCAGAACCACCCACCATTACTTGAACGGGATTCTCCTTAAACAATTCGTTTAACTTCACAATAGCATCTCGCTCAAAATCCCCAACAGAATAAGAAGTTTCAATACTAATATTTTGTATAAAATGATGCTTTGCAGCCTTTAATTCATCTTCTGTTGGAACAGCAGTTCCTATAGCCATTTCTTTATAAAACTGGCGACTATCACACGAGATGATATCACAGTTAAAATGATTAGCTATTTTAATTCCTAAAGCCGTTTTTCCAATAGCAGTAGGACCTATAACTACAATTAAATAATTCTTATTTTCCGTAAACATCTCCTAATTTTTGACCGCAGTTATAACAGTAGTTAGCATCCTCATCATAAATGGTAGTAGTACAAGAAGAACAGTTTCTTCTTTTCTTAGCATCTAATCTATTTCGTTTAATATTTGAAAACTCAGCTGTTACAATTCCTGTTGGCACGGCGATGATACCGTAACCCATAATCATAATCAAAGAAGCAATCATCTGACCTAAGGTACTTTGTGGAGCAATATCTCCATATCCTACCGTTGTCATCGTAACGATACACCAATAAATACTACGCGGAATACTACTAAAGCCACTATCTTTTCCTTCAATTACATACATCAAGGCTCCTAATAAAATAGAAACAACCAAAATGAAGTAAACGAATACAATAATCTTAGTTCTACTTGCTTTAATCGCCAACTTTAAATGTGATTCTTGTCCGATATAAGGTACTAAGTTTAGAATACCAAATAAACGAAGTAAACGCAGTGCTCTTACTACTGTAAGCACACGTGAACCAGGTATAAAGAACGACAAATACATCGGTAGAATAGATATTAAATCCACAATACCATAGAAACTAAAAATATACCTTAACGGCTTTTTATTACATAAAATTCGAAGAGCATATTCTAAAGAGAAGAAAACTGTAATAACCCACTCACAGATCAGAAGTCCTTTATGGTGTTTTAAATCATAACTCTCAATTGACTCAAGCATTACCAATAAAACACTCAATAGGATTACTCCTAAAAGTGCAAGGTCAAACAATTTACCCGCAAAAGTATTAGAACCATAAATAATGATATAAATCTTCTGCTTTAAAATATCCCATTTGTTTTTTAATCTCCGTCTCACTAATAATAGTTTTTAATAGTGTATTAATTTATAACCAACTTTCTTATTCAAATAGTTCAGAATGATATTGCGATTATTTCTATTAAAAGAAATGGGCGTTAAGTTCGCAGCAATACGTCCTGGATCATTTACCTGATAATTCAAGTTAAAAAAGCAAAAACCACTTAGTTTACCCATTGCTAAGGCAACAGCACTTTTCTCGTCTACTTTTCTTCCCTTGTCAATTATCAATAGATTGTGATCATCAATATTATACGTATTCAACAAAGAGGTAACTTGCATATTATATTCTTCAAATGTCATCTCTAAAGTATCTGAGAAATTCTCTTCCGTTACTTTATTTGATTTTTTTTCATAAATAAAATCTACAAATGGTTGCACTTCATCCTTACTAAATACCTTAGTAATAAACTTACGTGCTTCATTAGGAGAAGTAAAAGCCATTAAGTTTTTCTTTCTTCCATCTGTTTTTTCAATTGCCAAATAAACAAAACCAGCTTGATTATATTTCAAGTACAAAGAGTAGGGGAATACACTCTTCTTTGCCACTTTATTATACCTCGGTTTATTTACTGCAATTTCCTCAGCCTCTTTTAATAGTGCAATCAACTCATTTCCTGTTTTTTCAAAAGTAACAGTATATGTTTCTTGCTGAACCTTTTTAAACGTAGGAGAATTACTTGTAAAGTGTTGCAACACCTTCTTCTTAATATTCCTACTTTTTCCGATATAAATAATCTTCCCTAAGTTGTCGTGTATATAGTAAATACCAACATTTGAAGGCAATGTATCTACAATATCTAAGAACTTCGGATTCAAGCCTACTTTTATATCAGACTTAATCATAGAAGTTAAGATTGTCTTTTCGTGATCTTTAGATAATAATAACTCAAACAATTTAACCGTAGCAGAGGCATCACCACTTGCTCTATGTCTATCAGCAATAGGAATACCTAAAGAACGCACCAATTTTCCCAAACTATACGACTGCATATCTGGTAAAAGCTTCTGAGACAATTCGACTGTACACAAAGTATTGCGAGCATAATCATATCCTAAACGCCTGAATTCATTGCGAATAACACGGTAATCAAACTCAGCATTATGTGCTACAATAACACAATTCTCTGTTATCTCAATAATACGCTTAGCCACCTCATAAAACTTAGGTGCTAATCGCAGCATTGCGTTGTTGATTCCCGTTAGTTTCACAACAAACGGTTGAATTTCCTTCTCTGGATTTACTAAACTGATAAACTGATCTACAATTTGATTACCATCAAACTTGTAGATTGCAATCTCTGTGATTCCCTCTTCATTAAACTGCCCACCAGTAGTTTCTATATCTAAAATCGCGTACAACTTATTCTCTCTATTTATTAATAATTACGACTTCCAAAAATGTTACTTCCAATTCTAACCATCGTACTTCCACATTCTATTGCAATAGGATAATCGTTACTCATTCCCATTGATACTGTTTGCAACTCCACGTTATCCATCTCGTTGTAATACATTTTACAATGGTCAAAAGTTTCTTTCAAAGAAGTAAACTCTCTTTTCACTTCTTCCTGATCATCAGTAAAAGTAGCCATACCCATAAGTCCCACTATTTTCACATTCTCAAGAGCTTCGAATTCTTCACTTGAAAAGATATCGTCTAATTCATTTTGGTCAAGTCCAAACTTTGTTTCTTCTTGTGCAATAAACACTTGTAGCAAACAATTAATAACGCGGTTATTGCTCTTTGCTTGTTTATTGATTTCTTTTAACAACTTAAAACTATCAACCCCGTGAATCAACGAAACAAAAGGCGCCATATATTTCACCTTATTACGTTGCACGTGGCCAATCATATGCCACTCAATATCTTTTGGAAGAGCCTCATACTTTTCCGTCATCTCTTGAATCTTATTCTCACCAAAAATTCTTTGTCCTGCTTCATAAGCTTCTAAAATATCCTCATTAGGTTTAGTTTTAGAAACAGCTACAAGCGTAACGTGTGCAGGTAAAGCCCCTTTAACGTGTTTTAAATTCTGTGTAATAGACATAATCTTTTTATTTTAAATTTCATAAATAAGCAACCCGTTCATAAACTTCGGCTCTATATATGTACTCTTAGGAGGCATAATAAGTTCGTTATTAGCAACCTCTTTAATCTCTTCAACATTAGTAGGGTAGAGCATAAAACCAACTTCATATTCACCATCATCTACTAATTCTTTGATATTTACGATCGACTCATTACCAGGAACATAGTCAATTCTTGCATCATTACGCAAGTCGTCTAATCCTAAAATAGGGTGTAGCACTTCATCATATAAAATCTGTGCATCCAATTGTTGTAATATATCAGACGTTTCTTTCACTTCCTTCAATTTCAAAGCATAGAAATCTCCATCTAAATACATACCAAACTCCATCTTTTTGGTTGGTTTCCACAATTGTTGCTCCTTATTTTCAACAACAAACTTCTCTTGTAACAAGGCTAAGAATTCCTCTTTTGTATGATTATTCAAATCGTGGATAATTCTGTTAAACTCATAAATCTTAATATTGTTTTCCGCAATTAAGAAAGTCATAACAGAGTTGTCGTGTCCTTGAGGATTGTCTTTGTGCTCCGTCTGCAACAATTCAGCAGAAGCACAACGGTGATGTCCGTCTGCAATATAGATTTCATCCACTTTATCAAACTGTTGACACAACCAACTGATGTCCGTGTCCTCATCAATCTTCCAAATAGTATGGCGTTCCTTTGTAACCGTAGTAAAGTCATACAAAGGTTTATTCGCTTTGTGATTAGTAATCCACTGATCAATATCTTTCTGATCAGGGTACATCATCAATACAGGCTCTGTGTTAAATCTACTGTGGTATAAATACTCTTTAAACAATTTAACCCTGTATTCCAGTGTATCCTCGTGTTTTTTAATCACATTACTCTGATAATCCTCAATAGAAGTACCCGCCACAATACCCGTAAATTGCCATGATTTAGTAGTTATCTGATATAAGTAAAAGATAGGCTTATCCTCCGTTACAAGAATACCTTCTTTTTTAAAATCCTTTAGCTTTGCAGCCACCATTTTAAACCTCTTATCATACGTAACTTTCTGAGGATTAACATAAGCAGGGTTCAACACGTGTAAAAAAGAATACGGGTTGTAATCTAATAAATACGCTATTTCCACTGCATTGTAGTCCTCAAAAGATCTACAACTAACCAAACCAACTTTATCACGCGTAGGGCGCAAACCTTTAAAAGGGATAATCTTTGCCATTCTAATATGGTATCAAAAATATTAAACCCAAACTGCACAACAGATCTTTTTACCGGTAGTTAGAAATACTTTACAGTTGCTCCTAAGCTAATCAGAAATAAGGGGTTATCTCTATTTAGCCGTAACAACTACCAAGCATCACAATCTCACCTATACATCTCCTGTGCAATTTGGGTTAAAGAGTGTCTGACCAAGGCAAACACTCTTCTGTTTTATAAATTATTTTGTTTCTTCAATTCTTACTTAAGAAAACATTTTAGCTACTTTCTCAGCCTTTTTGCTTTCACTGTAATCGTAAAATCCTTCACCAGATTTCACACCTAATTTACCTGCCATTACCATATTTACTAACAATGGACAAGGTGCGTATTTAGGATTTTTAAATCCGTCATACATTACGTTTAAGATAGATAAACAAACATCAAGACCAATAAAGTCAGCTAATTGTAATGGTCCCATTGGGTGAGCCATACCTAACTTCATTACTGTATCTATTTCCTCTACACCAGCTACACCATTATAAAGTGTTTCAATAGCCTCGTTAATCATTGGCATTAAAATACGATTAGCTACAAATCCTGGGTAGTCATTTACCTCAGTAGGTACTTTATCTAAAGCCTTAGACAAGTCCATTATTTTCTTTGTAACCTCGTCAGAAGTATTGTAACCTCTAATAATTTCAACCAATTTCATAATAGGCACTGGGTTCATAAAGTGCATACCAATCACTCGCTCTGGATTTTTAACCACAGAAGCAATCTGAGTAATAGAGATAGAAGAAGTGTTAGACGCCAAAATAACGTTCTCATCACAAACTTCACTCAATTGTTTAAATATATTAAGTTTTAATTGTACGTTTTCAGTAGCAGCTTCTACAACTAAGTCAGCGTTAACCACACCATCTTTTACATCTGTAAAAGTAACTATGTTTTCAATAGTAGCTTTTTTATCAGCTTCAGTAATTGTTCCTTTAGAAATCATACGATCTAAGTTTTTCAAGATTGTATTCATTCCTCTTTCAATCGCTTTATCAGAGATATCAATTAAAAGAACTTTGAAACCTTTTTGAGCAAAAGTATGAGCAATACCATTCCCCATAGTTCCTGCACCAATAACGGCAATATTTTTCATAATGATTGTTTTTAGTTTTTAGTTAATATTAATTACCAAAAGCATCGATAATTTGGTGAGCCAAGCGCAAAGCTTTCGTACCATCTTCTAACGTTACAATTGGAGTTGTTTTATTTACAATAGCATCGTAGAAAGTTTCCAACTCATCTAAGATAGCATTATTCGCTAAAATTTCTGGGTTGTCATAATAGATTTGTTTCTTAACACCTTCTGCATTTTGAAGAATAAGGTCAAAATCACCAGGAACTTCAGGAGCATCCTTCATTTTAACCACTTCACAAGTCTTCTCTAAATAATCAACAGAGATATAAGCATCTCTTTGGAAGAAACGAGATTTTCTCATATTTTTCATTGAAATACGGCTTGCAGTAACATTAGCCACACATCCGTTTTCAAATTCGATACGTGCATTAGCAATATCTGGAGACTCGCTCAAAATAGATACCCCAGAAGCACTAACGTGTTTCACAGGCGATTTAACAACGCTTAAAATAGCATCTAAATCGTGAATCATTAAATCCAATACTACAGGCACATCCGTTCCACGAGGATTAAACTCTGCCAAACGATGCGTTTCGATAAACATCGGATTTTCAATTTTTGAACTTATCGCTTGAAAAGCAGGGTTAAAACGCTCTACGTGACCTACTTGCCCAAGAACATTGTGCTTCTTAGCTAAAGCAATAATTTCTTCTGCTTCTTCAACTGTATTTGTAATTGGCTTCTCAAGGAATACGTGTTTCCCTGACTCAATAGCCAACTTAGCACAGTCAAAATGAGATAGTGTAGGAGTTACAATATCAATAACATCTACAGCATCTATTAATTCTTGTATTGATTCGAAATTCTTATATCCAAATTCAGCAGCAACTTTCTCTGCATTCTCTTTGAAAGGATCATAGAATCCTACTAATTCATATTTTTCAGATTGGTTAAGCAAACGAAGGTGAATCTTACCTAAATGTCCTGCTCCCAATACTCCAACTTTAAGCATAAAACCAGATTTTGAAAACAAAAATATAATTTATTTAGCGAATGTTTGAATATATTAGGGTAAACTTTTCGCCAATTCTTTTTAAGAACGCTTTTAACATTGCTTTTAATATAAAATATTGCTTATTTTGCAGGAAATAACCATTTAAAAGTGAGAGATTCTGCAAAACACCAAGGTCTTAGGAACCAGTTAGTTGAAATACTTAGACAAAAAGGAATTGTTGATTCAAATGTTTTAGAAGCCATTAGAAGAGTGCCAAGACATTTATTTTTAGACTCAAGCTTCGAGGATTACGCTTATCAAGACACTGCTTTTCCTATCGGAGCTGGACAAACCATATCACATCCTTATACTGTAGCTTTTCAGTCTCAGCTACTACAAGTAAAGAAAGACGATAAAATATTAGAAATAGGAACGGGAAGTGGCTACCAAACTGCCGTTTTAGTAGCAATGGGGGCAAGAGTTTACAGTGTTGAGCGCCAAAACGAATTATTTAGAAAAACATCTACTTTATTGCCTAAATTAGGTATTAGACCTAAGTTAATGACATTTGGAGATGGCTATAAAGGACTGCCGAATTACGCGCCGTTTGATGGTGTAATCGTAACAGCAGGAGCACCTTTTGTTCCACAACCTTTAATGGCACAATTAAACGTAGGAGGGAGGTTAATTATTCCAATTGGCGATAATGACCAAACAATGACGGAATTAATCCGCGTCAGTGAAACGCATTTTGAGAAATACGAACACGGTGATTTCAAGTTTGTTCCCATGTTAGAAAATAAAAACTAAATAAAAAGAGGCTGTAATCTTAAAAATTACAGCCTCTTTTTTGTATTACAATAAGTCAATACTAATGTGATTTTTTCAATCGATCAATATCGCGCTTAGTATCCCTATCTTTTATAGTTTCACGTTTATCGTAGTTTTTCTTACCACGACAAAGAGCAATTTCTAATTTAGCCAATCCACGTTCATTTAAGAATAGTCTCAATGGAACAATGGTCAGTCCTTTGTTTTGCACACTTTTCAAAAGAGATTTTAATTCCTTTTTATTCAAAAGTAACTTTCTCTCAGTCTTAGCCTTGTGGTTAAAATGTTTACTATGTGCGTATTCTTCTATCTGTGTATTAATAGCAAATAATTCGTGTCCTTGAAACTCACAAAAGCTTTCAGCAATATTAGCCTTACCCAAGCGGATAGACTTAATCTCAGTTCCCGTTAATACAATACCAGCCGTGTACTTGTCCAGTATCTCGTAATCGAACCTTGCTCTTTTATTTAATATGTTTATATTCTTTTGCATAGCACAAAAATAAGAAATTTTTAATGTGAGTAGAATATATTTAAAACAAAAAGAGCTGTATTTACACACAGCTCTTTGAATTATTATTTAACTCGTTCAGTTATAGGAAGAAATATCCTAAAGAAACCATCCAAGTATTTGGTTTTGTCTTGAAATCTTTACTTACGTTGTTGAAACCACCGTCATAAGAAACGTCTAACGTAAACTTTAAAACATCAATACCAACACCAACGCGGTATCCGATATTGTTCTTATCAAAGTTGTCAAACACCTCACCAACTTGTTTCGCTTTGAAGTTATCTCCAACCATATTTGTATAAACTCCACCCGCATAACCTCTTAAATGTAGTAAAGGAAGGTTGATAAATTTATGACCAATTACCAATGGTACTTCTAAATTCTTCATTTTAGAAGTCACATCAGAAGTTCCCTCAAACTTTACATTTTTCTCAGAATAAAGAAGTTCTGCTTGTAAATACGTTTTTTTAATATCAAAACGCGCCATTGCTCCAACCGCAAACCCCGTAGAACTTTTACTGTTGTAGTCTTTTAAAGAAGTTGACATATCTGTGAAGTTAGCACCTGCTTTAATCCCCACGTGTAGTGGTGATGGAGATTGAGCTTGAGCACCAAAACCAGCCAAAGATACTGCCGCAACTAATGCATAAAAGTAGTTTTTCATAGTTAGTGTTTTTTATATTTCAGGGCTAATTTAATTAAAATATAAGGTAAATGTACCTTTTTATTGCATATTTTACATTTTATGCACAAGAGGCCTCATTTCATATCCTGTCAAAGCACTACCATAATCGACCTTGCGATTCAAGTTTTCTTCTCTCTTAGATTTTTAAACCTTTAACCATCCACTATATTTAATCTACTTTTGTTTATATTATGTTCGACATTAGTTCGACATAAGTACCACATTCCCTCGGAAATAAGCTTTTTTACCGAAGGAGTGTGGTACCAATGTGGTACTTGTCTCGAACTAAGTCCGACGAAGTCAATAATAATAGTCCTAAAGGAATCAATAAACAATTTTATAACACAAATACTAAAACAACTTTACTTATTGTTTATTAATTAGTTGAAAGAGCTTTTTACTAAGAATATCTTATTTCTTATGTATTCTTATACCTTTCATTTGCAGATTTGATGAAAAAAGAATTACATTGCAAGAAGAAAAACACACGAAAAACTATATTATCATGTCACAAAAACTTACATCAGCGCAAGCGATTGAATTAGAAAATAAATACGGAGCACACAACTATCACCCACTACCAGTAGTATTAGCTAAAGGAGAAGGGGTATATGTATGGGATGCTGAAGGTAAAAAATACTATGACTTCTTATCTGCTTACTCAGCTGTAAACCAAGGTCACTGTCACCCAACTATCGTAAAAGCAATTACGGATCAAGCAAACACATTAATGCTTACATCACGTGCTTTCTACAACGATAAATTAGGGGTATATGAAGAAAAAATCACAAAACTTTTCGGTTTTGACAAAGTATTACCAATGAACTCAGGGGCTGAGGCTATAGAAACAGCTTTAAAACTTGCAAGAAAATGGTCTTACGAGAAAAAAGGAGTTGCTGAAAACCAGGCGAAAATTATCGTTTGTGAAAACAACTTCCACGGACGTACTACAACAATTATCTCTTTCTCAAATGATCCTGATGCTCGTAAAAACTACGGTCCTTATACAGATGGTTTCATTAGAGTAGAATACAACAATCTTGATGCATTACGTGCTGCTTTAGAAGAAAATAGTGCTGATATTGCAGCTTTCTTAGTAGAACCAATTCAAGGAGAAGCTGGAGTATATGTACCAGACGCTGGATATTTAGCTGAAGCTAAAGCTTTATGTGCACAACACAATGTATTATTCATTGCTGACGAAGTACAAACAGGTATTGCTCGTACTGGAAAAATGTTGGCTATTGACCACGAAAATGTACAAGCTGATATCCTTGTATTAGGTAAAGCATTGTCTGGTGGTGCATATCCTATTTCTGCTGTATTAGCAAATGATGAGATTATGAACGTAATCAAACCAGGACAACACGGTTCTACTTTTGGAGGTAACCCAACTGCTGCTGCTGTTGCAATTGCTGCATTAGACGTTGTTCTTGATGAGAAATTAGCTGATAACGCTGAGAAATTAGGACAATTATTTAGAGCAGAATTAAACAAATACATTGCAAATAGTACTATTTGTTCAATGGTTAGAGGTAAAGGGTTATTAAACGCTATCCTTATCAACGATACAGAAGAAAGCGATACGGCTTGGAATATCTGTTTAAAATTACGTGATAACGGTTTATTAGCTAAGCCTACACACGGAAACATTATCCGTTTTGCGCCACCTTTAGTAATGAACGAAGAGCAGTTATTGGACTGTGTACGTATCATCACTGAAACATTAAAAGAATTTGAAAAATAGGACTTAACAGTCTCTGATATAGAAAACTCGCACTATTACGGTGCGAGTTTTTTTATGCTATTTAATTAGCTGAGTCATTTCATAAAGTTTACGCGTGGTATTCCAGTTTCGCGTTGTAGCTAATACACCTAATTTCCTTTCTAAGAAAACATTCGTCAGTTTCGTTTTTCCATATCCATTGGCAGCATAGAGATAGGCATTTTCAGACGTAAATTCAATCTGTTCACCTGTCGTTGCCTTACTTGTTATTTCCGCCATTGAAACAGCTTGTACTGCCTTCTCGAAATAAGTAATGTACACTTGTTTCTCATCGGCTACGTTTTGAAAGGGATTTTGTTTAATAACCTCTGCTAATTGTGATTCCGTTAAAACAATCACCGTAATATCCAATCCAAACGCAGCGAGAATACCTGCTTTGATTTGTGAACAGATAAATTCAGTGTCAGCGTGCTGGCTTTTAAATACTACATTACCACTTTGTATATAAGTAGTTACAGCAGTAAAGCCAATTTCTTCATATAACGATTTCAGCATACTCATCTTGATGGTATTTTTACCACTGACGTTGATTGCTCTTAATAGAGAGATGTAAACAGGCATATTTTTTTTCCAAATGTAATTCTCTTTCTGAAAAAAGCAATAGGTTATAGTAGCAGATAAAACAAAGTGATTACTTACAAGCTGGATTGTTTTACGCGCAAACTAATTAAAACAACATTATCTTTGTTGGCAACACTATTTCAATTTACTGCACAATGCAACAATTAGCACTCGTATCAGGAGGAAACGGACATTTAGGCAATAACCTAATAAGACTACTCTTATCAAAGGGAATCAAAGTAAGGACAACAGTTCGCAACGTAAACAATACGAAACCATTTGAGGGATTGGATTGTGAACTTGTCTATGCAGATTTGTTAGACAAGACATCCTTTGTCAAAGCATTAGAAGGAGTTGATGTGTTTTATGCGGTTGCTGCTAATTTTAAACTTTGGGCAAAGGACCCTCAGAAAGAAATTTACGACAACAACCTAATGGGTACGCGAAATGTGATTGAAGCGGCTTATGAGGCAGGAGTAAAGCGCATTGTTTACGTTAGCTCAATTGCGGCATTAAACTACGATCAAATGCCTACAAAAGAGGATAATGGGTACAACACAAATCGCTTAGATACTTATTACAACTCTAAAAATGATAGCGAAAAGCTCGCCTTTGACTTAGCCAAACAGTATGGTATTGCGCTAACAGCTGTTATGCCATCTGCTATGATTGGAAGCAAAGCCTTTGCGCCGATAAACACCTCCTATAACGTATTACTGACCATTTTAAAGAATCGCGTTCCTGTAGATACTGGAATTACGGTCAATTGGGTAGATGTAAAAGACGTTGCCGAAGGCTGTTGGCTTGCAGCAGAAAAAGGAAGAGCAGGGGAGCGCTATATCTTAGCAAATGAAAAGTGTTTATCCCTTACGCAAACAATACAAATAGCACAACAACTTTATCCGGAACTAAAACTGATAACACCGATGAAAGTGCCCAAGTCTGTATTATTAGCATCAGCTTGGCTATTGGAAATGCTCTCTAAAATTAGTGGCAAAGCACCGATGGTTACCCCAAAAGAGATTAAAATGTTTGCGGGACTACAACAAGATTTTGACATTACAAAAGCCAAAACAGAATTAGGGTTTAATCCTAAATCAGGTACACAGGCAGTTATAGAAGCCTTGGTGTACTTACAAGAGGAATATAATAAATAGCCCTTAAACAGATTTTAAACACCGTAGCTGACGCCCTCGCCACAATAGAAATACGAGCTATTTTTCGTATTTTTGAGCATTCAGACGGCTTTATTTTAAAGTAATTTGCAAATAACTATTTAACTACCAAATACATTATAAATAATGAAAGCACTTTTAGTTGTTGATTTACAATATGATTTCCTACCAGGCGGAAGTCTTGCTGTAGCAGATGGAGATAAGATTATTGATGTTATTAATGACATTCAACCCAACTTTGATTTGATAGTAGCAACACAAGATTGGCACCCTGCCAATCACAAAAGTTTTGCTGTACAACATCCTACTCATCAATTGTTTGACGTAATAGACTTAAATGGCATTCCTCAAGTATTGTGGCCAGAACATTGTGTTCAAGGTACAAAAGGAGCAGAATTTACTTCAGCATGGGACAACAATAAAGTGGCCGCTATCTTTAGAAAGGGAATGAATGTAGAAGTAGATTCGTACAGCGGTTTTTATGACAATAACAAATTGTCAAACACCGGATTATTAGGTTATTTAAAAGATAAAAACATAAGTGAATTATACATCTGTGGATTAGCCGCAGAGTTTTGTGTGTATTTCACGGCAAAAGATG
Organism: Myroides phaeus; assembly: GCF_009799805.1. NCBI lineage: Bacteria > Pseudomonadati > Bacteroidota > Flavobacteriia > Flavobacteriales > Flavobacteriaceae > Myroides > Myroides phaeus. The sequence goes on from NZ_CP047050.1 coordinate 2,546,392, forward strand.
CCAAAGAAGCGGGAATAGACACCTATTTCCTTGACTTTGCAACCAAACCAATCACAGCAGAAGGATTGGTACAAGCTAAAGCTACTATGCAAGAGCTTGGAATTAATATAATTGAAGATAAAAAAGACCTTTTTTAGAATGAAAAAATACAATAAACACAATTTTTTTAAACATACTTACTGTGAATGGAAAGAAATTTCTGATTCTTTTATAGCTGGTCGCGAGCCAAGTTATAAGAGCAAAGCGGGGAGTATGTATTACTTTGACGAAAACGGAGTAGCCAGATACGCAAACCACTGGGGTAGAGCAGCTAACTGCCGTTGGAAGTTGATTAGTACAGAGAAAAAAAACAATGTTTATTGCTTAGCTTATGCAACGTGGGACAGCTTCTTTCCCAACAATGAAAACGAAGCTTTATATGTAATTATCTATGATTCAGTAAAAAAAGATGTGACTTTTAAGCACAAAGGTTGTCTTAATAATGAAAACAATCTGCTAAGGACTGCAAATGATACTGCCAAGAGGATAACAAAACTCAAGGAAATAGTGGAATCAGACCAATGGTACAAGCATTTTGACTTCATTGACATAGAAGAAGCAAGAGCATATTTTATTGAAGGTTTAATCAATACCAATAAGGACTTTTTATTGCTTAAAAAAGAATTATTGTCACAAAATTAGTTAATCTAACAATTATTTTCAGTAAATTAGCACTCGTTACTTTTAAGTTTAAAACACAGATTAAAAACTAAACATTGAAATTTATGAAAAAAATTACTTTATTAGCAGCTTTATTAGTAGGTGGAATTTTAACTTCTAATGCGCAAAGCAAATTACCAGTAGAGACTCCAAAATTGTCTGAAAAAGTTGGAACAACTCCAATCAAAAAAGGAAACTGGTTAGTTGGTGCATCTGTTGGTTCTACAGGATATAGCTTCGAAAAAGAAAGCTTCAGTCTTGATGTTATGCCAAGAGCAGGGTACTTCGTGTCTGACGGAATTGCAATTGGTTTAGAAGTAGGTGGTGGAATTGAAACAGTAAAAGATGGAGATAACATCTGGAACTATAAATTTGCACCGTTTGTAAGATACTACTTCCCAGAAGGAGCAAGTGCTACAGGTAGATTCTTTGGACAAGGTGATGTTGGTGTAACTGGTTACTCAGCAACTGATAGCGATGTTTCTTTCGCATTTGGAATTGCAGGAGGTTATTCTCACTTTGTAAGTCGTAACGTTGCTTTAGAAGCTACACTTGGATACAACTACAGTAAATCTGACAAAGGAACAGTAGCTAAACAAAGTGGTTTAGGTGTTGCTGTTGGTTTCCAAATTTTCTTAGGGAAATAATTATTGAAATAAATAGAATACTATTATTAGAAAGCCCGACTTATGCAGTCGGGCTTTTTAGTTTTATAGCGCTACTATGTTTCTTGAAAAATTATATAAAATACAATAAACCTTTCTTAATCGTGGCATTCCATCATTAGCAAATCACCTTCTTCATAAGCGATTGTAACGAGTCCATCTGCCAAAACAGAATTACTACTTCCTGTACGATCACCCAAAACAAGAGATTCGTTCTTCAACGGATACAACAAGTTTTCAGTGATAATTCCATTTACAGTACCAATGGGAATTAAAGAGATAATAGTATCCTTTTCATACCATTTCTTAAACAATTTTGGCAAAGGATATATTCTTGAATAATCGTCAAACAACGTAATCTTAAGTTGATCCTTAAACTTTACAATATTCGTAATATTCGTAATTGTGTGATCAGCACGCTTACCCGTTGCCCAAATAACATTTGCAGCAGGAATACCGCGTTTGATCAAATATCTAAATGCTTTTTCTAAATCAGTTGACTCCTGATCCGCCACGTGTACAATCTCAATAGGGTATTGTTTTTCGCGATAAGCATCTGCATCAAACCCTCTATCAAAATCACCGATTAAAACATCTATCTTAATCCCTAATTCTATAACCCTCTCAATAGCAGAATCTAATACTACCACAAGAGGAGACCATTCTAATAGTTGATCCATTAAATTTCGGTCGCAGGCCTCTCCATTAGCAATGATTAAAGCAGGCTCTTGGTCGTCTCTGACGATATGATGTGATGACATTGTCTTAATTTTAAAAAGCAAATTAAAGTATAAAGGTTAACATTTACTCAAAAAAATAAAAAAAAATTCGCCAAACAACAGAATAACTTTATATTTGGATACTTAACATTAGATTTGAAAAAATGGCAAATTTATCACAAGAGCAGTGGTGGGAAAATGCGCAAGCAGACGCTAACGCTGTTATATTAGACGTTCGTACAGAAGAAGAAGTAGAAGAAAAATCAATTCCTGGAGCAATCAACATAGATATCTACCAAGGACAAGGATTCTTAGACGAGATCGAAAAATTAGACAAGACAAAAAGTTACTACGTTTACTGTAAATCAGGAGGAAGAAGTAACCAAGCTTGTTTATTAATGGGACAATTAGGTTTTGACAGCACTTTCAACCTTTTAGGAGGAATTACAGAGTGGGAAGGACCAATTAAATAAAGTATTAAAAGTCAACTTCGGTTGACTTTTTTTCTTTTTAGTTCTATTATCTTTTTTAAGTAGCATATACAATTTTGCCTTTGTATATTTGCTCGATCAAAGCATAAATAAACGTGTTTTACAGATTTCAATGCTTTAGTATTAGTAATTATGACAAAAATATATTTTATCGTTAATCCTATATCAGGAAAAGGCAAACACAATATTACATTAGATTACATCAAGCCTTTTTTTGATGAATCTCAATATGATATACACGTATCATTTTCTACTTATAAGAAGCACGCTATCGAATTAACACAACAAGCGATTGCTGCACAAGCAGATGTAATTGTGGCTTGTGGAGGAGATGGAACCATTCACGAAGTAGCAACAGAATTAGTTGGCACAAATATTGCATTTGGTGTTGTACCTGTTGGTTCTGGAAATGGGCTTGCCTCAAACCTTTCTATTCCTAAAGACATCGAACAAGCAATTAAGCGCGTTAGAGATGGTAAAATCTTTAGTATGGATGTAGGAAGTGTTAATGGTGAGTATTTCTTTAGTAATATGGGCTTCGGAATAGATGCAACTATTATTGATAAGTATGAAAAGTCAGGGAAACGCAAATTAGGTGCGTATATCAATGCTGCCTTAAACTCAGCACAAGAATACGTAGCAAAAAAAATGCTTGTTACCTATAATGGAGAGACAAAAGAAGTAAACCCATTATTACTGTTCATTTCAAATTCGAATGAAATGGGATACAGTATGTCGTTAACTCCAAAAGCGAGTTTGACAGATGGAAAATTAGATTATTTAATGGTTCCAAGAATTGGGCTATTAAAACAATTAACTTTTGGTTTGTACGTACTACTTAAAAAAACAGAAAAGTTTAGAAAGACAGATTACGTTCAAACAGATGTAATACAAGTAGAGATAGTAGACCAAGAAAAGAATGGTTTACAAATGGATGGAGAGTATTATGAATATGACACAAATAAATTTGAAATAAAAGTTTTACAAGGAGCACTGAAAGTCTTGTGTTAATAGGGTTTTTCTTACCATTTAAGGGTAAACTTTAGCCTATTATTTTCCTTTACTTATATAAAAAGTGTAACTTTGTAGAATTAAGTAAAACAACAAAAAAAGAAAAAAATATATTATGAATTCATTTGACGTAGTTGTAATTGGTTCTGGACCTGGAGGATATGTGTCTGCTATTCGTTGTGCACAATTAGGATTTAAAACAGCAATTGTAGAAAAGTATCCAACATTAGGAGGAACTTGTCTAAACGTAGGATGTATTCCATCAAAAGCATTATTATCTTCTTCTCACTTAGTAGAGGAGTTCGGACATTTTGCTGATCATGGAATCGAAGTTGCAGGAGACTTAAAAGTTGATTTAGCTAAGATGATCGAGCGCAAACAAGCGGTAGTAGATCAAACTTGTGCTGGTGTTAAGTTCTTAATGGACAAAAACAAAATCACTGTTTTTGAAGGAGTTGGAGCATTTGAAAATGCAACTACTATCAATGTAACTAAAAATGACGGATCTGTTGAAACAATCACTGCTAAAAACACGATTATTGCAACTGGATCTAAACCATCTACATTGCCATTTATCACTTTAGATAAAGAAAGAATCATCACTTCTACTGAAGCATTAAAATTACCTGAAGTACCTAAACACTTAATCATTATTGGTGGTGGAGTAATTGGTCTTGAATTAGGGCAAGTTTACTTAAGATTAGGAGCTCAAGTTTCTGTAGTTGAGTACGCTGACAGAATTTTACCAACTATGGATGGTGCTTTGTCAAAAGAATTACAAAAAGTATTGAAAAAACAAGGAATGAAATTCTACACTACTCACAAAGTTCAAGGTGTTGAGCGTGAAGGAGATGTAGTTAAAGTTTCTGCGTTAGATAAAAAAGGAGAATTAGTAACTTTAGAAGGTGACTACACTTTAGTAGCTGTAGGTCGTCGTCCTTATACTGATGGATTAAATGCTGAAAAAGCAGGAATCAAATTAACAGAAAGAGGACAAGTAGAAGTTAATGATCACTTACAAACTACTGCACCAAATGTTTATGCTATTGGTGACGTTATTCGTGGTGCTATGTTAGCTCACAAATCTGAAGAAGAAGGTGTGATGGTAGCTGAATTCTTAGCTGGTCAAAAACCACACATTAACTATAACTTAATTCCTGGTGTTATTTATACTTGGCCAGAGGTTGCTGCTGTTGGAAAAACAGAAGAGCAATTAAAAGCTGAAGGAGTAGAGTACAAAGCAGGAAGTTTCCCATTCAGAGCTTTAGGACGTGCAAGAGCAAGTGCTGACACTGATGGATTAGTGAAAATCTTAGCTGATAAAAACACTGACGAGATCTTAGGTATCCATATGATCGGAGCTCGTTGTGCTGATTTAATCGCTGAGGCTGTAGTAGCAATGGAGTACAGAGCATCTGCTGAAGATTTAGCAAGAATGTCTCACGCTCACCCAACTTTTGCAGAAGCTATTAAAGAAGCTGCATTAGCTGCAACTGACAACAGAGCAATTCACTCATAATTGTAAAAAATTATAGTCAATATAAAAAAGGTTTAAACTTAACGGTTTAAACCTTTTTTTATGTCCTTTAGTTTTAGTTATATTTGCATTAACAACTAATTAAGAAATTACAATGAAAAAGTCTATTCTATTCTTGGCCACATTAGCCTTAATAACTTCATGTTCAAGCAGTGATGATAATTCACCTTCAGATCCTATAAGCTCACAGCCATATAATCCATTAACAAGTTTAACAGAATTGGAAAATGGAAAATATCAATATGTAGGAAATGATATAGGTAATGGCAAAGTTGGGATAGTGAACCCTGCTTCGGGGACTTGTAAAGAGAATGATTTATTAATTGTTTATAAAACAGACCAAAAATTAGACAGTATAACTTATGCTAATTATAAAACTGTTTTAGGTAAAAAAAACGAAGTAAAATGTGAAAAGATTGGTGGAGAATATGATCGAGTATTAAGAAATAACAGATTAAACGCTACTGGAGTTTTAAGTACTCAAATGACTGAAGATGCCAAGATACCATTGACTGAAGAAGAAAAAAAAGAAAACCCAGGAAAAGAGTTTAAAGTTGAACGTAATCTTATTTATAAAGGGACAGTTGAAATAGGAAAGCAAGGAGGTTATTTAAGAATTGAAGATCATTTATCTGGATACAAACCAGGATCTCAAATAAAAGGGAAACCATATTTATACTTCAAAAAAATAAATGAATAAATACTATTATTATTATCCTCTAAATTTTGATAATGATAATAAAATATAAGTTTTCTTAATCATACAAAAGGTTTAAACTAAATAGTTTAAACCTTTTTTTATTGACAACATTTATATATATTAGCAATTAACAATCCCTTAACAATTGTACTATGAAAAAATATTTATTCTTAATCGCTTCTATAGCAGCAATAACTGCTTGCTCAAATAGTGACAATAGTGTTCCAGAAGATCCTATATCAAGTAAAGTATATACACCATTAAAAAGTATTGAAGATTTATCAGAAGGTAAGTATCAATATATAGGTAACGATCTTGGAAATGGGAAAGTTGGTATAGCTAAAAAAGCTTCGGGGACTTGTAAAGAGAGAGATTATATTTATATATATAAAAATACAAGTCAAAAAATTGACAGTATTTTATATTATAGCCATACTCCAGTTATTACTCAATTTAATGATTTAGAATGTCCGTTAGTAAATGATGTGCCTCGTGTATTAAGAATGAATAATTTTGTTGCTATAGGTGTTATAAAAACAAATATAACTGAAGATTACTATGAATTTTATGGAGCAGATGAAAATTCAGGTCCAATACAAGAATTAAGACGTAAAGGTATTTATTCTGGTAACTTAGAAATTGGTGAACAAGCTGGCTATTTAAGAATTGAAGATAGATTAAGTAACTTTAAATATGGGACACAGACAGCTTCAAAACCATATTTATACTTTAAAAAAATGTAGTACTTCAGAATTTAAATATTCTAAATACTAACATTCTATTAGCTAATTTATGTCTGATTTATTGTTAGATTTGTTTTTTAATCAAAGACAAAAAACAGCTAAATGATTTCATTTAATAAAGACACTAAGCAATTAGAAATAAATGACAACTATAAAGGTAGATTAACCTCTTCAAGGATAATGTCTACCTTTATTCTTGTTATGGGAATTGTAAGACTTACTACTGCCAATTGGAATACACCAAAAGAAATGGACTATGTGTTTACTGGTATTGTCGCTTATTTTTTATATGTAACAGTCAAAAATTTCTTATTAAAAACAGCAGATAATAAGATTGACAAAACTGCTATCAAGTATGTTAAACTACCTAAAGGGTTAGCTACAAAAGCAGTAATCAAATTAAACAATAAAAAATCAAGAGACGTTTTCGGTTTGAAAACAGCTGAACAACGCACTGCCTTTAAAAAAGTATTAACTGATGCTAAAATAAAAGTAACAAATTAGTATATGGCAGTAAAAAAGCACTATTGTGATTTTTGTAATGAATTGCCTGAAAGCACAGACAATCCAAACAAATACTACCACGATTACGAATATGGTTTCGAATTATCAGATGATACTGAATTATTTGAACGTTTAATCTTAGAAATAAATCAAGCAGGATTAAGTTGGAATACGATTCTACAAAAAAGAGCAAACTTTAAAAAAGCTTATGAAGAATTTGACATACCAACTGTTGCCAATTTTTCAGAAGAGAAAATAGCTACTCTTTTACAAGACAGCGGTATCATACGTAATCGTTTAAAGGTTAATGCTGCGATTTACAATGCACAGAAAATCATTGAATTACAACAAGAGTTTGGAAGTTTCAAAAATTGGTTAGATTTGCATATACAATACGATTTAGAACAATGGCTAAAATTATTTAAAAGACAATTCAAGTTTGTAGGTAAAGAAATTGTCAATGAATTTTTAATGAGTACAGGATATTTAGATGGAGCACATTTAGAGAACTGTCCTATATATAAAAATACAAAATTTCATAAAAAGCTTTAAAATAATATTGTTTTACTTAGATATAACAAGTAAATAAATAAAAAAGAAAAAAATTAACTCTCATCGTGATTTGCGATGAGGGTTTTTTGGTTAATATTGCAAGATAGTTTTAAAGAAAAACAAGATAATTAATGGGTAATTTATCTAAGCTAAGAACAGTAACGGTAACAAGATACATCACTCCTTTGAGAGAAGGAGGATCATTACCTGCCTTAGCAGAAGCAGATGATGATTTTAAATATGTACTTAAATTCAGAGGTGCCGGTCATGGGGTAAAAGCCCTAATTGCCGAGTTACTTGGAGGTTTAATTGCACAGAAATTAGGATTAAAAGTTCCTGAACTCGTATTCGCTGAGCTTGATGAAGCTTTTGGTAGAACAGAAGCAGATGAAGAGATTCAAGACTTACTTCAATTTAGTAAGGGATTAAACTTAGCTTTACACTTTTTATCAGGAGCATTAACTTATGATCCGGAAGCATTGACGATTGACCCAAAATTATCTTCTCAGATTGTATGGTTAGATGCATTTATAACAAATGTAGATAGAACATTTAGAAACACAAATATGCTAATTTGGCATAAAGAGTTATGGTTAATTGACCACGGAGCAGCTTTCTATTTTCATCATTCATTTACCAATTGGGAAAAAAGTGCTTTGACACCATTTTCATTTATAAAAGATCACGTTTTACTTCCACAAGCAAAAGAACTTGATGAAGTAGATACCGCTTTTAAACAACTTCTTACAGAAAAAGATCTGAAAGAAATAACAGATACAATTCCTACAGACTGGTTAGAGTGGGAAGACGTAGATTTAACTCCAGAAGAAATTAGAGAGGTATACTTTTTGTTCTTAAAAACAAGATTAGAAAATTCTCATTTATTCGTTAACGAAGCTAAAAAATTTCAAGATGCACGTATATGAGTATTCAATCATAAGATTTGTTCCTAAGGTAGAGCGAGAGGAGTTTATCAATATAGGCTTGCTTGTTTTTTCTAAATCAAAAAGAAAACTATTAGCAAAGTTTCATTTAGATGAAAAGAAGATAACTTGTTTTTCAAGTGAAATAGATTTTGAAATACTTCAGAAGCACGTGAAAGCTTTTGAAGCAATAGCTTTAGGGACATCAGCCAATAATCCCATCGCTACTCTTGAAGTAGACGAAAGATTTAGGTGGTTAACTGCAGTTAAGAGTTCGTGTATTCAGGCTTCGCGTCCTCATCCTGGGATGACAACGGATTTAGAAGTATTGTTTAAAAATCTTTATCAAGAATTAGTTTTATAAAATGCCACTATATTACTTAAAAGATAACATACAAAAGAAACTAACGTATGCCTTAATACGTTTACCTTTTGTCATTAGTTTTATAACCTTATTCATTTTAATTTATGACTTAGGGTTTAATACTTTAAACGATTACCACGCTCAGCTAAATTCTCTGTATAATATCTGTTTATCTATAGGGATGATAGCTATTGCTCGTAGATATTTTAGCAAAGATAACTATGAGAGTTTAGGTGTTAAGATATTCGACATATTTAGCGTTGTTCTATTCTTAATACTTATCATAGCGCGGTGGCAACCAGAACACACCAATAGATTCTTTGACAGTAGCGCTGTAATATTCTTCGGTGTATTCTTAATGGTTGTGCGGGAGTTCTCTATGCTTCAGCTTAACCTTAAGCAAACAAGAATGAATCCAGCGCAATTATTTATAGTCAGTTTTTTACTGATTATTTTTATTGGAGCGTTTATGCTATCTTTTCCAAAGGCAACAGTTACACCAGGTAGTTTACGATATATAGACGCCTTATTTACAGCGACAAGTGCTGTTTGTGTAACAGGATTATCAACCGTGGATATCGGAAGTCAATTTACTATATTTGGAAAAACAGTAATGATCTTCTTGATGGAATGTGGGGGATTGGGAATTATGACTATTGCGAGTTACTTTAGTTATTTCTTCCGGGGAAAAGCATCGTATGGAAATCAATTAGTGCTGAAAGATATGTCTTATATAGACAAATTGGGAGATGTATTTGCTACCTTAAAACGCATTATCATTATCTCAGGTATTATTCAGTTCATTGGTATGGTGGGAATTTTTATCAGTATTCGTCACCAAGAATTTACATCAATCTATCAACGTATATTTTTCTCTATATTTCACGCTGTATCAGCTTTCTGTAATGCTGGATTCTCTACTTTACCTGAAAACCTTTACACCTTAGAATATAGATTTAATTACCCTTTACACTTAATTATTGCAGGATTGTTTATTATGGGAGGACTTGGTTTTCCTATTGTTTTCAATGTTTACAAATACATTAAGCACCTTATAATAAACAGACTTCTTCCTTTTAGTATGAAGGAAGCAAGTACTTACTTACCAAGGGTAATTAACTTAAGTACACGTATTATTTTAATTACAACCATTGCATTAATTGTAGGTGGTACATTCTTAGTTTATGTCTTAGAGTACAACAATACTTTAGCCGAACACGAAGGAGTTGGAAAGTTAGTTACTGCATTTTTTACTGCAACAACGCCACGTACTGCTGGTTTTGCTACGGTAGATAATAATATTTTTAGTGTATCTACCTTTCTACTAATCATCTTTTTAATGTGGATTGGAGCATCGCCAATATCAACTGGTGGGGGTATTAAAACGAGTACATTTGCCATTGCAGTACTGAATATTTGGACTTTGATGAAAGGTAAATCACGTATTGAAGTATATAGACGAGAAGTAGACGAACTATCTGTTCAACGTGCCTTTGCCATTATTATACTATCTTTATTTGTAATTGGTATTGCCATATTTGCGCTTTCCTTTTTTGAGCCAAAGATAGATTTGATAAAACTGGCGTATGAAGCTTTTTCAGCTTATAGTACATCAGGATTAAGTACAGGAATTACAGCTAAATTAACTGACCCAAGTAAGGTAACGTTAATCATGCTTATGTTTATAGGACGTGTGAGTATGCTTACTATCTTAATTGCAATTAGCAAAAAAGAGACTTTAGTAAACTACAGATATCCTACAGAAGAAATATTGATAAATTAAGACATTTAGAGAATGAAATATATAATTATTGGTTTAGGAAACTTTGGTGCTTCATTGGCAAAAAAATTGACAGAGCAAGGGAATGAAGTTATCGGTGTAGATAAAAGCATGGCACGTGTAGATGCTAATAAAGATATGATCTCACATACTATTTGTCTTGATTCAACAGATCAATATATGATGTCGGGATTACCGTTAGCAAATACGGATATTGTTATTGTAGCCATTGGTGAAGACCAAGGAGCAAATATTATGACTACGGCTGTATTAAAGAACCTAAATGTAAAGCGTTTGATTAGTCGAGCAATTACCCCTTTACACGAAAACGTATTACAAGCGATAGGAGTAGATGAGATTGTTCACCCAGAAGAAGAAACAGCTGAGCGTTGGGCTAAAAAACTGTGTATAAAAGGAGTAGTGGACTCATACGAAATTAACGGAAGATACAGTATCGTTGAAATCACTGTATCAGAACGTTTTGCAGGTAAAACATTAGGAGAGATTGGTTTTAGAACAAACTATAACTTAGTTGTACTAACAACTTTAAAAATTAGAGAAGAGACAAACTTCTTAGGTTTATCTAAAAAAATACACGAAGTACAAGGAATAGCATCTTACGAGACCGTTTTAAACAAAGGAGACATTATGGTAATCTATGGTGACAATAAGGATATTAAAAAGATTTTAGCATCTTAAATATGGTAATAAAGCAAAAACAAGAAATAGAAAACCTTTTATCCTTTCCGGATAAAGGGTTTACTATGCCTGCATTATTTATAGGGCATGGTTCTCCTATGAACGCCATTGAAGAAAATGAGTTTTCTCTTTATTGGAAAAAATTAGGTAAACAATTACCTAAACCGGAAGCTATTCTTGTTATATCTGCACATTGGTTAACTCAAGGAACGCACATAACCTCTAATACCACCTTGGAAACAATACACGATTTTAGAGGTTTTCCTCAAGAACTTTTTAATGTAGAATACGATGTATTGGGGTCACCAGCATTAGCCAAAGACATTGTTACATCTTCAGTTGATATACACGAAAACCTTGATTGGGGATTAGACCACGGGGCTTGGTCAATACTTGTACACCTATTTCCAGAGGCAAATATTCCGGTAATACAGTTGAGCATAGATTACTACAAAGAAGCAAACTATCACTTTGAAATAGGTAAGCAATTACAACGACTTCGCAATAAAGGTGTTTTAATAATTGGAAGTGGAAATATAGTTCATAATTTATCAGCTATAGACTGGCACAAAATGCACGAAGATAATTATGGCTTTGATTGGGCAATAGAAAGTAATGAGTTAATTAAAGAAACTGTTTATTCAAGACAATTTTCTAATTTGCTTAGCTATGATAAGCTTGGCGTTGCTGTACAGTCTGCTATACCAACACCTGATCACTACTTTCCACTATTATATGTTTTAGGCGTAGTTACTAAAAAAGATGAAGTAACTACATTCAATGATAAATATGTGGGAGGCTCTTTGAGTATGACATCCTTTTTATTTAATTCTTAAGATAAATAGAGTTCCATTTCAACCTGCTCTTGGTATGACTCAGCACCGATTGAGCGAAAGAAAGAATGAATTCCAAAGTTTTGGCCATCTATATTAGTTACATAAAAAGAAACATTATTTCCAAAAACTTCATGCATCATAAATGAGGCAATTCCCTTACGTCTATAGGTATCTTTGACCCAAATTTGCAATAATCTTTTTTCAATTGGATTATAAATAATGTAGCCTATAGTTGTTTTATCAAGCATTACTTTTTTACGCATAACAACGCGGTCATTATTATTAATACAAAACTCATTATTTTGCCACGTAGGTATTAAATCCTTTTCTATATAAGACACTAAATATTCGTAATAAGGTAAGTCTCCCATTGTTAAAGCATTGTGTAAATTATCTTTAACTTTGATCCTTGTTCTCCCTTTAAGAGATTCCACGGTTCTCCATTTTTTAAAACCTATCTTTCTATAAGTACGCATAGCAGATTCGTTAGAAGAATCAACTTCTAAACTTACTTTATCCATTTGAAAACTTTTAAAAAGGGGTATAGCATAATCATACATCTTAGCGGTAAGATTATTTCCTCTAAAATCACTCAATACACCTGTACCTGCGTTATAAAGTTTCTTATTGTTCTTAGCGTGTAGAATAAAACCAACTAATTTCTTTTGATGATAAGCTCCTACAGATAAACTTAAATCAATGCCCTCTGTTTTAATTTTTTCACCCAACTGATCTTTAGTTAAAGTAGTTGGAACAAAGAATTCTGAAGTAGCATTATTAAATACTTCTAAAAACTCTTCTTTCTTTACATTTTTTAAAAACTTAAATTGAAAACTGCTACTCATAGATTTCTTTAATCAAATTATTAATTAAAAAGCTTGTTTTATTTACTTTAGAATGGTGTGCATTGATACCGCACCATAATGAGCTAAAGTTATAAATATTTTTTCTCTTTGCAAATTTTCTTACATTTTCTGTTAAAACATTCTGAATAGGGAAATTTGGCACAGAAACCTTACTTTTTCCCATTAATATCACAAAATCATTAGCAATTCCTCGAGCCCACTTCCCGGAAAAAGCTTTTGTTAGAACTGTTTTAACAGGTTGACCTTGACTTAAAAGCTCTTTTTGGTAAGACAAAGCTAAACTTTCTTCAGCAGTGATAAAATATGAGCCATAACTAATAAAGTCAGCACCTGCTTTTAAATAAGCTGCACCAACATCACCATTATACAATCCACCTGCAACAATAAGTTTACTTTTTATTCCTGCTTCTTTAACTTGGAGAAATAAATCGTTCAGAGATAAATTCAAATGTATATCATCACTTAAAAAACTTCCTCTATGTCCGCCAGCCTCAATACCCTGTAAAACAATTGCATCAATCTTCTTTTGCTCTAAATAAACGGCTTCATCAAGCGTTGTTGCTGTTCCTATTAAATTTACGCCTTTTTGATGTAACATAAAAATTTCTTCCTCTGTAAAACATCCAAATGTAAAAGCAATGTGTTTAATATTATGCTTTAGTACAAGTGCTAATAACTCACTGTAAGAAGGTTGTTCAACGTTATCTCTATAATCATACGCATAGCCGATAGTGGAACACAATTCACTTAGAACATCTTGCATTGCATCCATTTCATCCTTATTAATAGTAACAATAGGATGTAAGAATAGATTAACAATAAAAGGGCAGTTGGTCAATGACTTGGTTTTTAAGATCAACTCTTCGCAAATAGCAATAGGCAATCTACCCAGAGAAAGAGTGCCTATTGCACCTGCATTACACACAGCAGCTACCATCTCAGGAGAAGTAACGCCAAGCATAGGTGCTTGAATTATGGGATATTTTATATTAAATATAGACGATGTTTGTTCCATATCAATAGTTTACAATTCAATATCGCCCACAGGATAATCGCCAAAGTGGTGAGATAAACTAATTGTCTTATATGTAGTTCTCGAGTATTTGTTTGAGAAAAGAATAATACACGTATTGTCTTTAGCTAAACGAATATATGACGAAGTGTTTCCACGCCACCATCCATTGTGATAAGTATAAAACTGACCATTTTGCATTTCTATTAGGCGAATACCTAATCCGTAATTTCTTATACCTGGATTTTCAAAACTATATCCTTGATAAATTTGATCCTTTACTTTTTTACTTAAAAACTCGTCAGAGTACATAGCCGTATCAAACTTTAAGAAATCACGGGGAGTAGTAAAGATATTTTTATCCCCATACGTACCATCCATATAATCCCAATCCATCAATCGCATCTTACTTGTAAAGGATTGTGATACCTTGTTTTTATTACTAATATCATCAAACACAAAACTATGCGTCATACCAAGTGGTTCAAAGATCAACTCTGCCACTGCCTTTTTAAAAGGTTTTTGTGTTACTCTCTCAACAATTTCTGCTAATACAACATAGTTAGTATTACTGTATGCAAAGCGAGTATTGGGTTTAAAGTCTAACGCTACCGTCTGTTCTTCAATTACCTTGATAACATCGCTATTGCTAATCGTTTTAGTTCTGTCCCATACATTGTCGTAGTATCCATAATAACGCAATCCGCTGCGATGACTCAACAAAGTGCGCACGGTAATCTCTTTATAAGGGAAACGAGGAATAATCTCGGAAACACTCTGATCTAAACTAATTTTGCCTTGATCTACTAATCTCAACACAGTAGTAGCCGTAATTACTTTTCCGACAGAAGCAACGTGGAGGGGAGTATCACTTGTAATCTTCTTTTTACCAGTACGGTCATAAACTCCAGAATAGTCTTCATAGATAATCTTTCCGTTCTTAGCAACAAGAAAACTTCCGGTGTAATCACCCGTTTTAATATTATTGTGATAAAATTCTTCTACTTCCTTTCTTTGTTTTTCAATATAACTACTTGAGAGTTCTTCAAACTCTACAGTATAAGGGTTTTCGACAAGTATATTATGCTCTTTATTAATTGCCGTATTAATCGCTAAATCCTTTGATTTATTAGAATTATTACACGCACAAAAACAAAGCGCGGTTAGTACTGATATTGTTAGTTTGTTTGTTTTAATCATCATTATTGTAAATACAAAGCCAGTTGCCCTTTTACAGGCAACTGGCTAATTGTCTATTCTTTTATTTTTATTTAATCCCTAATTGGTCTTTTGTACTTTTAACCAAGGCATCTTTATGTACTAATACAGAAATAGATTTAAGTTTCATATAAGGAACACTCATATAAATGTAACCATCGTTTCCAATGCGTTCACTATTTCCTCCCCAAGAGTTTTTAACCTTGTAATAAATATTTCCCTTTTGGTCTTTTACCTTTCCAACAATATGCATTAAGTGGTCATCTTGCGTATCAAAGCTATAAAAGTCCTTTAATCTAAGCTCAGCATCCACAGCTTTTTCAGTGATTATCTCCGTTAAACCTTTCTTTTCATCTTCTTTAGAAGTAGCTACAAAAGCCACACCGTGTTTAGATGAGAAAGTGGCTTCAGAAACATCACAATCTAAAGAAAGAGTAAATCCTTTATCAAGTGCATTGTCAATATTTTTGATGTATTCGTCTAAAGGAAGGTTATACATACTCCCGTTAGAAAAGTTATCAGGAATATTTAAAATAAATGGAGTATAATTCTTCTGGTTTGCAAAAGAAGTAACTGTTACGTAGTTGTCTGGATTAATTCCTGTCATTTTTAAAAATGATTCAGGCGTATATTTCTTTCCTTCATAAGTAAACTCTTTTACTTGCTTACCCATATAAGTATCAAGAATGTTTTCAGTGATACTTTTCCAATGCATAGAAATAGGTCCGTTACTTTTAGCATAAGCATCAATAACACTTTGAAGCGTTTTAAACATTTCACTGTGATTATACGTTTCTTCACCCATTAAGCCAGAATATGCTTCAATTGGTACAATACCATAATCACGTACGCTATTAATTACATCGTGAGCAAGACCACCTTCACCAAACTGTGCTTTTCCTTGTCTTAAGATATAATTCTCTATTTTCTTTGGGTACGTATTACGCACCGTGTACATTTCAGATAAGTCAATATGCTTGCCCTTTATTCTAATAATCTCAGATTCTAAAAAAGAAGAAGTACTAAAACTCCAACAAGTTCCTGTGTTTCCTTGACTGATTACAGGATTCGCATCAATGTCTATAATATTTTGAAATTCATATTGTTGAGCGTAAGAATTCATCACTGCAAATAACAGTGACATAGAAATTATAAGTTTTTTCATGAGGTATAATCTTTAAGTATTGCAATATAATGCAAAAAATAGGTTATTTTTACCCTAAATTCAAAAAGATTATGAGTAAGATACAATGGGAAACAGCGATCGAGTTTGAAGACATTACATATAAAAAATGTGGTGGAGTAGCTCGTATTGCTTTCAATAGACCAGAAGTTCGTAACGCTTTTAGACCAAAAACGACAAGCGAACTATATCGTGCTTTTTATGATGCACAAGAAGATACATCAATCGGTGTAGTACTTTTATCAGCAGAAGGACCTTCGCCAAAAGATGGAGTTTATTCATTTTGTAGTGGAGGAGACCAAAAAGCAAGAGGTCACCAAGGATACGTAGGAGAAGATGGAATGCACCGTTTAAATATTTTAGAAGTACAACGTTTGATTCGTTTTATGCCTAAAGTAGTTATTGCTGTTATCCCTGGATGGGCAGTTGGTGGAGGACACAGTTTACACGTAGTTTGTGATATGTCATTAGCGAGTAAAGAACACGCTATTTTCAAACAAACTGATGCTGATGTTACAAGTTTTGATGGTGGATACGGATCTGCGTATTTAGCAAAAATGGTTGGACAGAAGAAAGCACGTGAAATTTTCTTCTTAGGAAGAAATTACTGTGCTCAAGAAGCTTTTGAAATGGGAATGGTTAATGCTGTAATTCCGCATGCTGAATTAGAAGATACTGCGTACGAATGGGCTCAAGAAGTATTAGCAAAATCACCTACATCTATTAAAATGTTGAAGTTTGCAATGAACTTAACAGATGACGGAATGGTGGGGCAACAAGTATTTGCAGGAGAAGCTACTCGTCTTGCTTATATGACGGAAGAGGCAATTGAAGGTAGAAATGCGTTCTTAGAAAAACGTAAACCTAACTTCCCTAAAAAATGGATTCCATAATAAGAATATAAAAGCGATTGCTTTACAATATTTAAAACCGATTTCACTTATGAAGTCGGTTTTTTTTGTTTAAACATTACTTTAATCCAAATGCAGAAACCTTCTTTGAGTCTATAATCCCATATTAAAATACTCCACGAAACTTTTCTTCCTACTTCAGAATGTAATGAAATAACATAGCTGGTGTTGTTTTACAAATTACAACCCCACCTCCTGAGCAAATAAGAATTATAGGGATAGTTACCTACCTTCATACTTTTTACATAATAAAGCTATGAGTAAACTAAAAGCAAATAAGTATAACGAACCTAAAAAGAGGATAAATAGCGTTATTCTAAAGTTTGTTCTTTTAGTTCGTACGGAAAACAGCTTTTCATTTGCAATGTAAACATATAGCTAAAACCCTAAATAAAGAGTTTAAACACGCAAAACCATTTGAAAACACCCAAACGTATAGCTAAACAATAAAGTACCTCTAGAAGTACTTATTTCATTTATCAGTTGTATTTCTACTTTCTCTCTCGAGACAATAAATAAAAACAGTTTATCAAATTCGAACAACAGGTAAATAAATCAAGACCATTATCGAAACACAAGCAAGCTCTTTTTTAGAAAAACTAAAATATTTAATCCAACCTGGAAAAATAGGAGTCTCTATAAAAAAGATTCTATATCTAATAGAGGAGAGTAGGGAATCATAAAAAGGCGCCCTATTTATACTTTTAAAAGTAGGGGGATATCTATTCAAAAAGAGCATCATTTCAGAAAGAACTTAGATGCTTGTCAAGAATATATTGTCAAATAAGAGGTCTAATTTAGTGATAATTCAATGTACTATTAGTCCAAAAAGAGCATTTATAAACTCAGGAAAAGAATGGTTTTAAATCTATTAATATTACATAAAAAGAGTATATTTGCCCACTTGAACATAGGCTTATACCTTGTTATGAGATGAATATAGTCAACTACAAGCTCTTCTCAAATCAATGCATCTTATAGTTTAAGCAATCAATTCATTTGTTTTGAAAATCAACAAGATACACTTACAAAAAACAACACATAACTTTTTGTTATAGGTATAAAACAACCTTAAAAAGACTGATTTACACCTACAAATCAAAGCTACTAAATCACTTAAACCTTCACTTTAAGTAACTCCTTCTAATTTACTACTTCGTAATGCTTTTTTCACAAGTAAAATAAGTTGAATAATTTATTTAGTTAATAGCTTGGGGTATCTTATTATTCAATGTAACTTTACTTCACTTTATAAACCAAAAAAAATGGCCCAATTAATAGTGAAACGTAAAAAAGCAGTTGTAGATAGAAACAGAAACTACAGTGTTTTTTTAGATGGAGATAAGATTGCATTAATACCTAATGGCGAGGAATTGACTTTTAATATCAATCCAGGTAAGCATATTATAAGTGCTAAAGTTGATTGGAATTCTTCTAATGCGATTGTTTTTGAAGTACAAGAAAACGATACTATTCATTTCACTTTATCTACTGCAAATCCTTTTTCAGCTATTTATTATACGTTAGTAAAACCGAATAAGTACTTGAAGTTTAAGTTACATAGCATTACAAAATAACATTTCTCAAAGCCACATCAGTTCTTCTTTATCTTTTGATTTGCATGCTTTTCTAATAATAAGGAGTAACTTTCATATTTTCTCTTTAATTTTGGACTTTGATTACTGCAAGCAGTAATACAAAAGCTTAAAATAATTAAAAGAGTTTATGACTAAAACTAAAGCGTGGATTAGTGCAGCAAGACTGCGTACACTACCACTTTCAGTATCAGGTATTATAGTTGGATCAGCTTGTGCTTATCCTTTTTTTTCGGCAAATACACTATTCACAAGTATCTTCTTGTTTGCTATTTTGACTACATTATTGCTACAAATACTTTCAAATTTTGCCAACGATTATGGAGATGGTGTAAAGGGAACTGATAACGAAAATCGTATTGGTCCACAACGCGCAGTGCAAAGCGGAATCTTATCTGCTAAACAGATGAAAAAAGGGGTTATTGTAACATCAATCCTTTCTCTAATAGCTGCATTAATCTTAATCTATTTATCATTCGGTAAAGACAATTTCTTTACTTCTCTATTCTTCTTTGTCTTAGGAATTGCGTGTGTAGTTGCCGCAATTAAATATACAGTTGGAAAAGGAGCTTATGGTTATAGAGGCTTAGGTGACTTATTTGTATTTATCTTTTTCGGATTAGTAAGTGTATTAGGTAGTTTCTATTTATACGGACAAGTATTCGATTTCTGGGTAATCTTACCTGCCATTGCTATTGGAAACTTGAGTATTGCTGTTTTAAACATCAACAATATGCGAGACTTAGATGCGGATAAAGTAGTAGGTAAAAATACACTTGCAGTTAAATTAGGTAGAGAAGAAGCTAAGAAATACCATTATTTCATCATTCTATTCGCTCTAACAGCATTAGTAGTCTACGGAATACACGCTGGTTTCAGTGCTATTAACTATCTATTTGTAATAGCTTATATTCCTTTAATCAAACATTTAATATTTGTAAAACAAAACACTATTCCTAAAGAATTAGACACACAAATGAAGATTGTTGCTTTATCAACTTTCTTATTGTCTGTTTTATTTTCATTAGCTTTAGTATTCTAAAAAAGATAAATTATGAAAATTACGTATTACGGACATGCTTGTTTAGGCATTCAAATAGAAGATATCAATATTATTGTTGACCCGTTTATCACAGGAAATCCATTACCTGAGGCAAAAGCAATTGACATAGATACAATTACAGCTGATTATATTTTAATTACACATGCACACGGTGATCACATCGCAGATGTAGAGCGAATTGCAAAAAATAATCCTGATGCTCTAATTGTATCAAATGCAGAGATTGCAGGTCATTATGAAGCTAAAGGACTTCAAGCACATCCAATGAATCATGGAGGTAGCTGGTTATTTGATTTCGGTAAACTTAAATATACTCCAGCTATACACTCAAGTTCTTTTCCTGACGGTAGTTATGGAGGACAGCCAGGAGGATTCGTTATTGAAAGTAAAAACAAGAATATCTATATAGCAGGAGATACATCATTAACGATGGATATGCAATTAATTCCAATGTTTACTAAGCTTGATTTAGCTATTTTACCTATTGGAAGTAATTTTACAATGGATGTAGACGAAGCTGTTATTGCTTCAAATTTTGTGCAATGTGATAAAGTTTTAGGCTATCACTTTGATACGTTTGGTTATATTGAAATTGATCATGAAGAAGCTAAGCGTAAGTTTTTCGAAAAAGGAAAAGATCTAATGCTTTTAAACATTGGAGAAAGCTTAACATTATAAAAGAATTATGAAAGCAAGTTATAAAAGACATTTACTTGAATTTAAGAGACCTTCAGGAACATCAAGAGGGGTTCTTACAGAAAAGGAAACGTGGTTTATTAAACTCGAGCATAATGGCAAAATAGGAATAGGAGAGTGCGGTATACTGCGCTCTCTTAGTTTTGATGATAGACCCGATTATGAAGACAAGCTAAAATGGGTTGTTCAAAATATTCATTTAGGAAAAGAGGCTTTGTGGAATGAGTTACTTGAATGGCCTTCAATTCAATTCGGAATAGAGCAAGCTTTTCTATCACTTGAAAGTAATAACCCGTATATTTTATTCCCTTCACAATTCACAAAAGGGGAGGACTCTATTCCTATTAATGGATTGATTTGGATGGGGGAAGAAGCCTTCATGAAAGAGCAAATTGACGAGAAGTTAAAGCAAGGATTTAAATGTGTTAAACTTAAAATTGGAGCAATAGATTTTGAAAAAGAGCTCGGGTTATTGCGTTATATTCGTGAGCATTTCACATCAAAAGACATTGAATTAAGGGTTGATGCAAATGGTGGTTTCTTGGCAAGTGATGCTTTAAGTAAACTAACACAACTTTCTGAATTAGAATTACATAGCATTGAGCAACCTATCAAACAAAAGCAGTATGACAGTATGTCAGTACTATGTAAAAACACTCCATTACCTATTGCACTTGATGAAGAGTTAATAGGTGTAATCAACCTCCATGACAAAGTTGATTTATTAGATAAAATTGCCCCACAATATATTATCTTAAAGCCAAGTTTAGTAGGTGGAATTAAAGGTAGTTTGGAATGGATTAAACTTGCTGAAGAACGCAATATTGGTTGGTGGATTACATCAGCTTTAGAAGGTAATATAGGACTAAATGCAATAGCTCAATGGACCTATACTTTACAATCAAATTTACCTCAAGGGTTAGGAACAGGTGCTCTTTATACTAATAATTTTGATTGTCCATTAGAAGTTAAAAATGGAGAGTTGTGGTATAATACAGAAGAAGACTGGAAAGTTAATCTATAAAATTACTTATAAGACCATAAAAAATGCCTGAAAACTTAGTTTGTTTCCAGGCATTTTTTATGGTAATTATTTACTTCGTCTATATCCGTCTGGTGAAACACCAATGTACTTTTTAAAGAATCTTGAAAAATAAGAATTATCTTTAAAGCTAAGCTTGAAAGCAATCTCGGCAACACTTAAATTCGTGTTTACAAGTAATCTTTTACTTTCTAATAAAATCCTATTTCTGATCAATTCACCAGAAGATTGTCCCTTGAATTTTTTACATTTTGAATTTAAATAATTTGGACTTACGTGTAGTAGTTTTGCATAGTCATTAGGAAATCGGAGCTCATAAAAATGCTTATCTATTAATTTTTCATAATTATTAACCAAAGCAGAGTAGTGGATTCTATCGTCAGATAACTTATTTTTAGACTCATATAACTCTACAGCAGTCAAAAGCAATTCTAAAACATAAACGTGTAATAAACTGAATTCCTTTCTTCTTTTATCATTAAAAGCTATCTTTATACTATTGAACATTCTATCAAATTCATTGAAAAATTTATTAACTTTGAATAGATTTTCAGTGTTGTGTTGACTAAAGAATTTGAAATTATTTAAAAAATCTTTATCAACTAAATAAGAATAGAAGAAATCAATTGTAAAATTTAATACATAACCTTGTGTAGACTCATTAAAATCCCACTTATGAACCTGACCTGGAGCAATAAAGAATAAATCACCTTTATTAATATTAAATGTCTTATTATCAATAAAATGCTTACCAGTTCCGCTTGTAATAAATAGTATTTGGTAGAATAAATGATGATGAGCAATTGAAACTAAACTATTTTGAGATTCAACAACATCCTTTAAATCAAAGATTATACAATCTTTATGATTGTTATATTGATCTAATAAATTACAGCTATTAAAACGAGGAATATTATTCATTTCATTCTTTTATAATTACTAATCATAGTATCAAATAAACATACTATATCTACAAATTTAGTAAATATTCCCAAACAAATCACATTTAATTAACAATTAGTATATATGATAATACATATTATGTAAAATAGATTATTAAAATACTACTCTAACACTATCACATCCTTTAAATCTATATATATTTGTAACCTAAATTTCAAACAATGCTATACCTTATATTGAGTATCATTGGCAGTCTTTCTGTTGGTGTATTACTTAAAATAATCAAGAAACTTCCAATTGATATTTATCAAATAATTATCATTAACTATATTTCAACTGTAGCTTTATCAAGCTTTATTTTTAAACCTAATTACACTATGGTTGATAGTAATTTCCCTTATCTATTAGTTATAGTTTTAGGACTTTTATTGCCATCAATATTTATATTTCAATATTTAAGTATTAAACATACAGGAATTATAAAAACAGATATTGCTCAACGAATGTCTCTTTTTATTCCTATCATGGCTTCAATATTTCTTTTTAAAGAGAATATTACGATGTTGAGATATATTTCGTTATTTCTCGGTTTTATAGCGGTTTACTTCATACTTAGTAAAGCAGAAAAAGACGCAGCTAATATAAATTCTAAAAATATCTTATTTCTAATTTTAGTATTTGTAGGTTTTGGTGTAATTGATATTCTATTTAAACAAATGGCATTATACTCAGTTGTTCCTTATACTACTACTCTATCTTCTGTCTTTATCCTTGCCTTATTATTGTCTTTACTATTTTATGGCATATTTTGCTTTGTCAAAAAAATAAAACTAAATATCACAAAATACACCTTACTATTTGGGGTAATTATAGGTGTTTTAAATTTTGGTAATATATATTTCTATCTAAATGCTCACAAAGCTTTTGCACAAAACCCAACAATTGTATTCGCAGGAATGAATTATGGTGTTATTGTATTTGGAACTTTAATCGGCTATTTTGGGTTTAAAGAAAAACTTAGTAAAAAGAATGTCATAGGTTTAATACTTGCTATTATTGCAATTGCGTTATTAATGTATAGTCTAAAATAAACTCTCGAATATATCATATAAAAAAAATCCCTCAAATAGTATCTTACTATTCGAGGGATTTTTTATATCTATAAACCTGTATTACTACTGATTATGTCCTTCTATAATTGTTTTGATTACTTCTGGATTGATTAATGTAGAAACATCTCCAAATTCCTGTGTTTCTCCATTTGAGATCGCTCTTAATATTCTTCTCATAATCTTTCCTGAACGCGTTTTAGGAAGACTCTCTACGAATAGAATCTTGTCTAATTTAGCAATTGGTCCAATGTGACTTGAAATCTGATTATTAATCTCTTTCATAAGATTCTCACGATCACGGTATTCTCCTTCTACTTTAAGCGTAATAAAGCCATACAGTGCATTTCCTTTAATATCGTGCTTATAACCAACAACCGCACTTTCTGCAACTGCTGGGTGCTCATTTATAGCATCTTCAATTGGAGCTGTACCTAAATTGTGACCTGAAACAATCACAACATCATCTGCACGACCAGTAATTCTATAATATCCTACTTCATCTCTTAATGCACCATCTCCTGTAAAATATTTACCAGGGAATTGACTAAAATACGTTTCTTGATATCTTTCGTGATCTCCCCAAATTGTTCTTGCCATAGATGGCCATGGAAACTTAATACACAGAGCTCCATCAATTTGGTTATCTTCAATTTCATTTCGCTTCTCATCCATCAAAACAGCTTGAATACCTGGTAATGGCAATGTAGCGTAAGTTGGTTTAGTCGGTGTAATAAAAGGCAACGGAGAAATCAAGATACTTCCCGTTTCTGTTTGCCACCAAGTATCCACAATCGGACATCTCTTTTTACCAACATGGTCATTGTACCAGTGCCAAGCTTCTTCGTTAATTGGCTCTCCTACAGACCCAATTACTCTTAAACTTGATAAATCGTGTGAATTTACATATTTGTAATCCTCCGTCATTAATGAACGAATTGCCGTTGGTGCAGTATAAAACTGTGTAACTCTATATTTATCAATGATATCCCAAAATCTACTTGGTGTCGGATAAGAAGGAACTCCCTCAAACATTACAGTAGTAGCGCCATTTAATAAAGGACCATAAACTATGTATGAGTGACCTGTAATCCAACCACAATCTGCTGTACACCAGAAGATATCTTCTTCTTTATAGTCAAAAATATTGCGGAATGAATACGCCGTTTGTACCATATAACCCGCCGTTGTATGAACCATTCCTTTAGGTGAACCTGTAGATCCTGATGTATAAAGAATAAACAGAGGATCTTCAGCATCCATAACTTGAGCTACGTGATTTGTTGATGCTTCTTCATATAATGGCTCTAACCACAAATCTCTACCTTCTACCATTTTTGTTTCAGCCCCAGTTCTATTAACAACTAATACTCTTTCTACTGAAGGACAGTTAACTAACGCCTCATCAATAATTGGTTTTAACGGAATAGTCTTGCTTCCTCTAAAGCTACCATCTGATGTAATAACAAACTTACATTCAGAATCGTTTACTCGTTTTGAAACAGCAGATGAAGAAAATCCTGCGAATATCACACTGTGAATTGCACCAATTCTTGCACAAGCTAACATAGCTACAGATAACTCCGGAATCATTGGTAAGTAAATACAAACCCTATCCCCTTTTTTAACTCCTTGATCTTTCAGTACGTTTGCCATTTTACAAACTCTGATATATAAGTCGTTATAAGTGATTGTTTGTGCTTCTTCTTCCGGATTATTAGGTTCAAATATAATAGCTGCTTTATCTCCGCGTTTTGCAAGATGTCTATCTATACAGTTTTTTACAATATTAAGTTTACCATTTACAAACCATTGAAATTTTGAATTCTCCATATCAAAGTCAAAAACTTTGTCCCATACTTGGTACCATACAAAGTTTTCCTCAGCTATTTTACTCCAAAATTTACGTGGCTCTCGAACAGATTTTTTATAGTGTTTAAAATACTGTTCAAGGTTCTCTATTTTATAATAACTCATGGTTTAGTAGTAATATTTTTATGTTATGTTATTTTAAGTTTCTAAATATATGATATTAGAGGTAAAAAACAAAAAGTCATACATTATTTATAAAAATAATGTATGACTTTTTTATATACTAATTTTCTATGTTAAATATTATAGAGTCCTTTTTTTGCTTCGTTATACTCAGCAACTACCTCATTGATAATATTTTGAACTGTATCTATTTTATTAATAAGACCAACTATTTGTCCAATTTCAAGTTCTCCTTCTACAAGATCACCTTCAAACATTCCTTTTTTTGAACGGCCGCGTCCTAAGTATTCTCTCAGTTCTTCTACAGAAGCTCCATTTTTATACAAATCTTGTAATCCTAAATAGAAATCATTTTTAATAAGTCTAACTGGCGCAAGTTCTTTCAAACTTACCATTGTATCTCCTTCTTGTGTATCTAATAAGAGATTTTTAAAATTATCATGTGCCGAACTCTCCACTGATGCTGCAAAGCGTGTTCCCATCTGAACTCCATCTGCTCCTAAAACCATCGCTGCAAGCATACCCTTTCCTGACGCAATTCCGCCCGCTGCAATCAACGGAATCGAAATTCTCTCTTTAACCATCGGAATTAATGTAAAAGTCGTTGTTTCCTCCCTTCCATTGTGTCCTCCGGCCTCAAATCCTTCTGCTACGATAGCATCTACACCTGCATCTTGTGCTTTTAAAGCAAATTTAGAAGAACTCACAACATGAACAACCGTAATTCCGTGTTCCTTTAAAAAAGGGGTCCACGTTTTTGGATTTCCCGCTGATGTAAAAACAATCTTTACGCCTTCTTCTACAAGGATATTCATAATCTCCTCAACGTTAGGGTAAAGCATTGGAACATTTACGCCAAATGGCTTATTTGTTGCTTTTTTACACTTTTGAATATGTTCTCTAAGCACATCTGGATACATAGAACCGGCTCCAATAAGACCAAGTCCTCCACTATTACTTACAGCACTTGCCAACTTATACCCACTATTCCAGATCATTCCACCTTGAATAATAGGATATTCGATGCCAAAGAGTTCTTTAATTCTATTCATAATTTTTTGATTGGTTGGTTATACTTTTGATATCACCCCCGAACCGATTAGTTCGTCTGCGATATGCCAAGATACAAATTGTCCCTCAGTTATTGCAGATTGTGGCTCATCAAATCGTACATACATACCATTTTTAACTTTATGTAAAGTTGCCTTTTGTAATGGTTGACGGTATCTAATACGTGCATAAATCTCCATTGACTCCCCTTCTTTCAAAGCTAAATCTTCTCTTACCCAGTGAATTTCACTCTCTTTTACAAAAAGTGATTTGTGAAATAATCCTGGATGTTGGTGACCTTGACCTGTATAAATCACGTTATCTTTCACATCGGTAGCAATGATAAACAATGGTTCAACCGTACCTCCTACATTAAGTCCCTTACGCTGACCTGTTGTAAAAAAGTGTGCTCCATAGTGCTCTCCTACTTTCTTACCCATTTCAGGTGTGTACACAAATGCCTTAGCCTCTGCTTGTAATTGTTCTTCTAAAGTAGCATACTCCACTCCCTCCTGACTTTTAAATACAGCGGCATCTTTTGGAATCTCGTAAATAAACCCGTCTTTTGGTTTCAACTGTTGTTGTAAAAACTCAGGTAAACGCACTTTTCCAATGAAACACAATCCTTGTGAATCTTTCTTGTCTGCTGTAATTAAATCCATTTGAGCTGCAATCTCACGCACTTGTGGTTTTAACAACTCTCCAATTGGGAATAAAGATTTTGCTAACTGCTCTTGTGACAATTGACATAAGAAATAAGATTGGTCTTTATTAGGGTCAACACCTGCTAACAGTTTATAAACAGTTTCCTGTGTTCCATCAGCTTTAGTGATTACCTCCTCTCCTTTTCTACAATAGTGACCTGTAGCAACATAATCTGCTCCTAAGCTCAACGCTATTTTCATAAAAACGTCAAACTTAATCTCACGATTACATAAAACATCTGGATTTGGTGTACGTCCATTCTCATATTCGTTAAACATATAATCAACGATACGCTCCTTATATTGTTCGCTTAAGTCAACTGTTTGAAATGGAATACCCAATTTCTCAGCCACCATTAAGGCGTCATTACTATCTTCTAACCACGGACATTCATTAGAAATTGTCACTGAATCATCGTGCCAATTCTTCATAAATAATCCAATTACATCATATCCTTGTTCTTTCAGTAAATAAGCGGCAACACTTGAGTCTACCCCTCCTGAAAGTCCTACTACTACTCTTTTTTTCATAATAAAAAATATTGCAACAAATTTACATTAAATGCCACAATACAGAAAGCTTTTCAATTACCTTATCATTTAATTATGATAAGAAAATATTAATATTATTGTCCTTACTCTTGATTCATTTTATTTCCAAGATATTCAGACTGTTCTTTAGCCTTGTTTATTCCTTCAATCAATGATTTTTCAAGATTACATTGATTAAAAAAAGCAATTGCCTTTTCTGTTGTACCTCCTTTTGATGATACTTTAGCAATCCAATCTTGTGTTGATAAAGAGTTTGACTCATATAACCCCAATGCTCCTGAAATGGTTTGTTTTACCAATAACTCCGCTTGTGAAAGTTCAAATCCAAAATCTAAAGCAGATTGAATCATTGCTTGCATAAAATAAAACACATAAGCTGGTCCACTACCCGATACTGCAGTTGCTGCGTCAATTTTATTTTCTTCTGCAACATAAACAGATTTACCAGTTGTGTTAATTAAGTTTTGAATGATAAATAGCTCTTTTCTATCTAACTCCTCAGAAGCCGTAAATACTGTCATCCCCTTACCTATTTGTGTGGGCAAGTTTGGCATAGAACGCACTACTTTAGTAATACCCAATTTCTCTTTTATCCCTTCTATTGAAATACCTGCCATAACAGAAACTACAATCTGCTCGGGCTTTAAAAAGGGCTTTAAGTTTAAAGCCAATTGATTAAAGTCCTGTGGTTTCACAGCAATAATTACGATATCACGATTACTTAATTCGCTATCCAATACATAGCGATAAGAAAGTTGATGAATGTTTCTACTATCATTTGCTACTCATTGTGAGCGCGTATAGATCAAAACATCTTCCGGAAGAATGAAACGTGAATTGATAAAACCGTTAGCAAACGTACTCCCCATATTCCCCATTCCAATGATTGCTATTTTCATAAAAAAAAACACCCCTGAATTAGATCAGGGGTGTTAAATGTAAAAAAATATATTTGATTATTTCTTTTTATTTTGTTGTTCTTTCAAACGTTGTTGCTCTTGTGCTTGTTCCATCATCTCTTGCATCTTACGTTGAAATCTTCCTTTCGGACGGTCTTTTTTAGTTTTGTTCTCTTCAATCTTAGCTTTAATCTTCTCTTCTTTTACAATGTGATTTTTGATCACATACATAATTCCGATAGTAATAGAGTTAGAAACAAAGTAGTATAAACTCAATCCAGACGCGTAGTTATTAAAGAAGAATAACATCATTAATGGAGAGATATAAATCATCACCTTCATGATTTTACTCATATCTGGCATACCTTCTTGTGCTGGTTGCGCCATTTGTTGATCTCCTGTTGTCATTTTCATATAGATGAAGATTGCAATAGAAGCTAATAATGGGAACAAACTCACGTGACTTCCATAGAATGGAATTTTAAATGGTAATTCTAAAACCGAGTCATACGATGATAAGTCAGTTGCCCATAAGAAACTTTTCTGTCTTAAATCAAAAGCAGACGGGAAGAATTGGAACAACGAGTAGAAAATCGGAATTTGTAACAACGCTGGTACACATCCTGCCATTGGATTAACCCCTGCTTTAGAATACAAGTTCATTGTTTCTTGTTGTTTCTTCATCGGGTCATTTTTGTACTTCTCATTCAATTCAGTAACCTCTGGACGAATAGCTTTCATTTTAGCTTGAGAAACGTATGACTTGTAAGTTAAAGGTGAAATTAACAATCTCACTAATACTGTCAATACGATAATAGCAATACCGTAAGGTAAGAATGAACTCAATAATCCAAATACTGGAATAAATAAGAAACGGTTAACCCATCCGAAGATTCCCCATCCTAATGGTACGATATTGTCTAAGTTTTTGTCGTATGATTTCAAGATTTTGTAATCAGACGGTCCAAAATACATATTCATATCGTAGCTCAACTCTCCGTTAGAATATTCTAAAGGAATAGTACTTGAGAATTGTTTTGTAAATTCAGTATCTACATCTTCGTCAATTACTAAGTTTTTAGAAACTAAGTCAACAGACGTAAAGTTTTTGTTTGTCAATAAAATTGACGTAAAGAAATGTTGTTTATATGCAATATAAGAAACATCTTTTACTGTTTTATTGTCGTCTTTACTTGTTGGACTTAAATCGTTATCCTTACCTCCTTCATATTCGTAGTATAAACGAGTATAACGGTTTTCGTAAGAAATACTTTTTTCATTAGTATATGATTTTAAATCCCATTTTAACTGTGGAGTTTTACTTAAATCAACAACTTTGTTTAAACCTTGTGTACGGATTGAGAAATCAATCATATAGTCATTTGGTTTTAAAACGTAACGGTACTCCAAGAATTGGTTTTCCGATACTTTCAAACGCATAGATAACACTTGATTTTCTCCTTCTTTAGATACTTCTGGTTCAAAGTATAAATCTTGTGTATTAAACACACGATTATCTGAAGTATGTAATTCTAAGTTGAAATTTGAATTTCCATCTTTAATTAACTCAACAGTTTTTCCTGAGTTTTTATTAAAACTATCAAATTTATTTACAACTACATTAGATAAACTACCTCCTTTATTTTCAACTACTAAAGTAAGAAAATCAGTTTTTAATTCTGTTTTCTCCTCTTGAGCAGAAGGTAAAGTTGCACTAAAAGCGAAAGGACCAAGTTTCGAACGTAACGCTTCAGTCATAATAGAATCGTTCTCTATATGATTACTTATTGCATTAGATATACTTTCTGACTCTGTCTGTTGAATAACTTCTTTTTGCGCTATCTCTTTGTCTTTCACAATAGCTTCTTGCTCTTTGTTGATATTGTTAAACATCATCCAAATCAGCAACCCGGCTATGACAACAAAGCCGACAATACTGTTACGATCTATTTTTTTTCCTTCCATTATTTAATTTGTAATTTATCAAATGTTTTTTTGAAATTAACCTTCTACTAAGCAATATGCTTAATTAGTTTTTTTCTCCATAGCAGCTTTCACAAAATTCACAAAAAGAGGATGTGGTTTTGCTACTGTACTCTTATATTCTGGGTGGAACTGAACTCCTACAAAGAATGGGTGCGTATTTAATTCTACGATTTCTACCAATCCTGTGTCTGGGTTACATCCTGAAGCTACTAATCCTGCTTTCTCGAAATCTTCTAAATATTGATTATTGAACTCATATCTGTGACGGTGACGTTCGTTAATCATTGTTTCTCCATAAATATCGAATGCCTTAGTTCCTTCTTTCAATTTACAATCCCATCCACCAAGACGCATTGTTCCTCCTTTGTCTGTAATATTCTTTTGTTCTTCCATGAACGTAATTACAGGATATTGAGTACTCTCATTTACCTCAGTAGTATTAGCATTTGTAAATCCAAGAATGTTTCTTGCATATTCAATAACTGCCATCTGCATACCTAAACAAATACCTAAGAACGGAATATTATTCTCTCTTACGTATTTAATAGTTTCTATTTTTCCTTCAATTCCACGAGAACCAAAACCTGGTGCTACCAATACAGCATCTAAGTTTTTCAATTTCTCAGTAACATTATTTGCAGTAATATTATCAGATTGAATAGAAATGATGTTCACTTTAATTTGGTTTTCAGCACCACCGTGAACTAATGCTTCTAAAATAGATTTGTAAGAATCTTGTAATTCTACATATTTCCCTACTAAACCAATGTTTACTACGTGTTTTGGATTTTTCAAACGGTGAATAAATTCGTTCCATTTTACTAAATCTGGCGTAGTTCTCTCTGGTAAATCTAATTTTTTAAGCGCTACTTTATCTAACCCTTCTTGCAACATTAAGTTAGGCACATCATAAATAGTATCAGCATCAATAGACTGAACTACAGCTTCTGGCTTAACATTACAGAATTGAGCTAATTTTTGACGAATTTCAGTACTTAAGTTGTGCTCAGTTCTACAAACTAAGATATCAGCTTTAATACCACTTTCCATCAATGTTTTAACCGAGTGCTGTGTAGGTTTTGTTTTTAACTCACCTGCAGCTGCTAAATAAGGAACTAATGTCAAGTGAACAACAATTGCATTGTTATCTCCTAACTCCCATAATAACTGTCTAACAGACTCAATGTATGGCAATGATTCAATATCCCCTACTGTACCACCAATTTCAGTAATAACGATGTCATAATCACCTGATTTACCAAGTAATTGCATACGCTCTTTAATTTCATTAGTGATATGAGGAACAACTTGAACAGTTTTACCTAAAAACTCTCCTCTACGTTCTTTCTCGATTACAGATAAATAAACTCTACCTGTTGTAACGTTATTCGCTTGAGATGTTGGCACATTCAAGAAACGCTCATAATGTCCTAAATCCAAATCTGTCTCTGCTCCATCATTAGTAACGAAACACTCTCCGTGCTCATACGGATTTAAAGTTCCTGGATCCACGTTAATGTATGGATCAAACTTTTGAATTGTAGCGGAATATCCACGTGCTTGCAATAGTTTCGCTAACGAAGCAGCGATAATTCCTTTCCCTAAAGAAGATGTAACTCCTCCTGTAACAAAAATATACTTAGTTTGTTTCATTTAGTCGTTTATTTGTTGTGTTGTTAAAAATAAAACTTGGCAAAAATACAACTTTCCAAGCTATTCTTCTAATTTTAGCGAATTTAAAAAAGTCAACTTTACAAGATATAAGAGTAAACTTTTGATTTATAAATACTTTTATACCATTATTAAAGTTAGCTATTTCATTTTTTAAAACATTATTCCTTTTATACCTTGCTGATTTGCCATTTTACGGCTATTTAAAACAGCAACAACGATTAACTCTATCACAATAGTTGTTCCAAGAAACAGATAACTGCCACATTGTACTATTAAATAGAGAAAAAACACACCTATTCTTATAATCTATTATTGACAATCTGACTTATTCTTTCTCTATTGCAAAACTTCTTCACCTTTTTTGACATAGTTTTTAAGCAAACTCGTCTAATTACATTATTCTTAATATTATTCTCTTTACCCCCTACCAAAGAGAATTTAATTTGGTTTTTACACAACTATGCTAAATAAAATTCAATCAAATACATTAAAAATAGCTATTTTTATTACCTAAAACACACTTAAATAAATAATTTATTGAATAAAAATTATATTTTATGCTTTTTTACAGATTATAATACAATTGGTTTTTATACTTTTGTACCAAATTTAAGAAATGGAACAAGGTAAAGACAACTCAAAAGTAATTCGTGGTTTAAAAGCGAGACACATATCTATGATTGCCATAGGTGGATGTATTGGAACAGGACTATTTATGGCAAGTGGAGAAGCAATTCATCAAGCAGGACCCGGAGGTGCTTTATTGGCTTATGCGATGATTGGATTAATGGTATATTTCTTAATGACTTCTTTAGGAGAGATGGCTACATACTTACCAGTTTCTGGTTCTTTTAGTACGTATGCCGCTCGATTTGTAGATCCTTCTCTTGGTTTTGCCTTGGGGTGGAACTATTGGTTTAACTGGGTCATTACAGTAGCTGTGGATATATCAATAGCCGCAGTAGTAGTATCTTATTGGGAGCCTATGAACTTCTTACCTACTTGGGGATGGAGCTTATTGTTTTTCTTAATTATATTTGGATTAAACACTTTATCTGTAAAAGCATATGGTGAGTCAGAATACTGGTTTGCTATTATTAAAGTAGTAACAGTAGTTTTATTCTTAGGTGTAGGACTACTTACAATATTCGGTATTTTAGGAGGGGAATATATCGGAATGAAAAACTTTACATTAGGAGAAGCTCCTTTTTTAGGGGGTGGTTTTTCTGGTAAGTTTCTGTCTGTTTTAGGTGTATTCTTAATTGCTGGTTTCTCTTTTCAAGGAACTGAACTTATTGGTATTACAGCTGGAGAATCAGAAAACCCTGAGAAAAATATCCCTAAAGCTATCAAACAAGTTTTCTGGAGAATTTTAGTATTCTATATCTTATCAATCTTTGTAATCGGATTAATTATTCCGTACACAAGTCCTTCTTTATTAGGAGCTGAGATTACTGAAATTGCTAAGTCACCGTTTACTTTAGTATTTGAACGCGCTCACTTAGCTATTGCAGCAGCTATTATGAATGCAGTTATTCTAACATCAATTTTATCTGCTGGTAATTCAGGACTATATGCCTCTACCCGTATGTTATATGCGATGGGAAAAGACAAAATGGCTGCAAAAGCATTTGGTACTGCCAACAAAAAAGGAGTTCCTATGATTGCGTTAGTTGTAACAGGAGTAATTGTATTGTTAATTTTCTTAATTCAAACAATTCACCCACAAGCAGTTGATTTCATTCTTGCTGCATCTGGATTAACAGGATTTATAGCTTGGTTAGGTATTGCAATCAGCCACTATAGATTTAGAAGAGCCTATACACGTCAAGGAAAAGACATCAAAGACTTAGTTTACAAAGCTAAATGGTTCCCATTCGGACCTTTATTTGCCTTGTTATTGTGTATTTTAGTTATTATCGGACAAGATTCACAATTGATCTTTGAAGGGAAGTTTGATTGGCAAGGAATATTAATTACCTATATGGGTATTCCTTTCTTCTTAGGCTTTTACATTTACCACAAGGTAAAACACAAAACAAAACTAATACCATTAGAAGAAGTTGATTTAAGTAAGTAATAAATTTTAAGCTGAAAAAGGGGTTATAGTGTAATGCTATAACCCCTCTTTTATTTTTTTATAAGCTTAAACTCGTAATTACCTTCACTGGTATTTGCTTTAGCAATATACAATCCTGCTGTTAAATTTCTAACATCGAGGATATCTCCTGAAAAATTGTTATGAACTTGTATCTGTTGTCCAGAGTTATTAAACAATGCAATGCGATATATTTTAAGTTTAGAATCATAAAGCAAATTAACCTTATCCATTACAGGATTAGGCCATAAAACTATTGGACTAACACTTAACTCGCTAATTAAACTTTCATCTACTTTTTTAAAAACATCATCCACCTGACGATTTAAAGACACAAACTGCATCCTTTCTTTAGTAGATAATATCAAAGAATAATTCTGTTGTTGCTTTTCTAAATTACCTTTATGAGTTACTTTTATTTCTACTTTTCCTTTTGGTAGATTAGCTATTGTAATTCTCTCTAAGTTATCGACATCATTGTCACTAATTATGGGAGATGGATTTTTTAAATTCTTACGTAATGTCCAAGGAAGAAATATTGTATTACCTACTTTAACTCTTATATCTAAGTCATTCACCAATGCTTTTGTCACTACACCGCTCATTACCAAATTATAATCATATGGCCCAGGTGGATCTGTCCAAGCCAAAGTCAGATTAAGTGAATTATTATTTTGATAGTTTTCAAAAACATACACTCGGTCATTCTTGTTTGTAATCCCATCCTCTATTAAATATGTTCTTCCAGAAATAGTTTCCTTAAGCATCTCTATTCCCCTCATAACATCGAGTACTCCCCATCCGTAAGAAGGATTTGGAGCCATATTATTATTGAGAGAAATTTGTTTATTATCAACTATCATATCATTATTAACGTGAGCTGATTGCACTAATAAAGCACGAATAGAAGCTGCCTTTAAAATATCACCAAAATACTTATTAGACCATTGTTGCCAAATAACAACTGCACCTGTTACAATCGGAGTTGCCATTGAGGTTCCTGACTTAAAACCATACAAATCTTTTTTAAGGACATAATCTTCTGATTCTTCAATATCACTTAGAGTTGAAAACAAATCAGTACCATTGGCAATTATGTCTGGTTTAATTCTAAAATCAAGTGTGGGGCCACGACTACTATAATTTGCTAATTTTAAATCATTTATATTGCCATCACCTACAAAATCTTTCCCCGCGCCTACAACAATTGCATTTTTTGAAGTAGCAATTCCTAAAATAATACAATGTCCCAAACCACCTGGCCGTAACAGCTCATCATATTCCTGATTATTTCCTGCCGCTACAACCGCAGTATAATAGTCATTTTTTTGTGTAACATAGTCAAAATCTACAGCTCTACTTTCATAAGCTCCTACAGATTTTCTATTTACTTTTAACTCTCCAAAAATACCAACTGCTGCAATGCCATAAGAATGATTAGATACTATCATTCCTTCAAGAGATGAATAGTACATATCACGAATATCTTTTAACCAATCAAAAGACCATAAATTAACTCCAGGCACTATACCTTTTGCTTCACTTTGAATACCGGCAGACAACAAAGTTCCAGTAACATGAGTACTATGCAACTGTGCGAAACGATAATTTCTTCGTACCAACCAATTAGTGAAATTTTGAGGATAATCTGATTTCAATACAATATTTTTATTGGCTGTAAATTCTTGATGTTCTGCAAACAACAAAGAACTATCAAAAACCCCTATTAGTACACCATCTCCTTCTAAAGTAATCTCTGAATTATTTTTAAGTTGATGAAAGTTTGAGATTTGTGCAGCCTTGTGGTTCATTGTTTCATAGTACACAGGATTCCCTCCTAAATCAACCCCTACAAGCTCTACATATTCCCCTGTACTTTTTACAAAACTCCGTTCTAATCCTGTTTGTTTAACTAACTGATCTACAGAGAGTCTTTGCTTTTCAGCATTTTGCTCTACTTTATTGATATCTTCTTGATGATAACGATACAGTTCTATTCTTTGCTTTTCAGCTTGTTTGGACTGCGCAAAAACCACAGTACTTACAAGTAAAAAACTTATTATAAAAATTAAATATCTACTCATAGTGCGTGGTTTTTAAATTACACAAACATTTCTATTTATATAATAAATACACCAAAAAGCACACCAAATAACAAAAAAAACACAATTTTACAAAAACATCATTAAAGAATACACAATGTTATAAATAAATATAAGTTTTTAAAAAATAGAATTACCTTTTCTTCGAAATTTCCCAATATTCATCTAATTCTTTCTCAGTCAAATTTGAAATCTCTTTACCATCTGCTTTAACTAATTCTTCAACTTTAGTAAATCTGCTAATGAATTTATTATTAGATATAGTCAATGCCTTTTCAGCGTCGATACCAACAAAACGAGCGTAGTTAATTAATGAAAACAAAATATCACCAAACTCATCTTCCATCTTCGCCTTATCTTGTGCTTTTTCCTCTACTTTAAACTCCGCTATTTCTTCTTCAACCTTATTCCAAACGTCTATTTTATCACTCCAATCAAACCCAATACCACTTGCCTTTTCTTGTATACGATGCGCTTTAATCAAAGCAGGCAATCCTTTAGGAACTCCAGCTAATACAGACTTATTACCTTCTTTTAACTTTAACTTCTCCCAATTTTGCTTTACTTCTTCTTCCGTACTCACTTCTACATCTCCATAAATATGTGGATGTCTAAAAATAAGTTTATCAGAAATACTGTCTGCTATATCTTTAATATCAAACAACTCTTTCTCATCACCTATTTTAGCGTAGAAGAATATGTGCATCAGTACATCTCCCAATTCCTTTTTCATTTCATCCGTATCCCCTTCAGTAATACTATCTACCAATTCATAAACCTCTTCTATTGTCAAGTTTTTAAGCGAATCAAATGTTTGTTTTTTGTCCCAAGGACACTTTACACG
This sequence comes from Myroides phaeus, assembly GCF_009799805.1. NCBI lineage: Bacteria > Pseudomonadati > Bacteroidota > Flavobacteriia > Flavobacteriales > Flavobacteriaceae > Myroides > Myroides phaeus. The sequence goes on from NZ_CP047050.1 coordinate 2,584,117, forward strand.
TAATTCGTCTAAGATTGTTAATAGTCTATCTAAAGCGGCTAATTGTTCTTCTCTACTATGCATAATATAACAGTTTTTACAAGCTATAAAGATAAAACAATAAGCAACCTTCTCAACTGTTAAACCTATTTAAAAAAGTGAGCAAAATAATTCGCAAAGTTTTAATAATAAACGCAGAAACAATAAAACTTGTGCAAAATATGTAGTTTCTACTAACTTTTAGGATAGTTAATCACCACACTATAACATTATATATCAATACTTTAAACAAACATTACTTTTACTTTGTCTAAAGGGCTATTTCCTTATTTCACTAAAAACTTTATTTTTGTCCTGAATTAAATTATACACTTGAAGCATAAGCACTACATATTATATTCTTACCTATTTATAGGTATAATAGCATCCATTACCTTACTCGAGGTAATGCAAGGGATGGTGCATGCTTTATATCACCAAGATAAATTATTCACTCAATCAGAATTAGCTCTACAATCAAATAGTGACTTAAATGATTATGAAAGTTGCACACATGTAAAAAGTGCGATTGACAAAGCACATAAATGTGATTGTGAGTATTTTAGTTTTACAAAAGTTTATACTACTTCAGTTATTTATAAAAATATTACTACTAACATTGTTTCAAATTTTAAGAAAGATTATTTCTTATTAGTCAAAGTTAATAGTAGTAATTACTACCATTTATTTACATCAAGACCACCACCTGTATTAATTTAATAGAAATTAAGGCAAACTTTTATTGTTTTATCAACAATAATCCGTTTTAAATCTGTCAAATTAATAATACAAATATGTACAAAGGATTTTTATTAGTCGCTTTGATAAATTTTTGTGTTTGTAACTTTTCTTATGGTCAAACTGATACACTTTTAAATAAAAATTTTATTGACGAATTATTGATCACCATTAAACCGATTAAAAATCAATCGGTTAGAGAAAGTACACCTATAACACAGCAATTTAAAGAAAGTAAATTAGGCGATAATATTGCAGATCTTTTTTCTAATACAGCAGGCGTTTCAGTTAGACGAACAGGTAATGTAGCTAAACCTATCATTGATGGTTTAGGCAGTTCTCGTGTTCTTTACTTAACTTATGGAGTTCGCTTAGAAAATCAAGATTGGGCGGATCAACACGGTCCAGAAATTAATACGTTCTTTAGTAAAAATATAAAACTTGAACGCAGTGCAGAAACTGTGCGTTATGGAGCAAATGCTTTAGGAGGAGTTATAAAAATTGACAATCCCAAAATACAAGATTCTGTTGATTTTAAAGGAGCTTATAGCACTGCATTTTTATCTAATACAAGAGGAATTAAACAACATTTATTAGTAGAAAAGCGTGTTAAAAAACTACCTTCTTTAAGTTTTAGAACGCAATTTTCGTGGAGTAAAGAGGGTGATTATCATACCTCTAAATACAACATTGGTAATACAGGAGTTCGTGATAAAGACTTTTACACAGAAATTAACTACTCTTCTATTCCGTTTGATGTTCAATTCTTGTACTTAAACCAAAATCAAAGAAAAGGAAGTTTCTATGGTGCTCTATCAGGTAATATTGAAGAATTAGAAGAGATTATAGCATTAGGTAGACCTGCAAAAACAATCCCTTTTAGTTATACTATTCAAGCACCTTATCAGCATATAAAACATCAACTTTTATTAGGTAAAGCACAATGGAAACTTCAAAAGTCAATGTCTATTGATGCAATCTATGCTTTCCAAAAAAACCATAGACAAGAGTATGAGGTTAGACGTATGGATCGCACAACAATTCCAAGTCAGGATACTGATTTACAATCTCATTTCGCTGAGTTGTCTTTAAAGTACACTAAAAATAATTGGAAAGGTGAAATTGGACTTGCTTATAGACGTAAAGAAAACTTTAATCAACCAGGTACAGGGGTTGTGCCTGCTATACCAAATTATGATTTCCAAACCAAATCAGCATTCTTATTGGGAGGGTCTACAATAAAGAATTGGTACATCGATTATGGGATAAGATATGATCAAACATATATGAATGCATTGGGAATAAACTTTTTAGGCATTGCATATGGACAAGCGAAACAATATAATAATTGGTCTTCTCAAATAGGAGGTAAATACATTTTTAAAAATGGGAGTTTATCAAGCGCTATTAGTTATGGTAATAGAGTTCCTGAACCTTACGAGTTATTTGTAAATGGAAAACAACACGGGTTACCTATTTTTTTCATAGGAGATAAAAACATAAAACAAGAAGTTGGAATAAAGTGGTTTAACCACCTTACCTACTATGTGGGTAAATCAAAATTTCAAGTAAATACTTTTTACCATCACTTCGACAATTTTATCTATACTGTTCCTACCCAAACCTATAAACAACTGTTTTCAGGACCAGCTGTTATATTTAATTTTCAACAAAGTAGGGCTGTTCTTATGGGGATTGACTGGGGATTTGAGCGACCTATTACAGATAGAGTTTTTCTAAAAACACAATGGTCTGCTATACGTCCAACTGCGGAAGGACATAAGTATTTGCCTAATATTTCACCTTTAAAAGGAACAACAACGATAGATTATACTTGGCCTAATGAAAAATATCAAATAGGATTGGAGCATCAATATACTGCCAAAAAGAAAAAAATTAGTGAAGATTATGAACTTTCAAAAGATACTCCTGCCGCTTCATCACTATACAATTTAATAGGGCGATTAAATTTCAAAATATCTAATCAAACGCTAAGCGTAATACTGCGTATAGATAACGTATTAAATACAGAATATAAAGATTATATGGATTATCATCGATATTTCATTCATGCTAAAGGAAGAGATATTAGGTTAAATATAGTTTATAATTTTTAAGCTTTTGTAAAAAAAATAACAAATGGAAACTCTCCAAATGGACATAAATAAACAAAGAAGTATTGAAGACACCCTCTATGTTTTATCAGGTAGATGGAGTGTGAAAATAATTCTACAACTTTTAAAAAAACCGATGAGATATAAAGAAATTCTCTATAGTGTAGATAAGATATCTGATAAGTCGCTTTCAAAAGAACTAAAACACTTAGAAGACAACCTTTTAATAAAAAAGAAAAAAGTAGATAATTATATGGTTTACCACTTAACAGAGCATTGTATCAACTTAATTCCACTTCTTGAGAAGCTTGCTCAATGGGGAGCAAGACATAGAGAATACCTCAAAAACGATTAAATAATACTAAGTCCCCTTTTCCTCCTCTTATTCTTTTAGGAGGAACATTTATTAAAAAATCACAATCAATTATTAATTAAATATTTTATTTTATGAAACTTAAATCTTTTTACCAAACACTACTTATTCTATTAGCTTTTATTTCATTAACCACTTTTGTTGGCTGTTCTAAAGACAGTGTATCACCGTCACCACCAGTAGATGAAACAGTGGACAAAGGTCACGAAGAATGGGGTAAAGTAACTTTCACATTTACAAAAGGTCACTTACACGGATCATTGTTTCATGGAGATCCAATAAATCCAGAAACAAAATATTTTGTATCTAAACAAGAAATTTCATTTGAAGTTGATGAGAAAGGAAATGTTGTGCCGTCTACAACAGAGCCAATCCGTTTTATCAAAGATGTACACTATGGATTAGAAATTACTTATTACAATAAAAATGGAGAGCGTATGAATAGTGAGTTTACAAATGCAGAAATGGTTCCAATACACCAACATTTCTTTTTAAATAAAAATGTTAAAGATTTATTGACAAATAAAGATCTTGGAAATCACTTAGATATATTTAAATACTCATATAGAGATACAGATCCCGAAGATCAAATGTTCTATATTTCACCGAATGCCAAATTACGTCCAAAGAATGATCCTATAGGGCTTAAAGGTTATTTTTATATTACAGATAAGTATAAGACTTTTGATTTGAATATTTTATTGGTACATGTTGTTAAAGGAACTAAATTAGATGACAATGGTAATCCTTATCCGTTTGACAAACCAAGTAAAAGAATTCTTGGAACACAAGATTTAAACATCAAAATTCCTGTAAAAATCTATACAGAACACCCAGGAGGTTCAGATGCAGAAGTAGATAAATTTATTAAAGATATTGCAAGAGAGTTCAATATTACAGAAGAAGAAGCTTATGATGATTGGGATAAATCATTTGATGCTCCACACGACAGTAGTAAATACTACATGTAATGAGAATTACTAAATGAGTAAAAGAGGCTAACTATATTTTAAGTTAGTCTCTTTTTTTTCAAAGGAATAAGAGAATTTCATAAGTTTAAAACTGACTTTATTCGGGAACTATTCGGGAATGGTTCGAGTCAGCTTCGGAAAAAAGGGTACTTTTCCGAACAAATATTACACAATTGTTAAATCATACTTTTTAAAACACTAATGCTAAGCTCTTTTACAGACAAGAAAAGAGAAAGAATAATAGAAATAATTGCGAATACTATTTCTTAGTACAATGCAATACGTCATTAAGTAAATACTTCTATCACGTATTGTATACAATTATTTTTAAATCTACTTAATGATTTGAAATCAAGTAGTTTACTACTACAAAGATACATTTTATCAAATTAAAATAGATTTTAATAGACAAAAAAAATGGACTACTATACATAGTAATCCATTTTCTTATTTTGTTCAAAGGCAAAAATTATTTTGCTTCTTCTACTTTTTCTGCTTCAGTAAATGCATCAGCAATGATTCCTCTTTTTTGAAGAATATTATACCAGTTTAATACTTTTTTGATATCAGAAACATATACTCTGTCTTCGTCAAATTCTGGTAATACTTCTCTGAAGTAAGCTACTAATGTAGGATTATCTTCCTTGTGAGAAATAGCCTCTCCATTGTTTTCTTTTGCTGCAATATTTCTAAATACCTCAAATAACTTTACTTCATCATTGTAAGTATAAATAGAAATTTCAGAAAGCAAACTAACATTGTTTCTCAATCCCACAGTACTTTTCTTTCCATCTGCCAATGATTCAGCAACAAATCCTGTACGAGTTTGTACTAATAACTCATATAATCCTGGTTTTCCTGAAATAGCTAAAACTTTTTCTAAACTCATCTTTTTCTAAATTTTACTTTAAGAGTCGCAAATATCTTAAATAGTTATTAATTTACAATTTTTTATCTACCTTTTTTCTTTGTAAACTTCATTTTGTAGTCAGTAAATATCTTACCTTCCAAAATATTGTTAAGTTTCTTAGAAATAAGTTTCTTTTTTAATGAAGGAATTTTATCTGTAAATAAAACACCCTCAATGTGATCATACTCGTGTTGAATAACTCTTGCCGCTAATCCGTCAAACTCATCTACGTGTTTCTCAAAATTCTCGTCGTAGTATTCAATTGTGATCTTTTCTTTTCTTTTCACTGGTTCGTGAATATCAGGAATACTTAAACAACCTTCGTTAAACGTCCACTCTTCTCCTTCTTCTTTAAGAATCTTAGCGTTGATAAAAGTCTTCTTGAATGTACTTAAGAACGCTATTTCCTCTTCTGTATTGTCTTCCATTTCTGCAAATGGCGCTGCATCTACTACAAATAATCTAATTGGTAAACCTACTTGTGGTGCTGCAAGTCCAACTCCATGTGCTGAATACATTGTTTCATACATATTGTTGATTAATTCTGGTAAGTTTGGATAATCTTTAGAAATGTCTTCTCCTACTTTTCTTAAAACAGGATCTCCATATCCAACTATTGATAATATCATATTACTTAATTATTTTTAATCTGTGTCCTAAAATTCAAAGATGCAAAATTACTTAAAAATAAACGAATAAATAACATTACAAATTATTTTTGGCCTCTAAATTGTATTATCTTGCTTACTGAAAAGAATTCTAACCTAATTAACCAATAGGAAACTAAATCTATGCTAAGCAAAGCGAGAAAATTCACAGATAATTCCCACCTTGGCGATTCCCTAAAAATTACAATATCAGCGGTTGTCCCTTTCCTTCTTTTAATGCCTTATAAGGAGTTTAACTGGGCATTTGCAGCAGCCATTGGAGCTATGCTTACCGCCCCAGTCGATATTCCGAGTAACATAAAAGACAAAACTATCGGGCTTCTTGTTGGTGCATTTACTGTACCAGCGGTTACACTTGCTCTATCTTTAACGCACGGACATTGGTATTTTTACCCGATTTTCGTGTTTATTTTGTTCTCCCTAAGTATGATTTCTGTCTATGGGCACAGAGCAAATATGTTATCGTTTACCGGATTATTAGCGGCCAGCTTAGGTTTGGCACACGACTATACAGGAGCAGCCTTGTGGATGCATTGTTTGATGTTGCTTTTAGGAGGATTACTCTATTTAGTTGTAGCTGTAATTTTCTATTATGCAAGACCCCGTAGATATGCTGTGTTACAAACATCTGAATGTATGGAACTAACAGCAGACTACTTAAAACACCGAGCAAAACTTTGGGACAAGGAGGCAAATGTTGAAAAGATTACAGAAGAACAACTTAATATTCAGGTTCAATTAAACGAGGTACACGAAAACTTACGTGAGTATTTAGTGCGAAATAAAGCAAATACAGGAAACTCCTCTAACAATAGACGTTTGTTGGTTGCTTTTTCTTCTTTAGTGGAGATTTTGGAAATTGCTGTTTCTACTTCTTTTGAACATAAAAAATTACATAAGCTTTTTGAAGAACGCCTTGATATTATTACTGATTACCAGCAGTTAGCTTACCACTTCTCTGATACAATTGAGAATATTGGTACTACGTTGAATATGGGTGGTAAATACACTGCAAAACACGATTTAACTACTGAGTTTACGAACTTACAAGCTAAATTAAGTGAATTTGTTAAAAGTGATAAGTCTCCTGATATGATGGAGGCTGTACTGATGTTTTCAAACGTTTTACACTATGCTGAAAACCAGATCATAAAGATTCACACCCTTGAAAAAACGCTTACTGAAAAAGCATTCTCAATGGATGTTGAGGATAAGTTTAAAGATTTAGAGAAGTTCCTTACTCCTGTTCACTATCGTTTAGAGACACTAAAGGAAAACTTGAACTTTACTTCTACCATCTTTAGACATGCAACGCGTTTAACGCTTACAATTTTAGTTGGGTTAATAATCAGTAATATCTTTAATTTACTAAACGGTTATTGGATTTTACTGACTATTGTGGTAATTATGCGCCCTGGTTTTGGACTGACGAAACAGCGTTCTTTTGAACGTGTGATAGGTACTGTACTTGGTGGTTTATTGGCTTTTGGATTGCTATACGTAATTGATAATGTAACCGTAATTGCTTATATAACTGTAATTACAATGATTATTGGCTATTGGTTTTCACATACCGATTATAAAGTTGGAGTTACCTTCATTACAATGTATGTTGTGTTGATTTACGGAATATTAACTCCGAATTTCATGGACTTACTTATTTTTAGGGTGATTGATACCTTAATTGGTGCATTACTTGCCTTTGGCGCTAACTACTTATTGTGGCCATCTTGGGAGTTCTTAAACATTAATACGCATCTATCTAAATCGCTTCAAGCTAATAGACAATATGTAAAAGAAATTACACTTTATTATAATGAAAAAGGAGAAGTAACATTACCTTATAAGATAGCGAGAAAATATGCGTTTATTGAGATCGGAAACTTGATGGCATCGTTCCAACGTATGATTCAAGAACCGAAGTCTAAACAAAAGTACCGAACTGAATTATATGAGTTGGCTGTATTAAACCACACCTTCTTATCTACTGCTGCGTCAATTGGTATTTATGTACAATCACGTACAACTACCAAAGCTTCTGAAGCGTTTAATATCGTAATGGACTACATCGACAGTAATTTAAAACAGACGATTGACTTGCTAAGTGATGCCAATGCAGGCAAAGAAATTAATATTATTGAAAGACCAGATAACTTTAATGTGAGTGTTACTTACTTAAAAGATCTACGTGAATATGAATTGAAGAAGTCATATTCAGATGATAAACAGATTCAGAATATGATGGAAGAATCTATCTTGGTAATTGAACAGTTGATTTGGCTTTCTAATTTATCAGAGAAGATATTTAAAATTACAGCGAGTATAGCTGAACAAAAGAAAATGGAAGACCCAAATAGGTTAATGTCCTTAAGAAAAAAAATCCTTCCGTAATGGAAGGATTTTTTTTATTACTCTTTACCATCTACATAATCTTGTAGATAATCAAAACGTTCTGTAAGTTTTTTGTCTTTTACAATTGTCGCTCTCTTTAACACTTGATCTTTATCACCGTTAAAAAAAGCTGGCATAATCTCTTCTACAAACACTTCACCAAAGCCTTCGCTTGCGTCTTTAGGAAGCTCTGTAGGCAAGTTGTCAATTGCCATTACAGTTATTGCCGCTGGATGATCAAACTCCACCTCTTCATCTTGTCTTGGATGATACCCATAAAAAGGTTCTGCAATAGTAGATGCTCTCAAAGTAGATTCAATCGGTCCTTGATCTACATCACAAGAAATATCACCAATAAGTTTAATCTGATTTTTAGGAGAGTTAAGCATTTCTTTTGTCAAAATCACAGGCGACCCTGTTTTGTGGAAATGCCCAGTCATAAGAATATCAGCAACTTGAGAAAATTTCTCAAAATCACTCGTGTACAACTCCGGATTTTCGTAAAAATCTTGTTTACTACCTTCTGTACCGTCAATTCTCTTGTAATAGTCTGTTACACCAATTTGCGTGTACACAGGTCTATCGTATTTCTGTGTCAAGAAGTGCTCCACAGAAACCTTTTTCATCTTCATTCCGTCAAGGATTTCCATAACACCTTTTGCTACTTTTCCTTGTCCTGTCAATACAATTTTAATCGGAGGAAAGAATTGTTTTTTAAGGCGAAATATCAAATCTTCTTTATGCAATAACGTTTCCGCTTTAGCAAGATTAAATAATTCATATTTTAATCCAAATCCTCTTAGTGTGTTATAGGCACCAACGATTCCGGCATACCTACCGAATCCTATAATTCTCGTGTTCTTCCCGTCTACAAATGTCTCGTGATCCATTAATGTAATGTTCTTCTCAATGCAAGCTTTTAAAAGCTCACGGTTATGTTCTTGTTTTTTTATTGTATGCGAAAAAAAGACATAAGTTTTATTTGGAATGAGTGCATCAACTGGAATTTCTTTTACCCCTAACAGTAAATCACAATCAGACATATCGTCTGATAACTCAAAGCCAGAAGCTTCGTACTGTTGGTCAGAAAAAACTCTGATATCGGAGCGCTCTATCTTAATAGTGAGGTCTTTATAGCGATCTAAAGCCTTTTTCACTTGATTAGGACAAAGCACAACTCTCTTATCCGGAGGGTTTTTCCGTTCTTTAATAATTCCTATTTTCATAATAAATAGTTTGGTTAGTTATAGTTTATTTGTTTGGTTTTGGTTGGAAATTCAAATATAGAATTATTTCTGACTTGTACAAAAAAGTAGAAAGAAAATGACAATAGTTAAAACATTATTAAGAATCTTTTGAAGAAAACAAATATTGTTGTACTTTTGCCACAAGTTACTAAACTAAGTAAACAAAGGGGTCGATCGGTATTGACAGCGAGTGGAATTAGTTAGTAAGCACGTCGAGCGTTGTTATGTAGCTCGTAAATATCATGTAACGAACTTTTTAAACGGCGAAAATAATTACGCTTTAGCTGCTTAATCTGAATTATAGTAAGATTTGCCTTTAGTTCCCACCAGGTGGGAGAGCTAGATTCCTCTTAAGAGCCTTGGTTTATGGCGCTTTGTCCAGAGGAACCGTAAAGTAAACCTAAACCTACGAGCGTCTCGTACATAGGTTGACATCTTAGAGACTAAGTTGTGAGTGGCTGTTTCTTGCCAAGCTCACAATCGAAAATTTAATAAGGAACTAAGCGTGTAGAAAGCTTCCTGATTGCTTGTTTGGACCCGAGTTCGATTCTCGGCGACTCCACAGAAAAAAAGCCTAACTATTTGATTTTAAATAGTTAGGCTTTTTTATTGAATTGGATTTGTAGACTTTTTGTAGACTTTTGCTTTTTAGATACTTTTATATGTAACTTTTTCTTAGCTCACTTTTTTTGAAAATTAAATTTACTTTTTTTTAGTCACATATTATTAATTGTATAAATTATACTCTATTTATTTAGAATAGACAGTATTCACAATAGTATTTTAAAAGCTGTGTTACTACAGTTTTATACAGCCTGAAGTTCTTATATGAAGTAATCAATATAAACAACTAACTAAAACTTTCTCGTTAGAAAATAATTTATACTAACCCTCTTATTTCTATGGTAACTTTATTAATTAATTCGTGAAATAACTTTTTCATAAACAACAGCATTAAAAATCCCTTGCCCTAAAGACTCTATCTCTCCTTTGGCATTACCAAAGTATATGTCCTTATTTGGACTTGAGTTTCCTTTTTCAACGTAAGCATATAATTTATACATCACTTTTTTCTCTACTGGTTCCGTATTTCTAATTTGATCAACTGCTTTACCTGTAATAGATACCCCCATCAAATTATCCCCTTCTATTGACGATCTATTTTGATAATTTGTTATTTTTCTCGATCCTTGATCTAACTCACCAAGTATACCATCATCGCCAACTTTAACCATTGTTACTCCCATATATCCAATACTTACCTTTTTCCCCATTAAATCATAATTTAAATCGCTATTTGAATTATTATCAACATTATTATAAATATAGATAGGCACGTCATATTCCAGAAAAATAATATTCTCTGTATTTGGAGATAAAATCACTTCTATATCCAATTCTATATCAATATGTGCATTAACATTACTCTGGTCTTTCATTACATTCGCGCTTTTCTCTGTGTGAATTGTCTTTTGACTTTTAGCATACTTTAGTGTTTTAAGATTAAAGTTATCATCCTCATAGTCCATTGTTGCTACATCACCCTCAGTGTTTAAAATTATTTTTCGCAAGTAATCCTGTCTTCTCTCCAAACCTTCTAAACGTATAAAACTATCTTCTGATTTTTCTACTTTAACCCCCTTGTAATCAATATCTAAACTCACTTTGGGATCTTCTGTTCCTATTCCCACTTGTGCCAAAACAGAAACACTTAATAAACTGAAAAATATTAATATAAACTTGTTCATCTCTTCTATTTTAATAATTCATTGATAGTAATCATCAGCAATCCTTTTCCCCAATTATAATTTTCACCTCTATTTGAATAAGCTCCAAATATAATTCTATAATTACTTAAGTTGATATGATCAGTAAATCCATATATATCATAAATTACTTCAAGAGGTTGATCAGTATCATTGCGCACCGTATCTACATAAGTAAAACCAACAGCCCTACCATTTGCTGTTGCTGTACCTGGTGTTCTTGAAGTAGGAGAAAACACACGAACTGACTCTTCTATCTTTTCAAATTCAAGATTTCCAAGTTTCCTTTTTGCAAATACACCAAACTCTCCTTTAGGGTTTCCGAATCCTGGAAGCATTGCAGGAACACTATACGTTACTTCAAATACAAAAGTTTTATTTGGTGGTATTACAATAGACGTATTCAAGTTTAGAGCCTTCTCGGTATAATCGTAATTATTCCCTCCTTGCACATCATTTAAAAAAATTTCTACTATTTCATTCATTTTTTTTGTGACAACATTTTTAAACAGTAAATTAGTTGGCAACCCTGAAAACACTGCTAAATTTCCCTTTTCATCAGCAATTAAGTGTTGTGGATATTCTTCCATCGACCCAACTACATTACTTATATCTTTTAGTTTTACATTTTGTCCAAAATGAACTGCTGCTGTTGGATTTTCAATTCCAATTCCCACTTGAGCTACACAAACAAAGCCATAAAACATCAAAAAAACACAAATTATCCTTCTCATTTTTTTACATTTTATTTTTATTCCCATAATAAGGTTTGTGATATACTTTTACCAACATCATCCCTACACCTGATCCTTTATCACCATTTGCCCCATATTGTATAACTCCTTGATTACTTTTAGAATAACTCATTAATTTATAACTTATTTTTTTTAATTCTGTTCCTGAGTTTACGACTTCTTGAACATTCATCCCTTCAATAAAAATATCTCTATATTCAAATTTACGAGAAGCATTTTCAAAGTCTACTGATAAAGATAGTGCTCTATTACCCTCAACTAAATTAACATAGCTATTATCTTTACCCTCCTCTTTTTTCATCAACCTAACTCCAACTTCACTAACTAAAGGAATTTCGTGAAAAGACTCTTTTTGCTTCACTTCAAAATAAAGAGGAACATTGTAATGAATTTCGAATACAGAAATGGTATTAGGTAATAATTCTAATTCAATATCTAACAACAGATCTTTACTTTCATCTGTTTTATTTATCACAACACTATCTTCCATTTCATCATAAATCATTTTAACAAAGTAAGAACGATCGTTTTCAATTTCTAAGTATCCTAACTTTCCCTCTTTATCCATCAGAACTTCTCTGTTAAATACATTCAAGTCTCCTTCTTCTAAATTTCGAAATCTTATACTTCCTTCTATTTCGATTCCATTTTCTGGATTTTCTGTACCGATACCAATCTGTGCCATACCTACATATGAAGTAAGTATGCTTATTAATAAATATATCTTATTTTTCATCTTTCCCTTTTTTAATAAGAGTGATTACTTTTGAAATAACCACCCTTATGTTTATTTTTTCACGTACTCTAATATAAGATAGTATTTCCCTTTGGGATGCTTCACCGTTAAAGTTCCTGGTGTCCCAAGTGTTAGAATTGTTTTGCCATTTACAATCTCTTTCTTAATTAAGCCACGCGTAGAAGAATTGGTTGATTGATTTATAAATCTCGCATCTAATACAACATCTATAAAGTCACCATCTAATGTTACTTTATTCTCGGCTTGAGAAAACTCTACTTCAAAAACTCTCTGAATCACTTCTTTATCAGTACCTATCCATTTTTGTCCTGTAACTTGTTCTTCAAAAGAATAATCTACCAATGTGTTTTTCATTTCTGGTCTTTTAAATATTACACCTCCCTTACCATCTGCTGTTAGCACTTCACCTTCTTCAAAGTTACTTGCTATTTCCTCTTCATTAAATGTTTTCCCTGAATTGATTTTATAAATATTAATTGCACTGTTTTTTACTTTACTTGTTGTTACAGCTGCATTAGTTAAGTGTGTTGTTTGAATTCCTTCAATCGCAACCGCAATTTTTATATCTTGTAATACTGCCTTGTTCTCAGATGCAACAGTAATTGAATTATCTGATGATAGTTTCTTTCCATTATTAGCAACTGTTAAATACAAATCGTTTTGTACATCTTCATTATTAATGATTTCATCGAAGTTATTGATAACATCTCCTACTACATCAATAGTTACTTCATCTAAGGTCTCATTTTTATAAACGTACTTACCTGTCTTTTTACCGTCTTTTACCTCTGGAGTAATCGTAGTAACAGTTTCATATTTCTTTACGATTGCCTCTACATCTATCACTTGACTATCTCCATTCTCGTCGATGTATTTAAACACATAGCTATCTCCCTCTTTAACGTAGGTTACGTTACCAATTGGTTCATGTAACTCCCAGTACTCGTTTAAGATATTTTGTACATCTTCATTGTTAATGATTTCATCGAAGTTAGTAATCACATCTCCTACTACATCAATAGTTACTTCATCTAAGCTCTCGTTTTTATAAACGTACTTACCTGTCTTTTTACCGTCTTTTACCTCTGGGGTAATCGTAGTAACAGTTTCATATTTCTTTACGATTGCCTCTACATCTATCACTTGGCTATCTCCATTCTCGTCGATGTATTTAAACACATAGCTATCTCCCTCTTTAACGTAGGTTACATTTCCAATTGGTTCATGTAATTCCCAGTACTCGTTTAAGATATTTTGTACATCTTCATTGTTAATGATTTCATCGAAGTTATTGATGACATCTCCTACTACATCAATAGTTACTTCATCTAAGCTCTCGTTTTTATAAACGTACTTACCTGTCTTTTTACCGTCTTTTACCTCTGGAGTAATCGTAGTAACAGTTTCATTCGCTTTGACAATAGATGAAATATCAATTACCTGATTCTCTCCTTTTTCATCTAAGTATTTAAACACAAAGTTATCCCCCTCTTTAACGTAGGTTACGTTACCCAAAGGCAAAGCATTGTTGAAATACTCGTTTAAAGTGTGTTGAACGTCTTCATTACTAATGATCTCCTCGAAATTGTTGATAACATCTCCTACTACGTCAACAAGAGTTTCACTACCGTTTTCAGAAGTATAAACATATTTCCCCTTCCCTTTATTCTCCAGTGTAGTTAAAATGTTAACATCTACTAAAGGTACAGATACCGTATTTTGAAAAGAATCTTTTAGATATAGCGTTTCTTCTATCTGATTTACTGCAAATTCTTCATTTTTAGGAATATCTCTATACAGATAATCTTGATCTGTAATTAAACGTATCCAAGTGGTTTCAAACCAATAATAATACCCTACACTTAACTCGGAATTTTGAGTTGTATTAAATACCAATAAACTATTAGCTGTCACTCCATTATTAATATTAGTATTATCTGCTAAGGACTTTAGAGGAACTCTTGGGATTAAAACCCCTTTTAAGTTATTTGATGACACCTCTATATCAAGCATTGCTGATTTGTCTGGATTGGGAGTACCTATTCCTACTTGTGCCACAGCAATACTCGACATAAACAGCAATGATAACGGTAATAGATTTCTATTCATTTGACTTTATTTTTATTTTATTGAATAATCTCTTCCTTAGCTTTTAAACTAAAAGACGACTATATCCTTGTCCTACTATCAGAATATAGAATTGGAAAATTCAAGAGTTTATTTTATCTCTAATACAACACATATTTTTACAATAATCAGTATCAAAAAGGTTGTTTTACTTTAAATTTTAACCTTACTGTTTACTGATACTATATTCATTAATATTAAAGTAAGACTTGTTAAATCGTCAAAATCAAATACTATACCAATCGCAATAAAACAATCTTATTTATTTACAGAATGTGAATAAATTTATTCTAAACCAATAAACCCAAAAAGACAAAAGACTAAAAACCAGAACATTAACAAAAAACAAACGATTAAAGAATAATCATATAATACAAATATTTTTCACAAATACAATTTCAACCATCTTTGATTTTCTCACTTTTAAAACCTAAAACCAATAAAAAAAAGGTTTAGAACAACTTCGAAATTATACGAAATAGTAACCTATACATTTTTAGATCGTTATAAACAGCTTGAAAAATAAAGTCTAATAATTATTGTAGTATAACTTCTATACAAAGAAAAAAAGTAACAGGTTTGAAATCAGCAAAACCGTGTGATTCCAAACAAATAAAAAAGTCAATCTAAAAAATACAAACATATAAGTGGATATTTTTTGCCATTCTACATCTTCACTTGACAAACTAATAAATTCCCTTTTTGTTTTATCTCAATTACAATACTCTTTAAAAACAAATGTCTTAAAATCAGTATTTTAAATATAACAGAACAAATTATCTATGTATTTGTATAAAAAAACTAATTTTAAATGTTTTATTAATTTTTCTTAAATAAATTCGCATAAATAATTGATTTACAAACTTTTAAAATAAAAATATACAATAAAATATTACATTTGAATACCACACACTAACACCTAATAAATGAAGCTTATTAATTTAAAAAAGTTAATGAAGTCTATCTTGTTTATTGTAATATTAACTCAGTTTACTTATAGTGAAGCAAAAATATCAACTAACCTTCAACAACAAATAGAATCTTTAACCTATCGTCCTCTTAATGGCTCAACTAACTTAATGATAGCCATTGACTCACTAAACAATACTTGGATAAAAGGTAAATTTGAAAAAGAAAATATCTACGCTCCAATTATATATCAAATACCCAATGCTCATATCTTTTCTTACGATATGTATATCTATAATAGAAACGATTTACATTTTATTGAACCAAACTTAAATAGTAAAGACAATCTTGTTAGAAGCAGATATGCCCAATACTATATAATAACCGATAATCAAACATATTACTTAAACCTCCATCAAAATACAATTGAAAATTTAAAAGTAATTGCTACTGAACGGAGTTTATTTGCGGCACACGAAGCAAAGCAATTATTATACATTGGTTATTACTATGGTATAGCAACACTCTCAATTATTGTAAACTTTATTTTCTATTTTATTTTTAGAGATAAGCGATTTTTGAGTTACACTGCTCTACAATTCTGCATCTTTATTTCCTTGTTTTATGAAGATGGAATGATCTATTATATTTCTAATGGCCAATTCCAAATGAAATATTTATTAGCATGGAATATTCCTATTACTTCTCTATTAGCTTGCCTCTTTACTGTTCATTTTCTTGACAGTAGAAACTATTTCAAACAATATAGAGTAATCTTTATTTCACTATTTTCTATTACTTTTTTGGCTTCTATAATATTTACTATTTTTCCTTATAAATTTGTACTTGACTTAATTACTATTCTAAGCTTTATAAGTCCTTTTTTCTGCCTTATACTTGCAGCAACACTTATAAAAAAGAATATATATGCCCGTTTCTTATTAATTTCTTTTGGAGCTATGATTCTTTTTGGTATTGGATTTGTTTTATTTATGAATATAAATATGGAACAGTTTGGATACTTCAATATCAATGCTTTCCGTTTTGTAAGCGCTTTAGAAACTATTATTATAACTTTTGCAATTATCTACAGAGTAAAAGATCTTCAAGACTTAAATCAAATTTATAGAGAAGAAATTGATAATTATTTAATTGTACTTGATAAAAAATCTGAAGAAATTAAAAGCAATAAACAAATAAGTCCTTTAGATTCTCTAAAAATAAAGTATAATCTAACAAATAGAGAAACAGAAGTATTAACGTGTTTATGGGAAGGAATGAGCAACAACCAAATTTCCGAAAAGCTTTTTATATCAGTCAGTACAGTCAAATATCATGTTAAAAATCTTTATACAAAGCTTGAAATAAACAATCGCTCTGAAGCACTATATTTAAAAAAAACATATGCAAAATAAGAAAGAGTGCGCTTTGCACTCTTTCTCTTTCTTACTGATTTTTTATTTAAAAAATTCTCAGCTAAGAAAAGGGGGATATTATTGGCTGTTGTTTATTGCTTTTTTATAATATTAAACTCACTTCGTCTGTTAATTGCATGTTTTTCATTTGTACATAGAACATTATCTTTACATTCATTAAGAAGTTCAGACTCTCCTACTCCCTTATAAATAATACGCCATTTATCAACTCCGTTTGAAATCAACCAATTAGCTGTTTCCAAGGCTCTCTTATTTGATAAGTTTAAATTGTACGCCTGCGTACCACGACTATCAGTATGTGAACGTATTTCAATAATGACATCTTTATAAGTATCTAATACGTTTAAAATCTTATTTAAAGTAGCTATAGACTCAGAGCGTATAAATGCTTTATCAAAATTAAAATAGATTGGTTCGATAACAATATCTTCCCACTTTGCATTATTTATCTGTTTAAGTAAAATATCTTGCTTAATTACGCTTGATTCTTCTTTAAACTTTAGTGATATAACTTTAGACTCATACCCTACTGATTCTACTAAGAGATTATATTCTTCTCCACATGATAAATCTTCTGTATAAAAGCCACCTGACGCATTAGTCAATAATTTAAGTTCCCTTCCATTCCCCTTTATTTTAATTTGACTTTCACCTATTCCCTCAAGTGTTTGTTCATTTTTAACTTGTCCAAAAAGCTCAGTGATACAAAGCGAATAAATATATATATTATCCGATTTAAACTTGTCATTTGGCCTATTTGAACTAAGGTATCCAGTACTTTTATTCAATTTAAAAAAGGCAAAATCGTCGAATGCACTATTAAAATTTTCTCCTAAATTCTTAACCTCACCCAGTGTACCATTTCTCAGAATATCCACCTTAAAAATATCTAAACCACCAAAACCAATTCGGCTATCTGATGAAAAATATAAGGCATCATCTGTTATAAATGGGAATGTTTCTCTTTCACTTGTATTAATTCCTTCTCCGAGATTCACAACTTGACCTACTGGAGTTAAATCCTTTAACTCCACCTTATACAAATCTGATTCACCAAAGCCTCCTGGTCTATCAGACGAAAAATATAAGAGTTTTTCATCAGGAGATAAACTTGGGTGAGCTGTATTAAAGTTATCCGAGTTTATAGACAATTCTTTAATATTTCCCCAAGTACCATTTGCTAACTTTGACGCTTTGAAAATTTTTAACAAGGAAGTACCTTTCTTATTATATCGTCTTTTTCCTTTACGATTAAAACTATTACTCGTAAAAAACATCGTATGCCCGTCTTTAGAAATTGCAACAGTTGACTGATTTACCAATTTCAACGCTGGTTCTAAGTCTACTGCCACAACTTCTCCATTTGCCATTGTCCCTACTTCAAACAGGCTTGTAAAAGGTTCTCTTGTCCATCTATCAACCTTTTTTTTATTACTTCCTATTGATCTCGCTGAAGTAAAAAAGACACCTTCATTAGTTCCAAAAGCTCCATAATCAGAGAAATCACTATTAAAATCTACTATACTAAGCTTCATTTGTTTGTTTTTCTCAATAAGACCATAATCGTTAACTCTTTGATCTTGATAATAGCTTCTTTGCTTCTCTGTAGCGTAATTATTGAGCCAAAACTGCATGATCTCTGCAGCCTTCTCTTTATCTCCTACTGCTTTTAAAGTTTGAGTATATCTAAAGTAATACTGTCCATCAATTACCTCCTTATCATTTGACTTAAACAGTTCGTCATACCACTGATTCGCTTCAGGTAATTTTGCATTAAAATAGTAAGCATCTCCTAACTTCGCGTATGTTTGGGAAGTTGCCTTTCCGTTTTTCACAATCTTCATATATGTCTCTATAGCATCACTATAAGCATAGTTATCAAATTGTTTACTTCCCTTTCTATCTTGTCTAATTTGTCCAAAAAAAACGCATGGATTAACTATAAAAAAGGCAATAAATAGTCCGATATTAAGTAGTTTTTTGTTCATCATAATTACCTTTAAAAGAACCTTGGCGCTTTCGTGCGATTAGGTAAATTAAACAATTGAAATCTCATAAAAACCTCGTGTGATCCACCACTATAATTACTAAGTTTTGTGGTATCCATATCATAATTATACCCTATAAATAGCCCTTTTGTAATTTGAAAACCAGCTAATGCACTAACTGATGCATCCCATCTGTAAGCAATACCTAAGGTAAATTTCTCTTTAAACAACATATTACCTGATACATCTACTTGCAAAGGAGCTCCTTCAACTGCTTTTATAAGTACACTTGGTTTTAGTTTTAAAGACTCGTTAACATCAAATACATACCCTGCTGTTAAATAGTAATGCATCTTTTGCCTCATTGTCTTCACCAAATTATCATCATAGCGCGTCATTGTCAAAAAATTAGGAACTGAAACACCTACATAAGCTTTTTCAGAGTATAAGAAAAGTCCTGCTCCTATATTTGGAGTAAATTTATTATCAATATTTTGCTGTGTTACAGGGTCTGAAGGGTTATAAATATTCAGTTTACTATAATCAACATCCAATAAATTCCCAGATCCTTTTACCCCAAATGCTAATTTATAATCTACGTTCAAATCAACTGAGTATGAAATATCAATCGCAAAATTATTTGTTGTCATAGCTCCTAATCTATCATTGTAAAAATGAGCTCCTACTCCAAGGCCAGTATCGCCTATAGCTGATGTCACAGACATAGTTGCAGTTTTGGGTGCTCCATCAAGGCTCACCCATTGTGCTCTATATTGTCCGTAAATATTTAAAGACTCTAAACTTCCTGCATAGGCAGGGTTAATATTAGCATGATTATACATATATTGAGTATATTGAGGGTCTTGCTGACCAAATACAGTTCCTACAGCACCAATAGACAGTAAGATACTGAATATGCCGATTTTAACATTGTCATATTGTTTCATCTCTTTCTGTTTTTATTGGGTGTCTAAGTGTAAATACCCTGTTTTCTTAATCATTCGTGTTCCTGATGCATCTTTATATTCATAAGACACAACATAGTAATATGTTCCTGTAGGTAATGGTTCTTTTTTAGCAATTGTACCTCTTCCTTCTGAGTAGCCTCTAAAAACATTTGTAGTACCATTTCCTGTTGAATCATAGTTCGTTGTTTCATACACTTTTACTCCCCATCTATTAAAAATTTGAACCGTGTTATTAGGGAATTTATATATATTATCTATCAAGAAATAGTCGTTTTTACTATCATCGTTTTTACTGACCAAGTTGTAAATAACAACATCTCCTTCAATCAACCAATCTGTTTTAACTGTAGCAAGTGTAAAAAAACCATACCCTTTGACTGTAGTAGGAGTAGTAATTAATTTATTTGACACATCAACGATTCCTCCTTCATCAACCCACAATTGAAGCTTAGTATCCCATCTAACAATACGTAAATCACGCTCTGGATTAGTTAGTAATTCTGATGGTGTTGTTCTATCATCCCAACTTAAAGTCAATATAATATCACTGCTATTATTGCTCCCTTTCTCAATTATCCAATACTCTTTGTTATCTAATTTGTTTATCACTCCTGCAGCAGTAGAACGTGCTCTAAAGAAAGCATAATCATTCAAAGTATACTTACCTGTAAATACATCTGATTCATTTCTTGCAGACGTTATTATTGCGGGTCTATAATAACCTTCATCTCCTTTGGGAAACGTAAAATCTTGGTTTCCTATTTTCTCAACAACTCCTTCTACGTGACTTTTATCACTCACATTTTTTACCGTTGAACCATTTAAAAAACTAACCATACCTTTTGATAACTGCGTTCTTGCATTTTCTGTTGAATCAACTTTAACAATTCCTTGTTTAAAATTTGCTTCACCGTGGATATCAATATTATTCTTCAAATCAAAGGCTATCGTATTTTGTTCGTTGTCAAACACGACATCGTGAAAATTACTTACTCCATTTCCTGTAAGTTCTTGTGTCCCATATTCTTCATCAATGCGAGTAAATATTGTTTTACTATTTTTTTTATTAATAGTAATATCATACGTTCCGTCATTACTAAAATTTCTATAATAATAAATGGTTCCATCAGTAACTACACTTGCACTTTCTTCATTTGAAAAATCATAACCAATTCCCACAACTCCTTCTGTCCCAACACTCATTAGTCCAGCATTAACAAAATATTCATTATTTGGATTCTGAGCATTACTCGTTATTGTTAGCATTATACCTAATCCAAACAATAATACTTCCGTTATATTTAATTTGCTTTTCATACTTTAAACTATTTACCTGCCTTACTTGGCAAGGATGGATTAGTAATTGCATTACACGATTTTAACGATAAAAGCATTGGATTTGAGTAAGTTGCACAACCATTTTCATTTATAACTTTAGCTCTAATCTGTAGTTTATCAATCATACTATTTGCATGAGAAACTTTTAATTCCCCTTGATTAGCTGTTAGTACATTATTTCCTAACGGAGCTAAAAGTAAACTATACCAAACTGTTGGTTGTGATGATAATGTGTACTCCCAAATAATAGTTTGGTTTGCATCTGAAGTAAATTGATATGTTGCATCTGCATTTGGACAAAACTCCCATATAACAGGTAATGAGTCAATTACAGGTAATTCATTGATTGTTATATTAAAGGCTACTTTGTTTCCAAAACAACTTCCTGAACTACTAACTTTACCCTCTGACACATAATATATATGACTTCCTACTTGTGTAGGATTAGGAATATTTTCTAATGGAACAGTAGCATTTTCACTTGCAAAATAATATAGACTTAACCCTCTTTGTACTCCATTAGCTGATAATTGGTTATTCAACTCATAATACTCTCCTTCACACACTTGCACAGATGACACAGTTGGTACTGTTTCTATGTTTTCTAATACTGTCCTTAACTTCAAATAACATCCTTGCTGTGCTCCTAAAACCACTGCGTAAAATAATTTACCTGAAGTACTTAAAGGAAAATCTCCTGTAACTATTGAGCTTTCGTAACCTGAAGTACCTGGTTCTTGACTATAAAACTTTGTTCCTGCTGGATATGAATTAACAACATCACTACGCGGAATAACGTCACTGACATTAGCACAAAAAGCAGTAAACACACGTTCGTTATTTATAATCTCATTAGGACAATTTGCTAAAAATGAATTATCCACTATAATCTTTAATTGCAAATCATCAAATATTGGTGCAGGACACGCTCCTTGTCCGTATCCACGTACTAAAGGTGCATTAACTGCATTGCCAGAAGTAACTCCTGTTCCTGTTACTTTTCCATTTATATTAATATTTAAAATGCAACCATTCGCTGAAGTAGTTAGTAAGGTACAATCATTAGATACTCTTAATTTATACTTTAGTTTTCCCAGAATTTTTAAAATATCTCCAAAAGGTAAATTCTGATCAAACTCCCAAGTCAGCGTACCTCCGGGTGTTATATTTGAATCTGTAGAATTTGGATGTGTCCAAGTAACAGTTCCCTTCACAGGTAATGTTTGATCAACGCTTGCAGAGACAAAATGCATTGATGGAGGAATAGGGATTTCTAATTTACCATTCTTCACGGCTTCTGTTCCTTTGTTTCTCAATGCAATTTCAAAATCTAACAGCTGATCGGGAACTATACTGGCATTATGTACAACATTGTTTGTTAAAATATTATTCTCTGCTTCAACTTCTGGCACATATGCATCCACAGCAAATGTTATGTTGTAAATAATGTAAGTATCTTGATTTGTACCAAATCTAAAACTGGTCTCTGTTTGTCCATTGTCAATGAACTTATTCCCAGTATTTCCCAAATCAAACATTACTATATCAGTCCCATAGTTATTGGTATAATTGGGCACACGTGTGTTAGGCGATATCAAAACAGTAGAATTAAAGAAGTTATCTACTCCATTACTTGAATGTTTCAATTTCTCCCAGTCACTTGAAAGTCTTTTTTTAATCTCAAATGAATCTCCTGATATAGGACTATCTCCTTCACCAGCCATCATCCCCATTTTAATATTTACATTTCCATTCTGCGCTGCTCTAAATCCTTGAACATTTAATATCCCAGTCCTATACTGTTCATTACTACTTTCTATAAAGCTATAACCATCAAAAACGGTAATATCTCTCCATTTCATCATCGAATTTTCATAGATCACAACCATTCCCCATCCTCCGAAATATCCTACAGAACCGCCATCTCCAATAGTAGTAGCTACATCAGCAACGCTATACGTTCCCCAAGCATTATTTCCTAATGCACGAACTTTATCAGTGATATCTACGTATGATGAGTATATCCCACTTTCAGTAGACGTTCCTTTATAAATACCGTTTGCTGTTAACTCTTGGTATGACGATTGACCTGGTAGTTTCAGCTTTATCTTTTTTTTGTTTAACCCATTTGGTAAAACATCCGCATCTGTATTATCCCCTCTTCCAGACCAATATAAGCCCACATAAACTATAGTAGTACAGCTTGCGTCAAATCCTGAAGGATGTACTAAAGTAGAGGAAGATGAGTTCTTAATACTACTTATCTCATTTGGTAATTTATAAAAAGCCATATAGCTATTTAAACCATTATTAGCATTTGCATCTTTTGGTTTATTTCCCCATACTCTACTATCAAATAAGTTAGCATTACCTATCATTGTAAAATCTCCTCGTAGATTGTAAATGCTTTTATTTTTATATGGTTCGGGTGCCATTGATGATGTTCTCAATGTAAAAGGAACTTTATTTATAACTTGTCCAAAAGCATTACTTATCATCAATAGCACTAATAGGAAAGTATAAAAGGAAGTGTTCTTAAACATTTTTTTATATTGTTTTTTCATAGCTTACCTTATTTGTTCCATTAAATTACTTACAACAATAATCTCTTGCCCATTCTCTTTACTCAAAGCTTTAAAATCTGTTGTTATTTGTGTTAAATCACTTTGTTTAAAAGAATTTACAACAACATATTTTAAGCCCTTAAAAAGACTTAGGTCAAACTTTACTTCACTTTGCATTGGACTTTTATGTAAGTTGATCGATACAACTTCAATATCCCTTGCAATCCTTGTAAACTCCTCATTGTTTTCTATAATAGAAGGTGAAAAATATCCTTCCATAAACAATGCTTTTATCACATTGTTATCATCTCTTTGATAACGTTCAACAGTACCGTCGCTATAAGAACTCATAAAAGTTCTTTCTCCACTTACCAATTTCTTTAACTCTTGTGTCTTTTCTTTAGACAGCATAGTTTCAATATCTTGATATGTTGTTACGGTGATTTTTTGAGCCCATACATTTATACTTAAAAAGCAAAGACAGACTATTAACTTATATTTTCTCATCTCTATTAATTTTTAAATTAACGAATGCTAAAAACAATATTCATAAACGAGCCATTTGTTACATTTGCTGTTGACCTAACTTCGTATGTTAAGAGTCCTTGTTCAGTTAACTGTAGATTAAAAAACACACTACTATCAATGTAAGTGATAATGAAATCTAAATCAGCCACATCAATAACAGGTAACGTAACCCCACTACGACTACTTAGTACTGGGGTACTAAATTGTGTATTGTAGATTTCATATAAGTTGATTGATCCTTTTCTTGTTGCGTTACTATATGTTACTCCGTTTTGACTTGATTGTCCTTCTGCTGTTGGTATTAAAACTGAAGGCATATAGAAGAATTTTGGTAATGCTGATTTAACATCAATTGTATATGTTGTCGTATTATCAAGATAAGACTCAACTACATTAACATTTTCACCTGCTGCAACATGTGATATTTTCTGGTTATCTTGTACAAGTGTCTGCTGACTACTCCATTTAGGCATTCCTGTACTATCTGTGATTAACGCTTCAAGTGATCCTGCTTTTGCTATGTCAATTGGTAAAATAGTTCCATCTAAAATTTTATCTGATGTAACTGCACCTGTCTTAATATTAGCTGTAACTGCTTTTAACAATGCTGTTGGTGCATTTGTTGACAATTCTAAATCAGTTGAGGTCAATGCTTTTCCATCTAAAATATCATCTACATTTACTTGAGGTGTTGCTGGGGTCCATTCTTGTAACGCTCCATCATAGATCAACACTTGTTTATTCAATGGGGTAGTTGCACTTACGTTTTCATTTTGAATAGCAACTACTTTATTTGAGTTTAGTGGTCCTGTTACATCTCCGATTAATTGAATTGAACTTGGATCTACTGCAACTGTATATGATGTTGTATCATCAACAACTGCAGAATTAACTAACACTCCATTACCTGCTATAACCTCACTTATTTTTTGTGCATTTTGAATAGCATTTTTACTAACATTCACACTATAATCAGTATGCTTAGCAGTGGTTGTACTAACAACAGTAGTATTTACTCCATCTATTACTGCATAGGTATTTTGTGCACCTTGAATTACATCTTCTAAATCAATAGATGATGATATATTGTTTACCGTACTTGTAAGTGTATTCCCTGCTAATCCTAAAGCATTGGTAGTTGTAGGTACAAGCGAATTCTGATCAACCCATTCTGTAGCGTTATTGCGTGTAATTAACACTTGCTCTTCTGCTCCTGGGGTAATCTTCAAGCTTACATCTGTTAAGGAAGCACCAGCTCCACCATCAACTGTAATACCTGTTCCCGTAATAGCCTTGCTTGAAATAACATTACTTTCATCTAAATCAACAGATGAAGAGATATTGTTTACCGTACTTGTAAGTTTGTTACCTGCTAATCCTAAAGCGTTAGTAGTTGTTGGAGTAAGCGAGTTCTGATCAACCCATTCTGTAGCGTTATTGCGTGTAATTAACACTTGCTCTTCTGCTCCTGGGGTAATCTTCAAGCTCACATCTGTTAAGGAAGCACCAGCTCCACCGTCAACTGTAATACCTGTTCCCGTAATAGCCTTGCTTGAAATAACATTGCTTTCATCCAAATCAACAGATGATGATATATTGTTTACCGTACTTGTAAGTGTATTCCCTGCTAATCCTAAAGCATTGGTAGTTGTAGGTACAAGCGAATTCTGATCAACCCATTCTGTAGCGTTATTGCGTGTAATTAACACTTGCTCTTCTGCTCCTGGGGTAATCTTCAAGCTTACATCTGTTAAGGAAGCACCAGCTCCACCATCAACTGTAATACCTGTTCCCGTAATAGCCTTGCTTGAAATAACATTACTTTCATCTAAATCAACAGATGAAGAGATATTGTTTACCGTACTTGTAAGTTTGTTACCTGCTAATCCTAAAGCGTTAGTAGTTGTTGGAGTAAGCGAGTTCTGATCAACCCATTCTGTAGCGTTATTGCGTGTAATTAACACTTGCTCTTCTGCTCCTGGGGTAATCTTCAAGCTCACATCTGTTAAGGAAGCACCAGCTCCACCGTCAACTGTAATACCTGTTCCCGTAATAGCCTTGCTTGAAATAACATTGCTTTCATCCAAATCAACAGATGATGATATATTGTTTACCGTACTTGTAAGTGTATTCCCTGCTAATCCTAAAGCATTGGTAGTTGTAGGTACAAGCGAATTCTGATCAACCCATTCTGTAGCGTTATTGCGTGTAATTAACACTTGCTCTTCTGCTCCTGGGGTAATCTTCAAGCTTACATCTGTTAAGGAAGCACCAGCTCCACCATCAACTGTAATACCTGTTCCCGTAATAGCCTTGCTTGAAATAACATTACTTTCATCTAAATCAACAGATGAAGAGATATTGTTTACCGTACTTGTAAGTTTGTTACCTGCTAATCCTAAAGCGTTAGTAGTTGTTGGAGTAAGCGAGTTCTGATCAACCCATTCTGTTGCGTTATTGCGTGTAATTAACACTTGCTCTTCTGCACCAGGAGTAATCTTCAAGCTTACATCTGTTAAGGAAGCACCAGCTCCACCGTCTACTGTAATGCCTGTTCCCGTAATAGCCTTGCTTGAAATAACATTGCTTTCATCCAAATCAACAGATGATGATATATTGTTTACTGTACTTGTTAGTGTATTCCCTGTTAATCCTAAAGCGTTAGTGGTTGTTGGAGTAAGAGAATTCTGATCAACCCATTCTGTAGCGTTATTGCGTGTAATTAACACTTGCTCTTCTGCTCCTGGGGTAATCTTCAAGCTCACATCTGTTAAGGAAGCACCAGCTCCACCGTCAACTGTAATACCTGTTCCCGTAATAGCCTTGCTTGAAATAACATTGCTTTCATCCAAATCAACAGATGATAATATATTGTTTACTGTACTTGTAAGTGTATTCCCTGTTAATCCTAAAGCGTTAGTAGTTGTAGGTACAAGTGAATTGTGATCAACCCATTCTGTTGCGTTATTGCGTGTAATTAACACTTGCTCTTCTGCACCAGGGGTAATCTTCAAGCTTACATCTGTTAAGGATGCTCCAGCTCCTCCGTCAACTGTAATACCTGTTCCCGTAATAGCCTTGCTTGAAATAACATTGCTTTCATCCAAATCAACAGATGATGATATATTGTTTACTGTACTTGTTAGTGTATTCCCTGTTAATCCTAAAGCGTTAGTGGTTGTTGGAGTAAGAGAATTCTGATCAACCCATTCTGTAGCGTTATTGCGTGTAATTAACACTTGCTCTTCTGCTCCTGGGGTAATCTTCAAGCTCACATCTGTTAAGGAAGCACCAGCTCCACCGTCAACTGTAATACCTGTTCCCGTAATAGCCTTGCTTGAAATAACATTGCTTTCATCCAAATCAACAGATGATGATATATTGTTTACCGTACTTGTAAGTGTATTCCCTGCTAATCCTAAAGCGTTAGTAGTTGTAGGTACAAGTGAATTCTGATCAACCCATTCAACATTTCCAGTATTATTGGTAATTAGAACAGTATTGTTTTGTCCTGCTTCAATCTTAGAGATACTTAAAGTTCCTCCAATCTTATTGAGCTCGAAATTAGATTGATTTACAGTTAAAGTTACATCCTTTAAAATAGACCCAACACCCGAAGTTACGGTCAATAAATTATTAGCAGACTCCAATAACTTACCTTCAATTTGTTCTTCATTTATCTTTTGATACTTAACACTACCGTCAATTTGAACAACAGGTACCATAGACACTTGGCTTTCTAAAGCACCTAATTTTTCTTGCGTTACTGCGCGACTTTGAATCATCTCATTTGAGATTTTATCAACCAGACTTACTGATGATAAAACTCCATTAACATTAGAACTCAATTCTGCCTGATTTAGAGTTAGCTTATTTGATGTTACTGTTTCTAATGCAGACCAAACAACATTACCTGATGCATCTACAAATAGAATATCACCCGAATTGCCACTATATAATTGATTTAAATTTAATACTCCTCCAATATTTTGAAGACTTAGCTTAGCTTCATTAATATCTAAGGATACTTCTTTTAAAACCGAACCAGCACCATTTGTTACAACTATTTTTTCATTTCCACTTAAATGCTTCCCATTTAAAATTGTTGTAACATCTACACTCAATGCTCCATATTCGTCCACAATTAATCCACTTCCTGGCTTCACCACACCTAAGTCAGAAGTTGTAGCAGCATTAACTTCTAAAACATACGTCAGTATATTACCACTTTGTATACTGCTTACAGTAATGTTTTTGGAATTGCTGCTGTCAATTCGAGTGATATCTTGATTGTCTTTTACTATTTGAGTAATATCAATATTGTGCAATTGTCTATCTTCGTCAGTATAAACTAACATCTTTGTAGATGCATTATACTCTAACTTTGTAACAGTCTCTTCTAAATCAACAAAGTTTTTTAATGTTTGATATAATAATTGATCTAACTTATTATTTATTACTTCTACAAAATCTCCTATAACTGTAATCTCAGTAACAACATTTTTTTCATTTGTATAACTATAGTTTCCAGGGCTATTTCTAACTAAAGTTGTTTCTGTCTCATACTTTTGAACAAAATCTGCAATTAACAATACAGTAGAATCTCCATTTTCATCATAAAATGTAATTGTCCCTTTATCAATATCTTGCACAATTTTAGTAAGAGTTTCAAATGCTTTAACTGATGCCTTAATGTCAATAGTTACAACTTGTCCTTTCTCATTGGTATAAGTAAGTAATCCATTTGTTGCATCATACTTTAAAATAGTAAGTGTTTCATTAAAGTGAATATTTGAAAAATCAATTTCTACTCTATCTCCGTTTACATTTATATAGTAAAACTTACCATTTTCATAAAACACATTTCCTTCTGTCTTTCTTACAATATTTTTAATAATATTGGTAACATCACCACCTTGCGTAATTTCTTCAAAATAGTTTATTACTAATTCAGGAATATCCTTTTCTACAAGTAACTTATTCCATAAATTATTGTGCCAATAGTAATATCCGATACTTAATTGATCAGTTTTATTAGTATTATAGACCAATAAACTTTCTATATTACCTGCTTGGATTGTTGTTATATCAGTCTTACTCTTTAAAGAAACATTAGGAATCAACAATCCCCTTTTGTCAGAAACCACAGCTAATTCTGCAGATTTATTTGGAATTTTCGTACCAATTCCAACTTGTGCATAAATGGAGAATGTCCCCATCAAACACGCTATTGAAAGTAATTTTTTGTTCATAATTTGTAGTTCATTATTAGGTTTTCTTACGATTGAATACAAAACAATTTTCACTGTTTAATACGAACAAATTTTATAAAACGAAATGTTAAATGGGTTTCATTTTATTGGTGAAGCAAACTGTTAGACCTGAAAACAATTAGACTATTCTAAATAAAAAACAATACTTTAAAAACACAACAAGCTCATAAACAACGATTTAAAACAAAAACAAACCTATCCAAATTAGTATTAATAAAACTATCCATACAAAAGACTAAACCTATTCTTACATTTTCTTTTTTTTTAAAATAATCTGCGTTATATGTCATTTAAGGTATTTAAAAGAAGAAAAATATATGTTATTTGGTGCTTATCTTTATCTCCTTCTTTTGAATATGTTATAAAATGACACATAGCCCCAGATCTGTTGTTTAGCAAATTTTCAAGCTACAGTTTTAAAATTTACTTACTTTTGTTTCTATATATGAGATACCCTAATAAAAATGCGTATTTCTTATATTCTTAAACATTAATAAAAATAGCTATGAAACTAATAAAGAAAATTGGTGTTACACTTTTAACCACAATGCTGTTAGCATCATGTTCAGTACAGGTTAAATCACATAAGAACCACAAACATCAACATGGAAAAGTAAAGTCTAATGGAAATCAAGGTATGCCTCCTGGACAAGTAAAAAAAGTAACAGGTTCAAAATCGGCAAAACCATATGCTCCAGGACAAAAGAAAAACAAACATTCTAAAAAGTATAAGCATTAATGAATATAACAACAAAAGAAGTTGCCTGATTTACAAACAACTTCTTTTGTTTTAATATTTATATCAAATACTAAAGTCTTCTTTTATAATAACTGAGTACTATACTAATTCTCTGCTATATGTCTACAGCTATTTTATCTTTAATTTTTTCTTATTAAAATAAATCAGCAACATCATCTTGTAACACTTTACAACACTGATAATTCAGATTTTTTACAGGAGAGCGAAGACCATTAATTATTTTATGGCAAATTTACCACGAATTAAATAAAATCTTAGTATGACTTTATTTAATCACCTTCATTCGCAGTGTATATATATTTTGGAGATATCTATCCTTGAATGCTCCTTCATAATAATATGGAATCCCAGGTGGAAAATCTTTACCATTATTATAATTAATAAAATGAAGAAAAATCTCCCCTTTTTCGTGGTCATATTCTTTTATAGAATAAGTGAATTTTAAAGAAGAAATTGTCATCATTACCGTTTTATCACTTCTATTATAAACATATTTATCACCTATTATTATATCATATGTATTTTTATAATCAGCTATTCTTGATGCATCAATATAAAATTTCCCACGTAAAGCAGTATTACTAATAAACTCAAAAATGGTCTCTTGATCTCCTTCTAAATCATTAATATTTTTCCATCCTGTACTTTTTCCATCAATTAATTCCTCTTTCTGAATAGTTGTAAATTTTAAATCTTTGAACGAAAGTGGTAATTGAGAATTTACCTCCTTCAGAACATTGACAACTAATTCATCTTGCACATTTTTCACGTCTTCTTTAAATCTTTTTTTTTCATTTTGATCCAAATTAGTGGCGTGGTCAATTTTTTCTATAGCTTGTTTCTTAATTTCTGAAAGTTCAGTTACATCATTATCACTACTATTTGAACTACAACTTGTTAGTAAACTCAATATGACTAAACATTGAGCACCTATTGACCACCATCTTCTAAGTTTATTTTTTTTCATAAAGCTCTATTTTTCCATAATTAATAGATTCACTTAAACGATTATTATATTCTATATCAATAAAGGCTTCAAATGATGAAATCACATTTCTAAGTTCAAAACTAAATACATAGTTTTCTTTTAGTGCCTCAACACCCTCATCCACAAAAATTAAGTTTTGAAAACTTGCAGTTATAGTGCCATTGTCTTTATTAATAATCCTTAAGCCTATAGAAACAATCTCTTCATTTTCTATCATCAACTCCTTTAACCCCTTCACATAAAGCTGAAGTACATTATTATTAACTGTATATTTCCCAACATTCACGAATGTTTGATCAGACGCAATTATTAACTTATTCAAGTCATAAATAGATGGCGAATCAATTATTTTTATGTCTTCTTTTATCAATATTGGTTTTTTAAAAATATCCTCTACCTTATATTCAAAGTATAAATTATAATTACCTGGTGTTATATTATATTCTTCACCTTCTTTACTATACTGATTATCTTTGTAAATAAGTAAATTAACCAAATTTTCTTCATCATTTTTAAAGTCACTGGGATCAAGGTTTATGTAAAATATTTTTGTAGGATCTTCTTTACTTTCAAATAAATAACGTACTTCTTGCAAGGTTCCATTATAATGTAGGTCTAAATACTGTAAATTATTATTATTACTATTAATCATAATTTGATTAGGATAGTCATTTTTACTATCATAACTCCCTACTTCTACTTTCTCAATATAAAAATCAGCAAAAGTTACTTTTTCTTCTATTTTCTTTGTTACTCCTTTTTGCGTTGAAACTTTTAACTCCAAGATATACTCTTTATTATCTTCAAATTTTTTCTCATCTTTTAAAACAATAATATGCTCTGAAAACATAGTAGTTACTTCTTTAAATGTTTCATTATAAAGAATAGTCTCTTTATCCTTCAATACAACGTCTACAGTTAACAATTGATCTGTTTTATCCTCTAACTTAACTTCAAATGAAATTGGAAAATCAGAATCATAATTCAACTGTTTTGCACCACGCTGACCTAACTTTAGGTCTTTTAGTTCTACTCCCTCATATATTACCTCTTTATCTTCAGATGGATTTATATGCTGATCATCAGCTGACGAACAAGAAATTGTCATTATTAGTATCAATAATACACTGGTCAATAGATAGTTTTTAGTTATGTTTTTCATCTTTATTTAGATTTATTTAAAATATCAAAGCAAAGTTATATATTAAAATAACCTAACATACTTACTTTCTGAATTTTACATAAATACAAAACTATTTAACATGATTTAATACAACATATTTCTAATAAATATTCATTATTACAATAATATTCTCTTTCTTTTATTTACTTTTTTT
This sequence comes from Myroides phaeus, assembly GCF_009799805.1. NCBI lineage: Bacteria > Pseudomonadati > Bacteroidota > Flavobacteriia > Flavobacteriales > Flavobacteriaceae > Myroides > Myroides phaeus. Next base: position 2,617,041 of record NZ_CP047050.1, read on the forward strand.
TAAATAATTTGACTTTATAAAAAATGTTAATAAAAACACTTTGCAATCAATGACTCTTCAAAAAAAGCATTACAATACAACATCTATCTTTCATAGTAATAAGCCCAAAAACAAAACAAGCCTAACTGTTTTTAACAGTTAGGCTTGTTTTGTCTTATTTAAGTAAAGAATTAGGAATTACTTACTATAACCTATAAGCGTTTCATTGACATAATCTAACACCTCCTTAATTTACTCCTTCTTATTCATTTGAGTAACAATAGCTTTTAGTGCAGCTTTTCTATTAGCCACAGCTTCTTTTTCTTTCTTCTTTTTTTGAGCTATTTTCAAGCTTGCTGCTTTTCTGTTTGCAGGGGTATTTCTACTCATACTTATAACAATTAATCAAGTGGACATAATTTTATACAAATTTAAATTTTACAGCTATAACTTACTACAGAACATTAAATAAAATAATTATCTATTTCATTTTACTTTTCATGCCTTAACTAAAAAAAAGACTCATCTAAAATAATAATTCACACCTCAACATTAGATAACTTTTATATTCGCTTCAGATATTAAAAGAATACGCATGCGAAATTTAAAAATATATATTATAGCCATTTTTAGTAGCTTATTATTTGCTAATTGTCAAACCCCTACAGATAAAGCATTAAAACTAAGTGAAAAGGAACTATTCTCTTTTTTAAATGATTACGACTCTTATCAGAATATCGAGATTTCTGAGCCCGCAATCGTAACTATTACTTATTCGGATGATCCTGAGTTTATTGATAAAAAAGAAAAATACGAACAATTAGATAAGTTAGTCGGAGAAATTAGCCTGGATGCCTTGATTGGTAATTCTAATTTAGAATATGCTTACTTAAAACATGGTAATAAGTTTAAACAATTAGAAGACTTAGGAAATGATTTAAAGAGAATTGAAGCTGAGTTTGTTCCTTTTCAGGGAATGAAATCTATACAAAAACTAAGAGCAAATAACACAGCTAATGCTAAAGTAATCGTGACAATTGAATGGATATACGATAGTGAACTAACAAAAGTAATCTCGTACAGAATAGTACAATAAAAATAAGCCTAACTATTATAGTAAATAGTTAGGCTTATTTATTTATATGGGATTTTATCTAATTTTTATGACATACTCTCAACACACATAATAGCACATTTCTCTCCGTCAATTGCCGCTGAGATGATTCCCCCTGCGTATCCTGCTCCTTCTGCACAAGGATATAATCCTTTAATCTGAAGGTGTTCTAATGTCTTATTATCACGAGGAATACGGACTGGAGATGATGTTCTACTCTCCGGAGCGTGTAAAATAGCTTCATTGGTAAAGTATCCTTTCATTGATTTACCAAACTCTTGAAACCCTTCTCTCATTATCTGTGTTAAGAAGCCTGGAAATACACTACCTAATTCCACAGATGTAGTACCTGGTAAGTAAGATGTTTTAGGAATTGACTCTGACACTTTAGACTGTGAAAAGTCAACCATTCGTTGAGCGGGTACACGTTGTGTTTCCCCTGCTAACAAAAATGCTCTTTGTTCAATTGACTTTTGAAACTCCATTCCTGCTAAGGCTCCAAATTTTTCAAATGGTTTAAAATCCTCTAACCTCAACTCTACTACAATTCCAGAGTTTGCCGTTGCTTGGTCACGTTTAGAAGGCGACCAACCATTTGTTACAACTTCACCTGGAGCTGTAGCACACGGTGCAATTACACCACCTGGACACATACAGAATGAATACATTCCGCGACCATTCACTTGTTTTACGATAGAATAAGGCGCTGGTGGTAAAAACTCTCCTCTGTAATCACAAGAGTACTGTATTTTGTCTATAAGCGATTGTGGGTGTTCTGCACGTACTCCCAAGGCAAATGGTTTCGCTTCAATCAAAATATTCTTGCGGTCTAACATCTCATAGATATCACGAGCCGAATGTCCTGTTGCTAAAATAACTTTATTGGCTTCAATAGTATCGCCATTTGCTATAACAACCCCTTGTACTTCGCTATTCTTAACGACTATATCAACTACTTTGGTTTCAAATAATACCTCGCCGCCAAACTCAATAATCTTCTCACGCATATCTTGCATAATCTTTGGTAACTTATTCGTACCAATATGCGGATGTGCTTCTACTAATATATCTTGTGTTGCTCCAAAGGCAACCAATAATTCTAAAATACGGTTTACATCTCCACGTTTCTTAGAACGAGTGTACAGTTTTCCATCTGAATATGTACCTGCTCCTCCTTCTCCAAAACAATAGTTTGACTCTGGATTAACTACGTGGTCAATATTTATTGCTTTTAAATCTCTACGTCTTCCTCTTACATCTTTTCCTCTTTCTATCACAATAGGCTTTACACCTAACTCAATCAACTGTAAAGCGGCAAAATAACCTGCAGGTCCTGCTCCTACAACGATAACTCGCTTTGCATCCTTTACATTCTTATATTCAGGGAAATCAATTTGTCTATGAACGACCTCTTCTCCTTGTAAGAAGACGTCAACTGTCAAATTTATCTTTACAGTACGTTGTCTGGCATCAATAGACCTTTTTAAAATGGTGATGTGCTGAATATCTATCGTAGAACACCCCAAATTATTGGCTACATATTGATTCAATAATTCTGCTGAAGCAGCAACTTCAGGTAGTACTTGTAATTGTAATTCTTTTGGCATATTTCTATTAGGCAATAATTATAATTAAAGCGCAAAAATAAACTAAAATCACAATGATTTACAACAAAATGCGCTATCCTGCAAAATAAGATATCTTACTGTAATATAAAAAGTTACAGCATATTTTTTAAAATATTACCCTACCTCAGCACAACTTCCTTATTATTTACATCACGTAAAACGTCTTGTAGTTTATTAAAACAAAACTTTTTAATGATAATTATTACATTTTTACAACATAGTCAACGCAACACAATCTTTTTATTATTTTTTGCTTGATAATGACGTATAAAAAACAAAGCACATAAATTAGATACTTAGCATATCTAACCTACGTGCTTTTGAGAGAGAAAATTTAAAATGGCGAAAGTGTTTTCGATTTTAAGTACACCCAAGTTTTACTTAGGTATGGGGTGAATATTACTAATAGTAAAATCACCAATAATAACCAGCACATTACTTCATAATAGTCCATCGCATAACGCAATTGAATCTGCTTATTCAAATCAAGCATCAGCAGTTTTTCACTTGCTTTTTCAGCTGGGGTATTTAGCAAACCTCTTCCTTGAAGTTTTGCCGCATTCTGAGATAACTTACTTTGCAAAATAGGATTTGAAAAGTTCATATAATCTAAGAACCTATTTTTATGTTGATTGGAACTATACAAGTTGTAGTAATTCATCAAAGCTGTACTGCTGGTATAGCCTAAATAGCGAATTGCTAAACAAACAGCGGCAGCAGATCCTCCTAATTCAATTGGCACTGAGGCTACACAGTAAATAATTGTCGGTACCATTAACAGCCCTACGCCAAACCCTTGACAGAACAATAACATAAAATATGAGTCTGGATTGGCCGTTGGTGCAAATTGCAAATACATTCCAAAGTGAAAGATGAATAAGAACAGAAAGCCTAAACTCCATATTAAACGCATTTGTAAGCGTTTGATAAGCCACATACACGCAAGCGTTACTCCGGCTACCAACCCTATCAGATTAAAGATATTTAGGTATGATAGGTGTATCGGGTCTAATCGCAAAGAGGTTGTAAAGTGTACATTTGATATTCCTGAGGCAAAACGACAGATGTAAAGAATAAAAAGCAAGAACAACCCTACTTTAAAGTTTCTATATTTCAACACTGTCCAATTGATATAAGGTCTTTTTAAATGCTTTTGACGGATAACGAAAAACAACATTGCTAAAAGTATTCCTAATCCTGCCCAACGTATATCTGCATCTTCAAACCAATAGTATTGTTGCCCATAGATAGTGATATATCCAAATAGAACAACTGCTACGGCATAGAGCACAAAACTCTCCCAATCTAAATTAGACAGCGGAAGCTTTCTGCTTAGACGCACATACTGCATACTCATCAAGACTAAGAACAACCCGGGCACAAAAGATAACGCTGCCATTTTAAACAGAAACGAATAGTCGTACTGGTCAATAAAATCAGCTGTTATCAATTGATTTACGGGGGTTGCACAAATTAGAATACCATAGAAACACGAAAAGGTAATCTCTCTGGCTTTTGAACTTTCAAGGCGCATATACATTGTAGAGATACTCAAGTTCACCGTACTTGCAAAGAGCATTCCTTGTAAAAAACGCACGGGATAAATAATACACAACGCCTGCGTATTGTACAGTGCTACACACCCTAAAAGTTGTAATATATTAAATATGATAAAATATTCTTTTGTAGCTAAATAGGTAAAGAAGCGACGTTCAAGGCTGTAGAACGAAACAAACCCTGCATAAAGAAGAGATACAGAAAACTGAATATCTCTAACGTCGCATCCAAAAAAACCTGCCGCTGCAACTGGATTTGCCGCGGGCAAAAAGAATAATACAATACTTGGCATTAGGAGTACAAACAGAATAATGCGAATCATCCATTCTGGTACCCAATCTGCAAATAACTTAGGAACTTCACTATTTTGCATAAGCTTGTTTTTTGGCGATGTAAGTATTTACATTCATACCAGCTTTTAGTAGTTCTTCAGAATCTGCAGGTGATGTTACTTCTATACGAACGGGAATACGTTGTACAATCTTCACAAAGTTTCCTGTTGCATTATCTGGTGGTAGTAAAGAAAAACTTGAACCTGTAGCGGGTGCGATAGAAATAACGCGACCTTTAAACTCTGTATCCGGATAAGCATCTACCACAATATCTACCTCATCGCCTGTTTGGATATTGCGTATTTGTGTTTCCTTAAAGTTGGCAACAATCCATTTTGGTGTTTCATCATTCACAATATAGGTCAATACTTGTCCAGGTGTAATCATTTGTCCTAAATCTATACTGCGTTTACCCATTCTACCGCGATATGGCGCAGTAACTACTGTGTAATCTACATTTAGGTTCTTATGCTTTTCAAGTTGCTCTAAACGGCTAATTTCCTTTTCAAGCACTCTCTTTTGTGCTTCTATATCTGCAAGCCCTGCTGTAGCGGCACGTGCACTTTCTATGCTACTTTCCCAATTACTCTTATCTATGGTTAACTGAGCTTGTTTTTCTTCCAACTGTTGCGCTGTAGCAGACTCTACATCATATAACTTCTTATAGCGTTTATAGTCTAATTCTTGTTGGTGAAACTTAGATTCGCGTCCTTGAATTTGACTCTCAGCAGCAGCGGCAGTTTGCGATAAAGTATATTGACGCGCATCAAGCTCTTTAATCTGTGCATATTGTTTTTCTATTTCTGCTCTTGTCTGTGCTTGGTCATAGATATACTCTCTGTTATCTACTAACAATAGTGTATCTCCTTTATTAACCATTTGATTTTCTTCAAAGCGCACTTCTGTCAAATAGCCACCTACTCTGGCAATAACCGGATTGATATATTCCTGCACCTGAGCATCGTTTGTTTGCTCATACTTCCAATAAATCCAAAGCGTGTGAATTCCCCAAATACAACCAACGATAATGATTATCGATGCGATATAACGCGTAATACGTGTAATAAAACGGTCTGTAATTTTGATGCGAGTTTTAATGTCCATTATAGTAAGCCTTTAGCTAATTGTAGAGAATAATATTTGTAAATGCTGTCTAACTTTGCAGCTTCAAGTTCAAATTGTGTTTGTAAATATTGAACATCTGCATCGAGTAAATCGATGTATAGAGATGTACTATTGAAATATGTGTTTTTTATGATTCGAGCACTTTCAAATGCTTCTTCTTGATTCTTGGTACACACCTGAATTTGCACAAGCGATTCTTGGTAGCGTAGATAAGCCTCTTGCACCTCTTGTTTAATTTGATCTTGTACGTGTAAGTGTTGTATTTCTTCTTTGTGATGTTCTAACACGTGGCTGCGCTTTTTATGAACGTTGTGGTAAAGTGAAGAAATCGGAAAGGATATTTGCACTCCTATTGTTCCTAAACTATACCAACTTGGATTATAAGGATAAAGGAAGATTTGTGGATTAGCCATTGTAAAGTTCCCTATTAACCCAATACTTGGTTTGGTGTTTGCTTTCACCTTTTTAAGCTCTATCTCACTTAAGGCTAAGTCTTCTTCAGACAACAAGTGTTTGTGAGCGTGTTCTTCTGCTATTTCTAAAGCCTCCTCATACGATTCTACAGGTGCAACTTCAGCATATATATCTTGAGGTTTAATGAAATCTGAGTCACTTATTCCCATAAGCAGTACGAGTTTCTGGTTTTCGATTAGAATATCATTTTCAATCTGAACCAAGGTCATTTCTCTTTTAGATATTTCCATTGAAGCACGAAGTACATCGCTTTTTAGCACTACACCATTCTTGTATAGGTTTTCCATTTGACCAAGCTGTTTCTTTTGGTCTGCGATATCGGCTATCATTACCTCTTTAAACCTCATCACCTTGGCAAGAGCGAGGTAACTTTTAGCTGCTTCTAAGCGAACCTCAGACTGAGATTGTTCTGCTGTAATAACCGCTTTGTCTTCCAGCGTCTTTCGTTCTTCTATTTCCAGATTCTGTTTATTACCATTGTATAAGTTGAGGTACATTGAAACGCCACTGTTGTACAAGGTGTGTATTACATCGTGCTGTTCTGGTTTGTGAAAAAGACCATTTGTGTACACGGGAATATTACTTGCCTTTTCTACACGACCAAAAGCGTTAAATACAGGGTAACGCTCCATTTTTGCGTCTTTCGTGTTCTCTTGGCGTATTTCTATTTCCTTCTGGTGTATTAAGACTTTTTTACTGCGAACATCCGTTTGTTGCCAAACCTCTTTTAAGGTTATTTTTAAGGTATCTCTATCAATGTCTGACGGATTTTTATTTTGGCTGTAGCCAGTGATAATGCCACTTGCGAGCAATGCAAAGAGGTAGAAACTATCGGATTTCATAAATTATTTTTAACCGCACAAAAGTATAATGCAGACGCAATATGTTGTGTTTCTTAAATAGTCAATTTTTTATTGAAACCAGACAAAATCATTGTATACTTTTGTATCAGAAAAAAACAAACCTCAAATGAAGATTATTGATTCCCTTGATTTAATCGATACTGTCCCCAACGGTGTTTATATCAAACATGAAAAATCAGAGAAGCGATACCCTTTACATCAACATCAAAAAGGGCAGCTTACTTATGTAGAAGGGGGCATCACGTATTTAATTGTGGACAATGTAACACACGTTGTGCCTGCTCACTACTTTTTCTGGATTCCTAAAGGTGTACCCCACGTATTGCGCCTAAGTCATTCCGCTACCGTTCTTCACTCTATCTACTTTTATACAGATGACGATGATAAAAATCCGTTCTATAACGAATTGGGAATATATGCCGCTTCTGATTTAGTAGTTGAAATGATTGCTTATACGCAATGTTGGCATGAGCAAATGGTAGATGAACAAACGTATAACTTTGCTTTCTTACAAGCATTGAAGAATATACTGCCAACTTTTGTAAGTAAGAATATGCAGTTGCAATTGCCCTTTAGCGATAATGAGCGGATGGTCAAGATAACGGATTACTTAGATGTCAACTTTGGACTGCCGTTGACGTTATCAGATATTAGCGATCACTTCAATTTAAGCGAACGCTCTGTCTCACGTTTATTTCAGGCAGAACTACAGATTTCTTTTCTCCAATATCTAAAAGCACTGCGCATTTTAAAGGCAATAGAACTTTTATTAAAAACAGAATACTCGGTTAGTGAAATAGCCAATGATGTTGGATATAATACCGTAGGTGCTTTTAGCAACGCTTTTTGTGAATTTACAGGAAGACGCCCTTTAGAGATGAGAAAGAATAAATAATAATAATTAGTTTTTCACAAGTCAATCAAGCACTCTTAATCCAAACAAATACGGGTCTTACACGGGACATATTCGAAACAAGTACCACACATATACCAGATATGTTCGAGAAAAAGGCTTAAATCCGAAGTAGTGTGGTACTTGAGTGGTAGGTGTCTCGAACATCATCCTACTAAATATAGCATAATAGCTTTATAAAATAGAAAACAGTTACTATTGGGTGTATGCTGTTAGACTTTAGTATCTGTAGCCGAATCAAAAGTTAAAAGTACAGTACTACACTTACTTTAGCATCTAACCATCAATAGTAGAAATAAAAAAAGCTGTCTCAAGTTATGAGACAGCTCCATTATCATTATAATTTCACTAATTATTATCTAAGTGTAAGTTAGCCGCTTTTTTAATCATACGACTACCATTTTTATCCTTGTATTCATAAATAACAATGTAGTAATAAGTACCACTTGGTAGTTTCTTATTCTTGTTATAAGTAACCCTTCCTTCTGAATACCCATTAAAAACATTCTCACTACCATCGCCTTTCGGATCATAATTAGTCGTTTCATAAACTAATACTCCCCAACGGTCAAATATCTGTACCTTATTATTCGGGTATTTATTAATGTTATCAATGATAAAGTAGTCATTCATACCATCACCGTTTGGTGTTACCAGGTTATAAATAACAACGTCTCCATCTAACAAGATATCTTTTACATTTGCCAAGGTAAAATATACAAAGCCACTAACTTCTGCTAAAGTAGATATTTCTTTCTTTTCCATATCAACCACTCCTCCTTCATCAACCCACATTTTTTGCTGTTTATCCCAACGAACAATGTGAAGATTTTTCTCTGGATTATTTAATAACTCCGCGGGTGTAATACGCTCATCCCAACTCAATGTAAGAACTACTCTATTTGTACCTGTTTTAGTTGACTTTAGTTCCCAATACTCAGCAGTATTTATTTTGTCTATTGCCCCTGAAACGGCAGTATGCTTTTCAAAGAATTTCTTATCACGAACTATATATTTTCCGCTTATTGCATCTTTAATATTATTTGGAGCTGAAATAGAAGCACGACGATACATTTTTTTATCACCAATTGGATATACAAAAGATTCGTTTCCTACTTTCTCTACCTCGCCTTCAACATAACTTTTATCACTTACATTTTTATGCGTAGCTCCATTGCGAAAACTAACCATACCATATGATAATTTTGTCTTATCATTTAAGGTAGAGTCAACTTTGATTATTCCGTCTTTAAAATCAGCTACACCAAAAATCTCTATATTGTTTTTTAAGTCTATTCCGTACGTAGGATTATCAAACACAACATTATAGAAGTTTGAAACCTCATCTCCTTGCAGTACTTTAGCTTTCGTAGCAGAGTCCTTTGAAAGGAAATATACTGTAGATGTTTTAAGCTTAGAACTAAAATCAAAGACTCCTTTATTAGTAAAGTCTTTAAAGAAATAGATTATTCCATCTGTTTTAACAGATGATTTTTCTTCATTAATAAAGTCAAAACCTGTAGATACTACAGTATTAGGAGCTACAGTTACCATCCCTGTATTTCGCAACTTAAAGTTGCTTAAATCATTTTGACCATAAATCGTTCCCCCAAGTAATAGAACACCTGTAATTGAGGTTATTAAAAACTTCTTTTTCATATTAAATTGGTGCTTTATCCCCACAGCACAACTCTTTAAATTAGCTATCTACTTTCTTGTATCTGTTTTAATTTTATAATCAACAAAGCCTACTTATTTTTCTTATAATTTACAAAAAATTACCCCTGTAGAAATCGAATTGAACTATAAATAAAAAAACATTTATGCTAAAATACATTATTTACGCTACACTTTAATATAAAAAAATACATATTGCGAACAAAAGCAACAATTGATCTATTTATTGAAATATGGATTTATTACATTACAAATACAATCTTCTATTTTTCATTAAGCATTCCTCAATATCTCTTTATCATATTGTATTTAAAGCAAATATTTTACTATATCTCATAAGTAATATTTTTCTCTTTATTAGAGTGAATTGGCTTTATAAAAAGCCATTATTGAACAAACTATAATTTATTGTTAGGTCAAATTGTTTGACACATTATACTGAATAACTGTATCTTTGTTGAAAATAGAATAATATGCAGACTTCGAAAGACCCATTACACGGCAAAAAGCTTGTTGATATATTAGAAGAATTAGTGGAATATTACGACGGTTTTGAAGGTTTGGGGAATCAAATCAATATTCGTTGTTTTACACACGACCCAAGCATAAACTCTTCTTTGAAGTTTTTAAGAAAAACTCCTTGGGCAAGAGAAAAGACGGAAAGTTTATATTTATATGTACTTCGCCAAAAGGCAAAAAAAAACAAACCTCAACAATAAGTTGAGGTTTGTTTTTATATAAGATAGTGATAACTAAAAAAGCTTTTAATACCTTGATATTAATATCACACTGATTTATGATAATATACCGCTTTTCCCTTTGTATATTCTATAACTACCCGGACCAATAAATGCGATAGCTAAGGCACTCATTAAATACAATATATTCAATTCTGCATTTAATCCTCCTGTATTAGGATCAATACCAAAACCTGCAGTTCCTTTAACTAAAAAGAACGTCATAAACATTGTAAAAGCAATGATAGCACCTGAAACACGTGTTGCAAAGCCTACAATCAAAAATAAAGGCGCTACAATCTCTCCTACCGGAACGCCTAACCACAACCATTTGGGCAAACCATTTGCCGATAATTGATTGATGATAAAATCATGGCCGTGAATAAGCTTAAATATCCCGTGAAATATCATTAAGCCTCCTACTCCTAAACGCAGGATAAACTTACCTAAATCTGTACTCATATCTTTATTTTTTATAATTAATAAACGACTACTGCTCTACTTGCTTTATTTATAGCATTATTCTCTCTTATTGAAACGATGTAATACAACGAAAACTACTTACTTGTTTTTAAAGGACGTACTTCAATCTTACTTGGCAATACACGAGGATTCATCTTCAAGATATCTACTACTAATTCGCCAATATCCTCTGGTTGAATCTTCCAAGCATCTGCTTCTGATGGTTCGTGGTTATTGAAATTACTGGTAACAGACCCCGGTAAAATTGTTGTAACCTTTATATCAGCATTTCTCAGATCTAACATTGCCGCTTGTGAGAAACCAACTACACCAAACTTACTTGCATTATATCCAGCACCACTTGCAAAAAAGTTGATTCCGGCTAAACTCGCTACACTAATAAAGTACCCTTTGTGCTCTTTTAACTGCTTGATACTTGCTTTTAGTGTGTGAAACACCCCTGTTAGATTCGTGTCTATCATCGCATTCCAATCTTCTAAAGACAGGTCTTCAATAGAAGCAAATATTCCCAATCCAGCATTTGCAATTACAACATCTACACGACCAAATTGTTCTACTATCGTTTGAATAGCTTTTTCTTCCTCTTGGTAGTTTCTTACGTCTGACTTAATAGCAATCACCTGGTCTGATTTACCTAATTGTGCTGCGATCTCTTGCACTACACTTAGCTCACGCCCAGAAATAGCCACTCTATAATTGTTCTGTAATAGGGCTTCAGCTATCCCTTTTCCAATTCCTTTTGTTCCTCCTGTTATATAGGCTACTTTTTGCAAAGAATTACTCATATATGCTTTGTTTATTTATATTACACATTAATTATTGTAATAAAGGTATTAAGAATATACTTTTTTACAAATATCACATAGCTTATATTAAGACGATTTTATAGTTAAAAAGAAAAGAAAGCTAATTTGCTTGCATAAAAATTGTGCTCAGCACGGAATTAGTTTAAATTAGCGACAATATAAACTCGTAAATCAACATGAAAAATAAATCATTATTATTTCTATTATTAGCAGGAAACGTAATGTTTGCACAACGCGACCTTACGATTACGGAAGCAACTAATGGACAATACTTTAAGTTTTCTCCTGAAAAGATACTTCAACCGAAATGGAAAAGTGACAATGCTTTTTCTATCGTTACTACTAATAGAGATAGCTTATTGATCAAAAGCAAAGAGAATAAATGGGAAAACCAGACTATCCTTACTGCAAAAGAACTTGAGACAATTTTAAATAAGAATATCAAGAATGCAACGTTTGCATTGCGTATGTTGCCTTATGATTTACAATGGTTAAACAATAACGAGATTAGCTTTACGCAAGTTGATAAAGAGCGCAAAGCTAAATATGCGATTCAAGTTAATATTAAAGAGCAAAAGGTAACGAATAGCTTTAAATATAATGCAGATGCAGAGCAAGAGATTACTTCTCGCAATGGCAATTATTTAGCGTGGTTAAAGGATAACAACATTGTAATCACTTCTCACAATGGAACTGATATTGAGGTTACCAATGATCCTACACACGATATTGTTAATGGTAGTAGTGATACTCACCGCAATGAGTTTGGAATCAACAAAGGAATGTGGTGGAGTCCTAAACAAGACCAATTGTTGTATTACCGCAAAGATCAAAGTTTAGTGACTGATTATCCTCTTGTACAATGGGGAGGTCGCGTGGCTGAAAACAAAAATATTAAGTACCCTATGGCAGGTATGAGCAATGAAAGAGTTTCTTTAGTTGTTTATGATGTCTTAACGCAGGAAAAGGTAACGTTACAAACAGGTTTTGAAGATCAATTCTTAACTATGGTTACGTGGGATCCGTCAGGAAACTATGTGTATGTTGGGGTATTAAACCGTCAGCAAAACCATTTGAAAGTTAACCAATACAACGCGGCAACTGGTGCTTTTGAGAAAACATTGTTTGAAGAGAAGTCAAGTGTTTATGTTGAGCCATCTCAAGGTTTAGTGTTTACACCAGGTAACAATAAGACTTTTATTCACTTCTCTGAAAATGAAGGGTACAGACAAATGTACTTATACAATACAGATGGAAAGCTTGAAAAGAAATTAGGACACGAGAATGTGATTGTTTCTGAGTTTTTAGGTTTTGATGAGGATGGTAAAAATGCGTTCTACACTGGAGTTACTAATAAAGGGTTGGATAGACAATTGTTTAAAGTAAACCTTAAAAAGGGTAAAACAGAGCAAATTACTACGCTTTCGGGAACACATAATGTTGTATTGAACAAAAACAAAACCTTGTTCATCGATCAGTTTAATAATATTGATACGCCTAATAAGGTTGCTGTTGTCAATACAGACAACAAAAAAGAAGATGCTTTGTTAGTTTCTAAGAATCCGTATGATGGGGTTATTACTATGCCTAAGATGGAATTGGTAACTATTAAGGCGGCTGACAACAAAACGGATCTGAATGCACGTGTTATCTACCCTACCAATTTTGATGCGTCTAAGAAGTATCCTGTGATGGTTTACGTTTATGGAGGACCACACGCACAGTTGGTAACTAACTCTTGGTTAGGAGGTGCTAACTTGTTCTTCCATTACATGGCACAAAATGGTTATATAGTGTTTACCGTGGACAACAGAGGTAGTTTCAACAGAGGACGTGATTTTGAACAAGTAATTCACAGACAGTTAGGACAAAATGAAATGGCTGATCAACTAAAAGGGGTTGATTATCTAAAAACACTTTCTTTTGTTGACCAAGATAAAATTGGTGTGTACGGATGGAGCTTTGGTGGATTTATGACTACTACGCTTTCTATCAACCACCCTGAAATATTCAAAGTAGGTGTTGCTGGTGGTCCTGTGATGGATTGGAAGTACTACGAGATTATGTACGGTGAGCGATACATGGACATGCCTCAAGAAAATCCGGAAGGATATGAGAAAACAAGCTTGATTAATAAAGCGAATAAAATAGACAATAAGTTATTGTTAATACACGGTGCTCAAGACCCAGTTGTTGTTCAACAACACACAATGGACTTTATTGAAGCAGCTATCAAAGGACAAAAGCAAGTTGACTTCTTTTTATACCCATCTCACGAACACAATGTATCAGGGATAGACAGAGTTCACTTGAATACGAAGATTGCTAATTACTTCTTTGATTACTTGGCTAAACCAGCTAAAAAGTAAGTCAATCTTCTTGTAAGACTATAAAAACAGAAAAGGCGAACTATATAGTTCGCCTTTTCTGTTTTATACTTTACTCTTTGTAAAAAGAGACCATCTTATCTATGGTCATATTGAACGCCTCTGTTACCTCATCTGCGTTCTTCACAGTTAAAGGAAACGGAATCATATGACTATAATTGAACGGATAGTCTATTACATCTACTTCAATATTTATAGTGCGGTAGGCCCCTTGAAGCGTATTCAATGCCTCTACGGGTGGAGCAATATCATCTTTCATCAAGTTTATAGACTTAATACGTCCTTCAAGCTCTTTAAATCGGTTTTCTCTATTCTCCTGATAATGGTAATAGCGCAACATTGTTCTAAACCAACTCTCCTCTGGATGTTTCAATATATCTTGATAGTGTTCTAATCTTGGTTCAGACACAAAAGAAGTTGTCAGTAATTGTGCAAATGTCTTCTGCATCATAATAGTTGCACGAGCATCCATAATGTACTTTGATATTGGAGCCATACGATCTATTGTCATTCCCCCACAATAACACAACAACTTAGAAGAGTCTAAAAGCCCCTTAGGATTGGCCATTAAGATGATTAGCGATAAAAACGAGCCGATAGAGTAACCAAACAAGTCAATAGTAGCATTCTTGTCAATGGTAGGATAAGTTCCCTTCTTCACTTCCTCTACCCATTGTATAAAGTCGTAGTACGTTTGTAAACCAGACCAAAAAAGACGTAAAGGATTATCTTCCATTCTCGTTGAAATAGCCGCATTCACATAACTTGTATCTGAATTAGTCTTCCAGTCTTCTGCTCTTTTCTGAGCAATACCAAACATTAACTTACGATCAGACCACTCCGCTGGAGTTCTATCCATGTGAAAGCTAATCGGAAATAGAACAATCGCTTTTCCTGTTTGCTTAGCCAACTCATACGCCCAAGGTAAATACTTGTCCCACTTTTTCTCATTCAAACCGTGAAACATCACAATGACACCCTTAGAAACTTTACTTTCTTTAGTTCTTAAGACTGATATCTTAAATCGTTCATTCTGTTTTATATTAAAATCAGGACATCCCAACAAATGATCTTCTATTTCACCTTTAGTTACTTCTTCCTTGTAGTCAATATCGTGTTTACCACAACTCAAATCATCAGAACCATACAATACTTTTTTACCTTTTTGAGATAAAAAGTCATAATTAAAAATTTCTATCCCTAACTCAGAACTTTCAAGGTAATTCTGTTCTGTTGAATATAGTTCTTTTAAGGCGTCATAAAGTTGGTAATACTGCATAAGTCAAAAATATTTTACTAAAAGTAATCATTTGTCTCGGGAATAATTCAAAAAAAAAGACTTTCTTCAAAGAAAAGAAAGTCCTTTTTTATTTTTTTAATTAAAGTTTTATTAACTCATATTTTTATTATTACCGATAAATGCCCCGCGAACACAAAAAACTTCTTTTACTTGGTTCTCTGGTACAATTAAATTTTCGTAATTTTCATTATCACTTATAAAAAATAATTCATTTGTATCAGTCTTACGTTTGAACCTATAACAAACAATTCCTTTATCTTTTAAGACTAATACGTATACATTCCAAGGTTTTAGATCTTGTAAACTGATTTTCTCACTTAAAACATAAGAAGTTACCTTAATTGTAGGATACATATTTTCGCTTGATATCTGAAATGCTGTATCAATTTCTTCTTCTGTTGGAAATATAAAAGTAGGACAAATTGCTAATGCATTTTTAGC
This sequence comes from Myroides phaeus, assembly GCF_009799805.1. Taxonomy (NCBI): domain Bacteria; kingdom Pseudomonadati; phylum Bacteroidota; class Flavobacteriia; order Flavobacteriales; family Flavobacteriaceae; genus Myroides; species Myroides phaeus. The sequence continues at coordinate 2,632,857 of NZ_CP047050.1, forward strand.
ATCTAAACAGTATTCAAAATGATGCTCAACAGATATCATTTTAACCCTTCTTTTATGAAGATTAAAACCATTAATATTTTCTGATCCCTCTAAAAAAAGAGTATTCAAATCAATCTTGTGTATTTCGCATAAAGCTATAATCTTTTCAAAATGCAGAGATTCCCGTGACTTCCACGATGATACAGTGTTTGGTTTAACATCTAACAACTTAGCTAATTGAAAATCTGTTTTTATTTCTAATAATTCCTTTAATTTTTTAATAACCTCAATACTACTTTTCATAATCCTTTTTATTAATATCTCAATAACCAGACTTCAGTACCACCACTGAATGTAGTTTAGCAAGGTGTAAAGCTTAATTATTGAAACAATCTTATTTTCCCTTTTAATAGTAATTTATAGCAACAGTCTCTATTCCCAATCAAGACAATTTTAAATACTAATTTTAACAAATATAAGGAATTAAAAATCATTTTTTTATCACAAAAGTTATATTTATTATAAATACATTATTAATATAGAAGTAAAAACTAATACGTATAGGTATTAAAAAAAATATAAAAAGGATTATTCAGGGCGAATAATCCTTTTTATAATACAATTTCTAAATTACTTGTAGTATTTCTTGCAATATCTTTTGAGGAGAAGGTAATCCCCCTTGTCTCCATATAATATCTCCTGCAGCATTAAGTAAAACAAGTGTTGGTACTGAACGAATAAAAAACTCTTCTACTAATTCTCTATTAACATCAATATTTATTTTCTCAACCTCAACATTTAAATTTACTATCTCGGGTTCAAGTTTTACCATTGTCTCTTTTAACATTCTACACGGTCCACACCAATCTGCATAGAATTGTAATAATATTGGTTTATTTAAACTATTAAGTTCTTCTACTGTCATGTTCTCGAAATTTACCTTAAAAGTAAGCAAATTAAAATAAGTCTTTTTACTTTACAATTTTACCAAGGTGTTTTATTCGATTCTATGGAAGTAGTTAAATCAAAAACAACCTTAAATACTCCATCACTATCAACACGCTTTAAGTTGTAAGTAAATTCTTTATCTGAAAGTGTAACCCACCATACATTACCTGCAATACTTGGAATTAAATTAGCTGTAAATTGATCGGCAGGAAAAAATTGCGTATCAACTAATCCTTGATTTGTAGCTGTTCCCCCATACATAGTAACCTCATCGGGCATTCCATTTTCTTTTCTATGGTCGTGTTTTAACTCTAAACGTTCGTCTTTTAAACTAAAAACCCACGTACGGGATAAATCATCTCCAACAAAAAAGGGTACTTTTACTATTCCTTTCTCACATAATATCACCTTCATCACTAATTCCTTATCTTGAAAGTCTTTCGGAATTGGATTACTTATTATTTGTCCTTTATACGACTTTCCACAGTGATTAGCTAAATTCTTTAAAAACACTTCTGAATTAACTGATTGTGCTTGACTCAATATACTAACAAAAAAAAACAGTGTTAAATAAACTACTCTATGCATATCTATTGATTTTAAATTTAAGCTAACATACTTGAAAAAAGCGATCTAACAATTTTATGCACTAATATATTTCTCAAATATCTTATTCGCTTTCTTCTTCGTAACTTCTTTCTTATACTTATCGTGAGCAGATAAATAAACCACAGGAGCACTTTTACACATCCCTTGGCATTTCATCTTACAAATGCTGTAATTATCACTCATACCATTTTCCTCCAATAACTCTTTGAAACAACTTTTTGCTTCATCGTTATATCTACAACATTTTTTTCCGTCACAAACGAAGATTGTTCTCTCTCCTTTCTTAACTTTACTCATCGTATTAGAATTTGATACAAATATATCTATTTTTATCTATTCTAATTAAAAGTTTAGTAAAATTATATTTCTCCTATAACAACACTATTTAATACTTAACTACCTTCATTTCTAATTGATTTCGCATAACTCTACATTATATAATAATGGCTACAAACTAACGTATATACAAAAAAAGAAAGGTCACCTCTAATTAGAGATGACCTTTCTACATAAATCAAATGCTTAAAATTTTATAATCCTTCTTTAATTTGTTCTATCATTTCTGAAATAATTGACATATATAGGAAACCTTCGTATGAAACACCTTTATCCCTACTATCAGTTCTTGGAAAACCTGTTACTTTATCAAACGCACCTTCAGAAGGAGTTTGACCATTCATTACTATAACAGGATAATCTTTCATTGCATAATATACATAGCCTGATCCATTTACTTGTGAATATTTAAAATCTACTCTTTCACTTAAAACAATAAAATTATCAGAAACCACATTACTAAAGTAAAATCGACTATATCCTGCAAATATTTTTTTATCTTTTAAACTAATACTTCTGATTGCCTCACCTAAATTAGGATTACTTGCACTTAAATATTTTGGATTTAAATACCTATGAGTACTCTCTTTTTTAGTTATCCCCATTTCATAGACTCCGTTATCACTATTGACCAACCTAGATTGATAAGTCCAACTTGGACGAAGATTATCATTTGGATAAAACTTTTGCCCAACATTATTTATCCAAGAACCTAATCTGGACGTATGCTGATCTGGACGTTGATAAGCACCGCTAAAATATAACAAAGTTATTTTTTTCTGTTTAACCAAATCCACAAACACATCTATAATCTCGGAACCAGAACTATTACGAGCAAAAGGATCACCATAAAATATATCAAAAACAACAATATCTATTTCATTGTTTAAAATATATTGTTTTAAAGCTATTGCTTCATCTTGAATTGACAAACCTGCTGCTTGTGTTCTTCTACTAAAAGCATTTATCCCCAATACTGCAGCAATTTTTCCTTTAGGTCCAAAATTTTCGGTACTATAAACTTGATTAAAATGAATAGGTAAAGAATAACTTCCGTAATGCAATATATTAAACATTCTTAACCCCGCATTAATTGTAAAATTACAAACTTCACTCTGCTCAATATTTTTATATATTGAATAATTATAAGGTGTACTTGCATTAGGATCTCCTCCGAATTCACCAGATGGCACTAAAGTTACTTGTACTACTTTACCTTGCTCTTCTACTTTAAATACACCACTTGCTGTAAATGAAACACCACTATTTGATAGATCTTTTGTAGCAATTGTATAAGGTCCTGCAATTTTTACTTTTACCTTAATATCAATTCCAAATTTCTCAACAGGAAGAGGTTTTGCAACTGGGTAATTTTTACTTCTAAGAATAATATTACAATTCTCAATTTCATAATCAACTGCTGGTTGTTCGAAATCAATTCTAAATGGTTTACATCCAGTTAAATCTAAAGCTGAATTTGTTTCAAAAGTAAATTCTGTAGAGTCTAATGTAAAAGGTATAACCTTACTTTCTGGTCTTAAAACAACTTCAGTAATATTGTCTTTATCTGCATCAAATGTAAAATTATGTTCATCAGATTTAAAAATAAATCCATCTTTTGAAACCATTTTTAAAGATGCTTTACCTGGTGATAAAACCTTTACAGGTACTCTAAGAACATTTCCTTTTACATCTATTGCACTTCCTTTTACAAATTGCCCTTCTTTTTCAATATTTACACAAATTGGTGTTAGTTTAGTTGGTTCAACCTTTGCATAAATATGTGTACCAACAGGAACACTACCTTGTGTACCAGAATTAGTTTTTATTGGAATTTCAAAACCTTTATTATCAGAAGGGAGATTCGACACAGGTATTCCACTTGCTCTTAAAACAGCAATATTATCTCCAAGTCTTGTAAACTCTCCTTCACCATATAGAGATACTCCATTAACTCCATCTCCTAATGATTCAATTATATATTTCCCAATTCCAGTTACATTTACTCCTATTTCAACTGTATTTAAATTAGTTGTATTTACTCCTAAATATAAAGGCCCCTTTACCTGGTACTCTTTAGGGATAATCGTAAACTTTGTAGCTGCTTTTTTTACATACTGCTTATTATCACAAACCAAGACCTCAGTACCATTTAAATTAACTACAAACGTATCTCCTTGATTCAGATCATCATATCCATCAATAGGAGTTCCTTGACCAATAATAGCTACTTCTATTGTACCTTTACTTAGAAACGTACCTGTAGTAGAAAAATAATATCCGTTACTCTTTCCTTCTTTTCTTGAGTAAACATCTATTTGATAGGTACCTACTTCATTAATTTTAACCGGTACAGTAACTTGTACATTCTGCCCTGTTATAGGAGTACCTGCTACAAATTTAAAATCATTTGGCTTAGTAATTTGTAACTGATCACAGATACCATTAAACTCTATTTTAGCGGGAGGTAATGTACCACATAAGCTCACCCATTTTTTAGAAATAGCAGTATAATACTCTACACAATCATTATCTATATTAAAAATTGCTAATCCAGTATCAACACTATTATTTACATCAACATTAATTCCATTTCTCTCTGCCGTTGTCATACGAGGAAGTAAAAAACCTTTAGCTTTACTTTCTAATTCTAAAATAGAATTACTCTTTAAATTACTTGGTTGAACTTCTGTTTTATCCGAAATCTTTGTACCTAAATTCTTACCATTTTGTGCAAAAGAAACATTAAAAACAAAACATAATAACAGAAGTTGTATTATTCGATATATATGTATATTTTTCATTGTATATTTATTTTTAGTAAATACCTACTTATTTTTTAATTGTTGTATTTCTTGTCTTAGCAATTCTATATCTTTTTCATATTGCTTCAACTTAGAATTAAGTTCTATTGTATGCAAAAACAACTCCTCTGTTTTCTCTAACAATTGAATACTTAATTCAGAAACATTAAAAGAATATCCTTTTTCATTCTTCTCTAAAGCATCAATCGGTGTAATTCCAGGTAAATGACGATTTGTTGTTATATACTCTTCTACTACATCTAAAGCATTGAAAGAATATTCAGGTTTAATTAGAGATTCACCATCAAAATAATCTTCAAAAACATAATCGGCATAGTAACTGTTAGTTGCTGTAATGGCTCCTTTTATTCTAAGTGCCTCACCTCCAATTGTAGATTTCTCATCATAACCAATACCAACCCATTCCGCATTTGTAAAAACATTTGTACTTCTTGTATTTGCTTGTACTATATCTTCTTTCTCTTTTGACAACCAAGGAGTTTTTACAACTCCTGATATATTAAACGTATGTGTACGTCTTTTTTCATCTGTATAAGCAATAGTACTCATACCCTCATCATATTCAAACTTGGTTAAAGTTTGAAGATTTTCTATAGGCAATTTTAAACCTATACTATTTGTTGTTCCCTGCTCATTTGTAAATAGCAAAGCTGCATCTCCTTGTGAATAGACTAAAGAAGTAATTGGTGTTTCTCCAACAGACAATAAATCTTTCACAACAACATCTTGCGTCAATCCTTTTTCATCTTTGTATGAAATCACAGGAATTCTTTCTTCTATATCGATAATTGGTAAGTCGTTGTCAATTGGTCTATCTGTTTGCACTATTAACTTAGAACCATCTTTTAAATGCCATATATTACGCAACTGAACATCTAATTTTGTAAGTGTTTGATGTTTTTTTACTAATTCAGGCATTTTAATAGACAATGTATCAACATTAGGTTTAGCACTATCTGGAGTGTATAAGAAGTTATCTGATAACTTCCCATCAGCACCTAATTGATTAATAAACTCAGGCAATTTTTGTCCTTCTAATAAAGTTCCCTTATCAACATCTGTCAAAAGCTTAATCCACTTTGAATTTGCTGTATCTACTTCATCTTTTTTCCAATAATAAAACCCAGGTGTCAAGCCATTAGCTGTATTCGTATTATAAACTAATAAACTTTCAGGCATCATACCTCCTCCTTTAATAGTTTTAATGTCTTTTTCATTTTCCAGAGACACTTTTGGTATTAACACACCTTTATCTGAAGAATGAATATGCAATATTGCAGATTGATCAGGCAATGGAATACCTATTCCAATTCCTCCTTTTTCTTGTGCTAAGGCTATCGCAGTATAACCAAACACAAATAGTGTAAGTAATATTCTTTTCATGCTGTTTTTATTTACTATCATAATCTTATCAAATATACAAACAGCACATATATTTAACTTAAAATAGCCAACAAAAACATATTATTTACAATACAACATATATTATTTTGGTTATTTTCTAAATTTTAACAAATTATAAATATATTTAGTTAACCACACAAGTTTTTGAATGAATTAAATTCTACCTTGTTGTGAAATACAAAAAATAAATGCACTTTATTTTCAATTCCTGCGAATAATTACAACATAATACATAAAATAAATACGAAATAAGCAATATAAATCAAAAGAATAAACAAAAGAATAAATTATATTAAATCAAAATTTTAGAAATGTCTATTTTACGGTAAAAAAATATTATACTTTTTTGAAATTAGTAACAAATTAGGAGTCAACTTTCATAACTGAAATAAACTAAAAATATGATTTCAACAGTTATTTTCATTTCTATTACTTTAACAGAAGTATCTAAATACATCAATTATCTTTTTTACTATACAAGTCATTCATACTTATGAGTTCACGCTCCTTTTTAAATAACTTTTTATTGGCATTAAATAAAGTTGCTCTTACCCTATCTTAACTTTGTACTTCATTTTTGATACTTATAACAAATACACTTACTTTTGTTTTTGTAAAATTACATTCCTTATGAAATTACGTTATTGGATACTTTGTTTAATCTTATTCCTTATTGGTATTCAAAGCATCACGCTTTATCCTAATATCATCGAATCATATTACACAACGGGATTTTATAAATATTATAGTGCAATGTGGGACTCCATAACGCATTGGATACCCTTTTCTATTGGAGATTTGCTTTACCTCATCGCAATTCTTCAAATTATAAAGAGTCTAATAATCGTATTTAGACGTAAGAAAGAATGGAAAATAAGGGTGAAAACAATTGCAGTTGGAACTATTAAATTCTCTATTACTTTTTATATATTGTTTACTATAGGCTGGGGATTAAACAATTTCAGACCTTCTTTGCATTCACAACTTAAAATAGCACAAGGATATGACAATACAGAGCTTATAACGCTTACTAAACGCATTATTACAGAAACGAACACAATTCAGTTGTCTTTGACAAATGATAGCCTTAAAGCGGTCAATAATCAATTTACAACAGAAGAAATACTGGGAGATGCAAAAATTGGTTTACAACAGATTGAATCAACATTTAACTTTGGCAATGTTCCTACCTCTATTAAAGAGTCGCTTTTTAGTAAGCCTCTTACTTATATGGGATTTTCAGGATACATCAATCCGTTTACTAATGAAGCTCAAGTAAATTACTTAATACCCAAAACAACAATGATCGTTACTGCTTCTCACGAAGTTTCTCATCAATTGGGATATGCAAAAGAAAGTGATGCTAATTTTGTTGGGTTTATGGCAGCATACCATCACCCGAATGAAGTATATAGATATGGGGCAAATATCTTCGCTTTGAGATACTGCCTATCTAATATTGCAAAAAATGAACCAGATGAACTTGAAGAACTCCTTAGTATGCTCAATACAGGTGTAATGGAAAATATAAACGAGAATACTATATTTTGGAATTCTTACAAGAATATCACTGATTCATTTTTTAAACTTTTTTACAGTAATTTTTTAAAAATAAACAACCAAAAAGAAGGTATTCATTCTTATAATAAGTTTGTTGACTTATTAATCAATTACGATAAACTATATGCTTTATATGAGTAGTTAATCTTCATTATGATCTTTGAAGCTCTCCTCTGTTTTACGTTTAAATGGTCTTACAATTAAACGCGCTTGTCTGTCAAACATTAAATAGTTATATAACCAGTTCCAGAAAACAACTAATTTGTTTCTAAATCCAATTAATGACATTAAGTGAACAAACATCCATACAAACCAAGCGAAGAATCCGCTAAACTTAAACTTAGGTAAATCTACAACTGCTTTATTACGTCCGATTGTAGCCATTGATCCTTTGTCATTGTAAACGAAAGCTTTCAACGGTTTACCATCTCTAAGGTTAATTAAGTTATTTGCTAATAATTGCCCTTGCTGAATTGCTGGTTGTGCCATCATTGGGTGTCCTATTGGCGTTTTTTCTGTCATCATTGTTGCAACGTCACCAATAGCAAAAATATCAGTAAAACCTTCTACTTGGTTATACTCATTCACCTTAATTCTGTTACCTCTTTGAATTACAGTAGAGTCAAATCCATCTACCGCAGCTCCCATAACTCCTGCTGTCCAGATTACAGTCTCAGCTGTAAATGTTTTACCAGATTTAGTAGATACAACTTTACCGTCGTAATCTGTTACAATCTCGTTTAACCAAACATTTACTCCTAATTTCTCTAAAAACTCTTGTGCTTTTTTAGATGAATTATCAGACATTGCGTCTAACACCTTACCTGCCCCTTGGATAACGTTGATTTCCATTTTACTTAAATCTAAGTCTGGATAATCTTTAGGCAACACTTGCTTCTTCATTTCTGCTAATGCTCCAGCTAACTCTACTCCTGTAGGTCCTGCTCCAACAATAACGAAATTCATCAATGCGCGTTGCTCTGTATCTTCTGTAGTCAATAACGCAGACTCAAAGTTCTCTAATACTAAACTACGAATGTTTAACGACTGAGGAATTGTCTTCATCGCCATACTATTCGTCTTAATTGCTTCGTTTCCAAAGAAGTTTGTTTTAGATCCTGTAGCAATTACAACATAGTCATAAAAAATAGTACCAATATCAGCTACTACCTTTTTATTGACTGTGTCAATACGTTGTACATTCGCTAAACGAAAGTATATCTCTTCAAAACCTTGTACTACTTTACGAATTGGGTACGCAATAGACCCAGACTCTAACCCTCCTGTTGCTACTTGGTATAACAATGGTTGGAAAGTATGGTAGTTGTGCTTATCTAACAACACAACTTGGAAGTTTTTATTCTTAAGCTTTTTTGCTAAAGCTAACCCTCCAAATCCTCCACCGATGATAACAACACGTGGACGATTAGAAGTAGGAATATTCATCATAATCAATCGAATTTACACGACAAATTTACAACATATTATTGTTATTCGCATTTTTCACATTCGTTCTACCCCTGCTTAAAGCCTTGTGATAATTGACACAAAGCAAATAATATTGTCCTTTTTTATCATTTTGACAATTTGAATTAATCAAATTATAGAATTTTTACTTCTAATGCTAAAAAACAAGCTATTCTGTTTTTTTTACAATTTTTGTTATTTTTCTGTTACAACCTTTAGATCACTAAGATTTAACGGAAAATATCTATAAAAAAAAAGATAAGTCATTATAAACAACTTATCTTTCTCTTTTTATACTAATAACCTTTTACTTAAAGTTATTGCGAATATTTCTTATCATTGGCTCTAAGCCGTTTAATTTCAACTCATAAACCAATGCTAATTGCTCTCCTAACTTTCCTTTTGGAAATCCTTTGTTGTGATACCAAACCACATAATACTCCGGAAGATCTATCAGATACTTTCCTTCGTATTTACCAAAGGGCATTTTTGCGTGAGCTAACTCTATTAAATACTTTTGATCACCAAGCATATTACAATACTTTCACTGTTAGATCATCGCTATACTGCATTAAGTAAACACCTGTGTTTCTAATTGTTCCTTCAGGATTTCTACTATAGATAAAGCGATTCTCTACTTCTTGTGTTTTTTGTCCTGCTGTTTTCAAGAAACCATCTTTTTGGAACATTCTCAAAATAACATCTAAAGTAACATCATATCCTCGTGTAGCAAATCTATTTGGATACACGTTATATTTATCCTTGTATTCTTTTGCAAATTCTGACTCCATTTTAGACTCTTCACTATCTCTTGTTACAGATGGGAATGTGTATTTTAAATCTACTAATGTTTGTATTTTAATTTCACTGTAATCAAATATATCATTCTTATCAAACGAAGCTACTTGAACATTGAAATCTCGTACTTTATTTTTCAATTTATCAGTTAATAGTAAAGCTGATGCAATACTATTAGAATCCAATATAAACACATTGTTTTGACTTGAAACTAATGTTTTATCAACATCCTTAATCAAGGTTGTACTAATTACTTTTACATTAGGATAATGTCTTTGCATAAACTGTTTTGTCGATGTCTTTTTATCATCTACAACCACAGTTACTTTAGCACCACTTCTGATAAAATGATCTAATAATTGGCTCTTTAATACATCGCTATAAGGCATAGTCTGCACCAAGCGATTAGACGCTGTAGCTTTCTCATTTGACAATGGAGAAATTACAACCACTTTATCATTCGGCAACACTTTTACAGCCTCATCAACATTCGCTTTAAAGAAAGGCCCAATAATAACATCTGTATCGTCAAAGTTCTCTGTTTTAAAAATACTCTTTACAGAAGAACTATTCTTTGTCTCATTTGAATCATACACATTAACTGTTAATGGCAGACCTAAATTCTTAGCATAGTCAATTGCCATTAAAGCTCCTGTATAGAAATCCAATGTTAGGTTTAAAAAACCATCAGACTGTAATCTTGTATCTAAATCAATACCTGCTTTATTGGCATTAAAAGGCAACAATAAAGCTATTTCTTTTCTATTTGAACGAACCACAGAAGTTGAAAAATCAACATATCCTCCCGTACTAACACTTGCTTGTGGAATATCAAAATCTACTTTTGACTCTTCTTTTTTCACAGCAGGAGTACCATCAGTAGGAATAATCAATTCCATTCCACTGCGCAATCCTTGATTTAACTCTGGGTTTTGTTTAACTAAATCAGTGATAGAAACACCGTATTGTTTACTAATACTATATAACGTCTGTTTAGGCTCTACAATAATAGTTGTCGTATTACTTGGCGTAGGCTTAGCTTTACCAGCAGTAAGTTCTACTACCTTTTCACCAGCTTTATATCCATAAGCAGGCACCTTTATCTTTTGACCACTCTTTAAACCGTCTTTCAATTCTGGATTCAACTCCAATAATCGTTGCACAGTAGTATTATTAATCACAGCCAAACTATACAAAGTAGCTTGTGGTTCTACGTCAATTGTTTTAAAGTAGATATTATTAATATCTTTAATAGTATCTGCTGTAGACGAAGGTAACTTAGCAGGAATACGCTTAGGTTGTTGATTTGACACAACTACCTCTTTACTTTCAAAAATTTGTTTTTTAGAAGTATCAGCCGCAGCAATATAAATAGTGCTTCCTGATTTCAAACCACCATCTTTTAAAGATGGGTTCCAAGTGTATAAATCAGTAACTGATACGCCATATTTTTTACTAATACTATAAAGCGTTTCTTTAGGTTGAACAGTATGTGTATCTGCAGAAGCAGGAGACACAGCTTGTTTAACCGTTTCTTTTTTCAGTGGATTTGAACTTTTATTACTCTCCTTTTCTAAAAATTCTTTGGTGGGGATTAATAAAAAGCTATTTTCATTTATACCACTCTTAGCATCTGGATTATATTTCAAGATTTCAGATACAGGAACCTGATTCTCTCTTGCAATTTTACTAACAGTATCCCCCTTATTCACTCTGTATTGAACAAAAGATCCCTGTTGACCAAAAGATGCAGTAGTAGTAAAAACAAACGCCGTTAAGGCTATAAATAATTTCTTTTTCATGTAGCAATATGAATTTATAAAAAACGATAAGTCGCTGCAACAAAGTTACAGCGACTTATTCAAATATTTTAATTATTCCCACTCAATTGTTGCAGGTGGTTTTGAACTAATGTCGTAAACCACTCTATTTACACCTTTTACTCGGTTAATAATTTTATTAGAGATTTCCATTAAGAACTCATAAGGTAAGTGAACCCAGTCAGCAGTCATACCATCTGTAGAAGCAACTGCTCTAAGTGCTACAACTTTTTCATACGTTCTCTCGTCTCCCATTACACCAACACTATTTACAGGTAATAAAATAGCTCCAGCTTGCCATACTTGGTTGTACAATCCGTGCTCTTTTAATCCTTCTACGAAAATAGCATCAACTTCTTGTAATAAGCGAACTTTCTCTTGTGTAATATCTCCTAAAATTCTAATTGCTAATCCAGGCCCTGGGAAAGGGTGTCTTCCTAACAATTCAGGATCAATTCCTAAAGAAGCTCCTACTCTACGTACCTCATCTTTGAAAAGCATACGTAAAGGCTCTACTATTTTCAACTTCATAAAGTCAGGTAATCCACCTACATTGTGGTGAGATTTAATAGTAGCAGAAGGTCCTTTTACAGAAATAGACTCAATAACGTCTGGGTAAATAGTTCCTTGTCCTAAGAAAGTAGCATCTTCAATTAATTTTGACTCTGCGTCAAAAACATCGATAAACGCTTTACCAATAGCTTTACGTTTTTGCTCTGGATCTTCTAATCCTGCTAATGCAGTCATAAAAAGGTCTGTAGCATCAACTCCTTTTACGTTCAATCCCATTCCGTTGTATTGGTTTAATACACTTTGGAACTCGTTTTTACGTAATAAACCATTGTTTACAAAGATACAGTGTAAGTTCTCTCCGATAGCTTTGTGTAATAACACAGCAGCTACAGTAGAATCTACTCCTCCAGAAAGTGCTAAAACTACTTTCTCATCTCCGATTTTATTTCTTAAATCTTCAATTGTTTCCTCTACGAAAGCATTAGGTGTAAAATCTTGTTTTACTCCTGCGATATCTACTAAAAAGTTTTTCAACAATGTAGCTCCATCCGTTGAGTGATAAACCTCTGGGTGGAATTGAATTGCATACGTTTGCTCTCCTTCAACTTTGTACGCAGCGTTAGTAACGTCTTTTGTACTTGCTAAAAGAACAGCATTAGTAGGTAAAGTTTTAATAGTATCACTGTGGCTCATCCACACTTGACTGTTTTGAGGAATGTCTTTAAAGAAAACGTCTTCAGCTATAAAATCTAAATTCGCTCTACCATATTCTCTTGTATTAGATGGTGCAACCTCTCCTCCAAAGAAATGAGCAAGATATTGCGCACCATAACACACAGCTAATAAAGGCATTTTTCCTTTAATATTAGACAAGTCAGGGTGTAACGCTTCTTCCGAGCGAACTGAATAAGGACTTCCTGATAAAATTACTGCTTTGTAAGCTGATAAGTCCTGTGGTAAATCATTAAAAGGTAAGATTTCGCAGAATATATTTAACTCACGAACTCTTCGCGCAATCAACTGAGTGTATTGCGATCCAAAATCTAAAATAAGTACATTGTGTTGCATGCGCAAAAATAGTTATTTCAACCGTATCTAAAAAAAGATTTTTATATTTCTTTCAATTTGGTATAATATATGTATTCTAAAGCTTGAAGTTCTTTTTAACAAGAGAACCTGAAAATAAATACTAATTTTTTAATTTTATGGTAATTATACATCGTTTTCTATTATTTTACAATCTCGATTAGTTATATTTGCCTGTCAAAGAATTTATTTTCTTCACTTAATTATTTACAAAAAAACTTATCGTTATATGGAATTCGGAATATACGAAACGCTTATGTTGGCCTGTTTAGTGCTTTTATTAGGTCGTTTTTTGGTTCAAAAAATTAATTTCTTCAAAAAATATAACATTCCAGAACCCGTAGTTGGGGGGTTCCTTGTAGCTTTACTCAGCTGGGGTGTATTTGCATTACTTGACAAAGAGTTCACTTTTCACGAAGGTCTTCAAAATAGTATGATGTACATCTTCTTCTCTTCGATTGGTCTTAACGCTGACTTTTCTAAATTGATCAAAGGAGGTAAAGCTCTTGTAATATTCTTAGTTATTGCAGCTCTTTTCATTTTATGTCAAAATTCTCTCGGAGTACTGATGGCAAAATTAATGAACATCGACCTTCGATTTGGATTAATTGCTGGTTCTATTACTTTAACAGGAGGACACGGTACTGCTGGTGCTTGGGCTAACGACTTCATGGCAAGCGGAAACCCACTACTGGGAGCAAAAGAAATTGGATTAGCTTGTGCTACTTTCGGTTTAATTTTTGGTGGAACAATTGGAGGTCCTTTAGCACATCGTTTGTTAAAGAAGAAAAACTATACTGAACTAAGCCCTGAGGAAATTGAATTTAGAGAAGAAACTCACGAGATGTCTGACGAAGCTTTCCCTGCAGAAAAAGTAACTTATAAGTCAATTATGATTACGGTAACAATGCTTTCTGTTTGTTTGGTGCTTGGACAAGTATTAGCTGATTGGAATGCACAGTACTCTTTTAAACTACCAACGTTTGTGTGGTGTTTGTTTGTAGGTGTAATCATTAGAAACGTTTTAAGCAACGCTTTAAAAGTTAAAATAAATAATGAACCTGTTGATATTTTAGGGAACGTTGGACTTTCAATCTTCTTAGCTTGCGCATTAATGTCTTTAAAACTTTGGTTAATTGTTGATTTAGCTCTTCCTGTTTTAGTTATCTTAATTGTACAAGTTATCTTAATGTGGTTGTTTGCAGCAAACGTAACGTATAGAGTAATGGGGAAAGATTATGATGCAATCATTTTAAGTGCCGGACATTGTGGATTTGGACTTGGTGCTACATCTACGGCAGTTGCCAATATTCAAGCTGTTACAAATCGTTTCGGACCATCATATAAAGCGTTTTTAATCATTCCAATGGTGGGAGCGTTTTTTATCGACATTTTAAACGCGTTAATATTAAACTTGTTTATTAGTTTCATCTAAGCGAAACTTAAAAAATATATACAAAAGGACTATCGGATGATAGTCCTTTTTTTATTGCCTTATTTCTCCTCAATAGGCATCAATACATATTAGCATACCAGCCTTCTACTTAAATCAAATACAGCACTTATCAACTTCCTATAACTATCTTATACAGCCCCTTTGTATAATCTTTATATATTCTATGTAAACTGCTTGTATATTTTTACATAAAAAGTATACAACCACTATACATAGAGTATACATACATTATACAAGCACTCATATTAAAACATCCTTAAAACTTGTGTAACACCTGTCTTATATATTTTAGTTATTTGAGATGTTTTAATCAAAAAACACTGTAATCCACTTCTCAAAAAACAGCTCCAATGCCCCTTTTCCGTTCACTTTACTCCATAAAAAAAGGATAGCATTACTGCTACCCTTTTACTCATTTAAACTTATTTTATTGCTTATAACGATCTAATAGTCTTTGTAACTTATCTTGAATATCGTCTTCTACAATTCCTCCGTGATAACAAATAATTCTTGTAGGCTGTAGTGATTTGATACGCTCTACTGATGCCAAAGCAGCATCCATATCTAAAGTAAACTGTGGATTAGCAATATTAAACTCGCCTTCCTCTACTACAATTGCATCTGCTGCAATTACGGTTTTACTCGCTGTATCATAGAAAGAGATATGTCCTTTTGTATGCCCTGGTGTAGCCACAACAACTAAAGTATCATTAATCACTTCCTTATCTTTTAAAACACTATCTACCGGGAAGCGTTTAATTGCCTTAAGCTCCTTTACAAAACCTTCCATCATTGGTTTCATTTCTTGCGGAATAAAATTAAGGCTTCCCTCTACTTGTACTAATCGTTCAGCAGGAATTACACCAGCTACAGAATCTGCCTCAGCATCGCTACTGATCACTTTAATAGCTGCATTCTCTTCTTTAAAACAATGTAATCCTTCTAAGTGATCTATATCATCGTGTGAAATAATTATACCTGTTAGATCCGCTATTGAAACACCAAATTTCTCTAACTCTTGTTTGAATTCAGGGTAATTATACGTAAAACCACAATCGATTAAATAGTTCGTTTTATCAGTGAATTTCACTAATGTAGGAGTGAAAATTGCCGGTAGTCCTTCAGGCGATTGTGCGTTGATTTCTAATATTTCTATTCTCATTTATTAATTTAATTGGGGATATTATAAAATAAAAAAAGCATAATTAAATTTATAATTATGCTTTTCTATTCATTAGCGAACTAATTTCTTGTATTTCAATCGAGTTGGAGCAACATCTCCTAATCGCTTCTTACGGTTTTCTTCGTAGTCTGAGAACGACCCTTCAAAGAAGTAAACTTGCGAATCTCCTTCAAACGCTAAGATATGCGTACAGATACGGTCTAAGAACCAACGGTCGTGGGAAATAACAACTGCACATCCTGCAAAGTTTTCCAAACCTTCTTCTAAAGCACGTAGTGTATTTACGTCTAAGTCATTCGTAGGCTCATCCAGTAAAAGTACGTTACCTTCTTCTTTTAACGTCATTGCTAAGTGAAGGCGGTTTCTCTCTCCTCCTGATAATGTAGCTACTTTCTTATTTTGGTCGGATCCACCAAAGTTAAAACGACTTAAATAAGCACGTGAATTCACTTGGCGTCCACCCATCATAATCAATTCTTGACCATCACAGAAGTTTTCCCAGATAGATTTCTCAGGATCAATATTACTATGAGACTGGTCAACGTAAGCAATCTTAACAGTTTCTCCAATATCAAATGTACCACCGTCTGGCGTTTGTTCTCCCATAATCATACGGAAGATAGTAGACTTACCAGCACCGTTAGGTCCAATAATACCAACAATACCAGCTTGAGGCAAAGTAAAGTTTAAATCATCATATAATAATTTATCTCCAAATGCTTTAGCAACATTTTTCGCTTCAATTACATTTGTACCTAAACGAGGTCCATTAGGGATATAAATCTCTAATTTCTCTTCTAATTGTTTTTGGTCTTCATTTAATAATTTATCGTAATTCTGTAACCTTGCTTTTTGCTTAGTTTGACGCCCTTTAGCACCTTGACGTACCCAATCTAACTCACGCTCAAGGTTTTTACGACGTTTAGAAGCTACTTTTTCTTCTAAAGCTAAACGTTTAGACTTTTGATCTAACCAAGAAGAATAGTTTCCTTTCCAAGGAATACCCTCACCTCTGTCTAATTCAAGAATCCATCCAGCAACGTTATCTAAGAAATAACGGTCGTGGGTTACTGCAATTACAGTTCCTTTATACTGTTGTAAGTGTTGCTCTAACCAATGTACAGACTCCGCGTCTAAGTGGTTGGTAGGCTCATCTAACAATAATACATCTGGGTTTTGTAACAACAAACGACATAAAGCCACACGTCTTTTTTCTCCACCAGATAACACGCTAATAGGTGTATCTCCTTCTGGCGTACGTAATGCATCCATAGCAATTGCTAACTTCGTATCAAGTTCCCAAGCACCTGCTGCATCAATTTTATCTTGTAACTCAGCTTGGCGATCCATCAGTTTTTGCATTTTATCTGCATCTTCATAAACTTCTGGCAAACCAAACATATCATTTATCTGATTAAACTCGTCAAGAATAGCTACAGTTTCAGCAGCTCCCTCTCTAACGATTTCAATCACCGTTTTAGTTTCATCTAACTGTGGTTCTTGTTCTAAGTATCCAACAGTATATCCTGGAGCGAATACAACATCTCCTTGATAGTTCTTGTCTACCCCTGCAATAATCTTTAACAAAGAAGACTTACCTGAACCGTTTAAACCAAGAATACCAATTTTAGCTCCATAGAAAAAGCTTAAATAAATATCCTTAAGAACAGTTTTATTTGTCGATGAGTAAGTTTTACTCACTTTCGACATCGAGAAAATTACCTTTTTATCGTCTGACATAAAGTAAAATATATTGAATTTAATGATTACTAACCTACTACAATTCCAAGTGGAATTCCATAGCAGACCAGCCAAAAATAAGATTTATTACTCAGATTAAAAAGCTGTTTTCTATTTTGAGGTTATAATTGTCCTTTAGTACATCTTTTTATGTAAAAATGCGATTTACTTAATCTTTCAACAGAAGATTACTTTCTAAATAATACACGATATATTTTACCGAAATATTAACAAAAATATTTCATAAATCTATTGTAGTATTGTGTTTTAAATAGTAATTTGTAGTCAAAATAAATAAGCTCACAGCTATGACAAATTATTCTCTATTTACAGAAAAAGATTTTTGTGAAAACAATCACGAAAACAACTATTATGATCCATCAATCGACGCATACGTTTGTCCGTCTTGCGAGGCTATTTCGCCTGCGAATTCTATATTCCACGCAGAGGACAAAACAGAAGATGAGTATGAACATCATATTGGAATCTAAAGCAGTGCTTTATAGAATCTTGTAAGCGACTTACTGTGAGACGAGTCGTTTACAAGATTTTTTTTTACCTATATAATATAGCCTTTTAGACACGGCTCAAACGTTTACATTTCAAAACAATTTTCTATTGCTTGTTATTCATTATAGTCTACGCTCAATACTTCACCTTATGGCATAAAAAAAGTCATCTGTTTCCAGATGACTCGTATTGTATTTAAACTCTACCTTTCAATGCGTTAAAGACCCAAGCGATAGCAAAGAAACCAATTCCAACTGCTGTGAAACCCCATCCTGCTATTTCAGAGTATTTGAATGCACCCAAACAGATTAATAGAACTCCCATTAAAATCATAATCAACGTCGCATATCCTAAAATTCTGTTTTTGTTTAATTTGTAAGCCATTATATGTATTTTTAATTAAAAATCTTAACCAACATCTCTTTCAACAAGTCAGCGTGGGGCATTGCTTGAGCTCCTACTCCCTTACTTTTTAAATCAATGTCTTTTAAATGTGCAATAATTGCACTTACTTGTTTCATCTTATAAGTTCTAAAGCCAATTTCATAGTCTTTTATAGCATACTGACTAACCTTTAATTGTTTCATCACATTGGCAGACGACTTGTCTTTTAACCCGTGATATAATAAAAGCTTAGAAAAATAAGAATACACAAGTCCCATTGTTAATACAATTGGATTATTTCTTGTATTCTGAGCAAAGTAATTAGCAATCTTATAAGCTTTTAACTGATTGCGATCTACAATTGCTTTAATTAATTCAAAATTATTAAAATCTTTACTAATACCAATATTTTTTTCAACAACATCTCCAGTTATTTGAGTCCCTTTAGGTAAAATAATAGTAAGCTTATTAATTTCATTTGCAATCTTAGATAAATCTGTACCCAAGAATTCCACCAACATTGCCAAAGCTTTTGGCTCAATATCATACCCAATAGAAGTTAGGTGTTTTTTTAACCATCCTTCAATCTGATACTCCCTTAGTTTCTTACTTTCAAAAATTACACCAGCTTTTTCAATAGCCTTATAAACCTTTTTACGCTTATCTAATGTTTTGTATTTATAACAAAAAACTAATACTGTAGAAGGTTGTACGTTTGCAACATAACTTTCAAGTTGATCTATAGTTCTTACCAACTCTTGAGCTTCTTTAACAATAATAACCTGTTTTTCTGCCATCAAAGGAAAACGCTTTGCATTAGACACTATCTCCGGAATAGTAACATCTCTTCCGTAAAGCACCATTTGATTAAACCCTTTCTCCTCTTCAGTCAATACATTTTGTTCAATATATTCAGATATCTTATCTATATAGTAAGGCTCTTCGCCCATTAAAAAGTATATCGGTGCAGTTTGCCCTGATTTTATACCCTTAATTATCTCTTTAACTTGATCCAAAATATTAGTTTTATTAAATTGCTCAATCCATGTAGAAAAAAAAATATCTTTGCATTATGCAAAGACTTAATTTTCTTTCGTTTGATTTCAGGTTCAAAAATAGTGAAAATAAGCTATCTATTTTTGATGTTATTCGTAAAAAGTTTATACTACTTACTCCTGAAGAATGGGTTCGCCAACACGTTGTTCACGATTTACTATACGTTAAGAACTACCCTATTTCACTAATAAGTGTAGAAAAAGTAGTGCGAATTAACGGAATGACAAAGCGTTACGACGTAGTTGTATTTAAACCCAATGGTGAGATTGCAATCCTAATTGAATGCAAAGCTCCACAAATAAATATTACGCAACAAACATTTGACCAAATAGCTCGATACAATTTTCAGTTGCGAGCCGACTTTTTATATGTAACAAACGGCCTTAATCACTACTATTGTAAGATGGATTATGAGCAAAGTAAATACATATTTTTAAAAAACTTACCCGATTATAAAACTGGGTTATAAGAACTGTATTATGAATAAAAAATTTGCGGTTGTTATCTTAAATTGGAATGGAGAAAAGTTATTAAAGCAATTTTTACCTTCCGTTATAGACAATTCACAACAAGCTAATATATACGTGATCGACAATGCATCTACAGACAACTCTATAGATGTATTACAAAAAGAATTTCCAACGATTAACATTATTGTAAATCAAGGAAACTACGGATTTGCAAAAGGATATAATGAAGGTTTAAAGTCAATCAAAGAACCATACTTAGTTTTGGTTAACTCTGATATCGAAGTTACCCCAAATTGGTTACCTCCAGTGCAAGAGATATTAGATAGTCAACCAGAAGTAGCAATTGTTCAACCCAAGATATTAGACTATAAAAGAAAAACACATTTTGAATATGCAGGTGCAGCAGGTGGTTTTATAGATTCATATGGTTTCCCTTTTTGTAGAGGGAGGATATTTGACACAATAGAACAAGACAATGGTCAGTATAACGACATTACTGATATCTTTTGGGCATCTGGAGCTTGTTTCTTCATTCGTAACGAAGTTTACCAACAATTAGGAGGTTTTGATGAAGACTACTTTGCCCATCAAGAAGAGATAGACTTATGTTGGCGTGCACATAATATAGGACACCACATTAAATATTGTGGATTTTCCACAGTTTTCCACGTTGGAGGGGCTACGCTACAATACCAAAGTCCAAAGAAAACATATTTAAATTTTCGAAACTCACTATTGACATTATATAAGAACTTACCTAAGAAGAGAAAGTTTAGTACAATCTTTTTGCGGTTATGTTTAGACGGTATTGCAGGAGTAAGATATATGCTAATGTTTCAGCCAAAGCACTGTTTTGCTATTGTACGCTCACATTTTGCATTTTACAAGCGTATTTCAAGCTTCAAAAACAAAGTCAGTAAAACGCCAAAATGTGATTATTATAAAACAAAGTCTATAGTAAAATTGTATTATCTTCAGAATCAGAAAGAATATTTTAAAATATTCGAAACAAAATAATTATTCAATCGCTTCTTATTTTGCACGCATTTTGCTATATTTGACATAACAATTCAATCATTTTTTTAATTATGAGAAAAGTATTTTTAGGATTATCAGTTTTAGCTTTAGTAATGACATCATGTGGTACTAAACAAAAGATTGCTGATTTAGAATTAAAAAATAAAGAAGTTCAAGATTTATTAAACACTTGTACTATTAAATTAAATTCTACTTTAGCAGAAAAGAACGCATTAGCAAATCAAGTTGATCACTTGAAAAAGAACACGAATGACTTAATTAGCAATGTAGGTAACTTAACAATGTTATCTTCTAAAGGGGCTGAAAACCTTGAGAAATCTTTAGAAAGCTTAAAAGAGAAAGATTTAAAAATCTCTCGTTTACAAGATGCAATTACTAAGAAAGACTCTGTTACTTTAGCATTAGTAAGAAGCGTTAAGAAAGAAGTAGGTTTTGACGATCCGGACATTCAAGTAAACGTAGAAAAAGGAGTTGTTTACATTTCTATTGCTGATAAATTATTATTTAAAACAGCAGGATATGAAGTTAACGATAAAGCTAAAAAAGTATTAGCTAAAGTTGCTGCTATCGCGAAAAGCAAACCAGACTTCGAAGTTATGGTTGAAGGACACACTGATAATGTGCCAATCAAAAACGCTATGATGAGAGACAACTGGGACTTAAGTGTTAAACGTGCAGTTTCTATCGTACAAGTATTACAAAGTGATTTTGGTTTAAACCCAGGTCAATTAGTAGCTTCAGGACGTGGAGAATATGTGCCATTAGTTGATAATGACAGCGCAGAAAACAAAGCGAGAAACAGAAGAACAAGAATCGTTCTTCTACCAAAAATCGATCAATTCTATGATATGATCGAAAAAGAAATGAAAGAACTTGCAAAAGGAAACTAATTATAAAGCCACTCTTAATTGAGTGGCTTTTTTTATACCCTATCCTTATTTTTCCTACTATACCTCCCTCCACCTCTATTATTACAATTCTATAAGCAAGTATTACTAAAAAGTTACTTTTTAGATACTTTACAAGTTTAATGTCTTTATTTACCCACAATAACAGTCATATATGAATAAATTATCGTACTTTTAGTATTGATATTTAATTTAATTATGAACGGCATAACAACAAACTTTACCAACTTTGATATCATTGGAGATATTCACGGTCACAGTAACGATTTAAAACAACTTTTATCAGCTTTAGGATACACCACTTCTAATGGCTATTTTCAACATCCTGAAAGAAAAGTACTATTTATTGGAGATTATATTGACAGAGGAGTTAATGTAATTGAAGTACTTGATATAGTAAAGAAAATGGTTGATAACAATCAAGCCATTGCTCTAATGGGTAACCACGAGTATAACGCTATTTGTTACAACACAAAATCTTCTAAGGGCGAATACCTTCGTCCACATAACAAGAAAAACTTTAATCAACACGCGGTTACAATGGCAGCTTTTATGCAAGACGCTGAATTGTATAAAATGTATATTGAATGGTTTAAAACACTTCCTCTTTTCTTTGAGAATGATAGTTTTAGAGCTGTACACGCTTGTTGGGATGATAAAGGGATTGATGTCCTTAAAAAGAAGTTAGTCAATAATTGTTTAACAGATGAACTATTAGAAGAATCAAGTACTATGGGTACGGAACTTCATTTAGCTGTTGAACACGCTTTAAAAGGAAAAGAAGCGACTCTACCTGAAGGGTTGAGCTTTATTGATAATGATCGTATTTTAAGAACTGAATTCCGTATTAAATGGTGGGAAAACCCTCAAGAAATGACTTATAGCAATATGAGCATACACCCAATCGATAATTTGCCCAATACACCATTTCAATCAGAAGAGAAAAGCTACTATAAACAAGGTGAAAAACCTGTTTTCTTTGGTCACTACTGGATGCCATATTCTGAAAATCAGAAACCTACAGTATTAAAAGATAACGTTTGTTGTCTGGATTTTAGCATCGCCAAAGACGGTAAACTTATCTGTTACCGCTATTCAGGTGAAAACATTTTAGATTCAGCTAAAATTGCTTTTATAAAATAGTAGTTTTTATGTTTAAGTACGTCAAGCATTTTTTAAAACCTAATGTATCTACAGGAGAAAGGATTACTTCTGTGGACAATTACTCTCTATTAAAAAATGAAGATGTTATTTATATAGAAAATGGTTATTTAATAAGTAAAAATAAAATCAACTATTATAATTGTCATCAGTCTATTGACGACATACAAGTTCTATACTTTACCTGCATAAACAACAAAGGATTGTTGTTTATTGCAGGTAAACATAATAGTTATATCCCTATATTTTCTGAAAACTTCGCTAACACTTTTGAGCAATTATCAATTGTTTTAGGCTTTTCAAAACAACTCTTACCTGAATTCACAAGCACTACATTTTGTGATAGAAATCTATTCATTTGGGCAAGAAAAAACGAAACAAATTACACTATTATAGACAGTAAAACATCTACTGATATAGTAGAAGGTTATGAAATTCAAAATTCACAAAGAACTTTTATATCTTGGGATACAACTTATGACGAAGTCATTAATTTAAAAGAAATAGCAGTCTGTACACCTGACAATGAAGACGACTTAATTAAGTACACTTTTACTACACCAGTACGAGTTGGAGATGTTATCTTAAATAATTTTTCTTTTTATGATTGTCATAGAAAAAATATTGCAGTTAGCTCTTACTTTTCATATTGTGAAAACAGTGACCCCTGCAACAAACCTTACATTGAGCTCAAAAATCTACTTTTAAACTACAAAGAATTAAATAGCTTAAAACTTAATAAAACTGAAGAGAACGAATATATTTTAAGCACTACTATACAAACAGAAAATCAAGAGTTCTATCTATCAAATGCTTATCCTGCCTCTTTAGATGCTGGTAATATGAAGGTGTTTTTCTTAGTTACCAATCTAAAGGAATACCCTGAATCTGTTATTTATCCTAAACATACACAAAAACTTGCTATAAGTCATTGTACTACTTTGGATGATTCTATTTATTTAGACACTCAAGCTTATAAGGAAAACCCTAATATTTATAGAATCCCTACATTTATACAAGAGATATCACACAATAAAACATTCATTTGGATTGACGAAAACAATGATGAAGTTGGTTTTTCTGATGATTTATACACACATTTAATACCACGTAAAGAAATAGAATACTTTTCCCTTCATTCTACAATAAGTGAGGGCAATATACTTATATATAAATTATGTGTAAAATTAAAGTCTAATGATACACTGTTAGATGTATTACAATCTTACTCTAACTCTCTTATTCTATTTGAAGATCAAATTAAAAGAGATATTCCAATCCCTTTTAAGAGCCATTTAGACGATTATATCTTTTAACTTAAAAATTACATCAACGCTTCAATTCGTTGTATTCCTGTACGTTGACATACTAATCTAAAACGCTTATATTCAACTTTATCTTCATATTTAATCTGAGAAATAATATTTAAATAATATACCTTATCTGCTAAGATCGCATCAGGCTCTCCATCTTTTTTAAGTGTATACAGAGAAACATAAGGATTATTCATTCTTTGTGTTAACCGAGTAATATTAAATCTTAAAATATCGTGTATACCATCAAAAGCATATGTACTTTCTTGTAGTACCTTACTGTTTTCTAAACACACTTTTTTTCGGTATAGCATTATTTTCTCATTATGAATTCTATTCTCCACTTCTAATAAAGCCGATCGATCACGAAGATTCAAAACCTCTTCTGGAACTTTATCTTCAGTTATAAAATCAGAAGCTTCTTTCATCCATCCTATTTTCTGATCTTTTACACTTATCACAGTATTATTATCAAAATATTTACCGCCTAATTTTCCTGCAAAGTAAAATCGCATCAACTCTTTAATTCTGTCCTTTAGCATATAACTAATTACTAAAGCTACAAATAATGGCATTGTGAAATTCCCGAATTTTTGTTGAAATGAAAA
Organism: Myroides phaeus; assembly: GCF_009799805.1. Classification (NCBI taxonomy): domain Bacteria; kingdom Pseudomonadati; phylum Bacteroidota; class Flavobacteriia; order Flavobacteriales; family Flavobacteriaceae; genus Myroides; species Myroides phaeus. Next base: position 2,658,029 of record NZ_CP047050.1, read on the forward strand.
TGCAATCATAGTAGCAAAAATCATTGATACACCAGCTGCTATACTATAATAAATTTGTTGCGCAATTACACCATCTTCATCTTTTCGTTTATTAGACACCAATACTAAATCAGATTCAACGTATTTATTAAGCATATCGTGACGATAGACAACCTTTTGATTGTTTTCCCTATCACCAATTAATACATCTAAAAACCCTTCTGATTTCCTATATTCTTTCTCTCTTATAATTGAATCAACTAATTCTTTATATATACCAGTAGAAAGATTATCCTTAACGTCCTTTATGACATCCATCAATTGGAATGTATGATTCACTGAAGAATAGGATAAGAATTCATTACCAAAGCTATAATAATTCATTATATCAGAATTACCTTCAAACTCTTTAATTGATTCCTTTACTTCTCTAAAAGAATCGATAATTCCTTGTAAATTCTTTATATACTCTGAACACAAATCAGATAACTCACTTGTATATTTTTTGTTTTTAATTTCACTTACGCTGTCTCTTATTGAACTTCTGAAAATAGCCATAAACATTTTTAATTGAAACTCGTATTCCATACTATTTTCAATTAGATCATCTGCTGTTTTATTTAATAAATTCATCGATGCGCGTAAATTATTTAATGGTATAGCACCATTATCTGCGATCTCCCTTAAATGAAATACAGGCGTAATAAATCTAACCTTAGACTTCACGTCTGAATAAAACTGTTGCTTTAAATAAGTTGAGGCATTGATATCAAAAGAATTTGGAATAAACATCCAAGTATTAATATCAAACTCTCTCTTTTCACCTACTTTATCCGTCTTAAACCCTACTTTAATTTCTAAAGAAAAAGGATCGTGGATACTCGCTTCTATCTCAATCATAAACTAACTTAAGACATAAAATATAAATTAACCTCAAGGTATTAAATATATTCATTATACAAGTTCTTTTTACATAAATCTGTCTTTATTTCTAAGTGATACTTTTTAAAAACGTTCATTTTTCATTATTGCCAATTATCTTCAATAGATAATTTTCATTAAAAAAGACATTAATACTAATAAAAAAGAAAAAAAAGACACTAATTACAATAAACCTCAACACAAGGTAGTTTTGGTTATAAATTATATAATTTAAGATAATTATGTAATTAAAATTCACAATTTTAACATTATAACCTACCTTTGTAGTCAACTTAAATCAAAAAAGAACACCTCTTATGATACAATTTAATTCAGATATTAAAGAATCAATTCAACTACTTAAAAGTGATAATATCATTACACAAAAAGCAATTAACTATCTCATTAGTGATAATGTTACCTCTTTAGGTTTTTACTCTTTATTAGAAAACAATGGCATATACAATGCACAAAGCTTAAAAAAATATTTTTTAAGCTTGCTTATTGATATCAAAAATGAAATCATTAAAAAACACCATTATTTTAAAGAAGAACACATTATTGATTTAAAGATTATAAAACGATTATTTCAAATTAATGATAATGAACTACTTCATTATAAATCACAGGAAATAGATCTTATAATCAATAATCAACTTATGTATTTAACCAATAGAAAAGAGTATAAAAGACATCTAAATATCCTCCAATCATTATTAGGTATATCAATCAATGGTGACACTACTCTTTCACACAAGAGCACACTCACTGATATATCAAATATAGAATTAGCAATGTAATAGAAATAACAACTAAACTCTTTATTACTTTAAGCAAATATTGCATTTTCCAGATAGAAATAATAAGCATTTAATAAAATTTATTTACTATTAAAGAATGGCATACTTTTTACTACAATAATACTATACAGTACTTCACATGAAATTTTTCACTAATATATTTTTAGCAATAATAGCTTTTGTACTAATTAAAATTAGTATATACTCATTTAATAGTATTGCAAATAATTTATATACCGGTACTGACAACCTTTTTTTAATTACAATTTTCATACTTGTAATCTCCTTAACAAGTTCGCTTTTTATTCTCTCTTACATTATATGGACAGCTTTTAATTCCATACAGAAATATACTCAGTTAAAAGAATCTAAAAACAAAAGCTAACTTACTTTGTAAAATACCGTCCATTTCTAAAATTTACTCTATAAAAAAAGGACCTTTATAAAATAAAGATCCTTTTAAATATATCTATTCAGATAAGAGAATACTATTTACTAATTGTTTAGCATTACTGGCATAACCAACATAGTTACAGATTCCCCATCTTCTAATCCATCTACTGGAGTTAAAATTCCTGCTCTATTAGGCAATGACATCTCTAATAAGATTTCATCTGATTGCAAGTTATTTAACATCTCTAATAAGAAACGAGAGTTAAATCCAATTTGCATATCATCACCTTGATAATCACAAGTTAAACGCTCATCTGCTTTGTTTGAATAATCAATATCTTCTGCAGAAATGTTTAACTCAGTACCAGCAACTTTAAGTCTTAATTGATGTGTAGTTTTATTAGCATAGATAGCCACACGTCTAACCGAACTTAAAAACTGTGTTCTGTTGATCAATAACTTATTCGGGTTTTCTTTTGGAATAACAGCCTCATAATTAGGATATTTTCCATCAATCAAACGACAAGTTAAGAAGTAATTTTCAAAAGCAAACTGTGCATTTGATTCATTAAACTCAATTGTTACATCTGCACCTGAAGACATTAAGATGTTTTTCAAAATAGTCAATGGTTTCTTAGGCATAATAAAACTTGCTTCATTTGAAGAAGTAATATCTGCTCTTGAATACTTAACTAATTTATGAGCATCTGTAGCAACAAAAATTAATCCCGCAGGTGAAAATTGAAAAAATACACCAGACATAACTGGTCTTAAATCATCATTTCCAGCAGCAAAGATAGTTTTACTAATTGCTGTTGCTAATACTCCAGCAGGAACTTCTGTTTTAGAAGGATCTTCTAAAGACTCAGCTTTAGGAAACTCTTCTCCTAATGCATAAGCTAACACATATTTACCTACATCAGAACTGATTTCAATGGTATTGTTTTCCTTAACTGAAAAAGTCAAAGGTTGTTCTGGAAATGTTTTCAATGTTTCCAACAACAATTTAGCAGGAACAGCTATACTTCCTTGACTTGTAGATTCAATCTCTAAAGTAGCTGACATTGTAGTTTCTAAATCCGAAGCAGAAACCTTCAATATATTATTATCTAACTCAAATAAGAAGTTATCTAAAATATGTAAGGTATTACTACTGTTGATTACACTACCTAGAACTTGCAATTGCTTTAACAAGTAGGAACTCGATACTATAAACTTCATACTATAATTATTTTATATGTAAAATGCTTTTACAGCCACAAATATATTCGATAATTGTCAATTATAAAAGCAATATTAGACTACTTTTTAACGAACTTACGTTTTCTTAACACTATAAATATAACACCAAAAACCATAACTATCACAATTGGAATAATTAAAACCATTAATTGTATAGTATTATACACTTGAGAGACCTTCATCTTATCAAGCATTGGTATCTTTACTTCTTTTGTTCGTAAATCTATTAAGCCGTTATCATCTAACAAGTAATTCACTGTATTTAATAAAAACTCTTTATTTCCATACAGCTTATTTACCCAACGATCATATCCCAATTCTAACGGAGTACCTTTACTATCGACTTGATTACGAACAATATCTCCATCAGAAATTACAACCATTTGCGTTGGTTTACTTTCGTATTGAGGTTCTTTTAAACTAAATGGCAGAACCCTATTTTTATAAACAGAAGTAAAACTACCCTCTAATAAAACCCCCATTATATAACTCCCTTTACCTTCAAAAAGCTCGGGTGTTGTTTCTTCATTTAAAACTTCAAAACTTATTTCGTTTAGCACTCCAACCAACATTGAGTACTTAGATGAACTTAACAATACTGTCTTACTCACTCCATTTTTCAATGTATCAATTGACGAGGCAAAATCAAGCTTTATTCCTTCTATATTTTTTACGATCGGATGTTCTGACTCTGGATAAACAAATGGTGCAAACTTCCACACAAAATCCCCATATTGTGTTTCACTTCCTTGTTTTCCAATAGCCAACTTAATTGGAGTACCTATCTCATCTTTCACAAGATTAGCATTCAAACGCACACCATATTTAAAAAGCATCTCCCCTAAACTCTGGTCTTTATTATAAGCTAACAAGGAACCAGTATTTTTCAAACTATCAAAATCAGCTTGTACTTGATCCAACAGCCACATTGTTTTCCCACCATTCATTATATACTGATCCAAAACCTCTACCTGCTCTTCTGTGAAGGCTTTAGTCGGTTTTGCTATAACAGCAAGATCATACTCTTTTAACTGCTCTAATGTTTTTTGTGGAGCTACTGCTACAGAATCTAATGTAAACGGCGCGATATGATAACTCTCTCTTACAGACATCAAAAAATCTGCGATATACATATCCTCTAATTCGCCATTACCCTTTAGAATCGCAATTTTCTTACTCTTCTCTTCTGTAACTTTATGCAATGCATCTGCAAAAGCATATTCCAAATGTTGCACAGAAGAAATCACTTTCTCTTCTGTATTAGCCCCCATTAAATTTTTCAACAATTGAACACGAGTAGCCTTCTCTCCTTTTGACACAATAGCCCAAGGATATACTAATTGCTGACTCTGAGTCCCTTTATCATTAACAGAAACAGTAACAGGTTTTAATCCGAAATTAAACAATTCTTCCAAGATTTGTTCTTGTGAACCACCTTCTTCACTTGGATCTATAAATCTAAAACGCACATTAGAATTACGAGCTTGAAACTCTTCTAACAACTGTTTTGTCTCGCTTTGTAGTTTTCTAAACTCTTGTGGAAAGTTACCTTTTAGAAACACATCTATCTCTATAGGCTCTTCAATTCTATCTACAATGTTATTAGTGGCTTTAGACAAAGTATAACGCTTATCTTGAGTAAAGTCATGTCGAACATATAAATAAGCCCCTAAAGCATTTAAAACTACCAACCCAACGAATAGCCTTAACAGTAACGAAACGTCCTTTCTATAAAACTTCTTCATTATTTGCGTAGCATTTTAATTTTAAAAACGGTAAATCCAAGAAATAGAGTAGCGACAGAACCGAAATACAACAAATCACGAGTATCTAAAACACCTCTTGATATACTTCTGAAATGATAGAACATTCCTGTTTTTGCAAACCATTCTCCAAATACTCCAGACATCATATCAATTCCTATAGAAAAGAAAGCACATAAAACTATTCCAATTATAAAAGCAACGATTTGGTTTTCTGTAATTGAAGATGAAAACACACCAATTGCAGCATAACTACTAACTAAAAAAAGTAGTCCAATAAAAGACCCAACTATGCTTCCTAAGTCAAAAAACTGACCTGGCAACACTAAGTCCTTTAATACAAAAACGTAAACAATCGTTGGTAAAATAGCTAAAACAATCAAAAAGAATACTCCAAAGAATTTCCCTAAAACTATTTGCCAAACACTCAATGGCTTGGTCAACAATAATTCAATAGTTCCATTTTTAATTTCCTCTGAAAAACTCTTCATAGTAACAGCTGGAATTAAAAAAATCAATACCCAAGGTGCTAAATTAAAAAATGGAGATAAGTCTGCAAATCCACTCTGCAAAACATTAAAATCTCCATCAACGAACCACAACAAGCCTCCATTAATAGCTAAAAAACTGATTATAACTAAATAACCAGTTAATGAACCAAAGAAGGACTTTATTTCTCTAAGACAAATTGCTTTCATAAAACTATTAATTTAGAGTAACAACCTTATCTACGCTCCAAGCCTCTGCCCTTTCTTTGAACATTGTTTTCACGTTAGGCCATATTTGTCCAAACAATTCTGATTTTTTATAATTTTCAAGACTCTGTTCTTCATCCCAATAGCTATAGGTAAAGAAAATATTAGCTTGATGTTTATCTTGATATACTTCTAAAAATTGACAGCCTGGATAATGGCGAATTTTCTCCTTATCTGAATTAAAATGATCAAGAAAATCATTAATTCTATCTTCTTTTAAAGTCAACTTTACAATTCTTATAAACATATCTTTCTCTTTAATTTTGTTCTTCCTGATTAAAATCAATTACGATACTATCGTTCAAATTAATGTTCATCAAATTACGAGGTGTACCTCCTGGTGAATCAGGTTTAGAATAAAACAAAGCAATTGTCAACAAGTCAACATCGTTGAATAAAACGACTAATTCTCCCGCTCTATCCCTTAAAGATGCCCAATCCGCATTTTTAAAATCTGCGAAATAATGACTCACCCTATTCACTCTATAATCTTTAAAGCGTACGGCATATTCCCTTCCTTTTTCTAAAGATTCAAAGCACTCTTTTGTAATATTTGTAACAAGATTTCCGTAAGAATCCTCGTATATAACTTTTCCTGAAATTCGGTCTTCTCCCACAACAAGGTTACTTGCTAAACGATTAGGCACATAAATAGTGTCTGTAAAAACACCTATATCTCTCAAAGCTCTTCCTTCGTGTAATTGATAAGCACAATAAACAAAAATATCATTTGATTTCATAATTCCATCGTGATTTATGAAAATCGCCTCATCATAATCATTATTCCCTAATACAACGCTTATTATTCCATTATCTGATGTAATAAAATAATGTCCATCATATTTCACACAAAGAGCTTTAGAATACTCCGTAATAGACGCATCAACAGCAATGATATGAATTGTTCCCTTAGGAAATTGTTTATAAGCTGCACCAATAACAAATCCTGCCTCTTCCGTATTATATTTCCCTATTCCATGTGAGATATCTACCAAATTACATCCAATGATATTTGAATAGATCTTCCCTTTCAAAGCTCCTACATAATGGTCTCTATATCCAAAATCTGTCGTTAGTGTAATTATTCTTTGCATTTTTATTTTTCAATATATTTTTAAGAAAAATGGTTTTTTTATAGTAGATTTGAACTACAAAATTAGATTATTTTTTTTAATTAACTCTCATTGGTATTGAACGAAAGGATAATTGAACTCACAGATTTTAGTCCCAAAGACTTTTGGGGACCACAAGACACTCATTTAGATATACTTAAGAAGCTATATCCAAAAGTAAAATTAGTTGCAAGAGGTAATTTCTTAAAAATTTATGGAGATCCAGAGGTTCTTGATGAATTTGAAAGGAGTTTTGACCGACTTATAAAGTATTTTACGCGATATAATCGTATTGATGAAAATGCAATCGAAAGATTAGTAATGGATAGCGCTCCACCTTCACTCCCGTCTAACGATATTCTTGTTCACGGAGTTTCTGGTAAAATCATTAAACCCCTAACTCCAAATCAACATAAACTTGTAAAATTTGTTGAAAAGAACGATATGGTTTTCGCTGTAGGGCCTGCTGGTACGGGTAAAACATATACAGGTGTTGCCCTTGCTGTAAGAGCATTAAAAAATAAAGAAGTTAAAAGAATAATTCTGACAAGACCCGCGGTAGAAGCTGGAGAAAACCTTGGTTTTTTACCTGGTGATATGAAAGAAAAGTTGGACCCTTATATGCAACCACTTTATGATGCATTAAGAGATATGATTCCTCCTCAAACTTTAGATGATTATATTTTAAGAGGAGTTATTCAAATTGCGCCACTTGCTTTTATGCGTGGACGAACTTTAGACCACGCTTTTGTAATATTAGATGAAGCTCAGAACACAACACATTCTCAAATGAAAATGTTCTTAACTCGTATGGGAAAAAATGCTAAGTTTATAATTACAGGTGATCCAGGACAAATTGATTTACCACGCAAAGTATCCTCTGGCCTAAAAGAAGCACTATATATATTAAAAGATGTAGACGGTATAGGAATGTTGTATTTAGATGATAAGGACATCGTACGACACCGTTTAGTTAAGAAAATTGTAGATGCATACAAAAAAACAGAAGATAGACCCGATTTAATGTCTATTGAAGAGATAAAAAAAATGGAGAACTCATAGTTCTCCATTTTTTATTAAGTATCATTATAATTCTTACATTGAATAAGTATCTCTTAAAAAAGTCAATTTTTGTTTATTGCCTTCAAATAAATATAAGTAATCATCTTTTAATTCAAACTTATCACAACTATCCAATACCGAAAGTAACTCTTTTTCTTTTTGATACATTTCTGTAACATATTCCGGAGATAAAACTACTTTAAAAAATATAGAATCACCTTCACAACGAATATCACCATAAATCATATGGTTGCCACCACTTCCAGAAAAACTTCTTGTATTGATATCAATACAAATCATAGGTATTTGATTAATCCCTAATTCCTCTACCCTTTTATCTTCATAGGACTGAAAAATCCAGTTACCTGATAATTTTTCCGTATAAATATAATGTCCAAAACAAGCGAAATCATTAATGTTTTCAACATCATCAACTTTCTTAACTAATCTAACTGCAACAGAATGATCAAATCTACCATCAGCAAATTCACGTGCTGTCTCATCTTCATAAATAACTATTTCAATCTCTTCATGTTTAGTTTGAGACTTATATATCCTACATTCTCCATCAACCAAAGGTTCTACAAAAGGAAACACTATTTTTTGATTTGGTTTTGTACTTGAATAAACAATACCTTTTCTACTAATAGAAACTACCTGAGGTGAATCTTGAGCAACTGCTTTAAAAAACGTACCATCAAGATCGTTTTTATTCAACAAATCAATTTGCTTATTACTGCCCTCTTTATAATTTTTCTCCTTTACATGGTCAACTCCACAAGATGGAAACAATGAAACTGTTAATGCCAATATCATATTTTTCTATTTTCAATGTACAAAGGTAAATCCAAACTAATGCCAAACTTTAAATTTATCATTAATTTATGCTTTTTTTAACAATATACACTGCAATTTATTAAACCCTAATTCTTTTCGGTTGCAAAGATAACACATCTGCAATTATAAAAAATCACGTGACGTCAACATTTGACAAATTATAACATAAAATTAATACAACAAAGCTATTTTTCAATACTATAACTGTTTCATTTCTGTTTTTAATTAAATGACTTAGCTTTTATGTCAAATCCCCAAACTCACTTAAAGTAATATCTTTTAATACCTTTGGATCTATTCCGATACTTATTCCTTTTCTTCCTCCACTTACATACACTTTAGCTAAGTCTTTTACACTTTCATCTATAAAAGTTGCATAATGCTTTTTCATTCCTATTGGCGAGCATCCTCCTCGAATATACCCTGTAACATCAAGCAAATCTTTGACAGCTAACATCTCAATCTTCTTTTCTCCTGATATTTTTGCTGCTTTTTTTAAATCAAGTTCTCTATCAATTGCAACGACAAACACAAAAAAAGAATTCCCTTTACCCTTCGCTACTAATGTCTTCAACGATTCATTTGCAGCAACATTTAACTTTGCACATACAGATTCACCATCTATAAGACCATCCTCTATCTCATATTCAAAAAGATCATAATTGATTTTCTTACTATCTAAAAAACGAATTGCATTCGTTTTATTTACTTTTTTACTCATCATATTATTTTGGACAAAAGTAAAAAAAAACACTATTAAATTATAATAGTGTTGTCTTGTATCCTGTTTGTCTTAAACAGAACATAAAATCATCTTCCTTATCACAAATGCAATAAATTCGAATAGTTGAACCTTCTGCCTTCTTAAAAATTGGTTTAAAACTTTTTGGCAATGTGGTATAAAACTCTTCTAAGTTAGTTACTGCATACTTATGGTCTATTTCTACTGTAACCAACACAACAAATTCGTTTCCTTTTAATTCTATTGGTAATTTCATCTTTTTCTTATTTTATCAGTTATTGAAGCAATTTATAAAAAAAAACGTCACATTTTCACTACTCTTAAAAATATTTTATAGGGAGAATACGTTTTTTAAAGAAATGAAATAGTCACAAAGTGTACTTTTTTGTCGTTTATTAATTACAATCAATAAATTTTATAGACTTATCAACATCATTTTGTGGAAAAATAATTTACTTTTGCGACAAATAACTCAAGTAAGCATATATAACAACTTAGAAAATGCAAAACATTCCTAGTGTTGACTTACGTGATTTCCTATCGGATGACCCGGTACGTAAACAAAAGTTTGTAAATGAAATCGGAAAAGCCTACGAAGAAATTGGATTCGTAGCATTAAAAGGACACTTTTTAGATGATCAATTAGTTGAAAATCTATACACAGAGGTTCGTAACTTTTTTAATCTTCCTTTGGAGACTAAAGAACAGTATGAAATTCCTGGCATTGGAGGACAAAGAGGTTATGTAGCCTTTGGAAAAGAAAGTGCAAAGGGAAGAACTGAAGGAGATTTAAAAGAATTCTGGCATTTTGGTCAGTATGTTGACAATGATCCGAAATTAGAGGAAACTTACCCAGCTAACGTTGAAGTAAAAGAACTTCCTAATTTCAATTCTATTGGTAAAGAAACATACCAAATGCTTGAAAAAACTGGTGTTTATGTATTAAGAGCTTTAGCTCTATTCTTAGACTTAGATGAGTTCTACTTTGACAAGTTCGTTAAAAACGGAAACAGTATTCTAAGACCTATTCACTACCCACCTATTGTAAATGAACCTAAAAATGCAGTGCGTGCAGCAGCACACGGTGACATTAACTTGATTACTCTATTAATGGGAGCTCAAGGTAGAGGTTTACAAGTACAAAACCACGATGGGCAATGGATTGATGCAATCGCTGCTGAAGATGAATTAGTAATCAATGTTGGAGATATGTTATCAAGACATTCTAACAACAGATTGAAATCTACTATTCACCAAGTAGTTAACCCACCAAAAGAATTATGGGGTACTTCAAGATACTCAATCCCTTTCTTTATGCACCCAGTGAGCGATATGCCATTGAACTGTTTAGAGAACTGTATTGATGACAACAACCCTAAATTGTATGACGATATTACATCAGGAGAATTTCTACACCAAAGACTTGTAGAATTAGGATTGATCAAATAATCAAACAAACAATAATAAGACTCATAAGAGGAAGTATTTATTTACTTCCTCTTTGTTTTTAATCACATAGTAATTCTACTATTGTATTCCTTTTTTATATCGTTTTTAGGACATTTGTCTTTTTAAACCTTTACTTATTTCGTATCTTTGATAGTAATCAGATATTAACAACTCTATATTTATACTAATATTATCTATGAGCAAAAAAATGAATAGCTTGGAAGACTTAGGAGGCTTTGTCTTTTCTACCAATAAAGATTTTGAATTTGAACAAGAAGAAAGTGTTGAGACACTTAATAATAAAGATCAAAGACTTGAAGCTCATTTAGATAAAAAAAATAGAGGTGGTAAAATAGCCACTATAATTAAAGGCTTTGAAGGGTCTGATGACGATTTAAAAACTTTAGCTAAAAAACTTAAAACCTTATGTGGTGTTGGAGGAAGCGCTAAAGATGGAGAGATTATCATTCAAGGTAATTTCAGAGATAAAATAATGGAATACTTAATTAAAGAAGGCTACAAAGTTAAACGTGTAGGCTCATAATCAAAATAATAGATCATGAAGATAAAATCATCTGAATTAATACTTAATCCTGACGGAAGTATTTATCACTTAAACTTAAGACCTGAAAATATTGCTACTGATATCATCTTTGTTGGTGACCAATATCGTGTAGATCGTATTACTAAACACTTTGATAATATTGAATTCTCTACACAAAAAAGAGAGTTTAAAACAACAACAGGTACTTATAAAGGTAAAAGACTTTCTGTAATCTCAACTGGTATCGGTCCTGATAATATTGACATTGCTATCAACGAAATTGATGCATTGTTTAACATTGACTTTGAAACAAGAGAAATTAAAAAAGAACTTACTTCAGTAAATATTGTTCGTATTGGTACTTCTGGATCACTTCAAGCTGATATCCCTGTTAATAGTTTTGTATTATCTCAATATGGTTTAGGTCTTGATAACTTAATGCGTTCTTACGTTATTGACGAAATCATCAACGTTCCAATGGAGGATGCTTTTATCGAGCACACTAATTGGGATTTAAGAAAAGGACGTCCTTACTTTGTACAAAACAGTCCTGAATTAGAGGCTAAATTAGCATCTGACCTTACTTACACAGGTATTACTGGTACTGCTGGTGGATTCTATGGTCCTCAAGGACGTGTATTGCGTTTAGCTATTCAAGATCCTGAATTAAACCACAAAATTGACAACTTTAAGTTCGAAAATTACAGAGTTACTAACTTTGAAATGGAAACTTCTGCTATTTATGGTTTATGTAAGTTATTAGGACACCATGCGGTTTCTTTAAATACAATTATTGCAAATAGAGCTAATGGTACTTTCTCAGAAGATCCTTATGCTGCAGTTGATAAATTGATCATATATACATTAGATAAGTTAGCTCAATAGTTTTAGGGCTCCATCAAATATTATTATAGAAAAGCTACATTGTAAAAATGTAGCTTTTTTTATTTCATTATATACCACCACTTCAATCTAATTTAGATTCTATCTCTACATTTTTTAATTAAAAAATGTACACAAAAGAGTATAAACACTTCATTTTCTATTATTTCAGCTTCCTTTTTTAGTTAAAAACAATCCATTCACAGACTTTCTTATATAACATTTTTCAATGCTCTCCTCTCTCTAACTCCTTTATATATAAAGCATACAGCTAAAAACCTCCTTTATTCTTGTCTAATGCTTTTAAGACAATTCTCCGACAATAGTGGGACATTCCTTCGAGAATAGTGGGCTGAAAGCCATTTTGTCGAACAACTCTCAGAGAAACCTCGAAGGATTGTGCTATAACTCCACTTATATAGCTCTTAAAAATATTTGCCAAATTAATTACTGAACTTTTATTTACACTTTATATCTTCCTTAGTCTGGAATTTCTACCAGTAATTCCACAAGTTTAATTACTATTAAATATTTTTCAAAAACCAAGTCCCAACAACGACATAATAACGTCACTTTTTGACTAAAAAATGAATATTATAGGTTACAAGTCCCGTTTTAAGGCTTTTTTTTGCGAATCTATCAATCATTCCCTCCTAAAGGTTTGAATTAAATTCAGTGAAAAATACAAAACACAAAACTTTAGTTTTGCTATCTTAATTTTAACAGCATAAATAGAATTGAATATGGTAAATACTACTAATTAATACATAAATTATGTAAGACTCTTTTTTATTTGATTGTTTGATATAAATATCCTTAAATTTAAGGTGCTTAAAATTTTTATTTGAAATGACGAAAGAAGACTCGAGATTAGAGAGAATAAAATTCGCTCCGTATAGAGAACGAATTATTTCTGCAGAAGAAGCAGCTCTCCTAATTCATGATCAAGCTGTAGTTGGAGCTAGTGGCTTTACTAAAGCCGGTGATAGTAAATCTGTTTTACCAGCATTTGCTCAACGTGCAGCTGAAGAAAATGTTGCAATTACTTTAATTACTGGTGCATCATTAGGACAAACAACTGATGCTGATTTAGCAACAAATAATGCTCTAATTCGTAGAATGCCTTTTCAAGCTGATGCTGTTTTAAGAAAGTCTATTAATAGTGGACAGGTTAAATACATCGATCAGCACTTGAGTGAAACAATAGAACAGTTACAAGAAAAACATATACCACAAGTAGACGTCGCTATTATCGAGGCTACTTATATTAATGAAGATGGTTTTATTATTCCTACTACTTCTATTGGAAACTCAGCGTACTTTGCAAGTGTTGCAAAGAAAATTATCATTGAGGTAAACTCTGCTATTCCATTGAGTATTGAGGGTATCCACGACAACTGTGTGCCTATTAAACAACCTCGTAGAGAGATTATCCCTATTCACAATTGTGAAGATAGAATTGGAGAAACTTTCATTCGTTTAAACCCTGATAATGTGGTTGGTATTGTATTTTCAAGTATTGAAGATACTCCTGCTCTATTGCCAGAACCAGACGTTAAAACTTCTGCCATTTCAGGTCACTTATTAAAGTTCTTCGAAGAAGAAGTGAAAAAAGGAAAGCTAACACATTCTCTACTTCCACTTCAAGCTGGTATTGGTAAAGTAGCTAATGCTGTTTTAACTGGATTTATTGATGGTCCTTTTAAAGACCTTACAATGTACTCTGAAGTATTGCAAGACAGTACTTTTGATTTAATTGATTCTGGTAAAATGGTATTTGCTTCAGGTTCGTCTATTACAGTAACAGAAGAATGCTATGAAAGATTAATTAAGAACTTTGACCAATATAAAGACAAGCTTGTTTTAAGACCACAAAATATCAGTAATGCTCCTGAGGTAATCCGTAGATTGGGTATTATTGCAATTAACACAGCTATTGAATTTGATATTTACGGTAACGTAAACTCTACTCATATTGGTGGTAGTAAAATGATGAACGGTATTGGTGGTTCTGGAGATTTCGCAAGAAATGCTTATTTAAGTATCTTCGTTACACAAGCTGCTTCTAAAGAAAACAACGTTATATCTCACGTGTTACCAATGGTTTCACATACAGACCATACAGAACATGATGTTGATATCTTAGTTACAGACCAAGGTTTAGCAGACTTAAGAGGTTTATCGCCAAGAGAACGCGCCGAAGTTATTATAGAAAACTGTGCTCATCCTGATTACAAAGCTGAACTAAGAGATTACTTTGAAAGAGCAAAACTAAATCAAGGACATACTCCTCACATTTTAGAAGAAGCTTTCAAATTCCACATTAGATTTAAAGATAAAGGTTCTATGAAACCTGAATAAAACACCAAAAATCTCTACTGTTTTCTATAGTAGAGATTTTTTTATTTCTACCCATTTTATTCGCCAAAGCATTACGCATTTTACTATCTTAGCAGTAAAATGTATAAGTAAAAATGAAAAAAGTAAATATTATAGGAGTGCCAGAACATTTTAATCTTCCTTGGCACTTATGTATTGAAAACGGGGAATTTAATGAGCTTGGAATTGATTTACATTGGCAAGATATTCCTGAAGGAACAGGTAAAATGTGTCAAATGCTCCGCAATGAGGAAACTGATTTAGCTGTCATTCTGACTGAAGGGATTATCAAAGATATAATTGATGGTAACAACTCTACAATTATTCAAGAATATGTGGCTTCTCCTCTACTTTGGGGAATACATGTTGCAGAAAACTCACCGTATACCAAAATAGAAGACCTAAAAGGAAAGAAAATTGCCATAAGTCGCTTCGGCTCAGGCTCTCATCTTATGGCTATCGTTCACGCTAAACTGATGAATTGGGATATCAATAGTTTAGAGTTTGTCATTGTAAACAATATAGATAATGCTGTGGTTGCACTTACTAATGGTGAGGCTGATTACTTTATGTGGGAACATTTTATGACTAAACCATTAGTTGACCAGAAAATTTTTAGACGTTTAGGTGACTGCCCTACTCCCTGGCCTTCTTTTGTTGTAGTTGCAACTAAAACGTTTGCATCAAAAAACAAACGTTTAATAGACAACTTATTGGAATGTATAAATATGACTACAAGTGAATTTAAACATATTCCAAGTATTGACAGAACTTTAGCAACTAAGTTTAATCTACAAATTGAAGATATCAAAGAATGGTTAATGATAACTAAATGGTCTCAAAAACAGCTTTCAGAGAAAAATTTTGACAAAGTTCAAACTCAATTGAAAGAATTAAACCTTATTCCACATACTACAGATTACAAAAAAGTCGTTCTATAATAGAGCAAATATAAAATGACGCATAATCAAGAATTGAATAACTCCTCAAAAAAGAAATGGTATATGTACCTAAGGCTTCCGAAGCCTTGGGACAATATTGTTATACTTATTCTTAACGTCTTGATTACGATTCCTATCTTTATAATTGCACATCAAAACTTAATTGATCCAGACTGGCAATATCATATTGACCGTGTTGTCCTATTTATCGCTATTGTAGCCGTATTACAATTTTTGCTACAAAAAATGAAAACAGTTTTATTTATTCTTATTTTCATTTATTTAGGAGCTTTAATTTATGGATCGTTATTTGGAGGCTATGGATATAATTCCGTTTATGAAGATTACAGAGCAATGATATTTTCAATGGCAGAAAATCCTTCTCCACAAGATATTATTATCTCCAAACTACTCCCTTTTCCTAATAAGAGTAAGGTTATAAGTGCTATTGAATACGATAAACCAGAAGTAAGAAACTTTGCTTTAGCTACTACAAGAAAGCATTTTACAAATGTGCCAAATGCTTATCAATATCGTCAAATTATTCAATCAATGGCTATATTTAAAGAGGTGAGATCACGATGGAACTATGTAAATGATCCAAAAGGTAGAGAATATATTGCTACGGCTTCTGAATCATTACAACACTTCTCAGGCGATTGTGACGACTACTCAATTTTAATGGCAGCATTAATTAGAGCAATTGGCGGAACTCCAAGATTAATACATACTAAAGAACATATGTATCCTGAAATGTTGATTCCTAATAAAGGAGATTTAGAACAAGTGATATATCTAATTAAGCAGGAACTATTCAAAGAAGAAAGTAAAGGAAAAGAAATTCATTATCACATAGACGAACGTGGACAAATCTGGCTAAATTTAGATTACACAGCAAGATATCCTGGAGGCCCATTTATGTCTGAAGAAATATTAGGACAACTAACTTTAAATTAATTTATAATATGCTAATCACAAATACAACTCCACTTATAATCGGTTCTATCTATGGCGCTCTTGCTATCATATTTGGAGCATTTGGAGCACACGCTCTAAAAAAACATATGAATAAGGACCAGCTTGAAAGTTTTGAAGTAGGCGTAAAATATCAAATGTATCATGCTATTCTTCTATTGATTCTTGGTTTAATGCCAAATGCCGAAATTATACGACACGCAAGTAATATAATCAGTATTGGAGTTTTACTTTTTTCTTTCAGTATTTACGGACTAACATTGAGTGGAACTTTTGGAAAAAAAATTAAAATATTAGGTCCTATCACTCCAATTGGTGGACTTTGTATGGTCATTGGATGGTTAATGTTATTATACTATTTCATCACTCTATAAGTCTTTAAAACTAAAACAAGTACAACTTCTACTATTTTCAGTATATTTGTTAAAAAGTAGAACATACTTTATATTAAAAACCCTATAAAATAATTATAATTAAATGAAAAAAGTATTTACATTACTTGGAGCTGCTACAATTCTGGCTTCTTGTGGAGATTCTAATTCATACACAATAAACGGTGATGCGAATGGAATTAATGACGGAACAAAAGTTTATATTGAAAAAATAGACGTTACAACAGGTATGCCAATAAAGGTAGATTCTACTGAAGTGAAAAACAACGCTTTCGCTTTTAAAGGAAAAGCCGATAATATTGAGCAAAGCTTTATAACATTCTCTGAACAAGAAGGTAGAGTTCCATTTATACTTGAAAAAGGAAATATAGCTTTTACTTATAATTTAGAAGATATTACTAAAAGTGGAGCAACAGGAACAAAAAATAATGATGAGTTTTCAGCTTTTTCTAAAAAAGCAGAAGAACTAAACAAAAACATTATTCAATATCAAGCTGACAATCAAATTGCTTTTATGCAAGCTAAAGAAAAAGAAGATAGAGAAGCTGCAGAAGGTATCATCAATGGTTTTATGAAATTAGCTGAGAAGTTAGAAGATTATACAGATGAGTATATCGATCAGAACCCTAATTCTTACACTACACTAACTATATTAGCTCAGAATGCTTCTTCTGGGGTTTTTCAAAAAGAAGAATTAATTGAAAAATACAATAAGTTTGATAAAGCATTACAAGAAACAACTATCGGTAAAGCATTCAAAGTTATGTTAGATGAAATGCCTGACGCTAAAATTAAAATAGGAGACAAAGCACCTGACTTTTCTGCTAAAAGTCCTGAAGGAAATACAATTTCTTTAAAAGAAAGTCTTGGTAAAGTTACAATCATAGACTTCTGGGCTTCTTGGTGTGGTCCTTGTAGAGCTGAAAATCCAAAAGTTGTAGCAATTTATAATCAATATCACGATAAGGGTTTAAACATTATTGGAGTATCTTTAGATAAAGATAAAGACAAATGGATTGAAGCTATTGCTAAAGATAAATTAGCTTGGAATCATATTTCAAACTTAATGTTTTGGCAAGACCCTATCGCTCAAGAATATGAAATTAAAGCTATCCCTGCTACTTTTATCTTAGATGAAAATGGTGTAGTAGTAGCTAAAAACCTAAGAGGTAAAAAATTAGAAGCTAAAATTCAAGAATTATTAAAATAATTAATTTTGAATATAATATAAAAAGGACGAATGGTTTAAAGCTAAAACTACTCGTCCTTTTTTTATTATATTTAGTGAGTTAAAAATCAAAATAACTTTTTTAAAACAATGAAATATACTTTATCTATTCTAATGGCTTTACTTCTTATGAGTTTTACACCAAAAGAGAAGAATTATAAAATTATAGGACAAACAACAAATGTAAAAGAAGGAGAAATGGTTTACCTAAAAGTACTTGACTCCAATACACATCAATTTATTTCTCTTGACTCTACTCCTATTCATAAAGAAAAATTTGAATTTAAAGGAAAGTCAGAAAGGCCTTTATATAGTATGATTATGCTTTCTGAAGATATAAATGACATAATCATTTTAGAAGAAGGCACAATCAATGTTAAGCTAAACACCAACAAATTAGACTCTAACAGCGTCTTAGGTACTAAAAATAACGATGAATTAAGTAACTTTTATATCAAAGTTAAAAAGTACCAAAAAGAAGCAAAAGAATATCAAGATAAAAATCAAGATGCTTTAACTTCTGCTATTAAAGATAATGACACTATTACTTTAAGAAGATTATCTAATGAGTTTAAAGGATATGTTGAAAATATCAATAATGCAATAACTTATCAAGTCAATACAAACCCTAAGTCAATGACAAGTGCTATTGTAATTTATCAACGTCTACAAAATAATAATATTGAAATACAAGAAGCGACAGCATTCTACAACAACCTTAATGAAGATATTAAAGCTACAAATCTCGGAGAAGCTATAAAACATATTCTTGAAAAGCAACAATCATCCAAAATGGTAATTGGCAGTAAAATGCCTAACCTGGAGGGATGGAATCAAGATAATGAAAAAATCACTTTATATGATACTTCAGCAAAAGCTACAATTGTACATTTTTGGGCTCCTTGGTGCTCTTCTTGTCACGAAACATTACCTAAAGTAAAAGAGCTAAATAATAATTTTAAAAATAAAGGTCTAAAAATCTTTAGTGTTGGCTTAACAGAAGACAAAATTGATTGGAAAAACACTATAAGTAAAGAAAACCTATCATGGTCACATATTCTTGATACTCAAGATTATGCTTCTAAATTTGGTATTCGTTCTATTCCTACAATTTATGTATTAGATCAAAACGGAGTTATTATCGAAACAAATCATTTAGAAAATAACTTGAATAGTATAATAGAAGATTTAATAACAAAATAATTGATTATTTTAATGTAAACTCCTTTTCAAAAACATAAAAAGGAGTTTTTTTATTATAATAAACTATGTAATTATATTAAAAACCATCTAACTAAAAATCAACACTATAGATTTAAAATAATATACAATTTAACCATTGCTTTCTTGAAATTAATAAGAGTCTATTACTTCTATAAAAGTCACCCTATCTTTAAATAGTAAAATAATTAAGGTGTTTTGTAACAAAATGATAAAACTTCCGTCCAATAGCATATGAACAAAAAATTTGAAACAGAATTTGTAACCTTATTGGATAAGAACCAAAATCTTATCCATAAAGTTTGTCGCCTATATACAGTTGACGAAGCTTCTCACAAGGATTTGTTTCAAGAAATTTCTATTCAATTATGGAACGCATATCCCAAATTTAGAGGAGACTCAAAATTTACTACTTGGGCTTATCGCGTAGCATTAAATACTGCCATTTCTTTATATCGAAAGAAAAAACGCGATATAAATACTATTCCATTTGACACAGCAAACTATAAATTTGAGTATTCAGAATACAATTATCAAGAAGAAGAACAACTCAAATCATTGTATAAAGCCTTACATCAGCTTAATGACATTGAAAAAGCTTTAGTTTTCATGTATCTCGAAGACAAAAACTATGAAGAAATAGCTGAAACACTCGGTATTAGTGAAGTAAATGCGAGAGTTAAAATGAATAGAATTAAATCAAAATTGAAAAAAATATTAAATCCATAGAAGCTATACGAATATGAAGGAGTTAGATTTATTGAAAAAACACTGGAATGAAAACCAGAATTTTCCAAAAATATCAGTTCAAGAAATACACAAAATGATACACAAAAAATCTTCATCTATAGTGATGTGGATATTTGTCATTAGTATAGTTGAGTTTATATGCTTAAACCTACTTAGTGTTTTTTATTTTGATTCTGAAGCAGAAAACAAGCAAGAAACAGGCCCTGTATTCAATTTTTTAATTGAATACATTGATTATATATCGGTAATTACGTCAGTCTTTTTTATAATATTATTCTATCTGAATTATCGTAAAATATGTGTTGCCGATTCTACCAAAAAACTAATGACACATATTTTAAAAACCAAGCAGACAGTAAACTACTACATCTACACAAACCTTGGTATCTTAACAATTGCATTCTTAATTACAATTATTGATATACTTACAACTGATTTAAAATACAGCTCTAATATAACACTGACTATTGTTTTTATGGGTATCATTCTTTTTATATGTGCTACTTTCATATGCATCGTATGGCTTTATTATAAAGTGATTTACGGCTTCTTAATAAAGAAGTTAATGAAGAACTATAAAGAGCTGGAAAAAATAGAATACGAATAAAGACATTTTGCCTTATTTTATTTAACTTACAGCAAAATAAACTAACAATGACAATCACACAATTAATATATGTTTTAGCTGTTGCAGAACACAAAAACTTTACCTTGGCAGCAGAAAAAACTTTTGTTACTCAGCCAACGTTGAGTATGCAAATACAAAAATTAGAAGAAGAATTAGAAATTCAAATATTTGATCGTACAACTAAACCTATACAAGCTACTGCTATTGGACAAATCATTATTAAACAAGCACAGAAGATTGTTGATGAATCAGATAGAATTAAAGACTTAATAGATCAAGAAAAGGGATTTATTGGAGGAGAGTTTAAATTAGGAATAATACCGACTGTAGCTCCTACTTTATTGCCAATGTTCTTAAAAACATTTTTAAGTAAACACGATAAAGTAAACTTAATTATAGAAGAATATACAACAGAAGAGATAATTCAAAAATTAAGAACGGGTTATTTAGATGCTGCAATTGTAGCTACACCATTAATAGAGTCGGATATTAAAGAGCGTGTATTATACTATGAGCCATTTGTAGGATATATTCCACCAATGTTTCGTCAGAATATTGGCAAGGAACTAACAGCCGATACACTTGATTTGAAAAAGCTTTTATTACTTCAAGACGGGCATTGTTTTAGAGATGGGATAATCAATATTTGCAATAATAAAATTGAAACTGAGTCTCGCAATTTTAAACTACAAAGTGGAAGTTTTGAAACATTAATAAACTTATCAAAAGAAGGTTTAGGCTACACCTTACTACCTTACTTACATACTTTAAGTCTTAATAATGATGATCAAGCTAATTTAGTTCAGTTTACAGACCCTAAACCAGCAAGAGAAATTAGTTTAATATATACTAAAAATGAACTAAAAAAACAGATTAGTGATGCCTTATTTGATGTAATACAAAGTATTATACGAGGGGCAATTGCTTTTCAAGATGTCAAAATCATTAGTCCCAAAAAATCAAAGTAACTATATCTATCAATAGTTACTATTCCTAAAATAAAGATACAGGATTAATAGTATAAAAAAAGGGAAGCTATATATAGCTTCCCTTTTTTTATATTTATCAATAAGGATTAATTCTCATCCTCATTTTCTTTAACTACCAATCTAAATCCTTCACCGTGAATGTTAAGAATTTCAACTGTTTCGTCTTGTTTTAAGTATTTTCTCAATTTAGCAATGTAAACGTCCATACTACGAGATGTAAAATAGTTGTCATCTCTCCAGATTTTTGTTAATGCAACTTCACGAGGCATTAAATCATTCTCATAAATTGCTAACATTTTCAATAATTCATTTTCTTTTGGAGAAAGTTTGATTGGCTCGTCATTCTCAAAAGTTAAAAATCTCAATTTTGAATTTAAATGAAACTTACCGATTTGAAATTCAAATTTAGTATTGTCTGTTTTAACTTCAGATGATTTTCTATGAATAATTGCTTTGATTTTCATCAACAATACTTCTGAATCAAAAGGCTTGTTTAAGTAATCATCCGCACCTACTTT
Source organism: Myroides phaeus (assembly GCF_009799805.1). NCBI lineage: Bacteria > Pseudomonadati > Bacteroidota > Flavobacteriia > Flavobacteriales > Flavobacteriaceae > Myroides > Myroides phaeus. Next base: position 2,680,531 of record NZ_CP047050.1, read on the forward strand.
ATATCCTTTTAGTACGTCTTCTTTCATTGCTTTTGCAGTTAAGAAAATGATTGGCACCTCTTTGTTTTTATCACGGATTTCCTTGGCTAGAGTAAATCCATCTTTATAAGGCATCATCACATCTAAAATGCAAAGATCAAAAGAATCTCTTTTAAATTTTTCAAATCCCTCCATACCATTTTTGGCAAGAGTTACTTCGAAATCGTTTATGGCTAAATAATCTTTTAAGATTGCTCCAAAATTGGGATCATCTTCTACTAATAAAATTTTTTTGTTGTTTGTTGTTTCCATATATCAATTAATTTATTAATGGCATTTTAATTATAAAGGTACTTCCTTTACCTTTTTCACTTTCCACATATACTTGTGAATTGTGAACTTCGACTATTTGCTGAACATAAGCTAATCCTAAACCATGTCCTTTAACGTTGTGCAAATCTCCTGTGTGCTCTCTATAGAACTTGTCAAAGATACGCTTTTGAGCTTGTTTACTCATTCCTACACCATTATCTTTTATCTTAATAAGGATGTACTCTTTAAAATTTTCCGTATAAACATCAATAACAGGAATATCTGCTGAATACTTAATTGCATTATCCAAGATATTTACAATAACACTTGTAAAATGGAAGTCATTTCCTAATACATCACTACGTCTGGCATCTAAGTGAAGATTTATCTCCCCTCCTCTATCTTGAATAATTAGACTAACATGTTCTACTGCATCTTCTATAATCTCATGAACATCCATAGCCTCTTTGTCAACGTCAAACTCTCTACGTTCAAGTTTTGAAATACGCAGCACATTTTCAACTTGTGCATGCATACGCTTATTTTCATCACGAATCATTTGCAGATAGCGGTCTACTTTCTCTGGATCATTTATAACCTTTGGATTTTTTATTGCATCTAAGGCTAAATTTATAGTAGCAATAGGTGTTTTAAATTCATGGGTCATATTATTGATAAAGTCTGTTTTTATCTCAGAAATTTGCTTTTGTTTGATCAACTGATTTATTGCATTTAAATAAGCTGCGATAATTACAATTGTAAACAAAATAGATAAAAATGTAATTCCTATTAATGAAGAGAATAAATATTTACTCTTTTCAGGAAAAGTAATATACAATTGATACTTACTCTTATTTTCATTATCTACCAAAACCGGAACTCCATAAGTAGAATCATCTTCATACTCAAATTCATCCGATTTAATTTTAGTAGCCAATCCTCTATTGTAAACTCCGAATTCAAATTTAGCATTAACTCCGTATTGTTTTAACTCTTTTTCAAGAAGTTCTTTCAATTTGGCTTTAGAGATACGCTCATCTACACTTCTTAAAGCTACAATATCTTTAAAATAAATATCAAACTGTGCTTTATCTAATACATCCAGATCTCCTGTCTTCTCAATAACCTCATCAGGATAATTCTGCTTTAAATTATTCCTATCAAAGTCATCTCCTTTATAGATCTCTGTCTTTCTTTTAGATACAAAGTTTTTGACTTTTAAACTATCTGACTTTTTATCAAAGAACGAACTCTTTATATTATAGTCTTCTAAAACTAAAATATTAGAGTAAACTATTTGCTCATTGGTCATTGGGTTTCTTTCTACCACATAGTATTGTTTCAACTCATTTTGCTTAGGTGGCGTACCTATACTATCTCTAAGTTGATTATACATTCGGTAAAATTCTGTAGCTTCATCCTGTTGTAGTGTATTTGCTACGTTACCTATCACTTGTTGTACGTGGTATTTGAACTGCTCTTCATTATTCTTATAAGAGCTAATAATCCAATATAACTGAACAATGATTATTCCTATTAGAGAAAAACTCATTATTCCTACTAAAAGCCGAAATCTGACTTTACTCATTCTTATTTCAAAATTAACATTAAAAAATCACTTTAAATACTTGTTAACACAATATTAACCATTAAATTTCTTTAAATTTTACAATTAATATCTTCAATTATCATTTTAACCTCTTTTTTTACTTGTTCTTTACTAATATTCGCAATTACGTAATCACTTTTAAGAACTTTTAATGAATCCTTCATTTGATTTGCCATAATTGCTTGTACATTTTGTGAAGAAACACCATCTCTTTTAACTACTCTGGCTATTCGAACCTCTTCAGGAGCAGTAACTAACACTACAAAATCACATTCTTTGTCTAATCCTTGCTCAAAAAGAATAGCGCTTTCTTTAATTATAAACTTAAAATCTTTGTGTACTTCTAACCAGTCTATAAAATCTTTTCTTACTTCAGGATGAATTACTCCGTTTAACTTTTCAAGAAGTTCTTTATTATTAAAAACTATACTCCTTAATTTTTTTCGGTCTATTACTCCACTATCTGTTATATCCTCTTCAAACAATGCTTGAACTGCTAAAACAATATCTGACCTATCCATAATTGCTTTTGCTCTTTCATCTGCAATATAAATTGGAACTCCTTCTGCTTCAAACATTTTTGCTACAGTAGTTTTTCCGCTACCTATACCTCCAGTCAATCCTACTACTAATGCCATATTTTAATCCTTTATTTAAAAAACATTTCAGGTAATCCCTCTTCTGCTTTTTTACGTAAGACAAATAATATATAATTTGATTTAACAAATCCCGTACCATACCCTACAAATTGTAAAAAAGTTGCTATAATTGCAAAAAAAGCTATTTTAAAACTCTTTTCTTTCACAAGACAACTCAAAAATATCAATAAAAAGTATATAATATACAAGCCGATTAGATAAATACCTTTGAATAACAATAATACACTAAGTGCAAGTCCACCTATAAATAAAGTAGGAAACCAATAGGTCAACTTTGCATAGGATGGATATCGCTGATTTAAAATAGGGCGTGCTTTCCCAAACTTATTAACTTGTGTATAAAACTTATCCCAATCTATTCTGCGTTTGTGATATACATATGCTTTTGAAAACAATTGTGTGTCAAATCCTAATTCCCACAAGCGGATTGTCAAGTCTGGATCTTCTCCTGGATGTACTTTTCCATATCCTCCAGATGCTAAAAAAGCTTTCTTAGAAATTCCCATATTAAAACTACGGGGTTGGAACTTCCCTATACGTTCACTTGCACCACGTATTCCTCCAGTTGTTAATACGGAAGTCATTGAAAAATTTATTGCTTTTTGCACATCGCTAAAACTGTCTAAAGCAGCATCTGGTCCTCCAAAACAATCCACATACTCCTCTTGTAAATAACTATCAACTACAGTTAAATATTGCTTTGGAATAATACAATCTGAGTCTAAAACAATAAAATATTCTCCTTTTGCTCTACTCATTCCGTAATTTCTTGAATCACCAGGACCTGAATTGCTCTTATAGAAATAAGAGATAGTTAATCTATCTTCATATTTCTTCACTATTTCACGGGAATCAATTTTTGAACCATCTTCAATCACCACCACCTCAAATTCCTTAGTATAAGTTTGTTGAGTCAAACTCTCTAATAGCTCATCAATCTCGTCTGGACGATTATATACCGGAATAATAAAAGAAAAATACATTTATAAAGTTTTTATAATACTTTGACAAAAATATCGTTAAGTATTGTAATAAGAAAATACATCACTATATTTATCAATACTATTTAAAAATTCAAATATACTTTATGTTTAAAAGGCATCCTAACCTTTAAACAGCAAAGTATCTCAAAATGATTTCTATGAATAAAATTAATATACTGTGGGTTGATGATGAAGTTGATTTATTAAAGCCACACATCCTTTTTTTAGAAAAGAAAAACTACGCTGTTAGTACTTGTACTAACGGACAAGATGCAATTGAAATGTTTAAGGAACACGATTTTGATATCGTTTTCTTAGATGAAAATATGCCTGGACTTTCAGGTCTTGAAACATTAAATGAAATTAAAGCTATTAAAAACAATACACCTATCATAATGATCACAAAAAGTGAGGAAGAATACATTATGGAAGAGGCTATTGGTGCTAAAATATCAGATTATTTAATCAAACCTGTAAATCCTAACCAGATTCTACTTTCTTTAAAGAAGAACTTAGATGATTCAAGACTTATTTCTGAAAAATCATCTCTAAGTTACCAAAAAGAGTTTAGAAATATCTCTATGGACTTAATGCAAGCGCGTGATTATGAAGATTGGATCTCTATCTATAGAAAACTGTTGTATTGGGAACAAAAGCTGGAAAATATTGAAGATCAAAGTTTAATTTCAATCTTAGATACTCAAAAAGCTGAAGCCAATTCACTCTTCGGAAAGTTTGTTGAAAAAAATTATGAAGACTGGATTAATGATCCTGAAAACAGTCCAGTTTTTTCCCACCAAATATTTCGTAAATGGGTAGCTCCTGATTTAAAGAAAGAAGACTCTAAAATTCTGTTTGTTGTAATTGACAACTTAAGATATGACCAATGGAGAGCTTTTGAATCTGTCGTAACCAATCACTATAAAGTAGAATCAGAAAACAGCTTCTTCTCTATTCTACCAACGGCTACTCAATATTCACGTAATGCAATCTTCTCTGGTTTAACTCCTTTGCAGATGTCTGAGCAATTGCCTCAATATTGGAAAAATGATACAGATGAAGGCGGAAAGAACTTATTTGAGAATGAATTCTTACAAGCACAATTACAACGTTTGCGTTTAAATATTAAAAACGAATACTTCAAAATCACTAACCAACGTGAAGGTAAAAAACTTGTAGACAACTTTAAATCACTGAAAGACAATAAACTGATTACTATTGTTTACAACTTTGTAGATATGATTTCTCACGCAAAAACTGAAATGGAAGTAATTAAAGAGCTTGCGTCAAATGACAAAGCTTACCGTTCTTTAACTGTTAGTTGGTTTAAAAACTCTCCTCTTTTTGAGATGATTCAGCAAGCACAACAGTTAGGTTATAAACTTGTTATTACTACAGATCACGGTACTATCAACTGTAAAACACCTTCAAAAGTAATTGGTGATAAAAATACAAGTTTAAACCTACGTTACAAAACTGGCAAGAGCCTTACCTTTGAAAACAAAGATGTTTACCACGTAAAAGACCCTAAAAAAATACAATTACCAAACATTAATATCAGTAGTTCTTATATTTTTGCAAAAAATGATTACTTCTTAGCGTATCAGAATAATTTCAACTATTACGCTTCTTATTTTAAAAACACCTACCAACACGGAGGTATTTCATTAGAAGAAGTAATCGTACCATTTATTGTTTTAACACCTAAATCGTAAAGATGACTGAGATTGTATACTCGTTAAAAGATATCAAAGAAGTTGCTAAAAAAGTAATTGACAACTTACAACATAAAATTGTTTTATTCAATGCTCCTATGGGGGCTGGTAAAACAACATTAATTAAAGAATTAAGTGAGTATATTGGAGTTAAGGATATGACCAGTAGCCCTACCTTCTCTATTGTAAATGAATACAAGTCAGAGACTACAAACGAAAGAGTTTATCATTTTGACTTATATCGTTTAAATGATGAAGAAGAGGCTTATGATATGGGAATGGACGAATACCTTGATTCTAACAGCTGGTGCTTTATTGAATGGCCTGAGAAAACGCCAACAATAATACCAGACGAACACGCTGAAATTGAAATAGAAATATTAGAAAACGGCAACAGAAAACTTGTATTACGAAATAATTAAATACTGAAAAGACTATGGCGATGACAACTCCTTTTTCAAAGAAAGACCTTATACCTTTAGAAGAATGTCTAATGGTAGAACGCAAACGAAGTGATATGTTTATCGGAGTTCCTAAAGAGAACTTCACTACAGAGAAACGCATTTGTATTACCCCAGAGGCAGTGCAAACCTTAAGCACTTACGGACATCGTGTACTTATTGAAAAAGGGGCTGGAGAAGCCGCAAGTTATAGCGATTTAGAATACAGTAAAGCGGGTGCTGAATTAACAAGTGATCCTAAAAAGGTGTATAGCTGTCAGATTATTGTAAAAGTAGTACCTCCTACTCTTGATGAAATCAAGCTAATGGCTCCTTATACTGTAATTTGGTCCACTGTACAGCTAAAAACGCTTAGCAAAGAGTATTTTGATGCATTATCAAAAAAGAAAATATCTGCTATTGGTTTTGATTTTATTCACGATAAATACGGTGCATACCCAGCAATTAGTACACTTAGTGAAATAGCAGGTATATCTTCTATTCAAATTGCGGCCGAATTAATGACTACTACAAACAATGGTAAAGGCCTATTATTTGGTAATGTAACTGGTGTACTTCCTACAGAAGTAGTTATTTTAGGTTCTGGGTTAGTAGCTGAATACGCTGCTAAAACAGCATTAGGAATGGGAGCTAACGTCAAGGTATTTGACAACTCTATTCAAAAATTGCGCAGACTACAAAACAACCTTCCTCAACAAATCTCAACTTCTACTATACAAGAAAAAATACTTCAAAAAGCATTAATGCGTTGTGATGTTGCTATCGGTGCCATAAGAGGTAAAAATAGAGCTCCTATCGTTGTTAGTGAAACAATGGTTGAAAATATGAAAAAAGGAGCTGTCATTATTGATGTTTCTATTGATTCTGGCGGATGTTTTGAAACCTCTGAATTAACAACGCACGAAAACCCTACGATAGTTAAGTCTGGTGTAATACACTACGGAGTTCCTAATATTACTTCTCGTTATAGTAAAACTGCTTCAATGGCTTTGAGCAATATCATTACTCCTATGCTAATTGAATACGCTGAAAATGGAGATTTAGATGGTGCTGTACATTCTGACTCTGTGTTGCAAACAGGAATTTATAGCTATAAAGGATTAATCACAAATCGCAATGTAGCAGAATGGTTCAATCTTGATTATAAAGACATACATCTATTCGCATTTTAAATTTTTTATAAATGATTAGTTTTCCATTGTTGAATTACTAATTTTGCACAAAACAAATTAAAAATGAAGTTTCCACAACGTTTAGCTTATTACTTATTTGGACTATTAATTGGTGCCATGTTTTTATTCTTCTTCTTTGGTGAAAAGAAAACAGACTTTTGTTACTTACCAAATTGTAGAGTTTTAAAAGATTTGAGAAGTAAACCTGTACTATATTCAAATGATGCAGAGGTAAAACTTACAGAAGGATGGGTTACTAAAGACGATATCCGTAAAACATTAATGTATGGGAAAGTTGACTTTTCTGAAAGTAAAGTTGAACTTGAAAAAGGTAAACTATACGTTATTTCTGGTAGAAACAGTGAAAATGAGCCTATTATAGTTAAGATGATTAACTATGAGAATAAAGTTAAGTTATACGACATTGAAAAAGTTTCAAAATAGTTACTAAAACATTTGTTACTTTAATCGGAAAGTCTATCTTTGCACTCCCTTAAAAAAACAAATAGGGGCGATTAGCTCAGTTGGTTCAGAGCACCTCGTTTACACCGAGGGGGTCGGGGGTTCGAATCCCTCATCGCCCACAAAAAAACTCTTGTATACGCAAGAGTTTTTTTGTTTTATATCACTTCCTATTTATTTCAAATCAGGTTCAAAACTTGGGAACAAGGTGAAAAGTGAATCAATCCTAAAAGTTGTGTTTATACATAAAGTTATTTCCTATCACTCAATGCTTTCATAAAAGTAATTACATCACTCATCTCTTCATCTGTTAATTCTAAGGGAGACTCAGGCAACGTTTGATTTGGTACATCAAGCCCTAACCCTATTCCTCCTCCTTTATTATAAAAATCCATTACTTCTTCCAAAGTTTCATACACACCATTATGCATATACGGACCACTTTCTCCTGCATTTCTAACAGTTGGTGTTTTAAATGCATATTTTAGCTGCTCTAAATCTGTATTAAATACATATCTACCTAAATCCATATCTAATTTTGTTCCCTCTTTATCCATAGGAATCCCCAATACCTCTTGTTCTGAATTAGTAAAATATGGAGGTACTGTTCCATTGAATACAGGAATAAAATGACAAGTAGCACACTCTCCTTTTCCAACAAATAAATTAAACCCATTCTTTTCTTTTTTTGTCAAGGCAGTCTGATCTCCTCTCATATACAAATCAAAACGAGAACTAAAAACAGATAGCGAGCGAATATAAGACGCCAAAGCATTCTCTAATTGCCAAACTTCAATCTGTTCACTACCTACAAAAACTTCTTTAAACTTATGTCTATATGATTCAGAATCTCGCAAATGTTTTACTATCTCTTCTAAGTTTCCATGCATCTCATCTTCATTAGTAATTACATCCGAAGATTGGCTCTCTAATGTAACACTTCTCATATCCCAAAACTGACCGTGATAATAAGCAGCATAGTTTAAAGATGGAGTATTTCGTTTTAATGGATTTCCTTGCAAATCTAAAGATGTTTTTAACCCATCTGAAAATGCCTTATCTGAATGGTGACAATCAGAGCAACTACGCACGTGATTTTTTGACAACTTACGTTCAAAAAACAACTCCTTACCTAATGCTATTTTTGCAGGTGTCATATAATATGATTCATCTGGCAAAAAAGCATTCAAATTAATAAGATATTTTTCAAACAAAGATCCTACCTCTCCTTTTACCACTTGATTTCCTTGATTAAAAGGAATACCTAACTCCTTTTGTAAGGTTACTACACCTTTTGCAATTGAATCTAAATAAGTTACAATATAATCCAAGTAATCAAACTCATTTTTATCAGGGTTTAATTCACATATAGCAATAGCTTCAACCAACAACTTGTTTAACTCAGCAAATTTCTCTGCCTCTCTCCATTTTTCTGTTAACAATAAAGCCTCAAGAACACCGCGCAAACTCGCCTCAGCTTCAATAAATCGCAATCCACTCTCTGGAGTATCAAACCCTGTTATACCAAGAGTTGTGACCTGAAACACCTCCATTTTTAAAGCTTCTAAAACAGATGTATCTGAAATAGTAATAACATCAAAATTCTTACGAATACTGTTTACATTATTTTTAACGATTTTTACTTCTGTTAACAATTCCTTATAATCGACCTCTTTAAAATCACTATAAATCATTTCTTCTATCACTTGAAAGCCCTCTGCTGGTATAAACTTATTTTCATCTAAATCTAATTGATCCAATGCAGGTCCATTTATTGACTTATTTGTATGGGGTAAAAAATAAGATACAGCCCATTCTATTTCTTTAAAGGCTATTCTACTTTTTACAAATGCTTCTCGAATATAAATACTATCCTTTTGTAACTCCACCGCATCAAGCATATGATCTACTTCTTGCTCTAAAACAGCAACCTTTTCAAGCAAATACTTATTAAAAGAAACATTATCATAACTATTTTCTGACTGTTTACAGCTTACAATTAGCATAAACAAAGACAAAAAAACTATATACTTAATTTTAAACATAGGCTAAAAATTTTCCCCTGATAAAGCACAATACAATACCAGGGGATAATACACATCTTTTAAATTATCTTTCTACATTGCGGATAATTACTACCTGCCCACCTTCTTTATTTTTATTTACCCCTGCCTTATCAGCATCAGCAAATTCGTCTTTTTGCCAAGTGTGAGAGTGAATATTTACTGAAAAAGTATTTGGAATTCCTACTAACTCTGAAATATCTTCCATAGCTCCAAACTCCCACGAACCAAACTTTTGTAAATTACCAGATTGATTATAATTCTTTTGCCACTCTGCATCATCGCGATTATGTTTCATATTTAACCAAGGCTTATAACTACCATCTGACATTTTATATTGCCAGATATATGAATCGTGTTGTGCTGCTGCGTAGTAAGAATCTCCATCTTCTTGGATATATACATAATTCTCTGTTACAGCCAAGTTATCTGGATTAATCAAATCTCTTCCAGGATTACTATCCCCCTCTGCTATAACAGCAAGTTTACCACTCATCATATTTGCAGGATCAAGAACTAAACGATATACACGTCCCCACATAGTAAACCCTTTTACTGGGTTTCCACCACTTGCCTGTCCTGTAGCTGTAAAGTAAATTTCATTACCTTTTTTCGCTCCTTTTCTATAATCAACATCTTCTACACGTGAAAAGCGAATAACACCTAAATCCATATTCACTTGATTAATCTGTGCTCCTGTCAAATTCTTAGCGTTTGGTATTTCAACAAATTCAACATCATACTCACTTCCTTTTACCATATCCATTTCAGTATATCCACCTGATTTACGCTTTAAAGCATATAACTTTCCATTATGTAAATCTCCTCTACTTCCAACATACATCAACAATTGCCCAGCACTTTGATGACTTGAACTATATCCCTGATCTTCGCCAATAAGTATAAACGTTTTTCCAAGTGAAACATCTATTGGCAGAGGTACAGCATTCTCCATACTTGCTTTTCCTAAAGCAGGTAATACACGGTCAACACTTGATTTTAATGAAACATCTCCCAACGGATTAATAGCGTGTACCATACTTTCTTCACCTGATTCCCCTGCTGTCAAAAAAACAGGACCAAAACCATGCACCTCTGGTTTTGCTAATGTTGCAGAACACAACCTTGTTATTCCTCCAATTCCATCAACAATATACTCTCCCTTCACAGGTTTAAACGTTTTATCTAAATACACACGTGAAACAGACTTCATAATCTCGTGATTTGTAATCATCAAATAGCCATCACCATTAGGGTCTTTCATAAAACCTGCACCATCTGGTTGTCCTCCAAAAACAAAATCTGGCGATTGTTCTAATTTATCCTCACTTGAAATAAGTGAAAAAATCTCCAAATTCTCAAATCCAGGCATCGCAAATACAAAAGCTGGCGTTTTTGAAAAATTCTTTAAATCAATTGACGTTTCAGGTTTTTCTTCACCTGGTAATTCTACCTTAGAAGAATTGTCTTCATCGCAACCAACAAAAGATGTTGCTAATAATAGACCTAAAGCTATTTTAGGCAATTTGTTACTAAGTTTCATAATTTTATATTTTAGTTTTAACAAACTTAGAATTACTGCCTTAGCAACATATTAACATAGTATTATCAAAGTGTTACCAAACCAAACATTACACTCTTATCTATATTACCTCAGTGTAAACTATGCTTAACATTCAGTTACAATGAATACCTTTACCTAACTAAAACACAAGTCATTACATTAATAAAATAGTTCATTAACCAAGTGAACTCAACTTATTTGTTATTATTCTAATTAGTCTTTCTTTCCTACCTTCGAATAAAATAAGCTTCTAATAATGGCTTTTTTTACATCCTGCTCATAGCTAATAAAATACAAAAGCCCCCTGAGAATACTAATATGATTAAATAGCTATTTCTCCTCTTAACTCTTCCACACTCTATTTTCCCACTAAACCAAAAACTCTTATCTTAGTGCAGTATTTATAAGAATAATGATGAGCAGAAATATCCTTGACACCCCTATCGAATACCTTAAAGGCGTTGGACCACATCGTGGAGACTTGTTTAAGAAAGAGTTAGGTATATTTACTTATAGAGACTTGCTACACTTGTATCCTAACCGATACATAGATCGTACGCAATACTACAAAATCAACGAACTACAAAGTAATAGTAGTGAGGTACAAATTGTAGGAAAAATTATTCATATAAAAACAGTAGAACAAAAAAGAGGTAAGCGCTTAGTGGCAACTTTTACTGATGGTACGGGACAAATTGAGTTAGTTTGGTTTCAGGGATTCAAATGGATTCAGGAAAACTTACAACTTAATACCCCTTATGTTGCTTTTGGTAAGCTTAATAGTTTCAACTACACATTTTCAATGCCTCATCCTGAGCTTGAACTCTTAGAAGAACACAAAAAAAACATCGCTTCTACTATGCAAGCGGTTTATCCTTCTACAGAAAAGTTTGGCTCTAAAATTTCTAATAAAACTTTAATTAAGTTGATGACGCAACTCTTAAATGAGAGTCACACTTCATTTATTGATACTTTATCTCCTGATTTCAGAAAGCAACTAACGTTAATATCAATGCCAGAAGCATTGATTAACATTCACTTTCCTAAAGATCACGACATACTGAATAAAGCACAATTCAGATTAAAGTTTGAAGAGCTGTTCTACTTGCAAATGCAATTACTTATTAAGAATATTGCGAGAAAAGGAAAAATCAAAGGTTTCCCTTTTGAAACAGTAGGTGATTATTTCAATACATTTTACAAGAACCACCTACCCTTTCCGCTAACAGGCGCACAGAAACGTGTGCTTAAAGAAATCAGAAATGACGTTGGCCAGCCTGCCCAAATGAATCGCCTACTACAAGGTGACGTGGGTTCAGGTAAGACCATAGTTGCGTTTATGAGTTCTCTTTTAGCCTTAGACAATGGTTTTCAGGCGTGTATTGTTGCCCCTACGGAAATCTTAGCTACTCAACACTTTATTGGTATAAGTGAGTTGGCAGAACCATTAGGTTTAAACGTCAAACTATTAACAGGATCTACTAAAACAGCTGAGCGAAGAGTAATTCACCAAGAGCTTGCTGAAGGTAGCCTACATATCTTAATAGGAACGCACGCTTTATTTGAGGACAAGGTTATCTTTAAGAACTTAGGTTTAGCCATTATAGATGAACAACACCGTTTTGGTGTAGAACAGCGTTCGAAATTATGGAAGAAAAACATCATTCCTCCTCACGTACTGGTAATGACTGCAACTCCAATTCCAAGAACGCTTGCTATGAGTTTATATGGAGATCTTGACATTTCTGTAATTGATGAATTACCACCTGGAAGAAAGCCAATTAGTACAGCTCATTATTTTGAGGGTAAAAGACTCGCAGTTTGGCATTTCATCAAACAAGAAATCGCTAAAGGCAGACAAGTATATATCGTATATCCTTTAATTGATGAAAGTGAAACATTAGATTACAAGAATTTGATGGAAGGATATGAAGGTATATCACGTGATTTTCCATTACCTGAATACAGCGTGAGTATTGTACACGGGCAAATGACTCCTGCTGAAAAAGACCGTGAAATGGAGCGTTTTGCAAAAGGAGAAACCAATATTATGGTAGCTACTACCGTTATTGAAGTTGGAGTAAATGTTCCGAATGCTTCTGTTATGATTATAGAAAGCGCTGAACGTTTTGGTTTATCGCAGTTACACCAGTTAAGAGGTCGTGTTGGTCGTGGTGCCGAACAGAGTTATTGTATATTAATGACGGGAGATAAACTAAGCAACGATTCTAAAATTAGAATGGAAACGATGTGTAGAACTAATGATGGTTTTGAAATATCTGAAGTAGATTTAAAACTTCGTGGACCTGGTGATATAATGGGAACACAACAAAGTGGTACGTTGCCATTAAAAATTGCCGATCTTGTTAAGGACCAAGAGATAATGCATTATGCAAGACATCACGCAGTTGAACTTCTAAAGAAAGACCCTTCATTAGAAGATCCTGAAAACCAATATATAAAACAAAAAATAGAGCTATTAAATAGCAAAACAACCATTTGGAATTACATAAGCTAACAATAACACAATGAAATTAGTATTCGCATCAAACAACAAAAACAAGATTAAAGAAATCAAAAATCAACTACCTGATTCTATCGAAATATTAAGTTTGGAAGACATCGGATGTGTTGTTGATATTCCAGAAACAGCTGATACAATTGAGGGAAACGCTCTTTTAAAAGCAGACTTTATTAAACGTCACTACGGTTATGACTGTTTTGCTGACGACTCAGGACTTGAAGTTGACGCTTTGAACGGAGCGCCTGGTGTTTACTCTGCTCGTTATGCAGGGGAACAAAAAAATGACGAGGACAATATGGACAAGTTGTTACGTGAATTGAAAGACAAAGACAATAGAAAAGCCAACTTTAAAACTGTCATTACATTACATATCAAAGGTGAAACGTATAATTTTACTGGTATTGTAAACGGTCAAATCATTGACCAACGCAAAGGAACAGATGGTTTTGGATATGATCCTATTTTTCAAGCAGATGGAATGGATAAAACTTTTGCAGAAATAAGTATGGAAGAAAAAATCGCTATTAGTCACAGAGGAAAAGCTGTTAAACAATTAGTAGAATTCTTATTACAAGCAGAATAAAAATATAAAGCTATCATTACTGACAGCTTTTTTTATGCTAAAATCTCTCCTATTAATCTGCTGTACTACACTACCTTAAAATCAAATCAACCAACATTACACTACTCCCCTAACCGACTGATAAGCAATATATTTCCTCTTATTTCACACCTATTCGAAAAATAATTTGATTAACTTGTAGAGAATTTCATTTCTTCTTCAAGAAATTATCTCTCCAAATTCCACTTCAAATTCCAAAATAAATAACTTTAAAACGTACTTTCTTCGGAAGCTGTTCGGAAATCGTTCGTATCACCTTCGTAAAAAAGGCATCTTTTCCGAACAAGTTCCAAACAAAACTTTTACTAAACTCTTTTTAAAGTATAACAACCATACCCAAAATCACAAGTCAGATTACATATACTACAGAATAATAATTGTAATAATTTACTTAAAAGACCTATTATCAAATTATCTAAACTATATCCAATGCACCATTGTTGAATATAAAATAGAATGACAAATAATTTCACTGTTTTTACCTGTAATATAAATTTCTTTAAAAAAAGGACCAAATAACCTCTATTGAAAGCAAAAAGTCGGATTAAATAGCTTCTAAAAACAGCAATATTTCTAAAACGTAGTAATATTTTAAAGTAAAATATTCAATGATTCTCCCAAAAAGTGTTAAATCACAACTCCCTTATAGATAAGGGAAAACAATTACAAAAGCCTCAAAAAGAGCAACAAACACAGACTATTAAGTTCTAAACAAAGCACTTAATATATTACATTTTTCCCACTAAAACCATAAAATTTGAATTTTTAAAAATAATAACCATATCAAAAGTATCTTTTTACGCAGAATAGTAGTACATTTGCGGCTATTTAATATTTATATGAACAATTTCGAACAATTAGGATTAAATGAATCTCTTTTATCAGCGATTAAAGATTTAGGTTTTGAAAATCCATCTGAGATCCAACAAAAGGCGATTCCATTACTATTAGAAAGAAATACCGATATTGTTGCGTTAGCCCAAACGGGGACTGGGAAAACCGCAGCATTTGGTTTCCCTTTGATTCAAAAGATAGACGTGTCTAATAAAAACACACAAGCTCTTATCTTATCGCCGACTAGAGAGTTATGTTTGCAAATCGCAAACGAAATCAAACAGTATTCGAAGTACGTAAAAGGACTTCATACTGTAGCTATTTATGGTGGGGCAAGCATTACAGAACAAGCAAAAGACATCAAACGTGGTGCTCATATCATCGTTGCTACTCCAGGTAGAATGCAAGATATGATCAACCGTGGTATGGTGAACATCAAGAACATCGAGTACTGTGTATTAGATGAGGCGGATGAAATGCTTAATATGGGCTTCTACGAAGATATCACTGCTATTTTAGCGGATACACCAAGAGAAAAAAGTACTTGGTTATTCTCAGCTACAATGCCAGCTGAAGTTGCGAGAATCGCAAGAGAATTTATGAAAACACCGGAAGAAATTACGGTTGGACATAAAAACGAAGGTAACAAAAGCGTTAGTCACGAGTTTTACTTAGTATCTGCAAGAGATCGCTATTTAGCTTTAAAACGCTTAGCAGATGCAAATCCAAATATTTTCTCAGTTGTATTTTGTAGAACAAAAAGAGATACACAAGCAATTGCAGAAAAATTAATTGAAGATGGTTACAATGCTGCTGCTCTTCATGGAGATTTATCGCAAGCTCAACGTGATGGTGTTATGAAGTCTTTCCGTGCTAAGCAAATTCAAATGTTAGTTGCTACTGACGTTGCTGCTCGTGGAATTGACGTTGATGACATTACACACGTAATCAACTATCAATTACCAGACGAAATCGAAACTTACACTCACCGTAGTGGACGTACAGGACGTGCTGGTAAATCAGGTGTTTCTATGGTAATTGTTACCAAAAGTGAATTAAGAAAAATTTCTGCAATCGAAAGAATTATCAAAAATAAATTCGAAGAGAAACCAATTCCTTCTGGAATTGAAATTTGCGAAATTCAATTATTCCACTTAGCTAACAGAATCAAAGAAGTAGAAGTTAGCCCTGAAATCGAGGCTTACTTACCTGCTATCTCTGAATTATTACAAGACTTCGACAAAGAAGAAATCATTAAAAAAGTAGTTTCTGTAGAGTTTAACCAATTCTTAGAGTACTACCAAAAAGCTTCTAACAGTTTATCTACTGTAGGTGGTGCAAACCGTAACAACTCGAAAGAGGTTCCTACTGATGGTGCTGTACGTTTCTTCGTAAACTTAGGTGCTAAAGATGATTTAGATTGGATGTCTTTAAAAGATTATTTACGTGATACTTTAGAATTAGGTCGTGATGACTTATTCAAAGTTGATGTAAAAGAAGGTTTCTCTTTCTTTAATACTGAAGCTGAACACGCTGAAAAAGTAATGGAAACTCTTAACGGAGTTACTTACAACGGAAGACGTGTTAACGTTGAAATCTCTAATAATGATGGTGGACGTAACAGCGGAAGACGTGATCATGGAAACCGTGGTGGTGGACGTGGACGCGGTGGTGAAAGAAGATCATCTGAAGGTCGTGGCGGAGAGAGAAGATCTTTCGGTGGCGAAAGAAGATCATCTGAAGGTCGCGGAGAAAGAAGATCGTCTGAAGGTCGTGGAGAAAGAAGATCATCTGATCGTTCTCCAAGAAATGAAAGAGGATCAAGAAGAAGTAATGACGGTGATTCTTCAAGAAGATCAAGAAGAGACTAAGTTGTTAATTTTTTTAAAATAACATACAAAACTGTAAAATATCTCTTATTTTTAAGCAATCTTAAAAACTATGAGAAATTTTACAGTTTTTTTATTTCTAATACTTACTACTGTGGGTGTTTTGGCGCAAGACAAGACAACTGTAAGTGGTACTATTCTAAATGATAAATCTTTTCTACCGATCGATGATGTAAATGTAATTAACATCACTAAAGTCAAAGGAACCATCAGTAAACGCGATGGTAGCTTCTCTGTAGAAGCAAGTCTTAACGACTCTATTCATTTTTCTTTTCCTGGTTATGTACCAATTAAACTAAAAGTTACAAACGACTGGATTAACAATGACAACTTAAAAGTGTACTTTACTGAACAAAGTATTGAACTTGATGAAATTGTTATCAAGAAGTTTGACCTAACTGGTTATTTGGAAGTTGACACTAAACTTATTGCATTAAACGAAAAAATGCAGTTTGACTTCTACAGAAGAAACCAAACTCCGTATTACGGAACTGCAATGGGTACATTCTTTAGCCCTGTTGATGTGGTTTATAATCTATTTAAAGGAAAATCTAAAAAACTTAAAAAACTTGAAGCTATTAAAGAGGATCAGAATATGATTGCTTTAATGCAAACAAGGTATGACCGTGAAATCGTTTGTGGACTTTTAGATATCACAAGAGAGGACATCGTTAAATCATTACAAAATTGCAACTATAGTGATAAATTCATCTATACGGCTACTGATTTTCAAATATATCAAGCACTTAGCGATTGTTTTGAAAACTCTAAAGTTCTTGCTACTAAAAAAGTAAATACATCTAATTAATAGATGTATTTTTTTTTGCACTTTTTCCCCGTTTTCCCTTATGGAAAATAGAAATAAAAACTATTTTTGTACAAATAACAACACATCATTAATTATAAACTACTATACCAAAGATGAATATTGTTCTAAAAGCTGCCAAAGTTATTGACCCTCAGAGTCCTTTCCACAACCAAACTATTGATTTACAGATTGAAAATGGTGTAATTACTAAAATTGCAAAAGATATCAACGTTGCAAACTGTGATGTTATCAATGCTGAAAATTTACACATTTCTCAAGGATGGTTTGATAGTTCTGTTTGCTTAGGAGAGCCTGGTTTTGAAGATAGAGAAACTATCGCTAATGGTCTTGACGTGGCTGCAAAGAGTGGTTTTACACAAATTGCAGTAGAACCAAATACTAATCCTATTCCTGATACACAAAGTATCATTAGCTTTATCAAGCATAAAGCTTTTAATAAAGCTACAGAAGTATTCCCTATCGGAGCATTAACTGTAAAATCAGAGGGAGTTGACTTAGCTGAATTATATGATATGCAAAATGCAGGAGCAGTTGCATTTGGAGACTATAAAAAAGCAATACAAAATGCTAATATCCTTAAAATCGCTTTACAATACACACAAGATTTTGATGGATTAGTTATCGCTTTCTCTCAAGATAGCAGCATCAAAGGTAAAGGTGTAGCGCACGAAGGAATTGAAAGTACTAAACTTGGATTAAAAGGTATTCCTGCACTTGCTGAAGAATTACAAATTGCACGCAACTTATTCTTATTGGAATACACAGGTGGTAAAATGCACATTCCTACTATATCTACTGCAAAATCAGTTGAATTAATCAAAGAAGCTAAGAGCAAAGGATTAAACGTTACTTGTAGTGTTTCTATTCACCAATTGATTCTGACAGATGATACATTAAACGACTTTGATACAAGATATAAAGTATTACCTCCATTGAGAGATGAAGCGCATAGAAAAGCATTAATCGCTGGAGTTCTTGATGGAACTATTGATTGTATTACATCAGAGCACAATCCACTTGATATTGAACACAAAAAATTAGAGTTTGAAAAAGCAACAGATGGTACTGTTGGATTAGAGTCTGCTTTAGGTGCTTTAGGAACTATTTTACCAACTGAAGTAATTGTTGAAAAACTTACGAAAGCAAGGGAGATATTTAAAGTTGAAAAAGCAACTATCACAGAGGGGGCAAAAGCAAATATTACGTTGTTTGACCCAAATAGCGAATGGACATTCACAAAAGAGGCTATATTATCAAAATCTAAAAACTCTGCTTTCTTAAATCAACCAATGAAAGGAAAAGTTATAGGTGTTATTAACGGTAATAATGCTATCTTCAACAAAAAATAAAACACATAAATTACAATGCTGAAACAATTTACGAAAGAAGAAATTAAAGAGGGAAAAATCACTGCTATTATAGCACACCTAACATTTGTAGGATGTATTATTGCGGTATTTATGAACTTAGAACCTAAAAATCGCTTTGCTGGTTTTTATGTAAAGCAAACTATTGGTTTACACTTGTTCTTTTTTATAATGATGACTCTTGCATCTTTAATCGCTTCTGAAATGGCTTTCTATGCTTTTTACTTGAGTTTCTTCGTGCTGTGGATTTACAGCTTTGTAGGAGCTTTAAGCAATGACATTAAGCCACTTCCAAAAATTGGCGTATATTTCCAAAAATGGTTTAATAAATTATCAGCTTAATTATTATGGATACATCATTATCAATTGCATACTTAATTCAAGAGCCAAAAGTTAAGAAAGAAAAGAACCCTCTTATTTTATTACTTCACGGATATGGAAGTAATGAAGAAGACTTATTTTCTTTTGCTTCTGAATTACCTGAAGATTATTATGTAATTTCTGCACGTGCACCCTACCCTGTTCCTCCTTACGGAAATGCTTGGTATGCTATACACTTTGACGCAGATGCTAATAAATTCTCTGACGATAATCAGGCTATTGAATCAAGAGACTTAATCGTTAAATTTATTGATGAACTAATTGCTAAATATCCAATTGATGCCAATGACATCAATCTTGTAGGATTTAGTCAAGGTGCTATATTAAGTTATGCTATTGCACTTTCTTATCCTGAAAAGATCAATAAGGTAGTTGCTTTAAGTGGATACTTCAATAGTAACATCATTAAAGAAGGTTTTGAAAAAGGTAATCTTGGCAAATTAAAGTTCTTTGCCTCTCACGGAACAGTAGATCAAGTTATCCCTGTAGATTGGGCAAGACAAACTCCTACTATTTTGAAGAGTTTAAATATTGAACACGAGTACAAAGAATACCCTGTAGGACACGGAGTTCACCCGTTGAACTTTGCAGACTTCAAAAAGTTCTTATTGAAATAAATATAAAAAAGGCTGATATAATATTATATCAGCCTTTTTTCTTATTCATCTTCTTCAGGTAGTAAATCAGAATTAATAACTTTTAATTCTATTGTTTTAGCAGCAGTAAACTTAACTTCTCCTTTATACTTTAAAACTAAGTCTTTTTCTGTTTCTAACTCCCACCCTTCATTTGTATATAACTTTTTCTGCTTTGTTTGTTCTAACAACAAACCACCTGTTTCATTAGGTAAAAAAATCTCCGCTTCCTTTTTGTTGTCAGAGAATAATACAAAACAACTAACATCGTTGTCTTCAAGTTCATTCTCCTCTACACTATCTTCACCTAATCCTATCGGATTTAAACGAAAGCCTTTTTCAAAAATACGAATACAATCTTCTTCGATCGAACTCCATTTATAACCAGCCGTGTAAGCACAACCGTGTTCATCTTCATCGTGCGAAACAATTGTTCTACTACCGTTAGTATTTACTACTTCTTTCGCAGTATCACCTTTATCTTCCTTTAATATAAAATCACACGATGCAAACAAAAAGCATAACAATGCTGTTAAACTTAAAGATATTCTCATATTAATAAGTGTTATGGTTTATTTTGTTGGATATAAAATCGTATCAATTGTTTTAAACTCTGTTGGCTTACCTTCTGTAAAGAAATACTTAATCAATACTTCCCCGTGAATAGCACCCGCATAAAAATCAGCAATAGCCCATCTGTGATTGATAATCTTAACTTTATTGATTATACATTTATCTTCGTTGATTTTACCGTAAGGCACTAATGGATTACCATTTTCTTGGTGATTTAAAGCTAATATCTCTTCTTTAATTTGAATTAAATTATCATCAATCTTTTTATAATCGAAATACTCTTGCGCATCTTCGTTATTTTCTACTGAAAAGTAATTTGCCTCATTGTACTCTTTAATCACTTGCTTTAAAGAATCTCGTACAATATCAATTCTCTTGTGTGCAATTTCTATCTTCTTCTCCTCCATTTGATACATATTCTTATTGTTTGCATAAAACAATACCATGATTACAATTGAAAAAAGGAATAAATAGAAGAAAGCCTTATGTCTCATAATGAAAAGTAAATTTAAATATTTATTCGTAAATTGTCATATGCCAAATATACATTATTTGGGAGAATTGCAGAGACTTCTTTGTGAAAACCTAAATCTTGCGCAATGTGTGTTAAATAAGCTTTCTCTGGCTTTATCTTCTCAATAAACGCTAAGGATTCGGCTAAACTAAAATGAGTCGGGTGCTCTTTTATCCTCAAGGCATTTACTATCAAAACCTTACACCCTTTTATTTTCTCTATTTCTTCTTCTGCAATGTATTTTGCATCTGTTATGTAGACTAAATCTCCAAAGCGATACCCGTAAATAGGCAATGGTCCGTGCATAATATCTATAGGAACGATAGTTTTATCTTTAACCTGAAACGCTTCATTTGAGTTCACAATATGTTCTAATACACTCGGAGCACCTGGATATCTATTCTCTTGTGTGAATATATACTCATATCTCTTCTCTAAAGCAGTCATTACCCTTTCAGAAGCATAGAGAGGCATTGGTCCATAAAGGTAGCTTAGAGGTCGTATTTCGTCAAGACCTGCAATATGATCAGCGTGCTCGTGCGTAAACAATATCGCATCTAAATAACTACACTCAGCCGTTAGCATCTGTTGTCTAAAATCAGGACCACAATCCACTAAAATAGTAGTATCATCCCATTTGATTAAAACAGAAGTTCGCAATCTTTGATCTCTTTGATCTTCACTTTTAGCTACCGGATGATCAATCCCTAAAATAGGAATACCTTGTGAGGTACCTGTTCCCAAAAAATATACTTCCAAAATGCTATAATTTTCCACAAAAATAAGGTTTATCTTTTTTTGTTGTACGATATTTGTTAGGTTTGTTTAAAATAGCTTACAGATGAAAAATTTTGCAGAAGATTTAGTATTAGAAGGAGATAGATTTATAGAGCATCAGCCTGCCATATCAGACAAAGCTCTTCGCATTAACTTAAACAATAACATATACGGAACATTTGCTGAAATTGGGGCAGGACAAGAAACAGTGCGCCATTTCTTTAGAGCTGGTGGTTCTTCAAGAACAGTTGCAAAGGCAATGTCTGCTTATGATAAAGTTTTTAGTGACGCTATTTATACGGTTGAAGATGACGGAAGATATGTAACGGAAAGCCGTCTGATTAAAATGTTAGATTACGAGACTAAGAAAATTGAGGACCGCTTGGTAAGAGCAGAAAACCCTACAAAAACTTTCTTTAGTTATGCCAATACAGTAGCTACAATTGACTACGCTAAAAAGAACAAAGGTCACGGTTGGGTTGGAATTATGTTCCAAGGAAAATCAGATCAAGAATACAGTAAAATTGTTCTTCATATCCAGTTCAAAGAAACTGACTCTAAACTACAACAAGAAACATTAGGAATATTAGGGGTTAACTTAATTTATGGTGCTTTTTACCAACATCACGATCCTAAGAAATTAATTTATAGTTTATACGATCACTTGGACAAAGACCAAATCGAGATTGATAGTATTAACTTCTCTGGTCCTATGTTTGATAAAGTAGACAATCGTTTGATGAGTTTACTTTTGGTTAAAAATGGAATGACAGAGGCTGTTATGTTTGGTCCTGACGGAAGAAGTATTTTACCTGCTAATGCATTGTACAAACAAAACATTCTTACGTTAAGAGGTAGTTACAGACCAGTTACAATTGTAAATATGAACTTATACAGAAAATCTCTTGCTAAGTTTTTAAGTACAAATAACTTGTCTGAAAACAACACAAAAGTAATCTTTGAAATTACGCTTTCTAACTTATTGTCTGAAGGTGAATTAGATGAAATAGACTTCTTACACAGAGCTGATTTATTGTGCTCATTAGGGCAAACAGTAATGATCTCTAACTATCAAGAGTACTACAAATTAACGGAGTACTACTCTAAATACACTGACCAAAAAATTGCATTAGCAATGGGAGTTAGTAGCTTGTTAAACATTTTTGAAGAGAAATATTACAAAAACTTAACAGGGGGTATTTTAGAAGGACTTGGTAAGTTATTTAGAAATGATATGAAGATTTTCTTATATCCTATGCTAAATGAAGAAGGAGAAATCGTTGATTCTACAAACTTAAAAGTAGCTTTACACATTAAAGAGCTATACAAATTCTTTAAGAAAACAGAACAAATCATTGATATTGATGACTATCAAAAAGAGAATTTATCAATCTTCTCAAGAGATGTCCTTAAGCTTCTTCAACAAAACACAGATGGCTGGGAAGATAAATTACCTGAAGGTATTTCTAAAATCATTAAAGAAAAAGAACTTTTCGGTTATAAAAAGAAATAATATTAGATGTTGTCTTTACAACAGCTTATAAAAAAAGGAGGTCAATGACCTCCTTTTTTTATAACAGTTTATCTTAAAAGATTTCTTTCTTTAGATTACTACGCTTTAGATTTATACCCCATAAGTACAAGCTTACAAATATTAAGTCCTACGGAAATGATATGGACTTTTTAGACAACCTCCTTATTTTTTAAGTAATTGTTTACTCAAAACCCCTATCCTCTTTAATTTTATCTCTACATTATCTGACCAAGGTAAACCAATACACAGGCGAATACAATTCTGAAATTGCTCTTGTACTGTAAACATACGTCCAGGAGCTATGCTTATCTTCTCTGAAATTGCCAAGTCGTACAAATCCATTGCGTCTATGCGCTCATCAAACTCTATCCACAATGACAAACCTCCTTGTGGTCTATTGACCTTTGTTCCCAAAGGAAAACTATTAATAATAGTATTCAAGTATTTTTGGTAATTGCTATAAATATCCTTCCTTAACTTACGTAAGTGTTTATCATAATTGCCAGATTTCATAAAACTCGCAACTGCCTCCTGCATTAAAGAGGGAGTAGATATTAAGTGAACCAACTTTTGGTGTATTATCTTATCCTTATATTTTCCTGCAGAAACCCAACCCACGCGATAACCTGGCACTAAAGTTTTTGATACAGAACTACACCACAAAACATTCCCTGTTTTATCAAAGGCTTTACAACACTTTGGTCGTTGATTGCCAAAATACATATCCCCATAAACATCATCCTCTATAAGCGGAATATTATGTTTATCTAATAACTCCACTATCTCTTTCTTATTTTCATCTGGCATACAACTTCCTAAAGGAGTATTATAATTGGAGATTAACAAACACATATCAATACAAGCTAAGGCCTCTTTTAATGCATCAATCTTTATTCCTGTTACCGGATCTGTTGGTAATTCAACTACCTTAAACCCCAAATCAATAGCTAACTGAAATATGCCTGGATAACACGGACTCTCAATTGCAATTGTGTCACCTGGTTTGCCAAGTGCTAACATACACAAGGAAATAGCACTCATACTCCCATTTGTTGTAATAATATCATCTTCTGTCAAACTCCCTCCCCAACTAATAGAACGCTGAGCTATCATTCTTCTTAAATTAATATTTCCTTGTACAGAATCATATTCTACTCCTCCATAAGCTACTGTTCGAGAAGCCGCTATAATTTCTTTCTTCATCTTAGCTAATGGCAGAAAATCATCATATAAAGTACTATAAGAAAATAAGGTTAATGCTCTGTTTCCCATATTAGCATATACCTTTCTAATTATCTCCTTTGGCTCTTTATTGTTAGCTAATAAAATAGGATTACTCGCTTGGGGCAATGGAATATCATCATAATAGCGATTACTTACATAATACCCCGACTGAGGTTTTGCTTCTATCAACCCTTGCGACTCTAATTCAAGATACACCCGTTTAGCTGTATTCATACTTACTTTGTGCTCACTACACAGCATACGTACAGAAGCTAACTTATCGCCTTCACGCAATACACCACTCTTTATTTGCTTAGCTATAGCCTCAGCAATACCAATATATAAATAATTGTGCTCCATAATATTCTAAACTGTATCCATTCAAATATACAAAATTGTTACTGTGCTTATCAACTGTATCCTTGTATTTTTGTCTTATAAATAAATCATTAGATATGAAACAAGCTACTGCATTAAGCACCATAAAACAAACCTCTACTTCAAGTGGATGGATTAATGGCTTTATAGGCGTATTACTTTTTAGTGGTTCTATGCCAGCAACAAAAGCTGCTGTTATTGCGTTAGACCCTATTTTTGTAACTGCCGTAAGAGCTGCAATTGCAGGAATTTTAGCATTGGCTTGTTTATTATTATTTAAAGAAAAGAAGCCAACAAGAGCACAATTAACACCTTTAGCTATTGTAGCAATAGGCGGAGTAATTGGTTTTCCTTTGCTATCTGCATTGGCTTTACAACATATTACATCAGCACACTCATTAGTTTATTTAGGAATACTACCTATGTCAACAGCTGTTTTTGCAGTAATAAGAGGAGGTGAAAAACCTAAACCAATATTCTGGCTGTTCTCAATAGTAGGTAGTTTAATTGTAATTGGATTTGCTGTTTTACAAGGAGGAACAAGTTCTACAATCGGAAATATCCTAATGCTAATTGCCATTTTACTTTGTGGACTAAGTTATGCGGAAGGTGCTAAATTATCAAAAGCATTAGGAGGATGGCAAGTGATTTCTTGGGCAGTTGTATTATCACTTCCAGTATCACTACCTCTTATGTTTTTAACAGCTCCCTCTAATCCCGAATTTGTAGGTGTAGACGCGTGGATTGGCGTTGCGTACTTAGGGGTATTTAGTATGTTTCTTGGGTTTGTATTTTGGTACAAAGGATTAGCACAAGGAGGAATTGCATCTGTAGGTCAACTACAATTACTTCAACCTTTCTTTGGTTTAGCATTAGCAGCTACATTGTTAAACGAATATGTAAGTCCGAATATGATATTAGTAACTATTGGAGTCATTTTATGTGTAGCTGGAAGTAAAAAGTTTGGGTAATTAATAGATAGCATAAGTTTAAAGTATTATTATTGGTTAATAATTAGTTTACAACTTACATTGTAAACTAAAAAAGGAGGTCAATGACCTCCTTTTTGCTATCGTATAGTTTGATTATTTTATACTATTGTAGTACGTACGTAAAACCTCTTCCCTAAAATTAGGATGTGCAATACTTGCCATTGCCTCCACTCTTTGTTTTAAAGTCTTTCCATACAAATCTGCAACACCATATTCTGTAACAATATATTGCGCGTGAGCACGTGTAGTAACAACTCCAGCACCCTGTTTTAAGAAAGGTACAATTCGATTATCACCGCGATTACTAACAGATGACAACGCTATAATTGCCTTACCTCCTTTACTCAACGATGCACCGCGTACGAAGTCCATCTGTCCTCCTACTCCTGAATACATTTTTGTACCAAGCGAGTCCGCACATACTTGTCCTGTTAAATCAACTTCTAAAGCTGAGTTAATAGCAACTACTTTAGGATTTTGACGAATTACAGAGGTATCATTAACATAGTTAGACTCTTTCAAAACGATAAAGGGATTGTTGTCAACAAACTTATATAGTCGCTCTGAACCAATCAAAAACGTTGCTAATGCTCTTCCTTTGGTAACTGCCTTCTTAGAACAGTTTATCACACCACTTTCTATCAAATCAATCACACCATCTGAAAACATTTCTGTGTGCAATCCTAAATCCTTATGATTTGTCAATTGAGCTAATACCGCATTAGGAATATTCCCAATTCCCATTTGCAATGTACTTTCATCTTCAATAAGTTCGGCCACAAAACCACCGATCTTAGCTTCTGTGTCCGTAATCACTGTAGGCTTAGAAGCATAAAGCGGACAATTGTGTTCTACCGCCATATCAATCTTTGAAATATGTAACACACTATCACCAAAAGTTCTTGGCATAAAAGAGTTAATCTGAGCAATAACAACCTTAGCGCATTCCATCGCTGCAACTGTAGCTTCTACAGATACTCCCAACGAACAAAAACCGTGTTCGTCTGGTGGTGAAACTTGAATTAAAACAACGTCTAATGTAACAGCTCCTTTTCTAAACAAATTAGGCACTTCACTCAAGAAAACTGGGGTATATGAACCATTGCCAGCCGCAATAGTATGACGTACATTTTTTCCGATAAAGAATGAATTTACGTGAAAACTCTCAGCTAATGCTGGGTCTACATATGGTGCCGCTCCTTCTGTATGAATATGACAAAACTCCACTCCTCTCAATTCATCTGCTCTATCTGAAATAGCTTTTGTTAAAACATTGGGGGTTGCCGCTGCTGCTTGTACATAAATCCTATCTCCGGACTTGACTACTTTTGCCGCTTCTGACGCTGAAACATACTTCATAATATTTTCTTTTAGTACAACCTATTGATGTTATCGCTGGCTTGATTAAACAGCTTACAAAATACAACTTTTCAGTTTATGATTATATGACAGATGTTGGGTTTAGGTAAATAAATCTATCGCTTATGTACATATTGAGTGATTCTTACGATTACCTGTTCTAATTTTTTCCACATTTAATCTAATTTGAAGAGTTACTATAGAAAAATGTCTGCATCTTATGTTTTTATTTTCTACATATCACACATAGCCTGAATTGCATAAAACAAGATGATATCACTTGCCAACCAAATAGCTTCATCACTTTTACAGTTATATAGTATCATTTAGTAAGGCAACACTGACAATATTTACCAGCCTTTTGTACAACTTTTAATTTGAAAAGGATTATTAATCCAAATAGTATTATTTTTGTATTCAATCTCATTTACAAAAAATGACATCAATTAATAAAAAGACATTACAAGATTTAGAATTCCATACAGTTTTAGAAACTGTTTCTGCACTTTGTGTAACAGAAGCAGGTAAAGAAGCTGCTTTGGAAATCGGACCATATAAAACAGAAGAATCTACTATTCGAGCGTTAAAACAAACGTCTGAATATGTTTCTTCATACACTAATAATAATATAATTCCCAATCATTATTTCGACGGCATTGACTACGAATTAAAGTTTTTAGGAATTGAAGATAGTTTTCTTGAAGTAAGTAGCTTTAAAAAGATATTTACACTGACAGAAACAACACTGAACTTACTTGTTTACTTAAAGAAATTTGAGGAATATTACCCTAATTTATATAGTAAAGCAGTTGATTACCCCCTCGAAAAAAGTATCTTAAAAGATATTGAAAATGTATTGGACAAATACGGAGAGATCAAGGACAATGCTTCTCTTGACTTAATGAATATTCGCAAGAACATTAACTTAGTAAGAGGAAAAATCAACCAAAGCTTTGGTGCTGCTTTATCGCAATACAACAGTGCAGGGTATTTAGATGATATCCGTGAAACTGTGGTTGAAAACAGACGTGTATTAGCTGTAATGGCAATGCACAGACGTAAAGTGAAAGGTAGTGTACTTGGTCAATCTAAAACGGGAAGCATCGTTTATATTGAACCAGAGGCTACACTCCGTTTTTCAAGAGAATTAAACAACTTAGAATACGAAGAGCGAGAAGAAATAGTGCGCATCTTAAAAAGATTAACGAATACAATTCGCCCATTTAGAGAGTTGTTGTTTGACTATCAAAACTTCTTGACTTTTATTGATATTACGGCTGCTAAGGCAAAATATGCTAATAAAATTAATGGTCTGTTACCTGAAATAACATCAGAAAGAGAAATGTATTTCAGAGAAGCCTACCACCCTATTCTATTGGTTAACAACAAAGAGAAAAGAAAACCAACTTATCCTCAAACAATTAGTTTAGAACAGGATAGTCGTATTATTGTTATCTCTGGACCAAACGCTGGAGGAAAGAGTATTACGTTAAAAACTGTTGGATTACTTCAACTTATGTTACAGTCGGGTTTACTTATTCCTGTTCACGAACGCAGTAAAACCTTCTTATTTGATCGAATTTTAACTGACATTGGAGACAACCAGTCAATTGAAAACCATTTAAGTACATATAGTTACCGCTTAAAGAATATGAATTACTTCTTGAAAAAGTGTAACGACCGTACTTTATTTTTAATTGACGAGTTTGGTACTGGGTCTGACCCTGAATTAGGAGGAGCGTTAGCTGAGGTGTTTTTAGAAGAGTTTTACGATCGTGAAGCTTATGGTATCATTACCACTCACTACACTAATTTAAAAATATTAGCAGATGAATTACCTAATGCCACCAATGCCAATATGTTGTTCGACGAGAAATCACTTGAACCAATGTATAAGTTAAACGTGGGACAAGCTGGTAGTTCATTTACTTTTGAAGTAGCACAGAAAAACGGTATTCCTTTTAGCTTAATCAATAGAGCTAAGAAAAAAGTGGAAGGTGATAAAGTTCGCTTTGACAAAACAATTGCTAATTTGCAAAAAGAGCGTCATAAGTTAGAACGTACCTCTCAAAACCTAAAAGAGGAAGAAACAAAAGCAAGAGAAGAGAGTAAGAAAATGGAATCTATCAACACGAAGATTCAAGAAAAATTGGAGAGATACCAAGAGCTTTTCGACTCAAATCAACGCTTAGTTTCTCTTGGACAACGTTTAGATGATCTATCAGAAAAATATTTCAACAATAAAAGTAAGAAAACTCTGTTTGGAGAAGTACTAAAAGTAGTTGAAATTGAAAACTCTAAACGTAAGAAAGTTACCATAAAAGAGAAAAAGGAGAAAGAACAACAACAGAAAGAGCTTATCAAAGAGGTAGAGCAAAAAGTTGAGGTGATTCGCCAAGAAAAGAAAGAAGAGAAAGTCAAAAAACAACAAGAACAAGTTAAAAACAAAACGAACTTCCCTCTAAAAGTTGGAGATAGAGTTCGTATGATAGACGGTCGTTCTGTTGGAACAATTGACGTTATTGAAAAAAATAAAGCTACTGTTAACTATGGTTTCTTTACTTCTAAAGTAAGTTTAGATCAATTGGAGATGGTACAACGTAAAAAATAATGTTAGATATACCACGAAATAAAAAAATAATCTTGTTTGACGGTGTTTGCAACCTTTGCGACAACACCGTTCAAAAGGTTATTAAAGCAGATAAAAACGATCAGTTTAGATTTGCTTCTTTAGATTCTGAAATCGGTAAACAGATTTTGGATTACATTGGTGTGGACAGACAAAAAATGGATAGCATTGTGCTTTACCAACCAGGTATTTCTTACTACCTAAAATCCCAAGCAGCTTTTAAGATAGCTTCATACTTAGGACTTCCCTACTCTCTGATAAATATCTTTTCCGTTTTTCCCAAAGCACTTACAGATATTGGTTATGATTTTATAGCTAAAAATCGTTATAAGTGGTATGGAAAAAAGGAAAGTTGTATGATTCCTAATGAATCAATTAAACAGAAATTTCTATAATTTCTAATCTTAATACTTTTTTGTGATTTTTTAATCGCAAATAATTTCACTTAAACTTAGGCATTGCTTATATTTGCGTACTTATAAAAAACTATTCTCGAATGCAGATTTCATACAATTGGTTAAAACAATTCATTAAATTAGACATTACACCAGACGAAACTTCAGAAATCTTAACAGACTTAGGTCTTGAGGTGGAAGGAATCACTCACTATGAGAGTTTAAAAGGTGGTTTAAAAGGAGTTGTTGTTGGACACGTATTGTCTTGTACAAAACATCCTAATGCAGACAAATTAAACGTAACAAAAGTTGATTTAGGAACGGGTGAACCAGTACAAATCGTTTGTGGTGCTCCTAATGTTGCTGAAGGACAGAAAGTACCTGTTGCTACAATTGGTACAGAATTATTCGATGCAGAAGGAATTGCATTCCAAATCAAAAAAGGTAAAATTCGTGGAGAAGAGAGCTTTGGTATGATTTGTTCTGAAGTAGAACTTGGAATTGGAACAGATGGTAGTGGTATTTTAGTTCTTGATAACAAATGGGAACCAGGTACTCCTGCTGCAACTATTTTCAATGTTGTAACTGACGAAGTTTTTGAAATTGGATTAACTCCAAACCGTTCTGATGCAATGAGTCATTGGGGGGTTGCTCGTGATTTAAGAGCTGGCCTTTTACAAAACTCAAAAGAGGAAATTCAACACAAAGAGTTGATTACTCCTTCTGTTAGTAAATTTAAAGTAGAACGTAGAACGTTAAAAATTGACGTAAGCGTTAATGATTATAAAAAAGCTCCAAGATACTGCGGAGTTACTATTTCTGGAGTTGAAGTAAAACAATCTCCTGAGTGGTTACAAAACAGACTTAAAGCTATTGGAATTGCTCCTAAAAACAATATCGTTGACGTTACAAACTATGTACTACACGATTTAGGACAACCGTTACACGCTTTTGATACAGCTAAAATCAAAGGTGGAAAAGTTATCGTTAAAACTGTTGACGCTGGAACAAAATTCACAACTCTTGACGGAGTTGAAAGAACTCTACACCAAGACGACTTAATGATTTGTGACGAAAACGGTCCAATGTGTTTAGCAGGTATTTTTGGAGGATTAAAGTCAGCTGTTTCTGAAAACACGACAACAATCTTCTTAGAAAGTGCTTACTTTAACCCAGTAACTATCCGTAAAGCAGCTAAAAGACACGGTTTAAATACTGATTCATCTTTCCGTTTTGAAAGAGGAATTGACCCGTCTATTACAGAATATGCTTTAAAGCACGCAGCTTTATTGATTCAACAAGTAGCTGGAGGTGAAATCACTTCTGATATCGTTGATTTATACCCTAAGAAAATTGAAGATAATTCAGTATTCTTAAACTTCAACAATATTACTCGCTTACTTGGAGAAGAAATTCCAAAGGATACAATCAAGAAAATCTTAGTGTCTTTAGACATTAAAGTACATAGTATGTCTGACGTTGGTATTGGTATTACTGTACCTGCTTACCGTGCAGACGTAACAAGAGAAATTGATATCATCGAAGAAGTATTACGTGTATATGGTTTCAATAATATCACTTATTCTTCTAAATTAAACGCTACAATTGCGGCAAACTCTCGTACTGAAGATCATAAAGTACAGAATATTATTGCTAACCAATTGGTTGCTCAAGGGTTCCATGAGATTATGAATAACTCATTAACTACTCCTGATTACAGCAATTTATCTGAGAATATCAATTCAAGTTTCCAAGTAGATATCTTAAACCCATTAAGTCACGACTTATGTGTAATGAGACAATCTTTACTTTTTGGAGGTTTAGAGTCTATTTCTTACAACATCAATAGAAAACGTGGAGATTTAAAATTCTTTGAATTTGGTAAAACTTACCACAAAATGCTAAACAGTTATGAAGAATACAAACGCTTCGCTGTTTTTGCAACTGGTAATATTACTAAAGCAAGTTGGAACTCAACACAAAAACCTGTTGATTTCTTTGAATTTAAAGCTTACATCAACGCTATTGTAGCACGTTTAGGATTAACAAAAACAACAACTCAACCTGTTGAATCTGACATCTTCTCTGAAGGTATCGCATACTACTTAGGTAAAGATCTAATTGTTGAATTTGGTATTCTTAAGAAAGGTGTTCTTAAAGAGTTTGACATAAAACAAGAGGTATTCTATGCTGAGTTTAATTGGGATAACACAATTAAAATGTTGTCTGCTAAAATTAAATTTACTGACATCAACAAATACCCTTCAGTTAAACGTGACTATGCTCTTTTAATCAATGAGAACGTTACTTTTGGAGAAATCTACAACATCGTTAAACAAGTTGATAAAAACATTATTAAAGATGTTACTTTATTTGACGTTTACCAAGGAGACAAAATAGAAGATGGTAAAAAATCTTATGCTATTTCTATCTTAATGGAAGATTCAAGTAAAACATTAACTGATAGTCAAGTTGAAAAGATAATGGGTAAAATCCAATACCAACTTGAAAACAACGTTGGTGCTCAATTGAGATAATAACAAGATTCACATTTATACATTATAAACAAAAGCCTAAACTAAATAGTTTAGGCTTTTGTTATTTTAAGACATATACAAAATAGCATTATTTATAAGGCCACTATAATTATAGAATTTTAGCCTTAATTAACTTACTACATTCCTATATTGAAAAGAAAAAATATTAAACATAAAGCACTTAAAAATAAGTAAACTTTCTATTCTTATTTAAATAGTAAAATAATCTAAATAATTTATTGAAAATATAGAAAATAAAAAAGCCAATACAAATAAATGTATTGGCTTTCCTATATAATATATTTTAGTAAGTCAAAGACTATCCTAAAACTTCTTTTACTTTTTTACCGATTTCAGCAGGAGAATCAACAACGTGGATTCCACACTCAGCCATAATACGTTTTTTAGCAGCAGCAGTATCATCTGCACCACCTACGATAGCACCAGCGTGTCCCATTGTTCTTCCTTTTGGAGCAGTTTCTCCAGCGATGAATCCAATAACAGGTTTTTTGTTACCATTTTCTTTTACCCAACGAGCAGCATCAGCTTCTAATTGACCTCCAATTTCACCAATCATAATGATTGCTTCAGTTTCTGGGTCAGCCATTAATAACTGTACAGCTTCCTTAGTTGTAGTTCCGATAATTGGATCACCACCAATACCAATAGCAGTAGTAACTCCTAATCCTTGTTTTACAACTTGGTCAGCAGCCTCATAAGTTAAAGTTCCTGATTTAGAAACAATTCCTACAGTACCTTTTTTGAATACGAAACCTGGCATAATACCAACTTTAGCTTCACCTGGAGTAATAACACCTGGACAGTTAGGTCCTACTAATCTACAATCTCTACCTTTGATATAGTTGTAAGCTTTGATCATATCAGCAACAGGAATTCCTTCTGTGATACAAATAATAACTTTAATTCCTGCATCAGCAGCTTCCATAATAGCATCTGCAGCAAATGCTGGTGGAACGAAGATAATAGATGTATCAGCACCTGCTTTCTCAACTGCTTCTGAAACTGTATTAAATACTGGACGATCTAAGTGAGTACTACCACCTTTTCCTGGAGTAACACCACCAACAACGTTTGTTCCGTACTCAATCATTTGAGAAGCGTGGAATGTACCTTCACTTCCAGTAAATCCCTGAACGATTATTTTTGAATCTTTATTTACTAAAACACTCATGATCTTGTTTTTATTTATTTAACTTACTTACACAAAAATAAACAATTCTATTAAGCTATAAAACTTTTTATCCCTTTATAAGTGAGTTTAACTGATTAATTAATTACATTACCTCAATTTTGTCATTTTGACTAAAAAATCAAACAACTATTAGAGAAAATAACCTATATATTTTTAGTTTTTGCAAGTAATTCTGGAATTCTTTTAATATTAGCCATTTGCTTCAATTTATCTCTTGACTCCTCTGCAGGATATCCAAAGTAAACTTTACCTCCAGCTAATGACTTAGAAACTCCTGATTGAGCTAACACAACAGCCTTACTACCGATAGTAATACCACTTGTAGTTCCTACTTGTCCCCATAAGGTTACTTCATTCTCAATAACCACGCAACCAGCAATACCACATTGTGCAGCAATCAAACTACGACTACCTACAACTGTATCATGCCCAATATGAACTTGGTTATCAATTTTTGCCCCCTCTTTAATAGTAGTATCTCCTGTTACCCCTCTGTCAATTGTACAAGCGGCACCAATACCAACATTATCTTCTATCACTACTCTACCACAAGAAACTAAAGGATCAAATCCTTCTGGACGTTTTTTGTAATAAAAAGCATCAGCACCTAAAATAGTACCTGCGTGAATAACTACATTATCACCAATTACCGTACCATCATAGATAACAACATTTGGATGAATAAGACAGTTCTTTCCGATAACAACGTTGTGTCCAATAAACACACCTGGTTGAATAACACTACCTTCACCAATTACAGCATCTTTTGCACGAACTTCTGTAGCTGGTTTAAAAGGGTTAAAGAATTTAGACAATTTATTAAAGTCTCTAAACGGATCGTCAGAAATCAATAAAGCCTTTCCTTCCGGACAAGGTACATCTTTATTAATCAAAACGATACTTGCATTAGAGTTTAATGCCTTATCATAATATTTTGGATGATCCACAAACACTACCTCTCCTTCTTGTACAACGTGAATCTCGTTTATACCATAAACAGGGAAGTTAGAATCTCCAACAAATTTACAGTCAATAATTTCCGCTATTGTCTGTAAATCTTGAACTTTTGCAAAACGCATGATATATCTTCTAAAAAATTATTCTTTGATACGCTCCATGTAAGCACCTGTAGCTGTATCAATCTTAACTTTATCTCCTTCATTGATAAACAAAGGAACGTTGATTGTAGCTCCAGTTTCTACAGTAGCAGGCTTAGTTGCATTTGTTGCAGTATTACCTTTTACACCTGGCTCAGTATATGTAATTTCTAAAATAACAGAAGCTGGCATATCAACTGAAAGTGGTAACTCAGTATCTGTATTAATTTGAACCATTACCATTTCTCCTTCTTTTAATAAATCAGGAGCATCTAAGATATCTCTTAATAAAGTAATTTGTTCATAGTTCTCAACATTCATAAAATGGAACTGATCCCCTTCTGGGTATAAATATTGAAATTTATGTGTTTCTACTCTCACAGTATCAATTTTGTGTCCAGCAGAAAAAGTGTTTTCTAATACTCTACCATTAGTCAAACTTCTCATTTTTGTTCTAACGAAAGCAGGTCCTTTTCCAGGTTTAACGTGTAAGAATTCAACAATTTTATAAATATCATTGTTGTACTTAATACATAAACCATTTCTAATATCAGCTGTAGTTGCCATTTTCTAAATATATTTAGTTTAATACTTAATTCTAATAAATTCCTGAATATCCTCTCATAATTCCTCTTGAAGAACTACGGATAAACATAATAATCTCGTCTCTCTCTGGAGTAGCCTCCATCTCAGTTTCTATAATCTCCAATGCTTGGCTTGTATTATAGTTTTTCTGATATAACAGACGATAAATTTCTTGAACTTCTCTAATTTTATCTGGAGTAAACCCTCTTCTTCTCAATCCAACTGAGTTAATACCTGCATATGAAATTGGCTCACGAGCTGCTTTAATATACGGAGGAACGTCTTTACGAACCAATGTACCACCTGTAATGAATGAATGAGAACCAATTGTACAAAACTGGTGTACAGCAACAAGACCTGCTAAAACTACAAAATCCCCTACTGTTACGTGTCCAGCTAAAGTACTTGAATTTGAAAAGATACAGTTATCACCTACGATACAATCGTGAGCAATATGACTATATGCTTGGATAAGACAATTCTTTCCAACTACAGTTTTGTATCTATCTTTCGTACCTCTATTTATAGTTACGCATTCACGAATTGTTGTATTGTCTCCAATTTCTACTGTAGTAACTTCTCCCTCAAATTTTAAATCTTGTGGTTCTGCTGAAATTACCGCTCCTGGAAATATCTTACAATTTTTACCAATGCGTGCCCCTTCCATAATAGTCACATTTGACCCAATCCAAGTTCCTTCACCAATTTCTACATTATTGTGAATTGTAGAAAACGGCTCAATCACTACGTTACGTGCTATTTTTGCTCCTGGGTGAACGTATGCTAAAGGCTGATTCATATTATCTCTTTATTTAATTTTTAATTTTTGAAATTTGAGCCATTAGCTCTGCTTCAGCTACAAGTTTTCCATTTGCATATGCATATCCTTGCATATGACAAATTCCACGACGTATAGGCGTGATTAATTCTAACTTAAAGACTAAAGTGTCACCTGGGGTAACTTTATGTTTAAACTTAACATTATCCATTTTCATGAAATAAGTTAAGTAATTCTCAGGATCTGGTACTGTACTTAAAATCAAGATTCCTCCTGATTGTGCCATTGCTTCACAGATTAAAACCCCTGGCATAACTGGTGCTCCTGGGAAGTGACCAACGAAAAACTGCTCATTCATTGTTACGTTCTTCAATCCTACTACGTGAGATTCAGACATTTCTAAAATCTTATCTACAAGCAAGAATGGAGGTCTGTGTGGTAACAAGGCCATAATTTGATTCACATCCATTAAAGGTTCTTTATGCAAATCATAAGTAGGTACTTGATTACGCTTTTCATTGCGAATAATCTTAGACATTTTCTTAGCAAAACTTGTGTTTACTGAGTGCCCTGGTTTATTAGCAATTACTTTCCCTCTAATACGAGTTCCAATCAACGCTAAATCACCAATAACGTCTAATAATTTATGACGAGCCGCCTCATTAGGATAATGTAAAGTAAGGTTATCTAAAACACCATTTGGTTTAACGCTTATTTCGTCTTTTCCAAACGCCTTTTTCAAGTGTTCCATTGTCTCTGGAGAAATCTCTTTATCCACGTAAACAATAGCATTATTCAAATCTCCTCCTTTGATTAACCCGTGAGCCAACAAAGCTTCTAATTCGTGTAGGAAACTAAATGTTCTCGCTTCAGAAATCTCCTCTTTAAAATCGTGAATTGATTTAAGAGTAGCATTTTGAGTACCCAACACTTTTGTTCCAAAATCTACCATTGCTGTAACTTGGTAGCAATCACAAGGCATTACGATAATCTCACTTCCTGTAGTTTCATCTACAAAAGAAATTACCTCTTTTACGATATACTCATCGCGTTCCGCATCTTGTTCTACAACTCCAGCCTTTTCTACAGCTTCAACAAAGTATTTAGAAGACCCATCCATAATCGGTGGCTCAGATGCATTTAATTCGATAATAACATTATCTAAATCACATCCAACAAAAGCAGCTAAAACGTGCTCAGTTGTTTGAATTTTAACACCTTTTTTTTCAAGGTTTGTACCACGTTGTGTTGTCACAACATAATTTGCATCTGCTTCAATAACAGGATGCCCTTCCAAATCCATACGAACGAACGTAAAACCATTGTTCACTGGAGCTGGCTTAATAGTCATAGTAACCTCTTGACCTGTATGTAATCCAACACCCTTTAATGTTACTTCATTCTGGATGGTTTTCTGTTTAACCATAATTAAATCTCTTTAAATATTTTGATAGACTATAATTATATCTTCTTTTTTAAATCTTCTACATCACTTACTATCTTAGTCAAATTCTTGAAATGACTATATGAACGTAAGAAATCACCGTGTGCAAATGCAGGAGTTCCTTGAACTGCAGTATTGCTTTCAATACTTTTACTCACACCTGCTTGTGCTTGAATCTTTACATTATCTCCAATCACAATATGCCCTACGATACCAACTTGTCCTCCAATAAGACAATGTTTCCCAATTTTAGTTGATCCCGCAACACCAGTTTGTGATGCGATTACTGTATTTTCTCCAATCTCTACATTATGAGCGATTTGAATCTGGTTGTCTAATTTAACACCTTTGCGGATAATAGTAGAACCTAAAGTAGCACGATCAATTGTCGTTGCTGCTCCTATTTCCACATTATCTTCAATGATTACATTACCAATCTGTGGCACTTTACTATAAGTTCCATCAGCATTGGGTGCAAATCCAAATCCATCTGATCCAACAATTACACCTGCGTGAATTGTACAATTATTACCAATAACAGTTTCAGAATAGATACGTACACCTGCAAAAAGCACAGTGTTATCTCCTATTCTTACGTTATCACCAACAAATGTATTCGGATATATTTTTACGTTTTTACCAATCTTAACATTCTTACCTAAATAGCAAAAACTACCTAAATATAACTCTTCCCCGTATTCAACACCTTCAGAAATAACTGACGGTTGTTCAATACCAGACTTCATTAATTTAACTTGATTGTAATACTCCAACAATTTAGAAAATGCTTTATACGCATCATCTACCTTAATTAAAGTAGCCTCAATTGGATGTTCTGGTTCAAATGTTTTATTAACAATTACTACCGAAGCTTTGGTAGTGTAGATATGATGTATGTATTTAGGATTTGCTAAAAAAGAAATAGACCCTTCAGTTCCTTCTTCAATTTTAGCTAAAGTACTTACTTCAATTGCAGGATTTCCTACAATATCTCCTCCTAATACTGACGCTATTTGTTCTGCTGCTATTTTCATTGTGGCAAAAATATAAAATATAATTGAAACTTAACTTTCAAAAACGTTTTTTGGATAACAAACAAAGTACTTTGTTACTAATTTAGTTAATGACTTTAAGTTTAATTCATCTGAAATCGATAAAACATCTTTTACAGAGCCATCTTTCTTCAAAATCATAATCGGTTCTTTACTCTTGCTATACGCTTGGTTTTCAACCTTGCCTTTAAACACAAAATACTTTGCTGCTTCATTAGAAATACCATACTTTTCTGTAATTTTATCTAACATCACATTCATCTTGGCTTTTGTCTCTTCTTTATCAGAAACAATCTCAATTCGCAACAACTCACGATTCACAATCATTTTACTCAATTCTGCTAAAATAAAGTCTTTGTGAAACTGCCACGACTTCAAAGCTCCCATAATGTCAGAATCATCTAACAAAGCGAACTTCTCTAATGCCATTGTATCAAAATCATCGTGATCAATGTGATTTTTCAAAAAGAACAATAGCGACTCACTACACCAAAGCTCAACACCTTTATGCGTTAACTCTTTTGCTCTCTTCAAAATGCGCACCAAAATTAGCTCAGCACATACACTTGTTTTATGTAAATACGCTTGCCAATACATCATACGACGTGCTATCAAAAACATCTCTACAGAATAAATTCCCTTTTTCTCTACAACTAATTCATCATTGACTACATTCAACATTTGAATTAATCGCTCTGAGTTGATATTCCCTTCCGCTACCCCACTATAAAAACTATCGCGTTTTAGGTAATCCATTCTATCCATATCCAACTGACCTGAAATCAATTGCAACATAAACTTACGGTGATATCTCCCTTGAAATATTTCAATCGCCAAACTCAATTGTCCGTTAAACTCTTGATTCAAGCGATTCATAAATAAAATAGAAATCTCCTCGTGATGAACTCCTTCCACAATACTTTCTTCCATTGCGTGAGAGAATGGCCCGTGTCCAATATCGTGTAGCAAAATAGCCACATATAGCGCATTCTCTTCCTCTTCAGAAATAGAAACATTTTTGAATCGAAGTACTTGCACTGCCTTTTGCATCAAGTGCATACAACCTAAAGCGTGGTGAAAACGCGTATGATGAGCTCCTGGATAAACAAGATAAGATACCCCCATCTGAGATATTCTTCTCAAGCGTTGAAAGTAAGGGTGTTCGATTAAATCGTACACTAAAGAATTCGGAATCGTAATGAACCCATAAATAGGGTCATTCAATATCTTAAGTTTATTTAATTTACTCAATGATTATTGTTTTTTTGATAAACACTTACAAATATAGCAATATAATAAAAGCCGTACCTATTTCATACGAAAAGATACGGCTTTTATTAATTAATTCACGATTTACTTAACGTTTTAAGCGTCTAAATCGATTTGAAAAGAGTTTAAGAACGCAATTGAACGCTCAATATCATAATGTAAAATACGGTCTGCATCTACAAATGGCACTTCTTCTCTGTATATTTTTACAAATGACTCTATAAAATCACTTGATTTAGCAGGTCTTCTAAACTCTAAAGCTTGTGAAGCATTCATAAGCTCAATAGCTAAAATACGCTCTAAGTTCTCAACAATACGCAATGCCTTTGTAGCACCGTTTGCTCCCATACTCACGTGATCTTCTTGTCCATTACTTGAAACAATACTATCAACGCTTGACGGAGTAGCTAATTGCTTGTTTTGGCTAACAATACTCGCTGCTGTGTACTGCGGAATCATAAATCCTGAATTCAATCCTGGATCTGATACTAAAAACGCAGGTAATCCTCTTAAACCAGAAATCAACTGGTATGTTCTTCTTTCAGAAATACTACCTAATTCAGCTAATGCAATTCCTAAAAAGTCTAATGCTAAAGCTAATGGCTGTCCGTGGAAGTTTCCACCTGACACAATAATATCTTCTTTATAGAATACATTCGGATTATCTGTTACCGAGTTTATTTCTGTTTTAAACACGCGATCTACATAGTCAATTGCATCTTTTGACGCACCGTGAACTTGAGGAATACATCTAAAAGAATACGGATCTTGTACGTGTTCTTTAGGACGTTTAATCAACTCCGATCCATCTAACATTTCATTGAAAAACTGCGCTGTTTCAATCTGCCCTTTATGAGGTCTTACAAAGTGAATCAACTCGTTAAAAGGCTCTATTCTACCGTCAAACCCCTCTAAAGAAACTGCACCAATTACGTCAGCTAAATAAGACAAACGCTTAGATTTAATCATTACATAACAACCGTAAGCACTCATAAACTGTGTTCCATTCAACAAAGCTAATCCCTCTTTAGACTTCATCGTTATTGGTTCCCATCCGTTTTTCTCAAGCACTTTAGCAGCAGGCTGACGGAATCCATCTGCATACACTTCACCTTCACCAATTAAAGGCAATGACAAGTGAGCTAACGGAGCTAAATCTCCAGATGCTCCTAAAGAACCTTGTGTATAAACAACAGGTAAAATATCATTGTTATAAAAATCAATCAAACGCTCTACTGTAGCTAATTGAACCCCTGAATTACCATAACTCAAAGACTTAACTTTTAGCAACAGCATAATTTTAATAATCTCTTCCGGAACCAACTCTCCAGTTCCACAAGCGTGAGACTTCATTAAGTTTTCCTGTAATTTAGACAAGTTTTCATTGTCAATTTTCACGTTACACAAAGAACCAAATCCTGTATTAATTCCATAAATAGGATCCTTGTGCTCCGCCATTTTATTGTCTAAATAAGTACGACAATTTTCAATATTTGCACGTGCTTCCTCTGACAATTGGATCTTTTGACCCTGTGTTAATATTTCATTTAATTTCTCAATTGTAAATACATCTGAGCTAATATAATGTACTGCTTCCATAAGTTTTTGTTGGTGGTATAATATAAATTTATCTTGTAAACACTAATTTATTTCCTTTCGAATCTCCTTCGCTCCAAGCATATCCATCTACATTAAACTTTTTCAAGCCATCTAAGTCCTCAATACCATTATCAATAATATATCTAACCATCATTCCTCTTGCTTTCTTAGCATAGAAACTAATCACTTTTAGCTTCCCATCTCTAAGCTCTTTAAACTCCGGAGTAATCAATGTAGCCTTTAACGCTGCTTTATCTACAGCACTGAAGTACTCATTACTTGCCAAGTTTACCAATAACTCTCCTTGCTTCATTTCTTTATTTAGCGATTCTGCAATCACTGGTTTCCAAAACTCATACAGGTTTGCATTAGCACCTACAGGCATCTTAGTTCCCATTTCTAATCTATAAGGCTCTATCTCATCTAACGGTTTCAAAATACCATATAAACCAGATAAAATCCTAAGCTTATTTTGTAATTCTTCTATTTGTTCAACTTTCAACGAATAAGCATCAAGTCCGCCATAAACATCTCCATTAAACGCAAAAACCGCCTGTCTAAAATCTTCCTCATTTCCATCCTTCTTCACAAAAACACGCTCTTGATTACGCTTCCAATTCAATTCAGCCAAATTCGATGAAATCTTCATCAATGCCTCCAAGTCCATTGGAGTTTTTGATTTCAACACTTCATTAATCTCTTTCGATTCTTTTATAAAAATGGGTTTTGTACTTGTAAGCACAGGCACCTCACTTGTATAATCTAAACTCTTTGCTGGCGATATTAAAATTTTCATATTTTCTTTTTTATGCTTCCCAAATATAGGGTAAGTATTTAAAATATCATATTTTGCAGAGACACCTTTTCGCTAATTTATATAGCATTAACAATATTTTATACACTTAAACAATAGTACTACAGTCCTTTAAGATAACAATACTAAACCTTCTTAAAGTAATTACTCGCAAACATAATTTTTCCTCAAAAACACAACACCCTGAAAATCAACCCCACACATTTACGCATTCGCAAAACAGAAACTCAAACAGCAGAAGTTTTAATAATAAAGTAATTTATATTCTTTCATATAACTTATTCCCTCCTCTTTAAGCATAACTCGAAAATGCAAAATAAACTCTCTCACACCTCAAAAATGCCAAAGTGATTATTTTAATATCAAATGCACTAAAAAACAATTATTGCCTCCTCTTCAAACACTTCTATGAGTATCGTCTGAGAGCCCTCTGAGTATTCTCCGACAAAATGCCCCTCAGCCCAGTATTCTCGAAGGATTGTCGGACTATTGTCGGACAAACCCCTTTTAAGACACGCCTAAAAACTAAATAATTACTGAAAAAAAGCAATAATTAAAAATATAAAGCACTTGTAATCAATATTTTACACTTTAAAAAACAACTACTTTCTTACTTTTACAAAGCAGCAGTATACCCCACTTTTTTAATGAAAAATAGGCTTAAAAATGCTTTTTTGATCCAATTTGAGGTAATAAACACAAGTTTTTTACACAAAAAAAGGGACCTTACTTAATGTAAAATCCCTTTGTATCACAAACAGACAAATTATATTTCTCCGTTTATTACCTTATTTTTAAACTCCGTTGGTGTAATTCCTACAAAATGTTTAAAGTACTTATTAAACGTTGTTTTCGAATTAAAACCGGAATTTACAATAACACCATCAATCAACAAATCTTGCCGTTCTTGCATAATTTTTTTAGCATACTTAATACGATAACTCGCTACTAAGTTGTAAAAATTAACTCCCATTGTTCTATTGAGTGTATCTGACAACTGCGCCTTGGTAAAATTAAGCTCCTTTGCTAACATTTCAACTGTAAAGTCACGATCTAAATACAACGTACTCTTCTCAAAAAACTCAATTACCTTACGACTATCCTCTGTACAAATTGGCAAAGTATCATATTGTAACATTGGCTTTACTTTTTCCAATACCAAGTTTGATTGATTAATTCCAATTACCTCGTGACAATCACAGTATGACAGTCTAACTAAAGTAACAATAGAATAAATTAACCCAACTCCCACAGTACTAAAAAAGAAATACTCAAAGACAGTATTGTATTCTAACTCGTGATAAATGTAGGTCAATTTTGAAAAGTTAACTGTCGTCGCTGCTATTAAAACAAGTGAAACTACCAATATATAGTTCAACTCCATTGATGTTACAACATCCTTGCGTTCTTGTACTTCCTTAATCTCTTTTAAAAGACAAGACAGATTAGTTACATTACAGCAAACTACCGCTATAAGTAAATACATCTGATTGTAGTACAACATATAAAACAAGGCACTGAAAAAGACTAATAACAAAACACCGAAGCGCTCATTATGGTGCTTTCTCGCTCTACGTTTTAAAAAGAACAATAATAAAAAGCCTTCCAAATAAATAAAGTACAAAGGTGCACCTATAAATTTTGTTACAATACTATAAAGAAATATAACTATTGAAAAGACTACTAATAACCTAAATTGAGAGATAGATCTCTCGGGCTTTAACTGCATAAATTTGATGTGGGGATTTATTTAAAAATTAGCAAAACATATAGTTGGGGATGCTTTGCTGTAAGTGAAACCGACTAAGTAGTTCACTTATTTTATTTGATTCTATCTCTATTACAAAGAGCTCCCCGAAAGAAGCTCTGTATATTAACACGTTATGTTTTACTCTTTTTTTTCCTTACAAAAGAATTATTCTAACATCCTTTACTCTTCAATATTAGAAGAAACGAGGAGTATTAATTCTTCCTGTGCGACTAAAAATATCGAAGCGTAAGAAGATCTCATGTGA
This sequence comes from Myroides phaeus, assembly GCF_009799805.1. NCBI lineage: Bacteria > Pseudomonadati > Bacteroidota > Flavobacteriia > Flavobacteriales > Flavobacteriaceae > Myroides > Myroides phaeus. The sequence goes on from NZ_CP047050.1 coordinate 2,725,369, forward strand.
ACCTGAGTTGTAATTTCTCAACGATGTTGTATCTGCATCATAAGCATAACCTACAAACAGATTATCATTTACTTGGAAACCTGCCAAAGCACTTACTGAAGCATCCCAACGATAAGCAGCACCTACTGTAAACTTATCAACGATTAAGAAGTTCGCCGTTAAGTCAACTTGTAAAGGAGCTCCCTCTACCGCTTTCATTAAGAAAGCTGGTTTGAACTTCAAACTCGGGTTTAATTCAAAAACATAACCTCCCATTAAGTAAAAGTTTGCTTTTTGACGCATTGTTTCTACATCGTTATCGTCATATCTATCCGAAGTTAAAAAGTTCGGAACTGACAATCCAAGATAAGCTCTGTCTGAATACAAATAAAGACCAGCCCCTAAATTTGGCGTAAACTTATTGTTGATATTAGTTTGAGAAACAGGATCCAAAGGATTGTGAATGTTCAATTTCGTATAATCTACATCCAATAAATTAGCTGTTCCTTTAATACCAAAGGCCAACTTATAATCTCTGTTCAAATCGATTGCATACGATAAATCAACAGAAATATTGTTTTCATCCATTGCACCCAATCGGTCATTAGTGAAATTAACACCTAATCCCAATCCGCTTTCTCCTAATGGAGTTGCAACAGAAACATTAGCTGTTTTAGGTGCACCTTCTAATCCTACCCATTGCGTTCTATACATTCCAAATACACTAAGAACACCTCTCGACCCAGCATAAGCAGGGTTAATATTGTTCGTATTGTACATATACTGCGTAAACTGAGGATCTTGTTGCGCATACATTTGACTGAAACAGCCTACTGCAAGTAGGCTAATTCCAATCTTCTTTATTTTATTATGAATACTCATAGATTCTTTTCTTAGTTGTTATCTAAATGCAAATATCCAGATTTTTTAATCATTTTAGAGCCATTAGCATCTTTATGCTCGTAGCTAACAATGTAAAAATATGTACCTGATGGTAACTTTTCGTTTTTGTTTACAGTAACACGACCTTCTGAATATCCACGGAAAACGTTTCCGTTACTATCATACGCCTTAGTTTCATAAACCTTCACCCCCCAACGGTTGTACACTTCCACTGTATTATTTGGAAACTTATTGATATTGTCAATTAAGAAATAATCGTTCTTATCATCTCCGTTAGGCGTTACTAAGTTATAAATAACTATATCACCATCCAATAGCAATTCTTTTTTTACAGTAGCAAGGGTAAAGAATCCATATCCTTTTACAGATGCAGCAGTAGTAATTTCTTTTTTATCCATATCAACTACTCCTCCTTCATCAACCCAAACTTGCTGTCTTGCATCCCAACGAACAATGTGTAATTCCTTTTCCGGATCTTTTAACAACTCAGCTGGTGTCGTACGTTCATCCCAACTCAACGTTAGCATAATACCACTCTCACCATTAATACGATCTACAGTCCATAACTCGCGCTCATCTAACAAATTTATCACTCCTGATTTTCCTGAACGAGCTCTAAAGAAATTCTTGTCGTCAAGAGAATATTTTCCTTCATAAGATTCAGTTACATTCGCTGGTGCACTAATACGTGCATAACGATAAATCCCTTTATCTCCCTTAGGATATTGAAACTCTTCACTACCTATTTTTTCAACATACCCTTCAGCGTGACTTCTATCTTTAGGGTTAATTGCTTTAGAACCTTGATGAAAAGTAAGCGCCCCTTTTAGAGAGTCCACTTTAATGATCCCATCTTTAAAATCCACAGAGCCATTTACGTTCATTTCGTTTTTAAGATCAAAGGCAACGTAGTTTTCTGCATTATCTAAAACAACATCGAAAAACGCTGTTGGTTTTTTTCCAGAAATAACTTGTTTTCCCTTTTCATCTTCGTAACGAGTAAAGATCGCTTTAGACTCTTTCGCTCCATCACTGTGATAATATAAATTATCATTGTTAAAGTTGCTATAGTAATAAGCAGTACCATCGTTTTTTACTTTACCATCAGCAGTATTATCAAAGTCATAAACAGTAGACAAAACTCCACCTTCAGCAATAGAGATAATGCCTTCATTTAGCAACACTTGTTCTTTTTTTGCCTTATCAACTTGTGCAACAACTGCACCTGGTGCAATCATCCCCACAAGAGTAAGAGATTTGAATATATTTTTTGACTTCATTACTATTTTATTTTTTGGTAAATATTAGGATTTGTAATCAATAGACTACGTCCTTTTAAAGGAACAAATGTATGATAAGGTCTGTCAGCGTCCCAACCTAAATCTCCTTCTTTATAAGGCGTTGGATCAGTTGAATCCACCTCAAATTCCATCTTAGTAGTATTCAGAATACCAAGCCCTTTAACCGCCGCTCTATTGTACACTCCTTTGTTTGCAAAGATATCATTTTTTGTTATTTTATAGTCAACTTTAAACGTCCAAACTTCATTTCTATTTAAAATTCCGTCGTTATTTTTATCACCATCTAAAGAAACAAAATTTGGCACTGGTTTTTTTGTTTTCTCATCTATCGAAATATTAAAACCAAACAACGGATCTATGATTGCAACATCATAAATATCCATATCACCAGCATTCTTCACTTTAAATGTATACGTGATAGTTTCGCCTATATCGGCATATTTATCTTTGTTATTATCATTAAAAACACCGTCTTTTTCTAACGTACAAGTTTCACAATCTTTTTGTTTTTGACCATAACCAAAACCAATCATTTTAGTTGCTCCTACAACAACTTGAGTTACATCAATATTATTAGCTTCATTTTCATCCGAAATCCAGTGAATCTTTTCAAATACCACAGCAGCTTTAGTTATCTTATCAAAAACTTCTAATTCTTCTAAAGGAGACTCAGTAGTTCGTTTTCCAAATAACTTAACATTTCCCCATTTATCAATAATGACACGTATAGCTGGAGTAGGATTATTAAGTCTATCACTAAGGTCAATCTTTTTATTTTCATTTATTTTCCAAATTTCATAAACTCCATTACTCCCCCATTTACTGCCAGTTCTATCTTTAAAACGTACATTTTGCTCTAACTTTTTACTACTATTCGTTGGCTTTCCTGATTGAAACTCCAATTCTTCTTTATACAGAGGAACTCCATTTATGACCATATTGAAAGAGTTATCTAATTGATAAATATCTACAACAAATCCACCATTCGTACCTGGTTGAGTAAATTTTTGTGCTAAAATCTTACCATTATTTAGCTTGCCTTCTATATTATCCCATCCAAAACCTTTACCTACTACATCTGTATAACATAGATCAGCACAGGTAATTGGCGTTGCTTTAATAGTACATCCATTAGAACTTCTTCTTGTAAAAGCAATATTATCAAGAATTGTGTGTCCAAAACCTTTACCACTTACTAATGCACGGTCTTGACTACCACGTATTGCCACTTTTACCTTTTTACCTTCAATTTTACACGAAGTATCATCTACTCTAAAACTTGCCGTTAAAGGAACCCAACCTAAACTGAATCCTGTTTCTGCAGCACCTTCAGGCAATTCTGCACCAGCAAACTTAAGTGGAACTGTTGCTAAAATCTGTCCTCCCTCTGTATCAATCACATCAATTAACATGTAATCTTTATCGTGATAAGTAACATAAGAATACAAATCCAACGTATAGGTTGTATTAGCCTTTAATGGTTCTTTTACATCAAATTCATAAAATGGCTTTATACTTTGCGTTGCACTGGCAGCCCCACGAATTAAGAAAGCTGCACCATTCACGGCGCCAGACATATCTCTAACAGCACCAGGTTGATCCCAAGCAGGAGTCCAATCATAAAAGTCTACCGGATGATTAGGATACCAAGTTTGTGTTTTCCACGGATCTCTATCATCTAACCCCATTCTTACATAACCTGGAGGTAAAACAGCATAGTGTCCATCAGGAATACGCGCTATATCATTTTGCACTTTGTACCCAGGATATCTTTTATCATTAATACCTGGCGCAAAATTATAAGTACTTGTTGCTCCACCCACAGCTCCATTTCGTATCGTATTTCCTTGCTGATTCTTTTGAATACTTCCGTCGGAATTTAAACTTACAGAAGCTCTATTTGTCCAGTCTGTTCTTCCCGAATTTACATTCCAATATCCTCTGTCAAAATCTTCGTAATACAATACTGCATCAACACAAGGTCCAAGCAACATAAATGAAGCCTCTGTAATATTATTACACCCAATTGATCCACTGTTTGTACCTAAAGAACTTGTATCATTATTATAACATTCAAAGTGTGGATTGGTCGGTGCTAATTTTGGATCTCCATTCGTAGCATCTGGATCAGTTACATCCGCAGGACGCATAATAGTTGCCTCAGCCACTTGATTTCCAATTCCTCCTACTAATTTCCCTTCAAATGTATATGTGATTGTTCCTCTTTTTTTCAAACTCAATTCAGCGTGATACATTCTTGTTGCCTTATCATAAGTCAACCGAACATTCTCTCTAACACTATCTTGATAACTAATTGTTGCGCTTGTAATTTCAACACCTCCCGGTACTTGAAATGTAAAAGGAGCACCTTTTATACCCTTGTCAGAATCAGCAATAACATCACTTGGACCGTAATTACCCGCAATAACCTTATAAACTACTGAGTCACCAAAGTTTCCAATTGTAGGATTTGATTTTCCATTAACAGTACTTAAAACTGTGGTGTACAAATCGGCTTCTTTAACTTCTACAAAAGTTTCTTTATTAACTTTATTACCTACTCTAAATGTCCAGGTGTCCATCGACTTTTTATCACCAAATGTATTTAGTGCTCCTGTTCCACCAGCACCCCATTTATGCCCATTCACATTACTACTAATCCCTTGATTACCTTTTATTGTATGGCTATTTTCTATCGGATCTACTTTATTTCCTTCTAAAATAATTATCTCAGTTTCTTCATAATGCGCCGGAACCCATCGTCCATTTACATATTTACCATAAACCCAAACTCTTTCAATTGTTGTGGGAATTGATATATCAATATCATCCCAAAATACTTTATCTGAAATAAATTTGCCATTTAAATTTTTATAATCTAATAATTCAATGGCTATTCCCCCTGTGTTATATTCAATATCAAAAAATGGAAAGTGAACCTCTGCCCCTTGTAATTGTACCTTCACCTCAATTGGCACACGTCCCAGCTCCTTAGCAAGTTTCTTACCTGCTTTATTCTTCCCATCCCAAAACACTCTATTAACCCCCTCTTTTGTATTACCTTCTAAAGTAAAAAAAACATTGTTGTTATTTAGAATTTCAATAGTATATTGTTGTCCTGCTACTGGTGCGTCAAATACAACATATCCTCCTTTATGCCCAATTACTCCATCTGTCCCTTCTGCTCCAACAATATGAACATTTTGAACCTCTGGCTCTAAAACAGAAGGATTTAACCAAGTTACTCTATTCGGATAATGATCTTTTTCAACACCTACACTCACTATTGCTTTAGAAGGCATATCCTCTGCAGGAAATGTATAAAACATTTTATGTGTTATATTCTCATTATCATCAGGTGTATTAGGATTATGAATCCTTTTTGAAGCAGTACTCGCTTCTTCATTTAAACTTTTATATTTAGAATTTCCTTTATCATCTTTAAACCCTATACTATTTGTAAAAAAAGCCCAAACAATACCTGATGTACCATTGTGTTTTACTCGGTATGTAAAACCATCATTTGTACGAACAAAAAATTCTCCATTAAATTCAATATTCTGATAATTATAACCAGAACTAAAATTCCCATTTGAAAAATTCAAGTTAGTAGCATAAACACGTCCTGGAATAAAAGCTGTACCACCACCATTAAGTACTGAAACATCCCATGCAACGATAGTGGCATCATCTCCTTGAGTCCAATTCTCATTAGCATAAAAAACATTACCTTGCCAATTCATTCTTCTTGAGGTAAATTCTACTCTATAAATACCTTCACCTCCTTTAGGTACTTTATAATAAATAGGGGTATATCCACCTTCTTTATCTTCCTTATACTTTTTGGGTCCTGCAAGCTCAGCTTTTCTATTTGGAATATTTCCCAAACTATTATCCTTTTTTAAAAAAGTTCCATCTGGCGCATAAAGAGCTATACCTCCTACATCTGAACCATATCCTTGCGCAGAAGAAGCCATTGTTATCGTTTCACCTTCCTTTGCATATACATAATGGGCTCCCGCATTAGGAAAAGGAATAGCCTCTGGTGCTGTATATCCCTTTCCTAATAACATAGCCCGATGTCCTTTTCCAACAGGATATAAAATCTCAGAACCATCAGAGTTAAATTCCTTCGCTTTAGCTGGATATAAGTCCTTCGATCCATCAGCTAAGGCATTTGAAACAGACAATAATGCGAAACATCCCACCAGTGCCTTTTTCAATACTTTAGCTGTAAAATTATCTATATGTTTTCTCATATTTTCTAATATATCTGTACATAAATTTCAATAATAGATAAAACCTACTATTGAACTCCTGTACCTGTATTTGAATCTTTTATTACAAAAACGATAGTCATATAAGACCCTTGTGTTGCTTCTCCAATAATATTATAAGTCATAATACCTTCTTTACTAATCTTAATTCCTGAGAAAACACTTGTATCGTAATAAGTTACATAATAATGCAATTGTTCTTTATTTAAAACAGAGATATCAGCAGGAGCACCCTCACTTCCAATAATACCTCCAGTATAAGGCATTACCCCTTCATCGGCACCATGTGCTATATTATAATTTGCACTTCCTGTTCCTGGCAAACCTCCTGTAAATTGATTTACATAATCTTGGTATAAGTTTCTTTGAAGTCCTGATCCTTTTTTTGATGTATCAAAAATCACAGCAGGCATATAAAAGAACTTTGGCATTGCTCCATTTGATGTTTTTAAAACACCATTACTATCAGCAACAACCACTTTATCCGTAACAATATTACCAGGTAATTGATTTATTTCATCAATTTTCACGTGTCCATGAACTACTTCTAAAGAGTTAAATTCTGCTACTTTACGAGGCGTTTCAGTCACAGTTCCATTTTCCGAACCAAACAAACCAACTGTCAGCTTACCATCAGCGGCTAACTTCATACGTTGAATTTGATTAGCTGTAAAAGCAAATCCTTGATTAGTACCAGACTCAGAAGTTATATTAAACTGTAAACCTGCATTTTTTCCAGCAGCAGTAATTTGTCCGACTTGATTTGGATCTTGAAAGAAATCCATTCTATTTGTACTTCCATTACCTCTTGATGCCACCTGAACATTACTTCTATCAGCGCTTGACAAAGTCAAAGCATATTGAGCTCCGTTTTGACCAAACGTTGCCGTAGACGCCTCTTGATTAGCTACTTTTTGAATAAAATTCAATGTATTACCATTCAAATCTACCGTACGATTGTTTGCCAAAGTACCATCAACATTATAGATATTAGTGTCCTTATCAGCAGCAGGTGTTGTCCATTTTACTGTTTTGTTATCACCTTCTCCTTCGATAGTTAATACTTGTCCTTTTGTAGCTCCGTTTGTATCAATAGCTACATCATAGAAAACTTCTTTACCATCTTTTTCTGGAGTCGCTTTCCCGTCTGAAACAATAACTCCATTACCAGCTCTAACAACTGTATTAACTTGATCTTTTAAAATCTCTGCCTTATTAATACTTACTTTGTACTCCGTATTATTATTATCAACAGTAGGTGTAACAGTAACAAGATTATCTGTACCAACAACAGTTGTCGTTTTTTGGACTGCTCGTATAGCTTCCTGAGAAACATTTACAGCGTACGTAGTGTGTTTTCCTCCTTCAGCAGGTGTTTTAGTAACAGTTGTGTTTGTTCCATTTACAACCTCCACCGTTTTTTGACCAGTCTGAATAGCCGGTTCTAAATCTACAGATGAAGCAACACCATTTACAGTACTCGTAAGTGCGTTTCCTTTAAGCGCCAACACATTAGTTGTAGCTGTAATTAAAGTAGATTGATTAACCCATTTAGTTGTAGTACCATCAGTAATCAATACTTGTCCAGCAGTAGTACCAGGTGTAATTTGAGCATTAGTTACTTGCCCACCTATATTCTGTAAACTTAACTTCTTTTCATCAACATCGATTGTGAATGCTTTCAATGCAGCTCCTTTTGCTCCCTCACTTAACACAACCTTATCACTTGCCGCAGTTACATCTTGTCCTGTCACAAGAGAAGATGCTAAGTTTTCATACTTAACCGATCCATCATTCTGAACAACAGCTACCTTACCTGCATCTTCCTTTTCAGCTACTAATTTACCAGCAGTTACATTTTTATCAGCTAAATCTTCCGTTTTTACTTCTCCATTTTTTATTTGAGCAGAAGTAATAGATTCGTTTTTAACTCTTAAAGAAGTTTCTACAAGCGTAGCATTCTTACCACCTGTAACCACTTCAATAGTAGCATTTCCCTCATCTGCTGCAGACAAATTCTTAGCATCACTTATATGCGAAGCCGTAATGGTAGTTGGTGTCCATTTACCATCTACAAATGTCAAAACTTGATTAGCAACAGGCTTTGATTCACTTACTTGTGAACCCTGAATAGCAACAACCTTTGTTTCTCCTGTTTTCCCTATAGCATCACCTGCTAAAGAGATTTCAGTAACATCAGATTGTTTTGCAAAACGCACCCAACGATTAGTATCCCAATAGTAATAACCTGGAGTTACGTCTTCGTGAGTATTTTCATTATATACCATCAATGACTGGGCTGGTCCATTAATAGGGTTTAGCCCATTAGTAGTTTCAACTAAATCTACACGTGGAATTAATAAACCTCTTTTAGGAGATTGAATATCTACTGCTGCAGATTTATGTGGCTTATCCGTTCCGAATCCTTGTTGTGCGTGAGCTTGCTCAGCACTTAAAGAAAGTACTAAAGCAAGTCCTGCATATCCTATATAAGATTTTTTCATTTTGTTGTGTTTTTTAATTAGTTACGCCCTACAATGATCCATTTAGTACCGTTAGATTTAATAATCCAACCTTGGAATGGCATTGCTCCGTATGCTAATAAATCTGTTCCTGACTTGATATTCAAATATCCTGTATGTGATTCATTTTCATTAATGATTTTCACACTAATTGTTTGTCCTGATGTACCGTCAATAACTGGTAATTGTAAGTTTGTATCTTTTTCTCCTAATGTTACTTCGATTACAATCTCTTCCATAGAAGGATGGTAATTTGCAACAGTAGAACCATTAATTGTAATCTCTCCTCCATTGTTAATTGTAACTGGTCCTGCTGGAGTTTTGTCGATTACAGCTAATTTCCCGTCTGATCCTACAACTACATTTGAATTTTTAAGATCTTTAGGAGACTTTAATCCTTTAATAGACAAAGATCCCTTGCCATCAGTAACATTTAATGTCGTCTCTAAATCAATATCACCTCCTAATGTGATGTTATGTTTATCATCCTTAGCTAAACCATTATTTGCTGTAACAGTGTTTCCCAGTTCTCCGGCAGGAACCCATTTCGTTGTCTTTGTATCAGTACCAGTAGTAACTAACACCATTCCATCTGTTTCACCTGGAGTAATCTCAATACTTGCAGCGTGTAACAATGCATTAGCTCCATCTTTAACTGTAATACTTGTTGATGTTAATCCTTTACCTTGTGTTTCAGATATATATGCAACATTTACAGTTGCTACTCCATCTACAAAATTAATTGTCGGCTTCTCTTTTGCCTCTTTCACAACACCAGCAGTACTATTTCCATTTGCATTTGCAATAGAAATAGTATAATCTTTACCACCTGTTTTATTATCAGTACCAGCATTAACAGCAATTGGCCCCTCTCCTTCAAACTTATCTTTATTATTTAAAGCAGATTGCTCAGTCCAAATAACTTCTCCTTTTTCATTTGTAACTAAAACTTTTGAATTACCATCTGATTTCATATCCACAGCTTGAATAGTACCATCTGCAATCTCATCTGATGTAACTGCACCTGTAGCAATATGGTCTGCTGTAATCTTATCTTTACCTATGTTTAACTTAACATCAGCTAATAATGAATTAGTCGCTGTTGTTTCTTTTGCTTCACCGTTCTCTCCAATTACAATAACTCCATCTGTAGTTAATGTTTTCTTATCTGTTAAAGCAGCTGGAGTAATTGTGCTATATGAAACCGTTCCGTCTGTATTAACCGTAGCTACATGTCCTGCAGTTGCACCAGTTGCATCCAATTTATCAACGCCAATAGTTTTACTTTGAATATCTTCATTTTGAATAGTATTATCAGCAATTTCAGTAGTTGTAATACTTCCTTCTTTAATACTCAACTTAGTATCAACTAAAACTGATTTAGGCAATTCTGATTTTTTATCATCACCAATAACAATCTTACCATCAGTTGTTAATGCCTTTCCTAATGTAGCAGAAACATTTTGATAAGTAACTTTACCATCTTTTCCTGCTACTGGAACAGTTCCTTCTGCAGCATAATCAACTTTACCCTCTCCATTAACAGTACCTGCTGTCATTTTATCAGCTGTAACTGCACCATCACTAATTTTTTCAGTTGTCACTGCACCACCACCTAAATCAGATGTTTTTACTTCTCCATCTTTAATTTTTTCTGATGTAATTGCATCGTTAGCAATTCCTAAAGTCACATCTTTCAATAAAGAACTTGCAACTGATAAACCTGTTCCTTCTGTATCTCCTGCTGTTACTGTAATACCTGACCCTTTTAATGTTTTAGCATTTACACCTTCTTCAAAAATATTTTTATAAACTACAGTACCGTCAACTTGAACCACTGGCACTTTTCCTTGATCTTCAGTTTTTGCTCCTAATTTCTCAGCTGTAACTGCACCACCAGCTAAATCAGATGTTTTTACTTCTCCATCTTTAATTTTTTCTGATGTGATTGCATCGTTAGCAATTTCAGTAGTTGTGATACTTCCTTCTTTAATACTCAATTTAGTTTCAACTAAAACTGAATTAGGCAATTCTGATTTTTTATCATCACCAATAACAATCTTACCATCAGTAGTTAATGTTTTAGCAACTAAATTACCTTTAGCAATAGACTCTTCAATTAATGATTTAGGAGATGTAATTTTTAAAATTCCATCTGCCCCCATCACTACGATCTTTTGCTCTTTCCCATCAAATTTATCAGAAACATCTGTTAATCCAATAATTGCTAAATTCTTTCCATTTCCAGTACCAATAGTCGTTAAGTCTTTAGTTAAAGCTCCACCTAATTCAAATTGGCTATTTCCTTCTTTATCATTAATTACAGTTAAACCGTTTGTAGCACTAACAGCATTAAATACAAACTCTTTTGGATCAATCCAAACCGTTGTACTATTACTACCATCTATCTTAGTTACTAAAACCTTTCCGTCTTTATCACCTCCTTTTACACTAACTTTATAATCAGTTGTATTAGGCTTTGAGCTATCTACATCAACATTTACATTTGTACCTGCTGTTACAGTAACAGTTTTTTCAGTATTAGAAGCTACGAAACGCACCCATCTATTTTTTTCCCAGTAATAGAAACCTGGAGCAGTTTGAGTTCCTTTATTATAAACCATCAACGCATCTGCAGGATCAGAAACAGGAGCAGCCTTGTCTAAATCAGCGATATCAATACGTGGAATCAATAAACCTCGTTTTGAAGAAACGATATCAACAGCTGATGATTTATGTGGAGCATTTGTTCCAAAACCTTGTTGAGCTGATACGTTTGTAGTTGCAAGAACTGAAAATGCTACTGAAGCAGATAATATTAATTTTTTCATGTGTTTTGTTATGTTAAGTAAGGTGATTATAATTTGTTAACGATTATCCACTGTGATCCGTTAGAAACGAAGTCCCATCCAGAATATGGCAAGGCTGTATAAACCTCTTGTAATCCTTCTATCGCTCCGAAAACAGTTACATAGTTATCTTCGTTCTTATCTTGTTTTTTAATTGTGTATTTTTTTCCTTTATTCGCTGTGTTAGCTGTTGGTAAAGTAATCCTTACATCTCCATTTACTGCATTCCCTAAGATGATTACATCATCAGTCAATACACCGTATTCTCCAGTTACTTCTTTGATTGAGTTTGTTGTCATTAGATTAACAGACAACTCTCCTTCTTGAGAAATAATAACAGTTGGATTTGTTTTTGCTTCTTTTACTAAACCTAAAACAGATTCGGCACTATTAGCAGCTCCTTTTGCTGTGGCAACATTTACATTCCAAATTGTGTTGTTAGCATCTTTTGAATCAACTTTACTTTCAACTGTAGTATTTGTACCATCTACTAAAACAACTGTTTTTTGATTTCCTTGTACTACTGTTTCAAAGTTTTGATAAGTAACGTTTCCATCTTTATCTGCAATACCAACTCTTGGCTTTTCGTTATCAATTTTTCCAGCTGTTAGCTTATCTGCTGTTACATTTTTATCAGTTATCTTTTCTGTTGTAACTGCATTATCAGCAAGTTTACCAGTACCAATACTTCCATCTTTAATTCCTACTGATGCTTTAGCCAATAATTTGTTAGTTCCATCTGTACCACCTACAAACTCTAACTCTTTTGATAGTTCTAAATCTCCTTTAGTTGTACTAACTGTATTAGCTAATTTATCTATAGCTTCTTGAACATTACTTGCTCCTAACTTAGACTTTTCATCATCAAATCCAGTTGCTGATGCATTTGTATCTATCGATATAATTGTTTCTCCTTTTCCATCAACAAAAGTATAAACACCATCCTTTTGTGAAGCAGTAACCTCATTCAACTTCAATGTTGTCGCCTTTCCTGCAGCATCCGTAAACTTCAACGAGTTAGTTTTATCGTCATATGATAAAGAACCAACGCTTAAAGCAACTCTCTCTATAATATTAGCTTCGTTAGTATAAGTTAATGTATTACTTGCATTATCATAAGACAGAATGGTCACTGTCTCGTTAGCTGAAACAATATCTTTCAATGCCTCATTTTTCTCATTACCCCAAGTAACGTTTCCATCCTTATCTGTAACTAAAACAGTACCCTTATCTCCAGCTTGAACTTTATCTGTTGTAACTGCATTATTAGCAAGTTTACCTGTTGAAATACCTTGGTCTGCAATTTGAATTCCTGCATTAGCCAGTAACTTTTCTGTTCCATTACTTTTATCAGTAAACTCAAGACCACCAGCTACAGTTAAATCTCCTTTTGTACTTTCAACTGCCTTAATGTTTTTTAACAACTCTTCTAAAGCACCTTGAACATCTGTTGACGTAAAGACTCCTTTATTATCGATTGCTACATTAGAAGCATTCATATCTATTGAACCAATTACATCACCATTAGCATTTTTAAACTCATATTGATGTTTTGCCGTATTCAATTCAACTGAAACTTCTTTTGGATCAATATTAACTCCAGTAGCACCACTAACTGGTTTACCATCTGCTCCTACTTCTTTTTCGTTATAGTAAGTATAAGAACCATTTGTATTTTTAACTAATACTGTAACAGTTTCGTTAGCTTTCACAGCATCGGTTAAAGTTTCATTTGTTTTTTCAGCCCAAGTAACGTTTCCGCTCTTGTCTGTAACTAAAACAGTACCGTTACCTCCTTTTTCAAATTTACCAGTACCAATACTTCCATCTTTAATTCCTACTGATGCTTTAGCCAATAATTTGTTAGTTCCATCTGTACCACCTACAAACTCTAACTCTTTTGATAGTTCTAAATCTCCTTTAGTTGTACTAACTGTATTAGCTAATTTATCTATAGCTTCTTGAACATTATTTGCTCCTAACTTAGAGTTCGTATCATCAAACCCAGTTGCTGATGCATTTGTATCTATTGATGTAATTTCATCTCCTTTTCCGTTTTTGAAAGTATAAACACCTTTCTCAATTGTAACAGTTGTAGTGTTTGCGTTAATCTCAACTACAGAACCATCTACCGCTGTATGCGTATAAGTTCCATTGTTATTATTTACTAACTTATCACTCTTGTCTTTTAAGATTTCTACAAGTGTTTTGTAAATATCTCCCTCAGCTGTTAGGTTACTAACTACATCTCCAACTACATTAATAACAACATCTTGTCCATTTCCATTAGTAAACGTGTATGAACCCTTACCATCTGAAACAACAGAAGATTTATCTACTGTTCCTAATACCGATCCATCTTTTGCTACTAATGTAACCTTACCATCTTGCTTGTCTTGCAATTTAACCTCTGCTCCTGACGCTAAGTTTTTAACTAAATTGTCTATAGCTTCTTGAACATTATTTGCTCCTAACTTAGAATTCGTATCATCAAACCCAGTTGCTGATGCATTGGTATCTATCGATGTAATTTCATCTCCTTTTCCGTTTTTGAAAGTATAAACACCTTTATCTATCGTAACAGTTGTAGTGTTTGCGTCAATCTCAACTACAGAACCATCTACCGATGTATGCGTATATGTTCCATTGTTATTATTTACTAACTTATCACTCTTGTCTTTTAAGATTTCTACAAGTGTTTTGTAAATATCTCCCTCTGCTGTTAGGTTATTAACTACATCTCCAACTACATTAATGACAACATCTTTTCCATTTCCATTAGTAAACGTGTATGAACCCTTACCATCTGAAGTAACAGAAGATTTATCTACTGTTCCTAATACTGATCCATCTTTTGCTACTAATGTAACTTTACCATCTTGCTTGTCTTGCAATTTAACCTCTGCTCCTGACGCTAAGTTTTTAACTAAATTGTCTATAGCTTCTTGAACATTATTTGCTCCTAACTTAGACTTCGTATCATCAAATCCAGTTGCTGATGCATTTGTATCTATCGATGTAATTGTTTCTCCTTTTCCATCTACAAAAGTGTAAACACCATCCTTTAGTGAAGCAGTAACCTCATTCAACTTCAATGTTGTCGCCTTTCCTGCAGCATCCGTAAACTTCAACGAGTTAGTTTTATCGTCATACGATAAAGAACCAACGCTTAAAGCAACTGTCTCTTTAATATTAGCTTCGTTTGTATAGGTTAATGTATTGCTTGCATTATCATAAGACAGAATAGTTACTGTCTCGTTTGCTGAAACAATCTCTTTCAATACCTCATTTTTCTCATTACCCCAAGTAACGTTTCCGTTCTTGTCTGTAACTAAAACAGTACCCTTATCTCCAGCTTGAACTTTATCTGTTGTTACAGCTCCTTTAGCAATCTTAGCCGTTGTAACAGCATCAGCTGCTAACTTATCTGTTGTAATAGCACCATCCTCTATAGACAACACCATATTCTTTAACACAGAATCAACTAAACTTGCTTTGCCATTAATTAAGATACCTGTACCGCTCAATTCTCCTTTCGTACTTTCAACCGCACCTATTTTCTCTAATAACTTCTCAATTGCTCCTTGTACATTAGTACTTCCCAATTGCGTTTTATTATCATTGAAAATAATTGAACTCGCATTTGTATCAATAACAGCTAATGGCTCTTTAGTCGACTTATCTGTAAATGTATATACACCATCTTTCACTGAAATTGTCAATGTATTGGCATCAAAAGTCAATCCTTTCGCATTTGCTTTTAATTCGCCATTCAAATCAAAATCAGCTTCATTGTAATAAGTGAATGATCCATTATTATGATCAACAATCTTAGTAACCGTTTGGTTCTTTTGAACCATCTCTTTGATTAAATCGCTTTCTGGTTTTGCCCAACTAACGTTTCCATCTTTATCTGTTACTAAAACTTCTCCTTTATTTCCTTTTTTGATTTGAGTTAATTGTAACTCTCCTCCTATTTTAGCTAAATCAAACTTCCCTTGGTTCACTGTTAATGTTACATCTTTCAATACAACTCCAGCTCCATCAGATACAGTTAATAACTCATTAGCAGAATCTAATGTTTTTCCATCTACATTAGAAGCAGCAATGTTTTCATATTTCACTGTTCCGTCTGCTTGTACCACAGGAACTTTTCCTTTTTCAGCAGCAGTAGCTCCTAATTTATCAGCTGTAACAGCTCCTTTTTGAAGCATCTCAGTAGACAATTTGTCTTTTAAGCTTTGTGTAATCGCTACACCGTTAACAGTAGAAACTAAATCAGAACCAGTTAATACTAATGTATTTGTAGTTATTGCCTCTTTTGCAGACCATACTACATTACCTTTTGCATCTACAACTAACACATCACCTGCATTACCTTTATGTAATTGTGACAGATTAAGCAAACCTCCTACATTCTCAAGGCTTATTGCCTTTTCATTTACTGCTAATTTTGTTTCTTTTAAAACAGCTCCTTTACCATCAGTAACAACAATAATATTGTCGCCACTCAAATTCTTGCCATTTAATGCAGTTTCTAAATTCACACTAAGGTTTCCATTAGCATCAACGTCTAATCCGCTACCAGCTTTTACAACCCCAGCAACATCTTTAGTTGCAGTTGGAACATCTAATGTATAAGTAATCGTATTTCCGTCGATAACTTTAGTTACATTGATATTAGTACCACCGCGAACTACAGAAACAAATTGGTTATTTTTCACTAATGCATCTACGTCAATCTCGTGCTCTTTATCATCTTCATCACTAAACACCAATTTCTTAGTTGATGCGTTGTACACTAATTGTGTCAATGTTTCCTCAACATCTACAAATGTTTTTAACACATTGTACAAGTCTTGGTCAGTTTTAGCTTTGATTACCTCAGTAACATCACCTACAACAGTAATATTAGATGTAGCTCCAGCTTCATTAGTATAAACATACTTACCAGCTTTCTCACGTACTAAAGTTGTAATAGTTTCTTTTCCTTTTACTAATTGTTCAAGGCTAACATTATGTTTCTTTCCGCTATTATCAACGTATTGAAACTTATCTCCGTCATAGTAAACGTTACCTCCTACATATGTATCTCCTAAAACAGTAACCAACTCTTTTAAAACATCACCGTTATTCACGATTTTGTTGAATTGATTAATTACATCAGCAGGCACATTGATTGTAGTTTGTGTATTATTTTCAGACGTGTATAAATAAGTACCATTCTTGTTATCCACAAGAGTAGTCACTGTCTCGTATTTTTTTACAAGGTCTTTAATCTTAACAGTAGCATTTACATTACCAGCTGCATCTTTAAAAGTAATCGTTCCTTTATCCTCATCTGTGATGATACTATTAACAGTTTCAAAAGACTTAACAGCCCCTTTGATATCAACAGTAACGATAGCTTTTTTCTCATCAGAATAAGTCAAAGCACCAGTAACTTTATCGTAAGCTAAAACAGTCAATGTTTCATTTGCTTTAACAATATCGCCAAGTTTGATTTCAACCTTTTTACCACCCTCTGTTATGTGGTATAATTTATCTCCTTCATACACTACATTTCCCGTAGTATTATTCACGATATTCTTAATCAGATTTTTCACCTTGTCTCCTTCCAGATTCAAGATATTTTCAAATTGATTTACAACAAGCGCAGGAATTTCAGAGTCCGCTGTTAGGCGTTTCCAAACTTGACGTTTAGCATCCCAATAGTGGTATCCTGGAATAATATCCTCTTGCTTTACAGTTGCGTAAACAAGTAAACTTTCAACATTACCATTTGTGATTGTACTCTTATCTGCAGTGTTCTTTAATGGCACTTGTGGTATCAATAAACCTCTATTTGTTGAAGCTACAGTAAGCTCAGCAGATTTGTTTGGTGTTGATGTACCAACCCCTACTTGCGCATTGATCGCAAGAGATGACATTAGCAAGCCAGCAGAAATTAATCTTTTGTTCATAAGGTGTAGTATTGTATAGTTTTACAATTTATCTGTACTTCGCGATTTTGAAACATAAGTTCATATCGCGCGCACAAATTATTTATGCAAAGATAGCACTATTCACTTTTATATATGTTTCATTTTGTAAAAAAGATGTACTTCCCAATAAAATGAAACGCAGTGCACGCTTTGATTTATAACGGTTTACAAAAAAATCTCATTTTTAGTAATGAAACTTCTAAATATTTTTACATTCAATGTAAAAACACCATTTTAAAATTTCATTCGTACAAATAGTACTTTTTTTAATCTTTAAAAGAAGAAAAATAATCCGTTATTCTTATTTTTCTCTTTACTATTTTAATACCTAATACCAATTGCTTTCCCAAAAATTGGTATCTGTATTCAATAGAGCTCTACTCTTTTATATGTCGATAATTACAAAGTAAATAAGACATTCTATTTCTATTTTTTCACCCTTAAGACACACAATTCTCATTGAGTCACAATTTAAATTATGTAAAATCACATTTTATGAATAATTAACAATATCACTTATATAAGACCTGCACAACAGAACCTTTCTACAAGAGGTTTTTTATATTTAAATATTACCAATAAAACATCTATTTAACTAAGAATACGATAATTCCATAAAAACACAACTCATTGGAAATTATTTTATTAACCCAATTTTACAATAGCACATATTGCGTTCTAAAAATGCCTGCAAATATAATAACTACATAGCTTTATAACCATATCCTAAAATAAATTTCACAGTAAAAAAGATAGATTATTCAATTAAAAAACACATACTTAACCAAAAACAAGGTTTGAACTTTTCTTACCACTTGCTATTTTTTGTTAAAAAAAACTCATTTACTGTTAAACACTCCTTATATGACTCTTTACTTACACGAATAAATCACAAAAAACATCTTGTTATTGGATACATAAATCTTATTCTAATTGAATATTAAGGAAGAGAATTGGATTATGTATTAAGTCAACCTACCCATTTTTTTTGGTAACTTGCAATACTTAATTTCAATTCATCTTACTTTGAAAAACGCAGATTCAAATACAAATAATCCCTTCTTAGAAGTAGCAGTAAATGACGAGAAAACTATCTTTGATATTGTTCCTATTGGTCACCCTTACCGCCCTATTCGATCGTCGATTTTATTTGTAAAAAAGGGTCGTCTATTATTCAAAGAACAGATTACAGAAATTGAAGCAACGGCAAATACAATCATTCTTTTTGACAAGAAATACGTGTACGAAACCATTGAGATGAGTGATGATATAGAGCTAAGATTAGTAAGCTACAACTTGGAGTTTATCCAAAAAATAGCACTTAAACTCAACAAGCTTAAAGTATATGACAACTTAAAAAGACAGCTAAAAAGAAGCTTTACTACAACTCCTGGAGAATTGGAATTGTTCTGGCAAAACATTCGTATGCTTAACTATTATATCAAAAACTTCAACAATATCGAGTATGCAAGAGAGATTGTTGAAAACTACTTTAATATTGTTTTATATCACCTTGTTAGTATTACCTCTCCTAAACAACACGACAGTTTAAGTCAGATGACTACCCAACAAGCTATAGCTTATAACTTCCTTATTTTGGTGTCCGAAAACTATTTACGCGATAAAACAGTGCAGTTCTACGCAGATCAACTCCGTATATCTATACGCCATTTAAGCACTGTCGTTAAAGAGATTACAAATAAAACTCCAAACGAGATTATAGGCGAGTTTATTCTAAACGAGGCTAAAGCACAATTGTCAAGTACAACAAATCCAATCAGAGAAATTGCTGAATTGCTCAAATTTAGCGATCAATACGCTTTTGCTCACTTCTTTAAAAGACATCTTAACATTAGCCCGACTCAATATCGAGCGCAGTTTAAATAAACAAAATAATACTTTCAAACATCTTTATCCGTTTTTTAATCATTTTACAAAGTATAGCTACAGCCTAACTTTGCATTCTTAAAATGATTAGAGAAAATGAAATATTCCCTGCGTAAATGCTTCTATGGAATAAGTGCTCTTTTATTATCGTCTGGTATTTCTTATGCCCAAAACGGAGTAAAAGAACTTACTATTGAGGAAGTTATACAACTTGCTCTTGAAAATCACCAACAACTAAAAGTTAACGAAAAGAATAAAGAATTTGCTACTCAGCAAACGAAGGTTGTTAGACAACAACGCCTTCCAAACCTTACAGCATCTGCTACTGCTGCCTATATTGGTGATGTACAGATATTAGACAAGGACTTCAGTAAGGTTATGACAAAAGATATGCCACATTTTGGAAATTCTTATGCTATACAGGCTTCGGAGCTATTATACAAAGGTGGTTTGATTAACAAGTCTATCGAAATGTCTGAAATGCGTGAGCAACTGACGAATCTCGACTTCGAAAAGGACCAGCAAGCTATTAAGTTTCTTGTAATATCTAACTATTTGGATATATACAAATTGGTAAATCAAGAACAGGTTTACCAAAACAATAAAAGACTGGCTAATATTCGCTTAGAAAATGTTACTCGCTTTTACAAAGAAGGTATGATGACCAGAAACGAGGTTATCCGTGGTGAATTGGCTTTGCAAAACATTGACCAAGCATTGTTAGTAGTAAATAACAATACCGCTATCCTAAACTACAACTTAGCGTTTGCATTAGGATTACAACCGAATACAACCTTTATCCCAGTGAGTGATGTAAACAATAAAGCATTAGAAGGTGACTTTTCTTACTATCTGCAATTGGCTTATGAAAACCACCCTATGTTGGCTATGGCACAGAAAAGCGTAGAGTTGGCACAAAAGAAAATTGAGGTAGCTAAAACAGATAGATACCCAGCACTTGCCGCAGTTGGTGGATATAATATGACAAGACCTATAACAACGGTAAACCCTGTAATGGATATGTATTCTAATGCTTGGCAGGTTGGTGTTTCTCTTAGCTATAGCTTAGACAACCTATACAAGACAAAAGGAAAAGTGAAATTGGAAGAAATACACAAATCTCATGCAGATGAATCACTTATCTTATTATTACAAAACATAGAAATGGGTGTGAATGCTGCTTATACCAAATATCAAGAGGCTGTTCAAAACGCTAATCTATTGAAAAAGAGCCAACACTTAGCTCAAGAAAACTACCGCATTATTGAAGCTAAATACTTAAACCAGTTAGCAATTCAAGCCGAGATGACTGATGCTACAAATGCTAAGTTAGAAGCGGAATTACAATATGCTAATGCACAGATAAACGTATTGTTTCAATACTACAATTTAATCAAATCAACAGGAACACTTTAATTAATGTTTGCAATTACAAATGGAAAATAAAGACAACATAGAAACTCCAGAAGTACAGGAAACTCAAAAACCAGCTGCTGCTTCTTCCAATACAGGGATTAACCACAAACAAGAGATCGGTAAGAAATCGAAGATTATTATCATTAATGTAACTACTTTTCTGATTATCGCCTTGGCATTTTATTGGTTATTGACCAAGTACTTCCATATTGGCGACAAAGATTATACTGAATCTGCACAGGTTGAAGAATTTATAAACCCGATTAACACAAGGGTATCTGCATATATTAAAGAGATTAGATTCATTGAACACCAAAATGTAAAGAAAGGTGATACACTGGTTATTCTTGACAATCGCGAAATATTAACGCAAGTAGGACAAGCAGAAGCTGCATACGCAAGTGCATTGGCGGCAAAGCAAGTTACCTCATCTGCTATTCAAACGGTTTCGAACAATATTGCTGTTTTTGACTCTAATATAGAAGGAGCTAAAGCGAGATTGTGGAATGCGGAGCAAAATAGTAACCGATTTAAAAACTTACTGGAGGCTGAAGCTGTAACACAACAACAGTATGACCAAGTAAAAACAGAATACCAAGCGGCTAAAGCAGGATACGAGGCCTTGACAAAACAAAAAAGTACAACGCAACTTTCGGTTTCTGAAGTTCAAACGCGTTTAGCCTTAAATGATGCGGATATTCAACGTACTAAAGCAATGCTTGATATGGCTAAATTGAATCTTTCTTACACTGTTATTACTGCTCCTTATGATGGTACAATGGGGAGAAGATTAATCAACGAAGGCCAATTGCTTAACCCAAGTCAGCAAATCGGAACAATCGTTTTACACAACAACAAATGGGTTACTGCTAACTTCTTAGAGTCACAAATGCCAGATATTCAAATTGGAACTAAAATCAATATGAGTGCTGATGCACTTAGAGGACAAAGTTTTGAAGGGGTTGTAACAGCTATTTCAGCAGCAACTGGAGCAAGATATTCAAGTATGCCTACAGATAACTCAACGGGGAATTTCGTTAAAGTTCAACAGCGTATTCCTGTGCGTATTGAGTTTACAGATGCTAATAAAAAAGAAGATGTAGAAAGACTAAGAGCAGGGATGAATATGAATATCCAAGTAAAAGGATAACCCCCTCGCCTTTTGGTTTTTAATTAAAAATATAAAGTAAATGTATAATCAAGGATTATTTCACAATTGGGTTCCTAAACCTGTTATGCTCTTACTGATTATCCTGATTGCCTTAGTGTTCTTTTCTTTAAGCGGAATTTACACTACTAATATCACCTACTTAGTGGGTAGTACAGGGGCTATGTCAGAATACTATATGTGGGCAAACTATGCTAACGTAGTAGGAATGGGAACTGTAATGCCCTTGGTGATTCGTATCAAAGCAAGATTCAGAACTAAAGAGATACTTATCACTTCTTTGGTGAGCATCGCTTTTCTATTTACCATAATGGGTACAACCCACCAACCACAGGTTATTATTGGAGCTTCGTTCTTAGTGGGTATGTTTAAAATGCTGGGGATGATGGAGGTATTACTTCCTTTAATGTTCCTCTTGAGTAAAGGAGGAAATAGAGGATTGTTTTACAGCATATTTTACTCTGGAGTACTAATGGTTACCCAGCTATCAGGTTATCATATCGCTAAAGTCTCATACTACCTCAACTGGCAGTTTGGATACTTACAATACGCTGCTATGTGTTTAATTACTGCTTTAATCTGCGTAATCTTCCAACATAACCAACGCTTTATGAAAAAGGTACCCCTTTATTATATCGACTGGTTAAGTGTATTGTTGTATAATAGTTCGTTTATCATCTTAGGGTATATCCTATCCTTTGGAAAACAACAAGCTTGGTTCAATTCTGATAAAATAAAGTATGCCACAGCTACCTTTATCGTTTTGGCATTCTTGTTCTTTTTGAGACAACAACTATTAAAAAGACCATTCTTATCACTTAAAGCATTTAAGAAAAATAACGTAAGACACGCTATCTTGATGTTGTTCTTTTTAGGAATGTACTTAGCTACAACCAATATACAAAACATCTTTGCAGTGGGAGTTTTGGGATACAACCCCTTGACAAACGCCTCACTAAACGTAATGATGGTTCCTGGTTTACTTGTTGGTGCAATAGTATGTTACAAGTGGTTTAGCCGTCAGATACCTATCCGTATGCTTGCGTTCTCCGGATTTGCCTCGTTTATGATGTACACAGTAATTATGTACTTCTCAATGGTTCCTGAGTTCAACTATGAAAGCTGGCTATTGCCAATGTTCTTAAAAGGCTATGGTACGGGAGTATTGTTTATCGTAATCTGGTATTACGCTTTAGATAAATTAGATATTCCAAGCTTGTTGAGCTTGATTGGTTTCATCCTTTTATGGAGAACCTTCATCTCTTTAGGTATTTGTTCTTCTTTATTCAATTGGGTACAATACCAGCTACAATTACAAAGTTTAACCAACTTGGCTGTGTATTTTGACGACGCCTTACTGTTTAGACCTAATAATGGCATCAGTTTAAAAGCAGTGCAAGTAAACGCTGTATTAGCTGCAAACAAAACCTTATTTGGTTATATAAACATCGCAGGAGTGGGTATTTTACTCTATATTTTATTTCACCACTTTGGGCGTACAAGAGATATCAAAATGCGCTTTGGTTTAGATAAAATGGGCCGATTATTTATGAGTAAGAAAGACCAAGAATTAATAGAAAATCAACTTCCTATGGAAGACTAAAAATAACTTTTTTGTACTTTAGAAAAGCCCTGATCACTACGGTGTCAGGGCTTTTCGCTTTATATTATAGGAATAACTCGTGGGAGTTAAAACTCAAATACTTCATAACCAAATCTACAAATGGCAACAAACATAATAAACAAGAAGATATAACGTACCCATTGTTGTCCTTTCAAAATAGCCAACTTAGCACCACAGTATCCTCCTACTCCATTACATATCGCCATTGGAATTGCTATTTCCCATATAATCTGTCCTTTCAACATAAATAAACAAATACTTCCAAAATTGGTAGCAAGGTTAATCATCTTAGCATAAGCAGAGGCTTTAAAGAAATCAAAGCCAACTAAAAAGATGAACCCCATAATAAAGAATGTTCCTGTAGCTGGACCTATGAAACCATCGTAAAAGCCCACAAATAAAGCTATTATTATTCCGTATTTATACTTGTTCTTGTCTGTTACAGCACTTATACTTTTTCTTGCAAAGTCTTTTCGCACATACGTAAACACCCATAGTAATAACAGTATGCCAAACAAGAGCGGTTTCATAAAGTCATTATTGACGATAGTCAAGGTATAAGAACCAAGAAACGCACTCCCAAAGGATATAGCTGCTAATATTCCGAAGTACTTCCAGTTTATCTTAGCCTTTTTCAGATACTGCCTTACCGCCATTGCTGTTCCTGAGAAAGCCGGAATCTTCAATGACCCGATTACAGTCGATACTGGATAAGTAGGTAGTAATGCCAATCCTAACGGGGTTTGTATTAACCCACCTCCTCCTGCAATGGCATCTATAAAACCAGCACAGAAAGCTACAATACACAAGTAGAATAATATGTCTATTTCCATTTTTTTATCAAAACGCAAAGGTATATCGAAATGTTTATTCTACTCTTTTTTTATTCGTTTATTTCTTTTTCTGACTACGAGCAGTTGTGATGTATAGTGTCCTTATGTTTCCTCCTACTCCTTGATTTTAGTTAACAACAAGAATAATTAAGCAACTCAACCTGTTTGATATAGCTAACAGACCTCAATGTCCTACATCGATAATAATTGATTAAAAACAATACCTAAGTATTTGATGTATCAGTTTTATTTCTATATTTGCCATACATAAGAATCTTAAGTATGAAAAAGCAACAACAATTATACAAAGGAAGCCTCAGCGCAATTATAATGAAGTTATTGGAGCAAAACGGGCGAATGTACGGTTATGAGATTACGCAAAAAGTAAAAGAAGTTACCGCAGGTGAAATGAGTTTAACAGAAGGAGCACTATATCCTGCGCTACACAAATTGGAAGCAGATGGTTTCTTAGATGTTGAAATGGAACGCGTAGATGGCCGTGTGCGTAAATATTATAAGCTTACGGAGTCTGGGGTGAAGGAAACAGATAATAAGATGGAGGAACTGGAAAGTTTTATCCGAAATATGCAGAATATCGTCAACCTAAAATTGACATAATATTATTAAAAACCAACATTGCTATTAATTATGAAACGATTATCAGACATTCAAATACAACAAATAGAGCAACAATTAATTGACCAATACAACATTAAATACACAGAAACTCGCTGTGAGATAATTGATCACATCGCTTGTGAAATTGAAACTTTGATGCATAATGATGTTATCTACGCAGATGCATATAATATTACTTTTGACAAATGGGACAAAAGTTTAAAACCTCATCATTGGATTAGATATAATGATATGCCTTGGTTTTTAATTAAAACTTGGCTAAAAAGAGATTTGACATATTACGCCCTTACTGCTATAGCAGGTATAACATTGCCTCTCCTTTTATTAAATACTATTAGAGAGTATAATTTAAGTAGTCCTGTATTTGCCACTTTTATAGTTATTTCTTTTATCATCGCTACTTTAATTTATTATAGTCACAGAAAAAAAGAAAATTATCGTTTGAGTTTTCTTACAAAAAATGCAATTATGGATGCTATATTCACATTAGTGCTACTAATACGATTTAGCATCTCTACTAATGACTTATTGATGATATCATTAGCTTTTACAATGGCTTTGATGCAAGTGTATAATTTCATAGAAGCTAAAAAGATTAAAGTACACACTATTTCCTAACACCTCAGCTTATGACACAACTAACAGAACAGCAAGTACAGCAGATTCACCTTTTTGTGAAAAAGCACTATGTTGAACACTATGACGTAGAATTGGAGTTAGTAGATCACTTGGCTAATGGCATTGAGCAACAGTGGACTATAGACAACAATATCACTTTTGATAATGCCTTACAAATAGAGTTCAAGAAGTTTGGTGTATATGGGTTCTCTGATGTAGTTGAGTTAAAAGCACAAGCTTTAACATTGCAATACATAAAGAATCTCTTAAAGGAGATTAAACGCTATTTCAAATGGCATAGAATAGTTGTATCAATGGCATTATATAGTATTATCTATGCTCTACTAAAATATACAGCAATTTTTATACACACGCGAGATATAGCAGATATATTTATTCTATCAACACTTGTATTTAATATTATATGGGCAAGCATTGATGTCATTAAAACCAAACGAAAAAATAAAAGTGAAGGTAGAAAGTGGATATTAGACAAAGTAAAGTTTCAATTTATTGCTTTCCCTACCATTATCTTTTTCGTTTACTTTAGAATGGTTATCTCGATATTCCATCGTCAAACCTGGTTAGTTGCTTCAGCAATACTATTTATTATACTATGGTATTTTATTAGTGTATCTGTAATTTATCCAACGATTAACAACGAAAGAGAAGTCTTAAAAAAGAAATTAACTGCCTAACACCTCAGCTTATGACACAACTAACAGAAAAACAAGTACAGCAGATTGAGCAATTTTTAATTGACCATTACAAGATAAGATATGAAGATGCCCGTTATGAAGTACTTGATCATATCGCTTGTGATATTGAGGAACTAATATCTGAGGGGATAACATACACTGATGCATTTAAGACTACTTTTAATAAGTGGAACAAAAACTTAAATCCTCATCTTTGGGTACGTTATAATAATATTCCAAGATATTTGGCTAAGAATTGGTTTTGGAGAGATATTGCTTATCACACTTTAGCAATAATTGTAGGATTGCTTATTCCGTACATTTTTGCTAATACCATAACCAACTATAATTTAGCTAATTCACTATTTACAGTATCAGCCTTTTTATCTGTAGCGTTAAGTACAATTCTATTCTTTCAATATAGAAAAGTACAAAACTATCGCCTACGTTTTATTGCCAAAGAAGCACTTAGCTATGGTGGTATAGCTTTATTTTTGTTATTAATGTTTGGAACTAATGATATCAGTTATAAAATAATTCCTCTTATACTAATTATTGCATTTAATCAGAGCTACTACTTCATAGAAGCCAAAAAAATTAAAGTACACACTATTGCCTAACACCTTAGCTTATGACACAACTAACAGAACAACAAGTACAGCAGATTCACCTTTTTGTGAAAAAGCATTATGTTGAACACTATGACGTAGAATTGGAGTTAGTAGATCACTTGGCTAATGGTATTGAGCTACAGTGGACTATTGACAACAATATCACTTTTGATAATGCCTTACAAATTGAGTTCAAGAAGTTTGGCGTGTATGGCTTCTCTGATATTATAGAAGAAAAGACAAAACGACTAACGGGGAGTTATATAAAGCTACTATTTAAAACATTACTTGGCTTTTTTACCTTTCCGAGAATTGTATTGACCACTGCTTTATTTTTATTGTTATGCTTAATAGGTAAAGTATTTCCTAACAGTGCTGCTGAAATATATAGCAGTTTACTGATAATAACCTTTCTACTATATGTATTCGTTGGAATACAATGGCATTACGCTATCCGTAAATTGTGTCAAACCACAAATAAGAAGTTCCTTATTTCTTCTATTGCGATACAAGGATTCGGTCTACCTATTATAGGAGGAATGTTTACACCTTTTTTGACTGAATTATATCGCACTACAGAAAATAGTTCATTGCTTTTTCAAACTATTTTATACAGTTTTTTAATATTGGTTTTCGCACTATGCACCTTTATTACTACCTTTACAATCAGACCATTAATACGGAAAAACATAGAAGATACTATTCATAAATATAAACTAACCTAAAACTACTATTATGATTACTTTATTAACTGCTGTAATCAGGTATATGATCACATTAATCATGTCCCTTTTTTAGGATTAAAAAAAAGCGCCAACAGTATTGTTAGCGCTTTCTTTTTACTTATCTATTTCAAACGAATAACTCATCATATCCATATCGTGGTAAAACAATACAATCCATTGTTCTTCCTTTGCACGTACTTTCCAATCTTGGCGTAACTGCATAGCTCGTTTACCATCGTAATCACTCTTAAACGCAATATCAAAGTCTAAGTAATTTCGCTTTGGCAAATTATCTGCACCGTAAAAGTACGTATGCTTACCATCCTTCATCCAAAACACTTGCATATAAGGAGAATGTCCTCCAACAACCTCATAGGTGATATAATCATCTAAACGGCCTTGATCATCATCCATCCACACTATATTAGGTAAATCTAATACTTCCTCTAAAATATCGTAATCAAAAGAAATATCATCTTGTTGTCTTATAGCAAACTCTG
Source organism: Myroides phaeus (assembly GCF_009799805.1). Lineage (NCBI taxonomy): Bacteria > Pseudomonadati > Bacteroidota > Flavobacteriia > Flavobacteriales > Flavobacteriaceae > Myroides > Myroides phaeus. Next base: position 2,753,903 of record NZ_CP047050.1, read on the forward strand.
CTTCGCGGCGTTGAATATAAATATCCGCATTAGGATAACGACATTCATATCCCGCATCAGTTTCTACTAACAAACCATTAATATGATCTTTGTGTAAATGTGATAAGTAAATGCGGTCTATAGTTAGAGGAGTTATCCCCTCTTTTGCTAAAATAGCATCTATGATATACTCACCGTTCTCATTATATCCAAGACCAACATCTAACAAGACGTTATACTCCTCTGTCATTACCAAAAACGGTTGCACTGCTAACTGAATCTCCGTCGTTAGTTGCTTGCCATTAATCAATAAAAAGTCCTTTATCTCATCTTCATAGAAGTCTCCTTCTTTACAGGGAATAATTCTCATAACACTATCTAATATTTGCTTTTACTGTCAAAGTTTACAAAGGTAATCTGCATAATGGAAATAACGTATATATTCACTTAATTTTATAAAAAAGTGCTTACGATAAAAATCTGTAGAATAAAACAAATCAAATATTTATGTCATTATAAATCTCATCCTTTTTAAATCTCATTTTACCACAAAAACAAATAAAACACTCATTTACAATTGTTTAAAATAAAATATCAGAACAGTTAGTACCATTTAATGACTAATTGATTAATATTTGTAAATATGAATAATAGGCAAAAAAACAATAGTAAAGAACGCCATTTTTAAATTATTTTATTACATTCACAACATCAAACAATATATAATTCAATCTTAATTATGAAAAAACTTATCATATCATCTATATTACTGACTGCTTTTTTATCACTTACAAGTTGTAAGAAAGAAGCAGAAGTAGAAAAAACGGAAACGGAAACAACTACAGCAGCAGTTGATAGTACTGAAGCTAAGCAGCAACAGGTAAATGAGGAGAAAGAACAACTTGCAAAGCCTTATAACGAAGAGGAAGATGCACAAGCAAAAATCAATGAATTAGTAGCTAAAGCAAAGATTGAAGGTAAGAATGTATTTGTACAAGCTGGAGGAAACTGGTGTATTTGGTGTTTGCGATTTAACGACTTCGTTCAAAAAAATGAGGAGTTGAAGACTGTTGTAGATGCAAATTACTTATACTACCACTTAAATTACTCTACAAAGAACAAGAACACAGAGGTATTTGAGAAATACGCTCCAAATGGTAAGAAATTAGGCTATCCGTTCTTCTTTGTTATCAATGGAGAGGGAGAAGTAACAAAAATCATCGGTTCTGGTGAGTTAGAATCAGAAAAGAGCTATGACTTACAAAAAGTAAAGCAAATGTTTTTAAATAACATTGCTAAGAAATAACAAAACAGCCACTCGATTGAGTGGCTGTTTTTGTTTTGTGGGTTGTGTATTGTAATTAAGAGATATATTTTCTTAGTTAAAGATAGGTGTTAACCGATTCTTAGTTTTAAAACCTCTTTCCACATATAATTAGGGATAGGCTCCTCTAACTTCCAAGTAATAGACATAGGTTTAGATCCATAGTAATCTTTAAATTTCACAAGTCCTAAAAATACATAACCTTGCGTATTTTTATACATATCATTCTTCCCTTCTCTAACAAATAATGCAATCTTTTTTTCTTTCTGTATTTGTTCTATATAAGAAACTCCTTTTGGAGAAGTATCAGCTGTATTGTTTTGAGACTGCCAATGAAATAAGTTTTCATTAATTGCATAATCATCATACATTGTAGTTGGCGAGAAGTCCTCTTCACTCTTTTGTAGATTTACAAATAATAACTCTGTATTTAATTCCTTATTTTCAGTGACACCTTCTCTACTCGAACTCTTTTTATCAATTGTACTTAACCTAAAAGCGGCTAATATCTGATCCCTTGTATAACGTGCGTGTATTTTAAGAGGCAGTGTATAAGTTAATCCTACAACAGGTTTCTCCTCAAAACTAATATTAGATATTTTATACTCTAAATAAGCCGCCATTTCATTAAGCATCATCTTATTCTGACCAATTATATTCATAGATTCCTGAATACTAAAAGACACTTTATTATCTTGCCAGAAATCATAATGAAGCATCAGAGCCATGTAATAATTTTCATCCGTTTGAGGTAACGCATTATAATTAAAATCAACAGCAATCAATCTCATAATAAATGAAAAGTACGAGAAAGATTCTGTTACATTCCATTTATTTTTAAACATACTTCTATATCTATCTAAATTAAGCTCTTCTATTTCACCTCCAATAGCTTCTTTACATAACACAGAAAAAAGATCTGTCTTATATAACATTTTTAATTCAATATTATAAAACTCCAGAAAGTTAGCAAGAGTTAATGGTTTATTTGTATGTTCACCAAACTGTCTAATTTTTTGCAATAGCTTTCTTCTATTTAAGTTTATCGCCTGGCTAATATTATTTAGAATATATTCTTTTGCTTGCTTCTCTAAAATAATAGAGCATCCCAGAGGTAAATGAGGAAACTCTTGTTCTATTTCTTGTAATACTGTAGTATTTGTCTTGCCTACTAATGCTCTAAATTTATTCTCAAAATCATACTCTGATCGGGCATTCCCAACAAAATCAAGTACCGATAAAACTTCTTTATTTTCATTCAATCTTAAACCTCTTCCTAACTGCTGTAAGAAAATTGTCAAGCTTTCTGTTGGCCTTAAAAAAAGAACGGTATCTATCTCAGGTACATCAATACCTTCATTGAATATATCAACTACAAATAAATAATTTATCTCTTTTCTTCTTAACTTTCCTATTAATTCTTCTCTTTGACTACTATTATCTGATGTCAAATATGCAGATTTAATTCCCTTTGCCTGAAATTTATTATGCATAAACTCTGCATGTGCTTTGCTTACACAAAATCCAAGAGCTGTAACTGATTTTACACCTTGTGTATATTTATCTATATTAGATAAAATCTCTCCAACACGGATATCATTTGCAGTATAAATATTAGTCAACTCTGCAATATCATACTTACCATTTTTCCAAACAACATTTGTTAAATCAATACTATCAGATATAGCAAAATACTGAAAAGGACAAAGTAATTTATTATTTAAAGCATCTGGTAAGCGAATCTCTGCTGCTATTCGGAAATTAAAATCTTCTAAAATATTACCTCCATCCATACGTTCAGGAGTTGCCGTTAATCCCAATAATATAGTAGGTGTCAAATATTTTATTACAGATTGATATGTGCTTGCTTTTGCATGATGTACCTCATCAAAAACAACATAATCATAGTAGTTTGAAGCTATTTCTCCTTTTTCAATACTATTATAAAGTGTTTGAATAGTAGCAAAAACAAAACGTTTATTTTGAACAGTATATCCATCACCTAATAATTCACCCAAATTTTGATCTCTTAATACTTGTCTAAAAGTTGTACGTGCTTGCTTTAAAATATCTATTCTATGAGCTATAAATAACATCTTAGTATTTGGATTCTCACTGTAATAACTTTTAAAATCAAATGCAGCAATCATAGTTTTACCGGTGCCTGTGGCAGCAACAACTAAATTCTTATAAGATTGATGCGTAGAGCGTTCTACACGTAGTTTTTCCAAAATATCCTTTTGGTAATAATAAGGTTTGATGTCAAAAAAGGCAATGTTTTCTTGTTGATCACTTTTGCCTATTTTACTACGCTTTAAAGCACTATCTACCTTCTCATAATCTTCATCTCCTTTATAGACTTCAAATTCTTCATTATTCCAATAAGTATCAAAAGTTTTCTGAAATTTATCAATGATGTGAGGTATTTCAGTCGTTGTAACTTTTACATTCCACTCCAATCCATCAGTCAAAGCAGTTCGTGAAAAGTTAGAAGAACCTATATATGCAGTATGAAATCCAGTCTTTCTATAAAACAAATATGCCTTAGCATGCAAGCGTTCGTTACCTGTATTAAAAGATACCTTTACTGTAGTATTGGGCAATTCAGCTAATTCTTTAATAGCTTTAGCATCCGTAGCTCCCATATAAGTAGTAGTAATAACTCGCAATTGCCCACCATTACGAGTAAATTCCTCTAATGCTGGTCTTAATAAAACAATAGCTTTCCACTTGATAAATGAAACTAACAGGTCAATACGATCTGAGGAAAGAATTTCTTTTTTCAACTCACCATCCAACGATAAGCCAAGATTACCTCCAGTAAATAATTCACTCTGTGTTAATCTTGAAACTGGAGTAATTTGCTTTAATCGTAGAGACAAATCTGAATAATCGGTATTTATCTTATCTAATACTCCTGTCAATATACTTCCTTCTGCTGTTAGTATATCTTCTGTAAAATCATACGTTTCTATTTCCTTATGCAAATAAGTCAATAGCTTGTTTACAATTTCAATTTGATGAGAAAGTAATGACTCCTTTTTAATTCCTTTAATTACATCAAAAGCATTCTCCATAGCTTTAGAGAAGTGTTGCGTTAAATAGAAAGTTGCCTCTTCTAAATCTAATTGCTTACTCGCTATATAATATTTATCTTGATTTAATTGTTGTAGCTTGTTTGCTAATGCTTGTGTAATCAAGCCTTCATATATTCCTTGTTGCATTACTTTCTGATGGGATGTTAAGGTCATAAATATTCCTTCTATTGGAATAGCTTACTAAATTAAGATAAATGATTTTAGTATGGAAGAAATTATAAAGTGAAACCACCACATTCGAGATTTGATATTTCTAAGAGACTATCTTGATTTTTAGTTACTTTAAACTAAAAATCCCCTAAACGTAATTAAAATTCAGGGGATTATCTATCTCTTCAAGGTTTATATATTATAAACTATTATACCATTCTTCTAGTTTTACTCTATTATCTTTTTCGTACCAATGATTACAAAGTAAATACTCTTTCTTATTAAAACTATATGTTTTTTTCAAATAATATCTTGCTCTGCCTTTTTCATCAAAAGCATCATTCTTATCCCCACTATCTTCTTTTAAAACAGGAAAATTGATATTAAAAAGATCTTTTGATATATCCTTATCAAGTAATTTATTTACAACTTCTTGAGTAAGTTTGTTTTCCAATTCTAACTCTTTAAAAATATTCTGAACATAAACACCAATTTTTAGATTTGTTGCTTTTGTAAATTCTCCAGAAGAACTATTTAACTTATTAACTTTTAGTAAATTATCAACAACATCTTTTTTATCATTATTTAATAATCCAAATAAATTTAATAGTTTAGTACTTCTAGCAAATAATTCATTTGAATCTGAATTTTCATTTATTATTTCAAGTACAGGCTCTACAATAAAGTTTTTAAAATCTTCCCCACAATATACTTTGAAATTAAATTCTCCCCCTTCAATAGCATTATTAAAATGTTTTGCTACATCTAAAGCAGTTTGCTTTATATCACTTTCATGCATTATAGGAACTTTTGGTGTTGCAAAAATAATTTCACCTTTCTTAACACCTAATAATTGATATAAGCTAAAAGCCGTACGAATCATTTTTTTTCTTAGCCTTGATTTTGTTTCTTCAATTTTCCCGTAATTTAATCCACCTTCATGAAAAGCAATATCAACTGCATAAATACTATCAACGATTAAAACTCTATCATCATTTAAAATCATTTTTATTCCTAAACAATCTACTTCCCCTTGTTTAATCATTTGCGTTGATTTCTGATTTTTAGAAATAAAAGTCAACTCATCTTCTTTAAAAGATTTTTTTAAACTATTAAACATCTTCTCAATTACTCTTGGCTCTATAGAAGTTTCCCATAATGACGATATCTTCCAATTCTCTTGTACTATTTGACATCCGTTTACATGCTTTAACCATGATGAAACCAATGACTCACCTATTTCAATTTTCATATTCTATTTTATTTAAAATTATTAACTCTTAAAACCGATAATTTCATTTCAAAACAACGACAAAATTATCTAATACTAAACATACTCATTTATATCCTTTCACTCATCAAAAATTACTCCAAACACCACATTCTCTGAGTAAACTACCCCCTCTCTACATAAATCTTTCCAACAAACCACTCCTCTAACGGATTAAGCATAAACTCATCCCATTGCTTACTAATCACAAACCATCTGTCCGCTAATAACTCAATTGGCTCTGCAAAGAAGTCAGCCGACAAAGCAATGATATCCCCTTCCTGTAAACCCGTTACTTCCTTAATCGCTAAAGTATCATTCCACAAAACATCAGCACAAAATGTAGCACTACTCAACTCACAAATATCTTGTTCTGTAAGTACCTTTTCGTTTGCTAAATCAGCAAAAATATACTTCGCAACCTCTGGCACGGGCAAATCTCTAAACAATAATAATTTCTTTAAAAGAGCAATATCCTCCGGGCGATGCTCCTCTTGTTCTGCTTCACCTGTATCAAAATAACCAATGTATAAATCCGGAAAACTTGCACATACTACAACATCGTACAAATCGTCAAAAAGTCCACTCTGAATTTCATTAAAAGTCTCCTCACGCTCAATCTGTTGATTCAAATCTTTACAATAAACCGCAATATCCTCTGCTGTTAGGGTATTAGCAGAGAACTCGCCACTACTCAAATAGGGATTACAGATAAAATAGGTGCCCACTAAATTGGTTGTCTTTACAAAATCATCCATTAATGCATCGTCAGTAACAATCCCTTTGATCTGATAAACCTTGTGCCCACTCTTCGTGTATTCTACAAACTCAAAATCGTAGCCATACCAAGGAGAGTCAGCATTCATCCCATAAAACCCCATAAAAAGAGCTACAGTCCAATTACTGGCAATTATAACTTTAGGCTTAATAACCTCCTCGATTAACTTCTGGGTAACATTTAATTGATCTATCAAAAAGATACGACCATCTAAATCATCTAACAATACTTGCAACAAGTCTAAGCTATTGTTTTCACGATGATAAAACAGGTCGGTATAAGCGATGTGAGGTGCAAAATCAAGCTGAGAATCTGCTGACTGCAACATATCAGTAACCCTTGTGAAGTAAGGGTTGTATTTATATTCTGTGGTTGGATTCTTGCGATAAGTAAACTTAACAGGTCCGGGAACTGAAGAATCATTGTAAGTTGGATTTAACCCCAACACCAATATATCTTTTTGTTTGTCGTTAGCACAAAAACAGTACTTGCGCTGCTTCACAACTTCCGGAATACCTAATATTTCGCTATTCTGCCACACATGGCTAACTAATCGTTGAATATCCATAACAACTATCTTTTGGGTTATAGAACAAAGATAATTTAGGCAATGTTGCTAAGTGCAACACGAAGAAAAGCAAGAAGATATTTTTATAAGGTTAATCTCCATTAAACAATCTCTCTATCTCCTTTATTCTAACAAGTAAATCTTCCCAAGACAAACTACTCCCTATAATCATGTTATCTTGCATTATTTTATAATCTTTTTCCCAAAGAACAATAACTTCTATAGGAGGAAATATACGTAACTTCCCTTTTACATGATTACTATAATCCATATCACGTAAAGGAGTTATTGTTTTTCTATGCTCAACAATAACTTCAAATAAATGATGGTCATTTAATGCCATTGTACCATAAATAGAAGCCATTAATTTATCTAAATCATAGAAATGACGTGTTAATCTATCAGTTCTTATCTTATTTATTGGCTTAGAAAACTCCTCATGCAATAACAAAATCTTCTCAATACAAGTTCTTGTAGGTATAACAACCTGTACATCAAATGGTAAATCAGAAAAATCTAAACTTGCATATTGAGCATCAATAAATGAAGAAATCTCCTTAACTTCCATAGGTTCAATTAATGATCTTGCTCCTATTTCTAAAAGCACACGCTGATGTATATAAACATTCTTATTAGGAACAATAGAGTGATAATAAATTTCTAATATATTAGGATCACTTGTGTCATCTACCTGAGCATTATATTTTATTTCATATTGACTACAATCTATATTTAAAAGTTTTAATTGAGCTATTAATTCTTCTCTAAACTCATTTATGATAAAACCTCCTGATGTTTTTCTGAGCTTCTTTATCTGAGATTTTGATTTCAACTCTCCAAAACCTAATAACTCTCGATCAATAATTAAATCAATATCTTCAGAAAATCGGTTAATTAAACTATATGCTTTACTCAAAGAGGTACCTCCCTTAAAAATAATTGATGAAGAATATTGTGATTGAAATATTGCCCTTAAAATCATACAAACCCACCAATCTTTTTCAACTACAAATGTAGGTAGTCCTTTAACACTAGCTACTTGTTCTAAAACAGCAATTCTTTGTTTTTTATTTAATTCAATCCACATAACACTCCTTTATTAATTTCTGAATTCTTACTGGTGCATATTGTAATTGAGTATCCAAAACTTGCTTATCTACACGCAAAATAGCTGGCTTTATTTTATTCAAAAAATCATTTGACACACCATCTTTTCCAACTTCTTTAAATGCCTGTACAATCAAATGCAAAAGCTCATTCTTGATAGCAAAACTTTTAGGAACAGTTCTTTTAAACTTAATTGTACGAGTGTCTATTTTGATTTCTCTTTGTGAACCATCGGTCAAATAAACAGTTTTTAAAGGCACTTGAGTAGTTAATCCTAGTAAATACAACGCTAATACTCCTGTCGGCGCAATTCGCGCTTTATCTCTCTTGGCAATTTCTCTTGCCACTTCATCTATATCTGGATAAATAGTACCTAACAATGGATCTTTTTTAGGTTTTAAATAAATACCATGTGCTAGTCTTTCTACAACAGATGTTTTTTCAACACGAGAAAGTACTTTTCGGATATTTTCAGGAGAACCATATTTACAAAAATCTTCAGCGAAAAACATCTCTCCACGTGAAGATTTCAAAATCTTTGTTTCTATTTGTTTTTTAACTGAATCTGACATCTATTTATATTTTTATTTTGTCACAAATTTAATGAATTTTTGTGACAAATAACACAAGAATAAACTTGCAATAAAACATATACAAGATACTAATAATCAATATACAGAATTACAAAAATCATAAAAAACAAAAAATTAAAAACCACCAATACTAACCAACTAATTATCGCTATAAAACAGCAAATAATGGAAGTTTTAAATAAAGTATCTATTTACTCTCTATTCCATCCTTTTTTCTTATATTTACACTATATCATACTCACACACAGTGTGATAATTATAAAAAACTATTATAAGTGCTTAAATTCAACTCTAAGAATTAATTCACTACTTGCGACTAAAAACAGGGTCGTATTTCTACTTTTTTTCAAAAATTTTACTGGTTTTCAAAACAGCAAAATCGTGTTCAATCCGAGTATTAGTCGTGATTTGTAGCACCATTGTTCGGAAAAGCCACCCTTTTTCCGAAGCTCACTCGAACAATTCCCGAACAACATCCGAACAAATGCTTTTCCAACATCCTGAATCCCTTACCCAGTAAGGGTTTGAACTACATTACCTTGCTTTGAAACACTAAAAAAGTGGTACTTTTTATCTTTTTACGGTGTTTTTTACAAACTTTAGTTCATCGTATTGTTTTTTTTATAGCGCTGTTTTTTATTTTCGTAAATAGCATATTATGCGATTGTTGTTTTTATTAAAACACTGTAATTCATTCATTTAAAAAAACTTACATACTACATCTTTCTATGTATTTAAAAGCACAAAATTATTCTACAACGAAACCATTAGGCACAAAAAAAGCACTGCTATAAACAGTGCTTCTATATATCTTTTATAATTAAGATTGATTACATCTCAAAACTTGTTGGCAATACGCCATAGTCAACTAAATTAAACTCAGGAAATTTAGCTTCTAACGCTGTAGTCCATTGTTTGATTTGACCTTGTTTTTTAACGCTGTCTAAACTTTCTTTGTAGTCAATAAAATACGTTGGTGTACTTCCTGAACCGTAAGTTAAGCGACTCATCTCAATTGCTTCTCCATTTAAAACGGCTTGTGCAATGTATTCGTCTACTCCTGCTTCTGATTGTTCTGACAATGTCCATTTACTTGTCAACTTTAACGGCAACGCTTGGTATAACGCTTCTTCATCTTTTGTTGTAATAGCAAATTGCACACACCAACTTTTTTCTGAATTGTCTAATGACAATACATCTTCGTCTTCTAATTGTTGTAAAGCGTACGTAATTAACTCTTCAAATGTGAAATCTGTTTTCTCAATCTCATCGTCAACCCAATTGAATATACGCTGACTATTCACCTTCTCCGTACGTAAAATCCAATAATCCTCTCCTCCATTATCACCAATCATCAAATAATTTGGCACAGCTTCTTGTAAGTACGAATTTTGTTCTAAGAAATCGCTAACGTCTGTAAATAGCCCTTGAACGAAATCTTGTTGCATTCCGAAAGTCAACAAAAAGTCACGGTAATATGCTGGAAATGCAATTCCTACTTCTTGTTCTAAATTCGCAACCTCTGCTTCTGTCATTGGAATGTAAAAAACTTTGTCGCCAACAGCTTTTACTCTTTCCATTATATCTTGATAATTAATCATATCTATGTGAATTAATTTTACTTTTCTATTAATAGGCAAAGTTACAACAGATATCAAGGGTTTTAAGCTTTTGAAGGTAGTTTATTTACAGCAACTACTGAATTTCAACACGTAATTAGTGGGTTTCCTGTTCTCCTATATAAGCTTTTATATACCCTATATAGGCTTCAAAACGCTCTAATTGATGGTTATCGTCAACATAAACCACAACGGTATTTGGTTGATTATAAATATCATATTGGGTGAAGTCAAGTACTTCATCGTTTTTAGCTAACAATAGCAAGGCATCGCTAACTTGTGGAATAACAACCAATGCATTTTGTAAATTATCGGTAATTGGAACGGGGACGCGAAGTTGGTTTGTATAGTTCAAAAGCGGACTCGTTAAGACTAATATCGTCTTTAAACCGTTTGTTTGACGCATTTCTCTCAACTGATAAGCAAAGTTTGCTCCTGCTGAATCTCCTACAACGATTACCTCTTGTGTGTTGGCAACGGCTGTAAAAGCAATGTTCATAAAGTCTTTAAAATTGGTATCGGGAGTCCACTCAAAGGCAATCATTTCAACCCCTTTCATTGCTAATTGAAGGTTTAGAAATTTACGCGATTGTCTGTTTGAACCATACCCGTGAAAATAAACTAAGGTTTTTTGTATGTGCAATTCTTTTCTTTTAATGTGTTTTTCTATGCTTACTCCAACGCTATATAGTAAGTTTTGTCTTCATTTTCGTATAAAAATACAATTGCTTGCGCATCTGGATTGTGTGGCTCGTTTAAAGCAGTGTAAAACGTCATTCTATCTACTAAAATAGCTTTTGGTGATTTAATACTGCTAAACTCAAGTGTAGAATGCAAGGCTTTTATTTTTTTCAAAAATGCCGCAAGATCAACACACCCAACGCTTATAGCTCCGTTCTCTACATTCTTTTGCCCAACATAACAACAACTTTCAAACGCTTGCTTTGTTGCAAAGTATTTACTCTCTACTATTGTTTTTGTACGTTTCTGGTTTAATGCTGTATTACTCATAATTAACTGCTCCAATTGTTTATAATTTCCATAGAGAAAACAACTCCGTTTCTCTAACATTTCTAAAATAATACAGTCAATGTTGTAAAACGAAACATCTATAACTAAACGTATCTATCCAAGGCTTTTTGCAGTTTATTTTTAATGTTGGTGCGCAACTCTACAGGTTCTAACACTTCAATCGCGCTTCCGTACGAAATAAGTAAACTTTCTAATTCGTGATTTAACCTAACTGTAATAGAGAATATCATATAGTCAGCGGTTATTTCTTCCTCTTTGAACGAGTCGTGCCAAGGCAAAGTGCGTATGTAGTTAATTGCACTTTGATCACACTTCAAGCGCACATAGCTAATTTCTCCCCGTTGGTCAATACCAATCGTATTGTCAAACATCGCAAAACTATCTACTTCTGTCAGCGTAAACTCCTTTTGAGTAATCTCTAAGTCGTGAATGCGGTCTAAAGCAAAAATATTGTGATCACGATTGGCTAACGTTCTCGTAATTATGTACCAACGATTGAGATATTCCTTGACAAATAATGGTTCTATAATATAAGTAGTCGGTTTGTCATCTTTAAACGATTCGTAGACAATTTGCAGTTTTCGCTTGGTCAAAATTGCCTCCAAACAAAGGGGCAAATAGGCATAACCTTTCCCTCTAACGCGATGTCCAAACTGTACATAGCGAAATAAAATAGGATCGTCTAACACCTTTTGGCTAAATTGTTCCAAACTAATGATGTTCTTTATATTTTGGTAGTTCAACAGCATTTCTTCTTGGTTGTCATCTGTATCTAACTGATAACATCCTTCAAGATGACTGTGTACGATATTGATTCCTAAATCGCGGGTTTTACTTAGTACTTTGGTGATAAAACTTGGTTTAAAAGGTAATCCTTTATCCTCTAAAGCGTCAGCAAATGAAGTGCGTGAATACTTCTTAGGACTTAAGAATAGATTGTCCAAAAGCAGAATAATTGCCTGAAATTGGTCTGTTGTCATTTATTTATATTTTGTAAGGTTGTTATGCTAAATCACTACTATCCAAAGTGGCATTGGAAAACTACCATCTACAGTGTATAAAATATCACTCATATTGGTATATCTTCCTTTATAAAGATGCTTTCCGTCATACGTATAGAGTACATCACTCATATTCGTATAGCGTCCTTTATAAATATGCTTTCCATCAAAAGTGTACAAAATATCACTCATATTGGTATATCTTCCTTTATAAAGATGCTTTCCGTCATACGTATAGAGTACATCACTCATATTGGTATAACGCCCTTTGTAAATATGCTTCCCATCAAACAAAAAAAGCTGATCGCTCATATTGTTATAACGGCCTTTATAGAGGTTTTTCCCGTCAAATGTACAGATGATATCACTATTGTTAGTATATCGCCCTTTGTGAATAGTAGTAGGCATAAGTAGTCTATTGGTGTAATTCTAAAATTACCCAATTTATTTCAATAGCAGTCGATAAATGGTAAGAATATTAAGAAACGACTTGTAATCTCTAAAAAGCACCGTGCTCTACGATAAACATATACTTTTCTGTTCCTCCTTGTTCGAGTGAGCCTATTTCTCTGTAAATCAATTCTTCTAAAGAACCAGCAACAACCGTACGTTCCCACGCTTCGTTTTGTAGTTCAACTATTTGTCCGTAATCGCCTTTGTCAGACGGATCAGTGTCTATTAAAAGGAAATCACCATTACGACCTTCTGCAAACGGAATCCATTTAGGGTTAGCATATCCTGTGGCTTTAATTTTATCGGAGTATTTAGCTAATAGGTCTGCATCTACATCCTCATCGCCTAATAGTCCGTTCACATTTTCCCATGCATCACCAATACGGTCAAACGGCAGTAAGTCGTAATCCCATCCATTTGCATGTAGGCTAAACGCCGAAGTAACAGCATTCCACTTTACATTATTCGCTTTGTAAAAGTTCACTAAAACCGCAGGTAACACAACTCCTTCCAGTTCTTCGCTTACTTGGTCAAACTGCTCTTTTGTAATCCCATGTGTCAGGTTGTAGTATTTATTATCACTCTTCACCACCTTGCTAATCCCCGTCAACCAATCGCTCCAAACTGCTTGTAAATACTCATATCCCTCATCCATTGGCAATACGTCAACTACCGGCACTTCTTGTTTCACGTATTGTTGAATACTTAGTGCATACAAATATCCATCGCGCAAGCTGTACCAAACTGAAGTATCATTAAATACAAAAGCACCTGAAGTGTCGGTGTCCCACAATTTAACGCGCTCTGCTGTGTGTTCGTTATAGTATTTTACAGGGTCTGACTCACCTTTCATACTCAATTGTCCTGTAAATGTAGATTGAATAGCTCCTTCATAGTTATCTATTTGGCAAGTTAATTCTAATGCATCCACCAATTGGTCAACTTTTGAAAAGGCGCGAATACCCAAAAAATTCCATATATATACATCGTTGTACTCCCCAGTAAACAATTCGGAGTTTCCTAATAATGCGTGTAATTCGTCAATGTGAAAAGGAAAAGATAATTCTTTACCACAAAAGGTAAACCCTAAATCTGAGAAGTCTGCTGTAATCATATATATCGTTTTCGCGAATATAGGAAAAAGGAAGGTTTTGAAAAGAAATGTATTATTAAAATGTTTTACAAAAAGCAACTCATAGATACTAATTTTTAACTAAATTATTAAAAATATTTTTTATTATTTCATTTAAAAAACAACTCAAAAAGACTACTTAAGCCAATTTAACAAAAAATATAGTTGTCTGAAATATAAAAAAAAGCTAATTTTGATTTTTCTTAAAATATTAGTTAATAACTTAAAATTCAAAGTCAAATGAAAAAGATGATTTATTTTACATTTCTATTCTTAATAACTTTAAATGTAAATGCCCAAGATTTTAAAGAGCCTAGCTTTATAGGAGAATGTTTATTAATCAAACCTGATAATACAACAGTTTTATTAGAAAAACATCTAACTCAAAACAGAACTGTTTCATCTACAGGCTTAATGCTTACAGGAATAGGAAAAGTTAGAACTCAACTTCAAATACCTGGTTGTTGTTCTAAAATTGCAGTAAATCAAAATGATAAAATTCAATTTATAATTAAAAATACTGAAAATTCAACTGACCCATTCTCTATCATCAAAATCTTTAAATTCGAAGCTAAGAAAAAATTTAGAAGAGCAGAAGTTAGTTCAGCAAGTAATTTTGGAACAAAAAAATCTAATAACTTTGAAAATATTACTTTTACTGGTGAAAAATTTGGAGAAAGTTCTTATTTAATAAATGTTGACTCAATTGAACCTGGAGAATATGGAATTATGATATTAAACCCTAATTCATTAGATGAAAAACAAGTCGTTATTTCAACATTTGTTGTTTCTAAATAACTTAAATAAAATTACAAAAAAAGGGCGAATTACTTCGCCCTTTTTTACTGCTAAAAAATGTTTATTCTGAAATCTACTCTAACAAGTATTGCTTTAATTCATTGTATGTGTTGATGACAACTGATTGTTTTTCTTTTGTCATTAACGGTTTTAGAGCCTCTGGCACAGGGATTTCAATACCCAATGTTTGCTCAATGCTTTCAGGGAATTTTACAGGATGGGCAGTTTCTAAAAACACCCCTGTATATCCTTTGTGTTGCGCCATAAACTGTGTTAGTCCTAAATACCCTACAGCTCCGTGAGGATCTAATAAGTACCCTCGCTCTTCATATACCTTTTTCAACGTAGCTTTTGTCTGCATATCATCAAAAGAATATGAAGAGAAAACGTTAGATAGGCTTCCATATTGCCTTTCAAACAACTCAAATATTCTAATAAAGTTGCTCGGATTACTTACATCCATTGCATTTGAAATTGTCTCTTGTGTTTTATTAGGCTTGTAATCCTGCGTTTTCATAAAACGAGGCACTGTATCATTTATATTTGTAGCCGCCACAAAATGTTCTATTGGCAAGCCCATTCGCTGTGCTAACATTCCCGCACAGATATTACCAAAATTACCACTTGGCACAGTAACCACTATCGGTTTTCCTTTACCTTTCAATGCTTTATAGGCAAAGAAATAGTAAAACATCTGTGGCAACCAACGCGCCACGTTAATCGAATTGGCAGAAGTTAAATTACAATCTTTCAACTCTTGGTCTAAGAAAGCTGTTTTAACCATCTCCTGACAATCGTCAAAACTACCATTAACCTCCACAGCGCGGATATTTCCTCCTAATGTAGTCAACTGTTTTTCTTGAATACTGCTCACCTTTCCAGAAGGATAAAGGATAACAACCTCAACCCCATTTACTCCGTAAAAACCATTAGCTACCGCCCCTCCTGTATCACCAGAAGTTGCCACTAATACTTTAATATTCTTATTTTCTTCTTTCGTAAAAGCTTGTAAACAACGCGACATAAAACGAGCTCCAACATCTTTAAATGCTAAAGTTGGACCGTGGTATAACTCTAAACTTGCAACATCTTCTTCTACTTCAACAATTGGGAAGTCGAAACACAACGTTTCTGCTACCAATTGCTTCAGTGCTTCATCACTCATCTCATCTCCCACAAAAGGCTTGATAACTTTGTAAGCTATTTCGTGATTACTGTAATTTTCTATAGTGTCGATAAATTCCTTGTCTAACTTTGGAATCTCCATTGGGAAATACAATCCTCTATCAGGAGCTATTCCACTGATTGCCGCTTCTTTAAAAGACGCTTGCAACTCTGGATTTGTTATGCTGTAATATCTCATTTCAATTCTTTTATACCCATTGGATTAATAGCCGAAATATGTATTTCATTCTCATAATCAGCATTAGCAACTACTTCTTTCATCGCCGCCGCCACTCGCTCTGCAGCTTCTCTACCTCTTGACAAGGCAAACATTGATGGTCCGGCACCTGAAATACCACCTCCTAAAGCACCATTGTCATAAGCTGCTTGTTTCAACTTGTCAAAATTTGGAATAAGCAATGAACGCATTGGTTCTACAAACTCATCGTGTAAAGAACGACCAATAAGCTCATAATCCTTTAAAAACAACCCGCTGACAAGTCCCCCAAGGTTTCCACATTGTACCACCGCTTTTCTCAAAGGCACAGTTTGCTTTAACACAGATCGAGAATCTTTTGTCTTTAACTCAATTTGCGGGTGAATCACAGTAGCATACAACTCCTCAGGAGCTTCAATTGCAATGATATCTAATGGTTCGTAACTGCGGATGAATGCAAAACCACCTAACAAAGCAGGGGCAACATTATCTGCGTGTGCCGCACCACTTGCCAATGCTTCTCCTTGCATTGCATATTCAATCAATTCAAGGTTAGTCAACGGATAACCACACAAAGCGTTTATTCCGTAAACCGCACCAGCAGCACTTGCAGCACTACTTCCGATACCACTTCCTGCCTTTATATTTTTATAGATTGTGATGTCAAAACCAAAGTCAGGTTGCAACTTTTCCAACAAAGCTAATCCTGCTACACCAGCTACGTTTTCCTCAACTGCCAAGGGTAAATCTGCTCCGATTATTTCTTTAATTCTAATTCCTTTTTCTGCGCGTTTTTCAATAATCATTTCATCTCCAACGCTGTCCAAGCATACTCCTAACACATCAAATCCACAAGATAAGTTGGCGATTGTAGCCGGACAAAATATTTTTATAACTTCCATAACTAATTCAATTTATTTCCAATTCGTATTACATCTGCAAAAATTCCTGAAGCAGTAACTGCTGCCCCTGCTCCGGCCCCTTTGATTAACAGTGGTTGCTCTTGATAACGGTCTGTAAAGAACAACACAATATTGTCTTTCCCTTCCAAATTGTAGAAAGGGTGTTCTTTATCGATAAATTGCAAACCTACTTTGGCACTTCCGTCTTTATACGTAGCCACAAACTTCAAACGCGCTTCTTGTTCTTGTGCCTTGTTGTACAATGCCTCAAAGTGAGCTGCGTTGTCTTTCATAGATTGGTAAAACTCCTCTACTGTTTCTGCTTTCAAACACGCTTCTGGCAAGAACGAATCAACAGCAATGTCTTTTTCCTCTACGACATAACCACTCTCTCTCATCAAAATAAGCAACTTGCGCAATACGTCAATTCCACTTAAATCAATCTTTGGATTGGGCTCAGTGTATCCTTCCACTTGTGCTTGATGAACAATTTGGTCAAAAGGCAACTTCCCATCGAAATTGTTAAAGATGAAGTTCAAACTACCACTTAATACAGCTTGAATTTCTTTCACTCTATCTCCTGATGCCACTAAATTTTTCAGTGTATCTATAATTGGTAATCCCGCACCCACGTTTGTTTCATATAAGAAAGGAGCGTTGTATTTACGAGATAAGTCTCTTAGTAATTTGTAGTACGCATAGTCAGAAGAACACGCCACTTTATTACAAGTAACCACTGCAATACTATTTCTCAAATAAGACGCATAAGTCATTGCTACCTCAGCATTTGCTGTATTGTCAACAAAAACACTATTACGCATATTCAACACTTTGATTTGTTCTAAGAACGCCTCTTGGCTTGCAGGTACTCCATTTGCTAAATCATCTTTATAGTCTGTCAGGTCAATCCCCTCTTCATTGAAAAGCATCTTCTTAGAATTTGCCATCCCAACCACGCGAACATTAATCTTCAAGTTATTTTTCAGATAAGCGTACTGATGTTCAATTTGCTCTAAGAACTTACCACCTACGTTTCCAACACCCATTACGAATAAGTTCAACTGAACTACCGCCTCTTCAAAGAACGCTTCGTGTAGTGTATTCAATGCTTTCTTTACATCTTTATGAGAAATAACAACTGAAATATTACGCTCAGACGCCCCTTGTGCAATTGCACAGATATTGACGTTATTACGTCCTAATACACTTAACATCTTACCACTTAATCCTTGATGACCTTTTATTTTATCACCAACAATAGCAACAATAGATAAATCAAACTCTACTGCGATTGGCTTAACTTTTCCTTGTTGGATTTCAAACTGGAAAACCTCGTTAATTAAACGTTCTGCTACCATTGCTTCTCCCTCTGCAATTGCAAAACAAATAGAGTGTTCTGACGAGGCTTGTGTAATGAAGATTACATTTATTTCGTTGTGAGATAGTACTTCAAACAACCTTCTTGCAATACCAACAACTCCAACCATACCTGGTCCTTCTAATGTTAGCAAGGCAATTTTATCAATATTACTAATTCCGCGAATTGGATTACATCCCTCATTGTGTGCTTTGTTGCTTACTACACTTCCTTTGGCTTCAGGGTCAAATGTATTCTTGATAAGCATGGTAATATTCTTAGGCAAAATAGGTTCCAATGCCGATGGATACAATACTTTAGCTCCAAAGTGAGAAAGTTCCATTGCCTCTTGGAAGTTGATATTCTCAATTACTTGCGCCTGCTTCACCATCTTTGGATTAGCTGTGTAAATTCCACTTACATCCGTCCAAATCTCCACTTCTTCCAAGTCTAAAGCAGCCGCGATAATAGCCGCTGTATAGTCAGAACCACCACGTCCTAAAGTTGTAATAAACTTATCTTCTGACTCTGCTACAAAACCAGGAACAATGTAATAATCACAATTATTTTTAGCGAAATACTGTCTAATTATTGTGTTTGTTACATCAAAATTAACAGCTGCTTTACCAAAGCGGTTGTTAGTTTTGATCAACTCACGACAGTTGACAGAACAACAATTTTCTCCTTGTGCAATTAACACTTCTCCGATTAAGAAAGACGATAAACGCTCTCCAAAAGACAAGATCACATCCTTCGTTTGCAATGATAATTCTCCTAAATAAAACACTCCTTGTAGCAGTGTTTCAAGCTCATTTAATTTGCGTAAAACGTTACTTAAAATACCCGCTTGTTGGTTTACAGGAATCAACTCACGGACAATATCCAGGTGACGATGAGCGATAACCTCATAGTTTTCGTGATAAGCATCTTCTTTTTTTGACGCCTGATTAGCAGATAATTGCAGTAAATCTGTTACGCCACCCAAGGCAGAAACGACAACAATTACAGGTGATTTTTTATTCTTAACGATGTTTATACATCTCAATATATTGGCGGCATTGGCCACAGAAGACCCACCGAATTTTACTATTTTCATGGTAAATATTATTTTGTGTTGTGTTGAATTAGGATAAAAGATATGCCGGCTGCTTACAAATATGCAAACAACCACCAAATGGGCGATATGTTAATTGATACCCCTTTACGGGGTAGAAGTTGACGATGACGACGATGTAGATGTCGTTAATGATGTAGATACAATAGCAATGCCGCCAACGAAGATTGTTGGTGTAGAAATTGAATTATATGTATTGCCTTGCTTTAACATCTGAAACAAATGTAGAAAACATTTTTTACAATACGCTAATAAATTTTCACTTTTATTTAACGAATAGCACGAATTATGCTTCAAAAACCAATAAATATTCAATAAAAAAAGACACTACTGAACTACACCCTAACCCCTATTTTAACAAGTAGTTAGGAGTTTTTTTGAACAACCAAAAAGCAAGGAGAATTTCAAAGGCAAAAAAAGTTTTAAAATTTGTATTTTTACAACACTAAAAACACAGAATAATGCCACAAAACAAGGTTATCAAAGTTCAAATGTTTGACAAAAACATTCCCATTGAGCTTTATTCTATAGAAGATACAACTGAATTATTCGACTTTGATTACCACTATCAATACAACTTTTATCAGATTTTCTGGTTTACTGAAGTAGAGAATAGTCAGCAACAAATAGACTTTCAATCGTACCCAATCAAACCACAGGAGATATGGATTATCTATCCTGGACAAGTACAATTCTTTGACCCAACTGGGATTAAGGGGTATTACTTGGCGATTGATAAAGACTACTTTAACCGCATTATTCACCATCAACTTAAAGAAAACACTTTCAAGCTCCCTCCTCCGTTACACTTTCACGTCTCGGAAGACAAAGTCTCTCTTTTTAAATCACTTTTGAACTTAGTGGCTTTAGAGTGGAACGGACAAAAGCGTACAGAAGTGTTAGAAAAGTACCTTGAACTTTCACTTATTCACATTCAGGATTTAGAGCGACTATCTGACGCATATTCTCCTAAAGATACACGCGTTTTTCAGTTGCTTGAAATGATTGAGAACAACTACACCAGAGAGCGTAGCAACGACTTTTATGCGCAAAAAATCGCATTATCTGTCAAACGTATGAATGAGATATTAGTGAATGCCACTAATGCCACATTGAGTCAGCACTTACAATACCGCTTACTCCTTGAAGCTAAGCGTTTAATAGGGTATTCTGACTTAAACATATCCGAAATTTCAGCAGACTTAGGGTTCAGTGAAGTCAACTATTTCAATCGTTTTTTCAAAAAAAACACAGGCTTCACCCCTATCGAATTTCGTACAAATGTGAAAAAAGTCCAAGTTGAGTTCCATTTATCGTAAGGAGTAGGTTGATGTAAGGGAGTACATTTGCCGACTTTAAACATCAACATGAAGAATTTAACAAGAACTCAACTTGTGGTGGTTATTATACTATCACTTCTTTCTGCGTTAGAGCCATTCAGTATCGACTTATACTTACCTGGTTTTCTAAAAATTGCAGAAACATTTAAGACTGATATGAAATCAGTACAAATGTCTATTTCTACCTTCTTAGGAGGTTTTGCTGCGGGACAGCTATTTTGGGGAATTATCTCTGATAAGTATGGTCGTAAGATGCCGACTATTATTTCCCTTGTGATTTTTATCCTTGCCACAGTTGCTTGTATTTATTCACAAACGATAGAGCAATTCCTTATTGCCCGTTTCTTTCAAGCATTCGCTGGATGTGCAGGTGTTGTAATTGCAAGAGCAGTTGTTAATGAGTACTTTGACACAGATAGAAGTATGCAAATCTTCTCATTATTAGCAATTATTGCTGGTATTGCACCTATCATAGGCCCTGTGTTTGGTAACTTCCTTATTCGTCATTTTGAATGGCAATCAGCTTTTGTTACCTTATTCATCATTGGTATGATATGTTTACTTGCTGTTATTTTCTTTATGCCAGAAACGATGGTTAAAACAGAAAAGAAAGCTACAAATATTATGGCTGACTTTAAAGAGATTATGCAAAATAACGTATTCGTTAAATACACATTAATCGGTAGTTTAACTTACAGTATTTTGATGATATACTTAGCTAATGCCCCTTCTATTATCATGGATTACGGTGGATTATCATCAAGTATGTTCAGTACAATTTTCGCATTTAACGCCATTGGTTTAGTAGCTGGTGCGTGGTTAGCAAACTCTGTATTAGCAAGATGGTGGACTGTTGAGCAAATTGTAAAATATACTATTTTCTTTGGGATTGTAGTAAGTGCTATATTCTTAGTCTTGTGTATTATGCAAATGCCAATTGTAGAGTTATTAATTCCATTGTTCTTCATTGTATTAACATTAGGAGTGTTATTCCCTACTACAACTAAATTAGCTTTAGCACCATTCACTACGAATAGTGGTTCTGCCTCTGCTCTTTTAGGTTCATTACAATTATTGCTTACATTTATTATATCAGCAATTACCAATTTAATTCCAATTGATATTATGGTATTAACTGGTTATGCCTTATTAGGTTGTCACCTTTTATACTTGTTATGTTACTTGAAAAAGGAACATCCAGTAAAAGCATAAAGCACAAAAGCCACTCGATTGAGTGGCTTTTTTTTATCTATATTCTTGGTAATACTTTTCTTTCAGCATCCGAAAATTGCATGTTTGAGAAACTTGGTCTGTGGTCATTCCATTAATCAAAGGTGTTTCACAATCCCATTCCATAAAATACACCGTATCTTTTTTATGTATTTCCGTTACCCTTGAATTTTTATGCTTTACAATTGAGTCGCCTTTATCCCAATAAAAGACAAAAGAATCATGCCAACGATAATGGTATAACTTCAATATAGTATCTCTCTGTGTGCTTACTTCTTTTCCTTTTACTACATAGTGAAACACCAAGTTTGTAGAGGTATTATAAGGCTTCTCACTTAATATAATTTGGTAGTCATCTTCATCCGTAAACTTATTTACCTTCTCACAGTATTCTTTATCTAAAAAACAAGAAGTAAATAGAAGTATAATTCCCCCTGCTATAACTTTATTTCTCATACTAATTATACTCCACATTATTAATAAGATAATTTATTTCAACCTTGTGATTTGACACCTAACTAAAAGCCTACTTTTTCAAGTATTTATACGTAACTAATTTCTTAGCAAGATACACTTTTATATATCGTTGTTATAAATTTATGCTGTCAATAAAAAAAGGAGATGCTCAAATGAGTCATCTCCTAATGAATTATAGAATTACGATAATAATTGTTTACCTAATTGTGATTAGATTGAGTAGCTGTTAGCTCAGTGTAAGATTGTAATAATCCTTTATACACTCCAGCTTGTTTTTTGTACCCTTCTACGTACAAATCCTCTGCAGTAGTTGTTGTAGCCATTACTTGGCATCGAACATCCATACCCGCCTCAATCATTTTACCGATGTTGGCTGTCAACACTTGATCTGCTTCTTTGGATAAGTCAGTAATCAATTCCATCGTCTTTAGTTTTTCATCAAAAACTAATTCACTAAACGTTGCCATATCATCTATGTTTAAAAATTTAATACATCTAAAGTACACATTTAAAAACCGAGATGATTGATATTTAGCATTTATATAACATTTAGCAATACTGCAAGTTACGACCTAAAAGAACGGAACATTCCAACGCATACCTACTGCAATTTGGTGCTCATGTTTGTCAGATGGACGAACTTCGTGTTTTTGGTAATTGTAGTTTAAGTAGTTGTAAGCTGCGTATAAACGGATTGTTTTAAACGGAGCTTTCTCAAATGGGTAGTATTCCAAAGCAGTAGAAATACCTGTTAAAGAATAAGCAACATTGTTGTCTAAATCCTCGCGATAGTTATACATTGCCTTCACATAAGGAGTAAACTTTTTGAAGTGATATTTAGCAGAGAATACAGTTGCATTGTCTTTTACATAAGCAACCTTTGTATCAGCACTAAACGGTGTTAATTCCTTATCAGCTAAATTATGGAAACCGTACATCCAGTCTAATTCTAAAACAACTTTGTCAAAATTAACTTGGTTACCTAAAGTTACCCAGCTATAATATCTTTTAGAATCGTGTTGAAAAATCTCATAACCATATCTCGTTTTGAAGTGGTCATTAAACAAAGTACCTTCCCATAAGAATAGTCCTGCATAAGCTTTGTTTCTATAGTTCTCAGCAGTAAACTGCTCCCCTTGAGAAATAACTTGTAATTTGAATGCTTGTCCCGCTGTTTTATATGTTGCAGCTGCCCCTAAGCTGAATAACTCTAAAGAGCTAAACTCATTACTAAACATATAATATTCAGACGCATTGTATAACAAATCCCAAGACCCCCATGCTGTGAATTGCTTACCTACAGTAACTGTCCATTTATCATTGATATCATAATCAAAATACGCTAATTCCAACGCATTTTTAGCCACAGACTCGTTTAGTCTATAACGCAAATAATATCTCAACTTGTTTTTGTAGTTACCCTCTAAGTAAACCCTTGCTTGAGCAATTTGGAAACCACTCTCATTCGGTTCTTTACTGTTGATAATTGTTTTGTTTTCAAATTTAGAGTCCAAAAACACATTGATGTTGTTTGGTTTTTCTTCTTTTTCTACCTTTTGAGTTGGTAAAATCACATCAAAAAGTGTTTCATCTGCTTTTGGAGCTTCTTCCACTTTTAACGTTTCAACGCTTTTTAGCGTTTCTCCATTTTTAGGAGTTTCTTGTGCATGCAGCATCATAGTGCTAATTAACATTGCACCTAATAAGTACTTTTTCTTCATTGTTAGTTTATGTTTCCTATGTTTCACACCCTATTAGCTGTTTCTCAACTAAAGGAGTATTACCTTAAATACAAAACACGCACACAGCTCTATTTGACATGGTACTACACAAGAGATACTACTGGGGAGTAGTTTTTATTTACCAACTAACTATTCAAATATAGGACCCACTTCGCCTAACAAAAACAAAAGACCGTATTCCTGGGGGAGGAAAACTACCTTTTACTATTGCTATAAAGGCAAAAAAATAAAACCTAACTATAGTAGTGATAAAGATGTTGCTCTTTGACCACATAAAACGGATACTGCACTTGTAGTAAATGATTGATCACTTGGGGGAACCAATCAGATTTGCAAATAAAGTATGCAAATTTAAAAAATAAGTTGCCGAAAAAAATCATGTTTTGTCACAAAAGAAAAGGAGCAAAAAGCATAAAGTTTTCTAAAAAAATTTAATACTTTATCATAACAAAACTCCTTGTAAACACTGACTTTCTATCAATCAACAACTTAGCTTCCCGCCTTCTTTTTGCCTTGTCTTAATGAGATAAAAACATCACAAAACGAACAACTAATTCATAACACTCAAGTACACTTTGTTTTACTTTCCCAAATCAACTATACTACTTATTTTAGAGCAAAAACCTCAACCTGATTTCCCCTTGTCTGGCGAAAAACTCAGTAAAGCTACTTACCCATCTTTCAACTGTACTCCCTTATGTTAATCCCTAATATTTTCAAAAAAATATTTCATTGCAATTCAAAACAATGTACATTTGCAACACTGACGTTTTATTTATCAGTCTATTAAGTTCAATGAAGAAATACGCTTCCATATTATTCTTATTCCTATCCGTACTTGTTATGGCTAATCCGGTTATTGACTGGAGCTGTACTGAGAGCGTGATGACTTGTGGAATGGATATGAGTGGAGATAGCGATATGTCTTGCTGTTCTATGGATATGGAAAAAGCAAGCAATGACATGACAAACGTGATGTGTTGTCCTGCTCCAATGCGCGTTGTTTCACCAACCATTGACCTTACTATTGAAGTAACACAAACTGTTGATATTGCGAAAGAGAAAAAGGCAAATATCAAAGCTAAGTGGTTTAACTCAAACTACTTGTCAGATTGGAGAACTGTTGATCTTACTTCCGTTACTCCTACCTCTATAGCCTCTGATGGCTTCAAATTTAAAGATGATAATCGCCTCGATTACATCTGTACCTATCGTATTTGATTTAGTTTACAGTAAACAGCTAACCGTTTACCGCTACTCCTATTGTGGTTACTGAATAGTGCATTCTACTTGATTTAGAAGCGAATTACTATTCATTAATACAGTCTATCCACAACAACGTCTTTCGTTTTACGTCTTTCGTATCACGCATATATTGATGTCTTTCATAATCAATGAACGACAAGGGGAATCTACATCGTTTAGTATACCCACAGTGGTGTATTACGCTTCACATACAAGCTGTAAACAGTTAACCAACAACCGTTAACCAAAACAACCCAATCGTCTTTTCATAAAAAATCAAATACTATGCTTAATAAAATCATTAAGTACTTTGTAAACAATAGACTAATCACCTTATTGCTACTTTGTGTAGTTATTATTTGGGGATTAGTAACCGCACCCTTTAATTGGCATCAAAATATTTTGCCAAGTAATCCCGTGCCTGTAGATGCTATTCCTGACCTTGGTGAAAACCAACAGATCGTTGCTACAGAATGGATGGGGCGCTCTCCTAAAGATATACAAGAGCAAATTACATATCCTCTTACCACATCTCTTTTAGGAGTACCAGGAGTAAAAACTGTGCGTAGTAGTTCTATGTTTGGAATGTCATTTATCTACATCATTTTTGATGAGGATGTTGAATTCTACTGGAGCCGCTCACGCATTTTAGAAAAACTAAACTCTCTACCAGCAGGAACATTACCTGAAGGTGTAATTCCTACCTTAGGACCTGATGCTACCGCATTGGGACAAGTATTTTGGTACACATTAGAGGGGCGCAATCCACAAACAGGAGAACCTACGGGTGGTTGGGACCCTGATGAGTTGCGCACTGTACAGGACTTTTATGCTAAATATAGTTTAGCAGCGGCATCTGGTGTGTCTGAAGTTGCCTCTATTGGAGGGTATATCAAAGAATATCAAGTTGAAGTTAATCCAGATGCAATGCGTGCTTATAACGTATCTGTCATGGATGTTATGACTGCTATTCAAAAGAGCAACTTAGACATAGGTGCAGAAACTATTGAGATCAACAAAGCGGAGTATCTTGTACGTGGATTAGGGTATATCAAGAACGTAAGCGATCTTGAAAATGCCGTAGTAACGGTGAGAAATAACGTTCCTGTAAAAGTTAAAGATGTAGCCTTTGTAAACCTTGGTCCTGCTACCCGTCGTGGTGGACTGGACAAAGAGGGTATTGAGGCTGTTGGAGGGGTTGTAGTGGCTCGATATGGTGCTAACCCAATGGAGGTAATCACCAATGTAAAGGCAAAAATCAAAGAGATGGAGGCTGGATTACCACAGAAAACATTAGCTGATGGTACGGTATCCAAAGTAACTGTAGTGCCTTTTTACGACCGTTCTGGCTTAATCAAAGAAACAATAGGCACCTTAGAAAGTGCGTTAGCACACGAGATACTAATCTGTATTATTGTTGTTATCGTATTGGTTATCAACCTACGTGCTTCTATCATTATATCCAGTATTCTTCCTATTGGTGTATTAGCAACCTTCATCATTATGAAATATATGGGGATTGACGCAAATATCGTTGCCCTATCGGGTATTGCGATTGCTATTGGAGTTATGGTTGATGTGGGAGTCGTCTTTGTAGAAAGTATTATTCGACATATAGAAGAAGAACGAAAACAAGGCATTGAAAGCAAGGGACAAGCATTTGTAAACTTGATTACGAATGCGGTGTCTGAAGTATCAGGAGCTTTATCAACTGCTATGCTTACAACAATCATCAGTTTCCTTCCCGTTTTTGCTATGGAGGCACAAGAAGGTAAACTGTTTAAACCATTGGCGTATACTAAAACCTTTGCTTTAACCTCAGCTTTCTTATTGGGAATTGTGGTACTACCTACCCTTGCATACTATATCTATTCTATTCGTTTAGACAGTAAAAAGCTGCGCAAATATGCCAATTACGCTTTAGTTTTATTGGGATTTGCTTTAGTAATATTCACAGGTGAATTGCCTGCAATCGCCTTGTCTTTAGTGGGACTAAACAACCTATTTACTCCGAAGTGGAAAGGAGAACAAATCGCTAATTACGTCAATGTAGCTATTGCCTTAATTGTAGCGCTATACTACTTAACCGTAGAATGGTTGCCTTTAGGTACACAACAAAGCACTGGTCTTAACTTCGCCTTTGTGTTTTTTGCAATTGGACTTATTTTAGGGGCTTTATGGTTATTAGTTATCTACTATGAAAACATCTTAAGATGGGCATTAGACAACCGTTGGAAGTTTATGAGTATTCCAATTATCACCGTGTTATTCGGAGTTTTAGTATGGCTTGGGTTTGACAAGACGTTTGGAGTAATTGCTAACGGTTTTGAAGCCGTAGGTTGGAAGAATATCCGCCAAACAGCAATGTGGCAAAAACCAAGTGAGCGATTTCCTGGTATTGGTGAGGAGTTTATGCCAAGCTTGAACGAGGGGTCGTATTTACTTATGCCAACGAGTATGCCTCACACGGGAATTGAGCAAAACTTGCAATTCATCGAGACATTAGATAAGCGTATTACTAATATTCCTGAAGTAGAAATAGCAGTAGGTAAATGGGGACGTGTAAACTCTGCCCTTGACCCTGCTCCTGCTCAGATGTTTGAGAATACAATCAACTATAGACCAGAATATATGCTCAATGAACAAGGGCATAGAGAGCGTTTTAAAGTCAATAGAAAAGGAGAGTTTGAACTTATCAATGGTGATACTTATACTCCTGATAACGGATTTAGATTGATTCCAAAAGATAGTTTACTTGTAGATGAAGGAGGTAAGTATTTCCGTCAATGGCGTCCTCATATCAAGAAAGCAGATGATATCTGGCAAGAAATTGTGAATGTATCACACTTACCAGGGCTAACATCCGCTCCGAAATTACAACCTATTGAAGCCCGTTTAGTGATGCTGTCAACAGGTATGCGTGCTCCAATGGGACTAAAGGTTTCAGGACCCGATTTAGAGTCTATTGAAACGGGGGGTAAAGCATTGGAAACGGCTTTAAAAGACATTCCTTCTATTATGCCATCAACGGTATTTTACGACCGTGCAGTGGGTGCTCCGTACATCGAGATTCACCTGAATAGAAACAATATGGCGAGATACGGAATTACCGTTGCCGACTTACAAGAAGTAATTGGTGCTGCTGTGGGTGGAATGACCTTGACTACAACTGTTGAAGGTCGTGAGCGTTTCCCTGTTAGACTACGCTATCCTCGTGAATTGAGAGATAACCCAGAAGCATTAGGAAAACTAATTATTCCAACTGCAACTGGCGTTCAGATTCCACTAAAAGAGGTTGCAGACATTGAATACGCCAAAGGTGCTCAAATGATTCAGAGTGAAAACACCTTCTTGTTAGGCTACGTGATTTTTGACAAAATAGCTGGTAAAGCAGAAGTTGATGTTGTCCGTGAGGCAGATAAACTGTTACAAGACAAAATAGCATCAGGCGAGTTAACCTTGCCGAAAGGAGTTACTTACAAATTTGCAGGTAATTACGAGCAACAAGAACGTGCCTCACAACGCTTAATGATTGTTGTTCCTCTTAGTTTATTGGCTATTTTATTGATTCTATACTTTCAATTTAGAACAATCACTGCTTCGTTAATTCACTTCTCAGGAGTGTTTGTAGCCTTTGCAGGAGGATTTATCTTATTGTGGTTGTATGGTCAACCTTGGTTTATGAACTTCTCCATCGGAGATATGAATATGCGCGACTTATTTCAAATGCACAGCATCAACCTGAGTATTGCCGTATGGGTAGGGTTCATCGCCTTATTTGGTTTAGCGACCAACGATGGGGTGTTAATGGGAACGTATATTCACGACACCTTTGTGGACAGAGACCCGAAAACGAAAGAAGATATTAGAGAAGCTGTAATATATGCTGGATTAAAACGTGTACGCCCAGCTGTAATGACAACAGCTACTGCATTAATCGCCTTACTTCCTGTGATGACCTCAACAGGAAAAGGAGCAGAAATTATGTTGCCAATGGCTATTCCGACTTTCGGGGGAATGTTTATTCAATCTATGACCATGTTTGTAGTCCCTGTATTCCAATGTATGTGGAGAGAATGGGCGATTAAAAAAGAACAGAAACCAACTGAAAACACCGTAAACGATGAAGCGTAAATCTTATTTATATATAGCAACTACCCTATTGATGTTCTCTACAACAGCACCAACAGTAGCACAAGAGCAACCAAAGGATTCCTTAGCCCACTATATAAAAGTAGCTATTGAACACAATCCATTAGTAAAATCACAACAATTGGCTTACGAGGCTACCTTACAAAAGGTACCCCAAGCCGGTGCGTTTGCCGACCCTGAACTGTCTATGGGGTTTTATACCAAACCAATGGATATAGTTGGTGGTCGTCAAATTGGAGATATTACAGTAATGCAGATGTTGCCTTGGTTTGGCACACGTAAAAGTGCGCGTAACGAGGCAAGCCACATGGCACAAATGCAATACCAAGAATACAAAGAGGCAAAGGAGAACCTGGCCTTACAAGTAAACACACAATGGTATATATTGCAAAAACAACAACAGCAATTAGCCAATGCAGAAGACAATAAAAAGTTATTGGAACAATTAGAACAACTATCTTTAAAGAAGTTTTCTTCTCCTACAAGTTCGGCTAAAGCACCTACTCCTGTTGTCAATAGACCTGCACCAACTACGACCAACTCATCAGCTAATAGAATGAGTAGTATGGGAATGGGAGCATCAAATACAGCTTCTTCTACTCCTACTATGGCAGTAAGCAGCGGTATGAGTGAAATGGGAAATAGTCAAGCATCCGGAATGTCTGATGTATTGCGTATTCGCCTTGAAATTATTGAAGTTGAAAATACCATTGAAACTTTACAATCTCAGATAAAAGTAGAAAAAGCAAAGTTTAATGTACTCTTAAATAGAGAAGCAACTGCTGAGGTAGTCGTTGCTAAACACATTGAAAAAACACCATTTATGCTGACAGAAGATGATGTGATGGCTATGATTGAAACCAACAACCCAATGTTAGGTATGCTTACGGAACAAGGATTAGCGTATCAAGCAAAAGCAGAAATGGACAAAAAGATGAGTTACCCTATGATTGGCGTAGGTTTACAATATATGATTATTGGTAAAACGAACGATGCTATGTTAGGTATGGGAGATATGAACGGAAAAGACATGGTTATGCCCATGCTAACGGTCTCGCTACCTATTTTCCGCAAAAAATACAATGCCCAACAAGAAGAAAGTAAACTGTGGTGGAAGTCAAGTGAGCAAAATTACAACAATACACTAAACACCCTAAAAGCAGCCTATTACGATTATAAAAGTCAGCTTGAAGATACTGAACGCATCGTAAAACTGTATGACAAGCAAAGTACATTAGCTGAAACAACGTTTAACTTGATTGTTAAAGAATTTGTAGCTGGTAAAAATGACCTAACCAACGTAATTCAAGTACAGCGACAATTATTAGATTACCAATTAAAAAAAGCAGAAGCTATTGCCAATTACAATACGATGGTAGCCTCTATCAATAAATTAATTGCAATTACAGATACAGAAAACAATGGATAAGTTGAAAAATATATTTCAAAATAACGCTGTAAAGTACGGTGCTATTTTACTAATCGGACTATTATTAGGATGGTTGATATTTGGTGGCTCTGGAACACACGAACACAATGGAGAGCCTGCTCCTACTGAAGAAAAAGCAACTCTGTGGACCTGTTCTATGCATCCACAAATCAAGATGGACAAACCCGGTAAATGTCCTCTTTGTGCAATGGATTTAATTCCTCTTAAATCTGGTGATAGTGGAGATGAAACGGTAGATGACAATGCAATACAAATGTCAAAACAAGCTATGGCATTAGCAAATATTCAAACTACCATAGTAGGCAGAAAAGACCCTATAAAGGATATTGAACTATACGGAACAATTCAAGTTGACGAACGATTACAACAATCGCAAACCTCTCACGTAAACGGGCGTATTGAAAAGTTATATATCAACTTTACAGGGGAAGCTGTAAAACAAGGCCAATTGATTGCCACTATTTACTCCCCTGACCTATTGACAGCGCAACAAGAATTATTAGAAGCTGAGAAGTTGAAAGACTTTCAACCCCTATTAGTAGATGCGGCAAAACAAAAACTGCGCTTGTGGAAAATGTCTGAAGGGCAAATCAACAAAGTCCTTACTTCTGGAAATGTTTCTCCTTATGTAAGCATTCACGCTAATACAAGTGGAATTGTTGTTGCTAAAAATGTCAACCAAGGTGACTACATCAATCAAGGTACTGTGTTATTTAGCATTTCTAATCTATCTAAAATTTGGGCTGTATTTGATGCTTATGAAAATGACTTGCCTTTCTTGAAAGAAGGGGCTGACTTAGAATATACATTACAGAGTATCCCTGGCAAAGTGTACAAAGGAAAAATAGCATTTATCAATCCAATTATAGATGCAACATCAAGAACAGCTAAAGTGCGTGTAGAAACAGACAATAGCGATCAAAACCTGAAACCAGAGATGTACGCGAGTGCACGTATTAAAGCTCCGATGAAGGCATACAACAATGAAATGGTAATTCCGAAATCAGCTGTATTATGGACTGGAAAGCGTTCGATCATCTATGTAAAACAACCCAATACAACTACCCCAGCATTTATGATGCGCGAGATAGAGCTTGGACCTTCATTAGGTGAAAACTACGTGGTTATGTCTGGCTTACAAGATGGAGAGGAAATTGTAACCAATGGCGTTTTTACCATTGATGCGAGTGCGCAATTAGAGGGAAAACGAAGTATGATGAACAATGAGGACAGCACTGCAACCGCTGGTCACACTGATCATAGTACAACTAATAAGCACAGTGAAGAAGTAATGTTTAAAGTCTTAGGAAATTGTACACTTTGTCAAGAACGCATTGAAACCGCTGCAAAATCAGTAGCAGGAGTTCAAATTGCAACGTGGGATGTAAACACAAAATTATTACATTTGACTATTGATAGTTCAAAGACAGATAAAACAAAGGTAAGTAAAGCTGTTGCAGGTGTTGGACACGATACGGAAATTCACAAAGCATCTCACGACGCCTACGCAGGTTTACATAGCTGTTGCCAATATACGAGATAGGTTTTGGAGGTTAGCGGCTTATAGTTTACAGTGTAAGTAGAATATTACATTTCACAACCACAATAATGAACTGTTAACAGTACACTAATTATAAATAACAAACAATAATATGAAAAAAGTAATCTTAAGTATTGCTGTATTAGCGATTGCATTTACAGCTTGTAATGACAAAAAAACAAATGAGACTGTACCTGCTACAGAAACGCATGAACACAACCACGACCATGGACATGCAACAAATGAAACAGTAGAGAAATCAACAGCAGTTAAATCTTCTGATGTATTAAAAGCTTCATTAGACGGGTATTTTTCAATGAAAAAAGCACTTCAAGAAGACAAGCAAGCTGACGCAGCAACGGCTTCTGTAGCTTTTGTAAAAAGCTTAAATGAAGTAGGTACTGCTTCTACTGACGCTAACGTTAAAGAGTTAGTGAAAGAATTAACTGAAGAAGCTGCTAAAATGGAAAAAGGTGATATCAAAGCACAAAGAGAAGCATTTGAAGACCTTACAGAAGATATGGTTAAATTAATCAGCATTGTAGGATCTGACCGCGTTGTATTTGAACAATACTGTCCAATGTACGATAACGGAGAAGGTGGTGCTTGGTTAAGTGATGCTGAGGATTTATTCAACCCGCTTTACGGAGCAGCAATGCTTAAATGTGGTGTTACAAATAACAAACTTACACCAGAATCATAAGCAAGATAAACAGCATAAAGCTTATTATCAAATACTTCCTATTATATAGTAGATAGTAATACTATTTAAAATAGAAATTCTATACGAAAGAGGTGCAATATATTGCACCTCTTTTTTTAGATAACAACATCAGTTATCCTTGCTATAAAATTAGTGCGAACCTCAATCATATCTAATACCACACAAGTTCGACACATCTACCACACACCTTCGGTAAAAAAGCTCTTTTCCGAGCAAATCTCGAACTTGTCTCGAACTTATCTCGAACATATCCTAAATAAAACACGTATATCCTACGTTCTTACCAGCACTCCTCACATACTCCATCTTCACTTCTCCTTAAAAAAGAGCAAAAAAAAAGGGCCTTTAAAGCCCCACAATATTAAAAATGATTACTTACCAAATAGATACATAACAGTACCAACTACGCTATAAGTATAAAATATATAACCAAAACACAGCGCAATAAATACACCTAATAGTTGCATTAACCTCACACTAATTCCGATCTCATCTAAGAGTAATTCTTTAAAAATGAAAATATCAGGGCGCTCTCGGTCATAGATAATCTCATATTTTTGTCCAACCGGATTGAAGTTCTTAAGCTCTTCGTGTAAATCCAAATACGGTGTTCCGAATTGGCTTTCATCAATGGATGGAGTATGGATATCATATTCTTTAGGTTGTCCTTTCACAGTTTCCCCTTCTTTCGTAGTAAATTCCATCAAGACCACTTCTGTTTTTACATCTCCTCTTCTACTACTTGCTACATTAGCATCAAAATTCACGTATGATTTATACTTCACTATAGTTGCCAATGCTTCTTCCCCATAGTAATGCAATCGTTGGTCAATGATATACAATTTCAGCAAAGCTAAAAAAGCAAATACGGGTATAAACAATAACAAATACATAAGCTCATTGATTACTGCAATCAATACCACTAAAATCATAAAAACCGCTAAGGGATAGTACGCCTTCTCAATTGAACGTATCATAACATCTGAATTTAAGAGTATTAAAAATAGCAAAAAAAATGATATAGCACTTATGATGCATAAAAATTTAATATTGTAACTAAAGAAAAAGCTATCAAATATGGCATAAAAAAACCTCAACTAAACAAACTATTTAGTTGAGGTTTTTTCTATATAATACCTTTAAACTATTTTCTTACAAAAACAGCTGAAGCACCACTTTGAACAAGTCTCATTCGATTATCATCTAAACGATAAAATTCCATTTCTACAACTGCACCTGCAGGAAAATCAATATCTAACTGATAATAGTCTTCTTCATATTTTTGATAAACATTTACATTATCCTTAGAAACACGAAGTAACTCTTTTACAATACCTTTAAAACATTGTGTAATTCCAGTAAGCATACATACATCATCTTTAGTAATTCTAAATTTAACGACATCAAATTCTACTTCTGAATCATTCTCTGGCGCCCAAGTACCCTGTAACCATACTGGTGTTTTAATATCTGTAGAATGACTTTCCCCTACTTCAATCGAAACCTTATCATTTCCCTTATTGTCATCAGAAGAACAAGCTCCTAATGTTAATAGTGCTAAACTTAATAAAGCAACTACCTTTTTCATACTATTTAATTTTATACTGTTTAAAATGACACTTAATGCCAATTAAAACACTGTTTAACAATTTGTTAGCAAGATACAACTATATAGGGAATAGCACAAATAAGCTTTTTATACGTTATTTTTTAAATATCACTTAGTAACTATGCCTCTTCTGCCATCAACATAACAATTTCTTCAATGAAAGTTTTATAAATCAAATAAGCCTCTTGGTATAAACTATACTCTGTAAAAACCTTTGCCTTATCCAATAACTCCTGAGGATTATCTAACACCAAAGGCTTGTATTCTTCTGCCTTACCGCTAATTTTTCTGTCTTGCACATAAAAACCAGCAACATCAACAATATTTGGATCGCGAACATACAAGTATTCAAACTCCTCTAAATACGTTAGAGCCAAAGAATAGCGTCGGCCAGCTAAATAAGTATTTACCTTATCTAATAACACATAAGGATAGCTTGAATTATAAGCAGTTGCCAAATCAAAAGGTTTCTTTGTTTGATGATACTTTTCTAAGTCAAATGTTGCATGATTTGGAAATAAGTCTTCACGAGTAGTGTAAACTTTGCGTAGATAATCTGTAAACCTACTTTCCAACGGTTTAGGTAAATTACTCAATCGTTTGCCTAATTCTTTATTCGTGTAAGGCAATCTACATTTCCCCAAAACAGAAGGTTCACATTGATAGTCAAAATGATACAAATATCGTTTGCCATCATATAATACAATATAAGTCAATGGCATTGTATTACCGTGAAAAACAGTACAATAGAAAACAGGAATAAACACAGCTTGCTTTTCGTTTAACTCCGTAAACCAAATTGCTTCATCATAAAACATCAACATTTCTCTGTCGTAATGTCTATCGGCAAATTCAGCAAAAATATGGTGTTCATCATTCTCTAACTCAACAGATATCACAGAAGGATATCCTCGTTTAGGAAACAATCCTTTACTATCATAATTATTACACGTTGCACCAACATTTATATATAGTTTATTGTCTCCATTGTCATCTAACCACAACTTAATAATACTTGCAGTATCCGTTTCATCTACTACTTCCACCTCTTGAGCAAAACCAGTGGTAGAACATATCACAGTAAATAGTAAGATCAAAATAGGAAGTTTAATTATAAACTGATTTACGCGTTTTTTTAAAGAATCAAGCATATAAAAAAGTGGTTATCTAAAATGTATATACAATTGAGTTTGCAACAATATTCAAAAGTAAACCTTTCTATTGATATACGAAAAACAGACTTAGAAACTATAAATTACTATAAAAAACAAAATAGTTACCATTTGAAAACAGTAGATTTACATCCATCATAAAAAGATGCTATATATATCAAATACATAAACTAAATACGTGATTCTAATTAGAAAATAAGATATAAAAGCCAAAAATTCGCAACTATCCTTTTTAAAATATTTAGATATATCTTTAAAAACACTAAAAAATATTAGCATAAAAAAGCTATAAGTTAGAAAAAACACATTGCTTTTAGAAAAAATAAAAAAAATATACTATTAATCTCAATTTATAATCATACATTTGCAACGTATTAATAGTTAATGAATTTCTTTTCTATATAGATTTTACCAATGGTAGCGTTCATATTTAAAAGAATGGATGAAACAAATGTAACATTCGTATTAGCTCTTGATTCTTATATTTAGTAAACTGTCTTGTTCTTACACTAAAATGTAGCAATAAAACAGAAGTTTTTAGTTAATCATTACAACATCAAACAAAATGATTACTCTATTTCTTTCTAAGAGAAATAATGTAATCTATCTGTCTTTAAGTTTAATATTAATAACCTATGTGATTCACCTATACTCTAAGTATTGAACTATCCCGTAGTCAAAACAATCTTTTGTAAAAGAATAAATACGAAGAGATCACTAATACAAATAGTTATTAAAAATTAAACAAGCTATTGTAAAGAATTTTATATCTTTATATAGTTATTAAAGAAAAGATGAATTTTAAAGAATTACCTTTAATACCACAAATCAAACAAGCGTTAAACGAGATTGGATATTCTCAGGCAACGGAGATTCAGCAGAAAGCTATACCACTAATCCTACAGGGTAGAGATTTAATCGGTACTGCTCAAACTGGAACAGGTAAAACTGCTGCTTTTGCAATTCCTATCTTAGAAAGACTTAGTAAAGAAGATAATTCACAAAGAGGAATCAAAACATTAGTATTAGTCCCTACACGTGAACTTGCTTTACAAGTCCAAAAAAGTTTCTTAGATTACAGCAAGCACTTGCCTTTAAAGACAATTGCACTATTTGGAGGAGTTTCATTACAACCTCAGATAAAAGCACTTAAACAAAGAGCTGATATTGTTGTAGCAACGCCAGGTCGTTTGTTAGATCTAATCAACCAAAAATATGTTGATTTATCAAAATTACAGATTTTGGTTTTAGATGAAGCAGACCAAATGCTTGATATGGGATTCATCCATGATTTAAAAAAGATATTATCATATATACCTTCTAAAAGACAATCGCTGTTTTTATCAGCTACAATGCCAGCAAGCATTGCTAAGTTTGCTAACACAATAGTGAAAAATCCTGTGAAAATAGAGATTGCTGCTGAGATAATCACAGCAGAAACTATAACACAAGAAGTTTATTATATAGAAAAAAAGGACAAGAGAGACTTATTGCATTCTCTTTTAAGTGAACAAAAAGCACCAACATTAGTATTTACGCGTACAAAGCACGAAGCTAATAAACTTGTAAAACACTTAGATAAAGGAGGACTTGAAGCTATGGCTATTCATGGTAATAAATCTCAAAGCGCAAGAACAAAGGCACTTGAAGACTTTAAAAGTAAACGCATTAAGATTTTAATCGCTACTGATATAGCTGCAAGAGGCATAGATATTGACAAATTACCATTTGTCATTAATTATGATATTCCAGATAAACCTGAAACCTACGTACATCGTATTGGTAGAACAGGTAGGGCTGGAATAAAAGGCACTGCTCTATCTATCTGTACACCAGAACAACAGAAAGAGCTTAATGATATTCAACGTTTCACTGGAATTAAAATGAAAGTGAGAAAACAGGTATCAAAGTAAAAATTTTATAAACTAAAAAACAAAGTAAATATGGCTGATTCTTTTTCTAAAAAAGAAAAAAACAAAAAGAAAGCACAGAAAAAGCAAGAGAAAGCACTGAAAAGAGAAGACCGAAAAACCAACAACAATAAAGGAAAGGACCTTGAAGATATGCTAATCTATGTGGATATTAATGGTAATTTAACTGAGGTTCCGCCAGAAGAGCAAGATATTGAGGCAGCGAACAGAGAGCACGAATTACGTATGTCTGCAGCTGGACCTAATGAAGAATGTGTTGGACAGGTTACTTATTTCAGTAGTAAAGGATTTGGTTTTATTACTGAAGACGAAACGAAGGAGAACATTTTTGTACACAGCAGTCAATTAACACAACCCATAAACCAAGGTGACCGCGTTACCTTTAAAAAAGAAAGAACTCCTAAAGGTCTTAGAGCTATAGAAGTTGCCAAAATAATAAAATAATACAAAATTAAATACTTAATATTATGCAAGAAGGAACAGTAAAATTCTTCAATGAAACTAAAGGTTTCGGATTTATTACACCAAAAGACGGAGGACAAGACATTTTCGTACATACTACAGGTTTATACGACAACATCCGTGAGAATGACGAAGTTGTTTTCGAAGTTGAAAAAGGTAAAAAAGGATTAAACGCAGTTAACGTAAGAAAAGCGTAATTTCCATTCCAGTAATAGACGATTTGAAAAAATCTGACTTATTGAAAATCTTAAAAAAAGCCAGGAGTATCTCCTGGCTTTTTGCTTTTTATGTGTATTCAAAACAAATAACTGCTTTCTTAAGTTCTTTATTGTAAAACAAATAAACACTATCTGCTCCATAACCTTGAAATATATACCCCGTAAGGCGACCTATATAGTCAAATATATTACCATCCTTATCAAAAGGCTTCTCAATCAAATTTGTTCCTTCAAATGCTTTAGCCTCTTCTAAGCTAACATTATACTTCGTTAAATATTCTTGCTCTCCCTTACTCAAGAATTGTATATCATCTATAATTCCACCTATTTCAGGATTCTCCATATACTCTCTATCTTTAGCATAATTGTTTTCCAATTGCTCTAACGTATATATTTTGGAACTATAATTACCAATCGTACTTGGGTATATATGTTTATGCTTTTTATAAAAACTCTTTGCTAACTGAAATGTATCTTCATTTATTTGATATGCTCCTATCAAACTATCTTGATCAGCTTCAATAGCTTGCTTCTCCAATCTATCTAACAAACTTTCTACTAATCCCTGATCCGATGAAGGATTAGTGTAGAACATATGCTTCTGTATAATTGTAGATATGACGCTTTCCCTAATATCATCTTTATAAATAAACAACCAAGTCTTTAATTCTTCAACGTTTTGAAACTCTTTACGTTTATTGCGATATAGCTGTACTATTTCTAAGTTAGACACCTCACTTTGCTTCATTTTTTCAATAGCAAAGTAATTCCAGTCTGCTTCAAAAGCATATTTATCACCTATAATATCAAAGCCTAACATATCCATTTTACAATATTCAGTATGCCATTGCTCTGTTTCTTGACCAACACATCCATCGTAAATCTCTTTAGCTGAAATAAAATGTAACCACTGATCATTAGTAGGATCAACACATTTTAAATTAATAGAACAAATAGGTAAAAAATGCTCTCTACATTTATCAATATCAGTTGCAAATACCTCCTCATAAGCAGGAAAGTATTTAATATCTTCTTTTTTTAAATTCATACAATAAACCTATTTAATTGTCCTTTTCATTCTTATCAATTACAGTAGTTTTTACTATAAAACTTATCGTAGTTCCACTCTCTTCAGAGGAAGTTATCTTTAAATCTGTTTTTAAAAAAGAAGCTCTATCTATCATATTACTCATACCAATACCGTGACTCTTTCCTTTTAGAAGTCCTACTCCATTATCACTTATACTACACAACACTCCTTCATTAGCTTTTTTAAAATCTACAACACATTTTGATGCGTGTGAATGTTTATTAACGTTCTGCAGAGCCTCCTTTATGATATAATAAATATTTACCTTTTGAGAAGAAGACAATATTTCTAAATCTACATCTTGCTTTTCATAAACACAAAAACGCGTATTCCACTCATTTCTCTGCAAATTTACCAGTTCCTTTACTATCTCAATAAACCTATTACCTTTGAACAAATCAACATTACGAAGAGAATGAGATAAATCACGTGTACCAATCTCAAGTTTTTTCAACTCTTCAATTAACACATTCTTTAAATCTCCATTATCACACTCGATCTGTTGCAAATTAAAACGTATAGTAAAAATTCCATTAACAATACCATCATGTAAGTCTTTGGCAATACGATTTCTCTCTGCTTTTTTCACTTCAGTAGCTATATTATTTTTATCAATAATCAATTGATATATGCTCTCGTTCGCTTTCTTTTGTCCTTCAATTAACTTTAACGCCCTATTTTTACTTCTTAAACGCGCAACATAAAAAAATAGGATTAACATAATCAATACAGATAATGTTGCAATAATTAATAAGGAAATAATACCTTTTAAATGATCATTTTCAGCTATTATTAGCTCTGTTTCATAAGCTATACGAGCAAATCTGTTACGAGTATTATTATCTTGTTCTTGAATTTCTCTATTCAAGTGTATCAAATGATCAACCTCATTTTTAAATTTGTGATGTTCATTTAAAAGTATAAACTCAAGAGCTTGTCGTTCCAAAACCTTTAGGTCCTGTCCTTTTACTATATCATAAATTTTTCTACCCCAAACAAGAGCAAGATCACGATCACCAGAATCAAGATACAATTGAGCAAGATCATTACCCGTCATAAACATTCTATAAATATGGCCAAATGTTGAATCTATTTTATAGTTATTTTCAATAATTTTAAAATTATTCCTATCTCCCGTAAGTTCAAATGAAGCAATTGCTTTTGTTGTTTCAAGAAAAGATATTAAAATTGGATAATCGTTTACTGATAGATAGCTTAATCCTTTTTCTGCATATT
This sequence comes from Myroides phaeus, assembly GCF_009799805.1. Lineage (NCBI taxonomy): Bacteria > Pseudomonadati > Bacteroidota > Flavobacteriia > Flavobacteriales > Flavobacteriaceae > Myroides > Myroides phaeus. The sequence goes on from NZ_CP047050.1 coordinate 2,795,177, forward strand.
GATATGCCGTTTGAAACTTTTCTTGCTTTAAATAAACAGCAGCTAAATTTCCGTGAACAGCAGCTAAAGCTAATTTTAAATTCCCCTCTTCAAGTACTTTTTTATTTTTATAATCTTTCTCCATTAACTCCAGAGCCTGAAGAAAATAGCGTTCTCCTTCCTTATAATCATTATGCTCCATAAGACACAATGCCATCAATTGATTTGCTTCAAAAGGAACAGGATTATTGATAGAATTTCTTAATAATGATAACGAATTAGAAACCTTAACCTCACTTTCTAAATACAATCCCATTTCAAACAATAGTCTTGCTTGATAAAATTGTATTTCTCCAACACGTACACTATCGTTAATTTTTTTATAGATATTTTCAACTAATAAATAATAATAAAAGGTACTATCCAATTTTTCCATATTGTGATAATACATACCTATATTATTATACACCTTAGCTAAAGCATAATCATCTCCACGTGCAAGTGCATACTTTTTAGATCGAGTAGCAAGTGCTCTAAAAGACACTGAATCTCGTGTCCAACGCAACTTCATTAAAACACTATCCATAGCCATACGATTACCCTCCGTATTTGAAAGACTCATAACATGTTTAAATTCTGGTTGTAACACCTCTGCTAAACTATCTCTGTAGTGATTACTATATTTATATGCATACAATTGTTCTAAATCAGTTTCAGTTTTGATTTGTGGGTTTGAACAATTTACTAATAACAATATTGCACTTAAAAAACTTAAGTACAAAACAAGTTTATTATTTTTCTGAGTAAGGTAAATCATTTAACAAAATTAGTAATTTGCCTTTAATAAGTTCGCGTTACGGAATTTATTTACACTCTTTTATTAATATAATCGCAATATAAACCAATTGTACACACTATAATATGATATTACAACAAATGAATATATCAATATCTTTATTACACAAAAAATACTGTCAAATTTAAAAAAAGAATTACTTAGAAAAGTTTTGGAAGAATAGTATAAAAAAAAATCTCCCTAAGCAGAATTGGAAGCCTGCAGAGGGAGTAGGTTAACAAATAACAGATTTTGTTAACGGTGCAATATTACGGAATAAATTTAATATTCCACACTATTTTACCTATTTATTTTTTTAATTTATATCAATACACCTTATTATCTTATAAACCAGTGATTTAAAACAGAATACTTTTGAATTATTGATAAAATCTTTTTAGAAAATCACACAAATTCTTGTTCTACTAAATCATTCCTTACTAAAATATCTTCAGATCGATAAGAAACCACTTCATTAGTTGCATTATTACATACTTCAAATGAACTTAACACGCCATTTTTAAAATAATAATTCTTATTTTCTTCTTCCGAAACTTCTATTTTTTTTGTAATTACACCATCACAATAAGTTATTATTGTTTTAACATCATTTTCAGAATACATTTCACTGCAAATCAATCCCTCTTCATCATAAAACTTTGACCATTGCTCATTCAAATTTTGTACACTTTCTAAATTTCCACTTTCATAATATGTAGAGATACTTTGATCAATACTATTCTCAACACGCATAACACGTCCATTTTTATAAAAAGACGTACATATTATATTTTCTTGATTCAATAAATTTACAAATATCTCTGTCTGAGAATCTAATATATCATTTTCACTGAAATAACGAAGACATAATATTTCATTCGTATAATGAAAATTTGATACAATTACGTTGTTAATAGTTAATTCTCCTTTAACGGCAATACCATCTTCAAAAAACAACGCATACTCCATACCATCAACAGTATCTTTAAAATATGATTTACCTACTAACCTATTCTCACTATCTACATTAAACTCCCAATAGTTTGTAGGGGTATCTACAAGATAACTCCCCTCTTTTAAAAAGGCTTCTTCATTATCTGAAAGCACTTGTCTTAATAGATGTCTTTCTTCAGTAGACAAATTATCTACCCCTTTTTCACATAAAAAACTATACTGTACAAAATCTATTACTCTATTTATCTGCACAGGTCGTCCACTTGTAATTGCATCTGTTCTAAAAAAATATAATCCCTTTAAAACACTTCTATCTATACATTGATTTACTCTCTTTTCCATCACAAAATACTTTTGCAATTCTGTTACTTATAATCTTCATCTGAATTAATACTTTATAAGCAGAACCGACTAACATATAATTACAAATATACTATTAAAATACATAAAATAAGAATAATATAGTAAATTTTTCACATATTAAGAACATATTAAATCACAACAAGTAAAATAAAACTAATAAAAATTACCTATATTTTTTTATTAGTAACCTTTTTAAACTATCGTATAATAAAATATTCCTTTATCCTTTAAAAGTAACTAACATTTCACCTACATTTCTTAAAGTAAACTAAAATATACCTTTCATTACTTACATATTTTGTAAATTGCTAACAAATAAAAATCACTCATTTTGAGTAATCAAACTTTATTATAATGACATTGATAGATAATTTAAAATGGAGATATGCAGCTAAAGCATACGATCCTACAAAAAAAGTATCAGAAGAAAACTTACAAAAAATATTAGATGCAATTACATTAGCGCCATCTTCTTCTGGTTTACAGCCATTTAGAATACTTGTAATAGAAAATCAAGATATTAAAAATGAATTAGTTCCATATGCTTTAAATCCAGAATGTGTACGTGATTGTTCTCACGTTATCGTATTTGCAGCTTGGGACAAATACTCTGATGAAAAAATTGATAATGTATATAACTTAATGACCGATATAAAAGGCCTACCAAGAGGGCGTTTTGATAGTTATACAGATTAACTAAAACAATCTTTCAAGGACATCTCAGAGGAAGCTAACTTTGATCATACAGCAAGACAAACTTATATCGCATTAGGAATTGCATTAGCGCAAGCTGCTGAACTTAGAATTGATAGTACACCCGCAGAAGGTTTCAATAATGAAATGATTGACAAAGTATTAGGTCTTAGAGAAAAAGGACTAAAAAGCACGTTGATGATGTATATTGGCTATAGAGATGAAGCAAATGATTGGAATGTTTCATTAAAAAAATCACGTATTCCTCAAGAAGAATTAATTACTCGTTTATAAAATAAAAAGTCGGTTAAATAACTATTTAACCGACTTTTTATTATGCTATAATAACTTAATTTACAACTAAATCATATTGAATAGCTAACTATATATTATTGTTTAATTTGTCTGGCACTTTCTCCCATAAGTAATAATCCTCCAGCAAGCATAATTATATCTTTTAACACCAAGCGCCCTGCTCCTGATAAATAAGGAAAACCATACTGAGGTGTTGGAAAATCACCTCCTAAATTAGGAACATAAACTTCAGGTGTAGTTATTAAAAAAGATAATGTTACCATAGACATTCCTATTGTTAAAAAACCTCCTAATAATCCTATTTTAGGATACCAAACCCCCAATAAAACAAGAATACCAATACTAACTATTACAGTTCCTAATACATAAGAAAATAGATAAGTACCATTTTCTTTATGCCATTCTACATTAGCTTGCACAGTCTTACCTTCTGGATTTTTATGTAAAGTGTAAGAAGCAACTTTCTTTCCCTGCTGATCTTGTTCAACCTTATCGCTATTATGATAAAAGAAACTCATAAATGGACTATTCGTAACGAATGGAACAATACCATCAGCTTCATACTGAAAAGCTTTTAAACCTCCTATCCAAACCATTACTACAAAAATTGCAATACGCATAACATTGAAAAACTGACTTTGCAGTTTAACAAGTTGATCTACTATATTTTTCATCTTTCTTATTTTTAAGCAAAAATATAGTATGATCTATCTCCATAAAATGGATAAAAAGGGAATAAAAATGGACTATTGTGCTACCCTTGAAATACCTACTCTCTCCCGATAGTGCTTAGGCGATGAGCCTACAGCTTTTTTAAAATAACGGCTAAAATAATATTCATCTTCAAAATTAAGAATTGACGCTATTTCTTTTATTGGCTTAGTTGTTAAATGCAATAGTTTCTTCGCTTCCAATATAACACGTTCTTGAATCATAATAGAAGGGCTCTTTCCGTATTGTTTCTTTACTTTCTTGCTTAGTGAATTAACAGATATACTTAATCTATCCGCATAAAAAGAAACTTCGCGTTGTTCAATAAAAAACTGTTCTAACTCATTTTGAAATGTAAAGTCTTCTAACAAAAGAAGCTCCTTGTTTTCTTTAGACTCAATTTCATTTAACTTTTCTTTACTACATAATGCTAACACTAATTGTAGATAACTTTTTAAAATAGGTTCATCGTATTTTGATGGCGCAACTAAAAGATTCTGCATCTTATTAGTAATCATTTTTAATTCTTCAAATAAGCTAACATCTACTCTTATAAAAGGTTCTAAATAAATATTATTGAACAATAAACCATTACACGCTACTTCCTTTTTATGATATTCTATACAGTAAAAATCTCCGTGAAATAGAATCAGTTGATATAGATGTCCTTTTACAATTTCAAAAACTTGAAAAGGTGTTAAAAAAATTACAGTATGATCTTTTGAACAGTAAGGTATCCCATCTACGCTAAAACCGACATCTCCTTTAACAAACAACAAAGCGTATAACGGTGAGTTTTCTATTTTGAAATCCTCATCTTTACTCCCCTTTAAAACCTCAATACCATTCTCTTGCATATAGTTATTTTTTAAACGAACCAAGATCCAACAACCTTTTTAAACTAAAAAAAGAAGAAAAGTTATACATCACTCAAATAAAACTGTAATTTTTATCAAACAACTAATTACAATTATTAAAAGTACAATATACAGGCAATAAGTCAATAAAATATTCATTGTCCACTAACCCTCCAGAGATATCAAATTCTGCACAGAACATTGCCATTGATTCAATCATTACCTCTTTTAAATAAATTGGCAACTCAACACTTACACGCTTCTCAATTAATACTTCATATAATTCTTGTACATTCCTCTCATCATTCGTATCAATCAAACATACTGCAGCTTTATCATAACTCATCGAATTTACATAAGCTATCGTTAAAGACAATACGTCATTTTCAGTAAATTTAAATGTGCTTAGATAAGATGTTATCAATACTCTAACTTCAGCAGTAAGATTTCCTTGTGCATTATTTACTTGAACAAACTCTGATGTTGGCTTACTTTGTTCCTCACCTACTTCTTCAATCGAAAACACTTTGTAATATTGTTTTAAGATATCATAAGCTGTTTGAAGTGATGCTTTTATAAAATCACTTGTAAAATTTTTACTTAAGTATTCTTTTGTTTTAGAAGTTAACCTATCTGATGCCATAATTCTTTTTGATTTTCAAGCACAAACATACTTAATACAAACGGAAGGAAGAGTCTTTTTAAACTATATTTCTTATTCCTTACTTGACACAAATCTACTCGGCTCCATAATATTATCTTTCTTACTATTTCACAACGACAAAGACTACATTTAATACAAGTAAAAACTCTTAAAATAATCATAGTATAAACAAATTTATTAAAAAGATTACTTAAGATAACCACCTCTATATGCCTCCCATAGTTATAACAAAAATTTAAATCAATACAGCAGAATACTCCGTATATTTGCAATTCACTCTACAAAGAGTATTTTTCTTACGCAATTGCGCCTTTTTTTATCATCTGTTTCCGGGGCTACACTAATCAGTGTATGAAACAAAGCTAATCTTTGGTTGCTGCGTATAGATTTTTAATCTGTAAAAATGAATCATTATATTATGGAAGGTCAATTAACAAGCAGAGAACTGCGTATTCAAAAGAAAATAAAAGATTCTGAAACTCACGTTTTTAAAGCTGTATTCCCAGGTCAAACAAATCACCACAACACAATGTTTGGTGGAGCAGTTATGTATATCATGGATGAAATCGCTTTTATGACAGCAACACGCTTTTGTCGTAAGCCTATTGTTACAGTTTCAAGTGACAAGGTAGATTTCAATCATCCTATCCCTGCCGGTACGTTAGTTGAACTAATAGGTACAGTAACTCGTGTAGGTAGAACGAGTTTAGATGTTCGCGTAGATGTATTCGTAGAAAGTATGTATAGAGAAGGACGTGAAAAAGCAATCACTGGATCGTTTACACTTGTTGCTATTAACGAAAGTAAAAGACCTGTTCCTGTATTAGATGAAATAGAAGAATAGTTATTATTCACAATAATACAATCAATATTAATCACTGATTTGTCAGAATACAAATATATAATTGATATTGGAACACAATAATAAAAACAAAAGGACTGCCATTGATGCCAGTCCTTTTGTTTTTATTATACTTATCAAAATGAGATTCTTTAAACATGGTTAGAGAAATGCAATCTCCTTTTATATTTTCAACCTTCTTGAAACAATTATTTTTCGCTACATTTTTTAAATACTTATCTGTTTTATTACAAAATATTCTACAGTTTAAATTACGACATATTTTGACATTATCAAATGTTTTTTATCATATAAATACACTATATTTCATTGTACGTTTATAGTAACTAACAGCAAATAAACAAACTATGTTACATAATTTTAAAATATTCATTATAGCTATTGGAGCTATCATTTTTACAAATTGTAGCACTGAAAACAATAACGATTCCATTGTTCCACCAATAGAAACTATTCCACCAAAACCAGTTGTACCAACTACCCCAGAAGTTCCTAATGAACATAAGGCAACCTATTTATATGAATATATGCATATTGAAGAAAATTATTTTTTTAGAGGTAATTTTTTTAGAAATGACAACGAAAAAATGGACGACATTTTTAAGCAAAAAATTTGGGAACTTACTCCAGATAAAGTTGATATTGAAAATGATCAAGCAACTGTTACCTGGAAGAATAAAACTTCTAAAACATACAAAATAATTTGGAAAAATAATGTAGGGTCTCTTAAAAACTCTATCGACGATATGTCTGATTATATTGTAATGAGTGAAGACAAAAAACAATTTGCCATCTATCTCAACTTATACAACTTTTGGAAATTAGGTAGTACTGAAGAAAATCAAGATAAATCTATTTATTTTAATTACGGCTTGATTTCTTTTAGCGATTTTTACAATAAATTACCTGAGAACTATACAAAAACAGGTCGCTTTATTAGAGCTGCTCTCGTATTTAAATCTACACAGAATTAGTTTTTATTTGATAACTTAATTTCTAAAATTGCTATTTACAGTAATCTAAATATTTTTACACCTCTTTCATCAACATATCAACGAAAACTCTTACAGCTCTCTTTTGATAGCTTCCATTCATCTGAATAATTACTGCTTCGCGCTGCATATTTGTATCTGTGATTGGAATAGCCGTTAAATTCTCTTCTCCACGCACTGTGGCAAGGGTTAATATTGTCTGAAAAGCTCCTACTTTTACCAAGTCAATTACTGTACTTGTATGATTCACTTCTACTGCAATATGAGGGGAAATCTTATATTTCTCAAACTGACGATCTATAAAGTTTCTTGTACTAAATCCCTTGACAGGCATTGCAAGGTTCAACTTCTCTATATCTTTTAATTTGATGCCTGACAACTTTGCCAAAGGTGAATCACTCGCTACAATAAGTGCCATTTCTGATGCAATTAATGGTTCATAATGTAAATTTTCCGTACGCTCTCCATCAAAGAAAGTGAGTGCAAAATCAATTTGCTGGTCTGACAAATACTCTATTAACTCATTGGTAGTTCCAAATGTAACCTCAATCTTCACTCCTGGATAAGCTTGAGCAAACATTTTCAAAGGATTCAATACCAATGATTTTAGTCCCCACGTTAATCCAAAACTCAACACACCTGTTTTCAATTCCGTTAAATCCTCTAACAATGTCATCCCATCTTGCGCAGCTTTAATACTACGTTCTGCGTAAGTAGCAAACATCGCACCTGCCTCAGTCAGTACAATTCGCTTACCAATGCGATTAAACAATGGTTGGCCTAACTCATCCTCTAACTGTTTAATCTGTTGTGAAAGTGTACTCTGAGTGATGTATAATCGTTTTGATGCTTCTGTAAAATTCAGCAATTCCTTAGCTTTCAGAAAATATCTCAGTTGTCGTAACTCCATATGTTAATCGGTTTTATCGATAGATGTAATAGAAAAATTCCGTTTTACTAATATAGAACTTACGCTTAACTTTACAAAAAAAGAAAACTACATGGCGACGACAGCGTATAGCAATGAATTGTCAATGGATAGAGCAGTAAAGGGATCTGTCCGTTATAAAAGGATTAAATGGTGTATTTTTATGGTTGGGGTGTCGGTTTTCGCACAATTGTACAACTATCAGCCACTGTTATCAGATATTACTCATTTTTTCAAAGTTACTCCTGCACAAAGTAGTTACCTTGTTTCTGCATCAACAATGGGAATGGCTTTTGGTTTACTTTTATTTGCATTTATTGCCGATAGCTACCCACGAAAAGAAGTAATGTTATTTTCTTTAGTCACCTCTACCCTTTTGACTCTCGTTTCTGCCTGGATCAGCGATTTTTCTATTTTAGTGAATATCAATTTTATAAAAGGAATCTGTATTTCTGGTGTGTCCGCTGTTACATTGGCATACCTCGCTGAAGAGATTGATCCAAAATATATAGGTACAGCGATTAGTTTTTACTTAGCAGGTAATACCTTTGGTGGAATGTTTGGACGAATTGTAGCAGCGCTAATCAGTGGTTGGTTTGGATGGCAGGTAGCAGTGTTTAGCATCGGTATTATTGCAATTATCATCGCTTTTGTATTTTATATGTTCTTTCCTAATTCATCTTTCTTTACTCCTCAAAAGTTGAACTTACAACACAAATTGACTCAAATGAAGAGCATTTTCCAAAATGTAAAATTACTGGCTATGTATGTGGTTGCAATTTGTTTGATGGGTTCGTTTGTCAGTGTGTATAACTTTCTTGGTTTTAAACTTGAAGCTCCGCCTTACAACCTACCACACTATTTGATTGCCATGATCTTTTTGATGTATGCTTTTGGTATTTTCGGAAATATGATAGCAGGCACACTTTCTGATAAATATTCGCCTAAAAAAATATTATTATCCGCGTTAACAATGATGCTATTGGGAACAATTGCTATGTTTTTGGATAACCTTGTAGTCATCTTATTAGGATTAACATTTTTTACAATTTCCTTTTTCAGTGGACACACCATTGCGAGTCGCGTCGTAACTACTTTAGGACAAGAAGCGAAGAGTTCTGCAACTGCTTTCTACTGGTTCTTTTACTACATCGGATCGAGTGTAATCGGTAGTTCTACAGGAATTTTCGTAAATAAAGGAAATTGGAATGACTTCTTCTTAACCTTGATGGCTTTGTCAATTATTGCCTTGGCAACTACGTTGTACGCTACGCGTAAAAAGTAATGCACCAAAAAGGGAATACGTAAAACGGGAACCGAAATATATGATGCGTCTTTGTAGTTATATACCGTACAATTGTCAATATGTTTTGTAACGTATGCCGTGCGAGCGAATAATAATTAGCATCTACACCAATGATGGGTGATATTCCTGTAAACATCACGTCGGTGGTTGGGTTGCTATTTTTCTCTCAATAAATCGATACTATGCGTCTAACATTTGCAGGCCATAACAAATATATCATTAGAAATAATGCAGTGCAGCTTTTCAAAAAAAAAGAGATGTTTTTCAACATCTCTTATATAATTAAAACCACCCTTTTTTATTAACCTGGTACGTTTGGTAAAACTCCTCATCGGTTTTTGTCAAATAAATAATTCCTTCTATTAATCCCAGAATTGACAATACTCCACAACTACATATACTAATTATCAATTGAATTATTCCTTCTTTAGTATATCCTAAATAGAATTTATGAACTCCCAGAGATCCTAATAATATTCCCAATATACCTGCAATAACCCTCTTGTTTTCTTGTTGTGGCACATTGCTACTTTGTCTTTTTTGTTCCATAATGTTATATATTTTTTAACCAAAAATAACAAAACATCATTGATTAGCAATATTTTAAAAAACAATTTTAACTTATATCAAAAAGAAAAACTTATCAAATAGCCACTTTTTAGCAGTAATAAATCCTGTTCTACCCTTGTAAATAAAGGGCTGACATAAAATTTCATCATCTTTTAAAAAAGTGTGATTTTTATAAAAAAACACTTAATTAATTAGAACCATCCTTTTTTATTCACTTGATATATCTGATAAAATTCCTCATCTGATTTTGTCAAATAAACTATTCCTTCTATTATTCCCAAAATCCCCAAAGTACCACAAGAGAAAAGTGTAATTAATATCTGGATAATTCCTTCTGTGGTATAACCTAAATAAAACTTATGAACTCCCCATGGACCAAGGAAAATTCCCAACAATCCTGCTGCAATTTTCTTGTTGTCAATAGGTGCTCCATTGTTGTTATTTCTGTTGTAATTCCCATAGTTATTACTTCCTTGGTTTGCCGACGAATTACTGTAATGAGACTGTTGACCTTCTTGATTGTTCTCGTTTGGTTGATTTACTAAATGCATAACGTTCTTTTTATACAAATATACAATCTTGCACATTTTGTGCAATTTTTTTTAAAAAACAACTCTAATCCACAGACAACTCTACTCTTTGTTCTTACCAATAAATACATTTTGACACTTTTGCTAATATTATCCTTCAATAGGCCTTAATCTCTACTAAAATCGTACATATTACAAAAAACACCCTTTTGTCCGTAAACAACCATTTTAAACTATTAGGCATAATTTTTAATTTCCAGTAACAGAATCACTTCTCATATTGCTTTTTTTGGCATTTTAACAGTGCTTAACGACAGCATCTTTTTACTCTAATTATTTTATGTATATACATTACTAAAAACGCTTAAAACAACTATGTTGCATTGTCCGTTTTATCTGGCACAGAATAACATCCTAAATAGCACATTTTGTCCGTTTTTTACCTGTTTAAAAGTGATACGTCGAACCGAAATACGTGATACGTGAAAATTGATGCGCAGAGCGAAAATATATAATGCGTGATATGCGTTGTGTCGTATGTCGTATGTCGTACAGGCGAATAATAATTCCCCCCTACATCGGTGGTTGGATGATAATCCAGTAAACATAAATGAAAATGAGAAAAACAGAAAACCGTAGTTTTTCAAAAAGAAAAGATTGAAAGCGCTGCTTCAAAAAAAAAGCCTTTCGTAATGAAAGGCTTTTCTTATTTTTTCAAGATTGATGCGTTACCGCTATGTTTACTTGTCTAAAGACACTAACTCAATTTCAATTAAATCTTTGTGATTTATAGGTTGAACGATTAACTCATTCTTTTTCAACTCTACGATTCTATATTCTTTCTCTCCTCCTTCATCTAAAATCGCTTTAATCACTTTACCGTTTAATTTCCAAGCTCCTTTTTGTTCTTTCAAACTGTATTGATCAATTGCGTGGAATCTATCTCCATCTATACTGATTTCAATTGATGATTTTTGATATGCTGATCTATTTGATGCATGACATTCTTGAGAAAATGCGAAGTGCGCTGCGATCCAGTTTCTTTCTAAGTTAACACTGTTAATTTCCATTTTTGGGTTGACATCAACTATGTTGTTATCATCTGCATTATTACATCCTACAAATAAGAAGTTAGCACTTACTAATAATACCCCTACTACCAAATTCATTAAGCTTTTCATAATCTTGCTTTTTAAAAAATTATACAATTGTTGCAAACACGTTCTTTTCAATTTCTGTTTGCTTTTCCCCCTTATCTTTACATAAATTTAAGACAATTATTTTTAATAAGCTAATTTTAAGTAAAATAATAAGGATTAAAAACTAATTGTATTAAATAATAAAGAATATGAACGTTATAATTAGAATTCTTTGTTGTTATTTCCCCTTCTAATTATACTTCAAATGTACTACTGATTACACCAGATTTATATGATAAAAATCATTGAATTTTCAAGTAAAATAATACAACTTAATTAGTATAGAAACCCAGCAAAATAAGTACCTTAAGGATAGTTAGTTACACTGTGAATTATGATGTAAAAACAGTTTAAAAAAAGTAAAAAAATGTCTGAAATGTCCATTTTAATGTACTCTAACATTTTATTTGAAAAAATATGAAAATATTTGATGTTAAAATTGCATCTTTTTCATCTTTCACCCTGTTCAAAAGCCTCAAATCACAGTAATTCAGTAGTTTTTCTACTACTAAAAGTAGGCTGGTTTTTTGTTTTATTAATTTCTCACTTAATTCTTATTTTTTCTGCACTAAAAGGCTGCGAAATAATCCCCTTTCCCCCCCTTCCTTTCTAAATTCATTCTTTTTTCTTCTCTAAATAATTTTTTATAGCACTTCTCAGTATAGAAACAATAGTTTGGCTTGGATTTTGCATATAGCCTTATAACGAAAATTATCTTATTCATTGGCTTTATAAGCGTAAAGCAGTGAATTTAAAAAAAAAGAGAACCGCTATGCTTCAAAAACTATTCAGATTTTTTATTAACTTGACTATACTTCGTCAAAAATGCCTTGTTGTACCATGTGCACAGGATCTTTACATAGTAGCTGTTAGTAAAATTGTTCATCTGATCAAGTTTTTGCATTTGAAACGCTATCGAGTATTCAACATCTATTTGGCGAATATAACGCACCCTCTCGTTCGTAAACCTATTGTAACTTATACTTCTGACTTTTGTGTTACTCCGTATGAACGAAAGTTCTTTTGTAGATTGAGTGTGTTTCGCCTATAATATTCTTTATTGGTTAAACTAAACTCGCCAAACATCGTGTATCGGTTTTATATTCTTACACAAAACTATCTTACTTTACTCCTACTTGCTTGAAATGACTGTGAACTGCACAAAAGGGATAGCCTGGAGTTGGTAACGAATGTATAATCCTTTCAAAAAGACTTTAAGTTTCACTATACCGTATTTTGTTTTTAAGCTTTTCATAAACAATCCCCCTTTTCACCACGGTTAGCTTGAAAAATTGTAGTCTGAATATTTCCCTTGAAATGGATCTATGTCGTTTCAGTATGAGTTGATTAATACTGTAATGCTGGTACGCCTATCTGTTCTTATGGACACGATTTGATGAACTGATAAAGTAACCTTTAAGCAATTGCGATCTTGTAGCTTTTATTAATCTTGTTTTTTCCTTTCCCCCGAACGGAAAATGAAGTAATAAAATTAATACGTTGAATTACCCCAATGGGTACTCCCATACAATTCTTCGGCACAACTAACCTCTTATCCCCCGATCAACAGATTCCATTGCATCAATGGCTAACTGCTTATTGTTTGTATAATCGTTATGTGGTGAACATTAGTTTGTTTGCTTAGTCGATATCGGCAATTAAACAAAGCGGTCTTACTGGTGAATGTATCAATAAGAAACTCTTTTGTTATGGTTTCTTGTTACGTAAAAGCACACATTAACGACATAAGTTTGTTTGGAAATTTATTAGAGTATCACATAAAATTATGCATACTTGCTATACAGTACCTTTTATTTTACACTCTTGTAAATGGGGGTATGAAGAGTTATTTTTTTTATAAGTGATTTTCTTCTATGACTTTTTATCTTGTCAAAGAACAAAATTTCATATGAGCATAGACTATACAGTAAATATTTGATTTCGGATTGGATACTTTTTATTGGGAATCGGCGTACTTTCCAAACGTACTTTTATTTGATATATTTCACTCCTTATATATATAGGTGCAAATATTGCTTTTACGTTATATATATACGTGTAAATACAATAAGCTACTCCTTATATATATATGTGTAAATACTACAAGCTACTCTTTATATATATGTGTAAACACTACAAGCCACTCCCTATACATATATATGTGCAAATACAATAAGCTACTCCTTATATATATATGTATAAATACTACAAGCTACTCTTTATATATATGTGTAAACACTACAAGCTACTCCTTATACATATGTGTAAACACTACAAGCTACTCCTTATATATATGTGTAAACACTACAAGCTACTCCTTATATATATACGTGTAACTATAAATACCTTGCGTTAGAATTTAGATCTTTAGAACTATACTTACCTATCTTATGACACGTTATATCTCCTGTTATTTACCAATTATCTACCATTGTTTTAACAAGTAAATTTGTTTATAATTACTCTTATTTCCTCTAATTAAACAAAAGAACTTGTTTCATTCTCACCTTATTGTTTCATTATATTGGCTTAAGACATATTCTGCTGATTAACAATAAATTAAATTAACAAAAAATACTATGAGTCATTTTATTGGATTTTAAAATACTTTTATTTTTATCACTAAAATTGTAATATTACACAGCGAAACACGTAATAATTGACGTGTTAGTTGGGGGGAGGTAAACAGATAAACTGACAGTCAAATCACAAGAATACACAAACTACAATACAAATGGAATATGCAATGTCGAGATGAAAAGTATCTCGTTTGTACTGATAAACTCGGAGTCGAATTATATCAATAAAAAAAGGATTCTATGCCTTTTAAACATCCCCATATTTAAAAGTATAGAATCCTTTTATAAAAACAACAGTGGCATTTGTTTCAATGCCCATACCCAAGAATCAGCTTGTGGTATGCCATTAATAAATTATCCATACAGAGTATAAAACCTCGACTACACCTCCTCTAATGCTTGGAAAATAGTAGTATATATATGGTTTAGTTCTTCATTTGTTACACAATAAGGAGGCAACAAATAAATGATATTTCCAAGAGGACGTAGCAATATTCCCTTGTTTAAGAAATACGCATACAACCTGTCGTGAATATCATCAAAGTAACTTGTGGTGTTGCCGGTTTTCCACTCTAAAGCGAGGATAGTACCGGTTTGTCTTACACATTTCACCTTCTCGTGCTGCTGCAACTTGTCGGCAAATGCTTTATGTTGTGCTACTATTCGGGCAATATCATCTTGCGTTTCTGGTCGTAATAACAAGTCTAAACTTGCCACTGCCGCTGTACAAGCAAGGGGACTCGCTGTAAACGAGTGTCCGTGGAATAGCGCTTTGTCTTTTTCTTCTGAGTAAAAAGCATCATATATTTCATTGGTACAAGTGGTTAGCCCCAACGGCATTGTTCCTCCTGTTAGTCCTTTTGAAAAACACATTACATCTGGCTTTTCTGTCAAATGGTCTGCTGCAAACAATTTCCCTGTACGACCGAAACCAACGAATATCTCGTCTTGAATCATCAATACATTCTTAGAACGGCAGTAGGTCATCAGTTCACTCAAGCACTCACTCTCGTGCATCAACATTCCTGCCGCTCCTTGTACTAAAGGTTCGTACACAAAACAAGCAATGTCGTCTGCGTGTTGATCAATGATGCGTTTGTTGGCTTCGAAGTTCTCCTTAGTTGGCACGTCGATGAAAATAACCTCAAACAACATAGCCCCAAAAGGGTCTGTCCATATTCCCCTTCCACTCACAGACATCGCTCCAAACGTGTCGCCGTGGTAAGCGTTTTTAAAAGCCAACACCTTATTACGCTTTTGTTTTTTGTTGAACCAGTATTGAATACACATCTTCAGTCCGACTTCAATTGCCGTCGATCCGTTGTCTGTATAAAATACCTTTTGCTGATTATTAGGCAATAACGCCAATAATCGCTCTGATAATTCAATGGCTGGTTTGTGGGTAAACCCCGCAAAAATAACCTGCTCTAAAGTGGACAACTGCTCACTTACTTTTTGGGCAATGTACGGATGTGAATGTCCGTGAAGCGTTACCCACCAAGAAGAAACAGCGTCTATATAACTCTTGCCATCGCTGTCTGTTAGGTAAACTCCCTTTGCACTGACAATCGGAATGATGTGTTCCGCTGTTTTCATTTGTGTATAAGGGTGCCAGTTGACAGCTTTGTCTCTTAATCGTAATTCATTATTCATGGCATGCTTTTTTGCTGCTTACCATTGGTGTTAATCCAAATTTCTCCAATAGTGTTTTATCCTTTGTCAAACTTGGGTTTGGCGTTACTAACAACGTCTCATTTTCTCCTGAAAACATTGAGTTTGCCCCTGCCATGAAACACATCGCTTGTTCGAACTCATCCATTTCAATACGGCCTGCACTTAGGCGTACCATTGTTTCTGGCATAATGATTCGCGCTGTAGCAATCATTCTAACCATATCCGTTGTATCTACCTTAGGCATGTCTTCCATTGGCGTACCTTTTACACGTACTAAAGCGTTAATTGGCACTGATTCTGGGTGTTTCTCCATATTTGCCAACGTCATTAACATTGAAATACGGTCGCTATCATTCTCCCCTAATCCGATGATTCCACCAGAACAAACAGTGATTCCTGCTTTTCTCACGTTCTGAATAGTGTCGGTACGGTTGCTGAACTTACGCGTTGAAATGATGTTGTCATAGTTTTCACTTGACGTATCTATATTGTGGTTATAAGCGTGTAATCCCGCTTCTTGAAGGCGAATTGCCTGTTCTTCTGTTAACATTCCAAGAGTACAACAAACTTCTAAGCCCATTTCATTTACTCCTTTTACCATGTCGATTACTTTGTCGAAGTCCTTGTTATCTCTCACTTCACGCCACGCAGCAGCCATACAGAATCGAGATGATCCGTTGTCTTTTGCTTTTTGTGCGTGTGATAAAACCGTATCTACTGGCAACAAGCGTTGTACTTTAATATCTGTTTGATATCTCGCTGCTTGCCCGCAGTATGAACAGTCCTCAGGACAACCTCCCGTTTTGATTGACAATAAGGTACTTACTTGAACTTCGTTTTTTGGGTGGTACGCTCTGTGAACGGTTGCCGCTTGGTAAACTAATTCTAATAAAGGCGTGTCGTATATGGCCTGAATCTCCTCTTTTGTCCAATCGTGACGGATAGTCGCTATAGTGTGGTTGTCTTTCATTGTCGCTGTTATTTAAACATTTGCAACAAAAATATTAGTTCAACTCCTGACTTCGGTAGTCCGGTTTTGAAACAGCAACTAAGCCACTAATTAATGGACTTATCTACACCTTGTGATTTCAATTATGATATTTTATCATTATTCACACATTAAATGAAAAAATTATATTACAAATAGTAATTTATAGCACATTTTTTGCTTAAATAAAAATAAGTTATAGTATAAATTAACAGAGTGTCCTATTTTAAAATAATTCTATAGTAGTATAATTAATTTTATACCAACAGATACTCCTATTTCTTAAAGTTATCTTATAATTGCACTCTTTTAAACAATAAATATAATTAATTGTAGTTTTATTATTTTAAAAAAAGAAATTTCACTTTACCATTTTTATAACTATGTTGAAAAACGCTTCGTTTTACAAACCTTTTAAATACTTGATTGGCTTATACTTGCTGATTAATTTTGTATTGAGAATTGTTTTAATTGTTCACCCAATTACTTCGTCATCTTTTAGCGTGGGCGAATTGATGTCTATTTTTGTGATTGGTGCAATTAGAGATATGACGATTTTTATAATCGCTTACCTGATTTTTTGGTTGTATTTTATCTTTTTGTCGAATGATAAATACAAAAAACCGTTTGGTTATATCCTCTTTGCTCTGCTTGTAGGGCTTTGGGCGTGGGTAACGTTTGGCAAGACAATTTTGAATGAATACGGTGGTGTGCTACCGGAGATTGGAATTATTTTCTTGTCGATAAAGACTGTGATGTTTGGTCTTTGCTTGTTTTTACCTCAACAGAGAACAGCAATTAGAAAAGTAAACTACGCTTTTGTTATTTTCTTGTTTGTACTGATTTTAGTGCAAAACTCCGTGAGCGAGTTCTTTTTCTGGAACGAATTTGGTGTGCGTTTTAACTTTATTGCAGTGGACTATTTAGTGTACACCAATGAGGTAATTGGAAATATTATGGAGTCGTATCCTGTGGTTCCTCTGTTTGCGGGAGTTGGATTGGTTACGGTTTTGTGTACGTATTTCATTTACAGAAAAACAAATGACAGCGTGATCAACATTGCTACGTTGTCACAAAAAATAAAATATAGTGGTATTTATATTGCCGCGGTAGCTTTGGCTTTATGGGCAACACCTTGGATAATGAAACAGCAACAAAAGGATAATATCTTTACTTCTGAGTTGGCAAGTAACGGGGTGTATAAATTTTACAGTGCGTTTACGAATAGTGTGTTAGACTATTTTCAGTTTTACAACACGGTGCCTGAGGATACTGTGGTGAAGAATATGAAGCAGTTTTACCCTTCTTATACTGGTGGGGAGTCTTTGTTGCGAGAGATTAAAGGCGACTCTACTATGCAAAAGAAAAATGTGGTGCTGATTAGTATCGAGAGTTATAGTGCGGATTTCTTGTCGTTTTATGGTAATGACAAAAAGTTGACGCCTTTCTTGGATAGTTTAGCTACAAAGAGTTTGTTTTTCACTAATGTGTATGCAACGGGTAATAGAACAGTGCGTGGTTTGGAGGCTATGACTATGTGTATTCCGCCTTCACCTGGTGAGAGTGTGGTGAAACGCGTGGACAATAAGGACAAGTTTACAACGGGTTCTGTGTTTGCTAAAAACGGATATGAAACGAAGTACTTGTATGGTGGGGATGCGTATTTTGATAATATGCGCGACTACTATGGCTGTAATGGATATGCTATTGTGGATAAGTCGGCTTTTAAGCCAGAGGAGATTACGTTTGAAAACATCTGGGGTGTTTGTGATGAGGATATGTTTAACAAGGCGATTACGGTGATGAATGAGGAACACGCTACTGGGAAGCCTTTCTTTAATCAGATTATGACGGTGAGTAACCACCGCCCATTTACGTATCCGGAGGGAGTATTAGATGTGTCTGACTTGTCGAGTGGTCGTGATAAAGGGGTTCGTTATACAGATTATGCTATTGGACAGTTCTTCAAAATGGCGGCTAAGCAACCGTGGTTTGAGAATACGGTGTTTGTTATTATGGCAGACCACTGTGCATCAAGTGCTGGTAAAACACAGTTACCGCTTGATAAATACCGCATTCCGGCTATGATATACGCACCAAATGGGGTGCCTGCACAACAGTTTGATAAGGTGATGTCGCAGATTGACGTGATGCCTACGCTACTTGGTTTGCTTAACTTTAGTTATGAGTCTAAGTTCTTTGGTACGAATGTATTGGCAGAAGATTATATTCCGCGTGCTTTTATTGCTACTTACCAAGATTTGGGGTATATTAGAGATAATACGCTTACGATATTGAGTGCTAACAGAAATGTGAACCAGTTTGTGTTTACCCCTGGGGCAATTAACAATCCGATTATTCCGCTGGTTAAGAGTCCGAAGTTGAATCAAAAGTATGTCGATGAGGCAGTTTCGTTTTATCAGTTTACTGCGAAACAACTTGAGAAGAGTGCTTATAATAAGTTTTAAGTTAATATTTGTTTATATAACCGGTTTGCAGTTTACCTACTGTGAGCCGGTTTTTTTGTATTATTTAAAAATGATTACCTATTCTAAAAACTCTATAACCTTACTAAAAATGAAACAAGCATAACTTCATATAATAAATAAATTCCCAACACAACTAAAAACCCCAACTAACTGATTACTAATCATACTTATACAACTTGTAACATTTTTCTATAAATCAATACCATCCCAAAAGAGAAAACAGAAACTAACAAAGCAGCAAATGGTAATTGCAATACTCTCTCTGCAGGAAAAACATAAATCAACAATGGAAATGCATAAACAGCAGGAATTTTCATTTGAAAAATTCGTAATAAGATATTCATCAACACCAAAAAAAACAATATCAACACTACCCAATTTGTAATATATAAAGTCAATAGAACAGCAATACTTATAGATAGTGTTAAAATTATAGTCTGCTTAATTGCAATTTTGAATGAGTACTTTTTCATATTTAAAGACTCAAACATTACCACTGTTATTGGTGGAATTAACGCCATTTGCTCTATTCCTAATACGAAACTCAATAATAGCCATATACTTGTTATTGAAAAATAAGCTAACAATTTACGCGTATCAAAAGCCCCTTCTCGCTCTACCCCTTCATTTAACTTAAATAGATAAACACCAAGCATTAGCACAAAGGTTAAAAAGAATATCGCATAGAGAAATGACATTTCGTGAGCATTAGTGACTATTGCAAGAAAACCCGTTGCTAAAGCTGGCGGGAAACTATAACGTACTAATCTCATAAAAATAACCATCAACAATAATATAATTGCCAATTTTGCTATATAAGGCACAGTTAGCATATTTACAGCAAAACCTAAGACGGCTGTTATAGATGGCATAATGAATATTTTCTCAGGGTGACGCATCCACGCTTTTTCACGATATACCCATAAAGCAATAGTCATTGCTGCAATTTCAGGTAATATTATTTCTTTATCTTCTAAAAGAAATGCTGTTATTATCATTGCGATAATAAACATAAAAGCTATTGTATAGTGTACTATTGGAAGTTTTGAATGAAACGATGATAAAGGCATTGATTTATTTTGATGTAAAATTACCAAAAACGCTATTCAGTTATGTTAATTCTAAGTTAGAAATACTTCTCTAATACTCATTCCCTTCACACATCAACTTTTAAAATATGAAACTTCATCATTTCTAATACATACAACTCATAACTTTTATTTTAATATATACAGACAAAACTTTTACACAAAAAAAGGACTATCGAAAATGACAGTCCTTTCTTAACGTTAAAAGTTATTAATTATACTTAACATCTTATCCAAATAATCCGCTAAACCAACTTACAATAGAAGCTACCATTTTAAACATTAAATAAATTAATCCTATCAAAATGACAATACCTATAGCACTTTTAATTGCCTTTTGATTTACTTCTTTAATAATTTCTTTGTCATCTTCTACAAAGCCAACAATTAATTTTAAATTTTGCAAATGGCATCTATGTAATACATCGATAAAATCACCTATAAAGAATGGAATCATCCCTAAAAGCATATCTCTTAATGAATTATAAATTACTGCCAATGTAAGAGATATAGATTTTACTTTAAACAAACTTACATAGACAAAAGGTACTGATATAATTGGAGTTGCTATATCTCCTATCCCTGGAATAAAACCTAATAATGGATCTAAAAAATACTTGTCCATTATAGTTGCTATTCTTTTCAACTGTCTATAGGATTGAGATTGTTCAATCGCTATTTTTTTATTAATCTTAGCTTCCTTCCTCTTGATTTCCTGTTCTATTGCTGTCTGATCTTGTCTAACTTGTTGCACATTAGCAATTCCCAACGACTCTTGTGCTTGAACTCTTCTACTACTTTGCATCTTAAATCTCTATAATTTTGTCTCCTCTTAATAACTGAATTACATCATTTTTGCTCAACTTATCGCCACTAATTTCAGCTAACATCAACATTCCTTCTTTTAGTGTTTCAGGACTTCCTGCTGTATTTATTCTCGATATAATCGCACGTAATAATTCTGCTTTATTGTCAATTGAAGCTATATTTTTTCTAAACTCCTCTTCCATTTGCTCCATTTGTTGATCATAATATCTACTTGCTTCAACAGACAACTTTACTTCATTCTGTAATTGCAGCCAACTTTCAAAATACCCGATACCTGCTTGTAATGCTTTATTTTGAGAATTAATCATTAGCTTTAAATCTTGTTCTCCATACACAGAATTTTTATCGAGTTTTTCTTTATCTATTTTTTTCTGGTCTTCTTCTTTCATAAACGTAGCCCCAAAAAACTCTTCTGTAACTTCTTTTGAGACAAAATCATTGACAACTAAGTTTTGACGCATTGCCTGAATAAAATTATTTACATTTTGTTCTATCTCAGCAGGCAACTTTATTTCCTCATGTTTGTTAATACTAATCGTATTTACCAATCTCTGATCTAATTTACTATTAACAATGTCTTTGGCAATTCGCAATAAACTAATGTAAGGTCCTAATTGACTTCCTACCTTTATTTTTACATCATCTGATACTTCCAGTTTATCCGCAATTACTCGATTTACACGATCTAACTTACCTTTCAATTGATTATAATTCGCTGTATCTACTTTAAAATTTTCTTGTTGTCCAGACAACTCCTCCATATCTAATTTTAAACTAACCTTAGCTTCTTCATAAGCACTTATTACAGGCGCTCCTTTTATACTCCAATCGTACAATTCTCTGTTATATGTCTTGTTTTTAGCTCCAAATGACAAAGCATTTACAAGCATCATTGGCTTTTGAGGCTTAACTTGAAGTACCATCTCATACTCATCTTTTCCATCAACTAAAAGCTGCTTAAGCTCCTGAATATTAGACTTGTAATATTCGATACTTCTGTTCTCATCTAATATCCTATTACCTAACAAGTTATACTCTTTTAAAACTTGATCGCGTTCAGCTTTTAAAGCTTGTAACTCTGGTGTATTATAGATAGATGTAATCAAACCTTTTAATTCTTGAGATAACACTTCTCTACTTGAACCATAAAAAACTTGTGCTTTAGGAATATACAACTCATTTAAAGTCTTATAAATTTCCATTAAGCGTCCCATATCAGCTTTTACAGTTGTAACATCTTCTTTAATTTTGCCCTTTAATTTCAACAATTCTTGTTTCATCATTGTTGTTTTCTGTTCTGCTTCAACATAATGTGTAAGCATACCAACTACGGCTAATCCTAAAGCTACTTTTCCATTTTTACTAACTTTTGAATACTTTGCTGCTGTGTTTAATGAATTTTTAAACCCTTCCCCTATTTCTCCTACTAAAACCCCACATGAAGTAGCAAGTTTATCATATTCTAAAGAAACCGATTCAAGCATTCCTTTTGTATCTAACCACTTAATGTGATTAAAGTCAAACAACTCTGGAGCAATCAACTTAATTGAGTCACCAAATACATCTATTAATGCTTGTGAATACTCGCGATAAATAGCCAAGACATTTTCTCTCAGAACTAAAAAGTCTTCTATTAATTCAATTATTGAGTCTTTAGATTCTTCATAATTGTTAATCATTATGTTGTAATTGTTAAACAATGCAGAGGCTTCTTGTTGAACTTTCATTGTTCCACTTGTACCTACAATCCTCGCTATCATTGCAGTACCCTTTTCTGCTACAAAAGCATTAATATCAACTCCGAATTGTTGTTCTAACAAGTAAACACTGCGTTGAATATTGTCTATACTATCTTGCATTACTGCAAAAACCGCTTGCGAATCACCTTCTTGTAATTGGATATATAACTTATGTTCATCAATAATTGTGTTATTTTGTTCATTATTGACAAAGGCCTTCTTAACACGAATATCTTTGTTAAAGTGTAAATAAGTATCCCACACTAAGGTGTTTACATCAAAAGAATCATTCTTAACGCCTAAACTCTTCAATTCATAAGATAGGTCAGAACGCGTAAATGTTGTTGATTTACTACTTAAGCTCTTAGCTATTTCGTATATTTTATCGTAAATCTGATTATTATTCATTAGTAAGGTGGTTTAATATGTTTTTAAGTAAAGAATGGGGACTTATAAGGCTTATTTATATTTAAAATGATACAGTTACATTTCAATTACTCTTTAATCAACTTATCTATAGCCTGATGCCAATAAGTCCATTCAAATGCAGCTGAAGGATGATAAATTGGTAATAACTTAACTACTTTCCCATTTGAAAGTTTGTATCCCCATGTTTCAATTTTATCCCCATTGTCCAAAACAACATCTGCTTGTTGCTCACCAGTGTTTGGCAATTGTCCGTACAACCTTTTGCCCCATACAATAGCGCAGTCCGGTTGTAGCTCTTCTAATGTTTCAAAGAATAAAGGCTCTGAAGTTCTAAACTCCTCTGCTGTTGGTGCTTTACGTGCTTCATCTATCGGATGTTGTACATAATTGTAAAATGCCACTGAATTCCACAATTCTTGTTTTTCTTCAAAAGGAACAACTCTTCCTTTTAAAGCTCTTTCAAATTTTGTATACGTGTTTTTATATGGTTCATGTTCACTATCATCATCAAACAGATCTCTAATAATATCTAATGTCATAGTAAGCACTGCATCTTTTGGATCATCACAATAGTGACTTTCTCCTAATACTAAGACACGTTTTCCATTAATGCCTTTAGTATAGTGTTTACCTACCCAAGGTTTGAAAACTAATTTTGCCATTTTTGTTTAATTTTATAAGTCGTTAATCTAATTTTTCTACATCAAAATCCGCCATTGTACAATAAGCTTGTTTATAATCAAAATCATATAAACGTACATAGGCTTGTTGCAATTCTTTTGCTCCATTATAGAACGGAGAAGAAGTGTGCTGAACAGTTGTAACTACAACTGACATTTCTGGTGTTAAAAGAGTTCCATTTGTTCTCTTTACTCGCTTAGGAGTTACTTTAAATACTTTTGACATTGGTGTTGCTTTTAATTGATAAGACAAAAATACCCTGACACTCAGCCAAACTACGACGTAGTTAAAGACAATTCATACAATTCGCACATTTCTTTGATAGTATCTATTACCCAATCTCTTAAAACAGGAGGTGAAATAATTTCAATATTACTGCCATGTCTCATTATTTCCATAACAAAGTCAGTTGTGGGATGTACAAATAATTCAACCGTAAATGTATAATCACTTGTAGAGGTAATTTTCTGTGAATGATGAAAGGGCAAAGATTCCACATACTTACGTTGACTCTGATCTATTTCTAATACTACTTTTTGAGGGGCATCATAACACTCAATACCAAAGGCACTTTCATAATGCTTTTTTATATTTATCACGGGACTTACTGCTGTCTGAGTAGTTATAACTAAATTACTAACCCTATCTAATCCGTAATTGCGTAGTTCCTTCTTATCCAGATCATACGCTATCATATAATAGCGATTTTGCGACTCTTTAATTGCTTTTGGAACACATCTACGTTCTGAAGGATCTTTCCAATAACTATCTAAAGTAAAAGTAACAACTAACTTATTCTGAATAGCGTGAAGTATTCCACTAAAATGTTCAGTTCCTCTTGTCTTTCGCTTTTCAAAATAAATATGTTCACCTAAGGTTTCACCAACTTTTAAGGCTGTAATTGTATCGTATGATTCTATTACACGTTCAATATACTCCTCTTTATGCTCCTCACTGATTTTGTACACTTTCTCCTTTCTATCATAGAGAATTTCTATTCCCATAAGCGATAAAATGTCTTTTACATCACGTTGAAAGGTACGTGAACTTATTTCTAAATTCTTATCAAAAAAGGTGCTTTTATTTATCAAGTATTCTTGAATCTCTTTTAATGTGCACTCTTTTTTTCTTAATAGCTCCACAATAAGCATTTGTCGTTTAGCGTATTCCCCTTTTGCCATATTTAATAATTTTTGTCAAAATTAACTTGTCATTCAGCCAAATGATGACGTATTAAAGTTAAAACAACAGTATTGTTAATTGAAGAAATATTGGGTAAAACGCCTGTTTTTCTGAGGGGAAATATCGAAACTATCATTACTATAGAAAAGTGAAATACTATCTATCACATTTATGAATAAAAGAATTAAGCAAGTTGATAATTAAATTACTTGTATGCCAGATATAAAAGCTATGAGATAGGCACAAAGTAAATCTACAAAGATGTATCTCGCTTTGATATTCACTTATAATCAATAAAATATATTAAGAAAAATGTGCAAAATGCACGTATAGAAAGGTATAAGCAATTAAATAAATTGCAATCTGTTTACAATTAGCTTTTCTCGATTTTATATTCAAACTAAAAAAACAGGACATAAAAAAACCCCGTTTTAAAAACGAGGTTTATTTTATATAACAGAGCGCTAATTACTTAACTTCTTCTGCTTTTACTTCTTCTGTAGCTGGAGTTTCTTCAGCAGCAACTTCTTCAGTTACTTCTTCAGTAGCAACTTCTTCAGTTACTGGAGCTTCTTCAGCAACAGTTTCTGTAGTTACTTCTTCTTGAGTTGGTTCTGTTGCAGTTTCTTTACAAGATACGAAAGATACTCCCATCATTGCTACTAAAGCAATACTTAATACGATTTTTTTCATTTTACTAAACTATAAAAGTTGATTATTAATTCGGGGCAAATATATAACTTTTTTAATATCGAAATATTTTTTATCTACTTTTTTTTAGGTTTTTTAAAAAATTTTCAAACAATTAAAAATCAATAAATTACAACTAAAAAACACACCAAACATTGCTATTCAGACTCCTTTTTAGCAACTTATTTTAATCTCTTTCATTTTTTTTCTTCTTATAAAGTAGATGTTTTACTTAAAATTGATAAATACAGCTCAAATCAAGGGGAGATCGCTTCTGAATAGGATTATACTTTATAATCCATTCATAAATTATTTTATATAAAAACGATTCAGATTATACGCTATTTTATTCCTATTTATAATAGGTATTGTACAACAAGTACAAGAGTGACATTTAACGCAATAAATCCCAAGCCTCCAAAAGTCAAACACTTAATTACTGACTTAGATTCATCACACCCTCCTACAGTTATACTATCAAAGTCAACCTCCATTTTCTTTCTAAAAAATCGTGTGCCTAAAAAGAACAATAACATACCTAAGATATATTGAAATAGTTTAAACATTAATCCTTTATTTTGAAGGAATTCCTGATAACTATCATAACCAAAAACCAAGAATAAGCAAGTAGGAATAGTCACTGCTAAAAAACAGATAATACGCGTTAGTTCATATGCTTTTCCTCTTGACCTCTCTAAATTGTTTTCATATTTATTGTAGTAATAATAAGTAAGTAAACTTTTGTAGATGTTTTTAATAATTTGTTTCATGTTTTATCTCAAACTTGTTTTGTATCCCCACCTAAAAAAGTTAAAATAATTCGTATTATTACACTTTTTCGACAGTTTGTGATAGATGTTTATATTTATTTTTGCTTTTATAGTTTTTTACTAATAATAAACTATAATGAAGAAAACTTCATACTCTAAGATATGACATTTTCCCTTATTTTACAAAGGATACAAGCAATATTTAGTAATTAGTAGTTCAGCTATTTTTCGCAAAGGCATTCCTCTTACAAAACAATTCACAGTATATTTTCTATTACTAACAATGACTTAACCTTTATCACAGAGTTAACATTTCTCTCATTTCAAGTTTTTTAGTTATAATAACCTCCCCCCTTTTAATTGTAATATCTTGTGTATCTCCTCTTTCAGAATATAAAACTTTACACTGCTCTTCACTGTTTAAATTAGTATAACCTACCCCATTTATCGCTACAATTTGATCTCCAATCTGTAATCCTTTAGCTGCAGCTTCACTATCTGCGTAAATAGAGTTGATATAGACATTTTCTCCCCTTAAAGCATAACGATATCCAAAACCTTTATAAGCTTCTTTATTTTCCGCCTCCATAGGCTCAAACCATATAGTCTTTTCTTTCCAACTCAAGGTTACCTTATAGTTTTTCAAAAAAGAAGCACCTATACTTCTTGAATAATTAGTGTTGAAGAAAACGTAATCTTTAGGCACTGCAAAATTACCTATACTAAAATCATCTATCACTGCAGTGTAATATTTAGGAACAATTACATCTCCATATAAACCAGTTAGCGTACTACCCGTTCCTTCTATATATTTCACATCCTCTTTACTTTTGAGTAGTTTAATAAACAAACTACTATTCATACTTATCCCCCATCAAATCCGTAATCTAAGACTGTATTATACACTTTCTCTTTCCCGATATATGTTGTTATACTCGGCACACCTCCAACGCCTATATATAGCTTAGTTTTAGGCGTATTAGGGGAAATTGTCAGAGAATTAAGAGCATTTGAAAACGTGATGGTTTTTGCTATCATATCTATTTGCCAGACTACTTTTCTCAAAACATTGGCACCTAAAATACCATCAAACTCTTTACACTTAAACGCAGCCACAGCTTTATGGTCCAGTTCTATCGCTGCTACATTATAAAAATTGATCCCTTCTAAAGAAAGCGTATCTATTTTGACATACATCATCTTATTGCTCTTATCATCTATATCATACACCTTACGTTCTTTTATTGGTTTAAGGCGTAAGCTCTCTTTCATATCAGAAGAAATTGTGGTTACTGCTCCTGTGTCAAATAACATTTTATACTCCTTCCCTTGTATAAGAGGCTTTACGAATATAGAAGCACCTTTTACTTCAATGGGGAAGGTTATTTTAAAGTCCTTTTGGTCAACTGTCGTATTGTTTATTAGTTTATTGATATTCTGAGCGTGCATAGTTAATGAAAGTCCACTAAGGAATATTCCAAACACCCATATTTTGATTTTATTCATACAAACTTTTTTACAAATATTTAGATAGAGAAACAGGTAGTTTACACAAACAACGTAACATTATCAGCACCTATTATAAACAATCATTTTATAATTATTTATATAATAAAAAAAACATTTTTGAAAATTAACAGAAATTTAAATTAAACAGAAATTAACAAAAAGACTATACAGAATAATACTACGTTAAAAACCAGCTATACATCAATTATTTAACATAAAAAAACAAATAAAAAATTAAAAATAAATTATTTAAACTAAAATTAAATTTAATTGAATTAAACTAAATTTCCACATATAGATAGTACCAATAAACATTTAATACACCTAATTACCCCTATAAATATTACAAAAAAAACATATTACATTATAAAAAAACAAAAACTAAACAATTAATTATTACGTAATTTTATGTTAATAAAAATAAAATATCCTTTGTATGGATTTTAAATTAAAATGAAAAATTATGAAAAAAACACTCTACTTAGTATCTGCTTTTGCTCTAAGCACATTAAGCTTCTCACAAACTAAGAACGATTCTTTACGATATAATCAATATGGTTTACAAGTTGAAAGACAATCACTTTCTGCAGAAGCTCGTAATGGAATATTAGTTTTTGAATC
Organism: Myroides phaeus; assembly: GCF_009799805.1. Classification (NCBI taxonomy): domain Bacteria; kingdom Pseudomonadati; phylum Bacteroidota; class Flavobacteriia; order Flavobacteriales; family Flavobacteriaceae; genus Myroides; species Myroides phaeus. The sequence goes on from NZ_CP047050.1 coordinate 2,824,202, forward strand.
TAAAGATGAAAAGTATAAACTTTGGTTAGACTTAAGAGTACATGTTGATGGTGCTTCCTTTTGGGGAGTAGAAAAAGATTATGATCCTATTGGAAATGGTGCACGAATTAGACGAGCAAGAACAGCTATTAAAGCAAACATAACACAAGATTGGTATGGAGAAATCGATTTAAACTTTGCTGATGGTCGCTTAGAATTAAAAGACGCAATTATCCGATATGATGGTTTTTCAAATACAGAGTTGCAAATAGGTAACTTTAAAGAAAACTTTTCAATTGCAAGAAATACATCCTCAAGATATCAACAATTTATGGAAAGACCTATGGCTGCTCAAGCTCTCGCTCCATCAAGACATTTAGGTATTAATGCTAAATATCAAAAAGATTGGTTATACGCATCTGGAGGAATTTTCTTTCAAGAAATTGAAGATGCTGAAAAAGCTGACTTTGTTGAAACTAATAATAAAGATTATGGACGTAATCAAGGAATGTCTTATACAGGTAAAATAGCTTTTCAACCTTTACATAAACACGACGATATGGCTCTACATATTGGTGCTGGAATATCATATCGTACACCTAAAACAGATGTTGATCCTGCTAAATTTGGAGGATCACGCTTTAGTACAAGGAACTCAACTTCAATCAACCGTAAAAAGTATATTGATACAGGTGTAATAAATAATGTAAATTATGATTTATTATACACTTTTGAATTAGCAGGTTTTTATAAAGGTTTTAGATTCGAGTCTGCATTTATTCAAAATGATACTCACATAAAAGATTCAGCACCTGAAAAAGAAAACAAACAAACTAAACATTTCCTGGGTAGTTACACACAAGTGAGTTACTTACTATTTGGAGGCCAACAACACTATGATTATACAGGTGGTAAATTTAATCAAGTTAAGAGAGGGAGAGATTGGGGAGATATTGAACTTGCCTTAAGGTATGATTATTTAGATTTAAACAGTAGGGATATATATGGAGGATCGGGAGAAGCTTACTCAATCGGTTTAAATTATTATGTCAATAACAATGTTAAGTTTATGCTTAACTACCAATATAATAACAACGATAGATATGCAAATGGTAAAGGAAAATTATTAGTTGGTCATGATACTAATGGTCAAGCAGTAAAAGATCCTTCGAAAGTTGTAGAAGGAAAAAATAAAGCAGGAGTAGATTACAGTATGCTTTCTTTTAGAATTGAATTAACTTTTTAATTATACATAAATTATGAAAAAAATATTATTTATTTTACTTTTTAGTTTAGGAATAGCTTCTTGTGTAAAAGATGAAATGTTTAAAGGTCCTGCACACATTGAAAATATATTGATTGAGCCTAATAATATTACATCAAAAGATAAAGTAAAAATAACTGCTCTTATTACTGATCTTATAGGAATACAAATGGTAAAGTTGGATTATAAAACCATTGATAAATCTGAAACAATTACTATGCATTTAGTAGATAATAATTTATACTCTGCTCTAATTCCATCTCAAGAAAACAATACTCAAGTTCAGTTTACAATTTCGGTTACAAATAAAAATGGTTTTTTAACAACTTCAAAAACTCAGAAATACACAGTAACAGACCAACTTATTGATTATAGTCAAATAGTTATGAATGAAATTGATGGAAACAGTAAATCAATTGAACTATTCAACAAAGGAAAAGAATCATTCTCTTTAGAAGGATTCACATTATTAAAAAACAATAGCAGTGAATGGTGGAAAGGAACTACAGAAAGCGGAATAATTGAGCCTGGTCAGTACATTGTAATTATTCAAAATAATCCGGATAATCAAAACCTTTCTGGAACAAGTGGAATCTCATCAAAACAAGCATTAAAAATTGAATTTAAATCTCCTAATGGCAATAATATCGGAACCTTTTTAAGAGGAACAGATGATAATCTCGGAGCCAAACTTAGTGATACTGCTCCCTACTCATATCAAATCTGCCCAAATGGTGAAGGAGAATGGAAATTAGCTATTCCTACTATTGGAAATAAAAACCCTAAAACTGGAGAAAATATACCTCAAAATTAATTATGACGCAAAGTAAACAAACAGAAATAGGAAAAGTATCTAAACCAAGATTCGAATTTAGATCTTTTGGTCAAGATTTTTTAATCCAACACAAACGAATGGCCCGTTTATCAATCCCAGTTCCAGAAGCAATTTGGGAACGTGAAAGTGATGAAATCTATATTATGTCTAAAAAAAACAACATTAATAACACAAAAATTAGAGATGGAAAAATAGACATTAAAACACACATAAAAACTGTTGACGGTCTTGAACAATGGAATCCCTTAATAAAAAGCGTATTCCCTTTATCAAAAGAAATATTAGAACAAGAAATTATTCCTGCTTTTATGGTAGAGTTTCCTTCATTAACAAAACAAACATATACTTATAATGAGTTCATATTGTTAATTAAAGATCATCCTGATTTAGCTATTGTAAAAGTTCATAAACAACGTTTTGGCTATATGGTAAATAATACAATTTGTGAAGTTGCTAATATTTTAATTAATGGAGCAAAACTTATCTCTATAAATATCGAATCTACTGATATAAAAGAAATTAAAAAAACAATTTCTGAAATAGGTCTTAATAATATCGAAAATATAAACTATTTACAAGCTATCAAACGTGTAATTGGAATGATAGACAAACCTTTCTCAAATTAATATTATGGCACAAGAAATAGAACATAAATTTTTAGTAAAAGATTCTTTCTTTCAAGATGTAACACATAGTATTCATATAGTTCAAGGATACTTATCTTCTGTCCCGGAACGAACTGTTAGAGTGAGAATCAAAGGAGAACAAGCATTTTTAACAATCAAAGGAATTGGAGATAAAACAGGTATAAGTCGTTTTGAATGGGAAAAAGAAATATTATTACAGGAAGCTAAAAGTCTACTCAAAATTTGTGAACCAGGAATAATTGATAAAACAAGACATATCGCTAAGATCGATGGATTCATTTATGAAATTGATGAATTTCACGGTTCGAACCAAGGACTCATTGTCGCAGAAATAGAAGTAAGCAAAATTGGTGAAAAATTTCCCAAACCTAATTGGTTAGGAGAAGAAGTCACTGGACAACTTAAATATTATAATTCTATGCTAATGCACCATCCTTTTAATACTTGGTAAAAAGCATATTGAACAACTTTAACTGGAATCTTCTTGAGTTTTGCTCTTTAGAAGATTCCTCTTTTGTTTTAAACAATTACACTTCTATTTTATGACAAAAAACAGTCAAGACTTATTAGATATGAGTAATTACTCTATAGAGAAATTACCTAAAATGGAAAAAAGTAAAGTCGAAAAAATAATGGCCAAATTAGGTATTCCTCTGGCGTTAGTAACTTTTATTATTATATACTATTTTTCTAATTTTGACTTCTTAAACTCAATTGACAAAACCACACTTGCTAAAGGAGCATCTAGTCGTTATGACGTAATTGGTCACAACCAATTCATCAAAATAAATTATGCAATGCTCGCAATTTTTATCTCAGCAATAATACTTTGGATAACTGAAGCAATTCCAAACTATTTAACCTCTTTGTTGTTAATTTTAGGTATGGTATTAACACAAGTAACAACAGATAAAGTAGCATATGCACAACTTGGTCATCCTGTAATGTGGTTAAATATTTTATCTTTTGTTTTAGCAAGTATGCTTGTAAAAACAAAAGTAGCAAAACGGTTTGCTTTATGGTTTGTTATCAAATTTGGTAAAAATGCTTTTTATGTTGTTTTAAGCTTTATAGTTATAAATATTGTTTTGTCTGCCTTTATATCTGCTACTACTGCTAAAGCAACAATTTTATTACCAATTTTTATGGTAATCGCAGCTATTTATGGAGCGACAGGTGGAGAGAATAGAAATAACTTTGGTCGAAATTTAGTATTACAAAACTTATTTCAGATTAACATAGGTGCCTCTGGTTTTTTGACTGGATCGGGAGCCAATTTATTAGCTGCTTCCCTCATTGCTGGAGCAATGGGATGGGATTTATTCAGTTATCAAGATTGGTTTATTGCAGCTTTCCCATTAGCTATCATTTTAATTATAATTGCCTGGTTTATAGGGACTAAAATAATATTCCCTTTAAAAGAAGGTGAAAATAAACCACAAATTGAAGGTGGACTACAGAAATTACAAAAAGAATATAAATCACTCGGAAAAATAAGTATAGAAGAGTACAAAGCTATTGCTATTTTCTTAGGTGTATTATTAATGTGGGCTACAGACAAGCAACATGGAATAAATCAAACAGCAGTAGCCTTTATAGGAGCCGTTATAGCCCTATTTCCACGAATTGGAGTAGTTAAATGGAATGATGTAGATATCCCTTGGCATTTGATGTTGTTTTCTGCTGGTGCTTATACATTAGGCGCCGGTCTTGATGCTACTGGTTTACCAAATACATTAGTTGAAGTTATATTTAATTACTTCAGAATAGATCAAAAAACACCTTTTTACATATTGTATATAATCTTAACAGGATTAATGCTATTTAGTGCTATAATATTTCAATCAAAAACAATGCGAGCTCTTATATTTGTTCCTATTGCGATTGGTGTAGCTCAAAAATTTAATTACCCTATATTAAGTTTAGCATTTCCCGTAGCTTTATTAATTGAACATGTTTATGTACTTCCATTTAACAGCAAACCTGCCGCATTATTATATACTACCAACCAATATAGCTGGAGTGATACATTTAAATTTGGATTTACAATGATATGTATCTCTTGGGCTATGATTTTACTGTGGGGAGAAACAGTACTTAAATGGTTAGGATATACAGAAGGTTTATTCTTTTTATAAAACATTTTTCTCATAGATGAATTGAAAAAAATTTATACAAACAACCTGAGCAATTGTACATATGTACAAACAACGTATAGAAACATCTCTTATTGTGAGAATTAACAATTAGAAATAATAATAAGAAGTACTATAAAAAAAAGCATTTCTACAACGAAATGCTTTTATATTTAACGATGACAAATTACAAAATTCAATTTTACTTTTGAATTTTTAAAGATGTAAATTACAATAATCTTTTTAACCAAAATATGCTATTTATCATGTTTTCAACAATATAATACGTGCACCTTTGTAGTACAAAAACATAATAACCAATAATAAACACTATGAAACAAAGAGTTCCAATTTCTCAAATTATGGCTAAAGTTTTAATCGCTGTTCCTACAACGAAAAAACTAAGCGAAGTAAACCAATTATTCGCAGATTACAACATTAGACACATTCCTGTTGTAGAAGGTGAAAAAATCGTTGGTATTATTAGTAGCAAAGATATTTTGAAAATAGGATATAGCCATACCGATATGGATAAAGATGCACTAAATGCTATCTATGATGCTTACAAATTAGAAGACATCATGACAAAAAATCCAATCGTTGTAAGCGATGATACAAATATTAAAGAAGTAGCTGAGTTATTTGCTGAGCAACATTTCCACTCACTTCCTATTGTAGGAAAAGACAATAAATTAGAGGGAATTGTAACAACTACTGATTTAATTAATTATCTAATCGCTCAATACTAAGATTAATAATCCCCTTTATTAATATACCGATTCATTAATAGAAATCCTCGTCACCCCGACGAGGATTTTTTTATGATATATCCTCACATACACATTATCTTTTAATACTTGTTTTACCCTTCAATAAAAAACATCGTAAAAAAATATTTTGCAAAACACTTGTTTTCAATTGGTTTTGATTATACATTTGCCCTGTATTTCGAATCACATTAAGTGATACCAACCGAGAGTAGACTCCACGGTGGTCAAATAATACGGGATGACTGTCCAAAATTAACGTACACATTTTCCTCTATTTTTATCGAAGTACAATAGTTTATTTAATAACATAAAATATTGTATTATGAGCAATTATCATTTCACAGAGACAACGTGGTCTCATCTATCAGACAACCTATTTATCAACATTAAAGCTTCGTCGGTATTTACTGATCTTGAGCTACTCGCCGAATTTAAAAGACGGGAACTTGACTACTCTTGTATCATTACAAACTACGAGAGTACGCCTGATACTACCCCTATCTTTAAAACAGATGGACAGCTTGTTATCCACAACAAGACTATTTTTGAAAAGAATATTCAAAGACCATCTCAAGTAGGTTATTTTTACAAAAGCACCTTATATCCAGCAATGGAATTCCTAAAAAAACACCCTTTATTACAGGAAATGGAGCTTGTAACGTTTGACTATATTAGGGAGCAAACACTTATGTCAGATGCAAATATAACTGTTATCACACCTCAACAATTAGCTGATTTAAAGCCTAATCAGGTGTTTGTATATATGACATTGAATGGAAAAACATACCCTAACCCTTCTGAGGTTGAACCATTTGTAAAGAATAGAACAAAGGTTATTTACAATCGAAAGGTAGGTTATAGAAGGTTTGGAACTTTTGAAGTTGTATAATCCTACATCCCTATTGACCCGTCCTGAAATAACTGTACAGTTTTAAAACAGTTAAAAATGGAAAATAGTAATCAAACAAGACAAAAAAAGACAGAACGTTATCACTTAAAATTTATTGAAAAAGTAATTCAAGAAATAGAAAATGGCGCTACCCAAAGTTCAGTTACTCTCAAGTATGATTTAAGACAACCAACGGTGAGTCGGTGGATTAAGAAATATGGAAGTATAGAATTTGATCAAACACGCAGGAATAAAATTTATTCAGAAAGCTTAAAACGTCAAGTAGTTCATAGTATTACAGAACACAAAATGACTATAAAAGAAGCTTGTATAACGTATGGAATCGAAAGTAAAAGTACAATAACAAATTGGTTATTAGTTAATTACAACAAAAACAAAGATCTTTGTAAAGAAATTAACATTCCAATTCTTATGGAAGAAAAAACAACCAATTTAGAATCTTTAGAAGTAAAAGCTTTAAAAAAGGCTTTAGCTGAAGCACAATTTAAGATAGTAGCATTAAATACTTTGATTGATGTAGCAGAAAAAAAATTGGATATTGATATTAGAAAAAAGTCTGGTTCCAAGCAGTTGAAGAAGTAAAACTCTTATATCCTACCAAGGGAATAGACAAAATATGTAAACTGTTTGGGAAAACACGAAGTGCTTATTATCAGTCAATTAATAAATATGAGCGGCAATCAATAAAAGATGATATCATCTTACAAGAAGTATTGAAAATCAGAACCAGCCTTCCTAAGGTAGGTACTCGAAAACTTCAGTATATGCTCCAAGAACGCTTAGCTACACATAAGATAAGCATAGGCAGAGATTATTTATTTGATTTATTAGATAGTCAAAAAATGTTGATTAGGCAGCGCAAACGAAAAGCATACACAACAGATTCTAGAGCATGGAGAGGTCAATATTTGGACTTGTATAATGGTGTAAAGGTTATTAGACCAGAGCAATTTTGGGTAAGTGATATTACATATATACGACTAAATAATGCTTGGGGATATCTGAGTTTAATCACAGATGCTTATTCACATAAAATAATGGGATATAGTTTTAATCTAGATTTGACTACAAAAGGGTGTTTGAAAGCCTTAACAATGGCGTTAAAAAATAGAATGTATACAGAAAAACTTATTCATCATTCTGATAGAGGATGCCAATACTGTAGCGCTACTTACACTCAGTTATTAATAGATAACGATATATCAATAAGTACTACACAAAGTGGAGAGCCAAGAGATAACGCAGTAGCAGAGCGAGTAAATGGTATAATTAAAGGAGAGTTTAATCTAAACTACTCAAGTTTAGGGTATCAAAAAACTAAGGAAAAAATAGGTAATAGCATAGAAGCTTATAATCAAATTAGACCTCACGATAGTTGTGATAGATTAACTCCTAATCAAGCGCACCTAAAAACAGGGGTGCTTCCTAAAAGATGGAAGAATTATTACAAGAATAAAACAGAGAAAAAAGAACTTGTACAGCAGTAATAGGATTACTGAAATAACTGTACAGTACAAAACAGGATTATCAACTATAGCTGTACAGCTATAGTAGGACGAGACATATTTTAGGTATTTACTATGGATAGCAATAGCGTAATGTGTGTATGATCTCTTGGATGTACTAAACTCATTTGCAAAACCAATAAAGCTTTTAAATGTTGAAATATTTGGTTGTCAATAGTTCAATTACTATTAACGACGGTTGCACTTATGTTGAAAACACTTATTTTCTATGTTGCGTAGTACAAATGTCTTAGCTATTAGAGATATCAAAATTATCCAAAACACACCTATATTATAAAAACAAAAAGAGGGAGCTATATAGCTCCCTCTTCTCTTAAATAAAATTGTCCCCCCAACAATCTTACTTACTGCTTGTTAAATCTTTAAAATCAAGTTTTTCTACAAAAGCAGGTTTAACCTGTTCCACCAATAAAGGCTTCTTCATTGTAAACGCAGCTTGTAAAACAATGTCTTGACTTGACTTACCAACTAATACTTTATATGTTCCAGCATCTGCTATCCACTGACTTTTATCTGTGTGAAACGATGCAATTTCTTTAGCTCCTATTGTCAAGTGTAAAACTTCAGACTGTCCTGGCTCTAACAACTTTGTCTTACCAAAATCAACTAATACCTTCACAGGTTTGTCAATAGTTCCTTTCGGTGCACTCACATATAGTTGTACTGCTTCTTTACCAGCAACTTTCCCTGTATTTGTAACCTTCACAGAAACTTTGATATCATCTTTAAACTCTTGTTTATTCAGTGTCAGACCAGTATAATCAAAAGTTGTATATGACAATCCAAATCCAAACGGATAGGCAGTTTCAACATTAAAGGTGTCGTAATAACGGTATCCAACATAGATTCCCTCCGTGTATCTAATATCACGATAATCAGAAGATTCTGAAGCAAAGAAACTATCTACAGAAGGCACATCAGCATACGCTTTTGGAAAAGTAGCTGTTGTTTTTGCAGAAGGATTTACCTTACCGCTAACAATATCAGCTAACGCATTACCACCTTCAGCACCTGCAAACCAAGTAACTAATATAGCATCTGCTTTATCACTCCAAGACGTATTCATCACACTTCCTACGTTCAATACTACAATTACTTTTTTACCTTCCTTTCTAAAAGCATTTGAAATACGAGTTAGCATTGACTCCTCTTCTTTCGTCAAATTATACTCGGTTTCAACATTCAAGTCTTGCTCTTCAGCAGAATTTCTTCCAAAAGTTAATATCGCTACATCTGTATTTGCAGCAGCCATAGCCAACTCTGCATCTGTTAAATTCAACTGTCCAATCACTCCTAACGGTGCTAATTTGTTCAACTTAGCTCTACGTGCAATATCCTTTTTCTCTTCTTCTTGAACATAACCAACATACTTTTCAAGCAATGGTTTGTACAAGGTGAATGACGCATTCTGTAACCCTTTATACACAGGTACATTATAAGACGTTGTAACCTCACTACTACCAGTACCTCCAACAACCAAGTGATACGACCCAACTCCAAATGTAGCTATACGTGTCGTTGCCGCAAGTGGAAGTGCGTTTGCATTTTTAAGCATCACTGTTCCTTCAGCTGCAATTTTACGAGACACAGCTGCGTGTGCTTTCAAATCTGGATTATCGCTATAAGCATATTTCAATGGCGTTGGCGACTTAGCCACCAAACGCAAAGCATTTTTCACTGCAAAATCCAAGTCTTTTTTAGAAAGTTTTCCCGACTTTACATCTTTCAAAGCTGCCTCTAACTGAATTTTAGAACCTGGCATAATCATATCGTTTCCTGAGCGAATTTGTGCAGATACATCATTTGACTCATTACCAGCACGGATAATTTCAACACTTGAGAAACCAGAGTACCAATCTGTCATTACCAATCCTTTAAAACCCCATTCTTCACGAAGTAGTTGGTAATTCAAATCTCTTCTTTCACTTGTATAAACATTATTCAATTTGTTATAAGAAGTCATAATTGTCCAAGGTTGAGCACCTCTAACAGCAATTTCAAATGGTCTTAAATACAACTCTCTCAAAGCACGTTCACTAACTAATGAATTACTGAAAAGGCGATTTCTCTCCGCATTATTGGCTGCATAATGTTTAAGTGAAGTCCCGATTCCCAATTCTTGAACAGCGTTGATTAAGTTCATTGCCATTACACCAGCTAAAACAGGATCTTCAGAAAGGTATTCGAAGTTACGGCCTCCAAGTGGGTTACGATGAATATTAACTCCAGGAGCTAACAACACATCAATTCCATACTCTTTAGCTTCTGTACCTAAAGCTTTTCCGATTTCGCGTGCAAGTTCTTTACTCCAAGTAGAACCTAAAACAGTTTCTGAAGGGAAAGCTGTTGTATAAAATGTTCTTGATATCCCTTCCCTCGTAGGATTAATACGGATTCCAGAAGGACCATCACACACAATAATGTCTGGAATTCCAAGGCGATCCACATTATGTGTTTGTCCACCTGCACCAGGAACTCTACCATCGATAACCCCAAGGTTACCCACATTATCCATTCCCCTACCAATGATTAAAGCAACCTTTTCTTCATCTGTTAACTTTAATAATAATTGATCAATTTCAGCATCCGTGTATAAAACTGCTTGCTGTGGTAACTTAACATCTTTTGTTTTTTGAGCACTTATTTCCTGTGTACCATATAGCACAAAGAAAGCAAGTAAATAGGTTAGTTTTTTCATAGGTTTTTATTTGGTTGATGACTATAAAATTCAACTTTAAAACACATTTGTAATATGTGAGGCAAACCTATTCCATTTCGTAAATGATTTCAATACGTATTTTCACGTATTCTTAAATCACTACATACTAACCATATATCTCTTCCAATGTCATCACTCGATTCGTGAGAGCATAAAGAATAACCCCAATGAAGTTTTTAGAGTTTGTGCGTTCCATCAAATTTCTTTTGTGCACCTCAACAGTGCGTAAACTGATGTTTAGTTCATCCGCAATTTCTTTTGCAGCCAACTCTCTCGCGGTTAATTTAATAATATATTTCTCTCGAAGTGAAATATAAACAACATCGTTAAACTCATAAAGTCCTTGATAATACAACTTCAATTTTCTAAGAAACCCGTTGGGATCGTGTTCATCAACAAACACAATATGCGGACCTATATATATTTCTTTAGCTGTAAGTGACAGCATTTTTTTAGTCCGTTCATACAACTTTGGTTCAATCGGAAACTGACAATTCCCTTTGCTCTTTTCATTATCAAATAGGTCGAAAATAACAATGCGTATATCAGGAAACAAATCTTTTAATGTTCCATAAAACGGAACATTTAGATAGTAGATTAAATGATGACTTGCAAATAGCACATCAACAGGCGTCTTTTGTAAATCTGCCAACAATTTGTTAGGACAACGCCCTTCAAATACAACCTGAACGGGTTCTTGCCAAGAAGATATATCCGTGATATCTTCTGCCAAATTCTTGTAATCTTCTGTGATTCCAACTATCATATTTATAGCACTTTATATACATAAATATACTGAAATAAAATGACATTTAACAGTTACACAAACCATACAACTTACTTGTGGATTGCAGATTAACTATCACTTCTAAACAACCTCCTCAAACTTGTTATGAATCAATTAGCACAAACAATTTGACTACTGCCTAAAATTGCGTTAGTTTTACTGCTACCGTTTTGTATTGTCAAACACTCACCTCTTTAATAACCTCAACAAATCAAGATGAAAGTAGCTATCATAGGAGCAGGAATTGCAGGATTAACAATGGCTATTGCGCTAAAAAGAGCCAATATTCCCTTTGTCATTTACGAAGCCACCAAAGAAATCAAACCTGTTGGTGCGGGAATTGCCATTGCCAACAACGCTATGCAGGTATACCGCTATCTTGGGGTAGCTGATCAATTGAACGAAAGAGGTGTACGTATTTCCACAGTGAAGCTCACTGATTTTAAGCTGAATTTATTAAACAGTACCGATTTAACGCCTTATGAACAGCAGTATAAACTGGCAAATATCGCCATACACCGAAGTGAATTACACCAAGTATTGCTCAACGCAATTGATAGAGAGAACGTGGTACTGGGCAAGCGCATACAAAACATTGAAAAGCGAGCTGACGGACTATATGAACTGACGTTTACAGACAACAGCAAGGCGACTCACAAGTATGTGATTGGAGCAGATGGTATACGCTCACAGGTTAGGCAGTTCATTTTTGGAGACCATCCGTTGCGCGATGCTAAACAAGTATGCTGGCGTGGGGTTCTCGATTTTGACCTACCTCCTACGCATAACCACGTAGCTCTTGAAGGTTGGGGAAAAGGCAAGCGCTTTGGCTTTGTAAAATTGGACAGTAAACAGGTGTATTGGTACTTTTTAGTGGATGAGGATAAATACATACAACAACCCGAATTGACAGATCACTTAGGCGATTGCGCACCTCTGGTAGAACAGATGATTACGCAAACACCCCCTTCTGAACTACATATCGACAAGATATACGACTTACAATTAATGCAACAATGGTATAAAGACAAGGTCTGTTTAATTGGCGATGCCGCACACGCTACAACCCCTAACTTAGGGCAAGGTGCTTGTCAGGCTATTGAAGATGTTTATGTTTTTAGTCGATTATTAGAACAATTCACTTTAGATGAAGCCCTTCAGAAGTTTCCGGTTATCCGCCGTAAAAAAGCACATAGTATTGTACGCAACAGTTGGCAATTGGGTCAAATAGCCCAACTTAGCAATCCAGTGTTAGTTGCCGCTCGTAATACTGCATTTAAGGTACTACCAGCGTTTTTGAAGGACAAACAAATGCGAGAGATGTTCGAGTTAGATAAAGTGTATTAAGTGCTTTAGAAGAGGTTATTTAATCTCATAAAACACTTTCTCTACACATACAGTTATTGGAGTGAACTGAAAACCTAACAAAGGTGCTTCTACACAAGATTATTATAGATCATCCTCTGTATTTACAGTACTTCCTATAGTTTTAAACGACATTAACTCGTAATTGAGTCGTAAATAAGTCGTAGATGGTTCGCGAAAAAGGCCTTTAGGTGAGGTAATTACGACTTATTTACGGCCTATTTGCGACTAAATGTTATACAAAACCCTTTCAACCTCAGTGTTTATAAGGGATAGTAGCGATATGAGAAAAAAGTGGGACAGAGTTTATAGTGCATTTGATAGCATATGATGTCAAATGATAGCAAATGATGTCAAAATAACCGCTTTGAAATTATTGTCTTGTAGGGATGTCTAATTTTGCCTTATAAACTAAAACTAACATTGGGAATATCTAATTCTGACTTAAACAATAAATACTTGCTGATTATGAAAGACACGCTGGTTAAAATCTGCTGATTATATGAAAGTACTTCTCTCTTATTTGTGGCAGCCAAAGGTTGAAAGAAATGACGATGATTGGTAAAATAGACTACTCTGCGCTTAGTTTTGGTTACTACTGATTCGAGACTAATACCACATTGGTTCTACACTCCTTCGGAAATCCCCCCCTGTTTCCGAGTAAATGTGGGACTTGTCTCGAACTTGTCTCGAACATGGTGTAATCAAAACGCTTGTAAGGCTTGTGGGTATTGGGTATTGGGAATGGAGAGGATGGCTTTAGGGTATAAAAAACAAGTATATCTATTCAATATGAAAAATCAATAAATTTCAAACAAAAGGTATAATATACAACAAAATCCAAAGAAGAAATATCTTTGGATTTTGTTATTTTAAACATTACTTATAAAAGCATTTTTATCTACCAGTCATCATCCTCGTCATTATCTTCATTTTCTGCCTCTATATCATAAGATGTATAACTTTCATACAAATCACCTCCGTCTTCATCATCACTACCATTGTATGGATTATCTTTACCATAATATTGTCCATTTACTTTATCACTCTCGTCTTGATCAAAATATCTTGCCATCTTAATATTTATTTTAAATTAGTACTTATTAAATTACATTCTTTTTTTTAAATAAAAAATCTTTTATAATTAAGTTTTTAATTGACATCTAAACAACACAATTATAAACATTTTGTTCTATTAATTAGATCTTAAAAGATATCTTTTTTTATATTATAAAATATATGTTTTATAATTTTCACTTTCTACAAAGTCTTTAATTGCCCCTTCAAATAACACTCTACCTCCATATTTTCCTTTACCTGGTCCCATCTCTATTACATAATCGCAATTTTGAAGTCCCATAATGTTGTGCTCTATAAAAATAACCGTTGCCTTATTTTTAGTTAATTCTGTAAATATCTCTAAAATATTTACTGAATCACTATTACTTAGCCCCCTTAAAGGCTCATCAAAAATAAAGACTTTATTTTTTAATCTTTTTCCTAAAAACTTCGTCATCTTCAACCTTTGAGCTTCTCCTCCAGAAATTGAATCTGTTGTTCTAAACAAAGTCAAGTAACCTAACCCTAATTTTTTTAACAAATTAAGTTTTTTACTTATAACATCATTGTCTTTTAAAAATGTTTCTTCTAATAAAAAATCAATAGTACTATTTAAAATATCATAAATAGAATAACCTTCTACTTTAAAAGATAAAACAGTAGTATTGTACCTTTTGCCTTTACAGGTATCACATATAACTTCAACTTCTGTTTTTCCAAAATCTAATTTATATGTTAAAACTCCTTTTCCATTACAATCACAACACTTCCCTTTTTCAGAATTAAAGTTAAAAAAAAGAGAATCAATATCTAATTTACTTGAAAACAAATTTCTTAAATCATCAAATACCCCACAATACGAAGCTATCGTAGAATTTATACTTCCTCTCAAAGGTTTCTGAGAAACATACTCAGAACCTTTACACTTACTCATTATTGATTTTACTAAAGTAGACTTTCCTGATCCTGAAGGCCCATAAATTCCTGTAATATTCTCTATAGGGATTTTAACCGAAATATTTTGCAAATTATGACTATTTAAATTACTAAAGCTCATAAATTCCTCACATTCTCTACGAGTAAAATTTAAAATATTTAAGTCTGGGATTTCATCAACTATCATTCCTCCTTCTAAACCTGATTTAGGTCCAATAATAAAATTTTTATCTGTTTTTGAAAGAAAATAAGAATTATGCTCAATCATTAAAATTGTGTTATTCCTCTTTTTTAATTTATATAGAGAATCCAGAAGATTACTATACTCAGATATATGAAGTCGAGCAGAGGGCTCGTCGATTACATACATCATATCTGTAATTTTAGAAGAAAGTATATTCACTAACCTTAGTCTTTGTAACTCTCCTCCAGATAAAGTTGGTATTGATCTATTAAAATTTAAGTATCCTAAATTAGAATTTATTAACTCTTTAATAGTTGTCACTATATCATTTAAGATTATTTTTATTTCTTTACAATTCTCCTTCAAAAAAGCACTATTTATGAATGTCAATAATTCCTCAAACTCTAATTGATATAAGTCACCAATACTTTTTCCGTAATACTTTAACCCAGAAATTTTCTCATTAAATCTTGTTCCTTCACACTTCGTACATTCTGAAGAAAAAGCATACTCCGATATTTTCTGATGACTAGATATATGCTTTTTATCATCTTTTAAAGTTTGCATCATTAATAAAACACCTTCGTAAAAAAACTCTTTATTCCTTTTTTTCCCATTCAAAGTATAAGATACTTTAAACTTAGTATTAGATCGTCCGTATAGTAATGCATCTTTCTGATTTTTATTTAATTTTGCAAATGGAATAGTTAATGGAATATTAGAAAATTCAGCAAACTTTTCCAAAACTTTTTGTTGATATTTATTTTTCCAACTTTTAAAAGGTTGTTCAATAATACTTTTACTTTCATCAATAACTTGCGTAGAATCTACAAGATATTCAATTCCTAATCCTGAACAATGTTTACAAGCATTTTGAGGATTATTAAATGTAAACAAGCTAACTGGCTCAGAAGTAAAAATTGAATATAACAAACGAAAATCTCTATCTATCTTTAAAAAAGTTGCAATTGTAGACCTTGGGTTAGTATTATAATTATCTTGAGGAAGTGATATTGCAGGTATAATATTATCATAAAAATCAATATCAAACGCTGTGTTTTTTGTTAATTCACCAGTAACTTTTTCCCATTCAAAATTTGAAATTGCAAAAATTGTTCCGTAAGCTAAAGAACTTTTTCCTGAACCTGAAGGCCCAGATACTCCGTAAAATGCACCTTTTTCTAAACTAACATCTATATTTTTTAAATTATTAGTTTTTATGCCTTTATAAATTAAAATATTTCCCATGTGTTCCACACCATTTACAATCTAATCTACGATCAATTTGAAGATTAGAAAAATTTAAATCTTGAGTACTAAATTCTGTTCTTTTATTTATCATTGAAAAATTCTGCAAATTCGCCAATATTTTAAATGCTTCGTTTGCTGCTATCGAAGCTGATAAAGCTGATAAAGGAGGAAAACTTCCTACTTTTCTATCTTTATTTTCTAATTTTTGTATGTTATTTGTGTCAATTTCATTAATTTCTTCTAAATGCATTTTAAAACATTCCACGCAAGCTGTTTTCCCTGGAAAAACTACTTGTCCAATCAAAGACTGATGCAAATTATACCCTCCGCCAATTATATGTTTTATATCATTTTCCATACAAAATTCACCTATTATTTGTGACGTTCTATCAACAGTAGGAAAATCCGCACAATTTATTACTAAGTCAAAATACTTATGATTTAGAGAATTAAGTAACTCAAAAGACAATTCTTTATTAATAATATTACATTTAATATTATCATCTAAATTCCGTATATTTTTTGTAAAAGAAATTGTTTTCTTACAATTCACATCTTGTTCTTTATAACCAAATTGTCTATGTAAATTTGAAAGAGAAACATTATCAGGGTCAATAAAAGTAAAGTTTTGAACGCCTGACATCGCCAAACATTGCCCAACCCATGTTCCAACAGCACCTAAGCCAACAATAACCACATGACTTTTAGTGATTTTTTCAAAAGCCTTTATTACATCAGATTGATTTAAGTAATAATCTTCTAGTAAATTAAACACCCTTTTAAATTTCGAATAGGCATATTTAGGATAATCTACATCTACATTAATTAATACTGATCTCTCGTTTAAATAATCTAATAATAACATCAATCCTTCAACATCTTCATCACCATTACCTAAATCACTTATGAATGAACCTACCGTAAGAATTCCATCAAATTTAAATAACAAATTAGAGATTTCTGGATTTATCTCTAATCTCAAAATCTCCCGAGTATTACTATTAAAAAATTCTGTAAAATCATCACCTATCACTAATGCTACAGATGGTCTTAGTTTTAAAACACTATTTATTTCCACAAATCAAACATTTAGGGTTTCTATTAATTTCTAAGTATTTAATTTCTAATTCTTCATTAAATAAAAGCTCCCCTCTACCATATTCCATAGAGTTATCTTTTTTAATAAAGAAATCTAATACTTTTAATACAGCATAGCTAATAGAGAATAAAGACATAGATGCTATTCCCCCAACTTCAAAGTTATCTATATCAGTTTGCTTTTTAGTTACAATTTCACTATTATATATTGGCTTCCAATTTTTTAGAGCTCCGGTAAAATAATGAGTATAACAATCAACACAAGGAGTCTTTCCTGGAATTATAAGTTCCCCTGTACTCATTAAATGAGCATCAAATCCACCTGTTACATATAAAGGTATATCATAGCGAAAACATTCTCTTCCAATCTTTAAACTAGTAATACCTATATAGGGTTCATCCATAGTATTAATTACAAATTTAGATTCTTGAATGAGATCAGAGATATCTGTATCATAATCTAAAATCATTTTAACCGCCTTACAATTAACACTTGAATCTATTTGATACAAATAACTTGATAGTGCATCTACTTTATCCTTACCTATATCTTTTTCATCAAAATAAAAATGTCTACTTATGGAATCCTGAGTAAGATAGTCTTTATCAACAAAGATAAAGTTTCGGACACCTGCCATTGCCAATTGGATAGCAATTCCACTACCAATAGCACCTACTCCAAAAATCAATACTACTTGCTCTTGTATGTTTTTTTGAACTTGAAAAGAACTTAACTCACTTATTGAATCAAAATAAAGAAGCTGCCTATCGTAACGTTCTTTATCAATTTCAGAAATTAAAAACTTATTTTTAGATTTTTCATTTAATGAAAAAATCAAACGTTCTTCTTTAAGATAAAGAATAAAACTGATTATATCTTCATCAAGTATTATATTATTCCTTTCACAGACCTCTTCTAAACTATATTTCTTATTAAATGTAGATATTAAATCAAAAACAAGAGGGGTAACACTAATAGCTACCCTTCTCTTGGTGTTAATGAAGTAAAATTCTAAGACATCTTCTCCTATTTTATAAACATCAACTGATGGATTTATATAATAAATATCTTTTATATTTACTTTTGTCATAATACTAATATTGTATTACACCTGCATTAATTGCTAAGAATTTTCCCCATTGCTCTACATTAGCAGGTTGAGCTTGTCTTGTACATACTCTTGTGCAACAATCACTTCTGCTTCCACTACAACCAGCACTATAAGCATTTTCTAAATTTTCTGTATCAGAAATTACTTTAAAGCTAAATTTTTTCTTTAATTCCATTTTTAAAATTCATTAGTTTATACAAAACAAAAATAACATAGTACTTTATAGAAGAAACAAAAAAATGGTGAAAGCCCCCTTTTTCTTAGTAAAGCAATCTATTGCTAATATCTACCTAAGAAAAAACTACTTTCTTTCACAATTTCGTCATTGCTTACCATAAATATTCATACAAAAAATTACCCCCTTGGGGATATTATACCTATCCTCATCTGTAAATATGTACCCTATTTTCATCATATTCTATAAAAAAAGCGTTATAGTATGTACTATAACGCTTTGGGTATTTTTATTTTTAGTATTTTATATAAGTAACATTATCGTGGTACTTAAACGTTTTTATCAAAAACAACTACTATTACAGAAGTATAATTATACAAAAAAACTAATGTTGTAAACTATACTATTGGAGCGATAACTTTTTTAAAACGTGTGTATAAAATTATCTAACGATCTTTCTATACTCGATTACTTTAGATATTTTTCAATTTTTTATAAGCACGAATTAATTCTTTTAGCTGACGATTTGATGTAACATCAAGATCCTTATCAGATAAAAAATGCTTAAACTTGAAATTACTTTTGTAGTTTTTCAGAATAATTTCTTGATCAATAATTAAAAGTTCATTTCTTAAGTGTTGTTTTTCAACTTCTAAGGAACTAAGTAATTCGAATTTATCACCAAAATCTCTTCTAAAAGTTGTGGTATTAAAAGGAATTGAATTTAAAATTTGCATTTGTTTTTTTGATTTTTGGTCTAAACCTCCAATGATTTTAATTGCAATTGCCTCTACTTCATTTTTTGATAATAGATCTAAATTTTTAGGCACCAACGATTTCAATTGTTGTTGTTTATTTCCTTTTTTGTAGTCCGCAGACTTAGTTACAGTTTCGGTAGAAACAAATCCACTTCCAAAACATTTTTTACAATTACTATTTAAGCCTTGACAAGAACAAATTTCAGATCTCATTTTTTTTTATTTAAAACGTATATATTTCGTTTGTAAAAGTAATACAATTCTATATCAAAATAGTTTAAAATGTTCTTGTAATTATCCTACACTGTAAAGTCAGTGTTTCATTATTTTGAAAACTCTCTTTATAAAATATGGTTCACCATTTTAGATTGTAGATTTAGATATCGAAAAATACCCTTATTGGGTATAATATCGCTACAACTGCCCTAAACTATACTCTATGAGGTATAATCTAGTAAATTTTAACTGTAAATACTGTATAGCACACTTTCATGACATTATACAAAAAAAGCGTTGTAGTGTTTACTACAACGCTTTGGGTAATTTGATTTAGCAAAACAAAATATCTTAAATCAACTGACTTACAACTGGTTATATAAAAAAAGAAAGTAATATGTCTTTTCCAAAATTTCTTTCCCTTACATGGTAAAACATTTTTAATAACAAAGGTCAAAAAAGCAAATCACTTTATCAATTCTGAGTTTTTAATCGATTTAATAAAAGGTGTGTAAAATAGGCCTTAGAGCACTCTTTTGTAATCATATTATAATTATTTGTATACTTGATAATAAAGATTATTATCAAGTATATTAATATTAACTCTGGTGATGTATTTCTTATATAACACTATTTCACTTATATCCTCTGTATAGAATTTTGCTTTTTTATAAGCATACTGATTCATGTGATTTACAAATTACTCAAAAAACAGCACATTATCGCATTAGATAACTACTTTTAACTCTTCTTAAATGATTGAAATAACAACTCTTCTATACTGTGTTATATCATCAAAGTCAAACTCTGAATTTCTCTTTTTACCATACCATATCTGT
The DNA here is from genome assembly GCF_009799805.1 of Myroides phaeus. Lineage (NCBI taxonomy): Bacteria > Pseudomonadati > Bacteroidota > Flavobacteriia > Flavobacteriales > Flavobacteriaceae > Myroides > Myroides phaeus. The sequence continues at coordinate 2,844,767 of NZ_CP047050.1, forward strand.
TCAATATTATTTAAAGAAATAGTTTGTGAATTAAAAAGATTAACTACACTATCAACACGTTCTTTAGAAATCTTATCGTTAACAATGTCCTCACCAAGATCACAAGTAAATCCTTCTATTAAGATTCTTGATTCTTGATTAGTATTTTTATAGATTTCTATATATTGACTAACTAATTGTTGCGACTTTTCACTCATTAACGCAGAATTAATATCAAAAGTAATTTGAATTGCAGGAATTTCAATATAATCTAAATTTCCTTCTTTTGACAATTCTACTTGCTTTTGATACAAAGCTAATAAAGACTCTTGATTATCAATAGTACCTCCAATAATTTTTTTATCGAAACTTCTCATCGAAACTTTTGATAAATCAAATTCTACTTGTCCTTGAGTTTCAATAGTAACTTCTTGCTCTAAAACATTATTATTGTACCCAATGATATTTTGATTGGTAGCATAATACCAACTTACTCCACCTCCAATAACTAATATAGCAACTAAACCTGTAATTATTTTTAAATTTCGTTTTTTTGAACATCCTTTACACACGTTACCTCTCATTACCTTGATACTTTGTCCGCATTTCTTACAATTGTTTTCCATAAAATAAATTATTTAAATAATAAATTAAGTATTGACCTTTTTTTTATTCGACATTTTTTAAAATCAAGTCCTTTAAAATTATTGTCATCATATATATTTTTAAAATGCTCATTAACAAATACAACTGAAGAAATTTCAGATACTCTGAACATTAAAGATACTTCAGCTCTTGGATAAAACACAAATTCGTGTATCCACATTATACTTTTATCTGAAAAATAATCAACTCTAGATTTGGCAATATTTACTAAGTGATCATATTTTTTTAAAATATTTAAAACATAATAGCTTTTATCCTCAATCAGAATAGGCAAATATTCAATATCTTCTGAAGAAAATTCTTTCATAAAAGCATCAATAATTTTTGATTTACATATAGGAATGTAACCTAATAATAATATAAAATCCTTTTCTTTAGAATCTTCAGATTCCTCATCTTTATACCACTTACAATTTGCTACATTCCAATTAAAGAATAATGGCTGTCCATATGAGGATAACAATTTATTTTTAATATCCACTTGATTAAAAATAACATCCAATGTATCTTCTTCTTCTTTTTTCAACAAATAAATCATACTACCTCGTTTTAGAAGCTATTATAGAATTAAACACTGTATTGACATAATGTTTTTCATTGGACAACAATTGAATTTGGCCACCAATTAAATCTTTTTTCACACGATCTAACACTTCAAAACACGCTTGTGTGTTACATCCCTTTCTATCCTTCATGTTCTTTAAACGCTTATACACCTCGTCATCATAACTATTTTTATGATTTCCATGTAAACTTCCTAAAAATTTACTCTCCGTGTGCATTGGCAAGAAGACGCCATTAAGAGGATGATTAATATCAATTCCACAGCATTCGAGAATTTTTCTTGACTCTAAAGCATTAGGTTTATTTCCAGAAACCACATGATGTGCTTCTGCTCTTTTTAATTTCATATTCTTACTACTACGTGCTTCGAAATTGATTGCTTTTTTTTGTGAAGAAGTCATAGTCTGATACATATTTCTCCTTAGAATAGCCCCACTAGGCTCTTTTCCAAATTCCAAAGGAACTGTTTTTTTTTCCAAAAATCTATTATATTTGTTTATAGTTAACATCTGAACCTTTGGAGCTTTTACTCTATTTAAAAAAATTGAAGCTCTTGAGTCTTGAAGATTTTTTACAAATAATCCTGTTTGATCTCTTGTAATTTTTACTGTTTTTCCAAGAATTTTATTTTTTGTAATTACAAAACTCGCTACTCTCGATGCTTTGCTAATAGAGTTACTAAACATGATTACACTTGCTCTTTTAGTAAATTTACTTACTGCTTTAGGCGTCGCCATTAAAGCTAAATCAATTGCTACCTTTTTAGCAGTTTCTGCAATCTCTTCGTTTGACACCTCTACACCATTTTCTCTAGCCTCTAAAACATCAACTGTCTGAGAAGCAACATTTAACGAGATATCAACTGCTATAATTGCTATATTTGCCATTTTTGCAGCTGTTTGCAATGGTGGAATAGGTATAAATGAAACAGCAATCAAAACCGTAGAAGTGTAAGAAACAGCTTTATCCCAAACAGCTTTATGCCGTTTATAAAATTCATTTGCTTTAGATGCAATGGAAAGAACTTTATTACTATTTGTAATTCTATCTTGCTCACTAGACCAACGACCATTTTCTGTAGGTAATCCATTAACTAGATCGCCTTCATATAGATCTCCATTACTAAACAATACACTTGCTTTGTCTGGAAATGAATTTAATTTATCCCAATGACCAGTGATAGCAATTTTTTGGCCATCAATTTGCAATATTAAAGTTCCCTCTCCATTTATTCTCCCATTTACAAACTCTCCTTCATAAATACTATTATCGTTATAGTAAAACTTACCCAAACCATTCATTTGATTTTCAACAAACTCCCCTTCATAAACATTTCCATTCTCAAACTTATAAATACCGCTTCCATGCATCTTATTTTCGATAAAATGCCCTATATAACCATCCCCATTCTTATGAGTAACGCTACCTTTTCCATTCATCCATCCTTCATCCCAATCACCAGCATAAACAAACTCCTTAGATTTGTAAATACCATTACCATGATTTCTATTCTCTAACCAATTTCCTTCATAAGAATCTCCATTACTATATACGTAAATCCCTTCTCCATTAAATTCATCATTTTTCCACTGCCCACTATAACTATCTCCATTGCTAAAATTAACATGTCCTTCTCCTTCTTTTTTTCCTTCATACCACCCACCTGAATAAGCAGTTAAATCATTATACATAATAAATCCTAAACCACTCGGTTTATTATCTAACCACTCTCCTTCATATAGGTAAATATCATTTTTATATAATCCAAAACCACTAAGTATTCCTCTCTCCCAATTACCTACAATACTATCACGTTGAGAAACCAAAGCTCCTTCTCCATCCCAAAGACTTTCTTTCCAGGAACCATAGTACTTCCCTCCATTCTTATACAGCATTTCTCCATAACCATCAGCTTTTCCATTAACCATTTCTCCATAATAAACTCCTAAGTCATTTTCAATTCCAGAATCATTTAAAATCATTTTCCCAAATTCCCAAATTCCTCTTTGTTCAACTCCTTGTTTATTAAACATAATACCTTTACCATGCATTTGATTATTTACCCATGCTCCTTTGTAATAAATTTTCCCGTTTTTTAACCAAGTTAGATCTCCTTCTGCCTTACTGTTTTTAAAATGACCAATTCTTATATCACCAGTTTTCTGAATAAGTACACCGAATCCTGAAAAATAATTATCTTCAACATTTCCAATATAATCATCCCCATTTGGTAAATTAATCACCTGTTTCTCGTCAATACTTCCATAATAAGCATTAACTTTTTCTTTACTTAATAACACCTTATTTTTATAAACCGAAAGCTCTCCCATGCCATGAACTAAATTTTCCACAGATTCTCCATCCCATGAAAAACTTAATTCATTACTATTATCAAAATACCTTACATACAAATGTTCTTCAGTCATTTGCCAATAACCTCTTTCTTTATTTGTGCAGGATAAACAGATAGCACTTAAAAAGAAAAAAACGAAATAATTCAAATATTTACCCACGTTATAAAATTTAACTTTTTAAAAATAGTTCCTTCATTTAAAAAAAAAGTGAAAAATTTAGTGAATACAGCTATTTATTTAGTCAATGAAACATAAACATCTTGCTTCCTGTGTAAATCACTTCTCTACCTATATAGATCTAATTCGATTTGATTTGAAATAATTAAATTTTCATACTATTTATACCACACTTTCATCACATTTCACAAAAAAAGCGTTGTAGTGTGTACTACGACGCTTTTTAATGTATTGATTTTTAGTGTTTTATTTACCGATACAATATCTTAAATACATTGATTTACAAGGGGTTGTAAGGATTGTGTGATGCAGATGCGGTGAAAATGTGATAGGTGTTATAAAAATGTTATTTTTGTTTAAAATTTAATTTATAAAAAGATGGTAGAACAATTAAATATTCCTTTAAGCGAAAATACTAAGTTTATAATCGGTACAGGTATAGCATTAGTACCAATTATTATTGGAATTTACAAATATATAAAAAACAAAGGTAAGGACAGTAGTACTAGTAATGATAACAATAATACTCTTACAGTTAATAACTACTTAAATACAAATAGTAATGAAAATGATAATCCAAACAATTCTACTAAAATTTTAACTAAAGATAATACAAGAATATTATTTATTGATGATGAACATAGCGAGTATAAAATAGTATCTATTCTTAGAAAAGCAGGGTGGATTCATACAAAAGGAATTAAGGATGTTAAGGATCTAGATTCAACTTTTGTTAAAGAAAGTGATATTATTTTTGTGGATATTAATGGTGTAGGCGAAGAACTTTTTGAAGATCAAGGACTTGGATTAGCATCAGCATTAAAAAAAAAATATTCTGAAAAAAGAATTGTTATCTATTCAGCTGAAACAACAGGTGATAGATTTCATGAAGCTCTAAGACTAGTTGATCACTGTCTACCTAAAAATGCTGACGCATATCAGTTTATTAATTTAATAGAAAATTTAATAGCAAATAATGATTAAACATTTTAGTATAGTAGATAGTAAATTAGGAAAAGTATCTTCTAACCTAACAGATAATTGTAAGGAATGTATGGATAAATGCTCTTCTAAAGGAGTAACTATTGAAAATTGTCCTATATATTTAGAAAAAAACATAAGACAGGGTAAAATTACAAATAATAATGGCGAATTTTTTTTATGCAGTAACGATACTAAAACAACTAAAGTGTTTAGGGAAAAATTAGAAGCTTTGTCTTATGCTGCTTTAGATATATACTCATTTGTCAAAATATTAGAAGAAGATATAAAGAAAATTGAACAAAAGAGGGTTAATAGATTAATACATAATTTAACATCATTAAATGCTCATAATATTCAAGAGATAGATGATTTTATTCCTCAAGAATTTTTAACAGAAAAATATAATACAATAATTGATTTTATTAAAAAAGAAATTAGAACTAATCAAAAAGAAGCAGCATTAATGTTTCTTAGAATTGCGAAGCATAATATTCATATGAAAACGGAGTTTTCTATATATAAGAAACTAGATCGTTTAGATGCAGTTTTAGATTTTAATAAACATCCAATCCGCAAAGTAATTCTAAATGTGCTTCACACATTTTTTATTGATTTTACAAATAAAAAAGTTCGCGTAAATGTTGAGGAGTTTGATGGTAGAGTTCAAATAGATTATGAAAGCATTCAAGTCGCATTATACCATTTAATTGAAAATGCTTCTAAATATTCAATACCCAACAGTAGTGTCGAAATTAGTTTTACTGATACGGATAATACAACAATAGTTACTTTTAAAATGACAAGCTTATATATAGATGATGATGAAGTATGTACTGTTTTTAATGAAGGATATTCTGGAGAAGTTGCTAAAAAATGTAATTTACAAGGAGATGGTATTGGTATGTGGCAAATAGAGCGTATGATGAAATTGAATAATGGGCAAATTATTTTTATCAATGGCGAGAAATCTGTAAAATTGAAGGGTATTGATTACGCTGAAAACATTATTGAATTAACATTTAATAAGACGTAAGATCTAGTATAAGTTATATCTCTTGTAAGTTTCCAAATTAGGGAAAGCTTATAAGAGATTGTGATGCGGATGTAGTGAAATCAAATGTTGTCAAAAAAACGCCGATACTTCTATTTAAACTACCTAACACTTGCAGCATTATATAAAATTTCTTGGTGACTAAAAATACCAAAACAAAATATAAGAAAGTAGTGTAGCCTTTTAATTACTAAACACAAATAATAGCAGCCTTCAATCTGAAGGCTGTTATTAACATTAATGAAACCTAAATTAAATGTCTTACTTTAAATTTTTTAAACTTTTTACCAAAGCCTAACATAATTGCTTCATTGTTCTTTATAATTAATTCTCCTTTACCTAATGAAACAATAGCTTGTTTTATATCTTGAAGTTCAGATGCATTAGCTCCATATAAGTCTTTTAGAACCCCATCATTAATAGATTGTTGTTTCATTATTAAAGGATATTGAGCATTTGCATAAAAGTCAAAATGTTTTGATTTAAAATGTTCCATGTTTTGTGTTGCTAACACAACACTCATACCTTTATTACGCCCTACCGCAATTAGATTACGTAATGGTTTGTTATCAAAATCAAGCATATAATGTGCTTCATCAATTATCGTAAAATGGCGTAATTGAACTCTTTGACCATCATTTGCTTGCTGTGGTAGATTTTCATAAATGGAATTTAACTTCGAAATAATAAAATAGACAATTGCTTTACCTACTGGACCATCACTTGCATATTTATCCATTTTTACTATAAAACTATTATTTATTAAATCGATATGATCTTCAGAAGAAAATATATTAGCTCTAATTAATTGACTCAAAACAGATTTTATACTATCTACTTTTTCTTTATCATTCTTAGGTTGAAGTTCTGTATAACAATCAAGCATTAAATCAAAAGTGATAGGCTGACCTTTCGTATGTTTGTAAGCGTTTATAATAGCTTCAGACAAACGATTACTCATGTTTGCACTAATAGTTGCTTTATCAATTGAACAAAGTGCATTAGCCATTTCTGTTGAATAAATATTTATCTCGTTTTGATTTGCCTGAACAAAATTCTTAAACGGTGTAAAAGGTAATGGTTCAACAATAGGATCTAAAATAGCTTTACGATCAACAGCGAAATGATTTAACCAATCGTTATTCGCTACATCAGAAAATTCTCCTTTATAATCAAAAAATAAAAAATTAACTGGGTAATTTGTTTCTACTGATAATACTCTAATTTCATTCATTAAAACTGCTAATAGATTGGATTTACCTGAACCTGTTGTACCTGCTATTAATATTTGAGTATTAGTTATAGCAGTACTATTCATATCCAAATAAGCAGGTATATCATCAGCATACTCCCCAATATTTAGGTTTAAATGTGGAATTTCATTTGCATTTCCATTATTTGATTTTGTAAACGACAACCATTCATCTAAATTATTGCCTTGAATCAAATATTCAGCACCTTTCAAAATTTCATGACATATTACCTTACTCTTTTTGATATTATCTTCCCAATCAATATTTAAATCGCTATATCTTAAATGAATTAGTGTATTGATCGTATTGGCTAACCCATGAACAGTAAATAATGTTGGTTGAATACTATTATTCGTCATTGTTAACTTTAAAAAATCATCTGTTCTTTTATAATTTTGAGAAAGCCCTACAAGTAAAGCGATACGCATATATTTTGCATTTCCTTTAACTGAGAAAGGGAATACATCGAATTCATATTTACTTAAATTAACAAGAGTTTCATATTTTAAGCGTAACTCATCCATTTTAGGTTGAACCGCTTCTGCTATTCTTAAGCCTGTTTGTAATGTTAACATATCATGGAATTGTTTAATTGTTAAAATATCCTTCGCTAATTGTTGTTAATTGTAGTTCTTTATTTCTAATAAGAGTATATTTTTTAGAAATAAATTCTTCAATTTTCATTAAATCTTTATCCGTTCTAATTTCACTATCTGTACTCAATAAGATAGTTTGATGTGAAAGTTTTGGGAAATAATTTTCTAATAGAGAAGATCTACTATCTTCATCTAAATATCCCATTACTGTATCGATCATTACGGGAGGATTATAATCTCCAAATTGATGTAATGCTTTTAGTAATACTTGAACTATAATCTGTTTAGAAGCTGCATTAAGTTCCTCTAAAAAAATTTCATTACCAGCTTTGTGATAAATTTTAAACGTTAAATCTGCTAAGTTTTCGGATAATTCAACACGACCTATTTGATCGGCATAGACAACAAGAGTAGAGTTTAAATCCTCTAACATAGTCTGTTCAATTTGTTGTTTTTTAGCATTTAATAATGCTGTTGCAATTTGAGCGAAAATAGGTTCAATTTTTTTACATAATTCTAATTTAGGATTAGGAACTTCATCATCAGGAATATCAAACCTATTAATTTTAGTTACTAATTTTTCAATTTCGACTTTATAATTCTTAATTGATTCTTTAATTTCAGATAATCTTGATTCATTCGATTCGTAAGTTTGAATAATTGAATTATCATCAGCTGTTAAATGACTTTTAGCTTCATCTAATTGAGCTCTTAGTGTAGGCAGCTGTATAAATTCATTTTCTAAATCGTCTTTAGATTGCATCAAAAAACTAAACGTATTTATGGATGTTAAATTTAACATCGTACGTATTGTTTCTAATTCTTCAACAGATAAATAATTATATGGATTAGTATCGCCTTGATCTTGCGTTGAAGATTTTAAATAATTAATAAAAAAAGTAGAAAAATCACTCGCATCTAAATAGTTATATTCTTTAGAAAGAATAAAACTATTTAATTTATCTGTAATAAAATCTAATTGTACTTTAGTAAAATGATTTGCATTATCTGATTCACTCTTCGATATTATTAATTGTAATTCTTCACGAATAATATCAATTAATTTAGGTAAGAAAACTTGAATTTCTACATCATTCGTATACTTAGTAACATTGGCTAAATAAATTACTTGTTTGTCTTTCAACTCTTCTATTTTCTTTTGAAGAAATTGAATACGTTCTTGATACTCTTTCTGAAGATTCACCCCTTGTTTAGCTTTTCCATAGAGCTCTTTATTGTTTATAGAATAACCTAATTTATTTTGATATTCTTCATTAAGTTTTTTAATATTGTTTTCATGAGATTCTTTAGCATCAACTAAGGTTTTATACTCCTCACGTTCAGCTTCAATATCTATTGACTCTTCAATATATTTTTGCTTAACTTTACTTGTAGCGTTTAATAAATAAGTATATTTATTAAAGCCCATCACATTTTCAATATTTTCTTTAATTACACGAGAAAGATAATCTTCTTTTAGAATATTACCGGACTCCATTGCATCAAAAAGAAAATACTTGCTTAGTTCTTTAGGAAGGTTAGCCTTAATGATCTTATTTACTTCAGCTTCAGCAATAGCTCTTTGATTAATAGGTGTAGCTGTACCGTATGTAAAAATCTCTCCATTAAAATTTAAGCTCACCGATTCTACAGGCTTATTTTGTGTGTTTAAAGCGTAAATACGCTTTATTTTATAAAAATATTCTTGATGTAGTACCTTTCCTTTAAAATCAATTTCTAATTCTATTTTTAGATCATTCGTAAAAGGTACAGAAGCACTAATTAATCTTTTAAAATGATCTTCGTTTTTCACTTCTAAACCATACATTGCGGCGTAAATAGCTTGAAATAAAGTTGTTTTACCGCCTCCATTTTGACCACCAATTAACACAATAGGTTTGTCTGGTTTTACACTAAGATCTAAATCTAAATCTTTATAGGTTTTATAGTTTTTTGCAGCAATTCTAGTTATCAGCATAAGATTGGTATTTACTTATTTTTTAAAGCTTTCTCTATGATTTTTTGTATTGTAATTTCTTCGGTTTCTTGATTTCTCATTTTAATTTCATGATACTCTTTAAGAATTTCATCTTTAAACCAATCATAATCAATTTCGTTCGCCTCACAAATATTTTTTATAATAGCCATGTCTTCTCTACGAATACCGTAGTGTATAAACATGGCATCTAATCCTTTATCCATAGTGTAATTATTAATTATTAAATTTTCGATTGAAAATCAGTAAATCCTGTAATTGATTCAATGTACTTATTTTCCTCTAAATCAAATTCAGAATAATAGAATTTCCACACATTAGCTTGTTCTACTGGGATTAAAACCCCGCCAAAATATTCTGATCCATTCTCATTCATCCAACGGCGCAAAGCATTGTGTTTATTCGCATCTGCAATATCAGATTTAAGTGTTTTTGTATCAAATAATCCGATACGACCATCTTTTGTTCGAATAATAAAATCGACAAAAAACAAACGTTTCACACCTGCTATATCTGTATAATCGACAGCAAAGTGTTCACGGCCACTGTCACCATTCTTATACCAATACTCAATTTTATCTTCATTCTGAATTAGAAAGTCTTTAAATAACTTTTCAGGAGTAGAAGCATTATTTAATTCGTAGAAAGGCGTTAATGCATGAATGGCAATTTCTTCTCGTGTATGCTTTTCTGAATAAAAACGTTCTTTGGGAATAGACCAATCTGAATATTCTACACGACGATTAACTACTTCTTGCTCATGTTGGTATTTATTATATTCTTCTAATGCCACACGGATATCATCTAGTATCAACGCTTTGTTGTGAGGAAATAAATAAATTTTACGTGCATCAAATTCAAATGCTTGTAAATAATACTCTGCAAAATTGATTAAGGTTTCACGCATTTTACGCCATGATTTTTCTTTAATTAATAAAGTAATACTGTCATAGCAGAAACGATCAAAATATTGCCTAAACTCTTCGCTTGTAATGGCAAAATCTTTCGAGTTTTGAGCATTTACAGCAATCGCATTTACCTGATAGGGATCTACTCTTATGTCAGTAGGAATAGTAATTTGGTGCGAAATAATATCAAATTCCCATCCCTTTTCACGCATCAATTTTGTATTCTTTTCTTTTAATGCAAGTACATCTGCATCATCACTTTCACGTGGTGTAAATAAATCCAATTCAGGTAATTGTTTTACACCGTACTTTGTTTCCATAACATTAAAGAAAATGGTTTGAAAAACAGAAGTTAACGTTGCTGACGTTTTACGGTCATTAATCATCTGTGCCGTTTTCAAATGGGTATATACCCAACCTTTATCGTCTTGTCTAGTGGCTAATAATTTATCAAAATAATCAGCATCTGAAGGCACAAATTTTATTTGATTGGTTTGGATATTGGTGTACACATAACCATGGTTTAAATCATCGTTTGTGTAATGCTTACGATGCGGCATACGCAAAATACGACCTACGGTTTGAATCCCAAAATCAGGAGATTGAACATTTCGGTAACTTACTAAAATGGCAGCACGAGGACAGTCCCAACCTTGAGCAATGGCTTGCTTAAAGATCAAAACATCTTGTAAACCATTCATTTCTTCTAAACCGTCTTTATCCTTTTCGCCAGATAACCAAATGGCTAAACGACCGTTAGCTGTAGAAATTTTGTATTCCACATTTAATAAACCTTCTATTACTTCACGGATGGTTTTATCTTCATCAGATAGAGATGTTTTATCTGAAGGTAATTGAATTAAAATTAAAGGGTTAACAACACCTTTGCCAACTTCTTGATCATACAATTTTTGTAATTCAGTTTTCTTTTGGAAAGCTTTACGCAATAAATGTATATGAACATTGTCTCCATTTTGCTCGTCTGGATTTAACCCAATGTTTAATCGAACCGATTTTTTGATTAATTCTTGGTCGATAACATCCTTACGAGGTACATTTACCATATAATCTCCCGCTTTTACTGTTTGCTCTCCACTTGGTGTTGCTGTAATTAAAATTTCTACATCTGCTGCAATTAATTCACGTACTGCTTTGGCTTGTGTTCCCGTAAATGCACTTAGGTGTGCTTCGTCAATAATTAATAAAATCTTTGTACCATTTTGACGTGTATTTTCTATTAACGATTCTAAATTGGTATTGGATTCATTTTCTTTACGCCAAATATTAGTAGCAGAACTTAAACTGCTCCAATTGGCGAACAACAAATCACCAGGATTTAGTACAGGATTTGCAGCAAGTTCGTTAAGATTTAAACAATTTAAACGTCTTTGTTCTTCGTATAATTGATTTAAGGAATCATAACTTTGTACATGTAAGGTATTTGGTGCAAACCATATAAACGCCATGTTGTTATCTAAGCCAGGATGTAAATGTGCCTGATCTACAATGCGTTCTAGTAAAGCAGCAGCCATTACCGTTTTGCCTGCCCCCGTAGGAGCTTTTAGTAATACAGGTGTTTGTGGTGTAGCAATTTCTAACGCTTCTATTACATGATTTTGTAATGCATTTACTGCTTTTTCTTGAAAATCTAATAAAGTGTACATGAATTAAGCTTCTTGGTTAGTAGTTAGTAAAACAGCCTCTTTTTTGTCTAATTTTAGGGTACGGAATGTTGCACGATATGCATTGTAAATACTATCTGGCAAAGGAACAGCAGTAATTTTATCTGCTACCTTGTAAAAGTCATCTTCTATGATTTCTTTCTCAGGACTAAAAGCATATACCTTTACATTTTCGGTAGTTTCTAACCCACTAATGATAGTTGTCAATTGCGAGATTACTTCCTCTTGGTTGCGTGTATGATAAACTACTATCATGTACTTACCTGTATCATTCGTATAGATCTTAGCTTGCTTTTCATTGATACTAAAATCTTTGGTTAACTCTTGATAGCAATCTTCCTTAATACACAGCAATTCGGTCGAACGAGCTGTCAGTAAACGACGATTCATTTCTGTACGTTCACTCGGTACAAAATCCGCTTGGTAATAACGTAAGTTATTATTCGATAAACCTTCTACTTGTTCTCCTTTGGTATTGGTATACCCTTCGATGACACATTTGTTACGTTCGTATGTTACCTCTTCTGCAATTTTATTCTCGTTATTAGTTACTAAAATGCATTGGCGATTACCACCATCTTCTGCATTTAATGCCATGGTTGCATGTAAGGTTGTACCTGAACCTGCGAAGAAGTCTAAGATAATTTTTGGATTAGGATGAATATTATTCAAAAAATACATTGAAGCAGATGTAACCTTTGGATATGGAAATTTTAACTTAAGGTCTTTCATTAAGTTTTCATCTGATGATCCATTGTTATAAATAGAAGGAGTTACTTCATACATATTCTCTTTTAGTAAATATTTTCTCTCAGGCTGCTTTGTTTCATCAACTCCAAAAATTATTAATTTTTTACTTAAAAGATTATCCATTGTATTGTCAGGATTTCTCCAGCCTTTACCAGGTACAGGACATGGTTTTCCTGTAATTGGATGTATCAATGGTCTATGAGATCTTGTTTCTGGTTTATCTGGTGCTGCCATCGAAACCCCACGAAATACATCCCCTTTCTCATCAATAAATTTATATGCTTTTTCTCCTCCTGAAAAATCTTGTTTTGATAACCAAGTTTGAAATTCAGTATTAACTAATTCTAAATTATAAATAACCTCAAAATCTTTTAATTGATCTTTGGAATAATTAAATGGTTTAATAACTTCTTTTATTGTTTCAGGAATTTGTTTTTTTCCTATTTTATTAAATAATTGTTTTGCTTTATTTAATATTTTAGATGCATTTGGCTTAGATCTCGTAAGTATATTTTCTAAATTTTTAAATTGGTCTTTATTTTTAGCATAGATCAATACGTACTCATGCATTGTAGCCACTCCAACTACCTCGCCTTTTGGATTTAATTTGTTCCAAACTATTACACCAAGAAAATCATTAATTGTAAAAACTTCTGTTTCTAATAATAAATTCAATGCATCAAATTCATTTTCATCTATATGACAAATAAACACTCCATCATTTGCTAATAATTTTTTTGCAATCTTTAGTCTTTTAGAAATAAATGCTAACCATGTAGAGTGCTTAAAAGGATCATCTTTAAGAATCCATTTATCATTATATCTAAATTCATTTTCTTTACCCGTGTTATATGGCGGATCAATATAAATGACATCTACTCTTCCTTCATGAGTATAAGTTAAAGCAGTTAGAGCATGTAAGTTGTCACCTTCAATTAAGATATGGTTAGGCGTATTAACATCGTCAGAAATTATTGCACGTTCTTTTACCTCTTTAAAAACAGGTAACATACTACGCAATTGTTCTTCTACATCTTCTGGTTTATCTTCCCAAACTAAGCCATACTTTTTTTTGGTGTTTACCAATTCAATTAAATAGGCTTTCTCGTCGTTAGATATATCTGTAAGGTCTTTTATTTTTTTTATTAGGTCTCTTTTATTCATAAAGATTTTTATATTAAAAGGTATTCTTGGTAAATATAAGGAATGTTCGTTCGTGCTAAAAATGAAAACAAACGAAAACATTGGAAAAAATAGTAAAGGCAGCCTTTTTGCGAGTGAAAAGAAAAGATAATAAATTTTAGTATTATGTTTTAATCCCTACATTTGCATTAGAAAATATTACATACAAGCGTAAGCTATCGTATTGGTAAACTGAAATTGCGACCTTCATTTGACAACCAATTATTCGATAGACTTACGCCCGTGCCTTATATTGGCGTGGGCTAAGTCTTTCTGGTTGTCAGGCTGTCGCAAGCCTCAGTTTAGGATTGATTTTAGTTTCACGCCTTTTTTTAACTACCAACTAAGGCACTATGAATACAAAAGAATTTTACTCGGTTTTAGTTCCACTAATCAATTTAATTTTAACAGGAAAGAAAGAAGTAGCCATTGAAGATGATTGTATCAAATTATCGGAAGGATATAAGTTTTCAATGGAAGAGTATGCGCAAGCAAAACAAAGTACACACTTCTACAAATGTATTTTTGAGTTTTTAGAACATCTAAATCAACAACAAAAAGTAGATGTAGTCAAAATCATTGTTGAGAATGATGTATTATTAACTACGGCAATATTAACTGATTTAATAGAGTCTAAAAAGCCTATTAATGGCAATCAAGATAACGAGGCTGAATTTAATAAAATGATGTTTGAATTTTTGACAGGTATTAATACTCATTCTGTAATTTACAAAGAGCTCTATATGTATTTAGAAAACCTACATCGATTAGAGATAAAGGAGTTTACCATTACTAAAGTTGAATATGAGAGAGTCTTGAAATTTAATGCTCAAGTAAGGACTAATGAAGATATTCTGAATATGTTTATAATTTAAAGAAACTCAATGCTAACTATAACTTTTCTATCTTTCAAATAGATCTTCTTCTTTTCCTTCTACGGTTATCTTCAAGACTTTGACTACTGCCACTCGCATACTGTAAAGCTTGAGCCATAGAAGAAACAAAGCGAACAAGTTGAAAAGTATTATCAGTTAATCCAATCGAGAAAGACTCATTTCCTTTCTCGATTGAATTACCCTGAAGCATATGATCTATCGCTTTTTCTGAAAACCCTTGCTCTTTACAGTTTTGGATAAACTGGTTGTTATTTTCCTTTTGTTGTTGATTGTATTTGTGCTTTTCTTTATTTAGTTGTTCCCATTCTTTCGCAGTTCCTTTTTTACACTGTTTCTTATAATCAAACTGTTCCTCACGTTGGCGTTGATATAAAAACTTTTCATCAAAAGCTTTTTCTGCACCTGTATAGAAATTTATACGTACAAAACCACCTTTTACCGCCCCTTTATTGGTGTTTTGATGGTTAGTCATCGGAGATAATTTTAATCGACCATCTGCACTCTTGCGTGATACTAAAATGTGAATGTGTAGGTTGCCTTCATTTTTATTTGTTTTGCGTTCGTGATGTATTTTAGCAAAGTACATTATATCTTCAGCATTTAGTCCTTTATTGAAGTTCTCAGCGTATTGTTGCATAACTCCGTTACGGATATAATCCTTTAGTTTTTTAGATTGTTCTTCAGGCGTTTTTCCTAAATGAGCTATTTCCTTTTGACTTGGACTAACAGTTATCATAAAGAATTTTGCTTCATCCCTACATAGTTTCTTTTTGTTGTTATCTATTGCCTCAATAATTACGTTTCCTTTGATGTGATCTTCTGTATGTGAGAAAAAAGGTTCTACTTTCTGCCCTTTTTTTATACGATCTAAATCTTCGTGTTCTAAATAGCTAACAAGCGTAGAACAACTTCCACTATTAGCATATTTACCATTTCCACCACCTTGAATTTTTATGTGCATAGCTATATTTTTATAGTGAGAAGCCTTTTTTCTTTTTAATTTCTTCTAGATGAGTTACTGTGTTTTCTTGAAAGGTTTTAAGCTCAGATAGAATTTTATTAGCCTGTTCTTGGTTACTTTTTTTAAGGATTTCTAAGAGCTGATTAAGTAAATCCATTACTCTTAATTCATTTAAATCTTTCTTAGTGGCTAGGGTAGATATACTATTTTGCATTCTGTTTTCAGTAGCTAAAATTGCTTCTAAAGCTGGTCGAGTGTAATCCTTTTCTTGCGTTTTAATAAAGGCAAATAATTGATTTAGTCGCTTGGTTATTTTTTCTAATTCGGTTTTAGGTGCATGATGAGTCTTCGGATTTATTCCATTGATTTCAAGATAGTTCAATATAATGCCTATAAAGTCTTTTTTAGGTATTGCATACATTTTACAAAATTCTGTTAATCGCTGATTATCAGTAATTGATAGTGCTACCGTTGTGGTTTCTTTTTCATTCTTAGTTTTCATGGAGTATTGATGTAAATATATTTGATATTAATGGTTGTGTATTGAATTACAATGGTTTAAATAGGGTAAGGACATGATAATTATATTCTAAATATAATTTACGAGAATGATTAAACACTTAATCATTTGATTTTTAATCAATTGTAATTATTAAAACAAGATGAACAGGGCTCTGCCCCGTTCCCTCTTGCTAGTCCCTACCTTCCTTACTTTGTGGATATGCAATCGTTCAAATCTTTGTAATTAGGATATAAGTATCTTCCATCCTTTACACGATTAGGAAAAGTATTTTGCACTTTTTCAGTGGCTTTGTTTCCAGCATCGTCATTATCAAAGCAGCAAATAATTGTTTCATACTTTAATTGTTTGTACAAAGTGTTTTTGATACAATTATCCTTTTCCCCGTTTGTACATTTATACAAATAATTATTTGACTTTTCAATTAAAACATTATTTAATGTCCCAACCGAATTCAATATCAAGTAGTCATAATGTTTTTCTGCATTTGGATATAGCGTTAGGAAGCTCAAAAAATCGCTCCACGATTCAAATAATACAATTTGATTACTGTTATTATTAAAGTAAGATGGTGCTTTAGTTCCTAAACACATTTTTACATATTTGTTTCGGATCTCGTATCCTTCAAAGTCATTCATAAAACCTATTCCGTAATATGACTTACTGTTTAGACAGTAATAAACTTCTACGCAGTATTCTTTAGCTATTTTAAGACTGATGTACCTACTTTGTATATAATTAACTAATTGAGTATTCGTTAGTGGCTTAATCGCTTTTATTTCATAATTTTTTTCTTTTTCAATAGCATTATCATTAAAAATGGGCTGGTGAAAAGAAAAAGATTCATTGTCTAAAATCCTTAATGTTTCTTTTAAATCACATTTATAAAATGCCATTATAAAGTCTAAAACATTTCCACCAATTCCTTGTCCATGATCAAACCAAATGTTTTTATTTATATCAATTTTGAAAGATGCTGTACTTTCATTTCTAAACGGACTTATATACCAAACTTCCCCATTGTTCTGCTTGATTTTTTTAGCTCCAATTTTATCTATAATAGAAACTAAACTTATCTTTTTTGCTTCACTACATGTCATAATTCTGAGCGACTTAAATTTTAGTGTATTTTTGATGATTTGATGACAGAAGCTTTTAATTTACTGATAATTAATAGAATACGCTGTCATCAAACTTGTCATCAGTCATCAAACTTGTTTAGAAACTGTCATCAAACTTATTTTGATGACAGTTTGATGACAATTTTGATGACGTGTAACTTATTGAAAATAAATAAGATACACTACCTGTCATCACTGTCATCAAAAAATAGAGCAATTTTGCTCAGTTCAATTTCATAATAGCGTCCTTTTCTATCTAATCTTGTAAATTCACCATACGATTGATAATCATATCCTGAATATTTGTTTGAATTATTGGATGGTGTAAATCCCCAATTTTTAAATATGTTTCTAACATCATTCGGTTCTATGATACTTCTTTTATTTAGTTTTTTAATCATAGCACAAGCTTCAATTGGTGTCATACAAATTGTTTTTTCTTCAAACATTTCAGATAGTTCTTTAAGTAGTTGTAAAACATCTTGTTGTAATTTATTATTCTCAGAGTTCATTAGTTTTATCAATGCCTCAGTACGTATTTGTTCTGGGGTAAACCACATACGTGTTTTCTTAGTTGTAGAATAAGGTATTGTATGTATGTAATTAAGAAAGTCTGGGATTTCTTTAAAGAGTAGATCTAGAAAATCGGGGTTCTTTTCTATCTGTGGAATTTTACGTACCCAAAAGCGTATTTCTTCTCTATCTATCTTCATAAACGAATCCTCAAAATTACTTGTCATTACAAACTTGTAAAAAGATTCCACTTCTTCTTTATCTCTACCTTTTCTTTCAATCTTATTTCTGTCAGCAGTACTTAAAAACTTGATGCGTTCAGTGATTTGTTGATTATCAGTAACTACTTCATCTATGAGTACTAATAATTTACCATCTAAATCTGAATTAAAATTATTTACAAAAGATTCTGCATTGATGTAAGTTGCATTAAATGAAAAGATCTTTCTTAGGTATTTAAGCATTGTTGATTTACCTGTTTCTCTAGCTTTAGAAACTAATACAAGCACAGGTAAAACTTGAGTAGGGTATTCCAATAGAATTTTAAAATAGTCAAGACCTAAGTGGTATTGTTCTCCGAAAATATGACGTATAAAATCTAAGGTGTATTTTAGTTTGCTTTCTAAGAAAGTTAAGTCATCATTACATCTTTGTACCTGGTAATCAACAGGATGATAAATATTGTAGAAGTCAGCTATCTCTCTGTTGTAATTGATATGTTGTGGAATGCAACAGAAACCGTAATATTTCTTAATAGTAGAAACAAAGTCTTTCCCAAAATCATTTACAATAGTTTCCTTGTTCCAAGGAAGCATGATCTTTTCAGTTGTTTTGTTGAGTGTAGGTCGTTCGATAATGGCATAATAAGCCGTGCCCACTCGAATAAATTCGGCAGAATCTAAGTTCATAATAAATAATAGATTATAATCCTTATATTTGCACTATAAGGATTTGATTAAAAAAAATCGGACAATATTAATTTGAAGCGTTCAAAATTGCAGTTTGAACGCTTTATTTTTTTCTATTCTTGAAGGAATAGTTTAAAGCTTGTTGCTCTATCTGTGATATAGACTGGCTTTTGTTTTGTCGTAGCCAAGCATTTATTTCTTCACGATCAAAGTATAATATTTTTCCATTGGGTTTATAAAATGGAATCACATTGTTATAAACAAGCTTATATATACTTGATGTGGACATGCCAATGTAGTCAGATAACTCTTGTACATTAAGCATTTCTTTTTGTTGCGCTATATTAAGACTAATAGCTTCTTTTAGTTCCCTTTGGTGATGAATAATTTGGTTTTTAAATGCACTAAACTCTTCAATTGTTTGAAGTAATATTTGTTGTAATTGACTTACATTTTCCTTTTTTAAGTCTTTGCTTTCTATTGTTTTCATATACTTTCTTTTATATGGTTATAGTGCAAATCACTTCTTTTTTAAAAATGCAATTCATTGATTATTAAGTTATCTTAATCTTTTTGTTCAAATCTTAACCTTTTCCTAAGAAATTGAAACAACTATCTATATCTTCTTTCCTTTTAGGAAAGTTCTTATTATTTGAAAAGGATGTTTCAATACTCTGTCTAGTAGCATTTGAGTTTTTATTCTTGAAGATCAGTAAGAATTTGTCTAATGTAAAGCCAGTACTATTTGCAACTAGTTTATCCCACAAATATTTAGTTTGAACGTTATCCATATTAAGCATGAAAATTGGGGCTTTTGGAAGTGTACCATTAAATAGTGTTTCAGCAAATTTATCAGTATCATTAACATCTGTATTGGAATCTATTAATTCAATGAAGTCGTTATCGATTAGATTATTGTATAACGTTTTTAGATCATTCAGACAGTATTCGTTAAATTCAAAAGCTCTATTATCTCTCTTGATAATCTGCTGTTGAATTTTTGTAATAAACTGCTCTTTAAAATTATCTCTCCATGTTAAGGTTAATAACATATTTGAAACTACATTTAATAGTACTAGAGAAGTTGTTGTAAAATATTGATCAAAAAATGTTGATTTATCTATATGTAAATAATGATATAATGAAATTATGGACAATGTACCAAAGGTCATATAAACAAATAGTCTGGGTCTTTCAATGCGTTTATTAAAAAAATCAGTCCTTATATTAAACATATATGCTGTAATAAAACGCCATAGAATTCTCAACTCTTTAAAAATGAGATAGGAACTTACTCCAAATAATACACTAATGATTCCGAAATATCCATATTTAGACTGTGTGTAATTTACTATTGTTGAAATAATTGCAATCAATAAAATACAAGTTATAAAAATTAGTCTTTTCATCATTTTAAAAACTTAGTTCTGGAATTAAATTAGAAGCTTCTTTCATTTTCTCATCTACAATCTTCGCATAGATAGCGGTAGTGCGAATTTCACGATGTCCTAAACGTTTAGATACAGTATAGATATCCGCTCCGTTCTCGAGTAGAAGGACAGCGTTTGTATGTCTTGCACTATGGAAAGTAATATGCTTTGAAATACCAGCTTTATTACACCATAAGACAATGGCATTATTATATACAGCCGAGTACTTTAAACCTATAAAAACACGATCCATATTGCCTTTACGTTCTCCTAATAGCTCTCGTGCTTGTTTAGAGATATAGAGATACTCAACACCTTCTGTTTTTTCTTGTCTAAAGTTTATACGGCTTGCATTATCCTCATCACGAACTTCAGACCAGGTCATGGTATTGATGTCTGACCAACGTAAACCTGTAAGGCAAGAGAATAAGAACGCTCGTTTTAAAACTTCATACTTGCATTCAGTATTGGCTAAATCTTGTAATTCATTAAAAGTTAGGTATTCTCTTTGACTCTCTGCCTGTTCAAATGATTTAGCTTTAGAAGCATAGTTTATAGCTAAGTAGCCTTCATCAAATGCAGCACGCAAACAAGCTTTAAATTTGTTGAAATAGGAGTATTTAGAGTTTAGAGATAAAGGGAGATTGCTTTTAGTGCGAGCTTCCTTGTCAAAATAAGTACGCACACGTTTAATAAACTTTTCATCTATATCGTCAAAGATTGTGTTAGGGGAGATACATCGCTTTAAATGAATCATTGTAGCAGTCCAATTACCATAGTTTTTCGGGCTATCAATCTTCTCTTCCGTTTTCTCGTGAAAGTAGTCTAAAAAGGTTCTTTTGCCTTTGGTGGTATTCTTTAGTTCAAAGCGACCTTGATAAAACTCAGCTTCTCTAATAGCTAAGATTTGCTTGGCAAGTGCCATTGTTTCTTTATTCTCTTTTCTTTCACCAGCATTCTTAGGTTCGCTATGTAAAAAGAGTTTTAAGTTTTCGTAATCTCTAACGGTTTTGCGTTTGCCATTAGGTTGTTGTATTGTGCCTTTATAGTATTCTATAGATAGGTTAATCTTACCACTGGGTAATAAGCGTTCTCTTAGTGTGATTTTCATTATGTGATGCAATTTGCTACATATCTAAAATATGTGATGATTTTGTTGCAACGAATATACTAAGAAAAGAACATAAAAGAAAAGACTATCAGTGTTAATTTACTGATAGTCAATTAAAAGAAAGTATATCTTAACAAGAGAAAGGTGATTTATTTACCGATACAGAAGTTAGCAAATATGTTTCCAAGTAGCTCATCGTTAGTCACTTGTCCTGTAATCTCTCCAAAGAAATAAAGGGCTTGGCGAATATCTATTGCCATTAAGTCAGCAGATAAATTCGTTTGTAATCCCCATTTTACTTTCTCGATTTCTTCCAATGCTTTAAGCAATGAATCGTAGTGGCGCGTATTGGTAACAATCGTTTCATTATTACGCAATGCACCTGTATTCACAAACCCTAAAAGTGCTTGCTTCAACTCCTCTACTCCTTCGTTTGCCTTAGCTGACATCAACATCAAATTCTCAATATTCTCATTGTAAAGCCCAATTTGTTCGTCTGTCAATAAGTCTTTCTTATTACACACAACTAACAACGGTTTTAGAGGGTACTTGTTTTTCAACTTCTCTAATTCCACTTTAATACTGTCTAACGACTCTGTATTCAGCTTAGCTCCATCAATCAAATAAATCACTACCTGAGCAGCTTCTATCTTCTCAAATGTCTTTTGAATTCCGATGCTCTCTACAACGTCTTTCGTTTCACGGATTCCCGCTGTATCAATAAAACGGAAACCTATTCCGTCTATCACTAATTCGTCTTCAATTGTATCACGCGTAGTTCCTGCAATGTCTGAAACAATTGCGCGTTCTTCGTTTAACAAAGCGTTTAACAACGTTGATTTACCTACGTTTGGCTCCCCTACAATTGCTACTGGAATACCGTTTTTAATAACGTTCCCCACAGCAAATGAATCAATCAAGCGTTTTAATACAAACTCAATACGGTTAATCAATTCCTTAAACTGCGTACGATCTGCAAACTCCACATCTTCCTCTGAAAAGTCAAGTTCTAACTCGATCAACGAAGCAAAGTTTAACAACTGCTCTCTCAATAAGGCGATTTCACTTGAAAAACCACCACGCATTTGTTGCATAGCGATTTGGTGACTTGCCTCGTTGTCTGATGCGATCAAATCTGCTACAGCTTCTGCTTGTGATAAGTCTAACTTTCCGTTTAAGAAAGCACGCATAGTAAACTCTCCTGCTTGTGCCATTTTAGCGCCTTTTCGCAAGCACAGTTGAATGATCTGCTGTTGAATGAACGTTGAACCGTGACAAGAAATTTCAACCGTATTTTCACCTGTATATGAGTTTGGTCCCTTAAACAACGAAACCAACACTTGGTCCAATACACGATCACCATCCACTATATGTCCTAAGTGAAGGGTATGCGTTTTTTGTGTGGTCAAGTCTTTATTTTTAATCGAGCGAAAAATGCCGTTTACCAAGGTAATAGCGTCTTTTCCCGATACACGTATAATGGCGATTGCACCAGCTCCTGAAGGCGTTGCTAAAGCAACAATCGTATCTTGTAATATCATATATATTCGAAATTATAGCGCAAAGATAATATTTATTCATCCAAATGGAATTATTCGGCTTTGACTTAGACCGAAAAGTTTGTATTTCGACGTTTTCTTGCTTTATCTCTCCATTTATATGCACTATTTATCACTGAATGCCTTGACTTAATGCCTCAGCATTTACAGCCATTTTCTTAATAAAAACACGGCTATACTGCAAAAAAACGTCAGATCTTCTTTAATACCCAAAATAGCATTAGTACACTTATTATCAATTAATTAAACTATTCTTATTCTGCGAATAATCACAACAATAGTTCATTTAATTTAGTATTTGACACCTCTTAATTTATCATAAAACCATAGAGATATTCGTAAGTATATTGCGTATCCTTTTGCATTGTATTCGAGCATTTTAAATACTTTACGAGTTTTTAAGCAAAAAATACTATCATAAAATAAAGTTTATCCTTACCTTTATACAAAACATAACAATCACGTACTATGAAAAAAATATTATTTCCAACGGACTTCTCTGAAACAGCAAACAACGCGTTAATTTATGCATTGAGAATGGCTGAGAATCAAAATGCAACACTTTTTGTTCTTCACGCTTATGAAATGCCTGTAATTTCTGCTACTGCTAATCCAGTTATGGTTCAGGATGTATATAAAACAATCGAATTGAGCAACTTTGAAAACTTTAAAGATCAAGTGCCTCAAATTAGAGATATTGCTAAAAAACACAACCTTGACCACGTTCCAATGCACTTCATTTTAGAAGAAGGTTTCTTAAACACTATCTTGAAAAAACGTGTAAAAGAAGAAGATATTGATCTTGTGGTTATGGGAACTAATGGTAACTCTGGATTGGACAAAAAATTATTAGGTTCTAATACAGCTAATGCTATTGGTACTTTAGACGTGCCTGTATTGAGTATTCCTCACGATGCTATTTTTGACGGAATCAACTCTATTGCATTCACTACATTGTTTACTGCTCAAGATAAAGTAACACTTGAAAAAATATTAAAAATCGCTAAAGGTTTTGATGCTACAGTTAAATGTGTTCACGTAGCTACGGCTAAAGACAGAGTTGAAGCAAGTATTATCGAAAGCTGGAAAGCTAACTATAAAGATGAAAACATTAAGTTTTACATCGTAGATAGTAATGACGTTGAAAAATCAGTATTCGAATTCTTAGATACTGAAAATATTGACTTATTAGTATCTGTAAAAAGAAACAGAAGCTTCTTTGAAAAATTATTTACAAGTAGTATGACTAAGAAATTAAGTTACCATAACTACGTACCTGTATTAGCTTTTCACGAAGAATAGTACTTTAACATATGTTAACAAGGAAGTCGCAATAGTTTATTGCGACTTTTTTTGTCTTTATCTGTGTTTTTATATATTTTTCTCAACATATTGCGTTTGAAATGAAAAAATTTGTACTTTGTGCACTATATAAATAATACATGTCCCTTATGAAAAGCTATTTTATCCACATTCTATTTTTTACATTATTTGTAGGTAGTTATAGTTATGCTCAAAAGCTTGAAATTTACACCAATGATGACAAAGAAGAATATCTTGGGTGCCTAAACTGTGATGCTAAAGACTCTAAATCCATTTGGAATAATATGGGTGCTTATGGTAATCTATACAACAAAAAATCCATCTGGAATAAGTATGGAGTTTATGGTGATAACACAAGTAATTTATCTCCTTGGAATCCACACGCTGAGAAACCACCTATTATTAAAAAAGATGGTAAAAAATACGGCTACTTTACACTGAACAAATTTGTAGGACAACGTGTTGAAATTAGCTTAACAAAGATGTTATACGACTATTATATGGACATTAGAGAAGATGTTACAAAATGGTCTAAAAATGCAAGTGAAATTACAACAAATGAAGCTGCTCTTAAATTAGCTAATGAAGCTACAAAGAGATCTACTAATGACGATATAAAAAAGAAGATACAATCAACTTCTAAACAATAAACAAAAGCGAGTACAATTCCTGTACTCGCTTTTTTATTTAATACTATTCTAAGAATTTCAAATATTAAACGTAGAAATAAGTACAAAATCAAACTATAAGTAGAGCTATCTATATAAACTATAATATTTTAGTAACACTGAAATTAGAAATAGAATTAGTTTATAAAACTACATTCACACTATTCTTCTCATTTAAAGTATTTGAGATAAAAAATGTTGAATTAATTCTATTTATTATGCCTAAGTCTTATTTACATTATTACTTTTTTGTAATACTTATTTTATTATCAAGCTTTAAATGTTTTGCTATTGAAAATACAACGTCAATACTTAACAATGACTCTATTACTTCTCCTCACAAAATTAACATTTCAAAAATCAGATATCTCAACCTCTCAACAACTTACAATGGAAGACCTAAAATAATTAGTGCTTATGATGTTCCAAATGGTGTTACACTTTCATATAGTCCTAATAGCAACGTAGAAGCTGGAACTTATGATATTACAGTCACTATATTTTACAAAAATAAAATTATAGATGTACAATTACTAACTCAAGTAATTAAGAAAAGGACTTATGATGATCAAGTTCGACTAAGAAAGCCACGTATTGCTTATACAGGCAAAGAAATATTTCTTGAAGTGATGGGCCCCATTCCTCCAAATACTGAGATAGTCTATTTCAACGAAAAGCATACTAATGTTGGAGTGTACTTTGTACACGCTTTTATGTTTAATAAAAATTATAAATCAACAGTATTTTCTAATTATTTAGAAATTCTAAAAATTCCTATTGATCGCCAAAAAATAATTTTTAATTCATTACAAACTCCCTATGACGGTACAGTAAAAAAAATTGAACTAAAAAGCACTTTACCCTCTGAAATTCAAATTTTTCAAATTAATAACGCGCATACCGAAGTTGGTACTTATAAAGTCAAAGCTTATTTATATGGAGGTAGGAATTATATATCAACTATAGTAGAAAGAACTTTACAAATCACAGGTAAACCTACTTCTACTATTCCAACTACTCCAACTACTCCAACTATTCCTGATACAAGTAAGTTAGAATTTAAAGCACAAGAATTTATTTTTGTACCTAATGATCCACAGCCTATAAAAAAAATAGAAATTACAGGAGAATTACCTAAAGATGTTACTGTAGAATATATCAATAATGAACTTCAATATCCAGGAAGTATTAATCCATTAGCTATAATTAAATACAAAGATGAAATTATAGATATAAAAGAAACTACTTTAAAAATAGAATCAATAAAACTTCCAGAAATCACATTTCCTAATGAAACCTTTGAATATAAATTTGATAGTATAACTAAAAAAAGTACACCATACTCTCTTCCAATGATTGATAACTTACCAGAGACTGTCCAAGTAGATTTTATAAAAAACTCACAAAGTGAAGTAGGTGAATATTCAGTTGGAATGCATGCATCTGGACCTGGATATGCAGCAATTAACAATTCTATAAACTATGAAGCTTCTAATTTAACAATCAAAAAAGCTAAGCTTCCGCCTATTGTTTTTAGAAACAAAGACTTTTTTTATGATGGTGAACCTAAATCTATTTCTATTGATACAGTTAATCTTCCTGCAGGTGCTTTTGTAACCTACCTGGGAAATGACCAAACTGAAATCGGTAATCATATAGTAAAAGCCTTTATTAACGGAGGTAACAATCATCTCAGTCAAATAATTTCTGCTACAATGTCTATTAAATTTAAAGAAGGAAGTGCTCCTTCTTTAAAAGAAGTTGCTTTCGAAGATTTAGTAGTAAAATACAATGGAGCTCCTTTTTCTCTATATGCTACAAATATTCCGGATAATATTACTGTAGATTACAATATTACAAATGTAACTGATATAGGTGTATACAATATCATAGCTACTTTTTACTTTGAAAATAAAATAATTGACACGAAAAAAGCAACTTTAACCATAACTAAAGGTGAAATAGATTACGTAACATTTGATAATACTTCTTTTGTTTATGATGGAACTCCTAAAATATTGGTTATAAATGGTGATTTACCAGAAGGTACTTCCGTTTCTTATTCTCGCAACGTTATCACAGATGTTAGTAGTATATCAATAACTGCTTATATCAACGGTGGAAAAAACTATAAAAATAAAGAGCTGAGAGCTAAGTTAACTATTACAAAAGCAGAACTGCCTCA
This sequence comes from Myroides phaeus, assembly GCF_009799805.1. Lineage (NCBI taxonomy): Bacteria > Pseudomonadati > Bacteroidota > Flavobacteriia > Flavobacteriales > Flavobacteriaceae > Myroides > Myroides phaeus. The sequence goes on from NZ_CP047050.1 coordinate 2,872,104, forward strand.
TTTCAAATTTGACTCTGCATCTTACGTTTTTGATGGTACATCAAAATCAATAGTTATAGAAGGTGATTTACCCAACTACATTAGTGTATCATATAAAAACAATAAACACACTAATGCTGGAAATCATACGGCTATAGCAAATATAAATGGAGGCAGAAACTATTTTGATAAAGAATTGAAAGCTACATTACAAATAACTAAAGCAGATATAACTATAGTCAATTTTAACGATGCTTCTTTTGTCTATGATGGAAAACCTAAATCGTTAAAAATAAATGATGTTTTACCTGAAGGGATTTCAATAATTTATTCATATAATAACCAAATTAATGTTGGTACTTACCAAGTTTTTGCACTTTGCAACGGTAACAACAACTACAACCTATTTGAAGTCAAAGCTATATTGACAATTACTAAAGCTGAACTATCTAATTTGACGTTTAACAGTGCTTCATTTGTTTATGACGGAAAACCTAAATCATTAATTTTGAATAATAAATTACCAAAGGGAACAACGGTAGAATATTTAAACAATAAGCAAACGGCACCTGGTACCTACGAGGTTATAGCTAAGATTGATGGAGGTAAAAACTATAATAGTACAGAATTAAAAGCTACATTAACAATCAATAAAGCTGAACTTCCTAATTTAACGTTTGACAATGCTTCCTTTACTTATGATGGAACTCCTAAATCATTGGTAATTAATGATAATCTACCTGATGGAGTTACTATTACTTACTCAAATAATAAACATATAGACGCTGGTGATTATGAAGTTATAGCCCATATTAATGGTGGAGATAAGTACAACAACACAGAACTTAAAGCTATGCTAACTATCAATAAAACGAAACTACCTATTATCAAATTGGATGCAGCATCTTTCGTTTATGACGGAACACCTAAAGCACTTATAATTAATGACATATTACCAGAAGGAGTTACTGTTTCTTATTCAAATAATATGCAAATCAATGTTGGTGAATATAAGGTTATAGCTCATATTAATGGAGGTAAAAATTACGAAAATACTGAACTGACAGCTATGTTAACAATTGAGAAAGCTGAACTGAGTTTAACGTATGACAATGCAACTTTTGTTTATGATGGCACACATAAAACATTGATAATTAACGACATTTTACCAGAAGGTATTAAAGTTACTTATTCTAACAACAAACATATCAACTCAGGTAACTATGAAGCTATAGCTACAGTTAATGGTGGAATTAATTACAACAATATTGAACTCAAAGCACACTTGGTTATCACTAAAGCAGAACTTTCTAATTTGACATTTGACAATGCTACTTTTGTTTATGACAGATTACCTAAATCGCTAACTTTAAAAGGTAATCTACTTGATGATATTATAGTTACTTATTCGAATAACAAACAAACTAACACTGGTGTTTACAAAGTTACAGCTATGATTAATGGAGGCAGAAATTACAACAGTAAGGAACTAAATGCCATCTTAACTATCATTAAAGCAGAACTACCTCAAGTAGTATTTAATAGCGCTTCTTATACTTATGATGGAACACAAAAATCATTAATACTAAAAGGCAATATTCCTGAGGAAACAACGGTTAAATATATCAATAACAGACATACCGATGTTGGTGTTTATGAAGCTTCAGCTATAATTAATGGTGGTAAGAATTACTATGATAGTGAACTTAAATCCCTGTTAGTTATCACTAAAAATGAACTTCCTAAGCTTACGTTTAACGATGCTTCTTATATTTATGACAGTACTCCGAAATCGCTAATACTAAAAGAGAACCTTCCTGAAGGGGTAACTGTTACTTATTCAAATAACAAGTATACTGACGTTGGTGTTTATGAGGTTACAGCTCTAATCAATGGAGGGAAGAATTACAACGATACGCAATTGAAAGCTAATCTAACAATCAATAAAGCCAAACTTCCTAAGCTTACGTTTGACAATGCAACTTATACATACGATGGAAATCCGAAATCGTTAATACTAACGGGAAATATTCCTGAAGGGGTTACTGTTACTTATTCAAATAACAAGTATACTGACGTTGGTGTTTATGAGGTTACAGCTACAATTAATGGAGGGAAGAATTACAATAACTCGCAATTGAAAGCTAATCTAACAATCACTAAAGCAGGACTTCCTAAGCTTACATTTGACAATGCAACTTATACATACGATGGAACTCCGAAATCGTTAATACTAACGGGAAATATTCCTGAAGGGGTTACTGTTACTTATTCAAATAACAAGTATACTGACGTTGGTGTTTATGAGGTTACAGCTACAATTAATGGAGGGAAGAATTACAATAACTTGCAATTGAAAGCTACTCTGACAATCACTAAAGCAGATATTGCGTGTTTAATCTTTAATGACGCAACATTTATCTATGATGGTACTCCTAAATCAGCTTTTATCCAAGGCGAACTACCAAATGGAATAGACGTTAAATACATTAATAACAACCAAACTAACGCAGGGGACTATGAAATAATAGCATCTATAAATGGAGGGAATAACTTTAATAACCTTCAATTAAAGGCAACATTATCTATTACTAAAGCGCAATTATCAACTATAAACTTCGAAGATTCTTCATTTGTTTATAATAGTGAACCTAAATCATTATTTATAAATAGTATTTTACCAAAAGGAGTTACTGTAACTTACACTAACAACTCACAAATTAATGCTGGTACTTATGTAATTACAGCTCAAATTGATGGTGGTAAAAACTACATCAATAAGAAACTGAAAGCTATGCTAACTATTACTAAAGCAACTTTGTCAAATGTAGTCTTATCAGATGCATTATTTACTTATGATGGTATACCAAAGTCTTTAATTATTACAGGCAAGGTTCCAAAAGACGCTACGGTTATATATTCCAACAATACACAAACAAACGTAGGTTCTTACATCGTAACTGCTTACCTTATTGGTGGCAACAACTATAATGATTTAAAACTTAAAGGTAAGTTAATAATTACCAAAGCAGAATTGCCAAATATAATACTTGAAAATGATACGCATACATATGACGGTACTACTAAATCATTGGCTATAAAAGGTTATTTACCTGAAGGGACAACAGTTAGTTATACTAATAATTCACACGCTAACGCTGGTAGTTATGAGGTTACAGCTCAAATAAACGGTAGTAAAAATTATTCTAATAAAGAATTGAAAGCTACATTGAAAATCAACAAAGCAGAATTACCTAATATAATACTTGAAAATGGTACGCATACATATGACGGTACTACTAAATCATTGGCTATAAAAGGTTATTTACCTGAAGGGACAACAGTTACTTATACTAATAATTCACACGTTAACGCTGGTAGTTATGACGTTACAGCTCAAATAAACGGTGGTAAAAATTATTCTAATAAAGAATTGAAAGCTACGTTGACCATTACAAAAGGAGATATTGCTTGTCTAATTTTTAATGATGTAACATATACTTATGATGGTACACCTAAGTCAGCAGTTATCAATGGGGATTTACCTGATGTAATACGTGTTGACTATAGCAATAATAAACAAACTGAAGTTGGTAGCTATGAAATAATAGCAACTGTAAATGGAGGTCTTAACTTTAATAGTTATAAATTGAAAGCAACATTATCTATCATAAAAGCAACATTACCAACTATAAAGTTTGAAGATGCGTCCTTTGTTTATGATGGTACTCCAAAATCATTAACCTTAAAAAGTAGTCTACCTAAAGGAGTTACTGTTTCATACACTAATAATGCACAAATTAACCCAGGTGCTTATATTATTACAGCACACATTGATGGGAGGAAAAATTACAATAATGCTGAACTAAAAGCAGTTCTAACTATTACAGAAAAACAAGCTACTATTCCATCTATAAAAGATGTTGTTTTTGAAGATAAAACAGTTACATATAATGGAAATGCTCATTCGATACAAGTACTTAACTTGCCCAAAGATGTGATAGTAAGCTTTGATAATAATGAGTTTATTGAAGTTGGAAAGTATACAGTTACAGCTTATTTCTACTTTGAAAACAAGTTAATTGGAACAAAACAAGCTACTTTAACTATTATGGAAAAGCAAGTATCTGTTCCTTCTATAAAAGATGTTGTTTTTGAAGATAAGACAGTTACATATAATGGAAATGCTCATTCGATACAAGTACTTAACTTGCCCAAAGATGTGATAGTAAGCTTTGATAATAATGAGTTTATTGAAGTTGGAAAGTATACAGTTACAGCTTCTTTCTACTTTGAAAATAAGTTAATTGGAACAAAACAAGCTACTTTAACTATTATGGAAAAGCAAGTATCTGTTCCTTCTATAAAAGATGTTGTTTTTGAAGATAAGACAGTTACATATAATGGAAATGCTCATTCGATACAAGTACTTAACTTGCCCAAAGATGTGATAGTAAGCTTTGATAATAATGAGTTTATTGAAGTTGGAAAGTATACAGTTACAGCTTCTTTCTACTTTGAAAATAAGTTAATTGGAACAAAACAAGCTACTTTAACTATAGTACGCGCAAATGAAAAAGCAGAACTTCTACAAGTAACGATTAACGGACAAACGTTTGAGAATATTAAACAAAAAACAACCTACTTCTTATCTTGTGGAGAGAATGAAGTAACAGTTTCAATAGATAAAATCAGTGAGTTCGCATCAATAGATACAGATCGTACTATTGAAATGACGCTAACAAAAATGGGGTCAAAACTACTAACAATCACAGTTAACTCTGAAAGTAAACAAACGTCAAATAAATATGTATTTGAACTCATTAAAACAATCGATTTTAATCAAGTTACCACCCATAATATGAATAATATAATTGCTATAAACAAAGATATTACACAAAATGGCGGTTATAATTTCATCAAGTACGAGTGGTTTAAAAATAATGAGTTAGTAAGTGAAAAAGATCACTATACTGTAGGTTCACATTACAATAGTCAATCTGACAAAGATGCAATGTACTACGTTAAGTTATTTACTGATCAAGGACAAACAATTTATAGTTGCTTAGCCCCTATTCCCGTAAAGAATACTAACAAAATACTATTACACCCAAATCCAGTAAAGGAAAATAGAAAAATCACGTTTACATTTGACTCTGACGTTGATCAATATTATGGAGCTACTTTAGAAGTTTACACTGTAAACGGACGTCTAATTCATCTTCAAAAACTGACTGACAGAATAACAGAAGTACAATTGCCCCTAACTATTCAAGCGGGCTATTACATCGCTGTTATCAAAAAAGGTTCAAAACAAGTAACTATGCATTTTGTAGTAGAATAAATACCCTTAAAGTTATACAACGAAAACTTGCAAGCCAGATTAGTCCCAAGTCTACATCTGGCTTGTTTTTTATCCTTCAAAAAGCTTAATTATCAGCTATTCGTCCTTATTTATTGCAAAAGGGAATAATCAAACATCTCTTTTCAATCCTTTTTATTCTCTAACTGGCATATTATTGCCTAAACCTATACATACATTAAGATTATTTATAAATAAGGGACTGCCTTTATCAGCAATAATTATTTATATTTGTAGCGATTAAAAACAATATGTATTAAAAATAAACATAATGAGCCAAGACGAAAAGTTTCACGATGATATGGGAGACAATCATATTGCTTCGAGTGATGCTACACCATTAAGAAGTGATGCGTTTGACCGTACAGATGACGAAAAAATAGAATCAATTAAGAAAGATGTAGAAAATATTTTAAATACGTTAGGTTTAGATTTAACAGACGACAGCTTAAAAGGGACACCAAATAGAGTTGCTAAAATGTTTGTAAAAGAAATCTTCGGTGGATTAAACCCTGAAAGAAAACCTAAGTCTTCTACATTTGACAATAAATATAAATACAACGAGATGTTAGTTGAAAAAAATATCGTTGTATACTCTACTTGTGAACACCATTTATTACCTATCGTAGGTCGTGCACACGTTGCATATATCTCTAATGGTACTGTAGTAGGTCTTTCTAAAATGAACCGTATTGTTGAGTTTTATTCAAAAAGACCACAAGTTCAAGAGCGTTTGACTATTCAAATCGTGAACGAATTAAAACGTGTTCTTAACACTGAAGATGTTGCTTGTATCATCGACGCTAAACACTTATGTGTTAACTCAAGAGGAATCAAAGACATCGAAAGTAGTACTGTTACTGCTGAATTTGGTGGACGTTTCAAAGAAGAAAGCGTGCGCAAAGAATTTATAGAATTCATCAAATTAGAAACTAAATTCTAATCACACTAAAGATATTTTTTTTATTATGCCTTTATATCAAGAACAACAGTTAAGAGTTTACAATACTCTGTCGGGAGAAAAAGAAGTTTTTACACCTATCTTAGATGGGAAAGTGGGTATGTATGTTTGTGGACCAACAGTTTACAACTACGTTCACCTTGGAAACTGTAGAACTTTTATCTCTTTTGACTTGATATATCGCTATTTAAAACACTTAGGATATTCTGTACGTTATGTACGTAATATTACTGATGTGGGTCATATCGTTGACGATGTGGATGAAGGAGAAGATAAAATTGCTAAAAGAGCTCGTATTGAGCAAATTGAACCAATGGAAATCGTACAGAAATATACGATTAACTTCCACAACATCCTGAAACAGTTTAACAACTTACCGCCAAGTATTGAGCCAACGGCAACAGGACATATCATTGACCAAATAGAGATTATACAAGGGATAATTGACAACGGATTAGCTTATGAAGTTAATGGTTCGGTTTACTTTGATGTTGAAAAATACAACCAAAGTAATGACTACGGTATTTTAAGTGGCCGTAAAATTGAAGATATGCTGTCTAACACAAGAGAGTTAGATGGACAATCTGATAAGCGCAACCCACTTGACTTTGCACTGTGGAAAAATGCAGAACCACAACATATTATGCGTTGGCCTTCTCCTTGGGGAGATGGTTTCCCAGGATGGCATCTTGAGTGTACAGCAATGAGTACTAAATATTTAGGTAAACATTTTGATATTCACGGAGGTGGAATGGACTTGAAATTCCCTCACCACGAATGTGAAATCGCACAAAACCAAGCGTGCACAGGTAACACTCCTGTTAACTATTGGATGCATGCGAATATGCTTACTCTAAATGGTAAAAAGATGTCTAAGTCAACTGGTAATAACATTTTACCAGATGAATTATTTTCTGGAGAAAACAACATATTAAGTAAAGCAATTGCTCCTTCTGTAGCACGTTTCTTTATTTTACAAGCTCATTACAGAAGTATTTTGGACTTCTCTGACGATGCTATTATGGCTTCTGAAAAAGGATTCCAACGTTTAATGGAGGCTATCAAGGCGTTAAAAGACTTGAAAACTTCAAACAATACTTCTATTGATCTTGCTAAGTGGACACAGAACTGCTACGACGCAATGAATGACGACTTTAATAGTCCAATTTTAATTGCTCACTTATTTGAAGCAGTTAAAATGATTAACCTAATCAAAGAAGGAAAAGAAACAATTACAAAAGAAGATTTAGAGGTATTAACTCAAACAATGCACGCTTTTGTTTTTGATGTGTTAGGATTAGAAAACTCTGAAGAGTCGGCTAATAATAACGATAAATTAGAAGGTGTTGTTAATATGCTGATCTCAATGAGAAATGAAGCAAGAGCTAACAAAGACTTCGCTATGTCTGACCATATTCGAGATGAATTAGCTCGTTTAGGTATTCAATTAAAAGACGGAAAAGAAGGTACATCATTTACTTTCTAAACTATAATTTACTAAAAAAGCTATAAGACCTCTTATAGCTTTTTTTCATTCTAATAACAGTCTTATGTTAAAGAAAATTCTAATATTCCCATTCGTAGTTTTAGTGCGCTTTTACCAATTAGCTATCTCTCCCCTATTTCCACCTGCGTGTAGATATAGTCCAACTTGCTCTCAATACACATTAGAAGCATTAAAAAAACATGGCTTATTTAAAGGTGGATGGCTGGCAATAAAACGAATTATTAGTTGTGGACCTTGGGGTGGCAAAGGATACGACCCTGTACCTTAATTACTATTTTGTTGCGTTATCTAAGATAATTTATTTACATTTACTTTTTAACACTACTATTTACCCATGATACACACCTTAAATATGGTATGGAATCCTTCAGAAGGATTTGACTTAGGATTTATAAAACTTCGCTATTACAGTTTAATGTTTGTCCTTGCATTCGGACTTGGTTGGTTTTTGATGAAAAAGATCTACGATCGAGAAAACCTGAGTGTAGAAAAACTTGATAAACTTTTTATTTATACAGTATTAGCAACATTAATTGGAGCGCGTTTAGGACACGTATTTTTCTATGATTGGGACTATTATAAAGATCACTTATTTGAAATAATATCACCTGTACGTTTTACACCTAAATTTGAAATAGTTGGTTTTAGTGGTCTTGCCAGTCATGGTGCTGCCATTGCTATTATTGCTACGATGTACTACTACAGTAAAAAGGTTATTCAAAAACCAGTACTCTGGATTTTAGATAGAATAGTTGTACCTGTGAGTATTGGTGGTGTATTTGTTCGTTTTGGAAACTTCTTTAACTCTGAGATTATTGGAAATCATACAGCGAGCTCAATGGGAATCCGTTTTATTAGAGATGAGTACACTCCAAGACAAGCAATGCAAATTACAGGTATTCAAGATTACAACCAAGCTTACCAAGCTATACAGTTCGACCCTCAGTTTGCAGAATACCTTGCAGCTGTGACTCCTAAACATCCTACGCAACTATACGAAGCATTTGGATACATTCTCGTATTTAACATCGTCTACTTTTTATATTGGAAGACTGATGCTCGTAAGCACTTAGGTTATTTGTTTGGAATTTTCTTGGTTTTACTATGGACTGTTAGATTTGTAGTAGAATTTATGAAAGAAAGTCAAGGTGGTTTTGAAGAATCATTAGGTATTTTCTCAACAGGCCAATGGTTGAGTATACCATTTATAATTATAGGACTCTACCTTTGGTTAACTGCAAAAAAGAGACCTTATACGTCATAAACAATCAATAAGATTACATATATAATCCGGTGAGATAATACTCAACCGGATTTTTTTATTTTTATATATCAACAAACTTCTTTTTACTCAAATTTCCTTTTATAACATACTTTACTCAAAAACTGATATTACCTCTTAAACAAAAACTTTAATTTATTTATAACTCAAACACACAACTCCTTATAAAATCAACAATAGTATTAACCTTACAGTACAAAGACACTACCTATAAATACAACAAAACTATAAAACTTATCACTTTTAGTATATGATGCACATAATTATAAAAATTATTACATCAATTCAAACTCTAAAAACATTCAAATACAGCTTTAAAACCTAAACTTATATCAATTATAAAACTCTATATAGAATTCACTGCATTATCACCTACAAACACGTCAAAATAAGTTCTCCTTACATTAATTAATAAAAATGCAGCAATCATACAAAATAATATAACATAAAAAAAAGCTGTTCTAAATGAATAGAACAGCTTTTATATAATGCATTTACTCGTTGTTGAATTAAGCTTCAGCAGCTAACTCTTCTTGAGCTTCTTTATGACGTCTTTCGATCTCCTCTTTATCTTTTCTTGGCATAGTATCTACTAATACTGGAGTAGCTAAGAATAATGAAGAGTAAGTACCTACGATAATACCGATTAACATAGCAAAGATAAATCCTCTGATTGAATCACCTCCAAAGATGAACATAATCAATAATACAAGGATTAAAGTCAATGATGTATTAATTGTTCTTGATAACGTAGTGTTTACAGAATCATTAACGATTTTATTGAAATCACCTTTAGTTTTACCACCAATGTACTCACGAACACGGTCAAATACAATTACCGTATCATTCATTGAGTATCCGATTACAGTTAAGATTGCTGCGATAAAGTGCTGATCAATCTCCATGTGCCATGGCATAAATTTGTAAGTTAAAGAGTAAATCCCTAATACAAATACAACATCATGCGCAACTGAAACGATAGCTCCTAATGAGTACTGCCATTTACGGAAAGAGATGATTAAGTAAACAAAGATAGCAGCCATAGAACCTAATACAGCCCAATAAGCATTTTGCTTAACGTCTTTTGCCATACTTGGACCTACTTTAGACGCTTGGATAACTCCTAACGTTTTACCTTCTGTAGCGTTTACAAACTCTTCGTAAGTAATATCATTAGAGTAGTAAGATTTCAATCCTGCATACAATTTCTCGTTTACCTCTTGGTCAACTGCAGCACCTTCTTCTTCTACTTTATATTTAGTAGTAATTTTTAATTGCTCTTTATTACCAAATACTTTTGCTTCAACATTTACACCAAATTCGTCACCTAACTTAGAACTAACTTCATTAGCAACTACTGGTTTGTCAAATTTAACTTGGAAAGTTCTACCTCCTACGAAGTCAGTACCTTGGTCAAATCCATTTGTAAAGAAAGAAACGAAAGAAACAACTACGATAATTGCAGACAATCCGTAAGTAGCTTTCTTCATTTTCAAGAAATCGAAATGGAAGTTTGTGAACCAGTTTTTAGTTACAGCAGTTGAGAATGCTAAACTTCTACCAGCTTTCACGTCTCTATCCATAAAGATACGAGCGATGAAAATAGAAGTAAATAAAGAAGTAGCAATACCAATTAATAAAGTAGTTGCGAATCCTTTGATAGGTCCTGAACCAAAAGCAAATAAAATAACCCCAGTTAAAATGTGAGTAACGTTAGCATCTACGATAGGACGCATTGCACCTTGCCAGCTATAAGCTTCTTTAATCGTATCAGCTAAGTTCATACCCTTACGCAAACACTCTTTAGCTCTTTCCGAGATAATAATGTTCGCATCCACAGCAGTACCCATTGTTAATACGATACCAGCAATACCAGGTAAAGTTAACACAGCACCTAAACTTGCTAAAATTCCGAATAAGAATAATAAGTTAGCTAATAAAGCAACGTTTGCATACCATCCAGCTCTACCGTAGTAGAATGCCATCCAAGCACCAACGATGATTAAACCTGCAATAGCAGATAACATACCAGCATCAATAGCTTGTTGACCTAATGATGGTCCTACGATTTCAGATTGAACGATATCTGCACCTGCTGGTAATTTACCTGCACGTAAGATATTCGCTAAGTCTTTTGCATCAGAAACTGTAAAGTCTCCAGAAATAGAAGATCTACCTCCTGTAATTGGTCCATTAGTAACCCCTGGAGCAGAATAAACGATATTATCTAATACAATAGCAATGTTTGAATGCTCTGTATAAGCTTTAGTAGTTAACTCTTCCCAGATTTTAGCTCCTTTAGGACTCATAGTCATTCCAACAACTGGACGGCTAAATTGGTCAAACTCGTCTTGAGCACCAGTAATAACACTACCACTTAATGGTGGAACACCATCTCTGTTTGTTTTTAATGCGTATAACTCTACTACGTCTGGAGCTTTTCTACTTGGTTTACCCCATACGAAACGAGCATATTTTTGATCACCTGGTAATAAATTACGAACGTCAGCTCTGTGTAAATAAGAATTTACTTTTACTGTATCTTTCGTATTGAAGTATCCTAAAATTGGACTTCCTTCGTGACCACCAGCTACAAATAAATCTAATAATGGATTAAATTCTTTGTTAGCAGCATTACCCATTGAATCTTTAGCAACACCACCTAATAAAGCTTCAACATCAGAATCAGCTTTTGCCACTTCTTTAGCATCCGTTTTATCTTCAGCTTTCTTCTCAGTAGATTTTAAGTGTTCATTAGCAGTAACAATAAAGTTTCCGATCTCTTCCACTTTATATGTTTCCCAGAACTCTAACTGAGCAGTACTTTGTAATAAATTTTTAATACGATCAACATCTTTAGCACCTGGTAATTCAACTAAGATACGTCCTGTATCTCCTAACATTTGAATATTAGGTTGAGTTACACCAAATTTGTCAATACGCTCTCTGAAAACGCGGTAAGCACTTTCAATTGATTCTTTCACTTTTTTATCTAAAATAGTCTTCACTTGACTATCTGACATACCAACAGTGATTTCACTTAAGTTTCTATTTGCGAAAATATCAGCAGAAGCTAATTTTACAGATCCTTGAGAAGCTTTGTCAAATGCAGTATAAAACGCATCTAAGTAGCTTTGATTCCCTTGTCTCATTGCCTCAGCATCAGCCAATGCTTTATTGAAAACAGCATTTTTTGAATTGTTCGCTAAACCTTTAAGGATATCTTTAATTGAAATTTGTAAGGTAACATTGATCCCTCCTTCTAAGTCCAAACCTTTATTGATTTGCTTAGCTCTCACGTCATTAAATGTTTGCCCTAAAAAAACCGTTTGGTTACCAATAGAATCCAAGTACTGTAATTCTTTTGTAGAATCACCCCCTGCAAAAGCTTTCGCTTTCTTCTCATAGTGGTTGGTAACAAAGGTGAATGAAAGTTGGTAAATACTTACCAATGCAAAGATAATTGCAAAAAATTTAACGAGTCCTTTGTTTTGCATTATTACTAAAAATTAATTATTTATTTTTTTTAAAACGAGCAAATATATGATATACACGATGATTAACCAATTATTTTCTTAAGAATGTACTTAAAAAAGAAGCATCATCGTGTAATCAAATTTTAACATTTAGAGTCTTAACCTAAAAATTTTGTTAACTCTTTATTTGTTTCAACAATTGCATTTACACTTGATGCAAATTTCTCAGCCTCTTGTTGATTTAACTTTACGTCTACGATTTCCTCAACACCATTTTTACCGATAATACAAGGAACACCAATAAACAATCCTTTATGTCCGTACTCTCCTTCTAATAAAACTGAACAAGGAATAAGACGTTTTTGATCATTTAAGATACTATCAACAACACTTGCAACTGCTGCTCCAGGTCCGTACCAAGCAGAAGTACCTAACAATTTAGTAAGTGTAGCTCCACCTACCATTGTTTGTTTTACTACTTCCTCTTGCTCTTCAGCACTTAAAATATCATTCACTGGAATACCTTTGTAAGTAGCTAAACGCATTAAAGGCAACATTGTAGTATCTCCGTGTCCACCAATTACCATACCTTGAATATCATTAATTGGCTTACCTAATTTTTGAGATAAGAAATATCTAAAACGAGAAGAGTCTAATGCTCCACCCATTCCGATTACTCTATTTCTATCTAATCCTGTAATTTTTAATGCTGCATAAGCCATTGTATCTAAAGGATTAGTTACAACAATAAAAATTGCTTTTGGAGAAACAGCTAATGCTTGTTCTATTACAGATTTAACAACACCTGCATTCGTTCCGATTAACTCTTCTCTTGTCATTCCTGGTTTACGAGGAATACCAGAAGTAATAACAACTACATCACTATTTGCCGTGATAGAATAATCGTTAGTACTACCTTTTACTACTGTATTAAATCCTGTAGTAGATGCACATTGCATAATATCCATTGCTTTTCCTTCTGCATAACCTTCTGCAATATCAACTAATGCAATTTCACTTGCAATCCCTCTATAGGCGATAACATCAGCACATGTAGCTCCCACATTACCTGCCCCAATAATTGTAACTTTCATAAACTATTTATTTTATTGCAAAAAAAGGTCAGGCATATATAATGCTTGACCTTTTCTTTATTATTTTTCAATTAATTACTAAGCATCAATTTTAGCATAAGTAGCATTCTTCTCAATGAAATCTCTACGTGGTGGAACTTCATCCCCCATTAACATAGAAAACACACGGTCTGCTTCTTGTAAATTATCAATTGTAACTTTACGTAAAATACGGTGCTCTGGGTTCATAGTAGTATCCCATAATTGCTCCGCGTTCATCTCTCCAAGACCTTTATAACGTTGAACACTTGAACCACTACCGAATTGCTCCATTAATTCTAAACGTTCTTCATCTGTCCAAGCGTAATCTTTTTTCTGTCCTTTTTTCACCATATATAATGGAGGTGTAGCGATATAAACGTGTCCGTTTTCAATCAGCCCTCTCATATATCTAAAGAAGAAAGTCAAAATCAATGTTGCGATGTGGCTACCGTCCACATCGGCATCACACATAATTACTACCTTGTGATAACGCAGTTTTTCTAAATTAAGTGCCTTACTATCTTCTTCTGTTCCAATTGTAACACCTAAAGCAGTAAAGATATTTTTAATCTCATCGTTTTCAAAAACTTTGTGTCCCATTGCTTTCTCAACGTTCAAGATTTTACCTCTCAACGGTAAGATAGCTTGGAAATTACGGTCCCTACCTTGTTTAGCAGTACCACCCGCAGAGTCTCCCTCCACAAGGAATACCTCACAAATAGTTGGGTCTTGAGAAGAACAGTCAGATAGTTTACCAGGTAAACCTCCACCAGTCATTACAGTCTTACGTTGCACCATTTCACGCGCTTTTTTAGCAGCGTGTCTTGCTTGTGCAGCTAAGATTACCTTTTGAACGATAATTTTCGCATCATTAGGATGTTCTTCTAAATAATTTTCAAGCATTTCAGCAACAGCTTGACTCACTGGAGAAACAACCTCACGGTTACCCAATTTAGTCTTAGTCTGTCCTTCAAACTGAGGTTCCATAACTTTTACAGAAACGATTGCAGTCAATCCCTCTCTAAAGTCATCCCCAGTAATCTCAAATTTTAATTTATCTAACAATCCAGAAGCATCAGCATACTTTTTCAACGTACGAGTAAGTCCCATACGGAAACCTTGTAAATGCGTACCTCCTTCATGTGTATTAATATTATTCACGTATGAATAAATATTTTCTGAATACGTATCGTTATAAATAAGAGCAACTTCTACAGGAACTTCACCTTTATCTGATTCCATTGAAATAACAGATTCAATAATCGGCACACGGTTACCATCTAAAAACTTGATAAATTCTTTCAACCCTTCTTCAGAGTGAAAAATCTCATGCTTAAACTCTCCATTCTCTTCAACAACACGTCTATCTGTTAAAGCGATCTTTAATCCTTTGTTCAAGAAAGCTAACTCTCTTAATCGTCCTGCTAACGTTTCGTAAGAATACTCTAACGTTTGTGTAAAGATTGTACTATCAGGATGAAAAGTAACAGCTGTACCTTTCTTATCTGTTTCTCCAATTACTTTAACAGGATATAAAGCTTTACCACGAGAATACTCTTGTTCGTAAATTTTACCTTCACGATACACAGTAGCTTTTAAATCTTCTGATAAAGCATTAACACAAGATACACCAACACCGTGTAGACCTCCTGAAACTTTATACGAATCCTTATCAAACTTACCTCCTGCTCCAATTTTGGTCATTACAACCTCTAATGCAGATACACCCTCTTTTTTGTGAATATCTACAGGAATACCACGACCGTTGTCTTCAACAGTAACTGAATTGTTTTCGTTTATAATAACATTGATCGTATCACAATAGCCTGCAAGAGCCTCATCAATAGAGTTGTCAACAACTTCATACACTAAATGATGTAGTCCTCTAACTCCAACATCACCAATATACATAGAAGGACGCATCCTTACGTGTTCCATCCCTTCGAGAGCTTGAATGCTATCTGCCGAATAATTATTCTTATTTGTTTCTTGGCTCATAATAATATTCTAAAATAAGTAACGTACAAATATACAATACTTATAACACTTTATCAACAAATCCCCTTTCATATATCCCCTAAAACAACAAAAAAATCAAAAAAAAACGCAGATATTTTCATATCTGCGTTCTATAGCTATTGAATAATTTTTTAACTACTCTAAGTGATGAATTGTAAATTCACAATTATTAAAAGTGAATCTATCGTGCAATTTTCTACCTAATAATTCTTTTGCAATTGGAGCATCCATTGATACGGCTAATACCGACTTATCTTCAACTACAATTTTAGGTAAAGCAGCTGAAATAAACAGGTTTACTGAATTTACCTGTACATAGCTACCAAATTCTACTACATTACTTACTTTATCATCATTAATTTTAGATACTACATCACGCATTGCAATGCTTTCAGAGATCTTTTTACTAATGTTTTCTTGTTCAAGATGCATCATTGACAACCCAGTCTCGTGTTTATCACCTGCAGAACTTTTGGCGTCGTTCTGTGCATCTATTGCTAAATCTTCGACGATACCTTGCAAAGCACTCACTTTGTCATTTAACCGCTCTAAACAAATTGCTTTCAGCTTCTTTTTTAGTGTCATCATTTTGTTTTTTAATTCCTTTTAATCAATAAAGGGGCATGAATTGTTGTTTGTTGTGACAAAAGTAAGTTTTTAATCTTATGAAAGAAACTGAATTGTGCATATTTTAGCAATAATTAATCAAAAACAATCATTTTTTTGATTTTTCCAATTTTTTTATTCTCAAAAATCGAATTTATACATTGCTCCACCCATAACCTGTACTCCTTGTACTCGGAAATTATCAAAATTACTGTACTTATCATTCAGTAAATTGCTTCCTTTGACAAATAATGTCCAATTTTTTGTAGGTCTATAGCCAACTTTAATATTCAAATCAACATAGTCGTTTAACTCTACAACTTGTGGTGAATCTATTGTGTTATAATCTCCGATTAATCCGGTAGGATTAACTGTAAATGCATCTTTTCTTTTTCCAACATAAAACACATCTAAACCAGCAAACCATTGGTCTGTAAAGTCAAATTTAAAATCAGCACCAGCTTTTACTTTCGCTAAATTCCAAGCCTCGATCGCGTCTGTATCATAGTTATTCCACTCTCCGTGAATTCCCATAGACACATTCTCTTCAAAGTCAAAACGCAATTCACCAAATAAATTAAACGTTTTTAATGTATTGTACTCTACTCCAAAAGAGTTTCCAAACATATAAGGAACCTTAGCTTCATTTAAAGAAAATTCATTGTGCACAAAAAATGCTTTATCGCTCTCTCTTTTATAAGAACCTTTTACGTTATATGAAATTGTATTATCTAACTTTCCTTTTAAACCAATGTAGATGTCATACTTCTCATCAGTAGGAGTAATCAATAAGTCTGGAGATACAAACGGATTTGCCTCTGTAAACTGTCTGAAAGAATTTTGTTTTAATCCTCCTTCAATACCTGCATACGTTACTAATAACCCAGGTACTAAATTATAAGATGCCTTAATCTGTGGATACACATAAACATTGTTTTGTGTCTTTCCTGCAACCTTACCATCATTGTAGAAAATACCTAATCCCAACTGAACAGAATAATCGTCATCTTGGAAAGTTAAACTTGGCTGTGCACCAATGTTTAAATGTTTGTACTCAATTTTATCAGCTGTAAACGCATTTTTATACTCTGTTCCAACATAGTCAACAATAAGTCCTAAGTTAGCCTCACCAATTCCCAATTGTGTTTTTACGTGTGGCTTAACTGTCACACGGTTTTCAACCGAACTAAAGTCATCCCAAAAATGGTCATAATGTAAATCAAGATTGGTAAACGGACTATTTCTAAACTCTAATCCCGCATTTACAAATACGTTTTTGTAATGCTGACTTTCATCTACTCCGCTCAACATTTCTTTACTAAACAAAACATCTTTTGTAGGTAAACCGTACCAATTACTCAATTGGTAACTTCCTCCTACTTCAGCATTCCATCCAAAATTATCTAATTGACCTCCATATACTAAACCTGCTTTAGTTTTAGAAAAAGCGTCATCTAACAATAAGTCTTTAATTCCCCCTTGAGAAGAAAAATGTGAAGCATATCCAGCTAAAAAGCTGTTTTTATTCAACTTATGACTCAAAAAAGCTTCTCCGTTTAAGTTTGTGTAGTTACCCGCACCAAACATCACGTAGTTATTGAATTTTTTCAAACGTTCAGACTTCTCAACTTCAGCCGCTTTACCTTTCTCAGGCACAAACGTTGAAGCTACAGGAAACGAACTGATCGTATACACTACATCCTTTTTCTTAGTTGTAGCATCCTCATCTGTATTAGGCAACGCTCTAACTTTAAAAGCATCAGAAATAGTAGCATCATACGCGCGAACCACGTTTACTACTTCCGTACCTAATTTATTAGTATCATTTGTTTTTTCTTGCGCAAATGCTGTACCTCCTAAAAGCGTAACAGCAGAAAAAATCGTATATATCTTATTATTATTCATTGTTATCTTGTTCTTAGTTATGCATTATTGAGCAATAGATGAGTTTCTCTTTGCCTCTTCCCCTTTAATCTTAGCAAGCTCTTGTTTTGCTTCATTTACAACATCTGTAAACTCACCAAAATTATTTGTTACACTTTCTAAAATGTAAGTTGCTTGGTAACTATCTTTCAACTGATAAAAGTTCTTAGCCATTAACACCAATCCTTTTGCCCCGTAGTACTTATACCCAGAGTAATCTTTTGCTAACTTCTGTACGCTCTCGTTAGAGGCATCAAACTTACCTTCTTTGTTTTTGTAATAAGCATCAAAGTACAATGCCTCAGCAGCTAACTCTCCTTTTGCTAATTTCAACACTTCTTGGTACGCTTTTTTCGCTTTTGCATCATCTTTCGTAGCAAACGCAGTTCTTGCAATAATCACCTGTGCATCACTCTTCACTTTATTATCTGTTTTTGGCATTTTCAATACAGCCTCTGCATAACGCAACGCATCGTTGTACTGGTTTTGCTCATACGATAACTTCATTAAGTTAGACTTTGCAAACACAACATTCTGTTCTTGCACAGCCTCATTATCTAAACGTTTTAAAGCAGTTGTTGCCTTACTTACGTTTTTATTCTTCAAGTAAATTTCAGCTAATCTTGCAAGTGAAATCTCAGAGTATTCACTCTTCTCACTATTCACTACAGCTTCATAATTAGCTGTTGCTTTATCCATATTATTCTCTGCAAAGTACATTTGACCTAAGTAGAAATGTGCTTGCAATGCTTTTTGTCCAGAAGGGAAGCTTTTTAAATACTTCTCATAGCCTGCAATCGCTTGCTGTGTATTATTCTGAACATATTGCTTCTCAGCAGACTCATACGTATCTTTATCTAACTCTGCATCCGTTACCTTCACAAAAGAAAGTCCTTTCACCCAAGCAGCATATTCATCTACCTTACCATTATCAACATAGATTAAACGCGCATTTTGCACAGCCTCTAATGCCTCTGGAGAATTAGGAGATTCCTTAACCACTTGTTTAAACTTAGCTAATGCCGCATCAGATTTATTTGCATTGTAGTTAATTAACCCTTGACGTAAAATAGCTCTCGCTTTAAAACTTGACGTAGGATAATCTTTTAACAACTTATCAAAAGCAGCCACAGCCTTAGTAGACTCATTCATCACATCGTGACTTACCCCAATTTCATACTGCGCATCATCTGCTAAGTTAGAAGTAGGATAATCCTTCACAAACTGCGTTAAGTCTTCAATTTTTCTTGCATGACGATCTACAAAACCATAGCTCAATGCTTTTTGGAAACGCGCATACTCTACATCCACTTTATTCGCTTCAATAACTTTGTTGTACGCCTCCATTGCAGGCCAGTATTTACCCAATACAAAACTACAATCCCCTAAACGTAAGTTAGCATCAATGCTTCTCGCCTCGTTTTTAGGATTACCATCCACATATTGTTTAAAGTACGTAGCCGCATTAGCATAATCCTTCATTTTAAAATAAGAATACGCTAAATTGTAATTCAAATTCTCGCGCTCGTTCAATCCTTTAGCAGCTGGATTCTCTCCAAATGCTTTAAACACATTGATAGATTCAGCAAACTTGTTCAAGTAAAACAATGTTTCACCTTTCCAATATTGTGCCTTAGCAGTATATTTTAAATTTTGCTTCTCAGCCAACGACTTATCAAATAAGTTCAACGCCTCATTGTATTGTCCATCACTAAACAATTCCAATCCGCGTAAGAAAGCAACCTGTTGGTAAACTTCCCCATTAGCCTTAGAGCGATTTTTCTCTAATAAAGCCAACGCCTCTTTGTAGTTTTTAGAAGTAACATACGAATCGATTAACAACGATTCCATTTCCCCTTTGTATGGAGAAGAAGGGTATTTAGTAATATACGCATTCAATACTTCAGGAGTACTCACATACGCATTACCAATATCATAACTCAACTTCGCATAATTTAAGAAAGCATCCTCTTGAATTCCCGCATCAAAACGCATTTCAGAAGCATTCTTAAAAGCATTAAGCGCTTGAGTTTTTTTATGTGTATTCAAATAACTTTCTCCCAAGTGGTAGTAAGCATTTTGAGCGATAGCATTATCACCACCAATAATCTTGTTGAATTGCTCAATCGCATTAGGGTAATCTTTAGACTTGTAATAAGCATATCCCAACTGATAGAAGTCAGTATTGCTCCACTTGCCATTCTTCCCTTTATATTTCAACAAATAAGGCAATGCTTTATCATATTGTTTCAAGTTAAAATAACTCTCTCCAACAATTTTAGACAATTCAGATTGTTCCTCAGGTGTAGCCACTTTCATTTGAGCATTCCCTTTAGCAATCGCCTCTTGGAAATTACCCGTTTTAAAACTCATATCCGCTTGATAATACCCCATTTTCTCTTTGTAAGTAGATTTAGTTTCTACTTTATCAAAAAGCTTTTTAGCATCGTCAAACTTATCAGAGTCATATGCGATGTATCCAAGGTAATATGTAGCTTGTTCACCCCATACCCCATTTGGACTAACGCGTTTTAAATATTTTTCTGCTTCTTTTTTATTTTTAGCATAGAAATAACTATATCCTTTTTCAAAGTTGAAACGGTCTAACACTTTCTCGTTAGCAATAGCATTTTCTTTTACTTTAGATGCATAGTGAAGTGACTTAGCGAAATTACCTTTTGAGAAATAGTAATCCGTTACTTCCACATACGCTTGGTTCTGTTTAGAACTCGTAGGGTAATTTTTAACAAACTCGTCAATCTTATCCTCCGCACCATCTTGATCTAAGCGAATTGCACAGTTTGCGATATAATAAACACAATCAGCTTCCACTTCCTTATTATGAGCAGTAGGATTGTTTTTCACTTTAGAAAATAATAATTGAGCAGCTAAATACTGTTCCTCATCATACAGAGCCACAGCGTGTCTAAAATCAGCTAATTCGTCTACATAAATAGCTGATTGCTGTGCACTTGCAGTTATACTCCCAAGCGCGAGAGTTAAATAAGCTAATCTATTATTTTTGCGCATTTTTTTTCAGATTTATATATTGCCAAATATATCATTTTATACTCTTTAAAACTTATATTTTGGCAATATATTGTCTAAAATGCCGTTAAAAATTATCTGCAGACTTTATAAATACGGTGCAATCAACCCTAAGATAATAGGCGCTAACACTGCTGTTAGTATTCCATTGAAAATCATACCAACACTTGCAAAGGCTCCGTACTTATTACTAATTTCCATTGCTTTCATAGTTCCCATCGCGTGAGAAGAAGTACCCATTGCGATTCCCTGTGACATTGGATTGCTTATTCGCGATAAGTTTAAAAATTTAAAACCAATCATACTACCAAATATTCCAGCTATCATAACTGCAGCTGCAGTAACAGAAGGAATACCGTTTACAGCTTTTGAAATTTCTAAAGCGATAGGTGTACTTACAGATTTAGGTGCTAACGACAGGATAATCTCCTTGTCAGCTCCAGTCCATTTCGCAAGAAGTACAACCGAAACTACCCCTACTATACATCCAGCTAATTGACTAAACAAAATAGGCACTAATTGCTTTTTGATTTTATCCCATTGCACATAAAGTGGCACAGCAAGAGCAACAATAGAAGGCTTTAGAAAAAAGTCGATATACTGTCCTGCTACGTGATAATTATCGTAAGGTATTTTTAAAATTAAAAGGTAGCTAATCAGTACCCCTGTAGATAAGATGATCGGATTAAAAATAACCCATTTCTTTTTTGAAGTCAAGTAGATTCCTACAGAATAAATTGCTAACGTCAAGAAAAGTAAAAACGTTGGGTTTGCTAAAAATTCCATTATTTTTTTCGTAATAATTGGTGAGTTAATCCAGTGACAAAAATGACTAATGCTGTACTCACAAGAGTTGCTACAACAATAGGAACGATAGACTTACTTAATATTCCAAAGTAATTCAACATCGCCACACACGGCGGAACAAAGAAGATTCCCATATTCTTTATTAAAAAATCCGTTATTCCTCCAATAGATTCAACTTTAATCCAACCAATTTTTAATAAGGTCCACAAGAAAACTAACCCTATTATACTTGAAGGTAATTTTACATTAGTAAGGTAAACTACTAACTCTCCAAACGCGAGTGATCCTACAATCACCGCCACTTGTTTAATTAAATTCATTTTATATAAAGATTTAGCACAAAATTACTAAACAAACTTTTCTCAGCATAGACATAATTAAATAAAATAAATTTATTTAACATACCGTTATAACTACATCCTATATAAAACTACTTCTTAATGATTTAGTAACATTAGAATTGAATTGATAACCTTAATGTAATATTACTCACAAATGCATTAAGTATGTTTGCAATGTAATAATTCAAAAAGGGAGAAATTATAGAATAAATAAGTTTGGTTAAGTTGGTTAGTTACTACAAGGGATGCTATATAAGCCTCCCTTTTTTTATTTCAGATAAGCAAGGCCGACAAAAAACGACCATTTCACTCTCAACTTTGCACTTTTTAGCTTTAATATATCATTTATAATAGATATCTTACTATTTTTACACCAAAATAATCATTCATTATGTCTCGAACAGTTTTATCCTTACAAGGAGTAGATATTTTCCAAAACAAACACAAGGTGCTTTCTAACGTAAACTTAGAAGTTAAAAAAGGAGAATTTATATACATCATTGGTAAAACAGGTGCTGGTAAAAGTAGTTTTATGAAAACACTTTACGCAGATATTCCTTTAACGATAGGCGAAGGTTCTATTGTGGACTATGATTTGAAAGCTTTAAAAGAAAAAGATATTCCTTATTTAAGAAGATCATTAGGTATTGTATTCCAAGATTTCAAATTATTGCCAGACCGCACTGTTTATGGTAACTTGTACTTTGCTTTACAAGCGACAGGTTGGACAGAAAAAGAGGCGATGAACCGCAAGATAGAAGAAGTACTTGATAGCGTTGGTATGTTAGCACATATTCAAAAAATGCCACACCAATTATCTGGTGGAGAACAACAGCGTATAGCTATTGCACGTGCTTTATTAAATGATCCAGACTTAATTTTAGCAGATGAGCCAACAGGTAACTTAGACCCACAGACAAGTTCTGATGTAATGGACCTATTACTTAAAATTAACGAAGCAGGACGTACAATCATAATGGTTACTCACGATTATGCTTTATTATTAAAATATCCATCTAAAACACTTAAATGTGACGATGGTACCCTATTTGAAGTAATTCACAGAACAGCTCAAAACTAAGCTGTCTTTATAACACATAAAAAGCCCTATACAATATTGTATAGGGCTTTTTTTATATCACTTGTCTTAACAATAAATCACTATAAGACACATCAATCAAATCTTCCTTTCGCAACTGCAATAAATTAAAAAACTCATCGCATTGCATACGCAACTCCTCTAAAGTTAAATCCACTCCACTATTACAAGCTTCAACTTCTACAAAACATCCTAAGCCTTCTACTCTATCCAAATGAATACTTACATTATCCTTTACATACTTCCGACGAACCTTAGCCACCTTAACTTTAATACCAAATTGCAACTCTAAAATAGCACCCAAAGCAGGATTACTCTCGTGCTTATAATACAACACATCCGATTGTTTTACACCAGCCGTATTCTCTCTATTATAATAGATCAACGAACTATAAGAGTCATACTCACGTAATTTCACACGCCCTTTCGGAACATTATAATACGTATCTACCTGTTTCATATCTCCCTCACAGTAAATAGGCAAACTATCCAATTTACACTTAACTGCCTCATAATTATTTACACGAGCCTTAAACTCCACATTAATTAGCTCCATATAACTTAAATTAAAGCCACAAGATACCAAAATGAAAGTAATAAAAACAAAAAAGCCTTACTAATTAAAGTAAGGCTTTTCTATATATTAAGTAAGATAAATCAGATTTGACAAACGTTTATTATTTTACTTGATTAACGATAGCTGCGAAAGCTTCAGGGTGATTCATAGCTAAATCTGCAAGAACTTTACGGTTCAATTCGATATTGCTAGCTTTTAATTTACCCATAAAAACAGAATAGCTCATTCCGTGTAATCTTGCACCAGCGTTGATACGCATAATCCATAAAGAACGGAAGTTTCTTTTCTTTTGTTTTCTATCACGGTAAGCATATACCATTGCTTTTTCTACCGCGTTTTTAGCTACTGTCCAAACGTTTTTACGTCTTCCAAAGAATCCTTTGGCTTGCTTCAAAATTCTTTTTCTTCTTGCTCTTGAAGCTACTGAGTTTACTGATCTTGCCATTTCTAAAAATGTATTTTTTGTAGTGGGCGGTTATATTTCAAACACTTCTAAAATTTCTTTTGCCCCACTCCAGGGTTATTAAATTGATTTAACCGGAAAAACTAAGATTAGATTAATCTTAATTGATCTTTGATACTGTGTGTATCAGCTTTAGACACTAATCCAGAGTGAGTTAAAGCTAATTTACGCTTTTTAGATTTTTTAGTCAAAATGTGACTTTTAAAAGCGTGTTTTCTTTTGATTTTACCAGAGCCAGTTAGTTTAAAACGTTTCTTAGCACTAGATTTAGTTTTCATTTTAGGCATTATTTCCTAGGTATTAATGATTATCTTACTTAAGTATCTTTCAAATCCTACGTAAATAGGAGTATTATTTTTTCTTTTTAGGTGCGATGAACATAGTCATACGCTTACCTTCTAAGACAGGCATACTTTCAACTTTACCAAATTCCTCTAAATCTTGCGCAAGTCTAAGTAATAAAATCTGTCCTTGATCTTTATAAATGATCGAACGTCCTTTAAAGAAAACGAATGCTTTTAACTTAGAACCTTCCTTAAGGAATTTCTCAGCATTTTTCTTTTTGAATTCGTAATCGTGCTCATCTGTTTGAGGACCGAAACGGATCTCTTTTACTGTGATTTGCGTCGATTTAGCCTTTAGCATTTTTTCACGCTTCTTCTGTTCGTAAAGGAATTTTTTGTAATCGATCACTTTACAAACAGGTGGTTCTGCGTTTGGCGAAATTTCTACCAAATCCAATTCTTGCTCTTCTGCAAAGCGCATTGCTTCTGCGAGCTTATAAATACCTGTTTCGACGTTGTCTCCTACAAGACGAACTTCAGGAACGCGGATGGCATTGTTAATTCTATGCGCATCTTTCTTTTCTTCGCGAGGATTTCTTCCTCTGTTTTGTCTTACTGCTATGGCTATAAAATTTTTGGTGCTTGTTCATCAAGCGTTATACAATTTTTATTCTCCAAATTGTTTCATAGAACCTTTTACTTCCTCTTGTACAAGATTGATAAATTCTTCTATTTTCATTGTTTGATTAGATTTACCAGAGTCTCCGTGTTTTCTAACAGAAATCGTTCCGTTTTTCTCTTCATCCTCTCCTACAATTAACATGTAAGGGAATTTTTGTACTTCAGCTTCTCTAATCTTTTTACCGATTGTTTCATTTCGGTTATCTACCAGCGCGCGAATTTCGCTATTTTCCAGCAAATCTAAAACTTTTTTCGCATATTTTTCATACTTCTCACTCAAAGACAGTATAATAGCTTGCTCTGGCATTAACCAAAGTGGGAAATTACCACCTGTATGCTCTAATAAAATCGCTATAAAACGTTCCATAGACCCGAAAGGAGCTCTGTGAATCATAACCGGACGGTGTAATTCATTATCAGAACCTTTATAATTCAAATCAAAACGTTCAGGTAAGTTATAGTCAACTTGGATAGTTCCTAATTGCCAGCTTCTACCTAAAGCATCTTTTACCATAAAGTCTAATTTAGGTCCGTAGAAAGCAGCTTCTCCTGTTTCTACAACATAATTAAGACCTTTATCTTTCGCAGCGTTGATAATTGCTTGTTCAGCTTTCTCCCAATTTTCAACAGAACCGATATATTTCTCAGGGTTGCTTAAATCTCTAACTGATACTTGTGCTGTAAAGTTTTCGAATCCTAAAGAACCAAAAACATACAATACCAAGTCAATTACTTTTTTAAACTCTTCGTCTAATTGTTCCGGCATACAGAAAATGTGTGCATCATCTTGAGTAAACCCACGAACACGAGTTAATCCGTGTAACTCACCCGATTGCTCATAACGGTAAACAGTACCGAACTCAGCAAAACGTTTTGGTAAGTCTTTATAAGACCATGGTTTAGAATTATAAATCTCACAGTGGTGAGGACAGTTCATTGGTTTTAACAAGAACTCTTCTCCTTCCACAGGAGTGTGGATTGGTTGGAAACTATCTGCTCCATACTTAGCGTAGTGACCAGAAGTTACATACAACTCTTTTTGTCCGATATGCGGTGTAACCACTTGCTCATATCCTGCTTTTTTCTGTGCTTTTCTCAAGAAGTACTCTAAACGGTCTCTCAAAGCAGCTCCTTTAGGTAACCATAACGGCAACCCTTGACCTACTCTTTGTGAAAAAGTAAACAATTCTAATTCTTTACCTAATTTTCTATGATCACGTTTTTTAGCCTCTTCAAGCATTTCTAAATACTCAGTAAGGTCTTTTTGTTTAGGGAAAGAAATACCATAAACACGAGTTAACTGTTTATTTTTCTCATCCCCTCTCCAGTAAGCCCCTGCAATAGAAAGCACTTTGAAAGCTTTGATAATTCCTGTATTAGGAATATGTCCACCACGACATAAGTCAGTAAAATTGTCGTGATCACAGAAAGTAATAGTACCATCTTCTAAGTTCTCAATCAATTCTACTTTATATGGGTTGTTATCTTTTTTATAGTATTCCAATGCTTCTGCTTTTGTAGAAGATCTCATTGTAAATTCGTGTTTACCACGAGCTATTTCGATAACTTTTGCTTCAATATTCTTAAAATCAGCATCTGATACTTTGTGATCCATAAAATCAACATCGTAATAGAAACCATTAGCAATTGCAGGTCCTATTGTCAATTTGATTCCAGGGAATAACTCCAATAAAGCTTGCGCCATTACGTGAGAAGTTGAGTGCCAGAAAGCCTTTTTTCCTTCATCATCATTCCATGAGTATAAAACTAAACTACCATCGGTCGTCAATGGGGTCGTGGTTTCGATGGTGGTACCATTGAAGCTTGCAGAAATGATATTTCTTGCTAAACCTTCACTTATACTTTTTGCAACATCGAAAGGAGTAATACCCGAGGCAAACTCTTTCACTGAACCGTCTGGTAATGTAATTTTTATCATAATATGTTTAAAAAATAAAGTGCAAATATACTGTTTTTCCTATAGAATAACAAGATTAAACACATTAGCATTCCCTTTTTTTGATTTTTTACACAGCATTTAATTTGATATTCTTAACATTTCTCCCTTTTCAATGGGATCATTGCCTTTTTTAGACAACTAAATTATCTGCTATGGCTTATAATATCAGCACTTGCGCAATAAAACTCACATAGTCTAATTGAAGTTTTCAGCAACCTATCAAACAGTTAGTTACAGCAATTAAATACAAGATTTAAAAAATCTGTATCTTTTATATTCTACTTGTACATAGCTACTATGCTACTCTAAAAAGCCTTAACTGCTTCCTAAATAAGATACGAAATTTTTACCAGATAAGCAACCTAACAATATGCTTGCTAATCTTTATTTACAACACTTTAATTATTCTTTTTTCCCTTCCTCGCCCTACTTTCTCAGTTTAAAACAAAGACTATTTTCCACTCTAAAAGAAAAAAACTCTCTTTTTGCAAGTTCTCCTTTAATGAGAAATCAGCTTAATTACGCCCCTCTTTATAAAGTTAAGTCCACTCTCCCCTATTTTTTCAAAAAAAGTTCACACCACAACATAATTATAATCAAGCAATTGAAAAAAGACAACAAAAAAATATTTAAAAACATTTGCAAACCCTACTAAATGCACTATATTTGCACTCGCATTACAGAACAAAACGTTCGACTGGAGAAATGGCAGAGTGGTCGAATGCGGCAGTCTTGAAAACTGTTGACTGTAACAGGTCCGGGGGTTCGAATCCCTCTTTCTCCGCTAATTTATAAAAGATAACTTTTTAAAAGTCATCAAAAAAACACAAAACCTATGATTCACAATGAGTTATAGGTTTTTTCTTTTTTAGGGGTATCGCATTTTGTTCAAAAGTGCACCTAAAAAGGTTATAGATTCGGTGCACAAAAAAATATTTAAGTGATGCGCACCTTTCAACTTAGCAAACCCAGACGCCAAAGGGTGCCAGAGAGTTTTAGACTGTGATTTTGGAACGTTTTAATTCGACATTTATTAATATTAAAAACAGTTGAATTATGTTAGAAAAACAGTTATCAATTAATTTCTTTCTTAAACCCAATAGAGAGAAAAGTGATTTAAGAGGAGTTTACCTTAGAATCACAGTAGATGGTATTCGCAAAGAGACTTCTCTTAGTCACAAATGGGATATCAAAAGATGGAACCAAAAAGCAGGTCGTGCCAATGGCGCTAAAGAAGATGCTAAAACGCTAAACTATATCTTAGATACAATCATATCTAAGATTACCAAGTACAAATTAGAGCTCTTAAGTAATGAAGAGCCCATTACTACCTCTGTGCTTATGGATTATATCCAAGGCAAAGGAACTAGTAAGGCTAAAGTTTTAGAAGAATTCCAAAAGCATAACGATGAAATCTTTAAACTTGTGCCTAAAGAGTATGCTATTGGAACACATGAAAGATATGTTACAGCAAGATCACATGTAGCTGAATATATTCGTTATGTATATGGTAAAGAAGATATAGAGTTTAGAGAACTCAATTATGAGTTTGTGCTTGGTTATGAGCACTATTTAAAGACCGTTAGAGCGTGTTCTAATAACACAGCTATAAAGTATATCTCAAACTTCAAGAAGATTGTTTTACGGGCAGTTGCTAAAGGAATTATTGCTTCCAATCCATTTGTACAATACAAACCTAAAAAGACTAAACTCAATAAGAAACCATTAAGTAAAGAAGAGTTATCAATTTTAGAAAACAAAGAGTTTACAAATGAGCGATTAGCTACTGTAAGAGATGTGTTTGTTTTTCAATGTTATACGGGGCTCGCTTATATTGATGTATTTCAACTAAAGAAAAGTGATATTACAAAAGATGAAGAAGGTAATCTGTGGATTAGAATTAACAGACAAAAGACAGATGCTAATATTACTATACCACTACTTCCAAAAGCTATTGAGATAATGGAAAAACATAAGGATCATCCCGCTTGTATTGGTAAAGATATAGTGCTTCCTGTTCGCTCTAATCAAAAGATGAATGAGTACTTAAAAGAGATTGCTTCACTTTGTGAAATTAGTGAGTTAAACACCCATAAAGCAAGAAGAACTTTTGGAAGTACGGTAACTCTTGGCAATGGTGTACCTATTCATGTAGTCAAAGAAATGTTAGGACATCACTCTGTTAAACAAACAGAGGAATACGCTTTAACTGAAGAAGAAGCTATTAAAACTGAAATGCAGATTTTAAAAGGTAAACTTGAAGGGAAATCAAATAAGCAAACGGATAATTATACTGACTTACTTGAGGGTTTAAAAAGCCTAAACCCCGATAAATTAACTCAACTAACTACTTTTATTAATCAGTTAAATGGATAATAGGAACTCCCTTAAATTCTCTACACTTTCTAACAATTCAACTGTAGTTTTGCAAACAAGAAATTTAAGGGAGTCAATTTCCAACCTTTTTAATGAGTAGAAGTTAACTTCTACTCATTAAAAAGGTTCTCTATCTCTTTTCTGTTGTAATAATACGAACCAAGTATTTTGCGACACTGTAATTTACCACTGATACGTAATGTTTGTAGTGAAGCTGGCGAGATACTTAGTAATTGTCTTGCTACTTTTGCCTTTACCCATTCAAGAGAGGTTTCTTTGTTTTGCTTGACTAATAGATCTTTTAATTCTCCAATGATTGTTTGAGCAAACAATCTTAAATCGTCTTTTGTAATTTGACTTTCCATGATAGTTGTTTTTTTGGTTAAACAACTAAACTACAATCAAAACAGATTTCACTTTGTTTTTGGCAGTTTTAGAGTCTATTTGGCTATGAATTTCCTATTAAACAACTATAATATTCTCATATAGGGATATCTTACCGATTATTTTATAACTTTACAATTCAATCTTTTTAAATCATTGGCTTTATCTTTGAGCCTTCTTAACTCAGCTATTAATTATGGAACATAAAATACACCAAGGAAGAAATGTAAAGCGTTTTAGAGAAATGCTTGGAATCAAGCAAGAGGTTCTTGCTTTTGATTTAGGAGAGGATTGGAATCAAAAGAAGATATCTTTACTTGAACAAAAAGAAGTCATTGATAATTCACTGTTGCAACAGATTTCTAAAGTACTTAAAATACCTGTTGAAGCAATTGAGAATTTTGATGAAGAGCAAGCTATTAATATAATATCAAGTACATTTCATGGCACACAAGGCTTGATAAATTATAGTCCAGTTTTTAATAACAACCCTATTGATAAACTAGTTCAACTTCATGAAGAAAAGATTGCTTTGTATGAGCGCATGCTTAAAGAGAAAGATGAAATGATGGTTCGCTTAGAGAAGTTGATTCAAACGAAGTAAATAGATTATTAATAAATATATGAAAGCTTAACCTATGGTTAGGCTTTTTTTTGTGACTTATAAAGACAAATAGAACCTCATTAAGCCAATACATAATATAGGAGGTTTTCAGGAATACTTTTCTGAAAATTTTTTAATTATGTTATATAAACAAACCGTTATTAATGAGCTTTGGGAATTACTTCAAAGACTTATGAAAGATGAAAAGTTACAAGATTTTATTCTTGTAGGAGGAACAGCATTAAGCCTGCAAATAGGTCATCGAATTAGTATTGATATAGACCTATTTTCGACCAAAGATTTTGATTATAAATCGATATCACAACATTTAAAACAAAAACTTAATGCCAATGTAAAGGAAATGTTTAATAATACTATTTTAATGGATATCAATCGAGTTAAAGTAGATATTATTGCACATAAATATCCTTTACAAAAAGAAGTATTGAATATAGACAATGTACGATTAGCTTCTTTAGAAGATATTGGAGCAATGAAACTTCATGCTATTTTTCAAAGCGGAACACGTATCAAAGACTTTGTTGATATGTATTTTCTTTTAGAGCACAATCCTTTGCAAACCTATTTAGATGCTTATAAAAACAAGTATAATGGTAATACAGCATTAGCATCCTATGCGTTAACTTTTTATGAGAATATCTATCGAGATTTTGAGGTTACCTTGATGCATGGAAAAGAAAGTAATTGGGGTACAATGAAAGAACGTTTAGAAAAAGCTGTTGCAAATCCCTCTTTTAAATTCGATTTAGAACCCGATAAAAAAATAGACCAATATGTTAGAAAAAGAGGAATACGCAGATAAACAGTTGCTTAACCTTCATGAAATCACTATATTTATAATATGAAAAAAGAACAAAAACTAACTGATATTTCAACTTTAGGAACTCAATTATTTTGGGACACTGACATTAATAAGCTTGATTATCAGAAAGCATATATTCCCATTATAGTACGTGTAATTGAACGTGGCGATCAGAGTGAAATAGATGAAATCGTTCGGTTGTATAGCAAAGAAAAAGTGCTTCTTACAATATGTAAGGAGATTAAGTTCTTACCTAATTACGCTATTGAAAGAGCCATTAGATTTTTTCCAGAACTTAGAAAAGAAGATATGCTTTGTTATCAAAACAGAAAAGATAAATCCTATCATTGGATATAAGAAAAAGCTAGAGTACATGTAATTTTGTACTCTAGCTTTTTTTGCTTTATTTGGGTAATTAATACTCCTTTCTCTTTACCAATTTTGCGACCTTCGGGAGAAAAACGAGTGGTCTTTGATACTGGAAAATTTTCAATTTGTAAGGACAAAGACACATCTCGATAATTCTTACGTAATCTTATTGAGGAAGATGACATGTATTGTAAACTTATCTTTTGTTAAGGGTATTACTTTTATTTACTAATCTATATGTGTTAAAATATATTTAATAAATTATTTTTTTTAACTAAAAATAAAATTTAGTATAATTAAAAAAAATGAATCCTTTGTGTTAAATTTACAAATACAGGTAACTTTCAATAGGCTTAAGGGAACTCAAAATTTTTAGCTTCAATTTTTCATCACTTTGAAAAGTACAGAGAAGTTATACAAAATCTTATCCCAACACCTCGGAAAAAATTGTAAATTTGAAGAAACAATTTTACTATTGAAACTAAATGAATGCAATTAATCAATATATAACCTTTCTAAAAGAATATAAAAAACTACTTGAAAGAGGTGTGAAAGACGTGTTAAATTCCACTGTTTCGAGTAACTTCATTTGGAACAATGAAATTGACGATTTCATTAATGCGGGTATTTGTGAATCTATATTAACAGACATTTTTACATTTAAATTTAAAAAACAGCCTTTAATTTTCTCATTAGCAAAACCTTTAAAACCCAACATAAATATTCCAAAAAAATTTATTGGAATTATTGAGTTTGATGAAGTCAAGAATAAGTTTGAAAGCATAAATGGAGATGAACAAGAACTTCAGAACTTTCAAAGTTCAATAGAAGGTAAAACTGAAATAGAAAAATTAAAAAAGTTCAAGAGTAATAAAGAGGTTTATTCAAAGCTATATAGGGCATATAATGACATCAAAAATGATTCAAATTTAGAAATTGTTTTAAGTGTTGGATTCGTTCAATATTCAAAACTTAACACTAATGGAAACTTATCGAAAACCAATCAACACTTATTTCATTTTCCACTATTTTTAGATATTGATTCAAACAATGTGGTGAAAATCGTATTTTCAACATTAGAAAATCCTTATGTAGATTTTTTCTTTCTAAATAACACTCCTATAGAGAAAGAAATATTATCAAATATTGTAGATAAATTTGAAGAACAAATTATGGAATTAGGCTATGAATATATTTATGAAAATGATTTTAAAGAGTTAATCTCAAAATCTATTCAAAAAATTTCTAGTAATTCTGAGTTTGAAAATTCTGTATATAGACCAGAAAGCGACAATTTTAGAGAAGGTCATTTTAGAATTTCATTTTCTCCAGCTATAAATATCAAACAAAGAAAACCACGTTTTTTTGAAAAATTAACCGACTCAATCATTAAGTATAATGGAGAAAATGAAATTGAAGCGAAGTTATTCAATTTATTAGTAAGAAATCCTGATTCATTAGGAAATAATTCATATACTAAACCAAACTATTTTAAAGATAAACTTTTTGAAACATATAAATACAAGGCCAAAAACTTAAATGGAGAGGACGACTTTTCTGTTTTTTTTCCTCTTCCATTTAACAAAGAGCAAAAACAGATTTATGAAAATTATTTAAAGAACAGATTAACAGTTGTAACAGGTCCTCCAGGAACAGGAAAGTCACATACAATTGTAAATATTCTTTGCTCTTTGTTAGCTCAAGGTAAAAGAGTTCTTGTTACAGCTCAAACAGACAAGGCTTTAGAATCATTATTAGATAAGATACCAGAAACTTTTGATGATTTAATTTTTACAAAAATTCAATTAGAAACCAATCAAAATAGGTTTTCTTTAGAAAAAAGCATTGGAAAGATTTCAAAAATTCTTACAGATAATTTTTACCTAAATATTGATTCTAAAATAGATGAATTAGACAGTTTAAAAGGAGAATATATAAAACTTAAATCTGAAATTATCCAAACTCTTGAAAAAGAATATACACAAATTAAAATCAATGATTCTTTTAACAATTTAAGAGCCTATCAAATAGTTGAAAAATTTGAATCTAAAGATTCAAAAGAATGGAGTTGGATTCAAGATGAACTCACACATGAAGAATTATCTAATTTTGAAATAATTAGACAAGATATATTGAAGTATAAAGAATTATATGATATAGAAATTCGATATAGTAATTCTTTAGATATTGATATTTCAATAGTTTTAGACAAATTGGAGCATTTTGATTTTAAACATTTTCTTTCAATTCAAGAAAATTACAATCAGCAATTAATTCATTTAGGATTAACGGAATATTCTAAAGATAAGGTTTTAAAAATACAGTTAGAAAAAATAACAGATATTACGAGTAAATTTTCAACATCTGATATTGTTCTAAAAAATATTAAAGAATTAGATCAGCTTCAAAAACAAATCAATTTTTATGTTTCAAAAGAGAATCTGACAACAAATAAAGGTTTCAGTGATCTTATACACAATGGAACACAATATCTTTTAGACATAGAAACCTATTTGTCTTTTGCTGAAAATGGTAAAGCAGGTTTTTTAACAAGACTTGCAAATTCAAATTTTAAACGAGTTTCATATTTGGAGCAATTTACTATTAATGGTAAAAAATGTAATAATAAAATTGAAATATTTCAATTAAAATCTCTAATTGAAAACCTTCTTGTCATCAATAATAATTTCAATGCATTGAAAGAAAGTGGTTATTCATTTTCTTTTGATGATAATTCTAATTTATTTGAAAAATATAAGGTTTTAAATGATGTTCTAAAGAAAGTAGAAAACAACAAAAATGTTGTTTCTCAAATCCAGTTTGATTCTGATTTCATAAATTTCGCAGAATATAGTCAGATTAATTTATTTAATATTGATGAATTATCCAGGAAAGCAATTTTATTAAAAGAGGATTTTGAAAAACTACAAAATCTAAGTAATAACTTGACTGACCAAAAACAAATGCTTCAAGATCTTGACAGTATTATAGATCAATCAACGATGAAAGCAATTTTTTCAGAATTTTTACCTGTGAATAAAATTGATAATGTTCCAAAATTTGAACACTTAAAAAGCAAATTTCTTGAAGTAGGTAGACAAATTGAAATTGAACAGACTTTTAATAATCTAAAAAAGTCTCTAATTAACTTACTTCCGAATACTTTTGCGTCTCTTAATAATGTTCCTAATCATTATATTTTAAGTGAGAACTTTGAATATGCTTCTGCAAATAAGTTTATAAAACAAAATGAATTTATTGATTTACAAAAATGTCAGGAAGAATTGTTTTTTATCAATAAAAAAATATTTCAAGCCAAATGCGATATTTTATTTGATTTAGCCAAATCAAATTTTAAGAATAAGTTTGAGAAAGATGAAATTGATGCATTCATAAATCTTTTAGAAGCGTATAAATACAATCTTTCTCAAAGCACTAGAAAAATTCGAAATCAAACACAATATCAAATATTAACTCGTAAAAATAGCATTGATATAAGTAAACGTTTATCATGTTGGGTGATGAAATTTAACGATGTTTTAAATTCAGTCGGAAGTGAACCTGAAATCTTTGATTGTATTATTGTAGATGAAGCGAGTCAGTTAGATTTCAATAGCCTTATTTTAAGCTATTATGCTGAAAATATGATAATAGTTGGAGATGACAAACAAACATCTCCAAGTAGTTTAACAGGTGCAGATGGCAACGATTTTGAGGCTATAAAAAACAAATATCTGAAATTTTTAGGTACTAATGCACTTCATATAAAAAGTGATAATAGTTTGTTTATGCTTTCGAAAATGGTTGCGGGGACTTCTAATTTATCACTTAAAGAACATTTTAGATGTGTTCCTGAAATCATAGAATTTTCAAAAAGAGAATTCTATGATAATTCACTAAGGCCTTTAAAACAAATTAATTCAAACAGACTAAATCCAAAAGAAACTTTTTTTGTTAAAGATGCTTTTGCTGAAGATAAAATAGTTCACAAAGAGGTTCAAGAAATAAAGCGGTTTCTTCAAAAAATTTTGAATGATGAATTGTATATTAATAAATCAATAGGTGTAGTTAGTTTAGGAACTGTAAACCACACTGAGAAGCTTAAAGATATAAAAGAGGATCTAGCATCTGAATTTGGAAAGGAAAAAATAGATAAACATAAACTAATTATTGAGGATTCTCCTAAATTTCAAGGAGATGAAAGAGATGTTATGATAGTTTCATTAGGTGTCGCATTGGATTTTATAAAATTAAAAGAAAATCAAAATGCAAAACCAAGAGCAATAATAAGTAGTCAAGATGAATTTAAGAAAATTAATGTTGCTTTAAGTAGAGCAAAAGAACAGATGATTTTGTTTCATTCTGTCAAATTTGACCATTTACAACCAAATGATTTCCGAAATAAAATTCTTGCTTTTTTCAATGATGAAGTAAAACTTATGCAACCTTTACAAATTGATAATTATAATATTGAAAGATTTAGACATAATGTTCCTGAACCATTTGATAGTTGGTTCGAATATGATATAACAAAATTTCTTATTGAAAAGGGATACAGTTATATTCAACCTCAATATAATGTAAAAGAAGCTGAACTTTTTTATAATCATAAGCTGAAAAAGGATGTTTATATAAATTTCAAAATAGATTTAGTTGTTTACCACAACGGTAAAATGATTGCAATTGAATGTGATGGGGATCCATTTCATTCACTTCCTGAAGATGTAATCTATGATATAGAAAGACAAGAATTTTTAGAACGTGTTGGCTGGAAAGTATATCGTGTACTCTATTCTGCATTTAAGAGAAACCCGCAAGTAGAAATTGAAAAAATGATTGACTTTATCGAAAAGAATACTAAAAAAGATACTACAATAATTGTTCAGCAACCAATTCAAGCTCGGGAAGTTTCTGAGAATGGATTAAATGGTTATGAAGAAGTAGGAGGTAATAATTCAAAAGATGTTTCTTAGGTATTAAAAAAAGAAATTGTTCTCATCAGATAGACTCTTGTTATTTTAAGTTGTTAAACTGTAAAAGTACTTTCATAATTTTACAGCTAAATGTATTTTATATACATATTTATCCAAGTACTAAGTTACTTATTGAATTACAACGTAATATGTATATATATGTATTCATATATATACAAATATATTCACATTATACTTTTAGAAGATATACCTGATATTTAAGAAGTGTGCGTTATGAAAATTGCTTTTAAATTATATTAG
This sequence comes from Myroides phaeus, assembly GCF_009799805.1. Taxonomy (NCBI): domain Bacteria; kingdom Pseudomonadati; phylum Bacteroidota; class Flavobacteriia; order Flavobacteriales; family Flavobacteriaceae; genus Myroides; species Myroides phaeus. Next base: position 2,909,384 of record NZ_CP047050.1, read on the forward strand.
TAAAAGTTACTGCAAAAGTAACAGCAAGTTATGTTTTGAGGCACTCGAAATTGAGATTCGAGCTTTCAAAACGACTTGCTCTTGCAGAGGGCTGGAAAACTACTCCGAAGTCGTTAGTTTTGTCTAAAAAAGTCGATAGACTCAAAATATTGAGTAGTTTACGTATTTTTTTTAAAAAAATAAAAACAATTACTTATGTTTGAAAATAATATTTAACTAATCGAAATATAGATATACGTGTTATTATATGAAATTACATTGTAATTTATTTTGTTATAAACAAACTTAAGTAACCAATATCAAAAATATCAATATGATAGATACATACAGAATAGGTAAAGATGGGGTTAAGGTGACTTTTCCATCAAGTGGATATACTTACAGAGAAGGAAAAGATGGTCGTGTAGTTGCATTTCCATTAAGCGGACATACTTACCGTGAAGGAAAAGATGGTCGTGTAGTTGCATTTCCATTAAGCGGACATACTTACCGTGAAGGAAAAGACGGACGTATAGTTGCATTTCCATTAAGCGGACATACTTACCGTGAAGGAAAAGATGGTCGTGTAGTTGCATTTCCATTAAGCGGACATACTTACCGTGAAGGAAAAGACGGACGTATAGTTGCATTTCCATTAAGCGGATATACTTACCGTGAAGGAAAAGACGGACGTATAGTTGCATTTCCATTAAGCGGATATACTTACCGTGAAGGAAAAGACGGACGAATTATTGTGAAGAAATTATAGTAAAATGGACTACGAAGAAATAATATTGAATGGAAAACCAATAGTAAAATCCAGAATTGATGGGGATTTTGAAGGTTTTGAAGATGAAAACTTATTTCCTTTATATAATGGACAATATTGGATACAAAAAAACTACAAGTATTGGTATCACTATTCGTATATGGCCAACATTACTATTTATATATTTAATAACAGATATTTTTTAACTGTTGACGGTCAAAATCAATTCGTAGAGGTAGAATTAATACAAGAAGTTAGTAAAGCAACTATTGTTAATGACTTTAATGGATGGTCTGGAGATACAATTTTTGAACTTGACAATGGTCAAGTTTGGAAACAAAATGAATATGAATATGACTATAATTATTCATATAGGCCAGATGCTATAATTTATTCAAATGGTTGTAATTATAAAATTTTAGTCGAAGGAAAAAGTATTGGGGTAAAAAGAATCAAATAAAACCTATTTATAACAGTAATTTGAAGCTTCAGATATCTATTCCATAACTAGCGTCAAGCCCTAAAACATTAGCCTCACTCTATAAATATATCAACAGAATTTATGGATTTCCGTAATAGAATTAAAGAAAGTTTTAATATGTTTGAAAAAAATGCTGTTTCACTATCTACATTTAAAAAAAACAATTTTAATTCGGATAGTTTTGCTATTTGTAATAAGGTAGTTTTGTAAGTGTCTAATTTTCCTAAACTACTATATCAGTAGCGTATTTAGTGAAATTGCAATAATAACCCATATATTAACTACACAAACCGTGATAGAAAAACGAATTAAAGATTTAAAAAATGATTTATATAAATCTGATTTAGATCAAGAACAGATTTTCCAAAAGCATTTGATAGATATTAGCACTTTCATAACTGAAAGTACTACATATGATTATGAATATCAAATCCGAAAAATAATATCTCAACATCTTGATGTCCATTTAAATGAGGTAGTCATTGTAGGTTCCTCAAAATTAGGATACAGCCTAAGTCCTAAAAAATTGTATAATGAATTCGATCATAAATTTAAAACAACGCAACTTAAAAAAGACAAATCAGATATTGATGTTGCTGTAATATCTCCACTATTATTTGCAGAATTAAAGAAAAAACTATACGACTTCACTGATGGATTAACTTTGGACTGGAACAGCAATGAATATTACAATGAATATAAACCTGTAAATATAAATTATAAGTTATTTCAATACATTTGCAAAGGATGGTTTAGACCAGACTTCAAACCAGTAGGATTCGAAATATGTAAATGTGGAAATTTTGAAAGTTTAAAACAAGAGATTTACGCTGTAAGCAAAAGAAAATTAGGTTTAGCGATATATGAAGATTGGTTTTATTTTAAAAGTTATCACTTACACAATTTAAACCAACTTAAATTAAAATCAAAGACTGAGGTACTATGAGTATAAAAAAATTAAATGCTAGTGTTCCAGCCAATAATTGGAAAATTATAGAATTATATAACAAAATTAAAAAAGAAGAATTAGATCCTTCTCCTTCATTTCAAAGAAAACTTGTTTGGAAGAAACAACATAAATATAGATTCATAGAAACTATACTTATGAATTTTCCTTTTCCTGAAATTTATATTGCTCCAGGAGAATTAAATACAGAGACTTTAACTCTTCAAGACCTAATTGTTGATGGGCAACAACGTTGTACAACAATTGTAAACTATATTGAAGGCAAGGATGTATTTGCAAACAGAAATCAAAGTATTAAACTATTTAATGAGTTATCCAAAGAGGAAAAAGAGGACTTTTTAAACTTTGAAGTATCTGTACGTTATTTAAAAAATGCAGAAAAGGATCAAATTAAAGAAATTTTTCAAAGAATTAATAGTACTGAATATTCATTAAATGCTATAGAAAGAGATAATGCAAAATGGGGAGATAGTGAATTTATTTCATTTGCGAAGCAAATAATTGATGAAGATGATAAAATCAATTATGACATTATATCTTATAAATTACTACCTGAAAATAAATCTTTACTAAACGATTTCTTTGTAAATGAATTTAAAATTTTCTCAGAAAACGATATTAAGAGAATGCTTGCTTTGCAATATCTTCTAACTTTAATTACAACCCTTATTGAAGGTAATTATTTTAGAAGAAATGATAAAATCCAAAATTATATAGAGCAATTTAATGAAGAGTTTATGGATGCATCTATATATGAATTTGGTCTTGTAGACTGTGTTAAGTTTATCAACAAGTTAGAATTACCTGAAAAGTCATATTGGTTCAACAAAGCAAATGTTTTCACAATAATTTGCGAACTTTTTAAATTTGATAATATTGATAATATAGACTATCAAGTTTTTAAAGATAAACTTATAGAAATTGAGACTAATAACAAAGAATACAGAAATAGCTCAGATAATTATAAGGAAAAAATTGAAGGTGAAATAAAATATTTTGAAGTAGCAAAAGAAGCTGTAAATGAACAATCTTCTCGTGAATTCAGAGGGAAATTTATTAATGACAGAATTATTTTATCACTAAAATAATACATTGGCTAACAATGTATTGCTACAAACGAGACTAAAGTGTTAAATTTAAATTTCAGGTTTCTATTGGGCAAAAAACTGATGTTATGAACTTTTTTCTTAAATTAAATTGGATGACTTGTTTAACGTGTACTTAAATTGAAACTTTGCAATTCAATTTCTGTAACTGGCACTAAACCTCAAAATGTTATGTAATGCATTATGAATGAATACTTTAATCAAAACCCTGATAATATTTTAATTCATTTTACTTCTAAAATTGAATACTTAGTGTCAATTATTGAAGAATCACAATTCAGATTAAAATATTGTAAAGAAGAGTTTTGTATAACTAACGAAACAATTGTTTCTAAGAATGTCCATCCTATGGTCTGTTTTAGTGAACAAAATTTAAAGGAAATTCAAAATAAAGAAATAACTTATGGAAAGTTTGGAATTTCACTGTCAACGGATTGGATAATTAAAAATAATATTCAACCAGTTATGTATATTGAAAAAAATTCACCTGTTGCTAATTCACTAGCTATATTATTAGAACATAGACGTTCATTACCTGAAGGACATAAATTACGTCTTCCAATTATGACAATTCGTGGTTTTGTTAAAAATACAGTAGGTTATAATAGTTATTTTGACCAAAAAGATTTTGTATTTAAAACAGAAAATGAATGGCGATTTTTACCCTCTAAGAAACAAATTGGAAATGGATATATTTCAGAAAACAGGACTACATTTCTAAGTAATGAAGATAAATACAATAGTAAACTTATAAAATATCCTTTGAGATTTACACATCAAGAAATAACAAAAATATTTTATGATGATGAACAGAGTTATAATTTGCTAAAACAGAAATTTCCTGATTTAGTAAGCAAAATGGAAAAATATAGTTGGAAGTAAAAACATCACATAGGTTTTCCAAAATGGTTGTTTAAGTGAAATATCGAATTTATTTTTTAATCAAAAAAAACAATGTTATTGCTTTTTGTCTTAAAATTAATTATAAAATGTATATTTGATATAGAATCAAACGATTCCAATCATAGTTTAAAACTTTCCGAATAAGGTGCTCACTACAATTTAAAAAAGTGAACCTCCCTATTTATAAAGCATACGAGATAAAAGAGGCTAACCCTCTTTCTCCGCAATAAACACTGATACTTAATCAGTTAAAGCATAAACACCCAATTTTACACCCAAAAATGTAAAGTTGGGTTTTTTAATTTAGGTTACAAAAAATCTAATGGACTTGGTGTCGATTTCTTATCTACATCTGTAATATGAGTGTAAATCATGGTTGTTCTAATATCACTATGCCCTAATAATTCTTGTACAACCCGAATGTCAATTCCGCTTTTTATTAAATGTGTGGCGTATGAATGACGCAAAGTATGCACACTGCCTTTTGTTACAATATTGGCTTTTTTCATTGACTTTTTCAAAACTAACTGAACACTTCTTTCGCTGTATTGCTCATCATTAGTTCCTTCAAATAAAAATATTTTGGGTTTATATTCAATATAATATTCTCGCAACAAACTTAATAACTTATCAGGTAAAGCTACTAGCCTATCTTTATTCCCTTTGCTTTGTTGTATTAATAGTAAATTACTGTCGGATTTTACATCGGTTAGTTTAAGATTTATTAACTCACTTAAGCGTAATCCACAACTGTAAATAGTGGTAAGAATTGCTTTATGCTTTAAATTTTCTGTAGCATTTAATATTTTTCTCACTTCTTCTTGAGAAAAGAAAGTAGGCAGTTGGGTTGATTTTCGTTTAGGATATAAATAATTTAACTCTATCGATTGATTATTGACCAACTCATAAATCTTCTTAATTGCCCCAACTAAAGAGCGTTGATAAGATGCACTAATATTGTCTTGAAATACTTTTTCATTAATAAAACCCTCTATTTCAGCAATAGGTATTTCGTTGAGCGTACGATATTTATTCATATACTCTAAGAATATTTGTGCATAACCACAATACGATTTTATGGTATTATTGGCGTAGCGTTGCACTTGCAATCGGTCGTGTAAGGTTTTTAATATTGTTTCGCTATCCATACTTAAATAAATCTAATTTAACCTATTTTGTTTCGCTATCCACAAAAAATAACTTACTAAGTATCTAATTTACAAAAAAAGTAATTATATTAGCAACAGATTTTACGAAATGCGCATATAGGTGTTATTTTACGAAACTACACCGTGTTTTATTTCGTGAAATAACAATGTTGGCGGTAATTTGAAGAAACAATTAACAACGAAAAACATTCAAGAAAATGAAGCTATAAGTAACTGTAAGATAGAATAAGAATTGAAATATCCTTTAATACGCAAAGTAGAAAGGGCGATTGTTAATATTAAAAAATTAGAAAATGACACAGCTACAAATGATTGACAAAACAAAGTCAATAGCTCAAAATGATAAAAATATTTCTGCCGTATTTATGTACGGGTCATTTACCAAAAATGAAGGGGACAAATATTCAGATATTGAATTCTACATCTTCTTGAAGGATAAAGAAAAATTTTCCGCTGAAAATTGGGTAAGCCAAATTCATCCTTTGGCATTATATTTTACCAACGAGTTTGGAAGTGAAGTTGCCATTTTTGAAAATATGATAAGGGGGGAGTTTCATTTTTTGACAAACGACCAAATGGAAGTTATCAAATCGTGGGACGGATCGGTAGAGTTTAGCGACTTTGACAAGATGATTTTAGTAGATAAAGAAGATTTATTGACTAACACGCTCAAAGAAATAAAAACTAAAGTACCTGATCGAACAACAAATGAAAATATCCTGTGGTTGAGCCAATCGTTGTTGAATGTTTTACTTACAACAAGCAACTTAATTAAACGACAGGAATTTGCTCACGCTTACCAAAGCTTATCAAATGTTCAAAAATATTTACTTTGGTTAATAAGAATTGAAACATACCAAACCAAACATTGGGAAAGTCCAACAAAAAACTTGGAAAAAGACATAGATCCAGATTGGTATTCGTTATTTCAGCAGACAACATCAGAATTAGATCCGACAAATATTAAAACAGCTTTCAAGAAGACATTAACATTGACTGAAAAACTTTTTGATAATCTTGGAGTTGAAGCAAAATTAAAGGGGGTATTAAGGAGAATTGAATAAATAAACTACCGCCAACATTGTATAAGCGTAATGCGGGCGAAGTGGCTAAAATTTAGTATTTTGCCATCTATCAAAGTTCGTGTTGGCGGACAGTGTATTGCTCCGAAAACCCGCACTACGCTTATACTTGACCGTTACCTGCAAGCTGTGAACCAAAAATCCGACAAAATAAAATGGTTGAAACATTGATAAAAACATTGCAACAAAAATATCTTATCAAAACAAACACAATTTCTAAACAAAAAGGTGGTTGGGCTTCTTTGGCTTATAAAATAGAAGATGAAAACGAGCATTTTTATTTTTTAAAAGTTTATGAAAAAAGTCGAAAATCAACTTCTTATTTAACGGAACACATCGACCTTTATCTTCCCATTGTGGATTGGCTTGATAATCAAACTCTGCTGAAAGGAAAAATCATTCGATTGATTAAAACGCAATCTGATGATTTTAGGTGCGAAGATGAAAATTATATATATGTTTTGTTTGATTACATTAAAGGAGAAACAGTTGGAGAAAAAAATTTAACCAAAGAACAAATAACTCAATTAGCCGAAATTGTCAGTCAGTTACATCATTTAAAAAAAACTCCTTTTGACCTTTCGCAGATTTCTGAAACATTTGACCTTTCGTTTATTTCTAAACTAAACAATTGGATAGAAAAAAACCTTGACCAACTAAAAACGGAAATCAAAACGGTACTGCAACCTAATCTTTCAATTATAAAAAATCAAATCAACGAATGGTATAATTTATCAAATGCTTTAAAGGAAAAAGATTTAAAATATTGTTTATGTCATACAGATATTCATCATTGGAATCTTATCACAGACAAACAAAAATTATATCTTTTGGATTGGGAAGGAATAAAGTTTGCACCACCCGAAGCCGATATTTTCAGCATTTATCAGCAACCTTATTTTGATTTGTTTATCAAAAGATATTATGAACTCAATCCTGATTATCAAATCAATGAAACGGTTTTACAATATTATCTGACAAGTAGAAAACTTCAAGATATTTTTGAGTTTATCGAACAATTACAATTTGACGAACTCAATTCGGAAGAATACAAAATCAACTTAAACTATCTGAAAAAAGAAGTTGATAACATAATATCCAAACCTAAAAACACAGCCAGCAGGTAACAAGGGTTTTGCAAGAGCGGGGCGAAAATACTCCGTTGGAGATTTTCGCTATATTTGTAGCTTAGTGCTTCGGTCGAGATTTTCTGCTGAAAATCCCCGCCCTCGCAAAGCCCCAAACCGTTATGGTAAAGTGTGGCGAATGCAGACTCGGCTTAACCTGCTGGCTTTCTATGGAGTGCCTTGCATTCTCGGTTCGCCCGTGCAACCCTCACCAATAATCGCCACACCTATCCCATAACATTGCATTGGCATAATGCCTTTGCAAATATCGTTATTATTTTAAAGAACTGTTATGGCACTACGCCAATGCTTTGCCGTTATGTGCCATTTTTGAATGACAATGCGAATAGATACAGACAAACAAATGAATTTACTTAGTGATAAGAACGTTGCAATAATTGGTGGTGGACCCGTTGGACTGACTATGGCAAAATTATTACAGCAAAACGGCATAGACGTTTCAGTTTACGAAAGAGACAACGACCGAGAGGCAAGAATTTTTGGTGGAACCCTTGACCTACACAAAGGTTCAGGTCAGGAAGCAATGAAAAAAGCGGGATTGTTACAAACTTATTATGACTTAGCCTTACCAATGGGTGTAAATATTGCTGATGAAAAAGGCAATATTTTATCCACAAAAAATGTAAAGCCCGAAAATCGATTTGACAATCCTGAAATAAACAGAAATGACTTAAGGGCTATCTTGTTGAATAGTTTAGAAAACGACACGGTTATTTGGGATAGAAAACTTGTTATGCTTGAACCTGGTAAGAAGAAGTGGACACTAACTTTTGAGAATAAACCGAGTGAAACAGCAGATTTGGTTATTCTTGCCAATGGCGGGATGTCCAAGGTAAGAAAATTTGTTACCGACACGGAAGTTGAAGAAACAGGTACTTTCAATATACAAGCCGATATTCATCAACCAGAGATAAACTGTCCTGGATTTTTTCAGCTATGCAATGGAAACCGGCTAATGGCATCTCACCAAGGTAATTTATTATTTGCTAACCCCAATAATAATGGTGCATTGCATTTTGGAATAAGTTTTAAAACACCTGATGAATGGAAAAACCAAACGCAGGTAGATTTTCAAAACAGAAATAGTGTCGTTGATTTTCTTCTGAAAGAATTTTCCGATTGGGACGAACGCTACAAAGAATTGATTCATACGACGTTGTCATTTGTAGGATTGGCTACACGGATATTTCCTTTAGAAAAGCCTTGGAAAAGCAAGCGCCCATTACCCATAACAATGATTGGGGATGCCGCACATTTGATGCCGCCTTTTGCAGGGCAGGGAGTAAATAGTGGGTTGGTGGATGCCTTGATATTGTCTGATAATCTAGCCGATGGAAAATTTAATAGCATTGAAGAGGCTGTTAAAAATTATGAACAGCAAATGTTTATCTATGGCAAAGAAGCACAAGAAGAATCAACTCAAAACGAAATTGAAATGTTTAAACCCGACTTTACGTTTCAGCAATTGTTAAATGTATAAAATGGAATAAAACGGCACATAACAAACAAATTGGCAATAGAGCCGGTGAAGTACTTCTATTGAACTTTTGTGCAATGTTGAAGATTAGTAATTCTATTCAACATTTGTGCTAAAAGTCGGCTCCATCGCCAATTTGCCAAACGTTGTACGACATAGTAAAACCGAACCAAACAAAATGAAAGTCAGAGAAGAAAAGTTAAGAACAATTATAGAATGGTCGGAGAAAAACGAAGATGTAAGAGTTCTTCTTCTGACAAGTTCACTTGTAAATCCTTTAGCACTTGTTGACGAATTTAGTGATTTAGACATTGAACTTATATTCGAAAATAACGCCAAATATATTTCAGACAATACTTGGACAGAAAATTTTGGAAATCCAATTGCAATGGTTGAAGAAGACGAAACCTATTTCGAAGGTAAACACGCTATGAAAATGGTTTTATATGCTGACTATGTCAAAGTAGATTTCAAATTATACAGCAAACCCGAATTTTTACTTGACGCAAAAAAAAATGAATTACACGAAGATTGGGATATTGGCTATAAAGTTTTGGTGGATAAAGAAGGGCTAACAAATAGTCTAAAAAAGCCTACTCACCAGATTTTTATAATAAAAAAACCTACAGAAAAAAAATTCAAACAAGTTTTAAATGACTTTTGGTGGGACATTGCTCATACCGCAAAATGTATTATTAGGGATGACTTGTTTTATACAAAGTTTATGACTGAAAATAATATCCGAACAGACTATTTAATCCCTTTAATCGAATGGTACATTTCAAGCGAACATAATTGGAATATTACAACCAATAAATACGGCAGACTTTTTAAAAAATACCTGACTACCGATTTGTGGGAAACAATAGAACAAACATTTTCAGGAAGTAAAAAAAATGATAATTGGGATGCTTTATTTGCAATGGCTGATTTAGTTTCAAAAATTGGAACTGAATTATCGAAAAAACTAAATTATGATTATCCCAAAAAATTAGAAAAAGACATACGAAAATATTTGGACGAATTAAAAACTAAATAAATAACTACGTCGTACAACAAGGTATTGCCAAAAGCGGGGCTGAACGACTTCGATTGGACATTTGTGCAAGGTTCAACATTCGTCCTTCGTTTGAACTTTTGCGCTAAAAATCCCCGCCTTCGGCAATACCCAAACCGTTAGTAAATCTTTTAAAATATTGTGAACCTATTCCAACAAAGTTATTCCATAAAATTTTGAGCCTTCAAAGCTCTAAAAATTTTACGGAAATAACTTTGATAAACACTTTTCAATTATTGCTTTTGACTCCACTCTTTGAAAGATTTAGCTGTCCTTGGATTTTTGTTAAAAAACTGATTTACATTTTCTAATTGATTTATTAATTGCCCCTTTTCTTTTTCTAAACGCTCATACTCCGATTTCTCAATAGTATTCTTAACAGCTAAATACATTGAAAAACCTGTTGTTAAAAGTAAAAAGATGTTCAATACAATCAAGTAGAATAACCTCTTTGAGCTAACAGCCTTGTGAACCTTCAAAAGCTCCTCATTATTTTTTGTTATCTCTCGATGAAATTGATCGAAGTCATTCTGTAAGCGTTGTCTTTGTTCTTTTTCTATCTGTCGAAGTTCAGCAACATTTACTGTTACTTTGATGTTACTTAATTCTTTGATGGTATCTAAATGAGTTTTTTTACTTTGTTTTATCGTGTGTTCTAATTGTATGACTTGCTGAAGTAATAGTTCTGTCATATCAGTGAGTTTAGGTTGGTTCTTTGCCATTGTTTATCTTTTTAGTGCTCTTCGTTTACGTTTTTTTTGTTCATCATCTTCATCGTTACCACTAAGTTGAAAAGCAGATAACAAACTAAATAAAACAGACACATCTGTTTTCCAATTCTGCATTTGTGGTTCGATTGCTTCTTGCTTAGTTAATAGTTTTTCTACTTCATTCTTTGACTCTGTGCTTGCTGTATTTTTAAATAAATCATTCAACTTCATATTTCGGTCAACTTCACTTGCTTTTAGGTTTGTATTAGTTGGTAAATGAATAAAGCGATATCCTTGAATATTCCCCTGTTTATTAATAGTTGGTTTAACCTCAATATCTTTTTCAAGCATTAATCGAATGTATTGTTGTAAATCTTTTGGTTCCTGTCTTAAAACTTCCCTATGAGCTGTTTTGATAGTGTTTTTAGCTATTAAGTTTGTGTTGTTAGCTCTTTGTTTCTTATTCTCGTTTTCTTGTCTTATAGACGTCCAACCGTATTTAAGTGCTATTTCGTGAGCAACTCTTTGAGCTTCAAAACCAATGTAATTATCTTTTAGAGCTTTGCCATTTTCATCTATGCGATTGGCGATGATATGAATATGTTTATGCTCTTTTTCTGTATGAACAAAAGCAATGAATTGAGCTTTGGTAGGATCGATTTGTAAACCAAGTAAAAACTCAACGGCTAATGCTCGTAAATCTCTATCGCTCATCTTTTGACTATCTACAATAGTTGGAGATATAACAGCCGATATTGTGTTGTTTTTACATCTGCTGTTTTGATTTTGTAGTATCTGCATCGTTTGAAACATATCTTTCGGAGTATCCCCCGAAAGATTGTTTCTTAATAGCTCATATCCCTTTTTATCATCAATTACGTAATTGAATAATGCTGTGCCACCAACACAAGATTTTGCTTTAGCTATCATAATTACAGTAGTTTTTGTAAGTGAGTCCGAATTAGATTAGCTGTTTCAATAGTGTGTTCTTTAACTCCTGTTGTATCACCAAGCTTAAAAAGGTTGCTTATTCGCCTAAAATTATCTGTGTATTTGTTCAGTAATTTGTAAACTTCAACTTCATCAGGAGTTAATTTATACGCTAAAGAATAGTCAAGTGCGGTGTTTCGGATGTACTCCGAAACGCTACAACCTACTTTTTCTGCTTTGTTTTTTATGATTAGAGCCTCTGTAAGAGTTACTCTAAATTCTATCTTCTTTGTTTTTTTCATCGTCTTACCCATTTTGCGACCTTCGGGAGAAAAACGAGTGGTCTTTGGTTGTCAAATTTCCAATTTGTAAGGACAAAGACACATCTCGATAATTCTCACGTCAAATCATTGCGGTTAATAGTTAGTAAATAATCATTCAAATCTTTGTGATTCTCGTACAGTTTTCGTCCATCAACAACGTTTGTATAGGTCTGAGCTACTTTTTGAAAGGCACTTTCTCCAGCTTTATCATTGTCGAAACAACAAATAATACTTTCATACTTTAATTCTTTGTACAAAGTATTATTGATACTTTTATCCATTTGTACATTGATACATTTATACAATTCCCCATTTGTACATTTGTACAAATAATTATTTGGTGTTTTAATTATTGTATTATTCAACATTGATACGGAATTAAGAATCAAATAATCATATTGCTTTTCTGCATTTGGATAAAGGGTTAAAAAGCTGATGTAATCACTCCAAGATTCAAACAAGACAATATGTTTACTTTTGTTATCAAAGTAGGTTACTGCCTTTTTTCCAAGACACATTTTTATATACACGTTTCTTAGTTCGAAACCATTTATGGTGGTATTGGGAAAACCAACAGCGTAATATGATTTGTTGTTTAGAGTATAGTGTACTTCCTTACAATAAGTTTGAGCCATTTTAAGGCTAAGATTACGCTCAGTGATATATTGTATCAAGTTTGGATGTGTTAATGGCTTAATCGCTTGAATTGTATATGTTGGTTCTTGAATAATGTTAGAACTCACAATAATTGGCTGATGAAAAGAAAAAGAATCGTTTTTGAGCAATTCTAAAGCTGATTTAATATCGCAATTATTGTACTTCATCACAAAATCAAGTGTTGTTCCACCAAAACCAGCAGAATGGTCATAAAACACGTTTTTATCAATATTCACTTTAAATGATGCTGTTTTTTCCTCTCTAAATGGACTTATATACCACCAATCAACTCTCATTATTTTGGTTGGGGTATGACCTAACTTTTTAAGTAAGTCTGTTAGGCTAATTTGTTTAGCTAATTCACAATTCATACGTTTTGAAATAGTCGGGTTAAAAATCTGTTTTTTTTTGATGCAATGATGCAGAAAGGTGTTAATCAATTGTATTTCAATAAAATACTCTGCATCACTCTTGCATCACTGCATCAAACTCATTTTGTTTCTTGCATCACTCTTGCATCAAACTTGACGTGTTTTTAGTTTGATGCAAACTTTGATGCAGTATAACTTGTTAATAAACAATAGTTTAATCTATTCTTGCATCATTGCATCAAATATTTTATAGAATAAATCTTTTTTAATGATGTAGTAACGTCCTCTACGTTCTATTTTAACAAATTCTCCATGAGATAAAAGCTCTATTCCTTGATAAGATTTTGTGTTGTTTTGTGGTTCAAAATCCCATTTCTTTAAAATCTTTCTTATTTCACTAGCAGATATTATTAGTTTTGGGTTTGTCTTGCGTAATAACAAGAGTAAATCATTGGGAGCTACGCAAATTTCATCCTCGGCAACCTTTTCAAAGCACAGGTTTAAAAGTTCTAAAAGTGAAATCTCTATTTTGTTTTTACTAATTAGCTTTAAAAGGGAAGCTGTAAGTATCTGTTTAGGTGTAAACCACATTCGGGTTTGTTGCGTGGTGTAATAAGGTCGTAGAAGTAAGTATTTGATGAAATAAGGAACTTCACTTGTTAGCTTCTTGATAAAGTGAACGTCTTCTGATTCAATAGGTTTAATCTTTCGAATCCAAAAACGTATTTCTTCTTCGTCTATTTGAATGAAATCATCCTCATTGTTAGAGCAAAGAATAAACTTGGCGAAAAACTCTATTTCCTGTCTGTCTTTTCCCTTTGCTTCAACTTTGTCTTTGTCAGTAGTAGAAAGGTACTTTAAACGCTCTGTAATCTCTTTCTTATCAAAGAATACTTCGTCTATGGCAACTAATAACATACTTGCCCAATCAGCGTTAAATTGAGAACCAAAAGAATCTCCTTTGATATAAGTCATATTGAGTCCAAAGATATTTTTAAGCCATTTAATAAAAGAGCTTTTTCCTGTTGCACGTTCTTTACTAACAAGGCACAATATTGGTAAGGTTTGCGTTGGCTTCTCATACAATAGCTTTAGATAGTCTAAACCATATTCGTATTGTTCACTTCCGAATATGTGCTTTACAAAGTGTAGTGAGTTTGGAATCAATTGTTCTAATTCATTTAAGTTAAAATCTTCTTCTATTGGTTTCATATTTAATTCATTATAGGTATTAAAAAAATTTTCTACGATTGGTTGATAGTTAAGATGGTCTGGAATACAGCAAAAGCCATCTAATTTTAAGACGTTCTCTAAGTAGGACTTTCCGTGATCTGATACAATCGTTTCACGAGTCCAACGCACCATTACTTTAACTTTATCACCTGATATCAAAGGTTTTTCGATGATTTTAAAGTAAGCAGTTCCTACTCGGATATAGGGTATATCTAAGCTCATATTTACTTGTGTTTTAATAATCCTTATCTTTATACGATAAGAGTTGAGTTATACTTTAATTGGATATTAAGGGACGATTTGCACAAGTTGTCCCTTTTATTTTTTAGCGAATAGTTCTAATGCCAAGTCAGCATCGACTATAATTTTTCTACCTCTTTGGATAATCGCTTTTTTGATATGACCTTCTTTCTTGATTTTATTAGCAGTGGTAATACTGCACCCAAGTAGGTCTGCTATACCACGTATTCCGTAAACATAACGCTTTGTAGATTGTTGCGTTTCTTGCGAAGTATTGAGTTCTTTAAAATCCTTTATAGATACTGTTTGTAATAACTGTAATAGTTCTTCTCCTGTCATTTGCCAAACTGGCTTTTCTTTTAATTCGCTTATATACATAGTTTTAGTTTTTAAATTATACGATTTTGTGATGTTCGAACAATTCAAAACTACGATGTGTGTAAGGTGGAGAGGGGGTGGAAAAACACACTTTATTGCACAAAAAAACCACTTTAGTAAAATTCTAAAGTGGTTCAAAGGTGGATTTATAAATTTTAAAGGCTTTTATAGTACTTTATTGTTTAAAAGCTGAATCAATGAGATTGCGATACTCTTTTAATGTATCATTGGCACTGCTACCTGTTATGTGTTTATACTTAGAGTCATAAGTTGCTTTCTTAATCTTAAATTCTTTTAATATTTGAGCAAACCACTTTTTCTTTAAACTTTTGTTTTCTATGTTATTATGTAAGCAATGAATTACATAAAAGAAAGTGTATAGAAAATCCTCTTTGATTTTTATTTTATTCACTGTATGTAAGATATTTATCTCTCTATAAAAATCATATTCTGATATATCTTCAATAAATTGATTGTTTACTATACTATGTAGTTTACTAATAAGTCCCATTGAAAATATAGGCTTGTCATTAATAAAAAGATAATCATTGTCATACATTTCATAGTCCTTAAAATTTGATTTCACATCTTTTAAAAGCCTTTTACTATGATTATATATCTCTTGGTGGTAGTCGTAGTTTAAAAAACCTATCTCTTTGTAAAAACTTGATTCAAAGTAGGTTTTACGTTCAGGCAATTCCGTTTCTCTATACAATTCCATTGTTAAATCATTATCTGACAAACTATTTTTATTTCTTTCTCGGTATTTCTTTAACCGAAGTCCATCTCTATCAAGATTAGTGAAGAAATCAGAATTTTTTTCATACAACTTAATTATTGTCTCCAAATTTTCTCTAACAATAGATAAAATTTCTTTTCTTTCTTGTGTGTCTTTTGCAGAATCAATTCGGTCTTTAAAATCAAACATTAAGATATTAATCATATATTGTCTATAAATATCTTGGGAATCGAAATTAAACGAATTTCCTGATGTGTTTAATTCTTTTTCCCACATCACTATTGTGTTATCAGTCATAAATCTTGTTAATTCTAATTGGGCATCTACTGTATTCATATCATATCAAATTTAGTCATTGCATTCGCTTTAATCGTATCAGCTACATCAATATAAGGCTTCATTGATTTGTAGTCTGAATGTCCTGTCCATTTCATTACAACCTGTACAGGTATCCCCAATGATAAAGCGGTACAGATAAATGTTCTTCGCCCTACGTGAGTGCTTAAATGTTCGTATTTGGGTTTTACTTCATCTATTCTTTCATTGCCTACATAGTAGGTTTCTCTAATCGGTTCGTTAATCTCTGCTAACTCTCCAAGTTCTTTTATGTAGTCATTCATCTTTTGATTAGAAATAACAGGTAGAGCCTTTCCTTTTTCAAAAGGTACATCTTTGTACTTCTCTAATATTGCTCTACTGTGTTTGTTTAATTCAACTCTCAGCATATCATTTGTCTTTTTGGTAACAAACTCAATAGCATCATTTTTAATGTCGTGTCTTGTTAGGCTAAAGGCATCTGAATAGCGAAGTCCTGTATAGCAACAGAAAAGCAATACATCACGTACACGTTCTAAGTACGACTTTGTGCCTAAATCCGTTGATTTAATCTGTTCGATTTCCTCTTGAGTTAAAAAGATTATCTTTTTAGATGTTTCCTTTAGTTTTGGTTTAAACTCTTCAAAATTATAGGTAATTGTATAATTGTTGTTTTTACACCACTTCAAAAACCACTTTACAAAACTAATTTGCTTTTCGATGGTGCTATTACGCATCTGTTTTTCAATGCGTAAAAATGAAACGTAGTCTAATAACGTCTTTTCGTTAATATCAGTAAACTGAAAATTGCTTTTGAAAGAAAAAAGATGTGAACGAACAGTATTAAACTTGGTGTAAGTAGCAGTTGTCCAATCATTGCGTTTACCACTACTTTTTACAAACTCGTCAAAAGCTGTAAAGAGATTCTTTTCTGTTGCTGATATGGTTTGTTTATCTGAGTAGCGTTTTATTTCATCTTTTAAGAGTTCAAAAGAAGGTACTTCGTTTTTCAATTCATACTCTTTAAAGATTCTATCAATCGTAGTAGATAGCTCCTGTATTGCTGTATTGATTTCGGAAGAGCTTTGTTTTAGCTTATTGGTACACCCATTGCGTACCTTTTCTTTTGCTTCATCCCATTTAGAAGCATCAATGCGGTAGCCTGTAAAGAGTTCTACACGGCCACCATTATATACCACTCTTGCACGAATTGGAACGTTCTCTGTGATTAATACACCATCTTTCTTTCTCTTTTCAATAGCAATAGTTATCTTTCTTTTTATAGTCATAGTTATTTGTAATAGCACCCAAATATACACCCAATTTTGATACTATCATATAGTATTTTAAGGTATTTAATCGACTTAATAAAAACATAACTACCAATAAATCAAAATAATAGTATTTTATCACACTCTATTTATATATGGGTTATATTCCCTCTTTCTCCGCAAATAAAACCGATAACGAGAGTTATCGGTTTTTTTATTTTATATAGTTGCTGAAAGCCTTACTTCCATTATAGCTTTTTAAGACACCTCCATAAGCTTATGGTTTTCTTTGAGTCAAAATATCCTCATTGGGATATGTAATCTCTCGCGCTTAACTTTATCAATAACAGCCTATTCTTTTTTAAAGGGACATCTATAAAAACGGTTATCAATAGAATTATTAGTGAAATCTGTTGAAAATTTTATCTTTACAAAAAAAATAGAATGAATATGAGAAAAACTTTATACGTTTTACTGTTCTCTTTCTTGGCATTGGGAATGAGTAGTTGTAAAGAGCAAGAAGCTACTGAAAAATTTGAAATAGAGAATTTAGTAGGAACATGGGAATTATCATCGACTAAGACATACGATAGAGAAGCAAAATTTATAGAACAAATTTTCCCTTCAGATGATTATGGATGTGGACTGATGACTTGGACCTATACGAAAGATAAAATAGATATCCTTCAATTCGTAGGTAAAGACGAAAATGGTAATTGCCTTGAGGAAATAGTTGGCTTAAATTATACTCTTCAAAATAATAACATCAGTACTTTAGATGAGTTGGGCATAGAAGATAAGATGCTTATAACGAATTTAACTAATGACGAATTAGTTGTTATGGTCTCATTGCCTAATCCAGTAAAAGAAGATGCTAATTCTATTAAATATACTGAAATTAGCTATAAAAGAATTAAGTAATAAGGTGTCTGTAAAAGACAAGCCTTCTTCATAAAAAACCGATAACATATGTTATCGTTTTTTTTGTATCAACTTACTCCCTACCGATATGTTATCTCTGTTTATAAATTAAACGAAAGCAGTATTGTATAATTTATGAAATATAATATTTTTACGGAAAAAATGTTTGTACAAACAAACTATATCCCTTTTACCAAATACAATAAATCAAATGAGAAATACAATAGCTTTTATCCTTGTTTTGTTTTTCACAACTGTTTTTTCACAAGAAAAAATAAATGTAATTCTGATAGGAACAGTACATTTTAACAACCCTGGTTTTGATCGTGGAAAAGTAATTGACATCGATATTCTAAACTCTTCTAAACAAGAGGATTTAGAAAAAATTACTAATAAAATTGTACAAAAATACAATCCTGATAAAGTGTTTGTAGAATCGTCATATGAAAACAGAGAAAACCTGAATAAACAATACTTGTTGTATGTAGACAATAAACCCTTTTATAACTTAGATAGTATCCAAAAAAACTTCTTTAAACGATATTATTCGGAGAATGAGATTTTTCAACTTGGATTCAGACTTGCAAAAAAATCAAAAAACAATGCTATATATTCTATTGATTATAATTTAGAGCAACGCTATGATTTAATAGAATCTGAAACAAACAAGAATACACAAATAGACCCTACATCTTTTTCTAATAGAATTAAAACTCTAAGTGACTTTACTAATAATTGTGTTGCAAAAAATAGTTTATCCGACGTTTTTGTCTGTATAAACTCTAAAGAACAAAGAGAATTGAACAAAGGAGCCTATATATCAATTCTAAATCGTTTAAACAACGATGATACGTTCTTTGGCTCTGATTTTGTTGCAAGCTGGTACAAACGCAATTTAATAATGTATTCTTATGTACAAAATCAAGTTTCAATTGGAGATAAAAATATCGTAATTATTGTAGGAGCAGGACATGCAGCTATGTTTTATGATTTTATAAAAAATGATTCTAATTTTAATCTTATCGATTTTAATGAAGTAATGGAGTAAATACATACTTTCTAAACTTAAAATAACAATTACATCAATTTACATAATACTTTTTTTGAAAAAAACCACTCAAATAACCTACTAAAAATCAACACATAAGCATATAACGTGGTTTTTATTTTAAAAATAATGCTTTTAATTGTTGTATATTAAATAATATTATTCGACTTTTGCACTCGCAATCACAAACAAAACGTGTGTAAGCATGCTCGAGTGGTGGAAGTGGTAGACACGCTGGACTTAAAATCCAGTGAGCAGTAATGTTCGTGCGGGTTCAAGTCCCGCCTCGAGTACAAAAAGGAGAATTGATACAATATCAATTCTCCTTTTTTATTTTGTAGTAATTTGACTTCTTTTGGCTCAATAGCATACCATGAGATCTATATATAAAAATTGACTTAATCTACAATACACCTTACCTTCCTCCTCTTTTAGTACCCTTTTACATTAACAACGAATGTTAGCTCTACGATAATCCCTAATCATCTCAATATACAACTCAGTTTTCGTAATTGTTCTTCTATATACTTACCCGTACTTATAAGTGAAAGTAACACTAATAAAATTCCCAAAAACAAGTAGGCACAAAAAAGCCTCACAGTTTACACTTATGAGGCTTTTGATATTTTTAATACAATTTATGTCGTTTAAGTACCTTTTGGTAATCGCTCTGAGCCTTTAAACACACTTCTAACAAACGTTCTCTCGATATAGGCCACTCTTCTATTCCTTTAAAGTATTCGTCTCTCATTTCTTCTTCTATGAAAAACGGTACAAGTTGATTAGCTAAGCATTCCTTATAAAGAATCAAACGTGCTATTCGCCCATTACAATCCTGAAAAGGTCGTATGCTTTCAAACTGATAAAGAAGCTCCACAATATCTTCTATTGTCTTAACTTCTATACTCTGATAATGTACAAACACGCTACGCATACGTTCTTCAACCTCTTCTGGTGAACAAGCGATGTGAGTATCGGTATCATTTGACACCTGTTTGTACTTTCCTACGTTAAACCAAGGTTTTCCATTGTCAGATGTTCCTACTTTTAAACGAGCGTGTAACTTCTTTGTTGACTCTTCTGTCAGTACCTGTTCTGCATTTTCAATTATCATATCAATACAACGAAAGTGATTCGCTGTTTCAATAACATCATCAACATTTACACATCCACGAGTAGTACCAACAGTATTAGTTTCAAAAATATGACGCGTTTGATCTCGAGTTAATTCAGTTCCCTTAATACGATTAGAATTATAAGTAAACTCCACCTGAGTACGGTGGTAAATACCCTTTTTCAATCCCTTTCCCTTCTGCTCTTGCAGTACTTCAAGCAGGGATTTCTTAATGGCTTCCGCTCTACTACTTTTCAATAACACTGCATCAGCAGGAATACTCCAAGCTCTTCCTTTTTTAAAAGCGCCTTCAATTTTACCAGCTGTACAGTGATTTCTAACTGTCGTTTCTGATACTCCCTGCTGTTGTGCAAATTCTTTTACTGAAATATAAATCATAGTCCCCACGTATTTTCACATTGTTTGCAAATATACTTATTTCCCTTGCCTTAGTACAACATTTATTAGCCCTATCCCCCACTACAAACCAAATTAACACGTAGTTAACTAAACATCAAAACAATACAACTAAACTTTGTTTTTATAATGTATTTATAACAGCTAAAATAAGTTGAATTTATTTTTTACTAATTCCGTCTTGGTGATGTAAAACAAAAAAATAATAAACATACCTTTGCGGCTATGAATAAAGCAGAAATACTTCAAAACTTAAATATTACAGCGTTAAACGAAATGCAAACAAAGGCATTTAACGCTGCTCAAAAAAAGAATAACATTATCTTATTGTCACCTACTGGGTCAGGTAAAACAGTGGCTTTTCTTATGCCTCTTATCAACCGTTTAGACCCTAATGTAAAAGGTGTTCAAGCAGTTATTCTTGTTCCTTCACGCGAATTAGCATTACAGATAGAAACTGTTTTTAAAAAAATGGGAACAGCGTTTAAAATCAACGCTTGCTACGGTGGACATTCTACAAGAACTGAACTAAACAATTTTAGTACACCTCCTGCTGTATTAGTTGGTACACCTGGTCGTGTGGCATTTCACGTTGAAGAAGGTTCTTTTAATACTGAAACGGTTAAAAGTTACGTAATCGACGAATTTGATAAGGCTTTAGAGATGGGATTCCAAGATGATATGGACTACATCATCAACTCTTTTGACAATATTAACTTTAGAATGCTGACTTCTGCTACGGCTTTGAAGAAAATTCCTGATTTCACAGGTATCGAAGACCCTGAGCGTATTCACTTTTTAAAATCTGAAGAAGCTAAACCAGACTTAACTTTTAGTCAGGTTATTTCTACTGCTGAAGAGAAATTAGAGACTGTAATTAAATTAGTTGGTAAAATTGGAAAAGACACTATTCTTATTTTCTGTAACCATAGAGATGCAGTAGCGAGAATTAGCGAAACGTTGACTAAAAAAGGGGTTGCTAATGGTGCTTTTCACGGTGGTTTGTTACAAGAAGAACGCGAGCGCGCTTTAATGATGTTTAGAAATGGTAGTTGTCATATTCTAATTGCCACAGATTTAGCTGCACGCGGATTAGATATTCCGGAAATAGGACACGTAATTCACTACCAAATTCCAGAAAAAGAAGATGCGTTTATCCACAGAAATGGTCGTACTGCTCGTATGAAAGCTTCTGGTAAAGCATACGTTATGGTTACAAATGATGAAAAGTTTAGTTTCATCGATCCTGAATTGCCGATTGAAAACTTAGAAGGGAAGTATAAAATAGACAACCAAACTGACTTTAAAACTATTTATATCAGTGCTGGTAAAAAAGACAAGGTAAACAAGGTAGACATCGTTGGTTTTTTAATTAAAACAGGTGGTTTAAACAAAGAGAATATTGGTTTAATTGACGTGAGGGATAAGCAAGCTTTTGTAGCTGTAAGCACTCATAAAATAAAACCTTTATTAGCTAAATTAGAAGATACTAAGCTAAAAAATAAAAAAGTGAAGATTGCTCTTGCTAAAGAGTAACCAAAAAAACAAGGGCTGTTACGTTATGTTACAGCCCTTGGTTTTTTCTAAATCTTTTCAAAATACACATCAAAGCTTTTATTATGTGATCCTAAGTTTTTAATCTCATAAGTAATTGCATCTATTTGTTTCAATGAAAAATTGAAATAATCCTCACTTCCTATAGTTTCATTTGTTTTCCAATCGGTACAGGCTAAAACATTCGGAAATGAAATAATCCATTCAGCAGAAAAAGCACGAGCACCAGAAGGTATTTCTTTAATACTAAATTCAGCAGGTCTATCTCTTGCTATACCGTTCAAAAAAATCAATGCACCTAAATTAACTTGAAATGTAGCAATCATTCTTCTGTTACAAGGATTTACTATTGTTAAGATTAAATTGGTAGATGAATAATCACCTTCGTTCTTAACTTGAGCAACTTGATTAGACATAATTCTAACATTCTTAACTGTTTCTATATTTTGTCCATAAACATTTTTAGATAATTTATTTACCACTCCTGTTGAGTTTTTCACTAATAAAAAAACATCATCATTTTCACGTGCATAATTAATTTCACGAATACGCATTGTTCCGTTAACATCTAATGATTCAGTTGGTAATTTCACACCTATTCCTATAGCGTGATTTTGTGCAAATATGGTATGACCTACTAAAATGCACAATATATATATGTAAAATTTCTTCATATAATATTCTTTTATTGTTATGAAATTTTCTGAAATATAACTGTGTATCTTCTTGACACATTTCCATTATTAGTAATCTTATATTGATGTGCACCTACTTTCTCAAAAGTAAAGTCAAATTGTGAACCATCTCCTCCATCTCCACATCCAATCACATTTGGAAATTTCACAATATAGCTTGCTGACGCATCAAAAGCTGCTGAATGAGGAATAGGTACAACTGAAAAAGTTGCTGCTTTATCACGTGCAATTCCGTTTATAAACAACATTGCTCCAAGGTTAGTTTGAAAAGAACTAATCATCGTTCTTCTACAATTGTTTACAGAAATAATAACAATGTTAGCTACCTGATAACCATAAGTATTCGTTACTATAGATGAATTACCAGACGCTATAGTTGCAGTTACTTCTTCTCTTTTAATTTCAAGATCTGTCTTTTTCAACTTCTTGACAACTCCTTTGTTGTCTGTAACCAATAAATCAAAATTATCACTTGATTTCATTTCTGTTGTCGTCCGAATACGTGCTCTCCCGTTTACATCTAACATTTCTGTGGGTAATTCTACATTAATCCCGACTTGCCCAAAAGAATTTAATGCTAATAAAAAACCTGCTACTAATAAATTACTCTTTATCATAAAAATACATTTTAAACAAAAATATATTTTTGCAATAATAACTATACAAATAATTAATTAAAAATAATAATATTACATATTTAACAATAAACAAACAAAAAACACCACAACACAGCAAAAAAAAACAAATCAACAAAAACAGTAAATAAAAACAAAACGAAATCTTTTAAGATAATTATTTAAAATAAACACAACATAAAATCAATAATATTAAATAAAATTGATTGATTATTTCTAATTTAATAAAAAAGGCTGTTACGTTATGTAACAGCCCTTGTTTTTTTCTAATATCTATTTATAAAACAAAAAACTCCTACTAAAAAGTAGGAGTTTTTCTGTTTTATTATTTAGAAGCCTCTAAAGAAGCTTTTCTAAACTCTTTTAAAAGTTTCTCAATAGATAAAGAAGCTTTACGAGCTCTTGTTCCAGCCGCTTTGTTTCCATTTTCCATTTGTAAGTTAGCATCTTGTGTGAATGCTTCAAACTCTGCGCTGATTTTCTCCATTAATTCTTTCATGGTAATTTTTACTTTTAATAGTTAAAGGTGCAAAAATAGAATTTAATATTAAAAACAACGGCTTTACAAGAAAAAAACAACACCACATACCCCAAAATATATAGGGTTTACAGTAGTTTACAGGTTATTTCGACCAATTATATAATCATTCTAAATTCATCAACTTAAAAAGTATCAAGATAACACAAAGAATAAATTTTAAAGAAACAAGATTATAGCAATAAAAAAGAACCAAACTATCTCAATAATTTGGTTCTTTTTTTCCTGTATTACATCTTTACAATAACAGTAATTCACTAAGCGATTATTTGTGAATCTTACTCATTTCTTCCTCAGAAATACATAGATATGACGCTAAATCTTCAGGAGAAATATCTTTCATACAATTTTGGTAACGTTCAAGCAATGCTTTATAGTATTCTATAGATGTCAACTTAAGCAAGTCAACTTTTCGTTGTAACATAAAGTTTAGTAACTCTCCCGTAAATATATTCATAACCCGATGCATTTGAGGAGATATCTCATAAAGTTCATTTACATCGTGCTGTGTTATCATAAATAACTCGCAGTCGGTTGCAGCTTGAACATTAAAATCACATGGTTTCTGTAATGTAAACGATAAATTAGATAATGAAAAAGTATGTGGCATACAAAACCAAAATGTTTTCTCACGATCATACTTATCATTTATCCAACAACGAAGTATTCCATCATTTACAAAATATATGTTGTGTTCTATTTCACCTTCTTTTACAAGAAAATCTCCTTTCTTGATTTTTATTGGCTTGAAATATCCCTCAAACAATAATCTGTCTCCAACTGTTAAATTAATATCTTTTAAATCTAATCTATTTAACAAATCATCTATTATCATCTTTAGTAGAATTATTAATTATATTAACACAAAATTACGTGTTTTATGCACAAAAAATCCTAACAAAAGTCATTATAGCTCTTTAAACATCTTCTTCTTTAAACTTATAAGTACATTTAATCTAACAAAAAACACTAACACATTATTAAACCCTTGCTTTTACCTCGTTACATCTAAGTAAAGTCACTATTTACATCTAATCTTTAAGGTTAGTTTAAAAATAAAAAAAAGAGATTATAAATTAATCTCTTTTCCTTCTGACAGTCTATCTATATTATTAACAGCAATTGTAACTCCATTTAAAGAAGTGTCTGCTAATAAAACAGTAGAGCCATATTTTTTAATTGGAGAAACATATCTTTTAGTAAAACGGTTATCAGCATTGACAACCCAAACAAACGATCTCCCATCTGATTCAACACCTACAGCATTACTTGAAATCTCTATTATATCTTTATAAACAGCAACTAATGATACTTTATTATCAATTGTATCGTCAGTAAAGAATTTTAAACTTTCCCAAATAGGCATATAATGTTTAATATAGACTCTTTCTTGGATACTACTTGTTTGCAAATCAAATGGAATACTCTGTCCATCTTTTCCTACAAAAGAACCCTTTACTATTGCTTTATCTGCAGCTATCTTCCATTGTTCTAAATCAGTTGCATTTAAATCAAAATAAACATCATAAGAAACTATTTTAAATAAAGAACTATTACTTGTGACATCATCTCCCATTTTTAAAGATAAATTCTTAACAAGACCTGCTTTTGCAGCTCTTATCACAATACGTTCAAATTTATTCTGACCTGAAGCAATTTTACTCTCAACTTCTTGATATTCTCTTAATATATCATCATATTTATTTTGTTGTTTTGCTTGTGCACTCGAATCCTTATTCTCTGCCTTAGTAATTTTTGTCTGAGCACTTTCTAATTTAGACTTTAATGATTCAAATTTTCTCAGTTCTTTTTTTAATTCTGATTCACTTAAAACTGCTGTATTTTCAACTTCTATTCCCACAATTGGTTGACCTGCAGTTACAACTTGTCCATCTCTGACAAATACTGTAACAATACGTCCTCTTTTAGCCAATTTCTCAATTCTTGATTCAGTAATTTTTACTTTAGCATCATACTCTTTTGCATAAGTATGATACTTGGTAGTTAATTTAGCAGTTGAAACAGCATCTAAAGAAACCTCTTCTACTATTTCCACCATCACTTCTTCTGATTGATCAGTAGTAGCTACATCATCTTTATCAACAACCTTATCTATCTCTTTTGTTTCTACAATTTTAGTAGTCGTTTCGCCTTTATTCATACCGTAATATCCTACCCATACCAAGAAAAGTATGCTTAAAATAGTCATTACTACCTGTTGAATTCTTATTTTATTTTTCTTCATTTGTCAATTTAGCTGATAATACAGCCTTACTTTCTTTAATTAAAAAACGACTTTTAACATTATTAAATATGTTGGTCGAAAATTACAAAAAAACCAATAATATACCAATATATTCTACTGTCGTCCAAAGGTATCCTCTTTCAAACAACTATGAATAAAAAAAGAGGATTAGTTATAACAAACTAATCCCCTGGTAAACAAGAAAACAACAATCTCTTTTTTATTCAATGAATTTTTCAAACGACTTTTCTAACAATATCACGATTTGTAAAGAAGGCTTCATTAATTCTTTTATAATTCTATTTTCATCTTTAAAAGCATACGTAACACTTATATCTAAATCTTCTAATAATTCTTCCAGACTATCTATATCACAATAAAGTTCCTCTTCAATAGAAACTATTTCACCTTTATGTTCTCCAACTAAAATCTCACCAATCAATGACATTCCTTTTCTTGCAAAGAAAAAAATATATGGAGAAAATATACTCTCTTCATTTAATTCGATAATATTAGAAATACAAAAAACTACTTGCTGTCGATGTGAAATTGTATCACATAAACGTTCTCTATTACTCAAGCTTTCATTTGCCAGTAAGTATCTATAGCAATCTTCAGAAAACTTATACTCTCTCTGTAATTGAGCTATATGTTTACTGTTTAAAACATCAATTCCTAAATCTATTAAGAATTGACTTCGGCATAAAACATCCATAATTTTTACTATTTGATTATAATAAATCTAATGAATTACACAACATTAACCTATATATATATAAAACATAACAATTTGATAACATTAACATTAGTTTACAATTCCTACAAAACTTAAAAAACACTAATTTAATACAACTCTCTTTTACCTCTTATCATTCTCTAACTGTAGATTAAATTACTCTAATGTTCAATTTCACATAAACAATTGGCTTAATTTTGGATTAATCAACAAAATAAATTAGTACTTATCTCTTATCTCAAAATATTATAAAACGAGCTATTGAACTAAGTATTACTTATTAAAGTAGAAACTTATTCTATAAAAAATGAAAATACGCGATAGACTCTCTTTTCAATTTTCTGGATTATTCACCATCTTATTATCTGGTGTTCTTGTTGCTGTATATATTTTAGTAAATTCACATTGGAAGAATGATTTTTATAAGCAATTAGAAAACAGAGCTTTTACTGTTGGTGATAATTACTTAGCTGAAGACAATTTTACACCAGCTGAATTTGCTGAAGTACTTCGCAATTTTCCACGCACATTACCACACGAAACTATTCGAATTTACACTACAGACTTTGAACCTATGTTTATTGATGAGGGTAACGTAAAATGGGATCAAGAAACACTAAATCAAGTTATTGAAAAAAATAAAGTTTACTTTAAAAAAGACGAACAACAAGTTGTAGGAATATTTTACAACGACAATTCAGGAGACTTTATAGTGATGGCTAAAGCTACAAACGAAACAGGAATTGCCGCCTTAAAGCAATTGAGAACGGTTATGTTTACCTCTTTACTAATCGCTTTACTCATTACATTCTGGTTATCAAGATATTTTGCTGGCTATTTTCTACGTCCAATTACACGAATCAACAAACATATACAACAAAAACAATTGCCTAATTTGTTTCAGCCTATTTCAACTGCAGGAATGTCAAAAGATGAAATACGAACATTAAGCGAAACGATAAATAACTTATTTCATCGTTTACAAGAATCATTTGACAATCAACAAGCATTTATTGCCCATGCTTCGCACGAACTTAAAACACCTATTGCATCATTATTAGGCAATGCTGAAATAGCCTTAATGAATACGCGTACACAAGAAGAATATACAAAAGTACTACAACAAGTTATTAATGAATCACTGCATATGGACCAAATGGTAAACAACCTATTAACTTTATCGCAACTTGATAGTACTGCATATCCTTTAGAAAAAAATAAATTTGAAGAATTTTGGTGGTCTATGTTAGATCAATTTGTAGTATTACAACCGAGTTTAAATTTTAATTTATTAATAGAAAACAAAGAAGATTTACAGGAATTATACTTTAAAGGTAATACGACACTACTTGAATTAGCACTATCTAATATAATATTTAATGCAAGTAAATTTTCTCATAACCAATTAATTGATATCACTCTTAAAACAGAAGAGAACAATATTTTAATAATTGTAAAGGATAAAGGAATTGGTATTAAAAAAGAAGACATTGAAAAACTAACTATACCTTTCTTTAGGTCGAGCAATGCTTTTGCTATAGAAGGAACAGGATTAGGGTTATCACTTACATCTAAGATTATTAAACTTCATAAAGGTAAGCTTCAAATTGTATCAGAAATACACTGTGGAACAACAGTTTATATTAATATTCCAAGATGTATCTAACACATTTAAAAATAAAAATAGCAGGCCCCCACCTGCTATTTTTTTTAGAAACAAACTAACCGCTATACTTGTTTTTATACTTAGACTAATGTCTTATATATACCTACAAATACAACATACATTAATTCCCCAATCAATGTGTCTTTATATATTATGCATTTAATTCTAATGCAGAACGTAATTCACTAATTATATCTCGCTTTAAATGTTCTGGATGAACAATCTTCACGAATTTACCATACTTTAAAATTTCTCTTTTTAACTCATTATTTGGTCGAACGCGTAAAGTTACTAATAATCGACCATCTTCTGCACAATTATTTAATGTTTGAGAGTGATGCAAGGGTGATTTACGAATACAACTTTCTTGACTATTACAGAATGACAACACAACTTGCTCTAAATCAGAATCTGTATAATCAAACCCAACTATTTCTTTGTATGTATCCTTAATCAATCCTCCATTTGCCTTAAACTTATCTTTAAGAATTATTGTCTCAGATGTTTTATCTAATTCATATGAAATTAAATCTTTACCGACATAACCAATAACATACCAGTGCCCTCTATATTGTTTAAAAAACAAAGGAGATAATATTACTGCTCTACATTCACCTTTAATTTCATTATTGTATTTAAATGATATCTTGTGAAAAGAAGTCATTGCTTTAAAGAAAACACAGAAGCTATCAATTGATACTAAACTACCCTTATTTTCACGATCAATAAAATGAGCTAACTCAAACTTAGATTTATTTGCTGAATTTAAAATATCTGCGGTTACAATGCCTTTCAAATAAGTAAGAACTGTATTTGCATTATCTTCTGCATCCTCTGCAATATAATAACCTTTTTTCTTCGTATCCAACTTAATCAAAATACCAAATTCTGATTTTAGTTCTTTTAAAGCCCGATATAAAGTTCGTTCACTGATATCAATATCAAATTCTTTTAGATAATCTAATAGTAATTCACGTGATGGAAATTGATTTTGTTTTAAATAGTTTAATACTAAAAAATAGTAGCGGAGCTTTTTCATTGCTTATCCAATTATTATACTTTTACTCATTGCGTTTTTTATTACATCAGTTATTA
Organism: Myroides phaeus; assembly: GCF_009799805.1. Classification (NCBI taxonomy): domain Bacteria; kingdom Pseudomonadati; phylum Bacteroidota; class Flavobacteriia; order Flavobacteriales; family Flavobacteriaceae; genus Myroides; species Myroides phaeus. The sequence goes on from NZ_CP047050.1 coordinate 2,939,353, forward strand.
TTCTCTAACATACATTATAATTAACGCACTTATAATTGGGACACAAAGATATTATAGTCTACTAATAATTAGTCGTTTTTTTTGGTGAACAAAGGCTTTTATTGAGTGAATATCTTTTTTTATTCTATAATTTTAATTGTGTTTTTTATAAATAAATAAACATTAGTTAATTATTTAGCATAAAAAACACAGTATTTACATAGTAAAACACACTGATACAAAAACAACAAACACCATTGTACGTTAGTTAACATTTTTAACTAATTATAAGCAAATCCAAAAAAGAAATTTATCACAGCATACCACCAACATTAAAATATATAACTGATATTAGATTCCCTTTATAAAAATGAGTAGTTCCTAACGCCCCTAAACTAATGTATATTCAAACTAACTAATCATTTCATTTTTCAGATTAGAAAAATTATAAAACTCACAAATAATTAGAAAAAAAAAGACGCTCTCCTTTTTAAAAAAAGAGCGTCATAGGGACTTTTAGAATCACTTTAATGCTAAATATTTGAGTCAAAGATAAACTTGTTTTACATCGGAAAAATGTAAATAATTTAAACCTAACTCTTTTCTGAGTAAACAACAGATTTGTTATAATAAGTACAACTTTAACTATATTTATTCATATTTCTAAACTACTCTCTTTTTCAACAACACTCTTATCTCCATAAAAAAAGGCCCAGATTACTCCGAGCCTCCATTCAAGTATAATTTATTTATTCATGCATTATTTTAAAAAAATACCGTTTTCCTTTATTTCAATCTGTTGTTGTTTATATAAAGTACCTACAGCTTTTTTAAATGTCTTTTTACTCATGTTTAAAACAGTTTTAATGTCTTCTGGGTGACTTGCATCTGTCAGTCCTAAAAAGCCATTATTACTCTCTAATTCTTTTAGAATCTGTGTAGCACTATCAAGTACTCCATCAAACCCTACTTTTGTTCTCGTTACATCTATTTTTCCATCAGGGCGAATAGATTTAATATAACCGATAATACGATCTCCGGTTCTCATTTCTTCAAAAACCTCATTCTTGTACATTAGTCCTGCATGCTTCTCATTAATAATTACATTGATTCCTAAATCTGTAATGTGAGATACAACTAACTCTACTTCTTCTCCTTCTTGAACAGTAATTTCTTTATTATCTACAAACTGTCTTAATTTACTTGAACCTACTAAACGATTTGTTTTCTCGTCTAAGTACATATAAATTAAATATCTATTACCTTCTTTCATTGGACGAGCTTGTTCTCTAAATGGAACAAATAGATCTTTCTCTAATCCCATATCCATAAAAGCTCCAAAATCATTGATATAGTTTACTTTTAATAAAGCAAACTCATTCAAATATATATAAGGCTCTAAAGTAGTAGCTACTGGTCGTTCTTCTTGATCTAAATAAACAAAAACAATAAGTTCGTCTCCTATCTCATATTTCTTAGGTACATACTTATTAGGTAATAAGACATCCTTCTCACCATCTGTCAAATAAAGACCTACACTCGTTTCACGTGCAATCTTTAACGTATTATCATCACCAATTTTTATCATCTTATAATGTATTTGCAATATCTAATTGAATTTATTTTAACTCTAAATCAAATATTTCTCTTAATAATTCTATTTCTGGATTAATCTCACTTAGATGTTGATACTTGTCTTTCGAATCAAATACTTTCTTAGCTATTTTAATCTCTTCGTTAACTGTAATATTAATCTCGATTCCGTAGTTGTTTAGTCTCTTTCTTAAATAATTTACTAACTCGTACTTATTCTCGTCAAAACTTAATTTAGAACCGTGGTTAGGTAATTCCAATTCTATAATATAGCCATTCAAACGCGGTTTAGTCATTCCCATTAATGAAGCCATTAACATTAAACCTGAACGAATTAAACGCTCTGAAAAGCTATTCCACTCCACCATCATTCGATCATAGTGAAAATGATCTTTAGGTAAGTCTTCCGGATTAACAACGTGCTTTTCTAAAGAAGAAGCCATCTCTTTCCTTGCACGAATACTTGACAAGGACAAAGCAGACACTTTTCGTGCCCCACCATTAGCACCTGTATCGTGTTGATTCGGTTGTAAAGACGGTTGCCCTTGCTCTACATTTCCCTGAATTGGCTGCTGTGCCATATGCTGTTGCACTTGTACAACTGGAGCTGTATTGTGACTTACTAAATCCGTAGTTTGGTTATATGCACCATCTGTTTGCCCTCCTCCTACTGAAACAGGCTGATTAACAACAGTATGATTATCTATCGGAGCAACATTGCCAAGCAATTGCTTCAATAAATCTGCAGGTATTATATATTGTTTATCTTTTTTTTTTCGCCTTCAAAAGTTAAAGACGCTAACTGCATTAAACACAATTCTACTAATAATCGTTGGTTTTGACTTGATTTATATTTCAAATCACAGTCATTTGCTATTTCAATGGCATTTAACAATAAAGGCATTGATGTCTGTTGCGACTGGTTGTAAAACAATTGTTTTCCATGATCACCAATCTCTAACAAATTAATCGTTTCCGGTGTTTTACACACCATCAAATCTCTAAAATGAGATGCTAAACCAGACACAAAATGATGTCCGTCAAAACCTTTTGCCAAAATGTCGTCAAACGCTAATAATAACGCAGGTATATTATTTTGTAAAATATAATCTGTAATTCTAATATAATATTCAAAGTCTAATACATTCAAATTCTCAGCTACTGCTTGACGAGTTAAGTTTCTACCGCAATAAGACACTACTCTGTCAAAAATAGATAGTGCATCACGCATAGCCCCGTCAGCCTTCTGTGCTATGATACGAAGTGCATCATCTTCATAAGTAATTCCTTGACTTCGCGCTACAAGTGCCAAATGATTAGCAGCATCAGCAATAGTAATTCTCTTGAAGTCAAATATTTGACATCTCGATAATATAGTCGGAATAATCTTATGTTTTTCTGTAGTTGCTAAGATAAATATAGCATGACGTGGCGGCTCCTCTAATGTTTTTAAAAACGCATTAAAAGCTGCTGATGATAGCATATGCACCTCATCTATGATATATACCTTATACTTTCCAGTTTGTGGTGGTATACGAACTTGATCAATCAAATTACGAATATCATCCACTGAGTTATTTGAAGCAGCATCTAACTCAAATACGTTAAAAGCAAAGTCTTCATTTGGATTATCATACCCTTCTTGGTTAATCTTTCTCGCCAAAATACGCGCACATGTCGTCTTCCCCACTCCTCTCGGACCAGTGAATAACAAAGCCTGAGCTAAGTGATTGCTTTCAATTGCATTCACTAATGTACTCGTGATAGCTTGTTGTCCAACCACGTCATTAAAAGTTTGAGGTCTGTATTTACGGGCAGATACGATGAATTGTTCCATAGATATAATATTAGCGCAAAGGTAGTTTATTTTTTATAATGGGAAAACTATTCTCTTAACTCCAATGGAAAAAACTCTTCTTGCTTCTCTTGTAAAATCCACTTTTTTCTCAATTCATTAAAATTAATCCCAGGTGAACCTGCTGAATAGTCCAATTCATTTCTAAAAAACAAAAACTGTAATTGTGTCTCTATATAAAAATCATTTATATCACTTTCTGGATGATATTCTGATTTTAAATTCAAACTAAATGTTCTTGCAGTAGTATTAGACCAAAAGGCAGTCCAACCACTTTTAAATTCTTTTATCAATGAAAATGCGGTATTTCCAGTCTGACGATCTATCAACTTCAGTAATATCTTTCCATCATTGCGAGACAATTTTTTTAACCGCTCTTTGAACTGGCTTTCTAAATACTTTTGTGAACGCTTTATATATTGGCGCTTTTCCCTATTGGTTTCCATCAACTCTAAATTTTTATTTAGAATAACAAGATTCGCAGCTGTAGCTTCTGCATAAGGATAGACACGTCTAAGGCGATTGCGCAATATAATCATATCTCGTCGATACTTTTCTTCTCGAGCATCCACTCCAATGAATATCTCTGGTATCGAATATTCATGAATTGTATCTCCATTCACTATTATCTCGTGTGGTATATCAGGCACTTGCCTAAGCTCTTGTTCTTGTGCCATACTCAAGAATGGCATTAAAAATAGCACGATAACTATTAACTTTCTCATAACCCAAATTGTTAATCAAAAATATCGCTTTTTGTTGAGTTATAATAACAGATTGGGTAAATTAGCAAAAAATAAAATCATGAATACTGAAACAATTTTAAATGAAGATTCTTTAAAGTTTTTAAAAGAATATCTTAATAATCCATCACCTACAGGTCATGAGTCACAAGGACAAAAGATATGGATGGACTATCTAAAACCGTATGTTGACACTTTTTTTACTGATACTTACGGAACTGCAGTTGGAGTTATCAATCCAGACGCTCCTTATAAAGTTGTTATCGAAGGACACGCAGATGAAATTTCTTGGTATGTAAAATACATAACTGAAGAAGGGTTTATTCACGTTGTAAGAAACGGGGGTAGTGACCACATGATTGCTCCATCTAAAAGAGTATTAATCCACACTAAAAAAGGTACTGTAGAAGGAGTTTTTGGTTGGCCTGCTATCCACATTAGAAATAGAGCTGGAAAAGAAGAATCTCCTAAAATCGAAACTAACTTCATCGATGTTGGTTGTGATTCTAAAACAGAAGTTGAAGCTTTAGGAATTCACGTTGGTTGTGTAATCACTTATCCTGATACTTTCACAATTTTAAATAACAATCGCTTTGTATGTCGTGCAATCGACAACAGAATGGGAGGTTTCATGATTGCTGAAGTTGCTCGTTTATTAAAAGAAAACAAAAAAGAATTACCATTTGGTCTATACATCGTAAACGCAGTTCAAGAAGAAGTTGGTTTGAGAGGGGCCGAAATGATAACACAAACGATTAAACCTAATGTTGCTATCGTAACTGATGTTTGCCATGATTCTAACACACCAATGGTTGACAAAAACATTGAAGGTGATAACAAAATTGGTAGAGGTCCCGTTGTAGGATATGCTCCTGCTATTCAAAATAACCTAAGAGAATTAATTGAAGAAACGGCAGAGAACAACAAGATTCCTTTTCAACGCAACGCTATGTCTCGCGTAACTGGTACAGATACAGATGCTTTTGCTTACAGCAATGGTGGTGTTGCTTCTGCTTTAATCTCATTACCTCTACGTTACATGCATACTACAGTAGAAATGGTTCATAGAACGGATGTTGAGAATACTATTCGCTTGATTTATGAAACTCTTCTTAAAATTGAGAATAACGAAACTTTTTCTTATTTCAAATAAGATTTAAAATATCGCAATTAAAACTTACCCTATAAAGTAACTTACTTTATAGGGCTTTTTGATTCATACAAAACAGCTATTTACACTTCAATTTGTCACGTATTTAAAGGGCTCTTCTATTTAAATCACTTATCTTTGATTTAAAATTGAATATACAATGTCTTTTTACAATAGAAATAAAAAAAGCACGACTAAAATCAACGCTAATCTTACATTAGCTCAATTAATAGAACAAGCCGGTAGTAAACCTGAATACCGCGCTATTTTTTACGATCGTTTTCTAAAAGATTACATCTATGTATTGGTTGAAAAAACACCTAATAGTTCTAATAATAATGAAGGACTTGCAACTGATGCTCCTATTTTGGTTCTGGATGACCAACGCATACCTGTATTTACAAGTCTTGATAGTATTTCTGACAATGGTGAAATAACTGACGATATCTCTTATATGAAAGTAAGAGGTCGCTCTTTCTTAGAGATGACGTTTGGTTCTACTATTATTGTAAACCCTTTTTCTAAAATATATAAGAACTTAGTTCCTGAAGAAATTTCTCAAATGCTTAATGGTAGTATTTTCAACACTTTGTCAAACCCTGTTCTGAAAGCTCAAATGCAAGTAAAAATTGGTAAACCGGAAGTTGAACCTACTGCTCTTTTAGAGGAACTAACACAACTTTTCTCAACGCATGAAGTGATTGATAACGCATACATTGGGTGGACATTCAATCCTATGATCGACAAGAAGCCTCATTATATCTTTGCTATTGAAACTATCGCTGAAAAAGGACAGTTTAAAGAAATAGCTGATATGATTTCAAATACATGTGTACCTCACTTGAAAAAAGAAGAGTTTATAGACATTATTAAATTAGAACAGAATGGCAACTTTAGTGATTACTTCTACAAGCATGCTGAGCCGTTTTATAAGAAACAATAAACTATGAAACAACAAGCTAAGTTTACTCCTATCGATTTGGATACATGGAGCCGTAAACCTTACTACGATTACTATCGCAATAAGTTAAAAACAAAATATACGGTTAGTATTAAAGTTGATATTACAGAACTTCACGCTTGTTATAAAATAAAAGGTTATAAGTTTTACCCTACTTTTATGTATGTAATTATGAAAGCATTAAACAATAGTGAGGCTTTCCGAACAGTCATTCATAACGGACAATTAGGGCAATGGAACTTCTTACAACCTGCTTTTACCATATTTCATGAAGACGATAAAACCTTCTCTGATTTATGGAGTGAATACCATAGTGATTTTGCAATTTTTCATCAGGTAATAATAAAAGATATTGACACTTATAAAGATGTCAAACAAATTAAGGCAAGACCAAACACTCCGCCTAACTTTGTTCCTATCTCTTGTGTACCATGGATTAGTTTTGAAAGCATTAGTCAAGATACAACGGTTGATTCTGACTTTCTACAACCTATTATCCGATTTGGAAAGTTTTACACGGAAAACAACAGGGTTAAAATCCCCTTGTCAATCTTCGTAAATCACGCAATTTCAGATGGATATCACACTTCAATGTTATTAAACGACATACAAAATATAGCTACCAACGTAGCAGAATGGATGAAATAAAAGTGCTTTCGAGCACTTTTATTTTTTTACTCCCTTAGCAAATTAACACTCCCAAAAACATACAACAAACTGAAAACAAGACAACTAATAACATTATTTTACAAAATAATTAAGTTTATATAAGCTGTTTTTAACACAACAAAAAAAGACTATCTTGCGATTTCACTTTTAGAAATAGCAATGAGTACAAAAACAAAAAAGAGCTTTGTAGATAAGTTCCTATCTTCGGTTGAACGAATTGGTAATATGTTACCACATCCAGCTACCCTATTTGCAAGTTTTGCATTATTAGTTATTATAGCTTCTTGGATAGCAAGTTTTTTTGATTTATCCGTTATTCACCCTGGTACACAAGAAGAGATTAAATCATTTAATCTTGTAAGTGCTGAAGGGCTACAAATGATACTTACCAAAATGGTAACCAACTTTACAGGTTTTGCTCCTTTGGGAACTGTACTTGTATCTTTATTGGGAATAGGTATCGCAGAAGGTTCAGGTTTAATTGGAACTGTACTTAAAAAAATTGTCTTATCATCTCCTAAAAAACTATTGACCTTTGTTATTGTTTTTGCTGGTATTTTATCAAATACAGCAAGCGAGGTTGGTTATGTTTTATTAGTTCCTTTAGCTGCAGTTATATTCTTAGCAGCAGGGCGTCATCCTATAGCCGGACTTGCAGCTGCTTTTGCTGGGGTTTCTGGAGGATATAGTGCCAACTTACTATTAGGAACAATCGACCCTTTATTAGCTGGTTTATCAGAAGAAGCAGCTCGTATTATGATTCCTGACTATGTTGTCAATCCAGCTGCAAACTACTATTTCATGTTTGTATCTACTTTTGTTATCGCCGGTTTAGGTACTTGGGTAACGGAAAGAATCGTTGTTCCAAGATTGGGAACATATGAAGGAGAAGAAAAAGCAATCTCTATTGATGCTTTAACGAAAGAAGAGAAAAAAGGATTATTATATGCAGGATTAGCTGCATTAGCTTTCACTGCTTTTGTTTTAGGAGGTCTTATTCCTGAACAAGGATATTTGCGAGGAGAAGGCGGAGCTATTCTTAAATCGCCTTTCATGTCTGGTATTGTAGCTTTGTTATTCATTGGTTCTGCAGTTGCTGGTATCGCTTATGGTATTGGAGCTAAAACAATAAAAAATGATAGTGATGTAATGAAGGGAATGTCTAAAGCAATGGAAACCTTGGGGTCTTATATTGTATTAGTGTTCTTTGCAGCGCAGTTCGTTGCTTATTTCAACTGGACTAATCTTGGTATTATTTTCGCTATTGAAGGTGCGGGTACATTACAAAAATCAGGATTAGGTCCTATTCCACTGATGTTATCATTCGTAATCGTATCTGCTTTAATTAACTTAATTATGGGTAGTGCATCTGCTAAATGGGCAATTATGGCACCTGTCTTTATCCCTATGTTTATGTTATTAGGCTACTCTCCTGAATTTGTTCAGGTTGCTTATAGAATTGGGGATAGTGTTACCAACATCATTTCTCCAATGATGAGTTACTTCGCATTAATTGTTGCCTTTATGCAACGCTATGATAAAAAAGCAGGAATCGGTACAATTGTATCTACAATGTTACCTTATACAATAATATTCTTTATCGGTTGGTCTATCCTCTTAATAATATGGATTCTAATCGGTTTACCTATAGGTCCTGGAGCGCAATTACACGTTACAGTCTAAAAAAATAAAAAGATGCTTGAATAAGCATCTTTTTTTTGCTCTTATTTCTCCTAAAACACAGTCTTTTTAGCTAACTAAAAGTTAAATATAAAGATCTAATAATCACAAAAATAAACCACAAACAACTAAATTACACATATTTAAAAACAATAAAAATTAACATATAATCAAAAACATTAGCGCCATAAAGAATAACTATTGTTTAAAATCACCACCCTATATTTTTAGACTACTTTCGCAAATTCGTTTATTAAAAATAAAGTATGTCAAACAACAAACCGAATAGCTTTCTATTCCTTGTTTACTTAGCAGGACTAAGTATAATCGGCTTTTTAGCCACAGATATGTACTTACCTGCATTTGATAAAATGCGTATAGACTTAGGTACTACAAAAAGCAATATCAGCTTAAGCCTTAGTTTATTCTTAGGAGGATACGCAATCGCCCAATTAATATGGGGACCAATCTCTGAAAAGTTTGGCAAACCAAAAACAATTCTAACAGGCTTGGGAATATTTACTATTTCTTCTCTTATCATATATTTCACAGATAGTGTTGCCTTACTTTTAGCTTTGCGTTTAATACAAGCTATTGGTGTTTGTGCCGCTGCAGTTACATGGTAAACATTAGTTATTGAAAAATACCCAGCAGAAGAAACAAACAAAGTATTTGCCTCTATTATGCCATTAGTAGCTTTATCTCCTGCTCTTGCGCCTCTTTTAGGTGTTTATTTACTTAACCAATTCGGATGGAGATCTATCTTCATCAGCCTTGCTGTAATTGCTATCTTATTAATTGCTTATACATTTACTTTAACAGAAGAGAAAAAAGACGAACACAAAGAAGTTGAAGCAGCTGAAAACAAAAGTTACTTCTCTCTTTTAAAGTCAAAAAAATATGTGGGTAATGTACTTATTTACGCTATTTGCTCTGGTGCATTCTTCGCTTGGCTTACAGGATCACCTTTCTTCTTAAAAGAAATGGGATATACAGAAAGTCAAATCGGACTGAGCTTTGTTCCGCAAACAATTTCTTTCCTAATTGGTGGTTACGGTTATCGCTTTATCTCTCATAAAGTAGAGAGCTATAAAATTATGTCGTTTACAATTGCTTTGTATTCCATTGGTGCAACTACATTATACTTGTTGTCTGTGTTTACAGAACCATCATTAACAACGCTTTTAATACCGTTCTGTTTAATGGCATTAACAAATGGTGCAAACTACCCAATAGTAGTAGCAGAGGCTTTAAAATCTTTCCCTAACAATACAGGAAAGGCTGCCGCACTACAAAACACTATTCAACTTGGTGTATGTTTTATAACAAGTGCTATCGTATCGATATTTACACAAGATGCTTTACTTACAACCACAATCGTAATGGGATGTACTGTTCCCTTTATGTATTTAGGTTTTAGATTAAGTAGAAAATAATACAAATTAAAAAGGAGGCTTTCGAGCCTCCTTTTTTTTATATCTTCAAACCTATTTCTTTATCGAATCATTATAAACTTCTCCTCCACATTTCCACGGAAACACAAGTACCTCACCTCTTTTGTGAATATACGCTGTCAACTCACCCCTTCTTTTAATAAGCGTATCTCCTATTTCAATATGCTTTTTATACTGACTCCACCTTCTTCCAGGATCTATAATTGTTTTTTTACTATTCGTGTAAATATTTGTCCCTTTTAAAACAAAATAATTACTTGATTTTTGTGTAGGCAATTCACTTGCTATAACAATACACTCCATTTGTAATTCACTTTTAGTCAATGCCTCACAATCTGGTCGCAAATTATTACAAGAGCTAAACATAAAACCAACACTAAGTAAAACAACTAAATACTTCATATTACAAGTAAGCATTATAAAACAATCATTACCGCAAGGTAACCTAAATTTATTAAAAGCACTATGTTCTCGTAAACAGGAGAATAAATACACCTATTTAATAACAAAAAAGGGAACCCATAGTAATGGATTCCCTTTCATATATAGTGTAATATTCTAACTATTCATTAGATACGTCAACAGTAGTTTGTTCAGCAATTTGCTTATAAGTACCGTTTTCTAATTTCTCACGAATTGCTTCATAAGCAGATAAAGTCTCAGCAATATCTTCTTTAGTGTGAGTAGCAGTTGGGATCATTCTCAATAAAATGATTCCTTTTGGAATTACTGGATACACAACAATAGATAAGAAAATGCTGTAGTTTTCACGTAAGTCATTTACCATAACCATTGCTTCAGGAATACTTCCTTCTAAGTAAACAGGAGTAACACAAGTGTTAGTATCACCAATATTGAATCCTCTTTCTTTTAATCCATTTTGAAGTAAGTTCACATTCTCCCATAATTTGTTTTTCAACTCAGGGTTAGAACGCAATAAATCTAAACGTTTCAATGCTCCTAATGTAAAAATCATTGGTAATGACTTAGCAAACATTTGAGAACGTAAATTGTATTTTAAGTAATCAATAATATCTTTATCTGCAGCTACAAAAGCTCCAATTGATGCCATTGACTTAGCAAAAGTAGAGAAATAAACATCAATACCATCTTGACATCCTTGCTCTTCACCTGCTCCAGCTCCTGTTGCACCTAAAGTACCAAATCCGTGAGCGTCATCAACTAATAAACGGAAATTGTATTTCTCTTTTAAAGCAACAATCTCTTTCAATTTACCTTGCTGACCTCTCATTCCGAATACACCCTCAGTGATAACTAAAATACCACCTCCAGTTGTTTCAGCCATTTTAGTAGCTCTATCTAAGTTTTTTTCTAAACTTTCAATGTCGTTATGTTTATACGTAAAACGTTTTCCCATATGTAAACGAACACCGTCGATAATACATGCGTGAGAATCTACGTCATATACAATAACATCATTTTTAGTAACCAATGCATCAATAATAGACACCATTCCTTGGTAACCAAAATTTAATAAATAAGCAGCTTCTTTCTGTACGAATGCAGCTAACTCATCTTGTAATTGTTCGTGCATAGAAGTATGTCCTGACATCATACGAGCTCCCATTGGGTATGCCGCTCCGTATTCTGCTGCTGCTTCTGCATCTACTTTTCTTACTTCTGGGTGATTAGATAAACCTAAATAATCATTGATACTCCAGTTAATAACTTCTTTTCCATGAAACATCATACGATTTGACAAAGGCCCCTCTAACTTAGGGAAAACATAATATCCTTCTGCTTGAGATGCCCATTTTCCTAAAGGCCCTTTATTTTTCTGTATTCTGTCAAATAAATCGTTTACCATAATATAACTATGTTTAAAAAAACAAATGCAAAATTAATGATATTTTGTATGCTTTCATAATAAATACAAAACTATTTAATACCAAACACCTTTAACTTTACTAACAATAAAAATGATTTTAATATAAAAATACAATCATAAATTGAGAATATTACCTACTTTATGGTGTATTTTATTTGATAAAAAGTGAATTAAAAAAAGAAAACCTTTCAATATGAAAGGTTTTCTCGTGTAACTATACTAATATAATGCTGGATATAAACTTGGATTTACCTCATTCATAATCGCATAAATTTTTTCAAATACATCTTCAACTGATGGTTTTGAGAAGTAATCTCCATCTGTTCCATAAGCTGGTCTGTGAGCTTTAGCAGTCAAAGTTTGTGGTTCGCTGTCTAAATGACGGTAACCTTTTTGTTCTTCTAAAACTTTTTGTAAGATATATGCTGATGCTCCTCCTGGTACGTCTTCGTCAATTACTAATAAACGGTTTGTTTTAGCTAAACTCTTAACGATATCATGATTAACATCAAATGGCAATAAAGACTGTGCATCAATAATTTCCACTTCAATACCCAACTCCAACAATTCTTGAGCTGCTTGCTCTACAATTCTCAAAGTAGATCCGTAAGAAACCACAGTAATATCTTTACCTTCTTTGATTGTTTCTACTACTCCAATAGGTGTTTTGAACTCACCTAAATTCGTTGGCATCGTTTCTTTCAAACGGTATCCGTTCAAACATTCGATTAACAACGCTGGCTCATCGCTTTCCATTAATGTATTATAGAAACCTGCTGCTTTAGTCATATTACGTGGTACTAAAACGTGCATTCCTCTAATTGCATTAATAATCATACCCATAGGAGAACCTGAATGCCAAATTCCCTCTAAACGGTGTCCTCGTGTTCTTACAATCAATGGTGCTTTTTGACGACCTACAGTTCTATATTGTAATGTAGCCAAGTCATCACTCATAATTTGAATAGCGTATAATAAATAATCTAAGTACTGAATTTCTGCAATAGGACGTAATCCTCTCATTGCCATACCAATTCCTTGACCTAAAATTGTAGCCTCACGAATACCTGTATCTGATACTCTATTTAATCCGTGTTTTTCTTGTAACCCTTCTAATCCTTGGTTTACGTCACCGATATTACCAGCGTCTTCTCCAAAAATCATCACGTTTTTGTGTTTTTCTAAGATAAAATCAAAATTATCTTTCAAAATTACACGTGCATCTACTTCCTCTGATGTTTCATCGTAAGCAGGCAACACCTCATTAACTAATGCAGCTTTGTGAGCTGTTTCAGACATTAAATGAGAACTATATCTACCTTGATTTTGTTCAAAGTAGTTTTCAATAAACTGAACTAAAGTTCCTTTCCCTGCTTCTTTCACTACCATACGCAACGCTTTACGTGCTACAGTAATTACATCTTTGCGGATTGGCTCTTTTATTCCTGCTAAATCATTTGCAAATTTCTCTAAGAAAACGCGGTTTGGACTTGATGCAGCAACTGTATTTAACACAGCTACTAATTGATCTCTTTCTGCTACAATTGGATCTAAATATGCTTTCCAAGCAGCTTTTTTTCCATCAAGAACCTCTTTTTTCAATTGTTTATCTAATTCATCTAACTCTTCTGTTGTAGCGATGTCTGAACTAATAATCCAATTTCTAAACTGAACGATACAATCTTTCTCTGCTTCCCACTCTAAACGCTCTTTACTTTTGTATCTCTCGTGAGACCCTGAAGTTGAGTGTCCTTGTGGTTGTGTAAGCTCTTGTACGTGAATTAAAACTGGCGTATGTTCTTCTCTTGCAATTTTTGAAGCTTTTGCATACGTTTCAATTAAAGAAACATAATCCCATCCGTTTACTCTTAAGATTTCGTAACCGTTTCCTTTATCATCACGTTGAAATCCTTTTAAGATTTCAGAGATATTTTCTTTTGTAGTTTGATATTTTGCGTGAACAGAGATTCCGTAATTGTCATCCCAAACGCTCATAACCATTGGCACTTGTAATACACCAGCTGCATTAATTGTTTCAAAAAACAATCCTTCTGACGTAGAAGCATTACCAATTGTACCCCAAGCTACTTCATTACCATTAACAGAAAAATTACCTTCTGCATCTGCCTCAGCAAATTCTCTATAGTATTTTGAAGCTTGTGCTAAACCTAACAATCTTGGCATTTGCCCAGCTGTAGGAGAAATATCCGCACTTGAGTTCTTTTGATTTACTAATTTATTCCAGTTTCCATTTTCATCAACACTATGCGTAGCAAAGTGTCCTCCCATTTGACGTCCTCCAGACATTGGATCATACGCTAAATCAGCATGTCCAAAAAGTCCTGCAAAAAACTGCTCAACTGTCAATTCTCCAATCGCCATCATAAATGTTTGATCGCGATAGTAACCTGATCTAAAATCACCGTTTTGAAAAGCTTTAGCTAATGCCAATTGTGGCACTTCTTTTCCATCACCAAAAATTCCAAACTTCGCTTTTCCAGTAAGAACTTCACGTCTACCAAGTAAACTACATTCTCTACTTAACTTAGCAATTTTATAATCTTGAATTACCTCTTTCTTAAAATCTTCGTAAGAAAGAGCCATATTTGTTTCTTTTTGACTCATCGTAAAAATGTACTAATTTACCGGTTACGAATATAGAATAATATCGATAAAAAAGCTAATTTATAACACTACATTATTACCAATTAATGCACATCTCAATTATTGTTTTAATAATCAACTCCACATTTAATTATCAAAAACAAAATATTTTGTTAATTCACTATTTATAGATTATTAATATGATAATCGTATTTCAACAAAAAAACCCGTCATCAGACGGGTTTTAAGTTTTTATTAGATACTGTTATTTTTACTCTATAACAGTTAAAATTGACTCTAATGAGAATCGCACTTTTTTCATCGGAGCTAACCAATCATTTTCATGATCTCTTTCTCCCAATGCTAAAATAGTTACGCTTTTTAATCCCTTTGCAGTAAGTCCTAACATCTCATCCATTTGATCATTGTGAAACCCTTCCATTGGCGAAGCGTCAACTTTTAACTCTGCCGCTGCTCCAATAGCTAAACCAAATGCAATATATGCTTGTCTTGCCGCGTGTTGAAATTGTTGTTCCTCTGTTAATGAACCAAAATGAGCTTTAAGCGAGTTTTTATAATCGTTCATTTCTCCTTTTGCCATCTCGCGAATAGTTTCCATATTGTCAAAAACACTATCTATACGCGCTTCAGTATACGTATCCCAAACAGCAAATACCAATAAATGTGAACACTCTTTTACTTGTACCTGATTCATTGCTACAGGAACCAACTTCTCTTTTAACTCTTGATTTTTAATTAAAATCATTTCAAAAGGTTGTAATCCTGATGATGTTGGCGCCATGCGTGCTGTTTCTACAATCTGCATCACTACCTCATCACTTAATTTAACCTCACTATTGTAACGTTTAGTAGCATATCGCCACTGTAAACTATTTAATAATTCCATTTTTCAATATTAATTATTTAGCTAAAAAAGCCAAAACATTCTTTTCTATTCTCTCATTAATATTTGATACATCTGCTTTTACAAAAGGTTCACCTATAATTTTCTCGTACAATTCAATGTAGCGCTCTGAAACTGATGCAATATATTCATCTGTCATTTCAGGTACTTGTTGTCCTTCTTGCCCTTGAAAACCGTTGCCAATTAACCATTGTCTAACAAACTCTTTAGACAATTGCTTTTGAGCCTCCCCTTTTGCTTGACGTTCTTCATAACCATCCGCATAAAAATAACGCGATGAATCTGGTGTATGAATTTCGTCTATTAACACAATCTTTCCTTCTTTTGTCTTTCCAAACTCATACTTTGTATCTACTAAGATAAGTCCTCTTGCCGCAGCAATTTCGCTCCCTCTTTTATAAAGCGCCTGTGTATATTGTTCTAAAACCAAATAATCTTCTTCAGAAACAATTCCCCTTGCCAAGATATCCTCTCTTGAAATATCTACATCGTGTAACCCAATTTCCTCTTTAGTAGAAGGCGTAATAATTGGTGATGTAAGTTTATCATTTTCTTTAAGACCTTCTGCAAGTGTAACACCACATAAAACTCTTTTTCCGGCAGCATATTCGCGAGCAGCATGCCCTGCAAGATATCCTCTAATTACCATTTCTACTTTGAAAGGCTCACAAACGTGTCCCACTGCAACATTAGGATCAGGTGTAGCGACTAACCAATTTGGTACAATATCACTGGTCATCTCCATAAACTTCGTTGCAATCTGGTTCAAGATTTGTCCTTTAAAAGGAATCCCTTTTGGCATAATCACGTCAAATGCAGATAATCTATCCGTAGCAACCATAACCAATAGGTTGTCGTTGATATTGTAAACCTCTCTTACTTTTCCGTGATAAACTGACTTTTGATTTGGAAACTCAAAACTCGTTTTTGTGATTGTGTTATTCATATTTTTATTTAGTTGTGTAGTTCTTTCTTACTTAATACGCTAATAGTTCTATTAACGCTTGTTCAAATCTATTTTTAGGTAGATATTGATCTTCCAAAGCTTTCACAAATGGGATAGCTGTTTCCAAACTTGCCACACGTTTTACTGGTGCGTCTAAATGTTCAAAACAGTTTTCCATAATCATTGCTGATATATCACTTGCAACTCCTCCAAACATTGAATCCTCTTGCAAAATTATAACTTTATTTGTTTTCTTAACGGAATTAAATATAGTTTCAGTATCCAATGGTTGTAAGGTACGCAAATCTATTAAATCTGCTTTTATTTTTGGGTTTTTATCTAAAGTTTCTAACGCCCAATGTACTCCTGCCCCAAAAGATATAATGGTAACATCCCCTCCTTCTCTCAACATTGCTGCTTTGCCAAACGGAATCGTGTAATAATCTTTTGGTACATCCTGATACACACTGCGATACAATTGTTTATGTTCAAAGAATATAACAGGGTTTGGATCGTTAATCGCTGTATTCATCAATCCTTTTGCATCTACTGGAAATGCAGGATAAACAACTTTTAACCCTGGTGTTTTGGTAAACCACGCTTCATTTGTTTGAGAGTGAAATGGCCCTGCTTGGGTACCTCCACCACAAGGCATACGCACTACTACATCCGCTTTTTCATTCCATCTGTAATGTATCTTAGCCAAGTAGTTGACAATCGGATTAAAGCCTGTTGACACAAAATCACCAAACTGCATTTCCATAATTGCTTTTCCTCCATTAATTGAGTACCCCATAGCTGCAGAGACAACCGCACTTTCACAAATTGGTGTATTTCTGATGCGCTCCTTGCCAAACAGATCTACAAAACCATCTGTTACTTTAAATGCTCCTCCGTACTCAGCAATATCTTGCCCCATTATAACTAACTCGGGATGTCTTTCAAATGACTCTTTCAACGCTTGTGAAATAGCGTCTATAAAACGGATATTTTCCTTTTCTATTGATGGTTTAACTTCTTCGTAAACAAAAGGCGCGTACATATCTGATAACTCCTCTTGCAGATTAGCTACAATTGGCGCTTCTTCTTGCACTGCTTTCCAATCTCTATCTATCTCTTCTTTAAATGCTTGACGCATTACCTCATCTACTTCTGCTGTTAACACACCTTCTGCTAATAGATAAGAACGATAATTTTCCAATGGGTCTTTGCGTTCCCATTCATCCATTAACTCTTGCGGTACATACTTTGTACCACTTGCTTCTTCATGCCCTCTACGTCTAAACGTTAAAAACTCAATCAATACAGGGCGTGGATTCTCTCGCATTGACGCTGCAATCTCACTAATTTGCGTATAGACTTCTAAGATATTATTTCCGTCTATAATATGACTTTCCATTCCATATCCTTGCGCTCTATCCGCCAAGTGTTTACATCGATATTGCTCATTAGTAGGTGTAGACAATCCGTAACCATTGTTTTCAATAACAAACAGTACTGGTAAATCCCACACAGATGCAATATTCAACGCTTCGTGAAAATCTCCTTCCGACGTTCCCCCTTCACCAGTAAACACCGCCGTTATCTTCTTTTGTTTACGCAATTTGTGTGCCAAGGCTATTCCATCAGCAACTCCCAACTGTGGCCCAAGGTGCGATATCATTCCAACGATGTGGTACTCCTGAGTTCCAAAGTGAAAAGAGCGTTCTCTTCCTTTTGTAAAACCATTCGCTTTTCCTTGCCATTGGGAGAATAATCGGTGTAGTGGAATATCTCGAGAAGTAAAAACTCCCAAGTTTCTATGCATGGGTAAAACATATTCGTCTGACTCTAAAGCAGCTACAATTCCAACAGAAATTGCCTCTTGCCCAATACCTGAGAACCATTTGGTTACCTTGCCTTGCCTAATAAGAATAAGCATTTTTTCTTCTACCATACGAGGTTTAAGTAGCCTCTGGTAAAGATCAAGTAATACTTGATCTGATAATTTTTTTCGGTTATAGTTTATTTGTTTCATGGTTGGTTTTAAAGAAACTAAAATAAGAATATTTGCGAATCAAAAAACATTACCACCTTCTTTTTACTCTCATTTTGAGATAAAAGAATCCCTATTTTATTTTTAACCATCCCTTTATAATCTAAGAGGACTTACGCCAAGCTAAAAACAAGAGTAATACAATAGATAAATAAACAAGTAAAAAAGGCAATACACTTACGTCAAAAAAACGGTAACCGATAATACTAAAAAAGAAAACAACCGGATAAACCAAAACTAAATACAGAAAAGTTCTGGATACAAAAAATTGTATCTTCTGTTTATTATTTGATGCTTTAAATACAGGAGCTCCTAAGCTCATAACGGAAGGAATAAACATTAATACACTCCCTAAAAACGCTATACTAACTATAATCCACAAGACAATATTCATCGGCACTTTGTATTTCTTTGTTCTAATTACTATAGTGACATTTTTCTATCACATTTCACAAACAAAAATAGAATTATAATTTTACAGCTAAAATAAATCTTCTTTAAAGCACAGAAAAAGATTAGGGATTATCCTTAATTAGGTTTCATTCTTATATTGGGGTTGACATAAATTGGGCATTCCTCTGCAGTTAAAGTAATACTTGCCGGATTTGACCTATACATCTCATCTCCGTAAGGTTCCCAAGTACCACCTTCTTTTGCTTTCATTGAATATCTCACAGTTGCTTTATTCCCTACAAAGTTATCATTAGGTATAAAAGTGATATAACTTATATTAGGATCATAAATCCACATACCATTAGTATCAGCATATCGATACCCTTCAATAGCAGTTGTTCCATCACTCGAATAAAAAACAAAAGACGCTGGATCTATATTTTCATTTCCTGCTATAGGATTTGATATATGATTAGTATATGCATAATCATCTGTAAATGCATAAAACTTAGACGCTGTTTTATCACATACAGTCATATTTTTATCTGTAGCAACTGCTGAATAAGGCACAGAAATCAACAAATTTCTAATCATGTGTATATCTGTACGTCCTCCTGTAATCCCAGCAAATCCAACCTTAAAAATTTTTGGAATCGGTGCATCCAAAACAAACTTAACATCTTCCCCTGCTACATTCTTCTCTTTTTTCTTTGTTGTAAAATCACCAAACTTTGCCTCTGCATTTTCAAAATAAGTCACTTTTGTTTTATAGTGATATTTATCTATAATCGTAGAAATCACCTTACCGTGTTGAATTTTTACTGTTACAACAAGTCCACCTTCTCTATGCGGTAATAAACTAATAAATGCTTTTCTAAAATTCTCATCGTCTTCATTATCCGCAACCTTTCCATTTCGCAAGCTAAACGAAGTTTTCTGTGAAAAACTTGGCCCAAAACTATAAGTACCATCATCATTTAATTCAGCACTACCATTAGTTTGAGAATCTGTTTTCAAAGTACTCACTGTTTTCAACACAGGATACCCTCTGTACCCTTGCATTGGATCACCATCAGGTAACTTATATTCAGCCCCTCTTAAGGTAACGTGACTTTGCCCTACAGTCCACGAATTCAAAGCTGGCCAATTATGACCTTTTATTCCTGATATTCTTATATCACTTTGAAATGCTCTGTTTTTAAAATTTCCTGTAATATTCAAACCTACTCCTAAATAAGCATTAGGCAACCCCTTTCTTCTTTTTAATTTCTCATCCTCTGAAGCTCTATTATACATATAGCCCATAGAACGACCTGTTGCCCCCATTTGCATTTCTTCTGAAGAAGTAGCCCCATCATACAAGAAAACAATAAAACCATCTGTTCCTTCTACTTCAGGACCATCATAAACATTAAATTCAAAACTAATATCAATACCATTACTCGACGTAAAAGCCATATCATCCATTAAAACAGCACCAAATCGCTGTTGTTCTAAAGGAGTAAGCTTTAAACCATACTTAGTAAATCTTGCACTATTCTTCTCACGTTCTGGTAAATAAAGTCCTTTTGGAACATCAGTTCCCTCTTGAAGTGTCAAGAAAAAAGGATAGTGTACTTTTCCACTCTGTGCAAAAATATTTATGAATGAAAACACTAAAAACACAACTGTTATTTTAAATATATTCATAATTAAAAATTTAGATTTTTATACTAATTCTAATAAACACAAACACTATTACCTAAATTTAACATAAAATACACAAAAAAACAACTTTCAAAATCACACTATATAAAACTATTAAAAAAATTATTTGGTTAACTTTACAATTCTTAACAACGGCAAGAATCATAAATGCTCAACAAAGTAATCAATCGTAGATTATTCGAGGACTATTTGAGACTTGTTCGGAAAAAGGGGCCTTTTTCCGAACAAGTCCCGAACAACTATACTACTTTCCCGAAACAAGCAACAAAAAACACTTAATTCAAATTTTCTCAAGACACTTTGCTTTACAAAAAAGGCAAACTGCTCATTGTTCCATAAAAAAAGGACAAGCATTTCTGCCTGTCCTTTTAAAATTTACTTATTAAAAAATTCTTATTTCACTTCTAATACAATATTCATAAATGTTTTTCCTGTTACAACTCCATCACCTTTTACTTTATAAACCAATACTCCTTCTTCACTTAATGATACTATTTCGAATACAGTAGTATCATAATAAGTAATATGGTAATTTAATTCATTAGCAGGCAATACAGGTAATTTCCCATCTATTCCAACACTTGAATACATTGGTGCTGAGAATTGTCTAAAATAATCAGCATAGATATCTTTAGTTATTGTCTCATTTGCTTTTACCTCTAATGCAATTGATGGCATATAGAAAAATTTAGGCATTGCAGCTTTTAATTCCTGAAATGATGCACCACCATTTCCATCTGCTACTAATACAGTACCTTGATTTTTATTTACTGAACTAATTTTAGTTTCATGTACCTCTCTGTTTCCGATATGTTTTTCTTTTACCCCTCCGTCTGCTATTTTAATTGACGCTGGATCGACTAATGCATAAATTCCATGATCAACTTCTATAGAATTATCAGATGATGTTAATGCTTTACCATAATCTTTTGGTATCCCATATTCTGCACCTCCTTTTCCGTCGGCTATTAAGAAAGAACCTTTTTTGAATTTACCAGAAGAAATCTTATCGTATGTAACAGCTTTTTCACCAATAAAACCAGAAGTAATTCCCAGCGGTGCTAGTTGTATTGACAAAGGAGAAAGTAAAACAAATTGATTACTTTCCATTTCTCCATACTGTAAAGGATGTCCAAGGGTTAATTTTTTTCCTCTTGTAAAAGCCGCAGCTCCTTTTCCATCAGCTCTTAGTACCCCCAAAGTATCATTAGAAGCACTACGAATCTTTTCAGGATTTATTGTTCTATATGCAATCTTATCATTTACTATAGCAC
The DNA here is from genome assembly GCF_009799805.1 of Myroides phaeus. NCBI lineage: Bacteria > Pseudomonadati > Bacteroidota > Flavobacteriia > Flavobacteriales > Flavobacteriaceae > Myroides > Myroides phaeus. The sequence continues at coordinate 2,961,170 of NZ_CP047050.1, forward strand.
CATCAGCAATCTTATCTGTTGTAATTCCCCCATCTCTAACATCAATAGAAGCGGCGTTTAACAAAGCGTGATCTCCGTCTGTTACTTCAATAGCACCTGGTCCAGACAATTCGGCTCCACCTAACTCTAACATCGAATTAATATCTTTAAAAGCAGTAGCCCCATTTCCATCAGACACTAAAAAATGATTTTCTGGCTTACCTACAGAATTAATTTTATCTGGTGTAACTGATTTTCCAGCTAAGTGTTTTGTTTGTACTCCGCCATCTGCAATATCAAGTTTCATTGGCTTCAATACCGCCTTATCACCATTCTCAATTTTAATAGAGTTTTCCGTACTTGTAACTGCTTCTCCGTTATCAAACACCAACTCATCCATTCCCTTATAGCTTACAGTTCCATCACCTTTGGCAGTAAGTACCGTATTTTCAACAGCATTACTATCTCCTACTTTAGAACTAATTTTCTCTTTTGTAACAGAATTATTTTGCAAATGGTTTGTTGCCACTCCTTCTGTAGCAATCTTAATTTCCGTTTCTTTTATTAAAGCTTTATTACCAGAAGCAACTTCAATAGAACCATCTGCTTTCAAATCTTGACCGTGATTTACAACAAGAGTACCCAAACTTTTATAAACTGCACCACCTTTTCCATCTGCACTTAACACAGCATCTGTAGCCGCGTTACCAGTTGGTAAAACAGTACTTACCTTATCTACTGTTACGGCTCCTGCAGCAAGTTTTGTATTTGTAACTGCTCCATTCGCTAACTTAGATTCTAATACAGCACTTTCACCAATTTTTGCACTTGTAACAGCTGCATTTCCAAGTTTATCTGTAGTAATTGCATTTGTTACAACCTTACTCGTTGAAACAGCATTATCAGCTAATTTTCCATTTGTAACCGCATTTCCTGCCAATAAGTCTGTTGTTATTCCTTCTTTTTTAACTTGAATATTTACTGCGCTATTAACAGCTTTTTTACCCGTTGTATTGTCAACAAACTCTAAAGCATTTCCTACTACTAAATCTTCAGCATTGTTATCTACAACTGCTTTAATTGCCTTGTATTCAACTGTTCCGTCTGCATTAGAAACAGGAACCAAATTTGCTGTTTTAGGTGCTCCTAATTTAGTTGCATCTACTTGTTGACCAACAATGTGTTTTCCTAAAATAGAACTCTCATTAATTGCTAAATCAACATTTGTCAATACAGCCCCGTTGCCACTTGTAACTTTAATAGTAGTGTCTTTACTTCCCAAATCACCTTTAGTGATTACTTCACTTACAGCTTTGTACGCTACATTTCCACTACCATCTGCAGTTAATACAGTATTAGCAGCTTCATTTGTAGTTGCACCTTTCTTAGAGCTAATCTTAGCTGCAGTAACTGCCTTATCAGCTAATTGAGTCGTTTTTACTGCACTTGCTGCAATATGCTTATTCTCAATTCCACCATCTGCAACTTGAATACTTACATCATTTAATACCGATTGACCAGCGTTTGTGACTTTAATTGAAGCATCAGAACCTAATGTTTTTGCATTTGTATTTAATGGTAAATATTGTGCTTCTCCGTCTCCTAAAGAGGTTAGTACCGTACCCTTCAGAGATGTTTCACTATTCATCTTTGTAGCAGTAATATTCTTATCAGCTATTTTTGCATTTGTAATACCTCCATTTCTAACACCAATACTCACATCTTTTAAAACAGCATTTGCACCACCAGTAATTTCAATAGCTCCATTTGCTGTTTCAGACAAGTTCTTTCCATCTACATTTATCAGGTTATTTATTGCTGTAAACTTCGCTCCTCCATTTCCATCAGCTATCAATACGTGATTGATAGTCTCACTTTCAGAAGAAATTTTACTTGCTGTTACTGCCTTATTTTTTAAGTGTTCTGTTTGAACTCCTTCTGTTTTAATATCTATAGAAGCGGCTTTCAATAAAGCTTTTTCACCGGTTTTAACTTCAATTGCTCCATTTCCAGATAATGCTTCTCCTTGGTTGAAAACTAATTCATCCATTCCCTTGTAAGCAACTTTATCTCCAGCTGTCACAGTTAGCACTGTATTTTCAGCAGCTCCTTCTGGATTAATCTTAGCAGTTGTAACCGTATTATCAGCTAATTGAGCTGTTTTTACCGCACCTACTTTGATGTGTTCATTGCCTACACCTTGATTTGTAATCTTAATTTCGGTTGCTTTTAATAAAGCTTTATTATCTGCTGTAACCGAAATAGAACCATCAGCTGTTAAGTTTTCACCTTGATCGAATACTAATTCACCTACTCCTTTATAAGCAACATTTCCGCTACCATCTGCAGTTAACACAGTATTTGCAGCAGCTCCTTCTGAGCTAATCTTAGCAGTTGTAACAGCTTTATCAGCTAATTTAGTATTAGTGATTCCTTGATCTTTGACATCAATTGAAGTTAAAGCAAGAACCGCATTTTTACCTTCTGTTCCATTAATAAATTCTAATGACGAACCAACTGACATATCAACTCCTCCAGCTTGGACTGCTTCTTTTACAACATAATCAAAACCTCCGTTACCATCAGTTACAAGTAATCTATCAACAGGTTGGTTTTCAGATGTCAATTTACTTTTAGTAATTGAATTTTCATTGATTTTAAGATTTATGTCTTGAAGAACTACACCTTTTCCATCTTGTCCATCTCCAAAACCGATGATTCCATCTGTCGTTATATCGTGAGCTTCCGTTTGCTCTGCTGCTACTGTAGAATAAACAAAGCCACCATTTCCATCTGTTACTAAGATTTTACCTTCTCCTTCTTCTGACCCTAATTTTTCAATAGTAACATTTTTACCTTCTATTTTATCCGTGGTAACTGCACCATCAGCTATTTTATCAGTGATAACTGCATCCTTAGCTAATTTCGCAGAGGTAATAGATGTATCAGCTAAGCCTAACTTTACGTTAGAAAGCACTGTACCTGTACCATTTTCAACAGTAACAACATCATCTGTCGTAATATTTCCTTTACCTGTGATACTTGCAGAAGTAATAGGCAGATAATTAACTTTACCTGCTCCATCTGCAGTAGCAACAGTTCCTACTGTAGCGCCAGTTGATTTAAGTTTAGATGCTTCAATTGAGTTATCCTTTACACTTAAATTAACATCGCCTAATGTTTTATTTTTTCCATTATCAACCGTTATAATCGCATCTCCTGACAAGTTCCCTTTTGAAGCAATAACATCTGTTGTAATCTGCTTGTAAGTAACATTTCCTTCCGCATCACTAATTGCCACGCGATTATCAGCACCTTCTACTATTCCTCCAAACAGTTTTGCATTAGTAATAGCCTTATCAGATACTTTATCAGCTGTAACTGCACTAGTTGCAATTTTTGATTCTTCAACACTTCCTGCAGCTAAATGAGTATTTTTAACCCCACCTGTTTTTAAACTTAACGCTGTTTTCTTATCGTCAGCTCCAAACAAAACATTTTCTCCTCCATCAACTTCTATACTTTCATTTCCTACTATATCCCCTTTCATCGAAGATTTCACAGCATTTGAAACAGGCTGAAAAGCAACACCACCACTACCATCTGCAGTTAAAATATCACCTCCTGCAAAATTGCTATTAGTTGTTGCATCTATATCCTTAGAGCTAATTAAATCAGTAGTTACTGCTTTAAAATCAATATGCTTTGTTTGAATTCCTCTATCATTTACTTTAAGAGTTATATCTTTTCCTAAGATTGCTTTTTGAGTTTCACTACTTACCGATATTGAATTATCTGCCTTTAAAGAACCTGTTTCTTGAAGTTCCCCAAATGATTTATACGCTACATTACCTTGCCCATCTGCTGTAAGAACTGTCTTATCGGCAGCAATACCAGAGCCAATCTTATCTGTAGTAACAGCATTATCACCAATAAACTCGTTAGTGACACCTTTATCAGCTAAAGAAATATTCACCGGTTGTAAAGTTGCCTTATTATCTACCTGATCTATAACAATAGGACCTGTAGTAGAAAGTTTTACTGACTTTTCGTTAAAGATTGTGTCAACTCCTTTGTAATACGTTCCTCCCTGTCCATCAGCAGTTAACACTTGATTTTCAGCAGCCGTTTTTCCAGAAACTACAGAACTAATTTTATCAGTAGTAACAGCCTTATCAACCAATTTTGCAGTGGTAATAGATGTATCAGCTAAACCTAACTCTACATCAGAAAGTACTTTCCCTGTACCATTTACAACAGTAACAACATTATCTGTTGTAATATTTCCTGCTCCAGTAACCATATCACTTGTTACTGCTCTATAAGTTACAGTACCTGCCGCATCAGTCGTTGCTACAAGATTAGCAGTTCCAGTTGGGCCAACTAATTTAGTAGCTGTAACAGTTTTATCAGTAATACCTAATGTAACATCAGCAAGTACTTTGTTAGCACCTTCACTAACACTAACAATACCATCTGTTTTGATTTCTCCAGCTGTAGTAATCATATCTCCCGTAATTGCTTGATATGCTACTTTATCACCATCAACAACTGTTAGAACAGTATTTTTATTAGCCCCTTCAGCATTTAGCTGTTTTGTTGTAACCGCTTTATCTGCCAATTTTTCTGTGCTAATTCCTTTATCTGTAATTGCTAAATAGATATCTTTTAAAACAGCTCTATCTCCATTAGTTTCACCTGTAGCCTCCGTCTTTCCAGATACGCTAATAATTCCGTCTGATTGTAAATTACCAGCTTTCGGTGCAATTATATTTTCAATTGGAGAATAAGTTACATTTCCATTTCCATCTGCTGTAAGCACCTCTCCTCTTTTAGCATTTCCTGTAACTACTGTAGAACTAATTTTGTCTGTAGTAACTGATTTGTTACCAATATATTCATTTGTTATTCCTCCTTTTTCTAAGGAAACAGTAATCGGTTGTAAAGTTGCTTTATTATCTTCATTACTAACCTTGATAGGTCCCGTTGTTGAAAGTTTTTCAGCAGTAGAAATCATATCACTGGTAAGAGCTTGATAAGTAACATTTCCATTACCATCTGCGGTAAGAACAGTGTTTCTTTCTGCCTCTTTAGAATCTATTTTATCTTTTGTTACACTTTTAACAGCAAGGTGTTCATTCTTAACTCCCCCTGTTTTCAAGCTCAACTTAGCATCTTTGGATGCCTGACCAAAAAGAACATCTTTACCTCCTTCAACAGCAATACTTTCACTCTCTACAATATCACCTTTAGCTACTCTACTAACAACCGTTTCTGCACTTTCAAACTTAGCCATTGGGTTATCTATTCCTCCTTCAGAAACTAATATTGCTCCATTTACTGCTCCTATAGCACTAATTTTGTCCTGAGTAACAGCTCTACTTGCGATATGTTCGTTCTTTATTCCTCCTGTATCAACTTTAATAGAAAGTTCTGACAACAAAGCCTTACTTGCTACACCTTCTACTTTTAAAGAAGCATCTGTTTTAAGCCCTTTTCCTTGATTAGCAACAGTCGCGTAAATACTATTCTGAACTGTTTCATTACCTAAAATAGTTGTTATATTATCAATAACATCAGTAGGAATATCAATAGTTGAAATAACTCCTTGTTCGTCTGTATACGTATATTTTCCATCAACGCCTTTAACAAGCGTAGTAACAATATTTAATTCAGATAACTTAATGTTTACTTTGTGTTTATCTGTATCTTCTAATGAAAATTCGCTATTCTTATTTAATTCGCCTCCTATTTTAGTTACAGCAAATGCCTTGTTTTTAGTATTCTCATCTGCTATTTTAGCATAGTAAAACTCTCCCTTATCATCAACCATTAATACTTTTCCTGCATCAGCAGTTGTTGCAATCAATTTATCTTTTGTAATACTCTTATCTTTTACAGATAAAATCACATTATTTAGTACAGCATTATCCCCTCCAGACACCTCAATAATATTACTATTACTCGATAGTTTTCTACCTTGAGAAGCAACAGTAGTATAAATATTTTCTTGTACCGTTTTATCACCTAAGATTGTTTGGATATTATTAACAACATCTGTTACAACTTGAATCTTATACGAAGCCTTTGCTTCATTATAATAAGTATAATTCCCTTTGCTATCATTACTAATATATGTGTCTATATTAATATCACTTAAAGGCACTGGGAACGAATCATCTTCCGAGTCCGTTATCGTTAAATTATCACCGTCAACAACAAAAGTGCTGATTACTGTATTTTTACCATCTAAAATGGCATAGTGTAATTTCCCATCTTCATTAACAACTAATGCTTTTCCAGCATCAGCTACAGTAGCAATTAACTTGTCTTTGGTAATGCTGTGATCTGTTACAGATAAAGTTATTTCTGATAATACAGCTTTATCTCCATTTGTAACTGCTATAATACTATCTGTATTAATCTTCTGACCTTTAGTAGCAATAGTATTATATATACTATCTTGTACTTCCGTTACCTTTAAAATAGTATCAATATTTTTTATAACTGAGTTTGGAATATCAATAATAACAACAGTCCCTTTTTCATCAACATATTCAAATTTGCCTTCACCAATATCCTTTAATGTTGAAACAATATTTAATTCAGATAAAGCGATATCGATTCTATCACCATCCGAATCTGTTATAAATAAAACACTTGAGGCATCTAATTTTCCATCTTTACTTTCAACAGCAATACTCTCATTTTTAGCATTCTCTTGTAAAATTACTGCATAGTAAACATCTCCATCCTTATCAACCATCAACACTTTACCTACATCAGCTTTATCAGCTTTTAATTTAGAAGGTGTAATTGATTTATCCTTTACACTTAACTTCACATCGTTAAGTACAGCTCTTTCTCCTTTTTCAACATTAATAATACTATCGCCTTCCAAATGTCTTGCGTTTGCTTTTATTTGAAGAAGGATTTCTGCAATAACTTTTGGGTCATTAACAATTGTGTGAATATTATCTATTACTTCAAAAGGGATATCAATTTTTGTAACTCTATTTGTTTCATCTGTATAGGTAAAAATACCTTTTTCGCCATCTTCCAACGTAGATACAATGTTTATATCTTTTAAGGGAACCTCAACAGTTTGATCCTTAGAATCTTTTACAAATAATGTTTTCTTAACAAGATTGACTGCCATTTCCTTGTTGTGTGTGTCAAAGCCTTCCAGGTTTTTCACGTCTTCTGAATTGATTAGACGTACCCATTGACCACCCATCCAATAATAGTAACCTGCTGGTAAAGTACCTTTCGTACCAAGGTTATAGACCAACAAACTTTCTGCTGCTTTTCCACCAGCAAATGAGGCACTACTTTTTAGATCAGTTAAATTAATCCTTGGGATTAACAAACCTCTATCTGCATCTGAAGTTGCAGCAATATCTAACATTGAAGAAGCAGCCGGTCTTTCTATTCCGATACCTACCTGCCCAAATGTATAGCCTGATAAAAGTAATGCAGATAATAATGTGATTTTTCTGTTCATAATATTTTATTTAGAGGTTTTTTTCATTTCCCAATACCGTTTTGAAGTAATGTTTTTGAAAAAAGATTTTTGATTTTGATTTGAATAATTATTACAAAACAATACAACTTGTTTTGTGTTTATGTACTAATAATTTTTAGTACGTAAATTTGGATTTACATAAACTGAACATTCTGTAGGAGTTAACGTAATAATTGCAGGATTTGACCTATACATTTCCTCTCCGTACGGCTCACCTTGCCCTCCGGTTATCCCCTTCATAGAGTATCTAACTTTTGCTCCATTTTTACTAAAATTATCTTTAGGTTGAAAACTAATAAGCATTGTTCTCGGATTATAACTCCACAATCCATTTTCATCAGAATAATGATGTCCATCACTCGATTCACCACCTTCTATTGGATAAAAAACAAATGAATTAGGATCTATAAGGTCACTTCCTGCTTTTGGATCTGAAATATGTCCACCATAAGCATAATCTCTTTCGAAAGGATAAAACTGAGACATAGTTGTTGTACAAACGTCAAAATCTTTATCTGTAGCAACTGCTGCATAAGGAACAGAAATCAATAAGTTACGAATCATATGAACATCCGTTCTCCCTCCTGTAATACCTGCGAAACCAACTTTCAATCGCTCTGGCACTGATGAATCTAATTCAAACTTCACATCTGGACCGGCTACATTCTGCAATTTTGCATCTGTTTCAAAATCACTATATTTTCCTTCTGCATTTTCATAATAAGTAATCTTCGTTTTATAGTGATAGCTATCAATTACAGTTGACAACTGATTTCCGTGTTGAATTTTTACACTTATATTAAATCCTCCTTCTTTATGAGGAATTAAACTAATAAAAGCTTTCCTAAACTTATCATCACTTTCATTATCCCCAACACCTCCATTTCGCAAGCTAAAAGAAGTATCTTTTGAAAAACTCGGACCAAAATTATAAGTACCATCATCATTTAATTCTCCACTACCATCTGTTTGGGTATCAGTTTTTAAAGTACTTACTGTTTTTAATACCGGATATCCACGATACCCCAACATAGCATCTCTGCCAGGTAATTTATATTCAGCTCCTCTTAAAGTAATATGACTTGGACCAGGTATATCTGATTTGGGTGATTTCCATTTATGTCCCTTAATTCCATTTATTCTTAGCTCATTACCAAAAACTTGATTTTTATAATTCCCTGACATATTTAATCCAACACCTAAATATGCTCCAGGTAAACCCTTTCGTCTATACTGTTTTTGAGCAGTCTCTGATGATCTATTAAATACATACCCCATAGAACGAGCCCCTGCTCCCATAAACATATCTTCATCCGGAATAGAACCATCGTATAAAAAAACAATGAAACCATCTGTACCATTAGGATCACTACCTCCATATACATTAAATTCAAAACTAATTTCTATACCATTACTTGAAGTAAAAGACATATCCTTCATTAAAATAGCACCAAATTGTCTTGATTTATTTGGGGTTAAAAACAATCCTTCAGTTGTAAAAGTTGCATTATTTGCCCCTTGTGGTAAATAAAGCCCCTGAGGCACATCAGTACCATCTTGAAGGGTTAAGAAAAAAGGAAAACTAACATTCGTATTTTGTGCCCATACATTTGATAAAGACACTAAAAAAACTATAATTATTGTTTTTATTTTATTCATGATCTAAGGTAAATATTAACACTATACAAGCGAAATCTCACAACAATTACCACTAATACAGATTAATTAAAATTAACATTAATAAAGCAAACAAACCAATATTATATACAATATATTATATTTTAATTAAAATATACAAAATATAAATTAACAACCAGATTGTAAATTTTACAATTAACAGAACTATTCCCCCTGAAAACAATCATCATACCAAAAAACAAAATATTTTATTCTTAACAGTTTTTTAATAAAAAAAATATAAAATACAACTATAGCCAACTCCTTTTAAAAAAGTGTAAAAACACCAAAAAAAAGAAGTACAACATCTAAATATTCCCATTTTATAACCGACTAAATAAAAAGAAATCTTTATTTAAAATGTAAAAAAAAATAAAAATCAAATAATTACTCAAATAAAGTGTACATAATTAAATGATCAAAAAACCTTTAAAAAGTTCCATTTACTATTGATTTATACAACTTTTTAAATTTTCAAAAAAATTACAATAATTCACTTTTTTTAAGTTTAACCATTGGCTTGAAAAAAACAATACATCTATATAATTCTACTCATAGAACCGCAAAAGATATTCGAGAATTTTGTAATAGAAGCGAATTATATTTTAAAAGTCTTTAAAAAAGACTGTGATAACTCAATTTTCACATCCTTAACAAAAAGGATATAATTAAATCAAATAACACACTATGTAAACAATTACCAATATTTACACATTTATACTTTAAAAAAGCACTTAATACACAACTAAAACACTTCTATTTTCTTTTTTGTTAAAAACAGCGAACTATATGTTTTATTGAGTAATCATTTGATTTAAGAAGATTTATTTAGCATATATTTGTAAGTAACACAAAACACCTAACAAATCCTTATTAACACCAATTCTTTAAAAATGGAAACTGTAAGTCTTAGAAAATCGTCTCAGATAGACGTTAACCAGCGTTATGATGAAATCTTGCTGATGCTTGCTGATGCAAAAAAAAGAGGGGAAAACTTCATAAAAGTAGAATATTTACCATATGAGCTTTATATGAAACTAATCGAACACAACTACGTAATTCAAAAAATGAAACAACGTGTGTATTCCTTTCTGTTTTTGAAGAAAACAATCAAGTATTATTATATTTATCAACAAACTACCAATTAATATTTTAGCCAAATATTTATGTTGATAATAACAATAGTATTTAGTTTAAACTAAAACTATTTTCAAGAATAGTATATATTCCTTACTAACGCGAAAAGCCTGAATTTCCACTCAGGCTTTTTTTATTCTACTCAATTCGATTGAGTACTTTTTGGATATATGCGTAATAATCTCCTTTGAGATTTTTTATTGAATCTTCCACTTGCCTTTTTAAAACCCACTTATTTAGCAAGGCAATTTCTTCTAAACAAGCGATTTTTAAACTTGTTCGCTTTTCTAATGTTTTAACGAATTCCGTGGCTTCTGTCAATGATTCGTGAGTACCAGTATCTAACCAAGCAAAACCACGTCCCATCGGAATCAACTTTAATTGCTCTTGCTTAAGATATTTAAGATTCAAGTCAGTTATTTCTATTTCACCTCTTTTTGAAGGCTTTATATCTTTAGCTTTTTGAACGACAGAATTAGGATAGAAATATAACCCAACGACTGCATAGTTTGATTTAGGTAAAGCGGGCTTTTCTTCAATTGATATCACATTCCCTTCTTTATCAAAATCAACTACCCCATATCGTTCTGGATCGTCAACATAATAACCAAAAACAACAGCTTTCTGATCTTCTGTAACTATGCGAATTGATTCCTTTAACATTACTTGTAAACCTGCACCATAAAAAATATTATCTCCTAATATCAAACAGACATCATCGTTTCCTATAAACTCCTTACCAATTATAAAAGCTTGTGCTAATCCGTCAGGATTTGGTTGCTCTGCATAACTTAGTGAAATTCCCAATTGACTACCATCTCCAAATAAGTTTTTAAAGTTTGGTAAATCTCTTGGTGTAGATATAATTAAAATTTCCCTTATCCCTGCCAACATCAATACTGACAATGGATAATAAATCATTGGCTTATCATAAATAGGCAACAATTGCTTAGACACCGCCAATGTTAAGGGGTGTAATCGCGTTCCTGCTCCACCTGCTAATATTATTCCTTTCATTCGTGATTTTATTTTTTTAGACGCAAAGTATTGCATCTTTATATTGTGTCAAACGAAAACAATTAACTTTTACATTTCTGTAAACCGTTAACAGTAACCCTTTATTTATACTGTTCTTTATAGTAATCTGCATAAGCACCACTGGTTACATTCTCTAACCACTGTTGATTATTCATATACCACTCTATTGTTTTTGCTAATCCTTCTGGGAACGTAACAGATGGTTTCCATCCTAATTCCTTATTGATTTTAGTTGCGTCAATGGCATAGCGTAAGTCGTGCCCTGGTCTGTCTTTCACATACGTAATCAACTGCTCACTTTCTCCTACTTCACGACCTAATACTGTGTCCATTTGTTTACATAACTCACGAACTAAGTCGATGTTTTGCCATTCGTTGAATCCACCAATATTATATGTTTCCGCATTTCCTCCTTTGTGAAATACATCGTCTATCGCTCTTGCGTGGTCTATTACATACAACCAATCACGAGTATATTTTCCATTTCCGTAAATAGGCAATGGTTTTTTATTGATGATATTGTGAATACACAGGGGAATCAACTTTTCTGGAAAGTGGTTTGGTCCGTAGTTATTAGAGCAATTACTAATTACATACGGCATACCATACGTTTCTCCATACGCACGTACAAAGTGATCTGAACTTGCTTTAGAGGCTGAATAAGGCGAATTTGGATCATAAGCTGTTGTTTCATAAAAGAAACCTGTTTCTCCTAACGAGCCATATACTTCATCTGTACTAACGTGGTAAAAACGCTTTCCTTCAAAATTACCTTGCCAAAGACCTTTAAATGCCTGTAATAAATTAACCGTACCGATTACATTTGTTCTCACAAATGCCAACGGATCTGTAATTGATCTATCTACGTGAGATTCTGCTGCCAGGTGAATAACCCCATCAAATTGTTCTTGTTGAAACAATTCATTGATAAATTGCTCATCTGTAATATCTCCTTTTACAAACGTATAGTTTGGTGCATTTTCAATGTCTCTCAGATTTTCTAAATTACCTGCATACGTCAAGGCATCCAAATTATATATTTGGTAATTAGGATAGTTCAATACGAACTGTCTTACTACGTGTGAACCGATAAATCCAGCTCCTCCTGTGATTACAATCTTTTTCATTAGTTACTTCTTAATACCACAAAAATCTAAAACTACTTTATCATCAGTTAATTTTAATTCTTTAAACTCATTATGAGCAACTAAAAACACAATGATATCCGCTTTCTCAACAGCTACTTTATAGTCTGTTAATTTAAACACTTTGTGTTCGTGTACATTAGGCTCTACAATATACATATCCGCATCTCCTGAATCTTGCAATACACGTTCAGCGATATGAATAGCAGGAGACTCACGTAAATCATCGATATTTGGTTTAAATGCTAATCCCATAATCGCAATCACAGGTTGACGCCCTTTTGTCAATTCAAACTCTAAACGAGTTGTTTTTACTTTTTCAGCACACCAAAATGATTTATAATTATTAATCTCTCTTGCTTGTGCGATAATACGAGATTCCATAGGGAATTCAGAAACAATAAAATATGGATCTACTGCGATACAATGTCCTCCTACCCCACATCCTGGTTGTAAAATATTTACACGTGGATGTTTATTGGCTAATTCTATTAATTCCCAAACATTAATACCCGCTCTATCACAAATTAATGACAACTCATTTGCAAAGGCAATCTGAACATCACGAGAAGAGTTTTCTGTTAATTTACACATCTCAGCTGTACGTGCATTTGTTGGGTGTAATGTTCCTTGTACAAATTGACTGTAAAAAGCAATTGCTTTTTGAGTTGATTCTTCGTTCACTCCACCAATTACACGGTCATTGTGAACTAATTCGTGCATTACATTTCCTGGTAATACACGCTCAGGACAATATGCTAAATATATTTTTCCTTCTAATTCTGGTCTTTCTGTAAAAATGTATTCCATCATTTTTTCAGTTGTTCCAACAGGAGAAGTAGATTCTATAATATACAAATCACCTTCTTTTAACAAAGGCATAATAGCTGTAGTAGCAGCTTTTACATAAGAAATATCTGGCTCGTGATTTCCTTTAAAAGGAGTTGGAACTACGACTAAATATGTATTGGCTTCAATTGGTGTAGTAGCTGCTTTTAAATAACCTTCTGCTACAGCCTCAGCCACTGCCTTATCTAAATCTGGTTCTACAATGTGAATTTTACCTGCGTTAATTGTATCCACAACGTGTTGTGAAATATCAACTCCGTGAACTCCTATTTTATTTTGTGCAATCAAAGCAGAAGTTGGCAATCCGATGTACCCTAAACCAATTGTTACTACTTGTGTATTTTTCATTTGTATATAAAATCTTGTTTGTTGTATTTTTTTTCAAAAACGCAATGAATTGCGTCTGTTATAATTTAGCTATAAATTCTACAATGCGTTCACACGCTTTTCCATCTCCATAAGGATTGTGTAAAGCTGACATCGCTTGATAGCGCTTTTCATCTGTTAACAAGCTATTCACTTCGTTTACAATCTTAGCTTTATCCGTTCCTACTAAAATAACTGTTCCAGCTTCTACAGCTTCTGGACGTTCAGTAGTATCACGCATAACCAATACAGGTTTCCCTAAACTTGGCGCTTCTTCTTGTACCCCTCCACTATCGGTAATAATCATAAAACTTTGGTTCATTAACCATACAAATGATGGGTAAGCCAAAGGTGAGATTAATTGAATATTATCAATTCCTGATAAAATCTCATATACAGGTCCTTTTACATTTGGATTCAAATGTACAGGATAGATAATTTGTGCATCTTTATGTGTTAAAGCTATTTCTTTTAAGGCCTCACAAATGCGAATAAAACCATCTCCATGATTCTCTCTTCTGTGTCCTGTTACTAAAATCAACTTCTTATTGGGATCTACAATTGTTTTTAAATTGTCGATTTCTTCATTTTGTAAATCTTCAACGCGCTCTACACTTTCTAATAGTGCATCAATTACAGTATTTCCTGTAATTAAAATATCTTTTTCGGCAATATTTTCACGAAGTAGATTAGCACGAGAAGCCTCAGTTGGTGCAAAGTGATAATCTGTTACTCTACCCGTAATCTGTCTGTTGATTTCCTCTGGAAAAGGAGCACGTTTATTATGCGTACGCAATCCAGCTTCTACGTGACACACTTCTGCTCCACTATAAAAAGCAGCAATACTCGATGCCATTGTAGTAGTGGTATCTCCGTGTACATAAACATAATCTGGTTTAAAATCTTCTAATACTTCTTTCAAACCGTTAATTATATCCCCTGTTAGAGAATATAAATTCTGATTAGGTTTCATTAAATTCATATCATATTCTGGCACGATATCAAAAAACGCTAAAACTTGATCAAGCATTTCGCGGTGTTGTGCGGTAACACAAACTCGTGTATCAAATTTATCGCTATGCTTTTTAAACTCTTTTACCAATGGAGCCATTTTTATAGCTTCTGGTCTTGTACCAAATACAATTAAATTCTTTTTCATTTCTTTTTTATACTTTTAAACTACCCTCTTCCGATAGTATAAACTTCAAAACCTATTTTCTCTAATTCTTGACGATCTAAAAGACTACGCCCATCAAATACAAAGGCTGGCTTTTGCATATTGTCATATATCTTTTGCCAATCATAAGTCTTAAACTCATCCCACTCTGTTAATACAGCTACTCCGTGTGCTCCGTTTAAAGCTTCGTAAGGGTTTGCGTGAACAGTTAAGTGTTTTTCGTTTGCTTCTGCACTGCGTGTATTTAGATAATCTAAGTCAGCCAACATTTGTTGTTCTGTTACTTTTGGATCGTAAACGTGAATATTTGCTTCTTCTTCCATTAAATCATTAGCCACATAAATAGCCGCTGATTCTCTGGTATCATTGGTATCTTTTTTAAATGCCCATCCTAAGAAAGCAATCTTTTTACCGTTTACAGTATTGAATAACGTAGAAACAATACGCTCTGCAAAACGTCTTTTTTGGTGGTCATTCATAATGATTACCTGTTCCCAATAATTTGCAACCCCTGTTAAACCGTACGTTTGGGCAATATATACTAAGTTTAAAATATCTTTTTGAAAACAAGAACCTCCAAATCCTACTGAAGCTTTCAAGAATTTACTTCCTATACGGCTATCTGTACCTATTGCTCTTGCTACTTCATTTACATCTGCACCAGAAACTTCACATAACTCAGAAATTGCATTAATAGAAGAAACTCGTTGTGCTAAGAAAGCATTAGCTGTTAATTTAGAAAGCTCTGAAGACCATACGTTTGTAGTTAAAATTCTTTCTGTAGGAACCCAAGCACTGTAAATATCAACTAAAGCTTGCATTGCTTCTCTTCCTTCTATAGTCTCTGCTCCTCCAATTAATACACGGTCTGGATTTAATAAATCCGTTACTGCTGTACCTTCTGCTAAGAACTCTGGATTTGAAAGTATTTGAAACTCTACTCCGTTTCCTGTTTGATCTAAAATACGTTTAATAGCTTGTGCTGTTCTAACAGGCAACGTAGATTTTTCAACCACAATCTTATCTGTTTTTGCAACACGAGCAATTTGACGCGCACATAATTCAATGTATTTTAAGTCTGCTGCCATCCCCTTACCTTTTCCGTAAGTTTTTGTAGGTGTATTTACAGAAATAAAAATCATATCTGCTTCGTCAATTGCTTTATCAACTTCAGTAGAGAAAAATAAGTTACGACCTCTTGCTTCACCAACAATTACATCTAATCCTGGCTCATAAATAGGTAATTTACTCAAGTCTTCCCCATTCCAAGCAGCAATACGCGCTTCGTTAAGGTCAACAACAGTAATTTGGATATGGGGATTTTTCTGTGCTATAACAGACATTGTAGGTCCACCTACATATCCAGCTCCAATACAACAGATCTTTTTGATTTCTTTCATAAAATAATCTAAATTATAAACACTTGAATGAACGTTATTTAAATACAATTTCACTATAATAAAATTATATAACAATATAATTCCAACAAACAAGAGTTATCAAAAATACAAAAGGAAATGCACAACGCATACTTTTAAAGCTTGTTTGTCTAAACAAAAAAAGAGCCTTACAGATGTAAAACTCTTTTTAAAACAAATTAATTCTTAAATCTAATCGTATTTTCGATTATCCTATTTTTCTAATTTTACTATTTTCTTTCTCCGCTACTTCTTTTCTTAACGAACTACTTGAAAAACGGTGATCTCTTCTATTATAATGTAATTCAATACCTGTCTCTTCACAATAAGCACGACCAGTAAAGTTTTTATCTTTATACTCATCACCTAAAATACGCACATCTATTTTAAAAGATCTTAAAATATCTTCTAAATCTTGCTCTGTTGCGTAAGGCACAATCTCATCAACAAATCTACACCCCTTTAATTGAATATATCTTTCTACAACAGTTTGTGTTGGCTTATTTTTTTCAGGTCTATCTAATGTTGGATCAGTTTGTAAACCCACAATTAAATAATCACACTCACGTTTAGCCTCTTCTAACATTTTTATATGTCCTGCGTGCAATAAATCAAAAGCACTAAATGTTATTCCTATTTTCATATTCCTTTTATTTTTGTTTGACCTTTTATGATATTCTATTACAAAAAATCAACCAATACTAAATATTATTTTATTTTAAAAACTAAAACAGTTTGTTATTTTTAGACAAAAAACAATAAAACTGTAATAATTGACCAATTTACACGACATCACTTGAAAACTTCTCTTAAAATACTATTTTATATAATATATGTTTTTATAACAATAAAAAATAGTATTGCAAACTGGCTTATTGTAAAGTGATAAAAACATACATAAAATGTGTAAAACCTCTACAATCTAATATATATTTATTATACTTAACTCCTTTTTTATTTGGGAAGACAAAAATACATCAAATAAAAATTATAAACAGTAGTAATTCTGTGAAATAGCTATTTTTCTTAGGGAAATAGAATTATAAGAAATGTAAGAAAAACAACACCACAAGATATTAGGTATATCTTGTGGTGTAAAACAGAGTGGGGATTCTGTTTCTTTTTTGAAAAGAACTGTGAAAGTTAAATTGAATTTGATAAAACTATTTTAACTCTCAGTATAAAAATTTGTCATTTTTAACTATCACAAATATATACAGTTTGCGATGTTAACCACTAAGACCAAAGTACTAAAAAAGTTACTTCTAAAATGAACAACAATTACGCACATATATGAAATTCAAATCATTAAGAAAAAACTAATACTAAAGTACTATGTTTTTTAACACTTAAGAAACTCACCTTTTTTTTGAAAAAACAACAAATTATATATCTTATTTTTTATTTTTTCACTAATTAAAAATAAGCTTTTACGGAAATCCTCTTGCAAATATGAAATAATCTCGCATTATTTGCATAAATTGTTTATTAATAACAGTATAATATAAATTATGAAGTCCCCACTACAAAAGAAAGTAGCAAGTTATATCTTGTTACTCTTGTTATTTCCTTTATTTTCATATTCACAAAAAAGTAATAGTGATATAACTTTTTTTGAAAACCTACAATACAGTCCTTTAGCAGGAAAAAATAATACTGAAATTAGTAAAAAAATTAATAATTATAAATGGTTAAGAATAACATTAGAAAATAACGAAATTAATAAACCTTGTATTTTTAAATTTCCAAGTGCTCATATCTTAGACTACGATTTTTATGTTAATGATGGAGTGAATTGGAATAAAATAATACCAAACTATGACCTTGATGGAAGCCGAATTAGTACGCGTTTTCCTGAACATCATTTTAAATCACACACCCCTTATATATACCTAAAGATTCCTCACAATTTCAATAATGCAGAACAATTTGTACTAAAAGAGAGAGGTGCTTATAAAGGTGCAGGAGTCAGTATGCTTATTTTAATTGGAGTATACTACGGATTCATCATTTTATCAATACTCCTTGACTTGGGTTTCTATTATATTTCAAAAGATCAAACATTTATTATTTTTAGTCTTCTACTTGCCTCTATTGGATTAATATTTTTTCATGAAGACGGAATGTTTTACTTTCTATCGGATGGAAAATATACATTAAAACACATAATTACTTTAAGTTTTCCTATTATTAGTTTTTTACTTTCTTATTTTACTTATAATTTTCTAAGTTTAAAAGAAAGTGGAAAAATCATCAAACTTATTTTAACCACATTAGCATTAACTTCTATTTTATTAGCTATTTCATATACTATTACTGACCAATATTTATATCTACATATACTAAAACACGCTTGTTTAATAATACCAATCATAGGTTTTCTAATTTCTTTGTCTGCAATTAAAAAAGACATATATATGAAAATATTAACCGGTATATTTGTTATTCTTGTTTTTCAAGTTTTAGGTTATTCTTGGTCAATAACATACGATATTTTTAATTTTAGTTTTTTTCATTTAAATGCACTTAGAATTACTATGTCAATAAGTATTGTAGCTATTAACATACTTATTCTAATGAGAATTGAAAAATTAAATAGGCAAAATCAAATGTACCGTAATCAGATAAAGAATTATATTTTTGAGTTAAAGCAACAAAAATTAGAAGCGGCAATATCTCATAAAAACAACCCTTCATTTTTTATACAGTCACCACTACAAGCAGACAATCTATTGACCAATATTGAAAAAATAATTATGCAATTAAAAGAAGAGTTTGCTTTAACAGATAGAGAAACAGATGTACTTGTTGGTATTTGGGAAGGATTAGCTAATCAAGAAATAGCAGAAAACTTATCAATTTCACTGAGCACTACAAAACATCATGTCAGTAATTTATATGCTAAACTTAATGTCAAAAATAGAAGTCAAACTATTTTATTAAAAGAAAGTCTTTTAAATCAACAAGAGACTTTAGTAGACGTCTAAATATACAAATAAGGGCATACTCATCGTGTATGCCCTTATTTGTATATTTCAAAAAGTATTAGTCATCAATACCTAAAAACACTCCAGCGTTGTCAAAAAGTAATTCTAAATTCTCTCCTCCTTTCTCAACTTCTACTTGAAAATGATCTTTTTCTCGCTCAATACTCACTGTTTTATATCTACTGTAATTAGCCTTAATGTAAGAAGCAATACGCTCTAATAATACCGTATTTGGCAAATCATTCATTTGATTTCCTTTTATTTCTTTCCATTCTCCCATATTATCAAACTCAATCTTATAACCATTTGATAAATATACTTTGTATTTGTCTTCTTTACTATCTAATTCCTTCTTAACTAATACAACTGTCGTTTCTCCAAAATTCTTAGTTATAAACTCTTTTGCTACTTTCGGAATCTCTGTTTCTTCTACCACTTGTTCATCGTGGTCTAAATCAAGATCAAGTCCTATAAACTCTTGCTGCTGATTAAATACTAATTCTAAATTATCACTTAATGACACCTCAAATCCTCTTCTACTATCTTTATCCACTTCAATTATTGAAACATTTGGATAATTAGATTGTACATAAGCTAATATGGTTGGTATTTCTTTTTGTAAAAATTCCATAGGAATTGCTGAATTATCAAGCATTTCTACTTCTGTCCAATTTCCTTCCCTATCAAAGTCAATCTTCATATTGTTATCCAAGTTTGCAGAATGCGTAGATCCGTAATAATTTGGTTGTCCCAACTCTTTCGTTTCTTTCACTGCTACTTTTGGAAAAACGGACATAATAAAACTATACATACTATCTGGCAACGTTACTCCTTCATTTACTTCAACTCCTGCTACATTATCACTACTTTCTTTTTTACATGCCGTAACACTTAACGTCAAAGCTAATATACCTGCTAAAACAATATTATTTCTTTTCATATCACTTCTTATTAATCGTCAATTCTACTAAATTTCCCTTCTTTTGTAAACTCTAATTCCAATCCGTTACTCAGTTTAACTTCAATTTTTCTAAAGCCTTTTTCAACTTTTGTAATATCAACACCTGCAAAATTCTTCTTCACATAGTTTACAATATTCGTATTGATAAACCCAGTTGGAATCGCCATCTTACGTCCGTCTACTTCTTCCCATTCTCCTTTTCCATCAAATTCAACCTTCATTCGATCTACAAATTGTACTTCATACGATGTAGAAAACAATTCTTTATCTTGTTTTACGTAACTAATTTCCTTTCCTTTAAAGTAATTAGTAATAAAACTAAGGGCTTTTTGAGGTAATTGTTGCTTTGAAATGATTGTATCACTCGCCATTGATGATTGAGTAAATAAACTTGCTACTACCACCATCACTACTGTCAATAAATTTTTAAACTTTTTCATACTTGTTGTTTCTTATTTTTTATAGGACAAATGTATAGTCACAATCTGGAAAGAATTGGGAATAATTTAATTTGTAGAAAATATTTCGAAGTGATGTTTTCCATCGTAGTAATAACGCAATGATAAAGCAGGTGTTACTTTGACAATTGTTTCCACTAATGCCAAACCTAATCCAGTTGATTGCTCATTTGTAGAACTTCTAAAAAAACGATTGTAAATCAACTGTTCATCTAAAGCCCCCTCTAACATACTACTGTTACTAATAATCATTTTCGATGACTCTAATTTGATTACAATATCACCACCTTTTACATTGTGAAATAAAGCATTTTTCAACAAGTTTTGGAATAACATAATAGCCAAGCCTCTATCCATTGAAACAACAAAAGGCTCTGTATCGGCAATAATCTTTACAGCAATTGCTTTGTATTCTAATAATTCGTCATATTCACCAACTACAGCATAAACTAATTCATTAAAATTAACCTTCTGAATGTCTTGATATTGATTATTTTCTATTTTAGTCAACATCAATAAGGACTTATTTAACTTAACTAACCTTCTCACACTATCGTGAATTGATTCAATTTGCGCAATTTGCTTTTCTGTTACTCCCTCCTCTTCTATCATTAGCTCTAACTTATTACTAATAATAGCAAGAGGTGTTTGTGTTTCGTGAGCAGCATTTGACACGAATATCTTTTGCTGATCAAACGTATTTTCAATACGCTGAATCAATTTATTAATTTCAACTTGTAAATCATTAAATTCTCGAATCGGAGTAGCTGTTTCTTGGGTTACAACTTTTTGTCCAAAACTATACCCTTGTAAATTGCTCAATAAGCGATAAAATGATTTCCATACCTTACGCAAAATAAAATAGTTTATAATAAATATGCTCCCCAACAACATTACATATAATGCTAAAACAGAAATTCCAAAATCTCTAAGTAAATCATCTGCTTCAATTGTGGAAGTACTTATTTCTAATTTATAATTATCTCCCTTTTTATCCGTAAAGACTGTGGTCAAAATACGTACAGGTTCTTCATTATCATCTGACTCCATATAAATATTCTTTGTTTCAAAAACATTCTTAACCGAATAATCACCTGCAGGCAAAGGAGTAATTCTAAAGCCATTTGCTCCAAAAGACTGAACGCTTTTTAATTGTGGATCATTATATGCTTTTTTAATTATTTCAATCTTGGTATTTTTTAATCCATCATCAATGTTGTCGTACACCTCATCTGTCATAAATGCATAAAATACAAATACCCATAATGTAAGTACTACAAATAACCCAATTGACAAATACTTTAATGTATAGTTTTGTAATCTCATTTTATTCATTTACCAATTTATACCCCATACCATAAACAGATTGTATGTTCAAATCTGCTTTACTTGTTTTTAGTTTTTTTCTAAGATTTTTCACTTGTGAATAAACAAAATCAAGGCTATCCACATCATCTACATAATCTCCCCAAACGTGTTCTGCTAATGAACTTTTAGTCACCAAACGATTAGCATTTACCACAAAATAATATAGCATAGCAAATTCTTTATTATTAAATACAACTGATTTCCCATCCACTAAAACTAAGCGATCATCATAAAATATTTCAACATTATTCCACTTTGTACTTTGCTGACCATTTTGATTTCGCCTTCTTAAAACAGACTTAATACGCGCGTGTAATTCAGACAAGTGAAAAGGTTTTGTCAAATAATCATCCGCCCCTAACTCTAAGCCTAATACTTTATCATCTATAGAATCCTTTGCTGATATAATAATAACAGCATCTCCTTTTCCCTGATTTTTAATACTACGCAACAAGTCAATACCACTACCATCTGGCAACATAATATCTAACAACACACAATCATAATCAAACCCAACTACCTTATCTTCACCTTCTATGTAAGTTGAAGCTGTTTCAACCACATACCTTTCTTTCTCTAAAGACTCAACGATCACATTTTGTAGCTCACGTTCATCTTCAATCACAAGTATTTTCATTATTACGCCTATTTATTTTAATTAATTCAAGTTACAGAAAAGAAAAAAGTCTAACACAATAAAATTTACGAAAATTATAAAACACACTCATATCTTTAAATATCAAAACTTCACCAAATACCATACTGTACAAACAGAAATGATTACTTCTTTACAAGCTCATAATTTTAATATCTTAGTAATTCATAATATCGAAATGTTTCCACTACAATTACACACACACCGACTTCATATTGAAGAATTGGCGTATGCTGATGCTTCATTCATCCTTAATTTAGTCAATACTGAAGGGTGGTTAAAATATATTGGCAATAGAAATATTTATACTCTCTTTGAAGCAGCAATCTACATTCAAAGTATATTAGATAATCGTAATTTTAAATTCTGGACTGTAAAACTAAAAAACTCCAATAAAAGCATAGGACTTATAAGTATTATCAAAAGGGAATATTTACACTATCCCGATTTAGGTTTTGCTTTTTTACCAGAATACACGCATTTAGGTTATGCATTCGAGGCGACGAATATAATTGTAAAACAAGCACAAATACAGCAAAAATACAATACTCTATTAGCTACTACCCTCCCAACTAATCATCATTCTATAAAACTTTTGAAAAAATTAGGTTTTTTAAACCTACAGCAAATTGAAGTAAAGAATGAAAAGATGAACCTATATATTTTAAATAAAAATTAAAGTAATTAATATGTGAGTAACACAAAATATATTTTAAATAATGGCACAACAAATTACATCAATAAGAAAAAAATATATCACAATGCACTTTTAAAGCCTTATTCTATTCAAGAAGAAATAAAAAATCCCTTCCCATTCATAAACAATTAACGTTATTAATTATAAATAACATCACTAAATACTTAGCCAAAAGTGAAAATGTTTACTTCAAGAAAGGGATATAAAATCGCATAAGGTACTAAGTCCCCACAATTCCCCTATGCGTTGACAAAATTATAATTTTTTACTACCTAAAACCAATCAACCACCAATAATTATCGACATTAGTAGTAAATTTTTACTTTGCTAAAACAATCACACTATTTACATATAATACTCAAGTAAATTAACATATTCAAATAAAATGACACAAAAAAAGCCATACATTAAGTACGGCTTTTTATTTTTTTTTCTGAAATTTATCTGTTTTATTTCGAAAATGTAAGTACAATCTCTTTTCCTGACTTCAAAAGAAGCTTACCGTCTACGATTTCATAGTTAGTTACTGACTGTAAAGTTTGCATATATTCTCTATCTGCTACACCTGAACAAAACATCATTGTTGATGCCATTTTCTCTCCTAACACGATTTCATTTCCTGCTTTTACACTATATTCTCCCATGATGTTATTACAACCATCATTTCCATTCACACGTTTTGTCGCAATCTCAAAGTTTAACTTCGGAGTCTTACCTGGAAACAAATCTTTTAATTCTTTTCCTTCTGATTTCATAGAAATCAATGTCCATTCTCCCCCTAATTCTTTTGCTTGGTCCATAGTTACTTTTTGTTCTTTTACAGTTTTATTTACTTCTCCTGCTGTTTTACAACTTACAACTGTCATTCCAGCAACTACTGCTAACATTAAAGCTATCTTTTTCATTTCTTCTCTTTTTTTTGATTATTGTTCTAAACAAAAATAGACTTTATCTATTTAGATAATCTAAAAATAATCATAAAATAACAGATTTATTCTTCCTAAAGTCACAATTTATCCTAATCAAACAGAATCTCATTTTAATAATTCGAAAAAATCAAACACCTTCACATTACCAAAAACATAATACTTATAAAGAAGTTATTCTTCAGAATACCCGTCAAAATTGTCAGACTGATACAAACTCGTATCCTTTAAAACACTCTGTATCTTTAAACGTTCCCTCTTATTTAAACAATAAATTCCACTACACCATCACTCACAGATAAGCAAAAAAAAAGTGCTACCGAAGTAACACTTTTTATTCTTATAATTTAATACATTTTAGCTCTAAGCTCTTTAACTTTTGGATCATCTAAATAATCATCAAATGTCATATATCTATCAATTGCACCATTTGGAGTCAACTCTAAAATACGTGTACCAACTGTTTGAGCAAACTCGTGGTCATGTGTAGTCAACAAAATAGTTCCTTTAAAGTTTTTCAATGAGTTATTAAAAGCCGTAATAGACTCTAAGTCTAAGTGGTTAGTTGGCTCATCTAACATTAAAACATTTGCTCTTACCATCATCATACGAGAAAGCATACAACGTACTTTTTCTCCTCCTGATAATACTCTACCTGTTTTTAATGCTTCTTCTCCAGAGAAAATCATTTTCCCTAAGAATCCACGTACGAAAACCTCATCTCTCTCTTCTTCTGTTTTAGACCATTGGCGTAACCAATCAACAAGAGTTAAATCATTTTCAAAATATTCGTGGTTTTCAACTGGCAAATAAGATTGACTTGTTGTAACACCCCAATCAAACTTCCCTGCATCAGCTTGTTTTTTTCCGTTTAAGATTTCGTAGAATGCTGTAGTAGCACGAGAATCTTTAGAGATAACAACAATTTTATCACCTTTTGCAACATTCAAATCAACATCTTTGAAAAGAACTTCTCCATCAATAGATGCAGCAAGTCCTTCAATGTTCAAGATTTGATCTCCTGCTTCACGATCTTGATCAAAAATAATCGCAGGGTATCTTCTTGAAGAAGGTTTAATATCTCCTAAATTCAATTTATCAATCATTTTCTTACGTGAAGTTGCCTGTTTTGACTTAGCAACGTTCGCACTAAAACGACGGATAAACTCTTCTAATTCTGCTTTTTTCTCTTCAGCTTTCTTATTTTGTTGTGCTCTTTGTTTAGCCGCTAACTGACTTGATTCATACCAGAAAGTATAGTTACCAGAATAATGGTTAATCTTTCCAAAGTCAATATCAGATACATGCGTACAAACAGCATCCAAGAAGTGACGGTCGTGAGACACCACTAATACAGTGTTTTCGTAGTGCGCTAAGAAATTCTCTAACCAACCAATTGTTTCGAAATCCAAGTCGTTGGTAGGCTCATCCATAATTAACACATCAGGATTACCAAATAAAGCCTGAGCTAATAACACACGTACTTTTAATTTAGCATCCATTTCTGCCATTAACGTATAGTGGAAGTCTTCAGTAATTCCTAAGTTCGAAAGTAACGTTGCAGCAGCAGATTCTGCGTTCCAACCATCCATTTCATCAAACTTAATTTGTAACTCACCTATTCTATCAGCATTCTCATCTGTATAGTTTAAGTAAAGCTCGTCCATTTCTTTCTTAACCGAATACAAATCTTTGTTCCCCATCATTACAGTTTCTAATACTGTATATTCATCGAACATATTGTGATTTTGGTTTAGAACAGACATACGCTTTCCTGGTTCTAAAGATACGTGTCCAGAAGTAGGATCAAACTCTCCTGACAGTATTTTTAAAAAAGTAGATTTACCAGCACCATTAGCACCAATAATTCCATAGCAGTTCCCTTGCGTAAAGGTTACATTAACTTCATCAAATAAAATTCGCTTTCCGAATTGAACTGACAGATTTGAAACTGTTAACATCGTAGTATTTTGATTTATATTGTCCGCAAAATTAATAAATTTATATTTAGAAACATCTTTTATTATAACTTATCACTGAACAGATACACTTTAACCATCTATTAACAAATAAAAAGACAGGTAAAACTTACATTTGCTGTAAGACTGTTAAATATGGTAATACATACCAACTAAGCTAATGCGTACAAATTTTTTAAACTACAAACTTCTTTATCTCGTCATTCCCATTGTTGCTTTATTCTCTTCTTGTAAAGAGAAATTTGCAAAAGACGACTTTGTTGCTCATTTCCAAGGCGAAATAATTAACCCTACTTCTAATTTTGTTCTTTTCTGTAAGGATAACGAAGTAATTGACACTTTATTTTTAGATAAAGAAAATAAATTTTATAAAAAGTTTGATTCTCTACCCCCTGGAATGTATATCTACAAACACAATCCAGAATTTCAATATGTATACTTTGATAAAAACGACAGTCTAACATTACGCTTAAATTCAAAGGATTTTGACCATTCTATTATATTTTCAGGTAGAGGAGCGGAGAAGAATAACTTCTTAATGAATCTAACAGTTAAAAACATATTAGATGAAAGTGAGCGATTCAGTACTTTTGACACACCGCCTGAACAATTTATTAAACGCATTGATTCTGTTCACGCTGCAAGAACTACTTATTATTTAAGAAATAAAGCAATTATTGACTGGTCTGACGGTTTTGATTTGTATGCAAAAACCAAACTTGACCTGCATTTCTATTCCTTAAAAGAACTATACCCTATCCTGCATTTCATACGTACTAACGATGACGTTAGAGATAAATTACCTGCAGATTATCTTGGGTTTAGAAAAAAAGTAAATTTTAATGATGAGCGCCTTCTAAAATACTCTTCTTTTACTAAGTATTTAGCTATTATGCTTAATTCGATTGTAGAAGAATCTGAAGAAGAGTTTATTTCTGAAAACAGATATGATAAATATATCGACAAATTAAATATTGTAGATACATTGATTCAAAACACAAAAGTAAGAAACGCTATATTTGACAATATCGCTTTTATTTATTTGTTACAAGATCAAAACCTCAACAATAACGACTTGTTTTTAGAACGTTATTTCGAACTTTCAACTGATGAGGATCAACACAATGAAATTATTTTGATTCAACAAGCAATTCAAAATTTGAAATACGAAAATAAACTACCTGAAGTACCTCTTGTAGATGCAAGCAATACCAATATTCAAATAAATAAAGTAATTAAGAAACCTACTTTAGTTTTCTTTTGGACTAAAAATGGTATATCTCACGCTGATGCTGCTCACAGACGAGCACATAGCTTAATGCAAGAAAACCCTAATATTGATGTTTTAGGTATTTGCATTGACGGAGATCACGGAGAGTGGCTAAGTTTATTACCAAGATACCGAGATTACAATATAAAAGAATTAAGATCAAGTGATTTTAACCAAATGAAAGATAAATGGATTATCACTAAAATTCAACGTTGTATGATTTTAGAAAAAGATGGTTCGCTAAAAGACCCTTTTGTCAATATATTTGACAAGAACATTGAAGATTTACTAAAGAAATAAAGAATAAAAAACGCCTCATTATATAATGAGGCGTTTTTTATTGCTTATAACTACGTAAGAGGTTTACTTCCCATATCTCTAAAGTACTCTATTTTACTTAAAAACATTGCTGCCATACGTTCTGCCCTCCATTTAGCTTCTTCTGCTAATTTCCCTGCATATAACTCATCTACAGTAGTATTAAATAAATGTTTCCACATATCAAAGTGCTCCTGGCTCACAGGTAGTTGTGCGTGTGGTGGAAAAGGACGTCCACTATAAGAGTACTCTTCTAATAGAATTGTCTGCCAAAATTTGTACATTTTTTCTAAATGCTCTGGCCAACGACCAACCAATTTACTTTCAAATATTGGCCCTATTAAATCATTTTTTTGCACTCGTCCGTAAAAGGTATCTACCAAAACCTTAATATCTTCTATACTTTCTATATCTTTTTTCATTACAAATGCTTATTTTTACCTATTAATAAATACCCCACAAACCCTCAATCACATTGCTATGATAACTATTTCAATATTAGGTTCGGGAAAAGTAGCGCATCACTTGATCCTAAATATCTTAGAACAAGATAACATTACACTACAACAAGTTTATGCTCGAACTCCTAACAAAGTTAGTAACTTAGTTTCGCACAATCAAATAATAACAGACCTTAACTTATTAAAACCTGCTGATTTATTTATCATTGCTGTAAGCGATGATGCTATCGAAGAAGTTTCAAATGCAATACCTTTTCCTAATTCTTTTGTTGTTCATACTTCGGGTACTAAACCAATGGATAGTATCCAAAACACAAATAGAAAAGGTGTCTTTTATATGTTACAAACGTTTTCTCTTGACAAAGAAGTTGACTTTTCGGCAATCCCTTTTTGTTTAGAGGCAAGTAATATAGATGACTTTCTTCTTTTAGAAAAAATAGCAATAAAATTCTCTGAACGCGTTTATAAAATTAGCAGTACACAACGTCAAGCCATTCACTTAGCAGCAGTATTTGTAAACAATTTTACAAATCACTTATGTACGTTAGGTGAGGAAATCTGTAAAGAAAATAATGTGCCTTTTGACATCCTAAAACCGCTAATCTTAGAAACAGCACATAAAATTGAGGTTTTAGCTCCTAAAGACGCACAAACTGGTCCAGCCATTAGAGGTGATCAAAGTATTATAGACAGACACCTTAATGCCTTAAACGACCCAATTAAAAAAGAAATATACCAATTAATAACAAAATCAATACAAAGCAAATAATGTCTAAACACTTTAAAGAAATAATGAATGACATCACTACATTTATTTTTGATGTAGATGGTGTACTTACAGATGGAAATGTACACGTAGCTCAAGATGGTAGCCTATTAAGAGATATGAGTATCCGTGACGGATACGCTATCAAAGCTGCTATTGAAAATGGTTACCAAGTATGTATTATTTCTGGAGGTAGTAATGATGGAGTACGCATTAGATTACAAAACTTAGGGGTGAAAGAAATCTATATGGCTGTTCCCAACAAGGTAACTGTATTCAAAGAAATCATTGCAAAATACAATCTAAACCCAGAGAATATTCTTTATATGGGTGACGATATTCCTGACTATCATATTATGCATGAAGTAGCATTACCTACTTGTCCACAAGATGCTGTTCCAGAAATAAAACGCGTAGCTAAATATATCTCTCATGTTAATGGAGGAAAAGGTGCTGCAAGAGATGTTATTGAACAAGTAATGAAAACACAACAAAAGTGGTTTCAACATTTTGACGCTAAATACGATTAATGTTCTCCTTATATGTTAGATATATTATTTAAAGAATATGCAATTGTCTTAGGCTCTAATTCTCCTCGTAGAAAGCAATTTTTACAAGAACTTGGCATTCCCTTTGTAGTCAGAGCATCTGATATAGATGAAAGCTACCCTGAAGAATTACAAGCTGGAGAAATAACAGATTTTATAGCAAAAGCAAAATCAGAAGCCATTTCACTTGAAAGCGATAATGAAATATTAATTACAAGTGATACTACTGTTTGGAACAACAACCAATCTTTAGGAAAGCCAGCAAACAGACAAGAAGCTTATGAAATGATTAAAAGCATCAGCGGAAAAGAACACGAAGTTATTAGCTCTGTTTGCCTTAGAAATAAGAGTAAAACAAGAATATTTAACTGTATCACAAAAGTTACTTTTGCTGAATTGTCAGATGAAGTTATCTATTATTATATTGACAATTATAAACCATTTGATAAAGCTGGTGCGTACGGAATTCAAGAGTGGATTGGTTTAGTTGGTATTGAAAAGATTGATGGTTCTTACACTAATATTGTAGGCTTACCAACAACCGAATTAGTACAAGAGTTAATTCAATTTATTAAAGAATAACAATGTTACAAGAATATTTTCGTGAAATAATAACAACAGCAATTGTTATCGTATTATATATTCCAACTAAAAAAATAGCTGCTTATATTATTCGTTCTTTCTCTTCCAAAGAGGATAGAAAAGATAGTAGAGTTAACTTAGTTATTAGACTATTCAATACGCTTATCTTGTTTCTTTACCTCATATTAATATTAACTATTTGGGGAGTGAAACCAGAAAACTTTATGCTGACAATTACCTCTGTATTTACTGTAATTGGAGTTGCGATGTTTGCTCAGTGGTCATTGCTTAGTAATATTACAGCAGGTATTTTATTGTTTTTCTCATTCCCTTTTAGAATTGGAGATACAATTAGAATTCAAGATAAAGACTTCCCTATTGAAGCTGAAATAATCGATATCAAAGCTTTCTGCACTATTTTATTAACTGTTGATAAAGAAAAAATATCTTATCCTAACAGTTTATTATTACAAAAAGGAATTGTCATTATTGATAAACATAAAGATCAAGATAGTCCAAGTATATAAGTTAAATATTACTTTTAACAGTATTCAAATATATACAATGGCACAAAAATTGTATTTACTATTGCGGTTTTAATAGTAAAAATGGTAGTAGTACTAAAGCCAGTTACGCTATTTAGTGTAACTGGCTTTTTTTTAAGCTTCTCTCCTACGCTATTAACACTCTACCAAACTATTCTACCAAACATAGGCTACAAATACAATTCACATTCCCATGAACCTATTAGATTGGAGCATATTTATTATAGTACTATTCTTGTTAATCACTTTTAATCAAATTAGACAAAGAAGACGTGCCACCCCCACCTCAATTTACGAACCATCAACTTTGTATTATGGCTTCAAAATTTTAGGAATACAAACCCTGTCATTTACATTTATATCCCTTCCTGGAATAGCTTATTATTACGGGATGACCTTCCTACAATTCTTCCTTGGTATTCCACTTGCCATATATATTATTTGCGCCTATATACTCCCTAAATTCAAAGCGAGTACAACCACTAATGCTTTTGAATTCATTGAAGAGAAACTTGGAACTAAAGTTAGTAGACTCGCCATATCCCTATTTATTATTCAAAAGATATTACTATTAAGTGTATGCCTTTACGCCATTTCTATTATCCTTTCACTATTGGTTAGAGTAAGCTTTAAATCACTACTTCTTATTGTAACTTTCATTTGTATCACACTGACAGTCATCTATAAACACAAAACAAAAATATTCCCTAAAAAGATGCAATTATTGTGTTTTATCACATTAATGATTGCTATCATTCTTGATATTCTTTACAAATTACCAGATGGTATGGGGTTTAATGATGTTTTGAAATTTGCAGATTCTTTTGATAAACTAAAAATAATTGTGCCTTCTCTTTCTCTTAAAAAAGGATTAACGTATATCAATGGAATGGTAAATGGTACCCTGTTATTCATTGCCTTACTTAGTCTCGAAACAAGAGTTTTAGCAATCTACAATAAAACAAAATATAGCAGTAGAACAAAAGACAGCTTAATTATGAATGGTTTATTCAATATTCCTTTACAAGCTCTTATTTTATTTACAGGTTGTATGTTGTTTACTTTTTATCAATTCAATACACCTAAGCTTCATTACAATCCTCATAACGAATATATTGTAATGAACTCTCCGTATGCTCAAGAATATGACAGTATACAGCAGAAATACAATATATTACAAGTCCACAAACAAGAAGTTAGCCAATTGTACACCGGACAGATATACCAAAATTACAGCAACCCAGTACTGCAATATCAATTAGTCTGTTTAAACGAAAATGAACATGAACTACACAAAGCTGCTCAGCAAACCATTAGAAAAGCTAATGGTAAACTCGAAATCAACGATTCTGATTTTATTCTATTAGATTTTATAATCAATGAGATTCCTGCTGGAATAACAGGTTTTGTAATTGCATTATTTTTAATCAGTATGATAGCAATGGTGCATAACGAAGTCAAATACCTCTCACAAAGATCTTTACACTACTTTGGTCCAAATACTAAAACTGAGATAAAACCAAGTGTCATTCAGCCCATTATAGCTTCCGTGTGTCTACTATTAGCCCTTGCATTGTGTTACACAATCCCAGTATTTAGTAACCTAATTCAAATGCTTTGGTGTTATTCTTCACTATTTTTCGGAACTATTTTAGGCCTTTTACTAATAGCGGTACTCACTCCTAATGTTCACAAATTAGCCGTACTCTACAGTGGAATAACTGCACAAATAAGTATTATGATTTTATTCTTCACTATAGACATACATTACATTTGGTTTAACTCTATCGGTGTACTTTTAGTATTCCTTTTCACTTACCTATTTCACAATACAATAGAAGCTTGTCAAATAATTAAAAACAACTTTTAAACCGTAGCAAAAGGAAGACTCCATTTATACTTAACAGCTAATAAGCGAATTACTATAATAATTCCAGCTGTTCCAATATATAAAATGTCTTTACTCAATTCAAAATAATTCAACACATAGTACATTAAACCTCCTAATATACAAGCTGTAGCGTAGATCTCTTGCTTGAAAATAATAGGAATTTTATTCGCTAAAATATCACGTATTACTCCTCCAAAACAAGCAGTAATCGTTCCTAATGTAACGCAGATTATTGGGTGTAAACCTACGTTCATTCCTTTCTCAATTCCAATTAGTGTAAACACAGCTATACCAATTGTATCAAATAAGAAAAGAGAATATCTCAAAAAGTTGAATTTTTTATAAAAAATAATCGCTAAGAACACACCAAATAGCGTAATAAAAAAGTAGTTCAAGTTTGTTAGCCACATTACTGGAGTATATCCAATCATCACATCTCTCACTGTTCCTCCACCAATTGCAGTAGCAAACGCTAAAATACTCATTCCAAACAAATCTAACCTACGCTCACGACCGGCTAAGGCACCAGATATAGCAAACGCTAATGTTCCTAATAAATCTAAAATCTCGAAAAAGCTGTACATGTATTTTTTAAAGTAATTCTATTAAATCTTAGCTGTCATCTGATTGTAATCTTTCAATACAGCCTCTATAAATTCTAAATCTGTTAGTGTTGATCTTCTTCCCCCTACTCCTATCACACTTTCCACTTTGCTTACCAGCTTTTGTAAAAGCGAATGATCTTTCGTTTGCTTATAGCTAAGCAACGCTTCTTTAATAATATAAACGTCTTTATCACTTAGGTTAAGCACCTGAGGAAATAAAGGGATATATGATGAGGCTACTTCCTGAAAAATAGTAGCACTTAAGGGTACGCGTTCTTTAATTGAAATAACAGATGTTCCGGCTAAAATATCTCCCAATCGCTGACTCTTTGGAGAACTTGCAATCGAAATTACCCCAATCGCTCCAGACATCATCCAAAAATCAATTAGCCCCATAACCCAACGGGTAGCATAATCAACAATTGACGCTTCATAACCATCTATTTTAATCACGCGAATACGCATTATTTTCTTCCCGGGTGTAGCACCCTGCATAATCGACTCAAAGAATAGTGTGTAGAAAAAAACCGGACTAAATGATATAATCCAAAATGCCATCTCCGACCAATTATCATCAAAACCTTTTGCTAACCTAAACTTATTAATGATATAACTAACTAAAATAATGTATAGCAACTTGAATATATTATCAAGAACAAATGCGATAATTCGCTCACCAAGCGACGCACTTTTAAATTCTATTTTAATATTTTGTGTTGTATTTATTGTTAATTTAGCCATAAACATTATTTTGCCGTGTTAAATGAGGGAAGTCGCTTTTATAAAAAACAATAAGAATCAATGGATAGAATTTGAAAATATAATCTATTCAAATACTACACACAAACCCGATTACCTTGCTGATATGTACATTCAGATAATGAATGACTTATCCTTCGCGCAAACTTATTATCCTAAGAGTAAAGTTACACAATATCTCAACACTTTAGCAGCGCAAACTTATCAAAAAATTTATAAAACTAAACGCATCGAAGAAAATAGAGTTGTACATTTTTTTAAAACGGAAGTACCTCTTATTGTCTACGAACACAAAAATCTTTTATACTTCACTGTTTTCACCTTCTTTCTTCTTGCTGGTATTGGCGCACTTTCAGCACATTACGATTTAGATTTCATACGTCTTGTTTTGGGTGATAGCTACGTCAATTTAACCTTAGAAAACATCAAAAAAGACGATGCAATGGGTATTTATAAATCAGGAAGTAACTGGGGGAGTTTTATCGGAATTGCCTTTAACAACTTATTTGTTGGGTTAAAGTTTTTCGTATTTGGAATATTTGCTGGTTTAGGCACCCTCCTTTTCCTATTTTATAATGCTATTATGGTCGGATCATTCCAATATTTGTTTGTCAAAGAGAATGCTTTTATGGACAGCTTTAGAGGAATATGGTTACACGGAGCTATTGAAATAACAGGAATTATCATTGAAGCCTTTGCTGGTTTTGTTTTTGGAGCAAGCCTTCTCTTCCCAAAAACATACTCACGTATGAACTCTTTTAAACTTGGCTTTAGCAACGGTTTTAAAATATTCATTGCAATGGTCCCTTTCATTATAGTAGCCGCTTTTATTGAAGGTTTTATAACCCGTTATGCCAAAGAAATGCCAGACATTCTGAACTATATAATTATATTTGGAACCTTCTACTTGATACTATTTTACTTTTTTATCTATCCAAAGAAGGTTTACAAAAAACATTTAATCAACTTATAAAAACGCATACACTATGTTCCAAGTATTCAAAAAAAGAAACTTTAGTGATTATATCAACGATACCATTTCTTTCTTTAAAATGGAAGGAAAAACATTCTTCACCAACTTATTTACGCTTTGTGGACCACTGCTGTTAGTGTTGTTTGTTTGTGTTTATTTCTTGTTTGATATGTTCTTTAAAATGGTGATGAATGACTCAATGGATTCTGTTGATGAGTTTCTAAACACTAATTTCGGATGGGCTATACTAATCGCCTTTGTTACTTTTTTAGTTGGAATAGCAATTTCAATTCTTGCTTATACATTCCCAATTTATTACTTAAAAAACATCACAACAATTCCTAATCAATACAAAGAAGTTGCTCCTATTAAGAGTGAATTTAAAAAAGACTTCGGTCGCCTTCTTGTTTTTGTTTTAGGTACTATGTTTCTAATTTTTCCTTTGATGATGATTGTTTTCTTCATCTCGGCATTATTAATATTCCTAATCATCGGACTACCTTTACTTTTAATCTTATTACCAACGTTTACCTCTTGGATTACCATTTCATACTATGAGTATGTAACTAAAAAAGTAGGGTTCTTCACAGCATTCCAAACGGCTTTTTATATCGTTAAATCAAATTTCTGGCCTATCATTGGTAACACGGCTATTGTGTATCTTGTGATTAATATCGTAGCGTCAATTCTATCTGCTATTCCTCAAGTAATTTTTTACGTAGGCATATTCACATCAGATAGAAATATTGAAGATATTACTATGACATCTGGATACAAGATTATGATGATTGCTGTTGTTATTTTATCTACAATATTGTCATTCTTTGCTAACAGCCTATTGATTATCAACCAAGGTATGATTTACTATAGTGCTCGTGAACACAAAGAAAACACGCAATCTCACATTGATATTGATATGATAGGTAACAACTAATGAAGAAAACTCTTTTTACAATATTATCCCTAACACTTGTAGTTGGCTCACTTAACGCTCAACCGAAAGCTATTGATTCTATTCGAACCCAGCTTCCGCCTGTCGTAGAACGCCACACACACAAAAAAAACAAAAAGACTACTCCCCTTTTAGAAGATAAGGAGAGTGATATTGCTGTACTTCAGTTTGACAAAAACTTTAAAGAGAAGTATAAAAAAGACCAAAACTTCGACTATGAGGAAACCAAAGCTGACGATTCAATATGGCAACGCTTTAAAAATTGGTTAAGAGATCTTATTTCTGATTTCTTTAGTGCATTTGATGTCGATTATGAAACACAAAGTAGGCTTACTATCTTCTACAGAATCCTTTCCATTTTTACTGTGGGTATACTGGTGTTTTACATCATTAGAGCCTTTGTACAAAAAGATGCTTATTGGCTCTTTAAAAAGCGTTCTAAGAAAGTTGCAATACCTGTAGATGATGTAGAGAAGAACTTAACAACGGTACACTTCCCTACCTTACTTTCTAAAACAATAAACGAATCGCAATACAGATTAGCAATTCGCTATTACTACCTATGGCTGTTACAGTCATTACAGGAGAGTAAACAAATTGAATGGCATATAGAAAAGACAAACTCTGATTATGTTGCAGAAATAAAAGATGAAAAAACAAGAGAGAATTTCCAATACCTTTCTTATATCTATAATAATATCTGGTACGGAGAACACGAAATTACAGAAGCTGAGTTCTTCCAAGCCAAGCGTTCTTATGAAACAACCTTAAAAACCAATGTATCGTGAAAAACTCTATAAATAGATTTATATTCTTTTTCTTCGTGATTCTTGGTTTTATTTACTTCATAGAATCCAGCAGAAAACCACCTATCAATTGGACTGAATCTTACAGCAATGTTGATAAGATTCCTTATGGTCTATATGTATTGGACAACGAAATAGACAAGCTCTTAGACAATCGTACAGCTGTTACCCGCATTACTGATAATATGTATAACTTCTTTGCTGAAAAGGCAACGGATTCAATAACTTCAGCGGCTGTCATATCTATTAAAGGCTATGAGTACATCAGCGAACATTCGATGAGTGATATAGAGGATTATGTTGCTTACGGTAATACAGTCTTAATCTTTCAAAAGTATATTGATGGAATAAGAGGTCTCGAAACAATGTCTATGAAAAAAAGATATGAAAACTATGCCTTAACAGAAGACATAAACCTTTCGGTTTCACTGACAAATAAGAACCTTACTTCTTACTCTTTTATACTTGACAACCCTACTTTTAGGTACTTTGACCTGTCTGAAGAACTAAAAGAAACTGCTGAAGTACTTGGGTATTCTAAAATAAAGGGAGACAAATTTCCTAACTTAATTCGCATACCTATAGGCAAAGGGTTTCTTATTTTAGGAACTGAACCTGCTATGTTTACGAATTACAATATGCTAAAAAGTAATAATCATATTTACATCGCTGGTGTTTTATCGTATATACCAAGGGGAGATTTATTTTTCTCAGTAACTAAAATTGCTGGCGACGAAAAGTATATATCCAATTCAATGTTGCGTTTTATTCTAAACAATCCTGCTTTGAAGTGGATGTGGTATTTCTTCTTGATTTCACTTGTTGTTTTTATCTTATTTACAGCAAAGCGAAAACAACGTGTCATCCCGATTATCAAACCTTTGTCAAATACAACAGTTGACTTTACAAAAACAGTTTCTAATCTATACTTGCAAAACAAAGATTATGAAGACCTCATCAATAAGTCAATTATTTACACTTTAGAAAAAATAAGACGTAAATACTGGATTGATACAACTAAGTTAAACGAACAGTTTATCCTTGATTTACACGCTAAAACAGGTAAGGACAAACAAGACATCAAACAGTTTGTTTCTTTTGTAGAACAGTTCAAAGCAACTCCTAACAGCGCTTCAGAAGCACAATTAGTTGCGTTAAATAAAATAATAGAGAAAATCATTGATTAAAAATATACTATGGAAAACACGCCAATTTCATCAGAAAACTTACACTTTGAATCACGTTTAGACTTGAGCTTATTACAAGAAAAAGTAAAGGCTATTAGAAGTGAAATACACAAAGTAATTATCGGACAAGAAAAGACGATAGACCAAATCATAGTGGCTCTCCTTGCTAATGGGCACATCTTATTAGAAGGGGTGCCTGGAGTTGCAAAAACACTTTCTGCTAAACTACTGGCACAAGCTATTGATATGGACTTTAGCCGTATTCAGTTTACGCCTGATTTAATGCCTTCAGATATTTTAGGTACGTCTATTTTCAATATGCAACAATCGGCATTTGAGTTTAAAAAAGGACCTATCTTTTCTAACTTAGTATTGATTGATGAGATTAACCGTGCTCCGGCTAAAACACAAGCTGCCTTGTTTGAGGTAATGGAGGAACGCCAAATTACTATCGACAGCAAAACATATACAATGGATGCTCCGTTTTTAGTAATTGCAACACAAAACCCAATTGAGCAAGAGGGAACATACCGCTTACCAGAAGCACAATTAGACCGTTTCTTGTTTAAAATTAGTATTGACTACCCTTCTTTAGACGAGGAAATTGCTATTATTCAAAAAGAACACGAATTACAAGACAAGAAGAAGTTAGACCAAATACAAAAAGTACTAACTCCTACTGAAATCATTGCTTTTCAAAAGTTGATTAAAGAGATTATTGTAGAGAAAAACATCATAGAATACATTGCTAAGATTGTTGCTAATACCAGAACAAACTCCTTGTTATACTTAGGAGCATCTCCTCGTGCCTCAATTGCTATTTTAAATGCGGCTAAAGGTTTTGCTGCTATCAACAACAGAGATTTTGTTACACCTGAAGACATCAAAGAAGCAGCTATCCCTGTATTGCAACACCGTATTATTGTTTCTCCGGAAAGAGAAATGGAAGGTGTTACGGCAAATGACATTATAAATCAAATCGTAGAATCAATAGATATCCCAAGATAATTGTAAGACATTATGTTTAAATTTTTCAAACAACTTTATCTTCAGAAACGCGTGTATATAGGCCTTGGTAGTATTATGGTCTTATTTGCACTTGCGTTTATTTTTCCTGTGCTATACTTAGTTGTTTGGGGACTATTCCTATTGTTTTTTGCTGCGATATTAGTAGATATAACCTTATTGTTTTCTAAGAAAAACAAAGTCAATGCTGTGCGTATTTTGCCAGAAAAACTGTCTAATGGAGATGATAACCCTATTTATATTTCGATTGAAAATCAATCTCCTATTACTTTTCACTGTGAAATAATAGACGAGATACCTTTTCAATTTCAAAAAAGGGACTTTGAAATCAAGAGAACCTTACTGGCTAAAGAACACAAGACTATTTCCTATACTCTTTCACCTAAAGAACGCGGAGAGTACCTATTTGGAAAACTAAATATCTATGTTTCTTCTGCTTTGGGATTAGTAGCTAAACGCTATGTTTTTTGCGACCAAGCTACATTGCCAAGTTACCCTTCATTTATCCAAATGAAAAAATACGACTTGATGGCGTTTTCGAAAAACAAATACGCCTTTGGAATGAAGAAAATCAGGAAAATTGGCAACACTACAGAGTTCGAGCAAATTAAAGAATATGTTTTAGGAGACGATATACGCACTATCAACTGGAAAGCAACCGCTAAGAAAAACGAGTTGATGGTAAACCAATACCAAGATGAAAACACAGAAACAGTTTACTGTATCATTGATAGAGGGCGCGTTATGCAAATGCCTTTTAACGGGCTATCGCTCTTAGACTATGCTATTAATTCAACTTTAGCCCTGTCTAACGTAATTCTAAAAAAGAACGATAAAGTAGGTTTAATGACTTTTTCGGAAGACATTAAAAACCAACTCCCTGCGGATAGTAAAAAAACGCAGTTGCACAAAATAATGGAGCAACTGTATCGCGTAACAACAAACTTTGTTGAAAGTGATTTCGGAAAGTTATACGCACAAATAAAGCACAAAATTACTCATCGAAGTCTGATTATATTATACACCAACTTTGAGTCGATGAATAGTTTAAAAAGACAACTGCCTTACCTAAGAGCTATTGCCAAAAACCACGTCTTATTAGTTGTGTTTTTTGAAAATACAGAGTTGACAAAACTGACAAATAAGAAGGCGAAAAACATTGATGATATTTTTGACAAAGTAATTGCAGAAAAATTTAACTTTGAAAAGCGATTAATCGTCAATGAATTGACAAAATATGGAATACAAT
The DNA here is from genome assembly GCF_009799805.1 of Myroides phaeus. Lineage (NCBI taxonomy): Bacteria > Pseudomonadati > Bacteroidota > Flavobacteriia > Flavobacteriales > Flavobacteriaceae > Myroides > Myroides phaeus. Next base: position 3,001,450 of record NZ_CP047050.1, read on the forward strand.
CCATACTAACCGCACCAGAAGAATTATCCATAAATACCATAAATAAATACCTGCAAATCAAAGCAAAAGGTACCTTATAGAATGATGATAAAAAAAATAGACAGTCCTCAAAATCCTTTTATTAAAAGTATTGTTCAACTACAAGAAAAAGCAAGAAATAGAAAACAAAGCAACTCTTTCATCATCGAGGGGGTTAGAGAAATCGAATTAGCAACTAAAGGTGGCTATGTAATGAAGACGTTACTTTTCTATGCTGACATCATTAGTGAGCAAAGTTTAAAACCTTTTATTACAGCAGAAACTGAGTTGATAGAAATATCAAAAGACGTCTACCAGAAGTTAGCCTATAGAGATACAACAGAGGGAGTAATTGCAATAGCGCAAACGAAAACACTTTCTTTAGCAGACTTGAAGCTTTCTGAAAATCCGATTATACTAATTGCGGAAGCACCTGAAAAGCCAGGGAATATTGGAGCTATACTACGAACAGCAGATGCTGCTAATATTGATGCTGTTATCATTGCTAACCCACGTAGTGATTTATACAACCCGAACATCATCCGTTCAAGTGTTGGTTGTGTATTTACCAATCAAATTGCAATGGCTACAACAGAAGAAGCAATTGCCTTTTTAAAAGAGCGCAATATCAATATCTATTGTGCTACTTTACAAGATTCTACTTCTTACCACACAAGAAATTACACAGAAGCGACAGCTTTTGTAGTAGGTACAGAAGCGACAGGACTTACGCAACAATGGAGAGATGCCAGTACAAAAAACATCATCATTCCAATGAGTGGTGTTATTGATTCTATGAACGTATCCGTTGCTGCCTCTATCCTACTTTTTGAAGCAAAAAGACAACGCGATTTTAAATAAGCGAAATCATCCTATAACAAAAAAGCCTGTCAATCGACAGGCTTTCGTGATTTAAGAACTATTGTTCTCTAAACTTTTAAATACTTTGATTAGTTGTTTTCTACAAAAACAAGACCATCATAACAAGCATTGTAGATATCTTTTAACTCTTGAACAGTTGGTTTTCTTGGGTTGAAACCAGTACAAGGGTCTAAGAAAGCATTGTTAGCAATGAAGTCTAAGTTTTTATCCCAATCCTCACGTGAAATTCCGAAGTCTTTAATCGCCGCTTGGTTATTAACCTCAGCTCTTAACGTTTCAACCGCTTGAGCTAAGTCTTCTGCTGTTTCCTTTTCAAGAACCTTAGCAAGGTCTTTAAAACGATTAGTAACTTTTGCGTTATAACGAATTACGTTTGGTAAGAAGATTGCGTTAGAAGCACCGTGGGGAATGCCATATAACGCACCTACTTGATGAGATAAAGAGTGAACAATTCCCAACCAAGCATTGTTAAAAGCAAGACCTCCCATAAATGAAGCATCGTGCATATTTTGACGAGCTACAATATTGTTAGGATTTTTAACTGCTTCTTTCAAGTTGTTGAAAACAATCTCTAAACCACCTTTAGCCAATACATCAGCATAATTATCTTCGATATTAGAAACATACGCCTCAACACAGTGAGTTAATGCATCTAAACCAGTATTAGAAGTAACGTGAGCTGGCATAGATTCACAAATCTCTCCATCTACGATAGCAATATCTGGTGTTAATTCATACGATACAATAGGGTATTTCACACCTTTTTCACGGTCAGTAATTACAGCTAAACCAGTAGTTTCTGTACCTGTACCACTTGTAGAAGGGATTGCAATAAACTTAGCTTTGTTACGTAAAGTAGGAACTTTAAAAGGAACTGTCATTGCATCAAAATCAGCATCTGGGTGTTCGTAGAATACCCACATCATTTTTGCAGCATCAATTGCAGAACATCCTCCAAGACCTACAACCCAGTCAGGTTGAAATTCTTTCATCAACTCTGCTCCTTTGAAACAAGTATCAGATGATGGATCTTCTTCTACTCCTTCATACGTTTTAATCTCTAATCCAGCTTCTTCTAAGTAAGCAATTGCTTTACCTAACATTCCGCTTTTCTTCATTGAGCTTCCACCTGTAACGATTACCGCTTTGCTCCCTTTTATATTTTTTAATTCTTGAAGACTTCCAGCACCGTGGAACATCTCACCAGCAATAAATAACTTACCCATTATAGACTAATTTTTCTGTTTAATTTCTGAAGCAAAAGTATGGGCAATCCTCCCCTCAGATGTTATACTCTTAGTCCTATTTGTTATAAATTTGAGCCAACTCATTTTGAAGTTCTGTTGGCGTTTCATCTAATTTGTTTTTAACGAATTTATTTAAGGCAGAGGGCGAACTAAACCCAAGTTCTAAAGATATCTGTTTATGGGTCCAATCAGAAAACAACAACAACCTTTTAATCTCTTGTAAAATACGCGTATGTATAGCATTAATGGCTGTTTCGCCACAATGTCTTTTCGTAATACTATTTAATTTCTTAGTAGAAATAGCCAAACTATCCGCATAAAACTTCACTGTTTTCTCGCTTTTATACTGTTCGTTCAACATCTTTTTAAAACGAATATAAACCGTTTTATCTGTCTCATACTGAAAGATTGGTTGTTGTCCGTGAATAGATTCAATAAGCCCTAACAACAAGATTTTGATATAAAATCGCGCTTGCTCCTTACGCATTAAACTCGGGCTCTCATAAATATTTTCAATATTAGAAACCACCATTTTTGCACGTTCAAACTCTGCCGGAGATAGAATAATTGAATTTAAGTTAGTTGATAAATTAACGTTATACGACAGCAATTCGTTCTTCAAAATATCCGAACAAAACAACACTTCTTCAAACAGCAATATTTTTCCAGATATTTCTTCCGATACAGACAAAACAGCCGCTATCTGTTCTGGAAATACAATAGAAATTCTACCTGATTTTAGCGAAATAATATTAGCTTCTAACTGAAGCTCTATCTCCCCCGATTCTACTATAAAAATACAAAAGTGGTCTTTTTTATGTGGTTTAAGATAATCTTGTAAGTTATCTTTTGTCAAATCATATACACGAAACGAAAGGCTTTTGTCCTCTTGTTTTTGAATCTTATTTTTTATTTCTATCCTTTTCAAACTAAAGCTTTTTAATATTTACTTACAACATAAACCCTGTTGTCAATCTCCCTTTACACTACAAGAAAACCATCGTTATCAAACAATGTGGTTCTAACTTATCATAACATCATATTCTTATTATTTTATAGCCAAAAATTACTACATAGCTATACTTATTGTTAGGGAGAGATTTGATTGACTACAAACCTACAAACAAAATATCAAACCTGTTTTTAATATAGGTGTTTTTCGTGCTAATAATTCTTCTAAGTTCTTTTAGTTAATAAATATAGCTTACGTAAAGTACAGAAATCAGTAAAAAATTAAGGACTTTTTCACTTGTCAAAACTTCTAAGTTCTCATCATTCCCGACTATTTTACTAATCCCTTCTTTCCTATTTGTAGTAACTCAAAATTGATAGAAAAAGTTATATTTGGGTAAACAAATTACTTTACGCTTAGTTTTGTTTAGCACTCATTCGACACAAGTACCACATTAGTTCTACACTCCTTCGGAAATACCACCCTATTTCCGAGTAAATGTGGTACTTGTCTCGAACATGTATCGAACATGGTACAATCAAAACACTTGTAAGCCTTGGTTTTATTAGGAATAAAGTGTGTGTCTTTAAGACAAAAAAACGTTGTAGTACAATCTAAAACACTTTTTTGTATTTTATTTGCGATACAATAATTTAAAACCCAATGTTTATAATACTTTATATGTATTGTGTAAAAATCGTATGATAACATTATGAGACATTATACTTTTATTTGGGAAGCATTCAAACATAAATCAAAACAATTCTACTCCTTAATTTCTCTAAAAAAGCAGAAAAGTAGCTTTAACACACTGTCAAAAGAAGTCACTTTTAAGGCTTTTTAATTCTTATAATTTTACACTCCTACATAATAAAATTGTTTGTACTTTAGTAAAGTTTTGTAAATCTTTACGTTAAATCACAAAACGTGATATTTTATATTCTATAAATTTTATCAGGTTTTATAAATGATGTACCTTATATTTTTAAACCATTATGCGGTTTATACATTGTTTTTTTTCATATATTTAATACAAGGTTATTTACGATATTAAGAAGAGTAATTTATGACAGAGGCAGAAATTGAAATTGAAAACAAAGCTATCGCAAGAGAGTATAAAGAACTTCTCCAAATAAGTTATCAAACTTTAACTGACGACGATAAAAAGTTAATCAGAAAAGCGTTTGACGTAGCTGTAGAGGCACACAGACCTCAACGCAGAAAATCTGGAGAGGCATATATCTTCCACCCAATCGCTGTTGCTAAAATTGTAGCAAGCGAAATTGGTTTGGGACCTACATCTATTGCTTCAGCTTTACTACACGACGTTGTAGAAGACACAGACATTACAGTAGAACAAATAGAAGAATGGTTTAACCCTAAAATTGCTAAGATTGTTGAAGGGTTGACTAAAATGGCTACGTTTGAACCTGACCCGCATATTTCTATGCAGGCAGAGAACTACCGAAAAATGCTATTGACGTTGAATGATGACGTTCGTGTAATCCTTATTAAAATTGCTGACCGCTTGCACAATATGCAAACAATGGACAGTATGGTGGATTATAAACAAGCCAAAATTGCTTCTGAAACATTATATATCTACGCTCCTTTGGCGCATAGACTTGGTTTGTTTAACATCAAAACAAAATTAGAAGACTTAGGTCTTAAATATACTGAGCCTCGCGTTTACAAAGACATTGTAAATAGAATGAAAGAGAGCAAGGAAGAACAAGATGCGTATATTAAATCGGTGAGTGATACGCTAAAAGCTTCTTTGGATGAAGAACACATTGATTATTCAATGAAAGGACGTCCAAAGTCTATCTACTCTATCCGACGCAAAATGAAAGCACAGAACGTAACTTTTGACGAGGTGTACGACAAATTTGCTTTGCGTATTATTTATAAGTCTAATCCTCACGATGAGAAATTCATTGCTTGGAAGATTTATTCTATCGTAACTGACCATTATCGCCCAAGCCCGAACCGCTTGAGAGATTGGATTTCTGCTCCTAAATCAACTGGATATGAAGCCTTGCATATTACTGTAATGGGCCCAAAAGGTAGATGGGTTGAAATTCAAATCCGAAGTGAGCGAATGGATGAAATTGCAGAGAAAGGCTATGCTGCTCACTACAAATATAAAAATGGGGTTACAGAAGAAAATAACCTTGATATCTGGTTAAATCAACTGAAAGAGGCGTTAGAAAATGCCGAAACTGATGCAGTGGATTTTGTGGAGGACTTTAAACTTAGTTTATATGCTAAGGAGATTTATATCTTTACTCCTAAGGGTGAAATTAAATCGCTTCCTAAAGGGGCTACTGCGTTAGACTTTGCTTTCTCTATCCACTCTGAGGTGGGATTACACACAAGAGGAACTCGTGTGAATGGACGTTTAGTTCCATTAAACCACGTATTGTCAAGTGGTGATCAGGTAGAAATCATTACTTCTGAAAGTAAAAAACCGAATGTCAGTTGGTTAGATTACGTAACTACTTCTCGTGCGAAAAACAAGATTAAAAGTGCACTAAACGAGGATACAAAGAAAATTGCTGACGAAGGAAAAGAACAGTTAGTCCGCAAATTAAAACACCTTAAAATTACATTAGACGAGAGTGTAGTGAATGAAATGGTGGCGCACTTTAGAGTGAAAACAAGCCAAGAGGTATTTTATCGCGTGGGTTCTGGAATGATTGATAATACGCAACTGAAAGAATTTGCAGCGAATAGAAATAATTCCCTATTTAGTTTCTTTAAAAAGACTATTAAGAGAGCACCTTCTATTCCTACAAGTGATACAGCAAGCGGAAAAGTGCCAGATTTATTAGTGTTTGGTAAGGATGAAGAAAAGCTTAATTATAAATTGGCTACGTGTTGTAATCCTATTCCTGGAGATGACGTATTTGGCTTTGTAACCATTAATGAGGGAATCAAAGTACATAAAACAGATTGTCCGAATGCTATTAGTATGCGTTCAAACTATGCTTATAGAATTATACCTGCTAAATGGGTTGATTCTCAAACTGCAATGAACTTTGAAGCTACTATTAATATTACTGGTTTGGATTCTGCTGGTTTAACTACTGATATCACTAAGATTATTATGGAGAGTAAAGTGGTTAATATTCGCAGTATCTCATTAAGTGAAAATGCGGGATTATTTAAAGGTTCAATCACTGTTATTGTTCCAAATAATGACGTGTTGAAAAAAATGATGATGAACATCAAAAAGATAGAAGGAATTGACAAAGTGTCAAGAGTTAATCCTTCTTAAGAATAAGTAAAAGTTATATGAATATAGATGAAGCTTATTTTTATTTTTCGTCTGAAAAGAAAATAGCTCTATATTTGCACCTAAGATATTTTGAAAATGGGAAGTGAAAAAAATCAAGAAATCGTTAAAAATGTTTTTACGAAGTTCTTAGAAGACAGAGGGCATCGTAAGACTCCTGAGAGGTATGCTATTCTACAAGAAATTTATGATAGTGAAGATCATTTTGATATAGAATCTCTTTACATCAAAATGAAAAATAAAAACTATAGAGTTAGTAGAGCTACCCTTTACAATACTATTGAAATATTGCTTGAATGTGGATTGGTTAGAAGACACCAATTTGGTCAAAACCAAGCACATTATGAGAAATCATATTTTGACAAACAACACGATCATATTATTTTAACTGATACAGGTGAAGTAATTGAATTTTGCGATCCTCGTATTCAGACGATCAAAAAAACGATCGAAGAGATCTTTAATATAGATATCCATAATCACTCTCTTTACTTCTATGGTTCAAGAAAGAATCCGGAAGCTGAAGCTGAGAAAAAGGAAAACAACTAAAAATAAAACAATTTAACAACACAAATAATGACAGTAGACTTACTACTAGGCCTGCAATGGGGCGATGAAGGAAAAGGTAAAATCGTTGATGTACTTACTTCTAAATACGACATTATTGCTCGCTTTCAAGGTGGACCAAATGCTGGACACACTTTAGAATTTGATGGTATCAAACACGTACTACGCACTATCCCGTCGGGTATTTTCCATAAAAATTCTATGAACATCATCGGAAACGGTGTTGTAATTGATCCAGTGGTATTTATAAAAGAAATTGAAGGACTTGAAAAATTTAATATTGATATCTACTCAAGATTATTAATTTCAAGAAAAGCTCACCTTATTTTACCTACTCACCGTTTACTTGATGCTGCATCTGAAGCTGCAAAGGGGAAAGCTAAAATCGGTTCTACATTAAAAGGAATTGGCCCTACTTATATGGACAAAACTGGTAGAAACGGTGTAAGAGTTGGTGATATTGAATTAGCTGATTTTAAAGAGCGTTACCGCGCTTTAGCTGACAAACACGAAGCAATGATTAAGTTCCACGATGTGGATTTACAGTATAATCTTGCTGAATTAGAAGAGGAATTTTTCACTTCTATTGAACAACTTAAAAAATTAACTTTCATCGATAGCGAGAACTACGTTAGTACTGCGTTAAAAGATGGAAAATCAATATTAGCAGAAGGAGCTCAAGGGTCTTTACTTGACGTTGACTTTGGTACTTACCCATTTGTTACTTCTTCTACTACTACTGCTGCTGGTGCGTGTACTGGTTTAGGAGTTCCTCCAAACAAAGTGAAAAACGTATTCGGTATTTTCAAAGCATACACTACAAGAGTTGGTAGCGGACCATTCCCTACTGAGTTAAGCGACGAAATCGGAGCTACTATGGCTAATGTAGGTCGTGAGTTTGGATCAGTTACAGGTCGTGCAAGACGTTGTGGTTGGTTAGACTTAGTTGCTTTAAAATATGCAGTTGAAGTTAATGGTGTTACTGAATTGTATATGATGAAAGCTGACGTGCTTTCTGGTTTTGAAACTTTAAAAATCTGTACTGCGTACAAATATAAAGGAGAAGAAATCGATCATTTACCTTACAACATCGAACCAGAAAACGTTGAGCCAATCTATACTGAAGTAAAAGGATGGAAAGCTGACTTAACTGGAATGACTTCTTACGAGGAATTACCTTCAGAATTAAAAGAATACATCACGTTCATTGAAAAAGAACTTAATGTGCCTATTAAAATTGTATCTGTTGGTCCTGATAGAACGCAAACAATCGTTAAATAATACACTAAAACACTTCTTCGGAAGTGTTTTTTTTATCTTTTTACTTTCCTAAATATAATTTATTCTTAACTAAAATCTTTGTTCACATTTTTTACTTAAATTTGACAAAAATATATCGACTTGAGAGCAATACATTATTCTGTAATTTTTATACTTTTCACGTTACTTAGTTTTAGTCAAGACAAAAAAAAAATCATCATACATCACGCTGATTATTCAGACATTAACCAACAGGTTTTACCCGATGCGGTAATTCTAACGGGGAATATTTCTGCGGAACACGATGGTTTAAATATGACGTGTAACAAAGCATACTACTTCGAAAAAGAAAACTACCTTAAACTTTTTGGTGATGTACACATTGTCCAAGGAGATACCTTGACGATGAATAGTAAATACGCTGAGTATAATGGAGTCAATGGATTTGCTTATGCACAAGGTGATGTACTTTTAACTTCTCCTGACTCTACTATGGAAACAGATACTTTGAAGTATGACCGTTTTCAGAATTTAGTATTTTACGATTCTCACGCTGTGATTAACAACAAAGGGAATGTCTTAGAGAGCCAACGTGGAAAATATTTCACGGAAGAAAAGAAGTTTCAATTCTTCACTGCTGTTACAATTACTTCTGAACAAGGAACTGTAGTTAAATCAAATCACTTAGACTTTTATGAAGTACCTGAACACGCCTATGTATATGGTCCGTCAACGGTAACTAATAAAGGGGATTACATTTATACTGAAAATGGTTTCTACGATGTTAAAAGTGACATCGGAAAAATGGTAAAGAACTCGTATATATGGTACGATCAGCGAAAAATAGCTGGTGATTCAATTTATTATGCGAAACAAAAAGATTATGCTTCTGCTACAAATAATGTAGTTATTACGGATACAATCAATAAAGCTAAGATTACAGGGCATTATGCCGAACTATACAAAGCTCAAGATTCGATGTATGTTACAAAGAAAGCTTTAGTTAGTATGAAATCGCAAGAAGGAGATTCTGTGTATATGCACGCTCCTCGAATTTTATTGACAGGAAAAGATAAAGAGAGAGTAATTCGTGCTTATAAAGATGCTCGAATTTTTAGAGATAGTATGAGTGGTAAGGCTGATTCTATTCATTGGAATGAAAAAATTGGACTGACACAAATGATTGGAAAACCTGTATTGTGGAATGGAGAAACGCAATTAACAGGTCGATTAATTCATATGCTGAGCAATATGCAAACTGAGCAAATGGATTCAATTAAAGTTATAGACAATGCTTTTGCTATTCAAAAAGATTCCATAGGCACCGGATATAATCAACTGAAAGGTGTTAACTTATATGGTAAGTTTAAAGAAAATAAACTTTCAGAACTTGACTTGATTAAAAATGCCGAAATCATTTACTATATGTATAATGATAAAGATGAGTTAGTAGGAATTGACAAAGGTATTTGTAGTCATATAAACGTGACTTTTGACGATGGTAAAATTGCCACTGCTACGAAGTTCGTAGCTCCGTCAAGTGATTTATATCCTGACGCACTACTACCTAAAAGTGCAAGATTACTAAGAGATTTCCTTTGGAGAGGAGATGAAAAAATCAACTCTTTGGACGATATATTTACTGATGAAGAACTCTTAAATGAAAAGAAAACAGAAAAGGAAAGAGATGATAAAAAAGCAGGATTTGACAAACCGTTAGAACTGCAACCAGAAACAATGTCTACTTCCTCTTCTCATACAAAAGAAAAGAAAGTAGAAAAGAAAAAGGAAGAAAGGGTACCTACTCCTCTTCAAATTCAAAATAACACTGCACCTGCTAAACAGTTACAACAAAGCGCAAAAAAAGCACAAGTGCAAAAGATTACAAAATAGACAATAAAAGAATCAAAATAATGAAAGAAGATTTTTTTAAATACCAAGCTCAGACATCACCGAATCCTTTAGCTATGCAAGTATCATACGCAAAAGGTTCATACATATACGACAATAATAATAAAGCTTACTTAGACTTTGTAGCAGGCGTATCTGCTTGTACCCTTGGACATCAAAACCCAAAGGTTAATCAAGCAATTAAAGACCAATTGGATAAATACTCTCACGTAATGGTTTACGGTGAGTATATTCAAGACCCTGCTGTTGAGTTTTGTAAAATATTAGCAGAGAACATCCCTGCTCCGCTTAATAAAACATACTTAGTAAATTCAGGTACTGAGGCAACTGAGGGAGCCTTAAAACTTGCGAAAAGAGTAACTGGTAGAAGCCAACTTATCTCTTGTTTTAACGCTTACCACGGAAACACGATGGGATCAATGAGTGTAATGGGTTTTGAAGAACGCAAACGCGCTTTCCGCCCCCTATTACCAGATGTTGATTTCATTCACTTCAACTGTGTGGAAGATTTAGAAAAGATAACCACTAAAACGGCAGGTATCATTCTTGAAACAATTCAAGGTGGTGCAGGTTTTGTTGAACCGTTTGACGGATTCTTAACTAAGGTTAAAAAGCGTTGTGAAGAAGTTGGTGCTTTGATGATTGTTGATGAGATTCAACCTGGTTTTGGTAGAACGGGGAAATTATTCGGTTTCCAAAATTACGATGTTGTTCCTGACGTAATCGTTATGGGTAAAGGTATGGGAGGTGGAATGCCTGTTGGTGCTTTTACTGCGAGTGATAAACACATGGATATGTTATATGACAATCCGAAGTTTGGACATATCACTACTTTCGGTGGTCACCCTGTGATTGCAGCAGCGTCTTTAGCAACGTTAAAAGAGTTAGTTGAAACAGACTTAATGGCGCAAACACTTGAAAAAGAAAAGCTGTTTAGAGAGTTGTTGGTTCACCCATTAATTACAGATATTAGAGGTCGCGGACTGATGTTAGCACCGATGACATTGAGCGCAGATATTACAAATCGCGTAATTATGAAATGTCAAGAAAAAGGATTAATCTTATTCTGGTTGTTATTTGAAGGAAAAGCAATTCGTATTACTCCACCATTAACAGTTTCAGAAGACGAAATAAAAGAAGGATGTGCTATGATTATTGAAGCACTGAATGAAGTACAAAAAGAATTAGGATTATAATTTCTAATTTACAAACACATATTATTATATGCATTTAAATAACGACGAAGAAGAAAATAAATTATCTCTTTCTCGTTTTGAGTCAATGCTTAAAACCAACAAGGTTTTATTTTTTGACTCTGAAGAATTTGAGAACATCATTTTGCATTATCTCGATTCCGGGAAATTGAATTTAGCAAAAAAGGCTCTTAAATTAGGATTAGAGCAACACCCTAACTCTACTGGTTTAAAATTAGTAGAAGTAGAATTATTAATATTTCAGAATAAACTTGAAGCAGCGGATAGATTGTTAAACGAGATTGAAATACTTGATCCGCAAAACGAAGAAGTATTTATTCAACGTGCAACAGTTTATTCTAAAAAAGGCAATCATTTAGAGGCTATTGAGTCTTTGAAAAAAGCATTAGAACTAACAGAGGACTTGGCTGATGTCTATTCTCTATTAGGAATGGAATACCTACTTGTAGACGATATTGAAAAGGCAAAGGAAAATTTTATCTTGTGTTTAGAACACGATGAAGAAGATCAATCTGCTTTATACAATGTTGTATACTGTTTTGACTTTTTAAGTGAGAATGAAGAGGCTATTACCTTTTTAACTGGCTTTATTGATAGAAATCCATATAGTGAAATCGCTTGGCACCAATTGGGAAGACAGTATTTCACAATCAAAAATTACAAGAAAGCAGAATGGGCATTTGACTATGCTACGTTAATTGACGAGGAGTTTGTAGGTGCATACTTAGAAAAAGGAAAAACACTTGAGAAGTTAAACAAGTTTGAAGATGCTATTACAAATTACTTAGTGACTTTAGAATTAGATGATGCTACTTCTTTTGTGCTAATGCGCATTGGAGCTTGTTATGAAAAACTGAATAACTATACGCAGGCTTATCAGTTTTACAAAAGATCAGTACACGAAGATCCAATGCTTGACAAAGGTTGGATAGCACTAACTGACTTGTGTATATTAGAAGAAAACTATGACAAGGCATTGTTCTATGTTCAAAAAGCAATTCAGATTGACGAGTTTAATGAGAGATATTGGATACGTTATGCTATTTTAAACAAAAGTTTATTGAATTTTTCTGAAGCTGAACGCGGTTATAAAATAGCAGCTGAACTCGGAAATTACATTGTTGAGAATTGGACAGGTTGGGCAGATGTATTATATCTTTTAGGGGAATATGAGTCATCAATTCAAAAGTTATTACAAATAGCAGACTTTCACCCTGAAGAAGCAGACATTGACTACAGATTAGCCGTTGTTTACTTTACAATTCACGATATTGACAGAGGAACAGAGTACTTAACTACAGCCTTGAACAAAGACTTTGACAAGAGAACAATCATTCAGACGTTCTTCCCTACTCAATGGGAAAACCCTCTTGTTCAAAATATAATTAAGAAATTTGAAACTAAATAAAGCTATTCTTTTGAATAGCTTTTTTTCTTATATTCATACTCAAATTTCAAAGGATGTTTTACTTCAGTAATCCTTCGATTAAAAACTACTAACTAAAATGACTAAACGCTACGGATTAATTGGAAAAAATATTGATTATTCTTTTTCAAGAGCCTACTTTGCAGAAAAATTTGATAAGAAAAAAGACAGTAATAGTACTTATGAGAATTTTGATATTGAGAAAATAAGTCTGTTTTCTGACATAATCGAAGCTAATAAAAATATTACTGGCTTAAATGTAACGATACCTTATAAACAATCAATCATTCCTTATTTAGACAGTTTGAGTAAGAAAGCTAAAAAAATAGGAGCTGTAAATACAATTCAGATCACTAAAAAAGGTAAATTAAAAGGATATAACACTGATTGGTATGGTTTCTATCACTCAATTAAGCCTTTGTTGAAAAACAGCCATAAAAAAGCTTTAATTCTTGGTACTGGTGGCGCAAGTAGAGCTATTGAATATGCTTTAAATAAACTTGGTATAAAATTTCAATTTGTAAGTAGAACGGCCAGTGAAGATAGTTTAGCTTATAAAGATTTAAATAAAGAAATTTTAGCTGATCATACAATTCTTATAAATACGACTCCCGTTGGCACATATCCAAATATTGAGCAATATCCTGAAGTACCAATGGAATTTGTAACAGAAAAACATATTGTTTACGACTTAATTTATAATCCAGAAGAAACAATGCTAATGAAATTGGCTAAAGAAAAGGGAGCAACAGTCAAGAATGGTTATGAAATGTTGGTACTGCAAGCAGAGAAAGCCTACAAAATTTGGAACAGACCATTTTCCAGGGATTAAGAGTTAAATAAAAAACGTTATTAATCTTATAGTACAAAAAGGGGTTTATTCATTTTTTTTTATTAAATTTGAGAAGGTGTCATATATATCGCACTTTATATTTATTGTTTAACTAAAGAGTTTTCACAAATGTTAGAACAAAAGAATGATAACCTGCAGGAGCAAGCAGATGGACAAAAACCGGAATCAAATTTAAGTGAGGTTGTCCCAACTGATAAAGAAAAAGCTCTCGATTCCATCAACGCGTCTAATGCTGAAGAAGGAGAGGATTTAGCTTTACACGAACAAGTAGATATTCCAACCATAAACTATGAAAAGTTGGATATGGAAAAGTTAACGCACGAACTTCACAAATTAGTCAAACATCACAAGGTAACAGCTATCAAAGACATTGCTGAAGAAATCAAAAAAGAATTCTTTCGCAAGTATAATGAGTTGTTAGAAGAGAAAAAAGAGACTTTCTTGGAAGAGAATCCTGATGCCTCTGAAGCTGACTTCGACTATCACTTACCTATTAAGGTTGAGTTTGATAAAGAATATGACGAGTTTAGAACGTTGAAAAATGCATACTACAAGCAATTACAAAACAATCTAAATACAAATCTGGATAAACGCCTTGAGATCATTGATAAACTAAAGAATTTAGTTGAAAACAGTGAACAAGGAGCAGATGCGCTAAAACAATTAGCAGAATTAAGAGATGCGTGGAAATCTGCAGGACCAATTCCTAAAGATAAATATAACCACGTATGGAACAACTATCACTTCCAAATTGAGAGATTTTACGATCAACTTCACTTAGATAGAGAATCAAGAGATTTAGACTTCAAATATAACTTAGAACAAAAGCAAAAGTTAATTACAAGAGCTCAAGAATTACTATCTGCCAATGATGTAATTAAAGCTTTTAGAGAATTACAAACATTGCACCGTATTTGGAAAGAAGAAATTGGCCCTGTTGACAGAGAAGTTAGAGAACAAATTTGGGAGCAGTTTAGCGACATTACAAAACAACTACACGACAAAAGAGAACTGCTATTTGATAAATTACGCGTGGTAGAAAAAGAGAACTTGAACTTAAAAGTTGCTATCATTAGTGAAATTGATCAATTGTCTAAACAAAAGATTAGTAACCACAATATTTGGCAAAAAGAGATTAAACGTGTTGAAGAATTAAGACAACGCTTCTTCTCTATCGGTAAGGTACCAATTGAAAATAATGAAGCTGTTTGGGATTTATTTAAGTTAGCTACAAGAAATTTTAATAGTAGTAAAAACGCTTTCTATAAAGAACTTAAAAGAGATCAACAAAACAACTACGCAAAAAAAGTTGCCTTAATTGAAAAAGCTAATGAATTAAAAGATAGCGAAGATTTTGATAGAGTTACTCCTATCATGAAAAAGATTCAAGACGATTGGAAGCTTATTGGACACGTACCTCGTAAACATTCAGACCAATTATGGAAAGAGTTTAAAGAGGCTTGTAATTCTTACTTTGACCGCTTACACTCTATTAAGAATAGCGAAATGCAAGAAGAACAAGAAGTTTACAATAGAAAGAAAGAATATTTAGACTTGATGAAAGGTTTTCAATTATCTGGAGATCATAAAACAGATCTTGCAGAGATTAAAAATCATATCAACAATTGGAAAAGCCTTGGCCGTGTTGCGCAAAACAAACGCTTTATTGAAGGTAAGTTTAATAAAATACTTGATGTTCTATTTGACAAGCTAAGTATGAGTAAACGTGAAACTGAAGCTGTTAAATTTAATAATCGTTTAGAGTCTATTTTAGAATCTAATGACAAAAGAAAACTTCAAAATGAAGCTGTATTTATTCAACGTAAGATAGATGAAGTTAATTCTAACATCTTACAATTAGAGAACAACTTAGCATATATT
Source organism: Myroides phaeus (assembly GCF_009799805.1). NCBI lineage: Bacteria > Pseudomonadati > Bacteroidota > Flavobacteriia > Flavobacteriales > Flavobacteriaceae > Myroides > Myroides phaeus. The sequence continues at coordinate 3,016,959 of NZ_CP047050.1, forward strand.
CAAAACCCAACAAATGACAATCCATTTGTAAAAGAAGTAAATAAAAACATTGAAAAACATAGAGATGATCTAAAGATCTGGGAAGATAAATTAAATCAAATCAGAGAAATGGATAACGAATAGTAAAAAAAGGAACAAATAATTATTTGTTCCTTTTTTATTACTTCTCTCTTTTATAAATAAGAAAAGCCCAATGAATTAAATTCATTGGGCTTTTCTATCTATTGATAATCTTATAAGACTATTTAGTTTTAGCTTCTAATGCTTTTAATTTATCGTTCATTTCTAATGCACGATAAATATTTTTCAAAGTAGTTACAGCTGAATCATTTTCTGGATTAATAGAAATAACTTTTTCTAAGTCATTCATTGCATCCTTATAAATAGCGTGTTTTTTCTTTTGTAATGCATCATATTTCTTATTATCAGCAGCAGAAAGACCTAAACTATTCATTTGATTAGTAATGTCTTGATCTGGCTGCAATTTTAAGAAAGCCATGTTTAAATAAGCATTCTCAGACTTTGGATTTACACGAATAGCATCTTCGTAATATTTACGTGCTTGTTCGTATTTACCTGCTTGAAAACTTGTAACTCCTAAATTGTATAACAATACATCATCATTAGGATTTTTAGATAAAGCTTCTTTTGCTAATTCCTCATATTTCCCCATATTATTAGACTTTAAGTATAAGTCCATATGCGTTAATAATAAGTTCATATCATTTGGATTACTTCTTCTTGCTTCTGCAACAGCTTTTTCAGCTTCATCATATTTACCTTCTTGATAATAGATTAAAGCAAGATTTTTTACGATTTCAGGTCTTTTAGACTCCTCTTTTACAAACTTAGGATCCGTGTGAGTTCCTTGTTTTACCATTAAGTCACGCATTTTAGAATCTTTCCCAAAGCTTTGTACTTGTCCTGAAGTTTTCTCAACCGCAGTATAGTATGATTCACTTCCGTCGTATCCTAAATCAATTAACTTTTTATAGTTTTTAATTGCAGTCTCGTAATCTTTAGAGTTAATAGCCGTAGATGCAGCATAGTATAAATATACTGTATCTTTAGGATTTAATTCATAAGCTTGTGTAAAACGTCTTGTAGCACCTTTATAATTTTTAGAACCATTGTCTTCAATTGCTTTACCAACAACTTTAGTTCCTACTGTAGTAATCTCTTCATTAGCTAACTTAACGATTTTACTTCCTTTATTAGATTCAAATTCGTTTAGTTTACGGAAAGATTCAATGATTGCATCAACATTGTTATCTACATCTACATCTTTTTGAATCTGAGCAAATGCTAAATTCCCTTGAAGACCATAGTATTGTGCTTTCTCAGCATCAGAAGCATTTCCTAAAACTGCCTCAACAGCTTTCAATGCAGCTTTTGCTTCAACAACATTACCTTTCTTAACAGCTTTTTCAGCGTCTTTAAGTTCTTTTTTTTGAGCCATTGTTAACCCTGATACCATCAAAGCTGACAATAAGTAAACATAACCTTTATTCATATTTATATAGTTTTTTCTACTTTCTATTCTAAAGTTTCACCTGTTGTATCGTCTGTTGTATTCTCAGTATCAATATCTAAAATAATATTTCCATCTTCATCTAAGTTTACATTTTCAATCTCTTCGTCATCTTCACGCATTACTTTACAAACAGCAGCAATTGAATCGTTATCTTTGATATTAATCAATCTAACTCCTTGTGTAGCACGCCCCATAACTCTAAGATCAGATACTCTCATACGGATAGTTAAACCTGATTTATTAATAATCATCAAGTCGTCCATATCTGTAACAGAATTAATAGATACTAACAAACCTGTTTTATCTGTGATATTCATTGTTTTCACACCTTTACCACCACGGTTTGTTTCTCTATATTCATCCAATGCAGAACGTTTTCCATAACCATTTTCAGAAACTACAAGAATTTCACTATCCAAGTCACTTACAGATACCATTCCGATTACCTCGTCTTTCTCATCTGCTAATGTAATACCACGAACTCCAGATGCTGTTCTACCCATTGGACGAGTTTTCTCTTCGTCAAAACGAACTAATTTACCTGATTTTAAAGCAAGTAATACTTTACTCTTACCATCCGTTAATTTAGCTTCTAATAGTTCATCATCTTCTTTGATCGTAATTGCATTAATACCATTTTGACGTGGACGAGAATATTGCTCTAAAGGAGTCTTTTTAACTTGACCTTGTTTAGTAGCCATAATCACAAAGTGATTGTTGATGTACTCTTCGTCTTTTAAGTCTTGTGTACAGATAAATGCTTTTACTTTATCATCGTTCTCGATATTAATCAAGTTCTGAATAGCACGTCCTTTACTTGTTTTTGTACCTTCTGGAATTTCATAAACTCTCATCCAGTAACATTTACCTTTTTGTGTAAAGAACAACATATATTGGTGGTTTGTAGCAACATACATATGCTCTAAGAAATCTTGGTCTCTTGTACCTGCAGATTTTTGTCCTACTCCCCCTCTATTTTGTGTTTTATACTCTGATAACGGCGTTCTCTTAACATAACCAGCGTGAGAAATAGTAATTACTACTTGCTCATCAGCGATTAAGTCAGTGATACTTACATCACCTCCTGCATATTCAATTACAGAACGACGCTCATCACCAAACTTCTCTTTTACTTCAATTAACTCCTCTTTAATCAAGTTCATTCTTAGCTCTTTACTTGCTAACAACTCTCTTAAATGATTAATTAACTTCATGATTTCATCATATTCAGCACGCAATTTGTCTTGCTCCAGTCCTGTTAATTGACGTAGACGCATTTCAACAATTGCTTTTGCTTGAATTTCAGATAAAGCAAAACGCTCAATTAATTTAGCTCTTGCTTCATCAGCATTGTTTGAAGAACGAATTAATGCAATTACTTCATCAATATTATCAGAAGCAATGATCAAACCTTCTAAAATATGTGCTCTTTCTTCCGCTTTTCTCAACTCGAATTGCGTACGACGAGTAACAACATCGTGTCTATGTTCAACGAAATGATAGATTAATTCTTTTAGATCTAACATTTGTGGTCGTCCATTAACCAAAGCAATGTTATTTACACTGAAAGATGATTGTAATTGAGTGTATTTGTAAAGCGTATTCAATACAATGTTAGGCACTGCATCACGCTTTAAAACGTAAACAATACGCATACCGTTACGGTCAGACTCATCACGGATAGTAGCAATCCCTTCAATCTTCTTATCATTAATAGCTTCAGCAGTTTTCTTAATCATTTCTGCTTTATTCACTTGATAAGGGATCTCAGTAACCACAATACTTTCTCTTCCGTCAACTTCTTCAAAACTTGCTTTAGCACGCATTACAACACGTCCACGACCAGTTTTGAAAGCTTCACGAACTCCTTCGTAACCATAAATAATACCTCCTGTTGGGAAATCTGGAGCTTTAATATAGTTCATTAGCTCATCAATTTCTATATCGTTATTATCGATATAAGCCAATGTACCATCAATAACCTCAGATAAGTTGTGAGGTGCCATATTAGTAGCCATACCTACTGCAATACCTGAAGCACCGTTAACCAATAAGTTTGGAATACGTGTTGGCATTACTCTTGGTTCCTCTAAAGTGTCGTCAAAGTTTAATTGAAAGTCAACAGTTTCTTTGTCAATATCAGCAAGAATCTCTTCAGACATCTTCTTCATTCTTGCCTCTGTATAACGCATTGCCGCTGGACTATCGCCATCCACAGATCCAAAGTTACCTTGCCCATCAACAAGTAAATAACGCATACTCCAATCCTGAGCCATACGCACCATAGCATCGTATACTGAGATATCTCCATGTGGGTGATATTTACCTAAAACTTCTCCTACAATTCTCGCAGATTTCTTATGAGCTCGATTAGACATTACGCCTAATTCATACATTCCAAATAATACTCTTCGATGAACAGGTTTTAAGCCATCTCTAACATCAGGAAGAGCTCTGGAAACAATAACTGACATCGAGTAATCGATATAGGCAGATTTCATTTGCTCCTCTATGTTAATAGGAATTAACTTTTCTCCTTCAGACATAAGTATATAAAATTAAAATTGTCAATTATTAAACGCGCTAATATACGTTTTTTATAGGTTTAATACACGTTTTTACTTAAGTATTTCATTTGATTTTTTAAGTTTTAAATTCATTTTTACAGAATAACTTACATCTATCAAATATTTTTTAAAAAACCTCTTAACAAGTTTTTTTATTAAGATTTTTTTTTGTCAATTAGCTACTGTCATGTTTAATTGTATGGGTACGCTTTTTGCACCTATCAAGACAATTATTGATTATTCACCTAATTTATATTAAAAATGGACGATAATTTTTCACAAGAAGTAAAAGATGTGATTTCTTATAGTAAAGACGAGGCATTAAGACTTGGCCACGACTTTATCGGTACTGAACACTTATTACTTGGACTATTAAGAGTTGAGCATGGTGAAGCATCTACTATTTTACACAATTTAGATATAGATATAGATTTTCTACGACATAAAATAGAATCTTTAAACCCAGCATCTCCAAGCAAAGAGCTCTTAAATAACAAAGCTGCTCTGCACCTTACGAAGCAAGCTGAACGTGCTCTTAGATTAACATACTTAGAAGTTAAACTATTTAAAAATGAAGAGATTAACACTGTTCATTTACTTCTTTGTATTCTTAAAAACAGCGATGATCCTTCTACGCAAGTTTTAAACAAAATGAAGGTTGATTATGAGGCTATTAAACAAGAGTATTTAAACTTTCAAGATACAGATAAAACGGATGCCGATGACATCTTTGATTCTCCAAAAGCAGAAACTTTTGAAGAACCAGGACAAAATGACAGCAAAAACTCTGACAAAAATGACAGTTCAAATACTAAAACTGCAAAAAGAACTAAAACTCCTGTTTTAGATAATTTCGGCCGTGATTTAACTGAAATGGCTGAAAATGGGAAACTTGACCCCGTTGTTGGTCGTGATAAAGAAATTGAACGCGTTTCTCAAATCTTGAGTAGACGTAAGAAAAACAACCCTCTTTTAATCGGAGAACCTGGAGTGGGTAAATCAGCTATTGCTGAAGGACTTGCTTTGCGCATTGTACAAAAGAAAGTTTCACGTATTCTGTTTAACAAAAGAGTTGTTACGCTTGATTTAGCAAGCTTAGTGGCTGGTACTAAATACAGAGGTCAGTTTGAAGAGCGTATGAAAGCTGTGATGAACGAGCTTGAAAAGAATGATGATATTATTCTGTTCATTGATGAAATTCACACTATCGTTGGGGCTGGTGGTGCTACTGGTTCTCTTGACGCTTCTAACATGTTTAAACCTGCTCTTGCAAGAGGAGAAATCCAATGTGTGGGTGCAACTACGTTAGACGAATTTAGACAACATATAGAGAAAGATGGTGCGCTTGAACGTCGTTTCCAAAAAGTGATTGTTGAACCAACTTCTGTTGATGAAACAATTATCATTTTGAACAACATTAAAGATAAATATGAAAGCCACCATAATGTTACTTATACTCCTGAAGCTATTGAGGCTTGTGTGAAGTTAACTAACAGATATATGAGTGATCGCTTCTTACCAGACAAGGCTATTGACGCTTTAGACGAAGTAGGTTCTCGTGTGCATATTACCAACATAAACGTTCCTGAAAACATTGTTGAACTTGAGCAAAAACTTGAGCAAGTGAAAGAGGAAAAGAACGAGATGGTGAAAAAGCAAAAATACGAAGAAGCGGCGCGTTTAAGAGATGATGAGAAAAAGTATGAAAAGGAACTTGAAATAGCTCAGGAAAACTGGGAAAGCGATGTTAAAAACAACCGTATTGTAGTTACTGAAGATGATGTAGCTGATGTGGTTTCAATGATGACAAGTATTCCTGTAAATAGAATTGCGGAAAAAGAAATAACTAAATTAGCAAATTTACCTCAGTTAATTAAAGGTAAAGTAATTGGCCAAAACGAGGCGGTTGAAAAGATTGCTAAAGCTATTCAACGCAATAGAGCTGGCTTAAAAGATCCTAACAGACCTATTGGTTCGTTCATTTTCTTAGGACAAACAGGTGTAGGTAAAACACAATTAGCGAAAGTTATTGCTAAAGAAATGTTTGACTCTGAAGATGCACTAATCCGTATCGATATGAGTGAGTACATGGAGAAATTTGCGGTTTCAAGATTAGTTGGAGCGCCTCCAGGATACGTAGGTTACGAAGAAGGTGGTCAATTAACTGAAAAAATCAGAAGAAAACCTTATAGTGTTATTCTATTTGATGAAATTGAAAAAGCACATCCAGATATATTTAATATGTTGCTTCAAGTTCTTGATGACGGACATTTAACAGATAGTTTAGGGCGTAAGGTTGATTTTAGAAACACAATCATCATTATGACTTCAAACATTGGAGCACGTCAATTAAAAGACTTCGGTCAAGGGATTGGTTTTGGAACTACAGCTAAGAAAGAACAATCTGAGGCTCATTCTAAATCAATCATTGAAAATGCACTTAAAAAAGCATTTGCTCCTGAGTTCTTAAACCGTATTGATGATATTATTGTATTCAACGCACTTGAGAAAAAAGATATTGATTTAATCATTGATATTGAATTGGTGAAGTTGTATGCAAGAATTGAAGACTTAGGTTACAAGATCACTTTAAGTACTGAAGCGAAAGACTTTATTGCTGAAAAAGGTTTTGACAAACAATATGGTGCTCGACCTTTAAAAAGAGCTATTCAAAAATACATTGAAGACCCTCTTGCAGAAGACATCGTTAATTCTAAAATTACCACTGGTGATTCAATAGAAATGGTTCTTAATGAGGAAAAAACTCAACTTGAAATAAAAGTTAACTCTTCAGAGAGTACTTCTAAATAATAAGAAAAAATCCCAACCTGTTAGTAGGTTGGGATTTTTTTATATACTACTCCCCTCACATGCACTTGTAGTATCACAAACCCGTAAGTTAATTAAGTATGTAGAGCAACTCTTCCCTTAGTAGGTAAACAACTATAATTCCGTTAATTAGCTAATATAAAGGGCAAAACAATCTTCTTGTTACCTTAAAAACCTAAATACTCAAACAGCTGTATGTCAATATAGAATAACAAATAATAATTATTTGCTATTTTTTTTCATTCCCATATAAAAGCATTATATTTAAAATACTACATTCGCATTAGAATTATTATATATGTTAGACAAAGTTATTGTTGGTAGTGAAGAATGGTGTTCTTTTTCTACCTTAAATATCCCCGCTATTAAAGCAAGAGTGGATTCAGGTGCTAAAACGTCAGCTTTACACGCTGTAAATATTACACCTTTTGAGAAAGATGGAGAAAAGTGGGTTAAGTTTGATGTTAATCCTCTTCAACACAATGGTAAAACTATCATTCACTGTGAAGCTAAGGTTATAGACAAAAGAATTGTCAAGAGTTCAAGTGGTTCAAGAGAATCTCGTTTTGTAATTAAAACAGAAATCTCTATTGCAGATAACTCTTGGGAAATCGAATTGACTCTTACAAATAGAGATTCAATGGGATATCGTATGCTATTAGGACGTGAAGCAATGGGTGGTCGTGTACTTGTAGATCCAGAACAACACTTCTTATTAGGACAACCTACTACAGAAAAATTAGAAGAATATTATACAAAACCTAAAACAGAGAAAAAAGGGTTGCGTATTGGTTTATTAGCAAGTAATCCAGAATTATATAGCAACAAACGAATTATTGAAGCTGGGGAATTAAGAGGACACGAAATGCACTTCTTAAATCTAAAGTATTGCTATATGAAGTTAGATGCTAACCAACCTGAAATTCACTATAGAGGTGGGCGTATTTTAAATGATTTTGATGCTGTAATTCCGCGTATTAGACCAAGTATGACTTACTATGGTTGTGCACTTACAAGACATTTTGAATCGTTAAAAGTATATAGCTTAAACAATGCTGCTGCCATTGCGCAATCACGTGATAAGTTATTCTCGCTTCAATTATTATTAAACAATGGTATTGACATTCCTACTACGGGATTTGCTAACTCACCGTTAGATACTAATGACTTAATTAAAATGGTTGGTGGTAGTCCGCTTATCGTTAAATTATTAGAGGGTACGCAAGGTAAAGGAGTAGTACTTGCAGAAACTAAGAAAGCAGCAGAAAGTGTGATTAATGCCTTTAAAAGCTTAAATGCCAATATCCTTGTTCAAGAGTTTATCAAAGAAGCAAACGGAAAGGATATCAGATGTTTTGTAATCGATGGTAAAGTTGTAGCTGCAATTCAACGTGAAGCTGTTCCTGGTGAATTTAGAGCTAATATTCACTTAGGTGGTACTGCATCTATTATTAAAGTAACACCTGAAGAGAAAAAAATAGCTATTAAGGCTGCTAAAGCGATGAACTTAAAAGTAGCTGGTGTAGATATTATCCGATCAGCAAAAGGTCCTCTTTTATTAGAAGTTAACTCATCTCCTGGTTTAGAAGGAATTGAAGGAGCTACAAATAAAGATATTGCATCAGAAATGATTAAAGCGATAGAGAAACAAGTAAAATGGTAAGTGGTGGCAATTGCTGCCACTTTCTGTTTAAACTAAAAACTAAATAATATGAACCCATCTACATCTGGTTGGATTAAGAAATATTTTGAAAAACACGACAGCTTTAATATCTTCCAAAGTAACGATTACGAACAAGTAAGTCAGTCTATAAGAACAATAGGCTTTAGTTTTGGCGCTATAGATATAAACGAGCTACCTCCTGCTTTCCAAAACTTTAAATACACACAAGAAGAACTTGCTAAGGTTTGTTATTTACAGCTTTTAGAAAAAGTGTATTACATTAAATATCCAGAAAGTAATCATGATGACTTCATCGCTAAGTTGATTTCTTTTTATCAACTTCTCATTCCTCATAAAGACAATATTTTTACTTCATTTTTTAGTGATAAGAATCCTTACTCTCAATTAGAAAGTATTTTTACCCTTAGAATGAAAGATCATTTCTTTTCACAATCAAAAAACAATGATTTTGTATTGAATATGATTTTACTTTCTATTGATATTTTAGCTTTTGAAGCTTTTGTAAATAAAGATTCTAATCCTAATATTTATAGTAGCTATATGGCGGAAAGCCTTACGACCATCATCACTCTTTTTAAAGAACAAAAAGACACGAGAAATGATGCAGATAACAAGCTTATTGATTTCTTACAAAAAACAATGAATACTGCAACTATAGAGGAAAGACAAAAATATCCTTCTCCTTTAGAAGTAAACTTTATCTCAGACTTTGTTATTTGTAATTCGTGGAATAACGACACAAAAGAATTAATTATTCCTTCTTATATTAGAGAATTGTATATCTCATTTACTGATAAAGAGGAAGAATTAGAAGAAAGTAAAAGTTGTTTTTTAGAATTTGTAGCCAAAAGAAATAATGACTACTATTATTTAAGATCAAGTAACTTATTTGACAATGTAGTAGAAAACTCGTCAAGTTATATCAGAACTTTACTAATAAGAAATAAAGATAGAATAGTAAAAGAGTTCCAAAAGAATACACAGCTTACAAAACTTGTGATGGACTCTACGCATAGAGATTTGAGTACAGAAGAGAAAAAAATGGTTAAAAAACAAACGATTGAAATCATTAAAACCATTCCTTCTCTTGCTATATTCTTATTACCAGGAGGTACTATACTCCTACCGATAATATTAAAATTTATACCTTCATTATTGCCTTCATCTTTCAATGAAAATTTAGACGATAATTAGATTTTTTTAAAACGAAGTTGATATACTTCATCTAAGTCTTGATTATTAGTTACGTTAACTTCTAAATCAGTAACATAACCTGAGTTAAGTCCATATACCCAACCGTGTATGCTTAACTCTTGTTTTCTCGCCCATGCAGCTTGTACAATAGACGTTTTTGCTAAATCGTAAACTTGCTCGTGAACATTTAGTTCTACAAAGCGATTAAAGCGAACTGTTTCATCTTCGATTTGATCTAACTCGACATTATGCAAGCGATAAACCGTTTTTATATGGCGAATCCAGTTGTCTAACAATCCGTAAGATTCGTTTTTCATTGCTGCTAATACTCCACCACATCCGTAATGACCACAAACAATGATATTCTTCACCTTTAAAATATTGACAGCATAATCGAGCACACTTAACATATTCATGTCTGAGTGAATAACCATATTTGCAATATTTCTATGTACAAATACATCTCCTGGCTCTGCACCTATTATTTCATTAGCGGGAACCCTGCTATCAGAACATCCAATCCATAATAACGGTGGTGTTTGACGTTCACAAAGTCTCTTGAAATAATTCGGATTTAAAGAGAGCTTCTCTTCTACCCAAGCTTTATTATTATCAAGAATCTTTTTATAAAACTCGTTATGCTTCAAAATTATATAATTACTTATTGATAAACATTTCTTTTACGAAATCAACCTCTCCAGTTTCAACCTTATAAAAAGCGCCTACAATACCAATCTCTCCACCATCATACATATCTTTCAATACTGAACTTTTGTTCAAAATATGGTCAATTGTGTACTCTACATTATGAAAAGCCACTAAATCAACAGCTTCTTTAGATTTAATATCTTTCTCTGGATGTGTTTCCTTTACATGTGCAATTGAAGGCTCTACTTTAGCTAACAAATCTGTTAAATGTCCTAATTTAGTCCCGTTACATGCTCCTGTAATTGCTCCACAATGAGAGTGTCCTAAAACAACAATCAATTTAGAACCTGCTAACTTACAAGCAAACTCCATCGATCCTATGATATCATCATTTAATACGTTTCCAGCAATTCTTGTACTGAAAATATCACCAAGTCCTTGATCAAAAATCAACTCAGCAGAAGTACGACTATCAATACAACTTAAAATTATAGCAAAAGGAAACTGATTTCCCTTCGTATCATTAACTTGTTCTAATAAGTTACTATGTGCTTTGAGATTAGCCACAAACCTTTTATTTCCTTCTTTCAAAAAATCTAATGCTAATTCAGGTGTCAATGACTTTTGGTCTTCTACGTTATGTAATCTCATGTATTCTGTTTTTAAGGTATATAAATACGTGGGCAAATGTAGCAAAAAATCCACCCTTAAATAAGATACTGATAATTTTTATTGGTATTTTTAACGATTAAACAAAAAAAAAGCCTATTTAGTAACTTTAATACAATCCTACTTTCAAGGTTAACTAAATATAACACAGTTATTTTTTCGATTGTGATAATATAGTAATCGTTAACATAAATATAAATATCAAAAATATTTGCTTTGATTATAAAATAGTTAATACATTTGCATCACAAAATAACAGGAGGAAGAATTTGTACTGATTGCAACCTCGGTAAAAAATGCTAAAGCAGAATCTTATACTTTCCCTTTAGCCATTTCCTCTATTTTTAAATTCATAAAAAAATAAAACATTATGGCTTATTACTTCACATCTGAGTCTGTAAGTGAAGGACATCCAGATAAAATTGCAGATCAAATTTCTGATGCATTAATTGACAACTTTTTAGCTTTTGACGAAGAGTCTAAAGTAGCTTGTGAAACATTAGTTACTACAGGTCAAGTAGTTCTTGCTGGAGAAGTAAAATCAAAAACATATTTAGACGTACAACAAATCGCTCGTGATGTAATCAAACGAATTGGTTACACGAAAAGTGAATATATGTTCGAGGCTAATTCTTGTGGTATCTTATCTGCTATTCACGAACAATCTGCTGATATCAATCAAGGGGTAGATCGTGGAAACAAAGAAGACCAAGGAGCTGGTGACCAAGGAATGATGTTTGGTTACGCTACAAAAGAAACAGAAGACTATATGCCATTAGCGTTAGACTTGTCTCACAAATTATTACAAGAGCTTGCGGCTATTCGTAGAGAAAATACAGAAGTTACTTATTTAAGACCTGATGCTAAAAGTCAGATTACTCTTGAATATGATGATAACAACAATCCTGTTCGTATTGTAACAATTGTACTTTCAACGCAACATGATGACTTCATCAAGCCTGAAAACGATACTTTAGAAGCTAAATTACAAGCTGAAAAAGAAATGCAAGCTAAGATTGAAAAAGATATCAAAGAAATCTTAATCCCTCGTATTTTAGCTAAATACCCTCAATACCAATACTTGTTTGAGAATGCTGAAGAAATTGAGCACTTAATCAATCCAACTGGAGTATTCGTTATTGGTGGTCCTCACGGAGATACAGGATTAACAGGTAGAAAAATCATTGTAGATACATATGGTGGTAAAGGTGCTCACGGTGGTGGTGCATTCTCAGGAAAAGATCCAAGTAAAGTTGACCGTAGTGCTGCTTATGCTACAAGACACATTGCTAAAAACTTAGTTGCTGCTGGTGTAGCTGATGAAGTTTTAGTACAAGTTTCTTACGCAATCGGTGTTGCTAAACCAACTGGATTATACATTAATACGTATGGTACAAGTAATGTAAACTTAACGGATGGTGAAATTGCTCAAAAAGTAAGTGAACTATTTGACTTAAGACCTTACTTTATTGAAAAGAACTTAAAGTTAAGAAACCCTATCTATAGTGAAACTGCTGCTTACGGACATATGGGACGTAAACCACAAATAGTACAAAAAGTTTTCACAAGACCTGGTGGAGAAACTAAGGAAATTGAAGTTGAATTATTCACTTGGGAAAAATTAGACCGAGTTGAAGATATTCAAAATAAATTCAATTTATAATATACAAAAGAGAGTTACTTAAAAGTAACTCTCTTTTTTTATCACGAAACTATCCAGTCTATCTACTTTATATAGATTATTTCACTAATTACAGCTTAAATAGCTCCCCGTAAATAGACTTATATTCGACCACTAACTTTTACAAAAATAGGTCATAATAAAAAAGGAAAAGGGATGTAATACATTGTATTACATCCCTTTTCCTTTTTTATATAGTCTAAATATTCAACACTAAGACTTAATAGTATCTAAACTTTCAAATTCTGAATTCTGTGACTTAAACTCTGGAACAATAGATTTCAATTGTTTAACCAAACTTAATGCATTTACATGCTCTTCACCGTGACCTACATTTGTACATAATGTTTCTAAAGCACCTTTAACAAATACTAAATCTTGATTACTAACTTTAGCAATCATAATCTTATCATGATGCGTTTTAACAGTGTTCTCGTTATTTGCTAACAACTCCTCGAAAATCTTCTCTCCAGGGCGTAAACCAGTTATCTTAATATCTATGTCATCAGGATAACTATACCCACTCAAACGAATCATACGTTTTGCTAAATCGAATATCTTCATCGACTGTCCCATATCAAAGACAAAAATCTCACCTCCTTGTCCCATTACTGATGCCTCTAATACCAATTGACATGCTTCAGGAATAGTCATAAAATAACGTGTAATATCAGGATGTGTTACAGTCAATGGTCCTCCAGCATCAATTTGTCTTTTAAACAATGGAATCACAGATCCATTTGATCCTAAAACATTACCAAAACGAGTAACAATAAAATTTGTCTTACCATTATCTCTTAAACATGTTACATACAATTCAGCAGCACGTTTTGTAGCTCCCATAACATTTGTAGGATTAACAGCCTTATCAGTAGAAACCATTACAAACTTAGAAACTCCGTATTTCACAGACAAATCTGCTATAACTTTAGTACCTTTTATATTAGTATGAATAGCCTCATATGGAAAAGCCTCCATCAAAGGAACATGCTTATAAGCAGCAGCATGATAAACCATATTAGGTTTATATAACTCAAAAATACTATCCATCTTTTGCTCATCTCTTATATTTCCAACAATATAATTAATATCATCTTTTTTATCAGACTCCATTGTTTGTTGAACATCATATAATGGAGATTCAGCATGATCAATAAGAATTAACTTATCAAAGTTCAATTGAGCAATCTGTCTTGCAATCTCACTACCAATAGAACCTGCAGCACCTGTAATTACAACTACCTTTCCAGTAATCTCATTAGCTACAACAGGATTATCAAGTCGAATTGCCTTACGTCCTAATAAATCATCGATCTTTAATTCCTTAATTTGCTTATTCGTATAAGCACCATTTAACCAATCCGTTGCTGGTGGAATAATTTTTAATTTTACGGGTAACTTTTCTAAAACCTCCGAAATAGCATTTAATCGTTCACGATTAATATTTTGAATAGAAATAATAATTTCATCTATTCTATGTGAAGTAACAAAATCCTCATCAATAATATTTGGAGCATAAACTTTATACCCTCCAATTCTATTACCAACCTTACCATTATTGTCATCAATAAATCCTACAATCTGAGTTCTAACTTTTGTATCTGATTGCAGAGCTCCTACTGTAATAATTCCAGAATCACCAGCCCCATAAATCATAACGCGTTTATGATTCCTTACATCCAAAATATACGTTCTATAGAATTGACTATAAAACAACCTCGCTAAGATCATCATTGCCGAAGTCAAGGATAAATGAAGTAAAATAAAAGAATAAGAATATCTTAAGAAATCTTCTAATTCAGTTCCAAACAAACCATTGCGTTGTAAAGAACTTGTTATAGTCAATAATATTGAAGCAAATAAACAAGAAAGAAATATAGTTTCAATATCCTTAATACTTGTCTGCCTAATTACTCCTTTAAAAGGTTTAAAAAATATAAAACTAATTATATAACAAAGTAATACAACTGGAATTCTCAATAGCATAATTTCTATTGAGAAATTTCCAAAAAAATTAGTTAAGAAAAGGCTTGATACAAAATAAGTAAATATTACAATTAATAAATCAATAGTAAAAATAATTCCTCTTGGCGTATCCCTTTTCAACTGTCTCTTCAGAGCATTTTTCATAGTAATTTAATCCTTAAAAAGTGTAGTTAACTTTAACATACAAATATAAAGTTAAAAATTAGATTGGTTTCTAAATTCACTATAAAAAACAGTGTTTTCACCCAATAATACAGTGTTAAAATCCCTTCTTTAAAATAATGTTCAAAGAATAAAAAATATAATTTAAACTCCTTCAATTTAGAGCAAAAAAAATCCCCAACCTCATAGAGATTGGGGATTTCAAAAGAAAGGCGGTGTCATACTCTCCCACTGGTTAGCAGTACCATCTGCGCTAGCGGGCTTAACTTCTCTGTTCGAAATGGGAAGAGGTGAGCCCCGCTGCAATAACCACCTTAAATCGGTTGTTACCCTACGGATAACTAATATTTTTATATTAAGTTACTTAACTTTATACTATACAGTACTTTTTGATTTGAATCTATTATCCAATTTATTGCTTAGAAAGTTGCCCTCTCCCTGAATTTAATCAGGGAGAGATACACATAAGCTTACGGGTTATTAGTACTACTCGACTTTGACATTACTGTCTTTACATCTATAGCCTATCAACGTGGTCATCTTCCACGACCCTTTAAAGAAATCTCATCTTGTGGTGGGTTTCGCACTTATATGCTTTCAGCGCTTATCCCTTCCCAACGTAGCTACTCTGCGATGCCCCTGGCGAGACAACAGATGCACTAGAGGTTGGTCCAAATCGGTCCTCTCGTACTAGAATCAGATCCACTCAAATTTCTAACGCCCACAGTAGATAGAGACCGAACTGTCTCACGACGTTCTGAACCCAGCTCGCGTGCCACTTTAATGGGCGAACAGCCCAACCCTTGGGACCTTCTCCAGCCCCAGGATGTGACGAGCCGACATCGAGGTGCCAAACCCCCCCGTCGATATGAGCTCTTGGGGGAGATCAGCCTGTTATCCCCGGCGTACCTTTTATCCTTTGAGCGATGGCCCTTCCATGCGGAACCACCGGATCACTATGCTCTACTTTCGTACCTGATCGACTTGTTTGTCTCTCAGTCAAGCTCCCTTATACCATTGCACTCTACGCACGGTTACCAAGCGTGCTGAGGGAACCTTTAGAAGCCTCCGTTACTCTTTTGGAGGCGACCACCCCAGTCAAACTACCCACCAAGCAATGTCCTTCCTTACGGAAGTTAGATCTCAAATAAGCAAAGGGTGGTATTTCAACAATGACTCCACAACGCCTAGCGACGCCACTTCAAAGTCTCCCACCTATCCTACACATCACTTATCCAAGAACAATACTAAGCTATAGTAAAGGTGCACAGGGTCTTTTCGTCCCACTGCGGGTAATCGGCATCTTCACCGATACTACAATTTCACCGAGCTCATGGCTGAGACAGTGTCCAGATCGTTACACCATTCGTGCAGGTCGGAACTTACCCGACAAGGAATTTCGCTACCTTAGGACCGTTATAGTTACGGCCGCCGTTTACTGGGGCTTCAATTCAATGCTTCTCAACAATTACTCACCGATAACATCTCCTCTTAACCTTCCAGCACCGGGCAGGTGTCAGGCCCTATACTTCATCTTACGATTTTGCAGAGCCCTGTGTTTTTGATAAACAGTCGCCTGGACCTTTTCACTGCGGCCAGCTTGCGCTGGCGACCTTTCTCCCGAAGTTACAGGTCTATTTTGCCTAGTTCCTTAGCCATGAATCTCTCGAGCGCCTTAGGATACTCTCCTCGACTACCTGTGTCGGTTTACGGTACGGGTACTTATAACCTAAGTTTAGAAGCTTTTCTTGACAGCCCTTAGGCACACTATCTCTTCGTCCGTAGACTCCGAGTACTATCGCATTTCTCCAAGTCCGACGCATTTTACTATCAGACCTATAGGTACGTGCTTCAACGAACTATTCCGTCAGTTCGCGGTGCTTTCATCACTGTGTCACTCCATCACTGTTATAAGTAGTACGGGAATATTAACCCGTTGGCCATCGACGTCCCCCTTCGGGTGTGCCTTAGGTCCCGACTAACCCTCAGCTGATTAGCATAGCTGAGGAAACCTTAGTCTTACGGCGTGCGGGTTTCTCGCCCGCATTATCGTTACTTATGCCTACATTTTCTTTTCTAAAAGGTCCAGCAATTCTCACAAATCACCTTCAACCCCGTTAGAATGCTCCCCTACCACTCACGCATTAAGCGTAAATCCATAGCTTCGGTAGTATACTTATGCCCGATTATTATCCATGCTCGATCGCTCGACTAGTGAGCTGTTACGCACTCTTTAAATGAATGGCTGCTTCCAAGCCAACATCCTAGCTGTCTGGGCAATCAAACCGCGTTTTTTCAACTTAGCATACATTTGGGGACCTTAGCTGATGGTCTGGGTTCTTTCCCTCTCGGACATGGACCTTAGCACCCATGCCCTCACTGATAATTATCATTACTTAGCATTCGGAGTTTGTCAGGAATTGGTAGGCGGTGAAGCCCCCGCATCCAATCAGTAGCTCTACCTCTAAGTAACTATCGATTATCGCTGCACCTAAATGCATTTCGGGGAGTACGAGCTATTTCCGAGTTTGATTGGCCTTTCACCCCTACCCACAGGTCATCCGAAAACTTTTCAGCGTTAAACGGTTCGGTCCTCCATTTAGTGTTACCTAAACTTCAACCTGCCCATGGGTAGATCACACGGTTTCGCGTCTACCACTACTGACTAAAGCGCCCTATTAAGACTCGCTTTCGCTACGGATCCAGACCTGAAGTCCTTATCCTTGCCAGCAACGGTAACTCGTAGGCTCATTATGCAAAAGGCACGCCGTCACCCAACGAATGGGCTCCGACCGCTTGTAGGCGTATGGTTTCAGGATCTATTTCACTCCGTTATTCACGGTTCTTTTCACCTTTCCCTCACGGTACTGGTTCACTATCGGTCTCTCAGGAGTATTTAGCCTTGGCGGATGGTCCCGCCGGATTCAATCAAGGTTTCACGTGCCCCGACCTACTCAGGATACCACTATTCTTATCTTCTCTTACTTGTACGGGACTATCACCCTCTTTGGTTTACCTTTCCAGGTAATTCTAATTAAATCCGCAAGAAATATCGTGGTCCTACAACCCCAATATTGCCGTAACAACATTGGTTTGGGCTATTCCGCGTTCGCTCGCCACTACTTGCGGAATCACTTTTGTTTTCTTCTCCTCTGCCTACTTAGATGTTTCAGTTCAGCAGGTTCGCCTCCTATTAGGATAATATGTCTTCAACATACTGGGTTGCCCCATTCGGATATCTACGGATCAAGTCGTGTGTGCCGATCCCCGTAGCTTTTCGCAGCTTATCACGTCCTTCTTCGCCTCTGAGAGCCTAGGCATTCCCCATACGCCCTTATTTTGCTTATGTGCTTACAATTCTTTCGAATCGTACTTTCTATAAATTTTATTATTTTTGATTCTTTTCTAACTGTATTAGTTAAGTATCTCAATATGTCAATGATCGTTTTGAACTTGCGTTCTTGTGGAGAATATCGGAGTCGAACCGATGACCTCCTGCGTGCAAGGCAGGCGCTCTAGCCAGCTGAGCTAATCCCCCATAGATATAGATATTTGTGTTATCTGCTTCCATTGGGTTGTGGATAACGCAACCTCTATAATTTCCTTTTAAACCCTTAATGTATTAGTAGTCCCGGGCAGACTCGAACTGCCGACCCCTACATTATCAGTGTAGTACTCTAACCAGCTGAGCTACGAGACTCTGTATACTTAAGTGTTGTTTTTTGAACTAACAGCGAGAGTAAAGTATTAATTACTAATTTTTTCTCTAGAAAGGAGGTGTTCCAGCCGCACCTTCCGGTACGGCTACCTTGTTACGACTTAGCCCTAGTTACCAGTTTTACCCTAGGCAGCTCCTTGCGGTCACCGACTTCAGGTACCCCCAGCTTCCATGGCTTGACGGGCGGTGTGTACAAGGCCCGGGAACGTATTCACCGGATCATGGCTGATATCCGATTACTAGCGATTCCAGCTTCATGGAGTCGAGTTGCAGACTCCAATCCGAACTGTGATCAGCTTTTGAGATTCGCATCCTGTCGCCAGGTAGCTGCTTTCTGTACTGACCATTGTAGCACGTGTGTAGCCCAGGACGTAAGGGCCGTGATGATTTGACGTCATCCCCACCTTCCTCACGGTTTGCACCGGCAGTCTTGCTAGAGTTCCCGACATTACTCGCTGGTAACTAACAATAGGGGTTGCGCTCGTTATAGGACTTAACCTGACACCTCACGGCACGAGCTGACGACAACCATGCAGCACCTTGTAAATTGTCCGAAGAAAAGTCTGTTTCCAAACCTGTCAATCTACATTTAAGCCCTGGTAAGGTTCCTCGCGTATCATCGAATTAAACCACATGCTCCACCGCTTGTGCGGGCCCCCGTCAATTCCTTTGAGTTTCATTCTTGCGAACGTACTCCCCAGGTGGGATACTTATCACTTTCGCTTAGCCACTCAGTCCGAAAACCGAACAGCTAGTATCCATCGTTTACGGCGTGGACTACCAGGGTATCTAATCCTGTTCGCTCCCCACGCTTTCGTTCATCAGCGTCAATAAGTACGTAGTAACCTGCCTTCGCAATTGGTATTCCATGTAATATCTAAGCATTTCACCGCTACACTACATATTCTAGTTACTTCCATACTATTCAAGTCAAACAGTATCAATGGCCGGGTCTTAGTTAAGCTAAGAAATTTCACCACTGACTTATCCAACCGCCTACGAACCCTTTAAACCCAATAATTCCGGATAACGCTCGGATCCTCCGTATTACCGCGGCTGCTGGCACGGAGTTAGCCGATCCTTATTCTTACAGTACCGTCAAATCACTACACGTAGCGAGGTTTCTTCCTGTACAAAAGCAGTTTACAATCCATAGGACCGTCATCCTGCACGCGGCATGGCTGGTTCAGAGTTGCCTCCATTGACCAATATTCCTCACTGCTGCCTCCCGTAGGAGTCTGGTCCGTGTCTCAGTACCAGTGTGGGGGATCTCCCTCTCAGGACCCCTAATCATCGTTGCCTTGGTATGCCGTTACCACACCAACTAGCTAATGATACGCATGCCCATCTTCTACCGATAAATCTTTATTAATCAAATGATGCCATCCAATTAAACCATGGAGCATTAATCCGAATTTCTTCGGGCTATTCCCCTGTAGAAGGTAGGTTGCATACGCGTTACTCACCCGTGCGCCGGTCTCTATTAAGCAAGCTCAATATACCCCTCGACTTGCATGTGTTAGGCCTGCCGCTAGCGTTCATCCTGAGCCAGGATCAAACTCTTCATCGTATATTTTTAATTTCGTTAATTAGCAAGTTAATTCAAATGTAAACATTTGCCTTACTCTCTTAATTTTTGCTGTCAATCCAATATGTCTATGAACGTGTCTTCTTATTTATAATCCCACTTGTGTTTCAAAGCGAGTGCAAAAGTATAACCTTTATTTTTATAAAGCAAATTAAATTTACTCTTTTTTTATAAAGTTATAATTTTTACGATATGTAAGTAGATAAAAAAATCCTTGCTGGAAATCAGCAAGGATTTCAAAAGAAAGGCGGTGTCATACTCTCCCACTGGTTAGCAGTACCATCTGCGCTAGCGGGCTTAACTTCTCTGTTCGAAATGGGAAGAGGTGAGCCCCGCTGCAATAACCACCTTAAATCGGTTGTTACCCTACGGATAACTAATATTTTTATATTAAGTTACTTAACTTTATACTATACAGTACTTTTTGATTTGAATCTATTATCCAATTTATTGCTTAGAAAGTTGCCCTCTCCCTGAATTTAATCAGGGAGAGATACACATAAGCTTACGGGTTATTAGTACTACTCGACTTTGACATTACTGTCTTTACATCTATAGCCTATCAACGTGGTCATCTTCCACGACCCTTTAAAGAAATCTCATCTTGTGGTGGGTTTCGCACTTATATGCTTTCAGCGCTTATCCCTTCCCAACGTAGCTACTCTGCGATGCCCCTGGCGAGACAACAGATGCACTAGAGGTTGGTCCAAATCGGTCCTCTCGTACTAGAATCAGATCCACTCAAATTTCTAACGCCCACAGTAGATAGAGACCGAACTGTCTCACGACGTTCTGAACCCAGCTCGCGTGCCACTTTAATGGGCGAACAGCCCAACCCTTGGGACCTTCTCCAGCCCCAGGATGTGACGAGCCGACATCGAGGTGCCAAACCCCCCCGTCGATATGAGCTCTTGGGGGAGATCAGCCTGTTATCCCCGGCGTACCTTTTATCCTTTGAGCGATGGCCCTTCCATGCGGAACCACCGGATCACTATGCTCTACTTTCGTACCTGATCGACTTGTTTGTCTCTCAGTCAAGCTCCCTTATACCATTGCACTCTACGCACGGTTACCAAGCGTGCTGAGGGAACCTTTAGAAGCCTCCGTTACTCTTTTGGAGGCGACCACCCCAGTCAAACTACCCACCAAGCAATGTCCTTCCTTACGGAAGTTAGATCTCAAATAAGCAAAGGGTGGTATTTCAACAATGACTCCACAACGCCTAGCGACGCCACTTCAAAGTCTCCCACCTATCCTACACATCACTTATCCAAGAACAATACTAAGCTATAGTAAAGGTGCACAGGGTCTTTTCGTCCCACTGCGGGTAATCGGCATCTTCACCGATACTACAATTTCACCGAGCTCATGGCTGAGACAGTGTCCAGATCGTTACACCATTCGTGCAGGTCGGAACTTACCCGACAAGGAATTTCGCTACCTTAGGACCGTTATAGTTACGGCCGCCGTTTACTGGGGCTTCAATTCAATGCTTCTCAACAATTACTCACCGATAACATCTCCTCTTAACCTTCCAGCACCGGGCAGGTGTCAGGCCCTATACTTCATCTTACGATTTTGCAGAGCCCTGTGTTTTTGATAAACAGTCGCCTGGACCTTTTCACTGCGGCCAGCTTGCGCTGGCGACCTTTCTCCCGAAGTTACAGGTCTATTTTGCCTAGTTCCTTAGCCATGAATCTCTCGAGCGCCTTAGGATACTCTCCTCGACTACCTGTGTCGGTTTACGGTACGGGTACTTATAACCTAAGTTTAGAAGCTTTTCTTGACAGCCCTTAGGCACACTATCTCTTCGTCCGTAGACTCCGAGTACTATCGCATTTCTCCAAGTCCGACGCATTTTACTATCAGACCTATAGGTACGTGCTTCAACGAACTATTCCGTCAGTTCGCGGTGCTTTCATCACTGTGTCACTCCATCACTGTTATAAGTAGTACGGGAATATTAACCCGTTGGCCATCGACGTCCCCCTTCGGGTGTGCCTTAGGTCCCGACTAACCCTCAGCTGATTAGCATAGCTGAGGAAACCTTAGTCTTACGGCGTGCGGGTTTCTCGCCCGCATTATCGTTACTTATGCCTACATTTTCTTTTCTAAAAGGTCCAGCAATTCTCACAAATCACCTTCAACCCCGTTAGAATGCTCCCCTACCACTCACGCATTAAGCGTAAATCCATAGCTTCGGTAGTATACTTATGCCCGATTATTATCCATGCTCGATCGCTCGACTAGTGAGCTGTTACGCACTCTTTAAATGAATGGCTGCTTCCAAGCCAACATCCTAGCTGTCTGGGCAATCAAACCGCGTTTTTTCAACTTAGCATACATTTGGGGACCTTAGCTGATGGTCTGGGTTCTTTCCCTCTCGGACATGGACCTTAGCACCCATGCCCTCACTGATAATTATCATTACTTAGCATTCGGAGTTTGTCAGGAATTGGTAGGCGGTGAAGCCCCCGCATCCAATCAGTAGCTCTACCTCTAAGTAACTATCGATTATCGCTGCACCTAAATGCATTTCGGGGAGTACGAGCTATTTCCGAGTTTGATTGGCCTTTCACCCCTACCCACAGGTCATCCGAAAACTTTTCAGCGTTAAACGGTTCGGTCCTCCATTTAGTGTTACCTAAACTTCAACCTGCCCATGGGTAGATCACACGGTTTCGCGTCTACCACTACTGACTAAAGCGCCCTATTAAGACTCGCTTTCGCTACGGATCCAGACCTGAAGTCCTTATCCTTGCCAGCAACGGTAACTCGTAGGCTCATTATGCAAAAGGCACGCCGTCACCCAACGAATGGGCTCCGACCGCTTGTAGGCGTATGGTTTCAGGATCTATTTCACTCCGTTATTCACGGTTCTTTTCACCTTTCCCTCACGGTACTGGTTCACTATCGGTCTCTCAGGAGTATTTAGCCTTGGCGGATGGTCCCGCCGGATTCAATCAAGGTTTCACGTGCCCCGACCTACTCAGGATACCACTATTCTTATCTTCTCTTACTTGTACGGGACTATCACCCTCTTTGGTTTACCTTTCCAGGTAATTCTAATTAAATCCGCAAGAAATATCGTGGTCCTACAACCCCAATATTGCCGTAACAACATTGGTTTGGGCTATTCCGCGTTCGCTCGCCACTACTTGCGGAATCACTTTTGTTTTCTTCTCCTCTGCCTACTTAGATGTTTCAGTTCAGCAGGTTCGCCTCCTATTAGGATAATATGTCTTCAACATACTGGGTTGCCCCATTCGGATATCTACGGATCAAGTCGTGTGTGCCGATCCCCGTAGCTTTTCGCAGCTTATCACGTCCTTCTTCGCCTCTGAGAGCCTAGGCATTCCCCATACGCCCTTATTTTGCTTATGTGCTTACAATTCTTTCGAATCGTACTTTCTATAAATTTTATTATTTTTGATTCTTTTCTAACTGTATTAGTTAAGTATCTCAATATGTCAATGATCGTTGTGGCAATCATAACTGATAAGTATATCAGCTTTGACTTATGCCGTTGTGGAGAATATCGGAGTCGAACCGATGACCTCCTGCGTGCAAGGCAGGCGCTCTAGCCAGCTGAGCTAATCCCCCATAGATATAGATATTTGTGTTATCTGCTTCCATTGGGTTGTGGATAACGCAACCTCTATAATTTCCTTTTAAACCCTTAATGTATTAGTAGTCCCGGGCAGACTCGAACTGCCGACCCCTACATTATCAGTGTAGTACTCTAACCAGCTGAGCTACGAGACTCTGTATACTTAAGTGTTGTTTTTTGAACTAACAGCGAGAGTAAAGTATTAATTACTAATTTTTTCTCTAGAAAGGAGGTGTTCCAGCCGCACCTTCCGGTACGGCTACCTTGTTACGACTTAGCCCTAGTTACCAGTTTTACCCTAGGCAGCTCCTTGCGGTCACCGACTTCAGGTACCCCCAGCTTCCATGGCTTGACGGGCGGTGTGTACAAGGCCCGGGAACGTATTCACCGGATCATGGCTGATATCCGATTACTAGCGATTCCAGCTTCATGGAGTCGAGTTGCAGACTCCAATCCGAACTGTGATCAGCTTTTGAGATTCGCATCCTGTCGCCAGGTAGCTGCTTTCTGTACTGACCATTGTAGCACGTGTGTAGCCCAGGACGTAAGGGCCGTGATGATTTGACGTCATCCCCACCTTCCTCACGGTTTGCACCGGCAGTCTTGCTAGAGTTCCCGACATTACTCGCTGGTAACTAACAATAGGGGTTGCGCTCGTTATAGGACTTAACCTGACACCTCACGGCACGAGCTGACGACAACCATGCAGCACCTTGTAAATTGTCCGAAGAAAAGTCTGTTTCCAAACCTGTCAATCTACATTTAAGCCCTGGTAAGGTTCCTCGCGTATCATCGAATTAAACCACATGCTCCACCGCTTGTGCGGGCCCCCGTCAATTCCTTTGAGTTTCATTCTTGCGAACGTACTCCCCAGGTGGGATACTTATCACTTTCGCTTAGCCACTCAGTCCGAAAACCGAACAGCTAGTATCCATCGTTTACGGCGTGGACTACCAGGGTATCTAATCCTGTTCGCTCCCCACGCTTTCGTTCATCAGCGTCAATAAGTACGTAGTAACCTGCCTTCGCAATTGGTATTCCATGTAATATCTAAGCATTTCACCGCTACACTACATATTCTAGTTACTTCCATACTATTCAAGTCAAACAGTATCAATGGCCGGGTCTTAGTTAAGCTAAGAAATTTCACCACTGACTTATCCAACCGCCTACGAACCCTTTAAACCCAATAATTCCGGATAACGCTCGGATCCTCCGTATTACCGCGGCTGCTGGCACGGAGTTAGCCGATCCTTATTCTTACAGTACCGTCAAATCACTACACGTAGCGAGGTTTCTTCCTGTACAAAAGCAGTTTACAATCCATAGGACCGTCATCCTGCACGCGGCATGGCTGGTTCAGAGTTGCCTCCATTGACCAATATTCCTCACTGCTGCCTCCCGTAGGAGTCTGGTCCGTGTCTCAGTACCAGTGTGGGGGATCTCCCTCTCAGGACCCCTAATCATCGTTGCCTTGGTATGCCGTTACCACACCAACTAGCTAATGATACGCATGCCCATCTTCTACCGATAAATCTTTATTAATCAAATGATGCCATCCAATTAAACCATGGAGCATTAATCCGAATTTCTTCGGGCTATTCCCCTGTAGAAGGTAGGTTGCATACGCGTTACTCACCCGTGCGCCGGTCTCTATTAAGCAAGCTCAATATACCCCTCGACTTGCATGTGTTAGGCCTGCCGCTAGCGTTCATCCTGAGCCAGGATCAAACTCTTCATCGTATATTTTTAATTTCGTTAATTAGCAAGTTAATTCAAATGTAAACATTTGCCTTACTCTCTTAATTTTTGCTGTCAATCCAATATGTCTATGAACGTGTCTTCTTAGTTTTTAATCTCACTTGTGTTTCAAAGCGAGTGCAAAAGTAAATAACTTTTTTGATTTAGCAAAACTTTTTTAAAATAAATTTCAATTTGTTTTTGTCGCTAAACCACCGTATTTACTGAAGCGGACTGCAAAGATACAACCTTATTTTTTACTTATCCAAATTTAATTTCTTATTTTTTTTAAAGCGAAATAACGTTACTTTTCTATCTTTACTCCTTCACTATTTGTGTATGATCGTCTGCTGTAATGCGGATGCAAAAGTAGCATCTTTTTCGCTATTTCCAAACTTCAAAACACCTTTTTTGAAAGGTTTTTTATAACGTGTTGTTATGTTGCTTCTTACCTCTGAAAGTTTTTTTCTTTTTTGTTTTTATTGGTTCAAATAGGTCTGACTTCTTTAGTAAAGTAAACACTCTATATATAGGTATACTATTATATGTATTCTAATCCTCTCCCTATATATAGTACAAAGTTATCTATATCACTTCTATACGTGTTGTAAAGCGGTTACTTTGACATCATTTGCTATCAAATGACATCATATGCACTATAAACGCTGTCCCACTTTTTTCTATATTTAATATAACATACTGATTTTCACAATCAATACATTATCTTAAATGAAGATTGTTCGGAGATACACCAGAGATGAGTCGTAGATACCTCGCCTAAAGGCCTTTTTCGCGAACCATCTACGGCTTATCTACGAGCTATCTACGACTAAGCACCACGCCAAACTATTATAAAACAGTCTGAAACCCAGTATTTACAAGCTATTCAGAGTGTAAATCTTGTAAAAAAGCTCTTATTAGAACTTCGTAAAAACCTTTTTCACTACTAATAATCACCATACTATTAGCTATTTGTACTACTTACCATCATAAAACCAAGCAAGAGGTCCTGTACTAACGCCAAACAAAAAAGCCACTTAACGCAAGTGTTAAGTGGCTTTTTTGTTTTTATATTATATAATATCGCTTATTTCTTAGCTAATTTAAACCTCACCTTCTCACCTGCAGCATCAATCTTCATTAAATAAATACCTGTTGCCAATTCACTAATATCAATTACAGCGCGATTTGTAGCTCTAACATTAACCGATTTTACCAACTTATTAGACAAATCATAAATATCAACTTGTGAAAACTTAAATATCTTACCCTTAGCGATCTCGATACTAAACACGTCCTTTATAGGATTAGGCCATATAATAAAATCATTTTCAGACACAAGTGATTCAACAACTTCCCCACTTATCCCCTTCATTTCATCATTACTCACAAGTAAAGAAAAATCTTGACGACCTGTCTGTAGCTCTCCTTTATGAGAAACAACAATCTCATATACTCCAGCTTCAGCATTATCTATTTCTATTTTTTCAACATTATCCACATCATTATCCCCTTTCACAGCTCTTAAGTCGTTATAATTTTTATTTAATAACCAAGGAAAATACGCAACACCATCCTTATAAACTCTTAAATCCAAATCATTTACTAAGGCTTTTGCTTGTCGATTTGTTCTAAAATCATAATGAGGAGAATCTTGTTCAACATCAGTCCACACTAACGTAACAATCAAACTATTAGTGTTTTCTGTCAAAATAAACTTCTGTTTAAACTCCCCTTCATTCAATAATAGTCTTTCCTCTATTATAGCATTTTCACCAAGAGAATTAATCATTAAATCAACTCCTTTTTTCGCATTAATCACCCCCCATCCAATCTGATTATTAGGCGATTTTTGTCTTAAATAATCTGCCGAATGCACCATAACTCCCTTCATTGTAGCTGCTTTATAAGGAAACTGTCTATTTTCAATAGCCCATTGTTGCCATAATGTCAAAATTCCAGAAACAACAGGAGCAGCCATAGAAGTTCCACTCATTTTAGCATACCTTATGATACTTGGTTCTGCAGTCAAAGGCTCAGGATTAGCGTATCCAGAAGAAATCACACGAACACCATTAGCAGCTATATCAGGCTTAATTCTAAAATCACAAGAAGGTCCGAAACTACTAAAATCCGCTACTTCATTTGTACCTACCTCATTTACACCAGTCGCAGCAACAACAATTACATTTTTAGCATTAGCTGTACCCAACAATAAATCATCTCCATGCTTTGACTCATTTACTAAATCAAATTCCAAACGATCATTACCTGCAGAAACTACGGATTGAAAATAAGGATAAGTATAAGCTACTCTATCAAATTTAGATGCCTCTTTATTATAAACCCCAAAATAATTAACAGGAACAAGGGGGATAAGATCCTCATCAACTGCCGCTAAACCATAAGAATGATTAGAAACTAATAAGCCTTCTTTAGCCATTGCGACCATTTCAGATGCATCATTAATCCAATCAAAACTTACAACCATAGCATTTGGTACCATACCTTTTGCTTTATTAAATACACCTTTTGCTTTAATTGTTCCAACAACGTGAGTTGCGTGATTTCGCGATTTTTGATTAGCCTTTAATTCCTTCTCAGTCATATTTTCTAAAGAAGATATAGCATCACCAAGCTTTACCTCGCTTACTCCATTAACAATAAACTCTCTATGTATATCTAAAGCAACTTGTCCATCCCACACACCAACAATCATATTCTGACCATCCAGTGTAATTCCTAAATCCTCTTTAATAGCCTCAACTTGATTTACTCTTCTTGATTCAAGGTTGCTTGTTGTATAATACAAGGGAAAACCATCTTCAGAAATTCTTTTAATCTGAAAAACACGTCCATCACTAAAAACACCTTTCTCTTCTCGCTTACTCCTCTTTAAAAATTCAGAAATTTTTTCTCTATCCCTTTTATCTTCACTTTGAAATTTAGAAATAAGCAATTTCCCTTGCTCCGTATCATAAGATAAAGCTAATTCTTTTCGAACAGTAGCATTTTGTGCACTAACAGATAAGGTAAAAAACGATAAAAATAAGATAGAGTGAATTCTTTTCATTTAAAAAAGTTGACAATTATAAGTGTTTAAAAACAGTAAACAACTAATATAGTAATAGATGATTTAAAAAGATAATCTTTTATCTAAAAACTATTTAGCAGACAAAAGTACTACAAAATACCAATATGATTGCTAAAATCAAGTAATCATATCCGAAAAGGTTATATATTTTCTATATTTGAAACAACTAACAATTACCCTTAACAAATATGAAAGTTAAAAATGCAGTTATTGGTGTTGTTGCAGGAGCGTCATTATTCTCGATTTCTTGTAACAAGACTAAATCTGATGCTACAGAAACAGTAGATTGGAATGAAAACAATGCTTTCTTTGCAGAAAGTACACTACCTTATTTTACAGCAGACTTTGACAAAATCAAGAACAAAGACTTCAAACCTGCTTTATTAGAAGGAATGCGCCGTCAAATGGAAGAAATTGACAAAATATGCGCTAATACAGAAGAACCAACTTTTGCCAATACTTTAGAGGCTTTAGAGCGTTCAAGCGACTTATTTGACCGCGTTAGCTCAGTATTCTTCTTATTAACAGGAGCACATACAAACGATGAACTAAAAGCAGTTAATGCTGAATTAGCACCTAAGTTTGCAAGTCATAGTGATGGTATTTACTTAAATGATGCCTTATTCCAACGCATTAAAAAGTTACACGACAATCAAGCGGCATTAAACTTAAATGAAGAACAAGCTCGTTTATTAGATGTTTACTATGAAAACTTTGAAAAAGCAGGAGCTAATTTAAGTGCTGAAGACAAAGAAAAATTAAAACAATTAAACCAAGACATTGCTACATTAAACAATGACTTTGGCGATAAATTATTAGCAGCTACAAAAGAAGGTGGTGTTAAATTCACAAAAGAAGAATTAGCAGGTTTAAGTGACGAAGAATTAGAGTCTATCAAACAAGCAGACGGAAGTTATTTAATTCCACTTAACAACACAACACAGCAACCCGATTTAGACAAGCTAACAAATAAAGAGTCAAGAAAAAAACTATTTGAACAAGCGTGGATACGTGCTGAAAAAGGAGATACAAACGATACAAGAGCTACAATCATTACTTTAGCAAAGAAAAGAGCTGAAAAAGCTAAGTTAATGGGCTTTGCTAATTATGCAGAATGGAGTTTACAAGGAACAATGGCAAGCACACCTGCAAATGCTATTCAAATCCTAAAAGACCTTAGTCCATATGCTGTTGGCAGTGCTAAAGAAGAAGCAAAAGATATTCAAGCTTTAATCAACAAAGAAGCTGATCCGTTTACGCTTACAGCAGCAGATTGGAATTACTACGCTGAAAAAATCAGAGAAGATAAATTTGCTTTAAACCAAAATGAGTTAAAACCATACTTTGAAATGAACGCTGTATTAGAAGACGGTGTTTTCTTTATGGCAAAACAACTTTACGGTCTAACATTTAAAGAACGCAAAGACATTCCGGTTTGGCAAGAAGACGTAAAAGTATATGAAGTATTCAATGAAGACGGAAGTCAAGTAGGATTATTCTATACAGACTACTACCAAAGAGACTCTAAACGCGGAGGAGCTTGGATGAGCAATATCGTAGGACAATCAAAATTACTTAACCGTTTGCCAGTAATTTATAACGTAGGTAACTTCCCTAAGCCAGCAGCAGGACAACCTACATTATTATCACAAGATAACGTAATTACAATGTTCCACGAATTTGGACACGCTATACACGGATTTTTTGCAAACCAAACGTACCCAACATTATCAGGTACAAATGTATCTCGTGACTTTGTAGAGTTCCCTTCACAATTCCACGAGCACTTTGCTTTTGAACCTTCCGTTTTAAAGAACTACGCTAAGCACTATAAAACAGGAGAAGTAATTCCACAAGCATTAGTAGATAAAATGAAAAATGCAGCTACCTTTAATAAAGGTTATAGTATGACTGAGTTATTAGGAGCTTCATTACTTGATATGGAATGGCATACAATTAGTGTTGATGCTGAAATTACTGATGCTATCGCTTTTGAACAAGCAGCTTTGAAAAAATATGGATTAGACCTTGCTACAGTTCCGCCAAGATACCGTTCTACTTATTTCAACCACATTTTTGCAGGAGGATATGCTGCAGGATATTACTCTTACAAATGGTCAGAAATGTTAGACTTTGACGCTTACGCGTGGTTAGAACAAAATGGAGGAATGACGCGTGCAAACGGACAAGTCTTAAGAGACAAAGTATTCTCAAGAGGAAACTCTGAACCGTTAGACAAGTTATACAAAGACTTCAGAGGTAAAAACCCAAGCATAGACGCTTTATTGCACTATTCTGGATTTACAAAATAAAAAAATCAAAAAGGGCTAATCTCAACAGATTAGCCCTTTTTTACTACTCAGTAATTATCGGCAACGATTAAGCCTTTTATACTTACTAAAAACAGAAAAACTCTATTTAGTTAATAAGCTTTCAAGCACATCTAATCGTGCTTTCAAAATATTCACTTCGTCTTGCATTTTATCTAATGCTCCTTGTTGTTCAATAGTATGTAAATATAATTCTTCAATCTTCTCTAATTGTTGAATTGATAATTCGGTAAAATCAATTAAATACCTTCCATCTTCAGTACGTTCAATATCAGAAATCTTAGTTACTCCTGGCAAGTGATTATACTTTTCAATGAAATCTTTCACATAATCTAAAGACTTAAATTCATATGTTAAATTTAAATCAGTTGAACCTGTAAAGTACTTTTCAAATACGTAATCTGCAAACACAGAGTTTGCAGAGAAAAATTTACCTGAAACAAGCACATCTCCATCAACAGAAAGCTTAGTATTTGTTGCCTTTGAATTTGTCAACAAAGTATTTCCTCCAATTGCAACACTTCCCCTATGTGCTATTTCAGCAGCATCTTCTGTTGCAACAACTTCCGTTCCTTGATTTAACCAAGGATTCTTGCCTTTATCTGTCACAACTTTCTCAATTTCAGTAATCACTTTCTCTTCTTTGATAATCTCGGGAAATGTATTGATTACATCTTGTGTAACAGTAATTTTTGTAGACGCCACCTTGCCTGTCTCATCTGTGTAGCTATACTCTATATAATTCTTAGCATCTCTACCTTGACTTAAACCTGTTAGCGTCTCCGCAAATTTTACATTCTCTGTATCCTTTCCATTGTTAAAGGTAAAACCTGCTTTAACTCCTGATTCATTTACTGTTTCATTTGTTAAACTCGCTACAAACGTATTTTCCTTGATTATCTCTGTTATGTTGATCTCTTTAACACTATCTCCTTCTTTCACCACAAAAATAATATCACCCTCTTTCTCTATTACCTTAACATCTCCTGTTGTATTGGTAATGAACTCCTCTAAGATTGTTTTGTTATCATTGATGATTGTCTCAAAGTCATTACTAACATCTTGTGATACTGTTATAAATCGCTCTGTTCCCAACTCGTCTATATACTTGTAGTACGTAAACTTAGCATCTGCATCTGTTACATTGGCAATAGCTCCTTTGACAAAACGATTCGCAGTGGTTACTGTCTCTGTGAAAGTAACTACATCTTTACCTGCTTCTTTAGTGTCAATACTCAATCCTTTTCCTGTAGTAGCTGTTTTAGAAACGGCTGTTACAGATGTGTACTTCTGATTGTCTTTAACAAACTCTCCTAAGTCGATTGTCTCTGTTCCATTTTCTGTAACATAAGTAATCTTATAGTTATCTCCTTCTTTGACAATAGAAATATCTGATCGCTTGTCTGTGATAATCTTTTCTATCTCGCGGATTACTTCTGAATCTTTGATAATCTCAGGAAACGTATTGATTACATCTTGTGTAACAGTAATTTTTGTAGACGCCGCCTTGCCTGTCTCATCTGTGTAGCTATACTCTATATAATTCTTAGCATCTCTACCTTGACTTAAACCTGTTAACGTCTCCGCAAATTTTACATTCTCTGTATCCTTTCCATTGTTAAAGGTAAAACCTGCTTTAACTCCTGATTCATTTACTGTTTCATTTGTTAAACTCGCTACAAACGTATTTTCCTTGATTATCTCTGTGATATTGATCTCTTTAACACTATCTCCTTCTTTCACCACAAAAATAATATCACCCTCTTTCTCTATTACCTTAACATCACCTGTTGTATTGGTAATGAACTCCTCTAAGATTGTTTTGTTATCATTGATGATTGTCTCAAAGTCATTACTAACATCTTGTGATACTGTTATAAATCGCTCTGTTCCCAACTCGTCTATATACTTGTAGTACGTAAACTTAGCATCTACATCTGTTACATTGGCAATAGCTCCTTTGACAAAACGATTCGCAGTGGTCACTGTCTCTGTGAAAGTAATTACATCTTTACCTGCTTCTTTAGTGTCAATAGTCAATCCTTTTCCTGTAGTAGCTGTTTTAGAAACGGCTGTTACAGATGTGTACTTCTGATTGTCTTTAACAAACTCTCCTAAGTCGATTGTCTCTGTTCCATTTTCTGTAACATAAGTAATCTTATAGTTATCTCCTTCTTTGACAATAGAAATATCTGATCGCTTGTCTGTGATAATCTTTTCTATCTCGCGGATTACTTCTGAATCTTTGATAATCTCAGGAAACGTATTGATTACATCTTGTGTAACAGTAATTTTTGTAGACGCCGCCTTACCTGTCTCATCTGTGTAGCTATACTCTATATAATTCTTAGCATCTCTACCTTGACTTAAACCTGTTAGCGTCTCCGCAAATTTTACATTCTCTGTATCCTTTCCATTGTTAAAGGTAAAACCTGCTTTAACTCCTGATTCATTTACTGTTTCATTTGTTAAACTCGCTACAAACGTATTTTCCTTGATTATCTCTGTGATGTTAATCTCTTTAACACTATCTCCTTCTTTCACCACAAAAATAATATCACCCTCTTTCTCTATTACCTTAACATCACCTGTTGTATTGGTAATGAACTCCTCTAAGATTGTTTTGTTATCATTGATGATTGTCTCAAAGTCATTACTAACATCTTGTGATACTGTTATAAATCGCTCTGTTCCCAACTCGTCTATATACTTGTAGTACGTAAACTTAGCATCTGCATCTGTTACATTGGCAATAGCTCTTTTGACAAAACGATTCGCAGTGGTTACTGTCTCTGTGAAAGTAACTACATCTTTACCTGCTTCTTTAGTGTCAATACTCAATCCTTTTCCTGTAGTAGCTGTTTTAGAAACGGCTGTTACAGATGTGTACTTCTGATTGTCTTTAACAAATTCTCCTAAGTTAATCTCAACCTTATCACCATTCTCATTTAAATAATAGAACTTATTATTTTCATAAAAAACATTACCATACTCTCCTTTTAATTGGTTGATAATTTTCGTTATGAATTCTTTTTTAGTAGTTATTTTTTCAATAAAAAAACTATTTTCTGTTAGCTCCGTTATAAAAAATTGATTATTAACTAATTCAGTCACAAACTTGTCACTTTTAGCAATCTCTTCAACTGCCAATTTCACTGTCTCACCATCAGAGTCAGTAATTACTAATTCATCTTTTATCAACTTAAAAGAAACATTCTTAGTATTAAAATCTTTCCAATCAATCTCAACTTTATCACCATTATCATTTAGGTAATAGAACTTATTATTTTCATAAATAACATTACCGAATTTGTCCTTTAATTGATCAACTAAATAATTAATAACAGTTTCTGAATGAAATATATCCTCAATATGATTGATAATTTCCTGTATTAAATGGATTTCA
Source organism: Myroides phaeus (assembly GCF_009799805.1). NCBI lineage: Bacteria > Pseudomonadati > Bacteroidota > Flavobacteriia > Flavobacteriales > Flavobacteriaceae > Myroides > Myroides phaeus. The sequence goes on from NZ_CP047050.1 coordinate 3,051,399, forward strand.
TATTTCTGATTTACTTCATTTTCATAAACAAAAACACCTTTCTTTGTTTTATGAGGTAATAAAGTAGAAGGTAACTGCAATTCAATTAAAGGTATAGAAACAATTGAACCATTCGAATCTTGTAAATGTAGAATTCCTTCTTTGTCAACACTCAAAGATTCATTTCTATTTACATCAAAATCAATTGTATCATCTCCTAATCTTATCCACCCTTCCTTTCTATCGTTTCCATACTCTCCCCAATAGTAATATCCAGGCGTCAAGACATTCCCAATACTTGTTGTATTAAAAACTAATAATCCTATTTTAGGACTTCTCCCTTCAATCACATCACGATCAGATAAACTTTTTAGTTCAATCTGTGGAATTAACAACCCCTTATTGGAGGAATTCAGTTCTAAAATGGACGAAATGTGAGGTTCTTTCGTCCCAATACCAACTTGTGCATAAATTGCGAAATTACACACAAAAAATAAAATTAACAGTATTTTTCTTCTCATATTAGTTAGTATATTAATTTATAGACAATATTATTGATTATTCTTAAACAAAAATACAAATTATAACATCTAACAAAATACTTGCAATTATTTTTACGAAAAACCTAATAGTCAAATAGTTAAAACACATAAAACTTATTAAATAATTACCTAAAACACTATTTCATAAAGATAAGCTCATTATTTTTTAGTAAAAACACAACATTATATCTAATAAAAAAACACTTTTTAACGCAACTAAATGCAACAGAACGTCAAGTTTAACATTTACGAATCTTTTTGTTATTAAAAATAAAAACAAGCTCCACTTTTCTTGTCATAGATTAAGTTTAAAATAAAAACATCCTCCTTACATTTGCCCTATCAATACAATATGAATCACAAAAAAATAAAAATGAAAATAGTAGCATTCGCAGCAAGTAATAGTTCAAAATCAATCAACTTAGAATTGATTAAAGCAGTTTCTAAACAATTTGGAGAACACGAAGTAGAAATCTTAAACCTAAACGATTTTGAAATGCCAATTTATTCGCAAGACAGAAATGAGGCTGGCATTCCTCAATTAGCTTTAGACTTCAACAAACACATTCAAGAAAGTGATGCCTTAATTATTAGTTTAGCTGAACACAACGGAAGTTTCAGTACAGCATTTAAAAACATATTTGATTGGGGATCAAGAGCAGAAATGAAGTTTTTCCAAGAAAAACCAATGTTATTGTTATCTACATCACCAGGAGCAAGAGGAGGACAAACAGTAATGGAAAGTGCAAAAGGCGTATTCCCTTACTTTGGAGCTAATATTAAAAACACATTTAGCTTTCCAAGCTTTTACGACAACTTCAAAGACGGAGAAATTGTAAATGAAACATTAAAACAACAAGTAGATGAAGTAATTGCTAATTTCAAAAGCAATCTATCTTAAATAAAAACACTATTTAAAACTAAAAAAGCCTAAAATGAGTCATTCATTTTAGGCTTTTTTTAGCTTAACAGGCTATCTAACAACTCTTCTACATTTGTATTTGTAAAAACAGTATCATTTACTAAGTGTATAGCATACTTTTGCTCCTCTACGCGTTCTACATAAACAATATGATGAATATTAATTAGATATTGCCTGCCATCAGAAGCTTTAATTCGAATAAAAGGGTTTGTCATTATTTATTAATTTACATACTTGGTAATATTTTCACTATATCTTTTATGTTGTTTTCAGAAAAAACACATTCGACAACATCTCCTGAAACAAGCCATACTTTCAATTTTACAGTCTGACTATCAATACTTGTTACAGCATAAGAAATAATATATCTAAAAGGAATAACCCTATACTCAACAGCCTTACCAGCACGTAGATAACTTAGATAAAGTTGGCTATACCCTGTGGCAAAATAACCATCTACCCCACGGTAACAATTCTTTAACCTATAAAAGGAAATATGTTTTGTAAAATGTTCTTTTACTCGTTTTGAATCTTCCTTTTTAAGTCCATTTATAATGTATTCATTTTCTTGCATCTTTACTCACTTTACTTTTCACTAAAAATACATAAAAAAGAATAGTATGCAATACTATTTTTTCTATAAACTGCACATTCACAAATAATTTATACAATACACTCCTTTCAGAAATAAGCACTGAATATAGCGTTAAACTTAATCCAATCCCCTTCCCCTTTTTTTATAAACCTAATCTTTTGCTTACCTTTGCATCCTCTAAGTCCTTAGATACCATAAAGACAAGTATCCTTTCTTATGTCTTTATACAAAACACTAAAAACAGCATAATTACAACTACAATGTTATAGGAAGTCACTCCTATCACACCCTATTAATAGTTATAATAAACAATATAAAATGAAAGACAATTTCTTTGTAAACTTATTTGTACAAGAAAGTAAAACCTTATTTAAACTAAAACACAGTGAACGATTATGGCACATTCCGTTAATGGCAATGTTAGCCACTGGAATCCCTTTGTTAACCGGATGGTACTTTAACAACCTACAAGCAGGATTATTAGCTTGTTTGGCTGGATTAGTAATTTTATACCTTCCTTCTAATATTCCAACACCACAGCGAATGCTTACAATGCTTGTTTGTTCATTCGGGTTCATGTTATCCTTTGCTGTTGGTATTACCTTTAGTTTCAACTTTGTTATTTCCTCTATTGCCTTTGGTATATTTGTAACCGCTGTGCAATGGGTAAACCTGTATTTTAATACCCGACCACCCGGAAGTTACTTTTTTATTATGGTGGCTTCTATGTCAAGTAATATGCCGTTTAACTTAGCTTCTATCCCAACCCGACTTGGCTATGTTGTTATGGGAACTATGTTTGCTTGTACATTGGCTATGATCTACAGTTTAATTGTAGGTAAAAAATACAACAGTAAAACTACGGCCCCATTGATTGTTCCAGTACCAATCAAGAAACAAGTCGATTACTTAATTCACTCTTTGATAGTTGGAGCCTTTATGTTTATTTCACTACTTACAGGACATTTACTGAAACTAAACAACCCATATTGGATACCCGCTTCCTGTGCTGCTATTATGCAAGGAATATCGCTTTATCACGTATGGCAAAGAGCACTACAACGTATTACGGGGACATTTATAGGGTTGGGACTGTGTTGGCTTTTGATTTCTATTTCAGACTCGCCTTTATACATCTGTATATGCATCATGGTATTACAGTTCATCATTGAAATGTTTGTTACGCGAAACTACGCTGTAGCTGTGATATTTATTACCGCTCTAACCGTACTTTTAGCCGATGCAGCTAACCCACTAATCAGTACGCCAAATGCCTTAATTACAGCCCGCTTTTTAGACATCGTTATTGGAAGTATCATTGGAGGAATTGGTGGATGGTTTATTCACCACGAATATTTAAGAAAACAAACCAGAGATGGTATAAGAAACACAAGGTTGCAATTACTTAAAAAAATGCGCCGACAAGAACGTATATAATAAAAAATCCCACTGCAAACACAGTGGGATTTTTTATTATAACAACCTTAACTATCTCCTATTTTAGGTAATTTGCCAAGATAAAGTCGGTTTCATCTTCCAAGTAATCCTGTAAAGTACCTAATCTATTCATAAAATAAAAGTCATTCTCTATCTGTCCCTCCTCCATAGGTCTAACTTCAATAATAAAGAAATGTTTATGAGGCACAGGACAAACACTTATGACGTTTTTCCATATATCTACTAAGGGTCTTTCGCGCTTTAAATCAATTACTTTTAAATGAACTGGAATAGGCATATCAAATTCGTGATTCACGTAATAACGTCCACTCCTCTTCGTATCTCTATAAATTACAGGAGCCTTTTTCAACATAGAATCCTTTTTATTTAGGTAAACTAAATGCTCTTTTCCTTTATATGTAATCGGAAACACCTCATTGTGAATCGTTTCAAAAGACTGTACTTTTCTTCCACGCGAATTACACACTCTTACTTTTTCATTATTTACTTTCCTCACAATCTTAGACTCATTGTCAAACATACCAACGTAATTCTTGACAATACGCTTTAATCTTGCTCTCTTGGCCTTATATAAATCCTGATCTATACACACAAATCGTTCACCAATTGTTTCAATCGGTAAAAAAGGTTCTCTTTTAATATCAGGATCAACCGTATAAACTTTTGTTGTAATCAATTGTCGGTTTTCAATCACAAAAGCCTTACATTTTTCTTTGACTATTCCCAACTTAAGATTAGGAACAAGTTTCCAATTCCAAAACTCTGTTCTTACTTGATATGTAATAACAACTTGTGCAATTGTAAAATGATTAACTACTGTTAGCAATATTCTTGAGTAGTGAAAGGGAGCAACTACTTTATTGGTGTGACTAATAATCCCATACAATCCGTTCTTGCTTTTTACGACAGCAAAACCAGTAGCAACAAATTTATCAGCTTCCAAATATTGAGGTTCTATCAAAACTACGTTGTTTTGATCGCGATATCCATATAGATTATTACTCCCTAAAAAAGGCGAGAAATCTATAACTGTGGTGATAGGAGTAGTATTCATAAGGAAATGATTAGTAATCTTAAATATAAATCATTTTTTTTATAAAAAACAAACAACAAACAGAATTATTTGACTCGTAAACAAATAATTACATATTAAAAGAAGGAAACTTATCTTGTTTATACACGGCTTGCTCACATAATACAAGCATAATGCAAACATAATGCTCCCATAATTTCCCATTATTCTTATGGAAACACTATGACACCACTATGGGAGCACTATGGTACCACCCAAAATATGAATGCATTAAAACCTGTCTTGTCCTACTATAGCTGTACAGTTATAGTTGCTAATCCGGTTTAGTATTATACGCTTATTTCACAATAACCCAACCATCAAAAGAAGCATAAAGATATCTTCCAAAAACACCTTGCCTCATACTTGCTTAAACAACGCTATAACTAATTTTTTAAAATTCGGTATAAAAATAAAAGGTCATCACAAAAAATGATGACCTTTTATTAAATTCACTCAATCAAACCTCTTTGTTCAACCAAGTTTTTATTCTTTACATTCTATACAAATCAGAATAGTTACTAATATCCTTTAGCAACATCATCTCCTCTTGGGTCTGCCCCTGCTTGATACGTACCATCTGCATTAACTAAAATTCCCTCTACACGACCATAAGGCTTGCGTTCTTTCAGCATATATCCTTTGCTCTGTAAAGCTTTGCGAACTCCTGTAGACAAAGCCTTTGGTTCATAATCAATTTGGTCTGGCAACCACTGGTGATGAAAACGCGGTGCAGCAACTGCCTCTTGCATATTCATTCCAAAATCAACTACATTTAAGATAGTCTGAAAAACTGAAGTAATAATAGTAGATCCTCCTGGCGTACCCACAACCATATAAAGTTTGTCGTCTTTTTCAAGAATTGTAGGCGACATTGAGCTCAACATACGCTTTTCAGGTTCGATAGCATTTGCCTTACCACCAACTAACCCATACATATTTGGAACTCCTGGTTTGATAGAGAAGTCGTCCATTTCATTGTTTAATAAGAAACCAGCTCCACCTACCACAACTTTAGAACCATACGAATCGTTTAATGTAGTTGTAGCCGATACAGCGTTCCCCCATTTATCAACTACACAATAATGCGTTGTTTCATCACTTTCATAACCACTTAACTCACCCGCACTTACATCCGAACTCTTCGTTGCCTTGTCAAAAGACATTGTTTTCAGACGTTCTACATTGTATGCCTTATCAACTAACTTCTCTGTAGGCACTTTGTGAAAAGCTGGATCTCCTAAATGTTCTGCACGATCAGCATATACCCTGCGCGATGCTTCTGTCATTACCTGCACGGCTTTTTCAGATTGGAATCCCCATTGCTTCATTGGAAATTGGTCTATCGACTGAAATAGAGCGATAAGCGCAATACCACCACTACTTGGAGGAGGCATTGAAATAACCTTTAACCCTTTGTATTCTCCAACAATAGGAGTACGCCAAACAGCTTCATATCTCTTCAAATCCTCTAACGTAATCATTCCATTACCACGGTTCATTTCAGCTACAATTAACTCAGCTGTTTTACCTTCATAAAATCCTTTTCTACCGTCTTTTTGAACTCTCTTTAATGTTTCTGCTAAATCCGATTGAACCAACAAATCACCTGCTTTCCAATGTTCTTTAGCTGTTAAAGCATTCTTTTGTGTATTATATTTTTCAAAAATCGCATAATGGTCCGTCAACTCCTTTGCTTGTTTGGCAGTAATAGCAAACCCTTTCTCTGCTAAATCAATAGCAGGCTGAACTAATTCTGCCCAAGATAGTGTACCATATTTTTGGTGAGCCTTAACCATTCCATCCACTGTACCTGGAATTCCTGTTGCTAACGTACCATTTTGACTTAAATCAGTAATTGCCTCTCCATCACCAGACCAATACATATTTTCTCTGGCGTGCATTGGAGCTTTCTCACGGTAATCTAAAGCGTCAATTGTTCCGTCATTACCTCTGTAAACGATAAAACCACCACCACCGATGTTACCAGCATTAGGATAAACAACAGCTAAAGCCAACTCTACTGCCACCGCAGCGTCAACAGCATTCCCACCTTTTTTCAAGATGTCAACTCCTACTTTACTGGCTTCAGGATGAGCAGATACAATCACTCCATTTTTAAATGTTTCCGGATTTTGTGCTACTACTTGCAGTAAACTACCACAAAGCACAAATGCAGATATAAGTATTTTTCTCATTATTTATAGTTTTGATTGCTGCAATATAGATAAATTAGAAAGGTAGATTGTCTTTTTCCGTGATTTTAACGACAAAAAAAATCCCTGAGGTTACCCTCAGGGACTGATTTTCAAAAAAACAATTACTATAAATTATTAAGTAACTCTTCCATTTTCTGCATTCTCAATTCTAAATTATTGATATGCTCTTGTTGTTTTTTGTTCACTTCATCTTGTTCGATAATGTGTAAGTACAACTCCTCAATTTTCTCTAATTGTTCAATAACCAATTTAGAGTAATCTACAATGTATCCGTTTGCTGCTTTGTTCAAGTCACCGATTGGCGTAACACCAGGTAAATGGTGATTTTCTTTTACAAAGTTTTTCACATACTCTAAATCTTTGAAGTCATAGTCGTATTTAATAGCCGACTCTCCTAAGAAATATTTCTCGAATACGTAATCCGCATAAGTTGATGTTTGAGAGTAGATAGTTCCGTTTACGAAAGTATCACCTTCTACGTATAACTTGGCGTTTGTAGCAATATTTCCTAATTTTGCAGGTACATTATCTGCTCCAATTGCTACATTTCCATATTGATAGATATCATCTTCTGTTGTTTCTGGGCGATCATTTGGTGCTTTTTGTTTATTCCAAGCTCCATTTTTAAACCCAGGTTTAATACTTAGAGTACCATCTGTCAACAATTTAAAATCTGTATCTACAGGCTTAACCACACCCGGAGCTTCAAAAACTGCAGTATTAATAGAGATTACATAAGGATTCGATGCTGTTCCCACATCATTCATAGTACCATTTTTACCATTAATTTTCAATGGCAATACAACAGTAGTAACTCCACCTACTCCTGCTGGTCCTTGAGCTCCTGTTACTCCAGTATCTCCTTTTGCTCCAGTATCTCCTTTTTCACCATCTTTTCCATTTGCTCCTGCAGGTCCTGTTGCTCCGGTATCTCCTTTTGCTCCTTGTGGTCCAACTGGTCCTTGGATTCCTTGATCTCCTTTTGAAACAATATGTTCAGTTCCTTCTCCATCAATAATGATTACACTTCCGTCTTCGCCTGGTTTAGCTGTAACAGATAATCCCTTATCTCCTTGGATTCCTTGGTCTCCTGTTTCTCCTTTTGGTCCTTGTGGTCCAACTGGTCCTTGGATTCCTTGATCTCCTTTTGAAACAATATGTTCAGTTCCTTCTCCATCAATAATGATTACACTTCCGTCTTCGCCTGGTTTAGCTGTAACAGATAATCCCTTATCTCCTTGGATTCCTTGGTCTCCTGTTTCTCCTTTTGGTCCTTGTGGTCCAACTGGTCCTTGGATTCCTTGATCTCCTTTTGCACCAGCTTCTCCATTGTCTCCATTGATTTTTGTCCAACTATTAGTCGTCTCATCATAGATCCAAACACCACTATCATTGTGAACAACTGTTACTCCTGCACCTGGTCCTCCTGGTGTTCCAGGTTCCCCTGGTTCTCCATCTTTACCTGCTTGTGATTCTGATTTGAAACCAGTATCTCCTTTGTCTCCTTTATCTCCTTTTTCACCATCTTCTCCATTGATTTTTACCCATGTACCATCTGGTTGAACAACCCAAACTCCGTCATTATTGGTTACAATAGTTACACCTTCTCCTGGTCCTCCTGGAGTACCTGGTTTTCCTGGCATACCTTCGGCTCCTGGTTCACCTGGTTTTCCTTCCATATTCTGACCTTTAAAGCCAGTATCTCCTTTGTCTCCTTTATCTCCTTTATCTCCTTTTTCACCATCTTCTCCATTGATTTTTACCCATGTACCATCTGGTTGAACAACCCAAACTCCGTCATTATTGGTTACAATAGTTACACCTTCTCCTGGTCCTCCTGGAGTACCTGGTTTTCCTGGCATACCTTCGGCTCCTGGTTCACCTGGTTTTCCTTCCATATTCTGACCTTTAAAGCCAGTATCTCCTTTATCTCCTTTTTCACCATCTTCTCCTTTTTCACCATCTTCTCCATTGATTTTTACCCATGTACCATCTGGTTGAACAACCCAAACTCCGTCATTATTGGTTACAATAGTTACACCTTCTCCTGGTCCTCCTGGAGTACCTGGTTTTCCTGGCATACCTTCGGCTCCTGGTTCACCTGGTTTTCCTTCCATATTCTGACCTTTAAAGCCAGTATCTCCTTTGTCTCCTTTATCTCCTTTATCTCCTTTTGCACCAGCTTCTCCATTGTCTCCATTGATATTCGTCCAAGTATTGGTCGTTTCATCATAGATCCAAACACCTTCATTATTGTGAACAACTGTTACTCCTGCACCTGGTCCTCCTGGTGTTCCTGGTTTTCCTGGTTCTCCGTCTTTACCTGGTTGTGATTCTGATTTGAAACCAGTATCTCCTTTGTCTCCTTTTGGTCCTTTTAAACCGTCTAACTGTTCTTCTGTAAAGTCCTCATAAACAAATGAATACCCATCATCTCCTTTGTCTCCTTTTGGACCATTGATATTTGTCCAAGTATTAGTCGTTTCATCATAGATCCAAACACCACTATCGTTATGAACAATAGTTACGCCTGCACCCGGTCCTCCTGGAGTACCTGGTTTTCCTGGTTTTCCTGACTGACCTGGTTGTGATTCTGAATTATACCCTGAATCTCCTTTGTCTCCCTTATCTCCTTTTGGACCATTGATTTTTGTCCAAGTATTGGTCGTTTCATCATAGATCCAAACACCATCATTATTGTGAACAATAGTCACTCCTTCTCCTGGTCCTCCTGGTGTTCCTGGTGTTCCTGGTTCTCCGTCTTTACCTGCTTGTGATTCTGATTTGAAACCAGTATCTCCTTTGTCTCCCTTCTCTCCTTTTGGACCATTGATATTTGTCCAAGTATTAGTCGTTTCATCATAGATCCAAACACCATCGTTATTGTGAACGATAGTTACGCCTGCACCTGGTCCTCCTGGAGTACCTGGTTTCCCTGGTTTTCCTGACTGACCTGGTTGTGATTCTGAATTATACCCTGAATCTCCTTTTGGTCCTTTTAAACCATCTAATTGTTCTTGAGTAAAGTCTTCATATAAGAACGAATCTCCTTTATCTCCTTTTGGACCAGCTAATAAATCAACTTTAACCCCTTTTTCTAAAATTGGGTTTCCTGCAGCATCAATAGCATCCTCATTATAATAAATGAAACTTGTATCTCCTTCTTTATAATCAATCTTCGTTACAGTTTCAAATTGTTTCAACTCTTTCAAAGAAATACTTACCGATTTCTTATCAGTATCATGTAAATAAAGTGAATCATTTTCTACAGTAAAATGGCTGTTACGAGTATTTAAGTCTTCAAAATTTTTATCACTTACTAAATGATACCATTTATCTTCATACCAATAATAAAATCCTTTTTGTAAATCCTGAGCCTTCTCATTAGTGTTAAACACCAATAATGACTCGATCATATCTCCATCAATAGTCTCGTCATCTGTAAGAGATTTTAAACTAACACGAGGGACTAACATTCCTTTATTTGTAGCATCTACATCTAACATAGCAGCAGTTTTAGGCAAAGCCGTACCAATACCCACTTGTGAATATCCTGCTGTAGTCAATGTAAAAGCTAATCCTATATATATTAATCTTTTTTTCATGGCGATTATTTTCTAACTATTATCTTTATATTTTTTTAATCAAAGTAGCGTCTAAATTTGATAGAAACCCCATTTTGATTTACCCTAAATCCTTCTTTAAAACTTGAGTCATTACTCACAGTAAATCGAAACTTTACCTTTTTTTCCAGATCTGTAATTCTTATAAAAAACATATAGGTATATCCTTGAATACTTCCTCCACGTGTATGTTTTGATATAATCGTAGCACTTTGAGGAGGCACCAATTCTGATCCATTCACATCCGTTATCCCACATTTTTTAGAGTATAATCCTAAATAACCATGGCGATTACCATTAGGGTCTTTTATAAAAGGGTTATGAAAATCCGGATTTGAATCTTCACTCATATTTCCTCTATCATTCCAACCATCAATGGACACCTCTACTTTATAATACCCTTTAGGCATTGTAAACACCTCTCCATAATTATCATACTCATAATGTAAAGTAACTCCGCGCTCTATATCTGTCGTTGAATAATCCGTTTTTTCTTTTTTAAACCTTATGTAATTAGTGGCACTTAAATTCGTATAAGGAATAAGTACTTCTTGTGTTGCCTCAGCTGTTCCCCCCATCATTCTAATGGTAGTCATTCTATCAACCCCTTCATTATTTAAAAGTTGATTCCACTTTTTACCATCCCAAACATAAATACCTTTCCTTGCAATATTATCCTCGTGATTTCCTCCCATAACGTTGTACACTAAAGTACCGACTTGAGGATCAACGATAGGGTTTTGGTTATCATCAAACACTTCAAAAACATGCTTTGGCAATAAAATTCCTTTTGTATCAGAACTAACCTCCAACACTGCTGATTTATGAGGCTTATGTGTCCCTATACCAACCTGACTCCAAGCTGAAAAGCAACTAATCAATAGTCCTACTCTTACTATATTTTTCATCATAATATTGATTTTTCAATGTTTACATATGTATCAAGTATAATGATATTTCCTTTTTTAAAAGTTGTCCCTTCCACTGCCTGTAAAATTAATTTCACATTACTAATTTGATTTCCCCCTTCTTTTTCAGGTATAGTTAATCCAAAATAAAAAGAAGCAGAAAACTCTCTTGACAATGGTCTGAAGCTCCCATTTTCCTTCACTGCAAAAGGCACTAAAGCATCTGCAAATGCATTATTTAAAACAACAGCTGTGTCAACTCTAACTTCACTTCTAAAATTTATTAAATGCGCTCTATAAGACTGGTTTGTATCTCCAAGCGTATTCTCTATATTAAGCATATTACCTTCATCTTCAATTTTTCCTCTTAAGTAAAAAGCAATCAAATAATTTCCAGGTCGCAACATCAAATCTTTTAAACCATCTGCTCTATCATAAAGAAGTACATCACCATAAGTATTATCAAAATCAAATTCTTTTAAAGGAATTTCTATTTCGTACCGTGGTTCTTCTTCTGGTCTTTGCCACGTACTATTCTGTACTTTAATTACCGCATTTTCAATAGAACTTCCTCTATTTACAATAGCACTCCACATACCATTTTTAAACATATAAACTCCAGGAATTATAACTTTACTATTATTGTAAACTAACATTCCTTCTGCTGGATTCTTAATTGGTTCTTCTTTGTTTAATACGTCTTCTATTTCCACTACAGGTAATACAAATCCTTTTGCTTTATCACCTTGCACAATACTTTCGTCAATTGTAGACATATCCAAAATAACAGCAGGCGAAACTACTCCATGATGATTAGTGGCTGTTTGAGCAATTAATGTATTTATACTAATCAACATTAACACTGATGCTATACTATATTTTAAAATATTTGTTTTCATTCCTCCTATTTTAATTTTGTTATTTTCAAGTATGAATTTTTTGCTACTAATCGATACTTAGCTGTATAATAAGTACTGTTTGATGCTTTTCCTACTCCTAAACTAAAATTATGTAACACCTCTTTTCCCTTATCTTTTTTTAAGTCCATTATATTCGAAAAAACTACTAAATGTTCTTCTCCTTCAGGAGAAAAAGTAGAGCGTTCTACTCTATAAGTTGCTGCTATTCTCTGATTAAGAGAAGTAACATAATTCTCATTAAAATTTGTGAAATATGCCATATTATAATAAGTCCTATTAGCTTCTTTTGGCGCTATAAAAACAGCGAAAAACTCAATCAAATAGACTCCTGAAGAAAATCCTAATTGAATCTCATTAGACTTCCCAGCATCTAAAACAGATAAACTACTAATATGCCCATCATTCAATATTTTAAATAAAAAATCATTTTGATTCAGTAGATACATTTGTCCATTTTCTGTTACAGGTATTTCAAATGAGCTTGCTGTTTTATCTACTAATTCAAACCCTATAATCGCTGTTTTAGGCAATCTATCAAAGTTTGCCAGTTGCTCCCAAGCTCCTTTTTCTCCATTTAGTTTATTATTCCAAAAAGACAACGTACTTTCTTCTTTATCATGTACATCAATAACTACAAGTCCATCTGGCATATCCTTTTGTTCACCAACAATTGGATTATTTTCATACCTGTTCTTTATATCCACACGCGGTAATAAAACCCCTTTATCTTTTACATCAAACTCAGCTGTAGCATTTGCACTAACTCCCCTTTTATTAACCCCTATTTGACTATATCCAGTGGTAGCTATTAAAGCTAAACACGTTACTAAAAAAAATCTACCTATTCTCATAACCTTTGCCTTGTATATCATTAACAATATAATTTTATCTGTTTTTAAACAAAACAACATTGTTTTTTAACCCATTTAATAAAGATAATTTATTACTTTAAATTAATTCACTTTTTGCGAATCTATTTTTAACCTTTTTTTAAAAAAATTAAACTTATCAAACATTTTTTATGTTCTATTACCTATTTACAAAAACCGTGACAAAACATGATGCTCAATATTAAAATTCTCTAATATTGTAATACAAAAACCTCAAAAGCACGTATAAACAACACAAAAACAAACACTTAATGCTTTATTTTTATTTAAAAAAAATAACTGATATTTTTTTACGCATTACATATATTTGCCTCAATTCTATTTTTTTTATACAAAAAAAGCCGGCTTACATCAGTAAACCGGCTTCACTCAATATGTTAAAAAGAAGACTGATCCATTTTAACAATTATAAACTCACTTCGCCTATTCGCTTGGTGTTCTTCTTTCGTACAAGGAACGTTGTTTGCACATTGGTTTACCAACTGCGTTTCTCCATATCCCTTTGCACTTATTCTTGTTTCTTCAATACCTTGACTTATCATCCAAGCCCTTGTAGATTGTGCTCTGCGTTCAGACAACTTCATGTTGTAAGCATCGTTTCCTCTGCTGTCTGTATGCGCTCTAACATCTATCGTAATCTGTGGATATAACTTCAATACCTCAACTACTTTTGCCAACTCAACAGCTGCATCTGGTCTAATAGAATGCTTGTCAAAATCAAAATAAATAGGATCTAATTTTAACTTAGCAAACAAGTCGTCATCCATCCCTATTTTCTCTTCCACAGGGTCTAATCCAATATTAACTTCTTTAGACACATTAAACTCTTTCCCTAACAAAGTCGAAACCTCAGCGGTAAGGAAGTCATCAGCACTTGCTTTTAATCTAAATTTGCGATTACACTCCACTGCTTCTGTCGCAAAATGTCCTTCTTCATCCGTAGTAATTACTCCCAATTCTTTGTAATTTGCATCAAATAATACAACTGTCGCGTTAACAATTGGCAACTTAGTACTGTTGTCAAAAACAACTCCTTCTATCTTTTGTATGCAATCAACTACTTGAAAAAAGTAAATATCATCATTACCTACACCCCCTTCTCGGTTAGAACTAACAAATCCCTTGCGGTTCTTATCATTGATAAAAAAGGCAAAATCATCTGAAGAACTATTGATAGGTGCACCTACGCTCACTACTTTTCCAAATGTACCATCCACATTGATTTTTGCCATATAGACATCTAAACCACCTAAACCAGGGCGACCATCTGATGAGAAATACAAATAGTTGTCTTTAGAAATAAAAGGAAACGTCTCTCGGCCTTCCGTGTTAATGCGATTACCCACATTTTCTGGTGTTCCAAAAGAAGCATCTTCATAGATTGCTACCCTATAAATATCAGACTCCCCTATTGTTCCTGTTCGATCAGAAGCAAAGTATAACCACTTTTCATCAGGAGACAAAGCTGGGTGAGCTGTATTAAAATCATCTGAATTAAAAGGCAATTCAACCGCTTCATTCCACTGTCCGCTTTCATTCAAAGTAGCCTTGTACAACTTCAATAAAATGGCGTAATCACTGTTGTAAACCTTTTTATTCTTTTTAAAATTGTTACGCGTGAAGTACATCGTTTTGCCATCTTTTGTAAAAATAGCAGAAGCCTCATTTACCTTTGTTTTTGCCGACTTATCAAACAACTCGGGTTCACTAAAACTACCATCTGAAGCAATAGTGGACATATACAAACTTGTAACTGCCTCGTTAGTCCATTTGTGAATCTTTCCACCATGTTCTGTTTCACGGGCAGACGTAAATACCAATTTATCCCCTAAAATAGCAGCCCCATAATCTGAATACTCACTATTAATAGGCAAAGACTCCAAGTCGTAACGCTGAATCATAGCGTTGATTTCATCCAGATAGGTATCTTTCTTTTCTTCAAACAAAATACCTCTACTATCGCTTTTTTCAAGCTTTGCAAACAAGCCTAAATACTCATCTGCCTTTTCGTAATTCTCAACTCCTCTCAACGTCTGAGCGTAGCGATAATACGATTCGGAAGGCAGTTTAGCATCCTCTTGCTTTGCCAGGGTAAACAACTCCTCATACCACTTATGAGCTGTTTTTAAATCTCCCTTAAAGTAATAGGCCTCTGCCAACTTAGATAAGGTATTGATACTCTTATATCCCTTATCCACAATTTTCTCGTAGATTTCAATCGCATTGACATATTCATAGTGGTCAAAACTCTTATCTGCTTTCTTCTCTTTAACACCTTGAGCAAAACCACCCATGGTAACCAAAAACACAGAGGCAATTGAAAAAAACCTAATCACATTCTTTTTCATATCACATCGTTTAGTATTAGAAGAATCTCGGTGTATTCAATTTTGTCTTGTGATTAAAAATATCAAACTTCAAGAAAAACTCGTGTGAACCAGAATTGTAATTAGCCAACTTAGTAGTATCAGCATCGTAAGAATAACCAATCATTAAGTTTGGATTAACTTGAAACCCGACCAAACCACTCACTGAAGCATCCCATCGGTAAGCAGCTCCCACAGTAAACTTGTCTATAAACAAGAAATTAGCTGTTAAGTCCACTTGCAATGGCGCTCCCGATACAGCCTTTGCTAAAAAAGCAGGCTTAAACTTCAAGCTTGGATTTAACTCAAACACATACCCTCCCATTACATAGAAGTGTGCTTTCTGACTCATCACGGTAATCTCATTATCGTCATAGCGATCAGTTGTCAAGAAATTAGGCACAGACAATCCCACATACGCTTTGTCAGAATACAAGTACAAACCAGCCCCAACATTCGGGTTAAATTTATTCTTGATATTGTTTGCCAACTCCGCAGCAGAAGGATCATAAGCGTGTAGTTTATCGTACTCCACATCAAGTAAATTAGCAGTAGCTTTCACACCAAATGCCAATTTAAAATCGCGGTTTACGTCTATAGTGTATGACATGTCTAACGAGATATTATTCTCTGTCATCACCCCTAATTTATCATTGGTAAACGTACCTCCAATTCCCAATTTAGAATCGCCTATCGGACTATGAGCAGATAGATGAGCTGTTTTAGGAGCCCCATCCAGTCCTACCCATTGTGCGCGATAATGTCCAAAAAGAGAAAGCGCCCCTGTAGACCCCGCATAAGCAGGGTTTACGTTAGAGGGATTGTACATATACTGAGTATATTGAGGATCTTGTTGACCAAAAGTTTGTTGGGCTGTAGCTAAACATACCAAGCACAAGCCCACTTTTTTTAGTATTGAATTGTAATTCATCTGTCTTTTCATTAATTAGATTCTAAGTGTAGGTATCCTGTTTTTTTAATTCTACGAGAAGCCCCTGTAGATTTATCCGGATACTCATACGTTACCACAAAGTAATAAGTACCCGATGGCAACTTCTCATTTTTATTCATTGTTACCCTACCCTCAGAATAGCCTTTAAAGACATTTCCATTACTGTTATAATTCGTTGTTTCGTAAACTTTAACTCCCCAACGATTATATATTTCCACGCGGTTATCTGGATATTTGTTCAAGTTATCAATGCGGAAAAACTCATTGTGTCCTGTACCATTTACAGATACAAAGTTGTATATCACAACCTCGCCATCCAACATCCAATCCGTCTTAACAGTAGCTAAGGTAAAGTACCCCACATCTTCTACTGCAATAGGTGTTGTAACTGTTTGATTAGCCTCATCCACAATTCCTCCTTCATCTACCCACATCTTATCCTTTTCGTTCCAGCGAACAATGCGTAGGTTTTTATCTGCTTCTAACAACAATTCAGCCGGTGTAGTACGCTTGTCATAACTCAAAGTAACAATCGCATTCTCTTGCTTATTGTCCCTCTTTTTTATAATCCAGTACTCCATATTATCCACTAATTGAATAACCCCTGCCTTTTTTGTACGTTCATCAAAAAATGGCTTATCCTTGTAAATATACTCTGCAGAGAATATATCTTTATTTGACTTAACCATTGACGTTCCCGCTGGGCGATACATTCCTTGGTCGCCAATAGGAAAAGTAAAATCGCTTTTACCCTCCTTTTCAACAGCTCCTTCCAGGTGACTCTTATCCGATGGATTAGCAGCTTCTGCTTTATCTAAAAAAGTAACGGCTCCTTTGTTTTTATCAACCTTTCCAATACCATTTAAAAAATCAGCCTTACCCGCCACAATCATATTGTTTTGAATATCAAAAGCCATCTTCTCTGTAGCATTGTCTAGCACTAAATCGTTAAACTTAGTCAGGCTATCACCCACTATTACCTGTGTAGTCTTACCCATCAGAATAGTTTTCCCTTCTGGTGTAATCCCCTTATAATCAAAACTCCCTTCATTAGTCAGGTGTTTATGCACCATAAAAGTTCCGTTATTTTTAAAATCCGCTTTAGCCTTATTTTCAAAATCATAATGCGTAGAAAGCAGTGAGCCAGCCTTTACATATAGCTGCCCTTTATTCACTGTTTGCGCCATCGTACCTAACGGAGTAAGAGATAGAACTACTAAGAGTGTGTTATAATTAATTTTCATCATGTCGCTCTTTTATAGTTCACTATTTTACTACAAACACGATGTTCATAATTGAATAAGCACTCCCCGTACCAATAACTTTATACTTCATTAAACCCTTCTCATCAATTACGATTTCATCAAATGTTGTCTTATCGTAATCAGTTACATAATAGTACAAATCCGTTGCGTTTGGGAAATGAGGAATACCACCTTTATCTGCCATAGGAGCACCTGTACTTCCTACAGCATTCCCTTTTAAACCAAACTGCTTTGTGTACTCAGCATATAAGTCTTTCTCTTCTAGTTTATCAGCCGTTACTGTTGACGTATCAAAAACAATAGAAGGCATATAGAAAAATTTCACAGCCTTATTATCTGTTGTTACCATTTGTTGCCACTTCGTACCATCGTTATAATAAAACCCAGGCACTACATCATTAACTTTACTGGTATTATAAACAGTCATACCTGCTACGTGTTCGTTTAAAGGTGTAGCGTCTGTTGTTTTTTCTAATGCTAAACGAGGTAATAAAAGACCTTTATTTGTAGCATCTAACTCTAAAACTGCATTTGCATTAACATCTGGAGTATTATTAGCTCCCGCCACTCCAATTTTAGTTTGTGCAAATCCTAAAGTCGTTAGTAAAGTAAATGCAAATCCTAAATATATTTTTTTCATAATGTCATTTTGAGTTTAAGTGTAAGGAAGTACAAGTGGTGAGTTGTACTTCCTTTTTTTAATTATCTTGTTGTTTTGAGTTTGAAGTTGTCACTAAGGCTATTTTACCAAATCACCTGTGTATTCAACTACTACGTCATAGTCTCCTGTAGGAACAACTATGAATTGTGATCCCATACCGATGTTAAATTCAACTTTAGTACCTAATAATTTAATATCAGTAGCGCTATTAGCAACAACAATATCTCCTTTCATTAATTTAATTGAAAGTATTCCTTTAATAGCCAAATCATCAGTTGCTTTAGGTAAATCAACCCCTGTTGTTCTTGCAGAATTAACCCAAGTACCAGCAACTTCTTTACCTGCTTTAGTTGTTCCTTTAGCTAAATACACATAACGACCGTTATACACATTTCCTGTTAAAACAATATCTCCTACATTTGTAATATTATCTCCTAAAGCTTTTTTAACAACATCTTTATACTTGTTAATCACCTTAGTTAACATAGAAAGAGGTAAGTCAATCTCCTTATTTTCATATTTTTTAGTTGTATCATTATAAACAACTTGATAGAAAACGTGTGGCGATTTATCAGTTACAGCTGAATTTTTATCATCACCATCGTGGTCACCATAATACACGTTACCACCAGCGTTTAATACATTTGTGATTGCATTTTTGATATCCTCATTATTCTCAATAGACGATAGAATATCTCCTGTCATATTGATATAATCAGGCTGCCCTGCTTCATTGTCGTATTTATAAAAGATCTCTCCTTTTTTAACGTTTACATCTACTGGCGCATTTACTTTAGCATAATCTTTTAACTTACCATCAACCTCAGCTTCAGTTCTTGTAATTGCTGTTTTAGTCTCAGCTCCTTTTACTAAATCATTTAAGTTAATCGTTTTATACTCATTTGTAGCTGCATCATAATATTGGAATACCCAAACTTTTTCTTTTCCTTGATTTGGGTCACTTGGATCTTTATCAACCTCAATTTCTTTATAGATAACATTCCCTTCAGAGAACTGAGTGATGTATTGTAAATACTCCTCTACTGTAGTAAACGTTTTATCCTTACCATCAACTTGTATAGTAATATTTCCTGGAGTAGTTAAGATTTCTTCAATATTATTGATTACTCCCCCTACAACATCAATATGAATTGCACCAGCTGGCACTGCAGTCCACTTAGTTACATCTACTTCTCCTCCTCCATTAATGTAAGACTCAGACAAATAATACTGCTTATTGTTGTAAGTAACAATTGAAGTTTTAGTCTCAGCAGCTGCTACTAACTCATTTAAGTTAATTGTTTTATACGCTTTTGTAGTTGCATCATAATATTGGAATGCCCAAATTTTCTTATTTGCATCATTAGGATCTTCAATTTGTGTATAGATAACATTTCCTTCAGAGAACTGAGTGATGTATTGTAAATACTCTTCTACTGTAGTAAACGTTTTATCCTTACCATCAACTTGTATAGTAATATTAGGGTTAGACTCTAAAATCTCTTTGATGTTATTTACAACAACTTCTTTTACGTCAATTGTAATAGCGCCTGGTGTTTTTGCATTTAATCCCTTGATAATATCAGCTTCAGTAGCCTTAGGATCTATTTTTAATGCCTCTTCAATTGCTTTTGTAATTGCAGCTTCATTAAAATATACATAGCCTGTTACTTTACCATTATTATCTTTAAGCTCAATAAAGAAAGTATTTGTCTCAATTCCGCGAATCATATTCGTTAAATTGATTTTCTCAGTCTTATATGTTTTACTTGTTACATCATAAGTTACATAAGACATTTCTCCAGTCTTAGGATCATATACAATTGTAGTATGACTTTCTCCAGCTACTGGTTTACCATCGCTATCTACATTTCCTGGGTTAGTAGGAACGATATAGTTAATCAAGTTTTTAAGGTTAGTTACGTCAGCTCCAATTTTAGTGATGTTATCACCTAAATTTTCAATTGCTTTATCTAACTCTGATTTACTAACTATTCTATTCCATTTAGCACCATCCCAGTAGTAGAAACCTTTAGGTAATGTTATTATGTTATTATCTGTTGCATCTTTTACTTCATTTACTTCATTTATATTGTAAACCAAAAGACTTTCTACTTGACTACCTTCTATTGGTTTATAAATTTTTATGTCTGTCAATTCAACTCTCGGAATCAATAAACCTTTAGTGGTAGAGAAAATCTCAAGTTCAGCTGAAACAGCAGGATCAGGTGTCCCGATACCTACCTGTGCGTTAGCGAAATAAACTGATCCTAACAATGCTGCGATTAACGTAATTTTTTTCATGTCTAATAAAGTGTTTGTGTTATTACTATTGTTGTTTATATTTTAATTTTGTGTGTTACGTTCAAGTTTGATTTAACTGAACAGTTTTTTGTTTTTACCTTAATAGGTATTCTTCTACCTACTAAGCAACCATTTCTATACGTCTGTACAAATATTACCTCATACAATACTCCAGTAGGTTTTCCATCATCATCTACCTCTTCAATAGGCGTAATCTTACCTGGCATTTTAAATTTATTATTACCTAAATCCGTAAGCTCATCCCCGCCTTTTTCTTGGGTAAAAATCTTGTAAGTACTACAAGCGTCACTTGGCAAAATTTCTAACACACCACTATTACAGATGTCCTTTGTATCTTTTTCAATGTCAAAATTACTTCCCAAGTCAATCTTTGGAGCGATACTCACCTCATACACTTTTGTGAAGTTTCCTAAAACCCCAACGATACTACCATATGAGATCTTAACCCTATCAAACGGCTCATCAACCTCATCAATGATCATTTTAAATTTGTTCTTGTAACCAATCCCTAATAGTTTTAAGTCAATTACTTTTACTCCTCCCGTACCATCAATTTCTTCACCTACCTTTTGATCTCCGAGGTAACGTTGGATTTTATATCCTTTAATCAACTCTAAACTCAATACAGGGTTACCTGGTACTTCTGTAATGATATGTAGCTTATCACCAGGTACAGCTTGTTGTTTAAACACTACGGTTAAACTTGCCATATTGGCTACAGCTACCCCTCTTGAAATCATTGCATACGTTTCTAAATCATCATCAACAGCATTCCACGCATGAGAAACAGAAGCCGTAGCACTTGCTACTCCTAAACCGATATCTTGTACTCCGTGAAGCACGTCTAACACAGATTCGTGAACACCTGTTGTAACAGGAGCACAATATCCAGGGCTAAAAGCATCTACTCGCTTCTCGTAGTACACTCCATATACTTTTGCCAATTGAGCTACCCCAACTAAAGCACCTAAGGAAATTTGAACCCCGTGATACGCTTGAGCTCCATTCTTATCAGAAGGAACAAATGTGTATTCAAATACGTTGTCAGAAGCTAATAAATCAAGTACTCCTCCTGCAACTGGTTTAATAGCTCCAATTCTCTTACCATTTGCATCAAGCCCTACAACCGACATTCCTCCTGCCAATACCAATCCGCTATACTCCTTACCTAACTTAATGGTAACTGGCGTACCTGCTGGAACAGGTTGATCTCCATCAAAATAAATATTCTGCCAAGTAGTCCCTAATCCAAGTAAAGCTACAGTCGTAGAAATAGTAGAGTGTGTGGTTGGATCTGTGTCTGTTGCATTTTCTTTACCTGCCACAAAACCACCTAAAGTAGTAAACCACGTTGTTTTCCAGTTCCCAACACCCGTAGCATATACACGCTCTGTTAATGGAGGACAAACTGAACTATCCCATACGTTTACAACCAAACTTTCAAAAGTTGCACAACCATTACTTGACTCACTTGATACTGTTAAGGTGTAAATACCAGGAGCTGTAAATTCAACTATATCACCTGTTTTTAACTTTTTACCAGTATGGTCATGCCACACTACATTTGAACCATTTGTATATACTGCTGGTAATTTGATAGAAACTGATGTATTGCTTCCAGGATCAAACTTTAATCCTCTCCTATTTCCTCCTTCTATTTCTAATTCTGGCACTGGATTATATTCTATCACAATTGGATCAGATGGTTCAGAAAAACAAGCCTCTTTATTCTTAATACGCACTGTATAAACCCCAGGCTGATCAGCTATAAAAGTCTTTTCTTTTCCTCTTTTTGCTTCTTTTTCTTGTTCTTCTGTAGTTGCATTTTTATCTACATTACCCTCAATTGCAACGCCATTCAAATACCATTGATAAAATTCAGCTTTCTCATTTACCGTTAGAATTCTCTCGTCGCCTGAACAAATCACCTCACTTTTTCCGTTTACAGTTGGTTTTGCTGGCATTGGAAGTAATTCTACTTTCACTTCAGCAGCATCCCCTTGGAAACAATATCCAAAGTCCTCTACGGTTACATAGTAAGTTGTATTAACTAAAGCAGTAACAGTAATAGATGATCCTATTTGTGGTACATCTGTTCTGTCTTTCGTCTTATACCATTTGAAAATTGGGTTATCTAATTTTGGTTTCCCAAGTCCATATAACTTAGCTTTTAACTCTACTACAGTACCGTAGCATACAGCATTTTTTCCAGTACCCCCTCCTTCTATTACTATATATTTATTATCAATTGGCTTACAATTCGTAGACAACTTATACTCAACTTCTTTTGATTCTTCTACTCCTTGAGTATTCTTATAAGTAACTACTGCCTTATTCACTACTTCATTCGCTGAAGGAGCATTGTTAACTTTCGTCTTTAACGTAAAGTCAATCGACTCACCTACTTTAAGTACCCCTATTTTGTATGTAATTTTATTGCCATCTACTATACCACCACCATTGTCAATAATCTCAATTACAGCAGGTACAGCCTCGCTAATTACATCTTGAATCACAAACGACTTTAAGTCTTTATTACCTGTATTTTTTACCGTAATTAAATATGTCAATTCATCTCCAACCAAAGCCTGGTTGCTATTTACTCCATTACTACTTCCTGTCTTAGTAATAGCAACATCGTAATTTGGTGTTACCCCAATCTCAGTACCTGGTTTCTTTGTTGTATCAGGTGTAGTTGGTTTATTATTATCTGTTGGCGGAAATGAAGGAATCTCATCACCTGTCTGGTTAACTCTAACCACAGCAATATTTTTAATAACATCAATTCCTTCTAAATTGTCATTTACTTTAGCTTTAAATGTAAATGCAGTCGTACTTCCTACTTTCAGTTCCACATCACTTGTAAAGTGAACCTTTCCATTGTAAAAATCTCCTCCACTTATGAAAGTCAGTCCTTTTGGAAGTTCATCACTAACCGTAAACCCAAGCAATGAAGCTGTACCATTATTTTTTACGTGGATTGTATATTCAACCATTTCTCCACCTTTTACAGTAGTCGTTTTTGAAATACCATCAACTTTATAAGACTTCCAGCTTACTACATCAGAAGATGCATACACAGAACAGCTACGCGTTACACCGTACAATTCAACAGGAGGGAAAACACCAACGTTTAACACGTTTTTAATTCCAACCGAAATACGATCATAACGACCAGCTACTTTAAATGGAATATCAAGAACGTTTCCAGCGTTAATTAAGCTTAACACATCAACTCCTTCTACTAATCCATTTTTCCAATCCAAGGTTGCTACTTTCGCATCCCCGTTGTAAGCAATAATTTCTAAGCTTTCTAACAAAGGAACAGTTACCCCACCCTGACCTACTTTTAAGCGTATTTTAGTTACGTCATTAGGCACAGAAAGTGTATTGAAATAAATAAACTGTTTTACTGAAGCACCAACACCCAATGTACCCAAACTGATTTGAGAGAAATTAGTTGTATTTTCATTAATAGCCCATTCCGGATTTGTAACACCAGCCTTTCCTAAATCATTCACTGATAAACCAAGACCATCATATTCATAAGAAGTTGCAAAAGCAGGCGCACAAGTATCACTTCCTGTTTCATAACACATTCCGTACACATTCATTGAATTTGGAGCAGCAGTAGCACCAACCAATGCTTTAGAAACATCCGTAATTTTAATTGACTTATATTCTTTAGAAGGTGTAATTGCTAAATACGTACGCCCTAAAGCATCAACTATAACTCTAATTTTTCCATTTTTAAATGAAGATGTTACAGCCTGACTTCCTTCTTCTAAAACCGTTCTTCCTTTAGAATCCTTTACCTCTACTTTAAAATAGTGATCTCCTAATAAAACATTATTCAATAAACCTGCTACAACATTACCTAAACTACCGCCCAGTAAAGCTTTTAACTTATCACTTTCAAAATCAATTCTTACATACGAAGTAACATTAGCCTTTACCGAATTTTCATATCCCAATTCTACATACCCTTCCATTTTTCCTAATCCCAATAAAATACCAGCCCCAGATTGAAGTGTAGTGTACGAATCAAAATTCCCATCAAACAAGTTATTGATGTCATTTGCATTTTCAGCTCCTATTAAAGTAGTAGCACAAACTGGCGAAATAAAAGGCGATACCCCCGTAGTAACCGGACAAGCATCATTCACTCTTTTCACCCCATATAATCTAATAGCAGGAGTAACAGACACATTAACCCCAGCAAAGGCATTTATCTCTACCCTATCAAATGTTTTTCTTGTGTCAAATTTTAGTGTTTGAATTCCCCCTGACTTAAACAAACTCAATAAATCAAGGTTGTTTACTAATCCTTGTTGCAGTCCAAATGTTTCTTGCTCTTTATCTCCTAAATACGTTTTAACCTTATAACTTCCAATTAAGTTAATACTTGCCAAAGACGTAGGATCTAATTGTAAGCGCACTTGAAGTTCATCACCAATTTGAGAAGGCGTATTAAAATAAACCATCTGTCCTACAGAACCACCAAGCGTTATAAGCCCTGTACTAATCTCAGAATACTCAGATGAGTTATCGCTAATTGCTTTATATGGATTTTTTGCTCCAGCCTCACCTAACTTACCTAAACTTAGAGTCACCCCCTTTTGGTCATAAGAAGTAAACTGTGGTGCAAAACACGCATCAGTACCTATCTCACGACACATATTATATACTTTTAAAGTACGCGTTTCTCCATTTGGAATACTCGACACTTTATTTGTAACCTTTATACTATTATAAGATGAACTAGGAGTAACAGCTAAGTAGTATCTACCAATTTTATCTTGTACTACCGTCATTTTACCTCCCGTAGTTCCAGCAAAACCATTCTGACTTGTCGTTTTAGCAACTGATGTACTACCGTTATATGCCTCCACTTCAAAATAAGAATTACCAATTAAAGTACCTACTACAGCATCTAATGCCTTACCTAAAGTACCACCTAACAATTTCCCTAACACCTCATCTTGCGAATCAATGCGGATATAAGAAGTTGTATAAGCAGGCACAGTAGTATCATACCCCATTTGAATCATACCATGTGCAGGTAAAGACGAAAGTAAAGAGCCCGCACTTGCAATTAGTGAAGCATACGTTTCATTATTACCATCTATGGCATTTGTTGCAAAATCAACATTTTCAAAATCTATAATTGACGTAGCACAACTTGCCGTTTCAAAAGGTACAGCAGTTGGTGCAGGTACAACTACTTGCGGATTAACACATGTTTTACCATCATATCTTTCAACGTCATAAATACACAAACCACCATTAGCTAATCCCACGCCAATAGCTGTATTAATGCGTAACTCAACTTTGTCAAATGCTTTTCCTGGCGCAAACGTCAATATAGAAGACTCTTTTCCGCTAAGCAATGTTAGTAAGTCAGTACCATTTAATAAACCACCACTCAAAGAGCGATTATACACCAACTGATTCTTGTTATAAGCTCTTACTTCTAAGGCATTAATCACATTCAAATCTAAGAAACTTTCATTTGCTCCAATCTTTATATTGAATGTAGCATCTGCTGCTGAAGTAGTTGGGAAATTAAAATATTGTGACAAATGACCACCTACACCAACATTTAAGAAATTACCTGATTTTAGAATTGAATAAGAATTTACATCGTTATCAATAGATTTAGAAAACTCTTTAGTTCCGATTAATTCAAAAAGCCCTCCAAGCAAATCAATCTTTAACCCTTTAGCTTCTATGGCTGTAGATACGGGCTTACCACATGAATTATCCCCTTTATAATAGAACGCTTCATACACGTTCATTTCTAATTTATTTCCACCTAATAAGTTTAAAATACTTCCCTCTGCTCTTAAACTTACTCTCACCCCTTTAAAGGGCTTACTCGCAGAAATAGCTAAATATAAATCTCCATTAGCTGTTTCAGAGAAATCAACAATTACATCTTTACTATTAAGTGCAGTAGTATCATTCTCATAAGCTTCTACAATTAAATTAGAACCTAACACCCCTAATAATCCGCCTACTAACTTCCCTAAATCTAAATTTGCTCCCTTGTTGATTGGTGCTGATACTTTTACATAAGCTACTGTGTTTGCAGGAACTGCGGTTTCGAAATTAGTTTGAATCCATGCTTCACCATTCGCTCCAACGACAACTGCTATATTAGTTGCGAATAGACTTGCGAATGAATCTAGATTCTTATCAACAGCCTTATCTACATCTATAACATTAGCTATATTTTTATCAGTAGTTGGTTTATATGAACCTATCCCCAAAACAGTTATTTTGTTATTTGTTCCAAAAATAGCACTCTTAGCATAAACCTTTTCCTGTCCATACCCATACGTCAGTGGTACGAGCAGTACTAAAAATATTATTAACCTCTTCCAAAGAAGAAAAGTAGTTTTGTTTTTCATTTGTTGTTTGTTAATGTGTTTGAGTTTTGTTTTTTGTTGTGTTGTAATTGCAATTGCTTGTGATAACAATGCAAAAACAGATTCTCTCTCTTTCGCTCTTAAAAAAACACAGTACACTATTAGTATTTTAATACTACCTGGCCTGGTGTTTTGCCTATAGAAATTGTGAATTGTGGTGGTCTATTAGGCCAAAGTATCCCTGTTATGCTATCCATTAACAGGCTTACTACTCGTCTGATCAAAAGAGTCCTGTGTAGATTTGTCATTTTCTTAGCAAAGCCTACACTACCCTGTCTAAGTTTCTGTTTTAATTCTGTTCAGTTTCTCCATACCAACTTTTAGGTGAATAATAAATAGTTTTAAAACTGTTGCTCTTCATAAAGCGAGGAACACAGCAATTCAATAAATCATAAAAAGGCCGTCTTTTGGTCAGAAACATTTTTCACAATTCTCATCCCTGTAAAAAACCTTCACAAAAAGGAAACAGAAACAAAGCTTTGTGATAAAAATTACAACTTACCTACTCAATATACCCGGCGACTAAAAATGTCATTATTATAATTTACACTTACCATAAATGACTTATGGCTTTTAAAATTATTGTTCGTTAGTAAGAAATTTGCAGTAAAAAAAGGAAGCATTCACACCCGTAAATCGAAAAGCATCTTCCTTAATAAAGTAGAAATAAAGAATCTCTATTTATAAAAAGCACATTATTATATATAAGCTAATCACCCTTATTTTTTATGTTAAATTCTAATGAATAAACACAATAATTACAGAATTACAACCTCACTATAACCAATAATAAATAAGTAACTAATTTATCAACAAAACATTGGGGAAAAATTTACATAAAAAATAATCATTATTAGTAGAAAAAGGTATATATTGCGTCACCAAAATATATGATCAAAAACCATGATACAAAACACACAAAACACTGAAAACAAACACATTAAACAAAACAATCTTCCCGTTTTAACAACACGGAAACAATAACACTCTCCGGCTGTCAAGCTTTTTTCATAGATAAATTCGATACTTAGGTAAAAGAAAACTATGATAATTAAGTATTTTAGACAGCAACCTGTAAAAAAGACAATTAGATAAGTAGATATAAATAGCGAGTAGTTTCACAATTATTACAATCACCACGTGTAGTTTAAATTGCTTTCTTTGATTACTTTCATTATCTCACAAATTGTCGTAACTTCAATGTAGCATAAAACCAGTAATACCAAAGGCTAAGAGGTATAATTGTAATTTTATGTTTACTTGATAAAGAATTGTTTTAGTTAAAAATTTAAGTTTAATGGGGTCGAAAAATAAATTATACCATTCCCTTATAGTGGTATGCTCAATAATAGCAGTAATTGCTGCTATCCCACTCTTTCAAATCTGTAGTAAAGCCTTTTCGTTTTCTACCAATTTCATAACTACAATTACCCACGAATTATGTGGTAATACGTGTAGTATCAAAACATTTGTATTCACGGGATTAAACTCAATACTCTCTATCAAGGAGATTTATTTATCCCACGCTATGTTACCAACACTTTTATCTATAGAATTAAATCCCTTCGTCGCAGTACCAATGGTTGCAATGAATTACTTTATATCAGGATTATTCTATGGAATGGTTGTCTTGTGTCTAATGTCAACTTTAGTGATTTATAAAATCTTCAAAGAGCGCAAGTGGCGCCTTTACTTTATAATACAAATTTTAATCACTTGTTATTTTATAATTGGCGATGTTCAATCATACACAACCCTAAAGCCGGAGTTGTTTGACAATTACATACAAACGGGAATTATTATTGCTATTTTAATGCTTACCTCCCTTTTGCTATCTACTTACTTCCCTTTCAAGACTAAAAAGCTATTCTTTAAATACGAGCTTAAAATATTTACCGCTATTTCCCTTATTGGTATAGCCTTTTATTTTTCAAATTTCTTGGCTAACCCTGCTATGTCTCCCCTACTAACGGTGTCTATTGTAATCATATTTGCACTAACGCAATATTGTATCTACAAGCTAAGCAAGACTGGAAAATACCTTCTATACCCTATCTTAATCATTTTACTGATTAAGTTTTATACCATCTGTTTCACGCAAACAAAATTATTTGAAAGTATAGAAGAGTTTACAAACTCTATCAGTGCCTTAAAAGTAGTAGCTATCCTAATCATCTTGTTTAGCATTATCAATAATTATGTGCTTATCAAAAAGTTTCAAAACAGGAATATCGAAAATCAGGTTGTTATTTCTCAGTACGTGGCTTTGCTAAAGAACTACCACGAACTACTGATTGAAGAAAAGAAAGCCAAAGCTATAAAAGAAGCAGAAACAGTTTCTTTAAAAGACCATCAAGAAAACCTATGTGAATACTTAAAAGCTAATTACAAGCTTACAGAAAGAGAACTACACGTACTCTATCACATTTGGGATGGTATGAGCAACAAAGAAATTGCCAGCGAGCTCAACATATCCTTAAGTACAACAAAATATCACATCAGCAATATTTACTTGAAGCTAAATGTTAATTCAAGACCACAAGTATTTGCTTTAAAAGATTGGTAACACCTTACAGTTTCCAAAAATAAAAGGCTAACAACGAAGTATCGTGTTAGCCTTTTTATATTTCCTTATTTATTTTTAATATCCCTCAAAAGTAAATCGCTTAAAGAATGGGCGCACCTCTTCAAAGAAGTCCTCCTCTAACGCTACTTTCAACAAGAATTCTGTAAACTCAGGTTCAAAATCGTAGCGATTAAACTTCGTAACAGAAAGCATCCCGTTTAGCAAATCCCCATAAAAGAGTTTTTGAGGCTTTGTACCTGTTAGGTAGAGCTGTTGTGCTAAAATATAATTATAGCGCTTATTTCCCTTCTTTACCCCTTTAAACAGGGTATCAAAATACGCTTTAACCAACTGCTCCCACACTTTTTCATCTTGAATATTGTTGATAGACAGAGCAAACTTTTCAATATACTGATCTACATACGTACCAATGCGTTTACTGTAATGTGTAATGCGTTTATCAAAAGCATATATCGTATCTAAAAAGCCTGTGAATATATCAAAAGCCACCGGTTTACTAATATTCATTACCACAAATTGATCAATTGGCTCTAAAGCGATAGTCAGCAAGTCGAGCACTTTCTTAATCTTAGCCGCCTCTAAAGTCTTGCGCTTTCCAGCCACAGAAAAAATAGCTTGTTCTGCAATTTCCTTCACCTGCTCTTTGGTATAAACCACTTCTTTAGTACTAAACGTCAAGGTAAACTGTTGCTCTAAAGGTTTATTCTTTTTAAACACCCCACTCAACCAGCTCATTAAAACCTCTTTGTCCATAGTTAGCATTAACTCCTCACTTTCGGTCAGTTTTTTCTTTCTTCCTCCCCCCTTTGCTTTAGTAGATTTTGTTTCGCCAGTAGTGGTCGTATTCATCGCCAGCAACACTGCTATTTTGTGTAAACAAACAGCGGTAGTTTCAGCACAGTCGCACTGCATTTCTTTCACCTCCTCCTCTTGTACCACAATACTAACATCATAGCTGTGTTCTGCATCATCCACAAAGGCTATAAAGTGACCTTTTTCCTCTTCTTCTAACTCCCTTACAGGCATCACTGTTGCCTTGGCAATATCTCTTTTTAAGGTTTTCTTTAGTATGGCTTCAATCTTCATAAATGATGGGATAAATTACTATAGCAAAGCTACGTTGTATTAAGCAAATTAAAAAACGTTCGTTTTAGGGGGTAGTGCTTCAGGAGGTGTTACTCAAAAATGCAAGCCATTCACTAAAATCTCTTTTCTTTTACCGCAAAACAACACTATCTTAGTGTTAAATGCGTGTGTAAAATAGTCTAACAAATAAACATAAGCAGATGAGTAGTCGTAATCGTGTTGGTTTTGGGGGAATTCTTTTGTATTTATACCTCATAATAAGTCAGGTAATGACTTTGTATTTTTGGTATCAATGGGCACAGGATCACAGTTTTGTGAGTACTGTATTTATTGGGCCATTTGTCAGCGAATTAAAAGGGCTACTTTGGATATTTTTTATTTGGTAGAATACTGAACTTACTTTGAAATAACTACATAAGTATAATTGGTAAATTAACTTAGATAATAATTCCTGATTTTAAATTGCGAAGTAGAGCAAGCATTTATGATCTTTTGAGATTAAGAAAGGCAATTAAAGAAATTACAGTCCTTATATTACTCCTTAAATTTTTAATATCATACAACCTTTTTATTCTACTCGTCTTTGAAATCAAGGAAATTCAATGACTAAAACTTCCCTAATTAGATTCACTTGCACAAAAAAGATATAAAAACAAAAAAAATTATACGCTAAAAAGCTAATATAATAATTTGTTTTTTACTTATAAAAGCAATAAAAAACACATTTAAATTATGTACATTGTGTAAGCATAAGTTTGTTTTTCAACAACAATAATCACACAACGTAACATATAGTAATTTTTATAGAAAATATGGCTAAATTAAAAATAAGCAACGCAGAAATACAAGAAATTTTATCAGGTAAAGAATATAATTTCCCAAAATATACAACACAAATAATGAATCTTGCGAACTCCAATGCTCAAGGCACAAGACCAAAAGTAGTAGGACAAATGAGTGATCTAATCCAAGAATGTCCTGCAAACAAGCTTGAAGAGTGGGAAGAATGGTATTTAAAAAAACACCCAAATGCACTTGAAAATGCAACCGAAAAAGTATTAGCTATGGTAAATAACCTTAAAGAGGTTATCTTTCAGATAGACGAAGAAATGGTTGCAGAATGGGTAAAAGAGCTTGTTATCGTTAAAACATTTACAGGATTAAAGTTTCAAGAAGCAATACTAAAAACTGTAGCCTCTGAAAAAAACACTACGTACCGTTTAGCAAAACCACACGAAGAAAGTCAAGGAATTGATGGATTAATTGGAACTGTAGCAGTTAGTATTAAACCTATTACTTACAAAGTAAAGAATCTTAATGAAAATATTGAAGTACCTATTATTTTTTATGAGAAAAAAAGTACAGGTATAACAGTTGAGTATGACTTTTAAAAAAATGATAGCAACAATACAATATATAGAGTTTTACATTTTAAACTAATGCTGTTTCAAAATTATTAAGAGAAACTCAACATATAAAAAAAGGAGTTATAGTACTATAACTCCTTTTTATCAAAACAAAGATGTTTGTAAATCATTTTTCAACACAATATCTTTATTTAATAAAATACTTACTGGTTTATTTTTAAGACTTGTATAAGTGACATTTATTATATCTTTCTCTAAATTAATAGACTCAACATACTTAAAATCAATATTTAATTCTTGTTTAGTCATTACCTCTAAACCAATATTTTCATTAAAATATTTAAACTCCGATTTTTTAGGGTCATTTTTTCTACTGTCCACAAATGCCTTATGATTAGCAACTCTATTAACTACCACAGAATTTAAAGTATTAACATCCTTTGAAAATATATTATCAAAAACCAATTCTTTAAAACTTTCATCAATCTCATACCCTATACTATTTCTTCCTGTACCAATTGCAGCCAACATTGTAGTTCCTGTTCCCAAAAAAGGATCTAAAACAGTATCTCCATAAACAGAATACATATTAATTAAGCGATAAGGTAATTCAAAAGGATAAGCAGCACTTCTTTCTCTCCCCACACTCTTATTAATACGTTGTGTTGTTCCTTTTAAATCCCACAAATCTGAGAACCATATATTTCTTTCTTCCCAAAAATAAGCAGATTGTTGTCTTAATGCTTTATCATCAGCCTTTGTAAAATCTCTTTTTCCGCCTTTACGAAAAATTAGTACCCATTCATGCTCTAAAGTAACATATGCTCCACCAGGTAACATACCAGATCCCATAAACTTATTTGGAGCATTAGTTTGCTTCCTCCATATGATATTAGGTAAATTATCCATTCCTAATTGAATAAACTTTTGTATTATTCTACTATGACTTGAATACAAAGCAAAATTTTTATTTAAAGTTCTTGTAGCATCACCAATATTTACACAAGCGATTCCACCTGGTTTTAAAACGCGATAAACCTCTTCCCAAACTTTATCAAGTTCAAGATGCATCAACTCATACACAGCATAAGAATCACCTTCTTCAAATTTCTTATAAATATCTTTATTTTGCTTAGCCATTATATCATCCCACATTTCAATCATAGGGTATGGAGGTGATGTTACCACTAACTCAATACTCTCATCTTTAATTTGATGCATGTTTTGTGCAGGACCAATATTTATGTTATGATTTGTCATTTAATTCTATTATTTCTCTAATCCAATCTACAAAAATAAGCTATTATTATTCATTACATATGCTATTCGTAAATTATAGCCAAATAAGAAATAGTTATTATATAGCTTACTTGCATATAAAAGTAGACGTTTTCATCTACAATATTTCACATAATTCTGCTATTAATAATAGCAAAATTACAACTTCAGTTAAATGAAAATAAATCCTATTGTACCCAAAATCAATCATATCAATGATTTTACAAATAATCTTTCTCTACAACAAAACAAATGTGTTTTTATGTATAGTTTAATACTATAAGTATAGTATAGTATCTATTATTTTTATTTATCACTTTCTTTCAACAACCTCATAGTTTTTATTACCAATCTTAACATACTTATTTTTGTATACTTATCTATTTCAGACGTGATTCTACCTAATAAAAGCCTACCTACACACAAACACCCTAAATCCTGAATATCAATAACATACAAATAATATTCACTTCTTTCTTTGGAACGGCTTTGCAATAGTGCAAGAATCCTTCGCAAAACACCCTCATTTTCCGAAGAAGTACTAAACAGTGGTGTATTCGTTCCCGATAAAAACACAAATAAGAATAACAACATTATCGCTTGTTCATATTCTGTTGCCTTTCAAAAAAATAAATTACTAAGAAATTAAAAAAAGCCCTTCAATTTTCATTGAAAGGCTTTTGTAATTTTATGATGTACTAACAATTAACCATCGATGCAAACACCATCGTCAAACTGTCCGTTAGCCATTTCTATCGTTAAAAAATGTCCGCCAAATAAATCTCCTCCTTCATACATAAACTCAACCGCTGTATCTCCCGTGAAATACAATGAAATTAAATTAAGCCCCTGCATAAATGCTTCATCCGTAATAGATCCGTCTTCGTTATAAGCATCGTAAAGCTCATCTACAATTAATCTCTTCCCTCTTTGATCAAACGCCTGTAAATCGCTTACAATCGTATTTACATCGGCTAACAATCCGTCTAAATTGTCATCCATATTGTGAATAGCAATGGTGATCTCCTCTTCTCCGTGGGCTAAGTCCATTTGTAATACGTCTTGATCGTAATCTGCTACTTCAAAATCCTTTGCTGTAATTGTCATAAATAATCTATTTTATTAATTAGCGTTCTGTGTCTCTTACGCATACAAATATACTTCTAATACAAAAGAGAGAAACAGTAGTTTTATCTTTTCTCACAAAAAAAACGACAAATCCAATGTAGCGTTACAATGTGCCTCTTGTGTATTGCTTTTATAAATTGTACTTTAACTATATCTAAAAACAATAAATAGTATGGAAAAAACAATCAAAATACTTTTAGCTGTTATCTTGTTGCTCTGCTTACTTCCCTTGCCGTATGGTTTCTTTGAATTAGTTCGCTTTATTGCATTCATCGGTTTTGGGTATTTAGCCTTTATGGCCAACAAGAGAAATAATCAGAATGAAATGATTCTCTTTGGTGCTTTGGCATTGCTATTTCAACCGTTCTTTAAAATTGCCCTGGGTAGAACGCTGTGGAATATTGTAGATGTAGTAGTAGCCGTAGGTTTGTTGTTTACGATGAACAAGAAGAACATCTTTAAAAAGTAAATTATAGGGTATAAAAAAAATCCTTTTAGAAAACGCTCTAAAAGGATTTTTATATAAATAGTAGTTATGGATTATTGTTTAACGCCGATTAAACGAATTACGGCTGCGTCGCCAAGGTGAAATTGCCCTTCTTGTAATGTTACTACTTGCTCTTCGGCTACGGTAAAGGTGAAGTCTTGAAAGTCTTCTTTTAACTCAGCAAGGTCAAATAACATACTTACTTCTCCCGGGCCACCAACAGCGGGATTCTGCTCTTGTTTGGCTTTGTGCTGTTTGCTAAAGCCCTCTAAGATTAGCGTACCTCCTTTTTTTACAGCTTGTGCCAATTTGCGGTGGTACATGCGTCTGTATTCTTCTGGAAAGTGGGCAAAGATTAACCCCAGTGTGTCAAACTCTCTTCTGTCAAGGTCTATTTCTTTGACAGTAGATACTAAGTAGTTAATCACTACTCCCCTGTCTTGTGCTAACTGCAAGGCTTTCTTTTGTCCTTCTACACTCATATCAAATGCGGAAACAGTCCACCCTTGTTGAGCTGCAAACACAGCGTTTCGCCCTTCTCCTTCTGCGGCTAATAATACGGTGCCTACTTGTGGCAACTCGCTTAGCGCTTGTTCAAAAAAGCGATTAGGCGTTGTGCCATACGCGTAAACTTCTTCTTTATATCGGTTGTCCCAAAAATTGCTCATCGTTTATTTGTTTACGCTTTTTGCTACATTTTGCCAAGAACCTCCATTGATTACTTGCTCGTATCCGTTGTTGTTTAACACCTGCTTTGCTTGTCCACTGCGCATTCCACTACGGCAGAATACAACAATTGCTTTGTCTTTTGGCAATTTGTTTAATTGTCTTTCTAAAGTGTCTAACGGAATATTGATTGCTCCGGTTACAGAACCATCGTTAAATTCCCCTTGTGTGCGTACATCTACTAATAATGCTCCGCCTTTGATGTATTGTTCTAATTCGTCATTTGAACCAAAACCTGCTACTTTTTTAATAAAATCAAACATTGTGCTACAATTTTAGATTGCAAAAATACACTCACCTATTCCTATAGAGTGTAACTTAGGTTACACAGAATGGAAGTTTCACAGCATTTTGGCTGCTTAAGCGGAAAAAGACAATGGCATTTTACAGAAAAAAATAAAAAACATACTTTTGCAAAAAATACACGAATGAATATCAAGTTAATTGCCATAGGAAAAACGGATAGTAAACCGCTACAGACATTAATGGATGAATACACTAAACGCCTGTCGTTTTACGTCAAGTTTGACTTGGAGGTTATTCCGGATATCAAAAATTCGAAGAATATGTCGGAGGCTCAACAAAAACAAAAGGAAGGGGAACTTATTTTATCTAAAATAACGCCTACTGATTTCTTGGTTTTGTTGGATGAAAATGGAAAGGAATTTAGCAGTGTTGGCTTTTCTGAAGAATTGCAAAAAAGAATGAATGCGGGGATTAAAACCTTGGTGTTTGTCATTGGTGGACCTTATGGTTTCTCTGAAGATGTGTACAAAAATGCAAAGGGAAAGATATCGCTTTCTCGCATGACGTTTTCTCACCAAATGATTCGCTTGTTTATCATAGAACAGATTTATCGCGGGTTTACAATTTTGCGCAATGAACCGTATCACCATCAATAAAAAAAAGCCTGTTTTTCAACAGGCTTTTATATTTTTAGTAGATTAAATCTGTCTTAGCAAATTTGTCTTGTACTTCTTTTTCAACTAAGAAAATACGCGTTTGTAGGTATTGTTCAAATGTCAGGTCTTTATTGAATCCTAACTGAACGCTGTCGCGGTCTTGAATTGCTTGTACTAATTGGTCTTTAGACACTGCATTTCCTTCAAACAAAATAGTGTTTGCATCTTTTACATACACCACGTTTGCCATAGTTGTTGGTCCTACGAATCCGTAGTCTAACTCCTTAATTGGAAAGAATGACAAGTGTTTGCTCACCGTATCCGCATAGCTTAAAAACACACCTTTTTCATCTTTGTGCATGTTTTCTTCGTTGTACTTGTGGTCTTTGATGCGCTTAATCTCTGTCAATACGTCTTTTACATTCAAATCGCGTTGCACAGAAACGATGTAATTTGTACCGCTAATTCTGTTGGCTTCGATTAATTCAAAGCTCTTACCTTCTTCTCCTGTTTCAAAATAAATAGGCGAATGGTCTTCCACTCCCTCTTCTACTGTAAAACCTGCACGAGGAATGTGCATTTCTTTTCGATTGCAACTGCCTAATAGTATCAAAGCAGGAATTAGCAATAATAGCTTTTTCATTTAATTATCTGTTTTAATATTTCTCTTGTTTGTACTGCTTCCTTAACATCGTGAACGCGCAAAATATTGGCTCCTTTTTGTAGCGCAATGGTGTTTAATACGGTAGTTCCGTTTAACGCCTCTTGTGCTGTGATGTCTAACAGTTTATAAATCATTGACTTTCTCGATATCCCTACTAATAGCGGTAGGTCAAACGAAGATAGTAATTCCATCTTACCCATTAGTTCGTAATTCTGCTCTAAGGTTTTTGCAAACCCAAAACCGGGGTCTAAAATGATGTCGTTAATCTTGTGTTCACGGGCTTTAGCAACGCGTTCTGCAAAGTATAGCTTTACTTCTTTGACCAAATCACTATACGCAGTCAGCGATTGCATAGTTTGTGGGGTTCCGCGCATATGCATCATAATATAAGGCACTTGCAACTGTCCTACTGTTTCAAGCATTGCCTCGTCTAAGTGGCCTGCTGCAATATCATTTACTATTGCCGCACCTGCTTCTACTGTGGCCTTTGCTACTGCTGCTCTGAATGTGTCTATGGATAAATGGGTAGTTGGAAACTCCTTTTGCAACATCGCTACAATCGGAACGATGCGCTGTATTTCTTCTTGTTCACTGACAAACTCAGCACTTGGTTTACTTGAATAAGCGCCTACATCAATAAAGTCTGCCCCTTGCGCAATCATCTCTTCTGCGTGTTTTAGAAATGCCGCATCGGACTTGTACTTTCCTCCGTCATAAAAAGAATTGGGAGTGATGTTTAGAATCCCCATTATTTTTGGAGAACTTAAATCAACCAATTCTCCTTTACAATTTATTGTCATTCCGCTCAATACCTTACTTTTTTTCGTATTTTTATATATTATTACGCTCCAAAAACACTTTCCCTCTTTCAAAGGGTTAGTATTATTACTATTTTTGGAAAAATATTACACAAATATAATTCAAATGAATACTACTTCTACTCAATTTGACCAAGTAATTGCCATCTGCAGGGATTTATACCAGAAAAAAATGCACGATTATGGATGTGCTTGGCGAATTTTACGTTTACCTTCTTTGACGGATCAAATATTTATTAAAGCACAACGCATTAGAAGTATTCAAGAAAATGAAGTGCGCAAAGTGGATGAGGGTGAAATGCCAGAGTTTATTGGTATTATCAACTATTGCGTGATGGCACTTATCAATTTAGAGAAAGGCGTAGCAACGCAACCTGACTTGTCAAGTGAGGAGGCAATTAAATTGTACGATGAGAAAATTGCAGAGACAAAGGCGTTAATGGAAAACAAGAATCACGATTATGGTGAGGCTTGGAGAGAAATGCGCGTGAGCTCTTTAACGGATTTAATCTTGCAAAAATTATTGCGCGTTAAACAAATTGAAGATAACAAAGGAAAGACATTAGTGTCTGAAGGAATTGCTGCTAATTACCAGGATATGCTTAATTATTCTGTGTTTGCTTTAATTCACTTAGACGTTGCTAATCAATAATAACGTTTTTTAAACAATCATTAAATTATGAAAATCATTGCTCAACTATCGCGCATATTTGTAGGTGTTTTATTCATCTTGTCAGGATTAGTTAAGTTAAATGACCCAATGGGGTTTTCTTACAAATTGGAAGAATACTTCTCTGAGGCTGTTTTAAACTTACCTTTTCTAATTCCTTATGCTGTTGCTTTAGCCGTTGTATTGGTTATTGCTGAAGTGGTTTTAGGGGTGGCTTTATTGGTAGGATACAAGCGCAAGTGGACTTTGACTTTGCTTTTTTTAATGATTATATTCTTTACATTCCTAACTTTTTACTCTGCTTATTACAACAAAGTAACTGATTGTGGGTGTTTTGGAGATGCAATTGCACTAACGCCTTGGGGCTCGTTTACCAAAGATGTGGTGTTGTTAGTCTTGCTTTTAATCATCTTAAGAGATAGAGAGGTGGTACAACCTTTATTCCCTGGTAAAACGAATGGTACTCTTGTATTCGCTTCATTGGTATTGAGTGGTTTTATGGGGTATTGGGTGTTAAATCACTTGCCTTTGAAAGACTTTAGAGCATATAAAGTAGGTACTGACATTATGAAGGGAATGGAAATTCCGGAAGACGCACCGCGTGCGGTTTACGAGATGTCATTCTACTATGACGTAAACGGTGAGGAACGCAAGTTTAGCGATAAAGAATTAACTAAACTGCCTGAAGGGGCTAAGTTTATCAGAAGAGAAGACAAACTTATTTCTGAAGGTTTCCAACCGGCTATTCACGACTTGTCTATGGATAAAGATGGTGAGGATTTCCTTGGTGAAATGCTTGCTGAACCTAAGTTAGTGTGGATTATTGCTTATGACTTAACGCGCGCTGACGAAAAAGGTTTAGAGGCGATGAAGGACTTTGCTAATAAAGCGATTGTCAACGGATACATCGTAGCGGGTATGTCTGCTTCTGCTCAAAACTTGGTGGAAGATGTTCAAAAGAAATACAACTTGCCTTTTGACTTCTACTCTTGTGATGGTACGACTTTAAAGACTATCGAACGCGGTAATCCAAGTATCGTTGTCCTTGAAAATGGCGTAATTGTAGAGAAAAAACACTGGAACGACAGAGAAAAAGTAACCCTTAAATAACATAAAACAATCTTGTTAAGCTATTTCCTTAAAAAACTGCTTTACGCTTTTTTTACCCTTTTTGGTGTAGTTACAGTGGTGTTCTTTTTGTTCAACGTATTGCCAGGTGATCCGGCGAGAATGATGCTTGACCAAAATGAGAACTCTGAACAATTGCTGGCTATTAAAAAGAAATATGGTTTTGACCAGCCGATTAGTAAACAATATGTATTGTATCTAAACGACTTATCTCCTATTTCTGTGCACAGTAATACGGCTGATGACTACAGCTTTAACACAGATGATAAATATACTGGAGTAACCTTGCTTAACACAGGGAGCTATTCTGTAATGGCAAAAACCCCTTATTTGAGAGAGAGCTTTCAGAAAAGTGGTAAAAAAGTGAGTAGCATCTTGGCAGATACCTTGCCTAATACGGTGTTATTAGCTTCTTTAGCTATCGCAATCGCCTTAGTGGTTGGGGTGTTTTTAGGAATCATATCTGCCTTGTTTAAGAATACGTGGATAGACAAGAGTATTGCAATTATCAGTACGTTTGGAATGAGTATCCCCTCTTTTTTTAGTGCTATTTTATTTGCCTGGATATTCGGTTATGTATTACACAAATACACCCATTTACCGATGACTGGGAGCTTGTATGAAGTTGACGACTTGGGTATAGGCCGACATTTAGCTTTAAAAAATGCCATTCTACCGTCTATTGTATTAGGGATTAGACCCCTTGCTGTTGTGATTCAATTAATGCGTAATACCCTGTTAGAGGTGTTGTCTCAAGATTACATCCGAACAGCCAAAGCAAAGGGATTAAGCACGAGTAAAATTATCCGTAAACACGCGTTGAAAAACTCCTTAAACCCAGTGGTAACTGCCCTTTCAGGTTGGTTTGCCTCTATGTTAGCAGGAGCAGTATTTGTGGAGTACATCTTTGGTTGGAATGGCCTTGGCAAAGAAATTGTAGATGCGTTGAATACATTAGACCTTCCGGTCATTATGGGGGCGGTACTAATCATTGCTACTTCTTTTGTAATCATTACAATTTTAGTAGATTTGATTTATGCGTATTTAGACCCTCGAGTTAAATTAAACTAACTTTTTAAAATAGAAATAACCCCATGAGAAAAACAGTAATCGCTTTAGCATTCGCGGCTATTTCATTCGCTTCTTGTAATCAGAAAACGGTAACGACAGAAGAAATTACAAATGAAGTGGAGCAACAAGCTGAAACAGCAAAAACAGAAGAAGTAGCAAAAGACACAACTGTGTTTGCTGAAAGAGCTTTAAAACAAGAGTTTGTTGGCTTAGATGGTAAATTCATCAACTTAGAACAAATATTAGCACAGTACAAAGATAAAGTTGTACTAATTGACGTATGGGCGGCTTGGTGTCCTGATTGTATCAAGGCTGTACCGACTATGCAAGAAATCAAAAAAGAGTTTACTAACGTGGTTTTCTTAAACTTGTCGTTAGATAAAACTCAAGACTCTTGGAAAGAGGCTATTAAAAAACACGAAATTGAAGGAGAACACTACTTCTCAATGGAAGGTAAAGGTATGAAAGGTGATTTCGGTAAAGCGTTAGACTTAAACTGGATCCCAAGATATATTGTTGTTGGTAAAGACGGTAAAATCGCTTTGTATAATGCAACAGAAAAGAACTTTGAAGAAATTAAAGAATTACTAAACAAAATTCAATAATATGAGACACACAATCGTTGCGGGTAACTGGAAAATGCACAAAACATATTCAGAAACGCACACTCTATTAGACGAACTTATAACAAAACTTCCAAGTGGAAAAGAGGTTGAAGTAATCGTTGCTCCAACTTTCACTAACTTAGCAAGTGCTGTAGCTCACTTAGATGGTACTAACATTCAAGTGGCTGCTCAAAATATGCACCAAGCTGAAGGGGGTGCTTTTACTGGAGAAATCTCTGCTCAAATGTTGTTGAGTGTTGGAGTTGAAACGGTAATCATTGGACACTCTGAAAGAAGACACTACTTCAATGAAACTGACGCTGTATTGGCTGATAAAGTAAACACTGCTTTAAGACACAATATGCGTGTTATTTTCTGTATTGGTGAGGAATTAAAAGACAGAGAAAGCAAACAATACTTAAATGTTATCTTTAACCAATTAACTGATGGGTTATTCCACTTGTCTAAAGACCA
The DNA here is from genome assembly GCF_009799805.1 of Myroides phaeus. Taxonomy (NCBI): domain Bacteria; kingdom Pseudomonadati; phylum Bacteroidota; class Flavobacteriia; order Flavobacteriales; family Flavobacteriaceae; genus Myroides; species Myroides phaeus. The sequence continues at coordinate 3,093,518 of NZ_CP047050.1, forward strand.
ATGGAAAAATATCGTAATTGCTTACGAACCAGTTTGGGCTATTGGTACTGGTGAAACTGCTTCTCCTGAACAAGCGCAAGAGATTCACGCTTTCATCCGTCAAGAGATTGAAAGAAAATACGACAAAAACGTTGCTGAAAACACGTCTATCCTTTACGGAGGTAGTGTGAAACCAAGTAATGCAAAAGAAATCTTCTCTAAAGCTGATGTTGACGGTGGTCTTATCGGTGGTGCTGCTTTGGTAGCAGATGATTTTATTGCTATTATTGAGGCTGCTAACTAATTGTAGTTATTCATCATAAAAAAATAGGCTATCTAATTGCAGATAGCCTATTTTTTTATGTTTATACCTCAACGGTAATATATCTTCTTACTGATTTATGAGCGCTTGAGCGAATTATCTCTCCTTCTCTTTGCATTGTGTACTTCTGCTTATTTCACTCCCTCCTGCCCATAGCTTTTGCGCTACATTATATTCTTCTTATTTCACTTAATTGCTCTTCCCGAATGCCTAAATACGAGGCGATATTCTTTTCTGATATACGTTCTATATTCTCTTGCAACTTGCGCAACAGACGATAGTAACGCTGTACGGGTGACATTAACTGCAACTGATAAGCGCGTTCTTCTAAAAGCATACAATAGTCCTCTGTAAAACGACGTGCAATCATATTTAACTCAGGATATTCTCTGTAAAAACGCAAAAGTACTTGATTAGGAATAGCGTAAACAATACAATCTTCTATACATTGCACATACTCCAAGGAAGGCTTGCTCTTATACATCTGATAAGTTGCCCCTAAAATACTGTGTTCAAAAGCGTACCAAACGTCTACTTCTCTACCTTCGTATAGATAATAACCGCGTACAGCTCCTTCTTCAATAACATATAAACTATCTGATTGATGCCCTTTCTGAAGTAGAAAGTCTCCTTTTCGCTTAAAGAATATTTGGGTATTTTCTTCTAAAGCAACTTTACACAATGGTGATAGGTAACCATATTGTTCCAGTAACCTAACGAGTGTATTCATAGTACTTTTTCTTTTATTAGCTTGTTTTATTCGTAACTCTAATATACCAATAATGTTTAACATCTTGGTAATCAAAGGTGTTTTTATTTTGAAGCCTTTTCGTTTTAAAACAAGAGAATATACTGTATTTTGTTGTTTAACATAGGTTATAAAAAAAGGTTCTTATTGAAAAAACAATGAGAACCTCTCTTATCCTACTTTCTTAGAAGTAGTATATAAAACTGACAATTAATACGCGTTGTCGATATCAGTAACACGGATAAGTTTTTCGTTTACAAATTCGTGAATACCATATTTCGCTTGCTCTCTACCATATCCTGAAAGTTTAGTACCTCCGAATGGTAACTCAGGAGCAATTCCTGTAACGTGGTTAATGTAAACCATTCCTGTTACAATCTCTCTCGCTACTGCAATTCCGTGTTCTTTATTTTCTGTGAAAACACTTCCTCCTAATCCGTAAGGAGTATCGTTTGCTAAAGCAATTGCCTCAGCATCGTTTTCAACAACATAAATCATAAACACAGGTCCGAATACCTCTTGAGAATAGATATCCATCTCTTTTGTGATCCCTGTTAAAATAGCTGGTTCCATAAACCATCCATCTCTATCTAATTTTTTACCACCGTGAACTAAAGTAACTCCTTGTTCAACAGCTTTCTGAACTTGTCCTAAAACATCTTCTCTTGCTCTTTCACTGCTCAATGGCGCAACTTGTGTATCTGCTTCTAATGGATCACCAATTTTAGCTGCTTTAACTGCTTCAACAACACCAGCGATAAATTCATCTGCTAAGTTCTTGTTTACAATTAAACGTTTTGGAGATACACATACTTGTCCTGCATTCCATAAACGCCCTTCTACAGCTCCTCTGATTGATTTTTTAACATCAGCATCTTCTAAAACGATAAACGCATCACTTCCTCCCAACTCTAACGTTGTTTTTTTGATGTGTTTACCTGCCGCTTCAGCTACACTTGCTCCTGCAAACTCACTTCCTGTGAAAGCAACTCCTTTTACTCTTGGGTCAGCGATAATCTTTTCGATTTGTGATCCTGGTACAAATAAGTTTGTATATACGTTTACTGGTAATCCACACTCAATAAAGATGTCCTCCATGATTTGAGCACATTGTGGAATATTAGAAGCGTGTTTTAATACCATTGTATTACCAGCCATTAAGTTTGGCCCTGCAGATCTTGTAATTTGGTAGAATGGGAAGTTCCAAGGTTGTACACTTAAGATTACACCGATTGGTTCTTTACTGATGAAAGCTTCTCCAAATGGCGTTTCGATTTTCTCATCTGCTAATAAGCTTGCTGCATTTGTAGCGTAGAAATCAAAGATGTCTGCACATAACAATACTTCTCCGATACCTTCTTTTAATAATTTACCCATTTCACGAGTAATTAAGGCACCTAATTCTTCTTTTCTTGCGCGGAAAGTTTCTGCTACTTTGTGAATAATCTTAGCACGCTCGCTGATTGATGTTCTTTTCCATCCGTCAAAAGCTGCGTCTGCTTTCGTTAAGATTTGATCAATTTCTGTAGCTGACATTACGTCAAATACTTTCTCTTCTTTTCCTGTAGTAGGATTTATTGTTTTGATATTAGATTTATTCTGTGTACTCATATCTATTTATTTAATTTAATGTATTTACTAATTTAATTAATCTAAAATCACTTTATACCCTATATAATGTTAAAAATAACCACCAGTGATGTATAATCCATAAAATGTGATAATTAACACAACAACAGATTTGTGATTTAGAACAACGTACAATGCAACAGCATTGCAAAAACAAGAATTTCCCTTTCTTTCTGTCGTCTTTTTTTGTCAAATATTCTACATTTGTACTATGAAACAATGCAATAACATACTAACACTACTGCTCTCGCTTATCTTCATAGCGATTAGTATGTATCCGTGTGCAGATAAGTATGAGCATATTGTTTCTACTAATGAACTTGGTTTTAAGCAGACAACCGTACAACAACACAGTGACAACACACCTCATCAAGATGCGTGTTCTCCTTTGTGTGCCTGTTCTTGTTGTGCCGTATCACTAACTGTTGCCAAACCCACGTCAATACTGACTTTCGAGGCAACTCCTATCAGTTCCAAAGTTAATTCTATTTACCAAAAATCGGTCGATAATTTAGTCTATTCTATCTGGCAGCCCCCTAAATTACTGGTATAAATAATCTTATGTTGCGTATTTGCTCTTCCTCTTGAAAGCGTAGAATACCGCCATTTTATACCTTAATTTAAACCATACTACAATGTTAGATAAAATCATACATTTTAGTATCCGCAACAAATTTATCGTGGGAATATTCGTCTTTGCCCTTGTGGGACTTGGCGTGTATGCTGCTGTAAATTTGCCAATGGATACACAACCTGATATTACCAATAATCAAGTACAAATCATTACTACCTCACCTACTTTGGCTACGCAAGAGGTAGAACAATTTATCACCTATCCCATCGAATTAGCAATTAAGCCGATTCCGAATATCACAGAACTTCGCTCTATTAGTCGCTTTGGCTTAAGTGTGATTACCGTTGTCTTTACAGAAAAAACGGACATCTATTGGGCACGAGCACAACTATCAGAAAAATTAAAAAGTGCGGAAGAAGTAATTCCCAAAGGCGTTGGAAAACCAGAGCTTGCTCCTGTGAGTACAGGGTTGGGCGAGATATACCAATATGTTGTTTACGCCAAAGAGGGCTATGAGCAACAATACAATAGTATGGACTTGCGCACCATACAAGATTGGATTATCAAACCACAATTAGTAGGTGTTAAAGGAGTAGCTGAAGTAAATACCTTAGGCGGACAACTAAAGCAATATGAAGTTGCCGTTAAACCAGACCGCTTGAAAAGTATGGATTCTTCTATCATCGAGATATTTGATGCCTTAGAAGCTAACAACGAAAATACAGGTGGTGCTTATATCGACAAGAAACCTTATGCTTACTTCATCCGAAGTGTTGGAATGATTGGTAGTTTGGAAGACATTGAACGCATCGTTGTCAAAAATGTAAACGGAACCCCTGTGTTGATTCGCGATGTGGCTGATGTGAGAATCGGCAGTAGTATTCGCTATGGCGCTGTAACCAAAGACGGAAAGGGCGAAGATGTAAGCGGAATGGTGATGATGCTAAAGGATGCCAATACCCAAGAGGTAGTTCAATTGGTAAAAGAGCGCATGACACAAATTGAGAAAACACTCCCTGAGGGTGTGGCTATCGAACCGTTTATCGACCGAACGAAATTGATTGACAAAACGGTGAGTACCATTCAAACCAACCTTGTAGAAGGTGCGTTGATTGTGGTATTTGTCCTTGTTTTACTATTGGGAAATTGGAGAGCCGGACTTATTGTAGCTTCTGTAATCCCCTTAGCCTTGCTATTTGCTATTTCGATGATGTACCTGTTTGGCGTGAGTGGTAACCTGATGAGTTTAGGGGCAATTGACTTTGGACTAATCGTAGATGGTGCTGTTATCATTGTAGAGGCCATTGTACACCGACTACACAGTGGTCATAAGCGCAAACTAACCCAATCTGAAATGGATGAACAAGTTTTTAGTTCAGCCTCTAAAATAAGAACCAGTGCCTCTTTTGGTGAAATCATTATTCTTATTGTTTACCTGCCTATCTTAGCCTTATCGGGTATTGAAGGTAAGATGTTTGGACCAATGGCAATGACCGTAGCCTTTGCTATTTTAGGTGCTTTTATCTTATCGCTAACTTATGTTCCGATGATATCTTCTGTGTTTTTATCTAAAACAGCAGGAAAAGAAAAGCCAAACTTCAGCGACAAGCTGATTGATAAACTGTACAGTTGGTACAAGCCTCTTTTAGAAGGTGCTTTTAAAATAAAACGCTTGGTACTTGTGGTGGCCTTCGGACTTTTCGCCTTGGCGTTATTTGTCTTTAGTCGCTTAGGTGGTGAGTTTATCCCTACCCTTGATGAAGGCGATTTAGCAACGCACGTCATCATATCTTCTGGAAGTTCCCTATCACAAGAAATAGAAACAACAACCAAGGCAGAACAACTATTAAGAGATCGCTTTCCGGAAGTAAAGATGGTTATCTCTAAAATTGGGAGTGCCGAAATACCAACAGACCCAATGCCAATGGAGGCTGCGGATGTAATCATTGTTTTAAAAGACAAAAAAGAATGGGTAAGTGCAAAGACAAAAGAAGAACTCATTGCTAAAATGGAAGAAACCTTAGAGGAGATTCCGGGTGTGAGTACTGAGTTTTCACAGCCTATTCAAATGCGCTTTAACGAACTAATGACCGGTGTTCGTAGTGATGTTGCCATCAAAGTATTTGGCGATGACTTAGACCGCTTAGCCAGTATAGGAGATGAAATCAACGGATTAATAACAACGGTAAACGGCGTGGCTAGTCCGAAACTTGAAAGAGTAACAGGACTTCCGCAAATATCTATTAAGTACGACAAAGACAAATTAGCCTTATACGGTTTAAAAATCTCAGATATCAGTCAGATTGTCCGTGCCGGATATGCAGGTGAAATAGCTGGTTTTGTCTATGAAGGAGAAAAGCGCTTTGACGTTGTAGTGCGCTTAGACCACGATGCCCGTCAAGACATTACAAACCTAAGAGATATGTTTATTCCCCTGCCAAACGGACAGCAAATTCCACTGGGACAAATAGCCTCTGTTGCTTACGAAGGTGGTCCACAACAAATTAGTCGTGAAGACGGAAAAAGACGTATTGTGTTAGGATTTAACGTGCGCGAAAGAGATGTAAAAAGTGTAGTAAACGACATTCAAGACAAGTTAGACCAACACCTAAACTTACCAGATGGGTACTATATTACGTATGGTGGACAATTCGAAAACTTGGTAGATGCACAAAACAGATTGATGGTAGCTGTGCCAATGGCCCTTGCTTTAATCTTTGTTTTACTGTACTTCACCTTTAAATCAGTCAAACAGTCGCTAATGATTTTCACTGCTATTCCCCTTTCAGCTATTGGAGGAGTAGCCGCACTATACCTGCGCGATATGCCCTTTAGCATCTCGGCGGGAGTAGGATTTATTGCTCTTTTTGGAGTAGCCGTTTTAAACGGTATTGTTTTAATCGGACAGTTTAATCAACTAAAAGCAGAGGGTATGAATTTATACGACAGAATAATTGAAGGTACTAAAATACGCTTGCGCCCTGTATTACTTACAGCGGCAGTAGCTTCTTTAGGTTTCTTGCCCATGGCCTTGAGTACAAGTGCTGGTGCAGAAGTACAAAAACCATTAGCAACCGTTGTGATAGGCGGACTTATCTCTGCTACTATCTTAACCTTAATTGTTTTGCCAATCATCTATTATTACGAGGAAAAAGGGTTTGGTATTCGCCAGAAATCAAACACAGCAATCATTAGTTCTCTTCTCCTTTTAGTGGGATTAGGGGCAAATGCGCAAGAGGTAAAACGTCTTTCTCTAAACCAAGCTTTGGAGATTGCCCTTGAAAACAACCAAGGTATAAAAGCCGCTGATTTGTCTGTTCAAAGTCAGAAACAAATGACTAAAACCAGTTACGACTTAGCGAAAACAGAGGTTACAACAGGCTTTGGCTACCTCAACGGAAAAGGGCAAAAAGACATTAGCGTTAATGTTAGTCAAGCTTTTAGTCCGTTTACCTATGGTAAGAAAAAAGCAGTATTAAACAAAAATTACGAAACAGCTATTTTACAACAACAAGGTACTGTTATAGCTACTGAATATGCCGTGAAACAAGCGTGGGAAAACATCTTGTTTGCCCTTTCAAAAGACCTGTTATTACAAGAACAAGCGGTTTTGTTGAGAGATTTTTCTAAGTCAGCCAAGTTGAGATATGACACGGGAGAAACTACGTTAATGGAGAGTAATGTGGCGATTGCAAAAGAACAAGAAATCAATGTGATGATCACGCAAAACGCAACGGTACTTGAGAATGAAAAGTCTAAAATAAAGGCACTTCTCAATATCACATACGACTTTATCCCTGCTGAAACCGAACTGTATTACGATAAACACAATCCGCTTTCTACTTTAGATTTAAGTCAGAACAACACCTTGCAATTGGCAGCAAAGCAAATTGAGTCTATTGAAGCAGAACGCAAATTGGAGAAAGCTACGCTACTACCTGATATTACTTTAGCTTACAATATTGAATCTGAAGCAGGACCAGTAGAGAGCAACGGACAACTTATTGGCAATTACGGCAAGGACCTGCGCATTCCGAGTTATTCCATAGGTATTTCTATTCCCCTTTTCTTTGGCAGTCAATCTTCAAAAATAAAGGCTAAGAAGTATGAAGTACAACAGGTAAGCATGCAAAAAGAGTACATTCACAAGCAATTAGAGGAAACCGTACAGCAACAGTTAGACATTATTAAAGCGCAAGAAAAGGTGATTGATTACTATTTAGACAATGCTTTAAAAAATGCGGCTATCATCAAAGACCACGCAAGAAAGCAATACAATAATGGAGATATTTCTTATGTGGAATATATACAATCAACAGAAACTGCTTTTACGATTCAAAACAATTATTTAGAAGCTGTATTGCAGTACAATTTAAGCCACAACACACTCCATTATTTAGTAAACCAATAAACAAACATCGACATGAAAAAGTCATTCATCATAGTAACTATTGCTACTTCTCTCCTATTTTGGAACTGCAATAGCAAAGAAGAAAATACAACAGATAAGCAAGCTAAAGATACTGCCCTTACAAATACAGAAACTACGACTGAAAACGAAGCAGGCAATAAAGAAGTGGAGTTAAACAAAGCACAATTCACTACTGCCAACATCAAGTTGGGGGCAATAGAACAAAAAAACCTAAGCGATGTTATTCGCGTTAATGGCAAGACAGAATTACCTGCGCAAAACCAAGCAGATGTGTCTTCTTTTATGAGCGGTACAATTACCAACATCTTTGTAAGCTTAGGGGATAAGGTAAAAAAAGGACAAGTCATTGCATCAATCGACAGTCCGGAGTTCATCCAATTACAAGAAGAGTACCTCATTTCTAAAAATACGTTGGAGTACTTAGAATTGGAATACCAGCGACAACAAACTCTACGTGCGGAGAATGTAAACTCGGCTAAAATATATCAAAAGACAAAAGCCGACTTAAACATTGAACGCGCCAGATACCAATCGCTTAGCAATCGCATAAAACTGGTTAATACCATACCCGGACAAAGTTCGTCTTCTCTAAAGATAGTAGCCCCAATTTCTGGAAACATTGCTACTATTCCGGTTAAGATTGGAACAAATGTAATGGCAGGACAATCGCTATTTACCTTGGTTGACAACTCCCAAATACACTTGGATTTGATGGTGTATGAAAAAGATTTGGCAAGTGTTCACATCGGTCAGAAGGTTTCGTTTAACCTAACGAATATCGATAAGACAGAAGTAACGGCTACTATTTTCAGCATTGGCAAGTCGTTTGAACCTGGTACTAAAACAGTGGCTGTACACGCGAATATTGACAATATTCCGGATAATCTAATAACGGGATTATATGTAAATGCGTTGATACAAACTGGTCATAATACAGTTGATGTACTTCCGAGTGATGCTATTGTTAAAGCAGATGGTAGGGAGTTTATCTTTTACAATGAAAAAGAAGACGAGAAAACAACCGCAAGTGAGCACTTTCACTTTGAACGCGTGGAAGTTAAAACAGGGGTGAGTGAGCTTGGATACACGCAAGTAACCGTTCTTGGTACTCCTCCTAAAGACGGAGAAATCGTGGTTAAAGGAGCTTATTACTTACAAAGTCACTTGATTAAAAACGAAGGTGGCGGTGGTCACGAACACTAATCTTAATACACAACAAAAGCGGATGCCTACTATAGACATCCGCTTTTGTTTTATCTTGTTTATTGAACTACTCCTTTGCTGCATCATCTGCTATAAAGAGCACTTCTATTGTGCTATAAACTAATACAATTTCTTCAACTCTTTAATCAACTGCTCTACTTCTGCCATTGGCATTTTTACTGCACTATTAATTGGTCGCATATCAACCTCTACCGTTAATACACCTTTATTATCCTCTTGATAGCCCATTTGTTTAGCTGCAAATTTCACTGTCTTTCCAACGTCGTATTTCTTTCTCTTGTCTTTAAACCATCCGTAATCAGCTTGGTAATAAATAACCTCTTTTCCGAAAGAAATCTCCTCTTTACCATAGGTATTCCATAGGGCTAAACGAAATACGAAATACCCTAAAAAAAGAATAAAGGCAAACAATACGATGCCTAAAATAGACATTCCCTCGCCTCCTGACACTACACCACCTACAATTCCGACTATTGGCAAGGCCACACATAAAAATACTAAGATATACAGCACCACTCTAACCATAAGAGATGCTTTCTTTACTTCCAAAACAACCTCGCGATTGTTATACTGATATTGCGTTTTCATACTTAACTGATTCACTTAATTAAAGATAGTAAATTCAGCTTTTAAAAACAATGTAGAATAGTGTGCTTTTGAAAGATTCATCCTTTATATAGAAGTATTTTAATACCTTTCTATTGCCTTACTACTTATGTTTTTTTAATCGCTTTAATCATACGGTCGTTTCCTACCATATCTTTTCTCAATTCAATAGCTGTAAACAATAGCGATTGAAATAACGCAACCGTTTCTGCACCTAAGTATTGATTTATTTCATAGAAAAGCATTCCCCCTTCTTGAAGATTATCATTTGCTAAAGTTGCTATTTTTCGATAGAAAATCAACGCATCGTCATCTTCTACAAATAGCGCTAAATGTGGCTCGTAATCTAAAACATTCTTTTTAATCTCTACTTTTTCTAAGTTTCGAACATAAGGAGGGTTAGACACAATCACGTCATACTGTGCAGGTAATTGTTCTAATGCCAAAACATCTTGTAAAATAGCTTGTACCTCAACACCGTTTTCCTTTGCATTGTGTGTTGCCATTTCTAACGCTTTAGGCGATACATCCATCAAAGTAACCTGTGCATTAGGCAACTCCTTTGCTAAGGTAATTCCAATACAACCACTCCCCGTACCAATATCTAAAATGCGAATAGGCTTATCAGCGTCTACACTATTAATTATCCACTCTACCAACTCCTCCGTTTCAGGGCGAGGAATTAGGGTGTTTTCATTCACGTTAAACGTTAATCCGTAAAAATATGCACGACCAAAAATATACTGAATCGGCTTTTCTTGTTGTAAGTCGGCCAACACCTCATCCCAAGTAGTCAGCTTATCCGTTTGTAAATCGGGATTCATAACCAAGTCAATACGCGACTTCCCTTCTATTTCTTCTAAGGCAATTAAAAACAATTGCTCTGCTTCCATTTCATCATATAAAGGCGAAAGTACTTCCTTAAAGCGGTTTTGATAAGACTTGATTTGCATAGTTGTACACTAAAATTAATGAGTTTTAGCTAAAAAGCTTAAATTTGTTCAAAGATACAGTTTTATCAATTTTGGAAAAACACGAATTATATATTTCTCGTTGCCTACAATTAGCTAAACAAGGGACCTTTGCAGCGATGCCAAACCCCTCAGTAGGAGCTGTTGTGGTGTACAACGATAAAATCATAGGCGAGGGATTTACTTCTGCTTATGGTGGACCGCACGCAGAACCCAACGCAATTGCATCCGTTAAAAATCAGGAACTACTTAAAGAAAGTACGCTTTACGTGAGCTTAGAACCGTGTAGTCACTTTGGAAAAACACCGCCTTGTTGTGATTTAGTCATCGCAAAGCAAATTCCGAGAGTGGTGATTGGTACTGTAGATCCATTTGCAAAAGTATGCGGTCGTGGTATTCAGAAAATGCGCGAAGCAGGTATTGACGTTGTCGTTGGTGTGTTAGAAAAGGAATGTCAAGAGAGCAATAAACGCTTTTTTACGTTTCACCAAAAACAACGCCCTTATATCATCTTGAAATGGGCAGAAACACCAGACCATTATTTGGCGCCATTGACAAGGGATAACCAACGTCCTTTTTGGATATCAAATACGTATTCTAAACAAACCGTACACCAATATCGCAGTGAAGAAATGGCGTTTTTAGTGGGTACGCAAACCGTACTTGACGACAACCCGTCTTTAACTACAAGAGATTGGTATGGCAACAACCCTGTGCGTGTGTATTTGGATAGAACGGGTAAAGTGGACAACAGCTTTGCTCTTCAAAATGGAGAGGCTAAAACGATATGCATCACTGCTAATGAAGCCTTGGTTACAACGGAGAACGTCATTTATGAGTATGCCGACTTTGACCAAGATTTGCTACCTCAAGTATGTGCAATTCTGTACCGACATAACATCTTGTCGTTAGTTGTAGAAGGAGGTCGTCAGACATTGCAAAGTTTCATTGACCACAATCTTTGGGATGAAGCGCGTATATTTGTAGGCGAAACCAATTTACACGATGGGTTGAAAGCCCCTGTGATAAGTAAATTTGACACAGAAGAAAAACACCTTATTTTAAACGATACACTACGAATTGTATTCCCGTAAACATGAGTGAAGAAATAGATTCATATAAAACAATAAGCCGACCAACGGAAGAGGTCTTGTATAAAGAGAAGAATAGTAAATTCTTTGGATACGCCTTTCCGATTCAGAAAGAGGAGGAAGTAAAGGAAATCTTAGAAGGCATCAAAAAAGTACATTACAACGCACGCCATTGGTGCTACGCCTTTCAGTTGGGAGCAGAACAAATATACTACCGCGCCAATGATGATGGGGAACCAAGTAATACTGCTGGTGCTCCTATTTATGGGCAGATACAGTCATTTGAAGTTACAGATATACTGATTGTTGTTGTCCGTTATTTTGGAGGGGTTAAATTAGGTGTGGGTGGACTTATCACTGCTTATCGAGCAACAGCTCAAATGGCAATGGAAGAAGCTGACATCATTGAAAAAACCATTGACAAGAAGTTTAAGGTTCGCTTTGAATACAAAGACATGAATAATGTGATGCGCGTGATAAAGGAAAAGAACTTAAACATCTTAGACCAAACAATGGAGATGAGTTGTGAAATAGAGTTATCTATCCGCAAAAGTGAATACCCCCAGGCTTTAGAGGCGTTTGTACCTTTTTATGAAGTCAAAGTGATTGAAGCTGATGCAGAAGATTATTAAAATATAAAAGAGCGATTGTCGCTCTTTTTTTGTGGATTGTTATACTTGTAATTTAAGTCAAAACACGCAAGTCTATTTTATTTCTATTACTTCTATAAAACCAGGACTACAAGCAAAACCTTTTTTCAAGTCTACACCGTATACTCTTAAAAAAGCTTCTTGTATTGGTTTACCTTGTTCTACCATCCACGGGGGAGTAAAAGATACGAATTCAACACTCATCCCTTTCTCAATGTACATTTCACCTTCTTTATGTGTACGAAGTACCGTAGCTCTATATCTTGCCATAATTCTTCATTTTCTAATTAAACGTAACAACATTTTCAACCATTCAAAACAAAAAAAGGGTGAACACTATGTTTTTTTTAGTGAAAAAAAATTCACTCAAAAAAACATAGTGTTCACCCAATTTTACAAAGGCATTATCTCTAAAAATAACTCCCACGTTTATTATAAACTACATTCTCAAAAAAGCACAAAAAAAGAGGTTGATACCACAAAATGCGATATCAACCTCTTTTAAAACTATATTCTGTTATGTAAACTTACAATCCTAAGAAACCTACAAAGTCAGCATACTGTTTTGCTAAATACAACTGATACTCTTCAGTTCTTTCTACTTTCACCTTACCATACTCTGGTTGTGCAACCACATAGTATAAGAAAGCATCTACTCTATCCTTAGGAATTTTCATATCCTCTAACAAATCACTTTTAGGGTATTCCTCAACAAACTCTTGAATACGGATATCTAATCTTTCGTATAAAATCGCTGTCTTATCCTTTTTCTTTCTTCCTGAAATCAAATTAGCTAACGCATCTAAACTAATACCCATTCCATAATTTGCCGTAGAAGCAAACACAGTATTGTTCTTTTTATATCTTCTTTCAGCAGGAGTCAACTTCTTCTTATTTCCTACTTCAAACAAATCATCATCGAAATTCTTGTGTAAAATAACAACCTCCTCTAACGTTTGACCTGGCTTAGTGAACACAACATTCACTCTACCTAATTTAAAATCCTCTGCTGTCATCACATAATCCACAGGAGAAATTCTTTTATTAGTGAACTGAATTGTATCACCAACTTGCGTATTGATCATAAAATAACCACGACCATCAAGTTTAGTTTCTTCATTACTATTTTTATTAACAATAGTAGCAGGTACTATTTTACCGTCATACATACGAGCACGTCCGTCAATAATCTTCGTTTCTTGGGCAAAAACACTCATAGAAAATAGACATCCGATACCCATTAGCCAATAAGCTGATTTCATAATATTTGTTTTATGTAAATATAATTATTTGTTTTTAGTAAAACCATTAATTACAAAAAGTCTTTTTTATACTAATTTTCTATTGCAGAAATCTTTTCAACAACATATTTTGGAGCAGCGATTGGACGACCCGTTTTCATATCAATAAACACCAATACAGAATTACCAGTTGTTAACAATTCACCCGCTTCATTATACAGTTCATAATCGAATTCTATCTTCACGGAACTCAGCTTTTTAAAGACAGTTCTGATGGTCAAAATCTCATCGTATTTTGCTGATTTTTTATAGTTCATTGTCAAAGAGACAACGGGCAACATCACCCCCATTTCCTCCATCTTCTTATATGATACCCCAAGGTTCCTCAACCACTCAACCCTCCCAATTTCAAGGTATTGCGCATAATTACCGTGATAAACAACCCCCATTTGATCTGTCTCTGCATAACGCACTCTGACGTTACAATCAAAATATTTCATATTCCTTTTAATTATATTTGTTTCTTCTTTTTTTTATAGTACTTACCAAATTAATTTGTTTTATACAATGCCTATAAAGTTTTTTTATCCCAAAATTTGTTCACATATTTGTGCTCGCAAACAAAGGTAATTTTCACCCCCTGGAAATTTACCCAAAAGTAGTAACTGTTTTTATAATTCTAACCTAAA